>CAWDUL010000006.1:0-1017461 GCA_963805575.1 uncultured Actinomycetes bacterium | reverse complement strand
TTTCACTGCGATGGGAGACATCGAACACCGCGCCGACGCGCCCGAGGGCGTCGACCTCCCCGTGATGGAGTCGTTGGGGCCGATCCAGATGACGACCCTCGCGTTCCCGGGCAACCGCTTCAAAGGCGAGATCCTGCCGGAGCTCGAGAAGCTGAAGAAGGCCGGGATCGTGCGCATCGTCGATCTGCTGCTGGTGCGCAAGGACGAGCTCGGCAACGTGATGGTGACGACCGCAAGCGACCTCGACTGGGAGGAGGCCGTCTCGTTTGGCTCCTACGTCGGCGCCCTCGCAGGCTACGCGGCCGCCGGACCAGCCGGGATCGAGAAGGGTGCGATGGCCGGCGCGGCCGAGCTCGCCGACGGCCACCTCTTCGACGAGGACGACGTCTTCCGCGTCACCGAGGCTCTGCCGAAGAACATGAGCGCGGTGCTCGTGCTCTTCGAGCACCTGTGGGCGAAGCCGATGCTCGACGCGGTCGGCCGGGCCGGCGGCATCGAGCTCACGAACGACTGGATCCGGCCCGAGGAGGTCGTCTCCGTCGTGCACCGGGATGCGCCACCCGCTGCGCCCAGCTGACCTTCAGCTCCCCCAGCACGCGCCGCGCACGCGCGACCGGCAGCGTCGTCTGACGCTCGTCGTTCGCACCGCTCTGGTCGCGTGAAGCGAAGGGGATTAGAGTCAGTCGAACCCAACAAGGAGGCCGTTATGCCGCTCGCACGAGTCGTGACATTCGATGGCGTCAGCAGCGAACGGATGGCGGAGATGCAGAGCGAGATGGAGGGCAGCGAGCGGCCGGACAACGTGCCCGCCAAGGAGATCGTCGTTCTGCATGATCCGGAAGCAGAGAAGTCGCTCGTCGTCGTCTTCTTCGACACCGAGGAGGACTACAAGCGCGGCGACGAGGCGCTGAGCGCGATGCCGACCGGCGACACCCCCGGCAAGCGCACGTCGGTCGCGAAGTACGAGGTCGCGTTCCGCATGACCGACTGAAGCAGGACCCGCGCGGAGACGGGGGAGGAGAGAAGCAGCCGCCGGCCCTCAACGATCGGCGGCTGCCTGTTGCGAGGTTTCACATCCGGCCCTTCCCAAACTCCGGGTCGGACGCCACGCCCGTTGCCCTTTGGGAGTTAGGGTGAGCGGATGGCGAAACGCTGCTTCTTCCAATTGCGGAAAGACGCGAACGACAAGTGGCGCTGGAGCTTCTATACGGCTGGAGGTCAGCATCTCGCCGTATCGGGCGAGAGCTACGACACCGAAGGCGACTGCCGCAGCGCTATCGCCGTGCTCGCGAGCCGGGCGGCCTCAGCCGTCATACACACAGTCCCGCACTAGACAGACCGGGATTCCGTCACTCTCACCTGACATCCTGCCGATGGTGAAGGCATGAGACGGCGTATGATCCTCGCCCTCGCGGTCGGTGCCGCCATGCTCGCGGCGTCCGGGTCGCCGGCCGCGACGGGAGACCAGGTCACTCGGCATCCCGTCGTGGGTCTCCCGGTTTCGGTCGCCTTGCCGGCGTCATGGCTGAGCGTCGTCGTTCCGCCCACGATCACGCCGGCGATCCTGAAGCAACTGGAGACGAAGGACCCGGTGGCAGCGATGTTTGCGAACGCATCCACCCAACAGTTGGGCATCCGGTTTCTCGGCAACGAGAAGCCCCGAAAGGGCCACTTCACGGCGAACCTCAACCTCATCGTCAAGCCCCTTCCACCCGGACTCACGCTTCGCGAGTGGTTCTTTGCGGGGCAGAGCGCCGCAATGCAGTACGTCGGGAAGACGTCGACGATCTCCAACAACGGCACACCAGGGCTCCACTACCGCTCGACCAAGGTGATGAAGGCCGGGACGGTTCCGCTTCTGACCGAGATCTACGCCTTCGTGTACCAAGGGCGCATCTTCGATTTCACGTATACGTCGGGCGCCGCCGACGCACAGAGCTACCTGCCGACCTTCACAGCGTCAGCAGGCTCGATTCGCTTCGGCACTCCGTAGCTCAGGGACTGCGAAGACGCCGACGTAACGTGCGTCGAGTTGGTCGAGATGTCGATGGACGACTACGAAGGACGCGAACTGCTTCTCTAGCCCCGCGGTATGCGGCCCCGGACCCTCGCGGGTAGAGTCCGCCGGTGGACGCTCGCGTGCCACATGTGTCGACGCGGGGAACGCTTTCGCGTCTCAGCTGGCGGATCACGCTCGTTCAGTTCCTCGCGAACGCGATCGTCATCGGGCTGTTGATCCTGGTCCTGCCCGGGTTCGAGCTTCACGCGACGCATGAGCTCTTGGCGGTCTTGTGGCTCGCGGCCGTCTTCGGCGTCCTCACCGCCCTGGTGCGGCCGGCGCTCGAGTTTCTGTTCCTTCCGTATGTCCTACAGTCGCTCGGGCTGGTCATGGTCGCGATCGACGCGATTCTGCTCGCGCTGCTCGGCTTGACGTCGGTGCTCGACATCAAGGGTGTCGTGCCACTGTTGATCGGCGCCGTGATCGCCGGCTTTGTCGGCTTCTTCCTCGACAGTGTGCTCGGTCTGACGCCGCCGGTGCTGGACGACGCAGCGGTGCGCGCCGCGCGCAGCGAGCGGGCGGTCAGAGTCGCGGCCGTCTCTGAGCGATTGCGAATGATGCAGCTGTACGGGATCCTGCTGCAGTACACCGTCGACCTCGTCTTCGACTGGGCGTGGCTGCGCCCTGTCCGCCGCCCGATGCAGGAATGGCTCTGGCGTGTTCCGGTGCCGGTCGCGAGGCTTCCGCCGCAGATCAAGGTCAGGCTCCTGCTGGAGGAGCTCGGACCGACCTTCGTGAAGCTCGGTCAGATCCTCTCGAGCCAGGGACGCGCGCTGCCACGCGAGTGGGAGGATGAGCTCTCGAAGCTCCAGAGCGAAGTCCGGCCCTTCGCCTACGACGACGTTCGCGCGATCGTCGCGCAGTCGCTCGGCGCGCCGCCGGAGACGCTGTACGCAGCGTTCAGCCCGACGCCGCTGGCGGCGGCTTCGCTCGCACAGGTGCACGATGCGACGACACACAACGGTCTTCGGGTCGCGGTGAAGGTGCAGCGCCCGAACATCCACGAGCAGTTGCGGTCCGACATCACGATCCTTACCCGAGGCGCGGCGGTGCTCGAGCGCCGAGTCGAGTGGGCCGCCGACGCCGACCTCACGGGAGTCGTGCGCGAGTTCGGGAGCACGCTACTGCGCGAGCTGGACTACACGACCGAGGCCTACAACACGCGCCGGCTCGGTCGCGTGCTCGCAAAGATCGACGGAGTCCACGTTCCGGCAGTAGAGCCCGACCTTTCCTCGAGCCGCGTGCTCACACTCGAGTTCATCGACGGCGTCAAGTCGACCGACACACCGGACATAGACGCCGCGGGGCTCGACCGAGAAGAGCTCGCGCGGAACTTCGTTCGCGGCGCGGTGCAAATGGTCATGATCGACGGCTTCTTCCACGCCGACCCCCATCCCGGCAATGTCGTCGTCGAGCTCGCAAGCGGCCGGCTGACGTTCCTCGATGCCGGCATGGTGGGACAGCTCGATCTGCGGAAGCGGATCAGGTTCGCCCGCTTCCTGCTCGCCTTTCGGGACAAGAACGTCTCCGAACTGGCTCGTACGCTCCGCTCGCTCAGCGAGCCCTTCCGCGAACCGGACGAGAGCGCCTACCAGCGAGAGTTCGAGCGACGCATCGGCCCGCTGATCGATCAACCAGCCGGGCAAACAGCTCCCCTGCAGAAGCTCGTCTCCGAGGCTCTCGACATCCTCCGCGACTCCGGCTACCGGCTCGACGCGGAGCTCACGCTGGCGGCGAAGGCGGTCGCACAGGCGGACGCGATCACGTCGGCGCTCGTGCCCGAAGCGGGTGGTTCGGACTTCGCGCAGTTGGGCGGAGCAGCGCTCGAGGAGCTCGTTCCCGAGGCACTCTCGAGCGACGCCATCCTCGGCACGGCACGCAAGCGGGCAATCCTCGCCGCCGGAGAAGTCGCCGAGCGCCTACCTTCACTGGAAGGAGCAGCGGGTCGCTGGTTCGACCAGCTGGCTCGAGGAGAGATCCCCGTCAGCGTCCGCCTCTCCGACCTCGACCGGTACACGGGGCGCCTCGAGTCCGTCGCCCGGCTGATCGCCGCCGCGGCCCTGCTCACGGGCCTGCTGATCGGCTCGGCGATCGCCGCCACGACAGGCGCCGGCAAGAGCGTCTTCCGAACGGACGTGAGCGATGCTGCTCTCTTCGTGTACCTCGCCGCGACGGCCGTCGCCGTCACATTCGTCGTCGTGCTTCTCTGGCGGCTCGTCCGCGCCGAAGGCGGGCGCAGCCGCCGCCGCAAGCGGATCTAGCGGCGGTACGAGACCGTGCGGCTGTACCCGGCGAGGTAGCCACCGCCTGACCCGATCGCAACGCGTAGCACCGACCGCCCACGTGGAAGCAACGGACGGAAGACGGCCTTCGAGCCCGCGCCGAGCCGGGCTCGCGCGATCGTGACCCAGCTGCCGTTGGACCGGTGACGCTGGAGCTGCACGATGCGGCCCCTGAACGAATGGAGAGCGGCGACGTGTGTCGCAAACCGTCCGAACGGCTGCGTGCGAAGCGTGACCGCCGGGCGGACGAGAACCGTCGTCTCGGCGCTGCCTCCGCCGAAGAGCGCCTTGTAGGTGGTGCGGATCGGCGGCTTGACGTCGATGCTCCACGTGCCGCCCGCACCGGTGAGGATCGTCGCGACGCCCGTGAACGAGCCGCCGTTCCTCGACGCGAACAGGGAGACGCGCTGGTCCGGCTGCCCGCCGCCCACTCTGCCGTGCAGCGTCACCCGGTTGCCCGCCACGACCGTAGCGCTCGACGTCGCAAGCGTCACGGCCGGCCCGGCAGTCGTCAAGATCACGTCGCCGCCGACGTTCGTGCCGGAGCTGTTTCCCGCGACCAGCCGGAAGTGGTAGGTCGTGGCCGGCGTCAGGGCGGCGATCGGGACGGAGACCGCGTGGGCTCCAGCGCTCGAGCCGGCACCTTGCGACGCCGTCTTCGTGCCGTATGCCGTCGACGTTCCGAACTCGAAGTACCAGCTCGTCGAATGGCCGGCCGGATTGACGGTTCCCGTCAAGGTCGCCGACGTGCCGGTCACGGCCGTCGGCGCACCGGTCTGAACTGCCGGCTTCCCCGACGTCGTGAAGGTCTGGTCGGCGCCGGTGTTGGTGCCGGCCGCGTTCGTCGCGACGATCCGGAAGTGGTAAGTCGTCCCGCCGCTGAGCCCGGTGACCGCCGCAGACGTGTTCGACGTACCCGTCCCCGACCCCGCGTTCTTCGCCGCAGTCTTCGCGCCGTATCCCGTGCTCGTGCCGTACTCGAAGACGACGGTCGTCGCCTGGCCGTTCGGAGCAACGCTGCCGTTCAGCGTTGCACTCGTGTCACCGATACCCGATGCGGACTTCGTCGTGACCGAAGGCGCCACCGACGCCACGAATGTCTTGTCCGCGCCGTGGCTCGTGCCCGCGTCGCTCGTGGCGACGAGGCGATAGTGATAGGTCCGGCCGGTCGTCAGGCCCGTCACACCAGCCGAGACGGCCGACGGGCCGGTACCGGATCCGGCGTCGTTCGCCGCCGTCTTCTTGCCATAGCCCGTGCTCGTGCCGTAGTCGAAGTACCAGATCGTCGGGCGTCCGCTTGGATCGACGGTGCCGTTCAGCGTCGCCGAGGTCGCCGCGACATTGGTTGCGTTCCCGGTGACGGCTGCAGGCACGGACGACGTCGTGAGAAGCCCGTCGGCGCCCCGGCCGGTGCCTGCGGTGCTCGTCGCGACGAACCTGTAGTGATAGGTGGTGCCTGCCTTGAGCGAGGCGAGCGATGCTGAAACGGCCACGCCCGTCGTGCCCGAGCCGGCGCTCACGGCAGCGGTCTTCGTTCCATAGTTCGTACTCGTCCCGTACTCGACGTACCACGTCGTGGCCGTGCCGTTCGGGTTCACGGTGCCGGAGACCGTCGCCGTCGTCGGAGCGATCGCGCTCACCGGGCCGGTCGAAGCCGACGGAGCGGTCGCCGCGGCCGCCGTGCCCGCTCCGACGAGGGTGCCCATTGTGAGTGTGAGGACCGCGAGGGCGGTGAGCTTCGTTCGCATGGTGGGCAACTTCTACCCGCTCAATGTTCGGAAACATCCGGGTGGAATGTCAGGTGGACGTAAAACACCATCCCAAGCGCTAGACGCCGCCGAGCGTGAGTTGGCGAAACGCGACGAGCCCGGAGACGCCGACGCCGACGAGGCGCAGCGCGCCGGGCCGGTCGCGCAGGCCCCGGTCGAGCAGGCGGCACGCCAGGTCGCCGATCTGCGCTGCGTCGTCGATCCCGACGTCGAGTGAGGTCGAGCGGCTGCGGATCGAGAAGTCGGCGTAGCGAAGCTTCGTGGTGACGGTTCGCGCGACCTGGCCCTTCGTCTGCAGGTGCCCTGCCACCTCGGTGGCCATCCGGCGCAGCTCGTCGTGGAGGCGCTCGGGATCGGTGAGGTCGCGCTCGAACGTGTTCTCGACGCTGATCGAGATCCGCTCCGAGTCGAGGTCGAGCCCGCGCGGATCGATGCCGCGGGCACGGTCGCGAAGCACGGCTCCGACGCTGCCGGGCAGCAGCCGCCGCAGCCCATCGTCGTCGAGAGCGGCAAGACCGCCCACGGTCTCGATGCCGGCTGCGAGCAGCCGCTCCTGCGCCTTGGGCCCGACGCCGGGGAGCCGGCGCACATCGAGGCCGGCGAGGAACGACGCCTCCTGCCCTGGAACAACGACGGTGAGGCCGCCCGGCTTGCGCGCGTCGCTGCCGATCTTCGCGACGACCTTGCACGGGGCGACTCCGAGCGAGCACGTCAGGCTCGTGCCGGCGCGCACCGCCGTCTGCAGGGCCTCGGCGATGACCCGCGCCTCGAGGAAGTCGCGCGCCACCTCGCCAAGGTCGAGGTATCCCTCGTCGATCCCGGTCTGCTCGACGGTCGGGACGATCCCGCGAACGGTCGACCACACGTGGCGTGAGTACTCCCGGTAGAGGGAATGGCGCGGGCGCACGAATACCGCGTGCGGGCAACGCCGGATCGCTTCGGCCGCGCTCATCGCCGAATGGATCCCGAACTGCCGTGCGACGTAGTTCGCGGTCGCGACGACGCCGCGTCCCTGCGGGTCGCCGCCGACGATCAGCGGCTGCTCGCGCAGGTCGGGGTTCTCGAGCTCTTCGACCGCCGCGTAGAACGCGTCGAGATCGAGATGGGCGACGATGCCGGGAACCGCCATGCGAACAAGCGTACGGATCACGGCCGACGCTACCGGTGGTCCGCCGCCGCGTCGAGACGGGCTCGCACGCGGGCCGAGCAGGCCGCGTTCGTGTGGAAGCCGTCGGGGAAGTCGGCGGCAGTGCAGCCGTCCGCACGCCCGTTCCAGAGCCCGGCCCATGCGAAGCCTTGCCGGGCGAACACCGCCGGGACCTCTTTGAGGAACTCGTGCCAGCGCGCTGCAAGCTGCGGGTCGGCACGCAAAAGCCGGAAGTAGTCCGGCGGCTCGGGAGGCGCAAAGCCGACGACGTGCCAGCCGCGCTGTCTCGCGAGCTGCAGCGCCTGCTCGAGAATGCGCAGCCGCCGCTGGTCGAACGTCGTCCAGTTCTGGTAGTAGCCGTTCCGATACCTCGCGAGGTCGGTCGAGTATGCGGGCTGCTGGAACGGTGCGAACGCCTTCGGATCGAGCTCCCAGCTCCACACGCGGGAGCCGTCGACCTTCCACGCGATGCTCGGAAAGATCCGTCCGATCACGCAGGCCCGCCCAACCTCGTCTCGCCGCCAGCGGTGCGTGAAGATGAAGTGGCCCTCCCGCACGGCGCGGAAGGCGAACTGGAACGTCGCGCGGCTCGTGAGGTAGCGCGCGATGTCGTACGCGGTCGGGCGATAAACCGGCACCGCGTAGCTCGGGTTGAACCAGAACGGGTCGACGCCGACGTACACGGTCTGAGCCGGCTTCGCGGGCAACGCACGGAAAAGGGCAAGAATCGTCTCGGGCGCGGTGCCGGGGAACCCGAGGTTCGAGAACGATCGCTCGCCGGGTCGCGACTCGATCTTCAGCACACGGCTCGAGCCGACGACGAAGCGCCTCGTCGGACGCCGGTGGAAGACGTCGAGCTTGAACGAGAAGTAGCGCGCGCCCACGAGCTCCTGCGAGATGAGGCAGTTCGGTCGCTGTTGCATCGCAGCAGTCAGTGCGCCGGGCTTGTAGATGTCGCCGAACGGATCGACCCACCAGTTGAACGTGGCGGCCGCGCCGAGGAGAACGGCGATCGATCCAAGGAAGAGGACGAGCTTGCGCATCAGAAGCGGAAGTAGATGAAGGGGTGGCTCGTGTAGACGGATGCTGCCGACACGACGAACAGCACGGCGACGGCGGCGACGCGAAGTGCTCGCCACTCGGCGAGCGGCAGCTGCCAGGCCTCCGGCAGGAAGGCGACGACCGCGCCGCCGACGATCAGGTACGCGAGGAGGTGGCCGGGAACGCCACCGACGCCGTGCAGCCCGAGCATGCCGGCGTATACGCCGCCGATATCGGCGGCCGAGCGCATGCGGAACAACACCCAGCCGACGACGACGAGCACGAAGGTGACGGCGATCGCGAGCGGACGTGGCAGGCGCCAGCCCCTCTGCCGCAGATGATGCGTGCCTGAGAGCAGGCCTCCCTGGTAGAGGCCCCAGCCGACGAAGTTGAGCGACGCGCCGTGCCAGAGGCCGCCGAGACCCATCGTCACGAAGAGATTGAGGTCGCGCCGGCGCTCACCTTTGCGGTTCCCACCGAGTGGGATGTAGAGGTAGTCGCGCAGCCAGGTCGAGAGCGTCACGTGCCAGCGGCGCCAGAACTCCGTCGGGCTTGCCGAGTGATACGGGCGATCGAAGTTCCACGGCAGCTCGATCCCGAAGAGGCGCGCGAGGCCGAGCGCCATGTCGGAGTACGCACTGAAGTCGAAGTAGATCTGGAACCCGAAGCCGACCGCGCACGCCCATGCGTTGACGAACCCGATCGAGCCCGGCGTCGCGAGATAGTGATCGACCCACTGTGCGATCGGGTCGGCGAGCAAAACCTTCTTCGCGAGGCCGAGCGTGAAGAGCAGCAGACCCGAGAGCACCTGTTCCGGCTCGAACCTGTGCTTCCGCATCAGCTGCGGCTGGAGGATTCCGTAGCGGACGATCGGCCCGGCGATCAGGTGCGGGAAGAACGAGATGAAGAATGCGTAACGCAGCGGATCCCGCTCTGCGGGCAGGTCGCCGCGGTAGACGTCGACCATGTAGGAGATGCCCTCGAAGGTGTAGAAGCTGATCCCGATCGGCAGCGCGATCGAGTTCACGAAGGAGTGCACCCCCGGGAAGCTCTGCTGCGTGATCACGTGGACGAACGACAGTGCGTAGCCGCCGACGAACGCCGTGTACTTGTAGTACGCCAGAAGGGCGAGGACGCCGGCGATCCCCAGGACGAGCACGAACCTGCGCCGGTGCTCGAACCGGGTGCTCTCCAGCAGCCTGCCGCCGGTGTACGAGATCGCGGTCGACGCGGCCATCAGGGCGGGGAACCACCAGTCGGCGTACGCATAGAAGTAGTAGCTCGCGAGGACGACCAGGAGAAGCCGCAGCCGGTGCCGGGGCACGGCGTAGTAGCCGACGACGACGGCGGGCAGGAAGAGGTAGAGGAACGGAAAGCTGTTGAAGAGCACGGGGGCGGGTCACCTTAACCCGGGCATCCGGATAGGCTCCGCGCGAATGGCGGTGCTGACGTCGCAGATCGAGCGCTCCGAGGAGTTCTCACGCCGCCACGAGCGCATGACGGCGCTCGTGGCCGAGCTGCGCGAGCGCACCGCGGCGGTCTCTCGCGGCGGTGACGAGCGTTCGGTGGAGCGTCATCGGTCCCGCGGAAAGCTGACCGCGCGGGAGCGGATCGACCGGCTCGTCGACCCCGATACGGCGTTTCTCGAGCTGAACGCGCTGGCCGCTTACGAGCTCTACGACGACGAGGCGCCGAGCGCCGGGATCGTCACGGGCATCGGCGTCGTCGAGGGGCGCGAGTGCGTGATCGTCGCGAACGACGCGACCGTCAAGGGCGGCTCGTACTTCCCGCTCACGGTGAAGAAGCACCTGCGCGCACAGGAGGTCGCAGCGCAGAACGGCCTCCCGTGCCTCTATCTCGTCGACTCGGGCGGCGCATTCCTCCCCCTGCAGGCGGAGGTGTTCCCCGACCGCGAGCATTTTGGTCGCATCTTCTTCAACCAGGCGCAGATGTCGGCGCAGGGGATCGCGCAGATCGCAGTCGTGATGGGCTCGTGCACCGCCGGTGGCGCCTACGTCCCTGCGATGAGCGACGAGACGGTGATCGTGCGCGGCACGGGAACCATCTTCATCGGCGGCCCGCCCCTCGTGAAGGCTGCGACGGGGCAGGACGTCACGGCGGAGGAGCTCGGCGGCGCAGACGTGCACGCGCGGCGCTCCGGCGTCGCCGACTACTACGCGGCATCGGACGAGCATGCGCTTGCGCTCGCGCGCGACATCGTGCGCAACCTGCACCAACGTGCGCCTGAGCCGCCGTGGGACGTCGCAGAGGCCGAGCCGCCCGCGCTCGACCCAGGCGACCTCTACGGGCTGATCCCCGACGACTTCAAGCATCAGACCGACGCGCGCGAGCTGATCGCGCGCATCGTCGACGGCTCGCGCTTCCACGAGTTCAAGCAGCTCTACGGCGAGACACTCGTGACGGGCTTCGCGCGCATCGAGGGCTATCCGGTGGGGATCATCGCGAACAACGGCGTGCTCTTCGCGCAGTCGTCGCAGAAGGGCGCGCACTTCGTCGAGCTCTGCTGCAAGCGCCGCGTCCCCCTCGTCTTCCTGCAGAACATCACCGGGTTCATGGTCGGCACGGAGTACGAGGCCGGTGGGATTGCGCGCGACGGAGCGAAGCTCGTGATGGCAGTCGCGAATGCGCGCGTCCCGAAGTTCACCGTCGTCACCGGCGGATCGTTCGGTGCCGGTAACTACGCGATGTGTGGACGCGCATTCGAGCCACGCCAGCTCTGGATGTGGCCGAACGCCCGCATCTCGGTGATGGGCGGCGAGCAGGCGGCGACCGTGCTCTCGATGGTGGGCGACGTGGACGAGGAGGCAATTCAGGCGAAGTACGAGCAGGAGGGCAACCCGTACTACTCCACCGCACGCCTGTGGGACGACGGCATCATCGACCCGCTCGACACGCGCCGCGTACTCGCACTCGGCATCGCCGCCGCGCTCAACATGCCGATTCCGGAGACGACCTTCGGCGTCTTTCGCATGTGATCGCACGCATTCTGATCTGGGGTCTGCACGATTCGATGACGACGCTCGACGAAGTTCGGGCGCACCTGCCCGAGCTCGAGGGCGAAGGCCGCTGGATCTCGAACGAGGTGCAGGAACGGCTCGGTCTGATCGCGTTCGGCGACGAGCTGCCCGATCTCACCGAGCTCGAGCGCCTCGTGGGCAAGCCGCCGGACATCGCCGAGGAGTTCGACGTCGAATGAGCCGCGCCGCCTGGGCTGCGTCGACCGCTGCCGCCCTCGGCCTGTTTCTCGTCTCCTGGTCGCTGCTCCACCACGGAACGTTCGCGCGCGACCAGATCACCGACACGGGCCTGTACGAGACGTACGGCGACGCGATTGCGCGCGGGCACGTTCCGTACCGTGACTTCCGGCTCGAATACCCGCCGGGGGCGCTGCCTGTCTTCGTTCTGCCGTCGCTCGGCCATGAGGGCAACCGCGACGCCTACGACCGCTGGTTCGACCGTCTGATGGCGCTCTGCGGCTGCATCGCGATCGTCGGCGCGGCACTCGTGCTCCGCGCCGTCGGCGCCGGCGCCGCGCGCACGACGGCGGCGCTCGGTCTCATCGCGATCTCGCCGTTGCTGATGGGGTCGGTCGTCCTGTCGCGCTTCGATCTGTGGCCGGCGGCGCTCGCAGTGCTCGCCCTCGCGGCGCTGCTGCACGAGCGGCTCGTGCTCGCTGCTCTCGGTCTGGGTGGTGCGATCGCGGCGAAGCTGTGGCCGGCAGTGCTCGCGCCGCTGTTCGTCGCGCACGTCTGGCGGACGCGCGGCCCGCGCGCAGCCGTCGCGTGGCTGACAGGCCTTGTGCTCGTCGAGGCTGCCGTCTTCGTCCCGTTTGCAGTCCTGTCTCCGGCCGGCCTGCGTGCGAGCTTCCACGCGCAGATCGCACGGCCGCTGCAGCTCGAGAGCCTCGGCGGCTCGGTGTTGATCGCACTGCACCATCTCTTCGGCACGAACTTGCATGTCGTGACGACCTTCGGCTCGCAAAATCCCACGGGTACGGGCGCTCACGCGGCCGCGATCGCGACGACCGTCATCGGCGCCGTCGTGCTCGTGAACGTCTGGATGCTCTATGCACGGTCGCCCGCGGATGGAGAGCGGCTCATCACGTACACCGCAGCGGCGGTCGCCGCGACGCTCGCGTTCGGCAAGGTCTTCTCGCCGCAGTTCGTGATCTGGCTCGTGCCGTTCGTCCCGCTCGTGCGCGGGCGCCGCGGGATCGCGGGGAGCGCGCTGCTCGCTGCAGTGCTCGTGCTCACGCAGCTGTGGTTCCCCCATCACTACTGGGCGCTCGCCGACGGCTTTGCGCAGCGCGAGTCGTGGCTGCTGCTCGTGCGCAATCTCGCAGTCGTCGCGCTCGCGGTACTGCTTGCCTGGCCGCAGCTAGAGAACGAGTCGCTCGGGGAAGGTCGCGCCATGCTCGAAGCGCTCCAGCGCGTACGGACTCAGGTCGAGTGACGACGTCCCGGCGATGATCTGCTCGGCGAGGGCACGGCCGACAGCGGGCGACTGCATGAAGCCGTGACCTGAGAATCCGCAGGCTGCGAAGACGCCGTCGGCGACGCGGCCGACGATCGGGTGCGCATCGGGAGTCATGTCGTAGAGACCCGCCCACGAATGTTCGATCGTCGCGCCGGCTGCCGGCGGGTAGCGGCGTGCGAGACGCTCGAGCCGGTCGGGGACGAGCGATTCGTCGACCGTCGTGTCGAACGTCCAGCGCGGCGACGGGTCGCCCATGGCGAGGAGCAGACGATCGCCGCGACGCCTGAAGTGGAACCCCGTCTCGACCTCGATCACCATCGGCAGGTCCTCGGGCAGGTCGGCAAGCGGCGACGTCTCGAGGATCTGGCGGCAGAGCGGACGGATCGGGAGGTCGACGCCCACGGTCGCCGCGAGCGCGGGCGACCAGGGCCCACAGGCGATCACGAGCACGTCACGATCGACCTCCTCCGCGGCACACTGCTCGCGGATCTCGACGCCGAGCTCGGACGCGCGGCGCAACAGCTCGCGCGCGACGGCCGGTGGATCCGCGACACCGTCGAGCCAGCAGCACGTCGCGCCGAGAATGTCACGCGTGGTGAGGCCTGCGACGACGGATGCATCGACACGCTCGACCGGAACGCCGAGGCCGTTCTGCAGCTCGCGCCGTTCCTCGAGGCCCGCGAGACCGTCCTCGGTCGTCGCGACGAAGAGATAGCCGACCTGTTGGAAGAACCGCGGGCCGAGCGCCGCGAGGAACTCGATGCTCTCGCGCGCGAGCACGACCTCGGCGGCGGTCGAGAACTGCTGGCGCACGCCGCCCATCGCGCGCGAGGTCGAGCCGCCGCAGAGCTCGCCGCGTTCGGCCACGACGACGTCATCGGCGCCGGCGAGCGCGAGGTGGTACGCAACACTCGCGCCGATGGCGCCCGATCCCGCGACGACTATGCGTGCCATTCGGCGACGATGCGTTCGACTTCGCTGCGCTCGTGTTCGCTCAGACCGCGAAGCGGCGGGCGTACTGCGCCTCTCACGGGAACACCGCGCAGCCCGAGCACCATCTTCGCCGCGGCGTGGAATGGAAGACGCTGCAGTGACGCGCGCAAGGCGCCGGCGCGGGCTCCCGCCTCCGGCGTCGGCTCCCGGACGAGCGGAACGACCGCGTCCGGGAAGCAGCTTGCAAGACCCGACACGGCACCGACCGCGCCCCCGCCGAGACCTTGCGGAATGAGCGCCTCAGGCCCGACGAAGATGTCGAGCCCCTCGACGAGGTACGGCTCGAACTTCTCCCACGGAGTGTCCGAGACCTTGAGGCCGGCGAGATTCGACGCCTCGTCGCGGAGTCGTGCGATCACCTCGAGCGGGATCGCGTAACCGCTTCGCGCAGCGAACTCGTAGATGTAGAAGGGAAGCGGTGCGCACGCCGCGGCTGCCGCAGCGAAGTGCTCGAAGAGCTCGTCCGGATCGAGTGCGAAGTACGGCGGTGCGATCACGGCGACCGCGTCCGCCCCGACGAGCGCCGCATGCTCGGCGAGCATCGTGGTGTCGTGAGTGGACTGCGCGCCGCAATGCGCGGCGACCTGGAGACGTGCGCCCGCGGCTTCCATGAAGCAGCTCGAGGATCTCGCGCCGCTCGTCGAGGTCGAAGAGGACGCCTTCGCCTGTGGTGCCGAGCACGAGGACGCCGTCGAGCCCGTGCGAGGCCAGGAAGTCGACGTAGGGAGCGATCGCGGCCTCGTCGATGGTGCTTCCTCCGCCCGTGAGCGGGGTCAAGGCGGCGCCGATCGCTCCGTGCAGCATCGAGAGAAATCTATGCTCTCTCGCGGTGGACAACCTCCGGATCGAGCGTGACGGCGAGCTCCTGCGGGTCACGCTGGCACGCCCCGACCGCCATAACGCCTTCGACGCGGCCCTGATCGGGGAGCTTGCCGAAGCGTTCGTCGACGTCGGACGTGCGCGCGCAGTGGTGCTCGCCGGCGACGGCAAGAGCTTTTCGGCAGGTGCGGACGTCGACTGGATGCGTTCTTCGGTCGACCTGTCGCACGAAGAGAACATCGCCGACGCGCATGCCCTTCGGCTCATGTTGGAAGCAATCGACACGTGTCCGGCGCCGGTGGTCGCGCGCGTGCAGGGCTTCGCCCTGGGCGGCGGGGCGGGCCTCGTCGCGGCTGCCGACATCGCGATCGCAGCAAGCGACGCCGTCTTCGCGTTCTCCGAGGTGAAGCTCGGGATCATCCCGGCGGTGATCTCGCCGTTCGCGCTCGCGAAGATCGGTCCGAGCGCCGCGCGGCGCTATTTCCTCACGGGCGAACGGTTCGACGCCGCGACCGCGGTTCGCATCGGGCTCGTGCATGAGGTCGCAGACGACCTCGACGCCGCGACCGACCTCGTGCTCGGCGAGCTCCTGTCCGCGGGCCCGCTCGCGGTGCGGTGGGCGAAGCGCCTGATCCGCGAGCGGCCACCAGGCCCGGAGACCGCGCGCTGGATCGCAGATCGGCGAGCAAGCGACGAGGGCCAGGAGGGTCTCCTCGCGTTCCTCGAGAAGCGTCCGGCCAGCGAGCCCGACGGCACGACGTGGGGCGTCTACAAGCCTCGCGGTGACGGACGTTGATCCGCGCCCGAACGGGCTCTGCCTACTGCAGCACGGTGACCGGCGTGTGGAGCGCGGCGAACGAGTAGACGATCGGCGCGTCGTCGCGTGGGACGCGGACGCAGCCGTGCGATGCGGCGAACGCAGGTACGTCGGGCGACTCGTGGAACGCAATCCCGCCGACGAAGTAACTCGCATACGGCAGCCAGACCGAGTATGGGTATGACCAGTCCCGCGGATGCTTCCGGTAAATCGTGTAGGAACCCCGTGGGGTCGTGAATCCCGGCGCCCCGGTGCTGACCTTGACGATCCGCACGACGCGCGAGCCGTCCTCGAGGAAGGCGATCTGCGAGGCCAGGTGAACCTCGATCCGCTTCCCGGATCCGGCGCCTGGCGTAGGGCGCTTCGCGAGGCGGAGGCGAGCCACGGTCTTCGGACCCGGCACGCCGTCACGGACGAGTTTCTCCCAGCCCTGGAACGCGAGCACGGCCGATCGCGTCCAGGGGCCGAGGTGACCCGTGATCGCATTGTTCGGCAAATAGCCGAGCGCAACCAACCGCTGCTGTACCCATTTCGTGGTGACGCCGCCAACGGAGCCGGGGCCGCTGGTATCAGGCACGACGGTCGTCGGGGGGCGCAGCGACGGCTGCGGCGGATCGACGTTTCCGCGCGTGAGTGTGCGGTCGACCGACAGACCCTGCCCGAGGGAGCCTGCGGCACGTCCGTCGATCCACAGGCGCACGCCCGTGACTCCGGGTACTGCGGTCGCAGTCCACACGAGTTGGGCGAGCCGTGCCTGCAGCGATGCCTTGTCCGTCCCCTCGACGTATGGACGCGTCAGGTCGATCGTGGCGACACGGCCACTGACCGTAGCCGTGCGCAGCCGTGTTGCGCGGGGCACCTGTGTCCGCACGTCGACCTTCGCCTCGGCGGCCGTCGGCCCCTGCAAGAGCGCGCCGATCGCCGAGGAAACGGTGCGCGGGGCGAGCTGCCTCGACACCGGCTTGAGCCCCTCCCCCTGCACGAAGTACACGCTGACGGGGGTGGCGGCGGCAACGCCCGACACGTTTCCTGCGGCACACGCGAACACGAACGCAGATGCGAACGCGACAAGGACGAGGCGCCGCATGTCGCTGACTCTAGGTGCCGACCCGAGCGCGTGCAACGCCGGCGAAGCGTGGAAGAGAACCGCAGTGTTCCGCGTCTTGCAAGAACTCCCACGAGCAGAGAGGTGGAACAGACGATGAACACGAAGCCGGTCGAACGCGTCGCACTGGTCAATCTCGCTCGCCCAGTCGCCGCCGTACTGACCATCTGCTGCAGCCTCGCGATCGCCATCGCGGCGAGCTCTCCGTCCGCCGGCGCCTCCGGATCGCACGTCCGAGCGGCCCAGAGCTCACTCTCCGGTGCCTGGTCGGGGAACTACAGCGGCGCCTACCACGGGACGTTCACGCTTCAGTGGACACAGTCGGGATCGAAGCTGAACGGAACGATCAAGCTCTCGACAGGCCCCGGCTCCAAGCTTCCACTCAAAGGCACCGTGCACGGCAACACCATCCGCTTCGGCACCGTCGGCTCGTCGGCGATCACCTACTCGGGCTCCGTATCCGGCAAGTCGATGTCGGGCACCTACAAGACCCCCGGCGGCGGCGGCCCGTGGAGCGCCCACAAGACCTCTTGACCCGCGTGCAGGCGGCCGAGCGGCTCTTTGCCGACCCCAGGTGTCTGACACCTGGAAGTCATGAGCGAGCCCAGGTGTCTGACACCTGCAAGTCACGAGTGGCACACGTCGAGCCGGGCGAGTAGCCCTGGGTAGTCGCGCCCGGCTCGAGGGGGCGCTTTCCGCACCACGTTCCGTGACACTCTCGGCACGAAGTGTCTGACACCTTTCCGCCCTGAGCGCTCTCAGGTGTCAGACACCTGCCTGGCGGCGACAGCCGTGGCCGCCGAGCCAATCGGCCAACGCGACTGGACAGCTCCTCTGGCGCCTGACCGGGCCGCCGGCTCGAGGAGGCGGCTCAGAGCTTGCGAAGCAGGCGGCGCAGAACGGCGTCGTACTCGTCGAGCCCTTGCCGGTAGAGGCGCGCCTCGGGGCCGGCCGCGATCCCGACGCGCTCGGGGATGACGCCCCAGACCGGAACCTTCTCCGCCCTCCACCAGGCGATCGTCTCGTCGAGATCGTTCGTGCCGAGCCGGGCGGCGGCGACGATGACGCCGCGCGGTGTCCGGGCAGGGATCATGCCGAGCGTCACGGCCACCCGTGCGAACTCGACCCCTCCGGCGCGCGTCGGGATGACGACTGCGTCGGCGGAGTTGATGGCGGACTGGACGAGACGCTCGTCGCCGGGGGGCGTGTCGACGACCCGCAGGCCCCCGTCACGGTTCATCTCCCGCGTCAGCGTCCGTTCGGACGGCGCTTCGACGACCTCCACGCCCTCGACCGGCCGCTCCTCGAGCCATTCGGCCGACGACGCCTGCCGGTCTGCATCGATGAGCACGACCGGGTCGTAGCCCCGCGCGACTGCGGCCGCCGAGAGGTACACGGCGGTGGTCGTCTTCCCGACCCCGCCCTTCAGATTCGTCACGACGATGTTCATCGAGCGGGCAGTCTAATGGCGGTCCCCACCCCGCCGACCGACCATGGGGCATCATCCGGCGCGAGCTCCAATGGCTACGCAGAAGATGCACGCAGACGAGGTGGAGACCGACGCAGCGCTCGTGCGTCGTCTGCTCGCGACCCAGTTCCCGCAGTGGGCAGATCTGCCGATCGAGCCCATCCCGTCCGGCGGCACGGACCATGCGATCTATCGCCTCGGCGACGACATGTCCGTCCGGCTGCCGCGGATCCGCTGGGCGGTCGGCCAGGCGGAGAAGGAGCGGCACTGGCTCCCGCGACTGGCTCCGCACCTGCCGCTTGCCGTCCCGGTCCCGCTCGCCCACGGGACGCCGGGCGAGGGCTACCCCTGGCCCTGGTCCGTCCAACAGTGGCTCGCCGGCGACAACGCGACCGTCGCCTACATCGCCGACCTGGAAGAAGCAGCCGTCGACGTCGCCGGCTTCGTCACCGCCCTGCAGCGAATCGATCCCTCGCCCGGGCCGCTCGCGGCGGCGGGCTCGCGCGGCGGACCGCTGGCGAACCGCGACGCGGGCACCCGCGAGGCGATCGCCGCTCTACACGGCGAGATCGACACCGATGCGGCGACGGCCGCGTGGGAGAAAGCCCTCGAGGCGCCCGACTGGGACCGCCCGCCCGTCTGGCTCCACGGCGACCTCCTGCCCGGGAACGTCCTGGTGGAGGACGGGCGCGTGAGCGCCATCATCGACTTCGGGAGCTTCGCCGTGGGAGATCCGGCGTGCGACACGATGATCGCCTGGAGCCTGTTCTCCGGGAAGAGCCGGGAGACGTATAGGGCAGCATTGGCGGTCGACGACGCGACGTGGGCGCGCGGCCGTGGATGTGCGCTGTCGCAGGCGCTCATCGCTCTGCCCTACTACCTGCACACGAATCCGGTGATCGTCGGCACGTCCCGGCGTGCGATCGCCGAAGTGCTCGCCGAGGGGTAACTGCTACGACGTAGCCGGAACGCCTTCGTCAGTCAGCCCACGAGTGGCCGGATCTGAAGGCCGCCGCGGCGCCGATGAACGGTCACATACGCGGCTCCTTCATCGCCCGTCACGAGCGAGCGGCGTGCGCCGTGCTCCACGATCAACGCGTCGGCCGCTGAAAGCTCGTGCACGACATCGTCCACGGTCAGCGTCAGGGAGCCGCTCAGCACGACGTATGCGACGTCCCGGTCGGCGACGTGCTCGACCACGCGATCCCCGGCTGCCCAGACGAGCTTCGTGGCATTCAGCTCCTCGCTCTCCGAGCCCCACACCGGCCCGCCTGTCACGTCGGATTCACGCAGCGATGCTAACCGCGCGCCTCCGGGTGCAGGCGTCTACAGTCCCGCGGGATGCAGCGCCTGCTGGTAGCGAACCGCGGCGAGATCGCCATGCGGATCTTTCGGGCGTGCCGGCCACTCGGGATCGCAACGGTCGCCGTCGTCGCACCCGACGACCGCGGGTCGCTCCATGCACGCAGCGCAGACGTAACCGTGGAGATCGCCTCGTACCTCGATCCTGCCGAGCACGTACGCGCCGCCCACGAGAGCGGTGCCGACGCAGTGCACCCCGGCTACGGATTCCTCTCGGAGAACGCCGACCTCGCCGACGCCGTGCTCGGCGCCGGCCTCACGTGGGTCGGCCCGCCTCCCGCAGCGCTTCGGGCCGGCGGCGACAAGCTCGCCGCGAAGCGGACGGCGCGCGACGCAGGAGTCCCGTCCTCCCCACGGCTCGCCCGACGAGCTCGGCTACCCGCTCCTCGTCAAGGCGGCTGCGGGCGGCGGCGGCCGCGGCATGCGGATCGTGCGCTCGTCCGCAGAGCTCGACGACGCCGTCGATGCGGCACGGCGCGAGGCGGCTGCTGCCTTCGGTGACGACACCGTCTTCTTCGAGCGCTACCTCGAGCGCCCGCGACACGTCGAGATCCAGCTGCTCGCCGACCGGCACGGCACGCGTGCTCGCACTCGGCGAGCGCGACTGCTCGATCCAGCGACGCCACCAGAAGGTGCTCGAAGAGTCGCCGTCGCCCGCGCTCGATCCCGACCTGCGCGCGCGCATGAGCGACGCGGCCGTCGCGTTCGCGCGTGCGATCGGCTATGAGAGCGCCGGCACCGCCGAGTTCGTGCTCGACGGACGCGACTTCTTCTTCCTCGAGCTGAACGCCCGCATCCAGGTCGAGCATCCCGTCACCGAGCTCGTCACCGGCCTCGACATCGTGCGTGAGCAGCTGCGGATCGCCGACGGAGAGACGGCTCGAGCTCGACGTCGCGTTGCACGGTCATGCGGTCGAGGTGCGCCTCTACGCGGAGGACCCGCGGACGTTCCTGCCGCAGGCGGGCCGCGTCGAGCGGCTCGTCTTGCCCGCCGGGGTTCGCGTCGATGCCGGCGTCGAGCAGGGCGACGAGATCGGCACGTCGTACGACCCGATGATCGCGAAGCTCATCGCGCACGGATCGACGCGCGACGAAGCGCTCGATCGGCTCGCCCAGGCGCTGCGCGAGACGGACGTCGGCGGGCTGACGACCAATCTTCCGTTCCTGCGCTGGCTCGTCTCGCATCCGCTCGTGCGCGCCGGCGCGGACCACGACGGCCTTCCTCACCGAGAACCCGCCGCTGTCCGAGCAGCCGTCCCGCGCGCCGGCGACCGCGTGGGCGCGGCTCCTGGCGCCTCAACCTCCCCGGCCCCCCGCCGCAGGCGGCGCCGGATGTCGACGCCTCTGCCCGCGCACCGCGCTCGACGCCCGAGCAGGCGGCGCTGACGGCGCCCATGCCCGGCACGGTCATCGGCGTGCTCGTCCGTCCGGGCGAACACGTCAGCGCGCGGCAGCCTCTCGTCGTCCTCGAGGCGATGAAGATGGAGACCCCGCTCGTCGCCCCGTACGACGCGACCGTGAAAGCCGTGCACGTCGCCGAAGGCGACCGTGTTGCCGGCGGAGCGCTGCTCGTGGAGCTCGAGGAATGAAGGCCGTGCTGTTCAGCACGCCCGACGCGTTCCTCGAAGCAGCGAGGCCCTTGCTCCTCGCCGACGAGGCGAGACACAATCTGATGCTCGGCATCGCCGCAACCGCGGAGCACAGCCCCGATCTCTATCCCGACTACCGTGCGTGGCTGATCGTCGACGACGACGAGCGGCCGCTCGCTGCTGCGACGCGCACCCCGCCGCACAACCTCGTGCTCGCCACACCGCGCTCCGAGGAAGCGCTCAGGTCGCTCGTCGACGCGATCGACGAAGTGCCTGGCGTCGTCGGCGCTCAACCCGAGGTCGAGCAGTTCTCCACCGCCTGGACGGCGCGCACCGGCGCGACCGCGCAGGTGGTGTTCGCGCAGGGGGTCTACGCGCTCGAGGAGGTCCTGCCCGTGCCGGGGGCGACCGGACGCATGCGCCTCCAGGCGCCCGACGACACCGAGCTCCTCGTCGAGTGGCTGCAGGCGTTCGAAGCCGAGGCGCTGCACTCGCTCGACGAGGACGAGGACCGGGCGCGACAGATCGTCGAGCACCGGCTCGCCGCGGAACGAGCGGGCCTGATGCTGTGGGAGGACGAGGGCGAGCTCGTCTCGGTCGCGGGCTTCGGCGGCGAGACCCCGAACGGGATCCGCATCGGCCCCGTGTACACGCCGCCCGACCTGCGCAGCCGCGGCTATGCGACCGCGCTCGTCGCCCAACTCTCGTCGCAGCTCCTCGCAGAGGGACGTCGCTTCTGCTTCCTCTACACCGATCTTGCGAATCCCACGTCGAATGCGATCTACGAGCGCATCGGCTACGTCCGGATCTGCGACTCCGCCGAGATCGCGTTCAGCTGACGCTAGAAGAGCTTCTGGAGCTTCATCGCCGCGCCCATGTCGCCTTTGATCTTCAGCTTCCCGGTCATGTAGGCGCTCGTGGGATTGACGTCTCCCGCGATGATCTTCTCGAACGTCTCCTGCGAAGTGGAGATCACGACGTCGGCATCTCCCCCGCCCTCGGCGACCGTCACCTTGCCGTCGTCGACGTCGACCTTCCATTCGCCCGCACCCTCGATGTCGAAGACATACGAGTTGCTCATGCCTGCGGTCTTCGACGAGTCGGCCTGTGACTCGAGATTCGCGAAGAACTCCTGAACGGCGTCGGCCATCTCACGCTCCTTGGATTCACGGTATTGACTAACGATTCAACCGCGAGTCTACGCGCGTGGCGGGGATTGGACGGCCGTCTCGGGTAGGATCGCCGCCGCCATGGGGGTCACGATCGAGATCGCGCTGCCGGGACAAACGCCGGCGGACGCCCTCGCCGTTCCGGTGGCACGGGCGCCTGACGGCCTCGCCGGCGAGGGAGGCCGGATCGTCGACGAGAAGCTCCGCGGGCGTCTCGGCGCCCTCACGGCGAGCGGCGAGCTCCGTGGCGACCCGGGCGAGGCGCTCGTCCTGCACCTCGACGGCGAGCTCGAGACGCCGCGCGTCGTCGCCGTCGGGATCGGAGACCGCAACCGGGTCGACCTCGACGTGCTTCGTACTGCCGGCGCTGCGGCAGCGCACGCTCTCGACCGCGTGGGCGGCTCCGTGTGCTGGCTGCTCGACGAGACACTGCCGCTGTCGCTTGCCGACCAGGCGCGTGCGCTCGTCGAGGGGACGATCCTCGGCGGCTACGCGCCCGGCCGCTGGAAGACGCAGAACGACCATCCCCCGCGTCCGATCGAGCGGATCGTCCTCGGGCACTTCGACACGGAGGAGCTGCGGGAGGCTGCACAGCGTGCGGTGCTCGTCGCCGAAGAGACGAACCGCGCACGCGATCTCGCGAACATGCCGCCCAACGAGCTCAATCCACAGGCGCTCGGCGGCTACGCAGTCGAGCTCGCCGCTGAGCACGAGCATCTGTCGGCCGAGATCCTCGGCCCGCGCGAGCTCGACGAGCTCGGCATGGGTGCGCTGAGCGCCGTCGGGGCCGGCAGCCACAACGAGCCGCGGCTGATCGTCGTCCGCTACGAGCCTCCCGCGCCGACACGCGCGGACGTCGTGCTCGGCCTCGTCGGCAAGGCGATCACGTTCGACTCCGGCGGTCTCTCGCTGAAGCCGCCCGCGCACATGGAGGACATGAAGGGCGACATGGCCGGCGGTGCAGGCACGCTGCACGGCCTCGCTGCCGTCGCGGCGCTCGGGCTTCCCGTCCGAGCAGTCGTTGTTCTTGCCGCAGCCGAGAACCTTCCAAGCGGCGACGCCTTCCGCCCGGGCGACATCCTGCGCGCGGCGAACGGCAAGACGATCGAGATCACGAACACCGACGCAGAGGGCCGGCTCGTGCTCGCGGACGCACTCTGGTACGCGCGACGCGAAGGCGCGACGCACCTACTCGACGTTGCGACGTTGACCGGGGCGATGGAGCTCGCGCTCGGCGATCTGTACGGAGGGCTCTTCGCGAACGACGACGAATGGCGCGACCGCATCGTGAAGGCAGCCGAGCGCAGCGGCGATCTCGTCTGGCCGTTTCCTCTGCACGCGCGTTACCGTAGATATGTGGACTCGACGTACGCCGACATGAAGAACTCATCGCTCCTGCGCCAGGGCAGCCCTGTGCTCGCTGCGAAATTCCTCGAGGAGTTCGCAGGCGAGGGACCCTGGGCGCATATCGACATGTCTGGCCCGGGGTTCTTCGAGCGTTCGCGCGGGGACTACCTCCGCGTGCCGGGCGGCACGGGCTACGGCGTGCGGCTGATCGCCGAGCTGGCGGAGAGCTACGCGTGAACTACGAGCTGACCGACGAGCAGGAGCTGATCCGGCAGACGGTGCGCGAGTTCGCGCTGTCCCACGTCGCGCCGGTCGCAGAGGAGCTCGACCGCGAGGAGCGGTTCCCCTACGAGCTCGTGGCGGAGCTCGCCGAGCTCGGCTTGATGGGGATTCCGATCCCCGAGGAGTACGGCGGCGCAGGCGCCGACACGGTGTCGTACGCGATCGCGATCGAAGAGCTCACGCGCATCGACTCGTCTGTGGCGATCACCGTCGCAGCGCACACGTCTCTCGGCACGATGCCGATCTATCTGTTCGGCAACGACGCGCAGAAGCAGGAGTGGCTGCCGCAGCTCGCCTCGGGCGCGAAGCTCGCAGCGTTCGGATTGACGGAACCTGATGCCGGCTCGGACGCAGGCGCGACGCGCACGCGGGCGGAGCTGCATGACGGCGAGCTCGTCGTGAACGGCTCGAAGATCTTCATCACGAACGCCGGCACCGACATCACCGCCTGCGTCACGATCACCGCGCTCACCGCCGACGGCGAGGTCTCGAACGTGATCGTCCCGAACGGGACGCCGGGCTACGAGATCTCCGCGCCGATGCACAAGCTCGGCTGGCACGCCTCCGACACGCGCGAGCTGTCGTTCAAGGACTGCCGCGTTCCGGCCGGCCACCTGCTCGGCGAGCGCGGCAAGGGCTTCCAGCAGTTCATGGAGATTCTCGACGGAGGGCGCATCTCGGTCGCGTCGATGGGCGTCGGGCTCTCGCAGGGCGCGTACGACCTCGCCTTCGCCTACGCCCAGGAGCGGCGGCAGTTCGGCAAGCCGATCTCGAAGTTCCAGGCGATCCAGTTCCAGCTCGCGGACATGGCGACGGAGATCGAGGCCGGGCGCCAGCTCGTCTACCGCGCGGCCTGGCTCAAGGACGAGGGCAAGCCGTTCGCCCTCGCCGCCGCGCAGGCGAAGCTCTACACCGGCCTGCTCTCGAACCGGGCGGTGAACGCCGCCCTCCAGATCCACGGCGGCTACGGCTTCATGAACGAATTCGCGATCTCCCGGCTCTACCGCGACCAGAAGATCCTGGAGATCGGCGAGGGCACCAACGAGGTGCAGCGCATGGTCATCGCCCGTCTCCTCGGCCTGTAGCGGTACCCCGGCAACGGGCACAATCACCCCGTGCTCCTCGCTCATGCAGTCTGGACGGCCCCGCCCGCCGTCTTCGCGGGCATCGGGCTCGCGTGCGCGCTCTTCCTGCAGGGCTGGCTCCGCCTGAGGCGCCGTGGGCGCCCCGATCTCGCCTCGTGGGGCCGCGTAGCCCTCTTCGGCGCCGGCATCGTCGTCATCCTCATGGCGCTCATCTCGCCGATCGACACGATCGGAGAGAACCATCTGCTGTGGGTGCACATGCTGCAGCACGTACTGATCGGCGACGTCGGCATCGCTCTCCTCGTCCTCGCGGTGCGCGGGCCGCTGCTCGTCTTCATGCTGCCCGCCCGTGTGCTCGGGCCGGTCGCACGCGACCGCGACGTGCGCGCAGTGCTGTCGTTCCTGCTACGCCCCCGCGTGGCGTTCGGCCTTTGGGTGTTGAACCTCGCCGTCTGGCACATTCCCCGGCTCTACATCGACGCGATCCTTCACCCGTACCTGCACGATCTCGAGCACCTCTCCTGGATGCTTGCGGGCCTGCTCGTGTGGACGCTCCTGATCGATCCCGGCTCGCACAAACGACTCACTACGGGCGGCCGTCTCGCTCTTGCGGCGGCGATGTTCGGCGTCGGCCAGGTGCTCACGGACGTGCTCGTCTTCTCGTTCCACCCGCTCTACCCGTTCTACCACGGCGCCTACGGGTTCTCCGCGCGGACGGATCAGCAGCTCGCCGGTGTCGTGATGATGGTGGAACAGCTCGTCGTGCTCGGGATGTGTGCGTTCCTGTTGCTGCGCACGCGGGTGCGTCACCCGCGCCTGGCAACCGCGTGAGCGCCTCCGACTTCTCGTTCGAGCCCGCCTATCTCGTGCTGGCCGCCGCCGCAGCGGTCGCGTACGCCCGGGTGGCTCGCCACGATCGTCCCGCCCGCTGGAGGGTGTGGTGCTTCGGCCTCGGGCTCTTTCTCGTCGCCGCCTCGCTCAACTCGCCGCTCGAGACGATCGCCGCGCACCGGCTGCTACTCGTCCACCTGCTTCAGAACGCGCTGATCGCCGACATTGCGCCGCTGCTCATCTTGCTGGGGCTGACGCCGGCGATGATCGCATCCCTCAACCGGCACGGTGCGCGGCACATTCGTGCGCGCTACGCGCTACCGGCGTGGCTCATCGCCTGGTACGGAACGCATCTCGCGGGCTTCTACAACTGGGCGCTCGAGTCCGGTTGGGCGCTGAACATCGAGCACGGCCTGCTCATCCTCGGCGGACTGCTCTTCTGGTGGCCGATCGTCAGCGGCCGGCTCAGCACGCCTGCCGCGCTCGCATATCTCGGCGCAGGCTTCGTGGCGTCGTCGTTCCTCGGGCTCGCGCTCATCTTCTCGAGCCGGCCGTTCTATTCGTTCTACGTGCACGCGCCGCGGCTCTGGGGTCTCTCGCCCGCGCACGACCAGAACCTCGGCGGCATCCTCATGAACGCCGAGCAGACGCTCGTCTTCCTCCTCGCGATCGGCTGGTACATCTGGCGGCTGCTCGAAGAGGAGCACGTCAGCGGGGCGGGCGAATCACCCGCGGTCCGTTGAATCCCAGATAGGTGTCGACCATGAAGTGCGACGCGGCCGTCATGTGCATGACCCGCGGACGCAACGTCTTGCGGTCGAACGTGTAGGTGAAGTAGGCGGGAATCGTCGGATCGGCGAACGAGACCGTCGTGGTCGCCGGCGTCTGCGCGATGACATGCGCGTTCGTCGCGTACTGCCATTGCGTCGCCGGCTGAGGGAGCGGCGTCTGTTGCGACTCGACCCATGTCCCGCGTGGTGTCTCGCGATCCCACCGGCGGTCTCCGATCACGATGCCCTGCGCGCCGCCGGCGATCGTGTACGCGAGGCGGTTCGGGCTCTCGAGCCGCCAGCGCGCGACGATGGCGTCCGTCGCGTTGGCAGCGAGCCGTTCCCGATACGTGACGCTGCGCAGCGACCGGTACGCCGCGGTCGCGCTTCGCAAGAGCACATCGCCGGCGGGAGCCTGCGCAGGTAGGACAAAGCGCACCGTCTGCGTCGGTCCGAAGCCCGCGACCCGCACCGCGACCGCGCGCGTGGGCCTCGCGGCGACCGAGTAGCAGCCGCTGCCGCACGGCTCGGCCCGCTGCCCGTCGATCTCGACGTCGAGCCCGCTCAACCCTCCGCCCGCCGGCGACAGGACGACGGCGGTGATGCGCTTCGGCTCCACCTCGATCGCAACGCCGAGATTGCCTGCCTCGCGCGCGAGCACGACGGCACCGGCGGGTGGTGGAGGCGGCGGCGCGGAGGGCTGCGACGAATGCGCGACCGCGGCGACCGCGGAGACGACGTTCCGTCCGGGCCTGAGCTCGACGAGGACGGAGACCGCGACGACGATCGCCGCGACGAACAGGAGCTCCACGCCGGCGCGCCGCTGCGGGCGGCTGCGGAGCAGCCAACCGAGCACGAGTGCGCCGAACAGCAGGCCGGTCTTGAGGAGCAACGCGCGACCGTACGAGGTGTCCCAGAGCTGCGAGAGCCCCGTCAGCTCGTACACCGCGCGCGTGACGCCCGTGGCGCCGAGCAGCGCGACGGACGCGAGCGCGAGCGCGCCCGCCCGTCGCAGGTCCGCGCCGCGGACGACAGCGACCCCGATGAGCACGCCGACCCAGCCTGAGGCGGACAGGACGTGCAGCACGTCGGCGACGACGTTGACGCGCGGAAGACCCCGGTCGAGCGCGTGGCCGGCGAACGCCGGGACGACGGCGAGCGACAACGCGGCCCAGAGGGCCGGCCGCAACGCACGCCGATCGAGCGTCGCCGCGGCGCCCAACGTCGCGACGACGAGCGCGATGACGAACCCGATGCCGAGCGCCTTGCCGTCGCGAGTGGAGAGACCGACGCGGTGGATCTCCTGCGCCGCGCCGAGGGCGGCCAGCACGCCTGCCGTCGAGACGATCAGCGGGATGTGCTCCTCGTCGCGCGGGCGGACGACGAACGCGAAGAGCGCCATGCCCGCAGCACCGAGCACACCGGCGAAGAAGAACCAGCGAGCACCGACACTCTCTGTGCTGGGTCCAGTCGCCTCGGGCGCCAGACCGGCGATCGGCGGCGCCCGGCCGGCGCCGACGCCGAACGCGAGCACGCCGGACTCGAGATGCCCGTCGTCCGAGAAGATCGACCAGCGGACGGAGTAGTCGCCGTTGGGCAAGCCGCGGCGGAGCGGAATCACCAGCGTCTTTGCGCCGACGACGTGTGAGTGCCCTGCGAGGACAGAGCCGCCGCCGTTGCGAATCGCCGCAATTCCCGGCCCCGGGCGCACCGTGTCGTCGAACGTGACCTCGACCGATGCGGGCGAATGCGCCAGCACCGCACCGTTCGAGGGATCCGTGCGGACGAGGCTCGCGTGAGCCCAGGCCGAGGCAGGCACCAGGAGTGCGGCGAAACCGGCGGCCAGCGGTATCCAGCGTTTCCGCACTTCAGGAGATATAGCCGCCGCGGTGTGTACCGTCGCGTGCGTGCTGTTCGAGCAATTCATCGACGACGACCTCGGTTGCGGCTCGTACATCGTCGGTGACGAGCATGCAGGCATCGCCGTCGTCGTCGATCCTGCCTATGCGATCGAGCCCTACCTGGATGCGTGCAGACGCCGCGACGTCCGGCTCGCCTGCGCGCTCGAGACGCACACGCACGCCGATCACGTCTCGGGACACGGGCGGCTCGCGCTCGAGTGCGGCGTGCCGGTGCGGATCCACGCCGCCGCGGGTGCGGCGTTTCCGCACGACGCTCTGACCGACGGCACGGAGATCGAGCTCGGTGACATCCTCATCCGTACGATCCATACGCCGGGACACCGGCCGGAGCACTGCGCCTTCGCCGTCATCGACCGCTCGCGCGGCGACGAGCCGTGGCTCGTGCTCACCGGCGACTCGCTCTTCGTCGGCGATGCCGCGCGCCCCGACCTCGCAATCGAAGCGCACGAGGGCGCCGAGGACCTGTTCCATTCGCTTCGACGGCTCGTCGATCTCGGCGACGGCGTCGAGGTCTACCCGGGCCACGTCGCGGGATCGCTCTGCGGCGCGGCGATGAGCTCGAAAGGCTCGACGACCATCGGCTTCGAGCGCCGCTACAACCACGCGCTCGCCGAGTCGCAGGGCGACTTCCTCGCAGCGGCCGTGGGGCCGCAGCCGCCCAGGCCGCCGAACATGGAGCACATCGTCGAGCTCAACCGCGGGCCGTTCCTCGCGGCGCAGCGTCCACTCGTGCGGACGGACGACTCGAGAGACGCCATCATCCTCGACATCCGCGCCGCTCGTGACTTCGCGGCGGGCCACCGGCCGGGCGCCGTGAACGTGCCGGTCTCCGGCTCGAGCTTCGGTACGAGAGCGGCGTTCATCCTCCCCGACCGGACGGTCGTTCTCGACGCGGCCGGTGAGGACGACGCGCTACGCGCCGCACGTGCGCTCAACGCCGTCGGGATCTTCGACCTCGCCGGTTGGCGCGAGGGCGGCGGCGACGAACGGCTCGAGCCCGTGACGATGGACGAGCTCGAGCGGAGGCTCGCCGCCGGGGAGATCCTGCTCGTCGACGTCCGCGAGGCGAACGAGCGCGACGAGGGCTCGATTCCGGGCAGTCGCCATCTCCCCTACCGCACCGCGCGGCAGGCGGCCGAGAACGGACTGTGCGGCGCCCTGCCGATCGTCACGATCTGCTCGACCGGCCCCCGCGCCGCCATTGCGGCGAGCGTGCTCAGCGCCGCGGGTCTCGACGCGCGGCCGGTGCTCCAGGGCGGGATCGACGCGTGGCGCGCCCGCGGCGGCGAGACGACCTGTTTCCGCCGCTGCGGAACGTAGAAGGGCTTGGCAGGGAAGAAATCGGGCCGGTCCCGCGTCTGGTTGGTGCCAGCCAACGAGGGGAGCGGCCGAGATGCACAGCGCGATCCACCACTACACCGCCACGCAGCGCCACGCCGACGCGGTCCGGGAAGCCCGCCGGGACCCCCGGCCTAGGCCGATGCTCGCCGAGCCTGCCCGCCAGGCCGGTCTGGTCACCGTCTTCGCACGCAGCCTCCTCCGCACCCACACGCTCCGAGCGGCAATCGTCCGCCGCTAGCGCCCGGGTGACCAGCGTCCTGCCTTTCTGTTGCGGTCAGGCAGGGGCCAGCAGCGGACGTCGGCGTCCCGCCACCCTCCTGCGGGACGCCGGGATCCGCCTCCGCCCTCCGCCCGTTAGGAGAGTCGCTCGGCCACGTAGCCCCAATGGCCGAGCGTGGCGAGGATCTCTTCGCAGTGCGCGGCGTCGCGCGTCAGCAGGGTCAGCTCGACGCCCGTCTCGCCGACGGGAAGGTCAGCCGTCTCCCGCTGGTGCTCGACCTCGACGACGTTCACCCGAGCGTTTGCGAGCAGAGCCAGTAGCGTCGCAAGCTCTCCAGGCCGGTCGGGCACCCGCGTTCGCAGGACGAGAAACCGCCCGGCGACCGCGAGGCCTCGGCGCATCACCGAGATGAGCATCGTCGCATCGATGTTCCCACCCGAGAGCACCGGCACGACCTTGCCCTCGCCGCCGACCTTGCCATGGAGGAGCGCTGCGACACCGACGGCGCCTGCACCCTCGACGACGAGCTTCGTGCGCTCGAGCAGCAGCACGATCGATTCGGTGATCTCCTCGTCGGTGACCGAGACGATGTCGTCGAGCACGCGGTCGAGGATGCTCGTCGTCAGCACGCCGGGGTGCTTGACGGCGACTCCGTCGGCGATCGTGAAGCCCGGCCCATCGGGCAGGGTGCCCGCGGCCTGCACGCCGACGATTCGGACGTCGGGACGAACCGCGCGCAGGGCGAGTGCGATCCCGGAGGCAAGCCCTCCGCCGCCGATCGGAATCGCGACCGTGCCCGCCTCCGGCACCTGCTCGGCGAGCTCGAGCCCGATCGTCCCCTGCCCGGCGATGACGCGCGGGTCCTCGAACGGGTGCACGAACGTGGCGCCGGACTGCGCGACGTACGCCTCCGCGCCGGCGAGCGCGTCCTCGATGTTCGAGCCGCTCAGCTCGATCTCGGCGCCGTAGTGGCGCGTCGCATCCACCTTGGCCATCGGAGCGTCCTGCGGCATGAAGATGCGCGCGCGGGAGCCGACCTCGCGCGCAGCCCACGCGACCGCTTGACCGTGATTCCCGGCGCTCGCGGCGACGACCCCCGCCGACCGCTCGTCGTCACTCAGCATCGAGATTCGGTTGTACGCGCCGCGCACCTTGAACGAGCCCGTGCGCTGCAGGTTCTCGGCCTTCAGGTACACCTCGCGGCCGGCAAGCTGCGAGAGCGTCTCGGAGCGGTAGACCGGCGTGACGCGAGCAACGCCGTCGAGCCGCGCGCGCGCCTGCTCGATCTCAGGAAGTCCCGGGGCGGAGCCCTCCACAGCAGATGTATCCGGGTGCGCCGGCATGGACGCTTGTCCTTCCTCCATGTCAGCGCGCCCCACGGGCGGAGCCCGCAAGATCAGATATGTCCGGGTGCGCTGGCATGGACGCTTGTCCTTCCTCCATGTCAGCGCACCCGCGTGCTGTCTCGGTCGCCGGCAATGTGAAAGACCTTCTCCAGTATCTCCCGTACCGCGCTCAGCGGGTCCAGCTGCCGGCTTTGAACCTCGCCCAGAAGTCGCCGCAGCTCCGGGTCGTCGGCCACAGCGTGCTCGAGATGCCGCTTCGCACGCGCAGATGCGACGGAGAACACCTCGCCGGCGAGATTCCGCGCCCTCCGCTCCTCGAGCTGCCCTGAGTCTTCGAGGAATGCGCGATGCGACTCGATCTTCTCCCAGAGCTCGGGCACACCCTCGCCGCGCGTCGCTTCGGTGAGCACGATCGCAGGTTTCCACTCGCGATCGGTTCCGAGCGAGAGGATCGAGCGCACCTCGTTCAGCATCGTCTTCGCTGCGGGATGATCCGCCTTGTTGATCGCGATCACGTCGGGGATCTCCATGATCCCCGCCTTCAGCGCCTGCACCGAATCGCCCGACCCTGGCATGAGGACGAGGAGCACGGTGTCGGCGATGCCGATCACCTCGACCTCGCTCTGGCCGGTGCCGACGGTCTCGAGAAACACGAGCTCCTTACCCGCGGCGTCGAGGATCAACAAGGCCTGCAGCGTCGCCTCGGCAAGCCCGCCAAGGTGCCCGCGTGTCCCCATCGAGCGGATGAAGACGCCGGGGTCGAGGAAGTGATCCGTCAAACGGATGCGATCGCCGAGCAGTGCGCCCTGCGTAAATGGGCTCGAGGGATCGACGGACACGACGCCGACGGTCGTCTCGCGTTCGCGTACGAGCCGGATGAGCGCGGACACGAGGCTCGACTTCCCCACGCCGGGCGGCCCTGTGAGACCGACCGCGTAGGCATTCCCGGTGTCCGGGTACACGTCTGCGACGAGGTCGTACGCGAGCGGATCGCCGTTCTCGACGAGCGTGATCGCTCGTGCGAGCGCGCGCCGGTCGCCGGTGCGAACACCGGCGGCGAGTGTCTCACGGGTCCAATCGCGGCGGCCGGCCACCGCGCCACTCTAGTCGGCGTGCTTTGACCGACGACGTTGCACCCGTCAGAGCACCTCGGCTGGGGACGGTCTCGATGGGAGCGCGCGCTCCTCCCGGGTGAGCACGAGCGCGGCGATCGCGCCGAGGGCGAACGCGACGGCGCCGCCGGCCCACACCCAACGCGTTCCGACCGAGTGCAGCAACACACCCGCGATCACCACCCCGAGACCGTTGAGCGTGTACGTCGCACTCATGACGAGCGTCAGCGCACGGCCGCGGACCTGATCTGCAGCACCGCGCTGGACGAGCAAGGCGTTGCAGACGATCGCAATGCCGTCGCCGATCCCGCCGACGAGGCAGCACGCCGCCGCCACCCAGATGTTGGGCGCCAGCGCCGCTGCGCCGAAGCCGATCGCCATCACCCCGAGCGCTCCTGTATATGCACGCGCAACGCCGACGCGCTCGACCACGTAACTGCTCCCCCAGCTGCCGACCACGAGACCGGTGCCGATGCCTCCGTACAGCAAGCCGTAGCCGAAGTCGCCGGCGTGCAGCGTGTTCTTCGCGAGGAACACCTCGCTCAGGCTGATCGCGCCGATGCCGAGCGACGCGATGCCCCAGCAGATGAGCACCGCCATCAGCGGGCGCGAACGCATGACCGCGACGAAGCCGTCGGCGAGGTCGCGCCAGTGGCCGCGTGTGAGCGCCGTCTCGCTCTGCAGAAGACGCTTCGGTATCCGTGCGACGAGCATCGCCGAGATGAGGAACGAGACCGCGTTGATCCAGTACGCGGCGTCCGGTCCCGCGGCGGCAGTGAGGATGCCGCCGAGCACAGGCCCGACCGCCCAGCTGACGTTCTCCACGGTCTGGAGGAGTGCGTTCGCCGCGGGTAGCTGGTCCGGCGGCACGAGATTCGGAATCCCCGCGTACACCGCCGGCCGGAAGAAACCCGTGGCGAGCCCCGCCACGAAGGCGAGCGCAACGATTCCCCCCGCGCTCGTCGTGAACGGAAGCGCACAGAACACGGCGGCACGCACAAGGTCCGCGCCGACCATGAGCGAGCGACGGTCGAGGCGGTCGACCAGAGGCCCGAGGAGGAGGCCCACGATGATCGTCGGCAGGAACTCGACGACGAGCACCGCTCCGACCCAGAGGCCCGAGTTCGTCCGGTCCTTGACGTCGATCGCCAACGCAATCGCAGCAAGCAGCGTGCCGATGCTCGACCCGAGCGTCGACAGGAACAGCAGACGGAAACCGGCGACCCCCAGCGGCGCCAGCTGCCTCGCGGAAGAGCGGCGCAGCAATGCTGGCGGAGGGTAACAGGGTTATCGGATCATGACGAGACGCCCGAAAGGACGTGTCCGAGCGCGGCCGCGAAGAACTCGTTCTCTTCCGCCGTGCCGACCGAGACGCGGATCGCCGCGGGCGCGCCGAACCCGGCGCACGGACGGACGATCACGCCCTGGCGCAGGAGCTGTTCGAAGACCTCCCGGCCGTCCCCCACCTCGGCGAAGAGGAAGTTTCCGAGGGCCGGCCCCGCCGGCTCGAGCCCGTGCTCGCGGAAGACACCCTCGAGCTGCGCGCGTCCGGCAGCATTCGCCGCACGGCGCCGAGCCAGTTCCGGCTCGTCACCGATGCTCGCGAGCGCCGCGGCCTGAGCCGTCGCGGTGACGTCGAATGCGCGCCGCACCTTGCTCGTCGCCGCAACGACGTCTGCCGGGCCGACGCCGTACCCGACGCGCAGCCCGGCGAGCCCGTAGATCTTCGAGAACGTCCGCAACACGATCACGCGCCGGCCCGCCTTGAAGTGCTCCTCGATCCCGTCGGCGTAGTCGGGATCGTCGATGTACTCGAAATACGCCTGGTCGAGCACGACGAGGACGTGATCCGGCACCTGCTCGAAAAAGCGGTCGAGCTCGGCGCGGCCGTTGCCCGTGCCGGTGGGGTTGTTCGGATGGCAGACGTAGACGAGCTTCGTCCGCGGTCCGATCGCGGCGAGCAGGCCGTCGAGATCGTACGTATCCGACTTCAGCGGAACCTTCTTCGACTCGGCGCCGAGCTTGGCCGCGTCGAGCACGTAGCTCGGAAACGACGGCCAGCCGCAGACGATGTCGTCGCCGGGGTCGAGCGTCGCCTGTGAGAGCAAGTCGATGACGCCGTCTGCGCCGGCGGCGACGACGACCTCCTCGTGCGCGACGCCGTGACGCTCTGCGAGCGCCGCCCGCAGCGCGAAGACGCCGCCGTCGGGGTAGCGGTTCAGCTCCCCGGTGGCACGGTCGATCGCCTCGAGGGCGGCAGGGAACGGCGGGAACGGTCCCTCGTTCGACGCAAGCTTCACGACGCGGTCGAGGCCGAGCTCGCGCTGCACCTCGTCCACGGGCTTTCCCGGCTCGTACGGAACGAGATCTTCGATCGAGCGGCGGAAGAGCCCCGTCACGCCGCCACGCTCTGCTTCGTCACTCGGTCGCGGCGCGCCTTTTGCGCCAGAACACGAGCCCGCCGGCGAGGCCGGCAAGGGCAGCGAGCGCACCGGCAGCGATCCCTGCGGTCTGCGCGTCGGGCACGGCAGCTGCAACCTTCTTCTTCGCCTCGCGCTTCCTGAGCTTGAGGACGACGAAGCCGATGACGGCGTTCCGTCTGTTGAAGATCTTTCCCACGGTCACCTCCCTTGGTCTCGCAGGTCACGCTACCCAATGCGCGCCTGTTTGAACGCAGAAGGAGCCACCCTTGCGGCGGCAGGATGGCTCCTTCGACGAGAAAGTCTCCTCCGGGGCCCGCGGGCGGCATGACCCCGGAGGATAGGGACGAGGGCACGTCCTGGTAGCTGAGACTCCACTGCGGCGCAAAACTTGCACACCGCACGAAGAATCGCCCTCCTATGCAGGTGCTTTTCGCCCTCCGCCGCTAGGCAGGCGCCTTGGCGCTGCGTCGCTAGGCAGGCGCTTTGGCGCTGCGTCGCTAGGCAGGCGCTTTGGCGCTGCGTCGCTAGGCAGGCGCTTTGGCGCGCGGCTTCCGGTTCCCGATGTGGATCGCCCGCCCGAGCGCGGCGAGACCGGCTTCCTTGATCGCCTCGGAGAGCGTCGGGTGCGGGGCCATGCCGTCGGCCACGGTCTCCACGGTCGCCTCCGCGTCGATCGCGACGACGCCGACCTCGATCAGGTCGGTCACGTGCGGCCCCACCATCACGAGCCCGAGCAGCTCGCCGTACCGCGTCTCGTGAATCGACTTCACCCAGCCGATCGTCTCGTCCTGCATGACTGCGCGCGCGTTCGCGACCCACGGGAACCGGCCGACAGCGACGTCGTCGCCGTACTCCTCGCGTGCCTCGGCCTCGGTGAGACCGACACCTGCGACCTCCGGGTCGGTGTAGATCGGCCGCGGGACCGCACGGTTGTCGACGATCGCATCGTGGCCGCACGCATTCTCGGCAGCGACCTCGCCCTCGCGGAAGGCAGTGTGCGCAAGCTGCCAGTACCCCGCGCAGTCGCCGACCGCGTAGATGTGCGGGACGCTCGTCCGGCGATGGTCGTCGGCGGAGATGCCCTTGCGCTTGTCGAGCTGCACGCCGATCTCCTCGAGCCCCAGCCCTTCGACGAGCGGACCGCGGCCGACGGCGACGAGCATCAGATCGGCCTCGACCGTCTCGCCCTCGCCGAAGTGGACGGTGAGCTTCGAGCCGTCGTCCTCGACCTTCGTGCACTGCTTCCCGAGTTGCAGCGCGATACCGCGCTTGCCGAACTGCTTGGCGAGCTCCTTCGCGGCGTCGGCGTCCTCCTGCGGGATGAGCGTGTCGAGCATCTCGATCACCGTCACCTCGGTGCCGAAGCGGTTGAAGATCGAGGCGAATTCGCTGCCGATGATCCCGCCGCCGAGCACGACGAGACGCTTCGGCACCTCCGTCTGCGCGAGCAGGCCGGTCGAGTCGACGCAGCGTGGCGAGTCGAGACCGTCGATCGGCGGACGGAGCGGGAACGACCCGGTCGCGACGATCGCAGACTTGAACGTGACGTCCTCGCCGCCCTCGACCGCGAGCGTGTTCGCATCCTTGAATCGGCCGGTGCCCTTCACCCACTCGACGCCGTTCGCCTTGAAGAGCGTGGCGACGCCGGAGGTCATCTGTTTCGAGACGCCGGCCTTCCACGCGTTCGACGCCTCGAAGTCGAGAGTCGTCTCACCGACCATGACGCCGAACTTTGCGTAGCTCTCCTCGGCCTCGCGCAGCGCGAACGCAGTCTGCACCCAAGCCTTCGTGGGGATGCAGCCGACGCGCAGGCACGTGCCTCCGAGCTCCGGCTCCTTTTCGATGCAAGCGACCTTCGCCCCGAGCTGTGCGGCGCGAATTGCGGCGGTGTAGCCGCCCGGGCCGCCTCCGAGGACTGCGACGTCAACGTCCATGTGGGTTCTCCCTCATTCTCGAAATCATCGAATCGATGGTAGTGATCCGCGGTCTGTCAGAGCCGGGCGAGCATCGTCACGGCATGAGGCGTGTGCTCGACGACCTCGAAGCCGTATGCCTCGTAAAAGCCCGTCCGGCCCTCCGGCGCGCTCAGGCTGACCTGGGTGTAGCCGTCCGTCCGTGCGCGCTCGAGCAATGCCTTGAGCAGCTCTGCGCCGGCGCCCTTGCCGCGGCGGCTCGGGACGACGGCGACCGTCAACTCGGGCGTCGCCTCGTCGACGAAGCCGAAGCCCGGCTCGTCCTTCGTGAAGAGCCGGTACCAGGCGGCCCCGTACGCGTGCGGGCCGTCGAGTGCGATCACGCCTGCGTCACCGCGTCTCCCCCAGTTCGCGACATACCGGTAGACCGGCCGCTCCGTGTCTTCAGAGAGTCGCCAGTGATACGCGTGGCGGAGCATGTCGCGGAGGAAACGCACGTCGTGGCTCCCGACGGGGCGAAGCATCGTCCGGAGTCTAGAAGGCCGACGAGCGCGGCCGTGCTCAGAGCTCCTGGGCGAGCTGTACGCGGTTGCCGTCAGGGTCGAACACGTCGAGCAGCCGCATCTCGCCCTGCAGCTCGAACACGATGCCGACCTCGAGACCGGCCTCGCGAAGCCGGTCGGCTTCGAGCTTCACGTCGGCGACGTCGACGTGAGCGACCCCACTGTCGTCACGCGGCTCTCCCTCGGCCAAGCCGATCTCCATCTCGCCGTGCTTCAGCAGCGCCCAGCGCTCGGCGAGATCGACACTGGTCTCCTCGAAGCCGAGTGTCTCTGTGTAGAAGCGGCGCGCCTCGTCGAGATCGCGGACGTGGTACCAGACGCTCGGCGCCACTTACAGGGCCAGGCCTGGGAGCTCGAGGAACGCCTTGATCGTACGGAGGAAGTCCGCTCCGGTTGCGCCGTCCACAGCCCGATGATCGCACGTCAGCGTCATCGTCATCAACGGCAGAACGTGAAGCTCGCCGTCGCGCGGAACGACCTGCTCGCGCGTGGCGCCGACGGCGAGGATCGAGGCCTGCGGCGGGTTGAGCACGGCGATGAACTGGTCGACCCCGTACATGCCCAGGTTCGAGATCGTGAACGTGCCGCCTTGGATGTCCTCGCTCCGCAGCTTCCCGTCCCGCGCGCGCGAGACCAGATCTGCGCGGACCGCCGCGATCTGCGCGATCGACAGCCGCTCCGCACCGTGCACGACGGGCACGACGAGCCCCTGGGGCGCAGCGACGGCGATGCCGACGTCGGCACTCGGAAAGACGAGGAGCGCGTCGTCGGTGTACTGCACGTTCATGTCGCGGTGACGCATCAGCGCCTGCGCGCACACCTTCGTGAGCAGGTCGGTGACCGTGATGCGCACGTCCGGGTACAGCTCCCGCTGGCGCGCCACGACCTCCGTCGCGCGCGTCATGTCGGCGTCGACGGTGAGTTGGAACGCGGGCACCGTCCAGGCCTGGGTGAGCCGGCGGGCAATCGTCTTGCGGACGTTCGAGAGCGGACGCGACTCGACCTCGCCGGCGGGAACAGCACTCGGGGCGGCGGCCGCCTGAGGCTGGACCTCGGCCCGCTCGACGTCCTCGGCGACGATGCGGCCGTCGGGGCCGGTTCCGCGTAGCTGCGAGAGCTCGATCCCGCGCTCCCGCGCGATGCGCCGCGCGAGTGGCGACGCCTTGATGCGTCCGCCGCTCTCCGTCTGCTGCTGGTCGCTCTGTTCGGCCGGCGCGGCTGCAGAGCCGTTCGTCGAGGCCTCGCGGTCGCGCTCGGCGTCGCGCTTCGGTGCGACAGCCGGCTTCTCTGCGCTGTCCGGCGCCTCGTCGCTCGCCTGCCGTCGCGCATCCGGCCCCGAGCCGTCGTCGTCGGCGGCGGGGACGTCCTCGCCCTTGTCGCCGATGAAGCCGATCGTCTTGCCGACCGCGACCTCGCCTTCGGTGATCGCGATCTTCAGGAGCACCCCGCTCGCCTCCGCCTCGACCTCCTGCGTCACCTTGTCGGTGTCGAGCTCGTAAAGGGCCTCGCCCTTGCTGACCTGCTCGCCTTCGGACTTGAGCCACTTGACGATCGTTCCGGACTCCATGCCCTGGCCGAGCCTCGGGAGCTTCACTTCGGTAGCCACGTGCGCCCGCTAGCTCTTCTTGTTCACGGTGCGGTAGATCGCGTCGAGCACGTCTTCCTTGTGCGGGATGACGTACGACTCCATGACCGGCGCGAAGGGAAGCGGAGCGAAGCGCGAGCCGACACGCTCGATCGGCGCGTCGAGCCAGTCGAATGCCTGGTACTGGAGCACCGACGCGACCTCGGCGCCGAATCCCATTCGCGTGACGGCCTCGTGCGCGACGACGGCGCGATTCGTCTTCTTGACCGAGGCGACGAGCGTCTCCTCGTCGAGCGGCTGCAGCGTGCGCGGATCGACGACCTCGACGGATATGCCTTCCTTTTCGGCCTCTGCGGCGGCAGCGAGCGACTCGTGCACCATTCGCCCGGTCGCGATCACCGTGACGTCTTCGCCTTCACGATGCACGCGCGCCTTGCCGATCGGGATCGGCTCGATCTTCTCGGGCACGTCGCCCTTGATGCCGTAGAGCGTGCGATGCTCGAAGAAGACGACCGGGTTGTCGTCGTAGATCGACGACCAGAGCAGCCCGCGCACGTCTTCCGGCGTCGAGGCGAACACGACCTTCAGTCCCGGGATGTGCACGAACCACGCCTCGAGCTGCTGCGCGTGCTGCGCGCCCGGCGACCAGCCGGCGCCGCCCTGGGTGCGGAAGACGACCGGCACGGTGAGCTGCCCGCCCGACATGTAGCGGTGCTTCGCCGCCTGGTTGACCACCTGCTCGGCCGCGAGCGTCATGAAGTCCTCGTACATGATCTCGGCGATCGGGCGCATGCCCTGCATCGCGGCGCCGATGGCAGCGCCGGCGAGCGCCATCTCCGAGATCGGCGTGTTGCGCACGCGCTCCGGGCCGAACTCGTCGAGCATCCCGGCGGTGACACCCATCGAGCCGCCCATCTCGGCGATGTCCTCGCCCATGATGAAGACGTCGTCGTCCTGGCGCATCGCCGTCGACAGCGCGTCGCGCACTGCTTCCCTGTAGGAGAGCTCAGGCATAGACGTTCTTCATCGCGTCTTCCGGGGCGGGATCGGTCCCGTTCTTCGCGAACTCCACCGATGCCTCGACGATCTCCGTGACCTCTGCGTCCATCTCCTCGAACTCTCCGTCGGGCATCGAGATCTTCGCGCGCAGGAGCTCGATCGGGTCGCGCTCCTCGCGCAGCTTCTTCGCCTCGTTCTTCGGCCGGTAGACCTGCGGGTCGCCGATGTAGTGGCCGGAGAAGCGCAGCGTGTCGAGGTGCAGATAGACGGGGCCCTTACCTGAGCGCGCATGGTCGAGCGCCTGGCGCGTCGCCTTGTAGACGGCCTCGACGTCCTGGCCGTCGACCTTGATCGCCTTCATGCCGAACGCCTTCGCGCGATCGGAGAGGTCGCGGATCGGCGAATGCTGCGATTCCGGCGTCGACTCGGCCCAGTGGTTGTCCTCGAGCACGAACACGGCGGGGACCTTCCAGAGCTGCGCCATGTTGAGCGCTTCGTGGAACGTGCCGATGTTCGTGGCCCCGTCGCCGAAGAACGCAACCGCGACGCGCGGCTCTCCACGCATCTGGAACGCGAGCGCGGCGCCCGTGATCTGCGGCAGGCCGCCGCCGATCACGGCGTTGGCACCGAGGTTGCCGCGCTCGACGTCGTAGAGGTGCATCGACCCGCCGTAACCATGCGAGCAGCCCTCCTGCTTGCCGTACAGCTCTGCCATCAATTCGTTCGGGTGCGTCCCCTTCGCGAGCGTGTGGCCGTGCGCGCGGTGCGTCGACGCGATCACGTCGCCGTCCTCGAGCGCGCGGCAGACGCCGACGGCGCACGCCTCCTCGCCGATCGTCACGTGCAGGAAGCCCGGCAACTCGCCCGCGCGGAAGCGCTCCTCCACCTTCTCCTCGAACCGGCGGATGAGCAGCATCTCCCGCAGGACGTCGGAGAGATCGCTCTTCGCGAGTGTCGTCTTTGCCTCCACCTTCGCCACGGCGCGCAGTTTATGGTGCAGGTGATGGGACTCGTCGGCCAATGGAACACCATTGAGAAGGGCCTGGATCCGAGGTGGAGCGACGTACAGGTCGTCTTCACGCTCGACGACTCGACCCGGATCGGCCGGGCCGCGGCACTGCTTGCACCGGCCGGACCCGTCAAGACAGGCGCCACGCTCCGGTTCTATGTCGCGCGGAACGGCCCCGGTGTCGGACCCGAAGCCGTGCGACGGATGTTGGGCCGCGTCGAGGCCCAGGGCATCGAAGGCGCGCTCGAGCTCGTCTTCGCCTCCCAGACCGCGGTGCAACCTGCAGCCGTGCGCGAGCCGCTTGCGCAGGCGTGGGACGAGGCGCGCGCCCTCCTCCCCGCCGACTGGAGCGATCTGCTCGGTGAGCTCTCGGTCTTCTCGTCCGACCACCTCGACCTGACCGCGCTCCTGATGGGGCCTGTCAATCCCTTGCGCGCGAGCGGGCAGATGTCGTTCCGCTTCCGCGCGGCCCACTCGTTCGGCTACGGCGCATCGCCTGCCATGGTGCGACGCTGTCTCGAGCGCGTCGACGAGGCCGGAATCCCGGGCACGGTGCGCGTCCTGCGGCTGATGTCCGACACGCACCCCGTCGGAACCCAGGGCCCCGTCTGGTACGTCGACGGCAAGGCCGTCTGATCCGCGTGGCGGACGCGGTCTCCTGGAAGGTCATGGAGCGTGGTTGGCGTGTGTACGACGCCGACGGCAGCGAGATCGGCAAGGTCGACGAGATCACGGGTGATTCCGAAGCGGACATCTTCGACGGCCTGACCGTCAACAAGGGAATCCTGAGTCACGTTCGCTACGTGCCGTCGGAGAGCGTCGCCGAGATTCGCGAAGGCGAGGTGCATCTCTCCCTCCGCCACGAAGAGGTCGAGAACCTCGAGACGTTCACCGAGCCCGCGGCTGAAGAGCAGATCATTCCCGAGGCGTCGACGTGGTATCAGCGGCTCGCGTGGTGGCTCACCGGCCGCAACCGGTGAGCGAAGAGCTCGCGTTCGCGCCGGCGCTCGCGCTCGCGGCGCAGGTACGGGAACGCAAGGTCTCACCGGTCGAGCTCACCGAGCTCTACCTGGAACGCATCGAGCGGCTCGATCCGCAACTCAACTCCTACGTCACGGTCGACAGGGAAGGTGCACTCGCCGCCGCGCACGCGGCCGTGTCGACGACGTCCGACGCGCCCTTTCACGGCGTCCCGATCTCGATCAAGGATCTCAACGAGACCGCTGGACTGCGCACGACGTACTCGACGAAGGCCTGCGCGACGAACGTGCCCCGGTTCGATGCAGCGGTCGTCCGCCGAATCCGTGAGGCGGGGTTCATCGTGCTCGGCAAGACGAACACGCCCGAGTTCGGAACCATCGCGATGACCGAGTCGGAGCTGAACGGCGACTGCCGCAACCCGTGGGACGTCTCGCGTACGCCCGGGGGCTCGAGCGGCGGCGCAGCAGCGGCGACCGCAGCGGGGCTCTGCCCGGCGGCGCACGGCAGCGACGGCGGCGGCTCGATCCGCATCCCCTCGTCGTGCTGCGGGCTCTTCGGGATCAAGCCGTCGCGCGGTCGTGTCTCGCCGGCGCCGTACGGGTCGGGCTCGCTCGGGCTCGGCACCTCGGGGCCGATCGCACGCACCGTGCGCGATGCAGCGGCGCTCCTCGACGTCATGAGCGGCTACGAGACCGGCGACTTCTTCGTCGCGCCTGCCTCCGAGCGGCCGTTCCTCGCCGAAGCCGAGCTCGAGCCGGGCCGGTTGCGCATCGCCGTCACGACGACGCCGCCAATCGACGTGCCCGTCGATCCGTCGTGCGTCGCTGCCGTCGACGATGCCGCCGCACTGCTCGCCGAGCTCGGACACGACGTCATCGCCGCGACCCCGCCGTGGGTCGGCGAGGACCTGATCCTGCACTTCATTCGGATCTGGCAGGTCGGTCCGGCGACTGCAGGCATCGACGACCTGTCGCAGCTCGAGCCGATCAACCGGATGCTCGCGCAGCAGGCGCGCGAGACGCCGAGCCCAGAGCACGCCGCCGCGATCATGCAGCTCCAGCGTCTGACGCGTACGGTCGTCGCGTTCTGGGACGACGTCGACGTGCTTCTCACGCCCACGCTCGCTCAGCCGCCCGTGCCGATCGGCTGGACGTTCGACGAGACGGGCGGTAACCCCCAACTCGCGTTCGACCGGCAGACGCTCTTCACACCGTTCACGGCGGTCATCAACGTCACGGGTCAGCCTGCGATGTCGGTGCCGCTGCACTGGAGCGAGGATGGCCTGCCGATCGGCGTGCAGATCATCGGCAAGCCGTTCGCCGAGGCGACGCTCTTCCGGCTCGCCGCGCAGCTCGAGCAGGCGAGGCCGTGGATCCAACGCCGGCCTCCCGTCTGTTAGGTCGTCAGCCGATCGCCTCGCCGAGCTCGGCGACGAGGGCCTGCGCATCCTTCACGTCCCGCGCGATGACGAGACACGTGTCGTCGCCGGCGATCGTGCCGACGACCTTGGGATGATTCACCTGGTCGAGCGCCCGGGCGATCGCCGGTGCGGAGCCGAGCTCCGAGTGGAGGACGACGATGTTCTGCGCGAGTGCCGCGCCGCGTCCGAACTGCGAGAGGACTGCGCCCAGCGCGGCCTTCGGGTCCGGTCGGCGGCGCTCGGACTCGGCGGGGACGACGTAGCGAGGGCGTCCGAGCGTGTCGTGCGTCTTCTCGAGGCCGAGCTCGCGGATATCGCGTGAGATCGTGGCCTGCGTCACGGGGGAGCCGGCGGCGGCAAGCTCGGCTGCGAGCTCGAGCTGGGTGCCGACGCGCTTGCGTGCGACGATTCCGGCCAGCAGCCGCTGCCGCTCCGCCTTGCCGAGGGGCCGGCCGTTCGTCTGCATGGACCGAGCATAGTTATGCGGACGTTTCCGCGACGCAGCGCGTGGCAAGATTGCGGACATGAGCAGCGTCGATACACCCGCCGACGAGGCGGGGGCCGCCGAGGAGCAGCCCGCCGGCGAGCGGGGCCCGAACGGCCCGAACCCGTTCGTGGTCGTGGGCGCCGCACTCGCCGCAGGAGTCTTCCTTGCCAGGTGGATCGATTGGAGAGGCCATGGCCGCTCGCGCAGGTGACCGGCCGGGGCTACGCGGCGCTGCGCAGGCCGTCACCGATCGCGCCCGCTCGCTCGTCCGTCTCGAGATCGAGCTCGCGACCGCCGAGCTCAGAAAAAAGCTGCAGACGATCGGGATCGGCATCGGGCTGCTCGCCGGCGCAGCGGTGTTGGCGTTCTACGGGGTGGGCTTCGCGCTCGCAACGATCGCTGCAGGGCTCGCGACGGCAGTCTCGACCTGGCTTGCGCTCCTGATCGTGACCGTCGGGCTGCTCGTCGTCGTCGCCCTGCTGGTCGTGATCGGCCGCGCCACGATCAAGAAGGGTGCGCCGCCCGTCCCACTGCAGGCGATCGAGGAAGCGAAACTGACCGCGGAGGCGGTGAAGAATGGCAAGTACTGACAAGGAGCTCCGCCGCGAGATCGGCGAGCAGCGCGCGAAGCTCGCCGACGAGGTCAAGACACTCCGCACCGAGGTCAGCGAGGCGACCGACGTCCGCGGCAAGCTGCGCGCGAATCTACCGGTCGCGACAGCAGGTGCGCTCGGGCTCGGCTTCGTCGTCTCGGGCGGCATCGGCGCGACCATCCGCCTCTTGCTCCGACGCTGATCGACCGCGGCCGCGGCTGAGCCGCGCTAGCTCGACACGGTGAACGTGTGCCGCTGCTTCGCATGCAGCGCAGAGCCGTACGAATAGCGACCCGCCGCGAGCTTCACCTTCCACGTGATCTTGCCGCGGAACTTCGCCGTGGTCGCCTTGGTGATGCTCGGACCGGAGAGACGGAAGCCGTCGGTGGCCGACCGGTCGTTGACGACGATCGAGAACGCGCCCGCGGAGAGACCGCTCGACGGACGGAATGTGCTCGCGGAGCCGGCGATCGACGCCGTGGCCTTCGTCGGCGCGGCCGGCGTGACGGGCACGGGAGTCGGTGGCGGCGGCGGAGCGGCGGCGCCGACGGTGAAGCTCCCCTTCATCTGCGACGAGTGCGGGTCGCACTGGAAGAAGTACGTCCCGTCGGTGAGCGTCACGGTGGCCGTCTGGTCGCCGACGAATGCGACGTCGGTCGCCACAGCCGCGCCTGGGCCGGAGAAGTCGAAGTTGTGAAACGTCGAATGGTCGTGGATGACGAGCGTGTAGGTGCCCGGATCGAGGTGCTTGACTTGTGCGCCCGACGCGTCCGTGAGCGTGATCGTGAAGGAGTCGTTCAGGCCGACGTCGCCCGTGAGCACCGGGTTGTCGGCGCGCGTCGCGCCCGCCGAGCCGACGAGCAGTACGCAGGTACCCAGAACGGCGGCGATGATGGCGGCGACTCTCACGCCGAGACAGTACGCGACCCCGACGGGATCGGTTTGGCGCGCCAGAGGCTAGCCGCGAAGCTCGGCGGCGAACCGCTCGCCGAGCAGCGCGAGAATCGCGGTGCGAGCCGGCGCGACGTCTTCGTCGGTGAGCGTCCGCTCGGTCGAGCCGAACGCGAGGCGGAAGGCGAGCGAGCGCTTGCCCGCACCGATCTGCTCGCCGCGGTACTCGTCGAACACCGCCACGTCGCGAAGCTCGGCACCGCCGGCCTCCCGGATCGCAGCCGCGACGGCCGACGCCGGTACGTCGTCGCCGACGACGAAGGCGAGATCCAGACGCACTTCGGGGAATGGGCTGACTTCCTCGAACTCGGCTGCGACGGGCGCGCGTGCTGCGAGCGCGTCGACGTCGAGCTCGAACGCACCCCATGTGCCTTCGAGGAGTGCGGGATGCAACTCACCGACCCACCCCTCCCCCGTGCGCGCGGCCTTGCCCGGGTGGAGAGACGGCTCGGATGTCCGCTCGAACGACGGCTCGACCTTCAGCGCACCGTAGATCTGCTCGAGGGCCCACTTCGCCTCGGCAAAGCCTCCTTCGACGATGCCGGCCACGTGCCAGCGCTCGTCCGGCAGATCGCTGTCGCCGCGCGGATAGACACGCGCCTGCTCGAACAGCGCGATGTCGGCGTTGCCGACCGCGACGTTGTGCCGCGCCGCCTCGACGAGGCTTCCGAGCAACGAGGTGCGAAGCGCCGCGGCCTCTGTCGAGAGTGGCTCCGGCAGCGTGAAGTCGCCCTCGGCGACGAACGACGGCGTGTACGCCTCCGAGAGGCCGCAGCCCGCGAGCACGTCCTCGACGAGCCGGCGCAGTCGTTGCGGGCGGGAAAGGCGCCCGAACATCGCGTCGCGGCGCGGCAGCGTGAAGGGGATGTCGGTGAGCCGAAAGCGCGCGACCTCCTCGATCAGATCGATCTCCCTCGTCACATCGCGCGCCCGCCACGTCGGCACGAGGAACCCGCTCTGCGGGTCGCCGTCGAAGCCGAGTCGATGCAGGATCGCAGCCTGTTCGTCCGAGGGGACCTCGAGCCCGAGCACGGCATCGGTGCGCTCGGTGCGGAGCGTGATCGACTGCCGCTCCGGCAGCGTGCCGTGGACATCGGCGTGACCCGTCCACCGCGCTCCGGCGAGCTCGACGATGAGTCGCGTCGCCAGTGTCGCCGCCGGACCAGCGACGTACGGGTCGACACCTTTTTCCCAGCGATTGGACGCCTCACTGCGCAGCGCGTGCCGTTCGGAGCTCCTGAGGATGCCCACCGGCTCGAAGTTCGCGGCTTCGAGCAGCAGCGAGCTCGTCGCTTCGGTGATCTCGGTGTCCGCGCCGCCCATGATCCCGGCGAGTGCGATCGCGCGATCTGCGTCGGCGATCACGAGGTCGCTCGCATCGAGCGTACGCAGATTGCCGTCGAGCGTCCGCAGCTCTTCGCCCGAGCGAGCGCCCCGCACGATCACGACGCCGCCGTTCAACGTCTCGTAGTCGAAGGCGTGCAGAGGACTGCCGACCGCAAGCATCACGTAGTTGGTCACGTCGACGACGTTCGAAATCGAACGGACTCCGGCAGCACGCAAGCGCGCCTTCAGCCAGAGCGGCGAGCCGGCGATCTTGACGTCGCGGAAGAGGCGCCCGATGTAGCGAGGGCAGTGCTCCAGATCCTCGATGCGCACGTCTACGGACTCGTTGCCTTCGCGCTGCGGGTCGTCCGTGGCGAGCGGGACCAGCTCGCCGCCGAAGAGCGCGGCAACCTCGCGCGCAACGCCGTAGACAGAGAGCAGGTCGGGACGGTTCCCCGTCGGCTCGAGGTCGAGCACCTCCTCGACCAGCGGGAGCACGCCGGCGAGCGGCGTGCCCGGCTCGAGTGCGTCGTCGAGGAGCATGATCCCGTCGTGGTCGGCGCCGAGATCGACCTCGTCCTCGGCGAGGATCATCCCCTCGGACACCTCACCGCGCAGCTTCCGGCGCTCGAGCGTGAGGCCGTTCGGAAGCGTCGCGCCCGGCAGCGCGACGGCGACCTTCGCCCCCGCGCCGAAGTTCCAGGCGCCGCAGACGATCTGATACGGCTCGGCCTCGCCGACGTCGACCTTGCAGAGCTGGAGCCGGTCGGCGTTCGGATGCTTCGCGGCCTCGAGCACGTGTCCGACGCGAAACAAGCCGAGATTGCCGCCTTCATCGGCGACGCCGAGCCGGATGACCTCGTTGACCTCGGCGGTCGAGATCGACAGGCGGTCGGCGATCTCCGCTGCCGACGCATCGACGCCCACGTACTCGCGCAACCAGGAGAGCGGAACCTTCACGTCAGAACTGCCTCAGGAAGCGGAGGTCGTTCTCCCAGAACGGACGGATGCCGGGGATGCCCATGCGGAGCTGCGCGGTTCGCTCGATGCCCATGCCGAATGCGAAGCCCGTGTACTCGTCCGGATCCCAGCCGACGAACTCGTAGAGATACGGATCGACCATGCCGGAGCCGCCCATCTCGATCCAACCCGAGCCCTTGCAGGTGCGGCAGCCCGTGCCACCGCAGATCGGGCAGGAGACGTCCGGCTCCATCGACGGCTCCGTGAACGGGAAGTAATGCGTGCGGAAGCGGACGTCGCGGTCGGGGCCGTACAGGGCGCGCATGACGTAGAGCAACGTCCCCTTGAGGTCGGCCATCGTGATCCCCTTGTCGATCGCGAGGCCTTCGAACTGGTGGAAGATCGGATAGTGCGTCGCGTCGATCGTGTCGCGCCGATACACGCGGCCGATCGACACCATGTAGATCGGCGGCTTCTGGCTCTCCATCTTGTGAATCTGTGCCGGCGACGTCTCGGTGCGGAGGACGGTCTCGTCCGCGAGATAGAGCGACGCGCGGGGCGAGCGCGACGGGTGCCACGACGGGAAGCCCAGAGCGTCGAAGTTGTACCGCGTCGTCTCGACCTCACGGCCGTCCACGACCTCGTAGCCGAGGCCGAGGAAGATGTCCTCGACGTCGCGCCGCACCTGTGTCGACGGATGGAGCGAGCCGCGACGCCGCGGGCGCAACGGCTGTCCCCCGGCACGGGCGATCAGCTCCGCGGGGAGCGTCACGTCGACGCGCTCCGAGGAGAGTCGTGTATCGAGCTCGGCCCGCTCGAGCTGCGCGTGCTTCTCTTCGACTGCCTGCTCGATCGCCTCGCGCGCTGCGTTGAGCGCCATACCCGACTCGCGGTCCCGCACGTCGCGGAGGGCGAGCTTGAGGTCGCTCTTCCGTCCGAGATAGCGAACCCGCGCCTCGTCGAGCTCGCCGAGCGTCCCGGCCGCATCGACGGCAGCGAGCGCTGCGTCCTGAAGAGCCTGCGCGTCCACGGCGGCGACTGTATCGGGTCTCTCATCCATCGATTCCTCCTTCGCAATGCGGTGTCAGGGCGATCGAAAGGCCCCGGCTCGAGTTGCGAGGAACCGACTGCTAGCGCGCCGGCGCCCCGGCAACGAGCCGGGGCTGCGTAAACGTGGTGTGCGCGCGGTGCAACATCTCATGCGCACTATACCGGCGTGAGCGCCTATGACCCGATCGCGCGCCTGTACGACCCCTGGAGCGCGAGCGTCATCGAGGACATCTCGTTCTATGTCGACGCCGCGCTCGAGGCAGGCGGAACGGTGGTCGAGCTGGGGGTCGGAACCGGCCGCGTCGCGATCCCCACCGCGATGGCCGGCGTGCAGGTTGTCGGCGTCGACTCCTCGCCGGGAATGCTCGCCGTCTGCGGCGAGCGCGCGCGCGAGGCCGGTGTCGCCGACCGCCTCGACCTGCGCCAGGGCGACCTGCGATCGCCCCCGGTGACCGAGCGCGTCCCGCTCGTCACGTGTCCGTTCCGGGCGTACCTCCACCTGGCCTCGGACGAGGACCGCTTGGAGGCGCTCGTCGCCGCCCGCGAGTTGCTCGAGCCCGGCGGCCGGCTGATCTTCGACGTCTTCGAGCCGTCGCAGGAGGACATCGAGGAGACTCACGGGCGCTGGATCGAGCGCGAGCCCGGCATCGAGGAGCGAGCGACGTGGGATCTCGAGGCGCAGACGCTGACGCTGGCGGTGCGCGGCGAGCGAGGCGCTTCGTCGATGACGTTGTGGTGGCTCGAGCCTGCGCGGTGGCACGCGCTCATCGCCGAGGCGGGACTCGTCGTCGAGGCGTGCTACGGCTGGTTCGACCGGCGGCCCTACGCGGGAGGCGAGGACAGCGTCTGGATTGCGTCGCGCACATGATCGGCCGCAAATTGCGACAAAATGTTCACCACGTCGCTTGAAGTCCGTGGACCTGCATCGTAGGTTCCCTCTTGCACCGAGCACGGAGCGCGATTAGGTCGAAACTTCGACCGAGCGGTTCTACGAGGAAGGGCGCAAGCCCCGAGGCGGAAGGCCGGTTGGTCGAGGCGGACGAAAGCGCAACCGACTCGGTGAAACTTTGGTCCGGCCCCGGCAACGGGGCCGGACCGCTTTTGTGGTCCGTGCGCGCGGTTGTCCAGGTCCGCAAGCCTGATCAGACCGGTCAGACGCGTCAGACCGATCAGGCCGGCAGGGCGCGGCGGGAGAGCTCGTACAGCGCGACGGTTCCCGCCATCGCGACGTTGAGCGACTCCACCTCGCCGCTCTGCGGGATCGACGCTTGTACGTCGCACCGCTCGAGCACGTCCTTCGGCAGCCCCTCCCGCTCGGCGCCCAGCACGAAGACGATGTCGCCCTCGAGCTCGACCTCGGGCAGTGGGACGCCGCCATGCGCGACGAGCGCGATGCGCCTACCCGGTGGGGCGTCGAAACCGCTCACCGGAACGCGGAAGACCGCTCCCATCGACGCGCGAAGCGCTTTCGGGCCGGCCAGGTCCGCACAGCCCGGCGAAAGCGCGACACCGGCGCCGAAGGCGTCGGCCGAACGCAGAAGTGTGCCGACATTACCGGGGTCCGCGACATGCCACAGCGCGAGCGTCGCGGGCCGGACGCCGCGCGGCAGGTCGTCCCGCCGGTAGACGGCGATCACGCGCGGCGGGTGGGCGAGCGTCGAGACCTCGGCGAGCAGCTCGGGCGCGACGGTCTCGCCTGCGACGAGCAACTCGACCGGCTCGAACCCGGCATTCGCCGCTGCGTCGACGAGGTCCTCGCCCTCCGCGACGAGCAGCCCGAGCTTGTCACGCCAGCGCCGGTCATGGAGCTTGCGGACGAGCTTGAGCCGCTCGTTGTCGCGTGAGGTGATCAGGCCGTAGCCGTGGTGGATCCGAGCGCGGCCTTCGCCTGCTCGGCGATCGCGCCGAATGCCGCGGGGTCGCTCACCGCGAGGTCTGCGAGGACCTTCCGGTCGAGCTCGATGCCGGCCTTGCCGCAGCCGTAGACGAACTGGTTGTACGACAACCCGTGCACCCGTGCGGCCGCGTTGATCCGCGTGATCCACAGGCGACGGAATGTCCGCTTCTTGTTCTTGCGGTCGCGATAGGCGTAGACGAGCGAATGCTCGACCTGCTCCTTCGCGTAGCGGTAATGAGTGCCCTTCCAGCCCCAGTAGCCCTTCGCCTGCTCGAGGACCTTGCGGCGCTTCTTCTGGGCGTGAACCGATCTCTTGACCCTCGGCATGGCTAGCGCATCCTCAGCATCTTCTTGAGGGCGCCTCTGTCGGCCGACGTGAGAACGCGATCCTTGCGGAAGCCGCGCTTACGCTTCGACGACTTGTGCTCCAGATTGTGGCTGCGCATCGTCGGCCGGCGCATGATCTTGCCGGTCGCCGTCACCTTGAAGCGCTTCTTCGCCGCGGTCTTCGTTTTGATCTTCGGCATCTCTCTTCACTCCTGCGTTTTTCGTGGGGCCCAGCAGCATCACCATGTTGCGGCCGTCGAGAAGGGGCTGTGACTCGATGACCCCGATCTCCTTGACGTCCTCGGCGAGGCGCAGGAGCAAGTCCCGACCGCGCTCCGGGTGGGTCGTCTCGCGACCCCGGAACATGATCGTCACCTTGACCTTCGCGCGCTGGTTCAAGAACCGCTCAACGTGACCCTTCTTGGTGTTGTAGTCATGGATTCCGATCTTCGGGCGGAGCTTGATCTCCTTGACATGAATCTGGCTCTGGTGCTTGCGAGCCTGCTTCGCCTTCTGCTCCTGTTCGTACTTGTACTTCCCGTAGTCCATGACCTTCGCGACCGGCGGGTCGGCCTGCGCAGCAACCTCGACCAGGTCGAGATTCTTGGCGTAGGCGTATTCGCGGGCCTCGTCCGTGGTCTTGATCCCGAGCTGACCGCCGTCGTCATCGATCAGACGGACGTTCGGCACGCGGATGGCTTCGTTGATGCGCGTCGTGTCCCGGTTGGACGGGCGGACGTGCTCTACGGGCCTGCGTCTCGGCCTCAAAGGCAGATCACCAAGTTGGGCTTACTCCTCCTCGTATTCGATTGCACAGAAAAGCCGCTGCATGCAGCGGCCCGCTTCCTCGTCCCAAAACAGCAAAATAGCGCTGCCGACTCGGTTGAACCCCGCACGAGCGCACCATCATCGATGGGCCCAGGGAGGTGAGGAACGGGTCCGCCCCTGCTTTTCAGGAGTCAAGCGTAGCAAGCCGGGCCGCGAATTCTTGGAAACTCTCCTGAAACTGGCCTCCTCCGTGTTCTCTGACGGCCAGGCTGTCCTCGCTCTCCCGGTCGCCATAGACGACCACGAAGGGGATTTTCTCGAGCTCGGCCGTCCGGATCCGCTTTCCGATCGTCTCGGTGGCCTCCCCCACATCCGCCCGGAAGCCGCGCTCGGCGAGCTTCGCGGCGATGGCCTCGGCCTCCTCGGCATGCGCCTCACCGACGGGAAGCACCCTGACCTGCACGGGCGCGAGCCAGAAGGGGAAGGCGCCGCCGTAGTGCTCGGTGAGGATGCCGATGAACCGCTCGAGCGACCCAAGCAGGGCGCGGTGGATGACGTAGGGCACATGCTCCTGGTTGTCGGCACCCATGTAGCTCAGGCCGAAACGCTGCGGCATGATCGCGTCGAGCTGAATGGTGCCCATCTGCCACGAGCGGCCGAGCACATCCGTCATGTGCAGGTCGATCTTCGGGCCGTAGAACGCGCCGTCCCCCTCATTGACCCGGTACACGATTCCGCGCCGGTCGAGGGCCGAGCGCAGGGCCGCCTCCGTGAAGTCCCACTCCTCGTCGGTGCCTACCTTCTTCTCGGGGCGCGTCGAGAGCTCGAACTGCGCGGTGAGACCGAAGAGGTCGTAGAGATACGCGGCGTAGTCGAGACAGCCGAAGATCTCGTCCTCGATCTGGTCGGCCGAGCAGAAGATGTGGGCGTCGTCCTGGGTGATGTGGCGCACGCGCAGCAGGCCGTGCAGCGTGCCCGCGAGCTCGTCGCGGTGCAACGTCGACGCCTCGGCGTACCGGAACGGGAGGTCGCGGTAGGAGCGCAGCTGAGAACCGAAGAGGAGCATGTGCCCCGGGCAGTTCATCGGCTTCAGCGCGAACTGCTTCTCGCCCTCCTTCGACGAGACGAAGAACATGTGGTCCTTGTAGTTCTCGTAGTGCCCCGACGTGATGAACGTCTCCACGTCGTAGAGGAGCGGCGTCTTCACCTCGGAGTAGCCGCGCTTGCGGTTCTCGCGGCGGCGCAGGTCCTCGAGCTCGTTCCAGATCACCATCCCCTTCGGATGCCAGAACGGCGAACCGGGCGAATGCTCCGAGAGATGGAAGAGATCGAGCTGCGTGCCCAGGCGCCGGTGGTCGCGCTTCTTGGCCTCCTCCAGGCGCTCGAGGTACTCGTCCAGATCCTTCTGCGAATAGAACGCCGTTCCGTAGATTCTGGTCAGCTGCGGCTTGTCGGAATCGCCGCGCCAGTACGCGCCGGCAAGGCTCGTCAGCTTGACGGCCTTGATCGGCTTCGAGTTCTGCAGATGCGGTCCGCGGCAGAGGTCGGTGAACTCGGCCCCCTTCTCAGACAGCTGCGTGTAGAGCGTGATGGCGCCCTCGGCCGTGTCGACGAGCTCGACCTTGTACGACTCGCCCTCCTGCTCGAAGCGCGCCTTCGCCTCGTCGCGGGAGACCTCTTCGCGCGTCCACTCGCGCCCTTCCTTCAGCTCGCGGTTCAGCTCGGCCTCGATCTTCGGCAGGTCCTCCTCGCGGAGCGGCTCGGGGAAATCGAAGTCGTAGTAGAAGCCGTTCTCGATCGGCGGCCCGATCGCGACCTTCACGCCCGGGTAGAGGCGGCGTACTGCCTCGGCAAGCAGATGCGCGGTCGAGTGCCGGAGCACGTAGAGCGCATCGGCGTCGCTCGTGTCGCGCGTCGTGAGGATCTGGATCGACTGCCCTTCCTCGAGCGGCAGGCGAAGATCCTGAGGCTCGCCGTTCGCGCGGATGAGCACCGCCTGCTCGGCGAGCTTCGGACCGATCGCGCGCGCGGCGTCGAGGCCCGTTGCGCCATCGGGAAGTTCAAGCGTGGAGCTGTCGGGAAGGAGAACGTTCATGGCAGACAAGGATATGCACCCCCGTGAGGACGATAGGAACGACGAGCTGGACGAGTCGCCGATCCCGGACCCGGAGGCCGAGGACAAAGACGCGCCGGCCGAGGACGATCCAGGGGCCGACTAGAGGTTTGATGTGGATCGGGCGTGCGTGCGGGGATGGCTCAGACCAAGCGATTCGGCCGGATCCGGCGCCGGGCATAGTGGTTCTACGTTCAAGCCGGAGCCGGCCGAAGCGCGCCGCGTCTGAGCCACCATCCGTGCGTGCGTCTGATTCACATCAAGCCTCTACCTACGCCGCGCGCAACCCGGCGACTCGCAACGGCCGCGCGCGGCGTGCTGTCGATGTCCGGATCGCATGCATGGGCCTAGGGTAGCGGCTCGCGCGGCGCAAGCACCAGAAGCGCGACGGGCGCGAGCAGCAAGACCCACATCGTCGCTCCGAGCCCCACCGCACCCGCGACGAGGCCGAGGGCGAGCGTGACTCCAGCGCCCGCGAAGCCGCCGAACCCACCGACGGCGATCGCAACGCCGCTCCGTCCGGGAAGAGCGGCATAGAGTCGAGCTTGCGGGATCGCGTACCAACCGGAGTTGAGCAGGCCGAGAACCGCGGCGAGCGCAAGCTTCGCCCCGACACCGGGGACGAAGAGAAACGCGGAGTACGCAACGACGGCGAGCATCGCCGTCGTACGGAGGTACCGCAGACCGCTCACGCGGCGCAGGACGACGAGCAGCAGCCAGTCGCCGGCGAGCCCGGCCGCGGTCCAGACGCCCACCCCTAGCGCGGCCGTCGCGGGCGTCGCGCCGGCGACGTCCACGAGATACAGCGCGAGGAAGCCGTGAAAGACGTCGAGCAACAGGTCGGCGCACTCGAGCAGCGTGAGCCAGCGCGCGACCTCCCAGCGCCGCAGGGCAACAAGCGCATGGCGGAGGTTCTCGACCGGCGAGGCCTCGCCGTCGACCTGAGGCGCGGGGAGACTGCGCGCCTCGGCGACGAGCGGCAGCGTTGCGACGGCAAGCACCGCCATGGCGCCGCGCCAGCCGATCCCGGCCCACAGCGCGCCGGCGAGCAGCACAGGACCGCCGACATACCCAAATGAGCCAACGAGGGTCCAGCGCGCCATGTTGTGCTCGCGACGAGCCGGCGCGCAGTCCATCAGCGTGGCCTGCGCGAGACTGACGAACGCACCGCTCGCCGGATGACCGATCACGAGGGCGACGAGCAGCGTCCCGAAGCCAACTGCGCCGGCTGCGAGCGCTGACGACAACGCGAAGGCGAGGCCGCCGGCGACGACCAGCGCGCGTCGGCGCGGCGTGTCGCCGAATGCGCCGACGAGCGGATCGAGTGCACTCCCGACGAACGCGGGCACCGCGAGCAGGAGCCCGACCTGTGCATAGCTCAGGTGGAGGTCATGGCGGACCAGCGGCCATGCAGCAGCGCGCGTACCGCCGACAAGCTCGTCGAGCAGCTCAATTGCGAGAAGCGCCGCCGTGAGGCCGGCGGCGCCTCGAGCACGAGATCACGGTCGTCCGCGAATACTCATCGATCCATTGTCGGCAGCGAGCCCTCCGGGCGCAAGTCGGCCGCGCCTTCGATCGGCGCGCTGCGGCCGAATCGAGGCTCAGGCGTCGTCGAAGGCCGCCTCGCGGACGTCAGGAGGAGCCTTGAGCCAGTAGCTCTCACGCACCCATTCGAGCGTCGCGGCGAGTATCTCGTCGCTCGAGACCTCGACCGTCACCCATCCGTATCGCCCGACATGACTCGCGCGACGCACCCACGGCAGCAGCTCGACGATCTCACGTTCTTCCGCACTCAACTTCACTGTCACGTCGACGCGGTCGTCGTGCTCCGTCATCCATGCGAACAACTTGTTCGCACCGACTTTGAACACGGGAAAACCCCACGGTGCATCTTCGTACGCTTGCGGAAACGACAACGCGAGTGCGCGCACGCGATCCGTGTATGCGGCGATGCGTTGCATTACGTCGTTTGCATCACGCTTAAATGGGGGACGTTATCCACTGTGTCAACTGACGAAGATGACGATTGCAAACCTGCGACGTCATTTCAACGTGAAGGGACTACGTCCGATCCGAGGAATAACAGCCGAGGCACCGCGCATACTTTGTGCGCACAGTTGGTTGCCGCGGAACTACCTCTCAAAGGAGGAGGCAAATGGCAACACCGAAGAGAAGGACTGCAACCCGTAGCTCGGGTCGCAGCACGGCAAAGCGCAGCACCGCCAAGCGCTCGACCGCCAAGCGGAGCACCGCGAAGCGTTCGACTGCGAAGCGTTCGACCGTAAAGCGCACTACGGCCAAGCGCAGCACTGCAAAGCGCTCGACCGCCAAGCGCAGCACCGCGAAGCGTTCGACCGCCAAGCGCTCGACCGCCAAGCGGGCCACCGCCAAGCGCTCGACCGCCAAGCGCAGCACCGCGAAGCGTTCGACCGCCAAGCGCTCGACCGCCAAGCGGGCCACCGCGAAGCGCTCGACCGCCAAGCGCTCGACCGCCAAGCGCAGCACGGCGAAGCGTTCGACCGCCAAGCGCTCGACCGCCAAGCGGGCCACCGCCAAGCGCTCGACCGCCAAGCGCTCGACCGCCAAGCGGAGCACGGCAAAGCGCTCGACCGCCAAGCGGAGCCCAGCGAAGCGTTCGACCGCCAAGCGCTCGACCGCCAAGCGGAGCACGGCAAAACGCTCGACCGCCAAGCGGAGCCCAGCGAAGCGTTCGACCGCCAAGCGCCGCACCGCGAAGCGCAGCTCGGGGCGTCGGGCGGCCTAGGTCGTCCCAAAGCGGGAGTACGATTCTGAGGGCCCCGTTTGGGGCCCTCCCGCTTTTTGGGGATGCCGGCTCCGGGGTTCTTGCGCGACCCTGGCCCAGAAGGGACGTAGACATTGTCCGGGGTTGCTGCATTCAAAGGGTCATTCGATGCCGCTCGCGCAGAGCGCCTGCTCTGGCGCGCCGGCTTCGGCCCGCGCAAGGGCGAAGCCGAAGCGCTCGCGAAGCTCGGCATCGCCGGCGCCGTCCACGCGCTCACGTATCCCGACGGCGAACGGCTCGTCGGCCCCGCGCCAACAGACGACAAGGGCCGACCACTCGCGCCGTACGACGCGTGGGGTCACGACCACGTCTGGTGGCTCGACCGGATGGTGCGCACCTCGCGCCCCCTCGTCGAGCGCATGACGCTCGTCTGGCACGACTGGTTCGCGACGTCTGACGCGGGCGTCGATTCGCAGCGCCTGATGCTCAACCAGAACCAACTGCTGCGCGAGCACGCGCTCGGTGCGTTTCCCGAGCTGCTCGCCGAGGTCACGAAGGACCCGGCAATGCTCCTGTTCCTGAATGGCACCGACAACTCGAAGCGCTCGCCGAACGAGAACTACGGGCGCGAGATGCTGGAGCTCTTCACGCTCGGAGCGGGACGCGGATACACGGAGTCCGATGTACGCGAGAACGCGCGGGCGCTCACCGGATTCCGCAACGACTGGAGGCGCGGAGTCGGCTCGGTCAACTTCCGCTACGACCCCAACGCACACGACACAGGAACGAAGACGATCTTCCATCACGCCGGGCGGTTCACGTGGAAGGACTCGGTTCGGCTCGCCTCGACGCATCCCAGTCATCCCTCGTTCTTCGTCCGGAAGCTTTGGAGCTATTTCGTCCCGGTGCCTGCGGACGACGCGACCGAACGTGCGCTCGAGCATCTCTACGTCAGCAGCGGTCGGAAGATCAAGCCGGTCGTCGCTGCGATCCTCAAGCACCCCGCGCTCTACGAGGGTCCGCGCATGGTCAAGTCCCCGGCTGTCTTCAACGCGGGCCTCTTGCGTCGTCTCGGCCGCGGCGTCGACACGACGGCATATGCATGGCTCGGCGCAATGGCGGGGCAGCGTCTCTTCTCTCCGCCGAACGTCGGCGGCTGGGACGACTCGCGCTGGCTCGACACCGCGACGTGGCGTGGACGCTGGTGGATTGCAACCTACGTGCTCAAGCCGTATGCACTCGATCCGGGCAAGGCAACGCAACCCTTCGACGCGCAGGCGCTCGTCGACGGCGCGCTCCAGTTCTGGAACAAGCCGGCACTCGGAGAAGCAACGCATACAGCTCTGCTCACATTCGCCAAGGCCGCACTCGCCGACGCCAAGCAGACCGCGTGGAAGCGCAAGCAGTACGCCGTGATGACGCAGAATGCGCTCCGGCACCTGATCGCGGTGTCACCGGAGATGCAGGCGGCATGAGCGACTGCAATCACTGCGCCGGCCTCTCGCGCTCGCGCCTCCTGCATCGCGCCGCGGCGGAGGCCGGACGCGGCCTACCGGCCATCGAGCACGGCATGCCGCTGCCCGCAGGCACGGGTCTCTCGCGGCGAAGCTTCCTCACGCAGAGCGCCGGCGCCATGCTCGCCGTCTACGGCTCGTCGAAGCTCGGCCTGCGCGCGTTCGAGGAAGGCATCGCCGCGGCGGCGACAACGCCCGCGCAACCGGTACTCGTATCCGTCTTCCTCGAGGGCGGCGCAGACGCGTTGTCGGTGCTCTCCCCTCAGGGTGACCCGCTGTACCGGAAGCTGCGCCCGAAGCTCGCGCTCTCCGGCGGGACGGTGTTTGCCGAGGACGATCGCCTGTATTGGCATCCGGCGGCGGCCGCGCTTGCGACGCTGCACGCGGAGCAGAAGCTCACGGTCATGCCGGCGGTCGGCTACACCAACGCCGACCAGTCACATTTCACGTCGCGCCACTATTGGGAGGTCGGTGCGACGAGCACGACGTTGCGGACGGGCTGGCTCGGACGGTATCTCGACCGGGTAGGCGTCACTGACAACCCGCTTCAGGGGCTATCGCTCGACGACACGCTCGCACCCGCGCTCGCGACGGCGACGGTTCCGGTGGCGTCCGTGGACGGACCCGACCAGTACGACTTCTGGAGCAATCGCGTCTGGGGCGAGGTCGAGCAGCGCATGCTCGCGGCGATCGGGAGCCTCGGCGCGCAGCAGAGCGACGCAGGCCTACGCGCCGCCGGCGGCGCCGCCGCACAGGTCGCCCGCCTGCGCACGCAACTCGTTCCCTTTCAAGGACAGGGAGGCAAGCCCGGCTTCACGAGCCCGGTCGCCTATCCGACGTCGGACGACGCGTTCCCGCGGCGGCTTGCAGGTCTCGCCGCGATGCTCGGCGCGGGACTGCCGCTCCGCTGCGTCGCGCTGAGCGCGCCGGGCGAGTACGACACGCACTCCGACCAGGCCCCCGCCCTTGCCTCGGGTCTTCAGCTCACCACGGACTCGTTGCTCGCATTCCAGCGCGACCTCGAGGCGCGGGGGCTCGCCGACCGCGTGCTCGTGCACGTCTGGTCGGAGTTCGGCCGCCGCGCCAAAGAGAACGGATCCGCAGGCACCGATCACGGTGCGGCTGGTGTCGGCTTCCTGCTCGGCACCCGCGTGAAGGGAACGATGGTCGGAGAGTTCCCCGGCCTCGACACCGGTCTCGACCACAACGGCAACGTCACCGCGACGTCGGACTTTCGTGCGGTCTACGCCGCATTGCTCGAGCAGTGGTTCGCCACGGATGCAGCCGCCGTGCTGCCGGGCGCGGGCGCGTTCGTGCGGCCCGCGCTCCTCAAGTGATCGCGGCTCCTCCCCCACCTCCCGCCCGCGTGCAGGTCGTCGCACAGGAGTTCCGCTTTGCGCTTTCCCGCCAGACGATCCGGGCCGGCTCGGCGATCGTCGAGCTCCGCAACGGCGGCGAGGATGCGCACGATCTGCGCATGCGCCGGGTCGGCGGAACGCGCGTCTATGCCTGGCCGGCCGTGCAGCCGGGAAAGGTCGTCGACAAGACCCTCAAGCTGCTGCCGGGGACGTACGCGCTGTGGTGCAGCGTTGCGAACCATCGCGCGCTCGGAATGCGCGCGACGCTCGTCGTCCGGCGGCGCTGAGGTCGCTCAGCCTTCGTCGAGCAGCGCTTTGAGGCGCGCGAGCGACGAACCGGGTGAGCGGGAGATCGGCTCGGCGGCGACGATCGCAGCGCGAAGAGCCTTGACCTCGTCAGCCGTCGGGAGCAAGTGGATCCGGACGCCGGCAACGCGTAGGGCGCCGATCTCGTCGGCAATCGATGCCGCCCCCTCCTGATCGAGCTCGGCAAGCGCTTTGAGCAGCTTGTCCAGCTCGTCCTGGCGCACGGCGACAGTGCCACGGCCGATGGTGATCTCCGTGCGGGGTACTGCCGCGGCGCGCATCATGCTCAACGGATGCGGTACGTGATGCGTCCGCGGTTCAGGTCGTACGGAGAGAGCTCGACCTTCACCTTGTCGCCCGGGGCGATCCTGATGCGGTAGCGACGCATCTTGCCGCACGTATACGCCAGGGTCTCATGGCCGTTCTCGAGGCCGATGCGATACATGCCGGCGCGAAACGACTCGAGCACCTCGCCCTCAACCTCGATTTTCTCTTCCTTTTCGGCCATCTGTATCTCCCTGCCGTGAAAATGGACGGGGGCGCAAGCGCCCCCGTTGTCGTTCGAAAGCCTCTGCTACGAAGCGAGCGAGACGTTCTTGGCCTCAGGGCCCTTTGCGCCCTCAGCCTCTTCGAACTCGACCTTCGCACCCTCAGCGAGGGACTTGTGGCCATCGCCGCTGATGGAGCTGAAATGGACGAACACGTCCTTGCCACCGGCGTCGGGGGTGATGAAGCCATACCCCTTTGCATCGTTGAACCACTTAACGGTTCCGGTTGCCATAGAAAAACACCTCCTCTACCAAGTAAGAACGGGCAGTGGAGGCGCGATGCGCAACCGATACTCGCTCATGTACACCAGGACCGTAGCACGGATCGGCTTGCGTTCGGCGCTCACGGAGCCGCAATCCCGCTGTTGATGCGGGATCGCCGCACCCCTATATCGGCGCGGCCTCACGGCGTTCGACGACGGTGTATCGGAGCTCGCGAGAGACGACGTGCTCCACATCGAGCGTCTCGTGGCCCGGAGCGACGATGTACCGCAGCGACACGTCGCAGATCCGGTCGAAGGCCGCGACCGCCAGCTCGATCTGCTCGATGCACTCGATCCGGGAGCATTCGCAGACGAAGAGTGCATGCTCCCCGGCGAAGCCCTCGAAGTCAGCGTTGAGCCCGCGCAGCTTCTCGTTGACCGCGCGAAACAGCAATTCGTTCCGGATTCTCCGGTCGACATGGTGCTCTTGCGCGGTCACGGCTCGTCCCTTCCATCGACGCTTTGTGCATCGGGGTGAGCCCTGTCCGCGGAGTGCGTCGAACGGGGCAGGCGTGCATGAGAGCCCGCCGCGATTCCAACGAGCCTAGCAACCTCGTGCGCTACCCTAGGTCCAGCGGCCCGGCGGCCGGCAGAGCGGGGCTTCTTCCGAAGGGAACGTCCGATGATCCAGGGATCGAGCCCGGCGGTAGCACCGAGGGTGAAGCCACTCATGCGGGGGGTGCTGCACGAAGCGGCCTTTTTTGTGGCGCTCGTGGTCGGCGTGCTGCTCGTGATCTATGCGAACGGAACGCGCGCCTCGACCGCCGCTGCGGTATTCGCAGGGTCGGTCGCGTTGATGCTGGGAGCGAGCAGCCTGTATCACCGGGTCGACTGGAGCGTCCGTGTGCGCCCGTGGATGCGCCGCATAGACCACGCGGGCATCTACCTCTTGATCGCCGGGACGTATACCCCCGTCGGCCTCCTGACTCTGCGTGGATCGATGCGCGAGGTCGTCCTCGGGATCGTCTGGGTCGGCGCCGCTGTGGCGATCGCCATGAAGTTCCTCTGGGTCGGCTCGCCGAAGTGGCTCTCGGCCGTCACCGGCCTCGCGCTCGGCTGGGCCGGAGTCGCGGCGATGCCCCAGGTCGCGCGCTACGCAGGTGCGACGGCCGTGATCCTGCTGGCAATCGGCGGCCTCGCGTACACCGTGGGCGCTGTCGTCTATGCCCTGCGGAAGCCCGATCCGGTGCCCACCATCTTCGGTTATCACGAGCTCTTTCACGCGCTGACCCTCGTTGCCGTCACATGTCAATACGTCGCTATCGCGTTCTTCGTCGTTAAGGTGGGCTGATGAACGGAAAGATGCTCTGGTTCAACAGTGAGAAGGGCTACGGCTATCTGCAGTCGGAGGACGACGAGCGGCTCTACGTGGCAAGTGCGGGATTTCTGCCGAAGGAAGAGCCGAAGGCACGCTGTGCGGGTCGGCACGTCACGTTCGAGCGGCAGGAGAACGGAGACGAGGCGCACGCCGTGAACGTGGCGTTCGTCCCGGAGTCCGAGCTGCCGAATCGCGCCCGGCTTCGCACGCCGCGCAGCGGCTCGAAGCTCTAGGAAGGTCCCTCGCCGCCCGAGGGCAGGGTCAGCTCGAAGCGCGCTCCGGCTTCGCCGGCGCTGTAGACGAGGTCGCCGCCGTGTGCGTTCGCATACGCCTTCGCGATCGCGAGCCCCAGCCCGCTTCCGTGCCCCACGCGACCGCGCTCGAAGCGGCCGAACAGCCGCGCCGCGAGATCGGCGGGAATGCCCTCGCCTGCATCCTCGACGAGGATGGTCAGCTGCCTGTCGACCTGCGCTGCGGCGATGCGGATGGGCGCGCGGCCGTACGTGCGCGCGTTCGAGACGAGATTCGTCACGACGCGGTCGATTACGAGCGGGTCCGCGACGACCGCAAGCTGCGGATCGACGTCGAGCGTGACGTCCGTCGAGAGTAGATTCGTGGCCTTGACGACGTCGTCGAGCAGGCGGCGCAGGTAGACGACGCGCGGCTCGACATGGATTGCGCGTGCATCGAGGCGTGAAAGGTCGAGCAGTTGTTCGATGAGTCGCCGCAGCCGGTCGGCCTGCTCCCACGCCGTCCGCATCAGCTCGTTCTGTACGTCCACGCTGAGCGCGTCGCCGCGCTCGCGGAGCGTCGCAAGCGCACCGTAGACCGAGGCGGCGGGCGTGCGCAGCTCGTGGGACGCAACCGCAACGAAATTTAGCTTGAGCTGGTCGAGCCGGACGGTGTCGTCGTGCAGCCGCGCCTTCGCGATCGCGAGGGCAACGCGCTCGGCAACGAGCTGGAGCAGGTGGACGTCCTCCTCGTCGAACGCGCGAGGAGCCGGCGTACCCACGTGAAGAACGCCGATCATCTCGTCTCGTACGAGCAGTGGGACGGCGAGTAGCGACGTCTGCCCGTCGACGTCCGTGAGCACGAGCGAGCCTTCGCCGGCGGCGATTCGCTCGGCGGCGCCGTCGCCGAGCGGCGTTCCGGCGTCCCACTCGACGAGGTCATCGACACCGACCGCGGCTCGGGCCACGAGCGCCGCGCCGTCGGCGTCGAGCAGTAGCACGGCGGCACTGTCGACGTCGAGGACGTGCCGGATGCGCACGAGGATCTCCGCTAGCAGCGCGTCCAGCTCGAGGTGCGCGAGGGCAACATCAGTGACTGCCTGCACGTTCTCGAGCTGCAGCCGGGCCCGCCGCTCCGCGGCAAACAGCTTTGCGTGTTCGATGCTGATTGCTGCGCGGTCCGCGACGAGCTGAAGCAGATCGACGTCGGCCGTGTCGAACTCGCGCGGTGTGAGCGTGCCGACGTGAAGAACGCCGATCGTCCGGCCCGAGACGAGGAGCGGCACGCCGAGCATCGTCGCCAGTCCCTTTTCCCGTAGGAGCGGATTGACGACATCGGCGTACTCGACCTCCTCGAGCAGGATCGCGGAGCGCTCGGCGGCGACCCGGCCGGCGAAGCCCTTGCCGAGCGGGATCCTGACGCCGCGCTCGACCTCTTCGGCGAAGCCGGCCGACGCCCGCGCAACGAGGTCGGAGCCTGCCGGGTCGAGCAGCAAGATCGTGGCCGTGTCGACTGAGAGAACGTCTCGGATACGGGCGAGCAGCTCGTCGAGCAGATCGTCGAGATCGAGATGCGCGAGGGCCGCATCGGTGATCGCCTTCAGACGCTGGTAGTGCTCCTGCTCCCCGCGGACCGGCACCTGAGAAGCATAGGCCCCCTGCTCGAACGAATCTTTTACCAGTCGGTCGGCTTGAAGTCCTTCAGAAAGAGACCCCACACATGCTCGCCGGTGTTGAAGCCGTCGATGATCGGGTCGACGATGCGCGCCGCGCCGTCGACGATGTCGAGCGGAGGACGGAAGCGATGCTCTGCGGTTTTCCGCTCGGCGATGTGGAGCGGGTCCTCGTCGCTGACCCAGCCGGTGTCGACGCTATTCATGTGTATGCCGTCGGCGTAGTAGTCCGCCGCCGAGGTTCGCGTCATCATGTTCAGCGCGGCCTTCGCCATGTTCGTGTGGGGATGTCGCGTCGTCTTGAACTTGCGGTAGAACTGGCCCTCGACCGCCGACACGTTGACGATGTGCTTGTCGCGGTCAGGCGTACGCAGCATCAGCGGCTTCAATCGCGCGTTCAGCACGAACGGCGCGACGGCATTGACGAGTTGCGTCTCGAGCAGCTCCACGGACGACACCTCGGAGAGCAGCAGGCGCCACGAGTTTCGCTCGCGGAGGTCGACCTGCTGCAGATCCTGGTCGAGGCGTCCCTCCGGAAAGAGCGCTTCACCGCGCTCGAGATCGTCAGCGAGCAGCGCCACCTGCGACAGCTCCGCGGCGTGCGTGACGCCGATGAGCGGAGACGGCGCAGCCTCCGCCAGTGCCGGCAGACCCGAGGGCAGCATGTCGGTGCGACGCAGGCCCTCGTATCCACCGAGCAGTTCCTGGATCGCAGGAGGCATCGTGCGAGCCGACGTGCGTTCCGCATCGAGCATGTGACGATAGAACTCGGCCGGCCGGCGAACGGTCTGGCACGCGTTGTTGACGATGAAGTCGAGACGGTCGTGCGTCGTGCGTACGTGCTCGCAGAAGCCCTCGACGCTGGGCGTGTGGCGCAGGTCGAGCCCGAAGATCTCCAGTCGGTCACGCCACTCGTCGAAATCCAGCTTCCTGTGCGTATCGCGTTGCAGCGTCGCGTGGGAAGCGCGTCGTGACAATCAGATGCGCGCCCGCACGCAGCAGCTTGATCCCGGCCTGATAGCCGATCTTCACCCGGCCGCCGGTGAGGAGTGCGACGCGGCCGCGTAGATCGGCCGTCTCCGCGCGCTTGCGAAAGTTGAGCTCCCCGCATGTCGGACAGAGCTGGTCGTAGAACGGGTGGATCTCCGCGTACTGCTGCTTGCAGACATAGCAGTGCTGCGGCTCGATCAGCTCTCGGAGGTCAGCCTCGTCGAGCTCGGCCGACTCGAAGTCGGCGGGCGGTGTCACGTTCGGCGTCGTGTAGACAGGCTTCTCGCGCAACACCCGGATGCCGGTCTCCGCCAGAGCAGACTCGTCGCGCGCGAGCTTCGCGGCCTTCTCCCGCTTGCGCAGTGACTTCGCCCACAACCGGCGCTGGACCAGATCGGGGTTGTGGACGTCGCCGGCGGCCGACAGGAGCCGCGTCCGCTCCTCGACCGAGAGCGCGCCAAGCAGTCCGCGGTCTTGGACGACAGACTCGAGCAGCTCCGTCGCCGCCTTCAGCCGCGCGGCGAGCTCCTCGTCGACCGCGCCGTTCTGCTGCTCGTGATGTCCGTTGGACATGCGGCTGAGGGTAGCCGCACCGCGGCTCACAGCCGGGGGAAGAAACCCCGCGCGGAACTGTCTAGATGTCCGGAGCGCGCCGCCACGATCGGTGGCGGCGCGCTTCCGGGGCCGAGCGGTCAGGTCTCCGAGCCGGTCCACCAGCCCTGGACGATGTCGGCGTCCTGGGCGTCGACGAGCGGAGCGCCGAACATGACGAGCTCGGCTCCGTCGGAGCCCGCCTCGACGCAGCGCATGACACCGGGCGCGATCCGCACCGCGTCGAACGGCTCGAGGTCCACAACGTCGTCGTCGAGCTTCACACGCGCGCTCCCCGAGATGAGGACGTAGACCTCTTCCTGCTGCTTGTGCGTGTGACCAAACGGCTGCCGGAAGTCAGGCGCGATCTTCTGATAGCTCGCACCCGACTGCTCGCAGTCGAGATCGCGCCGCGCGTAACGGAACTCGAGGCCGGGCGAGAGCCCGAACTTCGGCGCCGCGTCGTCCACCTCGGTCTTGATGTTCGTCTTCGTATAGCTGCTCATCGCTGGGCTTCCCTTCGTCGCGTCAAGACGTCTGATCTCCACCATCGCTCTTCTTAAGCCTGTCACTCAACGCGAGCGGAGACACACCCAGAGGGCGTGCCCCGTGGGCGCCGCACAGACGCCTTTGCGGATGTAGACCGAGCTCGCGTCGGACGGGATCCCGATCGCGATGCTCGGGTCGACGCCGGTGAGCGAGCGGGCGTTGATGTTCATCGGAGTCCCTCCGCAGCCCGTGAGGACGCCGACCCCGATCGCAAGCGACTCGACGAGTCGCGGCGTGGGCATCGCGCGCGCCGCGTAGAGATGCTCGCGGAATCGGAGCGTCCTCGCGCAGGACGCCGACGGAGACGTGCCGCTGTCGATGACGACCGGAGCGACGAGAGCACCGATCACAACGACCGCAACAACCGCACCGATCAGCAGGCGTAGCGGTCGCGAAGCCGGCAGCAGCCGCGGACGTGCGGGGGGACGACCGTTGGACGACACGGTCCTTCTTAGCCGATGTTCCGCAGCCGGAGGCGGGCGACCTGCTCCAGCCCCTCGATGTTGCGGCAGATCTCGCACTGGACGATCCGCACGCTCCCGTTCTCGCTGCCGGTGAGGATCCACGTTCCGTCTGGACTGAACGTCGCTCCGGTGAGCGGCTTCGCATTGCCCTGGAGAAACATGACGAGACGGCCCGTGGACGCGTCCCAGAGCCCTGCTGTGAACTGGCTCGAGGTCACGATCCAGCGGCCGCTCGGGCTGAACGACGCACTCCGGACCGCAAAGAAGTGACCGCGCAGCAGCTGAGCAAGCCGTCCGTCGGCAACGTTCCAGGTCCGCGCGTCATGGTCGGCGCTCGCGGTGACGACCGTGCTGCCGTCGGGCGAGAACTCGACGTCCGTCACGAGCGACGTGTGGCCGACGAGCCGGTGGAGGAGCTTGCCGGAGGCGACATCCCAGAGATCCGCTTCGCGGGCCTTTGCCGTTGCAACGACGGTTCCGTCCGGGGCGATCGTCGCGCGTTGCACATGCGCGCTGAGCGTGCGCAGCAATGTGCCGTCGAGCCCGTAGATGCGCACCGAGCCGTCGGCGCCTCTCGTGAGGAAGCTGTGGTCGCCTGCCGAGATCGCCGCCGTCGGTTCGCCCGCATTGACGACATGCAGCGGCTGTGCTCCCGACAGCGGCCAGATCCGAATCGTGCCGTCGCGCGACCCGGTCACCAGCTTCCCGGCGGTCGTATACGCGAGGGCGCTTACGCCCAGCCCCGACGTCTGCGACCGTCCGGTGCGCTCCGTGCGGACGAGCGTTCCCGCCGAGTCGGCGGCTGCAATCGAATCGCCGTGGGCAGCGACAGCGGTGATCGGCACCGGGGTCGCGAGGGTCGAGATCAGCTTGCCGGCCGGACTCAGCACGCGCACCTCGCGGCCGGCAACCGAGAGCACGTGCGTGCCGGCGAACAGGGCGTCGACGGCCGACGGTCTGTGGTCGATCGCGATCAACTGATCGCCGGCGTCAGCGCTCCAGAGCCGCGCCGTCCCGTCGGCGCTCCCCGTGGCGATCAGGCGTCCGCTCGGGTCGTACTGGATGCTCGTCACCGCGTCGCCGTGGCCCGCAAGTGGCGCGAGCAGCCTGCCGTCCTCGTTGCTGTAGATACGGGCAACGCGATCGCCGAACGCAACCGCGATCTCCTTGCCGTCGGGGCTGAACTCCGCCTCTTCGGCTATCCCGGTCGCACCCGTGAGGAGCAGCACGCGCTCCCCTGTACGGACGTCCCAGGTCGCAGCGGCGCCGTCGCTGCTCGAGGTCACGAGTGATCGTCCGTCTGGCGAGAAGCGCTCCGCGAGCACATGACCTCGGTGCACGAGCACGTGAAGGAGACGCCCGGTTGAGGCGTCCCAGAGGCGCGCCGTCCTGTCGCCGCTCCCGGTGACGAGCAGGTGACCGTCGGAGCTGAAACCGAGCGAGCCGATCCCGCGCTCGGGCAAGACCGTGCGCACATGACCTGTCCCGAGGTCGAGGATGCGCGTCGTGATGGTGCCGCCACGGTTGGCCGCGACGGCAAGTAGGCGACCGTCAGGGCTCAACGCGGCCGCGACGACGGCGCCGTCGATGCGGATGTTTCGGAGCGGCCCGTTCACGTCGGAGAGGATCCGGAGATGGCCACCACTCCCGATCAGGAGCTCGCGGCCGGTGAACGCAAGCACCACGATCGGTGCGGGTGTCCGCACGACAGCTACCTGCCCACCGTCGGTTGCCCGCCACACAGTGACCACTCCCGCTGCGTCGCCCGTCACGAACGTCCGACCGTCAGGGTTCCACGTCGCTCGCGTGAGGGCGTGCTGCCGCGGCAGCGCGACGACGCGTTTGCCGTTCTCGTCGTAGATCCCCACGACGCCGTCGCTGCTCGCCACGAGCAGCCGACGACCCGACGGCGCGAAAGTCGCCGCGACGACATGACCGCCGACACGCACGACGTGCTCTTCGCGCATCGCGAGCAGGCTCGAACGGAGGATGTTCTCGGTCTGGGGATCGGGCGCAAGCTGCGCGGCGCGCCGCGCACGAGCGAGACTCACCGTGGGATTGGACGACAGGTCGGCGAGCGCCTGCGCCGCCAGCTCGTGTGCGTGTGCTCGGCGCGCTTCCGACCGCGCTGAGCTCCGCTGCGTCAACGCGAACACGGCGATCGCGCCGACGATGACAAGCGCGACGAGTGCAGCGCCGGCGAGTGCGAGCAAATGTCGGCGCTGGCGCCGTGCAGCGACGCGTTCGAGCTCGAGCGCGTAGCCGGCGCGCCACGAGAGGAGTGGTCCGGCGAGAACATCGTGGAAGATCTCGTAGCGCGCGGGACCTCCGGCGGCGCCTTCCACCATCCGCACGATGCGCTCGTGGGCGAGCAGCTCGAGCAGCGATTGCAGCTGCACCGCGTCGACGGCGGCGTAGTCCGCGAGGTCGTCGGCCGTGTGCGCGGTCTTCGTACCCGACGGCGTGACGAGATGCCGAACGACCCGTGCCACCGCGTCCTGATCGTCGGCGGGCAGTCGCTCGAGCGTGCCGTAGACGTGATCTCGTAGGAGCGGCTCCGCGCCGCCGAGCCTCCGGAACGTCTCGAGCCGCAGCTCCCGCGATCCCGCCTTTTCTTCCTCGGCCCACAGCCGTTCGAGCACGAGCTGGAGAAACGGGGCCTCGATGTGCTGGGACAAGAGTGGCGCGGCGGCGACGCCGCCGAGATCGATGCGGCCGACGGCGACCTCGTCGAGCAGCTCGTCGACGAGCGCGGGCTCGGCGCCGTACGCAGCGCCTGCGAGCTCGCCGTACCGATCGAGCGGCCCGAGGACCGCGGATCGGGCGGCGCGGCGATCGAGGCGGTCGAGCCGCAGCAGGTTCGCGAAAACGCCCGGAATCCGCTGCGCGAACGCGTCCAGGTCTGCGAGCGCATCGTCGCGCAGCGCGATGAGGACGTTGACGTGCAAACCGGGTCGGCGCAGCAGCTCGGGGAGCGCCTCGGCGAGCGCTCCTCCCTCCTCCCCGTGGTGGACGAAGTACTCCTCGAACTGGTCGAGCAGCAGAAATGCCTGCCCGTTGCGCTGCGCCGCAGCTGCGACCGTGTCGACGAGCCCCGCTGTCGGCCCGAGCTCCGGGTCGGCCGCATGCGTCGCTGCGATCACGCCGGCCGCGGGATCCTCCGCCCACACGTCGTGCACGATCACGACGCCCTCGCCGAGCGTCCGCAGATGGTGTGCGACACCGGCGTAGAGCAGTGAGCTCTTCCCGACGCCGCTCGGCCCGTAGAGGACCGTGAGCCTGCTCGCGAGGAGATTCGCAACGATCGCCTCGCGTTCTCGTCCCCGGCCGAAAAAGAGCAGTGCGTCGACCGCAGAGTCGGAGAACGCGGCGAGGCCCTTGTACGGACTGGACGGCAGGCCGCTCATCCATCCCTCCCCAGGACGACGTGGTCGAGCTCGGCCGAATAGGCGTCCGGTGCCATGTCGATGACGTCGACGTTGCGGCGGCGCCAGAACTCGCGCTCCAGCGGCGGCGGTCCGGCGTGAACCGACCACGAGCCGTAGCGAAGCGGCTCCTCACCCCAGAGGCGTTCGAGCACAACGCGCAACGTCCAGTCCGATAGGACGTAGCCGAGCAACAGCAAGTGCGTGCCCCGGAGTCGCGCCGCGAGCGCAACCGGCAAGCGTCGTGCGACGTCGCCGTAATGGATGAAATCGTCCTCGGTGACGGCGAAGCTCTCCCAGGCGCGTTCCGGCGAGGAGTCCACGCGGCCCTGTAGATGGAGCACGACGGTGCGGTGCTCGAGCGAAAGCTCGGTGACATACGTATTCGGCCGCTCGATCGTCTTCGCGACGCCGTCAGGCGAGACGTGACAGAAGCTGCCACGATCGCGACCGGTCGCGATGTAGCAGACGCTGTCGAAAGGCTCGCCTGCATCCTCGAGCGCCTGCTCGAGCGCGAGCTCGTACCCCGTCGTGACGAAGAGCGGATGGCCGCCGCCGCGTTTGCGGAGCTGCGCCGGTAGTGCGGCGAGGAAGCGATGTAGCGTGCCCGGTACGCCGTTTGCCTCGACGAGCGTGTGCAACGTGTCGTACAGGGGCCCTGCGCCGTTGAGGGTCGCGATCGCCTGCGAGACGCGCGCAAGCTCGGGACGGCGGGCATCGATGCTGAAGCGGCGCGCAAGCTCCGACGCGAGCGGCTCGGCGTCGGCTCCGACGACGACGGTCACCTTGCCCGAAAGGAGCAGCGCGGCGACTTCCTCGAAGTGCTCCCGGCTCGGGATGGTGCCCTCACCCGGCGGCGGCGCCTCCTGGCGGAGGATCGACGCGTGAAGCTGCTGGAGCTGCAGGCTCGGCTCGACACCCTGCGTCTCGACGAGCACCGTGCGCCCCGCCCGATACGCGGCGAGCGCGTCCGCCTGACGACCGGAGCGATAGAGCGCGAGCATCAACTGCCCGCGGAGCCGCTCGCGGAACGGATGCTCGCGGACGAGTGCATCGAGGTCGCCGACGAGCCCCGCGTGACGCCCGAGCGCGAGCTCGGCTTCGGTGCGTTCCTCGACGAGCGCGAGCCGAAGCTCCACGAGCCGCGCGATCTCCGCCTGCGCGAACGACTCGTAGGCAAGGTCTGCGAGCGGCTCGCCACGCCAGAGCGCGAGCGCCTCGCCGAGCAGCCGCGCGCGTCGCGACGGATCGCTCGCTCGCGCCTCGTCGACAAGCTGCCGCGCCTGGGCGAGATCGAGCTGACCTGCGCCGATCGTGAGCACGTATCCGGGAGCGCGCTTCTCGATCGTCTCGGAGCCGAGCGCCCTCCGCAGATGCGCGACGAAGTTCTGCAGCGACGCGACGGCTGTCGGCGGCGGCTTACCGGACCAGATCGCGTCGATCAGCCGGTCGGTCGAGACGACGCGTCCGGCCTCGAGAATCAGCAGGGCGAGGAGCGCGCGCTGCTTCACACCGCCGAGCGGCAGCGGGGCGCCGTCGCGCAGTGCCTCCAGCGGCCCGAGGATGCGGAACTCGATCAACAGGAGGGTTCTAACAGGCTCGCCGTACATGTGGAGGTCGCCCGTTAGAGCGCCGTTAGAGAGCGATTTGAGCCCGGCTCGACGGTGGCCTCATGGCTACCTTCCCACGCAGGCTCACGATTCTCGCGCTGGCGCTCACCGCCGGCGCCACGTTCAACGGGGTCGCCCGCGCATCGTTCGTTCCGAGCAATCCGGAAGGCAATGCGTCGGGCGGCCTTGCGGCGATGCCGCCGAATCACGCAGTCCAGGCGGCGTTCGCGAACCGCAGCTACCAAGCGGGCGCCGTCGCGACCCTGCAGCTCCGTGGCGATGCCGACGGGCTGCGTGTCCGGATCTACCAGGCAGGCGCAGGGCACCAGGGACCGCTGCAGGGAGCCCCCGTCGACCAACTGCTGACCCTGCGCGGCTCGACGCATCGAGCGTCGGTCACCGTGGGCGCCTGGCCGAGCGGCCTCTACTACGCACGGGTCACGACGCCGGGCCGCGGCGACTGGTACGCGCCGTTCGTCCTGCGCCCGCAGCAACTCGGCGCGCATCGCGTTCTCGTCGTCCTACCGACTAACACGTGGCAGGCATACAACGACGAGGACGACGGGTCGTGGTACTTCGATCCGGGGGTCAAGACCGTCGACCTGACGCGGCCCTTCGTCGACGGCGGTGTGCCGCCGCACTATCGGGGTTACGACCGCGGCTTCGTTCGCTGGCTCGCGGTCCATCACCGGCAGCCCGACTTCGTCTCCGACGACGACCTCGACCGGATGGCGTCTGCCGGAGCGCTCGCGCGTGCGTACGACCTGATCGTGTTCTCGGGGCACGAGGAATACGTCACGTCGCGCGAATACGACCTGATGCAGCAATACCGTGACCTCGGGGGGAACCTCGCGTTCCTCTCGGCGAACGACTTCTTCTACAAGGTCGTCAAGCATGGCGATCTGATGGACGGCCGGTGGCGCTGGCGCGACATCGGCCGGCCCGAGGCGGCGCTCGTCGGTGCCGAGTACGTCGACTGGAACCACGGCCGCTATCCGAATCGACCATTCACCGTGGGAGCAACGCAACAGGAGCCGTGGCTCTTCGGAGAGACCGGCCTGCGCAACGGATCGAGGTTCGGCGTGTATGGGATCGAAATCGACGCGACCGACAAGAACTCGCCCCAGGGGACGCGCGTCCTCGCACGGATCCCGAACATCTTCGGTCCCGGCGAGAGTGCTGAGATGACGTACTACACGACCCGCGAGGGAGCAAAGGTCTTCTCGGCGGGTGTGATGAACTTCGGCGGCTCGGCGTTGTGGCCCGTGGTGTCGGTGATGATGCAGAACATCTGGACAGAGCTCAGCCGCCCATGACGCGCAGGAAGGTCGTCGTCACGTGCGGAGTGGTGATTGTCCTCGTCGCAGGAATCACGGCCGCCTACGTGGCCGAGCGCTGGCATCACGTGCCGACGATCCGCGGCTCGCCGACCGTGGAGTACGTCCCCTCGTCGATCGCGCCGCGACCGGCGCCGGTTCCCGGCGTCGCCTGGCCGACATACGGCTACGACCAGGAGCGCGCCCGATCGGCACCGTCGATCCGGTTGCTGCCGCCGTTCAGGCGCGTCTGGACGTTCCACGGACGAGCGCTGCTCGAGTTCCCGCCCGCGGTCGGATACGGACGGGTGTACCTGACGACGTTCGACGGACGGTTGTTCGCCCTCGACGCCGCGACAGGAAAGACAGTGTGGCGCTATCGCTCCGGGCGCTGCGGCTGGGCGTCCCCCGCGCTCGCCGACCACCTCGTCTACGAGACGTTCATCGGGAGCCGCGAATGTCACTCGCGCGCGACCGACGGAGAGATCGCCGCGTTCGACGAGCGGGACGGACGCGTGCGCTGGCTCAGGAAGATCGGCCCGACCGAGTCATCGCCGCTCGTCGCGCGCGGCACTGTGTTCGTCGGCGACTGGAACGGCCGTGTGTGGGCTCTCGACGCCTTGACAGGGCGCACGAGCTGGACATCGAATCTCGGCGGCACGATCAAGGGGTCCCTCGCCCTCAGCGGGCACCGGCTGTTCATCGGTACATATGCCGGAGACGTCGTCTCGCTCGATGCGCGAACCGGGCGAGTGTTGTGGAGATCGGGCGGCCACGGCCCGTTCTATGCGTCGCCCGCGGTCGCGTACGGACGCGTGTACATCGGCTCGCTCTACGGCGGCGTCTACGCATTCGGCGCGACGACGGGCCATCTCCTCTGGTCGCGTCCCACGGGCGGCTACGTGTATGCCTCCGCCGCAGTCTGGCGGCACCGCGTCCTCGTGGGCTCCTACGACCATCGGTTCTATGCGCTCGATGCGGCGACGGGCGAGGTGCGCTGGCGCTTCCATGCAAACGGTCCGATCTCCGGTAGCGCCAGCGTCGTCGGCAACCTCGTGTATTTCTCGACATTCAGCGAGCGAACCTACGGCCTCCGTGCCGACGGCCGAGTGGCGAAGACCTGGGGCGACGGGAAGTACTCGCCGATCGTCGCGGACGCGACGCATCTCTTCCTCGTCGGTCTCGGCCGGCTCTACGCCCTCACATCCGCCGGGTGAGCGCCAGGACGTTCGCGACGTACCGCTCGCTCGACGGGTAGACGCCGACGTCTCGCACTGCTCGGGGGCCCTGGTAGTACGCGGCCAATGCCAGGCGCCGGTTGCCGCCGAACTCGTCGAGCATGTGACGCAGGTACGCGACGCCGATCTGGATGTTCCCGTCCGTCGTGTGCGGGACGCGTGCGCCGAGCAGGTGCTCGGTGTACGTCCACGTCGAGGGCTCGACCTGCATCACGCCGCGGGCTCCGGTCGGAGAGACCACGCGGGGATCGTTCCCGGACTCCATCCATGCGACCGCCCTCGCCAGGTGGACGTCGACGCCGTAGTTCTTCGACCAGTAGTCGATCGAGCTCTGGACCGAGCGATGATCCGGCATGGCCCGGTCGGCGATGCTCACGCCGATCAGCACGGCGGCGGCAATTGCGAGCCCAGCCCACAACCGCCGCTGCCAGGTCAGGTCGAGGCGGCGTTTCGTTGCTCTCCGCGCACGGGAACGAGATCGGGATTTCGCCATCCCGGACGGCTTCACACTCCGGGTCGCGTCTCCTTCCCGAGGATCGAGCCGCGCGAGCCGGTGTTACTGCGGGGGAACGACGGCCGTCGGGCTGGACGTCGCGCTGCTCGACCCGGCGGCATTCGTCGCAGTCACGACCGCCTCGAGCGTCGAACCGGAGGAGGCGTCGGTCACGAGGTACGACGAGCCTGTCGCATTCGCGATCACGGAGCAGGCGGTGCCGTCCGCATTGCACCGCTGCCACGCAACCGTGATCACGGCCTGCGGATCGTTCCATGTGCCGGTGTCCACCGTCAGCGTCGAGCCGACCGTCAGATTGCCGGCGATCACCGGCAGCACGGAGTTCACGGGCGGCGCCGGGGCTACGACGACCTGCGCGACCACCGCGGTGGCGGCCGACGTGACGCTCGTGGAGCCACCGTTGTCCGTCGCAGTCACGACCGCCTCGAGCGTGGATCCGACGTCGGCGTCGATCGGCACATACGACGTACCGGTCGCGTCGACGATTGGCGTGCACGCCGTGCCGTCCGCGGCGCACCGCTGCCACACGACTGTGATCGAGGCCTGCGGATCGCTCCACGTTCCGGTATCAAGCGTCAGCGTCGAGCCGACCGTCGCATCGCCTGAGATCACCGGAGGCACCGAGTTCGTCGGCGGTACCGGAGGCGGAGTCGGGCGGTTGATGACGGGGGTGGCGGCAGACGTCGCGCTGCTGGATCCGCCCACGTTCGTTGCGGTTACGACAGCCTGAATGGTGGAGCCGGCGTCGCCGTCCGCCAGCGTGTACGACGTGCCACTCGCGTCCGCGATCGCCGAGCAGCCCGAGCCGTCGGCGCCGCACCGCTGCCACTCCACTGCGATCGAGGCCTGCGGATCGCTCCAGGTGCCCGTATCGAGCGTCAGCGTGGAGCCGACCACGGGGTTGCCCGAAAGCGCCGGCAGGCCCGAGTTCGTGGGGCCGCCGAACGTGATGGTGTCCGTGAGGCTCGACGAAGCGACGGCGGAGCCCGCGTTGTTCGACGCCGTCACGGTCACGCGCAGCGGGTGCCCGAGATCCTCGAGCCCGACGCGGTATGTACCGGCGTTCGTTCCCTCGATGGGCGAGCACGTGCCGTCGGTCGTGCACCGTTCCCAGCTGTAGGCGTATGACAACGTCGAGCCGGACCAGTCGCCGGTCGTAGCAGTGAGCACGGCGCCGGTGAGCGTGTTGCCGGTCACTTCCGGGACGTCGACATTGTTCGGCGGCGCGAGCTGCACAACGGCGCTCACGGGTGCGGCAGCCACGCTCGGCGCCGTGATGCCCGGTGCGGTGACGAGCAGGCGGATCGTGAAGCCCACGTCGTCGAGCCCAAGCGTGTGCGTCAAGCCGGTCTCACCGCTGATCGGAACGCAGTTGGTCCCGCTTGCGTCGCAGCGCTGCCAGGCGTACGTGAACGATCCGTTCCGCCATTGCCAGGTTCCCGGGGCGGCGGTCAGCACCGAGCCCTGTCGGGCGGTGCCTGTGATCGAAGGCGACGTCACGTTGAGAGGCTTGAAGTTGGCAACCACCGGAGTGAGGCCGGATGCCGCGACGGCAGTGCCCGCGGCGTTCGCCGCCGTGACGCTGATCACGAACGTGTTGCCCGCATCGGCGTTCTGCAGCACGTAGGACGGTCCGGTCGCATCGGCGATCGCCTGGCAACCCGTTCCGTCGCCCGCACAGCGGCTCCAGCGAACGCGGGTGCTGTCCGCGGCGCTCCACGAGCCGAGATCCGCCGTCAGCGTGTTGCCGGTGACCAGGGTGCCGGTGATCGCCGGGGCCGCGACGTTCGCGGGCGGCACGAGCGACTGCTCGGGCGCCAGCGTGAGCCCGGTGGCCGAGACCGCGGACTGGGTGTTACCGCTCGGCGAGGAGACCTCGACGTGCAGCTGGCCGTGCGTGACGCTCATGGTCGTGAACCCGGCAGGCGTGTTGAGGATGCCGACGGCGAGGAACCGCTGGTTGCGTGCGTCGCCGCCGGACAGGTCCTGCCGCGAGATGACCGTTTGCCCATTCACCTGGACGAGCAGCGACCGGCCGGCCTGTGCGGCGACGTCCACCGACAGCGTCCTGCCGTCGTTCGGCACGACGACGCCGGTCGAGAGATTGAGCGCGGCGCGGCTCAGACCGCCGGGCGGGCTCAACAGGCTGAGCGTGCGCGTATTGCGATCGACCTGAAGACGGTACGCAACGCGGTTGTCGACGTCCGTGACCTGAAGCAGCGACAAGTCCGACGTGAGCAACTGGCCGCGGTCGAGGCCGATCCGATCGTGAACCCGCACGACGCCGGCCGCGCCGCCCGAGCCGCCGAAGTCGAGCAGTGCGAATGCCGACCCTGGGCTCGTCCGCGCTCCCGAGCCCAGCGTCACGCGAATCGCGCCGGTGGACGCGTTCCGCTCGACGCGGCAGCTGTTGCATGCGGCGGTGACGACCGGCACGAGCCTCCGCGAAGCAATCGAGGCCAGGTTGGGATTCGCCTGGCCCGCCGGCTGTGCGGTACGACCGGCGGCAGGCTTCGGGGCGACGGCCGGCGCAGCAGTGCCGGGCGGCGCCGCAGCATCGACGATGCCGAGTGCCTGACCAAGCTCCGCAGGCAAGAGGAAGTTCGGCTCCGCCCCACCGGCCAGCAACCGCGGGCCGAACAGGAGCGGAACGCTCACGAGGATGGCAAGCAGCGCCCACCGGGTGGGTGGGGCCAGTTGGCGGGTGAGGTTTCTGAAGCGTTCGGACGGCATCTCGGTCGGTTCACCTCGAGAAACTTGCCGCCAGAGTTTCTAGTGGGACCTCCCCACCAGGCTATGGGCGGCTCCGCACCAGGCCAATGGCTCTAAAGGGTGATGTGGCGGCTACGGGAGCGGGACCATTTACAGTGCGGCCGCATGAGCAAGCCACCCGCAAGCCCCGTTCCCACGCGGATCCTGAACGACGGCCGCGCGATCCCGCAGCTCGGCTTCGGGGTCTTCCAGATCCCGCCGGCGGAGACCGCCCAGGCCGTGACGGTCGCTCTCGAGGCCGGTTACAGGCATATCGACACCGCAGAGATGTACGGCAACGAGAAAGGGGTCGGCGAGGCCGTCCGTGCCTCGGGCCTCGACCGCGCCGAGGTCTTCATCACGAGCAAGCTCAACAACGGCTTTCACGAGCCCGAGACGGCACGGAAGGCGTTCGCCCAGACGCTGACCGAGCTCGGCTCCGACTACGTCGACCTCTTCCTTATCCACTGGCCGTTGCCGACCCTCTACGACGGCGACTTCGTATCGACCTGGAAGACGCTCGAGGAGTTCCGCGAGGACGGCCGTGCCCGTTCGATCGGCGTGTCGAACTTCCAGGTGGCGCATCTCGAGCGCCTGTCTGCGGAGACGGACGTTGTGCCTGCGGTGAACCAGGTCGAGCTCCATCCGTACTTCCACAACCGGGACGTAGACGCGTACGGAAGAGCGCACGGAATCGCCACGGAGGCCTGGGCGCCGATCGCCCAGGGCAAGGTCCTCGACGAACCCGCGCTGGCCGAGCTCGCGGGAAGGCTCGGCAAGTCGCCTGCCCAGATCGTCCTCCGCTGGCACATCCAGCGCGGGAACATCGTCTTCCCGAAGTCGACGACGCCGGCGCGGATCAAGGAGAACTTCGAGTTGTTCGACTTCGAGCTCGGGCCTGACGACATCCGGGCGATCGACGGGCTCGACCGCGGCGAGGCCGGCCGCAACGGACCGAATCCGGACGAGTTCGCCTACATCCCCAAGACGTAGCGCTCGCTGAAGGCGTTGCTGAAGGTGCCGGTCGGGTCGAGCTTCGCCCGCAGGTGCCGAAATGCCGGGAGCCTGGGATAGACGGCCTCGACGTCCGCGGCCGGCATCGTGAACAGCTTGCCCCAGTGCGCTCGTGCACCGAACGGCCGGAGGGCGGCTTCGACGAGCGGCAGCGCCCGGACCACCTCGTCGCCGAGCGGCTTCCAGGTGAAATGGAACGCGATGCTGTCCTGCTCGTAGAACGGGCTGAGCCACAGGGTGTCCGCGGCGATCGCCCGTATCTCGGAGACGAGCAGAAGCGGCGAGAGGATTGGGCCGAGGCGGCGTAGCTCGCGGATCGCGTCGGAGCCGTGCTCTCGCGGGACGACGTATTCCGACTGGAGCTCCGCACCGCTGCTCGGCGTGAAACCGAGCCGGAAGTGCGGCAACCGCTCTCCCGATGGACCAGGACTGCCGAGCTGCTCGGTGGAGTTCTCCCAGTTCGCTCCCGGAACCGGGTTGCGCGGCGAGTCCGCAGGCGTTGCGCCGAAGTAGCTCGGCTGACCGCCCAGCGATTCGGTCGTCTTGACCCAGACCTGATCGACGCCTCGCTCCGTCCATGACGTGAACAGGCTGACGCTGTAGCCGCCCGCGAGGATGTCGTACAGGTCGGCGTCGACCGACGACCAGGCGAGGTTCTCGAACACATACTGGCGGAGCGCGAAGGCGGGGACGAGGTCGAGGGACACGCGCACAACCAGTCCAAGCGCCCCAAGCCCGACCACGGAGGCGTCGAAGTCGTCGTCACCGCGACGCAGCCGGCGGATCGAACCGTCCGGGCCGATGATCTCGAGCGCAGACACGGCGGCGGCAAGCGATGCATTGCGCACGCCGGAGCCGTGCGTGCCGGTGGCGATTGCTCCGCCCACGGAGATGTGTGGAAGAGATGCAAGGTTCGAGAGGGCTCGGCCGTGTTGCTGGAGCACGCCGCTGAGCTCTCCGTACCGAATGCCGGCCTCGACGGTGACCGTCGTGTCGGCGATCTCGACGATGCGGTCGAGGTGCTCCGTCGAGAGCAGCGTCCCGGCGGAGTCGGCGACGAGGCTGAAGGAGTGGCGCGTTCCGAGCGGCCGAATGAGATCGGTGCCCGCGATAAGCTCCTGCGCCTCCTCGGCCGAGTGCGGCCGTACGACGTGCGACGCGGTGTACGTGACGTTGCCGGCCCAGTTTTTCATCACCGACAGTCTCGTCGAACGGCCGACGGATCGGTTAGCGTCGAAGCGGCGTGTCCAAGACGAGTCCGCTCCGGATCGGCGTGGTCGGCGTGGGTGCGCTGACCCTGCGCGGCATCCTGCCCCACCTCTCCGAGGACGACGTGAGCGATCGCGTCGCCGTCGGGGCCCTCTGCGACCCCGTCCTCGAACGAGCCGAAGCAGCAGCCGAGCGCTACGGGATCCCGCACGCGTTCGCGAGCGTCGACGAGATGCTCTCGGACGGGGAGATCGACGCCGTCAGCATCGCTTCCCCCATCGGGCTGCACTACGAGCACTGTCGTGCCGCGTTGGAGGCGGGGATGCACGTCCACGCGAACAAGACCATGACCACGACGGTCCGCGAAGCCGACGAGCTGATCTCCCTCGCAGAGCAGCGCGATCTGCGAATCGTCGCGTCTCCGGGCGAGGTTCTCCTCCCGCAGGTGACGCGGACGCGCGAGCTGATCGAGGCCGGCGCCATCGGTGAGGTCTCGTGGGCCATGTGTGGCAGTGCGTTCGGCGAGTACCACGAGGACGAGCCGGAACGACGGGACGCGCCGGGTGGAGCCTCGATCGACCCCGGCTGGTACTTCCGGAAGCCGGGCGGCGGTCCGATGTACGACATGACCGTCTACGCCCTCCACCAGCTGACGAGCATCCTCGGTCCTGCACAAGCCGTCGTTGCCATGTCCGGGATACGGATCCCGGAGCGGCGCTTCCTCGAAGCCGGGATCTCCACGGAAGCCGACGACAACACGATCCTCCTCCTCGATTTCGGCGGCGGTGTCCTTGCGATCGCCTACGGAACGGCGGCGGGAACGCATACCGACCAGTTCGGCGCCGGCCTCTACTTCGGCACGCGCGGGACGATCGAGGGCATCCTCCTGAACGGCGAGCCCTTCGACTTCCCGGGCCGCGAGTTGATGGGCGGTGCTCCCCCGAGCGACAGGAACGCACAGGTGCGTGTCCTCCCACACGTCGTGGGGCGCCACCGCAACATCGAGGAGCAGCACGTCTTCGAGGACATCATGCAGCTCGTCGAGTCCGTGAGCCGCGGGACGCCGACACCCGTGAGTGCCGAGCACGCGCGGCACGTCATCGACATCATCGAGAGTGGCTACCGGTCGGCTGAGATCGGAGCCCGCCAGGACCTGACGACGTCCTTCGATCTGGCTCCACTCTCGACGTAGCGCCGCGCGAACCGGCTTGATCTGGATGCCCGCACGGGTGTAGCGTCAAAAGGCCTATGCGCGGCTTGCCTCAGGGGAGGCGGCCGGTGGGCGTTGCGCTCGCCGCCGCGACGTGTGTGGCTCTCATGGCTGCCTCGGGCGCCGGGAGCGCGACGGCGACCGTCGCCGCAGACGGGCCGGGTGCACTGTCGCACTTCGACCTCGCGCGCAAGGACTGCCTCGGGACCGCGCGCAATACGACGTCGAAGGTGTGGTTCACGGTCGCGAACGGCGTGCTGAGCGATGTCTACTACCCGACGATCGACAACACGAACGTCGAGACGCTGCAGTACGTCGTCACCGACGGTTCCACGTTCACGGACCTTCAGACGCGAGACATGACCTCGACGGCCGAGGCGCTGGACAGCACCGGCATGTCATGTCGGGTCACGAGTGTGGCCGCGAGCGGGCGGTACACGATTGTCACGGACTACGTCGCCGACCCGGACACCAATGCGATCCTGATGAAGGTCGCGTTCACGGTGAACAACGGAAAGAGCAACAAGCCCGGCGCCGACCTGCGCCTCTACCTTCGCTTCGATCCGACGGTCAACGGCAACGGCGGAGGTGGAAGCGGCAACGGCGGCGCCGATTCGGCGACCACGGATACCTCCACGGGCCACGCCGTCCTGGTCGCGTCCGATCCGAACACGACGACGAACGCGGTCAACCGCGACTATGCCCAGCCCGTGTTCGCCGCCCTCGACGGACCGTTCGCCGAAACCACGAACGGGTTTGCCGGGGCCGCCAGCGACGGGCTCACCCAACTCGACACGTCGCGCGCGCTGACGACGTCATATACGTCGGCGAGCAACGGCAACGTCGTCCAGACCGCGCGAGTCGCGGGCGGCAAGAAAAACAGCGGCGGCAGCCTCGACTTCACCGTGGCGCTCGGCTTCGGTGCGAGCCAGGCGGGCGCCGTGCAGACCGCAGAGAGCGCCCTGCAAGACAGGTTCGATCGGGCGCGCGCGGAGTCGGAGCAAGGCTGGGACGCATACGACAGTCGACTCAACGACCCGCCGCGTCGAATCCCGGGAATAAAGGGGAAACGGGTCAACGAGCTCCGCGCGTCGTACGTCGTCAACGCAAACGTCTTGAAGGCCTCCGAGGACAAGACATTCCCCGGTGCGATCGTCGCGAGCATGACGTCGCCGTGGGGCCAGGCGATCTCTGCGGGCGACCCGGCGAATACGTACTTCGGCTCGTACCGCGAGGTATTCGCTCGCGACCTCTATGAGATCTGGACGGGGCTGATGGCCGACGGCGATCGCGCGACGGCGCGCGATGCGACGCTCTTCCTGTTCAACCGGCAACAGCAGGCGGACGGGTCGATGCCGCGCAACAGCCTCGTCAACGGCAAGACCGCACCCGACTCGTTCAACACCCAGCTGGACGAGACGTCGTACCCGTTGCTGATGGCCGACGAGCTCCACCTCACCGATCCGTCGCTCTATGCAAATCACATCAAGCCCGCTGCGAACTTCGTTGCGAGCCACGGCCCCGCATTCGGCGTCGAGCGGTGGGAGGAGCAGGACGGCTATTCGCCCTCGACGATCGCAGCCGAGATCGCCGGGCTCGTCGCCGCCGCCGACCTCGCGGACGCGAATCACGACACGGTCTCGGCCGCGGTCTGGCGCGGCGTCGCCGATGACTTCCAGCGTTCGATCAAGGGTTGGACGGTCACGACCAACGGCCCACTCGCACCGCGCTACTTCATCCGCCTCTCGAAGACCGGCGACCCGAACGCCGCGATCGCGTACAACGTCGGGAACGGCGGGCCGACGCTCGACCAGCGCACGGTTATCGACGCCGGCTTCCTCGAGCTCGCGCGGCTCGGCGAGCTGCCCGCAAGCGACCCGGACATTCTCGCGTCGCTCCCGGTCGTGGACGCGACGATCCGCTCGAATACCGCAAGCGGCCCTGGATGGCACCGCTATAACGGCGACGGCTACGGCGACAACGCAAGCGACGGCCGGCCATGGGCGCCGTCGGGTGTCGGTACCGGCCACCTCTGGCCCGCGCTGTCCTCCGAGCGCGCCGAGCAGTCGCTGCAGACCGGCGACGCGTCCGGCGCAGCGTCCTTGCTCGACGGCATGGACCAGTTCGCGGGCGGTGTCAGCCTGATCCCGGAGCAGGACTGGGAGAGCCCGAATCTGCCGCCCTCACCGTTCGGGACACCGCCGGACATTGCCTCGATCGGCTTCGCGAACGGCGAGCCCGCGGGCTCTGCCGACCCGCTCAACTGGTCGGCCGCGTCATTCGTCCGGCTCTTCGCCGACATCGGCGCGGGCCGCCTCGGTGACCGCCCGCAGAGCACCTTCCAGCGCTACGTCGCACACACGCAGGGGACGACGCCGCTCACTGTCACGAGCCCGGCCGATCTGACCGCAGTGAACGGCTCGCCGGTCACTGTCGCCGGCACGACGGCTCCCGGAAACACGGTCTACGTCACCGCGACGAACACAGATGCGAACTCCCTGACGACGAACGCCTCGACGACGGCCGACGCGGGCGGCTCGTTCAGCCTTGCTGTCGTCGTGACGGGCGGGACGAGTGTCCTGAACGTGGTCGCCGTGAGCGCGAGCGGCGGCACGGCCCACGTGAAGCGTTCCATCGTCTTCGACTTCGTGCCCGGCACGCTGCTGCTCGACGTCACCGACCCGAGCAACGACGACAACGGGCCTGGCAACTACGCCTACCCGACGTCCGGCAACTTCCAACCGGGCGCCTTCGACATCCAGGAGTTCCAGGTCTTCGACGACGGCACGAACGTGATCTTCAGGGTGAAGGTGCGCGACCTGACACCGACCTTCGGCAGCCCGCTCGGCGCGCAGCTCGTCGACGTGTACGTCCACGATCCAGGCGCCGCGCCGGGCACGACGTCGACGGCTGCCTCGAACGCTTCGCGCAACTTCCAGATAGCGCCGGCCGACGCGTGGAGCCGGTTGATCCAGGTGCAAGGCTTCGGTCAGCGCTACGAGGACGCCTCCGGCACCCCGCTCGGAACGGTTGCGATCAGCGCCAACCAAATCTCCCGCTTCATCACGTTCAAGGTGACGCGGGCGAGCCTCGGCGTGCCGGGGTCAGGTTGGGCGTTCACGGTCGTGCTGACCGGCCAGGACGGCTTCAGCAGCGATCAGGCGCGAGGCTTCCAGTCGACGCCGCAGGCGTTCCAGTTCGGCGTCTGCGCAGTGCCGAGTGCGGATCCGCACTGCACGGTCAACCCGACCACCGTGCCGAAGGCGGTCGACGTGATCGCGCCCGCAGGCGTCATTCAGTCCGACGAGCTGGACTACACGATCCACAATCCGGTCGTGCTGCAGGGCGTCGCGATTCCCTAGCTTCTGTGGGAGGCTTCAACCCGGCGGGTCGGATCGGTCGATCGAGGGAGGGTGAGGGACGTGAGCAACGAGTTTCGTGGTGACCGCAGGGACTTCCTGAAGAAGGGCGCGACCGCTGTCGCCGGCGCGACGGCACTCCCACTTCTGAACGCAGGCGGCGCAATGGCCGACGGGATCGGCAAGGGCGAGCTCGGGCTCGTCGGCGCCGACCATGTCGGGCTCACCGTCCCCAACATCGCCGATGCTGTCGACTGGTTCCGCGAGGTCATGGGCGCGACGGCGCCCTTGTCGTTCGGTCCGATCAGCGATCCAACCGGCACCCTGATGCACGACCTGCTCGGCGTGAACCCGCGCGCGGTAATCGACCAGATCACGGTGGTGCGCATCGGTCGCAGTGCGAACATCGAGCTCTTCCAGTACGAGGCGCCGGAGCAGCGGCAGACCCATCCGCGCAACTCCGACTGGTCGGGACATCACATCGCGTTCTACGTCACCGACATCAACGCGGCCGTCGCGTACATGGAGGCGAAGGGAGTCGAGAAGTTCCTCGGGCCTTTCCCACTGACGGCTGGTCCCGCCGCGGGGCAGACGATCAACTACTTCAAGACGCCGTTCGGGACCTACATCGAGTTCATCAGCTACCCGCAAGGCATGGCCTACCAGGGACCGGGCGTCAAGCCGTTGTGGTCGCCCAAGGAGAACGGGCTCCGCTCGGAACAGACGACGGTTCCCGGGCTGCTCGGGATCGACCATGTCGGGATCACGGTTCCGAATCTCGCCGAAGCAGCCGCGTGGTTCGAGAACGTGCTCGGTGGCATCAACCCGTTGACGTTCGGGCCGTTCAGCGATCCGACCGGCGACTTCATGCATCAACTCGTGGACGTCGATCCGCGCGCCGTCGTCAACCAGATACGGATGATTCGCATCGGAAACGGCCCGGGCGTCGAGCTGTTCGATTACACGGCACCCGACCAGGATCACACCTTTCGGAAGAACTCCGACTGGGGCGGGCACCACATCGCGTTCTACGTGCGCCGCATCGAAAAGGCGGTGGAGTTCTTGCAGTCCAAGGGTGCACAGAAGCGGTTCGGACCGTTCGCCGTCACGGGAGGCCCTGCAGCCGGGCAGACGATCAACTACTTCCAGACGCCGTTCGGCACCGACATCGAGTTGATCAGCTACCCGCATGGGATGGCATATCAGGCGACGGCGCCGATCCCGCTCTGGAACCCACAGAACAACCGTCCCTAGACGCGAGACGGGCGAGAAGGAGGGACGAAAAAAGGACGAGGGAGAGCCTCTCTCGTAGACACACTCCGGAGGAGGTGCTTTCATCGAGTGAGTGCCCGCGGCCGGCGGCCCACCGGCGGGTTTGGGTGAACGGAGCGTTTGGGGGGAATGCATCTCTTGCAGAACTCGTGACGGACTGACCACTTGGTCAATGCGGACACGGTCTGGGTGGGCATCGGCGCTTCAGTTGTCGAGCGCATCACGTCGTCGTGGAAGAACGGCGCCCGGGTGGACGTCGAGTCTCCACACGAAATTGGCACGTGACGACGTTCGAGCGAAGCAGCGCCTGTACCGACGAGCGGCAACGGAGGACCTGGCAAGTCGTCCGCCGCGCCCGGTACGTTTGACAGCCGTGCTCAACGCCACGTTGCCGTCGCCGTGTCGAACGACGCACGGGTTTGAGCCTCCCGGTTCTGCAACGCGACGCCTGGCCGGGCGCGTTGGCCGCCGGCGCACGTTCTTGGTACTGCTCACGATCGCAATCGCCCTCTGTGCACCGGGTGTTGCGTTTGGTGCTTCGACGCCGCCCGCGCTTGCGGGATCGGTCGCGAATGCAGGCTCGTTGTCGGGTGGAACGGCGACGGCGATTGCGGGCCGGTACGCGTATGTGCCGGGGTATTACAGCGGTGTCGTGGCAGCGGTCGATCTGCTCGATCCGGGTCATCCGGCGGTTGCCGGTACGAGCGCGTTCGCGTCGTCGCTCGTGGACGCCACGAACATCACGATCGCGAACGGCTTCGCGTATGTGGTGAGCAAGAACCGCAACGGGCCGAGTGGGTCGAGCAGCAACGACGACGGGACCGGGAACAGCCTGACAATCCTCGACATCGCAACGAATCCCTCGCACCCGGCGATCGTTGGCTCGGTGCATGATGCGGTGCGCTTGTTCGGCTCGTATGGGGTCGCGGTGCAGGGCCAGTACGCGTACGTCGCGGCGCAGGGGTGTTTGAGCGGGCAGCCGTGCCCGAATACGAGCGTGGGTGATGCGTTCACGGTGGTCGACATCTCGAACCCGGCCGCGCCGACTGTCGTCGCGTCGGTCAAGAACAGCAGCCTTCCGGCGCCGTGGACGGGGAGCGGTGCACTGAAGCACCCGACGTCGGTCGCGATCTCCGGCCACTACGCCTTCGTGACCGCCTCGTATGCGAACCGGTTGACGGTACTCGACATTGCGAACCCGCTTGCGCCGGTGATCGTCGCTTCGCCGCAGGACGCGTCGAAACTCGCCTTCGACGTCGACGTGACCGTCGCCAACGGCTATGCGTATGTCGCCGATCAGGCGCAGGGCGTCGGACGCGTCGCCGTCGTCGACGTCCACACCCCGGCCAGCCCGCAGCTTCTTGGCGTCGTCACGAACTCGACCTGGCTGAATGGCGCCTACCGGATCAAGACCTTGGGGAAGTTCGTCTATGTCGCTGCGACATACGCGGCCTCGGTCTCGGCTGTCGATGTCTCCGACCCGAACGCGCCCCGATTCGCCGGCGGCTACAAGAGCACAACGCTCCTCAACCGCGCTCCCGGCCTCGACATCGACCCGACCGGCGTCTACCTCGTCGCCGTCTCACCATTCCTCTCCACCACCACCCAGCCCACCTACCCGCCCTTCCCTCCGAGTTCCGGCGCGCCTGTGCTGACCGGAACGGTCGCCGTGGTCGTGCTCGATCCCGCACCCGCGAGCGTGACGATCGCCGCAGCCTCCAAGCCCGCCAACCCGACTGCACAGACCTCGGCCAGCTTCAGCTTCTCCACCGGCGACGCCGTCGCGACCGTGCAATGTCGACTCGACAACCAGCCAACAGGCCCCTGCACCTCCGCGACCACGCAGACCTACACCTCGCTCAGCCCGGCAACGCACACCTTCACCGTTACCGCAACGGGCGCCAACGGCGCGACAGCCACCGCCTCGTACACATGGACGATCGGTACGAGCACCCCGGTTGCGCCCGCGAATTCGGTGTTGCCTTCGTTGAGCGGCTCGCCGGTGCAGGGTCAGTCACTGGTGGCGAATCCGGGCAGTTGGACGGGATCGCCGGCGCCGAGCTTCGCGTATCAGTGGCAGCGCTGCAACAGCTCTGGCGCGGGATGTGTCTCTGTGACCGGGGCGACGGGGTCGTCGTATCTGCTTGGGAGCGCAGATGTTGGCGGGACGGTGCGGGTTGTGGTGACGGGCTCGAATTCGGCTGGATCGCGTGCGGCTACGAGCGCGGTCTCGGGCGTGGTGTCGGGCGTGGTCACACCTCCGTCCGGCGGCCCCAAGGATCCCATCCTCGACAACTTCAACCGAGCCGCCGGCCCAATCGGCGCGAACTGGGGCCAGATCTTCGGCGGCTTGGTCGACTTGAACGTCATGGCAGGAGAGGCCTTCGATCCGTCAACCACGAGCTTCGCGTGGAACTACTGGTCTGCACGGCAGTTCGGCCCCGACAGCGAGGCATACGTCACCGTCACCACGCTCTCCGCCGACGCAGTGCGCGTCTGCGCCCGGATGGCCAACCCGACCACCAGCAACCGCTCCGGCTACTGCACGCAGGTGAGCGGCAGCAGCTGGACGATCCGCCAGCTCGACAGCGGCCCCGCACCGCAGCTCGGCACCGCAGCGACGCAGTCGCTGACGGCGGGCTCCCGCATCGGAATCACGGTCGTCGGCTCCACGATCACCGCCTGGTACTCCCCGAGCCCGACGGCCGCATGGACGCCGGTCACATCGGTCAGCGACACGACATATCCAGGCCCTGGGTACATCGCCGTCGAGACTCGGGCATCGCACGTCGACGACTTCGGCGGCGGCACCCACTGACGAGCAGCGAGCCCTGACGTTCAAGACCGGGCTACGCGCTACGGAGTCGCGCGGGCCCAGGTTGCATTCAGCGCAGGCGTGACGGCGATCGTCTGGTAGACGACGCAGTACCGCTCCGTGAGGCGCAGCAGTGTGTCGAGATCCGCGTCCGTCGCATCGCTCTCGAGCTCGAAGCTCAACCTGATCGACGTGAACCCGACCGGAGCGTCCTTGCTGACGGCGAGCGTTCCGCGAAAGTCGAGGTCACCCTCGGCACGGACGACGCCGCTCTCGACGTCGAGTCCGAGCGAGGTAGCGACCGCACCCAGCGTGACGCCCGCACACGCAACGAGCGCCTCGAGCAGCATGTCGCCCGAGCAGAGGCTGAGCCCGTCGCCTCCGGTCGCCGGGTGCAGCCCCGCCTCGGCGAGCGCACGACCCGTGTCGACGGAACACGTGATGCCTTCGCCGATCACGCCCGACGCCCGCAACGTCACGAGCGCTTCGGCCGGCTCGGCGCGGTAGCGCTCTTTCAGCGGCTCCTGCGTCGCGCGCAACTGCTCACGATCCAATGCTCACCTCGATCTCCGCGGGTGGTCTCTCCGACAGCCTATGAGATCGGACGGCACGCGCGTCCTGCAGCAGGTGAGCGACGCGGCCTCCGCAGACCCGTCCGGTATCAGGTGACGGACGTGAGGGTTCGTGCCACGTCCGGTATCAGGTGAAGGACGTGGCGGTTGGGGCAAATGCTGTCGAGTCCTGCGAGCCGGGGCGGGCTCGCAGGACTCGGTTGGTCAGCGTTCGACCGTTCCGCGGTCGACGCTCAGCAGTAGGTGGCGATGATCGTTCCGGTGCCCGCGTGGCCGGGGTCGGCTGCGTAGCCGGGAGCGGTGACGACGACGACGATCTTGGTGATGTTTCCCGAGATTGCGGCGCCGTCCTTCGTGACGCCGCTCGATACGGCTGTCCCCATGTATGCCGGGATGGAAGTGACCGGCGACGAGCTGTTGCCGGGCGAGCTCGTCCAGCTGCCGCCGCAGACGGGCGGCGTGGAGCTGAGTGCATCCGCGAACCCCTTGAAGGCAGACGGCGCGGAGCCGCCGCTGAGACCGTTCTGCTTGGCCCACTGCGCACCCCAGAAGGTGCGAGTCGCACCGGTTGCCTGGTCGCCGAGGATGAAGATGCCCCGGCTCGGGAATGCGAAGACGATCACGCTCTTGCTTGCGTCCGCAGACGGCAGGTAGTAGCCGTCTCCGGCGAAGCTCGCCTGCACGGGATTCGGGCCTTGCACGACCGTGACGCTCGTCACCGTGCACTGAGCGCTCCCGGTGACGTCAGTCGGGCCGGTGACGCAGCTCTGGCTGCCGACGCCGCTTCCAAGTGTGAGGGTGAGTGTTCGTCCGGCAATCGGTGCAACACCGTCCTCGAGCAAACGTCCTGACAACGTGACGGGATTGCCCTGCGCGATCACCGTGGGACCGGTGTAGGCAGTGGTCGTCTCTTCTTTCGTCACGGTGAACGCCTTGCTGTCTGCGCTCGCCACGTAGTTGCCGTCACCGGTGAATGAGGCTGCGACCGTGAATGGCCCGGCGGCCTCGCTCGGCGTGATCGAGCATGCCGCCTCGCCGTTCGCATCTGTCACCTGGGAACAGCTTTCCGAGCCCATGGTGAACGTGACCGTCTTGCCGGCAATCGGCGCAGCGTTGTCCGATCGGGTGAGCCTGCCGGAGAGAACGACGCTGTCGTCGAAGTCAGCGCTCACAGATCCGTCGTAGACGAGCACGGTGTGTGCTTTGTCGACGATCTGGGTTGTACTACCGGTGCTGTTGTGGAAGTTCGGGCTCGAGCTCGTGAAGATCGCAGAAAGAGTGTGCGAGCCGACGGTGAGATCCGTCCGGCTGATCGAAGCGTGTCCGCCGGAGTCCACCGCCTGCGGCGCTCCGATGTCCGTGCCGTTGTCCTGGAACTGAATGGTTCCTGCGGCCGTAGCCGTGCTTGGCGAGTCGGCGGTGGTCGTCGCAGTGACGTTCACCGGCCCGCCGAACTCAGACGGGTTGGGGGTCGAAGAGACGGTGGTGCTGGTGTTGGCAGGAGTGACGACCTGGACGCCGCCGAGCAAGAGCGGACCGCCCGAGAGCGACGCCGTGCTCCCCATGACGTCCGGGTTCGTGCTCGTGAATGTCGCAGTAACCGGATGCGCGCCGACTGCAAGGCTCGAGTCGGTGACGGAGGCGTGGCCGCTCGCATCGAGCGTGACCGGGCCGCCGAGATTGGCTCCGTCTGCCTGCAGCTGCACCGAGCCTGCCACCGAACCGGAGCACGAGCTCGACACGGTCGTGTCGAACGACACCGGCTGCGCCGAACACCGACGGGTTCGCGGACGACGTGACCGACGTCGACGATGTGGCGCCGGTCACGTTCTGAACCAACGGTCCACCGACGCTGAAGATGTCGGTGCCGAAGTAGCCGCTCGTGATCACATGGGTTCCTTCGGACAGTGCCACGGTCAGCGTGCCCGAGCTGTGGTTCGTCGGGATGGTGTGCGTCCCGAAAATCGGGTCCGGGTTGAAGTCCCATCCGAGCAGGACGGTCCCGATCGGAGACCCGTTGTCTGCGAGCACGACGAGGCCGAGCGGAGAGTCCGGCCACGGTGCGCCGCTGACCGTCGCCGTGAATGTCACGAGGCTGCACGCCGTCGATGGATTCGTCGACGAAGTCAGCGCCGTGCTGGTCGGCACGCCGAGCGCGAATGCCGGCGCGGCCGCCATCGCCCCACCCCCGACCAACAATGCACCGAACACGGCGACACGTATTGCCCAGCCTCTGGCTTTCATCTCGATCCCTTCGCTCGATGTGGCGAAGGAAGCCCTCCACCGGTCCTGCGACGGTAGACCCGAAGGCGACCCGGGCGCACCGGGCGTTTCCCTCGATAACCCACCATGGCGAAGGTGAGAGTGCGTGGGGCGCCCGCGCCGCACCCGGGCGCCCCGGAGAGAGCGTGTGGTCTAGCCGGCGAAGGAGTGGAACTCGCCGAGCGGTGAGGGCAGCGTCGGTGTGAAGGGATGGAACGTGTAGGGCTTGGAGGTGTCGAAGCCGGCCTTGGCGGCCGCGTCCTTCGAGGCGAACGGCAGCAGCGCGGCGACTGCCTGGCTGATCTGCGACCAGCCGAGCGTCCGTTCGTAGCCGTTGTTGTTCGGTGGATCGACGCTCTCGGCGACACCCTGGATGCCGGTGATCGCTTCGATCGGGCCGCTGTCCTGAGCGGCGACGCCGGGACCGACGACGCGTGCGAGCGTGCGATGGTCCGACTCGATCCCCATGATCCGGGCGGCCGTCACGCGGAGGTCGGCGGTGCTGAACTGACGTACGCCGACGAGGTAGGCGGCGATGAACGCATCTTCGAGGGTGACGAGCACGTTCAGAGTCGTCTGCGCCGACGCGAACATGCCCGGCGGGTAGTAGAAGGTCGTGAACGGCGACGGTTTGCCGGTGACGCTCTGCTCCAGCAGGTAGTGAGACATCTCTTCCTGGCGGGCGGCCTTGAGGTAGCCCTGATCGTCGGACTCGAGGCGCGTGAAGAACGGCGCCTTCTCGATGATGTTCGTGTAGGTGGTAACCGCGAGTGCCTCGGCGATCTCGGCCGCGATCAGGATGTCGACGTCTCCGGAGGTGATTCCCCCGGCGGCTCTCGCGAGCGCCGGCAGCGAAGCGAATGCGGTAACGCCCGCTCCGGCGACCGCGGCGTTGCGTAGGAACGTCCTTCGGTCGGTCCCGACCGAGTACGCGTCCTCTGACATTTTTCTGCCTCCTTTCCCGAGCGATCCGGCGAAGAGAAGCCTTGCCGTCGCGGCCCTCATCCGTCCGGCTCTCCCAGGGATGCTGTTGAACCCCACCATCGTTCGCCCGGGGCCCTGAACCGGTTCGCGAGCAGGCTCAGCTCGCGGCGTTTCCTCTTGTCACCAGCACGGCGCCGTCTGCTTTGTCGAAAACCACGTCCCGCTGTGCTCCGTAGGAGTTCCGGGGATGTGTGTCGACAACAGGGAGGTGGTTTCGTGGGTAGGGAACGTGTTGTGTCGCGGTCGGTGACACGGCTGGTCGTTCTCTTGGGGGTTGTTGCGGCAGTTGCGGCCGTCGTCGCCGGTGTGTCTTCGGCAGCGCCGAAGCATGCCGCCGGAAGTGGGTACACGGTGCGCAATCTCGTTTCGGACGGAGGCGTGCCGGCGGAGCACATGGATGCGAATCTCGTGAACGGTTGGGGGATCGCAGCCGGCCCGAGCACTCCGTGGTGGGTGGCGGACAACGGAACCGACGTCTCGACGCTCTACGACGGCAACGGCATTGCACGGTCGCTGGTCGTCCAGGTCGAGGGAGGGCCGACCGGCATGGTCTTCAACGGAGGAAGTGCGTTCGTCGTCAAAGACCAGGCGGGTCATTCCGGCCCGGCGCTGTTCTTGTTCGCGAGTGAAAACGGGACGATTCATGGGTGGAATCCGGCCGTTCCGCCGCCGGCGCCCTCGACCCACGCCTTCGTGGTCGTGAACCACAGGAGAGACGGCGCAATATTCAAGGGTCTCGCGATCGCAGGAAACACCCTGTACGCGACCGACTTCCACAACGGGCGGGTCGACGTCTTCGATGGAACGTTCATGCAGATCAACATGCCGGGTGCGTTTGTCGATCCGGCGCTTCCTGCCGGCTATGCACCATTCGGAATCCAGAACCTCGGCGGTCTGATCTACGTCACGTACGCAAAGCAGGACGCTGACCGGGAAGACGAGGTCGACGGACACGGTCTCGGATTCGTCGATGCCTACGACACAGCCGGCCACTTGCTCGGGCGTGTCGCAAGCGGTGGCGACCTCAATGCACCGTGGGGACTTGCCTGGGCACCTGCCGGCTTCGGTCAGTTCAGCGGTGACCTCCTCGTGGGCAACTTCGGGGACGGACGCATCAACGCTTTCGCCCAAGGCTCAGGTGGCAGCTTCACCAAGGTCGGCCAACTGCGTGACAGCGCCGGACAGCCGATCGCCATCGATGGGCTCTGGGGCATCGGCTTCGGCAACGGCAACGCCTCTGGCCCGGTGAACACGCTCTACTTCGCGGCCGGACCAGACGGTGAGCAACACGGCCTGTTCGGGCGCATCGACTCGAACTAGCACCTCGTAGGGCCGCCCGCGGCGGGCCTGGTCATGTGCGACCGGGCCCGCCGCTCATCTCTCTGGCACTTGCAGAGATGCGGTGCGGTCAGGGATTGCAGCCGCTGGGCTGTGAGGCGTCCGGGTTGAGGCAGAGCGGGCCGAGACCCGTCTTGCCGTTCGGAACGCTGATCATTGCCAGCGGACCGGCCCGGTGCTCGCCGTTGAACGGCGTCGGCTTGGTCGGGTCGAACCCGCAGGCCTTCGCGTCGTCGGGGTTGTTGAACCAGAAGCCGACGTGGAACGTGTTGATCGGGTTCGGCGGCGTCTGGTCGAGGTTCACGCCGAAGATCTGGTCGGCCAGGATCGTCCGAATGTCGACGTCACCGCTGCCGGTCGCGTTTGCCTGGACATCCGACTGGTACCACGCAAGCCCGAAGCTCGGCGCCGGGATGATCGGCTTGCCGCCGGCATCGAGCGAGCTCCGTTGCACGGTGAAGAGGTCGAAGGCGAGGTTCGGCTTGATGTTGTCGACGTGCAGCGTCAAGTGGTCGTTGAGGTTGCCCTTGACAACCGTGACCTTTGCCGTCGGCGGCCGCGATGGATCGTCGGGAAACTTCGCGAGACACCGGACGAACTTCGGGTTCGGCGTCAGATTGAAGCTCGCGGTAGTGGTGCTGCTCGCTCCGTGTGCCGCGACCGCGGCGACTGCCGCCAGCACGACAAGGGCCGCGGTACCGGCAGCCAGGATCAGCTTGGGCATCGAGATGCTCCTTTCACTGTGAGGCCGGTTCTCTGTGGCCGACCTCGATCGTTGTCGTAGACGGTCGCCGCTGCGCATGCGTCTTCACACCGGGGAACACCCCCTGTCTTTCTGCGCACTGCATCAAGCCGTGCCCCGAGCGATGACGTAGAACTCGAGATAGGCCGCGACCTCCCGGAGCAGCAGTGCCCCCAGGCGCCCGGGCGCCGATGCCTCCCACTCGCGCCGGTGTGCTGTCTCGAGCTCCCCGTCGCACAGACGCGACTCCCGCAGCCGTCGCCGCGCGCGCTCCTGTCGCCTGAACCGCTCGATGAACGCGGCCTGCCAGGCTGCAGGATCGGCTTCGTCGTGGCCGCCCATCTCAGACCCGGGTAGCGACTTCCCACACCGAATGCGGGTGCGGTGAGCCGGTGGAGATGACTGCGAGGCTCGCGCAAGCCTCGAGGAGGCCGGGACCGCGGGTGTTCAGCGGCCGTTGCGCCTGATCCGCCGACTCCCAGAGAACGACCAGACGCACGTCTCCCGTCTCACGGTCGACGAGGTGCAACACGCCGGCGAAACCGCGTTCCTGTTCGAGCGCGGGGATCAGCCGGTCGCTGACGATTCTGTCGAGCTCCACGCGCCTGTCGGGCATGGTGCCGCTCTCTACGAGTTGCGCGTACACGATGGCAGCGTCGCGTGACCGGGCACGCGGTCGCACCGTGGCGACCCCCCTGTTGTTCTGCGCTACGCGCTGGCGAGCGCCCCGGCGAGCTGGTCGCGGGAGTCGAGCCGCAGCTTGCGGAAGACGCTCGTGAGATGCCCTTCGACAGTGCGCGCTGTGACGAAGAGCGTCTGTGCGATCTCCCTGTTGGTGAGCCCCTGGGCCGCGAGCTCGGCCACTCGCCGTTCGCTTGCGGTCAGCGACTCGACACCGCTGAGGACGATTCGGCGCGGCCGCGCGCCGGTCGCGCGCAGCTCGGTCTCCGCGCGCTCGGCGAGCGGGCGCGCGCCGGCACGGTGTGCGATGTCGAGCCCTTCGCGAAGCAGCTCGCGCGCCTGGCTCCGCCGGTTGCGGCGACGGAGGAGCGCGCCGAGGTCGGTGAGCGCACGGGCTCGCTCGAGCCTTGCATCACCTTCGGCGAGCGCGTCGACGGCCTCCCGGAGTAGAAGCTCGCCCCGATCCCCGCCGACGACAACACCCGAGGCGTGCAACGCGACGCCGAGGGCGCGGGGTGCGCCGAAGGCACGCGCCAGCTCGAGCTCCTCCTCTGCGAGGACCCGCGCCGCGTCCTCATCGCCGAGCGCGAGCTGGGCGAGCGCCGCCTCCGAGCGCCACGGGATGTAGCTCGGGCACGTGACGAGCGCCCGCGCGGTGAGTGACCCGACTGCGAGAAAGTCGTCCAGCCCGTCGGCGACCAGACCCCGTTCGACCCTGAGCCTGCCGCGGGAGAGGCGGAGGACTGCCGCCGTCAGCGATCCGCTCTCGGCCTCGGCATCGAGCGGCGCGAGGGCCCGCTCCGCTTCGTCGAGGAGGCCCTGGTCGACGAGCGACTTGAGCAGCACGCCGCCGTTGAGCACGCGGTACAGCGTCGGAGCCGGGAGCTCTGCCGCCGCAAGCGCGGTCCGCGTGTCGGCCTCGGCGGCGCTCAGGTCTCCTCGGCGAAGCGCAAGCCAACCACGATGTGCGAGCCCGACCGCGAGCCTGCTGCTGTCTCCGGTTGCGCGTGCCTCGGCGATCGACGTGTCGAGCAGCGGCCGCACCTGCGCATAGCGTTCGGCCCAAATCAGCGAGATCGTCGCCTGGGAGAACCAGGTTGCGAACGAGTACCACGGCCGCTCGTCCGTTCGCTCGCGCGCCGCGGCTCCAGCCAGCAGCGCACGCACGGCGAGCTCGGCGCCCACCGCAGCGGGCTCATTCGTGAGGACGGAGATGAATGCGGCAACTGCGAGCAGCTCGGGAGGAGCGTCCGGATCGCTCATCGCGCGCGCGTGGACTGCCTCGCGACGGGCGGCGACTGTGGGCGCCGTGACCGCTCCGTTCATCCCGGCGCCGACGGCTGCGGTCTCGAGGAGTACTGCCAGCTCGGAGTGCTGCCCGTCGAGCAGCGACGACGCTCGATCGAGTACCTCGACCGCGTCTGCGAAACGCTGCGCGCGACTCAGCGCGAGGGCGAGGGCGATCGCCGCATCGGCCCCGGCCGCGCGATCGGGTGCCGCATCGACGGCGGCCTGAAGATGAGCGGGCCAGTCCGTGAGGCCGGCGCTCGCTTCAGCCATCCCGAGCTCGAGCAGGAGTCCGTGCTGCTGTTCCGGCCGTGGCGGCTCAACGAGCACCCGACGCAGGAACACGGCGGCCGACTCCGGCGCCCCGCTTCGCGTGGCGGCCCGCGCCGCCTCGAGGAGCCGCTCGACGACCCAGTCGTCACCGGTCGCCTCACTGACGAGCAGATGCTCGGCGGCGCGCTCATTCGCGCCCGGATGCTCGGCAAGTACACGCGCGGCTGCCCGGTGTCCGTGCGAACGCTCGCTGCTCGACAGCTCCGAGTAGATGCCCGTGCGGACGATGGGGTGTACGAACGTCAGCGGACGACCGGGCTCGAGAATGCCCGCCGCCGTCAGCACGTCGGCGGCGTCGGCGGCCTCGACCTCATCGAGCTCCGCGAGTCGCGCAGCCTGGACCAGTTCGCCACGCTCCAGCACGGCTACGGCGCGTGCCAGACGGCCGGCAGGCGCGGGGAGCCGGTCGAGGCGCAGCCGAAGTGATCTGCCGATCGTTTCGGCGCCGATTCGCTCGACGTCGGCTGCGAAGTTCGCGTGCGGCGCGATGCCCTCCGCGCCGAGAGCTTCGACGAGCGCGCGAAGGAGAAACGGCGTTCCTCTCGTCGCCCGTAGACATGCGTCCGCGAACTCCGGCTCGGGTCGCTCGTCGAGCGCCGTCTCGAGGAAGTGCTCGACCCCGGCTCTCGTCAACGGCGCAAGCCGAATGACTTCGGCGATCGGATCCGTCGTGATCGTCGCGAGCAGGTCGGCGTCGGTGCCGCTCTCGTGAGGACGCGCAGCGACGACGAGCGCGGCATTGAGCTCTTCGAGCCGGGTGAGAAGGAACGCGAGATAGCGGAGCGACGGCGCATCGGCCCAATGCGCATCGTCGACGATGAGGCACAACGCACGGTCGGTCGCCAGGTTGGCGCACAACCAGTACAGGCCGTGCAGGATCGCAAACGACGGGTCGATACCGCCGGCGGCGGGAACCTCGTTTGTCCGCCCGGCGCCGGGAAGCCCGAGATGCGCGGCGGCGACCCCGGCCGCGCCGTCGAGCAGATCAGCTCGTTCGGCGTCGTCAGCATCCGCGAGGGCCGGTTCGAAGAGCTGACGGACGACACCGAACGCGAACTCTCGCTCGAGCTCGGCGCCCCGCGCGCGCAGTACGCGCATCTCGTGGCCGGCTGCGACGTCGCGCGTCGCGCCGAGCATCACCGTCTTGCCGATTCCGGCCGGCCCCTCGATCACGAGGAAGCTGCCGCGCGCGTCGCGTGCACGTTCGAACACCGATTCGATGCGTGCGAGCTCCTCGCTCCGCTCGAGCAGCGGGATTCCCGGCGCGACCGCGGGCTCCATTCCCCGTTGAGCGTAGCGCGTCGTAGCTCGTCTGCGAAACGCAGGGGGGCTGCCACGGTGCGAGTGCGCGCGCGCACGTCCCACGATGCGATGTGTCTCGAAACTCGAGAAACAACGCGGAAAGGAACGCAGATGGTTACACCTGTTCGACAACTCGCGGCCGCCCTTGCAGTCATGTACGTCATGGCTGCCGGATACAGCGGGGCAGCCGCAGCATGGGCGGGCGCAGCGTCGAAGACTCCCTGCACGCCCGGCGTGACGACGATCGACGGCGGGCTCGCCCGCATCTTCTGCGGCCCGGCACGCGCGACGGCGACAGTCGGGAAGACCACATACCGGTTCGCCAGCGGCTCCTGTCGGCACACGAGAGGCTTCGCAGTGAACGTCGGCGGCACCCTCGTGATCGGGTCGAGCGAGAAGCTGTCCTACTTCGGCATCTCTCTCCCAGGGGCCGCGGCCGGCTCGTATCGGGGCACGCACGCGAGCCTCGCCATCGTCGTCGGCAGGCGGCATGTCTCGCTGTCGAGAGCCGCCGGGTCAAGAGTCGTCCTCGACGAGGGTCTCCACTCGGGAACGTTCGTGGGAACTGACCTGTCCGGCAGGACGATCAAGGGATCGTTCTCCTGCTGAGTCGCACGGCGACCGGCCGAGCGAGCGAACACGCGGTGTACGCGCAGATCATCGAGAGCGGCACGACGCCCGAGCGGATCGACGAGCTGGCGCTCGCGATCCGGGAGCTCGTCACCGCACTCCGCGAGCAGCATGGTTTCTCCGGTCTGCTCAGCCTGCTCGATCGGAAGACCGGGAGCGGGCTGCTCGTCGTACTCTGGGAGACCGACGACGAGGTTGCGCGGCCGCTCGTGGACTGCGGCGCACCAATGCTGAAGGCGCTGGCCTCGCTCGCCGAGATCTCGTGCGGCGATTCGGGCCCGCCGACGGTATGGGAGGTCGCGGCGCGCGGCTGACGTCGTACGCTTCGCTCCATGGCCGGGTTCGGACACGTGCACATGCCCTCGCTCGATGGGGCGACAGGGTGGCTCAACTCCGAGCCACTCGCCCCCACCGAGCTACGCGGCCACGTCGTCCTCGTCGACTTCTGGACGTTCACGTGCATCAACTGGCTGCGCACGGAGCCGTACGTCCGTGCGTGGTCGCACGCCTACCGAAATGACGGGTTGATCGTGATCGGGGTCCACACGCCGGAGTTCTTGCTCGAGCACGATCTCGACCTCGTTCGGCAGGCGGTAGCAGAGCGAGAGATCGACTACCCGGTCGCTCTCGACAACGATTACAAGATCTGGCGCGCTTTCGACAATCACTACTGGCCGGCGCTCTACTTCGTCGACGCGGACGGCGTCATCCGCGACCAGCACTTCGGCGAAGGACGCTACGAGGAATCGGAGCGCGTGATCCAGCGGCTGCTCGGTGTCGAGCGCGAACTCGTCGCCGTCGAAGGGCTCGGCGTCGAAGCGGAAGCAGACTGGAACCACCTCCGGACGCCCGAGACGTATCTCGGCTACGAGCGCAGCGAGCACTTCTCCTCACCCGGCGGTAGATCGTTCGACGAACGCAGCGCCTACGAGTTGCCCGAGCACCTCCCGTTCAACCACTGGGCCCTCGCCGGCGTGTGGACGATCGGGCGTGAGAAGGTGGTGCTCGATGAGGCCGGCGGGAGCATCGCCTACCGGTTCGACGCGCGCGACGCGCATCTCGTGCTCTCCCCCGGCGCGCATGAGCCGATTCCCTTCCGCGTGCTCCTCGACGGCCAGGCTCCAGGCCCGTCACACGGCGTCGACGTCGACGAGGACGGGAACGGCTTGCTCCGGGCCAGCCGCCTCTACCAGCTCGTGCGCGCGCACGACGCGGTCCGCGAGCGGACGCTGGAGATCACGTTCCTCGAACCCGGGGCCGAGGCGTACGTGTTCACGTTCGGCTAGGGGCTACGGTGACCGGGTGACGATCAGCCCGGCCCGAACGGTCGTCCTTCGGAACGGCATCGAGATCGAAGATCCCCTGACGGTCGTGCTCGGTTACGTCGAGGCCTGGCATCTCGATGTGCGCGAACCCTCGCGACCGACCTCGTTCGGCGAGTCGGACCTCAGGCTCGCCAACCGTGGCGGCGCCCGCATCTCGGCGGCCGAGATCGCGGTAATACTCGAACGGCGCCGCGCGATCGAGCGAGCTCTGCGGGCCATCGCACCCGATGCGTCACTCGCAGCAGCGACGAGGTCGGTGCCGTGGCCGGCGTTGATGCAGCTCGTCGACGCGTTCGCGGACATTCGCGGAGTCGGCTTCTCGAAGATGACGAAGGCGCTGCACCCAAAGCGCCCGGCGCTGATCCCCATGGTCGACAGCGTCGTCCAGGAGTACCTGCGGGACGACGACCTCGGAGCTCAGGCTCCGTTCGGAGAGCGCGCGCTCGCGCTCGTGCGCGGCTACAAACGCGATCTGGACCGCAACCGGGCGGCGCTTCGAGCGGTCCACAAGGAGCTCGCCAAGCGCAACCACGGGCTCAGCGAGGTGCGAATCCTCGATCTCCTGATCTGGTCCCGTCGAGACGGCGGCTCGGTGTAGGCTCGCAGAGGCGTCGAGAAAGGAGCGACCGTGACTCAGGACCCGAATGAGCCTCTGAGCTTCGAGACTCAGGTCAAGCCGCTGTTCCGCGAGCGCGACCGCGAGTCGATGCAGTCCCAGTTCGATCTCTGGTCGTACGACGACGTGAGCCAACACGCCGACGCCATCCTCGCCGTGCTCCAAGACGGCAGCATGCCGTGCGACAGCGCGTGGCCACAGGCACAGGTCGACCTCTTCCAACGCTGGATCGAGACCGGCAAGTCGAGCTGACGCACCAACCCGTGGCGCCGCGTGTCGTGTCTACGCGCGCACTGCGAGTTGCGCGGTGAACGCCATGTCACGCAGGTGTGCGTGCACGAAGTAGGTGCCGGCCGTCGCCGGGTTGCGCACGCCCGCGAGGTTCAGCGTCAGCGTCCCGGGAGCGATCGACATGCACGACACACCGGATGGCTGCGGGAGCTGAACCGTGATCTTCTGTCCCGAGACGTTCGCCTGCGTCAGGGTTGTTCCGATCCGAACGGCGAGTGCGGGCGTCAGCCGCATCTTCGCGGGCAATTGGATCTTCACTGGACCGACGCCCGGCTTGCCGCAGGTCATCTCGAAATGGAGCTTCAAGGTCAGCGTCGTCCGGTGCGACACGAGGCCCGGCGACACGACTGCGGTCGCCGACTCGATGCCGCCGGCCGCGGCCGGTCCCGCGACCACCGCAGCGACGAACGCGGCTACCGCGAGGCGCTTCATACGACGAAGTGTAGAGGGAGGACGGCGGACCTGGGCGCTCCGATCCCTTCTTGAAAAACGCCAACGCGCGGAGCAAGATTGGCGGCGACGGGAGAGTCGCTGGGGACGGCTCAAGCGGGCAAACGAAAGGGAGAAAGTCGTGAAGGCCACACCTACGAGGTGGGCACGGCTCTCGATTCTCGCCGTGCTTGCCGCAGCAATCGCGGCTGCCGCGTTCACCGCAGCCGGGCATTCCCGGTCGGCCGTCCACACAATGACGCCGGCAGTCGGAGCGACACCGCTCGTCCAGAACCTGGGCGCGCTCGGCGCTCCGGCGAACCAGCCGGGCCGGCTGCGCCAATGCCAGCTCGACGGCACGTGTTACGGCCCGAATCAGATCCGCAACGCGTACGGCTTCCAGCCCTTGCTGAACAAGGGGATCACGGGTGCCGGCAGCACCATCGTGATCATCGACGCGTACGGCAGCAACACACTGCAGCAGGACTTCGACCTCAACAACGGGTACTGGGGCCTGCCGGCACAGACGATCCAGGTGATCGCACCCTTCGGCATTGCGCCCACGACGCCCGCCAACGGCTTCGGGTGGAAGGCTGAAACAACCCTCGACGTCAACACGGCGCACTACATCGCACCCGCCGCAAAGATCACGCTCGTCGTTGCGAGGTCCAACAACGACGCAGACATTCTTGCGGCGACGAAGTACGTGTCGGATCACAATCTCGGCGACGTCGTCTCGCAGAGCTTCGGCGAAGCTGAGCAGTGCATGAACCCGAGCCTCCTGAGCGCTCAGAACGCGTTGTTCAAGACGATGACGGCGCAGGGCATCACGCTCCTCGCCTCATCCGGCGATAGCGGCGCGGCCCAACCGCGCTGTGACGGGCCGGGCTTCATCAAGGCGGCAAGCACGCCCGCCAGCGATCCGAACGTCACCGGAGTCGGCGGCACCGATCTCGTCGCCACACCGCCGACGGGCACGCTTCCCACCTCGACCAGTGCAAACCCGAGCTTCGAGGTCACCCCGGGAGGCTTTTACATCTCGGAGAGCGCCTGGAACGAAGGCCTCGGCATCGCCGGCGGCGGTGGCTTCAGCATCGTCTATCCCAGGCCTGCCTACCAGGCGAACGCCGTCAACTCACGGGCGCGCGGCGTCCCGGATGTCGCGTACTCCGCCTCGCTCGGACACGACATCCTCGTGATCATGACCTGCACCGATGCACAGGCCGTTTTCTGCGGCGCGGCCGGTACGTTCATCTTCGGCTTCGGTGGAACGAGTGCCGGGTCGCCACAATGGGCGGGCCTCGTCGCAATGGCCGACCAAGTCGCTCACGGCCGCATCGGTCTCATGAACCCGACGCTCTACGGGCTCGGCGCGCCGTCCTCCCGCTTCCACGACGTGGTGACGGGCGACAACAACGTGCCCGCCGGCGCACCGGGAACGCCGATCACCGGCTTCCCCGCCACACGCGGGTGGGATGCCGTCACCGGTCTCGGCAGCCCCAAGGCCGGGGACCTCGTCCCGGTGCTCGCTGCGTCGCACACCTAGCACCGACCAAGCACTCGACAAAACGAGAAAGGGCCGCCAACAGGCGGCCCTTTTTCTGTCTTGACCGCCCCTCGGTCGACCTTCAATGTCGGTGGTTCAGGGACGCACACCAGGGGTCCAAGGGGAGGGAGTCTCGATGAGGCACCTTTTTGGCGGCCGCCGGCGCCGGCTCGCGATCTCCGTCGCGGTGCTGTTCGTGACGGCGGGTGGAATCGCGTACGCGACGATTCCCGGTAGCGGCAACGTCTACTCGGCGTGCATGCTCAAGAGCGTCGGGACGATCAGGCTGATCGACCCGTCGTTGCCGAGCAGCAATCTCATGAGTCACTGCACGGCGCTCGAGGCGGCGATCAGCTGGAACCAGCAGGGGCAGACCGGCGCCGCCGGCGCACCGGGCACGGCCGGCGTCAGCCCGACCGTGGCCCAGCTGTCACCGGGCGACTCGCACTGTCCGGCGGGTGGCGCGGCGATCACCGGCGCGAGCGGCTCGACCGCGTATGTCTGCAGCGGCCAGAACGGCGTGGATGGACAGCCGTTCGCCGGAACCTTCACGAGCCCGAACGGTCAGTTCTCGCTGACCGTCGCCGACACCGGCGTCGAGATCAAGAGTCCGGACTCGACGATCACCCTTCCGAGCGGCGGCGGCGTCAACGTCACGAGCACCGGAACCGTGTCGGTCAAGGGCGGTACGCTTAAGACGGTTGCGAATTCGGAGAACGTCGCGGTGGGCGGCGACCTGGACGTGAGCGTCGGCCACGACGAGACGCACTCTGTGGCTCACGATCGCACAACCGCCGTCGACCACTCCGACACCGTCCACATCTTCGGTGACCGGACCCAGACGGTCGACAACAACGAGACGCTCACGGTCCACGGCAGCCGCACGGAGACGGTCGATCACAACCAGGCGATCACGATCCACGGCAGCCGCGCCGAGAGGGTCGATGTGAACGAGAACGTCGTGGTCGGAGCGGCTCGCACGGAAACGGTCGGCGGGAGCGCGAGCCTGGACGTCGGAGGGAACCGGGACGAGAACGTTGCCGTCGCTCTCAACGTGCAAGCCGGCGGAGCACTGAACCTCCGCGGGACTCTCGTCACGATCAACGACGGCGCGTCAGGCTGCCAGCGGGTCGCCCGGGTCGGCGACCTGGTCAGTACATCCGCGGGCGTGATCCTCACGGGCTCGGCGTCGGTCTGCGCCGGCCCCTGAACGTCGCGGGACGGAGGGTGAGCACCGTGGTGTGCTCACCCTCCCCCAGTTTGCGACCCGTCGGCCTGCGTGCATACGCTCTGCTCCATGTTCGGCTCAGGTCTTGCGACGGAGACCGTGACGCTCGAAGCGGTCGACGGCGTCGACGTCACCATCGTCGTCGACAACTTCGTCGACCTCCTGATGGCGGGGGCCGAGGGTGTCCACCGCTATCACGCGTACGACCTCGCCGACCGCAACCAACTCGTCGCAGAGCATGGTTTCTCCGCGCTCGTCACGGTCAGATCCGGCCGCGAGCAGATCCCGCTGCTCTACGACGGCGGCCTGACCCCCGCGGCCCTGGGGCGGAACCTCGACGTTCTCGACATCCCGGTCGGGGAGCTGCGCGCGATCGTCATCTCTCACGGCCACGCCGACCACCACGGAGGCTTGGAAGGACTCTTTCGCCGGTTCGGCCGACGAAGGCTTCCGCTGCTGATCCATCCGGAAGCGTGGCGCGAGCGCAAGCTCGTCTTCCCCACCGGAGCCGAACTGCGCCTGCCGCCGCCGAGCCGTGGCGACCTCGAAGCCGAAGGGCTCGAGGTCGTCGAGGAGCGGAGGCAGACGCTGCTCCTCGACGGAAGGGTTCTCGTCTCAGGACAGGTCGAGCGGTCGACGCAGTTCGAGCAAGGCTTCCCGATCCACCACGCGCGGTCGGACGCCGGCTGGGAGCCCGATCCGATGATCTGGGACGACCAGAACGTGATCGTCAATGTGAACGGCAAGGGCCTCGTGATCGTCTCCGGCTGCTCGCACGCCGGTGCGGTCAACGTCATGCGAAATGCGCAGCGACTCACGGGAGTCCACCGAGTCGCGGGCTTCATCGGCGGCTTTCACCTCACGGGCGGGCTCTTCGAGACGATCATCGGTCCGACGGTCGACGCGTTCGTCGCTGCAGAGGTCGGCCGCGTCGTTCCGGCCCACTGCACAGGGTGGAAGGCAGTTCACGCCCTTGCGCGGGCAATGCCCGACGCTTTCGTCCAGCCGGCCGTCGGGACCGTCGTCAGCTTCTGAGCAGCGCGTGGGTTCGGGGCCGGCGGCACCAGCGGTGAGCTAGGGCTTGCTGAGGTGTTCCCAGATGTTGGTCACGAGCCTGTGGACACCGGGCTTCCAGACGCTGTCGGCGAGCGAGAAGGCGCCGGCGGCGAAGACCTTGGCGCCGGCCGGAGTCTCGTAGTACGTCATCTGGGCAGTGAAGCCGGGCCCGTAGAGGTTCGGGATCTCCGCGAGGATCTGGACGTTCCGCGGGGAGGCGTCTGACGTCGCGTCGATCTCGATCCCGCCCACGCCGATGCCGTCGCCGCTGGAGAGATGCATGTTCCGGAATGGCCACGAGATGCCCTCGCCGGAGTTCCTGACGATCCAGGGGCCCCTGTGTCCACCGCGGTCGTTCGCCCGGTATTGCACTCCGATGAGTGCTGCCTCGGGCCGACCGAGATCCCGCCATTCGGCGACCCGCGTCATGACGTTCTTCGTGATCGTGATCTTCCAGAAGAAGTTGTTCGCAGCGAGGAAGGCGAGATTGCCGCCGAGGTCGCGGTAGCGGGTGACGACGTCGTACTCGTGTGATGTGACGTATTCGTGGTGACCGGAGAAGACGATCAGGGTGTAGGCCTTTGCGAGAGCGTCGCCGTTGCGCACATTGCGGAGCTCGGCGTCGGAGAGAACGTCGACGTTGCGGTGGGTCTGCACCAACCAGCGGACGAACGGTGCGTCGTACTGCTTCCAGTGCGGGGGAACGCCGCGGTTGAGAAACGCGCGGATGAGTCGCGCAGTGTGCGTGTGCCAGCCGGCGTACCAGGTGTCAGGATCGCCGTCGCCGTTGTCGTCGCGGAAGTTATAGGCCTGCCAGGTCTGCGTAGGCATCACGACCGCGATGCGGTGCTCGCCGAGTACGCGCGGGGCAAGAACGAAGGGGGCATATCCCACGCGAGAGCCCGGTGCCGTCAGGCGCGCGAAGTAGACACCACTCGGCCAGTTGCCGATCCGAAGCGATGCGGTGAGGCGGCCGTGGACGGCGCCGAGCGACGTGATCGCGGACACGGGCTTTCCGAGCATCACGTCGTTGGCGAGCGTGTCCTTCGTCTGGCCGCCGGCGCGGAAGAAGCGGACCGCGACGCGCGGGGCGCTGTCGGTCACGACCAGATGCGCGACCTCCCCCGGCCGGTAACTCTCGCTGTCGAAGTAGGCCGTGACCTTGGGCTTGTCTGAGTCGGCCGCGTGGCCGGCGTTGCCCATCAGGCCGATCTCGTCGGAGTCGAGCCGCTCGTGCGAGGTGTGGGTCTGGGCGAGGTGCGGAACCTGCTGGGCCGGCGTCACGGGGACGGCGGCGAGGGCGGCGGCACAGACGGCCGCGGCGACGGAGATGCGGGTTTCGGTGGACATGCCGCCACCGTCCGGCGGCACCCAAATCGACCCTTAATGCGCCGCTCACGCCCGGTTAACGGGCCGCCGCGGGCCCTCGTAATCGACCGGCGGACCCGTTACAACGCGTCTGTGCCCGAGTTCAGGATTCTCGGTCCTCTCGAGGTGCTCGCCGCGGACGGCGAACCTCTTGCGTTGGGCGGCCAGAAGCAGCGCGGCGTTCTTGCGCTCATGCTCCTGCGTCCGAATCAAGTGGTCTCGACCGAGTTCCTCGTCGATGCGCTCTGGGGGGAGCAGCCTCCACGGACGGCGACGACGTCGCTGCAGAACTCGATCTCGGCGCTTCGCAAGCTGCTCGGACCGGAGGTGCTCGAGACGCGCGCGCCTGGTTACCGGCTCGTCGTCGAGCCCGGCTCGGTCGACCTCGGTCGTTTCGAAGGCCTCGTGGCGTCGGCGCGCGAGCTCGAGCCGGCGCAGCGCGCGCAGCGTCTGCGTGAAGCACTCGGCCTTTGGCGGGGAGAGCCGCTGGCCGAGTTCGCCTTCGAGCCGTTCGCGCCGGAAGTCGGCCGACTCGAGGAGCTGCACCTCGCTGTGCTCGAAGACTGCGTCGACGCAGAGCTCGCCTGTGAGCGGTTCGCGGAGCTCGTGCCGGAGCTGGAGGGCCTTGTGCGGCAGCACCGGCTGCGAGAGCGACTGCGTGGTCAGCTGATGCTCGCCCTCTATCACTCCGGTCGCCAGGCGGACGCGCTGCGCGCCTACCAGGACGCGCGACACGAGCTCGTGAACGAGCTCGGCCTCGAACCCAGCCCGCAGTTGCAGCAGCTACATGCGCAGATCTTGCGACAGGAGGTGCCGCGGCCACACTTCGCGTCGGCGTCGGTTGACGAGCTGCACTTCGCCGAAGTGGCCGAGGCAATGCTTGCAGGCCGGCTCGTCCCGGTGCTCGGCACCGATGCGGCGATGCTCGCCGGGCGCCTTGCACAGCGATTCGACTATCCCGAGAGCGGGGATGACTTGACCCGCGTGGCGCAGTTCGTCGCGCTTACGCGCGGGGCGGGACCGCTTCCGCGACGAGTTGCATGAGCTCATCGGGCAGACGACTGGTCCGACTGCTGTCCATCGCTTCTTCGCGTCGCTGCCGCGGCTGTTGCGCCAGCGCGGCCTTCCCAACCAGCTGCTCGTCACGACGAGCTACGACCTCGCCCTGGAGCAGGCGTTTCTCGAGGCAGAAGAGGAGTTCGACGTGGTCTCGTACATCGCGTCGGGGCGCGATCGCGGCCGCTTCGCCCATCGAGCGCCCGGGGGCGAGTCGCGCGTCGTCGAGCTGCCGAACACCTATGCCACGGAGCTCTCGCTCGAGCGGCGGACGATCCTCCTCAAGTTGCACGGCGGCCTCGACCAGGAGAGCGTCGTCATGACGGAGGACGACTACATCGGCTACTTCGCGGGTGGGGACGTGGGTGCTGCGATCCCGGTGGGTGTCGGCGCGCGCCTGCGGCGCAGCCACTTCCTCTTTCTCGGCTACGGGATGCGCGAATGGAATCTGCGCCTCGTGCTCGACCGCATGTCGGGCGGTCAGCCGCTCGCATACCGCTCATGGGCTGTTCTGCCTGAGGCACGGCCCCTCGAACGGCAGTTCTGGCGCTCCCGCGACGTCGACCTGCTCGAGCAGCCGCTCGACGAGTACCTCGACTCGCTCGGGCAATACCTCGGCCTGGAGGCGCAATCGTGAACGCGGCTCGGCCGAGCTCGCCGTACAAAGGGCTCGCGCCGTTCGGCGATTCGGCGCTCGACGCCCTGTTCTTCTTCGGCCGTGAGCGGGAGCGCGAGGTGATCGTTGCGAACATGCTCGCCTCGAGGCTGACGCTCGTGTACGGAGAGAGCGGCGTCGGCAAGTCGTCACTGCTTGCCGCCGGTGTCGCTCGAGAGCTTCGATTCGTCGCGCCGGAGGCGCCGGTTGTCGTACACGATGTGTGGTCGGGGTCGCTCGAAGGGATGTTCGACCTCGTGCACGATGCACGCGAGGGGTACCTGATCCTCGACCAATTCGAGGAGTACTTCCTCTACCAGGTCGACGTGCTCGAGCGCGAATTGCCCGATCTGCTCCGCGACTCGCGCGTGAACGTCCTTATCTCGCTACGCGAAGACGCACTCGCCGAGCTCAATTCCTTCAAGGCGCGGACCCCGGCGGTCTTCGCGAACCAGATCCGCCTCGAGCATCTTGACCGTGCTGCGGCACGCGACGCCGTCCTCGGTCCGGTCGCGCGGTGGAACGAGCTCACCGACGACGACGTCGAGGTGGAGCCGGCGCTCGTCGAAGCTGTGCTGGACGAGGTTGCCGCCGGGCGCGTCGACGGTCGCGCTGACGACCGCGAGAGGATCGAGGCGCCGTACCTGCAGCTCGTGTTGGAGAAGATCTGGGAGCAAGAGCGCAGCATGCAGTCACGCGTGCTGCGGCTGGAGACGCTTCGCACGCTCGGAGGCGCCGGCGCCATCGTCCGCGACCATCTCCAGAGCGCGCTCGGAGCGTTCTCGTCGGCCGACCAGGACATTGCAGCCGAGTTGTTCGAGCATCTCGTGACGCCGTCAGGAACGAAGATCGCCCTCCGCGCGGCGGACCTGGCGGAGTACGTACACGTGCCCGAGGCAACCGTCTCCACCATCCTCGACGCTCTCACGAGCGATCGGATCGTGCACAGCGTCGCCGGATCGGATCGGTACGAGATCTTCCACGATGTGCTCGTCGAGCCCATTCAGACGTGGCGGCTGCAGCGTCGTCTCGAGCGGGAGCGCCGCGTGGCGCGCCGACGGCAACGGCGGCTCTTGGCCATCGCCGTCGCAGCAGCCATCGCACTTGCCATCGTCGCCGCGATCGCGCTCTTTGCACTTGCTCAACGCGGTCACGCCAGGGCACAGGCACAGCACGCGCGTGCCGGCCAACTGTCGGCCAGCGCGCTGGCCGACCTCGGGCGGGATCCGGTTCGCAGTCTCGAGCTCGCCCTGTCCGCCGTGCGTCTCGAACGAACGCCGCGGATCGCCGACGTGCTTCGCACGACGCTGATCGACTCGCATCTGCGTCTCGTACTGCCTGCGCGTGCAGCGGTCACGGCGGCCTCCTTCGACCGTAGCGGGCGGAGGGTCATCGTCGGCTCGGCCCACGGAAACGCGGTCGTCTACGACGCGAGGACGGGTCACCGACGGTTCGTCCTGCACGTCGGCGGCAACGGTGTAACCGCGGCCTCCTTCAGCAAGGACGGCAAAGCCGCTCTCGCAGCAGGGAACGGACGCGTCCTCGTACGTGCAGCCGGCGGCGGGTCTGCACTCGTGCTGCACCACCAAGGCGTACGCGCGGCGGCATTCACTCCGGACGGCCGGCAGGTCGCTACCGGTGGACGAGACGGGAAGGTGCGACTGTGGCGGACCAGAGACGGTCGGCTTCTGCGCACCCTCGCTCTTGGAGGGGACGTGAGAGCGCTCGACGTCAGCAGCTCGCGACTCGCCGCCGGCTGGTCCGACGCCAGAGGAGCCTCCCACGTCACGCTCATAGACACCGGTGACGGACAATCGATCGCGACACTCGACGGAGCCGTGCCCGAATTCAGCGGAAACGGCGCGCTGCTCGCGACGAGCGGCTCGGACAGCTACGCGCGCGTGTACAACGCCGACCGCGGAACGTTCGTCGCCATGCTGCCCCACGGCGGGCGGGTCACCGCAGTCGACTTCAGCCCGAGCGGCGCAAGGCTGGCGACGGCCAGCTCTGACGGAGCAGCGCGTGTGTGGAACATTGCGCGTAGCCAGCGCCTGCTCCTGATGGCAGCGGGGACGGAGACGCTCGAGAGCATCCGCTACAGCGGCAACGGAAAGTTCATCGTCACCGGCGGCGGCGACGGTATCGCGCGGATCTGGGACGCACGGAACTCACGGGAGCTCGTAACGCTGGCCGGGCATCGTGACGCCGTCGTCGACGCGTCCTTCAGCCGTGGCGCGCGCTCCGTGATAACTGCCTCGTTCGATGGGACCGCCCGGATCTGGGACACCGGGCTTGCCAACCAGCTGACCGAGCTCGGGCGCGCGAAGCGGCGGCTTTGCCAAGGTCGGGCTGTTACAAGGCGGAACGTTGGCGTACGCCGCCGGGCATGACGGAGCCGTGCATGTCTGGCGCGTTCGCGGCGGTGCTCCCGTGGCCAACCTCGAAGGCCCGGCGCCGCTCGACGATGCAGCAGGTGTGGGCCGGCTCGTCGCGTCGGTCGACGACCGCGGCGTTGCAAAGCTTTGGCGTCTGCCGTCACGCGTTGCGAAGTTGACGATTCGTGTTCCCTCGCCGGGCCGTCGCGTTGCGTTGAGCCCGAATGGGCGAATGATGCTCGTCGCCGGTGGGCGCGTCGCACAACTGATCGACGTTGCGTCGGGGCATCGCCTCGCATCCGTCCACCTCGACGGGCGCGTCACCGATGCGGAGCTTGCCCGCGACGGAAGATTCGTGACCGCGTCCGACCGCGGCACCGTTGCCGCGTGGTCGCGAGCCGGGAAAGTGATCCGCCGGTTCGCCACGCCGCGAGCGCGGGTTGTCGCGATCGCTCTTTCCCCCGACGGCAGGCTCGTTGCTGCGGCCGACCGGAAGGGTGTCGCGCGCATCTGGTCGATCGAGAGTGGACGCCTGCAGCACGCGCTGCAGCGAGCGAGCACGCCGCTTTCCGACATCGAGTTCAGCCCCGACGGACGGTTGGTCGCAACCGCAGCGATCGGCGGCGACGTCCGTCTCTGGAGCGTCGAACACGGCATACTCCTACACGTCCTACGTGGTCACACGGGTCGGGTCGCGCGGGTGGCGTTCAGCCCCGACGGCCGCTGGATAGCCACGGCCGGGCCGACCTCGGTAGGGCTTTGGGAGGTCTTGACGGGCGGATTCCTCTTCTACCTGCGCGGTCACACAGGGCAAGTAGAGGACGTGGCCTTCGCCCCGGACGGGAAGCACATCGCGACCGCGTCGGTCGACGGCACGGCGCGCATGTACCCCTGCGACGTCTGCGGCAGCGTCTACGAGCTTGCGCAGCTCGCACACGAGCGGCTGGCCCACGTAGCGCGCGACCTCACCGTTCGTCAGCGGAAGCGGTACCTAGGCGGTTAGCGGCTCGCACGTCTGATGCCGTCAGCCGGTGGTCTCGAACCTCGGCTGCGCGATCCGCCGTGTGCAGGAGGTGTCGAGGCCTCGCACAGCGCCGCGCTGAACGAAGTGCGCTGCGACGACGGCCACGCAGCCGGCCGTGAGCACACCGTGCGTCGCGCCCCGGACCACCACCAGGCGGCCGTTCGGGAAGAACGTCCGCCACCCGCGCATGTTGGCCGGGGGATCCTGAGGGTCAGCGCTGCCCGCCAGAATGAGCACCGGCGCCTTCGTGAAGGCGGGCCGATCCGAGCCGGACGGAACGAAGCCCCTCGGCACGGACCGGCACACCCGGGCGAACAGCCGTGCGCGCGACTCGGCCACGGACGCGAAGTAGCTGCCGGCGCTCGAACGAAGCACGTTGCCGGGGTCGAAGCGCGCCCATGGTTCGCTGCAGAGGATCTCGAACGACATCACGAGCCGAGCACGGGCGTCGAGGTCGGCGCCGACGCGATCGACAAACTCTTGCGCGAGCGGAACGTAGTCGCCGTGGGCAGCCCGATGGATGACCTCCGGGATCATCGGCACGCCGTCCGCCTCGAGCGAGAGGGCGTGCACCGTGCTTGCAACGGCGTCGGAGTCGATCGTGACGGTCCGACCGAGGACCTGCGTCCGCCTGGCCCTGCGTCGCAGCAGGTTCGGGAGCTCCGACCGGGCTTTCGGAAACGCGCGTCGGCACGCGAGCTCGGCTGAGCAGCCGGCGAACTGGACTCGCAGCGCATGCGCCGCGTTCACGGCGAGGCGCTCGTAGACGGGAACGCTCAGGAGCGAGCCGCTGTCGAGAATGAGCGTTCGTACCGCCTCTGGGTGGCGGCGTAGATAGATCTGCGCCGCTGTCGCACCGTAGGACGAGCCGTAGATGTCGATCCGTTCGTAGCCGAGTGCGCGGCGCACCGCATCCAGGTCGTCCATCGCGACGGCGGTCGTGTAGAAGCGGACATTCGAGCCAAGGCGGGCAAAGCACCGGCGGACGTATGCGGCGACGGCCGCCACCTGCTCGGTACGGATACTCGTCGGCGGGCAGCTCAACTTGTGGGAGCCGCCCGTTCCGCGCTGATCGACGAGCACGATGTCGCGCCTCGATGCGACGCCCCCGAGGAGTTGTTCGACGGCCGGCAGCTCCGTGGTTGCCGCTCCGCCCGGACCGCCGGCGAGATAGAACAGCGCGCCTGCTGCGGGCTGCCTCGTTGCGGGTATGACGGCGATGCGCAGCGAGATCCGGCGGCCGTCGGGCCGATGCGGATTCTCTGCAACGGAGAGGCGCCCGCACTGGGCGGCAACGAGCTGGATCCGGCAGGGCGCGAACCGCACCGAGCCTCGGTGAAATCCGCCGGCGGAGCGGTGGCCGGTCGCGACGATGCCAACAGCCACGGCGCCGGCGACGAGCACCGCGACGACCCCGCCCCAGAGCCACGCGACTCTCCGGGCACGGGCCAGGCTCGCACGCCGCCGTTCCTCCCGAGCCGCGGCGTCATGGAGAAACGGATCATTCGTCACCGAGCCCGCGTCTCCCATCGCCGGAGCACCCAACGTTCGCTGCGCATTCTACGCGGGGGCGGCAGCGAAACCCGTTCCCGCGAGCGTTAGACTTGGCCATGGTGTCGGGCGGACGGGTCGCGATCGCGCTTGCGGGCGTCAGCAAGAGCTTCGGCGGCGCGCTTGCGGTGGACGACGTCACGCTCGAGATCGTCGAGGGCGAGTTCTTCTCGCTGCTCGGACCGAGCGGCTGCGGCAAGACGACGACGCTGCGGATGATCGCGGGATTCGAGACGCCGGACGCCGGTCGTCTCCTTCTCGAGGGAGCCGACGTCACGACGGTCCCCGCGAACCGCCGGCCGGTGAACATGGTCTTCCAGCAGTACGCGCTCTTTCCGCATATGTCGATCTACGACAACGTCGCCTTCGGCCTCAAGGCGAAGGGCGTGCCGCGCGCCGAACACGCCGAGCGGATCGCCGAGCTCCTGCGCATCGTCTCGCTCGAAGGCTACGAGCAGCGGCGCCCTCGGCAGCTGTCGGGCGGCCAGCAGCAGCGCGTTGCGCTCGCGCGCGCGCTCGTCAATCGTCCGGCTGCGCTGCTGCTCGACGAGCCGCTCGGTGCGCTCGACGTGAAGCTGCGCAAGCAGATGCAGCTCGAGCTGAAGCGAATCCAGCACGAGCTCGGGACGACGTTCGTCTACGTGACGCACGACCAGGACGAGGCGCTCGCGATGAGCGACCGGATCGCCGTGATGAACAAAGGGCAGGTCGAGCAGCTGGGAAGCCCTCGTGAGATCTACGAACGGCCGCAGACGGCGTTCGTCGCCGAGTTCATCGGCTCGCTCAACACCCTCGAGCTGAAAATCGACGAGCTCGTCGGCGACTACGGCATCACCCGGTTCGCCGCCGGAGAACGAGTCGTCGCCTCGGTCGAAGGACGGCATGCGGTTGGTGAGACGATTCGCGTCGCGGTGCGGCCCGAGCACGTGCAGATCGGCCCCGTCGAGGGCGCGACGGCCGGCGACGGATCGCAGCTCGGGGGCACGATCGCCGAGCTCGTCTACCTCGGGATGTACACGCAGTTCCACGTCGACACCGCCGCCGGCCGCATCGTCAGCCACCGCCTTGCCGGAGAGCCCGCGGTGCAGCTCGAGGCCGGCGCTGCGGTCGCGGTCTCCTGGCGGCCGGAGCACGCGAGCGTGGTCGACTCAGCCCACGCTGTCTAGCCGAACCCGCCGCTCGGCAACCCGCCTGCCCGCCTCTGCCGAGACGACGATCGTCAAGGAGACGAGGAGCACGACGACGGCCACCGCGATCACCTGGGGCAGCTGGCTCGGGAAACGCAGCGCCGAGTACAGGAAGATCGGGAACGTCGGCCTCGTGCCGATCACGAACGACGCGACGGCGTACTCGTCGAAGGATGTCGTGAACGCGATCAGGAACGCCGACACGACAGCCGGCAGGATCAGCGGCAGCGTGATCATGCGGAACGTCCGGAACGGGCCTGCGCCGAGGTCGTAGGCGGCCTCCTCGAGCGACGCGTCGATCTGCTCGAGTCGCGGCACGAGCACGAGGATCGTGTACGGCAGCGTGATCACGATGTGGCCGATCACGACCGTCGGCACGCCGTTCGGGACGCCGAGCGTGTGGAAGAGGAGCAGGAGCGAGATCCCGAACACGACGTACGGGATGACGAGCGGGCTCAGGAGCAGCGCCGTGACGGCAGCCTTGCCGCGGAACCGCCGGCGGGCGAGCCCGATGGACGCGACGATGCCGAGCAACACGGCGCCGACGCTCGACAGTGCCGCGATCAACGCACTCGTACCGAGTGCAGCCCGGAGGTCTCCGTTGACGAGGAAGTCGTGGTACCAGTGGAACGTGAACCCCGAGAGCGGAAACGTCGGCACGTCGGAGTTGTTGAACGAGAAGATCAGGAGGATCACGATCGGCGCGTAGAGGAACGCGATCACGAGCGCGAAGAACACGCGCAACGTGCGAGCGCCGTTCTTCGAGAGCGCGACGTCCATCAGTCGGCGACGACTTGTTGTGGCTGAAGGAAGCGCGAGAACACGACCGTCAAGATGCCGACGACGACGATCAGGAAGAGCGCGAGCACCGAGCCGGTCTCCCAGTCGGGGAAGCCGGCACCAAACAGGTCGACGATCTGGTTGCCGTACATGTACCCGCTTGCTCCACCCACGAGCGACGGCGTGACGAACTCGCCGAGTGTCGGGATGAAGACGAAGAAGAACGCGGCGACGACGCCGGGCAACGAGAGCGGCAACGTGATCGCGCGGAACGCGCGCAGGCGGCCGGCGCCGAGGTCACTCGCCGCCTCGAGCAGGCGGCGGTCGAGGCTCTCGAGCGAGACGAAGATCGGCAAGGCGACGAACGGAAGCCAGATGTAGCCCAGCACGAGCATGACGGCGAACCTGCTGTAGAGGAGTTGCGAGATCGGATGCTCCGGCGCGCGGATGCCCGTCCAGAACAGGAACGAGTTCACGACCCCCTGGTCGCCGAGGATCACCTTCCACGCGAGCACCCGAAGCAGGTAACTCGTCAGGAACGGAGCGATCAGCAGCAGGAGCAGGATGTACTTGCGCTTCGTTCCCGAGAGCGCGAGGTAGTACGCGAGCGGATACGCGAGCACGACGATGATCGCCGAGACGATCGACGACATCTGCACCGATCTTCCAGAAGAGCCGGAGGTAGATGTGATCGTGCGCCACGCTGCGCCAACCCGAGAGCGTGAAGCCGTGCGGGCCCGGGAAGAGCGAGTAGACGTTGAAGCTGTACGCCGCGACGATCGCGATCGGAGCGAGGAAGAAGACGCCGAGCCATGCGACCGGGAGCCCGAGGAGGCTCGGCGTCGTCAGGTACTGCACCGATAGCCGGCGCCTCAGGAGGCCTTCACCTGCTCCCAGTACTTCGCGTAGACGGCGCGCCGCGGGATGTCGCGGTCGAGGTGCGCAGCAGGCTCTGTGACGGCCCTCGGGTTCGTCAGCTGCAGCGCGTGCAGGAGGTCGCTCGACGACGGCCGCGCGACGGTGTTGGCGTGGCCGTAGCCGTAGTTGTCCTCGAGCCACTTCGCCGACGGCGTCGAGCTCCACGCGTTCGCATAGGCGTGCGCGAGCTGCGGCCGCGGCGTCCCCTCCAGCAACATCAGCATGCCGACCCACGCGATCGGCTTCTCCTTCGGACGCATGTAGGTGACCGGCAGGCCCTTCTTCTTCATCTGCACCCAGTCGTTCGGCCACGCGTACGCGATCCAGATGTCGCCGGACCCGAACGCCTCCCACAGGTTCGTCTCCGAGGACCAGATGAGCCGCACGTTCTTCTTCTTCGCGATCAGCAGCTTCTGCGACTGCGCGAGCTGGGCGTCGCTCTGGTTCCACGGATCCTTGAACCCGAGGTAGAGCCCGGCCACCGTGATCATGTTGAGATCGTCGAACCAGGCGATCTTGCCCTTGTACCGGTCGTCGAAGATCAGGCTCCAGGACTTCGCCTTCGGCTTCACCTTGTCGGTGCGATAGAGGATCGCGTCGAACCCCCAGTCCTCCGGGATGCCGTACTGCTGGCCGTTGTACTGGCCCGCCTTGACCATGAACGGATTCAGGTACTTGAAGTTCGGGATCTGCGACGTGTCCCACGGCTGCACGAGTCCGCTCGTCGCGAAGTACTTGACCCAGCCGACGTAGGGCCGGAAGAGGTCCGGCTTGAGCCCCGCGTGGATCTTCGCGAGCGCGTCCGACTCGTTCGTCATGTACGTGAACTGCGGCTTGTTTGCCGGGTGCTGCTTCACGTACTGCGCGAACATCGCCTGCCCGCCGTCATTGCCGTATCCCGCCCAGTCGAGCACCTGCAGCCTGCCGGACTCCGCCGTCGCAAACGTGCGCATCGCGTCGGCGACGCCCGTCCGCCCGGCGACGACGCCGGCGCCGCCGACCGCTCCCGCCAGCCGGAGCAGGGTCTGCCGATCGAACCGCCGTTCCATGTCGCTCCCTTCTAGTAGCTCGGTGGACTGATCACGAACAACACCTCTGCGGGCTCGTCGCCGGCGTTCGCAACGCGGTGAGGCGTCGAGCTCTCGTAGTGCACGCTGTCGCCTGCGGCGACCTCGTAGAGGTCGGCGCCGAGCTGCACGTGCACGCGCCCCTCGACGACGATCAGGAGCTCCTCCGAATCGCCGTGTGTGTACGGCTCGTCTCCGGTGGAGCCCCCGGGCTCGAAGCGCGCGACGACGATCTCGAGCGAATGGAAGGGCTTCGGCGTCAGGAGCGCCTTCGCCCCGAGGAGCCCCCAGGCGACGAAGTCCCGCGCCTCCCGACGGAGCACCCGGGGCCGGGGCGCACCGGCTCCGAACAGGTCGGAGACGTCGATCCCGAGCGCGGTCGCGAGGCGCTGCAGCGTCGCGATCGTCGCGTTCGTCCGGCCGCGTTCCAGCTGGCTGAGGAAGCTCTCGCTGATCCCCGCGGCGCCGGCCACCTCCTTCAGCGTCTTGCGCCGGAGCTGCCGGATCGCGCGGAGCCGCTCCCCGAGCTCGACGTGGACCGCGCCGGTCTCCTCCGTCGTCCGCAACGACGCTGCTTCAGTCATCTGCAGTGTCGGTTCAGCAGAGTGAAGCGACTATACGACCCGCGCCGGGCACGGGTCAAACCGCTCCGGGCAACGGTCGTACGGGCATCGCACGGAGACGCGTCGCAGCGCGTCGTAGGATCGCGCCGTGGGCTCGTCGGCGCGAATGAGGTCGCGGCTGAAGGCGTGGGTCGGGAGTCGCGCTCTCGGACGAGCTGCGCTCGGCGCCGCGGGCGGCTATACCCGCCACGCGACGTCGCAGCTGGCGGCGGCGATCGCGTACCGAGTGCTCTTCTCGCTCGTACCGCTGGCCGCGTTCGTCGTCTCGATCGCCGACGCCCTTCTGCCGGACAAGCAGCGAGACGGAGTCGCGGGCTGGCTCGCGTCCGTCGTGCCGGGAATAGCGCTGGACCAGAGCGTCCGGCAGGCGCTCGAGGGCTCGCGCGTCACACCGACGATTGCCGGGCTCGTTGCGCTCGTCTTCCTGCTCTGGGCGGCGAGCGGGATGATGGCCGCGATCAGAGTCGCCTTCCGGGTCATCTGGGAGAACGACTTGCGGCGGAAGTACGTGCAGAGCAAGCTTCTCGACTTCGCGCTCGTGCTCGGCGTGGGACTGGTCGCAGTGGTTGCGCTCGGCGCGACGCTACTCGTGCAGGTGTTGGCCGAGATCGGCCGCGACCTCAGCACGTCGATCGGCGCCGGCACGCAGGGACGGGCTGTTGCGGCAGTCGCCGAGGTGCTCACATCGGGGGCGTTGACCTATGCGATCCTCGTCGTCCTCTACCGCGCCGTTCCCCCGGTCGCTCCGCGGCTCCGGTCGATCTGGCTTCCGGCGCTCCTGGCGACGATCGGCTTCCATGTCGCAACGGCTGTTTACGCCCTCTACCTCGCCCGCTATGGCGACGTCACCGCCGTCTATGGGCCGCTCGGCGCGGTTCTCGGGTTTCTGCTGGTCGTCTACGTCGGGGTCATCGTGATCCTCATCGGGGCCGAACTGGTCGCGGCCTGGCCCGAGCCCGACCGTCAGTCTGGGGAAGCGCTTTGAGCCAATTGACGGTCTCAGAGCCGTTGCCGCACGCTGCGTGGTTCCGCGAGCGCGGGCGAGAGGCTGGCCAACACCCAGCGAACCCGAGCGACGCTTCCTTGCCATTCTTGCCACGCGGCACCAGCCCCGCACCTTCCGTTACGAATCCGCGGCGGCAGCTTCGAGTTGTTGGCGGAGCACGGCTAGTCGTGGCGGTCCGGTGAGGTTGTTGAGGAAGGCATGGGCGCGTCGCCTGTTTCCTTCGATCGAGAGGTCGCCGACTTGTTCGATCTCGGAGGCGCGACGGCCAAGGATCAGTGCCGTCATGCCAGAGCGGCTCAGCTCGATCGTGGTGTCCGGCTCGCTGTCCGGGGCGGCATGGATCTGCCCTGCAACGACCTCGACTCGGACGGTTTCCTCTTCCACGCGAACCTCGTACTCGCCGTTTGCCCGGCGCGGATACGGCGCGCCGCCGAGGAGGAGCGAGGTGAGCGGGACTCGCGTCGGGATCTCGGCCGGGTCGGTGGGAAGCCTGAGCCGGTCGGCTCCCCAGCGGCCGAGCTCCCGGAGCACCGGGCCGAGCGCCTGACCGGATTCGGTCAGTTCATACCGCCGGGCGCGCCCTTCCCCGACCTGTCTCACGACTCCCGCCTCCTGGAGGGTCCGTAGCCGCGCCGCGAGGATGTCGGTTGGGATGCCGCCGAGGCCTCTGAGCAGCTCGGAGTAGCGGCGCGGGCCGAGGAACAGGTCGCGGACGAGTAGGAGCGCCCAGCGCTCGCCGACGACGTTGAGCGCCGCACCCACGGGACAGAAGGTCTGGTACCCGACCGGAGAAGCCATGCCCCTCAGTGTACCCGACTTGACTTGGATAGTCCAAGCTTGTTACTACTTGGATCTTCCAAGTTCAGGAGGAAGAAATGTTCGACGTATTCGCGTCATTCGTGTATCGGAACCGGCGCCGAGTGCTGCTCGTCGCCCTGCTCGGTATCGCCGTAGCCGGCGTCTTCGGGCTGGGCGTCGCGAAACGACTCAGCCCGTATGGCGACACCGACCCATCGACCCAGTCGGTCCAGGCGACGAATCGCTACCAGGCCGCGACCGGAAAGCAGATCGACCCCGGCGTTGTCGCGCTCGTGACCGTCAGCGACGTCAACAGCGCGATGGCCGAGCGCCGCGTGCGGGAGGTCGAGGCGGAGCTCCTTTCGAGTCGCGACGTCGCGACGGTTTCGAGCTACTACGACAGCCACGACTCAGCGATGGTCTCTCGCGACGGACGCGCGACCTATGTCGTCGCCTACTTCCAGCCGAAGTCGGATCTGAGAATCCAAGACGACGCGACGCGCTTGGAGAGCGAGTTCGCCGGCCAGCGTGACGTCGAGCTCGGCGGCGGCGGCGATCGCGGGTGCGCAGGTCAACACGCAGGTCGGCAACGACCTCGCGCGGGCCGAACTGTTCGCGTTCCCGATCATCTTCCTGCTCTCGCTGCTGTTCTTCCGGTCACTCGTCGCCTCGCTGCTGCCGCCGCTACTCGGCGGCCTGGCGATCCTTCTCACCTTCTTCGCCCTACGGATCGTCTCGAGCTTCACCGACCTGTCGGTGTTCGCCCAAAGCATCGTCACCGGCCTCGGACTCGGCCTCGCGATCGACTACAGCCTGTTCATGGTCTCCCGCTACCGCGAGGAGGCCGCTCGGACCGGCTTCGGCGTCGACGCTCTTCGCCGGACGGTCGCTAGCTCGGGCCGGACGATCGCGTTCAGCTCGGTGACGGTCGCGGCGGCGCTCGCCTCGCTGACGATCTTCCCGCAGAACTTCCTCTTCTCGATGGGACTCGCAGGCGCCGTCGTCGCGCTCGTCGCCGCCACGCTCGCGCTCGTCGTGCTGCCAGCGATGCTCGCGCTGCTCGGACCACGCATCAACGCCCTCGCACCCAAGTGGCTCGAGCGCGCCGCCGATCGGGACGCGCAACCAGCTGAAACGGGCTTCTGGTACCGGCTGTCACGGTTCGTGATCGCGCGCCCAGGCAGGATCGCACTACTCACCGCCGCCGGGCTGATTGCGCTCGGAGTGCCGTTCGCGTCGATCAAGTTCCTCCCCGCCAACGCCAGCGAACTCCCCGGCAGCGCGAGTGCGTATCGCGTCGACGCGGCACTGCATAGTGAATTCCCGCCTGGACGCACCGCACCGCTCGAAGTCGTCGTCGGCGCCCCAGCCGGTTCGCACGCAGGTAACCGCCCTCGCCGCACGCATCCGCGCACTCCCCGACGTGTCTGCGGTCGCCCCTGCCCAGCGCGCCGGGCGCCGGCTCTCGCTCATCGACGTCGCGCCGGCGACGCCGACATACAGCGCAGCCAGCCGGCAGCTCGTGCATGACGTCCGCTCTCTACAAACACCGTTCTACCTGGGCGTCGCGGGCGATACGGCCGGATACGTCGACCTCGAACACAGCCTCCGGACGCACCTCCCCCTCGTGCTTGCGCTCGTCATCGCCTCAACCCTGGCGGTCCTCTTCCTGATGACCGGCTCGCTCGTGCTCGGAGTGAAGGCAGTCCTGATGAACGCGCTCAGCCTCAGCGCCGTGTTCGGAATCCTCGTGCTGATCTTCCAGCACGGCAGCCTGCAAGGCCTGCTCTCCTACCGGAGCACGGGCACCCTCGACGCGACCCAGCCGATCCTGCTCTTCGCGATCGCCTTCGGGCTCGCCACCGACTACGGCGTCTTCCTGATCTCGCGAATCAAGGAAGCGCACGACAGCGGTATACCCGACAACCGAGCTGTCGCGATCGGAATCGAGCGCACCGGACGGATCGTGACCGCGGCCGCGCTCCTGTTCTCCGTGGCGATCGGCGCGTTCGTGACCTCGAAGCTGATCTTCATCAAGGAACTCGGTCTCGGCATCGCGCTCGCAGTGCTCATCGACGCATTCGTAATCCGTGCACTACTCGTGCCCTCGCTGATGGCACTGCTCGGCAAGTGGAACTGGTGGGCACCTAGCCCCCTCAGGCGCCTGTACGAGCGCTCGTCGAGCCTCGCGCCTGAGCCCGCCCTGGGAACGAGAAAATGAGCGCCGTCGAAGCATCCGAGCGCCTCGTGGCGCGGCCGAGAGACGAGAAGCTCGCGAATACCGCGACCGAGAACGTCATCGTCGTCGAGGGGCTCCGCATGCGCTACGGCGCGACGGAAGCGGTCGCCGGCATCGACCTTCGCGTCGCGCGCGGAGAGATCTTCGCCTTCCTCGGCCCGAACGGGGCGGGCAAAACGACGACGGTCGAGATCCTCGAGGGCTTTCGCGAGCGAAGCGGAGGCACGGTCTCCGTGCTCGGCGTCGACCCGAGCGACGGCGGCCGCGAGTGGCGCAACCGCATCGGAGCGGTCCTGCAGGAATCGAGCGCAGAGCCAGGTCTCACCGTCCGCGAATGCCTCGAGCTCTACGCCGGCTACTACGACCAGCCGCGCTCGATCGACGAGACGATCGCGCTCGTCGGCCTCGGAGCCGCCACACGCCATCCGGATCTCGAACGAGCCCGTCTAGTTCTCGTCCCAATCACCCTGGTACAACCAAGCCGCGGAGCCGGGCTAAGCACTCTGACCGACCAAGGTCAGATAGGTGTACTTGACATAATCACCCCTTGTCGTGCGCGGAGAGTGATGACAGGGCTGTGACGCTTGAGCTGATCAGTCTTGGCGACTGCGTCAGTTGCACAATGTCCCCGGTGGACGCGATCGGATAGCCCCGGAACCGGGAGGATCGTGGGGACCCTCTAGTGGCTCCATCAGCCCGGATCCGCCTCAGTCGCCGCTTTCTCGCGCATGCACGTCCGCGCGAGATCAGCGCGTCGCTAGTCCCCCACCCCTCTGACGGTCGCGAGGCTGCGGGGCCTGCGTCTGACTTGAGCCTCGCAACGTCCGTCTCGCTCGGTTCGCGAGACGAGTGTCCGGCCGCGCTGGTCGACGGCGCTCCCGCCTCGGGATAGCACCCGGTGAAAGGACAGGGGGTCACCACGGTGCGAACGAGCGTGCGTGCGGCCGACGATCCCGGTACGCAATCGATGGACGAAGGAGAACCGATCAATGTCCACAAACGTCACCGATCCGATCCCTCCCGCCAACGTCGTCACCGAGATCAGCAGTCCCGCCCAGCCCGCCTCGCCCTGCCCTTCCTATACGCGGGCCGAGCGAGGTCCCGCTCCTCGGCGAGACGATCGGAGGGACCCTGCGCAGGACCGTTTCGGCGAGCGCGACGCGCTCGTCGTCGGTCACCAGCAGTTCCGAGCTACCTACACGGACCTCTGGCGGCAGGTCGACCTGGTGGCGCGCGCACTGCTGGCCGGGGCCGCGGCAACCAGCTCGTTCGCTTCACCGGACAGAGCACGGGCCTTGATCGACGAGGTGCTGCCCGTCGCGGAGATCCTGAGGCGTCTGATCACCGAGGCGGAGCGGGCGATCGCCGATGCCCGGAGCCACATCCAGCCATTTGCCCATCAAGGAGGAGTGACATGAGCGCGAGAGTCAGCACGAGCGGTTTGCGAGGCTACGCCCTGTCGTTGGCTGTGACGGGTCCGATCATCTTCACCGCCGCTTGGTTTGTCGCCTGGGCGGTGCAGGACCAGTACAGCCCGCGGCGCGAGGACATCAGCGCGCTCGCAGCGCTCGACGCGGAGCAGCCCTGGATCATGGTCGTCGGCTTTCTCGCGCTCGGGCTGGGCATCGTCGCGCTCGGGCTCGGGCTTCCGAGTGTGCTTGCGGGCGGTCTAAGCGCGCGGGTAGGTGCGCTGCTGGTGACGGTCGCAGGGTTCGGGATCCTGGTCGCCGGCGTGGCTCGGAACGATTGCAGCAGCGAGCTCACGGCCTGCAGGGTGCGGGAGGACGCGGGAGAGCTCTCATGGCACCACCATGTCCATGATCTTGTCAGCCTCCTGGTCTTCCTCATACTCGTCGCGTCTCAACTCATCCTTGCACGGGCGTTCGGGCGGGACGCACGCTGGCACGATCTGCGGTGGTACTCGATCACGAGCGGCGCTCTGACGTTCGCGCTCCTCTTCCTCTACGGAAGCGGGGCAATCGGTGGCTGGAACGGGCTGGTGCAACGAGTCTTTCTCGCGGTGCCTTTCATCTGGGTTGCCATGCTCGGGCTCCGTATGCGCCAACTCGCGGTCGCCCCGGCCGCGCCGCTCTGAACCGTGGACGGACGGTCGCGGCGTTGATCCGGCTCAGGGTGTATTCAGCATCACAGGCGCAGGAGAGTGATCAGCCGGCCGAGCCCGGGAGCGTCGAGCAACGTCGCGTCGGACCAAACGGCCACAGCTGACGGCCCTTCGGGCGAACGCGAAGCTGCTAGTCCCCGAACTCTCGCCTCGCGCAGCCTGGGCAGTACGTCGCCGGTCGGGGACACTCGCCCATGTGAGCGTCCTGCCGCCTCGTCGCGGACCTCGAGGGATTAAGGGCATTTTGTGACAACCCCCCTCGGTGGACGTCGAGCGGAGTGAAACGCACATTCGCGCCGCTGTGGCCGACGACGCGTCACGAATTGCTGCGATCGGTCGGGACGCGTTTCCAGACGTTCACAAGGATCTGCTTGATGCAAAGGTGATTGAAATGCTCGTCGCTCAGACCTACTCGACCGACGCGCTCGCCGACTGCATCCAGTGCTGCGCGGCTGGCCCGGACGCTCATTTCTTGGTTGCAGAACGAGCCGGCACTGTCGTCGGTTATCTCCACTTCGACAGCCAGGGTGAGGAGCCCGAGCTGCACCGCATCTATGTCGACCCCGACCAGAAGCGAGGGGGCATCGGGACCGCACTTCTCGGCGAGCATCACCGCCGGATTGGGCCCGGTGGCTCGTATATCTTGATGGTGGCTGAGGCGAACGAGGGAGCCATCGCCTTCTACCTGCGCCACGGCCTGACCGAGGAGGCCAGCGTAGACGCGGTCGCGTTCTACCGCGATCACATGTCAGTCTCGTTTCCGCCTAACACCCCTCCGCTGGCGGCGCTCGTCCTTCGCTATCAAGCCCCTCGGTAAGCGACGCCATTAGTGCTTCTGAGTCGAGCGGGTCGGTGCGCACTCCGGCCAGGCAGGCATGCGCCGAACGGACTAAGAGCCTCCCTCGACATGGCATGCGGATCCTCTTACGATCGCTGAGGATGCGACTCTTCTTGAGTTGCTGCCTGCTCGGAGCGATAGCGATCGTCTGGGTAGTCGCAGCGCAGGCAGGTACGGCCTCGGCTACGCGGCAGGTCGCGGTGGTCCCCTGCAAGATCGGGCTTCCCGCACCGATCCTGCACAAAGCGACCGGCGGGCACGCAATCATCAGTGCTCAGTCCTACCTCGACATCGACCTTGCCGACCGTTCCTCCCGCGGCTGCGCCTGGCATTTCCAAGGCGGTTACTACGTGATCAACATCATCCGCTATCAGAGCCTGAGCGACGCGAAGGCCGACTTCGCCAACGGCTGCAGCGGGCTGAACCGGACCGGCTCGCCGGGGGTGCATGCGTGCGTAAGCGACTCGGATCGCGGAGCTGGGATCGGTCGTTTTCGCTACAGCCACTCGGTGGAGACGCTGAAGGGCCGCGTGCTCGTCCTCGTCGGTGGAGAGTCAGGCCCGCCGCAGACGCCGCGCAGCTTTGACGAACGAGTCGCGCGGCTTCTGCTCGCAAGGCCGTAGCGCCTCCACCGCGGCTGGTGCACAGGCGAGCTGCAGTTACACGGCCGAGCGGGTAGAGCAGCCGCCGAATCCGAACGCGCTCGGGCACGCGTGGGCGCGGCTGATCGAGTAGTCGCGGGCCGGGGGTTGCGCGCCGATTCCCGAGGACACACCGGGGACAGCACCACCCGCGCAACGGTGACCGCACTGACACGTACGACCCGCGTAACCAAGCCGTTAGTGCTCAGCTACGCAGGTCGCAATGGGCGGTACTGGGCTCGAACCAGTGACCCCCAGCTTGTCGACTTGGGGCGTTCGTTCGCTCACGTTTCCTCCCGTTAGCTCGGAGCCCCCTAACGCGATGCTCACTCACTCCCCCACGATTTCCAGATAAGGACGGAAGGCCGGATGAATTGCGTAGCGCGGCTCGTGTCCGAGCTTCTCGACGAGCCGTCGCGCGAGAACGTCCGCGCGTCGCTTCGCCGACGGATCATCTGAAAAGTCGAATTCGTCGGGTCTGATCTCGACGCCTAGGAAGGAGAGGTCGCGGAGTTGATCCAACGCTCGAACGTGCTCCGATGGCTCTAGGTCAGCTCGTTGCAAAACGATCGAAAGCTCATCTTGACCGAAAGCTGCTGGGCCTCCCGCAAATTCCACGAAAGCATTCTCGAGACGACGGCTCAATTCAGGATCTTCGATCTTGATCGCGTCAAACGCAAATTGTGAGTAGGCCTCCTCAGCGGTGAGAATGTCTTCTTCCTCCACGCGGTCACTATGCCGAAGGGCGGCGGCGTCGATGGCGGCGCGCACAAGCACGAGGATGTCGCGAGGACGAGGCAAGATCCGTCTCAAGATGTAGTCACGCGTATCGAGGCCCCGGACCGCGGGGCAGAAGTAGCGCGTCCAGATCTCACTGCCCACAACCTCGCGATCCACCGACGCTTCATAGCGCTCTTCGATCAGCTGCACGAGTCTCGCTGGCTCATTCCACTCCAAGCGGCGTATCGGCAACTTATCGGGTTCGAGCGCCGTTCTGACAAGTTGGCTGTAGATGTCTGTCCTGATGAACACTGCCACCGTGAATGGGGTATCTCGTAACCGCGAGTTCGGGCTCCTCCGCAGGTTTGTCCTCGGATCCAAGGCACTGCCGACAGCAGACCAAGCAAGAGATACGCCAGCGTTTCGAGGTCCAGAGTTCTGGTCCCCATGCCTTGTCAAGATTGTCGATAAGAATCGTGATCCGACTTCGACCTGCTAGGGCCTCGCGAAGCAACATCTGAAGCTGACTCAACTGGTCGCGATAGAGAGCCTCCACGATGCTCGCCCGTTCCTCTTCGACGGAGCCCGAGATGTTCGTTTCCTCGAGCCGCAGAATTGCTCGCTCGAGGCGGACGTCAAACTCGGCATTGAGATCGGCACCAGCGCCGTGAAGGAACTGGTTTAACTCCCACTCTTCGGCGTCTGGTTGAAGCCCTGCCGGCCTCTTAGTGGCGTCCACGAGTGCAGTGAGAGCGAGCTCGCTGTACAAGAGGAACTTCCACATCGCCTCGACTACGTATCCGCGAGTGTCCTTCTCGCGATACCCACGGAGGAAGTCGCGCGAGCGCGTCGATCTCATAGCCAGCGGGCGTAATTGAGCATACGAGGCTTCTGCGATCCTCGGCAAGCTGACGAGCGGCTTGAATCATCGTCGCCGTCTTGCCAGTTCCGCGACGGCCCGACATAGACCGCAGTTCGATCACCCATGATCTCTTGATACGCATTCGTCTCGATGAAGTAGAGATCCAAGTCGGCGGCCTCGTTTTCGGCGACAGGCTCGCCAAGCTGAATCGTCCTGAGTTCGGTCGAGAGTTCGCGTCTCTTTCGCTCAACTGCGATATCGCCGAGATAACGACGAAGATCCTCGAGCTCTCGGCGGAGCCAGTAGCTGGCTCGAGTCGAACAGTCGGCAGCGGTGCTATAGGGATAGAGCAGGTCGCGGTAGTCGAATGGTGCCGAATAGTCGTCAACCGCGAGCATCAAGACCGGCTTATGCATGCCGTGTGCAAGTCCACCGATGAAGGCTGCCCGAGCATTGTGCGTCTCGGCGTCGGCGTTGAGAGGCGACTCAAAGTGCACCACGACGACGGCCGCGTCATAGATCTGCTGCGCGTACCAGGTCAGTGACTGCACCGAGGTCTCTGACGGGTCCGCGACAACGAGGCGAATGCCATCATCTGCCTCCGACCGAACGACCCGGGTCAACGCTGCGCTCGCGTCGTCGTTGTACAGGTTGGTGACGTAGAAAATGGACGGGTGGACCTGCTGGGCGAAATGCCGGCCCAATTGAGGTGTCGTAGAGAGATTCGGTTCGAAGCTGCGGCCTCTCTCGCATTACGGCGGCGATGATGTCTTCCGAGTTGTGGTACGACGCATAGCCGACCGGGCCGAGAATTCGGGTCTCTTCCCACCGCCGCTTCGCATCGGCTACGGAGTCGTTGAGAATTGGAAAGACATTTCTCCCTGTGCCGACCGCGAACCCAAGCTCGAAAAGCACATTGGGGTTGAGGTGGGTAACCTCGTATATGCCGGCCTGCGCGCGTGCAATCGCGTGGAGAATCTCGTCGATGACGATCGTGCCGCTTACGTGAAGGCTGCCACAGCGTGCAACGCACACCTGCTGCTGGACCGAGCCGCTCCGCGGCATTGCGAATCGCCTCGCGAAGGCGCGGAGGCCGCGAGGGATAGGCGAAGAACAGTTCGAACTCAAAGCTGTCAGTACTTGCCATATGGCAGACGAGCCTACGCCATTGGGCCGGAGCCGACATCGGCAAGACGCACGGCTCAGGATGCGAGGACGTGAGAGCAGCCACAGCCCCTTCTGTCGGGCCATCCCTCGCACCGTTGCCGGCGTGTCACCAAGGGGTCGCGCGAAAATGAGCCCCAGCCAGCGGTCTTGAGGCTCATCGGACTCGCGCAACGGCACCTTCTCATACGCTCGCCCAGAGGGGCTGGTGCGTTTTACAGCAGGCGATCGACACTTTCGGCCGAGACGTAAACACGGCGGCCGCCGGCGCTTCGTCACGAGTCGTCCGCGGGCGACACGAGATCTGACCGCATCCGCAGAAATGCCGAGCCGGCGTCCCGCCTCGTGCATGTCGAGCCACTTTGGCGAAGCAGCTGCCGTCATCGCCGGACCGAGTTCCCGCTGCGATGAGCGGTGCGAGTTTCTCAGCGATGAGTTCAGCAATTTCGTTGATCAGACGATCGCCGAACCGTTCCTCGCGTCTTTATGCACGCCGCTCCTCTCCTTGGGGTGAAGACCGTATCACACTTATAGTGTGTAGACCCCAACCGCCGCGTGCGACTTTCGACGCTCGTGGTAGCTCCCGTCTCCCCTGCACACGCCGCCCTTGGGCGCCTCGGTACGTGAGCTCAGAACAGAACTCGCCTCTCGCAAGAAGAACTGGCCGTTGCGACAGGCCTGCATCGCAACTACGTGGGCGGCATCGAGCGCGGTGAACGAAATCCGAGCTTCACGAACATCTTGAAGATCGCCGCCGCTTTAGGAGTCCGACCGTCGGTTCTCGTCGACCGCGCGGAGAGGCTCGCCGCAGCGATCTCCCATCCGCTACCTGACACATGCTCCGGACTAGTCGGGACAACTCAGGATTGACCGCTGCGCGGCTTGTTGCCAGAACTGACGACTCGAGTGACCTCAAGACGAAAAGTGTGACCCACCAGTGACCCACCAGCAACCTACCGAGGGTGTTCCGTCGCCAAAAGGGCAAACAAAAACCCGCCGTTTCCAGCGGGTTTCGGAGGTGGGCGGTACTGGGCTCGAACCAGTGACCCCCAGCTTGTCGAGCTGGTGCTCTCCCAACTGAGCTAACCGCCCTCTGGAGCCGGAATAGTAGCGGGCAGCAGCACGGCCGGGTCAAAGGCAACGCCGTCTTGGCGCACCTCGAAATGGAGATGCGTGCCCGAGCAATAGCCCGTGCAGCCGGCGATGCCGAGCTTCTGGCCCGTCTCCACCACGTCGCCCACCTTCACGACCGGCTCCGACAGGTGCGCGTACAGCGCCTCCATCCCGTCGCCGATGTCGACCAGCACGATGTTGCCGTAGCCCTCGAACGTTGGCGTCTCTCCCACTGCCTCGACGACGCCCGGCGCCGCGGCCCTCACGTCGAGCGACAGCAGCGACCCGATGTCGATGCCCTCGTGGAACTCGCCGGCGTCCCAGCCGAAGCCTCTCGTCACCGTTCCGCTCGCCGGCCACACGAGCGACATGCCCGCGCCCGTGTCCGTATGCGCGCCGGCCGGCGCAGCGACGATTGCCGCAGCCAGACAGACGGCCGCGACCCAGAGCATCCTCCCCACCGACGGGACCCTAACCGAGATGTCGGCGGGCCGCTCCCTAGAAGATCTCGGGGCACCAGGGCAGCGGACGCCACCCGAACAGCGCATCCGCACGCTGCACCGCTCCGTCGACGAGCTCCTCGACGCGAAGCGCACGCTGCAACTGGTCGAACGACACCGCACCGAGATACGCCGACCCGAGGGCGCTCACGTCGAGCGCGATCTCGGCCGCCGCGTCCGTACGCGCCGCGCTGCCGCCCTCGACCTTCCACCGGCCCTCGTTCCACGGACACACGGCGTCGCGCACGTCGAAGACGACCGAACCGTCGCCTGCATACGCGCGCCCGGACAGCGCAGCCTCGACGTCGACCACTCGCAGCCACAGCCCGTCGCCCATCCGATACCCCGCACGGCGCGGGCTCGCGAGCAGCAGGAACAACGGATGATCCGGCGGCAGCAGATGCGCCTCGAACGTCGACGTCCAGTCGATGTCGAGCAGGAAGCGCCACAGCTCCGCCGTCGCCTGCGGCGTCGCGCCGATCGCCTCGACGATCTCCGTGCGCGCACTCGACACGCCGTTCTCGAAGCCCGCATGCGTGCGAAACACCGCGTACCCCTGCGTCTCACCGTCGAGATCGAGCACGACGAAGCGCTTCGGATTCGCCTTCTCCTCATCCGGCAACCGCAACGCCCGCAGCTCCCACCACTCCGGCGTGCGCGCGAACACGCCGGAACGCTCGCGCCGCAGCGCTTCCCACACCGGCGGGAACAGCTCGAGCGCCTCCTCCGCGGTCACGAACCGTGTCTGCCCCCTCCGCTCCAGCGGCTGCGCGAACGCGGCCCACTCGCGGGCGATCTTCACCTCGCCCGCCCACGACGCGATCCCGTACCCGAAGCGGCCGTAGATCGTCTCCTCGCTCGCCCACAGTGCAGCGATCGGCTCGCCACGCTCGTGCACGTCCTGCAGCTGCGCATCCATCACCGCGCGCAACACGCCACGGCGGCGATGCGTGGGATAGACGCCCACCACCGTCACCCCGGCGCACGGCAGCGAGCCGCCCGGCACCGAGAGGTCGAACGTGAACGCGCCGCCGCCGCCGACCACCGTGCCGTCCTCGAACGCCGCGTGCATCCGGCCGAGGTCGAGCACCTTCGAGAACCGCTCCAACCGCTGCTCGTCGGGCCGCGCGCCGAAGTACTGACCGATCCCGAAGATCGCGTCTCCGTATTCCTCCATCGTGGTGCACGGGCGGATCTCGAACACTCAGAACACCTCCGGGCAGAATGGCGGGAGCGGCGTGCGGAACAACGCATCGGCGCGCGCCACCGCACCCGCGGTGCGCTCCTCGATCCGTCCCGCCGCGGCGAGCGCGAAGACGTCGACACCGCCGAGGTATGCAGACGCGAGATCGGCGGCAGAGAGCACGAGATCGGGCGCGGACGCGACGCGCCCCTCCCCGATGCGATAGAAGCCGTCGTTCCACGGACAGAACGCATCGTTCACCTCGAGCACGAGCGCGTCGTCCGACGGCCACGATCGGGCGCGCAACGCAGCTTCCACGTCGACGAGGCGCAGCCAGAGGCCGTCGGCGAGCTTGATCTGCAACCTGCGAGGATCGACGACGCCGAGCCACAACCCGGCCGCCGGATCGAGGATCTGCGTGTCGACCCGCTCGGTGAGGTCGACGCCGAAGAGAAAGCGCCAGAGCTCGCGCGTCGCAGTCGGCGTCTCGCCGAGCGCCTGGATGACCGCGACCGAGCCCTGGGGGACACCGGCCTCCCACTTCGTGCGGATGCGGTAGTACGCGTACCCCTCGGCGCGGCCGTCGCGCTCGTACACGACGAACGACCGCGGCCCGGTGCCGGGCGGGCCGGGCCCGACATAGAGGCTCTGCTCCCACCACCACTCCTTCGAGCGCGAGAGCATCCCGGTGCGCTGCGCGCGAATCCGCTCGTACACGGGCGGGAAGAGCTCCGCCGCCTCCTCGCGCGTCACGAGGCGCAGCGAGCCCTCCGGCCCGGGATCGTCGCGGAACGCGAAGCGTGACCTGGCTGCGTCGAGCTCGTGGACCGGCGCCGAGATGCCGTACCCGAACCGGCCGTAGATCAGCGACTCCGACGCCCACAGCGCGGCGAGCGGCTCACCGCGCCGGCGGAGGTCGTCGAGCTGGAACCGCATCATCGCCGTCAGCACGCCGCGCCGCCGGTGCGTCGGCAGCACGCCCACCCACGTCACACCCGGGCACGGCAGCTCGCCGCCGCCGGGAATCGTGATCGAGAACGGCCACGCACCGGCCACGCCGACGAACCGCCCACCGTCGATCGCAACGACGACGCGATCCACCGGCATCGTCGCCTTGACTCGGTCGATGTCGGCATCGGTCGGTTCCTCTCCGAACGTGACTTCCACGGTGCGGAACGCCTCGATGAGCTCGCCTTCGTCGGCGCACGGACGGACCTCGACAGCCATGCTGCCGAGCCTAGTCGGTCCGGGTCAGCGTACGCGGACGGTAAGAACGGGCATGTTGTCCGCGCCCAGCGTCTGCAGGTTCATCTCCGCGGACGACTGCACGTTCATGGCCATGATCTTGTAGACGCCCTTCTTGGCGAAGACGAGCGTGTGCTTCGTCCCCGTGTGCCAGGGAGACGCACCGAGCGCCAGCTTCGGGCCGGCGACCTGCGTCACGGTGAAGTCCATCGGGCAGTTGACGCGGATCTCGATCTTGCCGCCGGGCTTCAAGAGCACCGTGTGCGTCGGGCCGAACGGAGTCGAGTCCGCCGTCGCCCAGACGTGGCAGCCGCGTACGGCGTGGATCAGCGCGAGCCGAACGGTCGGAGAGGCCGCAACAGCGGTCGGCACCGTGACGAGCACGATCCCGAAGGTCAGGCCGAGGAGGAGCTTGCGCATGCCACCAGTGTCTTTCCGATCGCGATCATCGCCAACCGCAGAAGCTACTGATCCAGGTTGCGGGTTACTGTCACCCCGTGCCCGAGCGCTGGACCAGAACCGTCCTCCGCTTTCGCGTTCCCGTGCTGCTCGCCTGGCTCGCCGTGCTCGTCGCGGGCGCATTTGCGACCGTCGCGCTGCCGAAGCACCTGTCGAACGTGTTCACCGTGCCCGGCACCGAGTCCGACACGGCCCGGCAGATCCTCCAGCACCACTTCGGCGAGCGGCCCGACGGCGTCTTCACCGTCGTGTTCCACGCGCCGCGCGCTGCGCTGCCCGCGGCGCAGCGCGAGCTCCGGAAGGCCGCGCTGCTCGTTCCCGGCGCACACGTCTCACGGCTGCGAGCGAACGGCGGGCTCATCTACGGCGAGATCGACTCGACGCTCGACCTCCAGCACGCGAAGGGCTACACGACGACCTTGCGCCGCGCGCTCGCCGGCCAACCGCGCGCATACGTCACCGGCCAGCCTGCGATCCAGCACGACCTCGAGCCGGTGCTGTCGCACGACCTGCTGCGCGGCGAGGCGATCGCGCTCCCGATCGCGCTCGCGGTGCTGTTCGCGGTGCTCGGCCTCTCGCTCGCGGTGCTCGTGCCCTTCGCGTTCGCCGCGTGCACGATCACCGCGACCCTGGGCACCGTCTTCCTCCTCACGCACGAGGTGACGATGGTGAGCTACGTCACGAACCTCGTCGAGCTCGTCGGGCTCGGGCTCGCGGTCGACTACTCGCTCCTCATCGTCTACCGCTTCCGCGAGGAGCTCGCTGCGACCCAGGACGTCGACCTGGCGATCGTCCGGACCATGCAGACGGCCGGGCGGTCGGTTCTCTTCTCCGGTGCGACGGTCGCCATCGGTCTCGGGCTGCTGCTCTTCGTGCCCGTGCCGTTCGTCCGCTCGCTCGGCATCGGCGGCTTCCTCGTCCCACTCTTCTCGATCGTCGCGACGGCGACCCTCCAGCCGGCGCTCCTCTCGGTGCTCGGCGCGCGCGGGATGCGCCGGATCGAGCTGCTGCCCGCGGCGCGCGACCTCGACCACGGCTTCTGGTCGCAGGCTCGCCGGGGCGATCATGCGGAGGCCCGTGCTCTTCCTGGCCGTCGGCGTGGCGGTCCTCGTCACAGCCGCGATCCCGGCGTTCTTCCTCCAGGTGACGCCGGGCGCGATCTCCGCGCTACCGCCGGGGAGCGATTCCGTCACCGGCCTCACGCTCCTGCGCGACCGCGTCGGCGCCGGCGCACTCACGCCGACGGAGATCCTGATCGACACCGGGCGCGCCGGCGGAGTGCGCAATCGCAACGTCAAGCGAGCGGTCGCACGGCTCACGAACCTGACGTTCCACGACCACGAGGCCTACGTCACAGCGAGCGGCCCGGGGCCGCCGTACGTCGAGTCGACGGGACGCTACGAGCGCGTCTACGTCGTCGGCCGCCACGAGTACGGCGACGAGGCATCGCAGCAGCTCGTGCGGCGTATTCGCACGACTCACATCCCGCGGGCGCGCTTCCCGGCGAGCGCACGCCTCTACGTCGGCGGCGCGCCGGCGGCCGGGGTCGACTACCTCTCGCGCTCGTATGCCTGGTTCCCCTGGCTCGTCGGGGCGGCGCTCGTGCTGACCTATCTCGTCCTGCTCCTCGCGTTCCGCTCCGTGCTGCTGCCCTTGAAGGCCGTCGTGTTGAACGTGCTCTCGGTCGCCGCCGTGTACGGCCTGCTCGTCGTCGTGTTCCGCTGGGGTGTCGGCGCCGACCTCCTCGGGCTCGTCAAGGTCGACCAGATCGAGGGCTGGATCCCGATCTTCCTGTTCGCGATGCTCTTCGGCCTCTCGATGGACTACGAGGTGTTCCTCGTGACGCGCATGCGCGAGGCGTGGGACGAGACGGGCGACAACGCGCGCGCGGTCGCGTACGGGCTCGAGCGCACCGGCCGCATCATCACGGCCGCCGCGCTCATCATGGTCGCGGCGTTCTCGGGCTTCGTCGCCGGCCGCGTCGCCGGCCTGCAGGAGTTCGGCGTGGGCCTTGCGCTCGCGGTCTTCATCGACGTGACGCTCGTGCGGATGATCCTCGTCCCGTCGCTGATGGCGATCTTCGGCCGCTGGAACTGGTGGCTGCCAAGGGGAGGGGGCCGAAGCCCCCTCCCCTCCTCCACACGATCTACTTGACGACCGTGATCGCCAGGCGGATCGCCGGCAGCGTGTAGCCGAGCGCGAGGCCCGGTACATCCTTCTCGTACGTGAGAACGGGGATCATCCCGTAGGGCGTGTTCCCGTACGAGGGCTGCTGCGTATAGAGCAGCGGGTACATGTCGATGAGATGCGTGCCGGGGCCGCCTGTCGCGACGAGGTTCATCACGACATCGCCCTGGCTGTTGAATCCGCAGCCGTATCCGACGTAGCTGTTGTCGTAGTCGACTGCGATCGTGTTGTCGAGCTGCGTCCAACCGAGACCCTTGAGGTGCACGGTGAAGCGCTGTCCTGCCTTCAGACGGAGCGACGATACGCCGTTGCCGACGATGCTCCGCTTGACGAAGTACGCGACCTGCGCCTTCGTCTGGCCGTTCTGGATGAGCTGGACGACGTGCCAGCCGCCAAGGCCGTCCGGCACCTTGATCTTGCTCGTCAGGGAGCCGTCGGCTGCGGTGGTCGGCGTCCCGAGCGGCACCGAGACGAACGCCCAGCACGTGCCGGTGCAGTTGACCCGGTTGCCGACGACGGTCGCCCACTCGAGGTCGACCGGCGTGTTCGGGGTCAGGCCGCCCGCGGTGATGGCGACCTGCGAGTTGACCGCACCCGAGGTGGATGCGAGCTGCGCGGTGGCCGTCGAGCCCGACGATGCCGCGTTGAGCTGAAGCGTCGTCTTGGCATCGAGCGTCGGCGCGACGTTGGCCGGCCAGTCGATCCGGGCCTTGGGCCGCCCGTTGTCCTTCGTGACGTTGAACGACAGGAGGTAGCCGGTGCCCCACGGGATCGGCGACTGCTGGATGTTCAGGTACTTGAAGCTGATCGCATCGGCCGCTTCGATCGTGTGCCGGCCGACCGGCCCGGAGGCGCGGATGTGGGCGACGGCGACGCCGCGCGTCCAGTTCGCCATCATTGCGCCCGCGTACTTGTTGTCGTAGAGCAGTGAGGCGCCGCCCTCGTACAGCGACGAGCCGAGGCCCGTGTACGTCACGGTCAGCATCGTTCCGATCGGCCCCGACTTCGGGCTGATCGTGGCGGAGCGGTCGATGAGGAAACCGCCCTTCGCGACCTGGACGCCGTCGACGACGGCGTAGATGTCGTGGATGCCGCCGAAGTCACTCGGCGCCTTCAGGGCGACGACGAACTTGCCGGACGCGTCGGTCGCCGTTTGCGCGAGGACGACGGTGAGCTTGTCTGCCTGCCGACCGAGATAGTCGACGCTGTCGGGACGCGGGTCGACGACCCAGGTCACCTTCGCCGTTCCCCAGGTGATCGTGACGGGCTTGTTCGCCGGCAGACCGGTCCCGGTGATCGTGAACTTGGTCCCCGCGACTGCGATGTCGGGCGACGTCGTGAGGGTGCCCATGGTCGCGGCCGGCTTCGACGCAGATGCGATCGGGCCGGGAAGCTGCGCGACGCCGGTGAAGGCGGGCGCGACGAGCGGTGTCGGTGCGGCAGAGGCGAGAGCCGGCAGGAGCAAGAGCGCTCCTGCCAGCAACGCGACGGACGCAGCCGTTTTCATGTGGAGGTTCATGGCTGCGATTCCCTTCTTCTCAGTTACGGAATGACGTTGATGACGTAGTCGTACGAGCCGGTCTTGCCGCTCTCGAGCGTGAAGGCGACGTGCACCGTCGACTCACCGAGCGGGAACGTCTGCGGAACGATCAGCGCGTTCGTCCAGAAGAAGACCTGGGAGCCGGCGGTGCCGTGCGCGCCCCAGTTCATCTTCGTGTCGGGCTGGCCCGCGATCGAGAAGTGGGCCTCGCTGACGTTGTCCGACGAGAGGACATCGGCCGTGGTCAGGTCCGTGCCCCACGCCCGCACGACGAGCTGCTCGCCGCGCCTGTAGACGTTGGTCTGCGAGCAGCCGATCTGCCGTGCCGGAACGCCTACCGGACGCGTTCCCGCGACCGAGTCGACGTAGAGCGACAGGTTGATCGGGCCGGACTGCGCCGTGCCCGCTGCGCCCGCGTTCGGGCCCTGCGGGGTCGGAGCCGGCGGCTTGTTCAGGATCGTCAACATCGACGTCGACACCGGCATCTGCACGAACTGGCCCTGCCGCTTGCTCGTCAGCTTGAGCAGCACCTTGAAGGCGACCGTCCCCTGCGGGAACGTCGCGGGAACCGTCCAGGTCGCCGTCCAGGGCAGGCCCTTCGAGGCACCCGGAGCCGACGGGTCGTACTTGAACTTCAGGGTGTTCGGCTCGCCGGTGATCGAGACGTAGAAGTACTTGACGGCCTTCGCGTCGACGATCGACCGCGTCTTCGGGTCGACGGCGTACGAGCGGAAGACGACCGTGCTGCCGGGAGCGAAGTAGCTGCTCATCGTCCCGTCGGGTAGAACCGTCTGGGTCGCGATGAACACCTGCTTGACCTGGGGCGACGGGAACGGCAGCGGATCTGCAGCCATCGCCGGCACCGTGACCGCCGCGAATGCGGCGAGCGCGGCGCCAAGGATCAGAATCTTCTTCATCGTGTTCTCCTCTTCCTTGCTTCTGGCGCCGGTTACTTCTTGAGGGTTCCGGTGAACTTCACCGAGAAGGTGCCGTCGTCGCGGTTGTAGATGCCTGTGAACTTCAGGATCCCCTTGGCCTTGGCGAGTGCGCCGGTGGCCTTGAGGACTGTTGCGTGGCCGGAGACGGTGAAGACGTGACCGCCGTCATCGCCACAGCCGCTCGCGCCGGGCGTGAGCTTGTAGCTGATCGTGCCCTTCACGCCCGTCATCGAGCCGAGGCCTCCGAACGGAACGCAGGGCTGCTGGCTCGAGTCGCCGGTACCGGCGCCCGTGACCTTGCCCTTGCCGATCAGCGTGGCGAGGCCTGTGCCTGTGGCTGCGATGGTCGCGGTGTTGCCGTCGACCTTCGTCGACGCCTGGCCGGCGTACTTGGCGGTGAACGGAACGCTCTTCACCGGCAGGGCGGCGGACGCCACTGCGGCCGACGCGAGGGCCGCAACCGCGAACGGCCACGAGGGAAATCCGAAAGTTTCTCATCGAGATGCTCCTTTTGGGATGGACCACTGCTCCGCATGCTCGTGCCGATGCGAGCGCGCAGCCATCGGGGGTGCGCCTGAACCTGGGCTACGGAGAACTACTCACGCGTGTCAGGTGACACGCGTAGCCAGGCGGATCGGCGTCTAGATCTTCTCGAGCGGTGCGTAGTCGAGCATGAGTCGCCGCTCGGACCCGTCGTCTGCGAAGCGAACGACGACGACGCCGCCCGCCTCCATGCGGAGCACGACGCCTTCGCCGAGCGTGCCATGCTTGACCGAGTCGCCCGTCGAGAGCGACGGCACGTTCTCGACGGTCGGGATCTGGCTCTTCGCGGACGTCCCGTAGTTCGACCACGACGCCGGGCCGGAGACGCTCGCGCTCGATGTGCTGCTCCGGCAGCTCGTCGAGGAAGCGCGACGGCAGGTTGTACGAGCGGCCGCCGTAGAGCATCCGCGACGAGACGTGCATCAGCGTCAAGCGTTCCATCGCGCGCGTCATCCCGACGTAGGCGAGGCGGCGCTCCTCCTCGACGCCCTGCTCCTCGATCGAGCGGGAGTGCGGGAAGATCCCCTCCTCCATCCCGATGAGATAGACGGCGCGGTATTCGAGGCCCTTCGCGTTGTGCAGCGTCATCAGCGTCACGAGCGACGACTCGCCGCGGATCGTGTCCTGATCCGAATAGAGCGAGACCTCCTGCAGGAACGACGACAGGCTCGGCTCGGTGTTCTGCTCCTGCCACTCGCGCGCGAGCGAGACGAGCTCGTGCAGGTTCTCGATGCGGCCCTGCGACTCGATCGTGCGCTCCGCCTCGAGCGCCTCGAGCGTGCCCGACTGCTCGAGCACGCGCTCGATCAGCTCGGGCACCTCGAGCTCCTGCGCAGCCGACATCAGCGACTGGATCATCGTCCGGAACGATGCGACCGCCTTCTGCGGCGCCGTGCCGACGCCGGCGTGGTCGGTCGCGGTCCATTGCCTCCCACAGCGTGATCTCCGCCTGGTCGGCGAACGTCATCAGCCGCGCGAGCGTCGAGTCGCCGATGCCGCGCCGCGGGCGGTTCGCGATCCGCAGCAGCGAGAGCGCGTCGAACGGGATTGTCGATCACCTGGAGGTACGCGACGAGATCCTTGATCTCTGCGCGCTCGTAGAAGCGCGGGCCGCCGATCACCTGGTAGGCGATGCCCTGCCGCACGAGCACGTCCTCGAGCACGCGGCTCTGCGCGTTCGTGCGGTAGAAGACGGCGATCTCCTTGCCGGAGTAGCCCTGCTCGACGAGCATCGCGATCTCCGCTGCGACGTAGCGCGCCTCGGAGTGCTCGTCCTCCACCTCGACGACGCGGACAAGGTCGCCGTCGCCGAGCTCCGACCAGAGGTTCTTGTCCTTGCGCTCGCGGTTGTGACGGATGACGACGTTCGCGGCCTCGAGGATGTTGTTCGTCGAGCGGTAGTTCTGCTCGAGCGCGATCGACTTCGCGCCGGGGAAGTCGCGCTCGAACTCGAGCACGTTGCGGATGTCGGCGCCTCGGAACGCATAGATCGACTGGTCGGGATCGCCGACGGCGAACACGTTCGAGTGCTTCTCGGCCAGCAGCTGCAGGAAGCGGTACTGCGCGTGGTTCGTGTCCTGGTACTCGTCGACGAGGATGTAGCGAAACGCGTTCTGCCACTTCTCGCGCGCCTCGGGGAAGCGCTCGAGCACGTCGACCGTGAGAAAGAGCATGTCGTCGAAGTCGACCGCGTTCGCCGCGAAGAGGCGCTTCTGGTACAGCTCGTACGCGTCGGCGACGGTCTGGTCGTAGAAGCTCGCGACGCGCGACGCGTACTCCGTGGGGCCGATCAGCTGGTTCTTCGCGTTCGAGATCTGCGACAGGATGCCCCGCGGCGTGAAGCGCTTCGGGTCGCGGTCGAGCTCCTCGAGGCACCTGCTTCACCAGCCGGAGCTGGTCGGCGGTGTCGTAGATCGTGAAGTTCGACTTGTAGCCGAGCCGCTGGGCCTCGCGGCGCAGGATGCGGCCGCAGGCGGCGTGGAACGTCATCACCCAGCAGGCGCGCGCGGGCGGCCCGACGAGATCCTCGACGCGCTCGCGCATCTCCGCGGCGGCCTTGTTCGTGAAGGTGATCGCGAGGATCTCGGGCGGCTTCGCCCCGACCGCGGCGAGCAGATGGGCGATGCGGCGCGTGAGCACGCGCGTCTTTCCGGAGCCCGCGCCGGCGATCACGAGGAGCGGTCCTTCGGTGGTCAGCACGGCCTCCCGCTGGGCCGGATTCAGGTCTTCGAGGTACGTCTCCGGCGTCGTCGCGGCCATCGTTCGAGGATAGCGGCGGGCATACCTGGCTTCGGCGGACACGTCCCGGGGCCTGACCCCAAGCCGTGTCCGCTCGTGAGACATGCCCCCGGTCAGACCCCGGGCCGTGTCCGTGATAGAGAGCCGCCGTGGAGCTGCCGCCGAAATCCGTCCTCGACGCCTTCGAGGCCCGTGGCGAGCCGGTGCTGCTCGAGGGAGGCACCGGCCGGACGTGGCGCTGCGGCGAACCTCGTGCTGAAGCCGCTCGACCGCGCGCCGGCCGAGATCGCCTGGCAGGCCGACGTCCTCGGCCGCATCCGGGAGGACGGCTTCCGCGTGACCCGGCCGGTGCCGCGGATCGCCGACGGCTGGACGGCGTGGGAGTACGTCGAGGGCCGGCACGAGCCCGGCCGCTGGCTCGACATCATCGCCGCAGGCGAGCGCTTCCACGCGGCGCTCGCGGGCATTCCGCCGCCGGACATCGCGGGCGTCGAGCCGTGGGCGACGGGAGACCGCGTCGCCTGGGACGGCGAGCCGTTCGACGGTCTCGGCGACATCCTCGACGCGCTTCGCCCGGTGCACGAGCCGAGCGGTCTGATCCACGGCGACCTGACCGGCAACGTCCTCTTCGACGACGCGCTCCCGCCCGCGATCATCGACTTCACGCCGTACTGGCGGCCGCTGCAGTTCCAGTCCGCGATCGTCGTCGCCGACGCGCTCGTCTGGGAGGGCGCGCCGCCCGAGCTCGCCGACCAGGTCCACCCGCAGTACCTTCTCCGCGCGCTGGTGTACCGCGGCGTCACGAGCATCGTGGCCGGAACCGAGTGGCGCAGCACGATCGACCTCGCTCGTACAATCGCGGCGCGATGCTCGTCGCGCTGATGATCGAAGGGCAGGAAGGCGTCACCTGGGAGGACTGGTGCGCGCTCGCCGACGCCTGCGAGGAGCACGGTGTCGAGACGCTCTTCCGCTCCGATCACTACATCTCGATGAGCGACGAGGACAACAAGGTCGCGCACGACGCCTGGACGACGATCGCCGCGCTCGCCGCCCGCACGACGACGCTGCGCTTCGGCACGCTCGTCTCACCCGTCACGTTCCGACTGCCGGCCCTGCTCGCGAACGCGGCCGCGACTGCAGATCACGTGTCGGCGGGGCGGATCGAGCTCGGGCTCGGCGCCGGCTGGATGGAACGCGAGCACCGCGCCTTCGGCTTCCCGTTCCCGGAGACGTCTGTGCGGCTCGCGATGTTCGCCGAGCAGCTCGAGATCGTGCACCGCCTCTGGACCGAGGAGCGCGTCGACTTTCGCGGCGAGCACTATGTGCTCGACGACGCACCGGCTCTCCCGAAGCCCCTGCAACAGCCGCACCCACCGCTGCTCGTCGGCGGCAAGGGGACGCGCGGCACTGCCGAACCGGCAGCGCGTTTCGCCGACGAGTACAACACGCCGTTCGCCTCGCCCGAGGAGTTCGCCGCGATCCGCGCGAAGGTCGTCGCCGCCTGCGAGCGCGCCGGTCGCGCCGCTGGAACGATGCGCTTCTCGACGATGACCGGCTGCGTCATCGGCGCCACGCGGGACGATGCGCTCGAACGCGCGCGCGAGCTCTACGGACGCATGCCTCGCGAGGCCGGGTTCGAGGACTGGCTCGCCGCATACGCGGAGCGCTCCCTGGTCGGCTCCGTCGACGAGGTGGCGACGCGGCTCCGCGAGTACGAGGCTGCGGGATGCGAGCGCGTGATGCTGCAGCACCTGTTGCACACCGATCTCGAGTCCATTCGGCTGATCGGCCGGGAGCTCGCACCCGCACTGGTGTAATCCGTCCGCCCCGGTCGCGACGATGCGGGCGTGGATGAAGGCACGACAAGGCTCGAGACGTTCAGCGACGGCGTGTTCGCGATCGCCGCGACGCTGCTCGTCCTGGAGTTCAGCGTCGGAGCCACGTCCGGGCCGCAACTGGGGCACGCGCTGCTCGAGCTCTGGCCGTCGTATCTCGCGTATGCGACGAGCTTCCTGACGATCGGGATCATCTGGATCAACCACCACTACTGCGTGCAGACCCTTGCTCGGTCCGACCGCACCCTCCTCTTCCTCAACCTGCTGCTGCTGCTCATCGTCGGGTTCCTGCCGTTCCCGACGAAGCTCGTCGCGCAGTACCTCCAGCAGCCGGGCGAGCGAGACGCAGCGCTCGCGTATGCCGCGACGTTCGTCGCGATGTCGATCGTCTACAACGCCTGGTGGCGCTACGCGAGCTCGGGCCGGCGCCTGATTCGCGACTCGGTCCCGGACTCCACCGTGCGTGCGATCAGCCGCGCGTTCAATCCCGGCGTGCCGATGTACACGACCGTGCTCCTCATCGCGTTCGTCAGCCCGCTGGCGAGCGTCGCGCTCACGTTCGCGATCGCCGCGTTCTACCTACCGTCGGCGGCCCTGTTCGCCGAACGCTGAACCTCCGCCTCGAGCCACTCCGACGCCTCGCGAAGCTCGTCGGCGTTGCTCGACTTGACGACGAGCTCGACCGTCGGGCCCTCGGCGCCGAAGCTCGGGTACGAGCCGATCAGCACGCCGGGCCAGCGCTCGCCGGCCTCGATCATCGCCGGCGCGATCACGCTCTCACGCGTCCTGTACAACTGCCGCCACGTCCCGATCGGATTGCCGCTCCTGAACTCCTCCGCGATCGCATCGAACATCGCCTCCATCTCCGCCGGGAGACCGGGCATGACGTACACGTTCTCGATCGCGAAGCCGGGCGCGCCGCCGAGCGGGTTCGAGAGCGGCCGGCTGCCCTCGGGCAGTTGCGCCCAGCGCACGGCATAGTCGGGATTCCATTCGAAGCGCGTGCGGAGATCGGCTGCGACGTCCGGCTCCTCCACCTGCTCGACGCCGAAGGCGTGCGCGATCGCCTCACGCGTGAGGTCGTCTGGCGTTCCGCCGAGACCTCCCGTCACGAGCAGGAAGTCGACGCGCGGCGCCTCGTCACGCACGAACTCGGCGATCTGCTCGATCTCGTCGGGCACCGCAGCGAGCATCCGCACCGAGACGCCGAGCGGTGCAAGCCGCTTCGCGAGCCACGACGCATTCGTATTCGGTACGTCGCCGGAAACGAGCTCGTTGCCGATCGTGAGGATCGAGGCTGTCGCCATCACGCCAAGCCTAGAGGTCGACCGTCCTCGTCGCGCCGAACCGCTCCAGCAGGACGCGGTCGTGCGTGACGAGCAGCACGGTGCCGTCGTAGCCGTCGAGGGCCCGTTCGAGCTCTTCGATCGCCTCGACGTCGAGGTGGTTCGTCGGCTCGTCGAGCACGAGGCAGTTCACGCCGCGTGCGGCGAGAAGCGCGAGCACGGCGCGGGTGCGCTCTCCCGGTGACAGCGACCCTCCGGCCCGCAGCACGTCGTTTGCGCCGAGGCCGAACTTCGCGAGCAGCGTGCGAGCTTCTTCGACGAGCAGCCCGCTCTCCCGCACGAACGCGGCGAGCAGCGGCTCGTCGCCCGTGAAGGTCGCGCGCCGCTGCTCGAGATCGCCGAGCACGACACCAGGCCCGGCCCAACGCGTACCCGCGTCGAGCGGCAGACGTCCCAGCAGTGCATCGAGCAGGGTCGTCTTCCCGCTGCCGTTCGGACCCGTGATCGCGAGCCGCTCACCCCAGCTCACCTCGAGATCCAGCGGCCCGAGCCGGAACGCACCCCGAACGACCTCGGCGCGCTCGAGTCGGACGACGACGTCGCCACTGCGCGTCGCGGCGGCGAGACCCAGCCGCAGCTCCCACGGCTCGTACGGCTTCTCGACGGCCTCGAGCCGGTCGAGCTTCTTCGCGAACGCCTTCTTCACGTCTTTCGACTTCTTCTTCTTGCGGCCCTGCCCGTAGCCGCGCTCCTCCCAGCGCTGCATGCGCTGCGCCTGCTCCTCGACGCGCTCGCGCTCGGAGACGTAGCCCTCCCAACGCTCGCGGTGACGCGCGAGCCGCCGAGCGCGCTCCGCCTCGTACTCGCTCCAGCCGCCTGCGTACTCACGCGCGCCGTGTGTCCATTCGTCGAGCTCGACGATGCGGGTGACGGTCCGGTCGAGAAACGCACGGTCGTGCGACACGACGACTACCGAGCCGTCGAAGCCCGCGAGGAACACCTCGAGGCGCTCGAGCCCAGCGAAGTCGAGGTCGTTTGTCGGCTCGTCGAGGAGCAGCACGTCGTAGCGGCTCAGGAGGATCGACGCAAGCGCCGCCCTCGCTGCTTCACCGCCGGAGAGGCCCGCGAGCGGGCGCTCGAGCTCGACGCCGAGTCCCAGCTCGGCCAGGACGGCCGACGCCCGCGCCTCGAAGTCGGCACCGCCGCGCTCGAGATACGCATCGAGCGCCTCGGAATACGGCACGGCAAGGTGAGGCTCGTTCCCGAGGCGCGCGGCGAGACCGTCCATCAGCGCAGCGGCCGCACCCACGCCGGAGCGGCGTTCGAGATACGCGCGGAGCGTCTCGCCCGGCCGCGGGTCGCGCTCCTGGGGCATGTGGCCGACCGCGAGCGTGGGCGGATTGCGCCTGATCGTGCCGGCGTCCGCGGTGTCGAGGCCCGCGAGCAGGTCGAGCAGCGTCGACTTGCCCGCACCGTTCGGCCCGACGAGACCGATCCGCGCACGCGGCGGCACGACGAGATCGACGCCGGCGAGAACGACGTGAGCTCCGTGCGACTTCGTGATGCCTGCGGCGGCAAGGGTGCCGGCTGAACGCAAAAGAGGAACCTCCTGACGAGAACGAGCCGCGACAACGCGGCGCGGCAATGAACAGGTTCTGGTCGTCAGTCGGTCATAAGCGGCGCGAGCGCGCCGCTCGTCAATGTACCGGGAGGCCGAGTGCCTTGCACGCCCAGGGCAGCGCCACCCCGAGCTGCGCGCGCTGGAAGCTGCGCACGCGCGGCGCACCGTCGGGCGCCGGCAGTCCCGCCTGCGCGGCGAAGAAGCCGGCGACGAAGACGGCGACCTCATCGACGCCGAAGCTCTCTGGATCGGGAACACCCTCGAGCACGAGGCTCGGCAGCCAGAAGGCGACGTCGAACGCGGCGTTGCCGATGCGCGCGTGATTCCAGTCGAGCAGCACGGCATGCCCCTCGCGCAGGCAGAGATTGTCGCTGCGTACATCGCAGTGCACGAGTGCGTCACCGTCGAGGAGCGCAGGGTCGGACGCCTCGAGCAGCACGGGGAGCGAGCCCTCGAGCCATTCTGCGCCGACCATGCCGAGCCCGAGGAACGGCTCCGGATCGTCGGCGACGTCCCTCCACCCCGACATGCCGCTCTCCGCGAGGCGCGGAAGCTCGAAGGCGCGCTTCGCCGCCGCCACGTCGCTGAGCGCGGTCAGCACCGCATCGACGTCGCCCGGCTGCCACGGCGGCGGCCAGCGTGCATCGGGCAGCATGTCCTCGAGGATCAGTAGCGGATGCTCGCCGTCCTCGAACCCCAGCAGTTGCGGCATGAACGACCCCGTGACGCACTCGAACACACGGTGCTCGTCGCGAACCCACTGCGGGCTCGGATCGACGCTCGCGAGCTTGAGGAACGCGCGGCGGCCGTCGACAAAGCCTGCCGTCCAGTGCTCGTTCACCGAGTAGCCGCGACTGACGACACGCGCCCAGTTCTCGGCCTCGGTGCCCAGGATTCGCTCCGCACGGCTGACGGCGTCCGGCTTCACGCCGTGGACGCTACCGCAGCGGAAACGGACGCCGCTCCAGCGCGGGCAGCGCTTGTCCCGAGACCCACAGCGGCGTCGTGGCGTAGCGCGGCGAGAAGCGCAGGCTTCCGTCCGCCCGTTGCATCCGCTGCAGGAACCGGAAGGCCGCCGCGGGCGGCTTCGTCCGCGCGGCGATGAAGGCCTGGATCGCCCACGACGTCGACTGCACGTTCGAGCCCGTGCCCGGCTGCAGCTCGAATCCGCCGTCGGGCCGCTCGCGCATGCGCAGAAATGCAAGCGCCCGCACAATCGACGGGCCGTGCACGCCTGCCGCGGCGAGCGCCTGCACCGCCGCGGCCGTGTCGTCGGTGTCGGGCCTGAGTCCGGTCGCCCACGCGAACCCGCCGCTCTTCGTCTGTGCGCGCACGACGAATCTCACCGTCTGCGGGCTGACCGGCTCGCCCGCCTGACGGAGCGCGAGGATGCCCCACACGGTCGAGTTCACCGCCGGCCCGATCGCGCCCGACGGATGTTCGAGGGCGTGCAACTCTTCCAGCAGCGCGGGCGAGACGCCGCCGCTCACTGCCTCGGCCATCGTCGAGAGCTCGATCTCCGTCGGCGTCAGCCCCTGCTCGTGCGCCTGGAGGTATGCGCGCGCCGCGTCCGGCACCGGCGCGCCGGCGGCTCGGAGCGCGAGCACCGAAGTCGCGGTCAACCCGACGGTCGAGGCGCCGCCGGGCTCGGCGTAGCCGCCGTCCGGCTGTGCGCGTCCCTGGACGAACGAGAGCACGGTGGCAATCGCGAGAACGACGAGCTTCACCCCCATACGACCTCGGTCTTGAGACGACGCCCGTAGCGCTCGAGCAGGCGCCGCAGTTCAGGCCCGGCGGCGAGCGCGAGCACCAGGTTCCCGCTCGCGTGCGCGACGTCGAACGGAAACCCGCTCGCCTGGCGTGCGATGAACGCCGCCAACGTGTGCGGATAGAACGCGTACCAGTTCCACAGGTCGAGCACGAAGCCGAAGGCAAAGCCGAGCAGGCAGCAGGCGATCGCGAACGGGATACGGCGGCGAAGCAGCGGAGCGATCAGAGCGCCGACCGCGCCGCACGCGCCCCACGCGAGCATCTGCCACGGCGTCCAGAGCCCCTGGCCGAGGAAGAAGTTCGAGACGAACGCGGCAGTCGCGCCCACGCCGATCCCGGCACGGGCGCCGAGAGCGACGCCCGTCGCGACGACGATCACCGTCACCGGCTGCACGTCGGGAATCGGCGCCAGCAACACGCGACCTGCAGCTGCGGCGGCGGCGAGCGTTGCGATGACTGTTATCTCCTTCGACGACTGCGGGCCGCCGTCGAGCCAGGTCGCAGCGCCGGCGAGGAGCGCGACGGCGGCGAGGAGCAACGCGAGCGCCGACGCGTGCGTCGCAAAGGCGACCGCGCTGGCTGCGGCCATCGCCGCGAGGAAGGCAATGCGGGCGATGCGGCTACGCACGTACGGGCTCCCGCTCGGCGACGAGCGACACGGTTCGATCGGCGACGGATCGTGCGAATGCCTCGTCGTGCGTCACGACGAGCGTAGCCCGCGGCGGCGACTGGCTTCGAAGCAGCGCGGCGAGCGCCAGCTTGCGCTCGGGGTCGATGCCCCGCGTCGGCTCGTCGAGCACCAGCAGGTCGGGCTCGGTCACCAGCACGGTCGCGAGAGCGAGACGCTCGCGCTCGCCGGTCGAGAGATCGCGGGGATGACGGTCCTCGTACCCCTCGAGACCGACCTCCGCGAGCGCACGTTGCGCGCGTGCAGGATCCGTTCCCAGCTGGACCTCGTCGTCGGCGCGCTCACGCACGAGGTACCGGCCGGGATCCTGGAGCAACAAGGTCGCGCGGCCCGTTCGCGCCACACTCCCACTTTGCGGCTCGAGCAGCCCGGCCGCCAGCTTGGCGAGCGTCGACTTGCCCGAGCCGTTCGGCCCGGTGAGCGCGACGATCTCTCCGCGGCGCAGCTCGAGCGAGGCGGCGTCCAGTACGAGTGGTCCGCCCGGATATGCGTAGCTCGCACGATCGATGCGACAGACGATCTCTCCGCCCCCGCCGGCGCGTCGTGGAGCCGGGCCGGGATCGGCGGCCCAGGCGGGGCGGTGCTCTTCGAGCCATGCGACGGCGTCGTCGCGCGGGGCGTCGAGCAGCACGCGCCCATGCTCGAGAAAGGCGACGCGATCGGCGAGCGGCAGCGCGAGCGCAGGATGCTGCTCCGAAAGGACGACTGCTGCACCGCTGTCGAGTGCGAAGTCGAAGAATGCCTCTGCGCCCTCGGCATCGAGCTGTGAGGTCGGCTCGTCGAGGAGCAGCAGTTGCGGGGCGAGCGCGAGCGCCGACGCGAGGCAGACGCGCTGCAGCTCGCCGCCCGAGAGCTCGGTCACCCTCCGGCCCGAGAGGTGCGACGCGCCGACGGCGTCGAGGGCAGCCGCGACGCGCGGCTCGATCGCACCCGGCGGCGTGCCGACGTTCTCGAGCCCGAAACCGACCTCCGCCTCGACTCGTCCGAGCACGATCTGGTCCTCAGGATCCTGGAAGACCGTCGCGACCGTGCCGGCCAGGTCGGCGGGTCGCGTGCGGCGCGTGTCGTGGCCTGCGATCTCGACGCGTCCCTCGAACTTCCCGCCGTGGAACCATGGGACGAGCCCCGCCAGAGCGCGGAGCACGGTCGACTTGCCCGAGCCCGACGGCCCGAGCAGCAGCAGGACCTCGCCTGCGTCGACCGACAGCGTGACGTCGTCGAGGGCGAGACCGCCGCCGGGATACGAGAACGAAAGCCCGGTGAGGGACGCTAGAGCCACAATGCTCCCGCGAGCACCGCGACGACGGCACCGACGACCCCGACGGTGTCCAGCGGCTGCCACCGCGGCGGTGGCAGGCGCGTGCGGCCCGGACGTCCAAATCCTCGTGCCTCCATCGCCTCGGCGAGGTTGAGACCGCGCTCGAGCGACCCCGAGAGCAGCGGCGAGAGCAGCGCCGCGTGCCCGTGCAGTCCCTCGGGTGCGAGGCCTCGGCCGCGCAGCGCCTCGACGAGTCCTCGCGCGTCACGCTCGAGCGTCGGCACGAGCCTCGTGGCGAGCGCCGCCGCGAGCACCGAACGGCGTGCCGTCGCGGCGGCGATCAACCTGTCGTGGTCGAGCAGCAATGCATACACCGCGAATGCCAGACCGACGGCGGCGAGGCGCAGCGCGTTCAGCCCGGCGATGCGCAGTTCCTCCGTCGTCACGTCGAGCGTGCCGAGGACAGGGACGTGCGGTCCGACCCAGAGCTCGTGATAGCCGGTCGACTGGAGGAAGGGCGAGAGCAGGAACAGGAACCCGGCGCTGTAGAGCGTTCCCCAGAGATAGGGCTTGGCGCGCCGCCCGGCGCGGAGGCACACCGCGAGCAGCACGGCAACCAGCACGCCGAGCGCAACGAGGCTGTGAGCGAGCAGCGCGCCGGCGCACACACCCGCGAGCAGCAGCGCTGCGACGGTCGGCCTCACGGAACGCGGTAGAGGTGTCGGTAGAGGGACGGGGTGCGTAGCAGGCGAGCGGGGTCGCCGGTGAAGACGAAGTGCGCCGCCCCGTCGTGCCACTGCGCGGTGAAGCTCGTCGCGGCGGCGGGCGTGATCGTCAGCGTGTTCACGTCGCCGCGGACCCGCGTCGTCGCTGCAGGCGCGATTCTCTGCGCGTGCACCAGCCGAGCGATCCGTCGCACCGCGGCGGTCTTCGGGCCGAGCACGATCGTAACGCGCGTCTTTCCGTTGTAGCCGTGTACGAACGGCTCGGGGAACGCGCCGACGACAATCGGCACGCTCATGCCCGACCGCCCCCAGTCGCGATAGTCCCACCACGCAATGTCACCGGCACGCAACCGGTAGTCGGCGGCGCCGCGGTCACCCTCGACGCCGTTGACGAAGTAGAACCAGTCGTGGCGCGACGTGATCGAGCCGGAGAGCCCGTTCACCGACTGCACGAAGCGCCCGCCGTACCGCGTCGTGATCTTGGTCGAGCGCTCGAGCGCCTGGAGCACGGTCTCGTCCGCCGGCACCGACCGCACGAGCAACACCGTCTTTCCCTCATCGCGCGTCAGCCAGAGCGTCGCGGTGCCGTGGCCCGCGCCGCTGCCGCCGCAACCCGCGAAGAGTGCGGCGGCGGCGACAGCAACGAGAGCCGAGCGGATCACGGCAGGCGGTTCGAGCGCACGGTGCCGGGGGCGGTCGCCCAGACGAGCCCGTGCGCCTTGGTGAAGCAGATGCGTCCGGCTGCCGCCGCGATCGAGCGCCCGTCGACGTGGTAGACGAGGCCGGCGGGTACCTTCGCCGCTCCCGTGTCGTCCTGACCCGTCGCTGCATAACAGCCCTTCGAGGTCGTCTTCAGCTCCAGCGTGGGCGGCCCGCCGGCGGGACCGAACGTCGCGTAGTACCACTCGACGACATCGCCGTCCTTCAGCTGTACCTGGTCGGCGCCGACCGGCGGCGAGACGCCGTTGACCTTGAACACCCAGCCCGCCGACCCCGAGCCGCCGTAGAGGCCGACCTGGTCGACGTAGTTGCCGAACGACGAGGCGGTGACGTGGTAGTAGAACTCCGCGGCGCCGGACGCTGCCTGGAGCGCCTCGAGCGGCGTCGTCGCAGAGACGCGCGGCTCGGTCGAGCCGAAGATGGTCACGGTCTTCCCTTCGACCCGGATGTGCACGATGGCCGCGGCAGCGAACGGTGCCACCGAGAGGGCCGCGACGAGCACGGCGACAGCGATGAGAGTACGGCGAAGCAAGCGAATCCTCCTTCCGCGAGGGGTTCGGGTTTCGCGGCGAGCGACAGGTCTTCTGACTCGGGGCGCCCTCCCCCACCGCCTTCCCGGGCTCGCAGGCCCAGTGGCTTCGTGGTGGGGAAGCGTCTCCCCTTACAGCGGCGGGACCGTCCCGGTCTTTCACCGGAGTTCCCTTACCGCTCGCCGGTTTGAGGGCGCGAGTCTAGCATCGTGCCGGTGCAGCCTCTCGCCCTGGAGCTCGACTCGGTCCTCGCTGACACCCATCCGCTGTGGAACGACTGGGTCGAGGATGCCGCGCGGCGCACGCACGTGGAGCTCGACCTGCCGCCGGATCGCATCGCCGCCGCCGCGAAGCTCGACGAGCAGCTCGGCGACTGGCGCCCACTGCTCGAGCGCTTCGCCGCCGACCGCGGACCCGTGTACTTCCGGCCCCACAGCGACACCGGCACCGTGCTCCGCCGGCTCCACGCCGCCGGCGCGCGCATCGGCGTGTTCACGGATGCGCCGCGCGAGCTCGCCGGCATCGCGCTCGCCCACGTCGGTGCGGCCCGCCGCGTCGAGGTCGTCGGGACGCTCGACGAGGTGCAGGCGGCGCTCGGCGGCGGGGCGACGGTCGTCCGCACGCGCGACGAGCTCAGCGCTGCGGCGGCTGTCTACCATTCGAGCCATGGAACGAAGTGAGCTCTCCGATCGCCGCTTCGACGTGCTGCTCGAACGGCTCGACCGGATCGGCGACGAGCTGGCCCGGATGAACAAGCGACTCGACAACGACGACAACTTCGTCAAGCTGACGCGCGAGCTTGCGTCGCTCAACGAGTCGCTGCAGGCGCTCGCCTACGCAGCGCTCGGCGCCCAGGCGCCCCAGGTTCGCCGGCGCCGCTCGGACTGACTGGGCCGGTCCAGACACGTCGGTTTCCGTGTCGAGCGTCGCGCACGTGTCGGACACCTCGTGCAGAGAGTGTGACGAGTGGCCCACAGCTCGCGGCGAGCCGCGGCGTCACCATGCAGGCAGACATCCTTAACGGTGACAGTCACCGTTAAGAGCAGCGTCACGTCCTGACCGGCCAGCTCTCGGACGGAAAGAGCACGCCGGCGCTCCACGAGCAGCGACACGAAGCGGGCACACACCCTTAACGGTGACAGTCACCGTTAAGGGGAACGCCAGGCCATGACCGGACAACTCTCGGACGGAGAGCAGCACGCCGGCGCTCAGCGCACAACGACACGAAGCGGGCACACACCCGCAACGGTGACAGTCACCGTTAAGACAATCGCGTATCCGCACCCGGCACACAGGCGCCGCGCGTGCGGCGCCGCCGCTCGAGCTAAACGAGTTGCCCTCTCGTCGCGGAGCCCAACGTGTTGGGCGAGAGCAGTGATACGGCCCGGCCGCGAGCACAGAACGAAGGGAGCACACGGGGGAAACATGGTTTCCCCCGTGAAGCGAGTGATGCGCGAAGCGCGAACAACGCGTCAGCCGCGAAGCTGGTAGAGCGTGCCGTCGCCGCCGACGGCGTAGAGCTCGCCGTTCCCGTCCTCGCCGAACGAGGTGAGGCTCGCGACCTTGCCGACCGTCGAGATCGCGGACGCGCGACCCTTCCCGGCCTTGAAGCTCCACACCGTGCCGCTGCAGTAGTCGCCGAAGAAGTAGCGCCCGGCCGCCGCCGGCACACTCGAGCCGCGGTACACGTAGCCGCCGGTGACCGAGCAGCCGTCGGAGTGCGAGTACACCCACTGCGGCGACACGGCGTCGCCCTTGTGCAGGTACGGCTTGCCCGGGTCGTAGGTCGAGCGTCCCTCGTAGCGGCTCCAGCCGTAGTTCGCGAGCTTGCCGACGCGCGCTGCGGCGCGATAGTCGATCTCCTCCCACTCGTTCTGGCCCACGTCGCCGATCCAGAGGTCGCCGTTCGCGCGGTCGAACGAGAACCGCCACGGATTGCGCACGCCGTAGCCGACGATCTGCCAGGCGGAGCCCGCACGGGTCGGATTGATGCGCAGCAACTTGCCGAGACGCGACTGGAGGTTCTGTGCGCGATTCTCCGGGTCGCCGCCCGAGCCGCCGTCGCCCATGCCGACATAGAGGTAGCCCGACTTGTCGAACTGGAGCTGGCCGCCGTTGTGGTTCGGATACGGCTGCTTGACGAACAGCAGCTGGCGCGCGCTCCCGGGCAGGCCGACGCCGTTGGCCGACTTGAATTCGACGACGCGCGTGTCGCCGTTCGTATCGGTGTAGTCGACGTAGAACCGGTGGTTCTGGGCGTACGAGGGATGGAATGCAACGGACAGCAGACCCTGCTCGCCCCCACTCCTGATGCGGCTGCGAATGTCGAGGAACGTGCCGGTCACCTTGCCGGCCTTCACGATCTTGATGTCGCCCTGCTGCTCCACGACGTAGAGCGTGGCGGCATCGCCGGGCGCCGACGTCACGTAGACCGGGGACGAGAATCCGCTCGCGACCGGCTGGAACGAAAGGGCACGCGAGGCGTCGGGGCTGCCGGATGCCGCTCCGGCCCACACGCCGAGCGCGAGCGCGAGCAACGCAACCGCGAGCAGGGCGAAGCGGTTCTTGCGCACGAAGGACAGCGCGATCACCGGAGGCGCCACAGGTCGAGCACGCCCGTGGTCGCGTGGTCGTTGGCATTGCCCTCGGGAAGCGCGACTCGTCCGTCGACGACGATCGGGCTGTTCCAGTGGCCGGACCCGGTGTCGAGCCGTGTCACGAGCGCCCCGGTCGTCGGGCGGTAGACGTTCAGCCCACCGCTCGGCGAGTACACCCAGAGGAGACCGCCGGCGACGACCGGGCTCGTTCCGCCCGTCGCGTTGTGCCAGGCCGTCCGAAGCCGGCCGTTCTTGAAGACGTATCCCGCCGTGCCGCCGTTGTCGCCGGCGAACATCCACGTCGACGTCGAGTGCCAGACGGCCGGGGCGGTGAAGAGGTCGGTGCCCGACGGCGTGCGGACGGTCTGCAGCTCTCCACCCTTGTGCGGCGCGGCGCCCTGCAGGCGCTTGCGGCTCAGCAGGCGGATGATCCCGTCCTTGCCGCCCTGCGCGACGAAGCCCGGGCCGAGAACGACCGGTGACGTCGAGCCGAGGTCGACGTCACCGGCGTTGAGGTCGGCCGTGTTCGTCGGCGTGTAGTTGCCGATCAGCTTCGTCGCGGCCGGGTTCAGCACGAGCACGGCGTCACCCCAGTTCGTGTGGCCGTCCCACGGCGCGTTCCCTGTCGCGACGAGCAGGTCACCCGTCCCGGGATCGACGACGGCTCCTGCACGCCCCCAGATCGCCGAGTCGCTCGCGGGACAGCTCGATGGCTCGATGAGCGCATGGCGGTCGCTGCAGAGCGAGTTCCAGATCTGCAGGACCTTGCCGCTCGCGGGATCGAGCAGCGCAACGTGTCCCTGGTAGGGCGGGGCGTCGCCGATGTAACCGCCGGTCGTCGCGATCACATGCCCGTTCGCGTAGTTGAGCGAGGCGGCGATCTTCTCGCGTCCGGGCAGCTTCGTGATCGTCGCGCTCCAGAGAGGATGACCGTCCGCGATCGCGAGCTTGTAGATCTTTCCGTCGGGAGACGCGGCGTAGATCGCGGTGCGTCCCGGGTCGGCGACGGGAGTCGCGGTCGTGATCTGCGCGCTTCCGGCCCACGACGAGTATCCGGGCGGCGTGAACCGCCAGAGCACGCTCCCGCTCGCGGCATCGACGGCGACGGTCTTGCCGTACGTCGTCGTGACGAAGAAGACGTCGTGCGTCCCGCCTCCCACCTGCACGCCGTGGAGATAGATCGGCGACGAGTCCGCCGTTCCCTCGAGCTGGACTTGCTGGCGTGTCAGGCGCTTGACGTTCGCCGCGGTGATCCCCGTCGCGAACGAGGGCGCGCTCGTCCGCGCGGCCGACCAGCCGAACCGCGGCCAGTCGTTGCCGGTTGCCTCGCGATGCCCCGCGGATGCCGAAGCCGCCGGGAGACCGAGCGCGCACACCGCGACGGAGAGAAGGGCGGCGCGCTTCCAGCTCACGAGAGTAGAGACGCCGGCCACGGAGAAAAGCTTGCCAGAGGTCCCTCTAGCGATTCAGCAAGACGCGGCGGAGCTCGTCTTCCTTGCCGGGCTGCAGGATCGCCAGCACCTGGTCGCCCGCCTGGAGCGTCGTCGACCCGACCGCGATCTCCGCCTGGCCGTCGCGCATGACCGAGATCAGGCGCGCGCCCTCGGGCAGCTCGAGACCTTCGACGCGCTTGCCGGCGACCGGCGAGTCCCGGTCGATCTGCACCTCGACGATCTCGAGGTTCTCCTTGCGGAGCTCGAGCAGGTGGATGAGATCGTGCTCCGGCACCTCGTGCTCGACGAGGGCCATGATGCTCGAGGTCGCGCAGATCGTCGGGGAGATGCCGAGCAGGTCGAAGTGCGCCTGGTTCCGGGGGTCGTTGACGCGGGCGATCACCTTCGGGACGAGGTACTTCTCCTTCGCGAGCTGGCAGATCACGAGGTTGTCCTCGTCGTCGCCGGTGAGGGCGAGCACGATGTCGGGCGGACGCGTGATCCCAGCGCGCTCCAGCACGAAGAGCTCTGTCGCGTCGCCGCGCTGCACCTGGTGCTCGAACTCGTCCTCGAGCCGCTCGAAGCGGTCGCGGCGCTGCTCGATGAGCGTCACTTCCTGGCCGAGGCGGAGGAGCGAACGGGCGACATTCGCGCCGACCTTGCCGCCGCCCGCGACGATCACGTACATCTAGAGAACCTCCAGGCGGGGCACGTCGCAGCTGCGGACGGTCTGCATCAGCGCGTCGATGGCGACCGATGTGGGACAGACGGTCCGCATCCCGCGCGCCGCGTAGAACTCGGCACGCGCCGGATCGAGCACGCGGACGACGACGCAGCCGATGTCGAAACGCTTCTGGGCGACCTGTCCGATGACGATGTTCGTGTTGTCGCCGTCCGTGCAGGCGACGACGGCGTCGGCGTCCTCGATGCCCGCCTGACGGAGGAGGTCGGTGTCCATCCCGTGGCCGAGCACGAACGCGCCGCGCCACGACTCGCCGAGGCGCGAGAGAGCGTCCTCCTTCTCGTCGACGACCGTCACGTCCCACCCCTCGCTATGAAGGTTGAGCGCGATGGTCGAGCCGACCCTGCCGCAGCCGATGACGAGTGCTTTCATGCGGACGCAGCGTAGCGCGGCCGAAGCGATCGAGAGTTGTCAGGCCTCTTCGAGGACGCCTTGCGGGAAGGCAACGATCAGAACCTCGGCCGACGCCCTCCGCAGGACGTAGTCGACGGTCGGCGAGAAGAAGCGCGACTGGCGCCGCCACCGCGGCGACGAGCCGAGCACGATCAGGTCCGACCCGCTCTCGTCGGCCGCCGCGACGATCGCGTCGCCGAGCGCACGGGCTCGCACCGTCCGGCCGACGACCGTGACGCCGTGGTCGAGGCCGAGGGCGGCGGCTTCGGCGAGCGATGCGGCGGCCTGCTCCTCGAGCTCGAAGAGGGGTGCGTCGAGCGGCTGGTCGAGCGGCACCTTGATCACGAACACGGCCTCGACCACGGCGTCGCTGTCCTCGGCGAGCTTCACGGCCGTCGCCACCATCTCCTCGCCGATCTCCCCCAGCTTCATCGGGACGAGGATCCGCTTGAACTCCGCCTCGGGCGGCAGCTCGTGCTCGTCCGCGGAGATCACGTGCTCGAGCAGGCCGGCCCCCTTCGACCGGCGGACGAGCAGGTAGACGACGACGCCGCCGAGGAGCCACGCCGGGCCGCCGTAGCGCGCACCGATGTGTGTCGCCATGGAGTCGACGAACACTGCGGCCGTGAGCACCGCACCGACGATGGACGGGACCGGCACCGCGACGCCGCGGATGGTGACGTTGAGCGGCACGCGGAACGGGCGGCGCAGGTCCGGCTGCTTCCGGCGGAGCCGGACGACGGCGAGTTGCGCCGCGGTGAATGCGAGCAACACGCCGAAGCTGAAGAGGCTCGCGAGGAACGAGACGGGGTTCGTGAGGAACGCGGTACCGACGAGCAGCAGAATCGCGATCGTGCACGCGGCGATCACCGACTCCGGCGAGACGAGCGTACGGCGATGGAGGCGCCCGAACGCGCGCGGCAACTGGCCGTGCTCGCCGAGGGAGTAGGCGAGCCGGCCGAAACCGGAGATCGAGGTCGTCGCAGCCGACAGCAGCACGAGCGCACCCGTGAGACCCACGTAGACCTTCAGCACCTGGCCGAACCAGTGCGGCACGTGTAGCTGCACCGCGGCAACGATTCCCATCAGCGGCGAACGCAGCCAGTCGGTGCCGAGCGCCGTCGTGCCGTGCGCGGCCGGGTACGCCGAGAGCCCGACGAGCGCAATGAGCACGTAGATCACGACGACGGCCGAGATCGCGCTGAAGAGGCTGCGCGGCAGATCGCGTCCCGGGCGACGGACTTCCTCGGCGAGATTGGCGACGGTTTCGAGGCCGGTGTAGGCGAGCATCGCGAGCGGCAGCGCAAACGCAATCGCGTGCCACGACGGCGACGTTCCGATCGAGAGCCCCTGCGTGAGAGCCTGCCAGGAGAAGAGGAGCGCGAACCCGAGGATCACGAGGAGCAGCTGCGTGACGAGGTCGAGCAGGGCTACCACGATGCCGAAGGTGTAGAGCTTCGTCCGGCGGGTTAGGCGCGACGCGCCGATGAGCGCGATGAGGATGCACGCGGAGATAACGTCGCCCGGATGACGCGCGATGACGTCGATCCCGAGCGCGATACCGAGGTAGTGCGGGAAGAACAGCGCGGAGAGGGCGATCACGATCAGGTAGTCGAGGAACAGCACCCAGCCGGTGATGAAGCCGGCGAAGTCGTTGTACGCAACGCGGACGAACGTCGCCGCGCCGCCGGTCTCCCGAATAGACGCGGTTCCCTCGGCGTACGACAGCGCGATGACGAGGAAGAGCAGGCCGACGACGCCGAGCACGACGGGAGTCAGGCCGAGCGCGTGCAGCGCGATGATGCCGAGCGCGAAGTAGATCGACGAGGCGATCTCGCCGTATGCAACGGATGCGAGCGCCGGGGCGTCGAGCACGCGTTGCAGCTGTGGGAGCTTTCGAGCCATCTACTGCCTCTTCCTCAGAAGATAGAGCCGACCCGAGCCGAGGGCGACGAAAAGCGCGCCGATGAGGAACCCGCTCGTGCCGCCGCCGTGCACGGCCGTCACGACGAGGATCCCGAAGCCGAGCACCGCGATGGTCAGCGCAAGCAGCGACGCGACGTGCCGATAGAGCCTCGCGTTCATCGTGACTGTTCCTTCGCGGCGGCAACCATCACGCGACAGGGCGCGTGCTTGAGGACGAAGTCAACGGTGTCGCCGAAGATCGCGCGCTTCCCGGCGGCGAGCCGCACACGGCGGGGGCCGCCCATGACGATGATCTCCGAGTTCCGCCGTGTCGCCTCGTCGACGATCGCGCGGCCGGCGTTGCGCGCACGCACGATGCGCTCGATGACGCGGACGCCGTAGAGCTCGCCGATCGCGCTCGCCTCGTCGAGCTGCTCGTTCGCCTCCGAGACCTGCTCGGGCAGGTACGCGTCGAGCGGGAGCTCGAGCGGCACCTCGATGACGGTCTCCGCGACGATCATCCCGCGGCGCTCCTCGGCGAGCCGGCACGCGACCTGCATCGCTTCGTCGGAGGGGTAGCCAATGGCGATGGGTACGAGGATGTTCCGGTACTCGAGGCTGCCCGCCATGATCACGACCGGCGCGCGTACCGTCTCCATGAGCGGCGCCCCGAGCTTGCGGCGGTAGAGCACGTAGAAGATGAAGCCGACGATCAACCAGCCGAGCCCGGCGTAGCGCGTCTGCGCGTCCTGGATCACGACCACGAGCCACGCGGCGCCCGTGCCGAGGCCGCCGACGATGGCGAAGAGTGGCCAGTCGACGCCGCGGTAGCGGAAGTTCGGGCGTGCGTGCCACGGCACCTCGTCTCCCTCGCCCTTCTTCGCGCGCAGAGCCGTCACCGAGATGTGCGCGATCGTGAACGAGAGCATCGCGCCGAAGGCGTACATGCGGCCGAGGAAGTCGACCTGCCCGGAGAGCAAGAAGAGCGTCGGCGCGATGCCCGCGAAGACGACGAGTGAGAGCCACGGCGTCTTCAGCTTCGGGTGCAAGCGGCGGAACGCCTCGGGCAGCTGCCGGTGCGACGCCATCGAATAGGTGATACGGGAAGCGCCGATCACGCCGGCGTTGGTCGCGATGAACAGGATCGTCGCGGCGAGGATGCCGACGTACACCTTTGCTGCACTCAAGACGGCACCGTGCAATCCGAGGTTCTCGACGAGGCCCAGCACCGGGTCGTTCTTGAAGCCCTCGGGCGGATTCTGGCCGAGCTGTGTCACGTACTTGCCGCCCTCTTTGACCACCGGCATCGCCGAGAGCGCGACCCACGGCAGCGTGAAATAGATCGCGAAGACCGCGATCGCCACCCACGAGATCGCGCGCGGGACCGAACGCACGGGATCGCGCGCCTCCTCGGCGAGATTCGAAACGGTCTCGATGCCGGTGTACGCGATCATCGCGACCGGAATCGCGAGCGCGAAGTTCGACCACGTCGGTGCGACGCCGAAGTGGACGTTGCTGGCGATGATGTGCGGTGAGAAGATCAGGACGAAGCCGAGGCCGACGAGCACCAGCTGCGTCGCGAAGTCGAGGACGGCGAGCAGGACATTGAGACCCGCCGCTTCCTTGATCCCGATCGTGTTGAGCCCGACGAGGAGCCACGTGACGGCGATGCCGACGATCACGTCCCACGGCGTCGTCCGCAGCGGCTCCCAGAAGATCGACAGATAGTGCGGGACGAAGATCACCGAGATCGCGACGGTGATCACGTAGTTGAGCATCTGCGCCCACGCTGCCCCGAACGAGACGAGCTCGTTGAAGGCGTGCCGTGCGAACGACGACGAGCCTCCAGCCTCCGGATACCGCACCGTCCCCTCGGCGTACGTCGCCGCGGTCGCCGCGAAGATGAGGCCGCTGATGATGAAGACGATCGGCGTCAGCCCGAGGGCGATGCTGGCCGTCAGCCCGAGCGCGTAGTAGATCGACGAGCCGACATTGCCGTAGGCGGTCGCGAACAGGGCGTTCGCGCCGAGCACGCGCTCGAGTCCCTGTTGCTGGCGCCGGCGGGGCACCGGACGACTGTAGTTCCTTTACCGGAGGAGCTGGTACGGAACGCTCGCGAGGATGACGCCCGGCTCGAAGAGCAGGAGCCGCTTGACGAAGAGCGCCCGCTGGTTGTGCAGGAGCCGGCGCCAACCGCTTACGACGAGCTCGGGCATGATTACGAGCACCGCCGTGTCCTCGTCCTCGGTCAGCTCCCGGAGGTAGCCGAGGAGCGGCGGGCCGAGATCCCGGTACGGAGCATCGTCGACGTCGAGGGCAACGCGCGGACCGTGCACTGCCCAGTCGGCCCTGAGCGCGCGTGCGTCGTCGCCGCTGAAGGCGAAGTGGACGGCGCGGGTATCCGCGATGCCGAGCGTCTGGGCGTAGTTCACGGCCCTCATCGACGCGGCGTTGACCCCCGAGACGAGTACGCGGACGATCAGCCGCTTCGGCGTCGGCCGGGTCGGGTCGCCGATCATGGGGACGTCCGCGACCACGACGCCCGGCTCGGCGAGCAGCCGCAGCTTGAGGGCGAGCTCGTGCGGATGCCGGAACTGCTCGAGGATCGACTCCTTCCGGAACGCCTCCGGGACGACGACGGTGACGAAGTGCGACTCGCCGCGCGGCAGCCTCCAGACCTGCTCGAGGATGGCGTCGGTCAGACCGCCGGCGGGGTCGAGCGCTTCGAGCGGCGGGTTGCCGCCGGTGCGGTGGAACCAGCGTGGCCGGATGCCAGGATCGGTTCCGTGCCGCGGCACATGGACAGCGCGGAGACGGTCGGGTGAGATCTCCCGGGCGAACCAGAGGGCCTCGTCGCTTGCACGGTCGAGCGCCTCGACGACGAGCAGCGTCGTGTTCTGTGCCGGCGGTGCGGAGACGACCGCGGCCGCGCCGGCGGTGAGGCGCCGTGCCAGGCGGCGATAGTGCCGCCTGATCCCGAGCATGCCGACAACGAGCACGGGGATGGCGACGGTGACGAGCCATGCTCCCTCGCCGAACTTCGTGTAGACGACGATCAGCGTCACGACGCCGGTCGCCGTCGCACCCAGCGCGTTGATCGCGGCACGTCCGCGCCATCTCGGTACCCGTCGGCGCCACCAGTAGTTGACCATGCCCGCCTGCGACAGCGTGAACGCAGTGAAGACGCCGATCACGTAGAGATGGATGAGACTGTTCGTGTTCGCGCCGTAGATCCACAGCAGGAGGCCGGCGGCTCCGGCGAGCACGACGACGCCGTTCGAGAACACGAGGCGGTCGCCGAGGTTCTGGAACTGTTGGGGCGCGAAGCTGTCACGCGCGAGCAGCGCGGAGAGGCGCGGAAAACCCTGGAACGACGTATTCGCCGCCAGGACGAGCACGAGCAGCGTCAGGCCCTGGACGACGTAGTACATGAAGCCGCCGAACGATCCTGCGGGGAACACGGACCGCGCGATCTGCGAGACGACGGAGTCGGTCGAGCTCGGCATCGCGTGCACGTGTACGGCGAGATACGACACGCCGAGGAAGAGCGCGATCGCGATCAGCGCGAGCACCCCAAGCGTCTTCGCCGCGTTCTTCCCCTGTGGGTGCCTGAATGCGTTGACGCCGTTGGCGATCGCCTCCACTCCCGTCAGCGCCGTCGATCCGGACGAGAACGCGCGCAGCAGCACGAAAAGCGTCACGGCACCGGTGCCGACCGGGAGCGGATGCGGCACGACGGCGCGGTGCGCGTTTCCCGTGGCGAGCTCGATGAGCCCGACGACGACGAGTGTGCCGACCGCGGTGACGAAGGCGTACGTCGGCAATGCGAAGAGAATTCCCGACTCGCGCACGCCGCGCAGATTCGCCATCACGATCAGCAGCAAGCAACCGAGCGAGATGGCGACCTTGTGATCGACGAGCGACGGCGCGAAGGAGGTGATGGCGAAGACGCCGGCGGAGATCGACACCGCGACGGTGAGGATGTAGTCGGTCAGGAGCGCGGCCGCCGCGGTGAGGCTCGGCAGTGTGCCGAGGTTCTCGCGGGCGACGATGTACGCGCCGCCGCTCGTCTCGTAGGCGCGAACCGTCTGCCTGTACGACAGGACGACGATCGCGAGCAGCGCGGCGACGGCGATCGAGATCGGAAACACGAGATGGGCGGCGGTCGCCGATGCGGCGACGAGGACAACGAGCGCGGACTCCGTCGCGTACGCGACGGACGAGAGCGGGTCCGACGCGAAGATCGGGAGCGCAAGCGTCTTCGACAGCAGCGTCTCCTCCATCTGGCCGGTCTGCATCGCCCGGCCGACGACGTGACGCCGGACGGGCCGGCTCGGCTGAAGTTCGTCTCTCTCCTCGAGCGTCGTCATGTCTCGAGCGCTCCGAGGACGCGCTTCAACGCAATCGGAAGGAGATGCTCCGACTCGCCGGAGAAGAGCGGGCTACCGGGGTCGCGCAGGAGCTCGCGCGCCAGGAGCACGCCGCGTGCGGTCACCGGCTTATCGCCGGCGAGGCGCGTTGACAGCGCGCGCAGCAGTCCCTCGGAACGACGCGCCGCCGGCCTGCGCAGCGGCGATGCCCCCGGAAGCTTGCGGGGATCGAGCATTGCCAGCACGCGGTCGACCTCGCGCGCCAGCGCCTTGCGATAGTCGGGAGAGGTCAGCTCGAGTGAGCGCCAGCGCGCGAGCGACGACGTCTCGGAGCTGTGCGGCTGCAAGACGATCAGTCGGTCGATCGTCCGTCGCACGGCGGCGAGCTCGCGCTCCGCCCGCAACCAGCGCAACCCTGCGGCGCCGCCGAACGCGCCGGCGGCGAGCAGGCCGACGATCCACGGCAGCCGTGGGTCGGCCTCGAAACCGAGTGCGGCGAGCGCCAGCGCCACGAACGGCAGCGCCGCCCGTCCCGGGCGCGGAAGGTCGAGCATGATCGGAGCTCGGACGTGCGTAGCCATGCTCCGACGGTAGGCCGAAGGCTGCTCAGGCCGTGCTCAGGGTTCGCCCTCCCACCCTCAAGAAGGTCTCAAGACGCCCGCCGGGTCGGATCGACGAGCCGGTAGCCGACACCGGGCTCGGTGAGGATGTAGCGGGGCCGGGCGGGATCGGGCTCGAGCTTGCGCCGCAACTGGGACACGTACACGTGGAGGTAATGGGACTCCTTGGCATATGCATGTCCCCAGACGGCTTCGAGGATCGCCCGGTGCGTGAGGAGCTTGCCCTCGTTGCGCGTCAGCAGCCGGAGCAGCTCGAACTCGTGCGGCGTGAGCTGCACGGGTTGCCCTGCGAAGGTCACCTCGCGGCCGGCGAGGTCGACGCGCAGCTCGCCGATGACCCGCACGGGCTCTTCGGACGGCTCGACGCGGCGCAGCGAGGCGCGCAGACGTGCAAGCAGCTCGTCGACGCCGAACGGCTTCGTCACGTAGTCGTCCGCACCGGCGTCGAGGGCCGCGACCTTCTCCGCCTCGTCGCCGACGACGGAGAGGATGATCACCGGCACCGACGTCCACGTTCGCAGCTCCCGACACACCTCCGTCCCGCGCATGTCGGGCAGGACGAGGTCGAGGATGACTGCGTCCGGAGGGTCGACCGCCGCCGCGGTCAGCGCCTGCGCGCCTGTCGTCGCCGTCTCCACCGCATAGCCGGCACCGCGCAGGCTCGTCTGGAGCGCCCGCAGGATCTGCGGCTCGTCGTCGACGACGAGCACACGGACGCTCGCGCTCACGCCGGCACCGGCGCCCGGTCGCCGATGGGAAGCGCGAGGACGAAGTGCCCGCCCGACGGATCGATCTCAGCCCAGACGCGTGCATCGTTCACCTCGGCGAACCCGCGTGCGATCGCGAGCCCGAGGCCTGCGCCCCGGACGTCGGTCGTGTCGCCGCGCCGGAAGGGCTCGAACACCGCCTCGCTGATCTCCGCCGAGACGCCCGGTCCCTCGTCGAGGACGTGGACGAGCAGCTCGCTCCCGGCGCGCTCCACGTGCACGCGCACGGGCGAGCCTTCCGGCGAGAACTTCAACGCGTTCTCGAGCACGTTCACGATCACGCGCTCGATCTGGACCGGGTCGACGCGGACCGGTGGAGCGTCGGGGTCGAGCTCGGCGATCACGCGCGCCTCCGCAGGCCCCAGGTGCTCGAGCGCACGCGCGACGAGACCGTCGACCGGCCACAGCTCCGGGTGCGGAGCCGCGACGCCGCTGCGGAGCCGCGTCAGGTCGAGCAGATTGCCGACGAGACGGTCGAGGCGGCCGGCCTCCGCCCGGATCGTCTCCACGAGCACCGACCGATCCGCCTCGTCCAGCCGCACGTCCGGATTCCCGAGCCCGGATGCAGCAGCGACGATCGCCGTGAGCGGTGAGCGGAGATCGTGCGAGACCGCATGGAGGAGCGCCGTCTTGATCGTGTCGCTTCGGCGGAGAGCCTCCGCCTCGAACGCTTCTGCCGCGAGGTCGGCCCGGTCGACCTCGACAGCGAGCAGTGACGCGAGCGCGGGCAGGAACCGGTGCGCGGCGTCCTGGTCGAGTGCGTGCTCGGAGCCGATGAACACCGTCCCGACCCGCCGGCCGCCTGCAGCTTCGAGGGGATAGGCGGCCTCGCCCGCCGGAGCGGCGACGACGCCGACTTCGATCCGCGCGTGCGGAACGCCGAGCACACTCGCCGTGAGCACGCCGACCCGCTCGAGCTCGTCGGAGAGCTCGGTGCCTGCGAGCAGGTCCTCGGCCATCCCCGCGAGCACGGTCGCTTCGCGCTCACGACGCTCCGCAAGCTCGGCGCGGCGCCGCGCGCGGGCCGCAAGCGCGCTCACCACGACCGCGGTCACGAGATAGACGGCGAGCACGGCCCAGTTCGCGCCGTCGCTCAGTTGGAAGGTATGTGTCGGCGGAAGGAAGAACCAGTTGAACGCGAGCATGCTCGCGATGGAAACGACGACCGCGAGCTCGATTCCCCAGAACACCGCGACGGCGAGAACGGCGAAGACATAGAGGACGCCGAGCGTGAGCACGGGCATGTACGGCCGCAGGACTTCGATGAGCGCGGAGACGAACGCAACGGAGCCCGCGCTCACGAGCAGTCCAACCGCGAGCTCGACGCGCGAGAGTCCGTGCAGCCTCATGCGGCAACGCTAGTGCAAGGAGCTACGCGGCGGGACGTTGCCGCGACGCCTGCACGGGCGGCGGCGGCTTCAGCACGATGGTCTCGGCCGGCGCGTGTGTGAGCAACCAGGCGAGCTCCTTCTCGGTGAAGGTGCCGCGGCCGTTCGCCGGAGCCGGAGCGACGATGCGGTCGAATTGCTCCACCTCCCAGAGCCGGCGGAGCGCATGCGTCGGCGTCCGCCCCTTTTCGATGCGTGCGTCGACGGGCACGCCTGCGCGCAACGCCGCGAGCTCGACCGCTTCGAGCAGCGGCATCGCGACGTTCACCTCGTCCCGGAGCGGCGAATCTTCGGCGTAGCGCAGCGGCACGATCAGGAGGTAGGCGGGAACCAGCACCGCATCCTCCGCTCGGGCGACTCGGATGGCCGCATCGAGCACGCTTTCGTCGAGGCTCTCGGAGAACGGGACGAGAATCCGCGGTTGACCGTTGCGGATGGGAAGCCTCTTCGGCGGGCGCCGCCGGACGAGGGCCACGACGAGCGCGCCCACGAGTAGCGCGACGAGCACAACGAGCGCGTCGTCGACGCCGCTCACGGCTGCAGCTCCTGCGGCCTGTCGGCTCGGTTCGCGACGACCCGGATGTCGACACCCGGAAGGGCGCGGACGAGCGCGGAGAGCAGCGACCCGCGGAGGATCTCGCGCCGGCGGCTCTCGTCCGGCGTGCCGACGAACACGTACGTCGTCCCACGCTCGTAGACGACCCGGCGAACCACAGCGACGAGGTCGTCGCCCTCCTCTTCGAGGAAATGCGCCCCGAGGACGATCGAAAGACGGCGCAGAGCTGCGAGGGCCACCTGCTCTTCGTCGGTGACCGTCTTCCCCTCCGGTCGCACCCAGATGGCGTCGAGCTGCGCGCCGAGCCGCTCGGCCGAACGCCATGCGCGGCGCATGATCCGCTGTGACTTCGCCTGCGGCTCGACCAGCGCCAACACCCGCTCGGCGATCGCCTGTTGGCTGAGAGGGTCCAGCACGTTCCCCATCCGGCGGGCTTCGACGTCTTCGGCGACCTCACGGAGCGCGAGCTCTCGCAGCCGCGAGAGGTTGTCGGCGCGGAAGAAGTTCTGTAACGCCACGTCGGCTCGATCGAGCCGATACACCTTGCCCGCGCGCAGGCGCTCTTGTAGCGCCTCGGGCGTGAGGTCGACGAGCACCACCTCGTCCGCGTCCTCCAGAATGTGATCGGGGAACGTCTCGCGCACCCGGACACCGGTGAGCTCGGCGATCTCGTCGTTGAGGCTCTCGAGGTGCTGGATGTTCACGGTCGAGATCACGTCGATCCCCGTGTCGAGCACCTCGTCGATGTCCTGATAGCGCTTCTCGTTTCGCATCGCAGGCGCATTCGTATGCGCGAGCTCGTCGATCAGTGCCATCTGGGGCGCACGCCTGATCACGGCGTCGACGTCCATCTCATTCAGCTCGAGCGTCCCGTGCGGGGCGTGCAAGTGTGGGACGACCTCGAGGCCTTTTGCCTGCGCCTCCGTCTCCGGCCGGTCGTGCGGCTCGAGATAGCCGATCACGACGTCCCGCCCCTCCTCCTGCGCCTGTCGCCCCTCCTGCAGCATGCGGTAGGTCTTCCCGACACCGGCCGCCATCCCGAGCAAGATGCGGTAGCGACCCCTCATCGCTGCCAGATTAGGCGCCCAGCAGGTTGTGCACGATCAGGTCGATCAGCTTGATGCCGATGAACGGCAGGATCACGCCGCCGAGACCGTAGATGGCGAGATTACGGCGAAGCAGCGCCGTGGCGCCGATCGGGCGGTAGCGAACGCCCCTGAGTGCAAGCGGCACGAGAGCAGGGATGATCAGGGCGTTGAAGATGATCGCCGAGACGATCGCGCTCTTCGGGTCGCCGAGATGCATGATGTTGAGCGAGTTCAACGGCCCACGCTCACCCGCATGCTTGGCGTACGTGAACGCGAACATCGCCGGCAGGATCGCGAAGTACTTCGCGATGTCGTTCGCAATCGAGAACGTCGTCAGCGCTCCGCGCGTGATCAGGAGCTGCTTCCCGACCTCGACGATCTCGATCAGCTTCGTCGGGTCCGAGTCGAGGTCGACCATGTTGCCGGCCTCTTTCGCCGCCGACGTACCGGTGTTCATCGCGACGCCGACATCCGCCTGTGCGAGAGCCGGGGCATCGTTCGTGCCGTCGCCTGTCATCGCGACCATGCGTCCCTTGCCCTGCTCCTCCTTGATCAACGCCATCTTCGTCTCGGGCGTCGCCTCGGCGAGGAAGTCGTCTACGCCGGACTCCTGAGCGATAACAGCCGCCGTAACGCGGTTGTCGCCGGTGATCATCACGGTGCGGATGCCCATCTTCCGCAGCTCGTCGAAGCGCTCGTTCATGCCGCCCTTGACGATGTCCTTCAGATGAATGACGCCGAGTGCCCAGTTGTCGCGGGCGACGACGAGCGGCGTGCCGCCCTGCTCCGCCACACCCTGCACGAGCTGGTCGAGATCGGCGGGTGCGCTCCCGCCCTGCTCCGTGATGAAGCGCTTGACGGCGTCGGCTGCCCCCTTGCGGATCATCGTGCCGTTCAGATTCACGCCGCTCATGCGCGTCGTCGCACTGAACGGGATGAACGCGTGCTCGCCCAGTTTTTGCTCTCGTACGTCGAAGCGCTCCTTGGCGAGCACGACGATCGAGCGGCCCTCGGGCGTCTCGTCCGCGAGCGAGGCGAGCTGCGCCACCTCGGCGAGCTCGCGCTCGTCGACACCGGCGACGGGCAGGAACTCCGCAGCCTGGCGGTTGCCAAGGGTGATCGTGCCGGTCTTGTCGAGCAGGAGCACGTCGACGTCACCCGAGGCCTCGACGGCGCGCCCGGACATTGCCAGCACGTTCCGCTGCACGAGGCGGTCCATCCCCGCGATGCCGATGGCCGAGAGCAGGGCGCCGATCGTCGTCGGAATCAATGCGACAAGGAGCGCTATCAACACGGTCTGCGACGTCGACGTTCCCGCGTAGAGCGCGTAGGGCCGCAGGGTGACGACTGCCGCGAGGAAGGTGATCGTCAGTCCCGCGAGCAGGATGTTCAACGCAATCTCGTTCGGCGTCTTGCGCCGCTCCGCACCCTCGACGAGTGCGATCATCCGGTCGAGGAACGACTTGCCCGGTTCCTGGGTGACCTCGATCACGAGTCGGTCGGAGAGCAGCTTCGTGCCTCCGGTGACCGCCGAGCGGTCGCCGCCGGACTCGCGGATGACCGGCGCGGACTCGCCGGTGATCGCCGATTCGTCGACCGAGCCGACACCCTCGATGATCTCGCCGTCGGCGGCGATGATCATGCCCGCCTCGACGACGATGACGTCTCCCCTCTGGAGCTCGGGCGCAGGCACCTCCTCGAGGGTGCCGTTGCTTCTCCGGCGCAAGGCGGTCGTGGTCGTCCGTGTCGCGCGCAGCGCGCTCGCTTGCGCCTTGCCCCGTCCCTCCGCGATCGCCTCGGCGAAGTTCGCGAACAACACCGTCAGCCACAACCAGATCGCGATCACTCCGACGAACCACAGCTGTCCCGTGTCGCCGCGCGCGAGCTCGAGGATGAAGATCGCCGTCGTGATCACGCTGCCGAGCTCGACGATGAACATCACCGGGTTCTTGAACTGCAGCCGCGGGTCCAGCTTCGGGAACGAGTCGCGGATTGCGGCGAGCACGAGCTCGCGCGAGAAGACGCTTGCACTCTTGCGCGCCATGAACTACTTGCCTCCCAGATCGTCGAGAGCGATGTTGAGCTCGAGCACGTTCACGCCCGGCTCACCGAAAAAGCCCCACGAGCGATCGATCGTGTTCTCACTGACCAGCTTCTGGACGGTCGCCAGCGGGAGATGCCGCACTGCTGCGACCCGGCGCGACTGGAGCGCCGCGTTGGCGGGCGAGATGTCGGGATCGATGCCTGAGCCGGACGTGGTGACGGCATCCACCGGAATGTCGTGGATCGTGAGACCCGGGTTGTACGGACGCTCGAGCTCGAGGATCGCCTGCGCGTTCTGCGCGACGAGGTTGGCGAGGTCTGGGTTCGTCGGCCCGAGGTTGAGGAAGGTCGTGCCGGCCGCGTTGTACGCAGGTGACGTCCCCGACGGGCGCGGATGGAAGTAGCGCGGCCAGGTGAACGGCTGTGCCGCGAGCTTGGAGCCGATGATCTTCCCGTTGCGGTGGACGAGGCTTCCACCTGCCTGGTGCGGGAACGCCGCCGACGCGAAGCCGGTCATCAGCGCGGGGTAGCCGAAGCCGAACACCGCAGTGAGGACGACGATGGCGAGTACGGAGCTCAGGAGACTGCGCATCAGTGCATCAGCCCTTCCACGATCGGCCCGAGGGTGAGCGCGGGCAGGATCATCAGGCCCGCCGTGAGTGCGATCACGCCGACGAGCAGGACGACGAATGTCGGACCGTCCGTCCTGAACGTCCCTGCGGACGCGGGCACGGTCTTCTTGGAGGCGAGCGACCCGCCGAGGGCGAGCGCCGCGAGGAGCGGCACCCAGCGGCCGAGGTACATGGCAACCGTGCCAAGTGTCGCGGAGAAGCTCGTCAATCCATAACCCGCGAAAGCACTGCCGTTGTTGTTGCCCTGCGAGTCATACGCGTAGAGCGTCTCGGTGAAGCCGTGGACGCCGTGGTTGAAGATCGAGGCGAGCCCGGACTTCGTCACGATCGCAACGGCGGCCATTGCGAGCACCATCGTCGGCACGAAGAGAGCACCGAGGGCGGCGATCTTGATCTCACGCGCCTCGATCTTCTTCCCGAGCCACTCCGGCGTTCTTCCCACCATGAGCCCGGCGATGAAGACCGCGATCACGATGTAGAAGAACATCCCGTACAGGCCCGAGCCGACGCCACCGAAGATGACTTCGCCCAGGAACAGGTTGACGAGCGGCACAGCTCCGCCGGCGGGTGTCTGCGCGTCGAAGCCGCCGTTGACCGAGCCGTTCGAGGCGTCGCTCGTCGCGACCGTCCAGGTCGCGGTGTTCGCCAGGCCGAACCGAACCTCCTTGTCGGCCATGTTGCCGCCCGACTGCCCGCTGCCCTGCGTGATGTTGACACCGGACGCGCGTAGCACCGCCGAACCGTGCTGCTCCGCAGGCAGGTTGACGGCGATGCCAACCGCGAAGACGAAGAACATCGCCGCGAACACCGCCCATGCGTGCCGGCGCGCGAGCACCATCCTCCCGAACATGAACACCTGACCAGCGGGGATCAGCAAGATGGCCAGCATCTCGATGATGTTCGAGAGGCCGGTCGGATTCTCGAACGGGACGGCCGAGTTCGAGTTGTACCAACCGCCGCCGTTCGTGCCGAGCTGCTTGATCGCGATCTGCGACGCAACAGGTCCCCGCGCGATCGGCTGCTGGTGTGCGCCCTGAAGCGTCGCGGCCGTCGCGTGCGCGTGGAACGTCTCCGGCACGCCCTGCCAGATCAGGATCGCCGAGACCACGATCGACAGGGGCAAGAGTATGTAGACGATCGACCTGTAGAGGTCGACCCAGAAGTTTCCGATCGTTCCCGCGGAGCGCCGCGCGATCGCACGCACGACCGCTGCGAGCACCGCCATTCCGACGCCTGCAGACACGAAGTTCTGCACCGCGAGCCCGGCCATCTGGGTGAGGTACGACATCGTGTACTCGCCGCCGTAGTACTGCCAGTTCGTGTTCGTGATGAAGCTCGCGGTCGTGTTCAGCGCGAGGTGTGCGGGCACCCCCTTCATGTGGTCGGGGTTCAGGAACAGGTGCCCCTGCAGACGCTGGATGCCGTAGAGCACACCGGAGAAGACGACGCTGAAGATGAGCACCGTCTTGCCGTAGCTCTTCCAGTCTTGCTCCTTCTTCGCATCCGCACGCACGACTCGGCAGAAGCCGCGCTCGACCCCCCCGAGCCAGCCAAACGCTCCGGCCGCGAGGAACCGGTCGCCGTAGACGCGGGCCATGTAGAGCCCGAGCGGATAGCTGAGCGCGACGAGGATGGCCGCGTAGACGAGAATCTGGGAGATGCCTTGACCGCTCATCTAGAGCCGCTCCCCTCGAAACAACGCGTAGACGAGATAGACGAGCACGAGCAGCGACACGACCAGGCCGAACGCATCGGCTGCCGGCATCAGATCTGCTCCAGCGCGTAGAGGATCGCGAAGGCCACCGCGAAGCACGCGAGCCCTATTGCGATCGCGGCGAGGTCATACATCAGCGACGCACCTCCAGTCGGTCGAGGATCGCGCCGAGCTCGGCGCCGGTGTTGCGCGCCGGACCGTCAGGGCCTGCATGCGCGTAGAGAGGGCTATCCGGTTGCGTCAGGAGCCGCTGCACCGCGACCACGCCCGAAGGGGAGACCGGACGGTCGCTGTCGGAGAGACGCTCGGCGATCTCGGTCAGCAGCTCACGCTGCGGACGCAACGTGCGGCGGTTGAGCAATGAGCCGACGTGCCGATGCGGCACGTTGAGCTCGCGAACGACGCTGCGCAATGAGTTGGCGAGCAGGGAGCGCTCGCGCAGCGACGTCAGCTCCTCGATCCGCCAGCGGTACCGAGTCGCGGGACCGTCGACCCCGAGCGCGATCCACTCGTCGGCGGCGGCGCGCAGGCGCGCTCGATGGACGAAGCGAAGCGCGGCAAGATAGGCGCCGAACAGCACGATCGAGATCGGCGCAACGAGGAGGGTGCTGCCCGAGAGCCCGGCGGCGAAGCCAAAGCCGAACGTCGCGGCGCCCGGTCCGCAGCAGAGCACTGCAGGCACCCACGGAGCCCGCGGCACGGTGGCGCTCGGCGCCGAAGGTCTGTGCACGACATGTGCGAATTCCATGCATCGAACGTAGAGACGCTCACGTCAACGACGGCTGAAGGCCGTCGCGCGCTTCCTAAAAGTTGTCTAAACGACAGTCGACGTGGGATCGACGAGCCGGTATCCCGCGCCCGGCTCCGTCAGGAGGTAGCGCGGACTCGACGGATCGGGCTCGATCTTGCGCCGGAGGTGTGACACGTACACGTGCAGGTAGTGCGCCTCGACCTGATACGCGGGCCCCCACACCTCGCGCAACAGCATCTTGTGGGTCAACAGCTTGCCCTGGGCCTGCGCGAGCACGCGCAAGAGGTCGAACTCGTGCGGGCTCAGCTTCACGCGCTTGCCGGCAACCGAGACCGCTCGCTCGGGAATGTCGATGCGGAGGTCGCCGATGTCGAGGACCGGATCCGACGACGGCGCCGAACGGCGAAGTACCGCCCGCAGCCGCGCGAGGAGCTCGTCGACGCTGAACGGCTTCGTCACGTAGTCGTCCGCGCCAGCGTCAAGTGCTTCGATCTTCTCGCGCTCCTCGCCCACGGCCGACAGCACGATCACCGGGGCAGCCGTCCACGTTCGCAGCTCGCGGCACACATCCGTGCCGCTGCCGTCAGGGAGGATGAGGTCGAGGATCACCGCCTCGGGCGGATGCGCGGCCGCCGCGATGAGCGCCTCCTCTGCGGTCGCCGCAGAGTCGACGGTGTAGCCGGCGCCGCGGAGCGTCGCGCGAAGCGCCCGCAGGATCTGCGGCTCATCGTCGACGACGAGGACGCGCTGCCCGTTCACACCTGCAACTCCGCGGGCACCTCGACGACCGGCAGCGCGAGCGCGAACGATGCGCCCTGTCCGGGGCGCGACTCGGCCCACACACGGCCGCCGTTGGCCTCGGCGAAGCCGCGCGCGATCGCCAGCCCGAGGCCGGCGCCCGAACGCGAGTCGCCAACGCGCCGATAGAAAGGCTCGAACACGCGCTCCAGCTCGTCGTCGGCGAGCCCCGGCCCCTGGTCGACGACCCGCACGATCGCCTCCTGGCGGGTCGCGGTCATGCGCACGAGGACGTGCGCGCCCGGCCGTGTGAACTTCAGCGCGTTCTCGATCAGGTTCGCGAGCACCCGCTGGATCTGCGTCGAGTCGACCTCGACGAGCGACGGCTCGCCGACGAGCTCGACGCGATCGCGCGCGCCGAGGGCATCGACCACCTCACGGACGAGATCGTCGAGCGACCAGAGCTCCGGATCGGGGGCGGCGGCGCCCGCTTCGAGCCGCGAGAGGTCGAGCAGGTCTCCGACGAGCTTGCTCAATCGATCCGTGTCGACCTCGATCGTCTCGAGCAGGTCGGCGCGGTCGACGTCGGTGAGGTTCAAGGTCGAGTTGCGGAGCGCTCCGATCGCGGTGCGAATGCCGGTCAGTGGTGAGCGAAGGTCATGCGACACGGCGCGAAGCAGCGCCGTCTTCACGAGATCGCTGCGGCGGAGCGTCTCGGCCTCGAGCGCCTCGCGCTCGAGACGGTCCCGATCGATTGCAACCGCGAGCAGGGCCGCCAGCGCCGGCAGGAAGCGTCGCTGAGCGTCGACCTTCGGGTCGGCGTCGTCCGGCGTGTAGATCGTGCCGATCGAGCGGTCGGCTACCTCGAGCGGGTGGGGCGTACCCGTCGCATGGCGACGCGGCTGGCCGAGCTCGATCTCCGCGCCTTCGACACCGAGGACCTGCGCGGCGCGACTCGCGATCTCGTCGATCTCCTCGTCGAGCGCCCGTCCGCGCAGCAGCTCTGTCGCGAGCTCCGCCAGGAGCGCGGACTCACGTCCGCGTTGCTCGGCAGCGGCGGTGCGACGCCTGTCGCGGGCCGCAAGCTCGCTGACGACGACCGCCGTTCCGAGATATACCGCGAGCGCGAACCAGTTCGAGCTGTCCGCCAGGGTGAGCGTGTGCACCGGGGGCAGGTGGAACCAGTTGAACGCGAGCATGCTCGCGACCGAGACTCCGAGCGCGAAGCCGAGCCCGTAGGCCACGGCGATCGGCAATACCGCGAACACGTAGAGCACGCCGAGGCTCAACACCGGCACGTAGGGCTTGAAGAGCTGGATGGCACCCGTCACGACGGCAACCGCGGCCACACTGAGGACGACGCCGAGCAAGAAGTCGGCGCGGGAGCCGGGAGCAGGGCGCGTGAACTTCATCGCGCGAACGGTACTCCGGAGAGGGTGCCGGGGCGAGCGCCGCAAATGCGACGCTCGCCCCGGACGTCTCAGCCGTGAATCGAGATGATGAGCGGGATGATCAGGATCGCGACGATGTTCGCGATCTTGATCATCGGGTTGATCGCGGGACCGGCGGTGTCCTTGTAGGGATCGCCGACGGTGTCGCCCGTGATCGAGGCCATGTGCGCCTCGGAGCCCTTGCCGCCGTGTGCCCCGTCCTCGATCGTCTTCTTCGCGTTGTCCCAGGCACCGCCGCCCGCGGTCATCGCGATCGCAAGGAAGAGGCCGGTGACGATCGTGCCGATCAGCAGCCCACCGAGCATCTGCGGGTTGATGATCCCGACGACGATCGGGAAGAGGATCGGCACGAGTGCCGGCAGCAGCATGCTGCGCAGCGCGGACTTCGTGACGATGTCGATCGCCGGGCCGTACTCGGGACGTGTCGTCCCCTCCATGATCCCCGGGATCTCGCGGAACTGACGCCGCACCTCCATCACGACCTCACCGCCGACGCGACCGACCGCCTGCATGGCGAGCGACGCGAACAGGAACGGCATGAGGCCGCCGATCAATAGGCCCGCGATCACCCACGCGTTCGACAGGTCGAACGTCAGCGTGCCGAGGTTGCCGTGACCGGCACCCTGCTCGTGGATCCCGTCGGCGTAGGAGCCGAAGAGGACGAGCGCGGCGAGCGCGGCCGAGCCGATCGCATAGCCCTTCGTGACCGCCTTCGTCGTGTTGCCGACCGCGTCGAGCGAGTCGGTGATGTTGCGCACCTCCGGCGGCAGGTCCGCCATCTCCGCGATCCCGCCTGCGTTGTCGGTGACGGGCCCATACGCGTCGAGCGCAACGATCAGGCCGGTCATCGAGAGCTGCGCCATGACGGCGACACCGATGCCGTAGAGGCCGGCGACATGGTTCGCGATCAGGATGCCGGCGGCGATGACGATCACCGGCAGCGCGGTTGCCTGCATGCCGATGGCGAGGCCCTCGATGATGTTCGTCGCGTGGCCGGTCTCCGATGCCTCGGCGATCGCCTTCACCGGGTTCCAGCGCGTACCGGTGTAGTACTCGGTGATGCCGACGAGCAGGAACGTGACGACCAGCCCGACGAGCGCTGCGATGTACAGGTGCCAGAAGCTGAACCTGCCGGACGTGTCGAAGCCCATGATGATCGGGATGAACCCGAGCGCACTCAGCACCGTTGCGACGAGCACGCTGCGGTAGAGCGCGTTCATCACGTTGCCGCCCTCGCGCACGCGCGCGAAGGCCGTGCCGATGATCGACGCGATGATCGAGAGGCCGCCGATCGAGAGCGGGAGAAGCCAGAGATGCGTGCCGGTGTTCGCCGCGGAGCCGGTGATGCCGAGCAGCATCACGGCGACGGCGGTGACCGCGTACGTCTCGAAGAGGTCCGCAGCCATGCCGGCGCAGTCGCCGACGTTGTCGCCGACGTTGTCGGCGATCACGGCCGGGTTGCGCGGATCGTCCTCGGGGATGCCTGCCTCGAGCTTGCCGACGAGGTCGGCGCCGACGTCCGCAGCCTTCGTGAAGATGCCGCCGCCGAGACGCGCGAAGACGGAGATGAGCGAGCCGCCGAACGCAAGACCGAGCAGGTCGTTGATCGCCGAGTGCGGCGAGTTGCCGAGCCAGCCCGTCAGCACCCAGTAGTAGCCCGCAACGCCGAACAGCCCGAGCCCAACGACGAGAAGACCGGTGACCGAGCCTGCGCGGAACGCGACGTTCAGCGCCGGCGAGAGACCATGACGCGCGGCCTCCGCGGTGCGCGCGTTCGACCGCACGGCGACGTTCATCCCGATGAAGCCGGCAGCTGCCGAGAGCAGTGCGCCGATCAGGAAGCCGATCGCAGCCCCCCACCCCAGCTTGTTGTAGAAGCCGAGCAGCAGGAACGGGACGATCGCGACGATCGCAATCGTGACGTACTGGCGGCGCAGATACGCCGCGGCGCCTTCCTGGACGGCGCGCGAGATCTCCTGCATCCGCTCCGTGCCGGCCGGCTGCTTCAGCAGCCAGAAGGTGAGCGCCAGTCCATAGATGACTGCCGCCAGGGCGCAGAGCAGCGCGAACAGCACTGCGTGGTCACTGAAAAAGCTCATTCGATGAGGCTCCCCTTGGTCGAGTCGAGCGCGTTACAAAGTCGCCCGGAGGAAACCCCGGCGCGGGCAGGTTTGTATCAGATTTGGCCGCTGGAACCGCGGATTTGGCGGCTGGAGCGGCGTCACAAGCTCCCGCCGGAGCTTCTACTCCCCGGCAGGCGGGGCCGCGGCGTCCACGTAGGCGAGCTGGAGGTTCGCGACCACCTGTTCGATGTCGCGCCTGGGCTGCTCGTCGAGCAGTGGGCCGAGGGCCCTCAGGGCGTCGATCGCGAGTCGAGCCTGGTCGAGGTCGCGAACGTCCGCTGCGAGCTTGCCGAAGGCGAGCGACGCGAGCATCGAGCAGGTGTGGACGAGCAGGTCCGAGACCTTGGCCTTCCGCAGCTCGTCCATCAGCTGCTCCGGAGTCACCTCACCCTGAGACTCGCTCACCGGCCCTCACCTGCTCGGCGAAAATCTGCTCGATCGACGCGCCCTCTTCGTGACGTGCGATCTGCCGCTCTGCCGCGTTGCGCTCGGGAATCGCGAGCCAGTGTGCCGCGCCCAGCTCCTCGGCTACCGGCTGCACCCACGTGAGCAGCTGCTCGAGCCGTGCCCGCGCCGGGATCGATTCGCCGCGCTCGAAGTCGATCAACTCGCCCGAGAGCCCCCAGCGAAGCGCGCGCCAAAGGTTCTCCTCGATCAGCCTGTGCGGCCAGTTGGGCAAGGGCTCGCCCTCGTCGATCGCGCGCGCGATGCGTGCGGTCAGCGAGTAGGTGAGCGCAGCGAGGGAGCGCGCCTCGCCGAGGTCCGGCTGACCGTCGGAGATGCGGATCTCGACGGTCGGGAACACGAGATGCGGCCGCACGCTCCACCAGACCTGCGTGTGCTCCGTGATGGAGCGGGTCTCGTAGAGAAACCGGACGTACGACTCCCATTCCGCCCAGCCCGAGAACGTGTCCGGGATCCCGCAGCGCGGAAACATGCGCGTGAAGATCTCGGTCCTCGCAGAGTGGAGGTGCGTGAACACGCCTTCGACGAACGGTGAGCTCGCGGACAGTGCGAGCAGCTCGGGCAGATAGTTCCGCAACGCACTCGCCACCTGGATCGCACGGTCCGGGCCGTTGATCCCGACGTGGACGTGCAGTCCGAACGTGTTGTTGCGCCAGACGACGTAGCGCAGGAGCTCGTCGTTGCGCCGATAGTGCGGCGTGTCGATGATGCGCTGGTCCTGCCAGCGGCTCCAGGGATGCGTGCCGACCCCCGAGAGACCGACACCGATGGTGTCCGCCAGCGAGCGCAACTGCGTGCGCCGCTCGCCCAGCTTCTCGGCCGCCTCGGCGAAGGTCTCGCACCGGCCGGTGCGCACCTCTGCCTCGGAGGCGATCAACTCGCCGACGAGGTTTGGCTCGAGGTCGGTGCCACGGGCCGCGTGCTGGAGCTCCTCGAAACGGTTGACGAGCTCGAGGCTCGTCGGGTCGATGAGCGCGAACTCCTCCTCGACGGCGAGGGTGAAGTCGGTCGACGCCTCGAAGCCCGCGCGCGAAGACGCGAGCAGCTCCTCGTAGCCGACCTTCTGCTCCTCGCCCACGGATCAACTCTAGATGCTGGCTGCGCGCGGAACGTGCGGCAGCTCCTCGGCCAGGTCGTCCACCTGCGTGAGCGCGACTGCGGCGATCCCGATCGGGAGCCAGAGGGTGAAGAAGCGGTAAACGAGCGTGGCGAGCAGGGCCGATGCGAGCGGTACCCCCACGGCGTTGAGCGAGTACGCGAGCCCGGCCTCGACACCGCCCGCCCCTCCGGCGGGCAGGGGCAGCGACGTGACGATGTACGCAGTCGTGTACGCGAGCACCAGCGCCAGGAGCCCGACGTGCGCGTCGAACGCGCGGAGCGCGGCGTACAAAGTCAGCACGTCGCCGGCCCAGAAGATCGGGAAACCCAGCACCGCGAGCGGGTACCGATGCACGTTCAGCAGGAGATGCCGAACGAGCACGACGCCGCCGATCGCGTCGGCGAATGCGGCGCGGCCGACCGTGCGAAGCCAGCGGCCCCAGCTGCTCGGCGATCGCGTCAGCTTCGTCCCGTCGCGATGGGGCAGCGCGGTGAAGCGGTCCGCCCGGCGCGGCGAGCTGATCCAGGCTGCCGCGAAGATGCACGCCGGCACGACGACGAGCCACGCGAGCTCCATCGAAAGCGGAGCGCCGGACTCGACGCCGGCGAGCAGCAGCGCAGCTGCGATGGCCGCCGCGGTGGCGAGCACACCCCACTGGAGTGTGTTCAACGCGAGGACCCGCCGGACAGCACGATGCGGCTCCTCGCCCGTCCTGTGCAGCGCCCAGTAGTCCACGCCGAGCGTTCCGAAGGACGAGCCCGCGACGAATGCCCCGAAGCCGACCGCCACGATCCGCGCGACCGTCCAGAGACGGAGCAGCGGCCCGCCGTCGACACGCGCCACGTCCCGGTACGCCACGATGTAGCCGAGATACGCGATCAGCTCGCCCGCCAGAGCGACGACGAACCACATCTTGCTTGCGTGACGGAGCGCGTCCAGCATCTTCGGAAAGCTTGCGACCTGGCCGATGAAGAAGACGGCCACCGCGACGATCACGGTGCCGGCCAGAAAGGTGATGATCGCCTTGCGGCGGTCGACACCGAAGATCCCCTCGTTCTGAGGGCTCACGCGAACGGCTCGAGCAGGCGCGCGGCCACGCGCGGCCAACCCCAGGTTCGCTCCACCGCCCCTCGCGCGGCGAGACCGAGCGCGCGCCGCTCTTCGGCCGGCAGCTCGAGCAGCGTCCGCAGTCGCTCGTGCAATGCGGCGGCGTCTCCCGTTGGGAACGAGACAAGCCCGCGGCGGTCGGCCGGATACTCCTGCGCGATTCCCGCAGCGACCTCGGCGAGACCGGAGTGATCGGCGACGACCGGCGGCACGCCGGCCGAAGCCGCCTCCGCAGCGACCATGCCGAACGCCTCGGGGAAGATCGACGGAACGACTGCGACGTCGACGAGCGGCAGCAGGTGCACGAGGTGGCGGTGCTCGAGCGCACCGGTGAACAGTGTTCCCGGCGGTGCGAGCGACTCGAGCGACTCGCGATAGTCGCCGAAGCCGACGACGACGGCGCGCGCATCCAGCCCGTGCAGCGCGTCGAACAACACCTGCACGCCCTTGTTCTCGATCAGCTTGCCGAAGTAGAGGACGGTCGGCGTGTCGGTGGAGAAGAACGCGTCGAACCGCGCGGCGTTCTCTGGGTCGGGATGACGCTCGCCGCCGCCGACCTGGTCGCGGAGCGACTCCTCGATCAACGCGGCGAGCGCCGCTTCACGCGGTGCGGGCATGAACTCGTCGACGGCAACTCCGGGCGGCACCTCGTACACCCGGTCGACGTGACCCACCACGTCCTCGAGCACGGTGCGGATGTGATCCGAGCCGACGTACACCGCGACGGCATCGGCGAGCACGCCGCCGCCCCAGCTCGAGAGCCGCTCGTTCCCACGCAGGGAGTACTCGAGCTCGGAGCCGTGCACCTTCAGGGCGAACGGCGCAGCAAGCGCGGCACCGACCGCGCCGCCGAGGAGCACGTGATTCGTGAACACGACATCCGCAGGCATCAGCTTCCGAAGCGCGGCTGCGTTCGCATCGACATACGCGTCGAGCTCGTCCTGCGTGAAGTCCTGCAGCAGCTTTGCGTGCAGGCCCTCGTACTCGTCGAGGACGAACGTCGGCAGCAGACCGCCGGGCAGGTCGGGCACGACGACCTCGGCGCCGCCGAGGTCGTACAGGTCGGAATGCCGTTCCTGGCACACCACGACCACCTCGTGGCCCATGCGGCTCCACTCACGGGCAAGCGCGCGCGTGTAGACGTTCGACCCCGTGCCGCCGAGCAGATAGCCGTGCCAGAGAAGGATGCGCACAGCGCAGCCTAGCCGGGCTACGTGAGGTGGAAGTACAACGCGTACAGCAGCTCGACCGCCGGGTTCGAGGTGTGAACCGTGACGTCGGAGGGCGTCTCGAGCAGAGCCTCGGAATAGTTGAAGATGATCTTCACGCCGGAGGCGACGAGGTCATCCGCAGCATTCTGAGCCGCGTCGGCCGGCACGGCAATGACGCCGACGATGATGTTCTTGTCGCGCACGAGCGTGGCGAGCAGCCCGTATTCGCTGACCGTGACGTGGCCTACGGGCCGGCCGAGCTTCTCCGGGTCCGTGTCGAAGACCGCTGCGATGTTGATGCCGTGCTCGGCGAAGATCGGCGAGCTGGCGATCGCCTGACCGAGACGGCCGGCCCCGATGAGGGCGATGTTGTGCTGGCCCTGCGTTCGCAGGATCTTCCGGATCTCACCGAGCAGCGACTCGATGTTGTAGCCGACTCCCCGCTTGCCGAACTTGCCGAACGCCGATAGGTCACGGCGGATCTGCGTCGCGTTGATATTCGTGTACTCCGCGATCTCCTGAGACGAGATCCGGGCCTTCCCCATCTTTCGCGCCTGCGTCAGCACCTGAAGGTACCGCGACAGGCGAGCGGCGACGCCTACCGTCAAACGGTCCGCCACACGTCCTCCATCCGTCGAGCTTGTGACACAGCGACCCGTTGTAGCAGCTAGGACTCGGGCGTCGCTTGTGCAACCGCTCGCCGGAAGCTCTCGACCTGGATGTGGTAGGTGAAGCGGCGTCTCCCGTCGATCTCGACGACCGGGAGCCACTCGCGGTATTCGGCCTCGAGCCCCTCGTCGCCGGTGATGTCGACCTCGCGCAGGGAGAAGCCGAGCTCCCCCTGGAGCTCCCGCAGCTGCCCGAGAGCCCGTTCGCAGAGGTGGCAGCCCTCGGCGTGATAGATGACGACGTCGGCGGCTACGGGTAGATGCCGCGCGTGATGGTCGCCTCGGCGACGCGCTGGACGGCGACGCCGTAGGCCGCGACGCGCATCGGCACGTCGCGCTGCTGCGCGGTCTCCCACGTCTCTTCGAACGAGCGGCTGACGATGTCGTTCAGCTTCGCGTTCACCTCGGACTCCTTCCAGAAGTACTCCTGGAGGCCCTGCACCCATTCGAAGTACGACACGACGACGCCGCCGGCGTTCGCAAGCACGTCGGGGAGGATCAGGACGCCCTTCTCCTCGAGAATCGCATCCGCCGCGGGCGTGACGGGGCCGTTCGCGCCTTCGCAGATGACGGAGGCCTTGACGCGGTCGGCATTCCGGCCGGTGATCACCTGCTCGAGCGCGCAGGGAGCGAGCACGTCGACGTCGAGCGCGATCAGGTCCTCGCCGGTGATCGACTCCGCATCGCGCAGGCCGGAGAGCGTCCGGAACTCACGCTTGTGGGCGAACGCGGCGGGCACGTCGATCCCCTTCTCGTTGTAGAGGGCAGTCGTCGAGTCGGAGACGGCCGTGACGATCGCGCCCTCCTGATGGAGGAACAGCGCGAGATAGCTGCCGACGTTTCCGAAGCCCTGCACGGCGATGCGCATTCCGGCGACGGAGCGGTCCTGCTTTGCCGCCGCGTCGCGAATGCAGAAGAGTGCGCCGCGGGCTGTCGCTTCTTCACGTCCGAGCGATCCGCCGATCGAGAGCGGCTTTCCCGTCACGACGCCGAGCACCGAGTGGCCCTTGTTCATCGAGTACGTGTCGAAGATCCAGGCCATCACCGAGGCGTCGGTGCCGACGTCCGGCGCTGGGATGTCCTTCTCCGGCCCGATCTCGTTGATGATCTCGCTCGTGTAGCGGCGCGTCATGCGCTCGAGCTCCGGACGCGATAGCTGCTTCGGGTCGACGACCACCCCGCCCTTGGCGCCCCCGAACGGGATCCCCATCAGCGCGCACTTCCACGTCATCAGCATCGCGAGCGCCTTCACCTCGTCGAGCGTGACGTCAGGGTGGTAGCGGATGCCGCCTTTCGACGGGCCGCGCGCGACGTTGTGGGTCACCCGGTAGCCCTTGAAGACCCGCGTCGACCGATCGTCCATCGAGACCGGCACGGACACCTCGACGGCTTTCTTGCACTCGCCGAGAACGCTGACGAGGTTCGCATCGATGCCGAACGTCGTCGCGACGCGCTGAAGCTGCTCGCGTGCGATGTCGTACGGGTTCTCGCGAAGATGCGAGGTGGGTGCGTCGACGGTGCTCACAGATGCACTATCCAGAACTGCATCGCGAGTATACGGAAGGTCATCTGAGGGTGAACGGTAGTCGGTGGCGGCTCAGGGGCCGGCCTTCGACGGGATAGCCGATGATCTTCACCACGTACTTGCCGGGTGGGAGTGGCTTCCCCGACGGGTCACGGCCGGTGAGGCCGAACGTGTATCGGCCCGGCAGCACGTCGCGCAGCCGGACGAGCAGGCCGATGCGCGTGCCGTCGGCGCGCCACAGGTCGACGTCGAGCAGCGCAAGCGGCCGAACCTCGGGCCGCCCGCCAACGTCGAGCACCCTGCCGGCGTCGATCGAGAGCAGCGCCGGGGTCACGTCGGACCGCTTGAACGACGTCGACGACAGCGTTGCGTGTGCGATGAGGTCGACGTCGCCGGGACCGAACGCGATCGCCCAGGGCACGTGAATGCCTCCTCCCCCTTCGATGCCGGCGACGATCGTCCCGTCCGCCGTCGAGCTGCCCGACGGAGCCGAGGCGGTGAGCGCGTTGACATGAACGAGCACGCTCTGCCCTGGGAGCAGGCGCGCGCGGTTGGGGCGGACGATGAAGTCGACCGCAGCCGCTCCCTCGTCCTGCGTCCGCACGGAGACCGTCGTCCGCACGGTGCGGGTGGAGAGATTCGTGAGCGTGAACGAGGCCTTGACCCGCCAGCCGGCACCGGTCGAGCGTCCGAACGCGAGGGTCGCCGGAGACGCGGCGAGCTCGCCTGCGACCGAGGCTCCGACGTCGACGCTGCCGGCTCCCTGCGACGTGATGGGATCGGTGGCGAGCGGCTGGGCGGTGCCGACGAGCAGGCCCTTCAGCGCATCCGCACCGAGCGATGGCCGCGCCTGCGCGAGAAGCGCTGCGGCGCCGGCAACAGTCGCGGCGGCCGCGCTCGATCCGTTCACCGTGACGAAGCGAGGCGAGCCGTCGGCGTTCGCGCCCGGATCGGACGTCGCGAGGCCCACTCCGGGCGCCACGAGATCGGGTTTCACGCGCCCGTCGAACGCAAGACCGGACGAGGAGAAGCTCGCCACGCGGCCTCGATCGGCGAGCGGCACGCTCCTCGTCGATCCGAGCGATACCGTCGCGGTCTGGCCTGCCTTGAGTCGCGCCAGCAAGGCGTGCGCGACGTCGAGCGGCAGCGAGACGACGGGAACCGGCACCGACTCCTGGAGCCCGAGACCGCCGGCGGGGAGCGCAGCCCTGCCGCCGTAGAGCAGGACGGCGGAGGCTCCGGCCAGTGCGGCCCGCTCCGCGGCCGGCGCGGGCGAGGCGCCGACCGGCACGAGCGCGGCACGTCCGGCGACGATGCTCCCTCCCGTGCGGCTGAAGAAGTCGACGAGCCGCGGCGCGGTGCCTCTCGTGCCGCCGAGCGTGCCGCGCGGCACCGCGACGGCGAGGTCGAGCCGGTTGCTCGGCGCGACGGCGCCCGAGAGCGGGGTCGTGGTGTCGAGCATCAGGTCGAGCCCGGAGCGCACGACGACGCGTGCCTCGTCGGCGCTCGTCCGCGTGTCGAGCGCGCCGACGGTGAGCGCCGCGGCGGCCCCGCCGGGCCCTGCGATGTCGCCGTAGCCCGAGGCCGATGCGCCGTCGTTGCCGGACGGCACGACGACGAGCGTGTCGAGGGCGAGCGCACCGGCGGCGGCACGCGCCTCCGGCCCGTCGGTGAAGCCCGCGAACGGCTCCGCGAGCGCGACGAGTGCCACGCGCGCAGCGTCGTGCGCGTCGCCGTCGTCGTTCGGATCGACCGCGCGATCGAGGCCCGCGATGATCTGATCGCTGCGTGCGTAGATCGCCGAGTGTCCGAGTGCGTCCGGCTGCCAGCCGGCGACGCGGATCGGGAGAACGGCTGCGCCCGTGGCGACACCGGAGAGCCCCGCCGGCCCCCCGCCGCCGACGAGCAGTCCGGCCATCTCCGTCCCGTGGCGCTCGAGCTGCGACGGATCGCCCGGCTGCGCGGCGGCGAGCGCGCCCGAGTCGCCGCCGACGACGTCGATCCCCTCGAGGACGCGCCCGCGGAGATATGGAACCGCGGGATCGACTCCCGTGTCGAGGAGCGCGATCGTCACGCCTCGGCCGTCAACGCCCGAGACACCGATGTCGGGGCGGTGCCCCGATCCCGGACCGAAGTCCGGGCGCGAGAGCACGTCCGTTTCGTTCGCCGACGGATACGCGATCCGGACGGGATAGACGCCGACGACGTCCTGGTCACGCTCGACGAGCGGGATCGAGCTCGGGTCGAGCGAGGCAGAGAAGCCGTTGAGCACGCGCGCGAAGCTGAAGTCGGGATGGATCGAGACACCCGAGAGGGCGAGCCGGGAGACGAGGAGCTTCTGCGAGGAGACCGCGTTCCTCGTCCACTTGCGCTCCTGCTGTGTGCCGACGACGCCGCCGGCAGCGGCGACGCGTTGTGCGAGTGACGGCGTCTTCAGGACGACGATCACTCGCTGTCCGGGCGCGACGCGCGGGCGCGAGCCCACAAGCCCGCGCCACGCCGACGCGGAGGTCAGGGGCGCAGGGATCTGGCCGGCGCTCTTGCCGCCGGTCGCAAGCAGGACAGCCGTAGCAGCGATGACGAGCAGCGCAAGCAGGAGGGCATGCCGCGGCTCAGCGCGAGGCGTATGCATCGAGGCCAAGATATCCGGGGTACGGGACGGGGTCCGAGAACCGCCCCGCCGACGCGATCATCGCCGCGTTGTCGGTGCAGAGGGCAAGCGGCGCGGGCGTGGCACCGGGGAGGGACTCGCGCAGCTCGGAGTTCGCCGCCACGCCGCCGACCACCGCGATCCGTCCGGCACCAGTTTGCTCCGCGGCCTCCTCGACCCGCCTGACGAGCGCGCGGACGATCGCGCGCTGGTACGAAGCGGCGAGGTCGGCCCGCCGCGCGGCAAGCTCGTCCGGCGGAAGCTCGCGCGTGGCGTAGAGCAGCGCCGTCTTCAGGCCGGAGAAGGAGAAGTCGAGGCCCGGGACCCGGGCGACCGGGAAGTCGTAGGCGGTGGGGTCGCCGTCGCGCGCGAGCAAGTCGATCTCCCGGCCGCCGGGATAGGCGAGCCCGAGGAGCCGGGCGCCCTTGTCGAACGCCTCGCCCGCGGCGTCGTCGAGCGTCGTGCCGAGCACGCGCTGCTCGGTATGGCTCTGCACGTCGAGAAGCAGCGTGTGCCCGCCGCTCGCCAGGAGGCAGAGGAACGGCGGCTCGAGCGAGGTCGGCTGCAGGTAAAGCGACGCGACGTGCCCCTGCAGGTGGTCGACGGGAGCGAGGGTCAGACGGCGCGACCAGGCGATCGCCTTGGCGGCAGCCAGGCCGACGAGCAACGCGCCGATGAGGCCCGGGCCCTGTGTCACCGCGAGCTTGCTGATGTCCTCGAGGGTGGCACCGGCTTCGCCGAGCGCCTCCCGGATCACGGGCGTCACGAGCTCGAGGTGTCGCCGTGACGCCACCTCGGGCACGACACCCCCGTACTCCGCATGCAGGTCGGCCTGAGAGGCGACGACGTTCGACAGGATGCACCCGTCCTCCGTGATGACGGCGGCTGCGGTCTCGTCGCAGCTCGTCTCGAGCCCGAGAATCACTCGCGCCCGGAGCGCGCGACCGGGTCCTTCCACATGATGAGTGCGTCCTCGCGGTTGTCGGTGTAGTAGCCACGGCGGATTCCGCGCGACTCGAAGCCGAGCCGTTCGTAGAGAGCGATCGCGGTGGCATTCGAGACGCGCACCTCGAGGGTGTAGCCGCGCCGTGCGTCGTCCGCGGTCAGCTCGAAGAGACGCTCGAGCAGCGTCGTCGCGATACCGCGGCCGCGATGATCCGGATCGACGGCGATGTTCATCACGTGCCACGCGTCGACATACCGCGAGACGATCAGGTAGCCGCACAGCTCGCCGTCCTCCCCCTCCGCCTCGAACGCTCCGAGGCAGATCGAGCTCGGCTTGGCGAGCTCGCCCGCGAACATCGAGCGCGACCACGGCGTCGGGTACGACCGGCGCTCGATCTCCTCGATCGCACGCAGGTCGGCGAGTTGCAGGACGCGGAGCTCGATCGTCGTCATCGAGCGCTCTTCACAGCGTCGGGAACACGGAGATACAACGGCTCGATCTCCTCCACGGGACCGAAGTCCCGCGCGAGCTGCACATGAAACCGGGCTCGTGGGCGGTGGCGCTCGTCCGACTCGTCGGGCACGACTCCACCACGCTCCTCGAGCAGCTCCCTGTAGCGCAGCGCACCGTCGCCGACGTACACCGCCCCCTCCTCGACGCGCAGATCGGCAGGCGCGAGGACCACGGGGATGCCGTCGACGAGCGCGAACACCTCGCGGCGCCGCGCGTCGACGACCGGCGTCGCGCCGAGGGCGCCGGCGGCGAGCGCATCGAGCGTGGAGACGCCCGCGCCGGGCAGGTCGAGTGCAAGCGCGAGCCCCCGCGCGGTCGCGAGCCCGATCCGCACTCCCGTGAAGCTACCGGGGCCGATCCCGACGACGAGCTCGCCGAGATCGCGAGGGTGCGCCCCACCCTGCCGCAGCAGTGCGTCGACGTCCTCGAGGAGCGTGACCGCGCGGGAAGCCCGCTCTCCGAGCACCTCACCGTCGTCGACGAGCGCACTCGTCGCACAATCCGTCGCCGTATCGAATGCCAGCGTCAACACTCGTCGATCGAGACCATTCTGCTTGCTCCGGTCGTGTGCCGCAGCCGCACCGCAAACCTCGGCGGCGGGAGCACTCCTGTGCCCGCCTCGGGCCACTCCACGAACGCGATCGCCCCGTCGAAGTACGGCTCGAGGTCGCCCCACTCGGCCGGTGAGACCCCCTGGAACCGGTACAGGTCGAGGTGCGAGACCTCGGTGTCGGCGGCGTGATAGCGGTGTCCGATCGTGTAGGTCGGGCTCGTGACGCGCTCGTGTACCCCGAGCGCCCGGCAGGCGCCGCGCACGAACGTCGTCTTGCCGGCGCCGAGCTCCCCAGCGATCGTCACGAGGTCGCCTTCGACGAGCCGCCGTGCGAGGGCGGCGGCGAGCGCCTCGGTCTCCTCGGGCGACGATGTCTGCTGCTCGGCCACACGCCCAAGCGTAGAGTCCGGTGCATGACTGCGTATCTCATCGTCGAGACGGATATCACCGACCCGGAGCAGTACGAGCACTACAAGGCGGCGTCTCCGGGCGCGATCGCGGCCCACGGAGGGCGCTTCGTCGTCCGCGGCGGGGACCTGGCGGTCCTCGAGGGAGACTGGACGCCGAAGCGGCTCGTCGTCGTCGAGTTCGACGATCTCGAGACGGCGAAGCGGTTCTACGAGTCGCCCGAGTACCAGGCGGCGATCAAGCTCCGCGAGGGCGCGGCGAACCTCAACATGGTCGCCGTCGAGGGGGTCTAGAACTAGAAGAGGCCGAGCTGCTCGCTCGCCGCGTGCTCGGCGACGAGCTTCAGCTCGGGCTCCGCCGGAGGCGCGGGCGGCGCGAGCGAGCGGCCGAGCAGCTTCGGCAGACGTGCGAAGTCATCGGCGAGAACGGTGAGCATCGACGGTGTGTAGAGAGCCGCGGCCGGGTGGTAGAGCGGGTAGAGCAGCACGTTGCGGCTGCCGATCGTCGTTTGCTGCTCCTGGCCGTGCACGCGCGTGATCCCGAGCGGGCGGCCCGAGAGGAGCTTCGTCGCGAAGTTGCCGAGCGTCGCGACGACCACCGGCTCGATCAGCTCGATCTGGCGGAAGAGGTGGCTCTCGCACGCCTCGATCTCGTCCGGTTGCGGGTTCCGGTTGCCGGGCGGCCGGCATTTGAGGACGTTCGCGATGTAGACGTCGCTGCGCTGCATCCCGATCTGCGCCAGCAGCTTCTCGAGCAGCTTCCCGGCCTGTCCGACGAACGGCAGGCCCTGCTTGTCCTCGTGGAAGCCCGGCGCCTCACCGACGAACATCAGCTCGGCGTGCGGATTGCCCGAGCCGAACACGACCTGTGTCCGGCCCCGCGACAGACGGCAGCGGACGCAGCCCGAGATGGAATCGCCGTAGGCCTGGAGCTCATCGACGTGCTCGACGGGGACCGCGCTCACGGAGGAAGAGTGTACGACCGCGCCCGGATAGACGCCGGCTAACGCCCGATCGAGACCACGCGGGCACGCCACGTGCCGCGGGGCGCCTCGACGACGATCTGGTCGCCGACCTTCTTGCCGAGCACGGCGCGGCCGACCGGCGACTCGGGCGAGACGCCACCGACGCTCGAGATGTCGAGCGTCATCGACTCGCCGTCCTCCCGCTCGAGCTCGACCTTGGAGCCCACCGTCACGACCCCGCTCGCCGCGGCGGCCACTTCGTCGATCACCTCTGCGTTGTGGAGCCTCGACTGGAGGATCGTGATGCGGCGCTCGAGCAGGCCCTGCTCATTCTTCGCGGCGTGGTATTCGAAGTTCTCCGAGAGATCGCCGTGCGCGCGGGCAACCGCAATCGCCTCGACGATCTCCTGCCTGCGCGGGCCTTCGAGCTCGGCAAGCTCGGCCTCGAGCTGGACGCGCTCGGCCTGCGTCAGCTGCTCCCCCTGCTGGCTGCTCATCGCGGGCCCCTAGTGGCCGCAGCCGCAGGAGCCGCCGCAGCAACCGCCGCCGCCGCCACCCGAGGCCTTGAGGCTCGGCTGCTTGGCCGCGCCGTGCACCGCGAAGCTGGAGAACTGGCGCGAGATGTTCGTCGCGGCGCAGTCCGGGCAGGCGACCTGCTGGTCACCGCGAACGAGCTCCTCGAAGTGCGACTCGCACTCCATGCAGACGTATTCGTAGATCGGCATCAGCTGGGAGCCTACCAGCCCTCTAGTGCACGATCCGCGCCGTTCGGATGCTGTCGAGCTTCGGGAACGTCTTGCGCAGGAAGGCGTTGCCCTGCGTCGAGATCTGCTGCTGATCGTTCGACGGCTGCTCGCCGTAGCCGCCGTAGAGCTTGTTCACGACGCTCATGCCGCTGGTCACCTTCCCGAACGGCGAGAACCCCTGCCCGTCCAGGTTGCCGCCGTTGTCGCCGAGGTTCACGAACACCTGTGTCGTCCGCGTCTGCGGCCCGCCGTCGGCGAAGGTGATCGTGCCCGGCGTGTTGGATTGCTTCACCGGATCGTCCTTGATCGTCGCGGATTGCCAGGCTTTCGAGATCGCCGGATCGGGACTGATCCCGAACTGGACGACGAAGCCCTTGACGACGCGGAAGAACGTGACGCCGTCGAAGAAGTGCGCCTGCACGAGGTTGTAGAAACGGTCCGCCCCGAGCGGCGACCACGCACGGTGCACCGTCACCACGAATGTGCCCTTCGTCGTGGCAAACGACGCGCGGTACACGGCCGGAGCCTTCGCGTGCAGCGAGGAGGGATGCAGGAGCTGCGGCGGCGGCGCTGCCGCTGCTGCCGTGCCGGCGACGACCGCGGCGGCCAGGGCAACGAGTGTGAGACGGATCACGCGGATCAGCCTAGCGGCGGTCCGTCGACACTCGGTAACTGCGGGACTACTGACCGACCGCGGCTCGAGCGCGGGCCGCGGAGTGCTCGGCGGCGTTCGCAAGGTCTTCCGCCTCGGTGATCCGGGCGTCGCCCTCGACTGCCGTCAGGTTGGCCTCCACGATCGTCACGGCGGCCCGCGCCGCAGCGGCTGCGAGTGTCGCGGCAGCGACGGCGTCCGGCCGGACGCGCGGCTCGCCCGCCCGCGCGACTGCCTCGGCGAGCTCCGCGACGTCGACGGCGACCCGGGCGATCTCGAGCGGGGGCTCCGCGGCGGCGATGAACGCCCGGCCGATCTCCCAGTCGCGTTTCTCGGGCGGAAGCGCCGCCGCGCCGTCGCGGACCGCGAGCGCGCGATCGAGGACGTCAGCGTCGAGCTGGGCGAGGGGCGCCACCCGGGCGCGCAGCGCATCCGCCTGCGCTGCAACGCCGCCCGCCTCGCTCCACGACTCCTTCGACACCGTCGCCGCCATGTGCAGGACCGCGGCCGCCATCGCGACGGTGAAGGCGAGCGCGGACCCTCCGGCAGGTGCCACCGGCCCGGCGAGCTCGTCGAGCATCTTCGACGCGGTCAGATCGAGAAACGACGGAGGCGCCATCGGGGAGCATTCTCCCCGATGGCGCCAGACCGTGCCGGCCCGGGTGCCGTCAGTCCGTTCCGAGCCGAAGCCGCACAGCGGCAACCACAGCTGGAGTCACCTCGTAGCCTGCGGTCGCAAGTGCGGTTTCGAGATCGGCCACGAGCGCCGCGCGAAACGCAGCGTCCCCTTTCGAGCGCGCGACGATCTCGTCGATCTCCGCACGCGCCTGCGGAAGCATCTGCGCCGCCTCGACCCAACCGTCGGGCGGCACCGGGAGGCGCCTCAGCAGGCCTGCGATTCGCTCTTCGTCGTAGCCGGTCATCGATGACTAGACGGCCGAGACCGTCAGGATCTTCCCTCCAGCTCGGCTCGAAGTTTCGAGAGGCAGCGCGAGATCCGGCTCGCGATCGTCCCAGACGGGAGCTCGAGCGCCTCGCCGATCACCCGGTAGCTCTCGTCGCGGCAGAAGAAGCGGTCGAGGATCTCACGGCAGTCGTCGCCGATCGCCTCGAGCCCGACCCGTACCGTCATCGCCTCGTCGAGGCTGGCGAGCGTCTCGTCGACCTCGCCGAGCTCGATCTCGTCCGGATCCGTCGGCGACGAGCGGCCTCCGGCCCGGAGGCGGTCGATGCAGAGCCGTCGCGTGAGCTGTGCGATCCAGGGGCGAATCGCCTCGTCGCTCCGCAGGCGCTCGAGATGCTCGTAGACGCGCGCGAAGACGTCCTGAAACACGTCTTCGGCATCGTGCGGAGGAAGCCGGAACGCCTGAACTGCGATCGCGTAGACGTAGCGCGAGAAGCGCTCGACGAGCTCGTTCCACGCGGCCTCCTCACCGGCACGGCAGCGCGAGACGATTTCGGCGTCGGTGGCGGCGGCAACCACCCCGAGAGGATACGTGGGAACCGGTTGCGGATATAGTGGAGGTGCCCGGCATCCGCAACGGAGCTGGAGCCACCAATGATCGACCGTATTCATGTGATCGGCTCGGGCCGTGTCGGCTCGGCTGTTGCCGCGAGGCTCAGCGAGCGCGGCGTTGCCGTGCGCGTGGGTCGTGTCGTCGAAGGCGATCCGCAGCTCGTGCTCCTCTGCGTTCCGGACACGGCGATCGCGGACGTGGCCCGGGGTCTGACCCCCGGACCTGTCCTCGGACATGTGAGCGGAGCGACCTCCCTGGCGGCGCTCGACCCGCACGAGCGCCGTTTCAGCGTCCATCCGCTGCAAACGTTCACGCGCTCGCGCGGGCCGGAGCAGCTCGACGGCGCCTGGGCGGCGCTGACCGCCGAGACGGACGAGATGCGGGCCGTCGCCCTCTGGCTTGCCGAGACGCTCGGCCTGCGGCCGTTCGAGCTCGCCGACTCCGCACGGACGCTCTACCACGCCGGGGCGGTATTCGCGTCGAACTACGTCGTCACGCTCCATCGCGCCGCTTCGCTCCTGTTCGAGAGCGCGGGCGCGCCGCCCGAGGCGCTCGAACCTCTGATGCGGCGCACGATCGAGAACGACTTCGAGCTGACCGGCCCGATCGCGCGCGGCGACTGGGCGACGGTGGAGGCGCATCGCGCGGCGATCCTTGCAGCGCGCCCGGAGCTCGAGCACCTCTATGAGACCCTCGCCGGCGGAACGCTGGCGCTCGCGACATGAGGATCGTCCGCACGATCGGCGAGCTGCGCTCCGAGCTGCACGGCGATGTCGGGCTGGTGCCGACGATGGGAGCGCTCCACGCCGGCCACCTCTCGCTCTTCGATGCGGCACGGTCCGAGAACGAGATCGTTGTCGCGTCGCTCTTCGTGAACGCCGCCCAATTCGGCGAGCAGGTCGATCTCGCCTCCTATCCGCGGGACGAAGCGGCCGATGGGACGCTCGCCGAAGAGGCAGGCGTCGACATCCTGTTCGTTCCCCCGGAGGTGGAGATGTACCCGCCCGGCTTTGCGACGTGGGTCGACGTCGACGACGCCGGCTCGGAAGGGGCGGCCCGCAGCGGCCACTTCCGTGGCGTTGCCACCGTTTGCGTGAAGCTCTTCAACATCGTCAAGCCGCGTCGCGCGTACTTCGGCCAGAAGGATGCCCAGCAGGCGATCGTCGTCCGGCGCGTCGTGCGCGACTTGAACATCGACGTGCAGATCCGTGTTCTCCCGACCGTGCGGGACGAGGACGGGCTGGCGCTCTCCTCGCGCAACGCGCGACTCTCCGGCGAAGAGCGTGCCCGCGCACTCGCGCTTCCTCGCGCACTCGCCGCAGGCGCGAGGGAGTACGGCCTCGGCGGCGACGCAGTCGCCGCCACGCGGAACGCACTGAACGGACTCACACCGGACTACGTCGAGGTGATCGATCTCGACGGGGTGACGATCCTCGCGACCGCCGCCAAGGTCGGCGCCACCCGGCTCATCGACAACGTCATCCTCGAAGGAGAGCTCACATGAGTGCCAAGCCCCCGCGTTACGCGTCGTGGACGGCCGGCAAGCTGCCGCTGCCGGAGCTGATGGAGATGAAGCGCCGCGGCGAGAAGATCGTGATGGTCACCGCGTACGACGCGCCGAGCGGGCGCCTCGCCGACGCTGCTGGCGTCGACTTGATCCTCGTCGGCGATTCGTCAGGCATGGTCCTGCACGGCCGCGAGTCGACCGTCGCGGTCTCGCTCGACGAGATCGTGTTCATGACGCAATGGGTGACGCGAGGCGCGAAGCGCCCGATCGTTGTCGCCGACATGCCGTTCGGCACGTACGAGGTCTCGAACGAGCAGGCCGTGGTCAACGCGGTGCGACTCGTGAAGGAAGCCGGTGCCGATGCCGTGAAGCTCGAGCGCGGCGGCACGTCGATCGAACGTGCGCGCGCAATCGTCGCCGCCGGCATCCCCGTGATGGGTCACATCGGTTTGACGCCGCAGACCGCGACGGTTCTCGGCGGCTTCAAGGCGCAGGGCCGAACCGCCGACCGCGCACAGCAGCTCGTCGACGACGCGCGTGCGCTTCAGGACGCCGGCTGCTTCGCGATCGTGCTCGAGGCGGTTCCGGCGACCGTCGCGCGCGCGGTGACGATGGCGCTCGCCGTGCCGACCATCGGCATCGGCGCCGGCGGCGACACGGACGGTCAGGTCCTCGTGTGGCACGACATGCTCGGCTACTACGAGGGACACGCGCCGCGGTTCGTCAAGCGCTACGCCGACATCGGCGACGCGATCGTCGAGGCTCTCGGCCGATACGCCGACGAGGTGCGCAGCGGCTCGTTCCCGGAAGAGCAGCACACGTACGCGATGCCGGACGAAGAGCGCGCCGCCTTCGAGGGCACCAAGACGACGAGTTAGATGGTCGTCGCGACGACGATGAGCGCGGGGAACGTCGCTGCGAGTGCGACGGCGCCGACGGCTCGCCCCCACGACCAGCCGTGTACCGCGCGCACGCCGATCACGACGAGCAGGCCGCTCCAGGCGAAGAACGCGAGATAGAGCGCACCGAAGATGGCGTCGCCGCGGCCGTAGTCGTCGCCGCCGGTGCGAAACAGGTCTTGCCCGTAGACGAGGACCCGCACGGGCCAGAGCGTGAGGAGCGACACCGCGAGCGGCGTCGCTGCGAGCGCAAGCACGTGTCGCGACCGCCGCCAGGAGCCGAGCCCGCCGAGACGTGCGCAGGCCCGTGAGAGCAGGCCGCCGCCGATCCAGTAGATCGCAAGCGCGTAGGCCATGCCGCCGATGAAGGCCCACACGGGGATGAGCGCGAGCGACATCGACCCGTCGTTGAGCAGGTGGCGTGCGACGGGTGTCCCCAGGACGCCTGCGATCCCCGCGAGCCCCGCGATCGCGGTGATCGGCTCCTGCCGCGCCTGCGTGTCCTCGTCCGACTCGTCGCGGAGCGAGGCGAAGACGGCCGTCGGCGCAACGAGCACGGCGAGCGAACGCAGCCACCAGCTTCGGTCGAGCGCGGGCTCTCTGGCCGCTTCCGTGCTCACGCCTCCCAGGGTAGCCTCATGCCGTGGAGCCGGCCGATCCAGTGCTCACCGCGCAGGCCGCCGAGGCCGCACCCTTCACCGCGTTCCTCGGCCTCGAGATCGTCTCGGCGTCGCCCGACGAGGTGCGAAGCCGGCTCGCGTGGGACGCAGCGAAGTGCACGACCGGCGGCATGCTGCACGGCGGCGCGCTGATGAGCCTCGCGGACTCGGCAGGCGGCCTGCTGGCGTTCCTCAATCTTCCTGCCGAAGCGCGCGGCACCGCGACGATCGAGTCGAAGACGAACTTCTTCGCCCCGCTCGCGGCCGGCCACGTACACGGCGTGAGCCGTGCGCTGCACAAGGGCAGGCGCACGATCGTCGTCGACACGGAGCTCCGCGACGATGCGGGCAAGCTGCTCGCGCGGGTGACGCAGACGCAGGCGGTTCTGTAGATGAGCTGGACGCCGCCGCGCCTCGACGGCATCGTCGCCGTCGTGACGGGCGCGAGCCGCGGCGTCGGGAAGGGAATCGCTCTCGCGCTTGGAGAGGCCGGAGCCGAGGTCTGGGTCACAGGGCGCTCGACGGTCGAGGAGACGGCCGCCGAGGTGACCGACCGGGGCGGTCGTGGAGTGGCGGCCCGCACCGACCACAGAGACGATGCTCAGGTCGAGGCGCTGTTCGAGCGCGTCCGCCGCGATGCGGGTCGCCTCGACCTCGTCGTCGCGAATGCATGGGGCGGGTATGAAGGCCATGACCATCAGACATTCGGCGCCCCCTTCTGGGAGCAGCCGCTTTCGCGCTGGGAGTCGATGTTCGACGCAGGGCTCCGGATGCAGTTCACCACGGCGCGCTTCGCGGCCCCGTTGATGCTCGAGCAGAGGTCAGGGCTGATCGTGCTCACCGGCGGCTGGGACGACCTGCGCTTCTACCTCGGCAACGCGCTGTACGACGTCTCGAAGGCGGCGACGGCACGGCTCGTGCGCGTGCTCGCGCACGAGCTGCGTCCACACGGTGTTTCAGTCGTCGGCGTCTATCCCGGGTTCACGCGCACGGAGGCGGTCGTCGCCGCCTTCGCAGCCGGAGGAGCGGAGCCGCCGCCGGAGACGCACTCGCCCGAATACGTCGGGCGCGCAGTCGCCCACCTCGCCGCCGATCCAGAGGTGCTCACGTTCAGCGGCTGCGGCGCGCAAGCCGCGACGTACGCCGAGCGCTACGGCTTCACCGACGTCGATCGACGCACCATCGCTCCGTTTGCGATGCCGGAGGCCAATCGGTTGAGCGACGCCTCGCCACCCTGAGACGTTCTGTAAAACGATAGGTTCCGGGCGTGCTGTCGCGACGACTGGGGAAGACCGGCCGCGAGGTGTCGGAGATCGGCTTCGGCGCCTGGGCGATCGGCGGCAGCTGGGGTGAGACCGACGACCGGCAGTCGATGGACGCGATGAACGCTGCGGTCGACGCCGGCGTCACGTTCTTCGACACCGCGGACGTCTACGGCGACGGTCGTTCCGAGCGGCTGATCGCGAGGCTCCTGCACGAGCGGAGCGAGCCGCTCGTCGTCGCGACGAAATTCGGTCGGCGCGGGCCGCAAGAGGTCTCGGAGTACGCGTACAAGAACCTGCGGTCCTGGCTCGACCGCTCCCGCGAGAACCTCGAAGTCGATGCGGTCGACCTCGTGCAGCTGCACTGCCCGCCGTGGGACGCCTACTACACACCCTCGGTGTTCGACGCGTGCGACCGGCTCGTAGAGGAAGGGTTCGCACGCGCCTACGGCGTCAGCGTCGAGAAGGTCGAAGAGGCGCTGAAGGCGATCGAGTACCCAGAAGTCGCGACCGTTCAGATCATCTTCAACATCTTCCGGCAACGGCCGGCCGAGCTCTTCTTCGAGCAGGCCCGCGCACGAGACGTCGGCGTGATCGTCCGCGTACCGCTCGCCTCGGGATTGCTGACGGGAAAGTTCGGCCCGGAAACGCGCTTCGCCGCGGACGACCATCGCGCGTTCAACCGCCACGGCGAGGAGTTCGACGTCGGCGAGACCTTTGCGGGCGTCGACTTCGAGCGCGGCCTCGCGGTCGTCGAGGAGCTGCGTGCGCTCGTGCCCGACGGCGTGACGCTCGCTCAACTCGCCTTGCGCTGGATCCTCGGATTCGAGGCCGTCTCGACCGTCATCCCCGGCGCAAAGACGGCGGATCAGGCTCGCGCGAATGCAGCGGCAGCCGACCTGCCTGCTCTCCCCGACGACACGCTGACCACGATCGCCCGGATCTATCGCGACCAGATCGCGCCGCAGGTACACCAGCGCTGGTGAGCTGAAGCTAGGCGGCCTTGTCGACCGCGCGACGGCGCGACCCGATCTGCTTCGTCGGTGAGACCACTTGCGCGGGAAGCACCGCACGCAGGTACTGCCCCGTGAAGCTCCCGGGTACCTGCGCCACCTCTTCGGGGGCGCCGACGGCGACGATCTCGCCGCCCGCCTCGCCGCCTTCGGGGCCGAGGTCGACGATCCAGTCGGCCTGCTTGATCACATCGAGGTTGTGCTCGATCACGAGCATGGTGTTCCCTGCGTCGACGAGCCGTTGCAGCGTCTCGAGCAGCTTCTCGATGTCGGCGAAGTGCAGCCCTGTCGTCGGCTCGTCGAGGATGTACAGCGTCTTGCCGGTCGCGACCTTGCAGAGCTCGGACGCGAGCTTGACGCGCTGTGCCTCGCCACCGGACAACGTCGTCGCCGACTGGCCGAGCTTGACGTAGTCGAGTCCGACGTCGTGCAGCGTCTGCAGGCGCCGGCGAATCTTCGGGATCTTCGCAAAGAACTCGAGCGCATCCTCGACCGACATGTCGAGGACGTCGGCGATCGACTTGCCCTTGAAGCGCACCTCGAGCGTCTCGCGGTTGTAGCGCGCGCCCTTACACGTCTCGCACGAGACGTAGACGTCGGGCAGGAAGTGCATCTCGATCTTGATCTGACCGTCGCCCTTGCACGTCTCGCACCGTCCGCCCGCAACGTTGAACGAGAAGCGACCGGGCTTGTAGCCGCGCACCTTTGCCTCAGGCGTCAGCGAGTACAGCTCGCGAATGTGAGTGAAGAGATCCGTGTACGTCGCCGGATTCGACCGCGGCGTGCGGCCGATCGGGCGCTGGTCGATCTCGATCACCTTGTCGAAGACGTCGATCCCCTCGACGCCGGCGTGCGACCCGGGCTTCACGCGCGCTCGGTTGAGCCGGTTCGCGAGCGACTTGTAGACGATCTCGTTCACGAGCGTCGACTTGCCGGAGCCGGAGACCCCGGTGACGCAGATGAACTTGCCGACCGGGAACTCGACGTCGATGCCCTTGAGGTTGTGCTGCGCCGCGCCGCGCACGACGAAGGCGCCGCGATCCTCCGTGCGCCGCTCGGGGATCGCGATCGCGCGCCTGCCGGAGAGGAACTGACCCGTCACCGATTTGCGGTTGCGCTCGACCTTCGACGCCGGTCCTTCCGCGACGACCTCGCCACCGTGCACGCCGGCCGCAGGCCCCATGTCGACGAGCCAGTCGGCGCGCCGCATCATCTCCTCGTCGTGCTCGACGACGACGACCGTGTTGCCGAGGTCTCGCAGCCGCTCGAGCGTGTCGATCAACCTCGCGTTGTCGCGCTGGTGCAGGCCGATCGACGGCTCGTCGAGGATGTAGAGCACGCCGACGAGCTGCGATCCGATCTGCGTCGCGAGCCGTAGGCGCTGCGCCTCGCCGCCCGACAGGGTGCCTGCAGCACGGTCGAGCGTCAGATATCCGACGCCGACGTCGACGAGGAAAGTGAGCCGCTCGCGGATCTCCTTGATGATCCGCTGGCCGATCAGCACCTCGGTCTCGGTGAGTCCCAGCTCATCGAGGAACTCGAGAGCGCGCGCCACCGACATCTGTGTGAACTCGTTGATCGAGCGGCCGCCGACCGTGACGGCGAGCACTTCGGGCTTCAGTCGCGCGCCCTTGCACACCGGGCACGGACGGAACGACATGTACTCCTCGATCCGCTCGCGCTGCTGCGACGAGTCCGTCTCCCTGTACCGGCGCTGGAGGCTCGCGACGATGCCGTCGAACGCGAGCATGTACTGGCGCCTGCGCCCCATCCGGTTGCGGTACTGGACGTAGACCTTCTCGCCTTGCGTCCCGTCGAGGAACCAGCTCTGCTCCGCTTCGGTCAGCTCGGCCCACGGCTTCGACGTGTCGACTTCGTAGCGATCGGCGATCGCCTGGCTGACCGCCTCGTAGAAACCCGTCGAGCCGCCCACCGACCAAGGCACGAGCGCGCCGTCGTCGATCGAGAGCGACGGATCGGGGACGACGAGGTCCGGGTCGATCTCCTGCTGCGAGCCGAGCCCGGTGCAGCGCGGGCAGGCGCCGTGGGGTGAGTTGAACGAGAAGATGCGCGGCTGCAGCTCCGGCAGCGACACGCCGTGATCCGGACACGCGAAGTTCTGCGAGAAGAGCATCTCCTGGCCGTCGACCACGTCGATCACCACGAGCCCCTCGCCGAGCCCGAGCGCCGTCTCGATCGACTGCGTCAGCCTCAGGCGAAGGTCGGCCTTCATGACCAGCCGATCGACGACGACGTCGATCTCGTGCTTGAACTTCTTGTCGAGCTCGGGGATGCCGTCGTCGAGCAGGACCTCCCGTCCGTCGACCTTCGCGCGTGTGAAGCCTTCGCGGATCAGCTCCTCGAAGACGTCCTTGTGCTCGCCCTTGCGGTCGCGCACGAGCGGCGCGTTGATCGTGAACCGCGTGCCTTCGTCGAGCCTCAGCACCTGGTCGACGATCGCGTCGATCGACTGGCCGGCGATCGGCTTGCCGCAGATCGGACAGTGCGGCCGGCCCACACGCGCGTAGAGCAGCCGGAGATAGTCGTAGATCTCGGTCACCGTGCCGACGGTCGAACGCGGGTTGCGCGACGTCGTCTTCTGGTCGATCGAGATCGCCGGGCTGAGGCCGTCGATGTGGTCGACGTCCGGCTTCTCCATCATCTGGAGGAACTGCCGGGCGTACGCGGAGAGCGACTCGACGTAGCGGCGCTGCCCCTCCGCATAGATCGTGTCGAAGGCAAGGCTCGATTTCCCGGAGCCCGAGAGCCCGGTGATGCAGATGAGGCGATTCCGCGGCAGCCGGACGGTGATGTCCTTCAGGTTGTGCTCGCGGGCGCCGTGGACAATCAGCTCGTCGGCAGCCATTCGGAGCCATTCTACTATGCGAACGTGTGTTCGGGAAGGGGTTCCGGCGTCAGATTCGGAGGAACCGATTCGACCCGTGCTGCGTTGATCTCTCCGATGCGCTTTCGCAACAACACGGGCCTCGACCCGTCGCAGATCGAGGACCGTCGCGGACGAGGCGCGGGCGGATTCCCCGGCGGCGGCGTCGCCGTCGGAGGCGGCGGCCTCGGCCTCGTCGCGCTCGTCGTCTACCTGCTGATCTATGCACTCGGCGGGGGCAGCGGAGGGCCGCTCGGCGGGCTCGACGGCTCGACCGTCGCGCAGGCGCCTGCGGGCCAGGTGCTCTCCGACTGCAGGACCGGGCAGGATGCGAACGCGCGTGAGGACTGCCGGATCGTCGGTGACGTGAACAGCATCCAGAAGTACTGGTCGGGTGCCCTGCCGAACTACACGATCGCGAAGACGGTGTTCTTCACGGGCTCGACGAGCACCGGCTGTGGCACCGCCTCGACCGATGTCGGTCCGTTTTACTGCCCTGCCGACGCACACGTGTACATCGACCTTGGGTTTTTCGACGAGCTCCGCTCGCGGTTCGGCGCCAAGGGTGGCCCGCTCGCCGAGGCGTACGTGCTCGCGCACGAGTACGGACATCATGTCCAGGACATCAAGGGCGACCTGAGCGAGGGTCCGTCGCAGCAGGGTGCGCAGGGCCGTTCGGTCCGGACCGAGCTGCAGGCCGACTGCTATGCCGGCGTATGGGTTCGTCACGCCACGGAGACCGGCTACATCGTCGGGTTGACTCAGGCAGACGTGAAGGACGCGCTCGATGCGGCCGCGGCCGTGGGCGACGACCGCATCCAGGCGGAGTCGGGCGGGACGGTGAACCCGGAGACCTGGACACACGGGTCGTCGGCGGAGCGCGACCACTGGTTCACCGCCGGCTACAACGGCGGCTCGACCGGCTCGTGCAACACGTTCACCGGCCACGTCTGACCGGTCGGCGCAGTCTGATCCGTCAGACCGATCAGACCGGCCAGACCGGCCTGAGCAACCGGTCTGAGCAACAAGAATCCCTGCAAAACGGGGGTCTGCTCGAGGCTCAGCCGCTGAGCCGTTCCACGAGGCCGCAGAGCTCTCCGGGCTTCGCGACGCAGTGGATCTCCAGGTCGCCGGCGACGATTGTCCCGTAGCCGAGCACGCGCCCCGGCAGCGACTGCTCGATCTCGACAGTTCCGACTCGCGCGAGGCGGACGGCCGCGGCCCTCCGCCGGACGACGCCGTGGATCACGAAGAGCTTCTCGTCCGTGAGGACGACGTGCGTGCGATCCCAGCGCCAGACGGCCCCGGTCGCGACCACGGCGGCGATCACGAGCAGGATTGCGCCCGCGAGCGAGACGGGCCAGCCGCCGAGAAAGGCGGCACCGCCGAGCAGCGCGAGAACGAGCGCGCGGAAGAGAGGCCGCACCAGAACGACCCCGTGACGGCGCGCATCGAGGAAGATGTGCTCTTCGGGTTCGGCGAGCATGGGTTTCCCGTCTTCGACGTACGGCGAGAAACCCCTGGACATGAGCTCCGTCGCAAAGCGCGCCGCGATCATCACCCTCGTCGTCCTGTCGATCGTCGTGGGAGCGCTGATCCTGTGGAAGATCAGGTTGGTGATCGCCCTGTTCTTCCTCGGCATCATCGTCGCCGCGGCGATGCGGCCGGGAGTCGAATGGCTGTCCAAGCGGTTCCGCCTGCCCAAGGGTGCCGGCGTCCTCGTCCATTACGCCGCGTTCATCGGCGTCGTCGCTCTCGTGCTCTGGCTCGTCGTCCCGAGCGCGACGAAGCAGGTCCAGGAGGCGGTCGGCAACGTGCCGACGTCGGCGAGCGACCTGCACCAGCAGGCCGCGCACTCGCACGGGATCAAGCGCGAGATCCTGCTGGGCATCCAGAAGCGGCTGAAGAGGCTGCCGTCGGGAACGAGTCTCATCCACCCCGCGCTCACCGTCACGACGACCGCGTTCGAGGCCCTCGTCGGCATCTTCTTCGTGTTCGCGGTCGCGGCCTATTGGATCTTCGAGCGCGACCGCACGATCGGGCTCGTGCAGTCGCTCCTCCCTCGCGAGCACAGACGCGTGGCGCGAGACACGTGGATCCTGATCGACCAGAAGCTCGGGGCGTTCGTGCGCGGCGAGCTCGTTCTCATCGTGTTCGTCGCGATCGTGCTCTCTCTGTCGTTCTGGGCGATCGGGCTGCCGTACTGGCTGCTGGTCGGAACCTTCGCGGGGATCTTCGAGATCGTTCCCGTGATCGGACCCCTCGTGGCCGGCGTGCTCGCAGTCGGTGTCGGCCTCACGGAGAGCTGGCATGTCGCGCTCTTCGCCGGCCTGATCGTGCTCGCGGTGCGCCAGCTCGAGGACTACCTGATCGTCCCCCGCGTGCTCGGCCACGCGGTCGGGCTCTCGCCCCTCGTCGTGCTCGTCTCGGTGACCTCGGTCGGGATCCTGCTCGGCGGCTTCTACGTGCTGCTCGCGATTCCGATCGCTGCAGTGCTCGCGACGCTCGTGGACGTGGTGCTGCGCAACGTCGACCCGGCAGCGGAAGAAGTGCCCGCGTTGATGTTCACCGCGGCCCGGGAGGAGTGAGCAAGCGCGTCGCTCGGCGACGCGCTGCGTGACCTACGTCGCCGTCAGGCCTTGCGCCAGCGGCCGAACACGAGGCCGCCGAGCGTGAAGCCGAGTCCGAACGTGCCAAGCGCGAAGCCTCCGACCGCGAGCGCCTTGCGCCACGTCGAGAGCCGCTGCCAGCGCCCCAGCGCTTCTTGCTCCTCTGTCGTGAGCGCCTCACCGCGGCGCTGCTTGCGCAACGCGCCGCCGGCCCGGAGGCCGAGGTACAGGTCGTCGAAGATCTCGGCGGACTCGTCAGCCATAACTGATCTATAGCCTCATTCTGCTGTGAGCGTACACATCCTGCATGTGAGCGACCTCCATACGGGGACGCACGAGGACCCCGAAGTCGAGGAAGCGCTTGCCCAGCTGGTCGAGCGGGTCAACCCCGAATTGATCGTCGCATCGGGCGACCTGACCAATCGTGGGCGCCGCCGAGAGCACGAGCGAGCCCACGCCTTCCTCCTCTCCCTCGGGCCACCAGTGCTCGCCGTGCCCGGCAACCACGATCTCCCGTACACCTTCCCCGCTCGGTTCACGACCCCGTGGGCCGAGTTCGAGCGGGTCTGGGAGACGACCGAGGGCACGCACGCGTCCGCCGGCCTCCACGTGATCGGCCTCAACTCCGCCCGTCCGTTCCGCCACCAGGGCGGAGCGCTCCATGAGTCGCAGCTCCGCGACGCAGCCCGGCGTCTCGGGTCTGCCGCCGAGGGTGCGTACCGAGTGGTCGTGCTGCACCACCACATGCTCGGCGCTCCGTGGCGAGCAGCACGCAAGAAGCCGGTATCTCACCGGAACGAGGTACTGCGGGCGCTCGTCGCGGCGGGAGCCGACCTCATCCTCGCGGGCCACATCCACCAGGCCGCGATCAGCGAGCGGCACGAGTTCGAAGTCGTCGACGGCGACGTGCGCGCGGCGGTCGTATCGATCGCGCCCGGGCTCGGCCAGCCGCGCCCGAGCAGGCTCGGCGAGGCGCGCGGGCTGCACGTCTACGAGATCCGAGATACGACCCTCACGGTGTCGACGCACATCTGGCGCGGCGGCGACTGGGGGCTCACGGCGCAGCGGCTGTACCCGCGCGGGCTTGGCCTTCTCGAGGTGGACGTCTAGGAGCGCGTCAGCGGCCGCTTCTGCACGAAGCGCCGGTGCAGGTAGAGCAAGAGCATCGCGCCGAGCACGGCGAAGATGAGTCCGCCGCCGTTGCCGAAGAAGATCCTCGCGACGAGGCCCCCGACGAGCGAGCCCGCGATCCCGAGCACGATCGTCATCGGGATGCTCATCGGATCGGGACCGGGCAGTGCGAGCCGCGCCAGCCCGCCGACGAACAGGCCGCCGACGACGAGAACGATGAGCAGGACGAGCAGGCTCACGATTCGATGTTACGTCCGGAGGCGCTCGAGCAGACGCAGCCGCGACGAGTCGTATTCTGCATCGTCGAGCACGCCGTTGTCGTGGAGCTCCTCGATCAGGCGCAGGTAGTAGGCCGGATTCTCGGTCGGCTCTCCCCCACCCTCCGCGGCGGTCGCGCCTCTCGCGGCGGCGGGCGCATTCGCCGCGTTCGTCGCGCCCGGGACGAACGGCGACATCACCTGATCGGGATCGATGCCGACGCGCTGGAGCCGCTCGCGGTACTGGTCGACGCCGAACCCCTTCTTGGGGAACCGGTACGCGTCCGGGCCCCACAGCGCGCGCTTCTGGACGAAGCGCCGATAGACGATCACGAGTGCGATCGACGCGGCGAAGCTCGCGATTCCCACCGCACCAGGGTTCTTCCCGACCGTCAGGATCACGATGCCTCCGCCGACGACGGTGCCTCCGAGACCGATCACGACCGTCAGCCACGCAGGCATCGGGTCGGGGCCAGGAACGGCGAAGCGGGCGAGCGCACCCGTGATGAACGCCGAAGCGAGAGCAGCGATGATCGTGCCCACCATCTGCGCGCAGCGTACCGTCGCGGCATGATCGTCGTGTGAGCCCGACCACTCCGGCAGCGCCGTTCGTCCACGCGATCCGCCTTCGCGACCTGCGCGTGGAGACCGGGGAAACGTCCGACTACTCCTACGAGCTCCCGGCGCTGCATGGGCTCGAGCGGCTCGAGCTCGATCCCCAGGTGACTTTTCTCGTCGGCGAGAACGGGAGCGGGAAGTCGACACTCGTCGAGGCGATCGCCGTCGCCATGAAGCTGAACGCGGAGGGCGGCGGACATCTTCAGCAATTCCGCTTCAGCACGAGATCGTCACATTCACAGCTCCACCGGCGACTCGAGCTCGAACGCGCCGAGCTCCGGCCGCTCAACTCGTTCTTCCTGCGCGCGGAGAGCGTCTTCAACCTTGCAACAGCGGTCGAGAACAGCAAGATGCAGAGCGTCTTCCAGCAGCCGCTGCACGAGCAGTCGCACGGCGAGTCGTTCCTCGATATCGCGGTGAACCGCCTCGGCCCGCGTGGCTTCTACGTGTTCGACGAGCCTGAGGCGGCGTTGTCGGTCAACGGCCAACTCGCTCTGATGCGCCGCATGCACGAGCTCGTCGCCGAGCACTCACAATTCGTCGTCGCAACGCACTCGCCGATCCTGCTCGGCTATCCCGGCGCGACGATCTTCGAGTTGAACGACAGCGGCATCCGCAAGGTCGCGTTCGACGACGCACCGCAGGTCGAACTGACGCGGTCGTTTCTCGGCGACCCGCAGCGCTTCCTGCGTCATTTATTGCGCGACTAACGTCGAGACGCGTGCACGAGCTCCCGCGGGCGCGGGGGCGCAGCGGTCTCCAGCTCGTCGAGCATTCGCATCGACGCGACCGCGATCGCGTCGACGGCGCGTGCAAACGCTTCCTCGTTGGCCTGCGACGGCTTGCGATAGCCGCTGACCTTCCGAACGAACTGGAGCGCGGCCGCCCGCACCTCGTCCTCGGTCACGGCAGGCTCGATGTTGTAGAGAGTCTTGATGCTTCTGCACATGGTTAGGCTGCTGCCTCCTGTAGGGCGTTCAACTCACGACGTAGGTCCTTGAGCTCATCTCGTAGCTTCGCGGCATATTCGAATCTCAGCTCCTCCGCAGCGACGAGCATCTCCTCCTCGAGCGTGACGACGAGCTTCTCGAGCTCGGAGCGGTCCATCCCCTCGACCTTCTTCGAGCCGCGGCGACGGCGACCGGGAACATGCGGAGCCTCGAGCTGGAGGAACTCCGCGATGTCGGAGACGCCCTTCGAGATCGTGATCGGCGTGAGCCCGTGCTCCTCGTTGTACGCGAGCTGAATCGTCCGGCGGCGGGTCGTCTCGTCGATCGCCTCCTTGATCGACTCGGTCAGCTTGTCCGCGTACATGAGCACGCGCCCGTTCACGTTGCGGGCCGCGCGGCCGATCGTCTGGATGAGCGACGTGCGCCCACGGAGGAACCCCTCCTTGTCGGCGTCGAGGATCGCGACGAGCGACACCTCCGGCAGGTCAAGCCCCTCGCGCAGCAGGTTGACACCGACGAGCACGTCGTACTCGCCGAGTCGCAGCTCTCTGATGATCTGGATGCGCTCGAGGGTGTCGATCTCCGAATGGAGATAGCGCGCCTTCACGCCGGACTCGAGCAAATAGTCGGTGAGGTCCTCCGCCATCTTCTTCGTCAGCGTCGTGACGAGCGTGCGCTCGCCGACCTGTTCGCGTTTCCGGATCTCACCGAGCAGATCGTCGATCTGGTTCTTCGTCGGACGCAACTCGACTTCTGGGTCGACGAGGAACGTCGGCCGGATCAACTGCTCGGCGATCCGCTTCGAGTGGCGCAGCTCGTACGCGCCGGGCGTCGCCGACACGAAGACGAGCTGCGGCACCTTGCCGAGGAACTCGTCGAAGCGCAGCGGCCGGTTGTCGATCGCCGACGGAAGACGGAAGCCGAAGTCGACGAGCGTCTGCTTGCGTGAGCGGTCGCCCTCGTACATGCCGCCGATCTGCGGGATCGACTGATGCGACTCGTCGCAAAAGACGACGAAGTCGGACGGGAAGTAGTCGAGCAGCGTGTGCGGCGCCGATCCGGGCGGACGACCGTCGAGGATCCGCGAGTAGTTCTCGATGCCGTTGCAGAAACCGAGCTCCTTCATCATCTCGAGGTCGTATTCGGTGCGCTGCCGGATCCGGTGCGCCTCGAGCATCTTGCCCTCGGACTCGAACATCCTGACCTGCTCCTCGAGCTCATGCCGGATCTCGATCGCCGCGCGCTCGATCGTCGGCTTCGACGTCACGTACTGCGTCGCCGGAAAGATCGTGATCTGGTCGTACTTCGACAACACCTCGCCGGTGAGCGGATCGAAGTGCGTGATCGCCTCGACCTCATCGCCGAAGAACGAGATGCGGTATGCCGTCTCGGAGTACGCGGGCTGCACCTCGACCACATCGCCCTTGACGCGGAACCTGCCGCGGCCGAGCAGCGTGTCGTTGCGCACGTACTGGATGTCGATCAGCTTGCGGAGCATCAGATCGCGATCCTGCTCTTCGCCGCGCTCGACGTAGACCACCCGCTCCTTGTACTCCTCCGGCGAGCCGAGGCCGTAGATGCACGACACCGACGCCACGACGATCACGTCACGGCGAGAGAGCAGGTTCGAGCTGGCCGAGTGGCGCAGTCGATCGATGTCGTCGTTGCGCGACGAATCCTTCTCGATGTACAGGTCGGCCTGCGGAACATATGCCTCGGGCTGGTAGTAGTCGTAGTACGAGACGAAGTACTCGACGGCGTTGTGGGGGAAGAACTCCCGGAACTCGTTGCAGAGCTGCGCGGCCAGCGTCTTGTTGTGCGCGATGATCAGGGCCGGCTTGCCGACCTTCTCGATCGTCCAGGCGATGGTCGCCGTCTTCCCGGTCCCGGTCGCGCCGATCAGGGTCTGGTAGCGCTCGCCGTTCTGGAGACCCTCGGCCAGGATGTCGATCGCCTGGCGCTGGTCACCCATGGGGACGTAGTCAGCCGATGTTTTGAGTTCTGCCACGGAGACAGGGTACCCCGATGACCATGACCGACGAGACGCGCGAGCGTCACTCCGAGGCCCCCAGGCCGAGGCCGCCGTATCGGGCGTACGCCGGGATCATGGGCTCCTTCGCCGGCGGACTCGGCCTCGCCGGGGCTCTCGCCCACGCGCTCGGTCGCGGTCCGCGCGACGGGACAGCACTCGATCTCGCAGTTCTCTCGATGGCTGCGTTCAAGGCCGCCCGTACCGTCTCCCGGGACGATGTGACGAGCTTCATCCGGGCGCCGTTCGTCGAGGGCGAGGCCGGGACGGGCGAACCCGAGGAACCGATCGAGACGGGCGACTTCCACCAGGCGATCGGGGAGCTCGTCACGTGCAGCCGCTGCATCGGCACCTGGGCCGCCGCCGGCCTCGCGACCACGCAGATCCTTGCGCCTCGGTTCGGCCGTCTCCTTACCTGGTCGCTCGCGGCAGCAGGCGCCAACGACTTTCTTCAGGCAGGATTCGTGGCGCTCACAAGCAAGAGCAACGAGCTGCAACACCGCTCGAACACCTAACTCCCATCGCCACCCGGCGTCTTCAACCTCTGGTCGTGCACATGGCTCGTCTTCGTATAGCTGTCGTCTCGCTGCTCATGAGCGTGCTCGTCCAGGCGGGCGCCGCGTCCGCCTACTCCTGGCCGTTCAAGCCGTTCGACCAGCAGCATCCGATCCGCGGCTTCTTCGGCGACCCACGCACCGTCTACGAGAACGGGATCCTTGCCGGCGGGTTTCTCGGTCCGGGCACCTTCTCGTTCCATCAGGGGATCGACATCTCCGCGCCCGACGGAACGCCGATCTATCCGTCGGAGGACGGGACGGCGCACTACATCGGCTCGGCGACGCTGAACATCGTCACCGACCACGACGTCACCTTTCAGTATTTCCACATCGTCACCGTCGTCGGCGAAGGGCAGCAGGTGATCGCACGGAAGACGATTCTCGGGTACGTCCAGCCGCCGTTCGGTCACGTGCACATCTCGGAGATCGACGGCACGACGGTGGTCAATCCGCTGCAGCCCGGACACCTTGCCCCGTACAAGGACTTCACGAAGCCCGTCATCCGCGACATCGTGATCCGGAATCAGGCGGGTGACCAAGAGACACCGCTCGGCCTGTGCGGCCGGGTCGAGCTCGCCGTCGATGCGTTCGACACACCGCCCGTCGCGGTACCCGGGAAGTTCCAAGGACTGCCGGTCGCACCGTCGCTCGTGCAGTGGACGGTGACGAAGCTCGGCGGCGTCGTCGTCGTCCCGTGGCGAACGGTGGTCGACTTTCGAACGGCGCTGCCGTCGAACGCGCACTTCTGGGACATCTACGCAAAGGGGACGTACCAGAACGCACCTCGCTTCGGCCGTGAGCAGTACACGTCTATGCCCGGCCGCTTCCTGTTCGAGCTCGCGCGGAGCTACGACACGACCTCGCTCGCGAACGGCCTCTACGTGCTGACCGCGCTCGTCGGCGACGGACACGGGCACAAGGCCGTCGCCGTCCAACGCTTCTCCGTACTCAACTCGCGAGGTGGCATCTGCCCCGGATCGCTTGCTGCGGCGCCTGGGACCGAGCCACCCCCCGGAGACGAGCCGCCCGTCTCTCCGTAGCCGGCGCTACTGCAGTCCCAGCTGCGACGCGTACGCCCGCCGGTAGATGTCCTTCAGCCGCTCGACCCGTGAGACGTACGCACGCGTCTCGGAGAACTGGATGTCCTCACCCTTGCGGCGCCACTCGTCGACGTTCGCCTGCCCGGCGTTGTACGCCGCGAGTGCGAGCCGCTCGTCGTGGTACTTGTCCAGCAGGTGCCTCAGATACCACGAGCCGTAGCGCACATTGATCTCGGGATCGTCGAGATCGGAGAGGACGAAATCGTGGCCGCCTGTGTGTACCGCGATCCCCTTCGCCGTCGCCGGCTGCAGCTGCATGAGGCCGATCGCCCCGGTGCTGGATCGCGCATCCGCTCTGAACTTGCTCTCTTGCTCGATCACCGCCGCGAGCAGGGCGGGATTCAACCGGTAGTGCTGCGCGTGCCCGCGGACGATCGCCTGGTAGCGGAGCGGGTACCACAGACGCGCCCACCAGGGCGGCTCGGTGCGCTGGAGATAGGCGAAGACGCCGATCGCAGCCGCGGCGATCGCGCCGAGGAGCACGATTCGCCTCAGCGCGACGATACGAGCTCCTTGACGACCCCGTCGACGAACGCATCGAGCTCCTCGAGCGACCCGTCGTTCACATAGGCGAAGTCCGCACGCCGCACCTTCTCATCTTCGGAGATGAGGCGGGCCTCACGATCGGGGAACACGCCCCGCCGCGCCTCGCGCGTCCCGGGCGACGCAGTGACCACGACGACCTTGTCGTACAGAGCGTCGCCCCCGGTCTCGTAGAGAAGCGGGATCTCCACGACGGTCAGCTCCGGTGCGTCTGCACGCGCCTCGATCTCTTCTCGCCAGTGCTTGTGTGCCTCGCGGACGCGTGGATGAAGGACGCTCTCGAGCCAGTCGAGCTGCGCCCGGTCGGCGAACACGATCCTGCCGACGGCGGCACGGTCGACCTCGCCTTCGGCGTCGAAGACCCCCGCACCCCATCGCTCGCGCAACGCGGACTTGAGGGTTTCGTCCTCGCGGTAGACGCGATGGACGAGCTCGTCCGCCGAGGAGACGACGGCGCCGCGACGCGCAAACGCCGCGAGCGCCTCAGTCTTTCCGGCCGCGATTCCCCCGGTGATCGCGACCGCAAGCGGCCGCCGCGCCACTACTCCGGCGCAGGCTCGTCCGACGCAGCCTCGACCGCGACGGAGTCAGGCTCGTCGGCGGAAGCCGCGGCAGGCTCTTCAACGGTCGTCGCCTCTGCAGCCGAAGGCTCGGCGTCCACGTCGGGCTCGACGAGCACCGAAGGATCGACGTCGTTGACGACGAGCTCCTCGACGACGTCTGCCTCGGCCGACGGCCGATCGGAGAACACATCCTCCGACAGGTCGATGGTCGGCGCTGCAGCCTCTTCGCCCGGTGCAGGCTGGATCGGCATGCCGTCCTCGACGCGCTTGAGCGACAGCGAGAGACGCCTGCGCTCCGCGTCGACCTCGAGGATGCGCACGTTGACCGTGTCGCCCTGCGAGACGACCTCGCGTGGATTCTCGACGTGGTGCTGTGCGAGCTCGGAGATGTGGACGAGGCCCTCGACGCCCGGGAGGATCTCGACGAACGCGCCGAACGTGACGACCTTCGTCACCTTCCCGGCCACGACGTCGCCCTCCTGGTAGCTCTCGAGCACCTGCTGCCACGGATCCGACTGGGTCTGCTTGAGACCGAGCGAGATCCTCTGGCGATCGCGATCGATGTCGAGCACCTTGACGTTGACCTTCTGCCCGATCTCGAGCACCTCGGAGGGATGGTTCACGTGACTCCACGAGAGCTCGGAGATGTGGATGAGGCCGTCCATGCCGTCGAGATCGACGAATGCGCCGAAGTCGACGATGTTCGAGATCGTCCCCTCGACGACGTCACCCGGGTTCAGCCGGTCGAGAATCGCCTGGCGCATCTCCTTGCGCTCGTCCTCGAGGACGGCGCGGCGAGAGAGCACGACATTGTTGCGCGACCGGTTCAGCTCGATCACCTTCGAGCGAAGCTCCTGTCCGAGGAACTCGTCGAGATCCTGGACGCGGCGGATGTCGACCAGCGACGCGGGCAGGAAGCCGCGAACGCCGAGGTCGAGGATGAGACCGCCCTTGACGACCTCGATGACGCGACCGGTGACGGGCTCGCCCTGCTCGTGCGCCTGCTCGATCGCCTTCCACGCAATCTCGAAGCGCGCGCGCTTCTTCGAGAGGATGAGCCGGCCGTCGGCGTCCTCCTTCGTCATCACGAGGGCGGCGATCTCGTCGCCGAGAGACACCTCGTCTGCCGGATTGACCGAGCGGCGGATGGAAAGCTCGCTGACGGGGATGACGCCTTCGGACTTGTAGCCGATGTCCACCAGCACCTCGTCCTTGTCAACTCGGACGACCGTGCCGTGGACGACTTCCCCTTCATTGATGGTCGGGAAGGTCGACTCGTAGTCCGGAATCAGCTCGCCGTCCGGACCAGTCGTCCAAACGCCTTCCTCGAGCCGCGGGTCTGTCAGTGCTTCGCTGATTGGTTCGTTGATGGTGTCGTTTGCCATATAGGTCGGCCAGTATAAGCCTAAGGACTCAGACTCCCGACGTGCGGCGAAGTTGGCGGTCTCCCTTCGGCTTTACGTTCGCCGGAGGGTTCCGGTTTGCGGCAGACTTCGGTCGTGCTGCATTCAGAACCTTTTCAGGTCGCAAACGCTATACGGGCGGTTCGCGGCGCCGCCTGGGCGGTTTCCGCGGTCGGTCTGAACGCGGCGCGGGTCTCTGTCCGCGCGCGCCGGAAGGGCTCCCTGCCGATCGCACGGCGCGAAAACCGGATGGTGTTCGTGGTGGGCTCGCCGCGCTCGGGCACCACGTTCGTCGGCAACTCCCTCGGCTCGCAGCCCGGCTTCGTCGACCTCGGCGAGGTCCCCCTCCTGAAGGCTGCCGTGCCCCGCCTCGTCGGCCGTCCCCTCGAGGAGCAGGCGCGGGAGGTGCGGCGTCTCGTCCAGTTCGTCCGGAACCTCGGGCTCGTGCACGGGTTGCGCGGCGTGGAGCAGAACCCCGAGACGAGCTACGTCCTCCGTGGCGCGCTGCTCGCATATCCGGCGGCGAAGGCGGTCCATGTCATCCGCGACGGCCGCGACGTCGTCTGCTCGCTGCTCGAGCGGGGCTGGCTCGGAGCCGGCCAAGGGGGCGCGGACGACGCGAAGCAGGCGTACGGTGCATACGCGCGGTTCTGGGTCGAGCCGGAGCGCCGGGGCGAGTTCGAGGAAGCGAGCGAGGCGACGCGGGCCGCGTGGGCGTGGCGCGCGTACGTCACCGCTGCGCGGGCGGCCCCGAAGCAGACGGTCGAGCTTCGCTACGAGTCGCTCGTCGACGACCCTGCGGGCGAGGCGGCGCGGATCGCGCAGGAGCTCGAAGCGGACGCGGAGCCGCTCGCCGCCGCGTTCGGTGACGCGCACGCGAAGTCGGTCGGCCGCTGGCGCAAGGACCTGACGCCGGAGCAGCTGGCCGACGTCGAGGCGGAGGCGGGCACGCTTCTCGCCGAGCTCGGCTACATCTAGGGCGGTACCCTGAGGTAGTGGACGAGCGATATCCAATCGGCGAGACGACCTCCGTCGGCGTAGCGGTGTTGCGCCACGATCGCCACGACGCCGGGTACCCGATGTGGTCTGCCTCGATCGGCCTGCGAGGCGGCGAGGCCACCGTCAGCGTTCCCGGGCACTACCCGGTGGTGCTTGCCCAACGGCTCCGAGCTGCCGACGCGCAGTTCGTACACGGCGTGCGTCTCGGGCGGGACGAATACCTCGACCTCACCGCGCTCGCGCGAGACGGCGAAGAGACGCTCGCGCTCTCGTCGACGGCGCGGTCGCCGGTGCGCGTCACCGTCGAGGTCCCGCGCAACGAGCTCGACCAGCTCGCGTCGCTGCTCGACGGAGCGCAGGAGCTGATCGAAGAGCTGCGCCAGGGTCTCGGGCTCGTTCCCGACTCCCTTCCAGACGTCTTGTAGTCAGTCCTTGGCTTCTCGCCAGTTGTCGCCGGCTCCGACGTCGACGGCGAGGGGCGGGTCGAGCGGATACGCGGCGCACATCTCCGTGCGCACGAGCTCCTTCACGGTCGACACCTCGGCGTCAGGCGCCTCGATGAGCAGCTCGTCGTGCACCTGCAGCACGAGCCGTGACGCGCGGCCCTCGTCCCGCAGCCGGCGATGGATGTTCACCATCGCGACCTTGATGATGTCGGCCGCCGTGCCCTGCATCACCGAGTTGACCGCGAGCCGCTCGCCGAGTGAGTGCGTCTGCCGGTTCTGTGCGCGGATCTCCGGAACCGGGCGGCGGCGGCCGAGCAGCGTCGTGACGTAGCCGTCGCGCTCCGCCTGCTCGATCGTGCGCTGGATGAAGTCCTGCACCATCGGGAAGCGCGCGAGATACGTGTCGATGTACTCCTGCGCCTGCTCGCGGGGGATCTCGAGGTTCTCCGAAAGCCCGAACGACGAGATGCCGTAGATGATCCCGAAGTTGACCATCTTCGCGATGTTGCGCTCGTCCTTCGTCAGCGTCGCCGGATCCTTGCCGAGCACCTCGGCCGCCGTCGCGGTGTGAATGTCCTCGCCACGCTCGAACGCATCACGGAGCCGCGGCTCGCCCGACACGTGCGCCAGAATGCGCAGCTCGACCTGCGAGTAGTCAGCCGAGACGAGGCGGTGCCCGCTCTCGGCGACGAACGCACTGCGAATCTCGCGCCCGAGATCGGTGCGGATCGGGATCGCCTGGAGATTCGGATTCGTCGTCGAGAGACGCCCCGTCGCGGCGACCGCTTGGTTGAACGTCGTGTGAAGCCGGCCGTCCTCGCCGAGCAGCGTCGGCAGCGGCACGAGGTATGTGTTCATGAGTTTGCTCAGCTCGCGCCACTCCTCGATCACGGGGACGATCTCGTGGTCGTGCCGGATGCGCTGCAGGACGCGCGTGTCGGTCGAGTAGCCGGTCTTTCCCTTGCGGCCCGGGGTCAGCTCGAGCTTCTCGAAGAGGATGCGCGCAACCTGCTGCGTCGAGCCGAGCATGAACTCCTCGCCCGCGAACTCGTACGCGATCGACTCGAGCTCTTCGACGCGGTCGGCGAGGCGTGCGGTGATCTCGCCCATCCGGTACGTGTCGATCTTGATCCCCGTGTCCTCCATCTGCGCGAGCACGGCGGTGAGCGGGAGCTCGATGCGGTCGTAGAGGTTCTCGCTGCCACGCTCGCGCAGGCGCTCGCGGAGCGGGATTGCAAGCCGTCGAGGGATCTCGGCCGCGCGAACGAGCGCCGCGGTCTCCTCCTCGGCGGCCGGCTCGGGAATCGCCTCGACGCCGTACTCCGCCGCGAGGTCCTCGAGCGCGTACACGGGGCGACCCGGCTCGATCAGGTAGGCGGCGATCATCGTGTCGTCGGCGGGCAGCATCGTCAGACGCGGAAGCGCCTTGTAGTCGTGCGCAACGATCTGCGCGTCGCGAAGCTTGGTCGCGAGCTCGGGAGCCCAGGCGCCGACGATCACACCGTCGTCCTGCGCGAGCGCGAACCGGTCGCCTTCGATCGCGAGGCCGACCCGGCCGCTCAGCTGCTCGGGAAGAACGCCTTCGCGCCACGGCACCGCGGTGCCGGCGACGATCCGCTCGAGCGCGGGCACCGCGTCGTCGAGATCGTCGATGCGGTTCAGCAGGCCGCGGAACTCGAAGCGCCTGAACATCTCGCGCAACTCGGAGCGATCCGGCGGCGCGAGGACGAGCTCGGCCGGGTCGCAGTCGAGCTCGAGGTCACGTCGCATGGTGGCGAGCTCCTTCGACATCCGCGCCTGGGCGGCGTGCTCGATGACGTTCTTCTTCCGCGCGGGAGACAGCTCGTCGGCGTGCTCGATCACGCCCTCCAGCGACCCGTACTGCGCGACCAGCTGGCCGGCGGTCTTGTCGCCGATGCCCGGGATGCCCGGGATGTTGTCGGAGCTGTCGCCTTTGAGCCCGATGAAGTCCGGAATCTGCTCGGGCTTGATCCCGTAGCGCGCCTCGACCCGCTCGGGTGTGTAGACGTGCACGTCGCTCACGCCACGCGGTGTCATCATCAGCGCGACGTTGTCGGTCACGAGCTGAAAGGCATCGCGATCGGTCGAGACGACCGTTGTCTTCACGCCGGCCTCGTCGGCCAGCGTCGCGAGCGTCGCGATCACGTCGTCGGCTTCCCAGCCTTCGAACTCGAGGTTGCGGTACCCGAACGCCTCGACGATCGGCCGGAAGTACGGGAACTGCTCACGCAGGAGATCCGGCATGGGCCGGCGTCCCTCCTTGTAGACGACGTCCCCGGCTTCCGCGACCGCTGCGCGGTGCACCGGCCTCGTGTCCCAGGCGACCGCGACGCCTTTCGGCTTGTAGTCCGAGAGCAGCTTGAAGAGCATGTTCGTGAAGCCGAGCAGCGCGTTCGTGGGGAAACCTTCCGTCGTCGCAAGCTCCTCCGGCAGCGCGAAGAACGCCCGGTAGGCGAGGTTGTTACCGTCGACGAGGAAGAGCTCGGAGTCGCGCACAGGCGCGTCGTCGACGTCGAGCTCGAGGCCCGTGAGCGTCTTCGGTGACATCGTTCGAGTCTAGAGGCTTGAGTGCTACGACCTGGTGCGCGCTGCCGGCTTCGTGGTCAGCCTGATCAGCGGCTTCGCCGCCAGCTTGATCGTCTCCGGAAGCCGGAGCGGCTTGGGTCTCGCCATGGATCCAGGGTAGCGCGGCCGGGCCTGCTTGAATCTCGCGGTGAAACGCGTCCCCCTGCTATCCGGCTCGCGGCTCGTGATCGCGGCCGCGCCCGACGACGCCGTGGTTTTGCGCCCGTCCCGGCCCGGCCGCGCGGTGGCGGACGTCACGGCCGCCGTCCGAGACGCGCTGCGGTTCCCGCTCGAGGGCAGCTCGCTCGAGACGCTGGCACGCGGCATGACGCGAGCGACGATCGTCGTCGAGCCACCGGCGCTGCCGATCGCCGCCGGGCCGAACGACCCCCGCCGCCTGGCGATCGGAGCGGTCATCGACGAGCTCGAGCGGCTCGGGATCCCCTCTGGCTACCAGACGATCCTCGTCGCGGGCGGGTTAGCGCGGCGCCTGGGGCAGCGTGAGCTCGAGTCGCTCGTGACCCCGGAGCTCGCGCGGCGGTTTCACGGGAACATCGTCGTGCACGACGTCGAGGATCCCGAGCTGATCGTGCTCGACGGCGCCTCGCGGCCGCCCCTCCGCGTGAACCCCGCGATCGTCGAGACCGACCTCGTCGTCGTGGTGACGGCCGCCGAGTCCGTGCTGCACGGTGGACCCGCTGCGCTGCTCGGAGCGGCAGGCGCCGACGCGCTCCGTGCGGCAGGTGCGTATTCGCTGCTGGAGACGACGGCGTCGCAGGGCTGGCATCTCGCGGTCGCGCTCGAACGGACGCTCGCGCGCAGCGTGCCGCTGATCGGCGTGTCGCTCGTGCTCAACCATCCGGAGGTGTCGGGAGCGCTACGCGGCTACCCGTACGATCCTGACGCACTCGAGCGGGTAGCGCGATCGCCGTTGCGGCACGTGTTCTCGGCGATGCCCGACGGCGTACGCCGCACCATCCTGCGGTCTGTTCCGACCGAGAGCACCGCAGCGGCGGCATTCGGCGGGCCGCCGTCGGTGGCGCACGCGGAGGCGCTGTTGCGCGCCGTCGAACTGCGGCGGACGGAGCTCGACCGGCCTCTCGACGCGATCGTGATCGGCGTGCCAGGCACGACTCCGTTTCTCCCACGTGAGCGCCCGAATCCGCTGATCGCAGCCTTCCTCGGGCTGGGGCTTGCGCTCCGCATGTGGCGCGACGCCTTCCCCGTTGTCGACGGCGGCACCGCGATCCTCGTCAATCGGTTCTCACGCCGCTTCGCGCACCCGACGCAGCAGCCGTATCGCGCGTTCTTCCACGCGACGCGCACGGGGCGCGACCCGAGGCTCCTCGCAGAAGCCGAGCTCACCGTTGCAGCGGATCCGCGTGCGATCGCCTCGTATCGCAGCGGACGTACGGTGCACCCGCTGCTGCCGTTCCGCGACTGGAACGCCTGCCAGCCCGCCCTCGGCCGCCTCGGCGCCGTGATCGTGGCGGGAACCGGCGACGCCGCGGTCGTCCGGCAACTCGGCTTCGTGCCGGCTCACGGCGTCGGCGCCGCGTTGCTCATGGCGCACGGCCGCGCGGGCCGCGAGCCGCGCATCGGATTCCTTCTCTCTCCTCCGTATTTCCCGCTGCGTGTGGGCGGCGGCCAGGACGGGTCGGATGGAGCCGGCTAGCCGCTAGCCCGCACGGTTGACGACGAGCCCGCGCAGGGCAGGGCCGCCGTCTTAACAGTGACTGTCACCGTTAAGAGAGCTGCACAGAGAGCTGCACGACGTCGTCGCGGCACGACTCGACTGAACAGGACATGGCCGCTTTCCTAACAGTGACTGTCACCGTTAAGAGAGCTGCGCGCCTTGGTGACGGCGCCGAAAAGGGACGACGCCGGACAGGCGGAAAGCCGGAGCGCTACGTCTCGCCGAGGTACGTCTTGCGTACTTCGGGGTTCTGCGCGAGCGCCTTCGCGTCGTCGGCAAGCGCGACGTGGCCCGTCTCGAGGACGTAGCCGCGGTCGGCGACGTCGAGAGCCATCAGGGCGTTCTGCTCGACGAGCAGGATCGACGTGCCCTGCTTGTTCACCTCGAGGATCGTCTCGAAGATCCGCTGGACGAAGATGGGCGCGAGACCCATCGAGGGCTCGTCGAGCATCAACAGTGTCGGCCTCGCCATGAGCGCCCGCCCGATCGCACACATCTGCTGCTCGCCGCCCGACATCGTCCCCGCCTTCTGTGTCCGGCGCTCGGCAAGCCGCGGGAAGAGCTCGAAGACGCGATCCATGTCCTCTTTCATGCCGGTCTTGTCGCGCCGTTGGAACGCCCCCATCTCGAGGTTCTCCGTCACGGTCATGCGGGGGAAGAGCTTCCGTCCCTCCGGCGACTGCGCGATACCCATCCGCACGATGTCGTGCGGAGCGTCGTTCGTGATGTCCTTGCCGCCGAACTCGATCGTCCCGCGTCGCGGATGGTTGAGGCCGTTGATCGACCGCAATGTCGTCGACTTGCCTGCGCCGTTCGCGCCGATGAGCGTGACGATCTCGCCCTCGCGCACCTCGATCGACACACCCTTCAGGGCCTGGATCGATCCGTAGTAGGTCTCGACGTTCTCGAGCCGCAGGAGCGTCTTCGCCGGCGCGTTCACGAGCTGATCGCCGCCGCTCCGAGATATGCCTCGATCACGCGCTCGTCCTTCTGAATCTCCAGTGGCGTTCCCTCCGCGATCTTCTCGCCGTAGTCGAGCACGGTCACCCGGTCCGAGATGCCCATCACGACGCGCATGTCGTGCTCGATCAAGAGCACGGAAAGGTGTTGCTCCTCACGCAGACGGCCGACGAAGGTCGTGAAGTCGGCGGTCTCCTGCGGGTTCATCCCCGCTGTCGGCTCGTCGAGGAGCAGAAGTTTGGGTTGCGTTGCAAGCGCGCGCGCCACCTCGAGCCGACGCTGGTCGCCGTACGACAGGTTCCTGCCGATCACATTGTCGCGACGGCTGAGGCCGGAGAACTCGAGCAGCTCGCGCGCGCGGACGCGGGCCTCCTTCTCCTCGTGCTTCACCCGCGGGGTGCGCAAGAGCGCCTCGAAAAGGTTCCCCTTCAGCCGTACGTGCATGCCGACGAGCACGTTCTCGAGCGCCGTCATATTCTGGAACAGGCGAATGTTCTGGAACGTGCGACCGATGCCGCGCTGCGTGAACGCATGGGGCGGCTTTCCGGTCATGTCCTCATCGGCGAAGATCACTCGGCCCTCGGTGGGCTTGTAGACGCCCGTCAGCATGTTGAAGAACGTCGTCTTGCCGGCGCCGTTCGGCCCGATGAGACTGACGATCGCGTTCGTCGGCACGACGAAGTCGACGTCGTCGACCGCGACGAGGCCGCCGAATTCCTTGCGGAGCCGATCGGTCTGGAGGAGCGGGTCGTTCATTCGATCTCCAGGTCGTACAGCGGCGTGTCGTGCACGCCCTCGTGCAGCTCGGCTGCCCGTCTCTGACTCGGGATCAAGCCCTCGGGTCGGAAGAGCATCGTGACCACGAGGATGAGGCCGAAGATCCCGAACTCGTAGAGCGGCACGTCGATGTGCGTGTCGAAGTGGCCATTGACCCACGCGCCGACGTTGGCGAGGCCTTCACGGTCGAGGTAGGAGAGGAAGCATGCGCCGAAGATCACGCCCCAGATGTTCCCCATTCCGCCGAGAATCACCATGCAGAGGATGAAGACCGAGATGTTGAAGAAGAAGTCGTCGGGAAACGCGCCGCTCTTGTAGCTCGCGTAGTACGCACCTGCAACACCGCCGAAGAACGCACCCGTTGCATACGCCCAGGTCTTCGTCCGCATCAACGGAACGCCCATCGCCGACGCAGCGATCTCGTCCTCGCGGATCGCGACCCATGCGCGTCCTAGACGCGAGTCGCGCAGCCGTGCGCTCGTGAAGATCGTGATCAGCACCAGCACGAGCGCCGTCCAGAAGAAGAGATTGTCGAAGTTCGCCGCGTTCAAGTAGTTGGCGGGCAGGTGTAGATGCTGCTCGGCCCAGCCGCCGAAGCCGGGACCGTCGATCGGGGTGATTCCGCCCGTCCCGTTGGTGAGGTTGAAGCCGAACAGGTTGTTTCCGTTGCGCGCGATCTGCGGCATGATCTCGCCGAAGCCGAGCGTCACGATGGCGAGGTAGTCGCCACGCAATCGGAGCGTCGGCAGCCCGATGAGCACGCCGACGAGCGCCGTCGCGATGCCCGCCATCGGCAGGACCAGCCAGATCGAGAAGTGGTAGCCCGTCGCGCCTGGATAGAGGCCGACGGCACCCACGTTCAGGTTCTGGTTCGCGAATTGCGAGGAGGCGAACCAGCCTGCCATGTATGCGCCCATCGCATAGAAGGCGACGTAGCCGAGGTCGAGCAGTCCTGCGTAGCCCACGACGAAGTTCAACCCGAGTGCCATCATCGTGAAGATCATCATCACGACCATCGTGCTCATGGCCGGGAACGGGTCCGAAGATGGGTACCTCCGGCATCGAGCCGAGGTAATACGGATAGGCGATCGCGAGCCCGAGCACTGCGACGGGAACGATCCACTTGCCGACGCGCACACCGCGAACCGTCACGTTCTCGTAGCGGGGGACGACGAGCAGCAGAACGACGACTGCGACTGCGAGCGCGGACGTCTCCCAGACGCCGAACAACGCGACGAGCACGAGCGCGAGCGCTGCCCAAAGCACCGCCTTGACGGCACGGCGGGTCATCCGCGACAAGGCGAGCCAGCGCTCGTGCGGAAAGCCCACTGTTCCGAGCACCGACCACACGCCGCGGGAGATCGCGTCCGCGATGCGCCTGCGCACTCAGACTCCTTCCGGCGTCCGCTCGCCGAGGAGGCCCTCGGGGCGGAAGACGAGGATCAGGATGAGGATCGAGAAGACGATCGACTGCGTCCAGTCGCTCCCGGGCGAGTGCCAGCGCAGGCCCTCGTTGAACGCCTGGATGAAGCCGATGCACAGCGCGCCGAGCACGGCACCTGGAAGGTTCCCGATCCCGCCGAGCACGGCGGCGGTGAAGGCGATCAGCCCGAGCTGAAAGCCGGTGTCGTAGCGCACCTCGCTGAAGTACAGCGCGTAGAGAAGCCCTGCGGCCCCGGCGAGCGAACCGGCGATCATGAACGTGAACGAGATCGTTCGGTTGACGTCGATGCCCATCATCGCCGCAGCGTCGCGGTCTTGTGCGGTCGCGCGCATCGCCTTGCCTTGCCGCGTGCGCTGCACCAGCCACATCAAGGCGAGCAACACGGGCACCGTGATCATGACGACGATCAGCTTCTCCCACGTGTAGCTCACCCCCGCGAACGAGAAGACGTTCCCGCGCGGAAGAATGTTCGGCACGGACATGTAAGACGGCCCCTTCCAGAGCAGGGCAACGTCCTGGAGGATGAACGACATACCGATCGCGGTGATCAGCGGCGCGAGCCGTGGCGCATTGCGCAGCGGCTTGTAGGCGATGAACTCCACCGACGCGTTGATCACGCCGCAGGAGACCATCGCGACGACGAGTGAGACGAGTACCGCGACGATCGTGATGCCGGTCGCGGGATGGTCGCCGAGATTGAACGCCGAGATGATCACCGTCCCGGAGATCAGGCCGCCGAGCATGAACACGTCGCCGTGCGCGAAGTTGATCAGCTCGAGGATGCCGTAGACGAGCGTGTAGCCGAGCGCGACGAGCGCATACACGGCGCCGTTCGTAAGCCCGATGAACGAGATCGTGAAGAAGTACGAAGGGCTCTTGACGAAGTTGACGCCGAGCCAGAGGACAAGCAGCCCCACGAGCAGAGCCGCAATCGACGGCATCACATAGGAGCCGACCGAGCGTCTCGGGCGGGCGCGTGGTTCGGTGTGAGCGTGGGTGGCCACAGGATCGATTCGGTGCAGATACGAGGCCGGGGGAGGCATCGCTGCCTCCCCCGGCCGTCGTGCGTTTCTTTGTCTGCCCTAGCCCCTGAGGCTTGCGTCGGGCACGAGCGTCTTGACCGGGTTGAGGTTCTTACCGGCCTGCTTGTAGATCGTGATCGGCGTCAGGTTGGTGTCGCCTGCCGCGTTGATCGTGAAGTTGCCGAGGATCCCGTTCGTGATCGTGAGCCCGAACAGGCCCGACGTCGCCTTCGCACGATCGCCGCCGCTCTTGGCGATTGCCTGGAGCATGACGAGCATCGCCTGTGCGCCATACGCGGCGTACGGGTTCGGCGACCGTACCGACCTGCTTGCCGAAGCTCTTCACGAACGTCGCGCCGGCACCGGTGAGTGCGCTCGGCGGTGCACCCGCGACGCTGATGTACGCGCCGTTGGCCACTGAGCCGTTTGCGCCCGGATCGCTGAAGCCGTCCGGCATCTGGAGCAGGATCTTCGGGTTGACGGACTTGATGTCCTGCATCAGCTTCGCGCCGTTGTTGCACGCGATGCCTCCGAGGAAGACCGCCTGTCGCGCCCGATGCCTTGATCGAGTTCGCGAGCGCCTCGTAGCTGGACTGCTTCGCATCCCAGCCCTGGAAGCCGACGACGTTCAGGCCGAGCTTCTTCGCCGCCGAGCGATACGTGGTCGCGACGCCGAAGCCGTAGGTCTGCTTGTCGTTCAGCACGAAGACCTTCTTGATCCCGAGGGTCTTCGTCCAGAGAGCATCCGCCGGGCCCTGGATGTCGTCAGTCGCGACGACGCGGGCGTAGTTGCGGGTGCCGGTCGGGTAGTACTTGTTCGGCTCGCCCGGATCCCACTTCTTCGTGAGGCCGGGGTTCGTGTTGGCGGGGCTCACCATGCCGAGGTGCACACGGTTGAGGACCGGAACGATGATCTTGGCGCAGCCGGAGTTGAACGTTCCGAGCACGCCGATCACCGACCTGTTCGAGGCGTAGAGGCGCGCATTCGTTGCGCACTTCGCCGTGTCCCAGCCGCCGGTCTGAGCCGTCGAGTCGTCACAGGACTGATAGCCGATCTTGTACGGGCCGGCCTTCCATCCCTGCTGCGCAAGCGCCCAGATCATCGCGCGAGAGATCTGCACGGTCTGGTGCCGGATTGCGCCCTGCAGCGGCAGGTCCGACGGAACGATGTAGTCCGGGCTTCCGGACCCCTTGTAGACGACGGGGCCGCACGACGACGACGGGAGCGGTGTAACGCCCGACGTCGCGCTCCGTGCGCTGCCCGAGTAGCCGGCTGCGACGGCGGCGACCACGACGGCCACCCCGAGCAGTGCCAGCAACGAGAACCTTCTACTCACAGTCCCTCCTCCAGTGACCCATTTCCATTTGTCCGCAGGAACTCAGATCCGGCGAATGAGCAAGTATTTCTCGGTCGAGTCCCGGTTGCAATAGGCCCTCGCCTTTCTTTCAAAGTCAACAGGCTCCTCTCGGAGCCGCCGACTACGATGCTTCCAGGCCGAAGTGGCGGAACTGGCAGACGCGCCGGACTCAAAATCCGGTTCCCTCCGGGGAGTGTGGGTTCGATTCCCACCTTCGGCACCTGAGCCGAGGGCTGCGGGCCCGGGGGTGTCCCCGGGCCCGCAGCCTGCCGCTACGGCAGGAAGTTCAGGGTCTCGGGCAGCGGCCCCGCGATCGGCGTCTCGAACAGCGGCCCTGGGCCGTCCGGGTCGATCGTGATTGCACCGCCGCTTGCGAGGAACGTCGCGATCTGCTGCTGCGCTGCGAAGGCGAGCGGCCCCGACGCTCCCGCGATGTTGCTCAGGAACGTGTGCGGGTTCTTGACCGTGTAGCCCGGGACGGTCGCGAAGGCGAGGTCGTTCCGGAAGTACGTTGCGCGGTCTTCGAGGCCGCCTGCACGGATCAACGCCGATGCCGTCGGGTTCGGCACCGTCATGTCGCCCTTTGCGAACTGGACGATCACTCCCTTCGGCGCCGAGTCGGGCAGCGGGTGCGCGCGGATGTACGGCGCCCACGCGACGGGATCCGCAGGAGTCTGCGCCCAGATGTCGTCGTCGAGCACGTTCTGGATCGCGTCAGCGCCCGGCACCGTGTCCACGAGGATCGGCTGGCCGCTGAGAGGCTCGTTCTCGTTGAAGTTCGTGAACGTCGCGTTCGGCACCGCGTTGTAGAGCTGAGGAACGCGAGTCGCGAGCGCGATCCCGACGAGCGGCCTGAACGACGGGGACAGCCGCGCGATCTCGGTGATCGAGCCGCCCGGGACGTTCACGACGCCCGCGTGCACTGCCGGCTCGACGCCGAGGAACGTCGTCCCGTAGATCCCTCCGAACGACTGGCCGAAGTACGTGATCTTCGACGGATCGAGATCGGGATGCCCGTCGCGGTTGACATCGACGCCGACCTGGATCTCACGCACGAGTTGCATGAGGTCGATCACGGTCTGGCGAAGGCCGTCACGGTTGCCGACCGCCGCGAACTGCGGTGTGGCGCCGACGCCCTCCGTCGAGCCGATCGTGCCGTCGCCGTCCTGGTCGATGCCGCGGCCCCCGGCCGAGAACGTCACGGGCGGCCCGTCGTTCCGAGCCACGGTGATCGTTCCGAGCGGACCGCCTCCGTGGCCGACCACGTTGATCGCAATCGTCGCGACGCCGTTTTTCGCGAGCGTCGACGCGGTCGTGAGCGGGAAGCCCTGCTTCGAGTCGGTGAAGCCGTGCCCGACGATCGCGACGGGCCAGCCGCCCGACGGCTCCGGGCCGGACGGGAGCCAGAGGTTGAAGTAGAGCGTGTTCGTGCTCTGCACCGCCGGAACGCCGAATGCCGAGCCGACCGGCGGAATCACCTGCGAGGAGTTCTCGTAGTCGGGCGACGAGAAGCTGCCGTACGCGACCGTGCCGATCGAATTGAACACGTCGACAGCGGCAGGCAAGACAGAGTCGGTGAACGACGACACACCGGTCTGACGGTGGAAGGTCTCTCCGATGACGCTCGTGAACGGGAACACGGCGCGCTCACGGTTGGAGCCGATCTCGAAGTTCGGCGGTGCGGGCTTCGAGCGGTCGATCTGGCGGCGCACCTTCTCGAGCAGCGACGTGATGCTCTGCGTCGTGAAGAGGCTCGCGTCGACGATGTGACTCCGCGACACGTGCGACCAGCCGAGCGCCCCGAGCAACGAGAGCCGGTAGAGCGCATCGCCGGCGCCGCCCGCATGGCCGATCTCGAGGCTCTGTCGGAAGCTCGACGCGTCGAGGGGCGTTCCGTCGGCGGCCTTGACGCCGTCGGTCACGATGAGCACGTACGGCGCGTGCTGGCTGAGATAGGTGTGAGGAACGCCATGCAGCGTGTTCGTCGCCGCCGTCCAGACGAGCCGGTCGAGCGACGTCCGCTGCCCATGCGAATCGACGAGGAACACCGTGTCCGGCGTGACCGTGGTGAGGTCGATCGGCCCGCTGAACGGAATCGAAACACGAGCGTCGACGCTGAACCCGTCGAGCGTGTTCAGCACGTCGATGTCGGAGCAGTCAGAAGGATGCGTCGTGCAGTCGGGCTTCGGCAGCGACACGCGTAGCCCCGTGAGCTGCGTCAGGTCGATCGTCGTATCGAGATTCGTCGGGAACGCCTGCCCGGGCTTGACGCCTGCGAGCGCGAGTGTCGGAAGCGCGAGAGCGACGGCGCAGGCGACGACTGCGGAGCGGAGCAACTGCGACATGGTTGCGTTGCCTCCTTGCGATGGGTTGAGCCGACGCTATTCCTTTCGGAACAGCCTGCGCAACCGGATTCAGATGACGTCGGCACACGGCCCGAGGGCGGCGCCGCACGACGAAAGTCAGCAGCAGATCAGGCGACGAGGTATGCGCAGGGAATCCGCGGGCCCGGCCCGGGTGCCTCGCCGACACGAGCGACGACGTGGGGGCCGTGCTCGAGCAAGACGATCGATCCGGGCTCCGGGGGAGGCCCCCCGCGCTTCTGCAGCTCATAGCCCTCCGGGCCTCGGAAGAACACGAGATGGTTTTGTGCGGTCGCCCAGCGATCCACCGTGCCCGCCGGCGCCGCGTCTCTCGCCGCGCCGAGGTCGGCCACCTCGGCTCTCGCGGCGTGCAGAGCTGCGAGCGCGTCGTCGCGCTCCGCGCAAAGCTCGTCGATACGCGCCGTCGCCGCCGCGGCTGCCTGCCGGAGCGCGAGCACCTCGCCACGGAGCGCGAGCATCTCGTCACGGAGCGCCGGAAGCTCGACGACCTCGGACTGGGCGGCCTCGGCGGCCTCCAGCTTCTCGAGCGCCTTGTCGCGTTCGAGTGCGAGTCCCGAGATTCGCGCGTTCTGGACAGCGGCTTCGTCCGCCGCGGCAGTCCGCGCCTGCGCGACGGCCTCGTCCCAGGCCACCGTCAGCTCATGCACTGCTGCTTCCCAGGTCGCAAGCGCTCCCTTGGCCTCGCGCAACTGCGTGAGGGCGTCGTCGCGTGCGGCGGCGAGCTCTGCGAGAGCCTCGTCGCGTCCTGCCAGTGCCGCCTTCCACTCCTCGGCTGCGACACGAAACTCCTCGAGTGCGCCGTCGCGTTCTGCGATTCCCGCCTCCCATTTGTCGATCGCGGCGTCTCGCGCGGCGAGCGCGGCCTCGAGCTCGGAAATCCGACTGTCGTCGTCGCGTAGCGGTCCACCCTCAGGCGCGGAATTGATTTGCTCGTTCGCGGCGGCGAGCTCGCGCTCGAGCGATGCTGCGCGCTGAGCTTCGCTCGCGAGGCGCTGCTCGAGGTTCGAGCGAAGCTCGGTGAGGCGCTCGTTGTCGGCACGAAGCTTCTCCGCCTCTTCGGTCGCTGACGAGACCTCGGCGCGAAGCGCTTCCCGTTCGGTCGCTGACGAGACCTCGGCGCGAAGCGCTTCCCGGTCCGGCTCGGGCTCTGCGACGGCGACCTCGTCGGGCACGAGCTCGACGGCAGCCTTCGCGACCGGCGTCAGGACGCGTGATTCGGCAACGGCGTCCGACGTCACCGGCGGAGGGACGAAGGGTTTCGGAGGCCCGCCGGAGTCGAATCCGGTCGCGAAGCCGTACTCGGTCTTCAAGAGTCCTCCATGCTGCGTCGCGAGCGCCTGTGCGACAGCCGCGGAGGCTGCGTATCCACGCGAGACGACGATCTGGCCGAGCGGAGCTCCGGTCGCCCTCTGGTCGGCGAGCGCCGCCGCCAGTTGCTCCTCTGTGATCAGACCGCGCCGTACAAGCAGAGCGCCGAGTGGTTGCTGGTTCATGTCGTTTCCTTGGATGCCGGTTGCCGCTGTAACCGTCTGGAGGGAGATATCGGCAGGAAGCGTGCTGTCCGGTCGCCCCCAGAGGGGGGAGGTTCGCGATTCATACGCCGTTCCTACCTCGGGCGTCCGGGGTCTTCCCACCTCGGAACGCACAACTCCCACCGGCCCGGCGCCGGGAGTTGCTTGACTACGAGCCGTGGCGAAGACGATCGGAATCCTCACGGGCGGCGGTGACTGTCCAGGGCTGAACGCGGTCATACGCGCGGTCGTGCGCGCGTCCGACGCGGAGGGCTGGGACTGCGTGGCCGTGCTCGAAGGGTGGCGCGGGCTCGTCGACGGCCGCTTCGAGGTCCTCGGCCCGCAGCAGGTCTCGGGGATCCTGCCGCGGGGCGGCACGATCATCGGCACGAGCCGCACCAATCCCTACAAGCTGGACGGCGGCGTGGAGAAGGTGCTCCAGAATTTCAGCGATCGAGGATTCGACGCGCTCATCGCCATCGGCGGCGAGGACACGCTCGGCGTCGCCTCCAGGCTCTTCGCCGAGCACGGCCTCCCGATCGTCGGCGTGCCGAAGACGATCGACAACGATCTCTCGGGAACCGACTACACATTCGGCTTCGACACGGCGGTGACGATCGCAACCGAGGCCATCGACCGGCTGCACACCACGGCCGAGTCGCACAACCGCGTCATGGTCGTCGAGGTGATGGGCCGGCACGCCGGGTGGATCGCCGTGATGAGCGGCATCGCCGGCGGAGCCGACGTGATCCTCATCCCCGAGCAGCCGATGACGGTCGAGGCGGCCTGCGAGGAGCTGCGCCGCCGCCACGCACGGGGGAAGAACTTCTCGATCGTCGTCGTCAGCGAGGGCTACGAGCTCACGTACGCGGACGGCGAGAGCCGCGTCGTCGGCGGCGAGGCTCGCGCGAGCGACCAGTTCGGGCACGTGACGCTCGGCGGCGTCGGTGAGATCCTCGGACACGAGATCGAGCAGAGAACCGGCTTCGAGACCCGCGTCACCGTGCTGGGGCACGTGCAGCGCGGCGGCTCTCCCACTCCGCGCGACCGCGTGCTGGCGACCCGATTCGGGCTGAAAGCTGCGGAGCTCGCGCAAGCCGGAGAGTTCGGACAGATGGCTGCGCTGCACGGCGATGACGTCGTCGCGGTCTCGCTCGAAGAGGCGACGGCGCAGCTCAAGACGGTCACGCCCGAGTGGTACGCCGTCGCCAAAGCGTTCTTCGGGTAGATCTTCCCGGGTGCGCCTCGCGGCGATCGACCTCGACGGCACGCTGCTCCGGAGCGACGGCACGATCTCGCAGCGCAGCCGCGATGCCATTCGCGCGGTCCGCGACGCGGGCATCGTCGTCGTCATCGTCACGGCGCGTGGGCCGGCGAGCGTCACCGACCTCGCGAGGGACGCGGGCATCGGCGGCTCCGCGATCTGCAGCAACGGCGGCCTGATCGTCGACCTCGCCACGGGAACGATCCTGCGCGAGCGGCTGCTGGAGACGGAGACTGCGGTCCGCCTCGTGCACGCACTCCGCGAGCGCCTCCCCGGCATCGTCTTCGCGGTCGAGCACGAGGCATTCGCGCACGAGCCCGGGTTTGCCGCATGGGGCTGGGAGCCGCCGGCGGGCACGCGGGTCGCGAATGCGCTCGAGCTGCTCGAGGATCCGGCGACGAAGCTCATCCTGCGTCACGCCGACCACGAGGTCGAGGTTGTCGCAGCCGTCGCTCGAGACGTCGTCGGTGACGCGTTGACGGTCGTCCAGTCGGGTGGCGAAGCAGTCGAGGTGACGGCCGTCGGCGTGAACAAGGCGGCGGGCCTCGCAGAGGTAGCTGCCGAGCACGGCATCGATCAGGCCGACGTGATCGCGTTCGGCGACTACCCGAACGACGTGCCGATGCTCTCGTGGGCGGGGCGCGGTGTCGCTGTCGCGAACGCTCACGCAGAGGTGCTCGCGGTGGCGGACGAGGTGACGGCGTCGAACAATGACGACGGTGTCGCGATCGTGCTCGAGCGGCTCGCCGTGTGAGTCCACGGGCATCGCTCCTCCTGTTCGTCGTCGGCGGCGGCGCTGCCCTCGTGGCGGCTGTCCTTGCGCCGTCGGACGCGGCTGCTGCCGCGTCGCAGGCCTGGCCGGCGTTTGCGCTCGTCGCCGGCCTGCTGCTCGTCGGCGCGACCGCCGCTCGAGAGGGCCTTTTCGCGGAGGCCGGCACGCTCGCATCGCGCGCGCCGGGCGGCACGGCCGTGCTGCTCGTCGTCCTGCTGATGATCGAAGCGGTCGTGACCGCCGTGCTCAACCTCGACACGGCTGTCGTCTTCATGACGCCCGTCCTTCTCCATGCGGCCCGTCGCCGCGGCGTTCCCGACGGCCCGTTCCTCTACGGCGCCGTGTTCATGGCGAACTCGGCATCGCTCCTCCTACCGGGATCGAACTTGACGAATCTGATCGTGCTTCAGCACGAGCACGTGACCGGTTCGACCTTCGCTGCGCGGCTTGCGCCGTCGTGGGCGGTCGCGGTCGCCGTCACGATCGCGTTCGTCCTCGTTGCCTTCCGTCACGAGCTGACGGGCCGCTCGCGTTCGCAACCGGAGCACGTGGTCTTCAGGCCCCGTGCCGGCACCGCTGCCGTCGCGGTGTCCGTCGTCCTCGTGCTCGTGCTCGCCAACCCTGCGCTGCCGGTGCTGGCGGTCGGGCTCGTCGCCGTTCCCCTCTCTCGGCTCCCGCTCGGCCGTGCCTGGGCGGCCGCGAACCCTCTGCTGCTGCTGGGCGTGCTCGGCGCGGCCGTCGCCCTTGGCGCGCTCGCGCGGAACGTCCACTGGCTGTCGACCCTCCTCGCGCACAGGGGCCGGTGGGAGACGGCCGCCATCGCCGCCGGCGCGTCGCTCCTCGTGAACAACCTCCCTGCGGCGGTGATGCTGTCGGCGCACCTGCCCGCGCATCCACGCGCGCTGCTGCTCGGGCTCGACCTCGGCCCGAACCTGGCCGTGACGGGGGCGTTGTCTGCGGTGCTGTGGCTGCAGGTCGCGCGGGCCGAGGGCGCGCGCCCGTCGATCGCGCGCTTCACGCTGCTCGGCCTCGTGCTCGTCCCGGTCTCGCTCGCGCTGACGCTGCTCGTCTCTAGCGCCTGACGGCGACGATTGCCGCCGACGTCGGCGTCGTCAGGATCTCGACCGCGGCGACGCGCGGGTCGCGCAGCAGAAACTCACGCACCGGATCGCCGTCGATCGAACGCCCCGGCGTCAGGTCGTCCTTGACGATCAGGCCGCCCGGCTCGACCAGCGCAAGGATCGCCTCCCAGTCGTAGGTCCCGCCGTCGGCGAACACGAGCCCGAACGGGCCGCAGTCGCGCAGCTCCTCGTAGCAGTCGCCCTCGAGCAGCTCGACGTTGGCCACGCCCGAGAGCCGTTCGCGGGCGGCGGCGGCGCGGTCGGGGTCGAGCTCGACGGTGACGACTCTGCGCGCCGTCTCGGCGAGGGCGGCCGCTCCTTCCCCGAAAGCGGTGCCCAGCTCAGCGACGTCGCGACCGGCCGCGAGCACACGCAGCAGCGCCTGCACCTCGCGGATCGACGAGCCGCCGCCGGTCACAGCTCGGCGAGCGGGAACGAGCGGTGCCGCCGCGGCGGGACGAGGAAGTTCTGGCGATGCGTCGTCGTCAGCACGGAGTTGAAGCCCTGGGCGCGGCTGCGCTGACCGACGTCGAGCTTCGTGCCGTCGGGCAGCTCACCGTCCATCGCGAGCCGGTTCCGCGCGAAGTCGTCGCTCGACGGGTTGAAGACGGCGAAGTGGAGCCCCGCCGACGGCGTCGTCTTCATCCCATCGCGGTCCGGCGCCGCGCTCCAGGCGAAGGGGTTGTCGAGCGTGTTGAAGTCTGCGCGTTGAGGGATCGCAGTTCCCTTGGGGTACACGGTGCCGTCGGGGCCGACGAAGTCTTGTTGCAGCCGCGAGGACGTCTGGATCGAGGCGCTGTGACCGAAGCGTCCCGTTTGCTCGAACGCAGCTGCGGTCTGCGCTTGGGTCGCGACGTCCTTCGGCCCCTGCGCCACCGTCTGCGTTCCCTGCTTGACGTTCGTCATGCCGGGACGGAACGTCGTGAGCACACGCTCGTCGAAGTCGAAGTTGAGGTACCACGCCTCGAGGTCCTCGTCGAGATGCGAGAGGTGCATGTGCGTGCCGCCGTGGAAGTAGCCGCCGCGCAGGTCGATGAACCCCAGCGTCTCGTGATTCGCGATCAGGCGCGGGCCGAGGCCCGCCTTCTGGGTCGACGTGAAGCCGAGGAACAGCTCGGACGTGTCGGGGATGAGATCGGCGCCGGGCACGCCGGCGGCCATTGCCATCTTCTTCGGGAGGCTCTGCTTGCCGGCGAAGCCGCCGCCCGCAAACCCGCGGCGGATGCTCGTCATCTGGAAATACGGCAGGTCGTCGAAGAGCGCTTTGCGCGCGTCGGCGATGTGCGCGAGGCTGTCGCTGCGCATGAGCACCGCGACGTCGTTCTCCTCGAGGATCGTGTCGTGCGGATCGCTCGGAAACCGGCGGGAAGGCAGGAGCACGGACTTGCCCGCGCGATGATCGAACGGCAGATGGGCCTGCGCCTGTTCTGCCACGTAACGTTCGAAGTACGGCAGCCCCCACGCGACCGTCACGCCGAGCCCGGACGCGTCGAGCGGATAGCGGTCGTCGAGGTCGGCGAGTGCCCGCTCGAGCCCGCGCTGCGCGGCGACGAGGTCGTTCGCCTTCACCGTCGCAGTGACGATCTCATGATGGAGTGGCGGCACGACGACCGCAATGCCGTCGAGCTCGACGAGCCCGAGGTCGATCACGTGCTGCTCGGGCGGCGGCACTGTGGCGGAGGCGGCAGGAGTCGTCCGCGCCGGCGCCCCGGTGAGCTGGTCGACGAGCTCGTAGATTCCGGCGCCGCCGACCGCGGCTACTGCTGCTCCCCCGAGGAAGCGACGACGTGTGAGCCGCATCAGCTCTGAGGGCGCACGAGCACGAGGCCCTGCAGCAGCCGGTGGAGGTTCTTCACGATCTGACGGGGGAGGTCGTAGGGCGCGATCACGTGCTCGCTCACCGTGTAGAGCGAGCCGGCGTGACGCCAGGCCAGCAGGATGTGCCACTGGTCGGCGTCCTGGTTGACGCGGTAGATCGTCGCCCGAATGCCGTTCGCCTTTTGCGTGCCGGCGTTGTCCGAGAAGCACGGCGTCGTGCCGCGGATCGTCTTCTTTCCGTTGGGGATCACCGTCCTGCAGGTCGGGATCGTTGTGCGCCCCGGATACCCGCGGAAGTTGACGTGCACGTCGCCGCTGCCCTCGTCACCGTGCGCGAGAAAGCTGACGAGATAGCTGTGATCCTTGTCGATCGAGTAGATGTCCTGGTACTCGCCGCCGAACTTCGCGTCGAGCGGGTTCGGCATCCATGTCGGGCAGTAGACGGGCGCACCGACCTTGTCGGCGAGCTTCTGCCATCCGGCGGCCCATGCGGCAGGGCACGTGCCTGCGCCCGCCCTTGCGGACGCCGCCCCCGGCACCATCGCTGCGAATGCGAGCGCGACCACGCTCGCGACCATCGTCGCCCTCATGGCCCACAGGGTACCGCGGTTTTGGCGCTCTTTTATCGCTAGACGACCGGCGGCGGACCGCCGGCCAGATCAGCGATGTGCGGGCCTTCGACGATCACCGCGTCGCAGCCGGCCCGCTCGAGCTCGAGTACCTCGCTCTGGGTCGTCAGCGGTAGATCGGCGATCGCGAGCTTGCCTGCGGGCACGGCGGCGAGCAGGTCGAGCACGGTCTCGAGCGGCGTCTCGTCGTCGTCCGCCTCGGCCGGCGAGAGCAGGAAGATCTCCGGGTCGACGCGGTCGAGCGCCTGCTCCAGGTCGTCCTCGTTCCGCACCTCCACGGCACAGTCGAGCCCGAGCTCGACCGCGCGTCGGTGCACGTCCTCGAGCCGGCCGTCGTCGTCGTCGAACTCGTCGAAGACGATCACGTAGGCGTCCGCGACGGTCGAAGCCTCGTCGGGCGGAACGTCCGCACGCCAGAGAATCGGCAAGGACGTCGCGTCACGCAGGTGTGCGGGACTCTCGCGGACGACGATTGCCTCCGCGCGCTGCTCTTCCGCGGCTCTGGCAGATTCCGGATCGTCGACGGCCGCGATGACGGAGATCCCGTCGCCCTCGGCGATCGCGTGGCTGAAGCTTCGTTGGACCATCCCCGCGGCCCCAAGCCTATCCATCGGCAGAGCTCACGTTCCGATCGGGTGCCAGACGGTCTTCAACTCGAGGAAGCTCGAGATCTCCCACGGGCTCTGGACGTCGGCACGACCGCGGACGACGCGCTTCACGTTCTCGGCGGAGAGACGCTCGAGCTCCGCAGACTGGCCGTCGGCGCCGCAGAGGTCGATCGCATTCACGTCCATGTGCGCTGCAAGTATCGGACCGAGCTCGGCGCGAAAACCGGTAAGCAGGTTGACGACGCCCCCGGGCACGTCGCTCGTCGCGATCGCTTCCGCAAGCTCGACGGCGGCGATCGGGTGCGTCTCGGACGCGACTGCGACAACGGCGCTGCCGCCGACGAGCGGCGGCATGAGACGCGTGACGAGACCGAGCAGCGGCGGCTCGTCGGGTGCGAGCACCGCGACGACCCCTGTCGGCTCCGGCACGGTGAAGTTGAAGTACGGGCCTGCGACGGGATTCGAGCCTCCGAGCACCTGCGGCAGCTTGTCCGCCCACCCTGCGTACCAGACGACCCTGTCGATCGCGCGCTCCACCTCTTCTCGACCCGTACAGAGCTCTGCGAACTCGGAGAGGCGCGCCTCGATCATCTCCGCGAGCCGGTAGAGCACCTGGCCGCGGTTGTACGCCGTTGCGGCGGCCCAGCCCGGCTGGGCAGCGCGCGCGGCCTTCACCGCATCGCGGACGTCCTTGCGCGATGCTCTGGCCACATTCTGCCCATCGGCTTCGACGGTTCGACCCGACTCGCTGCGCGGGAACGCTCCGCCGATGAACAGCTTGTACGTCTTCTTCACGGGGAGCCGGGTCATTCGTCGAACCTCAGATACGGCTCGAGGCCGTGCAGACCGCCCTCGCGGCCGAAGCCCGACTCCTTGTACCCGCCGAACGGCGAGGTCGGATCGAAGCGGTTGAACGTGTTCGCCCACACGACGCCGGCGCGCAGCTTCTGCGCCATCCAGAGGATGCGCGAGCCCTTCTCCGTCCAGACGCCGGCGCTCAGCCCGTACGGCGTGTTGTTCGCCTTCTCGACCGCTTCCTCGGGCGTGCGGAACGTGAGCACCGAGAGCACCGGGCCGAAGATCTCCTCCTGCGCGATGCGATAGCTCTGCGCGACGTTCGTGAAGACGGTGGGCGCGAACCAGTAGCCCTTCTCCGGTAGGCGGCACGGCGGCTGGTAGATCTCCGCACCCTCTTCCTCTCCGGCTGCGACGAGCTCCTTGATCCGGTCGAGTTGCATCTTCGAGTTGATCGCACCGACGTCGGTGTTCTTGTCGAGCGGGTCGCCGACACGCAACGTCTCGAGACGCTTCTTCAACTTGTCGACGAGCGGCTCGTAGATCGACTCCTGCGCGAACAGCCGTGAGCCCGCGCAGCACACGTGGCCCTGGTTGAAGTAGATGCCGTTGACGATTCCCTCGACTGCCTGGTCGAGCGCGCAGTCGTCGAAGACGATGTTCGCCGCCTTGCCGCCGAGCTCGAGCGTGAGCTTCTTGCCGCTGCCGGCAAGCTGCCGCTGGATCGCCTTGCCCACCTCGGTCGAGCCCGTGAACGCGATCTTGTCGACGTCGGGATGCTCGACGAGCGCGGCGCCCGTGCGGCCGTCGCCGGTGACGATGTTGACGACGCCCGGCGGGAGCTCCGCCTGGCGCAGGACGTCGCAGAAGAGGAGCGCCGTGAGCGGCGTCGTCTCCGCAGGCTTCAGCACGACGGTGTTGCCGCACGCGAGTGCGGGAGCGAGCTTCCATGCGAGCATCAACAGCGGGAAGTTCCACGGGATGATCTGTCCGGCGACTCCCACCGGCTTTGGGCGGCGGTTCGGGAACGCGTACTCGAGCTTGTCAGCCCAGCCTGCGTAGTAGAAGAAGTGCGCGGCCGCGAGCGGGAGGTCGACGTCGCGCGACTCCTTGATCGGCTTGCCGCCGTTGAGCGACTCGAGCACAGCGAACTCGCGCGAGCGCTCCTGCAGGATGCGCGCGATGCGGAACAGGTACTTCGCGCGCTCCGAGCCCGGAAGCGACGACCAGCCGTTGGAGAACGCGGCGCGCGCCGCCCCGACCGCCTTGTCGACGTCCTCGGCCGATCCCTGCGCGACGTTTGCGAGTACTTCCTCCGAGGAGGGCGAGATCGTCTCGTACGACTCGGTCGTGTCGAGCCACTCGCCGCCGATGAACACGCCGTAGCGATCGCGGATCTTGACGACGTCGCGCGACTCGGGCGCCGGTGCGTAGGTCCAATCCTTCGGGACGGGTGCGCGGTCCTGTTTCTTCTGGATCTCAGTCAAGGGTGAAGTAGTCCGGGCTCTGGTATGCGCCGGTCTTCTCCTTCCGCAACTGCATGAGGATGTCGTTGAGAAGCGACGACGCGCCGAGACGATAGAGGTCGGGCGTGAGCCAGTCCGGGCCGAGCGTCTCGTGCACGAGGACGAGGTGCTGGATCGCCTGCTTCGACTGGCGGATGCCGCCTGCCGCCTTGAAGCCGATACGGCGTCCGGTCTCCTCGTAGACGTCGCGCACCGCTTCGAGCATGCAGAGCGCGACCGGGAGCGTGGCAGCCGGGTTGATCTTGCCGGTGGAGGTCTTGACGAAGTCGGCGCCGCCGGCGATCGCCAGCAGCGTCGCTCGGCGCACGTTGTCGTACGTTCCGAGCTCGCCGGTCTCGAGGATCACCTTGAGGTGTGCGTCGCCGCATGCCTCCTTCGTCTGCACGACCTCGTCATAGACCTTCGCGTAACGGCCCGAGAGGAACGCGCCGCGGTCGATCACCATGTCGATCTCGTCGGCCCCGAGCTCGACGGCGCTCCGAACGTCGGCGATCTTGAGCTTCGTCGGGTACTGGCCGGATGGGAAACCGGTCGCGACGGCAGCCACCTTCACGCCGGTACCGCGCAAGCGCTCCTTCGCGACGGGCACGAGGTTCGGATAGACGCAGATCGCGGCGCACGAGGGAATGCCGGGATCGCTCGGGTCGGGCCGGATCGCCTTCGAGCAGAGCGCCGCGACCTTGCCGGGTGTGTCCGACCCCTCGAGCGTCGTCAGGTCGGTCGTGCGGATCGCCAGCTCGAGCGCGAAGACCTTCGCGTCCTTCTTGATCGAGCGCTTCGCCAGCGAGGCGGCACGCTCCTCGAGCGAGACCGCGTCGATCGAGCCGATGCGCGGCAGCCGCGCCTTCAGCGGCAGCTCGAATCCGGTGGGGAGCGCAGGCGCCTGGGCCATCGTTTTCAGTGTAGTCCGGGCGTCCCAAACGGCCACGTCCGGTGCCTGGCACCGGACGTGGCCGTTCAAGGCGTGGCCGACTGGGCAAAGCCGCGAAGCCAAGCGGCATGTGTCCCGAACAGACACGTCCCGGTGCCTGGCACCCAGACGTGGCCGTTTGAGGCGCCTCTACTCGTGCGGAGCCGCAGCGGCGGCTCGGGCTTCGGCTTCGTAGGGGTTGTCTGCGTACCCGCGCACGACGTACGAGAGCGGCATCCGCAGCGGGTGGTGCTGCATCTGCCAGACGTGGCAGAGCTCGTGCGTGACGAGGTCGCCGTCGTCGAGGAGCGAGGCGGAGCGCAGGAGGATCGTCCCGTGCGCGGCGTAGCCGTCGAAGCGCCGGAACCACGGGAGGCGGAAGAGCGGCGGGACGACGAGGACGCGAACGTGGCGCAGCGACACCGGCCGCGGATAGAGATCGAGACGGTCGAGCCGGGCCTTCGCACGGGCGAGCGCGGCACGCTTCACGTCGGACACGAGCCGACGCTATAGCGTGCGAGCCCGTGAAGCGCCGCATCGTCCACCTCCTCGACCGCCTCGGCCTCATCCGCCCGGCCTTCAGGCTGTACGAGCACGTCGTCGCGCTCCGCCCGACGCGTCGCCTCGCCGTCGAGGGGCCACCCCTCCCTCCCCGCCGCCTGATGGTTCGCGTCGCGGGCACGGGAGACGCCGATTGGTTTCTCCGCGGCGGGCGCGCCGGCTACGACGCGATCGTGGCTCACGTGCCGCTCGCCGAGCTCGACTCGGTGCTCGACTTCGGGTGTGGCTGCGGGCGCGTCACCCGCTGGTGGAGCGCGTTCCCCGGCAACGTCGCCGGCAGCGACGTCAGCTCCTCCGCCGTCGACTGGTGCCGTACGAACCTTCCGTTCGGACGTTTCGAGCGCAACGCCCTCGCACCGCCGCTCGTCTTCGACGACGAGAGCTTCGATCTGGTCTATGCGCTCTCCGTCTTCACGCATCTCACCGCGGACCTCCAGCTCGCGTGGCGGGACGAGTTGCACCGCGTGCTCCGCCCAGGCGGCAGATTGCTGCTCACGACGCACGGGCGCTCGTACGTGCCGCGCCTCGGCGAGGAGGAACGCGCGAGCTTCGAGCGAGGCGAGCTCGTAGTGCGCTGGGGGGACGTCGCAGGCACGAACCTCTGCAGCGCGTATCACCCCGAGGCGTACCTCCGCGACACGTTCGCGAGCGGATTCACGTTCGTCGAGCTCGAGGCCGAGGGCGCACGCGGCAATCCCACGCAGGATCTCGTGCTCCTGCGCAAGGAGTGACTACCGCGTCAGAGTGACCTTGTTCAGACCGGCCGGGCTGTCGATGTCGAGGCCGCGCAACTGTGCGAGGTGCATCGCGGTCACCTGTCCCGGGATCACCGCGGTCAGCGGGCTCAACCATTCGGGCACCCGTGGGACGAGCGGCAACCTCGTCTGCGCGCGACGCAACACGGCGGCGACGTCCGAGACGGCGATCACGCGCGCGCCGCGCTCCTTCAACGGCACCACGAGACCCTCGACGCTCGGGCGCGCGGGGCCTGTCGGCGCGATCACGATCACGGGCCAGCCGGGCTGGATCGCGGCGATCGGGCCGTGCATCAGGTCGGCGGGCGAATATGCCTCGACGACGAGGCCCGACAGCTCGCGGATCTTCAGCGCGATCTCGAACGCCGTGCCGTAGTTGACGCCGCGCGCGACGACCGTCGCTCCGACCGACTCGCGGTACTCGTCGAGCGGCGGCGCGCTCTCGAGCGAAAGCGCGATCTGCCGCTCGAGCACGTCGGGCATCCGCCTCAGCTCGTCGAGAGCAACATCGTCGTCCGCGATCGTCGCGAAGAGCAACGCGACCGCGCCGACCGAGTTGAGATATGTCTTCGTCGCGGCCACGGCGCGCTCCTCGCCTGCGCTCAGGGGAAGCACCGCGTCCGCCTGCCGCGCGAGCGGCGAATCGCCGTCGTTTGTCAGGGCGATCGTCGGGCGGCCCTGGCGGCGCGCCTCTGCGAGCACCGAAGCAACGTCCGGAGACGCACCCGATTGCGAGATTCCGATCACGATCGCGCCGTCGAGGCGCGGGGGCTGCTCGTAGATCGTGTACAGCGACGGCGTCGCGAACATCACAGGGACCCGATTCGCACGTCCGAGGAGGTACTGCGCATAGCGGGCCGCGTTCGAGGAACTGCCGCGCGACGCGATCAGGATGTAGCGGATGTCGTCGCGTCGGAACGCTGCAGCAACCTCTTTCGCGCGGCCGGCCTCGCGCTCGAGCAGCATGGCGAGCGCCGACGGCTGCTCCCGCAGCTCGGCCTCAAGCCACGACACGCGTCTCACCTGCGCAGAGCACGTTGACGATCTCCAGCCGGTCGTCGAGCACGACGACGTCCGCCGCGCCACCGGGCTCGAGCGTGCCCAGGTCCGAACGTCCGACGATTCCAGCGGGCACCGTCGTCGCGGCGCCGACTGCGTCCTCGAGCGAGATCCCGAGCGCGTGCAGATTGCGAACGGCTTCGATCATCGTCAGCACGGTCCCTGCGAGCACGCCGTCCTCGCGCATCGGAACGCCGTCCGCAACCTCGATCGCGACGTCGCCGAGCTGATAGCTGCCGCCGCCGACGCCTGCACCGGCCGTTGCGTCGCTCACGAGCGCGAGACGTCCCGCGGCCGCTGCCCAGACGAGCAGCACCGTCTCGTCGGCGAGATGGTGGCCGTCGACGATGAGCTGCACGGAGACGTCGGGACGCGTCAGCGCGACGCCGATGATGCCGGGATCGCGCGAGCGGAACGGACGCATCGCGTTGAACAGGTGCGTGGTGGTCGAGACGCCGAGGTCGAAGGCCGCGCGCGCGTGCTCCGCAGTCGCGTTCGTGTGCCCTGCGGAGACGACGACACCGCGGTCGAGCAGGCGACGGATCAGCTCGCCTGCACCAGCGAGCTCCGGCGCAAGCGTCATCTCCGTCACACGGCCAACGTCGAGCAGCCGGTCGAGCAGCTCGAGATCCGGATCGCGGCGGTGCTCGAACGGATGGGTGCCGAGCCGCTCCGGTGAGAGGAATGGCCCTTCGAGGTGCGCGCCGACGACGTGCGGCGCGCTCCCGTTCGGGGGCATCGCGCGCAGCGCATCGATCATCGCGGTCTCGGCTGCGGTGATGAACGTCGGCTGGTAGGCGGTCACACCCGTCTGCAGAAGTGCCTCGCCGGCCTGCCGGTAGTCCTCGGCGCCCGCAGCGAGGAAGTCGACGCCGCCGAAGCCGTTGACCTGCAGATCGACGAATCCCGGCACCGCGATGCGGCCCCGTGTCCCGCCGGCCAGCCCGACGTCGAGCACGACGCCGTCGACGACGTCCACGTCGCCCGGAACGAGCACGCCCCGCACGAGCGCGGCTTCCACGCCCAATCTCATGTGTTCTCCCCCAGGGCGGCGCGAACGGAGCCGCCCGCCTCGGCGAGCCGCTCGCGCGCGACGTCCGGTTCGACACCGGCGAGGAGCGTCACGAGGGCGACGCGTCCGTCGTTGTCCGCTGCAGCCAGTGCCGCATCGACGTCCGCCTCATCTGCGCCGCTCGCGATCATGAGGTTCCGCCGCGCACGCTCGCGAAGCTTCGTGTTCTCCGGGGACACGCCGACCATGAGCCCGGCATATGTGCGACCGAGACGCACCATCGTCACCGTCGAGATCGTGTTCAGCACGAGTTTCTGCGCTGTACCCGCCTTGAGACGCGTTGATCCTGCGACCGCCTCCGGCCCGACCACGACGGCGATCTCGTGGTCGGCTGCGCCGGCGAGCGCGCTGCCGCGCACGCAGACGACGGCGACACGCAGCGCACCCGTCTCGCCCGCGGCTTCGAGCGCGGCAACGGTGTACGGCGTCGAGCCGCTCGCGCTCACGCCGACGACGACGTCGTCGGCGGCGACGGCGAGGGCACCGAGATCGGCGACGCCCGCGACGGTGTCGTCTTCCGCATCCTCGTCGTCGTTTGCAACCACGGCGACGACCTCGCCCGGACGCGAGCCGAACGTCGGACCGCATTCGGCTGCGTCGAGCGCGGCAAGGCGCCCCGACGTCCCTGCGCCGACGTAGATGAGACGACCGCCGCGCGCGAGTCGTTCCGCGATCGCGTCGATCGCAGCCGCGAGCGCATCCCCGGCTTCGGCGACGGCCCCTGCAACGGTCGCGTCCTCCGCGTTCAACGCACCGACGATCTCACGCGTCGTCCGGAGGTCGAGCTCGCTGTCGCGCACCGCCTCCGTCGGCTTCTGAGTCCGGCGCGTGAGGGCAGCGCTCACCGCCTCCCAGACAAGCGGTGCGTCCGGTGTCGCGAGCCGCGTCATGTGGCCGCACGCTTCGTAGCCCCACGTCCACAGGTCGTCAACACCTTCGGCACGCGCGCCGTCGATCGCCGCCTCGAGATCCGGGATCTCCTCCGCCGTGAGGCCGAAGCTCGGCAACCAGAGCTGGGCGTGGACGGCGTGTCGGTCGCACGTCTCGCGGAGCAGCTTCGCGAAGCGCTGCACGAACGGGCCTGCGGCTTCGTCCCAGTGCTTCCAGTACGGATCGGTCGCGAACGTGCCGAGCCCCGGCAACGACGCGACCATGTTCCAGTCCGAGATCCCGTGCATGCCTGCGGTCGAAGGCAGGAGACAGACCGTGTTCTTGCCGCCGCGCCCTGCGACGTGCGCAAGCATCTCCCGCAGGAAGTCGACGACAGAGGCCTCGCGGAACGCCTGCACCTCGGGCGTGAGCTCACGCGGCAACGGGCCGCCGAAGCGCTCCGCGCAGCGGTCGCAGACGCAGCTCCACCGAGCCGGATCGTCGATGCCGACATGACGCGGAACCATCCATGCCGGCTCGTCCCAGAAGACGTCGTCGACACCGTCCTCGAGTACCGCGTCGGCCCAGCCCTTGCAGAACTCCCGATAGCGCTCGCTGTTGAGGCACGCCCCTGCGATCCGCCGGCCGTCGTCGAGAACCTGGCACTCCTCCGGGAAGAACGTCACGAAGCGGCTTTCGGCCTCGCCGCCGAAGGTGCGCCCGAGCCCCCATGGGCTCACCTGCACGGTGAGCCCGACGGCGTGCGACGCCTCGACGATCTCGCGCATCGTGCCGCGGTAGTACTCGAGATCGTTCTCGGAGTACGTGTGCAGCACGCCGGTGTAGCCGCGCGCGGCGAGGTCTGCCATGTCGCGTCGCACGTGCCTCGCGATGCGCACGCCGAAATACGAGACGCCGGCCATCTAGCCTCGCACCGCGCCCGCGGTCAGCCCGAAGGCGATCTTCCGCTGGACGAGCAGGAAGAAGATGATCACGGGGATCGCAATCAGCGTCGAGCCGGCCATCAGCGCGCCCCAGTCGGTGTGACGGCTCGTGCCGAGGAAGTACGACAGCCACACCGTCACCGTCTGCTTCGCCTGATCGTTCAGGAGGATCCGGGCGAAGATGTACTCGTTCCACGTCGTGATGAACGCGAACATCGATGTCGCAACGAGACCCGGCGCGATGAGCGGCAGGAGAATGCGTACGAAGGCGCCGAGCCGTCGTGCTCCCGTCCACCATCGCGGCTTCTTCGAGGTCCTTCGGAATGCCGAGCATGAAGCCGCGCAGCGTCCAGACGCTGAACGGCAGCACGGCGGACACGTAGACGATGATCACGCCGCTCAGCACGTTGACCTGGTGGTAGCGCGCCAGTACGACGTAGAGCGGGATGATCAGTCCGACGCCGGGGATCATCTGGATCGCCGATCACGATGACGATGAAGAGCTTGCGTCCGGTGAAGCGGTACTTCGCCAGCGCGACAGCGGCGAGGAACGCGAGGGTCATCGAGACGACGACCGTGACGCCGACGATGATCAGCGTGTTCACGACGTCGTTCCAGAAGAACGGCTGGTGCATCGCGTCGCGAAAGTGATGCAGCGTCGGCTGGAGCGAGAACCACGTCGGCGTCAGGCTGTTGATCTGGTCGTCCGGCTTGAACGCCGTCGAGATCATCCAGAACACCGGAAAGACCATCACGACGAAGATCGCGACGCCGAGGGCGTCCCACGCGCCCTGCCGCGCGCCTCGCTTCCGCCGGCGCCGTGCACGCGTGTCGACGGCGCGCGCGCTCACTGCGACGTCTCCCCATCTTGACCATCTTGCGCACGTAGAAGATGCTCAGCACCGCGACGATCACGAGCATCAGCAGCGAGATCGCCGCGCCGCGCCCGAAGTCGCTCTTGAAGTACCCCTCCTCGAAGAGATAGATCGCCCATCAGGTAGTTCGCCGGGTGGATGTGCGCCTGTCCGATCAGCAGGTACGGCTGCGTGAACACGCCGAAGTCCCAGATGATCGAGAGGCTCGTGAGGATCAAGAGCACCGGCGTGAGGATCGGGAACGGTGACGTCGCGGAAGACGCCGAAAGGAGCTCGGCGCCGTCGATCTCGGCCGCCTCGACGAGCTCGCGCGGGACCTGCGTCAGCGCGGCGTAGACGCGTGACCGTGACGAAGGGAAGCGCTCCCCAGACGATCAGCGCGGTGACCATGCCGAGCTGCGAGAACGTCGTCGCGTACCAGTCGTGGTGGAAGAAGTCGCCGAGGTGGAGCTGCGTGAGGACGTAGTTGAGGACGCCGTTCTGGTAGTTCGTCATCCAGTACCAGACCTGCACCGCGACGACGACCGGCATCGACCAGACGAGGACGAGTCCCGGCGGTGAGTAGCACGCGGACCCAGCCGCTGAGACGCACGAAGCAGCAGCGCGAGCGACGTGCCGATCACCATCGTCAGGCCGACGTTCGCGACCGTGAACACGACCGTCCGGAGCAGCGTGTGCCAGAAGACCTGGTCGTGCAGGACCGAGCTGTAGTTCGTCGAGGCCGATGTCGACTGCCCGGCGTGCCGGATCAGCTCGAACAGCCCGTACTGCTGGAACGAGAGCCGGACGAGGCTGTAGAGCGGGTAACCGAGCACCGCCCCGATCACGACGAGCACCGGCAGGATCAGCAGGTACGGAACCGAGCCTCGTGCGACGCGACCGGCGCTGAGGCGGCGGCGCTGCCGAGACCACGTCAGGGGTCTCGGCAGCGATCGCCATTCCGTCAGGGAGCGGGCTACTCGACATTCGAGTCCGAATCCCGCTCCGTCGCCTGCTTACGAACCGTTCAGAACCAGGGTGATGTTGTCGCTGGCGTTCTGCGCCGCCTGCTTCACGGTCAGCTTGCCCTGCAGGATGGTCGCCAGCATGTTGCGGAGGATATTGCCGTTCTCCACGTCGACCCAGTGCTTGGCCGCGGGGACGAACCAGCTACGAACCGCCGCGCGCTCGTTCACGCTCGTGCCGAGCAGGTTCGTGGCGTTCGGGATGTTGCCCTTCGCCTGCAGTGCTTTCTCACTGCTGGTGCTGATGAAGTCCTTCAGCCAGTCGACCGCGAGCGCCTTGTTCCCGCTCGTTGCCGGGACGGCGAGGTCGGATCCGCCGAGGAACCCGGGCATCGGCTGCCCGGCCGTGTGGCTCGGCATCACGAACTGCGCCGTCGATGTCTTGAACTTGTCGCCGACGCAGCAGCTGAACCAGCCCGGGCCGATGATCGAGCCCGCGCCGCCCTGCGAGTACACGTCGTACGGAGCAGGATGGTTCTCGTCGCTCGTCTTGCTCGCCTTCGACACCGCAGTCCAGAAGTTCTTGTACGCGGTGAGGCCGGCGATCGACTGGTGCGAATCGAGGTTGCCCAGCCACTTGCCCTTCGACGTCTTCGCGATCGAGCCGCCGAAGTCGTAGACGAAGCTCATCGCGAAGTACCAGTCGGTGCCTGCGATGTAGACCGGCGAGAAGCCCTTCACGCTCGAGTTCTTCGCGGCGAGCTTCTTCGCGTCCACCGTGAACTGCGCGAGGCTGGTCGGGAGCTTCTTGATCCCCGCCTTGGCGTATTCGTCGGTCCGGTAGGTGACGACACGCGAGCCGGCGTAGTAGGGGACGCCGTAGAGCTTCCCGCCGTAGACACCCGACGCCGCGAGGCCCTTGAGCCAGTTGGCCGAGTTGTCGAACGTCGACTTGGAGGACGTGATGTCTGCGAAGGCACCAGCCGCCATGTACTTCGTCATCTCCGTGTTGCCCATCTCGATCACGTCAGGCGAATTGCCGCCCGCGAGCGTCGCATCGAACTTCTGCAGATGGTCGCTCCAGTTCTGGTACTGGACGTCGACCGTCGTGCCGGGGTGATCCTTCTGGAACTGCGCGTTGGCTGCAGCGACGATGTCCGGCCAGCCGGACTGTGCGTCAACCTGGAGCCACACGGTGATCTTGTTGGCCTGCCGCTGCTGGCCGCTCGCGCCGGCCGTCGCCGCGACGACGCCGAGCGCGACGGCTGCAACAACCGCCACGAAAACTCGTGTTCTCATCCACGTCTCCTCGAGCCGTCGACGCGGGACCTCGGCGCTCTCATGCCGCTGTGGCTGTGCGGGACGCGCGCGAGGCTCGTTGCGTCGAATTGGTATTTACCAATGGCCACGGCCGGGACACTCGCACACAAGACCACCTGTGTCAAGATCGTCACCACGACCTCGCGAGAAAAGCGCGTCGATCAGGCGTCGCGACGGCTGAGCTCGGTCACGATCCGGTAGCGATCGCCCCGGTAGACCGACTGGACGAACTCGACCGTGCGGCCGGCATCGTCGCGACTCGTGCGCTCGAACAGGAACGCGGGCGAGTGGAGCGGGACGCCGAGCACCTCCGACTCCTCCTCGTTCGTGACGGTGGGCTCGATCGCCTGGATGCCCTCGGCGATCTGCACGCCGTAGCGGTCGCGGAGGAGATCGTAGAACGAGCCGGTCAGTGCCTTGGGCGTGAGACCGGGCACGAGCGCCTCCGGAATGTGGAGGGTCTCGATCGCCATGGACTCCCCATCTGCCAGCCGAAGCCGCTTGACTACGACGATTTGCTCGGATGGAGAGACGTTCAGGGAGCGCCCGAGCCGCGCGCCGGCAAGGATCGTGCTCATCGAGAGGGTGCGGCTTCCGGGAACCATTCCGCGCCGCCGCATGTCGTCGCTGAACGAGGTGATCGTCAGCTCCTGGGAGATCTTCGGGTGCTGGACGTAGGTGCCGCTGCCGCGCCGCCGCACGAGGTAGCCCTCCCGCGCAAGATCGTCGAGGGCGGCCCGCAGCGTGAGCCGCGAGACGCCGAGGTCTGCGCTCAGCTGGCGCTCCGACGGAATCGCCGTCCCCACCCCCAGCTGCTCGATCAGGTCGAGCACGTGCTGCCGCGTGTGGCTCTGTTTCGTGACCTTCGGCGTGGCGCTCATCGAGCCCGTCCGACTATAGACGACTGGTTCGAAATTGGTCAATGCCATTGATCTTTCGGACGTCCTCCGGTATGAATGGTCTCCTGTGTCCGGGATCGTCCTCGACCACGTGCGGAAAGTGTTCAGCGGCGACGTCGTCGCGGTCGACGACGTCTCGCTCGAAATCGCGAACGGCGAGTTCCTCGTGCTCGTCGGGCCCTCGGGATGCGGGAAGTCCACGCTGCTCCGCATGATCGCAGGCCTCGAGGACGTAACAGACGGCTCGATCTCGATCGGTGACCGCGACGTCACCGACCTTCCGCCCCGCGCGCGCGACATCGCGATGGTCTTCCAGACGTACGCGCTCTATCCGCACATGAGCGTGCGCGAGAACCTCGGCTACGGCCTGAAGGTGCGGAAGACGCAGAAGCAGGAGGCGACGCGCAGAGTTGCGGAGGTCGCCGAGATGCTCGGGCTCGACGCGCTGCTCGACCGCCGGCCGGCCGCGCTGTCGGGCGGCCAGCGCCAGCGGGTCGCCATGGGCCGCGCGATCGTGCGCGAGCCGCAGGCGTTCCTCATGGACGAGCCCCTCTCGAATCTCGACGCGAAGCTGCGCGTCAGCATGCGCGCCCAGCTCTCGAGCCTGCATGCGCGGCTCGGCACGACGACGATCTACGTCACGCACGACCAGATCGAGGCGATGACCCTCGGTGAGCGAGTCGCAGTGATGCGCGACGGGAAGATCCTGCAGGTCGACACGCCGCAGACGCTCTACAGCCGGCCCGTCAACCTCTACGTCGCCGCCTTCATCGGCTCGCCTGCGATGAACCTCGTCGAGGCGACCGTCGCGGACGGCACGGTCGAGTTCGGCGGCTTCCGCATTCCGCTGGCAGCCGGCGACCTTCCCGGCGGTGCTGCCGTCGCGTGTGATCGTCGGGATACGGCCGGAGGCCTTCGAGGATGCCTCGCTGGCCGACCCCTCGCTGCCGCAGGTCGAGGTGACGGTGGACGTCATCGAGGATCTGGGGCCCGACACGCATCTGATCTTCCAGGTGGACGTACCGCCCGTCGACGTGACCGAGGTACGCGAGGCAGCGGGCGACGAGGACGCGCTGCTGCAGGTCGACAAGGCGGTCTTCACCGCACGCGTCGATCCGCAGACGAGCGCGCGCCCGGGACGACGCGTCACGCTGTCCGTCGATCCTGCACGCTTCCACTTCTTCGATCTGGCGACCGGAGCCCGGATCGCGCATGCGGCGTCGCCTGCACTGGCTTCCGCTTAGCGCCCTCGCGCTGGCGCTCGCCGCGCCGGCGTCTGCTGCTCCACCCCTTCATCGCCTCGTCGGCGGCGTCGTGATGAGTGCTCTCGCCTCGACGCCGAAGGACTCGTTTCTCGCACATGTGCGCGACGGCGACATGGGCGGTGTGATCTTCACCCATCGCTGGGGGTCGGCGGCGGAGATGAGAGCCGTGAGCCAGAAGGTGAAGGCCGCTGCCTGTGCGGGTGGCGCGCCGTTCCTCGTCGCGGTCGACCAGGAAGGCGGCGCGGTCCGGCGGCTGCCGTGGGCCGAGCCGGCGGCGTCGGCGCGCGACATGGGCGACACCGGCGCAGCGCATGTCGCCACCGAGGGCCGCGCGGCCGCCGCAGCGCTGCGCCGGGCGGGCATCGACATCGACTTCGCACCGGTCGCGGACACGCAGCTCTCGCCGCGCAGCTTTCTCGGCGATCGCACGTTCTCGAGCGATCCCGGCGTCGTCGGGAGCCTCGCGGCCGCGTTTGTGAACGGCCTGCAATCCGGCCGCGTCGCGGCGACGGCGAAGCACTTCCCGGGGCTCGGCGCCGCAACGGAGACCACCGACGATCACGCCGTGAGCGTCCGCCGGGTGCGACTTGCGCCGTTCCGCAGCGCGATCGCCGCCGGCGTGAAGCTCGTGATGGTGTCGAACGCGTCGTATCCGCTGCTCGACTCGTCCGGTCTGCCGGCCGTCTTCTCGCCGACGATCGTGACCGGCCTGCTACGCGGCGAGCTCGGCTTCGACGGTGTCGTCGTCACCGACGCCCTCGACGCGCCCACCCCGGCGGCGACTCCGCATGCGCCGGCGCGCGCGATCGCAGCGGGCGTCGACCTCCTGCTCTACACCTCGGCGTCCGCCGCGCGGCGCGGCTACGAGAGCCTGCTCGCCGACGCGCAGTCGAGCCCACGGCTCCGGCAGCAGATCGCCACGGCCGCGGCCCGGATTCAGGTGCTGAAGGACTGGCTCGGGGTCGGCTGTTAGGAGGGTCTGGCGAAACAGAGACTGTGCCGCCACGCCTCGCTGGACGCCGCGATGCGGCGTCCTCGGTCGCCCCGATAGAAACACCGCTATCGAGGCTCCCTGCGTCCTTGCCTCACGACGCCCATCGAACCGTGTCGAGAGCACCATTCCGCCAAACCCTCCTAGAGGCCGAGGCGCTCGAGCGTCGCCTCGTCGCGGCGCCAGCGCGGCCGCACCTTCACGAAGAGCTCGAGGAACACGGGGTGGCCGAGCAGCGCCTCGACCTCGGGGCGCGCTCGCGTGCCGATGTCCTTCACCATCGCGCCGTTCTTGCCGACGAGGATCTGTTTCTGCGAGTCCGTCTCGACAAGGATCACGGCGCGCACGAACTTCTCGCCGAGCTCTTCGACCTCAGCCGAGATCGCATGGGGAACCTCGTCGCGCGTGAGCTGCAGCGCCTTCTCGCGTACGAGCTCGGCGATCTGCGTCTCGATCGAGAGATCGGTTCGCTGGTCGGCCGGAAAGTAGAGCGGCCCTTCGGGCAGGAGCGCGACGAGCTCGCTGCGCAGATCTGCGATCCCGTCGCCCGTCTTGGCGCTCACCGGGTGCAGCGCGTGGAAATTACCGAGGCGCGCGGCCGCGGTCATCTGCTGCGCGATGTGCCCGCCCTTCAGGCGGTCGACCTTGTTGAGGGCGATCACGACCGGGACGCCGAGCGCGAACACGCGCGATGCGATGAAGCGGTCGCCGGCGCCGATGCGCTCGCGCGCCGACAGGACGAGCACGACGGCGTCAACGTCCTCGAAGGCGTTGTTCACCGTCTTCTGCATCCGCTCGGTCAGTGCATCGAGCGGGCGCTGGAAGCCGGGCAGGTCGACGAGCACGAGCTGATAGTCCTCGCCGTTGGCGATGCCGAAGATTCGCTGGCGCGTCGTCTGCGGCTTGTCGGAGACGATGGCGACCTTGCCGCCGGAGAGAGCGTTGACGAGCGTCGATTTCCCGACGTTCGGGCGTCCCGCAATCGCGACGAAGCCCGACTTCATGTAGGCAGATCCCATCCCTCGGGGAGGAGTGCAGACGGGGTGAGCTCGGCGATCGAACCGTCCTCGCGGCGAAAGGCGACGCGCTCGATCTTCCACTCGTACAACCACTGGCGGCACCCACCGCACGGTGACGCGTTGATCCCGATCGCCTCGATGTCTCCCGGGCGGACGCCGTCGCTCGCCGCCTTCGAGATCGCCGTCTTCTCCGCGCAGATTCCGAGCGGGTACGCGGCGTTCTCGACGTTGACGCCGTCGAAGACGCGCCCATCCTTCGTCAAGACGGACGCGCCGACGAAGTACTCGGAGTAGGGCGCGTACGCGTTGGCGGCAGTCGCCTCCGCGCGAACGACGAGCTCCTCGCCCGTCACGACAGCACCTGGAAGACGACCAGGGTCACGAGCGCGCCGAGCGCGCCGCCGTACAGGACTTCGAGACCCGAGTGCACGCCCGCTTCGACGCGCGTCTGCGCGACGAGGAGCGCCATCAGGAACGTGAGCGACGAGATGAGGAAGCGATGGTCGTCGCCGATCACGTAGGTCGCTGCCATCCAGCCGGCGAACGCGAGGGCGGCGTGCCCGGACGGCAGGCCGCCGCGCAATGGCGTCCCGCGGCCCGTCCACGCCTTCGTCGCGATCACGATGAGAATCACGAGCACGAGCGCTGCAAGCGTGATCTCCGCCGGTGCATCACGAATCCTGTCGAGCAGCCGGGCGCTGCGATGCGCGGCGGCGTGCGCGAAGACGAGATAGCCGACGGCAACCGCCGTGGTCGAGGAGATGAGTACCGCGCCCGCGGCGATGTCCTTGGCGAGCTTCGCATTCGGATCGAAGGACGTGGTCGAGACGTCGATGGCACCCTCGATCGCGGAGTTCACCATCTCCGCGACGAGCACGAATGCGATTGCGAGCAACAGCACGATCAGCTCCATGCGCTGGACGCCGAGCGCAGCCGCCGCGGCGATGACGCCGATCGCGATGACGAAATGAATCCGCAGGTTCCGCTGCGTGCGGAGGACGTGGATGATCCCTTCGAAGGCGTAGTTGAAGCTGTCGAGCAGCGAGGGCGCGCGGCCGACGGAGGGCGGCGACGTTCGGCGGTCTTTCGGCTCGCGTTTCGCCGTCAGCAGGCTCATCGGTGCAGCGCCTCTCGCGCTTCCATCTCCGCGCCGTGGTCGTACCCCACGAGGTGGAGGACTGCGTGCACAAGTGGCGCCTGCCACTCGTCTTCGACGACCTGCGGACACATCACGACGTCGCCGAGCTGGCGCGGCAGACCGTCGGGAAGCTCGTCGAGCGCATCGAGCGGGAAGGCGAGCGCGTCCGTCGCTTCGTCGATGTCGAGATGCTCGAGCTTCAGCGCCCGGCTCTCGTCCGGCCCGACGAACACGAGCCCGAGCTCACCCGACTCGACGCCCTCGCCGGCGAGCACGCGGCGGGCGAGCTCGACGGCGCCGGTCTCGTCGACTTCGACGCCCGACCTGTTGTCGACCTCGACCTCGATCACCGCTTCCGCTCGGTCCCGGTCTCCTCGGAATGCTTCTTGTACGCCTCGACGATCCGCTGCACGAGCTTGTGGCGCACGACGTCTTCATGTGTGAAGTTCACGAAGGCGATGTCGTCCACCGAGCTGAGGATGTCGCGCACCTGAATGAGGCCGGATGCCTGCTCGCGCGGTAGGTCGATCTGCGTCACGTCGCCCGTAACCACGACCTTCGAGCCGAAGCCGAGTCGCGTGAGGAACATCTGCATCTGCTCGGGCGACGTGTTCTGCGCCTCGTCGAGGATGATGAAGCTGTCGTTGAGCGTGCGGCCGCGCATGAAAGCGAGCGGGGCGACCTCGATGGTGCCGCGCTCCATGTACGCGTTGAGCTTTTCGGGATCCATCGTGTCGTACAACGCGTCGAAGAGCGGCCGCATGTACGGGTCGACTTTCGCGAGCACGTCACCCGGCAGGAAGCCGAGGCGTTCCCCGGCCTCGACAGCCGGCCTGGTGAGGATCAGGCGGCCGACCTGGCGCTCCGAAAGCGCAGCCACGGCCAGCGCGATCGCCAGGTAGGTCTTGCCGGTTCCCGCGGGGCCGATCCCGAACGTGACCGTGCACTTGCGGATCGCGTCGACGTAGTGCTTCTGGGTGACGGTCTTCGGTGTGATCCGCTTGCCGCGATGCGACCAGATCACGTCGTCGAAGATCTCGCGCACGTCCTCGGACTGATCGATCGCCCTCACGATCGTGTCCACCGTTCCCGCGCCGATCGCCTGGCCGCTCTCGACGAGCTCGACGAGCTCCTCGACGACGGTGCGCGCCTCGGCGACCTTGCCCTTGTCGCCCTCGAGGGTCAAGCGGTTGCCGCGCAGGTTCACCTTGCAGTCGAGGCGCTCGCGAAGGGCGGTCAGGACACCGTCGCCGATGCCGGCGAGCTCGGCTGCGGCCTCATTCGAGATGTCGAGGACTTCTTGCACCTGTCTCAGTGTAGGAGGACTACCGCCCGCGTCGGACGAGCGCGCCCAGGATGGCGCCGAAGAGCGCGTGCCCGGCGGTCGCCTGGCCGAAAACACGGGGATTGGCGAAGAGCGGCGGCCACGTGCCGTCCCTGCGGGCGGGATGGACGCGATCGAGGACGAGCATCGCCGGCCAGAGGGCGGTGTTCTCCACGAGCGCGACGAGGATTCCCTGACGTGCGCCGCGCCCACCGCAGCGCTCGAACAGGTGCCCGAAGCCTGCCCCCGCGGCGACGTGCGCGACGAGGCCGACCGCCGGCTCGAGCCGGCCCCGGGTGACGAAGGCGCCGACGAGCTCTGCGTCCGCGTACGGCGTGCCGAAGGTGCGCTTCAGCAGCGGGTCGCACTGCTTCCAGACGAGCGCGGCAACAGCGCCGGCGAGCGCACCCCGCAGCGCCACTAGGCGAGCTTTTCGCGGACGATCTGGCTCACGCTCGAGCCATCCGCTCGTCCTGCGATCTGCGGCATGACGTCCGCCATCACCCGTCCGAGGTCGGCCATGCTCGTCGCGCCAACCTCCGCAATCGCGTCGTCGACGATCTCCTCGATCTCGTCCTCGGAGAGCGGCTCGGGCATGAACTCCTGGAGAATCGCCAGCTCGCGCTCCTCGGTCGCCGCCTGCTCCTCGCGGCCGCCGGACCGGAACGCCTCGGCCGCCTCGACCCGCTTCTTCCGCTCGCGCTGGAGCACCTGCAGCTCCTCGTCGCCGGAGAGCGGGCGCTGCAGCTCTTTCTCGGAGCCCTTGAGCGCGTTGACGATCAGGCGGAGCGCGTCGCGGCGCTCGGCGTCGCGCGCGAGCATCGCCTCCTTGATCTCGTCCTCGATCGTCGTAATCAGGCTCACGTCATTCTCCCGGTCAGTCCTCCGCTCAGCACATGCCAGTGCAGGTGGAAGATCGTCTGCCCGGCCCCTGCGCCGGCGTTCACGACGACACGGTAGTCCGTCAGCCCGCCGTCTGCAGCAACTTCGGCGATGAAGTCGAGCATCCGCTTGGCCTCGTCGGGCGGGAACTCGCCTATTTCGTGGAACGACTCGATGTGACGCTCGGGCAGCACGAGCAGGTGCGTGCCGGCCTGGGGATTGATGTCACGGATCGCGACGAACCCCTCCGTCGACGCGACGTGGTCGCCCTCGCGATAGAGCTTGCAGAACAGGCAGTCGTCGTTCACGCCGCCAATACTCCCTCGTCGGTAACCGAAGCGCCACGCACGCGCACCAACTCGCCGATCGGCACGGAGGCGTCGAGAAGCCACGGCGAGTAGTCGTCGCCGTAGCCTCGTCCGGGACGATCGACGAGCACGGTGTCGTCTCGCCCGACCTTCGTCCGCCAGCGGGCAAGACACGCCTCATGCGATGCGTCGCGCAATCGCGCACCGCGCGCCTTCTTCTCGCTCGGAGGCACCGGGTCGTCGAGCGCGGTCACCGTGCCGGGCCGCGGCGAGTACGGGAAGACGTGCACCTTCGTGAGTCCCGCCGCGCGCACCGTGGCGAGCGTCGTCGCAAACGCCCGCTCGTCCTCCGCCGGGAAGCCGACTATGACGTCGCTCGTCAGATTGAACTCGTCCTGCAACGGCGCCAAACGACGCAAGTACGTTGCGACCGAGTAGCGGCGCCCCATTGCGCGCAGCACGGCGTCGTCGCCCGATTGCAGGGGGACGTGCAAGTGGCGGCTCACCGTCGGCGTCTCGCGCAGCGCCCGGATCAGCGCGTCGTCGACGTGGTTGATCTCGATCGACGAGAGGCGCAGGCGCTCGAGCCCGGGCGTCTCGCCGGCGGCGCGCACGAGCTTGGGCAGGTCGAAGCCTGCAGCGCGGTCTCGGTAGCAGCCGAGATTGATGCCGGTCAGCACGACCTCGCGATGTCCTTGCCGCACCCGCCGGGCGATCTCGCCGAGCACCGCCTCGGCCGTTCGGCTGCGCGATGCGCCGCGCACGAGCGGGATGACGCAGAAGTTGCACGAGAAGCTGCAGCCGTCCTGCACCTTGACGAAGGCGCGCACGCGATCAAGCCGCGCGTCGGCCTGGACGCAACCGATTGCACCGACGTCGCCTGCGACGAATGCCGGCGTCTCCTCGCTTCGCTTGGCAACGACGACGACGTTCTCCGGCAATCCGGCAAACGCTTCGGCAGCGAGATTCGCGCCGCAGCCGGTGACGTAGACGCGGCGGTGCGTCCTCGCCGCCCGCGACGCTTCCTTCCGCGACTTCGAGACCGCCTCGTGCGTGACACAGCAGGTGTTGACGATCGCGACGTCGGCGTCGGCCTCGAGCTCCGAATGGCCGTCGGCGAGCAGCCGCTCACGCACGTCGTGCGCGTCGACGTGCGAGACCTTGCAGCCGAGGAATCTGACCGAGAACGTCGCCACGGCCCGGAACTGTAAACGCGTCCGTCAGCGTGTGCGAGCTGCGAGCGCGGCTCGCACCGCGGTCTCGAACGACATCGGCTCGAACGGGAGCCAGGCCCGGATGCGATCGTCACGGACAACCGTCGGGTAGCGCATTCCCTGGACGAGCGGCCGGGCAACGGACGCCTGGACGGGAGTGACCAGATACAGCCACAACGACGAGAGCCGGGGTGCCAGGGCAGGCACCTCGACGATCAGCGGCCGACGCCCGAGCAGGCGGGCGATCCGCTCCAGCATCTCCCGGTAGGTCATCACCTCGGGGCCTCCCACGTCGAGGCGTTGGCCGGCGGCCTCCTCGACAGTGGGGATCTCGACGAGGTAACGGATGACATCGTCGAGCGCGACAGGCTGGGTCGCGACGGAGACCCACCGCGGGCAGATCATTGCCGGCAGGCGCTCGACGAGGGCGACGATCGTCTCGAACGCGGCGCTACCGGCGCCGACGATCATCGCCGCGCGGAGGGTTGTCACCGGCACCGGTCCCTGCTCCAGGCGCGTGCCTGTCTCGGCACGGCTGCGCAGGTGCGGAGACAGGGACGCGGGATCGTCTCCGAGGCCGCCGAGGTACACGATCCGCCGCACGCCGGTGTCGGCCGCTGCCGCCGCGACCGCGTCCGCGATGAGCCTGTCCCGCTCCTCGAAGTCGGATGCGCCGAGGGAATGAACGAGGTGGTACACAACGTCCACTCCATCGAGGGCGCCCCGGAGCGCATGGCGATCCGACGCATCGAGGGCGCACGTCGTCACTCGGTCGGCCGCGGGTGTCGAGCCGCTGCGGGAGATCGCGATCACGTCGTGCTCGGCCGTGAGAGCCGGAACGAGCACGCGTCCAATCGTCCCCGTGGCGCCGAGAACTGCGATGCGCACTAGGCGTCCAGGTCGCGCTCGAACAGGTCGGCCGCCCAGCCTTCGCGGTCACGCCGGTCGAGCCTGTGCCACCCGGGAGCCTTCAGGTCGTCTCGCTCGAGGTAGCCGGAGGTGATGGCCAGCCGCGCGTCGAGGCGAGGCAGGAGCGCTTCGACAACATCGAGCGCGACGTTCGCGATGACGACGTCCGCGTGCGGGAGGTCGTCCACGAGCGCGTCGGCGCGGTAGGCCGACAGCTCGACGCCGTTGGCATGCGCGTTCAGGTCGGCGATCTCGACGGCATCCTGCTCGTTGTCGACCGCGACGATCGGTGCGAACCCGAGCTTCGCGGCAGCGATCGAGAGCACACCCGAGCCACACCCGATGTCGAGCAGGCTCGACGGCTCGAGATCCTGGAGCAGGTCGAGGCTCAGGCGCGTCGTCGCGTGGGCGCCCGTGCCGAACGCGCGACCCGGGTCGATGACCACCGGCGTGAAACGCTCGGTCGGCTGCTCCCACGGCGGGCCGACCCAGAAACGGCCCACGACGACGCCGTGGTGGAACTCTCGCCACGCCTCTTCCCAGCCTTCGGCGAACGACGACGAGCTGATCTCGAACAGCTTCCCCAGCTCCGTCTCGCCGGCGTCGTCGGTGTAGACGGCAAAGCCACCGTCGACCTCCTCGACCCCGACGGGATAGACGTCGAGCAGCTGTGCGAGCTCGAGCTCGCCGCCGGGGACGAAGACACGTCTCAGCGGAACGCGCTCTTCAGCTTTTCGAAGAACCCCTCGTCGGCGCGATACGTGGCCTCGTCCGCATGCGAGTCGAACTCCTCGAGCAGTCGCCGTTGCTCGGCGTTGAGGTGGCGCGGCAACACGACGTTCACGAGCACGCGGTGATCGCCGCGCCCGAAGCCCTGGAGCACGGGCATCCCCTTTCCGCGCAGCGTGAGTACCTGGCCGGGCTGCGTGCCTGCTGCGAACTCGAGCTCATGATCGCCCTCGAGCGTCGCAATCGTCACCGTCGCGCCGAGCGCGGCCTGCGTCATCGAGAGGTCGACCGTCGAGAACACGTCGTTGCCCTCACGGACGAAGCGCGGGTCCTGCCGGACGTGCACCTGGACGTACACGTCGCCGGCGCGCATTCCCAACACGCCCGCGTGGCCCTGACCCGTGATCCGGATGCGCTGGCCGTCGTGGATACCAGCGGGGATGTCGACCGCGATCGTGCGCTCGTCGAGCAGGCGTCCGGCACCGCTGCACACCGTGCACGGCGTCTCGATCTTCCGTCCGGAGCCGGCGCAGGTCGGGCACGTCTGGGTGCGCACGAACTCGCCGAACACGCTGCGCGAGACCTGCTGCACGCGGCCGACGCCGCCGCACATCTCGCACCCGGTCACGATCGTTCCCGGCTCGGACCCGTCGCCGCCGCAGTGGGCGCATGCGACGGCGACCTCGAACGGCACCTCGCGTGTCGCGCCCTGCGCCGCTTCGACGAGGTCGATCTCCACGACGGCACCGACGTCTGCACCGCGCGAGCCGCCGCCGCGGCCCGACAGCACGTCGTCGCCGAAGAACGCCGAGAAGAGGTCGGAGAGGCTGCCGAAGTCGAACTGCCCGGGCTGGAAGCCGCCGCTGCGCAGGCCCGCGTGGCCGTAGCGGTCGTAGAGCGTGCGCGACTCCGACTTGGAAAGCACCTCGTACGCCTCGACGACCTCGCGAAAGCGGTCGTGCGCATCGGGCGCGTCGGAGACGTCGGGGTGCAGCTCGCGGGCAAGCGCGCGAAAGGCCTTCTTGATCTCCGCCTCGGTCGCGTCGCGCCCTACTCCGAGGAGCTCGTAGTAATCGCGCTCGGTCGTCGCCATGCGAGCAGGCTAGCGATCAGCGTTCGTCGTAGACCGACTCGACGAAGCGCGAGAGCTCGGATGCCGCCGAACGAACGGCGCCGACGGCCTTCTCGTAGTCCATCCGCACAGGCCCGACAAGACTGACGGCGCCGAGAGCCCGGTGGACGAGCCCGTAGCAGGCGCCGACGAGCGCGACCTCGCGCAGCGCGGGGTGATCGAGCTCCCGGCCGACGCGGACATACGGCCGTCGCGGATCGACGGGCGACTCGCCGAGCACCTCGAGCAGCGCGGCGCGCTTCTCGACGAGGTCGAAGAGGCTGCGATACGCCTCGAGCTCATCGGCGCGCACTCCCCCGAGGAGATCGGCCGCGCCGCCGACGTACAGCCGTTGCTCCGCCGAGACGAGCTCCGTGAACGCCGGTCGAAGCGCGGCGAGGAACTCGCGCTCTCGCGGACCGAGCCCCGCATCGTCGAAACGGCGGCGCAGAAGCGACGTCCCGAGCTTCAGGCCGGCGACCGTCTCGTTCAGGTACTCGCCTGCCCACTTGGCGAGACCGGCGTCGACGGGCTCGTCGAAGTGGAAGATGCGCTTCGTGACGCCGCCCGCCGACGTGATGACGACCACCATCACGACTTCCGCCTGGAGCAGCAGCACCTCGATGTGCACGACCGTCGTCGCCTCGAGCGGTGGAGCCGAGACGAGCGCCAGCAGGCTCGTCACCTGCGAGAGCATCTCGGTGGTGGCCTGGAGCGCCGACTCGACCTCGGTGCGCGTGGTGTGCAGGTCGAGCGGAAACTCGGCCGGGTGAGGATCGAGCCGGTGGAGCAGCTCGCCGGCGTAATAGCGGTAGCCGCTCTCGGTCGGCACGCGTCCGCCCGAGGTGTGGCGATGCGTCAGGAGGCCGAGCGCCTCGAGCTCGGCGAGCTCCGCGCGCACGGTCGACGGGGCCGCACGCAGGCCCGCGCCTTCGACGAGCGCCTTCGAGCCCACGGGCTGGCCCGTGGCGACGAACTCCTCGACGACGAGGCGGAGGATCTCCTGCTGACGCGGGGTGAGCAGCGCTCGACCGGCCGGTGAGGCGTTCATCTGCAGGGAATTTTAGCCGCCGGAACGGCGCGCAACGAGCCGCGCTCAGGCGAGCAGCTCGACCGTCACGCCGCCACCGAGGAAGCGTCCGCGCTCGGTGAGCGTCAAGGTGTCGCCGAGCTCCTCCGCGAGGCCGAGCTTCTCGACCCGAGCGAGACCGGCGGGGTCGAGTGCGTGGCGGAGGCCGGCGAGTGGCAGCGGCTCGTCGAGGCGCAGCCCGAGCATCACGCGTTCGCGTGCGCGCACGTCGTCGTCGAGCGGCTCGAGCTCGCGCTCGGGCGTATGGCCGGCAGCGAGCGCCTCCAGGTAGCGCCCGAGCTTCGGCGTGTTGCGGTGGCGGAGGCCGTCGATCGTCGTGACCGCACCGATGCCGATGCCGAGGTAGTCGCGGCCGAGCCAGTAGGCGAGGTTGTGCCGCGAGCGAAGATCGCGATCCCGGTCGGTCCGGCAGAAGTTGGCCGTCTCGTACCAGCGGTAACCCGCACCCGTCAGCGTGGCGACGACACGCTCGAAGTAGTCCTCCATCGCCTCGGCCTGGCGGCCGAGCTCGTCTGCCCAGGCGTGGGTGAAGCGCGTCCCGGGCTTCGCCTCGAGCTCGTAGCACGAGAGATGCTCCGGCTCGAGCGCGAGCGCGTCGGCCAGGTCCGCCGCGAGATCGGAGGGGCTCTGCCCCGGGATCCCATAGATGAGGTCCAGCGAGATGTTGTCAAATCCGGCATCACGAAGATGATGCACGGCGCGCCGGACGTCGTCAGGTCCGGCAACGCGCTCGAGCACACGGAGCAACTCGGGCCGGAAGGTCTGGGCTCCGAGAGACACACGCGTGACGCCTGCGTCGCGCAGCGCACGCGCGAGCTCGGGCGTGACCGTCTCCGGGTTTGCCTCGGTCGTTATCTCCGCGGCAGGCGGCAGAGCCTCGAGCAGGCGCACGAGCTCGGACAAGGCGGTGAACGTCGGCGTGCCGCCCCCGAGGAAGATCGTCTCGAGCTCGGGCGCGAGCGACGAGCGCTCGAGCTCCAGCTCCGCGAGGAGTGCGTCGACGTAGACACGGTGCTGCTCGCCGCGGCCCACGACGGTGACGAAGTCGCAATAGCCGCAGCGGTGCGCGCAGAACGGGAGGTGCACGTAGAGATGACGGGTGTCGCGCATCAGCTCGTCTTCTGTCCTTGCCCGATGCTCAGCACCGCGAGGAATGCCTCCTGCGGCACCTCCACCCCGCCGACCTGCTTCATGCGCTTCTTGCCCTTCTTCTGCTTCTCGAGCAGCTTGCGCTTGCGCGAGATGTCGCCGCCGTAGCACTTCGCGAGCACGTCCTTGCGACGAGCCTTCACCGTCTCACGCGCGATCACGCGTGAGCCGATCGCCGCCTGGATCGGCACGTCGAACATCTGGCGAGGAATCTCCTCGCGCAGCTTCTCGACGAGCAGCTTGCCCCGCTCGTAGGCGAAGTCGCGATGGATGATCAATGAGAGCGCATCGACCATCTCCCCGCCGACCAGCACGTCGACGCGCACGAGCTTGCCGGGCTTGAAGCCGGCGAGGTCGTAGTCGAACGACGCGTACCCGCGCGTGCGCGACTTCAGCTGGTCGTAGTAGTCCAAGACGATCTCGCCGAGCGGCAGGTCGTACAAGAGGTGTACGCGCTCGGGCGAGAGGTATTCCATGTGATCGAATGTGCCGCGGCGCTCGTTGTTGAGCTCCATCACTGCGCCGACGTATTCCTTCGGCACGATGATCGACGCCTTGACGTACGGCTCCTCGACTTCTTCGAACTCTCGCGGGAAGTCGGCCGGGTTGTGCAGCTCGACCCAGTCCGTGTCGTGACGTTCGCGCACGCGGTACGCGACCGTCGGCGCGGTGACGAGGAGATCGAGGTCGAATTCGCGCTCGAGCCGCTCGCGCACGATCTCCATGTGCAGCAGGCCGAGGAAGCCGCTCCGGAAGCCGAAGCCGAGCGCCTTCGATACCTCCGGCTCGTAGAGAAGCGCGCCGTCGTTCAGCTTCAGGCGCTCGAGCGCGTCGCGGAGCTCCGGATAGGAGTCGGAGTCCGTCGGGTAGAGCCCGGCGAAGACCATCGGCTTCACGTCCTTGTACCCGGGCAGGGGCCCCGTGGCGGGACGGGCAACGGACGTGATCGTGTCGCCGACGCGCAGGCGAGAGACGTCCTTGAGGCCGGTGACGACGTAGCCGACCTCGCCCGCGGAGAGCGACTCGACGGGGGTCATCGTCGGCGAGAAGAAGCCGAGCTCCTCGGCGTCGAACCGAGTGCCGGTGGCCATCGTCTGAAGCTCCTCGCGACGTGAGAACGAGCCGTCGATGACACGGACGAACGCGAGTACGCCGCGATACTGGTCGTAGGACGAATCGAAGACGAGCGCGCGGGCGGGTGCGTCGGGATCGCCGGCCGGCGCCGGCACCCGTTCGATGATCGCGTCCAGCACATCGGTCACGTTGAGACCGGTCTTCGCGGAGATGCGAACGACCTTCTCGGGGTCGTCGCCGAGCAGGTCCGCGACCTCCTGCGACGCGCCGGCCGGGTCGGCCGAGGGCAGGTCGATCTTGTTCACGACCGGCACGATCTCGAGCCCGTTCTCGATGGCGAGGTACGCATTGGCGAGCGTCTGCGCCTCGATGCCCTGGGCGGCGTCGACGACGAGCAATGCGCCTTCGCAGGCCTGCAGCGACCGCGAGACCTCGTAGGTGAAGTCCACGTGCCCCGGCGTGTCGATCAGGTTCAGCTCGTGCCCCTTCCAGGCCACGCGGACGGCCTGCGCCTTGATCGTGATCCCGCGCTCCCGTTCGAGATCCATCGAATCGAGCAGCTGCGCGCGCATGTCGCGCTCGGCGACCGTATCGGTCACCTCGAGGATGCGATCGGCGAGCGTCGACTTGCCGTGGTCGATGTGCGCGATGATCGAGAAGTTGCGGATCTTGCTCTGGTCCATGCGGTCTGGCGATGGTACTCGTCAAGCCGTTTTTGCTGGGTTCGGCGCTGGGCGGGCCGCGATCCGCGCCGTGAGCCGTCAGGCCCCGCGCAGCCGCGAGCGGAGCGAGAGCAGAACGTCCATCTCACGCACGTTGAGGAGCTTGCAGGCGCCGAGATAGACGGCGATCGACGCGGCGAGCCCGAGCCCGAGCGAGACGAGCTGCGCCGCGAACGAATGGCCGAGGGCCGAATCGAGCGGATGCCACACGAACCACGCGACGGCGGCGACTGCCGTCGACGCGACCGTGACCTTCAGCACCGTCATCGCGATCCGTGCGCCCTCGAAGCGTCCGATCCGCCGCCGAAGCAGCACGAGCAGCGCCGCCGTCCCCGCGACATTGCAGATCGCGGTTGCGAGCGCGATTCCCCACGCGCCAACGTGGAAGAGAGCTGCATCGAGGATCGCGTTGAGGAAGAGGTTCCCGAGAGCGATCAACGTCGGCACCCAGTTCGACTGCAGGCTGAAGAAGGCGCGGTTCATCATCAGCATCGCGCCGTTGAAGACGAGACCCGCGCTGAACGCCGCGAGCACGGCAGCGACGACCGGTGTCTGCGGCGGATGGAACTGCCCGCGCTGGTAGAGGATGCGCACGATCGGCTCGGCGAGTACAGCACTTACCGCGGCTGCCGGGATGAGCAGGAACGCGATCTGACGCAGCCCGTTGCTCACGGTCCGCCGAAACGCGACCATGTCTCCACGCGACGCGAACCGCGACAGCGAGGGAAAGAGCACCGTGGCGATCGCGACGGAGAACATCCCCTGGGGAAGCATGTAGATGAGAAACGCCTTCTGAATCGCCGTCGGCGCAAGGGTCGGATTGATGTACCGCGACGCGAAGAAGACGTCGATCACAGCGTTGACGTTGATGAGACCGAGACCGAGCGTGACCGGCACCATCAGCACGAAGACGCGCTTCACCGCCGGGTCGCGCCAGTCGAGCACCATCTGCAGGTGGCCGTCTCCCCTGAAGCTGCGTAGCCACGGCACGGGCAACAGCACCTGGATGACCGTCGCGATGAGGATCGAAAACGCGTAGACGTACAGCTTCGCGTTCATCGTCTCCGCCTGCGGCACGCCAATCACGAGCCCGACGATGATCGCGATGTTCCAGAACACCGGCGAGATCGCAGGGACGGTGAAATGGTCGTAGCTGTTGAGGATCCCGACGATGATCCCGGAGACACCGAGGAGCGTGACGATCGGGAAGAGCACGCGGGAGAGGCCGATTGCGAGCGTTTTGTCGTGCCCCGGATTCCCGAAGATTCCGATCACCCACGGCGCGATGAGGATGAAGATCGTCGTCAGAGCCGTCAGTCCGAGCAGCATCAGCCAGAAGAGCGTCGAGGCAACACGCCAGGCGCGCTTCTTGTCCTTCTCGAGGAGGTCGGTGAAGACCGGGACGAACGACGACGACAGCGCGGCGTCCGCGACGAGCGCCCGAAAGAGGTTCGGGATCTGGAACGCGACCGTGAACGCGTTGATCTTGCCGCTCGCGCCGAAGTAGTACGTCGCGACGACCTCGCGCACGAGCCCGAGCACGCGCGACAGCGCCGTGGCGAGGCCGAAGATCGCGCCGGAGACCGCAAGCCTGCGGCGCGGCGGCCCGCCGGGAGTGTCGGCGGGCGGGGCGATCGTCGGCTCGGCCGGCGAGAGCTGCGCTTCCTCGAGCGACTCGCGACGCGTCCCCTCCTCGACGGCTACCCACGCTGTCGTCTCCTCGCGGAATCGATCGGGCCGGAGGATCTCCGTGGAGGCCTCGCGGATGTCCACGTTGAAGCTCGTCCCCACCTCGTCGAAATACGTCGGACGGCCGCGCTCCCGGCGCCGGCGGTCGCGCTCGAGCCGTCGCAGATCCCGCTCGCGGTCGGCGTTACTCACAGCCCTGAGCATAAGGAGCGCACAGGCCGATCCGGACTGCTGCTACCCTCTGCAGGCCCGCATCAGCGGGCATTTCGACGCCTATGCCGAACATCAGACAACAAGAGAAGCGCGTCCGCCAGGCCAGCCGCCAGCGGATCGAGAACCTGCGCTGGCGGTCGACCTCGAAGACGCTCATGCGCCGCCTGCGCGACGCCGTCGACAAGGGCGACACCGCCGCCGCCACGACCAGCTACCGCGAGCTCGTGAGCTGGCTCGACAAGGCCGCGTCGCGCGGAGCGCTCCACAAGAACACCGCCGCCCGCCGCAAGTCGCAGGCCGCCCGCATCGTCGCGGGTCAGCCCGACTCGACGAAGTAGCGCCTACGCTGCTAGGCCGCCCGCTCGCGCGGACGCGTCACGTCGATCAGCGCACGCTCGAGCTCGAGGTCGGCCGGCATCCGTGAGCCGCCCTTCGCGGCCGCATCGAGCTCCGACAGGCGGACGATCGCGTAGCCGAGCTCCTCGGCCGAGAAGTTCGCCGCCTGGCCGAATGCCTTCTCCGCGGCGAAGGGATGCATCTTCAGCTGCCCCGCCGCATCGCGGGGCCTGATGCCCTGGTCGGCGAGCCGCTGGCAGCGTCGCACCCGGCCGACGTGGCTCACCATCGAGGCGATCATCCGCATCAGCTCGCCGGAGCGCGGCCGGTGCGAGCGCTCCATGATCGCCTCGGCCGACGCGAGGACACCGGCGACGTCGCGTCGCCCCCACGCGTCGGTGAGCGAGAAGATCGCGGTCTCGGCGCGCCCGGCCGCCATCTGCTCGACGTCGCGCAGCGTGACCTGTTCCCCGGCGGCCCAGGTGGCGAGCTTGTCCACCTCGCTCTGCAGCTCGTCGAAGTCGTCACCGACCATCTCCACGAGCGCACGGCAGGCGTCGCGATCGGCAGTGGCGCCGTAGCGCCCGAACTGCTCGGCAACCCACTCCGGCAGCTTGCGCTTCGGCACCTCGTAGCTGAGGACCTGGCCGGCCTTGGCGACGGCCTTCGCGAGTGCGGCGTCCGCTTTGATCTCCTCCGCGACGAGAGCGAGCACCGTGGCCGGCGCAGGCGCCGCCAGATAGCCGGTGATCTCCTTCACGTCGGCCGCCTTCCAGCGTTCGGCCTCTTCGACGATCACGAGCCGCTCGCCGCCGAACAGGCCCATGGAGTTGCACGATGCGATCACATCCTCCGCCGACGCATCGCGCGCGTTGAGATGCTCGGTGGCGTCGTCGCCGATCCGGTCACGCAGGCGGCGCAGCGCGCGCGCGATCTTCGGCCGGTCGCTGCCGGTAAGGAGATAGGCGGGCTTCAGCTCGGTCGTCGCCACGCTGCCAAGCATAGGCCGCCGCCAGGAGCACACCCGCGGCGAGCAGAGCAGCCGCAGCAGGCGAGCGGATCTGCGCTCCCGGCAGGCCGCCGAAGAACCGGGCACAGGCGGCGAGATAGGCGGCACACCATCCGTTCGCCCATGCGACAACGACCGCCGGACCGTGCGCGACCGGCGCCACGAGCGCCGAGACGAGCGCGAGCCCGAGCAGCGGCGCAACGACAGGGGCCGCGGCGGCGTTCGCCGGCACCGTCAGCAGCGGGATCGCATGGAACTGGAGCCAGCAGACCGGCGCCGTTCCGATGCCGCAGGCAGCCGAGATCGCGACGGGCGCGCGCAGCCGTGAGGGAAGCGGGTACCCCTCGAGCACACGCTGGAAGCGCGGCACGAGCAGGAAGATCGAGAGCACCGCCGCGAACGACAGCTGGAAGCCCGGATCGAGCGCGTTCGAGGGATTCCAGGCGAGAAGCACGATCGCCGCGACGAGCAGCGAGTACCAACGCTCCCGTTCGCGGCCGCTCAGCCATGCGATGGACGCGAGTGATCCGGCCACGCCCGCACGGATCACGGACGGCTGCGGCCCGACGGCGAGCACGTACGCGGCGATCGCAGCGAGCACGGCGAGCTCCGCCTTGAGCCGTGAGATCCCAACGAGCCAGGCGAACGCCGAGCATCCCCGACGCCACGAGCATGACGTTCGACCCGCTCACGGCCAGCAGGTGGTAGAGGCCGGAGGCGCGGAACCGCTGCTTCAACGCGTCCGAGAGGCCCTGGTCCTCACCGAGCACGACGCCCTCGATCACGCCGCGGCGCTCCCCACCGAGGCCCGGCGCACCGTCGCGCGCGAGCCAGGCGTGCAGGCGGTCGGCGACACCGCCGAGCCCCGCGCGGCGGCCGATTCGGCGCCAGGCATCGGCGTGCAGCACGACGTGCACGCCGTGCCGATGCAGCCATGCCCGCTCGTCGAAGCCGTTCGACGGCCCGCGCGGCGCACGCAGCACACCGAGCACCGACAAGCGTGCGCCCTGCGGCGGGACGCGGCCGGCCGGCAGCTCGAGCAGCACCGGCTCGTGCGGGCGCTCGATGCCCCAGCGGACGACGAGCGCGCGGACGCGCGTCTCGAATCGCCCGATGCGCGGAGGCTCCTCGAGCTCTACGATGGCGCGCTCCGCCGTGCCGATGGACGACCGGAGGGCGCTGCGGTCGAGTGACTCCATCCGCTCGCTGCCCCACCACCAGCCGGCGATCGCGAGCGCGCACGCCGCAACGACGAGCGGCGTGCGAAGAACCGCGGCGATTGCGAGCACCACAACCGCGGGGAGCACGGCCGCCCGCACGAGCGTCGCAGCGGACAGCCCGCAGCAGAGCGAGACGGCGAGGACATACGGCGGTCTCACGGTCACGGCAGTACGAGCCCCTTCAGCTGCTCGATCCGCGCCGGACCGATGCCCGGCACCGCGTCGAGCTCCTCGACCGAGTGGAACGGCCCGTGCTCCTGCCGGAACGCGATGATCTTGGCGGCGGTCTGCGGGCCGACGCCGGGCAGCGTGTCGAGCTGCTCGGGCGTCGCCGTATTGAGATCGACCGGCGCGGTCGGCGAACCGATGCCACCGCCCGCCGCGGCAGTGCCGGCGGCGCCACGCGCCGGAACGACGACCTGCTCACCGTCGGCGAGCGGCGCAGCGAGATTGACGAGTGCCGCGTCCGCCTTCGCGGTAACTCCCCCTGCCGCGGCCAGCGCATCGGCGATTCGCGTTCCCCGCGTGAGGTGCACGAGTCCCGGCCGACGCACCTCGCCGACGACGTCGACAACGAGCTGTGCCGCGGCCGCAGCATGCGCGTGCGCGACGGGACGGACGATCGCGACCGGCGGAGTCTGCGCGCCGCTGTGATCGAGCAGACGCGGCACGAACACGACCCCGAGCACGAGCACGACGACCACGGCGATCGCCCGGCGCTGCGTGACCGTCAGAGCGGGAAGCTCCATGCGTCCACTCTGGCGGCTGAGCCGTTACGCGAGTGTGTCGGAAGTGTGCCGCTCTACCGAACCGACCCGGCACGCTGCGCGGCTCCGACGCGAGCGAGCGCGACCACCGCTCGCCTACCCCAGACACGTCGCGCGGTGTCGCCGACCAGGCGCAGCTTCGCCTCGAGCCGGATGCAGCCTTGACGGAGCTAAGAGGGCTCAGCCGGTGAGAGTTCGTGGCAAGTGGCGACTGCCGCAACGACGGCTGACGAGATGGCACCATCTCCGCTGATGAGCAGCGAGCATGCCGCGGCGCAACACTTGCGCGAGCTCGTTTGGCTGCGACGGGTTCGCGACCGGATCGACCGAGAGTACGCGCAACCGCTCGATGTCGACGCGCTCGCCCGCGGCGTGCACATGTCAGCCGGGCATCTCAGCCGCCAGTTCCGGCTCGCCTTTGGTGAGTCGCCGTACAGCTACCTGATGACGCGGCGGATCGAGCGGGCAATGGCGCTACTGCGTCGCGGCGACCTCAGCGTCACCGAGGTCTGTTTCGCGGTCGGCTGCTCGTCACTTGGCACGTTCAGCACCCGCTTTAGCGAGCTGGTCGGCGTGCCCCCCAGCGCCTACCGGCGCCGGGCGGCCGGCGCGACCGCGGGGATCCCACCGTGCGTGGCGAAACAGGTGACCAAACCGGTCAGAAATCGAGAAGCGCAGGCCCGAGCGCGCGACGTAGCGTGACCGCCATGAACATCACCATTCACGCGAGCTTCCTCCCGCACGACAACCCGGACGCGTCGATGGCCTTCTATCGCGACACGCTTGGCTTCGAGGTTCGCAACGATGTCGAATACGGCGGGATGCACTGGATCACGGTCGGTCCCGCCGACCAGCCTGGCACCTCCATCGTCCTGTACCCGCCCGCTGCCACACCCGGCATCACGGACGACGAGCGCCGCACCATCGCCGAGATGATGGCGAAGGGAACCTACGCCAGCATCAACCTCGCCACCACCGACCTCGACGGCACGTTCGAGCGGCTGCAGGCGGGCGACGCTGAGGTCGTTCAGGAGCCCACCGAGCAGCCGTACGGGATCCGCGACTGCTCCTTCCGCGATCCCGCGGGCAACTTGATCCGCATCCAGGAATTGCGCAATGACTGAGAGAACGCGTGCACGGACGGCTCTCAATACGTCGGCAATCCGCTTTGACGCGCCAATACGCAAGATCGGCCGCTGGACCATCTTGAGGTTGCCCGACGATGCAAGCGCCAAGCTGCCATCCCGTGGCCAAGTAGCGGTCGACGGAGTGATGAACGGGCACAGGTTTCGAACAGTGCTGGAACCGGATGGCAGACGGGGCCATTGGCTCAAGGTCGACAAGAAGTTGAGTCAAGTCCTCGCAGTGAGTGAGGGCGATACCGTGACGGTAGAGGTCGATCCAACCAAAGACTGGCCAGAGCCCGGCATACCAAGAGATTTTCAGACTGCTCTGGCCGACGCGGCCGACGTTTCCACGTTGTGGCAGGACATCACACCGATGGCGCGCTGGGAATGGGTGCGCTGGATACGTGCAACGAAGAACCCCGAAACTCGGAAACGACGCGTCGAAGTCGGGATCTCGAAACTGCGTTCTGGCAAGCGACGGCCCTGCTGTTTCGATCTTGCAGCATGCACCGACCCAGACCTGTCGAAGAACGGCAGACTCGTCGACGTTGTGTAGAGAACGCGGGCTCCACCGTGCGGCTCTGTCTACCCCCAGACGCGTCGCGCTGTGTCGCCGACCAAGCGCAGCTTCGCCTCCTGCTCCTCGAGCGTCATCGTGCGAGCGATCTCGCCCGATGCGAAACCGCACTGAGGGCTGAGCGCGAGCCGGTCGAGCGGCACGTACCGGGTCGCCTCCTCCACTCTCGCGACGATGTCCTCGGGATCCTCGAGACGTCCGTCCTTCGTCGTCACCAGCCCGAGCACCACTTGGTGGTGCGGCAGGACGTCCGCGAGCGGCGCGAAGGTGCCGGCGCGGTCGGAGTCGTACTCGAGCAGGAGGCGGTCGAGGTTCTCGAGGCGCGGGAAGACCTGCTTCGAGATGACCTCGTAGCCGCCGCTCGCGGCCCACATGCCGCCGGGAGCGTTGCCGCGGCACATGTGCATCGCGCGCGTGACGCCGGTCAGGCCCTCGAAGACCATGCTGTCGAACTCGGCGTCCGCGACGAGCTCGTGCGCCATGTCGTGTCCGTGCTCCTCGAACGCAGCGCGGTTACCCGGGTCGATGTGCCACTGCGCGTAGTTCGGCGCGTCGATCTGGATGTAGTCGCAGCCGAGCTCGACGAGCCGGTCGACGATGTGCTCTCGCGTCAGACGGGCGACGTCCTCGATGAACTCGTCCGACGTCGGATAGGCGTCGGACGAGTAGTCGGGATGCCAGTACGTCCGGTGCCAGCTCGGCGCCGGGATCGAATACTTCGCGCGCGCATGTCGCGTTCGCCTTCAGGAACGAGTACTCGTCGCCGACGATGTCGCGCTCGACCTGGAGGCGCCGGGTCACAAAGGGCTCCTCGGGCGGTAGCGCCGACGTGTCGGCCGGCTCGCCGGCGGCCGTCTTCCAGAGGCCACGCCAGCCGGACTCCGCGTTCAAGAACTCGAAGCCGCTCACCGGCGGCGTGAAGAGCGGGTCGTCCACCATCGGGAGGAAGGCGATCCACCCGGTCCGCCGGTATTCGCCGTCGGTGATCGCCCCGATGCCCGCGCTCTCCTGCAGCGCGATCGCCTCGAGCACGGCCTTGTCCTCGAGCGCGCGCAGCTCCTCGGCGCCGATCGTGCCGGCGCGCGCTGCCTCCCTCCCCTCGCGCAGATACTCCGGCCGCAGCAGGCTGCCGACGACGTCGGCTCGCACCACCGTCGTCGCTGTCCTTGTCGCCATCAGGGCCTCCTTCGGACGCTGGAAAAGTGTGTCGGCGAGCCTATAAGGTCCGCGATTCGATGCGAGACGTCGAAGGCAAGGTCGCGTTCGTCACCGGAGGTGGGAGCGGGGTCGGGCTCGGCATGGCGAAGGCCTTCCTCGCCGCCGGCATGCGGGTGGCGATCGCCGACGTGCGCGCCGACCACCTCGAGGCAGCCACGGCGGAGCTCGGCGGCGACGTCCACGCGATCCGCCTGGACGTGACCGACCGCGAGGCGTTCGCGCGCGCGGCCGACGAGACGGAGCAGGTTCTCGGCAACGTCCACGTCCTCTGCAACAACGCCGGGATCAACCTCTTCAACGACATCGCCGACGCGACGTACCAGGACTGGGACTGGGTGCTCGGCGTCAACCTCGGCGGCGTCGTCAACGGCGTCGTCACGTTCGTGCCCCGGATCAAGGCGCACGGTGAGGGCGGCCACGTCGTCAACACGGCGTCGATGGCCGCGTTCGTTGCCGGCCCGGGCGCGGGCATCTACACGACGGCGAAGTTCGCGGTGCACGGGCTGTCGGAGGCGCTGCGCTGGAGCCTGCTGCCGCACGGGATCGGCGTCTCGATGGTCTGCCCCGGGCTCGTGAAGAGCAAGATCTACGAGAGCGACCTGATCCGGCCGGCAGAGCTCTCGACGGATGTGACGCCGGCCGACACGGAGTTCATGCGCATCCTGCCGGGCCTGCACGAGGCGGGGATGTCAGGCGACGAGATCGGCGAGAAGGTCCTGCGCGCGATCAGGCGGAACGACTTCTACGTCTTCACGCACCCCGAGCACCGGGAGGAGCTGCGCGAGATCTTCGACGAGACGATCGCGGCATTCCCCGACGAGCCGGTGCCTGCGGACCGGCTCGCGGTCGAGGAGGGCCGGCGCGCCGGCAAGGCCCGCGCCCTCGCCTCCTGGCCGGGCGACTGATGCGCGAGGTCGAAGGCAGGACCGCGTTCATCACCGGGGGCGCAAGCGGAATCGGGCTCGGCATGGCGACCGTTTTCCGGGACGCGGGGATGAACGTCGTCATCGCCGACCTCCGGCGGGACCACATCGAAACCGCGCTCGAGCAACTCGGCGGCAAGGGCGGCGTGCACGCGATCGAGCTGGACGTCACCGACCGTGAGGGCTTCGTGCGCGCCGCCGACGAGGCGGAGCACGTGTTCGGCAACGTGCACGTGCTCTGCAACAACGCCGGTGTGGGTGTCCTCGGCCCGGCCGCGCTCGCGCGCTACGCCGACTGGGACTGGGGCCTCGGCGTCCTGCTCGGCGGCGCCGTCAACGGCATCCAGACGTTCATACCGCGCCTGCTCGCACACGGGGAAGGTGGCCACATCGTCAACACGTCGTCGATGGCGGGCGTGCTCCCGGTCCCGAACTCCGTCATCTACACGACCGCGAAGGCGGCGCTGATCGGGATGTCGGAGGTGCTGCGGAGCGAGCTGGCCGCGGACGGGATCGGCGTCTCGGCGTTCTGCCCAGGCCCGGTCAAGACGAACATCGGCGAGGTAGGTAAGACCCGGCCCGATCGCTACGCCGACTCGGGCTACGCCGAGTTCGAGCGTCAACTCGCGGAGCGTGAGACCTCACCGCTCTGGATGGACCCGCTCGAGTGCGGCGAGCGTGTCCTCGCCGGCATCCGCGACGACGACCTCTACATCTTCACGCATCGCGAGTTCCGCGAGGGCGCCGACGAGCGCTTCAGGGCGATGCTCGCGTCGTTTCCCGATGAGCCCGTGAACGAGGAGCGCGCCGACGCGATCCGCTTCCTGCTCGGCAACGCGATCTTTCGCGAGGTGCTCGAGCGGCGTTAGAATCCTGCCCAACTCGCGCGAGGAGGTGTCGACGACATGTCCGGTAAGTGCAAGGTGCTGAACCCCGAGGGCTATCCGCCGAAGGTGAGCGCACGCGGGATGGCGCCGAGCCTCGACAGGCTCGAAGGCAAGAAGGTCTTCCTCGTCGACGTCGGCTTCGCCAACTCGGACAATTTCTTCGCGCAGCTACACGGCTGGTTCGAGCACCACCGGCCGGAGATTCGCACCGAGGTCGTCCGCTGGCGCGACCAGCACGCGCCGGATCCAGAGCTCTGCGAGCGCATACGGCACGACGGCGACGCGGCGATCATCGGCGTCGGCACCTGACCGGGCTGCGCGCCGGAGGTCTCCGGCCACGTCGTCGACATGGAGTCGACGTACGGGATCCCCACCGTGGGGGTCCACCTGAACGTCTTCGCGCCGCTCGTGCGCAACACCGTCAAGTCGAGCGGGATGCCGAGCGCACGGCAGGCGTTCGTGCCGACGCCGCTGATGAACACGCCGACGTCCGTGTTGCGCGAGTACGTCGAGGGCAACGACCCGGTCCATGGGAGGCCGTTCATGGCCGAGGTGTTCGACCAGCTCACGCGCCCGATCCCGGCGAGCGAGCTGCGCGGCGAGGACTGGGACCGTTCGACTCCGCGGTACATCGAAGCGGACAGCGAAGAGGAGATGCACGCCCTCTTCCGCGAGCGCCGCTACACCGACTTCCTGCCGATCATCCTGCCGACCGAGGAGCGCGTCGAGCAGATGCTGACCGGCACGAGCCACGCGGCGGACGAGATGGTCGGGAAGACCCGGCCGACGATCGGCATGGAGTTCTGGCACTACGACGTCGAGAAGGTCGCGATCAACGCGGTGATGGCCGGCGCGGAGCCGAAGCACCTCCCGGTTCTGCTCGCGCTTGCGTCGAGCGGCGACACCGGCCGCCAGAGCAGCATGTCCTCGATGGGGAACATGGTCGTCGTCAACGGGCCGATCCGGCACGAGATCGGGATGAACTGCGGCATCGGCGCGATGGGGCCGTACAACCACGCGAATGCCGTGATCGGCCGAGCCTTCGGGATCCAGTCGCAGAACCTCCAGGGAGGCTCGGTACCGGGCGTCACCTACAACGGTTCCCAGGGCAACAACTTCTCCTACAACTGCATCACGTTCGCCGAGAACGAGGAGGCGAGCCCGTGGGAGCCGTACCACGTGCAGTGGGGCTACGACAAGGACGAGAGCACCGCCACCGTCTCGTACATCTGGGGCAACGTCTGGGCGGAGTATCTGCGCGAGTACTGGCAGGAGAAGCTCGTGGCGATGATCTCCGGGCTCGAGCCGGGCATGGGCTGCACGATCGTCCTCGACCCGATCGTTGCGCGCGAGTTCGTCGAGAAGGGCTTCGACACGAAGGACAAGATCGCGGAGTGGATCCACGAGAACGCGAAGATCCCGCGGCGGCGCTACTGGGACCACGTGATGCTCAACCTGATCCACGAAGTCGTCGAGGCGGGCATCGAGCCGTTCGCGGGCTACTGGCACGCAGGCCCGGACGAGCCGATCCCGGTCTTCGAGACGAACCGGATCAACATCCTCGTCACCGGCGGCGAGACGAACGGGCACTTCAGCATCTTCCAGGGCTCGCCGATGCGGGCGAAGTTCCGCGCGGACCCCGACTCGAACGCGACGGTCTCGATCGACGCCTGGCGCTGAAGCGCTCCGTATGCTCCGCGAATGGAGCGTGACGGCTACGACGTCGTCGTCGCCGGCGGCGGGCTCGCCGGCCTGACGGCGGGTCTGACGGCCGCGCGCCTCGGCCGCACCGCGCTCGTCCTGACGGGCAGCGTCCCCGGCGGGCTGTTGCTCAGCATCGACCGCGTCGATGGCGTGCCCGGCTTCCCCGACGGCGTCGCAGGCTACGAGCTCTGCCCGTCCGTGCAGGTGCAGGCGGACGCTGCAGGCGCAGAGGTCTCGGGCGTCGAGCTCGACGCGCTCGAGCCTGCAGACGGCGGCTGGACGATCGCGACCGCTGAGGGGCGCGTCCACGCCCGCGCCGTCGTCCTCGCCACCGGCGCCAGCCTTCCGGCGGCTCGAGGTTCCGGGCGAGGAACGGCTTCAGGGTCACGGCGTCAGCAGCTGTGCGAGCTGCGACGGCCCGCTCCTCGGAGGGAAGACAGCCGCCGTCGTCGGAGGCGGCGACTCGGCACTCCAGGAGGCGTTGACGCTCGCCGAGACGGCCGCCCGCGTGGTGATCCTCCACCGGGGCGAGCAGCTCGACGGTCAGGCGAGCTATCGCCGGCGTGTAGCCGAGCAGCCGACGATCGAGGTCCGGTACCGCGTCGTCGTCGAGGAGATCCTCGGCGCGGAGTCGGTCGGCGCGCTGCGGGTGCGCGACCTCGGGGACGGCACGATCGAGGAGGTCGAGGTCGGCGCGGTCTTTCCGTTCGTCGGCTTGCGTCCGAACACCGAGCGCTTCGAGGAGCACGTCGCGCTGGACGCAGGCGGCGCCGTGCGCACGAACGGGACGCTGCAAACGAACGCTGCCGGCGTGTTCGCCGCGGGCGTCGTCCGGAGCGGCGCCGCCGGTCGTGCTGCGGCCGCTGCCGGTGAGGGCGCCGCTGCGGCAGTCGCCGCCGACGCGTATCTCGGCGGCGGCGCAAGCCTCTAAGTCCCTCGGCGCACCTTCCCGAGGGCGGCAACGACCGGGTTCGGCGGCTCCGGCTCGCCCGCAGCCTGACGCCGTAGCTTCTGCTGCTTCTTCAAGTAGCTCGTGCCTGCGATTCCCTCCGGGTTGAGCAGGAGTGTGACGACGAGCGCGAAGCCGCCGATGAGGAGCGCCCAGTTCCCGGACAGACCGAACCATTTGTCGAATGCATGCGGGAGCAGACCCTCGGTCGCCCCGACGCCGGCGATCACGGCGCCGGAGACCATCGTGATCCCCCCGAAGTACGCGAAGGCGATGAGGCCGAGCGCGGTGACCGCGCCGAAGCGGCTGTAGCTCACGGATCCGAAGTTGTACGCGTAGAGCGCACCGGCCATTCCCGCAATGAACGCCGCGATGCCGAAGGCGGCAAGCTTCGTGTTCCGGACGTCGATCCCGGCGGCTGCGGCGGCGCGCTCGTTCGACCGGACCGCGAGCATCCGGAGGCCGAGGTTCGATCGCCGCAGGTGCGCGACGAGCAGCGCGAGCAGGACGGTCACGGCGAGCACGATGAAGCCGAAGATCGGGCTCGGCAGGCTGTGGTCCAGCCCTCGGAACGGTGCGCCGGGGCTGAGGTCGAGGCGGCCGATGTGGGGCTCCGCGACGGGTGAGCCGCGGTCGCCCCCACCCCACCTGGCATTGAGGAACCCGAACTGCTCGAGCGCGACGGCGCCTGCGAGCGTGACGACGGCAAGGCTCACACCGCGGACGCGTAACGCTGACACGGCGACGATCAAGCCGAGCACCGTCGCGACCGCCGCGCCGATCAGAGGGGCGATCGGGAAGGTGGCCCAGATGCCGCCGGCGTCGGTGGTGAGGTGCGACATTGCGAAGCCGCAGGCGCCGGCGAGGGCGAGTTGGACGAGGGAGATCTGGCCGACGAACCCGATGATGACGACGAGGGAGAGGCAGATGATGATCCCGATCATCGAGTTGATCCCCGCCTGTCGGAAGTCGTACGGGAGCGCGATCAGCGCGACCACGCCGACGACGACCGCGATCACTGCCGGCCTCAGCAGCCGCTCGGGTCGAGGCACGACGGGCATCCGCTTCTCGACGAGCTCGCCGCGACCCGGAAGGCTCGCGCCGCGCAGGAAGAGGGCGAGGACGATGACGAGGAAGACGAACAGCTCGGACAGCCCTCGGATCGGCGCGCCTCCGGAATCGGTCGGGAACCACGATTGGGTCGACCAGTAGATCAGGAGCGACTGGATGACGCCGATCGCGAGGCCCGCGAAGCAGGCGATGAAGAACGAGGTGAAGCCGGCGAGCAGCGCTGCACCGAGGGCGGGCACGATCTGGAACGCGAGTGTCTGCGCGTCGAGGGTGATCAGCGGTGCGACGAGGATCCCGAGCGCCCCGGCGACGACGCTGCCGAGCGCGGTGTTCACCACCGCCAGTTCGGTCGGGGACAGGCCGACGAGCATTGCCGAGACCTCGTTCTCGGATGCGGCCCTCGTCGAGAGCCCGAAAGGCGTCCATCGGTACAGCGCGGACAGCGCCGCCGCCACGGCGATCACGATGCCGGCGAGGATGAACCGGTCGATCGGCACGACGAAGTGGCTGATCACCACCGTGTTCGAGGGCAGGATCGACCTGGCCGACTTCGACGTGTTGCCGAAGATCTCGATCACGCCTGCCTGGAAGATGAGCAAGAGACCGAGCGACGCCGCGAGGCGCGCCAGCGGCGACGCGTCCCGAAGCGGACGGAAGACGAGCAGCTCGGTCCCGGCGCCGAGCACCGCCATGAGCGCGATCGTGAGAACGAACGCCGGCACCGTCGACAGCTGAAAGCCGAAGTAGCCGGTCTGGAACGACCAGAAGATGTAGGCCCCCACCATCGCGATCGCGCCGACGGCGAGGTTGATGACGCCCGCGCCGCGATAGGCCAGGACGACTCCGAGCGCGATGCTCGCGATGAGCGCGCCGGCGCCGAGCCCGAGGGCCGCGAAGAGAAGGACGGTGTTCACGCGAGGTCTGGGTTGCAGGCAGACGGAGCAGGCCCGGCAACCACCGGGCCCGCTGCTCTCCGTCCAGGCACTATCCGGTGGGAGGCTTCAGCCACCCGGACACGGGCTTCCAGACGCCCTTGCCGGTGTACTTGAAGAACTGGGTCTCGTTGCCGCACGCCGCGGGCTCACCCGGCGAGACCTTTCCGCACGCGATATTCGGCGCAGCCAGCGGCACCGGGCCGGGGAACTTCTTCAGCCCGGCACTGATCGTCGCCGCCGACAGCTTGTTGTACGGGATCGAGTTCATCACCTTGGCCGTCACGAGGAGCTCTTCCCAGGCGATCTCCGCGAAGACGTTCGTCATATCCGCCACCTTCGCCCCGTACTTGATGCCCTCCTTGAGGAAGAGCTTGGCCTCCTTGTCGGGACCGTAGTGGACGTTCGTCTGCGCGATCCCGTAGATCCACTGGGGCAGATCGCCGCCGGCGTAGGCCACCCCCGGGATGAATGTGCAGAGCGGGGTGGAGAGCACCGGCTTCGTGTAGTGGATCTGGTCCAGGGCTCTCGCGAACGGGACGCAGTCGGTGAAGCCGAGCGCGGGGACGATCATGTCGGCTGAGCTGGCCTGCGTCGCCGGCCCGAGCAGGTCGGTCGCGTTCTGCGGCGTCGCGATCAACGTCGTCTTGAGGCCGACCTTTTTCATGCCGGCCTCGAGCGCGAAGGCCGCGGAGTCCGCTCCCGGCTGGTTCGGATAGACGATCGTCACCGTCTTCACGTTCGGGTAGGCCTTCTTCGTGTACGTGGCGAAGGGCCCCAGCACGCTCGTCTGGCTGCCGTTGAGGAAGTAGGCGTTCTTCGCCGTCGGGTCGGCCGGGTTCGCCGTCACGCCGCCCAGGATCGGCTTCGAGCCCTTGAGCGTCGCGTAGATCGACTGGTTCCCGACGACAACCGCGCCGTACAGGATGACATTCGTCGCGCTGCTGTTCGCCATCTGCTGAGCACAGCGGACGCCTTCCTCCTCGGCCTGCGCGATGAAGCACTCATTGAGCACCACCGGGTGCCCGTGGATGCCGCCGAGCTCCGCGTTGAGCATCTTCACCCCGGCCTCGATCACACGCGTCGCCTGCGGGAAGTTGAAGTTCGGCGGCCCGCCCTGGCCGTTGATGAACCCGATCGTGATCGGGGTGCCCTTCGCCTTGCCGTTGCCGCCGACGTAGGCCGAGTAGTCGAGGACCTTTCCGCCAGGTGCCGTTGCCGCGACGGCGGCGGCGACCGACACCCCGAGCCCGAGACAGATCGCCGTCGCGAGTGCGATTCCGCGCCGTCCGTGGACGGCACGCCGGATCCCTGCTAGACGCATCGCTCCTCCTCCGAGCTGTCGGACGGGCCCTCAGTGGGGCCCCTGGTGACTGCAATGCAGCTTCGGACAGCGCGCGTGCGACGACCCCTCATTCCGCTCTGGCGTGACGCTCGCACGGTGGCGAAAACTATTTCGCCGCGACGTGCGGGTGTCAAGCTTTCGGCCGGGTGTTCCAACTATTCGATCATCCTGACTCGGCCTCACCGGCCGCCGCCTTTGTGCGCTCACCGAGATAACTCGCGACCAGGAGCCCGCGGTCGGCGCGCAGGCGGCCCGCATCGCCGTCGGCCACGATCTGTCCGTGCGACAGCACGTAGCCCCGGTCGGCGACCTCGAGCGCGAGGTGCACGTGCTGCTCGACCAGGAGCACCGCGCAGCCTCGCTCCTGCGCGATCCGGCGGACGACCGGTAGGAGCCGCTCGACGATCACCGGCGCGAGCCCGAGGCTGAGCTCGTCGAGGAGCAGCAGCTTCGGCTGCCGTGCGAGCGCGCGCGCGACCGCGAGCATCTGCTGCTCCCCACCCGAGAGGAGGCCGGCGCGCCTTCCCTTCATCTCCTGCAGCGTCGGGAAGTACTCGTACGCAAGCTCGGGGTCGACGCGTGCACGGCCGCGACCGAGGCGGAAGTGCTCGCCGACCGTCAGGCCGAAGAAAAGGCCGCGACCCTCCGGGACGTGGGCTATCCCGAGATTCGCCCGCGCGTTCGGCGAGATGCGGGCGAGGTCGGATCCGGCGAAGCGCACGACGCCCGACATCGGCTTCACGAGCCCGGAGACGGCGCGGAGCGTCGTCGTCTTGCCCGCTCCGTTGGCTCCGAGCAGCGCGACGACCTCCCCCGGCTCGACCGTCAGATCGACGTCGCGGATCACCGCCGCCCGGTCGTAGCCGGCTGTGAGGCCCTCGAGCGACAGGACTGCGTCAGGCACCGTCGCCTCCGCTCAGGGCCTCCTCCGGGAGCTCTGATGCCGCACTGCCGAGATACGCCGCGATCACGTGCGGGTCCCGCCGGACGACATCCGGTGGGCCCTGCGCGATCACCTTCCCGAACTCGAGCACGACCACCTCGTCGCAGATCCCGAGGACGAGGCCCATGTCGTGGTCGACGAGGAGCATCGACTGGCCCGCGTCGACGAGCCCACGCAGGCGCCGCCCGAGCTCCTCGCTCTCGTCGGTGTCGAGCCCGGCCGCCGGCTCGTCGAGGCATACGACGCGCGGCTGTGCGACGAGTGCGCGGGCAATCCCGACGAGCTTGCGCTGCCCCTGCGACAGCTCGCCCGGGAGCACGGGCGCAATCGACTGCAGCTCGAGCAACTCGAGCGTCGCCTCGATCGTCTCGGAGCCCGATCCCTGCGAGTCGGCGACGATCTCCCTGAGCGGCCCGAACATCGACGGGCGGTGCGAGGACGCGACGAGCAGGTTCTCGCGCACGCTGAGGTCGTCGAACAGCTCGATCGACTGCCAGGTACGCGCGAGGCCAAGGCGCGCCCGCACATGCGGGGGCAACCCGGTGAGGTCGCGTCCGTCGAGCTCGACGCGGCCGCGGGACGCGACGAAGCCGCTGATTGCATCGATGAAGGTTGTCTTGCCTGCGCCGTTCGGCCCGATGAGGCCGACGAGCCGACCGGGGCCGACCTGGAGGTCGACATCGACGACCGCGCGGACCCCGCCGAAGCTGACGGAGACTCCGGTGGCGTTCAGGACCGGATTCATCGCAGGGCCCGATGCTACGACGGTCGGATGACACATGTCGAGAAGATCGACTAGAACACGATGACGCCGCGGTCGCGGAGGCCGCCTCCCTGCATCGCCTGCTGCGCTTCGGCGGCCTTCTCCGGTGGGTAGCCGACCGCGGCCCGGAGCGGGAGCCGGCGCTGGGAGGCAAGCGTGCGTAGCTGCTCGAGCCAATCGGTTCGCTCGAGGACGCCCGCCACCAGGACCGGTCGGATCCGGATGCCGCGTTCGGGCTCGCTCTCGTCCCAACCGCGGACGGGGACGAAGACGCCTCCGTCTCGGATTGCAGGGAACGCGCCGCGGTTGAGCAAGGCGGTGTCGAGAAAACCGTCGACGCCGTCGGGAGCGATCTCGCGCACCGCCGCCGGAAAGCCTTCGCCGCGCGGCACCAGGACGTCTACACCGAAGCTCCGCACGAGTGCCTCGTCGTCCGGCCCAGCGTCCGCGATCACACGCAGGCCGCGCAATTTCGCGATCGCGATCGCGTAGGAGGCCAGGAGGCCGGCGCCGCCGCTGACCCCAAGGGTCTGACCCTCGGCGAGATCGAGCAGCTCCAGCGCGAGCAGTGCCGTCAGGCCGTTCATGGGCACCGTTGCCGCCTGCTCCAGCGCTATCCCGTCGGGAACCGGGACGACTGACGCGGCTGGAACGACGACGAGCTCCGCCTGCGCTCCGCCCTCGGGCCGACGCGGCGCTACCGCCGCCATCACTGCCGCGCCCACTTCAAGTCGGTCGACGTCCTCGCCGAGCGACTCCACGAGCCCTGCCGCATCCATGCCCGGCACCCACGGCGGCGCGAGTCCCTCCATGCCACGCTCACGCAGCGCGATGTCGGTCGGGTTGACCGCCGCCGCCGTGACCGCCAGCCGCACCTCCCCCGGCCCCGCCTCCCGAACCGAGCGCTCGACCACCCGCACGACCTCCGGGCCTCCCGGCCTCACGATCCCGACGGCCCTCACGACCGCAGCCACACCGATCCTCCCTCGTCGATTCAGCTCCGCAACTCTGCCGGAACGGAGGTGAACCCGAATCAGGCCTGATCGGGGTTCTTCTCCTCTGTGTAGAGGTCGCCCTGGGCTGCAGCCGAACCGGACTTGCCGCCGCCCGAACCACGGAGGACGTAGGCAAAGCCGACGGCGATGACCGCGCCTGTGAGAGGTCCGGCGACGTAGACCCAGTACTGGGTGAAGTCGCGCCCGACGAGGTCGGGCCCGAAGGTACGGGCGGGGTTCATCGAGGTGCCGGAGATCGGACTGCCCCAAAGGCCGGCGAGCGCGATGTACGCACCAACGCCGATGGCACCGAAGATGCCGATGTTCTGTGCACCCGAGGCCGTGCCGAGGATGACGCTCACGAGTCCAAGGGTGAGCAGCGCTTCCATCAGGTACGCCTGCCAACCGGAATACCCGCCCGCGGGGTAGTTCGAGCCGAACTTCGCCGACACCTTGATTACCTCGTGCAGGAAGAGCGCCGCCAAGGATGCGCCGATGAGCTGCACGACGACGTATCCGGGCACCCGGCGCCACGGGAAGTCGCCGCGCAGCGAGAAGGCGATGCTGACGGCGGGATTCAGGTGCGCGCCCGACACCTTGCCCATGAACATGATGACCCCCATCACCATCAGACCCGGCGCCACCACCGCAGCCGTCCGGGTGATCGTGTTCGGGAACGCCTCTCCCATCATCCCGCCGCCCGCGGCGACGATCACGAGCAAAAACGTTCCATACAGCTCGGAGAACAGGCGCCGCCACTCCTGGCTGGGATCCTGGAAGTCCGCCATCGGCCCGGTGATGTCCCGATCGATCCAGCCCAGGACACCGGACTCAGCACGTTTCAACGACTCGTCCACAACTCAACCCTTTCTCATTCGGGCGCCCCGCGTGGCGCGGTTGCTAACTCGCCTCTGCGTGTTGCTTCGATCCCAGTCGATCCGACTTGCGAATCACTCGCGTCATCCAGAGCGGATGAACCTGCGTCAGGGCGGCGCTTTGGAGGGCGGTCAGTGCTGGAGGCCGTCCCACGACCAGCGCGGGATGCTGAGGCCTTCGGGTACGTCGTCGGCGGAGTCGTGGTAGGCGGACATTGTCGTGATGGTGGCCCAGGCGAAGTAGTCGTGCAGCACCTGCCGCAGCGGCTCCTGGGTGAGGCCGACGTCTTCCAACGCCTGGTCAAAGCAAGCGATCGCCCGCTGATCCATCTCCTCGTGCGGGCCGTTGCCGCTGTGGATGCGCACGACCGCTGTCTCGCCGCCGCAGCGCTCGGAGTACGTGTGCGGTCCCCCGAGCGCCTCGGCCCAGTAGGCGGCGAGCCGCTCGTCGTGCTGGGGGTGGAAGCCGTGGCTGAAGGCGTGGCTCACCACCTCGTCGGCCATCACCCTGGTATGCCACGCCTGGGCCAGCAAGAGCAGGCCCTCGTCACCGCCGGCGGCGTCGTACACGCTTTGCACGGCAGGATCATTATCTAGGCTAAGGGCACCGAGAGCGAACGGAAGGAGCTGTCTTGCCCGAGCGTGACGGGTACATCGCCGGCGTGCCGTGCTGGGTCGACACCTCGCAGCCCGACCCCGACGCGGCTGCGGACTTCTACGGCAGCCTGTTCGGCTGGGAGTTCGAGGACGCGATGCCGGCGGGGTCGCCGGGCAGGTATCTGATAGCCCGCCTGCGCGGCGGCGAGGTGGCGGCGGTGTCATCGCCACCCGAGGGTGCGCCTCCGCAGGCGGTCTGGAACACCTACATCTGGGTCGAGGACGCCGACGATGCAGCGGCGAAGTCGCGAGAGGCGGGCGGCAGCGTGCTGAGCGAGCCGTTCGACGTGATGGACGCGGGCCGGATGGCGGTGCTCGCCGACCCGGAGGGAGCAGCGTTCTGCGTCTGGCAGGCGAGGGAGCACAAGGGCGCGCGGATCGTGAATGAGCCGGGCTCCCTGAACTTCAACGTCCTCAACACCCGGGATCCAGCGGCTGCAAAGCGTTTCTACGGCGCTCTCTTCGGCTGGACGACGCTCGATCTCGGCAACGGTGAGTTCTGGACTCTGCGCGCGTACGGCGACTACCTCGAGCAGCTCACGCCGGGGACGCGCGAGCGAACGGCGGAGCTTGGCGCCGCGGGTTTCGAGGACGTGGTGGCAGCGATCACACCGATCGCCGGCGCTGATGCCGACACACCCGCCCATTGGGGTGTCACGTTCTCGACCGAGGACGCCGACGCGACGGCAGCGAAGGCGGCCGAGCTCGGCGGCACCGTGCTCGTTCCTCCGGTCGACGCACCGTACTCGCGACTCACGGTGCTCCGCGACCCACAGGGAGGGACGTTTTCCGCCACCGCATTCGTGCCCGAAAACAAGGACGTCGGCCGCACGGCCGCCTGACCGGCGCTACCTCACATCAGGGTCCGTCCGCCACTCCGTTCAGGATTGAGCCTGCATGTGTTGCTTGCTTCTCGCTCTGTTCGCGTTGGGTCCCAGGTTCGTGCTCGCACTCGAGTGGATCTTCGGCCACCGCATCCAGGCGGCGTTCTCCGGATGGTGGTGGCCGCTGCTCGGGCTCATCTTCCTGCCGTGGACGACCCTCATGTACGTGATCGTCTGGAGTGCGGGCGGCGTGCACGGAGCCAGCTGGATCGCAGTCGCGATCGGCTTCCTGCTCGACGTGATCTCGTACACGGGTCGGCTCTCGCAGCGCCGATACCAGCAGCGGACGGCGTCAACCTAGGGCTGGCCCAGGAGGCTGCCGAGGCTGATGCTTCCCTGGATCAGCTCCTCGAACGGGGCCGAGCGGACCAGACGATGGAGGAGCGGGACGAGGAGCGCAGGGATATGGCCTTGCTGCGATTCGGCGTCGACAGCGTGCACGAGTCCTTCGCGCACGGCGACCTCGATCGTGTGTCGGTTCCAGGGTCCCTTTTGCCGCGAGGCTGGGCTCAGCGAGAGCACGAGTTGCTCCCGGGTCGTTCCGAGCTTGCACGCAGCGCCGTCGAGGCCTTCGAGGACAACGCGCTGGACGGTCGCGTCGAAGCCCCGCCCCTCGAACGGCTGACGTGCTTCACACGGGCGTGCGATCGCCGGGGAGACGGAGCCGGCGGCGCCGTTCGCCAGTTCAATGATGACAAGCGCGAGTGAGCCGACCAGGAGCGCGGTGAGGATGGCAACCGACGTCGTGACGCGAGAAGGTTTCACGGGGCGACCAGTCGCCGGAAGGCCAACGCGATCGGGATAGCGAGCGCGGCCAGAAGCGCCGAGAAGAGGAACGCCGGCCGGAAGCACCGTGTGATCGTCTCCTCGATTGCGCTCACGAGGCGATCGCGAACGGATGCGAGCGCGGCGTCGTGCTGCGCGCCGTGGGCGTCGAACGGCTGTGCAAGGTCGGGCACCTCGCCCTGACGCGCCTTCCGAAAGAGGCCGACGAGGTCGTAGGCGATGGGGAGCTTCGTCGAGATCGGGATCGGGGCGTCGAGCAGAACAGATGTCGCTCGCAGCTCCGCACGGTCTCCGGCGGGCGGGAGCGTCGACGCGAGCAACGGCGCGATCACACCAAGGGCCAGCACGAGGCCGAGGTGGCGCATGCCGACGGTGAGTGTGCCGCTGCGCGCGAGCCCGGCCTTCGTGTTGAGCGCGGCGTGGGAGAGGATCGGAATCGACAGTCCGAGACCGGCGCCGCAAAATGCGAGCGCGACGATGACATACGCGGTCGTCGGCGAGGGGATGAGTGCGAGCGCGACGAGTCCGAGTGCGAGCAACGCCGCGCCGCCGCAGACGGCGTACAAGGGTGGAAGCCGGCGCTCGAGGGGACGGACCGCGAGCGTTGCTGCCGGGAGCACGCTGACGATCGCCGCGCCGCCGATCGGCGAGTACCCCCAAACCGTGATCACGAGGAGGACTGCGAGGAAGAGCACGCCGACGAGGGCGCCGAAGAGCAGACCGAGACAGACGTTCGCCGGGGCTGTGCGACGGAGCATTCGACGCCAGCCTTCCTCGAGCTCGACGGGCGGGGCGATCACGGCGGCGATCAGCGCAAGTAATGCCACCGGCGCCTGGGCGGCGAAGATCGCGCGCCAGTCGAACGCCTGGGTGAGCGCCCCGCCGAGCGCGGGGCCGAGCGCGGCACCGAATGTCCCGGCCAGCGTCCAGACTGCCGCTCCGGCGCTCGCAGATCCGGTGAGCCCGACGAGCATGGGAAGCGAGCCGGCGAGCAGCAGCGCCGCGCCGACTCCTTGGACGCCCCGCGCCGCGATCAGGAACGCCAAGCCACCGGCCGCTGAGCTGGCGATGGACGCAGCAAAAAAGAGGACGAGGCCTGCGGCGAGAACGAGCTTGCCGTTGACCCTGTGTACGAACAACACGAGCGCGAGCGACGCGACCGCAACCGCGACGTTGTACGCAGTTAGCACCCAGGACACGCCCTCGATCGAGGTGTGGAACTGGCCGTAGAGCTGCGGCAGCGCGAGAACGACGATCGAGGAGTCGGCGAAGGCGAGACCGACGATCGCGGCGACAAGACCCACGGAGACCCGATTCCGCCGAGCGACGTGCAAGCTCACGACACCCATGGTCTCACGTCGTGGCGCACGGTCGCCGCCGTCGGCGGCCAGGCGTTGCGGTTTTGGCACGGTCAAACACGGTTATAAGCTCGCGGCTCACCTTTCTGGCCCGTTCTCCAGCTGCGGGAGGGCGCGGCCCGAGGGTGACGACGGACTCACGAAAGGAGTCGAGATGGTTCGCTACAGAAAGGCGCTCCTCGTCTCGCTCGTAGCCTTTGCGACGATGGGCATTGCGGTCGCCAACGCCGACGCGCCGACGATCACCGGGTTCCCCAACCGGATCAACCAGGTCGACCTGAGCAGGTACGTGATCCAAACCAGCTACCCGCTCGGGGCCAACACCGGGTTCACGTTCCAGCAAACGTACGGGGCGACGACGGTGTCCGCGCACGCAGTGCCCGACAACGGTCAGCGCTTCGTCTCCAACTACGTTGCAATGCCGGTCGGAAACAAGATGCTGATGGTCACCTGGTACCTCGATGACGGCACGATCACCGACGTATTCGTCATGAACTTCCAGACAGGCATCGTCTCCGATGTCGCCCCACACCCGAACACGCCTGCGGGGCCTGGTCCGCCGAGTCTGGGCACGGTGAAGGTCATCGAGAGGGGGCCTGGCCGGATTCCCCCTCCGTAGGCCGCGAACGCCGCTCGATCGCTGTGCTCCGGCCTCGGCACAAGGCGATCGGGTTGCTGCCCAAGGGCACATAGCGCTACACGGTCGAGCGCGTCGAGAAGCCACCGAACCCCAAACGCCCTGGGGCATTTAGCATGCGGCCGTGCGTGAGTTGGCGCCTGGTCTTTGGCATTGGGAGGCACCGCACCCGGACTGGTCGGGACCGGAGAGCGAGGCGCTTCGCCGACGCCTTGCGGCCATCGCCGAGACGCCGAGTAAGGCGGGAGTGGTTTCGTCCTACGCGATCGACAACGGCGATCAGATGCTGCTGTTCGATCCGCTGGCCGCGCCGAGAGAGATCATCGAGCTTGCGGCCGACCGACAGCCGGCGATCGTGTTGACGTGCCCGTGGCACGAACGCGACACGCAGAGCCTCGCGGAGCGGCTCCACGCCGCGGTGTTCGTGCCTCCGCCCGACGAGGGCAGCCCGGACGTGGCCTGGCTGCTCGCCGGCGACACCGTCGAGGGGCACCTGTTCTCGGCGGGCGATCGGCTGCCCGTCGGAGTCGCGGCGTTCCCGGGAAAGGAGGCGAACGACGTCGTGCTTTGGGTCGAGAGCCACGGTGCGGTCATCGCCGGCGACACGCTCGTCGACTTCGGCCAGGGCCTCGAGATTCCGCCCGAGTGGTTACCTGAGGGCGTGACGCCCAAGCAGGTCATCGAGGGGTTGCGCCCGCTGCTCGAGCGGCCGGTCGAGCATGTGCTCGCCACGCACGGTGGGCCCAGCGATCGTGCCGCCCTCGAGCGCGCGCTCTCCTGACGCCGGTCGACGATTGTCGCTACTCCCGCAGTCGCGGGCCCGACTCCGGGAAAGGCATCGAGCTGTGCGATTCAGAACTCTCTCATGTCCCTCTGCTTGGCTATGTCGCGACTTGGCTATGTCGGTGAAACGGATAATGCGGACACGCTCGGGCGGGAGCTCGGGCAACGAGCAGTTGACTGCGATCGTCGCGACCGTGCTGATCGTGCTCCTCCTCGTCGAGGGCGCGACGCTGCTGCAGCTCAGGTCGCTCCTCACCGTGCACGCGTTCGTCGGGATGCTCCTGATCCCCGTCGTCGCGTTGAAGGTCGGCAGCACGGGGTGGCGCATGCTCCGCTATTACCGCGGCGGCGAGGAGTACGTCCGCCGTGGTCCGCCCCACATCGCGTTACGCGCTCTCGTCGGCCCGGTGCTCGTCGTCTCGACGATCCTCGTGCTCGCGACCGGCGTCGCGCTGCTCGTCCTCGACCAGACGCAAGGAACGCTCGTCGGCCTGCACAAGGCAAGCTTCGTCGTCTGGGCGGGCGCGTTCGGCGTCCACGTCCTCGCACACGTCCTGAAGCTTCCGCGCGCTCTATCGGCTCGGCTGCCGGGCGCCGCTCTGCGCATCGTTCTCGTCGTGGGAACGCTGTCGGCCGGTGCCGCCATCGCCGTCGCAACGCTCCCCGCAGCGAACAAGCTTCAGGACAGCGCCACCGCTCATTTCGGGTTCGACGACCACTAGATCGGCGCGCACCGCGCGCGTCCGCAGCGACGACTCGTAGACTCGTGCCATGGCCGACTGGGTGACGATCTCGTCGCTCGCGACGGCGGGCGGAACGCTCGTCCTCGCGGCAGCGACATTCGCGTCTGTGCGCTCGGCGAATCGCGCGGCCCGCGCCGCGGAGCGCTCGATGCTCGCAGGATTACGGCCGCTCCTGATGCCGTCGCGCCTCGACGACCCGCCGCAGAAGATCGGCTTCATGGACGACAAGTGGCTCGTCGCCCCCGGCGGGGGTGGTGCCGCCGAAGCGACCGACGAGGCCGTCTATCTCGGCTTCGCCGTCCGCAACGCCGGCTCCGGCATCGCAGTGATGCACGGCTGGAACGTCTACCGCGGCGTCCGGCTCAGTGACAACCACAACCCGATCGAGGATTTCCACGCCCTCACGCGAGACCTCTACATCCCTCCGGGCGACATCGGATTCTGGCAAGGCGCGCTTCGAGATCCGACCACCACAGAGTTCGCCGACGTACGCCGGCTGGTCGAGAGCCGCGAACGGATCATCATCGACATCCTCTACGGCGACCACGAAGGCGGCCAGCGCGTCATCACGCGCTTCTCGATGCTTCCACGTGACAGCGACCGCTGGATCGTGACCGCCGCGAAGCACTGGAACATCGACCGCCCCGATCCGCGCTAGCCGCCGAGAGCTTCGAGACGCGCGGCGATCTCGTCGTGCCCGCCGGATTTGGCCCAGCCGGATGCGGGACCGTCGTAGATCGCGTCGCGGATCGCCGGATCTGCACCGAGCTCGAGCAGCGCTTCGACGGCGTCGCGCTTGCCCGACTGCGCCGCGAGCTGGATCGCGGTGACGCCCTGGCCGTGCGTCGGCCCGCCGAACGTCCCCCGGTGGTCCGGATCTGCACCGAGCGCGATGAGCTCTCGGATCGCAGCAACGCGCCCGTTCGCCGCGGCCCAGGCGAGCGGCGTCCCTCGATACGGATCGGCGTCGACGCGGGCGCCGAGCTCGACGAGCAGCGACAACGCCTCGACGCGGTCCGCCTTCGCCGCCCAGACGAGTGCCTCGTCGACGACCTCCTGCGGATCGTCCGACGGCTCCCAGGCGGGAAAGCCGCCGTGCGGCCGGTAGAAGCCGCGGTGCGCACCCGCTTCCGCCGTGCCCGCGAGCTCGCGGATCAGGTCGAGATCGCCGAGCCCCGCGGCGACGCGGAGGTTCCGCGGCTCGCGGCCGAGCAGATCGACGACGTCGCGATGCCCCCAGAAGAGCGCTGCGACAAGGGGCGTTCCGCCGTCGCCGCGCGCGAAGAGATCGACGCGGCCACCCGCGTCGAGCATGACCTGCGCGAGCTCGCGCCGGTTCGAGTATCCCGCCTGGTGCAGCTTCGTCCAGCCGTAGTCGTTGCCGCGATTCGGATCGGCGCCGCGCTCGAGCAGCAGGCGAACGAGCGACAGGCCGTCGGCCATGCCGAGCAGGTCGTTGCCGTTCGTGCCGCGCTGCCGGACGAGCTCGGGGTACCGGTCGAGCAGATCGACGAGCGTCCCCCGGTCCCCGTCTTCCACTGCTCGATAGGCGAGCACGAACGGCGTCGGAGGCTCGGTCTCGTCGCGCAGAGCCTCGACGTGGCGCGTGAGCACGCGCCAGCTCGAGAAGCCGTGCCGCTGCGCGAGATCGCGGCGCGCCTCGGCGATGGACACACCACCCGTCGTCGCGATGCCGTCGGCCCGGCCCTCGTAGTACTCGAGATCGGTGTGGAACGGCTGCTCGAGGTCGAGGCGTTCGATGTACTGCTTCAGCTTCGCCCAGCTGGCGAAGCCGAGCTCGCGCGCGAGCTCGAGCTGCGCGTCGGCGAGCTTCAGCTCGTCGCCGTCGGCGCGACGCGCACGCACGCGCTCCTTCGCCTGCTTGCGCAATTGCTCCAGGTTGAGGACGGTGGCCACTGCAACTCCTTTCCGTCGTGCCCGTCGTCCGCAGATCCGGGCGGAAAGAAGTCGGTGACGATGGTGCGACGATCGACGAGGGTGGGCTCGGCCCTTTCCGCGGACTGGACGCGGCCCCGGCCGCGCTGCCCGGATTCTACTAGCCGACGACGAAGTTGACGAGCTTGCCCGGGACGACGATCGTCTTGCGGATCTGCGCGCCGTCCAGGTGCGCCTGAACACGCGCGGACGCACGTGCGCGCTCGACGAGGGCGTCCTCCGCCGTTCCCGTGTCGACCTCGAAGCGGTCGCGCACCTTCCCGTTCACCTGCACGACGAGCTCGAACGTGCCGCGCACGAGCTGCGCCTCGTCGGCGACCGGCCACGGCTGCTCCCACAGCCGCTCGTGCCCCAGCAGCTCCCACAGCTCCTCCGAGACATGCGGCGCGTAGGGCTGGATCAGAGACACAGCGGTCTCCGCAGCGAAGCGTGCGGCCGGGTCGTCGGGCCCTGCCTTCGACAGCTCGTTGACGAGCTCCATGATCGCGGCGATCGCCGTGTTGAACGACTGGCGCCGGCCGACGTCGTCGGTCACCTTCGCGATCGTCGCGTGCGCCTTCCGCGTCAGGTCGCTCACCGGCGGGTCGCCCTGAGGCGCGCGCTCGGAAACCTCGCCGACGAGCCGGTAGAGACGGCGGACGAAGCGCTGCATCCCGTCGATCCCCTCGTCCGTCCAGTCCATGTCCTCGCGGGCGGGACCGATGAAGAGGATGTACAGCCGCACGGCGTCCGCCCCGTACGCCTCGACCAGCTCCTCCGGGCCGATCACGTTGCCCTTCGACTTCGACATCTTCGAGCCGCCGAGCTGCACCCAGCCGTTCGTGAACAGCTTCATGAACGGCTCCCGGAAGCCGACGAGGTCGAGATCGTTCAGCGCCTTGATGAAGAACCGCGCATAGATCAAATGCATCGTCGCGTGGTCGACTCCGCCGATGTACTGGTCGACCGGATTCCACCAGTCGACGACCCGGCGATCCCACGCCGCCTCGTCGTTGTGCGGATCGCAGAAGCGCAGGAAGTACCACGACGAGTCGACGAAGGTGTCCATCGTCTCGACCTCGCGCCGACCCTCGTTCCCGCACACGGGGCACGGTGCGCGCACCCAGTCCACCGCACTCGCGAGCGGTGCGATGCCCTTCGGCTTGACGTCCTCGATGTCGGGCAGCACCACCGGCAGCTCGTTCTCGGGCACCGGGACAGCGCCGTGGTCGTCGCAGTAGATGATCGGGATCGGGCAGCCCCAGTAGCGTTGACGCGAGAAGCCCCAGTCACGGAGTCGAAAGTTGATCGACGGCTCGGCACGGTCGCGCTCGCCGAGCCAGGCGACGATCGCGGGCTTCGCCTCGTCCGCGGGGACTCCGTCGAACTGCTCGGAGTTGATCAGAACGCCCTGGTCGTCGATCACCTGGACGACGGGAAGGCCGAATGTCTCCGCGAACGCGCCGTCGCGCTCGTCGTGAGCAGGCACCGCCATGATCGCACCCGTGCCGTAGTCCATCAGCACGTAGTCGGCGACCCAGATCGGGATGCGCGCGCCGTTGACGGGGTTCGTGGCGTAGAAGCCGGTGAAGACGCCCGTCTTCTCCTCGGCCGCCGCACGCTCCTCGCCGCGCTTCACCTCGGCCTTGCTCACGTACTCGCGCAGCTCGTCCGGGTCGGCTGCGCGCTCGATGAACTGCCCGACCAGCGGATGCTCGGGCGCGAGTACGAAGAACGTCGCGCCGAACAGCGTGTCCGGCCGCGTCGTGAAGACCGAGACGTCGGTGTCGAGGTCTTCGATCGCGAACAGGATCTCGGCTCCCTCGCTGCGCCCGATCCAGTTTCGCTGCATCGCCTTGATGCGCTCGGGCCATTCGATCGTGTCCAGGTCGTCGATCAACTCGTCGGCGTAGGCCGTCGTCTTGAAGAACCACTGCTCGAGATCCTTCGACACGACCTCGGAGCCGCAGTACTCGCAGCGCCCGTCGTGCACCTGCTCGTTCGCCAGCACGACCTGGTCGACGGGACACCACTTCACCGGCGAGCCCTTGCGGTATGCGAGCCCCGCCTCCAGCAGCTTGAGGAACAGCCACTGGTCCCACTTGTAGTACTCCGGCTCGTGCGCAGAGATCATGCGATCCCAGTCGAAGCCCCATCCCATGCGCCGCATCGACTTCGTGATGGTCGCGATGTTGCGCTCCGTGATCTCACGAGGATGGCCGCCTTCGCGGATCGCCGCGTTCTCGGCGGGCAGCCCGAAGGAGTCGAAGCCGATCGGATGCAGGACGTGCATGCCGTTGCGGCGGCGGAAGCGCGAGATGACGTCGCCGATCGTGTAGACGAGGACGTGCCCCATGTGCAGCGTCCCCGACGGATACGGCCACATCTCGACGACGTAGCTCTTCGCGCTCGGGTCCGCTCCCGGCTCCGGATTCGGGACGTGGAAGGCCTTCGCGTCCTCCCAGACACGCTGCCACTTCGTTTCGATTGCCTTCGAGTCGTACCGGCTCATCCGTCCTCCAGAGACAAAAAAGCCTCTCGCGAGAGAGGCCGTGGGGAACCGACGCGGCGTCGCCGCGCTTGACTCCCTGATCTATGCAAGCAGCTCCTTCATCGCCTGTTAATGCTAGCAATCTCACAGTGCTGGAGCTATTCCCCCTTTCGGCGGGTGTCGAGGACGGCCGGCTGACGCTCGGCGGCGTCTCCGCGGCCGACCTCGCCGTCGAGCACGGAACGCCGCTCGTCGTGTATTGCGAGGAGACCATCCGCGCGCAGGCGCGCGCCTACCGGGCCGCGGCGCCGGACGCCCTGGTCGTCTACGGGACGAAGGCGTTCCCGAACGTCGCCCTGCTGCGGATCCTGGCGGAGGAGGGCGTCGGCGCCGACGTCTCCACGCTCGGCGAGCTCGCCGTCGCCCAGGCGGCGGGAATCGACCGCGAGCGCATCCTCTTTCACGGCAACAACAAGTCCGACGCCGAGCTGCGGGGTGCAGCAGAGGCGGAGGCGACGGTCGTGCTCGACGCCTCCGACGAGCCCGGGCGGGCGGCGGCGGCCGGCGTGCGCCGCGCGCTCGTGCGCCTGACGCCCGGCGTGGACGCGGTCACACACGAGTCGATCCAGACGGCGCACGAGGGCTCGAAGTTCGGGCTCGCCGCCGATCCGGCGCTGGCGGTGATCGACGAAGCGCGGAGCCTCGGCATCGACGTGGTCGGCGTGCACTTCCACGTCGGCTCCCAGCTCGCGCAGGTCGACGAGAGCCTCGTCGCGGTCGAGCGGCTCGCCGCATTCTGCGAGCGTGCCCGTGCCGAGCTCGGCTGGACGCCCACCGTGCTCGACATCGGCGGCGGGCTGGGCATCCGCTACACGCGCGACGAGCAGGTGCCGGAGATCGAGGACTTCGTCGGCCCACTCGTGCAGCGGCTGCGCGAGCGCTGGCCGCACCCCGTGCAGGTCGTGCTCGAGCCGGGGCGCTCACTCGTCGGACGCGCGGGCGTAACGCTCTACCGCATCGGCGTCGTGAAGGACAGCGGCGGCGTCCACTACGCCGCGATCGACGGCGGCATGTCCGACAATCCGCGGCCACAGCTCTACGGAGCACGCTACGAGGCGCTGCTCGCGAATCGCGCCGACGAGCTCGCCGACGGCGTGTTCCGCATCGCCGGCAAGCACTGCGAGTCGGGCGACGTTCTGATCGACGCGGCCGAGCTGCCGCACCCGCGCCGTGACGACCTGCTCGCCGTTCCCGCAACGGGCGCGTACACGCTGACGATGGGCTCGAACTACAACGGCGTGCCGCGGCCGGCGGTCGTGCTCGTGCGCGGCGGCGAGTCCCGCGTGATCCGGCGCAGGGAATCCGTCGACGACCTGCTTCGGTACGAGCAGGAGACATGAGCGAGCACACCGTCGCGATCTGGTCCGACTACATCTGACCGTTCTGCCGGCTCGGCCAGCCCACGGCCGAGTGGATGCGGGACCGGTTCGGTGCCGAAGTCACATGGCTCGCGTTCGATCTTCATCCGGAGTATCCGCCGGAGGGCGTCTCGCGCTCCGAGCTGCAGGCCCGTCGCGGCGGCGGGATGCAGGACCAGATGAGAGCGCGCTTCGAGCAGCAGGGCCTCACGTACAACCCGCCCGACGTCGTCCCGAACACGCGGCTCGCGCAGCAACTGACGGAGCTGGCGCGCGAGCGCGGTCTCGGCGCCGAGATGCACGACCGCCTCATGGACGCCTATTGGAGCGAGGGGAGCAACATCGGCGACGCAGACGGGCTCCGCGGTCTCGCGGCCGAGGTCGGGATCGACGATCCAAAGGCCGCGTGGGACGATCCGGTGTATCTCGAACGGGTGCTCGCGTCGACCGCGCAGGCACACACGATCGGCGTCACCGGCGTGCCCGCGTTCGTGCTCGACCGCCGCCTGCTCGTGCTCGGAGCACAGCCCCGCGAGCTCTTCGAGCAGGCGTTCGAGCAGCTCCGCGCCGCCGACTAGGGCGCCCGATCTGGCAAGCTCCCTGCCATGACCGACACGCCCGATCTCGCGTTGCTCGCTCGGCTGCGGGAAGTACTGGACGATCAGCCCGTCACGGAGACCGAATTGCGGGACCTGATCGATCAGTCGGACGGCCTCGTGCGGACGCTGAGCGCGCACATCGCATCGAGCGAACAGCGCCTCGCCGAACTCACGGCCGATCCCGACAGCTCGCTCACGGAGATGGCGACGGAGCTCCAGCGGGTCGATGCGTTCCGTCCGAGGCTCGAGGAGGCCCGCTCACTGCTGGCCGAGCTCGAGACTCGCGCGCGCGAGTTGCGGACGTCGTGGCTGCTCGGTCAGACCGAGAGCCCACCGCTCCGCTGACTCGACGCACGGCGACGCAAGTCGTAGCTTGGGCGCGCAGTGTGCGCCAAACGAAGGAGCGATGCAGATGATGCAGGCTCGAAACCGGCAGGAGCCGGTCGAGGAGGGCATGCCCGACGAGGAGCGCCGCCACCAGGAGCTTCTCGCCGCGCTCCAGGCGAACCGCTAGGAGCGACCCGCTCGGCGCGGCTCACTGCGGCGGGCCGCTGCCGAGCGTGACCTGCGTCGTCTGGCTCTGACCGAACTGATCGGTAGTCGTGACGGCGACGGTCGTCCCGGGCTTCAGCGCCAGGATGACCGGCGGGATCTCGTCGGGCGACGAGACGGCCTGGCCGTTGAGCGCGGTGATCACGTCGCCCGCGACGAGGCCGGCCGATGCTGCAGGCCCGCCGGAGACGACGCCGGCGATCAACGCGCCCGGGGAGCCGGCGTCGCCGAAGCCGTCGCCGGGCACGGCCTGGACCTGGATGCCGAGGAACGCCGTGTCCCCGATGTGGATGGTCTTCGACGCCTTGCCTGCATCGATCTGCTTCACGATCGCCCTGGCCTTGGCGATCGGAATCGCATAGGCATCGGTCGTCACGTCGGCCATCTGGAATCCGCCGCCGCTCGAGGCGGCCGTGTCCATGCCGATCACGTGACCCGCGCGGTCGAGCAGCGGTCCACCGGAGTCGCCCGGCTGGATGTTCGCGTTCGTCTCGATGAGCCCGGTCAGCTGCTCGGACCCGCCCTGCTCGTCGTTCGCGGTGATCGACTTGCCGAGCCCGGTCACGGTGCCCTTCACCGAGGTGAGCTTGCCGGTGCCGCCCGCGTTGCCGAGTGCCGTCACGGCCTGGCCGACCGTCACCTTTGCGGAGTTGCCGATCGAGACGGTCTTCAGGTTCGAGGCGCCCTGGAGCCGCAACTCGGCGACGTCGGCGGTCCGGTTGTACCCGACCACCTGAGCCGAGTAGCGCTTCCCGGTGCCCGGGACGACAACCTTGACTGTCGTGGCGCCGGCGATGACGTGGTTGTTCGTCAGCACCTCACCCGACGACGTCAGAACCATCCCGGTCCCCGCCGCCGCTGCGTTCTGATACGCGAGATTGGTCTCGATGACGACGACTCCCGTGCCGATCGGCGCAGCCTTGTTGTCAGCGAGCGCGAGGCCCGCGCCGACAGCGACGGCGACGACTCCCACGAGAACGAGCAGTACGACCCTGACGTGGCTGCGGCGGAAAATGTTCATGTGACCAGTAGTACCCACGTTTCGTAAGCGCTTCATGAACGCGCCGCGATTCACAGGGAATGCTTAAACGGCCCTCCAACGTCAGCTTGGCTGCGCGACGGCGAATCCCGGGCGCACGAGGCGCGACGGAGCCGTCAATCCTGCCTCGCGGACGGGCGGATTGATCGGCTCGACGCACGGCGGCGCGCCGAAACTCGCTTCCCGCCGCTCGGGCGGCGCATCCGCATAGAGCGTCGTGCGCTGGCGTGGTCGCCGGCCGTTCGCGCCGATCAGCGCCTCCATCTCCTCCGGCGTCATCTCCTGCCCGTGCTCGGAGCCCGCCGCGCGCGAAATCGACTCGTTCATCAGCGTCCCGCCGAGATCGTTCACACCTGCACGCAACGCGGCCGCGACGCCGCGCGGGCCGAGCTTCACCCACGACGCCTGCACGTTCGTGATCCACGGATGCAACGCGAGCCGGCCGACTGCGTGCATCAGCAGCGCTTCGCCGAACGTCGGACCGCGTCTCGCCCGACCCTTGACGTACATCGGCGCCTCCATCGGCACGAACGGCAGCGGCACGAACTCGGTGAAGCCGCCGCTTCGTTGTTGCTGCTCACGCACGGCGACCAGATGCCGGGCCCAGTTGCGCGGACCGTCGACGTGCCCGTACATGATCGTGTTGTTCGAGCGAAGACCGACGGCATGCGCGGTGTCGTGGACCTCGAGCCACTGCGCCGTCGTGATCTTGTCGGGGCAGATCAGCGCGCGCACCTCGTCGTCGAGGACTTCGGCCGCCGTGCCTGGGAGCGACGAGAGACCCGCGTCGCGCAGTCGCGCGAGATAGTCGGGCAACGCAACGCCGAGCGTCGCGGCCCCCTGCCAGATCTCGAGCGCCGAGAAGGCGTGCACGTGCATGTCGGGCACCGCATCCTTGATCGTCCGTACGACCGACTCGTAGTAGTCGCCGTCGAATGCAGGATGGATCCCACCCTGCAGGCACACCTCGGTCGCGCCGCGATCCCACGCCTCGACGACGCGTCGAACGATCTCCTCGTGCGGCACGAGGAACGCCGGCCCACGCAGGTTCGCGGCGAGCTTGCCCTTCGAGAACGCGCAGAACCCACAGCGGAAGTAACAGACGTTGGTGTACTGGATGTTGCGCGTGACGACATAGCTGACATCGTCGCCACACACGTCACGCCGCAGGCGATCGGCCGCCGCGAAGACGCGTTCGCGCTCCTCTCCTCGCGCCCGGAAGAGCCGCGCGATCTCCTCCTCCCCGAGCTCGTCGTGCGTGTCGAGCGGCAGCGCGTCGCGCGGTACGAACGGCACCTCCACGGGGTCGCCGGGTGCCCAGCCGTCCTCGCGCGCGAGACCGAGCGCGTCGGAGACGCGCAGGACAACCGGGCGCACGGCGGGATCGAGCCACTCCTCGCCGAGCCAGTCCGGGTACACCGGCAGCCGCGGCGCGAGCTCCATCCCACGGCTGCGTGTGGCTTCTCGAAGAGCATCGAGTGCGGGCCACGGCGCCTCCGGGTTCACATGGTCGATCGTCACGGGGGAGACGCCGCCCCAGTCGTCGATGCCGGCGTCGAGGAGAACGGCGAAGTCCGCGGTGAGGTTCGGCGGCGCCTGCAGGTGCACATCGGCAGGAAGCAGGATCCGGGCGACCGCGATCGTCCAGAGATGGTCGTCGACGCTCGGCTCGGGCGCATCGACCATCCGCGTCCCGGGCTTCGCCCGGAAGTTCTGCACGATCACCTCCTGCACGTGGCCGTGGCGCTCGTGCGACTCGCGGATCGCGAGCAGCGCGTCGATCCGCTCCGCCCGCGTCTCGCCGATCCCGATCAGGATCCCCGTCGTGAACGGCACGCGCTCGGCGCCTGCGGCGTCGAGCGTCGCGAGACGAGCGGCCGGATGCTTGTCGGGAGAGCCGAAGTGCGGTCCGCCCCGCTGAGAGAGCCGGTCGGACGTCGTCTCCAACATGATCCCCATCGAGGCCGACCGCGGCCGCAGCGCACGCAGGTCGTCGACCGTGAGCACGCCGGGATTCAGGTGCGGCAGCAGACCGGTGCGCTCGAGGACTGCGTCGGCCGCACGCGCGAGGTACTCGAGCGTCGTCGCGCAACCGAGCGCCGCGAGCTCCTCGCGGGCGGCGCGATAGCGCAGCTCCGGCTTGTCACCGAGCGTGAAGAGAGCCTCGCGACAGCCGGCTGCCGCTCCCGCGGCGGCGATCTCGACCACCTCGTCGATGGTCAGATAGGCACGCTCGCCACGGCGCGGCGGTGCGGCGAACGTGCAGTAGTGACACACGTCGCGGCAGAGCTTGGTGAGCGGGATGAAGACCTTCGGGGAGTACGTGACGAGCCCACCGGCGCGGTCGTCGCGTACGCGCCGCGCCTCGGCGCACAGATCCTCGAGCTCCGACGACAGAAGATCTGAGCGGTCCATCGTCACGACAGCCTAGACGCGAGGCCTCTGGTTAAGCTCATTTCGATGGTCGAAAGGCTCACCCGGGTGCCCGGCATCGTGCTGATCACCGTTGCGGCCGTGATGATGGGGCACCGACGCGCTGTTCCGCCGGCCGCTCGCCCGCTCGACCTCCGCGGCCACGATCGTCTTCGGAGAGCACGTGATCCTCGTCGCCCTCACGCAATGGGTCGGCGTCGGGATCGTGGTCGCCGTCGTCAGCCTGCTCCCCATCCAGCGCCGCCGCACCGTCGTCGCGGTTCATCCCGCCGACGCCCGGCTCGTCACCGCCGCCGCATAGCCCGCGGAGCCGTTGACTGACTGATCAACCAGGGTAGAAGTTCCGGATCGGAACCGGATACGCTCCGATCATGAACCTTCGCGATACACCCGAGGAAGCAGCCTTTCGCGCCGAGCTGCGCACGTGGCTGGACGACAACCTGCCGGAGGAGCGCCGCGGCTGGCGCGGGGGCGAGCAGCGCTTCGGCGACGAGTTCGGCCGCGACTGGAGCCGGAAGCTCTTCGACGGCGGCTACAGCGGGCTGACCTGGCCGACGGAATACGGCGGCGCCGGTGCTCCCTACAGCTTCCAGGCGATCTTCTACGAAGAGATGGCGCGCGCACAGGCGCCCGCCCATGTCGGCGTGATCGGGATCGGGATGGCGGGGCCGACGATCATGGCCCATGGCACGGAGAAGCAGAAGCAGGCGCACTTGTCGAAGATCCTCTCCGCGGAGGAGATCTGGTGCCAGGGCTTCTCCGAGCCGGGCGCGGGCTCAGACCTCGCGGCCGTGCGCACGCGCATGGAGCGCAAGGGCGACACGTTCGTCGTCAACGGCCAGAAGGTGTGGTCGTCGTTCGCGCACATCGCCGACTGGTGCATCCTCATCGGCCTGAGCGATCCTGAGGCGCCGCGCTACAAGGGCCTCAGCTACATGATGGTCGACATGCACGCGCCCGGGGTCGAGGTGCGGCCGCTCCGCCAGATCACCGGCGAAGCAGAGTTCAACGAGATCTTCTTCACCGACGTCGAGGTCCCGGCCGAGAACCTCCTCGCCGAGGAGGGCCAGGGTTGGCAGGTCGCGATGACGACGCTGCTGCACGAGCGCGGCACGCTCGGGTTCGCGCTGACGGCGGCACTCGAGGTCGGCGTCGACCGGCTGATCGACGTTGCGCGCGAGCACGTCAACGGCGACGCCGTCGCGCGCGACCGCGTCGCGCAGGAGTGGATCGAGCTGCAGGCGCTGCGCTACACCAACTACCGGTCGCTCGGGACGTATCAGCGCACCGGCATTCCAGGCCCTGAGGGCTCGGCGATCAAGCTGCGCTGGTCGGAGCAGAACCAGCGCATGACGAAGCTCGGTCGCGAGCTGCTCGGCGCGGACGGGATCCTCGACGACGGCTGGTGGCACTACCAGCAGCTCCGAAGCCGCGGCAACACGATCGAAGCCGGCACCTCGGAGGTCCTCCGCAACATCGTCGCCGAGCGCGTGCTCGGTCTTCCGAAGGGGCGTTAGCCGTGGACTTCGCACTGACCGCAGAGCAGCAGGAGTTGAAGAGCGCGGCGCGCGCGTGGCTCTCCGAGCGGTATCCGCTCGACCGCGACTTCGACGCACCGCAGGACGATCGCTGGGCCGAGCTCGCCGAGCTCGGGTGGCTCGGCGTGTCGCTCTCCGAGGACGAGGGCGGCGTCGGCCTCGGCTTCGTCGAAGAGGCGCTGATCCTCGAGGAGATGGGTTATGCCCTCTACCCCGGCCCCTATCTCGCGACGGTCGGCTTCGCGCTGCCGGCGCTCGGCCCGGAGGATCGGGCAGCGGTTGCCGCCGGCACCACGAAGTGGTCGGCCGAGATTCACGGCCTCGTGCCGTGGCTCGGGTCCGTCGACCACGTCGTCGGCAGCGACGGAGCGGCGCACGCCGGCGGCGGCGAGGAGATCGCGAGCGTCGATCCCGACCGTCCCGTCGGACGGCTCGAAGCGGGGAACGGCACACCCCTCGCCGGCCCGGTCAGCATTCCGCGCGCCCGCGCAGCGGAGGCCGCCGAGGCCGTCGGCATCGCACAGCGCGTGCTCGAGCTTGCGATCGCGCACGTGTCGACCCGCGAGCAGTTCGGCAGGCCCATCGGCGTCTACCAGGCCGTGTCGCACCAGCTGTCGAACACCTATGCGGACGTAGAGCTCGCACGCTCGCTCGCGTACTGGGCCGCGTGGTGTGTCGCGGAAGACGACGAGCAGGCAGCCGTTGCCGCAGCGGCGGCAAAGGCATTCGCAGCCGAGGCGGCGGTCACCGCGTGCGAGCGGTCGATCCAGGTGCACGGTGGAACAGGGTTCACCTGGGAGCACCCACTGCATCGGTTCTACAAGCGAGCGCTCTGGCTGCACGGGATGGGTGCCCGTCCGACTGCGCTGCGGGCGGAGATCGCAGACGCGATCATCGGCGCGCCGGTCACCGCGTAGCGCTTCGGATCTGTCAACCGCGAGCTGGAGGAGTTCCGTGGACGGATTGATGATGGATTTCCAGCTGACGCTCCCGCATCTCCTGCGGCGCTCCGAGACGTACTTCGGGAACGGCGAGATCGTCACGCGCCTCCCCGACAAGAGCTTCCATCGCACGACGTACAAGGACACGATGCAGCGCGCGAGGCAGCTCGCCGTCGCGCTGGGGAGTCTCGGCCTCGAGCGCGGCGACCGGGTCGCGACATTGTGCTGGAACCATCACCAGCACCACGAGGCCTACTTCGGGATCCCGTGCGGCGGCTTCGTCCTGCACACACTGAACCTGCGACTGCACCCGAACGACCTCGCGTACATCGCGAATCACGCCGGCGATCGCGCCGTGATCGTCGACCGCAGCCTGCTGCCGATCCTCGAGCAATTCAAGGATCGCACGCAGATCGAGCACGTATTCGTGGTCGAGGACTCATACGAGGACTTGCTCGCCGGCGCCGACGCGGACGCATGGGTCGATCCGGATCTCGACGAGAACGAAGCGGCGGCGATGTGTTACACGAGCGGCACGACCGGGTTGCCGAAGGGCGTCACGTACTCGCACCGGTCGACCGTGCTGCATACGCTCGGTGTGGCCGCGAACAATCCGCTCGGGATGGGAATCTCCGTCACCGACGCGATCCTGCCGGTCGTACCGATGTTCCACGCGAATGCGTGGGGCTACCCCTACGTCGCAACGATGCTCGGCGCGAAGCTCGTCTATCCCGGCCCGCATCTCGATCCCGAGAGCCTGCTCGACGATCTCGCGCAGGAGAAGGTCACGTGGGCCGCCGGTGTGCCGACGATCTGGATGGGGATCCTGCAGCTGCTCGACGCGAACCCCGGCCGGTGGGACATCTCGGCGATCAAGGCGATGCTCGTCGGCGGCTCGGCGGTACCACGCGCGATGATCGCCGCGTTCCAGCAGCGGCACGGCATTCCGATCGTGCAGGGCTGGGGAATGACCGAGACGTCGCCCGTCGCGTCGACCGCATGCCTCCCGCACGACCTCGCCGAGCTCGACGAGGAGCAGCGCTTCGACCTGATGGCGCTCGCCGGCATGCCGCTTCCCTTCGTCGAGATCCGCGCGCGCGTCGGCGACGAGGAGATCCCGTGGGACGGCGACGCGATGGGCGAGCTCGAGGTTCGCGGCCCGTGGGTCGCGTCCGGCTACTACGACACGCCGGAGCAGGCGGACCGCTGGACGGACGACGGCTGGTTCAGGACCGGCGACATCGTCTCGCTGTCGCCGCGCGGCTTCATCCACATCAAGGACCGCTCGAAGGACGTGATCAAGTCCGGCGGAGAGTGGATCTCCTCCGTCGAGCTCGAGAACGCATTGATGGGGCATCCCGCGATCGCAGAGGCGGCAGTGATCGCGATTCCCGACGAGAAGTGGACCGAACGGCCGCTCGGCGTCGTCGTGCTGCGCGAGGGCGCGTCGGCGACCGCCGACGATCTGCGCGAGTTCCTCGCGCCGCAGTTCGCGAAGTGGTGGCTGCCCGAGCGATTCGAGTTCGTCACCGAGATTCCGAAGACGAGCGTCGGCAAGTTCCGGAAAACGGCGTTGCGTGACGAGTTCGCGCACGAGCCGACGCCGACGCAGTCCAGGTGAGGGCCGCCGTCATCAACGCCGTCGACGGGCCGTTCGAGCTCGTCGATCTTCCCGACCCGGCAACCGACGACGGGAAGGTACTCGTGCAGGTGCGCGCGGCCGGGATCAACTTCGCGGACGTGCTCATCCGGCACGGCCGGTATCCGCAGATGCCGGAATTGCCCGCCGTGCTCGGCTCCGAGATCGCCGGCGAGCTGGAGGACGGAACCCGCGTGATGGCGTTCACGTCGGGCGGCGGCGGCTACGCAGAGCTCGCCGCGGTCGACCGCGCACAGGTCGTGCTGCTGCCCGAGAAGGCGAGCTTCGCCGAGGGCGCATCGTTTCTGCTGACGTTTCTCACCGCGTACATCCCCCTCACACGACAGGTGCGCGTTCGCAGCGGCTCGACGGTTCTCGTGTACGCGGGCGCGGGCGGCGTCGGCACGGCGACGATCCAGGTCGCCCGCGCGCTGGGCGCCCGAGTGGTCGCGGCAGTCGGCTCGGCGGAGAAGCTCGGCGTGTGCCGCGAGCTCGGCGCCGAGGAGGCGTACGTCTACGACGAGCTGCCGGAGGATCTCACGGTCGACGTCATCGTCGATCCGGTCGGCGGCGAGCTCTTCGCCGGATCCTTCTCGCGTCTCAAGCCGCTCGGGGCGGTCGTCGCGATCGGCTCGGCGGCGGGCGCGTGGACCGAGATCGATCCTGCACGGCTCGTCGGGCGCAACGTCGGCCTCTACGGCTTCTATCTCGGCCGGCTCCTGCGCTTCGAGCCCGAAGTGGTCGGCACCGCAGTGGGCGAGCTGCTCGGGTTGTGGCAGACGGGCGCACTGCGGCCGCTCGTCGGAGCGGAGCTTCCGCTCGACGAGGTCGAGCAGGCGCACGCGCTCGTCGAATCCCGCAAGAGCGTCGGCAAGGTGGTGCTGACACCGTGAGGGTGTTGATCACGGGCGGCCGAGGCGGGCTTGGGCGCGCGTTCGCGGCCGCACTCGGCGATGCGGAGATCACCGCGCTCGACCTGCCGGAGTTCGACGTCGGCGAGAGCGGTGCGTGGCGCGCGCTCGACGGCGAGTACGACGCCGCGTTCCTCAACGCCGGCGTCATCACCGGCGAGACCTCGATCGCGGACCTGACCGACGAGCAGTACTGGCGGGCGGTACGGGCGAACATGGACGGCGTCGTCTACGGCGTGCGCGAGCTGGCGGCTCGCCTGATGCCGAAGGGCGGGTCGATCGTGGCGACCGCATCGCTCGCGGGGCTCACCCCGACCCCCATGGATCCGATCTACTCGCTGACCAAGCACGCGGTGATCGGCTTCGTGCGAAGCGTCGCGCCGCAACTCGCGTCGCAGGGAATCAAGATCAACGCGCTCTGCCCCGGCTACACCGACACGGGCATCGTTCCCGACGAGCTGCGCGGCGTTCTCGACGTGCCGTTGATGGAGCCGTCGTTCGTCGCAGAGGCGGCATTGGGCGCGCTGAACGACGAGGAGACCGGCGGCGCGTGGGTCGTGCAGCCGAACCGCGTCGTCTCGTTCCGCTTCCCGCACATCCCGGGGCCCCGTTGAGCCCGAAGTCGCGCCGCGGATGGGGCGGCGACCTGCCTGCCCCGCACATCTGGCTGACACTCGGGTACCGCTCGGTCTCGCAGGGAGACGGGCTCGCTGCGATCGAGTGGGACGCGACGCCCGAGTTCTGCTTCCACGCGCCCTCGGGCCCGATCGTGCACGGCGGAATGGTGACGACGCTCCTCGACACGGCGATGGGCGGCGCCTGCTGGTCGACGCTCGAGGAGGATGAGAGCTTCCTCACCGCCGACCTGCGGGTCGAGTTCATGCGCTCGGCACGCCCGGGCCCGTTGCTGGCGGAAGGGCGAGTCGTGCAGCGAAATCGCCGCGTCGCCTTCTGCTCGGCCGACCTCTTCGACCAGGAGAGGAACCTCCTCGCGACCTCGCGGTGCACCCAGATCCTGCGGCGCGACGGGTCAAGCGGCAGCAGGTGAAAGCCGATAGCTGAGGCGTGAGGCGATATCTCCCCTGGCTTCTGCCTGCCGTTTGCGCCGCTGCGGTCGCTCCGGCCGCGTCCGGGGACTACGCCCTGTTCCACCGCGCCGGCCGGGGCCTCCTGTCCGGCGCGTGGAGCCACACGTTCGCCGATTCCGCGATCCAGGTCGGACCGCTCCAGCTCGTGCTCTACGGGTCGCTCGGACACATGGTCGGTTTCGTCGTCGCGCCGGTGCTGGCCGTCCTGCTCGTCTCGGCGGCGCACGCCGTCGGGGTTCGCGACCGGCAGGTCCTGACGCTCGCCGGGCTCGTCGCGATCGTCGCCGGGCTGACGAGCAGCGGCGTCGACTCGAGTCATCCGGCGAACGCGCTCCTGCCGCTCCTCTGGATCATCGCCGCGAGCCAGGCTCGCAACGGGCGGACGGTGATCGCGGCCGTGATCATCGGGCTCAGTGCCGGCTTCGAGACGTGGGGGATCCTCGGCATCGCCGTGCTCGCGCTCGCGCCGCGACTGCGCACCGCGGTACCGGCCGCGGTCCTCGCCGCCGGGATCGCCGCCGCGCTGTATCTCCCCTTCATCCTCGAGCACCAGTTCGCCATGGGCTCATACCGGTGGCACGTCTCCGACATGTCGCTCCTGTCGTACGTCGTCGGCCCGGGAACCTCGATTGGCTGGCCGCTGCGGATCGCGCAGGGTGGCTGTGCGCTCGTCGCCGGCGTAGCGGTCGCGCGCTTCGGCCGGCGTTCGACGCACGCTCTCTGGCTCGTTCCGGTCGCCGTCGTGATCGTCCGCCTCCTGCTCGACCCGATGGACAGCGGCTACTACATGGTCGGGATCGAAGCCCCGGCAATCGTCGGGCTTGCGGCGATCTCGGCGTGGAGCGCGCGGCTACCGCGCGTTGCGCGCGAGCCGGTCCACTAGCGCGGCCTTCACCGCGGGCCAGTCGTCGTCGATCACGCTGTACCAGGCAGAGTCGCGCCGCTCCCCGCCCCGCACGAGCATGTGCTTGCGGAAGATCCCCTCGAACTGCGCGGGCAGCGCGGCAAGCGCCGCACACGACCGCTCGTTCTTCGCGTCGGTCTTGAACTCGACGCGGTGGAGGCCCTCGTCCTCGAACGCGTGGCGAAGGAGGAGGAGCTTCGCCTCCGTGTTCGCTCCGGTGCCCCACGAGTGGCGGGCGAGCCACGTGTTCCCGATCTCGGCGACCCGATCGTCGGCGCGCACGTTGAGATAGCTCGTGTGCCCGACCGGCACATCGTCGGCGACGGTCGCGAACGCAAACGTCCCGGGCGCGAGCATCGCCTCGAACCACGCATGGAACGCGTCACGGCTTTCGTCGCCGCGGACACGCATCCACCGCCAGACCTCCTCGTCCTGCGCGACGTCCCACAGCGGTTCCTCGTGGCGCGCCTCGAGCGGCTCGAGACGCACGTACGTTCCCTGCAGGACTACGTGAAGCGCCAGGTCCCGCCGTCCTCGAACGAGCGCAGGATCCTGCGGGCGACGACCATCTTGTGCACCTCGTCAGCGCCGTCGTAGATCCGCGCACCGCGCGCCATGCGATACATCATCGCCAGCGGCGCGTCCTCCGTCATGCCGAGCCCGCCGTGCACCTGGAGGGCGCGGTCGATCACGTCGTGCAGCACGCGCGCGGCGTAGAACTTGATCAGCGATACCTCGACACGCGCCTCGTCGCCCTCGTCGAGACGATGCGCTGTCTGCAGCGTCATGAGCCGGCACGCCTGGATCTCGGCGGCCGACTCTGCGATCCAGTTCTGGATCGTCTGCTTGTCGGCGAGCGCCTCGCCGCCGACCTTGCGCTCGAGCGAGTACGAGCACATGAGCTCGAACGCGCGCTGCATCTGGCCGAGCCAGCGCATGACGTGATGGATGCGTCCGGGGCCGAGTCGCTTCTGCGCGAGCTTGAAGCCGTCGCCGGGCGCCCCGAGCGTGTTGGCCACGGGCACGCGCGCGTTCGTCCAGCGCGTTTCGCAGTGCGTGCCCCAGCCGCGACCCTCGTGGCCCATCACCGGGACCTTCCGCACGAGCTCGTAGCCGGGCGTGTCGGTCGGCACGACGATCATCGACGCACGCTTGTGTGGCGGCGCCTCGGGTTCGGTGACCACCATGAGGATTCCGAAGCCGGCGCCGTCGGCAGCCGACGAGAACCACTTGTGCGCGTTGATCACCCACTCGTCGCCGTCGCGCACGGCGGTGCTGTCGAGATTTGTCGGGTCGGAGCCCGCGTTCTCCGGCTCGGTCATGCCGAAGAACGAGCGCGTCTCGCCGGCGACGAGCGGCGCGAGGAACTGCTGCTTCTGCTCGGTCGTGCCGAACAGGTGAAGGATCTCTCCGTTGCCGGCGTCCGGTGCCTGGCAGCCGAAGATCAGCTGCGCGATGAAGCTGCGGCCGATCTCCTCGTTGAGGTACGCGTACTCGATGAAGCCGCTGCCGGTGCCTCCCGCCTCGGGCGGCAGGTGCGGCGCCCAGAGACCCGCGTCCTTCGCCTCCTGCTGCAGCTTCGCGATCAGCGCGTCGGCACGCTCATTCTCCGCGATGAGGGCGGTCTCGTTCGGATAGATGTGCTCGTCCATGAAGGCGCGGACCTGCTCACGGCGCTCGGTGACGAGGTCAGGGATGACAACCGTCTCCATGTCCAGCAATGATCGCACAGACATGAGAGACGCGTTCCAGGCCGCGCTGGCCGAGATCCTCGGCCGCGAGGTCGAGATCTCCGAGCCGGTGCTGCTCGCCGGAGGCGCTTCGAAGGAGGCGTGGTCGGTGGACGCGGACGGCGAGCGGCTCCTCGTGCGGCGGGCGGCTGCGACCGTCATGCACCACCACACGTTGACGCTCGCGCAGGAGTATGCGGCGATCGAGGCGGCGTACGACGCGGGCGTGAAAGTTCCGAAGCCGTACGGCTACGTCGCCGATCTCGCAGGCCGCGAGGCGTTCGCGATGGAGCGGCTCGAGGGCGACACGATCGGCCGGCGTATCGTGCGGAAGGATGAGCTCGCTGCGGCGAGAGCGCGGTTACCCGTCCAGCTCGCGGGGGAGCTCGCGAAGATCCACGCGATTCCGCCGGCGCGGCTGCCGTTCCTGCCGGAGGCAGGCATCGAGCGGATGGTCACGGAGCTCGACGAGATCGGCGAGCCGCATCCGGCAATCGAGCTCGGGCTGTGGTGGCTGCGTGAGAACCGCCCGCCGGAGCGTGCACGCGTCGTGAATCACGGCGACTACCGGATCGGGAACGTCGTCGTCGACGAGCGGGGGCTCGTCGGAGTGCTCGACTGGGAGTTCGCGCACCTCGACGATCCGGTGCGCGACGTTGCGTTCGGCATGGTGCGCGCCTGGCGGTTCGGCGTGCCGGAGAAGCGGCTCGGCGGCGTCGGAGACGTCGGGCCGTACCTCGAGCGCTACAACGAGCTGACCGGCTTCGACGTGCGGCCGGAGGAGCTCGACTACTGGGAGCTCGCAGGCAACGTCGCGTGGGCGATCGGCTGCCTCACGCAGGCGCAGCGGCACCTCAGCGGCCTCGATCGCAGCGTCGAGCTTGCAACGCTGGGCCGGCTCGGCGCAGAGGTCGAGTACGAGATCTGCCACCTGCTGGAGAAGGTTGGGGCGGCGTGAGCGAGCGGCCGACTGCACAGGAGCTGGCTGAGGCGATCCTCGAGTTCCTCGGCGGCGAGATCCTGCCGACCCTCACCGACCACCGGCTCCGTTTCCGGATGCTCGTCGCGATGAATGCACTCGGCATCGTCTACCGCGAGCTCGAAGGACTACCCGTCGAGGACGACACGGAGCTGCGCGAGCTCGCGCGGAGGATCCGTGCAGGCGACGTGCCGCCGGACACCCTGCAGCGCGTCAAGGCAGACGTCGAAGCGCGCCTCCGAATCGCCTCGCCGCAGTTCCTCGAGCAGTATCGCGTCGTCTGACCGGACGCGTCCCGAAGAGCCACGTCCGGTGCCAGGCACCGGACGTGTCCCCGCTAGACATCTCTGACGAGGCCGAGGAGAGCATCTGCAATGTCCTTCTCGGTCGGGTCCAGCAGCGCGTGGACGTACGTGGGATCGACGAAAGGAAACGTGCTCGCGAGACCGCACGAGGTTGCGAAGCTGCTCCAGAACCATTCCTCGGGGCGCTCGCAGATCCCGGCCCGAACAGGGTTCAGCGCGACGTAGCGGAACGCGGCCAGGACGTGCTTGTCCGTCTTGGATCGTTCCGACCAGAAGCGCCGGCCGACGAGGTTCCCTCGCCGTTCATGTCGAGCGTTGAATTCGGTTCCATAGCCGAAGTTGAGTCGCTGCATGCCCTCGGAAAGGGACCAGTCCGGCACCTCGACGACCGTATGAACGTGGGTCGTCATCTGGCACACGATCAGGCACTTCCAGGCATACCGATCGAGGATCCGGATGAAGCGCCGCATCCAGTCGAGACGATCGATGTGATCCACGTAGTACGCGATCGGGCCCGTCGCCTGGACGATCACGTGATGGATCCCGGGCGTGCTGTCGCGCGGTCTCTGAGGCATCGCGCGAGCGTGCCTTCGCCACCGTGGCAGCGCAAGATGTTCTGTCCGGACAGACTGTCCCGGCAGTACACGTCCGGTGCCAGGCACCGGACGTGGCTGCGTTGGCCACGGCGACGCCGCTAGACGAACGCGCTCTCGCCCGTCAGAGCGCGGCCGATGAGGAGCTTCTGGATCTGGCTCGTGCCTTCGTAGAGCGTCAGGACGCGCGCGTCACGGAGATAGCGCGCGACCGGGAACTCGTCGACGTAGCCGTAGCCGCCGTGCACCTGCAGCGCGGCATTCGCCGCACGCACGGCGACCTCGCTCGCGTAGTACTTCGCCTGCGACGCGGCCAGCGTGTACGACTCGCCGCGATCGGCAAGTGCGGCAGCGCGCCACGCCATCATGCGCGCCGCCTCCGTCTCGACGGCCATGTCGGCGATTAGCTCCTGGATCAGCTGGAACTGTGCGAGCTGCTTGCCGAACTGCGTTCGCTCCGAGGCGTACGCGACCGACGCGTCGACGCATGCCTGCGCAACACCGACGGCTCCCGCCGCGAGCGAGATCCGTCCGTTGTCGAGCGCCGACATCGCGACCTTGAACCCCGCGCCCTCGTCACCGAGCCGGGCGGAATCCGGCACGCGCACGCCGTCGAAGAAGAGCTCCGCCGTGTCCTGTGCGCGAAGACCGAGCTTGCCGTCGATCTTCCGCGCGCTGAAGCCCGGCGAATCGGTCGGGACGAGAAAGCACGTGATGCCCCGTGGCCCCTCGCCGCCCGTCCGCGCGAAAACGAGCGCGACCCCGGCCCACGAGCCGAGCGTGATGAAGATCTTCGAGCCGTCGATCACCCACTCGTCGCCGTCACGCACCGCGCGCGTCACGAGCGATGCAGGATCGGAGCCCGATCCCGGCTCCGTCAGCCCGTAGCACCCGAGCGCCTCGCCCGACGCCATGCGAGGCAGCCACTCCGCCTGCTGCTCGTCCGTCCCCCACTTCGCGATCGTCTTGCCGGCGAGGCCGTTGTTGACGGAGACGATCCCGCGCACGGACGAGTCGGCGCGGCCCAGCTCCTCCATGACGAGGCAGTACGAGATCGTGTCGAGACCCATGCCGCCGTGCTCCTCGGGCAGCGCGCAGCCGAGGAAGCCGATCCCGGCGAGCTTCGGGACGATTCCCTCGTCCATGCGCTCGCTGCGGTCCCAGTCCCGCGCGTACGGGACGATCTCGCGCTCGCAGAACTCGCGGGCCGAGGCGCGAATCAGCTCCTGTTCCGGCGTGAGCGTGAAGTCCATGCGCGTATTCTCTCCCACATGCCGAATCTCACGGGGAAGGTCGCGATCGTCACCGGGGCCGGGCGCGGGATCGGGCGTGAGCACGCACTCGCTCTCGCCGACGCCGGAGCCAAGCTCGTCGTCAACGACCTCGGCGGGTCGCTCACGGGCGAGGGCAACGATCTCTCGCCCGCGCAGCAGGTCGTGGCGGAGATCGAAGCCGCCGGCGGTGAAGCGATCGCGAACGGCGCGAATGTCGCCGACTTCGCGCAGGCCGGCGAGCTCGTCCAAGCCGCAATCGACACGTTCGGGCGCCTCGACATCCTCGTCAACAACGCCGGGATCCTCCGCGACCGGATGCTCGTCAACATGACGGAGGAGGAATGGGACAGCGTGATCGCCGTCCACCTCAAAGGACACTTCGCGCCCACACGCCACGCAGCCGCCTACTGGCGCGAGCGCTCCAAAGCAGGCGACGAGGTGCACGGCCGCGTCATCAACACGTCGAGCCCGTCGGGCGTCTTCGGCAACATCGGCCAGGCGAACTACGGCGCCGCGAAGGCCGGAATCGCAGGCTTCACGCTGATCGCCGCGCAGGAGCTGCAGCGCTACGGCGCGACGGTCAACTGCCTCGCCCCGAACGCGCGCACACGGATGACCGAGGAGACGTTCGACATGGGCGCGCCGCCTGAGGGCTTCGACCCGCTCGACCCGTCGAACATGTCGCCGCTCGTCGTCGCGCTCTGCGCCGACGAGGCGCAGCACATCACCGGCCAGGTCTTCCACGTCTGGGGCGGGGCGATCAACGCGCTGCACGGCTGGAGTGCAGGCGAGCTGTTCGAGAGCGACGACAAGTGGGACGCCGATGCGCTGCTCGGCGAGCTCGTCGGCCGCTTCCCGGACGGCGCCGCGCCGCCCGGAATGATGGCCGGCATGCAGGCCGCCGGCGGCCGTTCGCTTCGCGCTCAGTGACAACGGCACGCCGGCGCATCTACTTGATGCGACACGCGCAGGTGCGCTACTTCGAAGGGCTCGACGCCGAGCAGGTCGTGCTCACCGAGGAAGGCCGCCGCCAGGCGCACACAGCCGCGGCGGCGCTCGCCCCGATCACGTTCGACCGCGTCGTGACGAGCGGGCTCGCACGCACGATGGAGACCGCGGCGATCGTCGCACCCGGGATCGAGGCGGAAGCGCGCTACGAGCTCCGCGAGATCGAGAGCGGTGAGCTTCGTGGCGTCGCACCCGAAGCCGTCCACGAGCTCATGGCGACCGCGTTCCGCGGCGTCGTCCCACTCGATACGCGCTTCCTCGGCGGAGAGTCGATCGACGCGCTGTTCGAGCGCGTCCTTCCCGAGGTCGATGCACTGCTCGCCGACCCGGCGTGGGACGTGCTCCTGCTCGTGCTCCACGGCGGCGTCAACCGGGCGATCCTCGGTCACGCCCTCACCGGCGCGAGGGTCTTCCTCGGCGGCTTCGAGCAGTCGCCCGCCTGCATCAACGTCATCGACGTCGCCGCCGACGGTTCCTCGATCGTCCGCGCCGTGAACCACACGGCCTACGACGCGGCGCACGTCGAAGCGCCGAGAACGACCACGATGGAGCACCTCTGGGAGGAGTACACGGCGGCCCGCGAGCGGCGCGGGCGCTGACCCTTCCCCCTCGTCCCAGGATTCCGTAGGGTTACGCCCGGTCTGGATGGGTCTCCTTTCCCTCGAAAACGCTTCGCTCCGCTTCGGCGGCATCGTCGCGCTCGACGACGTCTCGATCGACGTCGAGAACGGCACGATCACCGGGTTGATCGGTCCGAACGGGGCCGGCAAGACGACCGCCTTCAACGTGATCACGCGGCTCTACCGCCTCGACTCCGGGGACGTGGTCTACGACGGGCACTCGCTACTGCGAACACAGCCGAGCAGCGTCGTCAAGCTCGGCATCACCCGCACGTTCCAGAACGTCGAGCTCTTCCCGACGATGACGGTCCTCGAGAACGTGCTCGTCGGTGCGCACACCGTCTCGCGCTTCAAGCACGAGAGCGAGCTGCGCAAGCGCGCACTCGAGACGCTCGAGCTCGTGAACATCGCGCAGCATGCGGGCAGACCCGCGGCCGGGTTGCCGTTCGGAACGCTGAAGCGCGTCGAGCTTGCACGCGCGCTCGTCTCCGACCCACGGCTGCTCCTGCTCGACGAGCCTGCAGGCGGGCTCAACCACGAGGAGGTCGAGGAGCTCGGCTCGTTCATCACGCACCTCCGTGACGAGTTGAAGCTGACCATTCTGCTCGTCGAGCACCACATGAACCTCGTGATGCGGATCTCCGACCATGTCCACGTCCTCAACTTCGGGCGCACGATCGCAAGCGGACCGCCGGACACTGTCCAGCGCGACCCCGCGGTGATCGAGGCATATCTCGGCGGCGAGCTCGAGGCGACCGCCTGATGGCCGTATTGCTCGAGTTGGACGACGTCCGCGCGCGCTATGGGCCGGTGCAGGCGCTGCACGGTGTCTCGCTCGCCGTGGAAGAGGGCGAGATCGTCGCCGTACTCGGCGCGAACGGCGCCGGCAAGACGACGACCCTGCGCGCGATCTCCAACACCGTGCGGCGCGACGGAGCGATCCGCTTCGGCGGCCGGACGCTCGGACGCGGAGGTCCCGACGACGTTGCGCGGCTTGGCATCGCTCACGTTCCCGAGGGGCGCGGTACCTTCGCCGAGCTCACGGTCTGGGAGAACTTGCGCCTCGGCGCGTACAGCCGGCGCGGGTCCGTCAAAGCGGACTTCGCCCGCGTCACCGACTACTTCCCGTGGATAGCAGAACGGAAGCACCAGCAGGCCGGCACGCTGAGCGGCGGCGAGCAACAGATGCTCGCGCTTGCGCGCGCGTTCATGCAGCGCCCGCGCCTGCTCCTGCTCGACGAGCCGTCGCTCGGTCTGGCACCGCGCCTCGTAACCGAGATCTTCCGCATCATCAAGGACTTGAACGACGATGGTCTCACCGTGCTCGTCGTCGAGCAGAACGCGCACATCGCACTGCAGCTCGCGCAGACCGCATACGTGCTCGAGGTCGGCCGCATCGCGCTGTCCGGGCCAAGCACGGAGCTACAACAGCACGAGTCCATCCGCCGGAGCTACCTGGGCTACTGATGACGGAGCTCGCCCGCAGACTCGGCTCCATCTCGCAGCGTAGGACTGCCGTGACCACCGGCGCATCCATGCCGGTGATACTGCTCATCGGAGCGATCGCGATATTCCTCGTGATCGGTTCGCTCTCCAGCTCGATCTTCGCGCAGCAGACCGTCGCCGGTCTCTCGCAAGGCGCAATCTTCGGAAGTCTTGCGCTCGCGCTCGTGCTCATCTACCGGGCAACCGAGGTGATCAACTTCGCCCAGGGTGAGATGGCGATGGCGTCGACCTTCATCGCCTATCAGCTCATCCTGTGGGGTCTTTCCTACTGGACGGCGTTCGTCGCGACACTCGCCATCTCGTTCGTGCTCGGTGTGGCCATCCAGCTCGCAATCATCCGGCCGGTTCAGCATCGTTCGGTGATCGCCGTGGTGATCGTCACCGTCGGCCTCTTCATCCTCATCGACGGCCTCGTCACCTGGAAATGGGGCGCTGACCTCAAGTTCATGCCGGCGCCGTTCGGCAACGAGGTCTACCACGTCGGCAGCGTCGTGTTCTCGCGCCAGGATCTCGGAGTCCTCATCGTGTCGATCGTCTCGGTGATCCTCCTCGCCGTGCTCTTCCGGTTCACCAAGCTCGGGCTCGGCATGCGCGCTGCTGCGCTGCGCCCAACAGCCGCTTCGCTTGTCGGCGTGCGCGTGAACGCGATGCTTGCAATCGGTTGGGGCCTCGCAGCCTCGCTCGGCGCAGTCGCCGGAATGATGACCGAGCCGTCGCAGTTCCTGCAGCCGACGATGATGCAGCCGATCCTGCTGTACGCCTTCGCCGCTGCAGTGCTCGGCGGGCTCGAGAGCCCGGTCGGGGCGGTGATCGGAGGACTCCTGCTCGGCGTCTTCCTGAATCTCATCGGCCAGTACATCGGCTTCGCGACATCCGAGCTGCGACTGCCCATCGCGTTCGGTGTGCTGCTGATCGTCCTGCTCGTCAAGCCCAACGGGCTCTTCGGCCGCAAGCAGGTGAGACGCGTATGAGACGGATTCCGATCGCCGGCCTGATCGCGATGCTCGTCGTAGCGCTCGGCATCGTGCTGCTTCGCTTCGAGCTGAGCAACTACCACCTCGGCCTCGCAGCCCGGGTCGGGATCTACTTCATCGCAATTCTCGGACTGAACATCCTCGTCGGGTATACGGGCCAGATCTCGATCGGTCACGGTGCGTTCATGGCGATCGGCGGCTACACGACTGCGATCATGTCGGCCGACCACCATCTCAACCTCATCGCGACACTGCCGCTCTCGTTCGCGATCACCTTCGTGTGTGGCCTGATCGTCGGAATCCCGGCGCTGCGCCTCTCCGGCGTCTACCTCGCGCTCGTGACCTTCGCGCTCGCGGTGTCGGTGCCGCAGTTCCCGCTCAAGTTCTCCAAGTTCACGGGTGGCAGCAACGGCATCCGGACGATCACCACGCCGACGAACGTCTGGCTCTACTGGGTGACGTGGAGCTGCGCCGGGATCGCCTTCGTGCTCGCCTGGCTGATCCTGCGCGGGAGGACGGGCCGTGCGTTCCGGGCCGTTCGCGACAGCGAGCTGGCCGCGGCGTCGTCGGGTGTGTCGCTCCGGATCTATAAGACGCTCGCCTTCGGCATCTCGGCGGCGTTCGCCGGCGTCGCCGGCTCGCTCTTCGTCCTCGTCACGAACGGCTTCGCGCAGCCCAATGAGTTCGGCGTCCTGCTCTCGCTCCAGCTCCTGATCGGCGCCGCCGTCGCCGGCCTCGGCTCGCTCTGGGGCGTGCTCGCCGGCGCCGCATTCATCGGGCTCCTGCCCGAGATCTCGGCCAGCGCGCCGCTCGTGGGGTCGTCCCACGGCCAGGACGTCGTCTTCGGCCTGATCGTGATCGTGATCATGCTCATGCTGCCGAACGGCGTCGTCGGCCTCTTCGGCCGCCTCGCTCAGCTCCGCCAGGCCCGCTCCTGAGCCTGACGGCACCGAAAAATAATTTGACTCGCGGTTCAAATCGGACTATCTAATCGGATCCGATGGAGTCATAATCGACACCCTCGGACCTCTAGGGCTCCGGGGAATCCCAACGTCATGGAGGGTCGGATGGGTATGAAAGGCAGAGTCCTGGGGCTTGTCGCCGGGGTTGCGATCGTCGCAGGAATCGCGGTCTCGGCCGCCTCGAGCGCGCCACGGGTGGATCCGGGCATCACCGCGACGTCGATCAAGCTCGGCGGGACGTTCCCGCTCACCGGACCGGCGTCGCTGTACAAGACGATCCCGGCAGCCGAGAAGGCGTACTTCGACTACGTCAACGACCACGGCGGCGTCAACGGGCGGAAGATCGACTTCACCATCCTCGACGACTCGTACGACCCGTCGAAGACCGTTCCCCTCGTGCAGCAGTTGGTCAGCAGCAACGTCTTCGCGGTCTACGGCAGCCTAGGCACCGCGCCCGGTCTCGCGACGTGGGCTTCGCTGAACCAGCAGAAGATCCCACAGGTCCTGCTCGCCACCGGCGACTCCTACTGGGGCTTCTCCGCGAAGAAGTACCCGTGGACGACAGGGTGGCAGCCCGATTATCCGGGTGAGTCGAAGGCCTACGGCAGGTACATCAACGCCACTGCGCCCAACGCGAAGATCGGCGTGCTCTATCAGAACGACGCGTACGGCAAGAACTACTACGCCGGACTCCGGGTCGGCCTCGGCGCCAAGAAGACGAACATCGTCGACGCCGAGTCGTACGACGTCACCAGTCCGAGTCTCACGCAGCAGATCCTGGCGCTGAAGAGCAAGGGTGCCGACACGTTCGTCATCTTCGCGACGCCGACTCCCACCATCACGGCGCTCGTCACCGCGACGAAGGTCGGCTGGACGCCGTCGATGACGTTGATCAACAACGTCTCGGCGAACCGCCTCTTCCTCCTGGCGGCGGCAGCCAACGGTGCGAACGTCAACGGCGTGATCTCGACCTCGTACGTCGCAAGCTCGACGACGCAGCAGGATCTTCCGGGCGTCAAGCTCGCGACCTCGATCATCAACCAGTATGCACCCTCGCTCGCCCCCAGCTTCCAGAGGGGCGACGGCAACATCATGTACGGCTTCGGCTCCGCGTGGACGATGGTCTACGCGCTCCAGCACGCAGGCAAGACCCCGACGCGGGCCGGCCTGATCAAGGCGCTCAAGAGCCTGAACACGGGCGGCAACCCGTTCGTGTATCCCGGGATCAGGCTGCAGACGTCGGCGAGGGACAACTTCCCGATCGAGCAGGAGATCATGATCAAGTGGGCCGGCGGAGCATCCGGGGACTGGCAACCCTTCGGGAAGCTCCTCAGCAACGTTCGCTAGAGCAACGCGACTCGTCGTTCGGCAGAGGGGGCTTCGGCCCCCTTTGTCGTTCGGTTGCCTAGCTCGGCCAGTTGTGGCTGGCGGGCCGCAGGTCGTACTTGCCGCCGTCGCGGCAGTCGACCGACCAATAGGTCGGAGTCGCCGTCCGCCTGGCGGCGTAGGTGGTCGCCCAGTAGTACGCCCCGATCCGCTGTGCTTCCGCGACTGACGCGCCGAGGCTCGTTGCGACGAACCAGATCGACTGCATGCCGTAGCACTCCACCTGCTTCTCGAGCCGGTAGCCGAGCACGTGGTACGCCTCGTGCGAGACGGTGGCGAGCGCGAACGCCGCCGTGGAGACGCGCTGGAAGCACCCGGCGTCGCTGCAGTTGCCGGGATCGTAGGCGGCCGGCGACTGGCGGAACCACGACAGGTAGTTGCACATCTCGGGCAAGAGCAGGAAATACGTCGCCGGCCCGTGCGCCGGGAGCAGCGTGATACCGCTGACGAGTAGGCCCGGCGGGGCCTCGACGCCGAGGTTCCCGCAGCGGACGGCGGGCGAGAGCCGCGTCAGGCGCTTCGCGACGGCCTCGGCGACACGTTCCTCTGCGGTGGGCGCCCGGCGGAGCAGTGCGCGGTCGGCAGGACGCAATGGCCGGACGGTTGCCTGCGCAGATCCGGTCGCGACGGCGGCGAGCACGAGCAGACCGAGCAGGATTCGGAGCCGCATCCCTCATCCATCGGCAGAAGCGGTGCCTGCCTAGAGCAAGGCGGGGTCCGTCACGGGCGCCCGGCAGGCAAAGCGCTCGCAGACGTAGACCGCGGGTTGCCTCTCGACGAATGTCTTGCCCGCGAGAAGCGGCACATCATCCGCCGGGCCGAAGGCAACGACGGCATTCGGGTCGAGCCCGCGGAGAGCTGCCCGCGCGACCTCCGTCTCCGGGCCGCCCACGATCGCAAGCTCCCGCGGGGCCGAGAGGTGAAGGTCGAGCGCGCACAGCGCCCATCCGAACGCCGACGGCGCACGCGGGATCACGTCGCGGACGAGGCGCAGAACGCCGACGGCGCGCCGCTCGAGCTCGTCGTCACCCCAGATCCGGGCGAGGCGGAGCAGGACGAACGCGAGCATCGAGTTGCCGGAGGGCGTCGGGTTGTCGTCGAGATCCTTTTGCCGCGCCACGAGACGCTCTCCGTCAGAGGGTGTGAGGAAGAAGCCGCCGAGCTCCTCGTCACCGAACAGCTCGACCGCGAGCCGTGCGAGACGGTTCGCCTCGTAGAGCCAGCGGAGCTCGCCCGTGGCCACGTGCAGCTCGTAGAGGCCGTGCGCGACGTTCGCGTAATCCTCGAGGTAGCCGGTTCCCTTCGCGACGCCGTCGCGCCACGTCCGATGCAGCCGTCCGTCGCTCGAAAGCGGGCCGAGCAGGAAGCCGGCAAGCTCTCGCGCAGCAGCGAGCCAGTCCGGACGCTCGAGGCGCCGGCCCGATTCGGCGAGCGCGGCGAGCATCAGCCCGTTCCACGCGGCGACCGCCTTGTCGTCGCGCAACGGCTTCGGGCGGCGCTCGCGGACGTCGAAGAGCTTTGCGCGCTCGTCGGCGGCGAGGCGGCCCCGCACGATCGACCGCCCGTGCTCGAACGGCTGGAGCAGGTCGTCGCGACCCGGCCCGATCGCGGCCTCGAGCTCCTCGGGCGTCCAGGTGAACGTCAGCCCCTCGATGCCGTTCGTGTCCGCATCCTGCGCCGACGCAAAGCCGCCGCTGTCGAGGCGCAGCTCGCGCAACGCGTACTCGACAGTCTCTTCGACGATGCTGCGATAGCCGTCCTCCCCCGTCAACACCCAGGCGTGCAGGTAGGCGGGAACGAGCAGCGCGTTGTCGTAGAGCATCTTCTCGAAGTGGGGCACGAGCCACTCGGCGTCGACGGAGTAGCGATGGAAGCCGCCGCCCACGAGGTCGTACATGCCGCCGGTGCGCATCCCGTCGAGCGTTCCGAGCGCGAGGTCGAAGACGCCGCGGCGCAAGAGAAATTCGATCGTCGATGCAGGCGGGAACTTCGGCGCGCGACCGAAACCTCCCCAGCGCGGGTCGTACTGCGCGCGCAGCACGCGCTCGGCCTCGCCGAACAGTTCGTCGGCAAGCGGCTCCCCGGACGGTGCCGTATGCCCGCTTCGCTGCAGCGACTCGACGAGCACACCCGCTTGACGCACGACGTCGTCGCGACGGTCGCGGTACGCCTCGCCCACCGCTTCGAGCAGCTGGCGGAACGAAGGCAGCCCGTGCCGCGGCTCCGGCGGATAGTAGGTGCCGCCGAAGAACGGCTCGCCGTCCGCCGTGAGGAACACCGTCATCGGCCAGCCACCCTGGCCGGTCAGCGACTGGACCGCCTCCATGTAGACGGCGTCGACATCCGGCCGCTCCTCGCGGTCGACCTTCACGTTGACGAACAGGTCGTTCATCAGAGCCGCCGTCGTCTCGTCCTCGAACGACTCGCGCTCCATGACGTGGCACCAGTGACACGCGGCGTAGCCGACGGAGAGGAGAATCGGCTTGTCCTCTGCGCGTGCTCGCGCGAACGCGTCGTCGCCCCACGCATACCAGTCGACCGGGTTCTCCGAGTGCTGGAGGAGGTACGGGCTGGTCTCCTTGGCGAGTCGATTCACGGACCGCGACCGTAGCGGTTAGGTTCCGGACCATGCGCGGATATGCGGAGATCGAGACTGAACGCCTCCTCCTGCGCGAGCCGCAGCCCGACGATGCCGAGCGCCTGCTCGAGCTCGTCGGCGACGGCGAGGCGATGCGCCCCATCGGCTCCGAGCCCGGCGGCATCGACGTCGCCGTCGAGCATCTCGAGCGCTGGCTACGGCGGTGGGAGCTGAACGGCATGGGGCCGTTCCTCGTCCAGGTCAAGGGCCGGCCGAGCATCATCGGGCGCATCGGACCGCTCGTGTGGAACGCGCGCACGTGGGAGACCTCGACGCTCGCAGATGCCGATGACGACGCCGTGGTCGAGCTCGGCTGGATGATTGCGAGTGCACACTGGGGCAACGGCTATGCGCCGGAGGCGGCACGGGCGGTGCGGCAGTGGGTCTACGACACGCGCGGCGTCGAGCGCCTGATCTCCCTGATCGATCCGGCCAACACGAACTCGGCCCGCGTCGCCGAGAAGATCGGGGCCGAGCCGACCGAGACCGTGCAGATCCTCGGCGACTTCCCGGCGACCATCTGGGTGCATCCGCGATGAGGAGGGTGATCGAGACCGAACGGCTCATCCTGCGGCTGCCGCGCCTGGAGGACGCGGACGCCTGGAGCGCCGCTACCGAACACGCGGAGGTGATGCGCTACATCGGCGGCGCCGATGGGGCCGCGAGCCAGTCGATCGACCGGTTTCTCGAGCGATGGGAGGCGAACGGGTTCGGCCAGTACGCGATCGAGCGGCGCGACGACGGTGCGTTCCTCGGCCGGCTCGGACTGCTCGTGTGGGACCGGCGCGACTGGCGGCGGTCGACGCTGCCCGAGGCGGGCGACGCGAGCGAAGTCGAGCTCGGGTGGGCCCTCCTGCGCGACCACTGGGGCCGCGGCTATGCGACCGAGGCAGCGGCGGCCGTCCGCGACGCGACGTGGACGGATCTCGATCCGGAGCGGCTCGTGTCGCTCATCCATCCCGACAACGCACGGTCGATTCGCGTCGCCGAGCGGCTCGGGGCTCGGTTCGAGCGGGACGTCGAGAGCGTCGACGTCGGGCCGCTCCAGGTCTGGGTCTACGAGCGATGAGCTTCGCGCCGCTCGCAGGAGTCCGCGTCGTCGACGTGACGGCGTCGCTCGCCGGCCCGTCGTGCACGCAGCTGCTCGCCGCCCTCGGCGCGGACGTCGTGAAGGTCGAGCCGCGCGAGGGCGATCACGCGCGCGCGTGGGGCCCTCCGTTCGTCGACGGCGACGGCGTGCTCTTCTTCGCCGCCAACGCGGGCAAGCGCTCGCTCGCCGTCGATCTCGAGGAAGACCTCGACGTCGTGCTCCGCCTCGTCGATGAGGCCGACGTGTTCGTGCAGAGCCTGCGACCCGGGCTCGCAGAGCGCCGTGGTCTCGGCGCCGAGGCGCTGCGGGCGCGCAACCCGCGGCTCGTGTACTGCACGATCGGCGCGTACGGCACGGTGGGGCCGCTGGCGGACCGGCCCGGCTACGACCCGCTGATGCAGGCGGCGAGCGGCCTGATGAGCGTCACCGGCGAGCCCGACGGGCCGCCCGTGCGCGCAGGCGTCTCGCTGATCGACTTCGCGACGGGACAGTGGGCCTCGATCGGCATCCTTGCGGCGCTGCTCGAGCGGGAGCACACAGGCGTCGGGAGCACGATCGACACGTCGCTCTACGAGACTGCGCTGGCGCTGCTCTCGTCGCAGATCGCCGCGTACGCCGCCACCGGCGAGGCGCCCGGACGCCACGGCTCAGCGTTCCCGCTGATCGCGCCGTACGAGGTCTTTCCGACGAGCGACGGCGCGCTGATGATCGTCGCCGGCAGCGATGGCCTCTACGAGCGGTTGCGAGGCGTGCTCGACCTGCCGGACGACGAACGCTTCCGCACGAACCCCGATCGGGTGCGCAACCGGACAGAGCTCGCAGCGCTGCTGTCGGAGCGGTTGCGTTCACGGACGAGCGCCGAATGGGAGTCGCTGCTCTCGGCCGCCGGGGTTCCGGCGTCCCCGCTGCGCGACGTCGGCGAGGCGTTCGAGCACGAGCAAACGCGTGCGCTCGGGATCCTCCAGCAGCTCGGCGGCGGAACGACCGTGTCGCCACCCCTCACGGTCGACGGCGAGCGCGTCCGCCATCGCACGCCGCCGCCGCGCCTCGGCGACTACGACGACGACGCGCGGTGTCTGACACCTGAGCGGGCTCATCGGGCTCAAGTGTCAGACACTTCTTCGTACGTCTGTCACGAGCCGTGAACGAGAATCTGTTCCACGTCAGCCCGATGGCGGCGGAAACGTCGCCGGCGTTGGGATCTCGTGACGCTTTCGGCAAGAAGTGTCTGACACTTTTCGGCTCTCAGGTGTCAGACACTTCTAGGCTCTCAGGTGTCCGACACTTCTAGGCTGCGCCTCGAGGTGTCAGACACTTCGTGACGAGAGCGTCACGGAAGTGACGCGGGGACGCGGCGACTACGACGGCGGCCAGGGACCGGCGCGGTAGACGTAGCCGGGGAGCGCGCGACCGAGGAGCTCTTCGAGCCACGTGGACACGCCGATGAGCGCGTCGAGGTCGACACCCGTCGCGACGCCCTCGCCCTCGAGCAGGTAGACGAGGTCCTCCGTCGCGACGTTGCCCGTCGCGCGCGGTGCGTATGGGCAGCCGCCGAGGCCGCCGACGGAGGCGTCGAGCACGCTCGCGCCCGCGTCGAGCGCTGCGAGACAGTTCGCGTAGCCGGTGTTCCGCGTGTTGTGCCCGTGGAAGCCTTCCGCGCCCGTTCGCTCGACCAGCGCCCGTACGCGTGACGGCGTCGCGACGCCGATCGTGTCCGCGAGCACGACCTCCGCGCGACCGGTGAAGCGCGCCGCGAGATCGGCGACTCGGCCCGGGTCGACGGGCCCCTCGAACGGACAGCCGAAGCACACCGAGATCGTCACGGTCGCGGGAACCTCGGCGAGAGCGAGGATCGCCTCCACGCGCGCGATCGCCTCGTCGAGCGAGGCGTTGCCGTTGGCCCGGTTGAAGCTCTCCGTCGCGGCGAACGTGACGTTGATGCGGTCGAGCCCCGAGGCAGCGAAGCGCTCGTACCCGCGCTCGTTGAGCACGAGCCCCGCGTACTCCGTGCTCTCACGCCGCTCGATCGCCGCAACGACCGCCTCCGCGCCCGCCATCTGCGGGACGCGGTCGTCACGGACGAAGCTCACCGCCTCGATCCGCGGCAGACCCGTCGCCGCCAGCCGGTCGACGAGCTGCGCGCGAACGTCGGGCGCGAGCGTCTCCGGTTCGTTCTGGAGACCGTCCCGCGGCCCGACGTCGCAGAGCGTGACGCGCACCGGAGGAGCCTAGTCACACGCGACGGGCCGGGCGCACCGCCCGCACCCGCCGCGCGCGACGTTGCCCTACACGAGCGGGCTCGGTGGGATCACCGCGTCGATGGGAATGTCCACGCCTTCCGCGCGCACGTCCCGCCCGAACCAGTAGCCGATCAGGGCGACCACGACGATGATGCCGAGCGTCCCGAGCGTGAGCGCCTCGAACTCTCCCTGCGTCACGCCCCATGAGTCCTTGAAGCCGTAGCCGACGCCGAACAGCCGCTCGAGCGTGTCGGGGAACACCGCGACCCAGGAGCCGAGCAGGATCCAGCCCGTGATGAGGATCGTCGAGACCCAGAGCCCGGGCATCCCCCAGGGATGCACGTACGGGCGGTGGATGTGCGGGTGCGAGTACCGCAGCTTCAGCGCCGTCGGGAAGATCCAGAGATAGGAGATCAGCGTCGTCGAGATCGCGATGTCGAGCACGACCTGGAACGCCGACGCCGTGCTGTGATTCCGCAGAAGGTAGATCGCGGCGATGGCAAACACCGAGGACGCGATCCCGGAGAGCACGTTGACGCGCACAGGCGTGCCGAGCTTTCGGTTGAACACGCCGAAGAACGGGAAGAACGCGCCGTCATACGACGCCACCGCCTGAATCCGGTCGGAGCCGATCATCCACACCGCGCCCGACGTGACGAGGGCACCGACGAAGCCGAGCGTCATGATGATCAGGAGCGCATGCGCCGCCCCGCCGTAGACGCCGTGGAACGTCAGCGTGACCGCGTCGATGAACCCGCCGAGGCCGGTCACCTTGTTCGCCGGCAGCACGAGCAGGATGCAGAAGATCGGGATGACGTACATGAGGACGCCTGCGATGCCGCTCCGCAGCACGGACATCGGGACATCCTTCTGCGGGTTCTCCATCTCCTCGGCCGCCCCGTTCTGCAGCTCGAAGCCGACGTAGTTGAAGAGCAGTACCGGCACGAGGCCGAAGAAGACGGCGCGTGTGGGGCTGAGGTGCGACGTCTGGAAGCCCGCGAAGCCGTGCTTGATCCCGTAGGCGATCACCGTGATGGAGAAGAAGCCCAGCACCCCGAAGCGAAGAACCGCACCGAAGTTCGGGATCCACTTCCCGTAGCGCAGCGAGATGATCGCGACGCCGATCGAGATCCAGATGAACGACAGCTTGAAGATGTAGTCGCCCGCCGTCGCCGAGCCGATCTTGAAGATGTTGGCGCTCCACGAGTCGGTCGCGATGAACGCGAGCGACCCGCCCACCCAGAGCGGATTCGTCACCCAGTAGAGGATCGCGGCGATCCCGGCGTGCATTCGGCCGAACGCGAGCTTCGTCCACTCATAGGGACCGCCCTCCTGCGTAAACGCGGAGCCGATCTCGGACATCACGAGCATGTACGGAGCAACGAACACGACCGCCAGCACGACGAGCCAGAGGAATCCCTCGGGGCCGTTCTGCGCCACGGTGCCGAGCGTGTCGAGCCCGACGAACGCACAGATGGTGAAGAACACCATGTCGAACCGGCGCAGCGATTTGATGAGCTTGCCCTTCTCTGCCAGGGCGAAAGCTGTCGTCTGTTCTACGTCGTACGGCGTGCTCGCCACGGTGAACGCTCCTCTCTCGGGGACCAGGGAATCGTCGCAGATCGACCGGCGGATGAACATTGAAAAATCAACGTGTGCCGAGCTCCATGCCGATGACTCGCGGCAGCGCGGCACCCGTTCGAGCGGCGAGCGACGGGCGGCGCCCCTGCTCCTCGGCAGACTCGCACGCCATGATCGCCGAGCGGACGAGCCCGCCGCCGATGCGACGGAGCGGCTCCGGCGGGAGCGTCGGCACACGCCGCGTCGCGAGCGGCAGCCGTGTCCACTCGTCGTTCGCTCCGAGCACGAGCGACGCGAGGATCTTCCCGCCGAGCCAACTCGGGCCGACGCCGTGTCCCGAGTACCCCGCGCCGTAGTGGATCCGCGTCCCGGGCTTCGTCCCGAAGAACGGCAGGTGATCGGACGAGACGTCGATCGGGCCTCCCCACGCCCGTTCGACGGGCACGCCGTCGAGCCCCGGCAGCAGGCGGCGCAGCCCCGCCTCCGCGCGCGCAGCGGTCGCGCTGTCGAGGCTGAAGCGATCGTCGACGCGGCCGGCGAATCCGATCGGCCCGGAGCCGCTGCCCATCAGGACGCGGCCGTCGCTCGTCGTCCGGAAGTAGTGGAGGAACATGCGTCCGTCGACGATCGCCTCGCCGCCGGTCCAGCCGATCGCCTCGAGCGCATCCGGCGCGGGCTCGGTCAGCACGACGTACGAGCCGAAGTTCGTAAGGCTGCGCGACGCAGGGCGCCATGCGCTGAGAGCCGCATTCGTCGCCAGCACGATCTCCGGCGCACGCACCGTGCCGCTCGCCGTTGTGAGCTCGTTCCCTCGGATGCGCGTGACGGTCGTCCGCTCGTGCACAACGACGCCGGCGTCGAGCACCGCGCGCCGCAGCGCGCGGACGAGGAGCCCCGGCTCAACGGTCGCGCCGTCTCGGAAGAACACGCCGCGGCGAAACACGGGCGATGCGCAACGGGCCGCCACCTCGTCGCGCGAAAGCGGCACGGCTTCCTCGGGGTGTCCGACGGCAGCCGCGGCTTCGACGGCGCCGTCGACGGCGGCGTCCTGCGCAGGAGCAGCCGAGACCATCATCATTCCGGCCTCACGCAGCCGAACGTCCTCGCCTCGTTGCTCTGCGAACGCGCGCACGCCAGGAACGATCGCCTCCGCCGCGCGCGCGAGCCGCATCGCGTCATCGTCGCCGAGCACGGCGCGCGCCGACGCGAGCGACGCCCAGTAGCCGTGGAGAAAGCCACCGTTTCGCCCGCTCGGCCCTGCGCCGCAGATGCTCCGACTCGAGCAGCGTGACGCGCAGGTCGGGATCGTGCTCGTGCAGCGCGAGCGCCGTCCAGAGGCCGGTGTAGCCGCCGCCGACGATCGCGACGTCGGCCGTCGTGTCTCCGGCGAGCGCGGGAGCCGGCTCGGTGCCGCCCTCGGCCGCGAGCGCCTGCTCGAGCCACCAGGCAGAAGGCCGCGGCTCGACGGACGGCACTAGAGGATGCCCTCGGGTGCAACCTCCGGCCGCCGGCGGAAGAACTCGCGGAACCGCACCGCCGCGAGGAGCATCAGCGGCACGCCGAGCAGCAGGCGTGCCGATGCCGATCACGATCGGAATCTGGATCCCGAACAGCGGCTTCGCGTATCCGGCGTCCGGCTGGCTGTAGTCGTGGAACGCCTTGCCGAAGACGTAGAACATCATCACGCAGCCGGCGAGCGGTAACAGTCCTGCCAGGAAGAACGCCTTCGCGCTCGTGAAGAGCTGCTTCCGGAAGTAGACCGCGCACGCGAGCCCGGTGAAGCCGTAGTAGAAGCAGACCGAGAAGCCGAGCGCCGTGATCGAGTCGCCGAGCACGTCCTGCGCCGGGTTGAAGCCGACGAGGAGCATCGTCCACAGGATCGACAGCACGCCCATGCCGATGGTCGAGAACGACGGCGTCAGGTAGCGCGGATTGACCTTCCCGAACACCTCGGGCAACGCGCCCCAGCGGGCCATCGAGAGCGTCGTGCGCGCCGTCGGCAGGATCGTCGTCTGCGTCGACGCCGAGGCCGATGTCAACACCGCGATGATCAGCAGCTTGTCCCACGGCGAGCCGAACACGTGTGTGCCGAGCACGCTGAGCACGTCGTTCGAGTTGTCGATGAGCAGTTGCGTTCCGCCGTACGCCTGCGCTGCCGTCGAGACGATGACGTAGATCAGCACGAGAATGAGCGTGGAGATCACCGCAGCTTGTCCCGGTCCCTCCGCGGAGTTCTCCGACTCCTCGTTCACGGAGACGCCGGAGTCCCAGCCCCAGTAGATGAAGATCCCGAGCAGGACGCCGTCGGTGAGTGCGCTGAACGAGATCGCGAACGGGTTGAACCACTCCCAGCTCGGGTGGAGCGAGCCTGCCGGCGCATTGCCTCCGTACACCTTGACGAGCGCGACGACGGCGAAGATCGCGAGGATCACCACTTCCGCGCTCAGGAGGAACAGCTGTGTCCGGGCGGAGAGCTCGATCCCGCGGTAACAGATCCACGTCATGATCGCGATCCAGAAGACCGCTGCGATGAGGATCGCCGCCGTCGAGTTCTCGGCCGACTGCCAGCCCACGAGGAGATACGTGTACTGCGCGGCGATCACCGAGAGCGATGCCATCACGATCACGTCGGCGACGAAGATCGCCCAGCCGTTGATCCAACCGAGGTACGGGCCGAATGCGCGGGTCGCCCACGCGAACGTCGTGCCGCAGTCCGGATCGGCACGGTTGAGGTACTTGTAGCCGAGCGAGACGAGAAAGATCGGGACGAACGAGACGATCAGCACGGCGGGCGCATGGATGCCGACACCCTTCACGGCAACGATGAAGCCGAGCGTCGCGGCGAGCGAGTACGCAGGAGCCGTCGACGCGACGCCGATCACGAGGTTCGACATGTAGCCGAGCGCGTCGGCCTTCAGGCCTTTCGCGACGACCGAGGGCGGCGGTGGTGTCAGCTCAGTCGTTGCCACGCTTCGGTCAACACCTCCCCGATCGTCCCCGTGATGATGTCGAACTCCTTCTGGGTCGCGATGAGCGGCGGCGAGATCTGGATCACCGGGTCGCCACGGTCGTCTGCGCGGCAGATCAGCCCCTTCTCGAACAGCCGCGGCGAGAGGAAGCCGCGCAACAACGTCTCGCACTCGTCGTCTGTGAACGTCTCGCGCGTTTCCTTGTCCTTCACCAGCTCGAGTGCGTAGAAGAAGCCCGTGCCGCGCAGGTCTCCGGCGATCGGCAGGTCGAGCAGTTGCTCGAGCGTCGTCCGGAACGCATCGCCGTTGTCGCGCACGTTCTCGACGATCTGCTCGCGCTTCATGATCTCGATGTTCTTCAGCGCGATCGCGCACTGAACCGGATGACCGCCGAACGTGATCCCGTGGGTGTACATGGACGTGTCGTCGAGGAAGGGCTCGACGACGCGGTCCGACGCAACGACCGCGCCGATCGATGCGTACGCGGACGAGAGCCCCTTCGCGCACGTGATCATGTCGGGCTTGATGTCGTAGTGCTCCGAGCCGAACCAGGAGCCGAGGCGCCCGAAGCCGGTGATCACTTCGTCCGCGCACAGCAGGACGCCGTACTTGTCGCAGATCTCGCGGACGCCACGCCAGTAGCCGGCCGGCGGAGTGAACGCGCCGCCTGCGTTCTGCACGGGCTCCATCAGGACCATCGCAACCGTCTCGGGTCCTGCCTGCTCGATCGCCGAGTCGAGATCCTCGAGCAGGAACGCCGTGAACTCCTCCTCGGTTTCGTCCGGCGGCCGGTGGTACCGGTTGGTGTTGCGCACATGGAGCGTGTCGGGCACCAGCGGCTCGAACGGCGCGCGAATCGCGGCGATGCCGTTGATCGAGAGCGCGCCCATCGTCGTGCCGTGGTACGCGACCCGACGCCCGACGGCCTTCCAGCGCCGTTCGCCCCGCGCGGAGTGGTACTGGCGCGCGAGCTTCCATGCCGACTCGACCGCCTCCGATCCGCCCGAGACGAAGAAGACGCGATTGAGATCGCCCGGCGTCAGCTGCGCGATTTCGTGCGCGAGCTCGATCGCGCGCGGATGCGCGTACGACCAGTTCGTATAGAAGGGCAGCTCGCGCATCTGCTCGAGCGCGGCCTGCCCCATCTCCTCGCCGTGCGAGTAGCCGACCTGTACCGCGAAGAGCCCTGCAAGCGCATCGAGATAGCGCTTCCCGTTCGAGTCCTCCAGGTAGCACCCTTCGCCGCGCACGATGATCGGCACCTCGGAGCCGCCCATGCGCGTGAAGTGCAGCCAGAGGTGATCCTTGGCCGCCTGCTGGAGCTGGTCGATGCTCATCGCGCTGCTCGTGGTGCTCATTCGCGCGTCCCCCAATCGTAGAGCTGCTTCCACATCTCGAGATAGAAAAAGATCTCCGTCGTGACCACGCCGTCGAGAGCGCGCATCCTGTTCGTGAGGTCCAGAAGCTCACGCCGGTCGACGGCGACGACCTCGACGACGAGGTCGAATTGACCCGCGGTCACGACGACGTAGTCGTTCTGCGGCCAGCGCGAGAGCTCGTCCGCGACCGTGTCCGGCGGCCCCGACGTCTTGATGCCGACGAGGGCCTGCTCGAAACCGAGCCCGAGCGGGTTCGTCACCGCGACGACCTGCAGGATCCCCTCGCTCGTCAGGCGTGCGTACCGCGCCCGCACCGTCGCCTCGGAGACGCCGAGCCGATCGGCGATCCGCCGAAACGACTCCCGGCCGTTGTCCTGGAGCGCCTCGATGATCCCGCGGTCGAGATCGTCGACCCGGCGTGCTGGGGCGACCGGGCCGCGTGGAGCGTCCGCCCGGGCGGTGGGAAGACGGACCGGCTGACCCTCGGAGCTGCGCAACGCGTGGAATTCGTACCACTCTGCTGCGCATTGCGTCAATCTCCTTGACTTATCCCGCCGAGATGCGAGATCGTCGAGGCAATCATCCATCGAGGAGGCGACCGTGGCACGCACACCTCTGCTTCGCGCATTCCAGCGGCTTGCGGAAGAGCATCGGACCGCACAGCGCCTCGGCCTCCCGCCTGCGGAGCTCCGGGGGCAGCGCTCGGAGAGCACCTACACGCGCGGCGATTTCTTGAAGCGCGCAGGCGCCGCCGGCGCGGCGGCGACCGTCGCGCCGCTGGCGCTCGCGCAGCGTGCGCATGCGAACGCCTCGCCGGGCGGGCCGCGCATCGCGATCGTCGGGGGCGGAATCGCGGGCCTCAGCGCAGCACTGAAGCTCGCCGACAAGGGCGTCGCCTCGACGATCTACGAGGCGTCGCCGAATCGGGTCGGCGGACGGATGCACACCGACGACTCAGGCTATTGGGCCAACGGCCAGGTGTCGGAGTTCTGCGGTGAGTTGATCGACTCGGGTCACGCGACGATTCGTGGGCTCGCGAAGCGGTTCGGCCTGCGGCTCGACAACCTGCTCGCCGCCGAGCCGCGCGGCACGACCGATACGTACTCCTTCTTCGGCTCGTACTACCCCGTCGATCAAGCCGATGCCGACTTCGCGGCATTCAGCCAGACCGTCTTCGACCAGGCGGATGCAGCGGGCTATCCGACCACGTGGGATTCGTCGACGCCCACCGGCCAGATGCTCGACCACATGTCGGTCTACGACTGGATCGACGCCTACGTCCCCGGCGGGCACCACTCCCCGATGGGCCGGCTGCTCGATGCAGCGTATGCCGAGGAGTACGGCGCGGACACGACCGGCCAGGCGTCGCTCAACCTGCTCTACCTGCTGGCCTTCCAGCCGACCCCGAACAGCTTCGAGATCTTCGGCGTCTCGGACGAGAAGTTCCATATCGCCGGCGGGAACCAGCAGCTTCCCGAGGCCATCGCATCGCAGCTCGGCAATGTGCAGCTCGGCTGGTCGCTGCAGGCGATCAGCACCAATCGCAACGGGACCGTGGCGCTGACGTTCTCAACCGGCGGCCGTTCGCGCACGGTCGTCGCCGATCACGCAATCCTCGCGCTGCCGTTCGCGGTCCTGCGGAATCTCGACTACTCGGGCGCGGGCTTCGATGCACGCAAGCAGACGGCGATCACCCAGCTCGGCGCCGGCCGCAACACGAAGCTGCAGCTCCAGTTCGCGAGCCGGTACTGGAACACGAGGGGACCGTGGGGGAAGTCGACCGGCGGCATCTACACCGACATCGGCATCCAGAACACCTGGGACGTGACGCGTGCGCAGGCGGGCGCCACCGGGATCATGGTCGACTATTCCGGCGGCTCGATCGCCGGCGGCTACACGCCGCCGACGCCGTACTCGAACGCCTCCTCGAATCCGCAGGTGACGGGATACGCGAAGGCGTTCCTCCGGCAGCTCGAGAACGTGTTCCCGGGGATCAGCGCGCAGTGGACCGGCAAGGCGACCCTCTCCACGCCGTTCCGCGACCCGCTCCTCAACTGTTCCTATTCCTACTGGAAGGTCGGGCAGTACACGTCGTTCTCCGGCTACGAGGGCGTTCCGCAGGGGAACACCCACTTCGCCGGCGAGCACTGCTCGCAGGACTTCCAGGGGTTCATGGAAGGCGGCGCGAGCGAGGGCATTCGTGCCGCGAAGGAGGTTCTCGCGGCGCTGTAATCCGTTCCTAGCTGTCGAGACCGCTCGCGCTGACGTGCTCCGGTGTGATCCGGACCGTCACGCGCTGCTCGCCTTCCCGCCGGTACGGGTACTCGTCCTTGCCCAGGTACTTCTTCGCGAGCCTGTCGATGTGCGGGTCCGCCCCGTCGGTCGTGAGCTCCGCCTTGCCGTCGACGGCGACCCACTTGTACGCGTCCTGCGGGTCGATGACGAGCAGCGAGGCGCGCGGGTCGTTCTCGAGGTTCGCCGGCTTCTTGCGGCCCATCGCGGTGTTGAACGTGGGGATGCCGTCGTCGACGTCCACCCACACGACGGTGGAATGGGGCGAGCCGTCCTCGCGGAGCGTCGTGACGACGCCGACAAACGGGTTCTCCAGGAACTCGAGCTGCTTCTCGGTCAACGCGGCCATCGGTGTCTCCTCGTTTTCGGGTTACCTCCCAGGAGGCTTACCACAAGGCTCGACGGCTAAGCCCAGGCTAAGCATTCGCGGGCCTGTTGCCGATCTCGCCGACATGCGCATCGCGCTCGCGATCCTCGCCGCCGCAATCCTCGGCACGGCTTTCGTCTTCCACGAGCGCCGCGCCCAGCTCGAGCGCCGGCTGGGCTCCGTCGCGACGCAGCTCGCCGGCCGCCACGTCCACGTGCACTGCCAGAGCGTCACCGGCAACCTACTCGACGTCACCGCGGAGGCGGGCACCGTGTGGTTCGACGCCAACGGCCGGCCCGCTGACGTCACCGACCTGAAGCGGCCGATCTGCGCGGCGCTGAAGCGGTTCCCGCACGACGTCAAGAGCAAGCCGTTCGACTGCGTGCTCGCGCAGGCCGATTGCCCGCACGCAATCTTCGAGGACGTGCTCGCCGTGCACACGCTTGCGCACGAGTCGTGGCACCTGCGCGGAGAGACGAGCGAATCCGTCGCCGAGTGCAAGGCACTCCAGACAACGGCGTCCGCGGCGATGCTCCTCGGTGCCGATTCGCGTGCCGCGCAGGCCGTCGCGGACTACGCGTTGTCGCGCCTCTATCCCAACATGCCCGACGAGTACCGGACGCCACTGTGCGGGAACGGCGGGTCGATGGACCTGAGGCCCACCGACCCGCACTGGCCGTAACGCCTCCTACGACACGGAGGTCGGAATGTGCGAGATCTTGCCGCTCGAGATCTCCTTGGCGATCTGACGGACCTTCAGCACGTCGGCCTTCGGCACCTTCGAGCTGATCTTGCCGAGACCGACGCCGTTGTTCTGCAGGCTGAAGACGGCGTTCGTGCCGCCCTTGAACTTGCCGGCGAGCACCTGCTGGATCGACGAGTACACGGACGTGTCGACGCGCTTCATCGCGCTCGTCAGCACCTGAGGACCGAGATAGGACTGGTCGGCGTCGACGCCGATTCCCCAGACGCCCTTCTCCTTCGCCGCATCGAGAGCACCGAGCCCGCAGCCGCCGGCGACCTGGAACACGATCGTCGCGCCGGCTGAGATCTGGTCCAGCGCCGCCTGCTTGCACTTCGCCTGGTCGACCCAGTCCTGCGAGTACGTGTTCAGCAGCTTGATTCCCGGATCCGCCTTCTTCGCGCCTGCGCGGTAGCCGGCGATGTAGCGGTCGACGGGCGGCTGCTTCTGGCCTCCGACCGAGCCGATCGTCGCGTGGCCGCTCTTCTTCTCGAGCAGGCCTGCAAGGTAGCCCGCGAGATATCCGACCTCCTGCTCCTTGAAGACGAGCCCCTCGACGTTCTTGGGCTTCCCCGCGAGCGTCGTCTGGTCGACGTCGATGATCGCGAAGTGAGTCTTCGGGAACTGCGCGGCGACCTTCGCGACCGCGGCTGCCTGGTCGAAGCCGACCGCGATGACGAGGTCGGCGCCCTTCCGGGCGGCCGTGGCGAGGTTCGGAACGTACGCCGCAGCCGACGCGGACTGGTAGACCGCGCCCGAGATTCCCAGCTTCGCCTCCGCGCGCTCCAGCCCTTGATTGGCGAGCTGGTTGAAGCCGTGATCGTTCAACTGGTTGATGTCGGTGACGAGCACGACGAACGCGTTCTTCTGCGTCGCTGCGCGGGACGTGGTGGTAGCGCTGCTCGTGCTCGCGCCGTAGCCGGCGACGATCGCGGCCGCGGCTCCGGCAAGGGCGACGACGGCTCCGATCCTGCGTGCGCTCACGGGCTCTTCCTCCTCAGCTAGTGTTTGCGACTATGAAGCGAAAACTCCCTGCCGAGTCTACCAGCACCGACGCGGCCGCCGCCGTTCCGACCCACGCCGCCCTGGCGGCCGTCCTCCAGGTCAGGAACGGCCTCCTCCGTGTGCTGCTCTGGCAGCGCGCGCGCGAGCCGTTCGCCGGCAGCTGGGCGCTGCCCGGCGGCTACCTCGAGGCGGGCGAGACGCTCGAGGAGTCGATCCGCCGCCACCTCGCCGCGAAGGTGGACGTGCGCGAGCTTTCGCATCTCGAGCAGCTCGACACGCGAAGCGAGCCCGACCGCGTGCCGGACGAGTGGCAGCTCGCGACGTCATACCTCGGGCTCGTCCCGACCGACGCGGATCCCGGTCTGCCCGACGACACCCGGTGGTGGCCGGTCGACCGGCTTCCGCCCACCGCGTTCGACCACGGCGCGATCGTCCTCGCCGGACGCGAGCGCCTTCGCGCGAAGCTCTCGTACACGAACGCCGGCTTCGCGCTCGCGCCCGAGACGTTCACGATCTCTCAGCTGCGCGACCTCTACGCCGCGGCACTCGGGCACGACGTGTCGGCCACGAACCTCCAGCGTGTCCTGCTGCGCCGTAACGTGCTCGAGCCGACGGGTGAACGACGCGAGCCCGGGCGCAGCGGCGGACGTCCCGCATCGCTCTTCCGCTTCCGCAGCCGTGAGCTCGCGATAACGGACGAGTTCGCCGTGCTGAGGCCGCCGCGTTGATGCGTCTCCTGGCCGCGCTCGTTGCCGCGTTGCCGATCGGGCACTCGGTCGACGGTCGCGCCATCGTCCCTGTCGTGCTTGGAACGCCCGGCGCCCCGCATCGTGTGCTCGTCGTCGGCTGCATCCACGGCAACGAGCCGGCGGGGATCGCGATCGTGAAGCAGCTGATCCGCGCCGGTGCGCCGGCGGGCACCGAGATCGTCGCGGTGACGAGCGTGAATCCCGACGGCTGCAGACGCGGCACGCGGCAGAACGCGCACGGCGTCGATCTCAACCGCAACTTTCCGTCCAACTGGTCACGCATCGGCCGTAAGGGCTCGTTCCAGTGGGCCGGACCGAGTCCGCTCTCGGAGCCGGAGTCGCGTTATGCCGTGAAGCTCATCGAGCAGCTGCAGCCCGAGGTGACGATCTGGTTCCACCAGCACGAAGGGCTTCGTGCGCGCGTGGGGCGAGAGCATCCCGACCGCACGCCGGTTCGCGCGTCTCGCCGCCTATCCCTACCAGAGCGTCAGGTGGCCGTTCGGCACCGCGTCGAACTGGCAGAACCACCGGTTCCCCGGGACGGCGTCGTTCGTCGTGGAGCTGCCCGCAGGCGCCGTTCCGACCGCCCGGGTCGGCGTCTGGGTGCGTGCGATCCGCGAGATCGCCCGGCAGGGAGTCGTCCATTGACGCCCCGATTCAGACATGTCGCAGAGGGGCCCGCTCCGTGACGAATACGTATCCCTTCGCCGACGAAGTGTCTGACACCTCCGAGCCGGGCAACGGCGCCCGCTTTCGGCTCAACCATCGCATCCGTGACGAAGACGCGCAGCTCTCGTAGCCAAGTGTCCGACACCTGAGACCGCAAAGGTGTCAGACACTTCCGCGTCGGGGACAGGTCTCGTCGGCTTGACGCCCGCGACGGCTGGCCCTAGCCTTCGCAGCGTTCCCCGTCCCCGGCGAAGAGGAGGTCGACAAATGATGACTGTGCTTGCCGCCTCCTCGGTCACCTCGACCTAGCCGGCGCGACGGCGCAGCTCCTTCGGGAGGTGGCCGCGGCAGCGCCGTTCCCATCTCATGTCTCGAAGGAGATCTCGCGTTGCCTGATTTCGACCTAGGCGCGCTCGGCTGGAATGCCGCGCTCGCCGAACACCTGGAGCCCGGCCTCGTGCCGGGACGCGTCACCGCGGCGCACCGCGCCGCCTACGACGTCCAAACCGAGCACGACCTCGTCCGCACCCGACTCCCCGGGCGGCTCCTGCACGAGAACACCGATGTCGCCGTCGGCGACTGGGTGGGCCTCGCCGACGGCTTGATCCGCACGGTCCTCCCGCGCTCGAGCGCGCTCGTGCGGAACGCGGCCGGCCGCGCAACGATGGCGCAGACACTCGCGGCGAACATCGACGTCGCGTTCGTCGTCAGCTCGCTCGGCCCCGAGCTCGAGCCACGCCGGATCGAGCGCTACCTCGTGACGATCTGGGAGAGCGGCGCGACGCCGGAGATCGTGCTCACGAAGTCCGACCGGCTCGAGGATCCGTGGCCGATGGTCGCCGAGGTGGAGGCGGTCGCGCTCGGCGTGCCCGTCCATGTCGTCAGCTCGGTGACCGGACAGGGGCTCGACGCCCTGCGTGCGCGGATCCAGCCGGGGACGACGGCCGTGCTCGTCGGCTCGAGCGGCGTCGGCAAGTCGACGCTCGTGAATCGGTTCGTGGGCCACGAGCAGATGGCCGTGAACGAGGTCCGTGCGGACGACGACGAGGGCCAGCACACGACGAGCCATCGCGAGCTGATCCTGCTCCCCGGCGGCGGCGTCCTGATCGACACGCCGGGCATCCGCGAGCTCCAGCTCTGGGACGCGAGCGAGAGCGGCATGAGCGAGACCTTCTCCGACGTGGAGGAGCTCGCAGGCGAATGCCGGTTCAACGACTGCACCCACACGAGCGAGCCGGGTTGCGCGGTGCTCGCCGCCGTCGCGTCGGGCGAGCTACCGAGCGACCGCCTGCAGAGCTGGTTCAAGCTGCAGCGCGAGCTCCGCGCCATTGCGATTCGTCACGACCACCTGCTGCGCAAGCAGGAGACCCGTCGGTGGAAGCTCCTCGGTAAGGAAGGCAAGGCCCGCGCGCGCCGCCGTTAGGCGGCTCGTGCCGCAGTTCGCGCGGACTGGCCGGGAGCGGCCGGATCGCTTCGCGGGTCGTGGCCTTCGATGTCGCGGATGCCGGGGATGAGGAGCGCTGCGGCGGTTGCTCCCGTACCGATGATGGCCGCGCCGACCAGGGTCGCGCGAACACCGATGAGTGCGGCTACCGGTGCCGTGAGTGCGAACGACACGGGAAGGAGGCCGATCGAGATCAGCCAGTCGAGGCTCGAGACTCGGCCGAGCAACGCCAGGGGGACGTGACGCTGCTTGATGGTTGCCCAGACGATCGTTCCCGCCGCCTCGAGCGCGTTGAAGACGAAGCAGACGAGCATCAGCTGCACCGTCGAGCGCGCGAGCCCATAGCCCGCGACGGAAAGGGTTGCGAAGCCCCAGCAGGCGTACATGAAGGTGACGTCGCGCCGAGGATGGTGCCGCTGGCTCATCAAAGCGGCGGCGCCGATTGCGCCGGCTCCTCCAGCCGCGAAGACCATGCCGAGATCGCCTGCAGATCCGTGGAGCTCGTTCTTCAACACGAATGGCAGCAGCGTCTCCGTGGGGCCGAGGAACGCGAGGTACGCGATCCCGGCGGATGCGAGCGTTCCCCAGAGCCAGGCGTGCCGCCGCACGAACCGGAGACCGTCCCCGATCGTCTTGAGCGGCGACAGCTCCGAGGGAGACCGAGCCACCTGCGAGCGGCTCATCGTGAGGATCGCTACCGCCGATACCCCGAACGTCGCGGCGTCGACCGCGAAGGCGGTTCCGCCGCCAAAGCTCGCGACGAGCCACCCTCCGAGGGTCGGGCCGACGAGCCGCAGCGCGAGCGGGCGGACAAACTGGTCGAGTGCGTTCGCCTGTGCCAGCTCCTGGGCGTCGACGATCTCGGGCACGATCGAATCGAACGCGGGCATGAAGAATGCCGTGCCTGCGCCGTAGACGGCGACGATCGCCGCCAGCTCGCCAAACGTCAGGACGTGGGAGAGCGAGAGCACCGCCAGCGCCGTCAGGGCGAGGCCGCGGACGAGGTCCGAGCAGAGCATGACGATGCGACGCTCGAAGTGATCGCTGACGGCGCCGCCGAGGAGCAGGCAGACGATGGTCGGCACCGTCATCGCGATCCCGAGGACGGCGAGGGCAGCCGGCGCGTTCCAGAGTTGGTACGCAACCCAGGTCATCGCGATCAGGAAGATCCCGTCGCCGATGAGGGACACCGTCATTCCCAGCCAGAGGCGCCGAAAGTCGCGAGAGCGAAGGGGCCGAAGGAGCCCGACGCGCGCGAACCCGCCCGGCCGGTCGAGTCCCTCGAAACTATGCTGCTGCACTGGGCGTGCGTGTCTCGTCGGCGACCAGATCGTCGACGAGGTAATCGAGTAGGGCCGCGTGTGGCATGGGCCGGGCGAAGAGGAAGCCCTGGCCGAGCTCGCAACCCAGCTCTTGCAACGTCTCGATCTGCTCCTGGGTCTCGATTCCTTCGGCAACGACGTCGAGCCCGAGCCGCTCGCCGATCGCGATGATCGCCGCTGCGAGGCTGCTGTCGCCGTCGTGTTCGTTTGCCAGGAACGAGCGGTCCATCTTGAGGATGTCGACCGGGAGGCGGCTGAGGTAGCTGAGCGAGGAGTAGCCCGTGCCGAAGTCGTCCATCGCGATCCGGATCCCGAGCTCCTTGAGTGCGGCGAGGCGCGCCAGAGCGGTGTCGGCGTCGGCCATCATCACGGTCTCCGTCACCTCGAGGGTGAGCGAGGCGGGGTCGAGCTGCGACTGCTCGAGGGCGCTTCGCACGTCTCCGACGATCGTCTCCGACTGGAGCTGCTTGACGGAGAGATTGACGCTCATCGTGAACGGAATCGGTCGTGGGAAACGCGCCTGGAGCGTGATCGCCTCGCGGCAGGCCTCCTGCACGACCCAGCGGCCGATCGGGATGATCAGGCCGGTCTCCTCGGCGAGCGGGATGAACTGTGCCGGCGCGATCACGCCGCGCGTCGGATGAATCCAGCGCAGGAGGGCCTCCACGCCGTAGCTGATTCGCCCGTCGAGCCGCACGACCGGCTGGTAGTAGACCTCGAGCTGGCCGAGCCCGAGTGCCTGCTGGAGCTCGGCACGGAGCTCGAGGCGCTCGACGACCCGCTCGTGCATCTCCGGCTCGAAGAGGCGGTAGCTCCCCTTGCTGTCGCGCTTGGCCATGTACATGGCGACGTCCGCGTTGCGCAGCAGTTCCTCGGCATCCTGCTTCAGCAGGTCCTCGTCGCTCATGCAGATGCCGATGCTCCCACGCGCGTACAGATGCTTCCCTTCGATCTGGACCGGCGCCTCGAGGGCCCGGAGGACCCGTTCGGCGATCATGGCCGCCTCCTCGGAGCCGACGACCCCGTCGAGCAGGATCGCGAACTCGTCGCCGCCAAAACGCGCCACCGTGTCCGACGGGCGGACGGCAGCCTCGAGCTGGGCCGCGACGTGCTGGAGGACGCGGTCGCCAGCGGGGTGGCCCATGCTGTCGTTGACGGTCTTGAAGTCGTCCAGGTCGATGAACATCACACCGACGAGAGATCCGCGGCGGACGGTCGAGCGCAGTGCGTGCTGCACGCGGTCGGAGAAGAGAGCACGGTTGGCGAGATTGGTCACAGGATCGTGGAATGCCTGATGTGCGAGCTGGTCTTCGAAGACCTTGCGCTCGCTGATGTCTCGGCTGTTGAGGACGATGCCTCGCACCGTCTCGTCGTGCAGGAGGTGGGTGTGGCGAAGCTCGAATCGCAGCCAACGGCCGTCGGCGTGCTGGAGCGAGCATTCGAGAGCGTGTGTGTCGCTGCCCACCTCGCCTGACTTGCTCATGATGCGCTGGAGGCGCGAGCGGTCGGCGTCCTCGAGCATCCGGTCGAAGCGGGTGCCCTCGATCTCTGCAGGCACGTAGCCGAGCACACGCTCGATCGACGGGCTCTGGTAGGTGACGATTCCGTCGGCGTCGAGGACAGTGATCAGGTCGCTCGCGTGCGCGACGAGCGAGCGGAAGCGCGCCTCGCTCTTCTGCCGGTGGAGATCCTCGACCAGCAACGAGGCCTCGAGCGCGAGCGAGATCTGCGACGCGAGCGAGTCGAGCGAGTCGAGCATTTCCTGCGGCAGGATGGCGGGCGTCTGGAGGACGAGTGCGCCCCGAACCTCGTCGCGGACGGACAGCGGCAAGAAGAGAAGCGCGCCGTCTGCTTCGACGTCGAGCGCTGTATGGACGCACGCCGGCAATGTCGCCACCGGAACAGAGGCCACCCGCCCGATCATCGCCTGCAACCATCCGGCAGCCTCGGATTCGATCGTGTAGCCCGCTCGCGGATCGCTCGACGCGACCAATTCGATCTCGTCCTTCGTGGTCAACAGGAGCCGAACGCGTGCCCCTGGACCGACGACCTCGCGCGTTGCTGCAACGACGGCTTCGGCGACGCTGTCGTTCCCGGCGGCGGCCACGAGCGCAACTCCCGCACGACGCAGGGCGAGCTCACGCCCGGTCGCCCGCTCTTCGTCGCGAACGAGGCCGGCCATACGTGCGACGACAAGGAGGAAGAGCCCCGCCGAGGCGCCGATCACGACGAGGACGTCGCCGTTGTGAATGTCCTGGGTGAAGTGGATTGCAGGCGCGATCAGGCACGCGAGAGCAAGCTGGGCGAGCCGCACCCGCGACAGTCGATTCCGGCTGGTCTGGCCGGGCTCTTCCAGCGTGCGCATCGAGGGATGGAGCGCCGCGCTCCCCCAAAACACGAGGTACGCGATCCAGCCGATGTCGTACGTCAGCTGGTGGTGATAGCCGTCGACGAGGAGTGCATAGTTGTAGGCGCAGTCAGTGGCGAGCAGGGAGACGATGCTCGCCACGAGGAGATAGAAGGCGGGTGCGCGCTTGCCGGCGTCGACGGCGAGCCTGATCGCCGCTGCCAGCAGCAAGACGTCCCCGAGCGGATAGGCAACCGATACGCCCTTCGCAAGCGGCGAGAGCCCTGACAGGTGCATGTTCGGGGCGACGAGGAAGATCCAGGACAGCAGCGCGAAGCCGACTGTGAGGATGAGCGAGTCGATCAGCACGGCGCGGTCGCGCTTCGGGCTGCGCCGCTTGACGAGCAGGAACAACCCGCAGAACAAGACGGGATAGAGCGTGAGATAGATGGCGTCGCCTGCCGACGGGAATCCGACGGTTCCGCCGAGCAGCTCCGGATACGTGTACGTATACGTGTCCCCGGCGACGTAGAGCAGCTGACCCGCGAGCAAGAGTCCCCAGGCGAGTAGCGCCTTCGGCCGGTGCATCCGGATGCCGAGTCCGATCGCGATCACCGAGGACAGCCCGAGCGCGTTGATCGCAACGGCATTGCCCTTGAACGGCGGCACGAGAACGTAGAACGACGTCAGCACTACCGCCGCAGCGAGATACCAGAGCCAGAGGCTCCGGCGCCAATCCCGAAGCGCGGCGAGCGTCACGCTGCGACCTCAGCGTCTGCTGGAGCTTGGAGTCGTCGTGCGGGTTGCAGGTCGAAGTTGTTCGCGAGCTCGCCGAGGACGTCGACGAGTTGCTCGATCTCTGCCGTCGTGTTCGCGGCCGTGACCTGAATGCGGAATCCCACCTCGTCTCTCGGCACGAGTGGGTAGGCCGCGAGGGTCACGTAGATGCCGCGGTCGAACAGGAAACGCCCGACTGCGTCGATGTCGTCGCCGCGAGCCAGCGGTACCTCGATGATCGGGAACCCGGAACGGTTCGGGGTGTGGGCTCCGAGACGCTCCAGGCAACGAAGCACGCAGTCCGTCTTGTCCCAGAGGTCGGCCCGAATCTCGTCGCCGCGAATGTCGTTCACCTCGAGACCCGCGATCACCGTCGCGAGCGACGCGACAGGCGAAGGCCCGGAGTACAGATACGGCGGCGCAGCAGTCTTCAGAAGTTGCTTGAGCTCCGGAGGACAGGCGATGAAAGCCGCCAGCGAGGAGTACGCCTTCGACAGTCCTGCGACGAGCACGATCCGCTCGTAGTCCTCGCCGAAATGACGTACGACGCTGTTGCCGCGGGAGCCGCACGGCCGCAATTCGTCTGGGTTGCGCTCGCCGATGACACCGAAACCGTGCGCGTCGTCGACGTAGAGGATCGCGTCGTAGCGGCGTGCGAGATCGTGCAGGGCAGGCAGGTCCGGGGCGTTCCCGGTCATGCTGTTCACGCCGTCGATGCAGATCAAACGTGTCGCGGATCGATCTTCGCGCAACAGGCGCTCGAGGTCGTCCGTGTCTTCGTGCTGGAATCGCTTCAGCGTCGCGCCACGGACGGCGGCGAACTGCGCGCCTTCGTAGATGGTCTTGTGCGCTCGTCGGTCGACGAACACCGTGCCGCCGGCTGCGAGCACGGGAATCACGGAGAGATGGATGAGCGTGATCGTCGGGAGCAGGAGGACGTCCTCACAGCCGAGCAGCTCCGTCAGGGTGTCCTCGATCTGCTCGTAGAGAACCGGGCTGCCGAGCAGCCGCGACCAGCTCGGATGCGTGCCCCACCGGTCGAGAAAGGCCGGCACCGCTTCGATGATCGAGCGGTCGAGGTCGAGGCCGAGATAATTGCAGGACGCAAAGTCGGCGAGCCAGTGGTCGCCAATCCGGATCATTCGCCCGTCGATCTCGTCGATGACGGCGTCCGTCATCGGATTGGACCGTCCGAGCTCCGCCAGATCGGCGCAGGTCTCGAGCCAGCGGTCGATCCAACGACCGCTCACGGCTGCAGACCTCTCCAGGAGGGGTGGGCGACCGCAGTCATGTCGGTCCTATCGTCAGAACGAGGGAATCGCTTTAGGGACCAGATCCGAGCCCCTTTTCGAGCCCTATGGGGCGCCTGCCCGCGCCCGCCGACCCCCAGGAGCAGGCCCGCTGTTGGCGCCGGCGGGGAAGCGCCGTAGATTCCGGGGATGGATCAGCGTGCCTTGTCGGGGGCGGAAGGACTGCAGGGCGAGCTCGCGCGGCTGCGTGAGCAGCGGACGGCAGTCGGGAACGTGCTGCGGGCGGTCGTACGCGGCGAGGGGCTCCAACCCGTCCTCGACGAGATCGTCGAGGCGGCTGACCGGCTTTGCGAGGGCGAGCACGCTCAGTTGTACCTTCGGGAGGGGGATGCCTTCGTCGTCGTCGCCGAGAGCGGCGGCCAGCGTGCCGCATTGGCGTACGCACGAGAGCATCCGCACCTGGCCGACCGGACGACGATTGTCGGCCGTGTGGCACTCTCGGGCGCGGTCGTCCAGATACCCGATGTGCTGGCCGATGCGGAGTACGACTACGGAGGCCAGGCGATTGCCGGATTCCGGGCGTTGCTCGGTGTGCCGATCGCCTTCGACGGTGAGCTGATCGGCGCGGTCTCGGTCGGTCGCAGCATGGCGGGCGCGTTTGCCGAGGAGCAGGTGGAGCTGGTCAGAACGTTCGCCGACCAGGCGGCGGTGGCGATCGCAAACGCGCGGATGCTCGATGCCATCGAGCGCCAGCGCACCGAGCTTGCGCGTTTCGTCTCGCCGCAGGTCGCTGAGCTCGTCTCATCGGCCGATGGCGAGAGGCTTCTTCTCGGTCACCGCGCCTATATCTCCTGTCTTTTCTGTGATCTTCGCAACTTCACTGCGTTCGCCGAGACCGCGGCTCCGGAGGATCTGTTCGAGGTGCTGCGTGAATACCACACGGCGCTTGGCCGGCTCATCCCGCGCTACGAGGGCACCCTCGAACACTTCGCCGGAGACGGCGTGATGATCTTCTTCAACGATCCGCTACCCGTCGCGGCACATGAAGTGCAGGCAGTGCGCTTCGCGGTCGACGCGCGGGAGCGTTTCGAAGAGTTGGCGCGACTCTGGAGAAAGCGCGGTACCGAGCTTGCGCTTGGCATCGGAATCGAGGCCGGCTACGCGACGCTTGGCCGGATCGGGTTCGAAGGCCGCTACGACTATGGAGCGATCGGCCCGGTGACAAACCTCGCCTCGCGGCTCAGCAGCCACGCTGCACCGTCCCAGATCCTGATCGGCCCCCGCGTCTATTCGGCGGTGGAAGGGGCCGTCGATGCCGCACCCGTGGGCGAGCTCGACCTGAAAGGCTTCGGCAGACCGATCTCCGCCTACGAAGTCCGATCGCTCCGCGCCGCCGGGTAGGCAATGTCCATGGACGAGGCACTCGACTACGCATTTCCTCATTCCGCCGATGACGAGGCGCGCCGTCTCGAACTGTTCCAGCAGCGTCTCGACCCACTGACGATACGGCGCATCGAGCGGCTCGGGATCGGGCACGGTGCCACGTGTCTCGAGATAGGCGGCGGACGTGGCTCGATCACGCGTTGGCTCTCGGATCGCGTGGGCCCGCAAGGGAGTGTCATCGCCACCGACCTCCAAGTCGATTTCCTCAACGCGCTCGAGGGTTCGAATGTCGAGGTGCTTCGTCACGACGTTCGCACCGACACCTTTCCGGAGAATTCGTTCGACCTCGTCCACACGCGCGCCGTGCTCATGCACATCCCGGACGACCCGGACATCCTCCGGCGGATGGCCTCGTGGCTTCGCCCGGGCGGCTGGCTGCTACTCGAGGAACCAGACTTCGGCATGTGGCTCGCCGATGCCGATCCCCTGTGGGCGACGCACCCCGACGCCTGGCGTGAGACGTTCCCGAGCGGCTCGCTTTCACGCGGGCGGTCGCTGCTCGGGCAGATCCATCAACTCGATCTCGTCGACGTCGGCGCCGACGCCGAGGTGGACATCATCGAGGCGGGCACTCCCCTTGCCGAGTTCTACCGCCTCAGCATGGCTGCGATCGGACCGCCGGCTGTCGAAGCAGGCGCCCTCACTGCAGAACAGGCCGAGGCCCTCGTCGAGCGAACGACCCAGCCCGATTTTCTCGCCTGTGGGTTCGTCCACATCGGTGTCTGGGGGCGTCGCCGCTGACCTAGGCGGGAACAGCGGGCGTGCCGACGAGATCGAGCGGCTTCACGATCTCGGCGAAGTGGCATGCGCTCGGGTGGCCCTGGCCGCGGTCGACGAGCAGGGGCTCCTGCTCCGCGCAAATCGGCTGGGCCTTCCAGCAGCGCGTCCTGAAGCGGCAGCCGGAGGGCGGGTTCGCGGGGCTCGGCACGTCGCCTTCGAGCACGATGCGCTTGCGCCGGCCACGCTGACCGGGCTCCTCGATCGGCACTGCCGAAAGCAACGCCTGCGTGTACGGATGCGTCGGCTGCTCGTAGATCTGACGCTTGTCGCCGATCTCGACGACCTTGCCGAGGTACATCACCGCGACGCGGTCCGAGACGTGGCGCACGACCGAGAGATCGTGTGCGACGAAGATGTACGTGAGGCCGAAGTCGCGCTGCAGCGACTCGAGCAGGTTCACGACCTGTGCGCGGATCGAGACGTCGAGCGCGGACACCGGCTCGTCGAGGATGATCAGCTGCGGGTTGAGCGCGAGCGCACGCGCGACGCCGATGCGCTGCCGCTGTCCGCCCGAGAACTCGTGCGGGAAGCGGTTCGCGTGCTCCGGCGAGAGGCCGACGGTGCGCAACAACTCGTTGACGCGCTGCTTGCCCTGGTCGCCGCGCCAGTTGCCGTGGATACGGAGCGGCTCGCCGACGATGTCGCGCACGGTCATGCGCGGGTTCAGCGATGCGTATGGATCCTGAAAGACGATCTGCATCTCGCGCCGTACGTCGCGCATCCCGCGCCGTGAGAGCGGCGTGATGTCCCGTCCGTTGAAGATGATCTTGCCGCCCGTCGGCTCGACGAGCTTGATGATCGTGCGCGAGAGCGTCGTCTTCCCGCAGCCCGACTCCCCGACGAGCCCCAGGGTCTCCCCCGCGTTGATCGACAGGTCGACTCCGTCGACGGCGTGAATCTGGCCGACGGTGCGCTTGAAAAGACCCGCACGAATCGGGAAGTGCTTGACGAGGCCCTCCACCCGCAGGATCTCTTCGCCGTGCCCGGCCCGCCGGTGGACCTCCTCCTCGGCCTCCCTGACCGCGGCGGGGTCGGCGCTCATGTCGCCGCCCCGGACACGGGCTCACCCGAGAACTTCGAGTGATACCCGATCAGCTCTTCGGAGAAGTGGCACGCCGCCTCGTGGCCCGCCGCGTCGGCTGAACGCAGCGACGGCACCTCCTCGCGACAGGGAAGACGACCCTGCGACAGGAAGCAGCGCGGATGGAACGCGCACCCGGTCGGACGGTTGATGAGCGACGGAGGCGAGCCCGGAATCGGGCGGAGCCACTCCTCGTCCTCCGTCAGCTTCGGCAGGCTGTCCATGAGGCCGATCGTGTACGGGTGCCGCGGCGACTGGAAGATCGTGTGCACATCACCGGACTCGACGATGCGGCCCGCGTACATGACGAGCACCCGCTCGCACAGCTCGGCGACGATACCGAGGTCGTGCGTGATGAGAATCGTCGCGGCGTTCGTCTCCTGCTGCACGGTCTTCAGCACCTCGAGGACCTGCGCCTGGATCGTCACGTCGAGCGCTGTCGTCGGCTCGTCGGCGATGAGCAGCGAGGGCGAGTTCGCGATCGACATCGCGATCATCGCGCGCTGTCTCATGCCGCCTGAGAATTCGTGCGGGTACTGTTCGTAGCGACTTTCCGGATTCGGCACGCCGACGAGCCGCAGCAAGCCGACCACGCGCTCCTTCACCTTGTTGTCCGACTCCTTCGGGTAGTGCGTCTTGATCGCCTCGCCGAGCTGGTAACCGATCTTCAGCACCGGATTCAACGACGTCATCGGATCCTGGAAGACCATGGCGAGCTCGTCACCGCGAAACTTTCGCAGCTCCTTCTTCTTCATCTTCAGCAGGTCCTTGCCCTTGAACATCGCCGTCCCGCTCACGATGCGTCCGGGCGGCTGCGGAATCAGGCCGAGGATCGAGAGTGTGCTGACGCTCTTGCCGGAACCCGACTCGCCGACGATCCCGAGCGTCTCACCGGGGAAGACGTCGTAGGTGATGTCGTCGACTGCGTGGACGATGCCGTCGTCGGTCTTGAACTCCACTGCGAGATTTTTGATCGAGAGGATCGGCTCAGGCACGAACTCTCCTCTGCGTCGGATCGAGCGCGTCGCGCAGCCCGTCCCCGACGAAGTTCACGCACAGCACGATCAAGACGATCGTCAAGCCCGGGAAGATCGTCAGCCACCACTGCTGAGGGTTCGTCTGGCCGCCCTGCACGAGGTTGCCGAGCGAGGGCGTCGGCGGGGTGATGCCGAAGCCGAGGAACGAGAGCGCCGCCTCCGTGAGGATCGCCGTCGCAACCGCGAGCGTGCCGTTGACGATGATCGGTCCGAGCGTATTCGGGAGAATGTGCCTGAACATGATGCGGGCGTCACCCGCTCCGGCAGCCTTCGCCGCCTCCACGTACTCCTTCTCGCGCAACGAAAGGAATATGCCGCGCACGACGCGTGCAATCACCGTCCAGAAGAAGAGCGTCAGGATGATCGATACACGCCACTGATTGCCCTGACCGAGCAGCGCCGCGGCGGTGAGCAGCACGGCGAGCAGCGGCAGCGTGAGCACGAGGTCGGTCAATCGCATCATCAGGTTGTCGATCCAGCCGCCGTAGTAGCCGGCCATCGCGCCGATGCAGAGACCGACGATCGACGAGACGACGGCGACGAAGAGCCCGACCTCCATCGATGTCCTGATGCCGTAGATCACGCGGCTGAACGAATCGCGGCCGATCTCGTCCGTGCCGAAGTAATGCTGCCCCACGGTCGTCGGAGGGGCGAGGATGTTGTTCAGGTCGATCTCCGAGAACGAGTACGGCGCGATGAAGTTCGCGAAGACGCCGGCGCCGAAGATGATGACAAGGAGCACCAACCCCGTCATTGCGAGGCGGTGGCGGAAGAACCGCTTGCGGGCGTAAGACCACTGGCTGCGGGCCTTGAGCTCGAGCCCCGCGGCTGCCGTGCTCTCCGTCAGACCTGCCGGAGCCGGAACCAATCCGTCGACCGTCTGTTCCACCGGGCCGACGGGCTTGCCGAGGTGAATCGGTGTCGGCTCAGTCATACCGAATGCGCGGGTCGAGATAGCCGTAGAGAACGTCCGCGACCAGGTTGAAGAAGATGACCGCCACGGAGGTCACGACGAGCCAGCCCATCACCGCGTACAGATCGACTGCCTGAAGCTTTTGGATGAAGTAGTACCCCATCCCGTCCAGCGAGAACACGGTCTCGGTGACGATCGCCCCGCCGAGGAGACCGCCGAAGTTGAGCGCAGCGATAGTGACGATCGGGATCAGCGCATTGCGGAAGACGTGCCGCATGATCACATGCCATTCCGACAGGCCCTTCGCCCGGGCCGTTCGCACGTAGTCCGTATTGATGACGTCGAGCATCGACGCGCGCATATACCGGCTGTACAGGGCGAAGCTGATGATCGTGAGCGTGGCGACAGGTAGAGCTATGTGCTGTAGCCGGTCGATCGACCATGTCCCCTGGTGAGGATTGTTGAGGCCGGAGGTGTAGAAGATGCGCACGTTCCACTTCAGATAGATGTCGACGAAGAGGATCTGCAGCAGCAATGCCAGCCAGAACGTCGGCATGGCGAAGCCGAGGAAGCTGACCGACGTGAAGAAGTAGTCGAAGGCGGAGTACTGGCGTATCGCCGAGAAGATGCCGACGGCTATGCCGAGGAAGAGCGCGAGGAGCTCCGCGATGATGATCACCTGCGCCGTGTGACCGATTGTCCGCGCGATGTCGGGCCAGATCGGCTGGAACGTCGACAGCGAATTACCAAGCTTGTGGGTCGTGACGTCCTTCAACCAGTACCCGTAGCGAACCGGGATCGACCGGTCGAGATGGTTCTGGACGATGATGTTGTGCACGGTGGTTTCCGGCAAGCGCGGGTTGCCCCGCAGCTTCGCAACCGGATCCCCGGCGAGTGAGACGAACGTGAAGCTCAAGAAAGTGGAGACGAGCAGCACCGGAATGCTGTAGAGCAACCGCCTGATGATGTAGGTGAGCATGGCCTGTGGGGTCTCGCTTCTGTAGACGGTCGGATCCGCGCCCACCCCGGAGGGTGGGCGCGGATCCTAACGCTGACGATCAGTACCTGGTGGTGCTACTTACCCTTGGGCTACCAGTGCCACTCCTCGGCGTTCCAAGTCGGGCCTTCCTGGGTCGGATTGTTGCTGTTCTCCATACCCTTGATCGCCGACTTGTAGACCAGGATGTTCGGCGGAGCGTACAGCGGGATCACGGCGATGTCGTTGGCCATGATCTCGGCGGCCTTCTGGTACTCGGCCGTCCGCTTCGTCGGATTCAGCTCGGCGTCACCCAGCTTGATGAGGGCGTCGACCTGCTTGTTGCTGTAGTTCTTGTAGTTCGAGCCGCCGCCCGTCTCATAGATGGCGTCGAAGCCCGACGGATCCGGGCCACCCGACCAGGCGTACTCGGCCAGGTCGAAGTCGCCGCCCGGGAGCCGCTGCCCGAAGAAGTTCGGGTTTGCCGGCTCGAACTGCACATCCAGCTTGATGCCGATCGCACCGAGCTGCTGCGAGAAGATCGCGGCACTCGTTGCGCGGCGCTGGTTGCCGGCCGTCGTTCCCCAGCGGAACTCCGCCTTCTGGCCGTCGCAGGTCCAGATCGCGGTGTTGTTCCGGGTGGGCTTGGACGGGCCGCCGGTGCAGTGCGACTTCAGCAGTGCAAGCGCCTTGCCCGGTGCCGCGTTCCACTTCGCGAAGTGCGGGATCGCGTTCGTGCCGATCTCGTACTCGAGGTTGTTCAGCGGCTTCAGGCCCGGCGCGATCGTGCCGTACAGCGCCACGATCAGGGAGTGCCGGTTGATGCCGAGGGTGATCGCCTGCCGCATCCACGGCTGCTTGAGCAGCGGGTTGCCCTTCGGGCCAACCTGGATGTCGACGTGCTCCTGCGTGAAGCCCGGGAGCGAGCTGTAGGTCAGCCCGGCCTGGCCCTTGAGCTGGGCGAGTGCGGTCTGCGGTGACGGATAGATCGCGTCGACCTCGCCGCCGCGCATGGCCTGGATCTCGGAGTTCGTGTCCGTGATCACCTTGAAGTCGAGCTCAGCGAGACCCGGCTTCTTGCCGTACCAGTCGGGGTTCGCCTTCAGCGTCGAGCCCTGCCCACGCGTGTAGTTCGTGAGCATGAACGGGCCGTCGGAAACCGGCTTGCCGTCATTGCCGCACACGCAGTCCGACCAGAACTTGTTGAAGTCCAGCCCGGCGAGAGCCTGCGACGGGAGAACGAGGCCGAAGAGGTCGCGATAGTCCGCGAACGGCGCCTTCCAGTGGAAGACGACTGTCTTCGAGCCGACGAGCTTATAGCTGTCGATCTGGTCGTAGCCGGTCGTCGACGCGTTGTTGTTCTTGGGGTCGACGATCTGCTGCCACGTGTAGACGAGGTCCTTGTTGGTGACCGGGATCTTCTTGCCGCCCCAGTTCCAGTTGGCGTCGGGCCGGACCGTGATCGTGAGGTTCGTCCTCGTCGCAATCACCTTCGATGCGAGATCGAGGTGATAGTTGCCGTTCTGGTCGATGATGTAGGCGCCGCGCATCGTCGGCGAGATGCCGGTGACCTGGGCCCACAGAGCATTCTCATCGGCGTTGAGGACGTTGAAGCCTGTGATGTCCTGCTCCGCACCGAAGACGAGGACGCTCTTGGCCTTGCGGGCCGCGGGCGTTCTCGGAACGTTCGCCCAGGACTGGGCGAACGGGGCAGCAGCCAATGTCGAGCTCTTGGCGCTGCCGGCGACCTTGGTCGTCGCGGTCGCTGAGGCCGCAACCAGCAGAACTGCGGCACCCACTCCCGCGAGGAGCCAGAGGCGTCTTTGCATCGATTCCCTCCGTTTTGTGTGCGCCGGGAGCCGTACGGTACGGCGGCGCCTGCTCGCTCCCACGCCCCCGAAAGGACGTTCCGTCACGATCCTAGGACGACGGCGCCGTAGCTTAGTTAGCTCGGCGGGAAACTGCTAGGGGATCGGCGGGCGGGTCGCGGAGGCCTGGCTCAGACCGCGTGCATCCGGCCGGTGCGCGTCGGCTGGGCGAACTCGATGGCGTTCAGCATCGCCAGCAGGTGCTGCTGGGTGGAGTCCTGGCGGACGTGGCCGGCGTCCGCCGTACCCGCGAACGACGTCGTCACGGTGCCATGGGCACCGAGAACCCGGCCGACGGCGAACGACGAAACCGTCACGGCAGCCACGAGGGCGGCGGCGGCTGCGAGGGCGACGACGGGCATCCGGCGCCGGGCCTGAAGCACCTCGGGGCGGCTCGGACGCTCGAGCGGAGCGGCCTCGATCTCGGCTGCGACGCCGGCGAGCGCCCTGGCGAACGCCCGGCAATCCGGGCAGTCGAGCAGATGCGCGTCGAGCCGCGCGGCCTCGGCCTCGGTGGCCTCGCCGTCGAGACGGGCGGAGGCAGCCTGGCGGGCGCTCATGCACTCGGTGGGTGGTACCGGCGGCAACCTGTCCTCCTCCTCCTTCGTTACCTAGGACGAACTCCAGAAGCCCGAGTTAGCCCTCTCTCACAATATCGGCCGATGCCGCTCCACGATTGAGCCGAGCCCGTGAGACGGGTCCAGCGTGCCGTAGGCCGAACCGCCCTCGCGGGCGACGCGGGACTCGAAGAAGGCGTCGGCGACGGCCGCCGGGGCATGCCGCACGAGGAGCGAGGCCTGCAGCGCGACGGCGAGGCGCTCCACGGTCTCGCGGGCCCGCGACTCGTCGAGCTCGTCGAGCGCCCGCTCGACGCCCGTCGTCAGGCGCCGATCGTCCGCAAGCCGAACCTCGTCGAGCAGCGCGGCCGCCGACTCGGGCTCGCGTCGAATGGCCCGGAGCACGTCCAAACAGATGACGTTGCCGCTGCCCTCCCAGATGGACTGGAGCGGCTGCTGCCGGTACACGCGCGGGAGACCGGACTCCTCGACGAAGCCGTTGCCGCCGAGGCATTCGAGCGCTTCGGCGGCGTGGCCTGGCCCGCGCTTGCAGACCCAGTACTTCGCGATCGCCGTGGCGATGCGGGCGAACGCCGCCTCCGCGGTGTCCTCGGCACGACGGTCATAGGCCCGCGCGAGCCGCATCGCAGTGATCGTGGCCGCCTCGGACTCGATGCAGAGATCGGCCAGCACGTTCTCCATGAGCGGCTGCTCGGCCAGCGGCTTGCCGAAGGCGAGCCGGTGAGCGGTGTGGTGGGTTGCCTGCTCGACGGCCTGCCGCATGCCGGCCGCCGAGCCGAGCACGCAGTCGAGGCGCGTATGCACGACCATCTCGACGATCGTCCGCACGCCGCGCCCCTCTTCGCCGACGAGTTGCGCCCACGCGCCGTCGAGCTCGATCTCGCTCGACGCGTTGGAGCGGTCGCCGAGCTTGTCCTTCAGGCGCTGGATGCGGAAGCCGTTACGCGTGCCGTCGGGGAGCATCCGGGGAAGCAGGAAGCACGTGAGGCCCGCCGGCGCCTGGGCGAGCACGAGAAAGGCGTCGCACATCGGCGCCGAGCAGAACCACTTGTGCCCGTCGAGCACGTATCCGCCGCCTGCGACGAGGCGGGCAGTCGTAAGGTTCGCGCGCACGTCCGAGCCGCCCTGGCGCTCGGTCATCGCCATCCCGAAGAGGGCACCGTGCTTCTCGGCCGCCGGCCGGAGGCCGAAGTCGTACTCATTCGACGTCAACAGCGGCTCCCACTCGGCGGCGAGCTCCGGCGATGCAGCACGCAGCGCAGGAACGGCAGCGTGCGTCATCGAGATCGGGCAACCGTGCCCCGCCTCCACCTGCCCGGCGAGCATGAAGAGCGCGGCGCGCGCGACATGTGCTCCCGCACGCGATTCCGTCCAGGAGAGCGCGTGCAGCCCGTGCCCGACGGCGAGGCGCATCAGCTCGTGCCACGCCGGATGGAACTCGACCTCGTCGATCCGCTCCCCGAACCGGTCGTGCGTCCGCAGCTGCGGCGGGTGCTCGTTCGCGAGCCGCCCCCATTCGAGCGGCTCGTCCGTCAGCAGCGACCCGAACGACGAACAGCGCTCGGCGGCCCAGCCGGCGCCTTCGCGCTCGAGCGCCTCGACGAGCGGTCGATTCGACGCGAAGAGATCGTGACCGGCGAGCGGGGGCGGCTGGTTCGCGGCTGCGGCGGATGGAAGCGTCGCCATCCCGAAAACATATGCCTCGGTTGTAAGAACGAGATGCGGGACACAATCCCCGCATGGAGCTCACGATTCGGCTGCGCGAGATCGGTCCGGCCGCTGCGGGCTCGCCCGTGCTCGTGGTGCTCGACGGCCCGGAGTACGTACGGCGTACGCGGCTTCTGCCGATCCTGCGTCGGCTCGTCGAGATGCGCGAGGCGGCGCCGCATCGCGTCGCCCTCGTGACGCCGGAGGACCGGGCGGAGACGTACTCCGCAGCCACGCCGTTCGCCCGCGAGCTCGTCGCGGCGCTCGACGAGCTCGTCGGCCGCCGCGTCCGTCGTGCGGGGCTCGGCGCGAGCCTCGGAGCGTTGGCCCTGCTGCACACGCACCGCGTCGAGCCTCGCGCGTTCGCCGGCCTGTTCCTGCAGTCAGGCAGCTACTTCCGCCGTCGCACCGATCCACAGGAGACTGGCTTTCCGCGCTTCTCGCGCGTCGACCGCTTCGTCGGCACCGTGTTGAACGCACGCGACGGCGCCCGCCCCGTCCCGACGACGATCACGTGCGCGCTCGACGAGGAGAACTACGGCAACAACGCGGTCCTCGCGCAGGCGCTTGCCGCACAGGGATACGCCGTCGACTTCCACGCAGCGCGCGGGAACCATGACTGGCCGACGTGGAGGCGTGCGCTCGACGCGCACCTCGCGCCGTTCTTGCAGCGGGTCTGGCGATGAGACACCTGATCGGCTTACTGCTCGGCACCGAAGAGGACTGGTCGACGTCGTTCGAGCACCTCGCGGGCCGAGTGGGCTCGTTCACGTGGCGCGGCGAGGCGCACGCCCTCGACGTCGAGCGGGTGACGAACGAGCCGTTCGACCTCCGCTACCGACCGCGCTATGCGCTCGTGATCGACCGCCTCGGCTGGTGGTACGCCTTACCGCGCGAGTGGCTGAAGAAAGTCGTGCTGATGGACGACGTCTACGTGTTGAACAACCCGTTCACGTTCCAGGCAATGGAGAAGCATTCGGCGTACTGCGCGATGATGCGACTCGGGTTGAAGGTCCCCGACACGTGGTTGATCCCGCACAAGCAGCCGCCGGCGAACGAGCGCTTCCAGACGACGGCCGAGCGCTACAACCTGCCGTTCGACCTGACCGACATCGGTGAGCAGGTCGGCTATCCGCTCTACCTCAAGCCGTTCGACGGCGGCCAGTGGCGCGGTGTGTCGCGTGCGCGAAACCCGGCCGAGCTGCGCCGGGGATACGACGAGTCGGGCGAGCAGCTGATGCACGTCCAGCGGGCCGTCGACGACTTCGACGTCTTCGCGCGCAGTCTCTCGATCGGCGCCGAGACGATGGTGATGTGGTTCGACCCCGACAAGCCGATCCACGACCGCTACCAGGTGCGACACGACTTCCTGCCGCCGGATCAGGGGCAGGAGGTGGTGACGATCTCGAAGATCGTCAACGCGTTCTTCCGCTGGGAGTTCAACTCGTGCGAGTCGATCGTGCGGGGAAGCGAGGTGCATCCGATCGACTACGCGAACGCGACGCCGGATGTCGCCTTGACGAGCCTCCACTACTACTTCCCGTGGGCGATCACTGCGCTCGTGCGCTGGTCCGCGTTCTGTCTCGCCGGAGGACGGCGGATGCACATCGATGTCGATGCTCGCCCCTGGTTCGAGATCGGCGACGACGACTCGCGCACCTACGAGGAGAAGCTCGTCGACTACCGCCGGCTGGCCGACGCCCACTTCCAGGCGGAGGAGTACGCCGAGTTCTGCGACACCGCGCTCCCCCACCTCGACGAGCTGGCATACGAGTGGTTCACCGGCGACGAGTTCGATCGGCTGCTCGTCGACACCGTGTGCACGACGTTTCCGGTCCACGAGCACGAGCAGTTCGCCGCCCACTACCGCGGCCTGATCGCCGCGTGGTCGCGCGACCGCCCGGGCTGACACAGCGCTCGACCGGGGCCTGAACGCGGCCCCGATCGAGCGCCCTTTCTCCTAGTGGTCGGGCCCGCCCCAGCCGCCACCGGGCGGCATGCCGCCCGGCCTGCCGCCGGGTGGGCCGCCCTCGGGGCGCGTGCCGTTGACGAAGGCCGTGAATCGCGCGGTGAGGCCGGAGACCATCGCATCCGCCTGCGCCTGCGTCAGCCTGCCTGCCGTGACGGCGGCCTCGAGCTCTGCCGTCTCGTGGGCGACAAGCGCGGCGATGAGCCCTGCCGTCGTCTTGGCCGACGTTGCGGCCGCGATCTGTGCGAGCGTCTTGCCCGACTGGAGCTCGGTCGTGAGCGCGGCGCTCGTGACGCCGAGATACGACGCGGCAGCGTCGAGGTCGTCGGACGGGCCGTGCCCGTGGCCGCCCGGACCGTGCAGCGGAGCGGTGCTCGCCACTGCAGCGGTGAAGCGCGCCGTGAGGCCGGCAATCAGCGTGTCGGCCTGCGCCTGCGTGAGCCTGCCCGCGGCGACGGCGGCCTCGAGCTCGGCGGTCTCGTGCGTGACGAGGGCGGCGATCAGGCCGGCGGTCGTCTTGCCGGACGTCGCGGCGGCGACCTCGGCGAGCGTCTTGCCCGACTGGAGATCGGTCATGAGCGCTGCGTTCGTGATGCCCAGATAGGCGGCGGCCGCCGCGAGGTCGTCGCCGCCGCCGATGCCCGGGTGTCCGGGGCCACCGGTGTCCGGGCCGCCGCCGCGGATGCTGAGCGTCCCGGCCGACGAGCTCTTCTTCCCGATGCCCGACGCGGCAAGCGCCGTGCCGGTCCCGGCGACCGCGAGCACGCCGGCCGTTCCGATGGCGAGCTTCTTCTTGATCGTCATGTGTGTCCGTCCTCTAGGGGTCAGATCCGTACACACACCCTCGACCTCGCGCCTAAGACCCGCGTAGGACGAACCTAAGAGAGTGCTGGGAGTTTTCTCCGGGCGAGCTCGTCCTCGACAGCCGCGATGTCGGCGCCGGCAACCGCGAGCAGCACGTAGAGATGGAAGATCAGGTCGGCCGCCTCTTCGACGAGTCGACCGTCGCCTGCGACGGCGGAGAGCGCAGTCTCGACACCTTCCTCTCCCACCTTCTGAGCGGCGCGTTTCACGCCTGCCTCCGCGAGCGACGCCACGTACGAGCCTTCGGGCCTGTCGCGGACACGCTCGACGACGGTGCGCCAGAGCTCGGGTGCGAAGCAGGAGGTCGAGCCCGTGTGACACGCAGGTCCGGCGGGGTCGACGCGAATCACGAGCGCGTCGCCGTCGCAGTCGTCGCGGATCTCCACGACGCTGAGGACGTTGCCGGACGTCTCGCCCTTCCGCCACAGCCTCTTCCGCGAGCGGCTCCAGAACCATGCCTCGCCGGTCTCACGCGTCAGGCGAAGGGCTTCGTCGTTCATCCAAGCGAGCATCAGGACGCGGCCGTCGCGCGCGTCCTGCACGATCGCCGCCTGAAGCTCAGGCTGCATCGCGGAGACTCACCCCCAGGCCGCGCAGCTCGTCCCGCAAGGTGACCAGCCGTGCCGGTCGCTCGTGCAGGATCGACGCGAGGAGGGCCGCCTGCGACACCTCGAGCGCAGCCACGATGTGCTGCGCGTTGCCGGCGCCTCCCGATGCGATCACCGGCAGCGAGACGGCGTCACGCAGCCTCGCGAGCAACTCGAGGTCGTACCCGTTCTGCGTGCCGTCGCGGTCGATCGACGTCACGAGCAGCTCGCCTGCACCACGCTGTTCGCATTCGCGCGCCCATTCGACGGTGTCGCGTGACGCGTCGCGGGTCGCTGCGTGGGAGCGTACGCGGCCGCCCTCCGTGTCGATCGCGACCACGACCGCCTGGCTCCCGAGCACGCGTGCGAGCTCCTCGATCAGCTCCGGCCGCGCCAGCGCCGCCGAGTTGACGCCGATCTTGTCCGCCCCCGCCTCGAGCACTGCGGTGGCGTCGTCGAGCGTGCGGATACCGCCGCCGAACGTGAAGGGAATGGTCACCTGCTCGGCGACCCGTGCGGCCACGTCGACAGCGGAGACACCGGCGTCGATGGTCGCCGAGATGTCGAGGAAGACGAGCTCGTCCGCGCCCGCGTCGGAGTACGCGGCGCCGAGCTCCACCGGATCGCCGACGTCGCGGAGGCCCTGGAACTTGATGCCCTTCACGACGCGGCCGTTCGCCACATCGAGGCAGGGGATCAGGCGCGGGAGAGGCATCGCTCCAGAAAGCGCGCGCCGGCGGCGCCGCTCTTCTCGGGATGGAACTGGACGCCGGTGAACGAGCCGTGCTCGACGATCGCCGCCACGCCTTCGCTCGTCGCGACCGTCGCATCCGTCTCGGCCGCGTAGGAGTGCGCGAACCAGTAGGCCTCGCCACTCGGCTCGACCTGTGCCCAGCCGATGCGCGGGATGCGCTCGCCGACGAGGCGCACTGCACGACCCGGCACGAGCCCGAGGCCCGGTACGCCGCCGTCCTCCTCGCTCTCGTCGAGCGCGAGCTGGAGGCCGAGGCAGATGCCGAGGATCGGGCCGCCTGCGGCATGGCGCTCGCGCAGGACGGTGTCGACGCCGCGTTCCCTCAGGCCGTCCATCGCCGACCGCGCCGAGCCGACCCCCGGCAGGATCGCCACGTCCGCGCCACCGACGTCGTCGACGAGCTCCGCGCCGAGCCGTGCGAGCGCGAGCTCGACGGAGCGGACGTTCCCGGCGCCGTAGCGGCAGATCGCGACCTTCACAGAATCCCCTTCGTCGACGGAATGAGGGAGCCCTCGGGGCGAAGAGCGGCGCGCAGCGCACGGCCCACCGCCTTGAACGACGCCTCGGCGACGTGGTGCGGATCCGTACCGGTCGCTTCGACGTTGATGCACATGCGCCCGCTGTCGGCAAGGCTCTGCAGCATGTGCTTCGCGAGACCCGGGTCGAGCTGCAGGTCGAGCACGGACGCGCGGCGTCCGCCCAGATCGACTGCCGCCCGCGCGAGCGCGTCGTCCATCGGCACGACCGCGTCGCCGTAGCGCGCAATCCCGCGGCGGTCTCCGAGCGCCCGGTCGAGTGCCTCGCCGAACGCGATCGCCGCGTCCTCGGCCGTGTGATGCGCGCCGGTCTCGAGGTCGCCCGTGCCTTCGAGAATCAGGTCGAGGCCGCCGTGGAACGCAAGCTGCTCGAGAAAGTGGTCGTAGAGCCCCGCGCCGGTGGCGACGCGCACGCGGCTCTGTCCGTCGAGCCCGAGGCGCACGCGGAGCTGGGTCTCGGCGGTGGCGCGGACGTGGCGCACGCGGCGCCCCTGCGGTGCCGGCTCGCCGGCGAACGCCGCGAGCAGCAGGTCGTCGTCCTCGCGGTCGTGCACCGTGATGCGCACGCCGTTCTCGTAGACGCGCACGACGCAGCCTCGGGCAAGCAGGCGGTCGGCGAGCTCGCGCGGCTCCTCGGAGGGCACGAAGAGGAAGCTGCCGTACGACGGAAGCGGCGCGTAACCGAGCGTTCGCAGCTCGCCGGCGAGACGATCGCGCTCCTCGAGCGTCGGGGCGAGGTCCGGCGGCGCCGCGAGCGCAGCGAGCGCGAGCGCAGCGGAGAGCGACGACACGGGTGCGGGCGCCTGCCGCGCGTTGAGCTCGGCCGCAGTCTCGACAGAGGCGAGCGCGTATCCGACGCGTGCGCCGGCGAGCGCGAATGCCTTCGAAAACGTCCGCAGCACGATCACGCCGTCGTCGATCAGCCCGACGGCGCCGTCGGAGCCGCTGAACTCCCAGTACGCCTCGTCGACGACGAGCGGCCGCGCGTCGGGCAGGGGGTCGAGCGCGCCGGTGGGGTTGTTCGGCCGGCAGCAGAACGTGAGCACGGGGTCGTCGTCCCCTACAGATGCTCCCGCGAGCTCGGCGGCGACGCGATAGAGCGAATACGTGGGCTGATCGGCAATGGCAACGACATCACCGGGACCGGCGAACGCCCGCGCGACGAGCAGGATCAGGTCGTCGGCACCCGCACCGAGGACGACGTTATCCGGCGTGACGCCGGCATAGGCGGCGATCGCGTCGGTGAGCACCGGGTACAGGGCACGCGGATACTCGTTCACCGTCGCAAGCGCCGCAGCGACCGTCGCCGGACGCGAGCTCGGCAAGGGGAGCGGCGGTACATTGCCGTCGAAGCGGACGAGCTCGACGGGGTCGATCCCCGCCCGGCGCGCGAGCTCGAGCGTCGTCGGCGCCCAGTGGTACGGCTGGAAGCTCGGCGCGAGTGCCTTCATCGCTGCACCGCCGCGGCGTGCGCGGGCATTCCCTCCACGGCGGCGAGGGCTTCGACCGTCGGCCGCACGCAGTCGAGACCCGCAGCCGTGAGTCGTTGCACCGTGATGGGCTTGAGGAACGTCTCGAGCCCGAGCCCGCCGACGGAGCGCGCCCAGCCTCCGGTCGGCAGGACGTGGTTCCCCCCCGTTGCGTAGTCGCCGCTCGCGACCGGAGAGCTCTCGCCGACGAACACCGCGCCCGCGTTGCGAATGCGCGGCGCCAGCGCTTCGGCGTCGCCGAGCAAGACGACGTGCTCCGGTGCGATGCGCTCCACTTCCGCGAGGGCGGAATCGAGGTCGTCGCCTTCCACCCTCCTGCAGACCGCGTCGCGACCGTGCTCGGCCTGTGCCGCGAGCTCGAGCTGTGCGATGTGTGGATCGCCGCCACGGCCGAGCACGACGACGACCTCGGACGGACCGGCAGGCAGGTCGATCGCGACGTCCCGCGAGACGATGAGCTTCGCCTCGTTCACGAACGCGTTGCCCGGCCCGACGATCTTGTCGACGCGACCGATGGTGTCCGTCCCGTACGCGAGGGCGGCGATCGCGTGCGGTCCGCCGACCGCCCACACCTCGTCGACGCCGAGGAGCTCCGCGGCGGCTGCGACGAGCCCGCTGCCACCGGGCGGCGTGACGACGACGATCCGCTCGACCCTTGCCGCGCGCGCCGGTACCGCACACATCACGAGAGTCGAGACGAGGCCGCGCGGAACGTAGACACCGACGGAGCGAAGCGGGACCCACCGCCGCTCGAGCTCGACGCCCGGCTCGACCTCCATGCGGAGGTCGGCAGGACGCTGCGCTTCGTGCCAGCGGTGGACACGGCCCGCGAGCGCGAGCACGGCCTCCTCGGGCAGTTCGCCCTCGGGCCGGGCGCGCGCCGGCTCGATGCCGTCGAGCTCGAGCGCCCACTCCCTGAGCGCCTCGTCGCCGCGGTCGCGGACGTCGGCGACGATCTCCGCGACGCTGCTCATCCCAGCATCCGCTCGACCGGCACGAGCAGGATCGACGAGGCACCCGCGGCCTCGAGCGCGGGAAGCAGCTGCCACACGTCGGTCGCCGGAATCACGCTGTGAACCGCGACCATCCCGCGCTCGGCCAGCGGCAGCACGCTCGGCGCACGCGAGCCGGGAACGAGCGCGCAGATCGCCTCGAGCGCGTCCTCGGGTGCGTTGAGCATGAGGTAGCGCGCGCCGCGGGCATCGACGACGCTGCGGAACACTCCTGCGAGGTGCAGCGCATCGGGCTTCGCGTCGCTCGCGCCGATGAGAACGGCTTCCGACTCGAGCAGGCGCGCGATCGAGCGCAGGCCGTTGGTGCGCAGCGTGCTGCCGCTCGACACGAGGTCGACGATCGCGTCGGCCAGGCCGAGACGCGGCGCCAGCTCGACCGACCCGTGCACGTCGACGAGCTCGATCGGCGTCGGCATGAGGTCGCGCGCAAGACGCGGGAAGCTCGTCGCCACGCGCGCGCCTCGAAGATCCTCGAGCGACTGCGCAGTCGACTCGGCCGGCACAGCTGCCTCGAGCGTGCAGGCCCCGAAGCCGAGCAGGAGGAGCTCGGCGACATCGGCGGCCCGCTCCCGCACGATGTCGAGCCCGGTGATGCCGCAGTCGACGACACCGTCTTGCACGTATTCAGGAATGTCGTCTGCGCGCACGAGCAGCGCCTCGACGGGCGCGTTGCGGCACGGGAACGCGAGCGCGCGGTCGCCCGGCGTCTCGGGGCCGAGCCCGGCGTCGTGGAGCAACTGGATCGCGGGCTCGCGCAAGCGGCCCTTCGAGGGAACGGCGATTCTCAAGCGGGCCGCTTCTTGCGGCGCCGCAGCGCGAGGCCGTAACCGCCTTCGCCGCGCCGGAGCCATTGCGCCACGCGCGTCACCGTCGTCGTCGAGGCGTGCGCCCGCCTGGCCACCTCGAGGTACGGCAGCCCCTCGTCCAGGAGCTGCGCGACCTGCCACCGGTGCGCCATCGCGTCCAGCTCCGAGACCGTGCAGAGATCCCGCAACAGGTGCGCCGTCTCGTCCGCGTTCTTCATCGACGCGATCGCCGCGAACAGCTCCGCGTGGTCTCCGGCCGGCCAATGTCGAGGCTCCGTTGATGACATCGTGTTACCATGCTAACACGTTGGAACAGAACTTCGCAATCGTCCCTGCCGTGGACGTCCTCGACGGCCGGGCCGTCCGGCTCCTGCGGGGCGACTACGACCGCATCGAGATCGATGCCGGCGATCCCCTGGCACTCGTGAGGGAAGCTGCCGCAACCTCTCCCCCGCTCGTCCACGTGGTTGCGCTCGGCGCCGCACGCGACGGCGGCGCGCCGGTGGAGCTCGCGCACGCTGTCAGCCGGGCCGCGGCGCCGGTGCCGGTACAGCTCGGCGGCGGCGTGCGCGAGGTCGCCGATGCGCTCTCACTCGCCGAGGCAGGTATCGCACGTGTCGTCGTCGGCACGGCCGCGTTCGGGGAGGTCCCGCTGCGCGAATTCGTCGCCGCCCTCGACGAGCAGCTCGTCGTCTCGATCGACGTCGCAGGCGGCATCGTGCGGACGGCCGGCTGGCTCGAGTCGTCGGAGCTGACGACGCGAGAGGCGCTCGCGCGCTGCACCGAGGCCGGCGTGCACCGCATCGTGTGCACCGCGATCGACCGCGACGGCGCCCGCGGCGGCCCCGACCTGGACCTGCTGCGCGAGGTCCGGGCGCAGTTCGGCGGCTCGATCCTCGCAGCAGGAGGCATCCGCGACGCGGCGGACGTCGACGCCGTACGCATGCTCGGCATCGACGGCGTCGTCGTCGGCCGCGCGTGGCTCGACGGTACGCTCGCGCTCTAGCAGCGCTTCCTGCTGCGCAGCCGTCTGCCCCGCGGCTTCTCGCTACCGTGAATCGCATGCGTCTCCTCGATCGAGCACAGAGCCGAATCCCACAGCCGTGGCGCACGGTCGTCGACTGGGTCGTGACGCTTGCGGTCGCCGCGGCGTTCGTCCTTGCGTTCGAGGCGAAGGTCGCGAAGCCGTACCGGATCCCGTCCTCGTCGATGGAGCCGACCCTGCACTGTGCGAAGCCGGGGCCGGAGTGCCTCGGACGATTCAACGACCGGGTGATCGCCAACCGGCTCGCCTATGTCTTCGGCAAGCCCAAGCGCGGTCAGATCGTCGTCTTCAAGGCCCCTGCGGCGGCCTCGGAATGCGGTGCCGGCGACGGCGGCACCACCTTCGTCAAACGGCTGATCGGGCTTCCCGGCGACCGGGTGACGGAGCGTGACGGGCGCATCGCGATCGACGGCCGGCCGCTCAGCGAGCCCTACGTCAATCCTGCGTTGCGCGATACCCGGAGCGGCGCGTGGCGCGTTCCCGCGGGCCACTATTTCTTCCTCGGCGACGACCGCACCTATTCCTGTGACTCGCGCACGTGGGGCAGCGTTCCTCGATCCGATCTGATCGGACCGGTCATCCTCACCTACTGGCCGCCGAACCGCCTCACCTGGCGCTAGCGCTGAGCAGCGCGACGAGCAGCGCCTTCTGGACGTGGAGGCGATTCTCGGCCTCGTCCCAGATCGCGGAGCGCTCCCCGTACAGGAGCTCGGACGTGATCTCCTCGCCCGGGTGAGCGGGCAGGCAGTGCATGACGAATGCCTCGGGGGCAGCGAGCGACAGCAGTTCCTTGTCGAGCCGGTACGGCTCGAGATCGTTCAGGCGCTTCACCCGCTCGTGCTCCTGACCCATGCTGATCCACGTGTCGGTGACGACGACGTCGGCGCCTGCGACTGCATCGCGCGGATCGCGCACCGTCTCGACGCCGGCGGCCTCGTACCCCTCGGGCGACGCCGCGACCACGTCGTATCCGAGCAGCCGGCCGAGCGCCGCAAGCGACACGAGCACATTCGAGCCGTCGCCGACCCACGCGACACGCACGCCGTCGAGCGAGCCGAACCGGTTGCGGATCGTCAGCGCATCGGCGAGTGCCTGACACGGATGCTCTTCGGCCGTGAGCGCGTTGATCACGGGAATGCTCGCCCACTCCGCCCACGCCTCGAGCTCGGCATGCTCGTGCGTGCGGACCGCGATCGCGTCCAGGTAGCGGGACAGGGCGCGTGCCGTGTCCGGCAGCGACTCCCCGCGCGAGAGCTGCAGCTCGTCCGGCGTCAGCGCAACTGCCGAGCCTCCGAGATGCGTCATCGCGACCGTGAACGAGACGCGGGTGCGCGTCGAGTGCTTCGCGAAATAGAGGCCGAGCGTCGCGCCCGGGAACAACGGCTCCTTGGGATTCTCCTTCAGCTGGATGGCGAGATCGAGGATTCCCTCCGCTTCGCCGGGCGCCAGATCGGAGATCCGCAGCAGGTCTCGGCCGCCGAGCCCGGCCGACGGCAGCGTGCTCAATGTGCCCATCGTTCCCTCGCTTCTTCGACTGCGTTTCCGACATCGGGGAGTCGCGGTGCGGGCGGCGGTGGGACGAACGTCCCGCCGCGCACCGCTGCCGCAACCTGTTCGTGCGCCTCGCGGAACGGGACGCCCTCGCGTACGAGCGCTTCGGCTGCGTCCGTGGCGAGCAGCAGCGGGTCGGACGATGCGCCAGCGAGTCGCTCCCGGTCGAACTTCAACCCGTCGACGAGCACACCGAGCGCGCCGAGAGCCCCTGCAACGTCGCGCCGTGCGGCGAACACGGGCGGCTTGTCCTCCTGCAGATCGCGGTCGTACGCGAGCGGCAGGCCTTTGATGGTCGCGAGCAGGCCGGCCAGGCGGCCGATTGCCGTTCCGGCCTTTCCGCGTGCGAGCTCGGCGACGTCCGGGTTGAGCTTCTGCGGCATCATCGAGGAGCCCGTCGCTGCGAACTCCGGCAGCCGCGCGAATGCGAACTCGGAGCTCGTCCACAGCACCAGCTCCTCGCCGATCCGCGAGAGATGCGTGAACAGCACGGCAACCGCATAGAGGTAGTCGAGCGCGAAGTCCCGGTCCGCAACGGCGTCGAGCGAGTTCCGCATCGCGTTCGGCGGCGGCGGCAGCGGCAGCGTCGAGCCGGCGAGCGCACCCGAACCGAGCGGTGACGGCTCGGCCTGCGCAGCGGCGAAGGCGAAGCGCGCGCGGTCGCGCTCGAGCATCTCGGCCCAGGCCAGCAGGTGGTGTCCGAGGGTCACGGGCTGCGCGCGCTGCAAGTGCGTGTAGCCGGGCATGGGCGTGTCGGCCTCCTCGGCTGCACGCTCGAGCACTGCGTCGGCGACGAACGCGGTGAGCGCAGCGATCGCCTCGGCGCAGGCGTCGGCGACGTAGAGCCGAAACGCCGCAGCGACCTGATCGTTGCGCGAGCGGCCGGCGTGGATCTTCTTGCCGACCTCCCCGAGCAGCCGCTCGATCGCGGAATGCACATCCTCGTCCGCCTCGTCGACGGTTCCCTCCGCCGCGATGCGGTCGAGCGCCGTCTGCACCTCCGTGAGCTCCTCGCTCGTGAGCAGTCCCGCTTCGTGGAGCCGCTGCGCGTGCACGGATGTCGCCGCGCAGTCGTATGGAAGAAGCTCGGCGTCGTCGGCCTTGAGGAACTGCCAGACCTCGGGTGCAAGCTCGCCTTCGACGCGGCCCGACCAGAGCGTCATTCCGGGCTCCCGAGCTCGAGGGCCGGCGCGTCGAGATGCAGGTGGCGGTACTGCGCCAGCATGTTGCGCGAGTCGGCGATGTCGTTGATCTGCACCGCAAGCTGCCCGATGCGGTCGCCGGCGGTGAACGCCGTCGCGCTCCGCTCCATGCTGAGGCGTTCAGGGTCGTACGTCACTGCCTCACCGCGCGTGTCGAGGATCGTGTAGTCGTCGCCGCGACGCAGCTCGATCGTCACCTCACCGGTGACGACCGATGCGACCCAGCGCTGCAGCGAGTCGCGCAGCATCAGCGCCTGCGTGTCGAACCAACGACCCTCATAGAGCAGGCGGCCGAGCCGGCGGCCGTCGACGGCGTAGCGCTCGAGCGTCGCCTCGTTGTGGATCGCGCTCAGGAGCCGCTCGTATGCGATGTGCAGCAGCGCCATGCCCGGCGCCTCGTAGATCCCGCGGCTCTTCGCCTCGATGATCCGGTTCTCGATCTGGTCGGACATGCCGAGGCCGTGACGGCCGCCGATCTCGTTCGCGGCCTGCACGAGGGCGACGGGATCGGTGAGGCGAACGCCGCCGACGGCGACGGGCACACCGCCCTCGAACGCGATCGTGACGACCTCCGGCTCGATGTCGACCGCGGCGTCCCAGTGCGCGACCCCCATGATGGGGTCGACGATCTTCATGTTCGTCTCGAGCAGCTCGAGATCTTTCGCCTCGTGTGTCGCGCCGAGCATGTTCGCGTCGGTCGAGTAGGCCTTGTCGACGGAGACTCCATGCGGCAGACCGCGCGACGCGAGCCACTCGCTCATCTCCCGGCGGCCGCCGAGCTCCGCCACGAACGCCTGGTCGAGCCACGGCTTGTAGATCCGCAGGTGTGCGTTCGCGAGCAGGCCGTAGCGATAGAACCGCTCGATGTCGTTGCCTTTGTAGGTCGAGCCGTCGCCCCAGATGTCGACGCCGTGCTGCGCCATCGCCTGCACGAGCAGCGTGCCGGTGACGGCGCGCCCGAGCGGCGTGGTGTTGAAGTAGCGTCGGCCCGCGGTCTGGATGTGGAACGCGCCGCACTGCAGCGCGGCAAGCCCCTCGCGTGCGAGCGGCTCGCGGCAGTCCACGAGCACGGCCTCCTCCGCGCCGTAGAGCCGCGCCCGTTCGGGGACGGCGGAGATGTCCGGCTCGTCGTACTGCCCGAGATCGGCGGTGAACGCGTACGGGATGGCACCGTGCTCGCGCATCCAGGCGAGCGCGCAGCAGGTGTCGAGACCGCCGGAGAATGCGATGCCGACGCGCTCGCCGACCGGCAGCGACCCGAGAATGATCCGCGCGAGTGAGGGCGAGTCGACGCTCATGCCGCTCCGCGCAACGACTGGGCCTGCATCTCCTCCGCGAGCTGCGCGCCCGTCATCGGTTCACGCGACACGAGCAGCACGGTGTTCTCACCGGCGATCGTCCCGGCGATGTGCGGATGGTGCGCGACGTCGATCGCCTCGGCGAGCGCGCTCGCATACCCGTGCGGCGTCGTCACGACGACGAGGTTCCCGCTCGGCTCGATCGCGAGCGCCCAGCGGCCGAGTGCAACGGAGAGCGCCTCGTTCATCCCCGCCTCTGCAGCGCGCGGCGGCGCGTAGACGAGCCTGCCGCTCTCGTGGCGGATCTTGATCAGGCCCAGCTCGTGGATGTCGCGCGAGACGGTCGTCTGCACGACCTCGTGGCCTGCGCTCCGAAGCGCCTCGGCCAGCTCCGTCTGCGTGCCGATCGGCCGCTCGTCGACGAGCCGCAGGATCGCGGCATGACGTTGTGCGCGATTCATCGGCCGGTCACGTCGACGAGGATCTCGAGCGCGCGATCGACGTCGTCGACGCTCGCAACGAGCGGCGGCGCGAGACGCAGCACGTTTGGACCGGATGAGAGGCAGACGAGGCCCGCGTCGAGCGCAGCGTCGAGAGTCGGCTGCACCGGGCTCTCGAACTCGGCGCCGACGAGTAGGCCGGCGCCGCGCACGTCCACCACACCCGGCAGCGAGGCGAGACCCGCCTGCAACCGTTCGCCGTTCGCGCGTACCTGTTGCAGCAACTCGTCGTCGATCGCGTCGCACACCGCGACGGCGGCCGCGCACACCACGGGGTTGCCGCCGAACGTCGAGCCGTGATCGCCGGGCTGGAACGCACCAGCCGCTTCGTCCGCGACGAGCAGGCAGCCGATCGGCAGGCCGTTGGCGAGCGCCTTCGCGAGCGTCACGAGCTGCGGCCGCACGCCGAGCTGCTCGAACGCGAAGAAGCTGCCGGTGCGGCCCATCCCGGTCTGCACCTCGTCGAACGCGAGCAGCGCGCCGAGCTTGTCTGCGAGCGCCGCCGCAGCGGCGAGGAATGCCGGCTCGAGGGGAATCACGCCGCCTTCGCCGAGGACGGGCTCGAGCAGCACGAGGCCGACGTCGTCCGACGCGGCGGCCTCGAGCGAGTCGACGTCGTTCGGCTGCGCGAATCGCGCTCCCGGCATGAGCGGCTCGAATGCTGCGCGCTTCGGGGGCTGACCCGTGACCGAGAGCGAGCCGGTCGTCCTGCCGTGGAAGCTCTGCTCGAGTGCGATCACGCCCGGCTTGCCCGTCGCCTTGCGTGCGTACTTCAGCGCGGCCTCGTTCGCCTCGGCGCCGGAGTTGCAAAAGAATGCTTGTGCCCCGCCGAACCGCTCCGAGAGACGCCGTGCGAGCACCGGCGCAGGCTCGCTCCCGTAGAGATTCGACGAGTGCCAGAGCTTGTCGAGCTGTGCGTGCGCAGCGGCGAGCGGCGCCGGGTGGCGATGGCCGAGGCCGACGACAGCGATCCCGCCGGCGAAGTCGAGGTAGCGGCGGCCCGCGTGGTCGACGAGCCACATGCCGTCGCCCTCGACGAACGTGACGCTCGTCTCCGGATAGGTCGGCAGGAGAGCATTTGCGAGGGCGGTGTTCACGCGACCACCGCCGTCGCGCCGATCTCGGCAACGAGCCCGCTGTGCGCGGCGTGCGCAGCAGCGAGCAGCTTCGGAACGATGCCGCCCTCGAACGTTCCGTCGCCGACGAGCGACTCCGCGCGGCCGGCTCGGATCGATCGGACGAGCCAGCCGTCGTGGAAGACACCGGGCACGTCCGTGAGGAAGTGGATGCGCGCCGCGCCGATGCCGACGGCGAGCGCGGATGCGGCCTCGTCGGCATTGACGTTGAGTGGGCCGCGCGCGAGCGGCGAGAGCACGGGGACGAAACCGGCAGCGAGCGCCGAGAGGACGACGGCGGGTGCGGAAGGCAGCGGGCGCCCGACGAGCCCGAGCTCCGGAATCCGCTCTGCCTCGAGCCCTGCCTCGTCGCCTGCAAGCGCCACCGCATCCGCGCCGATCGCCGCGCAAACGGCTGCGTTGACCGAGGAAAGGCTCTCCCGCACGACCGCGAGGCCCTCCGCCGTCGTGACACGTCGCCCGTCGACGAACTCGACGTCGAGACCGCGCCGTGCCATCTCCGCGGAGATCTGCGGACCGGCGCCGTGCACGACACAGACGGAATACCCGGTGTCGCGCAACTCGGCGACTGCCTCGGCGATGCCGCCCGTCGACGCGCCGCCGACCTTGAGGACGACGACGCTCATGTCCGGTAGTCCGCGTTGATGCGCACGTAGTCGTACGAGAGGTCGGTGGTGAGGTAGTTCGCGCTGCCGTCGCCGAGTGCGAGGTCGAGCTCGATCGCACAGTGGCCGTTCGCGAGGATCGGCTCGTCGCCGGTCGGCGTGCCGTCGAGCAGCACCTGCACCGTGTCGATCGTGATCGAAAGCTTGTCGGGGTCGAGCTGCGCATAGCCGCCGTTGAACTTCGCCGAGCCGGCCGCGGCAGCGATGCGGCCCCAGTTCGCGTCGTGGCCGTGCAACGCCGTCTTGACAAGCGGCGACGTCGCGATCCGCTCGGCAATCGCGCGCGCCTCGGCCTCGTTCGTCGCACCGCGCACCGCGATCTCCGCGAGCACCGTCATGCCTTCGCCGTCGGCGACGATCAGCTTCGCGAGCTCGCCGCAGACCTTGCGGATGCAGAGCGCGAACTCTGCGTCGGTCTCGGGCGTGCGCTCGAGCTCGCTCGCGCCGTTCGCGAGCAGCACGACCGCGTCGTTCGTCGAGCACTCGCCGTCGACTGAGATCGCGTTGAAGCTCGTGTCGACGGCCGGGCGCAGGAACTCGATCGCCTCGCCGGGCTCGAGTGGATAGTCCGTCGTGATGACGGCGAGCATCGTCGCGAGGTTCGGGTGGATCATCCCCGAGCCCTTCGCCATGCCCCCGACGGTGAAGCCCGTGCCGGTCGCGATCGCTTCCTTCGGGCGCGTGTCGGTCGTCATGATCGCCTCGGCCGAGGTCGCGCCGCCCCAGCGGGAGAGGTGGAGCGCAGCTTCCTGCACGCCGGCCAAGACCTTGTCGAGCGGCAGCGGAGCGCCGATGACGCCCGTCGAGAGGACGATCACCTCCTCGGGCTCGATGCCGAGGAGCCGTCCCGTCTCGAGCGCGGTCGCCCGTGCGTCGGCAACGCCCTGGTCACCGGTCGCCGCATTCGCAACGCCGGAGTTCGCGACGATCGCCTGCGGCTGCGCGACCTCGAGATGCTCGCGCGACACGACGACTGGTGCTGCGAGGAAGCGGTTGGTCGTGAACATCGCAGTGCCCGTCGCCGGGACGAGCGAGCGCACGAGCGCGAGGTCGCGCTTGCCGTTCTTGCGGATCCCGCAGTGCACGCCGCCTGCGACGAACCCCTTCGCGGCAGTCACACTCATACCAGGACTCCCGCAAGCCGTAGGCCGAGCGTCTCGTCGAGGCCGAGCGCGAGGTTCGCGTTCTGCAGCGCCTGGCCGGCCGCGCCCTTGCCGAGATTGTCGATTGCGCAGATCACGACGCCGTGACCGGTCGCTCGGTCCTCGAACACGGCGATCTCCGCGCCATCGGTGTGCTGGACCCGTGCAAGCTCGGGCACAACGCCTTCCGGAAGCACGCGAACGACGGCGCTATCCGCGTATGCGTCCTCGAGCAGCGAGCGCAGATCGCCCGACGGCTGCACGTAACACGTCGCGAGGAGGCCCCGGCGTACCGGCAGCAGGTGCGGGACGAAGCACACGGGAAAACCGAGCGCCTGCGCGATCTCGGGCGCATGCTGATGTGCACCGATCTTGTACGGCGACAGGTTCTCGAGCACGAAGCCCGCGTGGGAGCTCTCCTTGAGCTGGCGCCCTGCCCCCGACACACCCGACTTCGCGTCGACGATGACGCTCGCCGGATCGATCGCGTCCTTCAACGGCGCAAGCGCGAGGATCGCGGCAGTCGCGTAGCAGCCGGGGTTCGCGATGAGCGAGCCGCTCGGTGGGAAGAGCTCGGGCAACGCGTAGCTCCACTCGCCGAGCGCCGACGCGTGCGGGTGCTCGAAGCCGTACCACGAGGGATAGAGCGCGGCGTCGTGCAGGCGGTGCGCGCCGGAGAGGTCGACGACGATGGTGTCTGGCGGCGGATCGAGCACTGCGGCACGGTCGTGTGAGAGGCAGGCGAAGACGACGTCAGCCCCCGCGCCGAGCGCCTCGTCGTTCACGACGAAGCTCGGCAGCGAGCCGTTCAGGCGGAAGTCGAGTGCGGCCGCAGGCTCGCCTGCGAGCGAGTCCGATCCGAGTGCGACGACCTCGAGCTCCGGATGCCGGAGCACGCGGTCGAGCGTCTCTTGCCCGGAATATCCGGACGCGCCGAGGATCGCAACCGTGGCCACCGACGCATAATACTCAATTTATCGCGTAATATGCAAATCAAGCCGAGAATGTCTCTATTACTGCCTCCGCGATTACGCGCATAGGACGCCCCGAGACCTGGCTCGCCTTCCGCAACCGGGCGAAGGCGGCGTCCTCGGAGAGCGCCTGCTTCTCCATGAGGATCCCCTTCGCACGCTCGATCGCCTTCCGCGCGGCGAGCGCGTCCGCCAGCGAGTCGACCTGGTCGCGGACCGCTGCGAGCTCGCCGAAGCGCGCCTGTGCGGTGGCGATCGCGGGTAGCAGGTCGTTCTCGCGGAACGGCTTTGCGAGGTAGCCAAAGACGCCTGCGTCCGCCGCGCGCGACACCAGGCTCCGCTCGGTGAACGCACTCACGATCACGATCGGGATCGGCCGCTCGTCCAGCATCCGGCGCGCGGCTTCGATGCCGTCGAGACGAGGCATCTTCACGTCGAGCACCGCGAGGTCGGGCTCCTCCGATCGTGCCAGCTCGAGCGCCTCCAACCCGTCGCGCGCCTCGGCGCAGACGTCGAATCCCGCACGCTCGAGCATCGCCTTCAGATCGAGACGGATCAGCGTCTCGTCCTCACCGACAAGGACTCTCACGGCGTGGCCCGCCGCTTCTCGTCCGCCCGCACATCGATCGGCTGCACGTCGACGCCGCCGTCCTCTGTCCGTTCGATGCGCAACGGCGGCCACTCGTTGCCGGTCGGCGAGCGAACGGAGATGACGACGGGTCGCAGCGGCTTCTCGCCCACGGCACGCCGCGCCGTGAGCAGCTCGGCATGACGGATGACCGCAGCGCGGATCGCTGGTACGAGGTCACTCTCCTTGAACGGCTTCACGAGATACGCAAACACGCCGGCGGCGATCGCCTTCTCGACGACCGCGCGATCGGAGAACGCCGTGAGCATCACAATCGGGATCGGCCGCTCCGCGTACATCCTCCGCGCCGCCTCGATTCCGTCGAGCCGTGGCATGCGCATGTCGAGCAACGCGACATCGGGATGCGACGTGCGCGCGAGCTCGACCGCCTCCTCGCCGTCACGCGCCTCTGCGCAGACGATCAGTCCGTGCTTCTCGAGAATCCCGCGGAGGTCGAGCCGAATGATCGCCTGATCCTCCGCGACGAGGATGCGCAGCGCGCCCGTCCCGGCGCTTCCCGACTCGCTGCTCATTGCTACTCCCCTCTGTCGATCGAACACCATCGGTCCACAAAAAAAGCCCCCAGGAGCACGAGCTCCTGAAGGCACCAACGCCTCCGGCGGCCGCACCTTCGCGACGCACCTGGAACCCACGGTACTGGCAGCACCGGCTGGGCGCAACCTCGCGTGCAGATTCGCACGTTGTTGTTGTGCGGCTCTCGGCTGAGCTACAGTCGATCGCAGCGGTCGATCGATCGATTGCGTTTTCCGGCTCTGACGCCGGCCTCGAGTTTCCCGGACGCTGACGTCCGAGGCCCTGGCGACGACGCCGATCTCTCCGCCGCATCTGCGGCACTCCGATCGTTCGGATGCGTCGCCGCGCCGCTCTGCCGGGCGCGGCCCACCTCGACAAGGACCGGCCCTTGCACCCACGGATGTCACTCGTCTGTCACCGCTCGTTATCGCAGCCGTTCCCCACGTCGCCGGCGACCGCCGCGACGATCGTTTCGACCCGCGACGAAAGGTTGTTCCCATGACGACACTCGAACTGGAGCTCACACACGTCTTGACGGCAGCAGGCCTCGACGGCCGACAGGTGCGGGTCGTCGCTCGTCGCCTCGGCTGGGACGGGCACGGCGTAACGACACTCGCGGCCGCAGGAGGCGCCGAGGGCTACACCCGCGAGCGCGTTCGCCAGCTCGAGAAGCGAGTCAAAGGGCACCTCGCGAAGGGCGCCACTCCGCTGCCGCTCACCGCGGCGGCGCTCGACGTGATCAGGGCAGCGGCGCCGTCGCCTCGGCCCGACGTCGCGCGGACGCTCATGGAGCGCGGCCTTTCCGCTCGGCCCTTCGATCCCGCCGGCGTCGTCAGCGCCGCCGAGCTCGGCGGACTTCGCGTCGACGTGCTGACCCTTGACGGCCTCGTCGTCCGCAGGGAAGGAGCGGCGATCCCGGAGCGTGCGATGTCACTCGCACGCGCGCTGGTCGCACGCAACGGCGCGACGAGCGTGAGCGAGCTCACGCGGCGCCTCGAAGGCTCCGGCCTTTCGGCTGCGGCACTTCGCCGCCTCCTCGAGCACCGCGGCAGCGTCACCTGGCTCGACCCGCGCCGCGAATGGCTGGTCGTTCCGGCGAAGAGCAGCCGCGCGCGAACCGGTCTGCGCAAGATGCTCTCGATCGCCAGGTCGCTGTCGCTCGACGACGTCGACGAAGGTCTCCGCCGCAGCGCGCGGCCGGTCGCGCTACCGCGGGCGATCCTCCGCTCGATGTGCGAGTCGTTCGACTGGGTCGCCGTCGACCGCCGCTCCGGCGCGGTGACCGCGACCGTGCCGCTCGACCCGGCGCGCACGCTCTCACCGCTCGAACGTGAGCTCGTTCGCATCTTCCGGACCGACGGCCCGGTGCTCGCATTTGCACGCGCGGTGCAGCTCGCGGCCGATGCGGGCATCAACCCGACGAGCGCCGGCCTCTATCTCACGCGGACGCCCGTCCTGCAGACGGTCGCGCGCGGTCGCTACGCGGTGCGGGGTGCAATGGCGTAACGCGCTACGAGAGAACGCTGCGCAACCCGCGGACGGCCTGTGCGATCCGCTGCTCGTTCTCGACGAGCGCGAATCGCACGAAGCCCTCTCCGTCGACCCCGAAGCCGCTGCCCGGGCTGACCGCGACGTGCGCCTCCCGCAGGAGCCGCACGGCGAAGTCCTGCGCTTTCTCGTCGGTCGGGATGCGCGCCCAGACGAACATCGTCGCGGGCGGTGGCGTCACGTCCCAGCCGATCCGGTGGAGGCCGCTGCACAGTGCGTCGCGGCGGCCCTCGTAGATTTGCGCGACCTCCGCGGGACGCTCGCGAGCTTCCCGCAAGGCCACGGTCGCGGCGATCTGCAGAGGCTGGAACGTGCCGTAGTCGAGGTAGGACTTCAAGCGTGCAAGCGCGCCGACCACGTCGGCGCGGCCGAGCACGAATGCGATCCGCCAGCCGGCGAGCGAGAACCCCTTCGTCATCGAGTACAGCTCCACGGCGACCTCGCGCGCGCCCTCGGCCTCGAAGATCGACGGCGGTGCGTAGCCGTCGAAGCCGAGATCGGCGTACGCGAAGTCGTGCACCAGCACCATCTCCTTCTCGCGCGCGAAGTCGACGAGCTCCTGCATCTGCTCGCGGGTTGCGATCGCCGTCGTCGGATTGTGGGGAAACGAGCACAGGAGTACGCGCGGCCGCGGCTGCGAGAGCTCCCACGCCTCCTTGACGCCGGCGACGAAATCCGCGTGGGGCCCGACCGGCACTCGCTGGACCGCCGCTCCCGCGAAACCGGGCGCGAAGAGATGAATCGGATAGCTCGGACTCGGCACGAGTGCGACGTCGCCCGGACCGAGGAGCACCCAGAGCAGATGGACGAGCCCTTCCTTCGCGCCGAGCGACATCGTCGCCTCGGTCTCGGGATCGAGCTCGATGCCGAACCGGTCTTGGTACAGCTCGCAAACCGCAGCGCGCAGGTTCGGCACGCCGCGGCTGCTCGAGTAGCGATGGTTGCGCGGCAGCAGGGCGGCTTCGCGAAGCTTCTCGACGGCGATCTCCGGCGGCGCGACGTCGGGATTGCCAAAGCCGAAGTCGATGACGTCTTCGCCGGCGCGCCGGAGCTCGAGCTTGAGCCGCTCGACCTCCGCGAAGGCGTATGGGGGAAGCGCATCGACGCGCCGGAACTGGATCGCCTTGGAAACCTCGGTCACGCGGCTGATCGTCGCAGAGCGCTGAGCGCTTCGCGGACCGCAACCACCTCGCCGATCACCACGAGCGCGGGCGTCGGCATGCCCTGCGCGGCCGTGCCGATGGCCCCGAGCGGAGCCGTCACGACCTGCTCGCGCTCCGTCGTGCCCGACGAGATCACCGCCGCCGGCGTTCCGGCCGCGAGGCCGTGCTCGATCAGGCGCTCCGCGAGGCGGCCGACGACAGCGCCCCCCATGAACGCGACCAGTGTCCCCGGGACGCGTGCGAGCGCTGCGGCATCGAGCTTCTCGACGTCGTTCGCCGCGAAGGCCGTCACGGTCGACGAGACGCCGCGATGGGTGATGGGAATGCCCACGGACTCGGGCACGGCGGCGATCGACGACACGCCGGGCACCAGCTCGAACGGGACTCCGGCGTCGGCGAGCGCGAGCGCCTCCTCCCCGCCGCGGCCGAAAACGAAGGGATCGCCGCCTTTGAGACGGACGACCCGCCGCCCGTTGCGTCCGTGCATCACGAGCAGCTTGTTCACGTCTTCCTGCTTGAAGTCGTCGCGCGCGATTCGCAGCGCGGCTGCAGGCGCTTCGTCGACGAGCTCTTCCGCCACGAGCCTGTCGTAGACGAGGACCTCGCAGTCGCGCAGTCGCGCGAGCCCGCGCACGGTGATCAGCTCCGGGTCGCCGGGCCCGGCACCGACGAGCGCGACGCTCATCCGAGCACCTCCGTGACCCGACCGCGGAAAAAGTCCCGTCGCTCCTCGTACGTCTCGAAGTTCTCCTTCACCCACGGACGCAGTTGACGGAGCTCGACGGCAAGCGACTCGTGCTCCTCCCCGACCTGCGAGGCGAAACGGTCGCGAAGCACCTGAGCGAGCGCCGGCGAGGCGCCGCCGGTCGAGACCGCTACGACAATCGGTCCGCGGCGGTGCACGGCGGGAAGGATGAAGGAGCAAAGCTCGGGTACGTCGGCGACGTTGCAGAAGAGGTTGCGATCCTCGGCGTCGTCGAACACGCGCCGGTTGACCTCCTCGTCGGACGTTGCGGCGATCACGAGCCGGCGCCCTTCGAGATCCGACGAGCGGTACTCGCGGCGCACGAGCTCCACCGGCAACGCGGCGACCTCGTCGGAGATCTCCGGTGCGACGACGGTGACGTGCGCACCGCAGGCGAGCAGTCCCGAGACCTTCTCGTGACCGACCTTGCCGCCGCCGACGACGAGGCAGCTGCGTCCACCGAGGTCGAGGCACGCGACGTAGTGATCCTGCTGCGGTTCGTACGGTTGAGCCATCAGACGCCGACGGAGTGGATGCGCGCTCCTGCGCGATCCAGCTTGACGCTCAACTCGAGCCCTTCCACGGCGACCGAGACGACATACGCACCCGGACCTGCGGATTGCACCTTCACGCTCTCGAGCACACGGCCCTCCAGCGCGTCGAGCGCCGAGCTGACTTCCTTCGCGCTGTCCGACAGGGCGCGTCCCGCAGGCAGCCGGCGGAACGTCTTCAACGCCGCCTGCTCGCCCTCGGGACCGTAGACGCTGCGGATGCGCCCTGTCGAGAGGCCGAGCTCGATCAGCTCCTCGAGGGCCTGCGCCTCGTCGTCACCGAGCTCACCCTCCTGCACGGCTGCAACGAGGTCGGCCAGCCGGCCTCGGCGCTCGTCGTCCTGCACCATCGCGAGCACCGCCTGCGCCTCGCCGAGCGCAACCTCCGCTGCGTCGCCGCGCACCGCGATCACGAGGAGTGCTCCTTCAGCGTCTCCTTGCCGATGATCGCTTTCAGCTCGTGCTCGAAGCCGCCGTGCTCGATCGAGCAGTGCATGCCGCACTCCTTCGGCGCGTTCGACTCCCACCACCAGCGCCCGGCGCGATCGTCCTCGTCGGGACCGATGGCGCGGGTGCACGGAGCGCAGCCGATCGACGTGTACCCCTGCGCGTAGAGGCCGTGCACGGGAACGTCGTTCTCGCCCAGGTACGCCCACACCTCGCGCTTCGTCCACTCCGCGAGCGGGTTGAGCTTCACGATCGCGCCGTGGTCGTGGTCGATCTCGACCTTCCGGATGTTGGTCCGGGTCGCCCACTGGTCGCGCCGCAGCCCGGTGACCCAGGCGTCGAGGCCGTCGAGTTGCTTCGTGAGCGGCTGCACCTTGCGCACGTTGCAGCAGAGCAACCGGTTCTCAACCGATTCTTTCATCAGGTCGAGGCCCTTGATCGAGATGAGCCGCTCGACCTGTGCCGGGTCCGGCTCGAGCACGTGGAGATTGAGCCCGTCGTACTTGTTCCGCAGCTGGTCGATCAGCTGGTGCGTCTCCAGGGGGAGGCGGCCGGTGTCGACGGTGAAGATGCGCACGTGCGGATCGATCTTGTACGCCATGTCGATGAGTGCGACGTCGTCGGCCTGAAACGCGGCCGAGATCGCGAGGCGCGGGCTGAACTCCTCGATCGCCCACTCGAGTAGCGCCTGAGGCTCTTCTCCCTCGTATTGCACCGACAGCTCGCCGGCCTCCAGCTCGTCGATCAGCTCGTACGTGCTCATACCTCCACCTTTTCCTCTCTACCGGGCCGCTTGCGCGCCGGCTCGAGCCCGGCGAGAGCACCGAGCTCGTCATCCGACAGGCGACGCTGGAATGCCGTAAACGATTCGTCTTCTTCGCGCTCCGCGAGCCAGCCGCGCACGATGCCTTCGACCGCCTGCTCGAGCTGCTCGCTCGCGACGCGGCGGAACAGCGAGCGCCCGATCTCCGGCGTCGGGCCGAGCGAGCCGCGCACGAAGATGTCATAGGCCGAGATGCGCCGGCCTTCGTCGTCCTTGCCGGTAGTCGCCTGGAAGCCGAGGTCGCCGACCCAGTGCTGCGCGCACGCGTGCGGGCAACCGTCGAGATGAAGGCGCAGCTCGCTGACGGCCTCGCCGAACGTCGCCTCCAGATGGTCGACGAGGTCGCGCAGCCGGTCCTTCGTCTGGCCGACCGAGAAGTTGCAGTGGGGCTCACCGGTGCACGCGATCGAGTTCGCCCAGATCTCGTTCGTGCTCAGCGGCAAGCCGAGCTCGCCGAGTTGAGCGAGGACGTCGTCGACCTGCTCGGTCGGAACGCCGGTGACGATGAGGTTCTGCTGGCGCGTGAGGCGGATGTCGCCCCCGAGCGAGTCTGCGAGACCGGCGACCGCGATCAGCTGGTCGCCCGAGGTGAGTCCGAGCTGCACCGGGACGCCGATGTACGAGAGGCCTTCCTGCTTCTGGGCGTGCACGCCGATGTGCGCGGACGGTTGGGCATCGATCTTCGGCGTCTCGAAACGCTCGAGCGTGCGACCGAGCTTTGCCTCGACGCGCTCGAGCATGCCGTCGGCGCCGATGTCGTCGACCATGAACTTCATGCGCGCCTTCACGCGCGACATGCGGTACTTGAGGTCCTCACTCCACACGAGCGTCGTCGCGCCGAGAATCTCGACAGCGTCTTCCTTCGGAACGAAGACACCCATGTCACGCGCAATGCGCGGCACCGAGGAGAGGCCGCCGCCAACGTGGACCGCATACCCCTCGCGCCCGTCGTTCAGCACGCCGACCATCGAGATGCAGTTGATCTCGGGGGCGTTGCAGCGGTCGGGGCAACTCGCGATCGAGTACTTGTGCTTGCGCGGCAGGTTCGCCCACTCCGGGTTGCCGTAGTAGGTCTCCGTCGCTGCATCGACGATCGGCGTCGAGTCGAAGAGCTCGTCGTCCGCGATACCGGAGACGGGGCAGCCGGTGATGTTGCGCACGGTGTCGCCGCACCCGCCGGCGCTCGTGATGCCGGACGCCTCGAGATCCGCGAACACGTCCGGGAGCGCTGCGAGCTCGAGCCAGTGAAGCTGGATGCACTGCCGTGTCGTGAGCTCGGCGTCGCCCCGGCCGTAGCGATTCGAGACTTCGCCGATCGTGCGGAGCTTGGCCGGCGAGAGAACACCGTTCGGGATCTTCACGCGGAGCATGAAGGTGCCGACCTTCGGCTTGTCGTGGTAGAGGCCCCACCACTGGAGCCGCACGATGTCCTCCTCCGGAAGCGCCTCGTACCCCCCGGCGATCAGCGCGGGGAGCTCGTCGCGGATCCCGAGCGGAGGCTTGTCGAGCTTGATGCGCTCGACGGTGTTCCGCTCGAGCACGCTCTCCCAGGTCGGGGCGGCGGCCATTCCGAGACGCTATGGGAAGTCACTATACTTTGGGAAGTGGGTTGTGCGGTCTACCCCTCGCCGGGTGGACGACGGTGGTTCACGACCTCGACGTTGTTGCCGTCGGGATCGAGGACGAAGGCCGCGTAATAGCCTCGGTGGTACACCGGGCGCTCGCCCGGAGGGCCGTTGTCCAGATAGCCCGCCGCGACTGCGGCGCGGTGGAACGCGTCGACGGCGGCATCGGTTGCTGCCGGAAATGCGAGGTGGACGTTCTCCGTCGGCGGGCCGTCGTCGACGACGGCGAACGAGCCGTTTCCCGTCCCGAAGTTGGCCCTGCTCGGCCGGTCGGCGCGCAGCGAGAAGCCCGCAAGCGGCGCGATCGTCTCGTAGAAACGCTTCGCGGCGCCCAGATCGGCAACGCGGATCCAGAGGTGGTCGATCGTGCCGTCGCGGCGCATGCCCTCGTAGTGCACAGCCTCCGCGCTGTTGCCGTCGGGATCGAGCAGGAAGGAGCCGTAGTAGTCCGCCGTGTATCGCGGCCGCGGCCCGGGAGGCCCGTCGTCGCGGTAGCCCGCTTCGACGCCCGTGCGCCAGAACGCATCGACGAGCTCGCGCGATGCTGCGCGAAAGCCGATGTGCAGGCGCCGGGTCGGCGCGTCGCCCTGCGCAAGCGAGAAGTCGTCCCACTCGTCGAAGTTGGTCTTCGCGTGACCGAGCACGTCCAGCACCTGTGCGTAGAACTGCTCGGACACCGCGCGGTCCGAGACGCGGATCGTGACGTGGTCGAACACGACGGGAACGCTACGTCAGCACGAGCCGGTCGCGATGCACCGCCTCGACGTTGACCGGCTTGCCGACGAGCTCCGGGGCGTCCACGGACGCAATGCCGCGCGCGAACGCCACACCGTCGGGACCGAGGAGCTCGACGCCGTCGCCCGCGCGGAACTCGGCGTCCCAGCCGGTGACTCCCACCGCAAGCAGGCTCCCTCCCCCGCCGACGACTGCCCGTTGCGCGCCTGCGTCGACGCTGATCCTGGCCGTCACGCGCTTGCCGTGACGGAGCCAGAGCTTGAACGCCGGCGCCGACTCGGCGGCGGCGAAGCGCGTCCCCGTCGCACGACCGGCGAGGATCCCCGTCAGCACGGCGTCGCCGTCGCCGGCCGCGATCATCGTCGGGATTCCGGCACCGGCCGCAACCTCCGCGGCGGAGACCTTGCTCTCCATCCCGCCGCGTCCGAGCCCGCTGCCGGGGCCGAACACGGCCGAGCGCGCTGCAGCGCCGTCCTCGATCAGCACGCCCTCGTTCAGCACACCCGGCACGGATGTGAGCAGCACGAGCAGGCGCGCGCGCACGAGTACGGCGACCTGCGCAGCGAGCGCGTCGTTGTCGCCGAAGCTGATCTCGTCGGTCGCCGTCGCGTCGTTCTCGTTCACCACGGGCACCGCGCCGAGCGAGAAGAGCGCGGTGAGCGCGCTGCGCGCATTGACGTATGCACGGCGCTCCGCGATCTCCGTGCCGGTGAGGAGGATCTGCGCGGCCTCGAGGCCGTGCGGACGCAGCGCGTCCTGCCACGCGCGCTGGAGCAGCACCTGGCCGAGCGCCGACGCAGCCTGCAACTTCGGCAGGCTCGTCGGCCGGCGTGTGAGCCCGACGCGCCGCATGCCGAGTGCAATCGCGCCCGACGAGACGATGCACACCGGCGTGCCCGATGCAACGATCTCCGCGATCTCCTCCGCGCGCCCACGCAGCAAGGAGCGTCGAGGACGTCCCTGCGCGTCGACGACGAGGCTCGAGCCGAGCTTGACGACGAGCGGCGGTTTCACCGCTTTTGGGTTCCGTCGCCGACGACTCGGTACTGACGGAGCCACAGGTCGCGATACGTGACGGGGCCGCGCGGTCCGGGTACGCGGTCGACGTTGATCCCGGTCTCTGGAGCGCCGGTGAGCGCGAAACCGTCGGTGAACCGCGTGGGCGCATTCCAGAACGCGGCCGTACCGCGGTATGACGCGAGGAATCGCTCGGCTGCCACCTCGTCCTCGGTCGCGATCGTCGCGGCAAGCCCCGACGTCTCGTCGTTCGCGAGCGCCACCGCCTCGTCGAGCGACTCGACGACGCGCACGGTGACAGACGCGATGTGGTCGGGGTCGTTCGCCCACTCGTGCCCGATCCGCTCGGGATCGCGCACCGTGATGTCGAGCCTGTCGAGCACCGCGAGCAGCGCAGGTAGCTGTTCCTCGGCGGCACGGTCGACGAGCAGCAGGTTCAGACGGTTGCAGACGCCGAGGCGGTCGAGGCTCCCCTCGACGAGGCGCTGCCCCATCGCGGGATCCGCGGCGGCTCCGATATAGAGGACGCCGCCGCCTTCGCTGTGCGCGAGCGTGCGCACCCCGTGCTGGGCTGCCTCGCGCTCGAGCACCGCGGTCGTCTCGCCGCTGCCGCGCAGGATCACGAGCGGCAGCACGCCCGGCAGGGAGACGAGCACACGCGCACCCTCGCGCTCCGGCGAGCGCACGAGGCCGACTGCGGCCGGCGGCAGGCCGGCGCCTTCGAGCGCGGGCCGCAACACCTCGTCGACGAGGACCGTGACCGTACGGAGCGCTGCGCCGCCCGTCCGAAGCACCGCCGCGTTGAGGCTCTTCAGGAGTTGTCCTGCGACGTCGACGGCGACGTTCGGACGCGCCTCGAAGTTCGCACCGACCGCACCGATCGGAATGCGGCGCAACGACACCTGCAGACCGTTGTCGAGCTGCCAGCTCTCGTCCTCCCGCTGGAGCGGTGGCAGCGCGGCGAGTTGCGCGAGCTGCTCGCCGAGCGCGTGTATGCGGGAGTCGTCGAGTCGCAGCCGGTCGAGCGCGCCCTCGTCGAGCTCGGCGGCCGCGACATCGGCCGCGTTCGCGTCCGCGATCGCGTCGTGGCGCTCGGCGATCAGACCGGCGGCGAGCTCGAGGGCGTGCGCGACGCCCTCGTCGCTCAACGCTCCGACTGACTGCCGCGCCGCGGTGGCCTCGCGTTCGACCTGATCTCTGAGCTCCGTCATGCGCTCATCCTGTATTACGCAGCGCCGCGGAGATGCCTGCGATCGAGCGGAGCAGCGGTGGCTCGGCTGCTTCGTCGCCTGCCCGATACCGGCGAAGCAGCGCGACCTGGATCGCATTCATCGGATCGACGTACGGATTACGCAGGCGCACGGAGCGCTGCACGACGGGTTGGCGGTCGAGCAGCGCGTCGGTCTGCACGATCTCGAGCACCGCAGCGACGGTGCGCGCGTGCTCGGCCGCGATCGGCTCCCAGAGCCGGTCGTCGGAGACGAGCGAGAGGTACTCGCGTGCGATCTCCATGCTCGACTTCGCGAGCGTCATCTCGAGGTTGTGCACGAGGGTCCGGAAGAAGCCCCAGTCGCGGTAGAGGCGGCGGAGCTCGCCGGCGTCCGCACCCATGAAGGCCGTCCCGCAGCCGTACCACGCGGGCAGCACGCAGCGGTTCTGCGTCCAGGCGAACACCCATGGGATCGCACGGAGCGACGCGAGATACTCCGCACCATCGGGGCGCCGGGACGGCCGCGAGCCGATGTTCATCAGCGCGAGCTCGTCGACCGGTGTGAAGGCACGGAAGAAGTCGACGAACCCCTCGTCGTCGACGAGCGTCCGGAACGCCGCATACGAGCTGTCGGCGAGCGTGGCAACGACGTCCTCGGCGCCCTCGGGCGGGTCGACGTCCGTTCGCTCGGGCGCGGCGGAGAGCATGGTCGCCGCGAACGACGCCTCGAGGTTGCGGTACGCCAGCCCCGGCAGTCCGTACTTGAACGCGATCGTCTCTCCCTGCTCCGTCACCTTCAGCCGTCCCGGCGGCTCGCCCTGCGGCTGCGCCAGGATCGCGTCGTACGTCGGCCCGCCGCCGCGGCCCGCACTCCCGCCGCGGCCGTGGAAGACCGTCAGCTCGACGCCGCGCGCACACGCGACGTCCGCAAGCGCGACGAGCGCGCGCCGGATCTCCCATTGGGCGCTCAGATATCCGGCGTCCTTCGCCGAGTCGGAGTAGCCGACCATCACCTCACGGCACCCGACCGTGTCGAGGAGCTCGCCGTAGATGCGTGGCGCAGCGCGAAGCGCGTCGACCGACTCGAAGAGCGGGACGACCGACAACTGCTCGTCCGTCAGCTCGTGCACGCGGCGCACGTCGTCCGCCGAGTCGGTGCCCGAGACGATCCAGGTATCGAGCGCCTGCGGTCCATGACGCCGACGGGCTTCGACAACGGCGTCGGCCATGCCGCGGATGCGCTCGTCGGGATCCACGAGGTCGCGCGCGTGGGTGCGCACATCGAGCTTGGCGAGGTGCAGCCCGAAGATCTCGACACGTCGCCGTAGCGCGGCGAGCGCGCCGTCGGCGATGCGGGCACCGCGGTTGCCTCGCAGGCTGCGGTCGATGACGGCGAGATCCTCTGCGAGGTCGTCGGCGGATGCGTACGCGTCGGCATCGAGCCGCCGCCACATGAAGGAGAGCTTGCGCCGGTAGGGCTCGTCGCGGTTCTGGTCGCCGATCTCCTCGGCGTACTCGGCAAGCTCGCGTTCGTCGCGCTCGATCGACGCGAGCAGGGCCTCGTCCACCGGCGTGAGACGCGAGGAGACGCCGATCTCGGCCGCCAGCGAGCGCACTTCGTCGCGATAACGGTGGCGGAGCAGCCGGCGTGCCCGCTCGAGCGCTTCGCGGATCGTGTCGGCCCCCGCGTTCGGATTGCCGTCGGCATCGCCGCCGATCCATGTTCCCCAGCGCAGCGGCACGGGCGCATCGGGGAGCAGCCGCCGGTAATCGGCGAGCAGGCGCTCGGACGCATCGATGAGGCTCTGCTCGAAGAACCAGTGGCCGTTGCGGATCTCGTCGACGACGCGCGGCCGCCGCGACCGCACCTCGTCCGCCTGCCAGTGCGCGGTGATCTCCGCCGCGAGCGCCGACTCGATCTCGCTTCGCCTGGCGGGTGCGAGCAGCGGGTCGTCGAGCTCGGCCAGCAGGGCGGCGATACGCAGGTGCGAGGCGAGCACGGTGCGCCGGGTCGCCTCCGTCGGATGCGCGGTCAGCACGAGCTCGAGCGAAACCCGCCGCTCGAGCTCCTCCGGCGCAACGCCCTCGAGCCGGGCGATCGAGTCGTCGAGCGACTCCGCGGGCACCCGCTCCTCGAGCTTGTAGGCGCGGAGCCGGCGCACACGGTGATGCTGCTCCGCGACGTTCGCGAGCTGGAAATACAGCCCGAAGGCCCGCAGCACGCTCGCCTGGCGCTCGAGCGTCAACGCCTCCACCGCCTGCTGGAGCTCCTCGTGTGGCGCCCCGGCGCGCGACTCGCGTGCGAGCGCCCGCACCCGCTCGACGTCCGCGAGCAGCGACTCCCCCTCCTGCTCGACGAGGACGCGCCCGAGCAGGTCGCCGAGCAGGCGGACGTTCCGCCGGAGTGGGGCATCTCGTGTCTCGGTCGCTGCCATGCGTCTAGCGTAGGGTGGAACCGCCGCAAAACCGCACAATCAGGTGCCTGCAGCGGCAGGGCCGCGGTAGCTTCGAACCATGGGTCGGACACTCTTCGACAAGGTCTGGGACAGCCATCTCGTGCAGCGTGACGAGGGGCTTCCCGAGCTGCTCTACATCGACCTGCACCTCGTCCACGAGGTCACCTCCCCGCAGGCGTTCGAGGGCCTCCGGCTGGCCGGCCGCGCGGTCCGGCGGCCCGACCTGACGCTCGCGACGATGGATCACAACGTCGTCACGGGCGACGACACGCCGATGGACGAACTCTCGGCGCAGCAGCTCGAGGCGCTCAGGGTCAACTGCGAGGAGTTCGGCGTCCCGCTCTACGCGACCGGCAGCGGGCGCGAGGGCATCGTCCATGTCATCGGCCCGGAGCTCGGTGTCACGCAGCCGGGCATGACGATCGTGTGCGGCGACTCGCACACGTCGACGCACGGCGCGTTCGGGGCGCTCGCGTTCGGGATCGGCACGTCCGAGGTCGAGCACGTGCTCGCGACTCAGACCTTGCAGCAGAACAAGCCGCGCTCGATGCGGATCCGTTTCGAGGGCGTGTTGCCGGAGCACGCGACGGCGAAGGACATCGTGCTCGCGGCAATCGGCGAGCTCGACGTCGACGGCGGCGTCGGGTACGTCATCGAGTACGCCGGTCCGGTGATCGAGCAGCTGTCGATGGAGGGCCGCCTCACGATCTGCAACATGTCGATCGAGGCGGGCGCGCGCGCGGGAATGATCGCGCCGGACGAGACGACCTTCGCGTATCTCGCGGGACGCCCGGGTGCGCCAAGTGGCACAGCGTGGGAGCAGGCGCTCGAGCGCTGGCGTGCTCTGCCCACGGACGACGATGCCGTCTTCGACAAGGAGCTCGTGATCGACGTGTCCGAGCTCGGCTCGCAGGTCACGTGGGGCACGAACCCGGGCATGGTCGTTCCGATCGACGGCGTCGTGCCCGATCCTGCGGACATCGCCGACGCCGACTCGCGTGCGGCGGCCGAGCGCGCCCTCGTCTACATGGCACTCGAGCCCGGCACGCCGATCCGGGAGATCGAGGTCGGCCGCGTGTTCATCGGCTCGTGCACGAACTCGCGCATCGAGGACCTGCGCGCGGCGGCCGCAGTGGCGCGCGGGCACCATGTGCATCCGTCGGTGCGCGCGATGGTCGTCCCCGGCTCTGCTCAGGTGAAGGAGCAGGCGGAGGCGGAAGGTCTCGACGAGATCTTCGTGGAGGCCGGCTTCGAATGGCGGCGCGCCGGGTGCTCGATGTGCCTCGGCATGAATCCGGACGTGCTCGCTCCCGGCGAGCGCTGCGCGTCGACGTCGAATCGCAACTTCGAGGGCCGCCAGGGCGCCGGCGGACGCACGCATCTCGTCAGTCCCGCCGTCGCCGCCGCAACCGCAATCGCAGGCCATTTCGCCGACGCACGCGAGCTGGTGCCGGCATGAAGGCGTTCACCACGGTGACGTCGACGGCGCTGGCGCTCGACCGCCCCGACGTCGACACCGATCAGATCATCCCGAAGCAATTCCTGAAGCGGATCGAGCGGAGCGGCTTCGGCGAGTTCCTGTTCTTCGACTGGCGCAAGGATCCCGACTTCGAGCTGAACCGCCCCGAGGCGAAAGGCGCGCGGATCCTCGTCGCCGGCCGCAACTTCGGCTGCGGCTCCTCACGTGAGCACGCGCCGTGGGCGCTGCAGGACTACGGCTTCGATGTGATCGTCGCTCCGTCGTTCGGAGACATCTTCCGGCAGAACTCGCTCAAGATCGGACTGCTTCCCGTGCAGCTCCCGCCGGAGCAGGTGAAGGAGCTGATGGCCCGCGCCGATGCGGGCGAGGAGATCACCGTCGACCTCGAGGCGCGAACGGCAGGCGCCTTTCCGTTCGCGCTCGACGACTTCTCCCGCGACTGCCTGCTCGGCGGCCTCGACGACATCGCGCTCACGCTGCGCGACGAGCGGATGCTGACGGCGTACGAAGCGACTCACGCCGCGCCCATCTCGACCGTCACCCTCTAGCGCAACGACGAAAGGCCCCGTTTCCGGGGCCTTTTCGCCGGGCCGCCTCCGAAGAAGCGAAGACCGTGTTACGAGCCGGACGGCTCGATGTTCTGGTTGAGCCGGAACACGTTTGTCGGGTCGTACTCGTTCTTCAACGCGACGAGCCGGTCGTACGTCTCGTCGCCGTACGACGAGCGTCCCGCATCGGTGTCACCGAGGAAGTTCACGTACGCGCGACCGGTCGATGCATCCGAGGACGCGTCGATCACCTCGCGCGCCCACTCCGTGTGCGCAGCGCCCACGTCCGGGTCCGGGTCGTGCCAGCCCGTGACGGCGTTGAGCACGAACGGCATCGAACGCTCGGCGAAGGCCGTCGCGCCGTCGGGCACGCGACCGACTGCGCCGCCCATCTGATGGACGTGGATCTCGCACTGCGGACCGGGCGTCGTCAGATGGATCTCGGTAAGCCGGTCGATGAGCTCGTCGTCGAGGCGTGACAGGTTGGTCGCCTTGAAGTACGAGTGGATGCCCTTGGCCCACAGCGGGTCGAGCAGGCTCTGGATCATCTGGTACGGCATCGGGCCCAACAGATCCGCGATCGGCTCCGCGACCTCGCGGAACGCGCGCACGAGGCCCTCGCCTTCCCCGATCGGCCCGGTGGAGACCGCGACGAACACGGCGACCTTCTTGCCGTGCCACTCCTCCGGGATCACGGGCAGCGGCGGCGCCGCCGTCAGGTTGACGAGCCCCGTGATCTCATCGGGAGCCGCGGCCGACCAGTCGCGGAACACGCGCAGCAGGTCGCGGCTTGCCTCGCCCGGATAGAAGATCGGCCCGGCGTAGACCGTCGGCCCGAGCGGATGAAGATCGAACTCGAACCGCGTGACGATTCCGAAGTTCCCGCCGCCTCCGCGCAAGCCCCAGAACAGGTCGGCGTTCTCCGTCCCGCTTGCGTGGACGAGCCGGCCGTCGGCAGTGACGACGTCCGCGCCGACGAGGTTGTCGCACGCGAGCCCGAACTTCCGCATCGTCCAGCCGATGCCGCCGCCGAGCGTGAAGCCTGCGACTCCTGTCGTCGAGACGAGGCCGCCGGTCGTCGCCAAGCCGTGGGCCTGCGTCTCGTGGTCGACGTCGGCCCATACCGCCCCGCCGCCGACCGTCGCCCGGGAGCGGGCCGGATCGACATGAACGCCGTTCATCTGTGACAGGTCGATCACGATGCCGCCGTCGCACGTCGAGAAGCCGGCAACGCTGTGGCCGCCGCCGCGCACTGCGATCGTGAGGTGGTTGCTGCGTGCGAACCCGACGGCCGCCGCAACGTCTGCGGCTCCCGCGCAGCGAACGACAACCGCCGGCGTGCGGCCGTCATGGGCGCCGTTCCAGACGCGTGCCGCCTCCGCGTATCCGTCATCCGCCGGAGTGAGGATCTCCCCTCGCACGGCCTCTCGCAACTCCTGCACGGTGGCCTCTCCGAGGACCGGGGCAATGGTCTGACTCATGGTCATCTCCCTTTGGTGGTTGTCCTGCGGGAGGTTGTACTCGTCGCCTCTTTGCCCGGCCTTAGCGGCCCCTTAGCAATCGCGCGAAGCCGTTCGTCGATGCTTGCGACACCGGACGCGTCGTCGCGCGCGACATAGCTCGCACGGGCGTCATCGAGGAGCGCGGACGCACGGTCGACGTCGCCGCGGAGCAGCGCAACCTCGGCGAGACCCGCGAGCGTGTTCGCGATCCAGCGGTGGCGCCGGGTCACCTGGAGCACCGAGCGCGCCTCCTCCAGCGCCGCCTCTGCACCGTCGAGATCGCCTCGAGCGAATGCGAGGTCGCCTGTCCGCCACAGCGAGCTGGCGAGCCCCCAGCGGTCGCCGGCACGCCTGAAGATGTCGCGTGCCTCGCCGAGATGGCGCTCGGCGCTCGCGTAGTCGCCCGCCGTCGTCGCGACGAGGCCGAGACCGGACAGGGCGAGCCCGACGCCGCGGCGGTCGCGCAACCCGCGGCGGAGCTCGAGTGCAGTCTCGAGGTGCGCGTACGCGGCGGCAGTCGCGCCTTCGACGAGCTCGAGGTATGCGCGCCGGACAAGCACGGCTGCCCGGCCAACGTCGTCGTCTGCGTCGTCGAAGCGCGCGCCACTCTCGTCGAGCAGCGTGCGTGCCCGGGCGAGGTCGCCGCGAAGACGGGCGATTCCGGCCTGGTTCGCGAGTGCGTAGCTGACGGCGGCGTCGCAGGAGATCTCGACGAAGGGCTGGAGCGTGTCCTCGAAGACGAGCCTGATCAGCGGGCCGTGGTCGGGCCGGCTCATGCGAACGTCCGCAATGTTGAGCGGTGACGGGATCCGCTCGGGCGATCCCTCGAGCGCACGGAAGAGCTCGATGCTCTCACCGACGAGATCGTCGGCGCGCGTCAGATCGCCCGCGACCCAGTGGGTGACGCCGAGCGAGTAGACGCCGATCGCCTCCGAGGCTGCAAAGCCCTCGCGTCGCGCGAGCGCGAGCGCACGTTCGAGCAGCGGGAATGCAACCTCGGCAGCGTCACTCGCGACGCCGTACTCCCCCAGGAACTGCAGCGCACGCCACTCGGCGCGGGTATCGCCGACGTCGGACGCGACGGACAGGCTCTCCTCCGCGAGCGCCACACCCTGGGCGAGGGTTCCGCTGCGGTAGTCGATCGCAGCCGCCGCGAGCAGCGCCTTCGCGCGGAGCGTCGTCCGCTCCGGGGCGGCGGCGAGTGCGTCCGCGTACCGTCGCTTCGCAGAGTGGAGATCGATTCGCCGAATCCAGAACGGCAACATCGCGATGCACAGCCGGAGCGCGTCGCGTGGCTCACGTTCGAGCAACCTCTCGAATGCTGCTCTCAGGTTCGCAGCGTCGCGGTCGAGGCGTCCCGAGTCTCGCTGCTCCTCTGCGAGCTCGAGCGCCCAGGCCGCGTGCCGGTCGGCGACAATCGTGTCTTCGCCCGCCTCGGCGAGTCGTTCGCGCGCATACATGCGCACCGTTTCGAGGAGCCGGTACCGGCGGTCACGACTGCTGAGGTCTACCGTGACGAGCGACTTCTCCGTGAGGCGCGCGAGCACGTCCGCGATCTGCGCAGACGAGAGATCGCCGTCTACACAGACGCTCTCGACAGCCTCGAGCTCGAAGCCGCCCGCAAAGATGGCCAGGCGGCGAAACAGAGTTCGCTCGTCGGACTCGAGCAGATCGTGGCTCCAGTCGAGCGTCGCAGTAAGTGTCTGCTGCCGTGTCGGCGCAGCATGACTGCCGGTGCGCAGGAGTCGAAAGCGGTCATCCAGCCGGTCCGCGATCGCAGCAGGACTGAGCGCTCCGAGCCGCCCCGCGGCGAGCTCGAGCGCGAGCGGCAAGCCGTCGAGGCGGAAGCAGATACGCGCGACGTCCTCCATATTCTCCTCGTCGAGCACGAAGCCGGGCGAAGCGGCGACAGCTCGCTCGACGAAGAGCGAGACCGCCTCATAACGGAGCAGCTCATCGACCGAAAGCGGGTGCTCGGGGTCGGGGATGTCCAGCGACGGGACGCGGAAGATGACTTCTCCCGATATGCGCAGCGGCTCGCGGCTCGTCGCGACGATGGTCAGCAGCGGTGAGGCGCGAAGGAGCGCGTCCGAGAGCATCAGCGTCGCCGTCAGCAGATGCTCGCAGTTGTCGAGCACGAGGAGCAGCGTGCGCGGAGCAAGAAAGTCGATCACCGCATCGACGAGCTCCTGCCCCGACAACGCACGGACGTCGAGCGCGACGGCGACGGCGTCGATGACGAGGCCCGGGTCGGTGAGCGCTCCGAGCTCGACGATCGTCGCACCCGCCGGATATGCCGGCTCTGCGCTGCGGGCGAGCTCGAGCGCGAGGCGCGTCTTGCCGGCGCCTCCCGCACCGGCAAGGGTGAGCAAGCGCGTGTGCTGGAGCAAGGCCTTCAGCTCGGTGAGCTCGCGCCTGCGTCCGACGAACGAGCTTGTCGCCGCGGGCAGTGTCGACCGCGCCCCCGCGTCTCCCAGCGCGTCGAGCTCCGCCGCCAGCTCGTCGGCAAGGACAGCAAGCTCACCGCGTCGTTCATCCGCCCAGTCGTCGTAGCGGTTCTCCGGAAGGAGCTCGCCGCCGTAGAGCGAGAGCGCCGCACGATATGCCGCCGCCGTGCCGGCTCGCCGCGCATCGGCCGCGGCGAGAACGAACCGGTCGACGTCGATCTCGGCGACGAGGAAGAGCACCTCGTCACGCAGCTCGATCGTGTCCGCACCGAGAGCGCGGCGGGCGACGTGCACCGCCTGATGGAGGTTGTTCGCGGCGGCGCCCGGTGCACGATCGGGCCAGAGGACGTCCATCGCCTGCTCACGGTGAAGCCGATGTCCCGGCGCGAGAGCGAGGAGCTTCACGAGCTCGCGGGCCTTCTTCAGGCGCCACACCGTCTCCGGGACAGGAGCCCCGTCGACGGCGGCTGCGAAGCCGCCGAGCAGGGTCACGCTCACATCTGCCATGCCAGGAGCATGACCGTCCGGGACCTACTCGGGAAGGGTCGATGCCGCTCATGCACCGATCTGGAGCCGCTAAGGCTCGACAAAGGCAGCGCTAAGGGAAGGCAAAGGCCGCCCTCGTACCGTCACGCCCGACACGTCATCGACTCCCATAGGAGGAGAACATGAAGCGCACAATTCTCGGGCTGGCACTTGTCACCGGCCTCGCCGCGGCCGCACCGTCCGTCGCAGGAGCTCCGCCGATCGTCGCGACACCGCTCGCGGTCGGACAGATGCAGGCGACGACCATCAAGGCACAGACGGGCACGGCGATCCTCACGTCGATCAAGATCGCGCCCGGCGGAAGCTTCGGGTGGCACACGCACGGCGCACCGGTCGCCGTGGTCGTAGCGAAGGGAACGCTCACCGTCTTCGATCCGGCCGTCGGAAACTGCAAGCCGTTCAAGGTGTCGAAGGGCCAGTCGTTCGTCGAGCCGGCGAACCACGTCCATCTCGCTCGGAACGACACGGCGACACCGGTCCAGGTGTACGCGATGTACCTCGGTGTTCGCGAGACGAACCAGGCGAATCTCCCTGCCACCGAGCCCGACGGTTGCCACGCCTGACCGCCCAGGCGCCCCGACGTCGACGGGCCCGCATCGTGCGGGCCCGTCGGCTGTGACGGTGACGATGTGACCGAGCGAGAGCAAACAGCAATCGAACTGCTGCTGAGCGAGCCTGAGATCGTCGCCTGGCTCGGTTCGGATGAGACCGTCGAGGGACGGGCACGTACGGCCGAGGGCGGGGTGCAGAGGGCGTTCGAGGATGCGCTCGCGCGGGTTACGGCAGGCTCGGAGATCACGTGACGACGGCGCGCCGAAGCGGCGCTCGCACCCGTGGGATGGTGAACGCCGCTCCGAGGCAACGACGGCGCTTGGAGGGTTAGGCCGCCGAGCTTGGGTCGTTCTGCGCTTGCACCTCGTGCTTCGTCAACTCGAGGAGCTCGTGGTAGAGCCGGGCGAGGCCCGCTTGCGACAGCGGCCCGCGGTTTGCACGCTGCAGGTACTGCAGCATCCACTCCTCGCGCGCAGGATCGACATGATCGATTCCGTGCTCGTCCTTGTAGCGCCACAATCGGTGGACGAGCTTGAGGCGCTTGTTGACGATCTCGACCAACGAGCGGTCGAGGTCGGAGATCTCGCGGCGGACGCCGAGGACGTAGGGATCCTCCGGGGCGGCGACGGGCGGATTTTCGGTAGAGCTCATGCTCCCTCCTCGGAATGGCCTTCGTAGACTCCGACGACGCGCAGCGTGCGTGTCACCGCATCGAGCTCTCGAAGCGCGACCTGCACGGCCGGCTCGAGTGGGTGGCCTGCGACGACCGCGTCGAAGCGGTACTTCCACGGCGTCGCAGGCAGCGGGCGCGACACGAGCCGCACCAGATCGAGTCCCGCACGCGCAAACGGCTCGATCGCCGCGAACAACGCGCCGGGCTTGTGGTTCGTCGCGAACGTGAAGGCGGTGCGCGCATCGCGCAAGCCGCGATCGACGCGCGTATACGGCGCGATCGAGACGAAGCGGGTGAAGGCGAGCGTGTCGCCGACGTCGTGTTCGAGCACCGTCAGCCCATACAGCTCGACGGCCTCGTCGCCGACGATCACGGCGACCGTCGGGTCGTCCTCTTCGGCGGCCTGACGACCTGCATCGGCCGTCGTGGACGACGCGATGATCGACGCATTCGGCATGCGGGCGAGCAGGTCGCGGCACTGCTCGAGCGCCGATGGATGCGAGCGAACTGTGCGAATCTGATCGAGTGCCACGTCCGCCGAGGCGGCGAGGCAGTGCCTGATCGGCAGGATCGTCTCCCCCACGATCGACAGCGCGCGTTCGTACAACAGGTCGTGCGTCTCGGCGACCGCCCCGGCGAGCGAGCTCTCGATCGGAAGCACGCCGAACGTGGCGTCATGGGTCACCACCGCATCGGCAACGGCACGAAAGCCGACGAGCGGCACGAGCGTGTCCGTCGGGAAGAGCGTCGCGGCAGCGGCAGACGTGTGCGACCCCGCAGGCCCCGGATAGGCCACATTCGGGCTCATGTCTGTCGACTTCCTGTTGTGGTGGTGCATGTCGTCATGGGGTGAATCGCCTTCCTCGCATACGAGTGCAGATCCCGCGAGAGATATGAGCTAGCCGGGCGACAGCGGGGAAGCGAAAGCGCCGGCTAGCGCGTAAAGGCGAACGCGTAAAAGCCCTGAAAGGCGGTAATGCCGGCGAAACGGGCTTCCGTCGCGAGAACCATCGGCATCCAGGCTACGGCTGCGCCACCGCGCCGTCAACTGCAAGTTGTTCCCTTACGGCCGCTCCGAACTCCGCAGTCGTCGCCTGCCCGCCGAGATCTCGGGTCGGAGTGGAGACGATCGCCGCCTCGATCGCCCGGCGCAGCATCGCGCCCTCCTCGGGCAGCGCGAGGCCGTGCTCGAGCAGCAACGCCGTCGAACGGAGCATCGCAGCAGGGTTCGCAATGCCCTGTCCCGCGATGTCGGGGGCCGAGCCGTGCACCGGCTCGAAGAGCCCCGGGCCGCCGTCGGAAAGGCTTGCCGACGGTGCCATGCCGAGCCCGCCGGTCACCGCTGCGGCGAGGTCGGAGAGGATGTCGCCGAACATGTTCTCGGTCACGATGACGTCGAACTGCTGCGGCGTTGTCGCGAGCTGCATCGCCGCGTTGTCGACGAGCATGTGCTCGACGTGGACCGCAGGGAACTCCGGTGCCATCTCGTCGACCACGCGTCGCCACATCCGCGACGTCTCGAGGACGTTTGCCTTGTCAACCGAGGTGAGGTGGCTCCGGCGCGACTCGGCGAGCCGGAACGCGCGGCGCGCGATTCGCTCCACCTGGCGCGGGTGGTACTCGCACGTGTCGAACACCGTTCCGTCGTCCCGCGTGCCTTTTGCGCCGAAGTAGAGACCGCCGACGAGCTCGCGCACCGTCAGGACATCGACGTCGTCCAGGACCGCCGGGCGGAGGTTCGCATACGTGTCGAGCGCGGCCCGCAGACCGAGCAGCCCTTGTTCCGGACGCACGTCTGCCGCGTCGAACTCCGGGTCCCCGACCGGCCCTTTCAAGACGGCGACCGCCGACAGGCAGGCGTCCAATGTCTCCTGCGGGAGCGGCGAACCGGTCGCGCGAATAGCCGCGGCTCCGATCAGCCGCTCATCGAGCGCCAGCTCCGGGGCGAGCACCTCGAGCGCACGCCGCGCTTCGAGGGCGACCTCGGGACCGATCCCGTCTCCGGGGAGAAGGACGACTCGTGCGCTACCCGTCGGCAAGGGCCCCCTCGGTGAGCGACCGCGGCTGGCGACCGCGCGGGCGCGGCGTGAAGCCGGCCGCCTGCATCGCCTCGTTCCAGCTGCCGAACACGCGGGCAACCGTCTGGCGGGACGGGTGGTTCTCGCCCGCCTGATCCCATTCACTCGTGAGCGGAGTCCGGCTGTGCTTGCGATACCAGAGCGTGATGGCGTACACGATCGTCTCTGGCGTCCAGCGGAACCCAGTCCGCGGACCGGTTCTCATGTTGCACCTCCCGTGCGTCGAGGGTTTGCCATCTCGAACGTTGTCGATCCACTACACCTGGACACCGAGCGTCTCCAGGATCTGGTCTGCGTCCGCCTGGACGCGAATCGGGTCGTACCGGTCGGCGACGAGGCCCGGCGTCTTGAGGCCGTCGCCCGTGACGAGGAGCACCACGCGGTCGCTCTCTCCAAGCTCACCGCGGTCGACCGCGGTGCGGAGCGCGCCGAGCGTGACGGCAGGCGCCGTCTCGCCGAACACCCCGGTCGTCTCGGCGAGCAGCGCGATGTTGTCGACGATCTGATTCTCCGCGACGGCATAGACGGAGCCACCCGACTCGCGCGCCGTCGCAGCTGCGAGATCGCCGTCGGCCGGACTGCCGATCGCGATCGACTTCGCGAGCGTGTTCGGCCGCACCGGCTTCACCTTCGCCTCGTCGGCGAAGGCGAGCGCAACGGGTGAGCAGCCTTCGCCCTGTCCGCCGAAGAGGCGTGGCGTCTTGCCGTCCACGAGGTCGAGCTCGAGGAGCTCGCCGAAGCCCTGGTGGACCTTGGTGAACATCGAGCCGGATCCGATCGGCGCGATCACCGCGTCGGGCAGGCTCCAGCCAAGCTGCTCGGCGATCTCGAACGCGAGCGTCTTCGAGCCCTCTGCGTAGTACGAGCGAAGGCCGACGTTGCAGAACGCCCAGTCGAGCTCGAACGACAGCTCGACACTCAGCCGGCTGCAGTCGTCGTAGCTGCCCTCGACCGCGATGATGCGGGCGCCGTAGATCGACGTCGCGATCAGCTTCTCGGGCTCGAGGCTCGCCGGGACGAGCACGACCGCCTCGATGCCCTCGGCAGCTGCGCGGGCCGCGACGGCGTTCGCGAGGTTGCCCGTGGACGAGCACGACAGCGTCGTGCGTCCGAGCTCGAGCGCCTTCGCCGCGGCGACCGCGACGACGCGATCCTTGAACGAGTGCGTCGGGTTCGCCGTGTCGAGCTTCAGCCACAGCTCGCCGAGACCGAGCGTCTCCGCGAGGCGCGGGGCCTGCACGAGCGGCGTGAAGCCAGGCGGGAGCCGCTGCTCCTGCGGAGCGGCGACCGGAAGCAGATCTGCGTAGCGCCAGATCGACGGCGGTCCCGCCTCGATCGACGCGCGGCTGACGGTGCGACGCTGCGCGTCGCGGTCGTACACGGGGTCGAGGGGCCCGAAGCAACGGGCGCACACCCCGATGGGGTCTAGGGGGTACTGCGTCTCGCAGACGCGGCACCTGAGGGTTGTCGCGGGCACTACGCAAGCTCCTTTCGTCTCTCGCTCGACATCCTCCGAACCGCTATTGCGGCTCGGCCGGGCTTGGCACCACACACGACTTGTGCAGGTTGCCGAGGCGTCACAGGGCCGGTTCCCTCAGCCTCTCTCGATGCGGAGCGGGACGAGCCCGCGCCGTTGCTGCTGGCCGCACTATACAAAATGTAGTAGTCGGGCGTCAAACCGAGCTCCTCAGGACTGCTCCCTCGGACGCCGACGAGACGAGCAGCGCGTAGCGCGCGAGCACGCCGGTCGTGTACCGCGGCGGCGGTTGGACGACGGCGTCGAGGCGTCCGGCGATCTCGTCGTCGGAGAGCAGGACGCGCAGCTCGCGGGCCGCGACGTCGAGCTCGACCGTGTCGCCGTCGCGAAGCGCTGCGATCGGACCGCCCCGCGCCGCCTCGGGCGAGACGTGGCCCACCATCAGGCCGTGCGTCGCTCCCGAGAAGCGTCCGTCGGTGATGAGCGCGACCTCGTCGCCGAGCCCCTCGCCGACGAGCGCGGCGGTGACGTGCAGCATCTCGCGCATGCCCGGGCCCCCCGCCGGCCCCTCGTAGCGGATCACGACGACGTCGCCGGGCGTGATCGTGCGCGCCTTGACGGCGGCGAAGCACTCCTCCTCCGAGTCGAACACGCGAGCCGGGCCGCTGTGGAAGAGCCGCTCGTGGCCCGCGAGCTTCACGACGGAGCCTTCGGGCGCGAGGTTGCCGCGCAGGATCGCGAGGCCTCCTGTCGCCTTCAGCGGCCGCTCTATCGGGACGACGACCTCCTGCCCTTCCGTCTCGACCACTGCGGCTGCAACCTCGGCGAGCGAGCGCCCATCGACATTCGGCGCGTCACCGTGGACGAGCCCAGCCTTCAGCAGCTCACGGGTGACGAGCGCGACACCGCCTGCCGCGTGGAGATCCGTCGCGACAAAGCGACCCCCCGGGACGATGTCGGCGATGACAGGCGTGCGCTCTGCGATCTCGTCGAACTCATCGATCGTCAACGTGATGCCGAGCTCGCTCGCGATCGCAATGAGATGCATGACGCCGTTCGTCGAGCCCCCGCTCGCGGCAATGCCCGCGACGGCGTTCTCGAGCGCGTCGCGCGTCATGATCTGCGACGGACGCACGTCGTCGCGCACGAGGCGCATCGCAACCTTGCCGGCCTCGTACGCAGCATCGTGCTTGGCCGGATCGGTCGCCGGGATGTCGTTGAGGCCGCCTGGGCTGATGCCGAGGAACTCGAGCGCCATCGCCATCGTGTTCGCGGTGAACTGCCCGCCGCACGCGCCCGCGCCCGGGCACGCTGCGCTCTCGAGCTCGTGCACCTCGGCGTGCGTCATCGTCCCGGCGGCGGCGGCGCCGACCGCTTCGAAGACGTCCTGGATCGTGACGTCCTTGCCGCGGAAGCGTCCCGGCGCGATCGACCCGTTGTAGAGGGCAAGCCCCGGCACATCCAGACGGGCGAGCGCCATCGCGGCTGCTGGGATCGTCTTGTCGCAGCCGACGAGACACACGAGACCGTCGAGCAGGTGGCCGCGCACCACGAGCTCGATCGAGTCGGCGATCGTCTCGCGCGACACGAGCGAAGCACGCATCCCCTCGGTGCCCATCGACACGCCGTCGGACACGGCGATCGTGTTGAACTCGACCGGGGTCCCTCCCGCTTCGATGATCCCGCGGCGCACGTGGCGCGCGAGCTCGCGCTGGTTCCAGTTGCACGGCATCGTCTCGATCCACGTCGTCGCGATGCCGACGAGCGGGCGCGAGAGCGCCTCGTCGTCCATCCCGATGCCCTTCAACATCGCGCGCGCGGCAGCGCGGTCGACTCCGTCGGTGAGCGCAGCGCTGTGGCGCTTTGCAGGATCGGAAGGAACTGCGTACGGATCGCTCATGCGGCGCCGGCTCCTGTCGTCGTGACTGGCAGATGGAGAACCTCGTAGCCGGGGAAGCGCTCGGCGAGTTGCGCCACTGTCTCGGCGACGCGCGCTTTCTCGGCCCACACGATCACCGTCGGTCCCGAGCCGGAGAGCGTCGCGCCGAGGAAGCCGGCGGGCGCGTCGCTGCGAATCGCCTCGAGGTGCGGCGCACTTGCCGTGCGATATGGCTCGTGCAGGCGATCGCCCGAGCTCGCTGCGAAGAGCAGCTGGTTGCCCGATGCGAGCGCCGCCCCGAGCAACGTCGCGTGGACGACGCTGACGACGGCGTCCGAGTGCGCGATCTCCTGCGGCAACGCGGCGCGCGACTCCGCCGTCTTGACGCGTTCCTGCGGGATGACGGCGACCGCAGCGGCCGGTACGTCGTCGGCGACGCGTGCGATGTGGCCGTCCCAGGTGAGGCAGACGCCGCCGACGAGCGCGGCCGCGAGATTGTCGGCGTGCCCCTCGAACGACAGGCCTTCCGCGAGCAGCTCGTCCGCGTCGGGATCCATGCCCGCTGCGATCGCGCCGGCAACGAGCCCGAGCGCCACGACGGCGGCGCTCGACCCGAGCCCGCGCTCGCGCGGAATCCGGTCGGTGAACGTGAACGACCGGCCCTTCGGCGAGGCGAAGCGCGAGAATGCGCGAACGGCCAGGTGCGTCTCGTCGACCGGCTGCCCGTTGGCCTCGCCGACCTCCAGCTCGTTCCAGAGGTCGAGCGCAACCGCGGCGACGTCGAAGCCGGGACCGAGGTTGGCGCTCGTGGCGGGCGCGCGAACGTGGATCGTCATGCCGTCAACCTCTGCACCGCGTCGGGGTCCTTGAGCCCGTGACCCGTGATCACGCAGACGACGCGCTCGCCCGGATCGGCTGCACCGCGCACGACGGCGGCGATGCCGGCGGCGGACGCGGGCTCGCAGAAGACGCCTTCCTCCGAGCCGAGCAAGCGCCAGGCCGCAATCAGCTCGTCGTCGCTGACCGTCACGACCGCGCCCTCCGACTGCACCACGACGGTCTTGACCTCCTCGCGGTGGTTCGGCTCGACGATCCGAATCGCCGACGCGACCGTGCCGGCTCGGTTCTCGACCTCGGTCGGGTGAAAGCGCGGCAGCTCACCGGTCTTCTCGCGGAAGCCGCGCGCATATGCCTTCGTGTTCCCGCCGCCGCCGTATGGGAGCAGGAGGACGTCGGGCGACCCGCCGAGCTGGTCCACGATCTCGAATGCAGCGGTCTTCTGACCTTCGATGCGGTGCTCGTTCGTCGAGTTGACGAGTACGACACCGTCGACCGCGAGTCGAACCGCTTCGTCGTACGCGTCGCCGAACGATCCGTCGATCTCGACGATCCGGCCGCCGACCGCGCGCACCTGCACGAGCTTCGAGCTGGATGCTCCACCCGCCGCGACGACGATGATCGCTTCGATCCCGGCGCGCGCGGCGTACGCGGCCGCCGACGCGGCGGTGTTGCCGGTCGACGCGCAGACCACACCGGTCGCGCCCGCCTCGACCGCCTTCGTGACGGCGACGCTCATGCCGCGGTCCTTGAAGGAGCCGGTCGGGTTGAGCCCCTCGCACTTGAGCCACAGGTCGACCCCGAAGCGCTCCGAGAGCCGCGGCGCGTGCAGGAGCGGCGTGTTTCCCTCTCCCAATGTCACGGTCACAGCGGCCGCTCAGAGATCACGGGGGCGACGAACGGGCGGCCGACCACCTCGGGCAGCGCGGCGACCTCCACGAGCGCCGCCTGCACGGCGCCGAGCGGCGCCTCGTGGAGCACGAGCTCGAGCGCCGCCTGGCCGTCGTCGACACGCTGTACGAGCTGCGCGATCGAGACCTCGTGCGCGGCGAACCGGCTCGCGGTGTGCGCGAGCACACCCGGCTGATCGGCGATGTCGAGGTGCACGTAGAACGGCGAGCGCCACTCGCCGTCCGGCAGCTTGCCGAGCTCGCGCCAGCACGCGTCGTTCTGCAGAAAGCCCGTGCCGGCCGTGCCGACGACGCTCACGAGATCGGCCACGACGGCGGACGCCGTCTCGATGCCGCCGGCGCCCGGGCCTTCGAGCGTGATCTCGCGGATCGCGTCGCCTTGGAGCATCACTGCGTTGAACGCGCCGTCGACCGCGGCGAGCGAATGTGACCGGTCGACGAACGCGGGCTGCACACGCACGTCGATCCTGTCGTCGACGAGGCTCGCGATGCCGACGAGCCGCACGACCATGCCGAGATCGGCGGCTGCGGCAACGTGCGCCGCCTCGATCTCGGCGATGCCGCGCGTCTCGACGTCCTCGAGCGCGACCCGCGAGCCGAAGGCCACCGTGGCGAGGATCGCCATTTTCGCGGCGGCATCGGCGCCGCTCACGTCATCGGTCGGATCCGCCTCGGCGTAGCCGAGCTCCTGCGCCTCGGCGAGCGCTTCCGTATAGGAGTCGCCCCGCTCCATGCGCGAGAGAATGAAGTTGGTCGTACCGTTGACGATCCCGAGCACGCGGTGCACGTTCGAGACGACGAGCGACTCGCGCAGCACCTTCACGACGGGGATAGCCGCGCAGACGGAAGCCTCGAACCGCAGCTGCACGCCGGCCTCGGACGCGATCGCGAACAGGTCGGCGCCCTCGCGGGCGATGAGCTGCTTGTTGGCGGTCACCACCGACTTGCCGGCGCGAAGCAACTCGCGCACGTATCCGCCCGCCGGGTCGAGCCCACCCATCACCTCCGCGACGACGCGAATCGAAGGGTCGTCGCGCACTTCGGCGAAATCGGTTGTGATCACGCCGTCGGTTGCTGCGAACGACCGCGACTTGTCCGCGTCGCGCACGAGTGCGCGAACGATCCTCAGCCGGTGGCCGGTCGCCCGCTCGATCTCGTCGGCGCTCTCGACGAGCAGGCGGTTGACCGAAGCGCCGACCGTGCCGTACCCGAGAAGTGCGACGCCGACATCAACTGACGCCATGGAGCCCTTCGACGCCTGCAAGCTCGCGGAGCTCTTTCCCGACCTTCTCGATCTCCGCGGCGCGCTGCTCGCCCTGCGCGCGCAACTCCTTGAAGCGCGGCCGCCCGGCGGCGTCGTCCTCGAACAGCTCCTTGGCGAACCTGCCGCTGCGGATGTCGTCGAGGACACCCTGCATCCGCTCGCGCACGCTGTCGTCGACGATGCGCGTCCCGACCGAGAGATCGCCGTACTCGGCGACGTCGGAGATGGAGTAGCGCATGTACTCGAAGCCGCCTTCGTACAGCAGGTCGACGATCAGCTTCAGCTCGTTCAGGCACTCGTAGTAGGCGATCTCCGGCTGGTAGCCCGCCGCGACCAGCGTGTCGAAGCCCGCCTGGACGAGCGCGGGGACGCCGCCGCACAGCACCGCCTGCTCCCCGAAGAGATCGCTCTCGGTCTCCTCCGCGAACGTCGTCTCGAGCAGACCGACTCGGCCGCACCCGATCCCGACGCCGTACGCGAGCGCGAGCTGCAGCGCGTTGCCGCTCGCGTCCTGCTGGATCGCGACGAGGCCCGGCGTGCCGGCGCCGGAGACGTACAGCTCGCGCACGCGATGGCCGGGTGCCTTCGGCGCGACCATGATCACGTCGTGCCCTTCCGGTGGCGCGATGCGCCCGAAGTGGATGTTCAGGCCGTGGGCGAAGAGCACCGCTGCGCCCGGCTCGAGGTTCGGTGCGATGTCGGCGTCCCAGACCTCCTTCTGCAGATGGTCCGGCACGAGGATCGCGACCACCTGCGCGCCCTTCACCGCGTCGGCGACGGTGCCGACGGTGAGGCCGGCCTCCTCCGCTGCCGCGCGCGATGCGCTTCCCTCGCGCAGGCCGACATGCACGTCGACGCCGGAGTCGTGGAGGTTCAGCGCATGCGCATGCCCCTGGCTGCCAAAGCCGACGACCGCGACCTTGCCGTCGAGGAGGTCGAGGTCGCCGTCACGGTGAATGGTTGCCATCGGTGTTGAGCTCCTTGTCGTTGAGTTAGGCGAGAACTTGCTGCGGCGCCTTGCCGCGCGGGGCGCGCGTCGCTCGGCTCAGACCGATCCTGCCGGTGCGAACGAGCTCCTGAAGACCGTGCGGACGGACGAGCTCCTCGAAGGAATCGACGTCCTCCGGCGATCCTGTCAGCTCGAACACGATCGTGTCGGGTCCCAGATCCGCGATCCGCGCGTTGAAGACCTCGCCGAGCGCCATCAGCTCGGCACGGGCGCTCGGCGGCGCCGACACCTTGAGCAGCGCGAGCTCGCGCTCGAGCGACTCACCGGGGGCGAGCTCCGTCACCCGGAGCACGTTGACGAGCTTGTTCAGTTGCTTCTCGATCTGCTCGAGGGAATGCGTCTCGCAGTCGACACGCAGCGTGATTCGCGACACGTCGTGCCGCTCGGTCTCCCCGACCGCGAGGCTCTCGATGTTGTAGCCGCGCCGGGCGAACATGCTCGTAACGCGCGTCAACGCACCCGGCTTGTTCTCGACGAGGACGGAGATCGTGTGCTTCATACGACCGGCACCTCGGTCTCCTGGAACTCGACGACGTCGACGGCTGCTGCTCCGGCCGGAATCATCGGGAAGCAGTGCTCCCGCGGATCGACGCGGGCGTCGACGACGCACGTGCGGCCCGAGGCGATCGCCGTCGTGAGCGCCTCCTCGAGCTCCTCCTCGTTCTCGGCGGTGAAGCCGAGCGCACCGTACGCACGCCCGAGCGCCGCGTAGTCGGGGAGCGAGTGCGTGAGGTTCACCTGCGAGAAACGCTCCTCGAAGAACATGTCCTGCCACTGGCGCACCATTCCGAGGTAGCCGTTGTTGACGATCACGACGACGATCGGCAGATCTTCGAGCGCCGAGGTGGCGAGCTCCTGGCAGGTCATCTGGAAGCAGCCGTCGCCGTCGACGCAGATGACAGTCGCATCCGGTCGCGCTGCCTTCGCGCCGACGGCAGCCGGCAGGCCGTAGCCCATCGTGCCGAGCCCGCCGGAGGTGATGAACGTGCGTGGGCGGTCGCAGCGCACGTATTGCATGGCCCACATCTGGTGCTGGCCGACACCGGTCGTCCAGACGATGTCGTCACGACCGGCCGTGAGGGACTGCAGCATCTGCAGCACCTTCTGCGGCTTCAGCATCGGGCCGGGATCGGCGCTGTACCGCAGTGGGAACTGCTCTCGCCATTCGCCGATCTGCTGCAGCCACGCATCGGTCCGGCCGGGCAGCACCTCGTCGGCGACGAGCTTCGTGAGCTCTGCAAGCACGGGCTTCAGCGGGCCGACGACCGGGACGTCCGCATGCCGGATCTTCGAGATCTCCGCGGCGTCGATGTCGAGGTGCACGATCGTCGCCCCCGGCGCAAACGCCGAGAGCTTGCCGGTCACGCGATCGTCGAAGCGGGCGCCTACGGCGACGACGACGTCGGCCTTGTTCAGAGCCCAGTTCGACCACTTCGGCCCGTGCATACCGGGCCAGCCCACATGGAGGTCGTGTGACTCGGGAAAGCCACTCTTCGCCATCAACGTCGTCACGACCGGCAGGTTGCCGGCCTCGGCGAGCGCGAGCACCTCATCGGTCGCGTGCGCGTTCAGCACGCCGCCGCCGACGTAGAGGATGGGCCGCTCCGCCTCGGCGATCGCCTGAGCGGCGGCCTTGATCTGCAACGGGTGGCCACGGCGCGGCGGCTTCCAGCCCGGGAGATTGACCTCATCGGGATAGACGAAGTCGATCGCGGCCTCCTGCACGTCGCGCGGGATGTCGACGAGCACCGGACCGCAACGACCGGTGCTGGCGACGTGGAACGCGGCCTTCATGACGTGCGGGATCTCGCTCACGTCCTGCACGAGCCACGAGTGCTTGACGATCGGGATCGTGATGCCGGTGATGTCGCACTCCTGGAACGCGTCCGTCCCGATGAGGAACGACCTGACCTGACCGGTGATGCAGACGAGCGGTGTCGAGTCCATCCACGCGTCGGCGATCGGCGTGACGAGGTTCGTCGCACCCGGGCCCGACGTCGCAACGGCGACACCGACCTTGCCCGACGCGCGTGCGTAGCCCTCGGCCATGTGCCCGGCGCCCTGCTCGTGACGCGCGAGGACGTGACGCACGGTCGTGCCGCGCGCCATCGCGTCGTAGAGCGGGAGGATCGCGCCGCCCGGCAGCCCGAACATCACCTCGACACCCTCGGCCTCGAGCGAGCGGAGCACTGCGTCTGCGCCGTTCATCGCCGCACCACCCCCATCCTCATCGGGCCTGCCCAGAACTCGGCGTTCCGGTTCGAGAGCTGGAAGCCGGCGACCACGCGGGAGGTGAACTCGCGCGTCGTCGCGCCGACGCCGCGGCGCAGCAGGTCCGGCGTCTGCGGCCCGTCGACGAGTGCCGCGGAGACGGCGCCGGCGAGCGTCGCCGCCGCGGCCGGCGATCCGAGGCCGTACTCGAGTGTCATCGCCGCAGCGAGGAGCATGCTGCTCGGGTTGACGGTACCGCCGCCGGCGATCGCGAAGCCGCCGTCGGGCGACGGGACGAAGAGGCTCGGCCCGTGCTCGGCGAGCAGGCCGTGCGCCGCAACACGCGCGGTTGCCGGCGCGGCGGCGATCTCCACCATCGGCTCGGCCCAGGCGGGCGCGACCGCGACGACGTCGAACCGGCTCGCGTTGAACGCTGCGAGGGGGAGCGCGACCCGAGGCGAGAGGTGCTCGACCTGCACGTGATCGTGTGCGACGGCGACGGCATCCGCGAGGTCGTTCCAGGGAGCGTCGCCGACGACGGCGAGCCGCATGCTGCGTGCCTCTGCGACGCGAAATGCCGCCTCGAGCGCCCATTCGCTCGAGTCGTCGTCGAGCGGTGCGACGAACGAGACGTCGTCGTGCAGACCGAAGCGCACCTGCGTGACGCGTGCGCGCAGATCGAGCTCTGCCATCACCTCGGCGAGCGCCGGCTCCTCCGCGCCCGCGACGAGCACGGCCTCGGCAGCGAGCACGGCAGACCGGGTCGATGCGGGGAATGCCTGTCCGCCTCGCACGACGGCGACGCCCCCGAAGGGGACGTGCACCTCGTCGATCGACAGACCGTGCAGGCGCGCGACCGCCTCGAGTGCGAGGACGGCCTCGGCCATCAGCTCCGGCGCAGTGCCGGCGCCTGTCAAGCAGGCGATTGTCGCTCTATGGCTCATACGGCCACCTCCGTGAACAGCTCGTCAAGGGTTACGGCGGCGCCGGTATCGGCGAGCGCCTTGAAACGGTGGAACGCGGAATTCAGCTTTTCGCCCTCGAGGACGACTCCCATCTCTGCGCACGCATGGGAGAACGCGTGACGTCCAGAGTGCTTGCCGAGCGGGAGCGTCATCGCGACGCCGACCTCTCGTGGATCGATGATCTGGTACGTCCGCGAGTCCTTCAGCATCCCGTCCTGGTGCATGCCGGCCTCGTGGGCGAAGGCGTTCGCCCCGACGACAGCCTTGTTCCTCTGCACGACGTAGCCGGTGCGCTCCGCGACGAGGCGCGACGTGGCAGTGATCAGCGTCGTGTCGATGCCGGTCTCGACGTCGTAGTAGTCGCTGCGCACCTTCAGCGCGACGACGATCTCCTCGAGCGACGCGTTGCCCGCGCGCTCGCCGAGGCCGTTGATGGTGGCCTCTACCTGGCCCGCGCCGGCCTCGATGCCTGCCAGCGTGTTGGCGACGGACAATCCGAGATCGTCGTGGCAGTGCACCGACACCGTCACGCCGGCCAACTCGGGGCAGAGACGCCTGACGTCCTCGATGAATGCCGCGTACTGCGTCGGCAGCGCGTAGCCGACCGTGTCGGGGAGATTGATCACCGTCACCCCGCCGGCGATCGCGGCACGGCAGACGAGCGCGACGAAAGCGGGATCCGAGCGGGTCGCGTCCTCGCACGAGAACTCGACCTCGTCCGCGCGCTCGGCCGCATATTCGGCCGCCCAGCGCGCCTGGCGGAGCACATCCTCCGGCTGGAGCCGGAGCTTCTTCTCCATGTGGAGCGCGCTCGTGGCGAGCACCAGATGGATGCGAGAGCGCCGGGCGCCGGCGAGCGCGTGTCCGGCCGCCTCGATGTCACCGCGGTGCGTACGGGCGAACGCAGCCACGACGGGGGTGCGCACGGCGGCCGCGACGGTGCGGACGCCTTCGAAATCGCCCGGCGATGCCCCGGGAAAACCGGCCTCGACGACGTCGACGCCCAGGCGCTCGAGCTGCTCGGCGATTTCCGCCTTCTCCTGCGGCTGCAGCGCAATGCCCGGCGATTGCTCACCGTCGCGCAACGTCGTATCGAGAATCTGGATCCTGCGGGACACGAACACTTCCTCCTTCGCGGGGCGTCAGGAGACGCACCTGTGATGTGGCGAGGTCGGTGTGTGCGCCAATCTCTGGCGCGTGTTCGCGTCATCCCCCTTAGTGGGGGATAATCGAGATGACGACGAGAAGAATGAACGCGAGCGCGCCGACGAGGCCGGTGATCTGGCTCGGGGAGACGCGTGTCAGCGTTGCGGTCGTCATCGCGGATACACCTTGCATGCGGTTTCGGCATCTGTCAAATCGGCGTGCGCCGCCGCAGGCGCCCAAACCGGACGAAAAAGAACGAAGGAGTTGCGCCCGTCCGGCCGGTCCGTAACACTGCCACCAGGTCGTCGCCGCTCCGTCGCGGCGCACGGCCGGGCGTTGATGCCCGTGGGACTTTCGAGTCCTGCGGGCTTTTTTATTGGTCCAAAACGGCAACAAGGGAAGGGGAAGCGAGTGACCAAGCACGACTTGCTCATCGCAGCCAGCACCATCTGGGTGGTCATCACGGCCGTCCTCGTCATGTTCATGCAGGCGGGCTTCGCGTTCCTCGAGGCGGGCCTGACGCGGATGAAGAACGCCGGCCACATCGCGGGCAAGAACGTGCTGATCTTCGGGATCTGCTCGATCGTCTACTGGGCGGTCGGCTTCGGCTTCGCCTTCGGCGGCGGCGGGCTCCTGATCGGCACTCACGGCTTCTTCCCGTCGGTCACCGAGCTCACCGCGGTCGGAAAGGCGCCGTTCGACTGGTTCTCGGAGATTCCCGGGGCCGCGGGGTACCTGTTCGAGGTCGTCTTCGCCGGCGTCTCGCTCGCGATCGTCTGGGGCGCTATGGCCGAGCGGGCCAAGCTCTGGGTCTATTTCGCCTTCGGCGTTTGGTTCACGATCACGTACTCGATCGTCTCCCACTGGATCTGGAGCCCGAACGGCTGGCTCTTCAAGGGGACGCTGACGGGCGGCGTCGGCATGCAGGACTTCGCCGGCTCGACGGTGGTCCACTACCAGGGAGCGCTCGCGGGCCTCGCAGGCGCATTGATCCTCGGGCCGCGCATCGGCAAGTTCGGCAAGGACGGGCGTGCGCACGCAATTCCGGGCCACAACATTCCGTTCGCGGTGCTCGGGACGCTGATCCTCTGGTTCGGCTGGTTCGGGTTCAACCCGGGCTCGACGCTCTCGGTCGACTTCGGTGGCTTCGGCTACTTCGCCTACGTCGCCCTGACGACGAACATCGCCGCCGCGGCAGGCGCGGTGACGGGGATCGTGATCGCCTGGATGAAGCTCGGCAAGCCCGACATCTCGATGATGCTGAACGGCGCGCTGGGAGCTCTGGTGGCGATCACCGCGGCCTCGGGCTTCGTGGCGCCGTGGGCGGCGATCGTGATCGGCATCGGCTCCGGCTTCATCGCGGTCTTCGGCGTGATCTGGGTCGAGAAGATCGGCATCGACGACCCGATCGGCGCGGTCGCGGTGCACGGCATGTCGGGCGTGTGGGGCACGCTTGCCTGCGGCCTGTTCGCCGTGCCGCTCCTGGCGAAGAACCTCGCCACCGGGACGGGCGGCCTCGTCTACACGGGCTCCTTCAAGCAGCTCGGAGTCCAGGGCCTCGGCCTCGTCTGCGTCGGCGTGTTCACCTTCTCCACCTCGTACGGAGCCCTCTGGGTCATGAACAAGATCTGGGGCATTCGCGTCGAGGAAGACGTCGAGACGGCGGGGCTCGACGTCTCCGAGCACGGCATGTGGGGCTATCCCGAGTTCTACATCCCGGTTCCCGGTGGCTACGGCACGAGTGGGACCGGCGGCACCCCGCACCTCGGATCGCCGGCGGGCGCCACCGCAACGGCAATGGTCACGCAGCATGGAGCGCCGGCCGCGTTCCAGGACTAGGTCAGTCCCTCCCCCCAAGCGGGGCGCGGCCGACGGGCCGCGCCCCGGTCCCACGGTCCACAATGCAAACGACACGCGAAACCGGAGAACACTGTTGGCCTCCGGAAGCTCCATCTCTAGGCTAGGGGACTCGATGGCGCACATGCTGAACGCAGGTAAGTCGAAGGTCTTCGCGTTCGCCGCGCACATTCGTACGCGCTAGTCGGCACCCCTCTCCGCCACCGCCGACTAGGAGAAAAGGCGGAGACCGTCCCAGTCCTTCTGCCTCCGGCGAGGAAGCCGACCGCGTGCGAAACGATCGACCCGACATCCAGGCGATGACGCCCCCGAGACCAGGTTCAGCTCCTTCGGGGCTGTACGACCCTGCATACGAGCACGACGCCTGCGGCGTCGCCTTCGTTGCGCGCCTCGATGCCGCGCCGTCGCACGAGACCGTGGAGCGCGCGTTGACCGCGCTCGGGAACCTCGAGCATCGCGGCGCCGAGGGCGCCGATGCGAACACCGGCGACGGCGCGGGCATCACGGTGCAGATACCCGATGCGTTCTTCCGCGCGGCATTCGACGAGCTGCCAGCAAACGGTGCATACGGGATCGGCGTCTGCTTCTTGCCGCGCGACGCGGCGCGCCGGGCTGAGATCGAGCAGCTCGTCGAGAAGACGATCGCGGATGAAGGCCAGCAGCTGCTCGGGTGGAGAGACGTTCCCGTGGACGAGCAACACGTTGGAGAGACGGCGAGGGCGTACGCGCCCGTCTTCCGCCAGGTCGTCGTCGGCGCCGCGCCCGGCCTCGACCAGGACGGGTTCGAGCGCAAGCTCTACGTGATCCGCCGGGTGGCCGAGCTCGCAGTGGGTGCCGACCTCGTCGTCCCGAGCTTCTCTTCACGCACGCTCGTCTACAAAGGCATGCTCGCGGCGCCGCAACTGGCAGGGTTCTATCCCGACCTCGCCGACCCGCTGTTCGCGAGCGCGCTCGCGCTGGTGCACTCCCGCTACTCGACGAACACCTTCCCGAGCTGGGAGCTCGCGCACCCGTACCGCCTGATCGCGCACAACGGCGAGATCAACACCTTGCGCGGCAACGTCAACTGGATGCGCGCACGCGAGTCGCAGCTGCGGTCGGAGCTGTTCGGCGACGACCTCCCGAAGGTCTTGCCGGTGATCCGCCCCGGCGGCTCCGACACCGCCGCGTTCGACAACGTGCTCGAGCTGCTCGTGCTCGCCGGCCGTTCGCTCCCGCACGCGCTGATGATGATGATCCCCGAGGCGTACGAGGGCCGCGACGAGGTTCCGGACTACCTGCGCGGCTTCTACGCGTACCACGGCTGTCTCATGGAGGCGTGGGACGGTCCCGCCGCGATCTCCTTCACGGACGGGCAGGTGATCGGAGCGACGCTCGACCGCAACGGCCTCCGCCCGGGCCGCTGGTACGAGACCGCCGACGGCTGGGTCGTGCTCGCGTCCGAGACAGGCGTGCTCGACGAGCGTCCCGAGAACGTCGTGCGCAAGGGGCGGTTGCAGCCGGGCAAGCTCTTCCTCGTCGACCTCGCGCAGGGCCGCATCGTTCCCGACGAGGAGCTGAAGCGCGAGATCGCCACGCAGCGCCCGTACGCGAAGTGGGTCGACGAGGAGACCGTGCACCTCCGCGATCTCCCCGTCGCCGACGCGCCGCCGCCGCCCACCGAGACGCTGCGCACGCGGCAGCTGCTCTTCGGCTACGCGCAGGAGGACATGAAGGTCATCCTCGCGCCGCTTGCGCGCAACGCCGAGGAGGCCGTCGGCTCGATGGGCAACGACACGCCGCTCGCCGTCCTCTCACGGCGCAAGCCGCTCCTCTACTCGTACTTCAAGCAGCTGTTCGCGCAGGTGACGAATCCGCCGATCGACTCGATCCGAGAGGCGACCGTCATGAGCGTCACCGCGAGCGTCGGCTCCGAGCGCAACCTGCTCGATGAAACCCCGGCGCATGCACGACAGCTCGTGATGGCGAACCCGATCCTGCGCGACAGCGAGCTCGAGCAGCTCCGGCACGTGCGCTCCGGCGTCTTCATGAGCTGGACCGTCGACACGACGTGGGACGTCGCAGAGGGCGTCGACGGCCTCGCGCGCGCCATCGAGCGGATCTGCGCGGAAGCGGACGAAGCGCTCAGCGCGGGCTCGAACATCCTCATCCTCTCGGACCGCAAGGCCGGGCCCGAGCGCGTGCCGATCCCGTCGCTCCTCGCGACGTCGGCGGTGCACAACCACCTCGTCCGCGCCGGTACGCGACTCCAGGCCGGCATCGTCGTCGAGTCCGGCGAGCCGCGGAGCGTGCACAGCATCGCGACGCTCGTCGGCTACGGCGCCGCGGCGGTGAACCCGTATCTGATGCTCGAGACGCTCGCGGAGCTCGTCGAGCTCGGCTGGCTCGGGAGCGAGATGTCGCCCGACGAGGCACAGGCGCGCGCGACGAAAGGCATCGCGAAGGGCCTTCTCAAGACGATGTCGAAGATGGGCATCTCGACCGTGCCGTCGTACTGCGGCGCGCAGATCTTCGAGGCCGTCGGCCTCTCGCCCGAGCTCGTCGAGCAGCACTTCACGGGCACAGCGACCCGCATCGGCGGCGTGGGCCTGTCCGACATCGCCGAGGGCTCGCTCGCACGGCACGCGCGCGCGTTCCCCGGTGGCGCCGACCGGCTGCTGCCGGTGCTGGGTTTGTACGCGTGGCGCCGCGAGGGTGAGCACCACTCCTGGAACCCCGACACGATCGCGACGCTGCAGCACGCGGTGCGCGCGGGCTCGTACGAGACATACGAGGCGTACTCCCGCCAGGTGAACGCGGACTCGTCGCGACGCTCGACCCTGCGCGGGCTCATGCAGTTCCGCTACGCCGCCGACGGCGGCATCCCGATCGAGACGGTCGAGCCTGCGAGCGAGATCGTGAAGCGCTTCTCCACCGGAGCGATGTCGCTCGGATCGATCTCGCGCGAGGCGCACGAGACGCTCGCGCGCGCGATGAACAGCATCGGCGGCCGCTCGAACACCGGCGAAGGCGGCGAGGATCCCGTGCGCTTCACCGACGACCGCCGCTCGAAGATCAAGCAGGTCGCGTCTGGCCGCTTCGGCGTGAACATCAACTACCTCACGAACGCCGACGAGCTGCAGATCAAGATGGCGCAGGGCGCGAAGCCCGGCGAGGGGGGCCAGCTTCCCGGCCACAAGGTCGACCGCTACATCGCGAGCGTGCGACTGACGACGCCGGGCGTCGGCTTGATCTCACCGCCGCCGCATCACGACATCTACTCGATCGAGGACCTCAAGCAGCTGATCTACGACCTGCGCTGCGCGAACCCCGAGGCGCGCATCTCGGTAAAGCTCGTCGCGGAGGTCGGTGTCGGAACGGTCGCCGCCGGCGTCGCGAAGGCGGGCGCGGATCACGTGCTCATCTCGGGACACGAAGGAGGCACTGGTGCAGCGCCGTTGTCCTCGATCCTGCACGCGGGCATCCCGTGGGAGATCGGCCTGGCGGAGACGCAGCAGACCCTGCTCCTCAACGATCTGCGCTCACGCATCTGGGTCCAGACCGACGGACAGCTGAAAACCGGACGCGACGTCGTGATCGCCGCGCTGCTCGGTGCGGACGAGATGGGATTCGCGACCGCGCCGCTGATCGCCGCGGGCTGCGTGATGATGCGCGCCTGCCATCTCAATACCTGCCCCGTCGGCATCGCGACGCAGGATCCCGAGCTGCGGAAGCGGTTCACCGGCAAGCCGGAGCACATCGTCAACTTCCTCTTCTACGTCGCCGAGGAGGCGCGCACGATCATGGCGCAGCTCGGCATCGCGCGCTTCGACGATCTCGTCGGCCGCGTCGACCTGCTCGACCCCGACGAAGCCGTGTCCGCGTGGCGGGCGCGCGGCGTCGACCTCACGGCAATCCTCCACTCCCCAGAGGTCGACGTTGCGCGGCCGCGACGCCGGACGCAGGCGCAGGCCCCGGCGCTCGACGACGCACTCGACTGGCGCCTGATCGAGGCCGCACGGCATGCGATCCACGGCGGCGTCCCGACGGAGGGCGAGTTCGCGATCGCGAACGTCAATCGCACGGTCGGCGGGCTGCTCTCCCACGCGATCACGAAGGAGCACGGCGGCGCCGGCCTGCCCGAGGGCACGCTTCGCTTCACGCTTCGCGGCTCCGCCGGGCAGTCGTTCGGCGCGTGGCTCGCACCCGGTGTCGAGCTCTCGCTCATCGGCGACGCAAACGACTATGTCGGGAAGGGTCTCTCCGGCGGCGTGCTCTCGCTGCGCCCGCCGGACGGTGCGGGCTTCCGCGCCGAGGAGAACGTCATCGCCGGTAACACCGTCCTTTACGGTGCGACCGCGGGACGCGCGTTCTTCCGCGGTCTCGTCGGCGAGCGCTTCGCGGTACGAAACTCCGGCGCGAGCGCCGTCGTCGAGGGCGTCGGCGATCACGGCTGCGAGTACATGACGGGCGGCATCGTCGCCGTGCTCGGGCGCACCGGCCGCAACTTCGCTGCCGGGATGAGCGGCGGGATCGCGTACGTGCTCGACGACGACGACTCGTTCGCGCGGCGCTGCAACACGCAGCTCGTCGCGCTCGAACCGCTCGAGGACGACGACGCCGCAACGCTGCGCGCACTCGTCGAGGAGCACGCGGAGCGGACGGGCTCGCCCGTCGCTGCAGGCCTGCTCGCCGACTGGACGGCGGCGCTCGCGTCCTTCGTCAAGGTGATGCCGAACGACTACCGGCGCGCGCTCGAGGCCGGCGTCGTCTCGGCCGGCGGCGACGGGTTCTACACCCGCGAGACCGAAGAGGCGGCGGCGTAGTGGCCCCCCACGCGATGTCGTCCGGCTTCTGGAACGCGATCACGCGGCGCGCTGCCGCGTCCTCGGTCGACCCCGTAGAAACCACTATGGGGTCTCCCTGCGTCCTTGCATCGCGTGGTGCTCACGCCCCAGAAGCTCAGGCACATCACCTGGAGAACCACTAGTGGGCGAGCTCGGAGCCTTCCTGAAGATCGACCGTGCGGATACGCCCGAGCGCACTCCCGGCGAACGCGTCGGCGACCACCGCGAGTTCGTGAAGCTGCTGCCGCTCGTCGAGCTGAAGCAGCAGGGCGCGCGCTGCATGGAGTGCGGCGTGCCGTTCTGCCACAGCGGCTGCCCGCTCGGGAACCTCATCCCGGACTGGAACGACCTCGTGTATCGCGAGCGCTTCGAAGAGGCGATCGAGCAGCTCCACCGCACGAACAACTTCCCGGAGTTCACCGGACGCCTCTGCCCCGCTCCCTGCGAGGCGGCGTGCGTGCTCGAGATCGACGAGGACAACGCGGTCACGATCAAGCAGATCGAGCGTGCGATCGTCGACCGCGCCTGGGGCGAGGGCTGGATCGTGCCGCAGCCGCCGCGCCGGCGTACCGGTCGCAGCGTCGCAGTTGTCGGCTCGGGGCCGTCGGGCCTCGCCGCCGCGCAGCAACTGAACCGGCTGGGACATTCGGTGACGCTCTTCGAGCGCGACGAGACGGGCGGCGGGCTCCTGCGCTTCGGCGTTCCCGACTTCAAGATCGAGAAGACGGTGGTCGAGCGGCGGCTTCGACAGCTGGCCGACGAGGGCGTCGAGTTCCGCTACGGAGTCGACGTCGGTGTCGACCTCACCGCCCAGGAGCTGCTCTCGAGCCACGACGCGGTCGTGCTCGCGACGGGCTCGCGCGTGCCGCGCGACCTCCCGGTGCCGGGCCGCGAGCTCGACGGCGTGCACTTCGCGATGGAGTATCTGTACGGCCGGAACCGCGCCGTCGCCGGCTCGGCCGAGCCGGCGCTCACAGCGGGCGGCAAGCACGTGATCGTGATCGGCGGCGGCGACACGGGCGCCGACTGCGTCGCGAGCGCGCACCGCGAGGGCGCGGCGTCGGTGACGCAGATCGAGCTGCTCGGCGAGCCGCCCGTCAGCCGGCCGGACGACCTCACGCCGTGGCCGCTGTGGCCGATGAAGCTCCGCACCTCGTACGCGCTGAAGGAGGGCGGCGAGCGCAGCTTCGCCGTGTCGACGACCGGGCTCTCGGGCGACGGGAAGGTCGAGCGGATCCACTGGGTGCAGAACAGCGGCGTCCCACCCTTCGACGCGATCCCCGAAACGGACGAGACGCGACCTGCGGACCTCGTGCTCCTCGCGATGGGGTTCCTCGGCCCGGAGCAGCAGCTGCTCGAGGCTCTCGGCGTCGAGCGCGACGGGCGGAGCAACGCGAGCGCGCCGGCGTTTGCGACCTCCGTGCCCGGCGTGTTCGCCGCGGGCGACGCGCGCCGGGGCCAGTCGTTGATCGTGTGGGCGATCGACGAGGGGCGCCGCTGCGCGGCTGTCGTCGACACCTGGCTCGCGACCGACGGCCCCGCCGCGCGCGCAGCGGCCGTCGGCGCGGCGAACGGAGCGTCGTGAAGCCCGGCCCGCGCGACGGCTTCCGCTGGAATCGCGAGACGATCGTCTACGCGTTCGAGCTCTGGAACCGGCGGTATCTCTGCTCGCCCACGGTCGACGAATGGCGCCGTGCCGGTCCCGACCATCCTTCGGTCAGCACCGTGCGGCAGGTCTTCGGCTCGTGGAACCGCGGCGTGAAGGCGGCGGGCCTGCGGCCGAGACGACCGGGCGAGGCACGCGGAGGCGAAGCCCCGGCGGTGACCCCGCGCGAGAGCACGCTCGTCCGCTGGTCGCGTCACGCGACGCTCGACGCGATGCGCCGCTGGCACGAGGCGCACGGCAGGCAGCCGAGCCTCGAGCAATGGCGGCGCGCCGACCGCTCGCATCCGTCGGCGGCGACGGTCCGGCGCTTGTTCGGCACCTGGAACGCGGCGGTGAGCGAGGCGGGCTTCGAGCCGCGCCGCGCGAGCGGGCCGCTGCGCGCCGCGCCTGCGTGACGCCCCGCTAGGAGGACGCCCGCTTGCGGCGCGTCCGCAGCCGGAAGGCGACGCTCGTGGCGATCCCGAGGAGCCAGCCGAGCACGGCGGCGGCGAGGACGATCCAGACGAGCGACGCCCTCGTGGAGCCGACGGCCCAGCTCAACTTCACCTGTCGCGTGTTCGCGACGGCAAGCGCGATCACGATCACGAGCAGCGCAAGGCTGACAAGTGCCCACGCATAGAGGCCCGCCTGGTGGCCGTGCCGGCGAAGACGCTCGCCGCGCGTTTCCACCGGCTCGGTTGCCGGAGGCTGCGGGGCGGCGGACGGCTCGACCGGAGCGGCCGTGTCGTCGCCGGTCGGGGTCGGGTCAGGCAGCGGCGTCGCCCAACGAGAGTGCGCCATCGCCGGACGCGGACGCCTGGACGGACGTCCGGGCGGCGGCGAAGACGCCTGCGACGAGCGCGGCGAGCGCCCGCACGTCGACCGGCTTCGCGAGGAAGGCGAGCGCCCCGTACTCGTGCGCACGGGTCTCGCGACCCTCCGTGATCTCGCCGCTGAGAAAGATGAGCGGGATTCGGCTCGTGGACTCGTCGCTGCGCAGTTGCTCGGCGAGCTCGAAGCCGTCGAATCCCGGCATCATCACGTCGGTCAAGATGAGGTCGGGGTGCTCCTCGCGCGCCCGGGCAAGGCCTGTCTTGCCGTCGGACGCCTCGATCACGCGTAGGCCCTCGAGCTCCAGATTGAGGGCGTAGAGCAGGCGTGTCGCAGGGTCGTCATCTACGACGAGCACACACGGTGTCACATCGGCGGGCGCCTCGAGGCGAACCATCGCCGTATGCAGATGGCGCCACTCGGAATAGTCCCAGGGCAGCGTCGGATCCGGCTCCGAACGGTTGGCGGATCTGTCCATCGTCGATTCCTCCCTCGCTCTCGAGCGTGGTCGCCGACCATGGTCTCCGGTCAGCACACTGCTCCGGCCTGCGCTTCTGAGGGCGGATCGTCCGCGGGCCGAACTGCTTCGGCCACTTGTACAAAAGGAAGCATACCGCAGAAACGCACAGGATTTCCAGGGGGCTTTCTGCTGAAATGCGCGTCTCCTCTTGGTAACATTGCGCTCCACGGAGTCGATTACTGTCGGAGTGGACGAGCGCCAAGGGCGCCTGTGGTCGAGAACGAGGGTCACAAACTGCGGGTGCTGATCGCCAACGAGCGGCGTGACCGGCTCGACCTGCTGGCGCGCGTCGTCGTCGGGCTCGGGCACGAGGTGATCGCCCGCGAGATCGACGTCGAGATGGTCGGCGGAGTGACGGCCCGGGAGCATCCCGACGTCGCACTCGTCGGGCTCGGCGTCTCGTCGCAGCATGCACTCGAGCTGATCGAGCAGATCGTCCGCGAGTCCTCCTGCCCCGTGATCGCGCTGCTGAGCGCAGAGGAGCCCGCCTACGTCCGCGAAGCGGCCAAACGAGGCGTCTTCGCGTACATCGTGGACACGAACCCCGACGAGCTCCAGAGCGCGATCGACATCACGCTGCAGCGGTTCACGGAGTACCACAACCTCCAGGGAGCGTTCGGCCGCCGGGCCGTGATCGAGCAGGCGAAGGGCATCCTCATGGCCCGGAACGGGATCGACGCCGACAAGGCGTTCGCGATGCTTCGCGACCACTCGCAGCACAAGGGCCAGAAGCTGGCCGACGTCGCCGCCGCGGTCGTGGACAGCCACCTCCTGCTCCTGCCGGCGACGGCGCCGCCGGCGGTCGAGCTCTAGGCCCGCCGGCGGAGCACGACGCGCGGTGGTCAGGCCGCCGTAACGGCCCAGGTGCCGAAGCTGAAGAAGCCTCCGGCAGCGGACGAGTTCGTGAAGATCGTGGCGCCCGAACGATTGACGGCGTTGAGTGTCGCGCCGACCGAGTTCGTCTTCGACTCCTCGTAGATGCAGAGGAATCCCGCCTGAGCCTGCGGGAACGTCGAGTTGCCGGTGCATTCCGGCGGCGCCGCCGCTCCCTGAAGGACGATCTTCACCGCAGGCGCCGCCGCGAGGGCGTAGATGAAGGAGATCGACGTGTTGGCGAGTGCACCCGCGGCGGCGGCGGTGCCGCCGATGTTGAACGCGCCGCGGATCGTCTTCCCGGACGGGAGCGCGTCGGGGAACGGCCCGGGGGGACCTGCAGGGCCCGCAGGACCCGCGGCACCGGCTGGTCCCGCTGGGCCGGCAGGCCCGCCTGGAACCTGGCCCGCCTTGAAGTCCGCCTTGAGCAAAGAGCCGTTCTTCACCTTGACCGACGTCACGGCGTTGTTCTTGAGCTGGATGGTGCCGACGCTCGACGGCGCCAGGATCACCGCCGCGTAGCTGGTACCGCCGAGTGCGACCATGAGCGCGATGCCTGCCAGCACCGTCGCAGGCGACGGCCGGTGCCTCCAAAGTGCCTTCACGTGAGCCTCCCCTGTGGAGAAACGCCGGAACCCGCACACGTGTGCGGGTTCCGGCCCATGGAGCCAGGCGGGCTCGAACCGCCGACCTCCTGGGTGCGATCCAGGCGCTCTCCCAGCTGAGCTATGGCCCCGGGTTCGGCGCGAATCTTAGCCGGACGCCGTGGGAGCCGCGCCTGTCGCGCGCTCCATCAGCTTCCCGGCTCTGATGGTCTCCTCCATGCTCTTCGACTCCTCGCGGTACCACGTACCGTCCTCGAGCTCGATCGCCGGGTACAGCCTCTGGCCCGTGTGCTCTGCCATCTCGTCGCGCTTGCCGCGACGGAGCGGTCCCGGCACGATCTCGTACTCGACTCCCATCTCCTGCAGCGCCTTCTCGATCTTCCAGCAGGGATGCCCGCCGACCTTCACCCACTCGTTGCTGCAGCGATGCAGTTTCACCGCCATCTCGGCCTCCTTCGGTCGGACGTCTCGACTATGCGCCGAGCTCCATGAGCTTCCCGGCGCGAATCGTCGCCTCCATGTCCTTCGACTCCTCGCGGTACCACGTTCCGTTCTCGAACTCGATCGCCGGGTACAGATTCTGGCCGGTGTGCTCGATCACCACGGCGCGCTTGCCGGGCCGGCTCGGACCGACAGCGAGCTCGTAGGGGACGCCCATCTCCTGCAGCGCCTTCTCGACCTTCCAGCACGGCCCCAGCTTCAGCCTGTTCCGGCAGCGGTGGAGCGTGACGGCCACCGCTCTACGATACGCCCCATGCTGGCGGTCGTCCTCGACGAGCTCGGGCAGCCGCGGGTCGCGGACGTGCCGGCGCCGGAGCCGTCGCTCGAGGTGCTCGCCTGCGGTCTCTGCGGTTCCGACCTCGAGAAGATCGGCGTCGCGCAGCCCGGCACCGTGCTCGGTCACGAGGTCGTCGTGCGCGGGGCGTCGGGACGCGAAGCGCTCGTCCATCACCGCCCCTGCGGCGCGTGCGATCGCTGTCGACACGGTCACGGCTCGACGTGTGAGGAGTTCGCCACGCCCACGATCGTGCCCGGCGGCTTCGCAGAGCGCGTCGCGGTCTCCGAGGGCGTCGCGATCCCCGACGGCATGGACGATGCGACGGCGACGATGGTCGAGCCGCTCGCGTGCGTGCTGCGCGGCGTCGAGCGTGTGCCGAGCGGACGTGTGCTCGTCGTCGGCAACGGGTTCATCGGCCGGCTCTTCACCGCAGTGCTCGAGCGTCGCGGCGACGACGTGTTCGCGATCGACGCCGACCCGCGGCGCACCGGCCGTGCCCCGGATGGGCCGGTCGATGCAGTGGTCGTCTGCGCGCGTGGCGGTGTCGAGACGGCGCTCGCAGCGGTCGAGCCCGGCGGCACGATGCTGCTCTTCGCCGACGCGGGCGCGGTCCCCGCGGAGCCGGTCTACCGTCGCGAGCTCACGGTGGTCGGGTCGCGCTCCGCCACGCCGGAGGGCATGCGCGTGGCAGCCGCGCTGCTGCCCGAGCTCGACGTGCCCGAGCCGGTCGTCCTGCCGCTCGCACGCTTCGTCGAGGGCGTCGACCTGTTTCTCCGCCGCGAAGCGCTGAAGGTCGTGTTCGTCCCGTGAGGGCAGCGCGCTTCCACGGGCCGGGCGACCTGCGCGTCGAGGACGTGCCCGATCCACGGCCCGGCCCGGGCGACGTCCTCGTCCAGGTCGACGTTGCGCTCACCGACGGCACCGATCTCAAGGCGTTCCGTCGCGGACACCCCCTGCTGCTCTCGAAGCTGCCCTCGCTCTTCGGGCACGAGTTCTGCGGGACCGAGGTCGCCACCGGCCGGCGTGTCGTCGCAGCCAACTCTGCGCCGTGCCGCGCGTGCGCTTCCTGTGCGCGCGGCGAGGAGGCGCAGTGCGAGAACCTGCTGCCGCTCCTGAACGGCGCCTATGCAGAGCTGCTCGTCGTCCCGGCCCGGATTGCGGGGACGAACCTCCATGCGGTCCCGCGGTCGCTCGCCTCCGAGGTCGCAGCGATGACGGAGCCGCTCGCGTGCTGCCTGCACGGGGTCGAGCGAGCGGAGGTGCGCGAGGGGCAGACGGTCGCGGTGCTCGGGGCCGGGCCGATCGGGCTGATGCTCTGCGCGTGCATCGCCGATGCGGGCGCGCACCCCGTGCTCGTCGGCGGGCGGGCAGCAGCGGCGTGCACTTGCGCCCGACTTCGGCGCGGTACCGGGCGACGGGGCGGGCGCGGACGTCGCGATCGAAGCGACGGGCACGGCGAAGGGGTGGCGCGACGCGGTGGCGCTCGTGCGCCGCGGCGGCACGGCTGTCGCCTTCAGCGGGCTGCCCGCGCGGACCGAGGTCCCGCTCGACGCGCGGCGCATCCACTACGAGGAGCTGACGCTGCGCGGCGCGTTCCATCACACGCCGCGAACGGTGCGGGCCGCGCTCGCGTTCCTGTCGAGCGGTGCGAGGCCGTGGGAGAAGCTGCTGACGCACGAAGTCCCGCTCGAAGGACTGCCGGCGCTCTTCGCCGAGCCGCCCGAGGGCTACCTCAAGGCGGTCGTCAGGCCGTGAAGAGCGTCAGTTCGGGCTCGCGCTCGCCGCGGAGCAGCGCGAGGTCGACCTCGGCGCAGCGGATGCCGCGCGACTCCGCAAGCGTGACCGCCTGCGGCTTGAACTTCTGCGCAGCGAGGATGCCGCGGCAGGTCGCCTTCGCCGGGTCGGCGCGGATGAACCCGAGGTAGCGGGTCAGCTGTTCGACGGCCTCGATCGTGCCGATGCGCTTGATCTCGACGGCGACCCATGCACCGTCGTCGTCGCGGCACATCAGATCGACCGGACCAACCTCGGTCGCCCATTCGCGGCGCACGAGCGTCAGCTCCTCGCCGAGCGACGAAGGAGCCGCCGCGAGCTCCTCCTGCAGGTGACGCTCCACACCGTCCTTCTGCAGCGCTGCCGACTCGCCCATGTCGTGGACGACGTCGCTGAGCACCTCGACGAGCCGGATCTCGAGCACGTCTTCCGTCTTGAGCTTGCGCACGACGAGCCGCTCTCCCTCGTCCTCGACGAAGGTCGGCGCGGTCATCCAGTTCAACGGCTTGTAGCCGCCGGCGTCGTCGTGGACGAGCACGGAGCCGTCGTCCTTCAGGATCAGGAGGCGAACCGCCTCCGGCAGGACGGCATTCAGACGGCCGGAGTAGCGAACCTCGCAGCGGGCGACGAGCAGGCGCATCGCGTCAACCTACTGTCTCTTTCGGACAGGTGTCTCAGCGGGACATGCCCCGGGGCCTGACCCCGATCTCGCGGACATGGCCTGTGTCAGCCGGACATGCCCGGGGGTCTGACCCCCGGTCTAGCGGCGGGTGACGCGCGAGCCGCCGACGATCGCGTCGGTGCCGTCGTCGAAGCGAACCCAGGCCTTGCCCTTGCCGTCGTAGTCGGGCGACCAGACGACGAGCGTCGCATCCCGGCCGCCCACGTCGACGCGCTCCGTGCCCTCGGGCTCTGCGCCGCTCCAGACCCGGACGAACGGGTTGTGCTCGCGCTCGCGGCCGATCGTCGTCTCCTCGGTGTGCCCCGGGAGGACCCGCAGGGCGTCCGGGAGCGTCATGAACCCGTCCATCACCGAGGCCCGCACCCGGACGAGGTCTCCGCCGCCGACGGCGTCCTTGAACAGGGTGTCGCCGGTGAGCACCACCTCGTCGTCGATCACGAAGGCGACCATGTCGTCGGAGTGGCCCGGCGTCGCGAAGCCGCGAACCTGGAGATCTCCCCACGTCCAGCTCCCGGGCTCCGCGACGACGTCGATGCCGTAGCGGGCACGAAGCTCGTCCTCGTGGACGACGTGGTCGGAATGCGAGTGCGTGCGCAGGATCGCAGCCGGGGTGGCGCCCCACTCCTCGACTGCCGCGACCAGTGGGCCGATGTCGGCGCCGGAATCGACGAACACCGCGGTACCGCCCTCGCGGTCGGCGATCGCGAATGCGTTCGAGAGCCAGTCGGGATGCATGCTCCGGGCGATCAGCACACCGCTAGGCTAACCGAGTACCCACGAAGGAGGACGGATGGCCGGCCTGATGTCACGCACATCGCTGATCGTGAAGTCGAAGTTCTCGAAGCTGCTCAACCGCGCGGAGAACCCGAACGAGACGCTCGACTACTCATACGAGCAGATGCAGACGCAGCTCCAGAACGTCAAGCGCGGCGTCGCCGACGTCGTCACCGCGAAGAAGCGCCTCGAGCTCCAGACGCAGAAGCTCGAGCAGAACGTCGTCAAGCTCGAGACGCAGGCACGGCAGGCACTCGCCGCGAACCGGGAGGACCTCGCCCGCGAGGCCCTCGAGCGGAAGGCCGCCGCCCAGGCTCCAGCTCCAGGGACTCGACGAGCAGGTCAAGCAGCTCCAGGACCAGCAGGACAAGCTCGTCGCGGGGCAGCAGACGCTCGAGACGCGCATCGAGGGCTTCCGGTCGACGAAGGAAGTGCTGAAGGCCCAGTACTCGGCCGCCGAGGCGCAGGTCAAGATCGGCGAGGCTGCGACGGGAATCGGCCGCGGCATGGAGGACACCGGAGCGGCGATCCAGCGCGCGAAGGACAAGACTGAGGAGCTGCAGGCGCGCGCGTCGGCGATCGACGAGCTGACGACGAGCGGTGCGCTCGAGGACTACACCGCGGGCGGCCAGACGGCGCTCGACCGCGAGCTCGCGCAGATCTCCACCACGAGCCAGGTCGACTCGGACCTCGCGCGCCTGAAGGCCGAGGTCGGCTCCGGCGACGCGAGCAAGGAGCTCGGCGCAGGTGAAGAACCGGCGAACACGGGCGAGGAACCGGCGAAGCAGTAGGCGTGGGTCTCACCGACATCCTCTTCGGACGCAAGAAGCTCAAGGAGCCGGCGGGCGACAGGCTCTTCGCGATCACCACGGCGGCCGTGACGCTCGACGTCGAATGCGGGCTGAAGCCGGCCGGCGTCGGCGCCGTCATCTTCAAGCCGCTGTCGGCCGGGGAGTTCACGCAGGCGAACGTCGACATCGACGAGCTCCTGGGGTCCGTCGCCAAGGAGTCGGACTCGAAGCTGGACCGGAAGAAGGACTCGTTCGGGTTCGAGTGGATCGTGATCCACGACCCCGAGCTCGAGGACCAGGTGACGGCCGTGCACGCCGTGTCGAGCGAGCTGGAAGCGCGCGGCTTCGGCGGCCAGCTGCTGGCCGCGGCGTTCCGGTTCGACGCCGGTGGCAAGCCGGTCTACTGGATCTACGGCTTCAAGACGGGCACCTTCTGGCCATTCGTGCCGACGGGCGAGAAGCAGCAGCGCGACAACGCCCGCGAGCTCGAGTTGAAGGCGAAGCTCGAGAAGGAGCTGCCGGTGGAGCCCGACCTCTCCCGCTGGCTCGCGCTCTACGACGCCCCGATGTAGTCGGGGGCGGTCGAGCTAGGCGACGGGCCGGCCCATCTCGCGCGCGATCTCCGAGAGGGCGGCGAGCCGCTTCTCGAGCGGCGGATGATCCATGAAGAGCTCGCCGACGTGCGAGCGCCAGTTCGTCGGGACGATGAAGAAGGCGTTCATGCCGGCGACCTCGCGAAGGTCCTTCTGCGGGATCTGCGTGATGTTGCTCGCGATCTTCTGCAGGGCGCTCATCAGGTTCTCCGGCGCACCGGTCATAAGCGCCGAGCCGCGGTCGGCGGCGTACTCGCGGTACCGCGACAGCGTCCGGATCAGGACGTAGCTGACCGCGTAGGTGACGACCGCCACGGCGAACACGATCAACCAGACCGGAACCTGGTTGTTGCCGTTGTTGTTGCTGCGACCGCCGCCACCACCCCCGCCGCCGAAGCCGCCGAACATGCCGAAGTAGAGGCCCCAGCGGGTGATCAGTGCGGCGAGCATCGCGAAGAAGCTCGCCAGGGTCATGATCAGCACGTCGCGGTTCGCGACGTGCGAGAGCTCGTGCGCGAGGACCGCCTCGATCTCCTGCGGCTCGAGCCGCCGCAAGAGGCCATCCGTCACGGCGACTGCGGCATTCTTCGGGTTGCGCCCCGTAGCGAAGGCGTTCGGGACGGGCGACGGGACGATCGCGATGCGCGGCTTCGGGAGCCCGGCGAGCGCACAGAGCCGCTCGACCATCGCGTGGAGCTCGGGCGCCTCCTCCGCAGAGACGATCTTGGCACCGGACGCAGCGAGCGCGAGCTTGTCGGATGTGTAGTACTGAAAGACGGCGATGCCGATGACGATCACGAGCATCGGCACGACGCCGACGTTCAAGACGTTCAGCAGAACGACGGCGAAGATGACGTAGAGGAGACCGAGCAGGGCGGTCGTCGTGAGCATCCGGATGGTGAGCCCGGCGTCGCGTCCAAAGTTCTTGCGTTTCATGCGTCAACTGTAGCTTCGGCCACCAGGCGTCCGTTGTCGCCTGCTTCGCGTCCGGCAGCACGGTAAAGTTGCGCTTCGATGCGCCGCGTCGCCCTCATCTCCCTCACGGCCGCCGCCGCGGCGGCCCTCCTCGCCGGGTGCGGCGCGACGGGCGTCGTCACCCCGACGCCCGTGACAGTGATCGGAACGCTGCCGACCGCCACGCTCGAGCCGGCAACCCCCGCCTTCGCGCTGAAGGGCGACCCGGTCGCCGGCAAGGCGATCTTCCTGAAGGCCGGCTGCGTCGGCTGCCACACGCTGGCCGACGCCAACGCCACAGGCACTGTCGGACCGAACCTCGACCAGGCGAAGCCGGACTACCGCCTCGCCACCGCGCGCGTCACGCTCGGCAAGGGCGCCATGCCGTCGTTCAAGAGCCAGCTCACCACACAGCAGATCGCCGACGTCGCCTCCTACGTGGTCAAGGCGACCGGCGGCACCCCCCCGTAACCCTGGTCGAGCTTCCGCCGTCGTTCCCGCGCCACGTCGCGGCCTTCGCCTTCGACCTCGATCGCACCCTGATCGCGGAGGACGCAGTGCTGCGGCCGCGCACCCGCGACGCAATCGCAGCCGTCCGGAAGACGGGCACGCACGTGATCGTCGTGACCGGGCGGATGTTCCAGGCGACCCGGCCCTTCCTCGCCGAGGCCGGCCTCGACGACCCGGTCGTCTGCTACCAGGGGGCCGTCGTGGCGGACCCGGTCACCGGCGAGTTCCTGCGCCACGTCTGCATCCCCGTGCCCTCCGCTCTCGAGGCGATCGAAGCCGTGACCCAGGCCGGATTCCACATCAATTGCTACGTGGACGACGAGCTCTACGTCGCCGCGGTGACGCCGGAGGCGCGGGCCTACGCCGATTACAACCACGTCGAGATCCACGTGGTCGGCGATCTCCGCGAGTGGCTGACAAAGGAACCGACGAAGCTCGTCGCCGTCGGGGACCCCGACGACCTCGACGCGCTCGAGGACGTGCTGAAGCCTCTCTTCAAGGACCGCCTCTTCGTGTCGAAGTCACTCCCCCACTTCCTCGAGTTCGCGCATCCGGACGTGAGCAAGGGCGCCGGCCTCGCGTTCGTCGCGGAACGACTCGACTTCACCGCCGCCGAGACGGTCGCGGGAGGAGACGGCGAGAACGACCGCGAGCTGCTCGACTGGGCCGGCTTCGCCGTCGCCGTCGCGAACGCCCACGAGGACATCCTCGCGCGGGCCGATCTCGTCATCCCGTCCGTGCACGAAGAAGGAGTCGCCCTCCTGCTGGAGGCCTACCTAGACTCCCTCACGTGATCGACCAGCGCGCAGCTCGAAACGACCCCGACGGCTTCCGCCGCAAGCTCGCGCGCAAACACGCCGCCGAGCAGTTCGACGCATGGCTCGCCGCCGACGAGCAATGGCGCGCCCTCGTGCCCCGGGTCGACGAGTTACGGGGCAAGACGAAGCTCAAGGGCAAGCCGACCCCCGAGCAGCTCGAGGAGTTGCGCGGCGTGAAGGAGGAGCTCCAGCAGGCCGAGCAGCAGCTCGCCGAGGCGGAGACCGCACGCGACGAGGCGCTCGCCGTGATCCCGAACCCGCCCGATGACTCCGCCCCCGACGGCGACACCGACGAAGACGCGGAGGAGATCAGCCGCTGGGGCGAGCCGGCCGCCCTCGCGAACCCGAAGGAGCACACGGACATCGGCCGCTTCGACATGGATCGTGCCGCGCGGCTCTCGGGCGCGCGCTTCGGCTTCATGATCGGCGACACAGCGCTTGTCGCGCTCGCCCTGTACCGCTACGCGATCGACGTCGTGTCGCAGGCGGGGTTCCTGCCGGTGCTGCCGCCCGTGCTCGTCCGCGAGGAGGCGATGTACGGCACCGGCTTCTTCCCGACCGACCGTTCGAACATCTACGCGGTCGAGAGCGACAACCTCTACCTCACAGGCACGTCCGAGGTGGCGCTCGCGGGCATGCACATGGGCGAGATCCTCGAAGAGGTGCCGCTGTACTACGCGGGCTACTCGACGAACTTCCGACGCGAGGCCGGAGCCGCGGGCAAGGACACGCGCGGGATGTTCCGCGTGCACCAGTTCAACAAAGTCGAGATGTTCACGTACTGCGAGCCGGACACCTCGTCCGACGAGCACGAGCGGATCCTCGCGATCGAGGAGCAGATCCTCCAGGGTCTCGGCATCCCGTACCGCGTCGTCAACGTCGCGGCCGGCGACCTCGGCGCACCCGCGGTGAAGAAGTACGACTGCGAAGGCTGGTTCCCCTCGCAAGAGCGCTATCGCGAGCTGACGTCGACGTCGAACACGACCGACTTCCAGGCGCGACGGCTCGGCATCCGCTACCGCGACGGGAAGAACGTCGCGACACCGCACACGCTCAACGGCACGGCCGTCACCGACCGCGCGCTGCTGGCGATACTCGAGAACTTCCAGGGTGACGTTCCCGACGTGCTGCACCCGTACGGCGCGCCGGCAACCGTGTCCCGCTAGCGGCAAAGGTGGCGGATGCGACACCGACGTTCGGCATCGACCTGTACTGGCTGCCGCTCGGCGCCGGCGGACACTTCGTCCGCCTGAACGGGCGCGCGTTCGAAGCGATCGTCGCGACCATCGGCCGGCGCGCGCGGCGCGATCTGTATCACTCTGCCCTCGAGGTGCGCGTCCCCGAGGGCCGGTACACGATCGAGATGGCTCCGGCCCCCGATGCGAACGGCTTGGAACGCGGCGTGATTGCCGAGGGCCCCGTCGGGGCGCGCTTCGCCGGCGGGATCAGGCTCTTTCGCTATGAGCTTCGCTGCTGGCGGGACGGCAACATCCCGGACATCGCCGAGGCGATCTGCAGCCCGCAACACCTGACGGACGACCCCGACGTCGCGCGCAGGCTGCTCGACGTCATGCCGCACGTGCCGAGACCGACCTGGGGCCGCGACGAGCTGCACGCCGGCGAGATGTGGAACTCCAACTCGCTGACTTCGTGGCTGCTCGTCCGCAGCGACCTGGACGTCGACGCGATCGCGCTGCCGCCGAACGGCCGCGCGCCCGGCTGGGACGCCGGCAAGGTCGTCGCGCACCGGCAGATCCGGGCGCACGCCTGAGCCGGGCTGACCGGCTCGTTGGAAGAAAACACCGACCTCCCCGTCTAGAGAGGTGACGTTCGAGCCTGGCGGCCCAATGTCACACCAAGGACGAAGGGAGCTGGTCGCACATGGATTGGATCGAGGAAGCCGACGGCGTTTTCCGTGGTGGAGGCGTGAAGGGGCTCGGCCTCGCAGGTGCGCTCCTCGGATTCGCGGAGCACCCCGACAAGCCGATCAAGAAGTGGGTCAACGTCGCCGGCGCGAGCGCCGGCGCGATCCTCGCCTGCTACCTCGCCTGCGGCCACGACGCCGCCGACATGGCCGACCTGATGAAGAGGACGAAGTTCGGCGATTTCCAGGACTTTCCACCTCCGGGCAAGCTCATCGGCGGCGGCGGCAACCTCTTCCGCCGGCACGGCCTCGCCCGCGGCGAGGCGTTCCGGCTCTGGTTCGGCGACCAGCTCGAGCACAAGACGTTCGCGTCGACGAAGAACGACGACGGGACGTATCGCCTCAAGCTGATCGCCGTCGACGTGACGAACAAGGCGCTGCTCGTGCTGCCCGACGACCTCGAGCGCTACCGGCGCATCGGCGACGACGCGCCGATCGATCCGGATCAGTTCGAGATCGCCGACGCAGCCCGCATGAGCATGTCGATCCCGTATTTCTTCGAGCCGGTCCAGCTCGTTCGCGACCGCGTGTTCGTCGAGGATCCGGGCGACTGTGGCGGGCTCGCAGCGAACGTTCCAGCTGACCGGATCGACGTGGCGACGCAGAACGCAAGCGCACGCACCGCGGGCAGGCGCGAGGCGAGCTTCCGCGAGCTGAACACGCGCGAGTTGAAGCAGCAGCAGTCGGTGATCATCGACGGCGGCACGCTCTCGAACTTCCCCGTCTGGCTCTTCGACGTCGATTCGCCCGGCCGGCAGCTCCGGCGACCGACGTTCGGCTTCACGCTCACGGGCGGCAAAGGCGTAGGTGGCGGCGTGAACAAGGTCGTCGCGCGCATGCCATGGGCAGTGCGGTTCGGCGTCGACATCTTCCATACGTCTCAGGAGGCCTGGGACGCGCGCTTCGTTTCGCACTCGACCCGCGTCCGCACTGTCACCGTCAATGCCGGCAACGTCGGCACGACGGAGTTCAACCTGCCGGCGACTGCCCAGGACATGCTGATCGCGAACGGCCGCGACGCAGCGAAGCGCTTCCTCGACACGTTCGATCTCACCGACTACGAGAACACCTACCACCGGACGTTCGACGACGCCCCCTCGGTCGCAGCCGAGCATGTCGAAACGCCGCAACTCGTCGAGGCCGCAGCATGACGGCGACGACCCTCGATACCCCATTCAAGGCGACGCAGACCACAACGCCGCCACCGCTCGGTCCAGTGCGTCCCGCCGTCAGCGATCGCACGCCGACGGAGCTCGTCGGGGGCGCCTTCTACGCCGACCTCGTCCGTGCTCACTACGCCTGGGAGCGCGCGCTCAACGACGGAACCGACGCTGAGCGAGTCGCGGAGCTCGGCAAGGCATACGACGACACGCTGCACGAATTCGAGAAAAGCGAAGGGACGATCCTCGATTCGTACTGGTGCGTGCGCATGCCGTCTGCGGTGGCAGTGACGGAACGACCGCAGACCTGGAAGGACCGTCTCCTCGGCGAGCAGCAGATCCGGCTCCATCGCCTCAGCAACTGGCTCATGCCGCGCAATGCCCAGAAGCTCGATCACCTTCTGCACGACTGCGACGAGTTCGCGATCCGCTCGGAGGAGATCCTGCGCGGAGTACCGAAGCGAATCGCGCTCCGCTCGGTCTACGAGGTCGAGAGCAGCGTTCTCGCGTTCCTCGAGCGGACCGGCGGGCGACCGTCGTCCGGCGAGGTCGACGAGTTCGTAACCTGCGCACGGCACGCGATGCACGGCGCCCGGCAGTGCTACGCGAACGCGGCTGACAAGGTCGCGAGGATGGTCTACGTCGGCGGCCTGTTCGCCGGCGTCGCCGCCGTGCTGCCGCTTGCGATTCTCGGAGCGATCGGGCTCTGGATCTTCGGTGAGCTTCACGTCGATCAGCACGGCACGCAGGCGTTCTTCGCCTGTCTCACAGCAGGCGCGCTGGGCGCGTTCGTCAGCGTCCTCTCACGTATGTCCTCGCCGGCGAAGTTCGAGCTCGATCCGGAGGTCGGAAGGCGTGCGATCTTCTATCTCGGCGCGTACCGGCCGCTTGTCGGAGCGATCTTCGGGCTCGCGCTGTACTTCCTGCTGAAGAGCAGCCTGCTGCAGGTGCAGCCGAACAAGGAGTTCGCGACGTTCGTCGTCGGAGCGTTCCTCGGCGGCTTCAGCGAGCGGTTCGTCAAGGTCATGCTCTCGAGCGCGGAGCAGTCCGCCGGCGGCGCCGGCAGCGGATCACCGCCGGCACCCGTACCTGCTCCCCCTTCATCCGCGGCCGAGCCGTCGACGTGACGGTTCGGACCGCCATTCGAAAGGAGCCGCTCGTGGCCATCGATGTCCAGGCAGCACCTCCGCAGGCTGTGCGCCCTGCACAGCTGGAACAGGACCTACACGTGACGAGCCCGCTGATGTCGGGGGCGTCGGTGTTGCGCGTCCAGCAGATCCTGACCAGCCTGGGGTACGCGCCGGGGAAGCTCGACGGGGCCTACGGCGACGCGACGGCAGCCGCCGTCAAGGCCTTCCAGCGCGACCACCACCTCGAGGTGGACGGGGTCGTCGGCCCCAACACGCGCGCGGTGCTCGACGCTGCGCCGGTGCCGCCGCAGCCCGCGCCGATCGTGCGCAAGGCGAGCACCGTCGGCAGGCTGGCGCTCGCCGCCTCGCTCCAGGAGCTGGGAGCGAAGGAGAGCCCGGCGAACTCCAACAAGAGCAAGTTCGGCGGATGGTTCGGCGTCGACGGCGTTCCCTGGTGCAACATCTTCGTCAGCTACTGCTTCGTCAGCGGCGGTCAGTACACGATCTGCTCCGGCTTCAAGGGCGCCGGCGTCTACGCGAAGGGGTGCACGTACGTCCCGACCACCGCGGCGTGGCTGAAGGCGACCGGGATGTGGAAGGGCCGCACGGAGCCTCTGCCCGGCGACATCGCGATCTACAACTGGGACGGCGGCGCGCCCGACCACATCGGGATCGTCGAGGAGTACCTCGGCAACGGACAGTTTCATGCGATCGAGGGAAACACCGCCGTCGGCAACGACTCGAACGGCGGCCAGGTCATGCGGCGCGTGCGCTCCATCACCAACGTCGAAGGCTTCGGACGCGTCACCCAGTGAGAGACGCCGAGCGGAGGCCCGACGCCCGGGCCTCCGCTCATTCGCTTGCCCACGAGGAGACCGGGGCGACGCAGGGCCAATCCCGAGCTACGGCCTCCTGACCTATTCGGGGGATTTCCACCGGGTGCAACCCCACCTACAGTCCGGAGCAGTCCGGCCTAACAGCGCCGGATCACTGCGGACGTTTAGGAGATCCACCATGGTCACAGACTCTTCGGCACCGACCCTCGCGCCGGACTACCCCTGGTACGTCACGGTGGAACGATCCGACGTCGTCTTCCGGCTGCGCGACTACTTTCTCCGCCTCGGAGTGGCAGCAAGGGTGTGTTCACCCACCGTCGTCGGAGTCGACGTCGCGGATACCGACGATCACGACCTCGAGGAATACGTGACTTCATGGCACACGGTGAACGGAATCGGTCTTCATCTCGGGCCGGCGAGCTCGCCTACCCACGTAGCGGCGGTCGCTCACGAGCCCGAGTCGGCTCCGGCGAGCACCCCGCCTCCGCCGCCCGATGCTCCTGCATCTCCGCCCGCTCCGTCGCCCCTCCAGCCCCGCGCTCCGAGACTCGGTGAGCTCCTGGTCGCGAAGGGAATGCTCCGAGAAGAGGATCTTGCGTGGGCGCTCGGCGAGGCGCGCGTAACAGGCGAGCTGGTCGGCATCGTTCTCCTCCGAGCGAAGCTCATCTACGAGGAGGAGCTGGCGCGGACGCTTTCAGAGCAACTGTCGATCCCGTACGTCAGCATCATGCGCACCGGAGTCGATCTGTCCGTCGTGGGGTTGCTTCCTGCTGAAGTGGGCGCTGCAGCGGCGGCGATTCCGATCCGCATGAAGGACGGAAACGTTCAGGTCGGGTTCGCGGATCCAACGGATCCGAAGGCCCTCGCTGCCGTCACCCCATACGTACCCGACTTCTGCATGGCGGTTGCCGAGCTCTCCGACATCAAGGCAGCGTGGATCGATTTCAATCGGCGCTTCGGTAGCCGCCGGTAAACATCGGCGCGTGCTGAGGGACGGGCATCTCGGCCCGCCCCTCTGCACCTAGCTCCATCCGGCGTCCAGGCTCAGCGCAGGATCGTGTCGCAGTACGTCGGCCCGGCGAACACACCGTCCTCCGGACAAAGCGCTACCTGCGCGAACTGCTCGGCCCCATGGAAGTTGTCGACCGTGTTCGGGTATGTGACGCCGTAGTTGAACGCCTGCCCGTCCCACGAGAACCACGGGTAGATGCAGAACGGACCGCCGTACCCGTGGCAGAGGGTCGGCCCGACGAAGGACTGCCCGAGCACTTCGGCCTTGCCGCCGGTGTCGGACACTGCGGCCCAGTGCTGCGGCTGCGAGCCATCGCCGAACGTCGCCCCGAAGATCCGGAGCGGCTGGATCCCGGCCCAGTTCGCGTAGTTGAAGGAGCCGCAGAAGTCCTGGCCGGGAACGCAGAACTCGCCGGGATGGGCGCCGTAGATGTCGGAGTGCCCGATCTCGTAGACGAACGACATCGGCGTGTCCCAGACGCCGCCCCAGTCGAGTGCGTTACCGATCTGATTCGTGTCGAATGCGGGCCGCAGCGGGCCGTCCTGGCGGCTGATCAACACGAGCGGAGCCGACGTCTGATGCGTGGTCTCATCGGCGATCTGCTCGCGATAGGCGTCCCGCATCGAGGGAGCCCAGATGTGGATGTCGACGATGTCGCGCGCGTGCATGACGAACGGGCCCGCGCCGGAGGCGTTGACCAGCATCCCGTTGAACGCCGCAGGCTCCTCGATGTCGTCGCCCTGCTGGGTGAGGGTCCACACGGGCGAGCACGCGGTGTACGTGCCGACCTCGTGGTTGACGAAGAAGTCCCCGCCGTCCGTGCACGCCGTGACGCGTGAGTCGGGATAGATCTGGAGCTCGAGGAACCCCTGCCCGCCGAGCTTCGCAGGGTTCGAGTCGGCAACGGTTCCCCCGAACCAGAACGTCGGCCCGACGCTGCTCACCGATGCCTTGCCCCCGGCAGGGAGAGCGACGTGCCACGTCACGTTGAATGCAGAGTGCGGCGCCGACGACACGGGATCGAGCTCCGGCTCGTCATGGCCTGTGCAGTTGAGCGCGTAGTAGGCGCTGTTCGAACGTATGACGTGCGCCAAACAGGCGGCAACCTGCGCGCCGGCGCGGCCGTGCGTGGCGGCACCGGCAGACCCGGCCAGCGCAAAGACGCCGGCGACGATCGAAGCGAACACCATCCCTCGAGCACTTGCCCTCATGAGCCTCTCCCTTCGCGGTCGGAGTGTCTTACGCCCAGAGTCGATCCAGCGGCCCCGCCCACGCTATTCCCTTTTTCGCCGCGGAGACAAGCCCGATCTGTCGTTGCGGGTGCCTCCCTCAGCCGGTGATTTGCCCGACGCCCGCGATGACGAACAGTGCTCCGACCACCAGGCCGAGCACGATCGAGATCACCCGGTTGTGGGCGATCAGCCAGCCGCGAAGTGCGATCAGCGTTTTCGTCGCCCAGTCCCGCGCGAACACGTAGGCGAGGATCGGCGCGATCACGCCGATCTGGATGAGCAGGAACAGGATGGCAAGCGCTACCCAGCCCTGGGCGGTAGACACATCGGCCTCGACGATCTCGGCGATCCCGGCCGCATAGATGCCGAGCTGCTTGACGTTGACGAGGCCCAGGACGAGGCCCGTTACGAGCGCTCCGGATACCGACATGCTTTCGAGCTTGGCCATGTAGGCGGGCGGCGGCGCGTCGGGGTCGGGAGCGCCGAGCAACTGCTTGAGCGCGAGTACGAGCAGGAGCCCGCCGACCATCGCGATGATCGTTCCGGTTACCGCCGACCCGGTGTCGGTCGACCCGGCGTTCGTGCTCGCGGTCGCGAGCGCGATCGCACCGATGGCCGCGAGCGAGCCGAACTGGCCGATCCCGAAGGCGATCGCCCTGGCGAGACCGCCCTTGGCCATCAGCAGCGTGACGACGATGGTGATCGGCACGACGTTGATCGCCCCGGCGAGGGCAGTCGGGATCAGCTTCGTCAGCAGATCAGCCATGTGCTCGGACGCACCTCCTGGCGAGCGCCGGCGCCACCGTGGGAACGTCAGCCGTAACGACTATGACCGATCGCCGCCGTGCTGCACGTCGCACCCTGGACGGCAATGTGAGCGACTCGCGGCGCAGACGGCATCTGCGTCCGGTACAAAGCGTGCGCGGCGGGGTTCCGGAGCGGTCGAACGGGACGGTCTTGAAAACCGTTGGGCGTGCAAGCGTCCCGTGGGTTCGAATCCCACCCCCGCCGCTCAACTGGTGGGGGCATGGATCGATCGATCGACGGTTGATGCGGAGGCGGCGGCCTAGGGCCGGGCGCCGGCGTCGTGCAGCTCGTCGATCAGCGCGTTGCGGAGGTCGAAGATCCCCGGCGGGAGCAGCGCCGGGTCACCGGCGTTGCGCGTCATCACGTCGATCGCGCTGATCAGCAGGGCTTGGCCGTCGGGGGTGAGTTCGACGGGTCGTGTTGCCCCGACGGCCTCGAACGCGGCGACGACGGACTTCCCGCTCTCGAGGTGGCGGATCTCGTGCAGTAGCGCGTCGCGGGATTCCAAGGGGAGCTGGATGGTTGTACGTCGCGTCGTGATCGTGACGTGGTCGAGGCGTTCGGGCATGACGCGGGAGTCTATGCCGCGATGTACGAACTCGCCCCGCTCATTTGATGTGTGCGGGTGGGGTACCAAGGATCGATCGATCGATCGCCGGTTGGACGTCACCCGGAATCCTTGCCGGAAACTCATCGACGTCGCGGGGCACCCCGGCAGCGGATAGCCGGATGAGCACGACACACCGCCCGATCTGAGGCGGGCCTCAGCGCGATGGACCTGCCGGGCGCCTACTGCGCGGTGCGTCCCGTCGTCCGTCATGCTGGACTCGCCGTCTCTCGCTTCGCTGCTGGAAGGAGTCAACGTGCCAGACGCGATCCCCGTCACCGCCGATAACTTCATTCGCGCCGAGACAGACAGGACCTTGGGGAGCTTCGTGAAACAGGGCGCTCTCGGTAAGTTCAACCACTTTCGTGCGCTCGCGCCGATCGAGGACCAACATGTCCAACGCGGCAATCGCGACACGCTGTATTCGATAGGCGTGTACGACCTCGATGCCGGCCGGGTGACAATCACCCTGCCTGACGCCGGAAGGCGCTTCATGACGATGATCGTCTTCGATGAGGATCATTACGTTTACACAGTTGTCTATGGGGCCGGCACCTACAGTTTCAGCAAAGAGCAGCTCGAGACGCGCTACGCCATGGCAGCGATCCGAATCCTGGTCGATCCGAATGATCCAGAGGACGTGAACCAGGTCAACGCTCTACAGGATGCTGTCGAGGTGGAGCAGCCTGGCGGTCCGGGTGCATTCGAGGCGCCGGATTGGGACGATGCGAGTCGGAAGAAGGTCGCCGATGCGCTGACGGTTCTGGGAGCCACGCTTCCTGACTGGCGCAGAGCCGCCGGCCGCAAGGACGAAGTCGATCCGGTCGGGCACTTGATCGTCACCGCGACTGGCTGGGGGCTCAATCCTGACAGCGACGCCGTCTATCTCAACGTCACACCAAGCCGCAACGACGGCAGGGCGTCTACAGGCTGACCGTCAAGGATGTGCCGGTCGACGGCTTCTGGTCGATCACCCTCTACAACGCCGAAGGATTTCTAGTGAAGAACGACCGAGACGCCTATTCATTCAACAGCATCACTGCAAAGAACGACGCGGACGGTTCCGTCACGATTCAGTTCGGAGGCCGCGACGACAACAGCGCAAACTGCCTCCCGATCTGTCCCGGCTGGAACTACATGGTGCGGCTCTACCGCCCACGGCCCGAAATCCTGAACGGCACCTGGACCTTCCCAGAAGCGCAGCCGGGGCAAGCCGAGGCGCCCGGTCACACTAGTCCGGGATAGACGCTACTCAGCAGTCAACGAGGAGACCGCTGGCTCGACGCCTCGAGCGCCGACCGCCTCAGGCTCGCCGAGCAGTTCGCGGGCGAAGCGAAGAACCGCCTCAGCCGGCAAGGGCTCGGAGCTCACGCCGATCGGCCTGCACGCCGCAAGGCATACCGCCGCCTCGGTGATGATCGCCGCCGGCGTGAACGTCAAGGCTCTCTCGACGTTCATGGGACACTCCTCGATCACGATCACGCTCGACCGTTACGGGCACCTCCTGCCGGGCTCGATCCAGGAGGCGGCAGGGCTACTCGACGCTTACCTGGAACGCATGCCCTCAACTCGCGAGCTAGAGGCGCTGGCCCAGGCGAGACCGTTGCCACCCGAGTAGTTGCTGCAAGGCCAAGATCATCCGCACCGGTCGAGGCGAGCGCGTAGGGTGGGCGGTCCACCTACAGAGAGGACCGAGTGTCTATTCTCGTTCGCTTCACGCCCAGCTCGTTGACCGCCGAGAAATACGACGCGGTCAGTAGCAAGCTGAAAGACGCCGGCCTTTGGCCCCCGGACGGCATCGAGCTTCACGTTTGCTTCGGCTCGGGTAGCGCACTTCGCGTGAGCGAGGTGTGGGAATCAACCGAGAAGATGGAAGCGTTCGGCGCCATCCTGATGCCGATCCTCGAAGAGAACGGGATCGACGTGACGAGCACGGCACCCGAAATCGTCGAGGTCCACAGCCTCGAGGTCTTTTCTACGTCGGCTGTGGCCTAGCACTATCTGTTCGTCTGCGGTCCGGGGTCGCTCCCGGACCGCAGGCGACGCCTCTAGGACCCCGATGCGTCAACTCCTCGGCGACGGTCGAACTGGCGAACAGACTGGCGAGCCGCGTTGCAACTCCCTGCAAACGACGTTTTCTCAGAAGTCTTGAAAACCGTTGGGCGTGCAAGCGTCCCGTGGGTTCGAATCCCACCCCCGCCGCTATTTCAAGCCGAAACCCGCATGGTTAAGCGGTGCCCGGCCTGCCGCACACATCGGCGACGTTCGCCCTGAATCGCCCCGGTTCGCCCTGATTTGTGGCACGACTGTCACACAACTGTCGCGCAGTCTAAGCTCCGAACGTGGGATCAATGGGCATGGTCGTCGGCGTCAGCTTCGCCCGAGCACCCCTCCGAGAGATCACCGAAAAGGATTCGGCTCCCTCGCGTCTGCGTTGCGATCATCCCGTCGGCATGAGGGAGACCGCGCGCCGCGGGCGTAACGTCCGGGGCGTGAAGGTGCTGGTATCGGCAATCGCCCTCGCCCTCGCGCTCGCTGCCTCGGCGGCCGCTGCGCCGCCGGCGCAGCAGTTGCTCGGGACGTGGACGCGGACGGTGACCGCGGCGGACGTCCAGAAGGCGGGTGCAACGAAGGTGGTCGGGGGACAGACGTGGACGCTCGTAATCACGCGGGACGAATCCAGCGCGAGTCACGGGAAGACGACGATGCGCGGCAACGTCGTCCCGACGAATGCGACGCAGGTGAACATCGAGCTCGGCCAGCAGAAGCCGAACCTCTACCGCTGGCAGCGCGTCGGGAACAAGCTCATCCTGCATGCGAACGCGGAGCCGAACCGTGACCGTAAGGCGGTGCTCGTCGGCAGCTGGGTGAAGCGCGGCGGCTAGCCGCAGGCTCCTGAGTTTTCCCCCTTTTGGGTGACACGCATCGTGCTATCGATAGGGGTTGCGTGCCCAGAGGCCAGGCGGCCCTGGTTTCTGGGCACGTCTTGAGTCTCGCAGGTTGCGTTCGGTCGTCGGGGACCGAACTCGCGCCGAGCCCGCCTCGTGCTCAAGTCGCCGCTAGACGGCCGTCACGAACCTTCGGCAAGCGCTGGGGGACTATCCGTTCGGTCAATGACCAATACGCGGCAGCGATACCGTCGCGCCGCGAACGAACCCCTCTGTGACCGACTGCGCGCCCCAGCTAAACCCCACAAACTTCCTTGTCCTAGCCAAGCCATTTGAAAGCCGTTCTTCGGAAACGCGTTCCCGTGTGACACAGGGGTCGGACTGTCGAAGCTGCGTTCAGCGTCGCCGCTTCTCTGACGGGTACAAAAGCATGACAAAAAGCACGCCGACGACGACGACCGGCACGAGAAGGATCTCCACGGTCCAGGGCGACGTGACCAAGGCGCCGACCACCAGAGCACCGGCACCCACAGCGATCACAACCCACTCCCGCATTCATACACGCTAGACGCTCGAGTGCTCTGCGTGACGAGTCCTTACGTTGAGCCGCTGCCTTCTTCCCGGGCAACACGATTCCGAACGCTGCAGACGCTGACAGAACGCCTCGGCATCAAGGGGCCGTAACTGTTAGAGGCGTGATGTGAAACGCACGCGGCATTATTGCCGTAGGCGTCAGTCCGGCGACCTGGAGTGGTCTAGCGCGGCTTCTTGAAGTCGCGTTCGACGAAGTCCGTGCTTCCCGCTCGCTCGTATCGCAGGCGAGGCGCAGCGACGTGCAACGCGGCACGACTGTCGCGCAAACTGTCGCGCACCCGCCGCTATTGGCTCAACCACGACAGTCGGGTGCCGTCTTGAAAACCGTTGGGCGTGCAAGCGTCCCGTGGGTTCGAATCCCACGCCCGCCGCTCAGTTAAGCCATGCTCGACTCAACCGGCTGTTAAGGGGGCGTCTTCGCGCGTCGCCCACTACGACAGCAGGCCCCGTCCCGTCAGCGACGCGCGTATTTCACCTCGCCGAGTAGCTCGGCGTCGTTCATGACGTGTATACGACCACGTCAACGCGCCTATCCTTGTTCCGACGCCCGCCCGAGGAGAAGCCATGTCGTCGTCTCCGCCCTCGATCGATAGCGAGAGCAATCTCGGATCCCTTGGTCCATCACGCCGAGTGCTTGGTGGCCTGACCTGGCGCAAGGCTCCGGCGTCGGGCCTTCGACCGAGCGTCCGCTTCGCGATTGCGTTCGCTCTGACCCTTGCCTGGGTTTGGTTCGGCGTTTGGGCGTCGAGGAGCTGGAGAGGCGAGCTTGAAGCTGCGCTCAACCCCGTCATGGGCTGGGTGATCCCGATCTTCCTCGCCTACATCCCTGGCCTGATCATCGGGTTCATGATCTTCACGCTCCTGATCACGCGCTACAAGGAGCTTCCTCTTAAGCCCCCCAAGGGCGACTGGCCCGAAGGCGAGTGGCCGCCGGTGACGATTCTGGTGGCGGCGTGGAACGAAAGCCGGGCGATCCTCCCCACGCTCGAACACATCGGCGACCTCTCATACCCCGGTCGGCTGGAAATAGTCGTGGCCGACAACAACTCGACAGACGACACCGCGCTGCTGGCAGACGCCGCGGGTGTCCGCCTCCCCTTCCCCTACCGACGGGTCTTCGAGGCGAAGCAGGGCAAGCACAACGCTCTGAACGCGGCCCTCGCCACGGTGACCACACCGCTCGTGGTGACGGTCGACGCCGACACCCACCTGCAGCCGCAGTCGCTCATGCGACTCGTCGCTCGCGTTACGCGTACGCCGCAGGGCCAGCACGTCTGCGCCTGCGCAGCCGCGCTCGTTGCCGAGAATCCGCTCGCCACCTTCGTTACTCGGATGCAGCAGTGGGACTACCGGCTCGGGATCAACGGCGTCAAACGCATGCAGGCCGCCTACAACACCGCTCTCGTCGCCCAAGGGGCGTTCTCGGTGTACCGCACAAGTGACCTCCGCGCTGTCGGCGGCTGGCCCGATGCGATCGGTGAAGACATCGTGCTCACCTGGACGCTGCTCGCGACTCGCGGCCTCGTCCAGTACGAGCCGGTTGCGCTCGGCTTCACCGTCGTTCCCGAGGAACTGGGGCGCCTAATGAGCCAACGCTCACGCTGGGCACGCGGAATGTTCGAAGGCCTTCGCACGCATCCACCACACAAGCAGCCACGCATCCTCGCGAAGTTGGTCACCGGGATCGACTACCTCGTTCCCTGCCTCGACATCGGAGTCATCTTCTTCTGGGTCCCCGGAGTCATCCTCTTCCTCTTCGGCTACCCGCTCATCGTCGGCTGGTGGTCGATGCTCCTGCTCCCGATCACACTCGTCCTCTACGGGTTGCTACAGCGGTGGCAAGCGCGCCACGTCTTCCGGACACTCGACATCCACCCCAAGCCCGACAAGCGCGGCTTCCTCGCGTACCTGTTCGCCTACCAGGCGCTGACCTCCGCAGCCGCACTACGTGGCTATGCCCAATACATCGGCGGGGCAGGTCGTCGCTGGAAGTAATGCGCCGAGCGAGGACGGGGCCGCACGATTGGTGTCAACTTGCGGCTGCTTCGGAAACCCGGCCGTGTCGGGCGGCGGCGACTGTGCTCGTCGCGGTAACCGACCGCCGCTAGTCAGGAGGCTCCGCAAAACGCTGCCACGCGGACTGCTTGGCGATACCGAGCGAGTCACCGATCTCTGTCCAACTTCGACCCGAGCGTCGTGCCTGGTTCACGAGGTGTCGCTGCATCTTGTCGAGCGCAACAGCTACGCGAGCAGACTGACAAAGGCCGTCAAGCGGAGCATCGTTCCAATCACCAATCAGCCGGAGCTTCGTGTCGCGCCCGCTTCCGACGATGCGTAGTTGCGGCTGCCGACGTCGCATTGCTGGCTCCTTTCGTCAGGAAATCCTGACGCTAAGGCTACCACCGGGAGACTCGGATGTCGCCGGTTCGACCGCCAACGGTTGGCGGTGCATCGGGGTGGCGCCTCACCCGTGCGTCATGGAAGACCGGGTCGCCGCGTTCATGGCGCTCAGTGGACTCGCAGTCGGGATCGTGTTCGCTCGTCGCGTCAACTGATTGACGGCGCAACGGCCGACGAACAAGCACCGCGATCTTGAACCTCCGTCGCGTGCGACGCACACTACGCGCAAGAAGCAGCGGTGATCCACGACGACGAAGGAGCACGCTGGACCATGCAACGCTTCCTGCGGAGAACACCGAAACGCGAGTTCTGGCCCAAGGTGTGGCTCGTTCACAACGTCTATCCCGGCCCACCCGACGACCCCGGCCGTCACCGCATGATCGGACTCGACGGTTTCCGTATCTGGATCACCGACGAGGCGGACAAGTTGGGCCACCGCTGCCACTGCGGCTGGCTTGACGGGCGCGAGCACTACGGGACGGTCAGCTACGTCGACGAGCACGGCGCGTGCTGGAACCGTGTCCAACCGATCGCCGCGACGGGATAGGCACGCACGCGGACACGTGGGACCTGCTGCACGCAAGTACCCCTTGAAGAACAGCGCGACGGTGAACACGGCGATTCTCTTGCGCGTACGTTCGGCTTAGCCGCAACAGCTCATCATCGGTCAGGGTCGCCCAGTCGGACTCTGTCCTCGGCGCTGCGCCCTAGGGGCCGTCGAAGAAGAGGCGGCGACCATCGCGCGACCAGGCGAGCGGCACGAATGCCCCCGCGGTGGCGCTCGCGAGAATTTGGGGACGAGCTTTCCCGCGAGCGTGAATAGCGACGATCACCTGTCCTCCGCTCTGGAGCGTTGCACCGACGGCGACACGGCTGCCGTCGGGCGACCACAGCGGCGCGGCGAGCAGGCCGGCCGTATACGGGCAGCGCACCGAACGCAGCGTCGGCGTTGCGAAGCAGAGCGCGCTTCTCGGCCGACTGCCCTGCGCGATCGTCGAGTGGATGAAGGCGAGCGTCCGTCCATCTGGCGACCAGGCAAGCGGCGCCCGCTCGCCAGGGCTGCCGTCCAGGCCGAGCTCGAGCACGCGAAGCTGTGCGAGTTGGCGGCCGGCGCGAGCGATACGCAACACCGGGCCGAAGTCGGCCGACGCCGCCGCCGAGGGCCCGCCGATCCAGGCGACCGTGCGACCGTCCGACGCGAGCGCCGGTCCGTAGCTGCTCCAACCGAAACGACGTATCGTCGCGCCGCTCGCAGAGGCGAGCGTCACCAGCCCGCCCGGGTCGAAGAAGCTGTAGCGATCGAGGTAGACGAGCCGCGACGAGCCGCGCCCGAAGGCGGGAAAGCGCCCGGAGTCGCTCAGGCGCTGCAGCCCCGTCCCGTCCGCGCGGATGCTCTCGAGGCGCGATAGTGCGCAATTCGTGGCCGGCGGCGTGCAGGGCGAGTCGTCCAGCCAATCGAAGACGACATGCGCCGGGGTCGGCCAGACCGCCTCGCCGAAGCCGAGCGGTGCAGCGGGGTCCCGTCCGGGCGGCGTGACGAAGATCGTCTGCTGTGTCCCGCTGCCAAGCTCGCGAACGACGAGCGAGACTGTCCCATCCGGTTGCGCCTCAGCCACGATCGCAGCGTTCTGGTCGGGCGAGAGCGCAAGCGCGGGCACGGGCGCGAGCTCTCGTGCCGAGCCGCCGGCAGCAGATACCACGAACAATGCACCCGCGCCGCTCCCAGTGGCGCGCCCGGCCGCGACGCCACCGCCGAGGACCGAGACGATCAGCATGAGCGCCCCAACGAGTGCTCCAAACCTCACCACGAACGCGGACGACGCCGAGCCGTTGATCAGGTTCCGAACCAGCGCGCTCGTCGCGTTGCGGCGAAGGCGACCTTCTCTTCAGCCAATGCCTCCGACGGCCCGTCGATTCGTGCGGTTGGAGACGGGCCGCCCAGGAAGTTCGCCACTACCTTCGCCACCTTCCCGCCACCGAATTCGAGGTAGCAGCTGCCGTCGCCTTCGTACCTGCGCTCGAGTTTCTCGCCGTGCAAGCGTGCCGCGATGTCGTCAGCGACGACGCCGGCAGCGTTCTCGGCGAAAACGCCTGCCTTCGCCATGGGAATGTTGACGATGTCACCTACCGCGTAAACGTCCGGGTAGGGCGTCATCAGGTTGGCGCGATCGACTGCGACCCAACCGTCGACCGTGAGACCCGACTGTTCGACGACTTCGGGTACTCGGTGGATGGGGATGCCGACGAACAGCTCGTAGGACAGTCGCTCGCCGCTCTCGAGCACGGCCTCCTTGCGCTGGATGTCGAGTTCGACGACGCGAGTGTGCGGCACGTACTCGATGTCGCGCGCGTGAAGAGCGTCGAGGAAGGCCTGGGAGACCTCGGCGGTGACTGGAACCGGCGCGGCCATCGGGCCGATCACGCGGATCTCTGCCGCGTCCCTGACGCCACGCGCGACGAGATGGTCGTGCAGCAGGAATGCGCCCTCGAACGGCGCGGGCGGGCACTTGAAGGGCTGGCCGAGAATCCCGATCAGGATCGTCCCTGACTCAAACGCAGGCAATGCATCGCGCAGTCGCTCGGCGCCCGCGATGGAGTAGTACTCATATCCGCCGTCTTCGAATCCGGGCGTCGCGGCGTGGTCGTAGGTCGCTCCGAGTGCGACGACGAGAATGTCCGCGTCGTAGGTGCTCTTCTCGGTGGTGACGCGTCGAACGGCGGGATCGATCGACGTCACCCGTTCCTGGCGGAACTCGACGCCGTTCTTCGCGATCTCGCCGTATTCAATCCGGACCGACGCCGCGTCTTTGCGGCCGAAGAGGATGTCGAGCTTCGAGAACCCGAATGTGAACGAGTCGTTCTGGTCGATGAGCGTGACATCGACCTCGTCGGCAACCGAGTCGGAGAGCCGGCTGGCCAACTCCAACCCTGCGAACCCTGCACCGAGTATCACGACGTGCTTCTTCAAGAGCGACGACCTTATCGTCCTTCGGGACGCCACGGAACCCTTGGCGCAGCGTCTGCGAGAAATCGACTCATCGCCGATCGACGACGCGTACTGCCTTTCCTTCGCTCCGCGGCACCGCACCGGCGTCCAGCACTTCGGCGCGAACACGTATGCCGAGGTGCTCGCGCAGCACCCGCTCGACGGCGTCGCGTAGGCTCGCCCGATCCGCGTGGGCGACGGCAGGCTCGCATTGCACCGTCAGCTCGTCCATCGCGCCGGCGCGCTCGACGACGAGCTGGTAGTGCGGCGCCGCCTCGGGCACGGAGAGGAGCGCGTGCTCGACGTTCGAGGGATACACGTTGACGCCGCGGACGATGATCATGTCGTCGCGGCGGCCGCGCAGGCCGCGGATCCTCGCCGTCGTCCTGCCACAACGGCAGGGCTCGAAGGTGAGCGAACCGATGTCGCCGGTGCGGTACCGCAGGAAGGGCATCGCTTCCTTCGCAAGTGTCGTAAAGACGAGCTCGCCCTCTTCGCCCTCGGGAAACACCGTGCCCGACTCGGGATCGACCACCTCGACGAGGAAGTGGTCCTCGTGCACGTGCAGGCCGTCCCGCGCCTCGATGCACTCTGCGGCCACTCCAGGACCGCACATCTCGGAGAGCCCGTAGAAGTTCACTGCGCGGAGCCCAGGTAGCGCCGACTCGATCTGCGCGCGCAACCCCTCCGTCCACGGCTCTCCGCCGAACAGCCCGAGCTCGAGCTTCAGCGTGGCGGGGTCGATCCCCGCATCCTGCACGGCCTGCGCGATCACCACCGCATACGAGGGCGTCGAGACGAGCACCTGTGCGCCGAGGTCGTGGAGGAGCATCGCCTGGCGTGCAGACATCCCCCCCGAGACCGGCACGACGGGGGCGCCAATTCGCTCCGCTCCCTGGTGGAAGCCGTGGCCGCCGGTGAAGAGCCCGTACGTATTCGCGTTGTGCACGAGCATCCCCGGCCGGACGCCGGCAAGTGTCATGCATCGCGCCATCAGCTCTGTCCACGCGTCGAGGTCTGCGCGCGTGTAGCCGACGACCGTCGGCTTGCCGAAGGTGCCGCTCGACGCGTGCAGGCGAACGAGTGAGGAGACCGGCACGCGGAGCAATCCGAACGGATACCCATCTCGAAGATCGGCCTTGCCGCTGAACGGCGCCTGCGCGATGGCCTCGAGCTCGACCCCGAAGCTGGCGCGCAGCCGCGCGCGTTGAAGCTCGCTCAGCTCCGACCGAGACAGGCGCTCCGCTTCGTCCCAGACGACCGGCTCAGAGGCGGCGCTCATGCGCGTTCCAGTGCTGCTCGAGATTCCGGACGAGTGCGGGGCTCAGGTGGCAGTAGGCCTGCTCGCGGCAGAACGTTGCCATGTACTGCCGGAAGACGTCGAGAGGCTCCGCACCGACGCGCAGAGCGCGCCGGTTTCCGGCCGCATTCACGAGGCCGGAGCTGGTGAGCGCTTCGACGCGCTCCGCCACGGCCGCGTCGAGCGCGGCGGATGACTCGACGATCTCGTCGCAGAGCAGGTCGCCGTGCGGCGTACCGGCCTCGAACTCGAGGCCGGAGAGGATCGCCTGTCGAGCGAGCCTGTCGCCGACCGAGCGGGCCAGACGGAGGTTGGACGCGCCGGGGAGGATCCCCTCCTTGCGCGCGGGCAGATAGAGGCGTGTCCCTCGCGTCGCGATCACGTGATCGACCGTGTGCAGGATCTGGCACGCGCCGCCGATCGCGAACGTCTCGACCGCGGCGACCCACAGCTTCTCGTTGGTCTGCTCCGGCTCGTCGGGCAGATGCTCCTCGCTGCTCAGTCCGCGGAAGAGCTTGTTCACGTAGCCGAGGTCGCGCGTGACGAAGAAGAGGTAGTCGATGCGGCCGTGATAGAGATGCGTGAGGTTGAGGCCGGCGCCGAAGACACGCCGACCGGCGTAGCGCGGGTGGCTGACGACCGCACCCCGAATGACGCCGACCTCGACGCCGGGGTCGAGGAGCGCCAGGTCGACCGCTGCCTCGGTGGTCGGCAGTGTGTCGCAGTCCTCCGCATTCAGGTGGCGGTCGTTCCGGATCTCGATATACGCCGCCCGCCCACGACGCTCGATGAACGTGCCGCCGAGATCCGCGACACCTGTCGCCCGGAACTCGTCGAGACGTTCGAGCGCTGCATCCGTCGGTCGTAGCATCGACCACACGAGGTGCGCCCCGCAGCGGGGTGACGCGAGTACGAACGAGAGGAACAAGCCCTGCGCGATCTCGATGCCCTCCTTGTCGGGCAGCGACCTCGCCCGCTCGACGGCCATTTGCGCGCGCGTCGGCACGAGTCCCGGAAAGCGCTCGGCGGCAGCGTAGACGAGCTCCTCGTCGCGGACCGGCCGGCGCAAGTCGTCGGTCAGCGCAGCGTAGACCGCGTCCGTGTGTGCGCGCAGGAACTTCGAGCGCGCCATGTCGAGCCTCGTCTGCAGCACGGCGGCCGCCCCTGCCTCGGCGTCGGTCCGGTCGCTGCGCGCGGGCAGGCGCTCGAGCAGATCCTCGCCGAACGCGAGGTGCGCGCCCATTGCGGCGGCGGCCGCGTCGACGGAATCTGTCTGCTCGGCCTCGCTCGCGTTCCACGCAGCGAGCTCCGTCGACGGCAGGCCGGCTGCTTTGAGGACGGCATCTGCGTCAGACATCGGCAAGCAGGAACTCCGCCGCGCGCTCGCCGATCATGATCGACGGAGCGTTCGTGTTTCCGGTCGTCACGATCGGCATGATCGACGCGTCGGCCACCCGCAGACCTTCGATGCCATGCACCCGGAGTCGAGGGTCGACGACAGCCATCGCATCGGTGCCCATCTTGCACGTCCCGACCTGATGGTGGTAGGTGATCGCGGTCTCTCGCACGTATGCGCGTACGGTCTCCGTCGTGTTGACCAACGGACCTGGATACCTCTCGACGGTGCCCCAGGCGCTGAGCGCGTCCGACGCGCCGACTCGGCGGCACAGTTCGACCGCCGAGGCGAGACCCTCGAGGTCCGCTTCGTATGCGAGGACGTTCGGGTCGAGCGCGACCGGATCCTCGGGACTCGGACCGGTGAGGCGCAGCGAGCCGCGGCTGAGTGGGCGTACGAGCCCACCCATCAACGTGAAGCCGTTCTCGATCGCCTCCATCCAAGGCTCGACCATCGGCACCATGAAGTGGATCGGCTGGAGGTCCGGCGCCGGCAGCCCGGGCCGCGAGCGCCAGAAGAGATGCGTCTGGCAGGCGGGCAGGCCAGGTGACGGGGGCCCGATCTCGCGCTCGGCGCTGAAGATCACCGGCGAAAGCAGGTGGTCGTGGAGATTCTCGCCGACGCCGGGTAGGTCCGCGACGACGTCGATGCTGTGCGAGCGCAGGTGGTCCGCGGGCCCAATCCCGGAGAGCAGGAGCAGCTGCGCCGAGCCAATCGTGCCGCCGCACACGATGACACTCCCCGCGTTGGCGCGCTCGACGCGGCCGCCGTGCGACCACTCGACGCCCGTGCACCTGCGTTCCATCGAACAGCAGACGCCGAGCGACTGCTTCGGTGACGATCTCCAGGTTCGCGTTTTGCTCGATCGGACGGATGTAGGCCGCCGCAGTGCTGTGACGGATGCCGTCCTCGATGCTGAACTGCATGAACGACACGCCGTCCTGCGAGACGCCGTTGTAGTCGCCGTTCAGCGGGATGCCGCACTCCTGCGCCGCCGCCGCGATCGACACGTGAATCGCGTCGGGCTCGAACGAGGTCAGCAGGCTCACTGTGCCCGGCCCGCCGGGCGCGCGCCGCTCGATGCGCTCGTACACCGGCCGCACGTCGTCCCACGACCAGCCCTCGGCGCCGAGCTCCGCCCACGACTCGAAGTCCGAGGGGGCACCACGGACCCAGATCATCGCGTTCAGACAGCTCGACCCACCGAGGACACGGCCGCGCGGCCAAGCGAGCCGGCGTTCGTTGGCATGCACCTGCGGCACCGTCTCGTAGGCCCAGTCGACCTCCGAGAGCCAGAGCTCGTGAAGCCGACCGGGATCGTGGATCGCTGGGTTCTCGTCGCGTCCGCCGGCCTCGAACAGCAGGACACGGCCCACGCCTCCGTCGATCAGGCGGCGCGCGACGACCGCGCCGGCCGATCCGGCGCCGACGACAATGACGTCGGCGCTGCGATCGCTCACGTCAACGAGACCCAGACGCTCTTGACCTCCGTGTAGAGGTCGATCGCGTCCTTCCCCATCTCGCGGCCCCAGCCGCTCGCCTTGACTCCTCCCCACGGCGCCGCCGCGTCGAGCGGGTTAGGCATGTTCACCCAGACGTTGCCGGCATGCGCGGCCGCGGCGAGCCGGTGCGCACGCGCGACGTCGCGCGTCCAGACCGAGGCGCCGAGGCCGTAGGCGGTGTCGTTCGCGCGTGCGACCACTTCGTCGTCGTCGTCGAACGGCAACACGCAGACGACGGGGCCGAAGATCTCCTCGCGCGCGATCGTCATGCCGTCCTCGACCCCGGCGAACACCGCGGGCGTGAGGAATGCACCCGCCTCGAGCCCGTCGCCGGGGCGCTCGCCGCCGCAGAGCAGCTCTGCGCCCTCGTCCACGCCCAGTCGGATGTAACGCTCCACGCTCTCGCGATGCGCGTGCGTGACCAGCGGCCCGAGCTCCGTTGCCGCATCGAGCCCACGCCCGACCGTCATCGAGGACGCCGCCGACGCTGCAGCCTCGGCGAACGCGTCGGCGACACTGCGCTGCACATAGACACGGCTGTACGACGCGCACACCTGCCCGCTGTTGAGGAGCCCTCCCTGCAGCACACCGGCGACCGCGGCCTCGAGTGGTGCGTCGTCGAACACGACGGCCGGGTTCTTGCCGCCGAGCTCGAGCGAGACGCGCTTGAAGTTGCCGGCCGACGCCCTGATGACCGAGCGTCCTACCTCCGTCGAGCCGGTGAAGGAGATCTTGTCGACGCCGGGATGCTCGGCGAGCGCAGCTCCTACCGCCGGGCCGCCGGTGACGACCTCGACGACCCCGTCGGGGATGCCTGCTTCGGCGATGAGCTCCGCGAGTCGAAGTGCGGTCAGTGGCGTTTGCTCTGCGGGCTTCACCACGCAGGTGTTCGCGCAGGCGAGCGCGGGCGCGAGCTTCCACGCGGTGATCAGAAGCGGAAAGTTCCAAGGGATGATCAGCCCGCAGACGCCGATGGGCTCGCGCAGCGTGTAGTTGAGCGTGGCCGGGAACGAGAGCGCATTCGTCTCGCCCGCAATCTTCGTCACCCAGCCTGCGTAGTAGCGGAAGTGCTCGGCCGCGGCCGCCACGCTGACGTTCCGCGAGATTCCGATCGGCTGGCCCTGGTCGCGTGTCTCGAGCTCGGCGAGCTCGTCGGCGTTTCGATCGATCAGCTCGCCGATCCTCCAGATGACCTGTGCGCGTGCGGCCGGTGCGAGCGAGCGCCACGTGCCGCCGGGGCGGAATGCCTCTCTCGCACGTGCGACAGCGGCATCGACGTCCGCGGCGCTCGCGTCGGGGACCTCTGCGATGACCTCACCGGTTGCCGGATCGATCGTTTCGAGCACCTGAGCGGTAGCGGCCACGGCGTCTCCTTCTCACGTGTGGCGGGACAGGGGCAGCATCGCCGTGTCGGCCGAGCCCTGCTGTCACATGCGCGCACGGCGATTGCGCGTCAACGCACGACTCTCGCCCAGCCGTCCCTCAGTGCAGGTGCCCCGCGCGATACTCCGTGGGCGATACGCCGTACGCGTCGCGGAAGAGCCGGCTCAGGTGAGCCGGGTTCGTCAAGCCCCAGCGCGCGCCGACACTCGTCACTGTCTCGTCTCGCCGCGACGGATCCGCGAGATCGCGACGGCATGCCTCGAGCCGCCGCTGCCGGATCCAGCCCGAGACCGTGGCCCCGTCGTCCTCGAAGAGCAGGTGGAGGTACCGCTTCGAGACGTGTACTGCGGCCGCGATCTCGCCAGGCGCGAGCGACGGGTCGCCGAGGCGCGACTGAGCATACGCCCGCGCACGGAGGAGGAGCTCGGCCCGCGAGGAGTAACGACGACCGCCGTCACTCTCGATAACACTCGCGCAGAGCGACTCCACGAGCTCCACGACGCTCTCAACGACCCGGTCGCGCCCCTCCGGGACCTCGCCGCGAATCGCGAGGTCGGCCAGGCGCTCGAGAAACGGGGCGACCGCCCACGCGATTCCGACATCTCCGCGGATCCGCGTCGCGGTCATCCGACCGACGCGCACGGGCTCGAGGCCGAGCACCGTGCGCGGGAGCATGCACACGAGCATGCGGAAGTCCCCGGCGCCCTCGATGGTGTACGGCCGCGTGCAGTCATAGAGCGCGAAGTCGCCAGGACCAAGAACTGCCTCGCGGCCGTCCTGGACGACGAGGGCCTGACCCCCGAGCAGAAGGCTGAGCTTGTACCGGTCTCCGTCGGTGTCCGCCGCGAGCGCTGCGGTGCGCCGGATCGTGTGCGGCGACACCTGGAGCCGACTAAGGGCGAGCGGACCGACGATGCCCGCCTGGAGAAGGCCACCGAACGAGGCAGGATCGTGCGGCCTGCACTCGAGTGGAACGAAGAGCTCGGAGCTCGCCGTCACCCACAGCTCCGCCCGGTCCTCGACCGGGACGCTCGAGGTGTCGCAGATGACCGGCATCGTCCACGGTGGAGACTACGGCGACGGCGTGCGGTCGCCAAGTCTCGGTTGCCATACCGGTATGCGATCCACTCGACCCGACAGCTGCAGCGCGAGATCGTCTTCGACGGCATCGGCCACAACGACCCGGACCTACGTACGACCCCTTGCGGAACTTGTCAAGAGACTTTCGCACCATCGAGAACCGAAAGCGCCTCTCGATTCCGGCGGCTAGCCCTCGAAGAGCTTTTTCGCCACCCCGATCGCCGACATCGCACGCGGCCAGCCGGCATAGAACGCCAGGTGAATGATCGCTTCCTTGAGCTCTTCCTCGCTGAGCCCGTTCTCGCGTGCTCGGGAGAGATGGCCGGGCAGCTGCTCTGTGTTGCCGTTCGCGATCAGCGCCGCGACCGTGACCAGACTGCGGTCACGCGGCGACAGCTCAGCCCGAGCCCACACGTCGCCGAAGAGAACGTCGTCGGTGAGCGAAACGAGCTTCGGCGCGAAGTCGCCGATCATCTGCTGCGCACGTGTCTGGTTATCCGTGCCTGCCACTGCCCTTCCTCCTTCTGTTGCCGTGTCGCACGCTTGTCTCGTCGGTCGCCGTCGGTCTCGGCAGCGACCGATTGAGATTCAGTTGCCGTCCAGCTCGCAAGCAGGTTCAGCCCCTCGTCGCTCTTCGATCCGACCTCAGCTGTGTACGCGAACATGACGAGGTCAGGGTCTGCGGCGAGTGTCATCACCTCGTATGTGAGCTCGAGGGGCCCAACGAGTGGATGGTGGATCCGTTTGACGCCGGTGGCGTGGTGGCGCACGTCGTGGCGCGCCCAGCGAACGCGGAACTCCTCGCTTTGCGTCGAGAGCTCGCCGATCAGGTTCGTCAGATCGGGGTCATGCGGGTTGCGGCCGGCTTCCGCGCGGAGAATGGCCACAGAGTCGTCGGCGGTCTTGTCCCAGTCGACGAAGAACGTGGTCGCGCGAGAGTCGAGGAAGCAGAAGCGGGCAGAGTTGGCCGGCCGCCGCGGGTTTGCGAACATCTCCGAGAAGAGCGCCTCTCCGAGCGTATTCATGCCGAGATAGTCCATGCGTCCATTGCGCACGAACGCCGGCGCGATGATCTTGTCGAGCAGCCGTTGCACCCCGGCCGGACTGTCTGCGGCGGGCTGCGCCGGCGACGCGGCCGCGGCCCAGGCTGCTGTGATCGCACGAGATCGAACAGGTGGGCGCGCTCCGCGTCATCCAGATGCAGGGCGCGCGCCAGCGACTCGAGAACGGCGTCGGAAGCGCCGGAGGCATCTCCACGCTCGAGCTTTGTGTAGTAGGCGATGCTGACCCCGGCGAGCGAGGCGACTTCTTCGCGTCGCAAACCAGGGACGCGCCGCGGGCCACCGCCGTAGGTCCGCAAGCCCGCCTGCTCGGGCGTGATCCGGGCGCGTCTCGAAGTCAGGAACTCCTGGATCTCCCGTTTCGTGTCCATTGGCGGGACCGTAGCTCCCCACCACCTCTCCTGAGGGGTACTGCGAGTAGCGGTACCGACAGGGTCGGTCACCATGCGCATCTCCGTGCCAGAGTGGCCACTCGAGCAACGATCGGAGGCATCCGCGTATGCGCGCAACAGTCATGTATGGAGCCGGCGACGTCCGGGTCGAGGACGTCCCAGACGCGCGGCTGATCGAGCCGGACGACGCGCTCGTGCGCGTCAGCCGTGCCGCAATCTGCGGCAGCGATCTTTGGCCGTACAAGTCGATGCCGCCCGACGACGCGGGGCGCCGGATGGGTCACGAGTTCATCGGCGTCGTCGAGGCCGTCGGCTCGAACGTCGAGACGATCAAGGCGGACGATCTCGTTGTCTCGCCGTTTCTCTGGTCGGACGGCAGCTGCGTCTTCTGCCATGAGGGGCTTCAGAGCGAGTGTCTGCACGGCGGCAGGTACGGCTGGGGCGACGTCGACGGCGGCCAGGGCGAAGCCGTACGTGTGCCCCAGGCCGACGGCACGCTTGTCGTGCTGCCGGTCGGCTCGGACGATGCGCTGCTGCCCTCGCTCCTCGCGCTCACCGACGTGATGGGCACCGGCCACCACGCTGCCCTCGCGGCGAAGGTCGCTCCCGGCAGGACCGTCGCCGTCGTCGGCGACGGCGCAGTCGGGCTCTGCGGCGTGATCGCCGCCAAGCGGCTCGGCGCGGACCGGATCATCTTGCTCGGCAGCAATCCGCGAGCGGATCGCGCTCGGGCAGGAGTTCGGCGCCACCGACGTCGTCAGCGAGCGCGGTGAGGAGGCAGTCGAGCGCGTCCGCGAACTGACGCAGCACGGAGCGCACTCAGTGCTCGAATGCGTCGGCCTCGAGCAAGCTGTCGAGACCGCTCTCGCGATCGCCCGTCCCGGCGGTGCGATCGGTCGCGTCGGCGTGCCCGAACACGACACGACGCCGACCGGGGTTGCGTTCTGGAAGAACGCGTCGATGGCCGGCGGCCCGCACCCGTGCGCGCCTACATCGACGAGCTGCTGCCGGACGTCCTCGAAGGGAGGATCGAGCCCGGCCGCGTCTTCGACCGCACCGGATCGATCGAGGATGTTCCGGACGGCTACCGCGCGATGAACGACCGCGAAGTCCTGAAGTTCCAGATCAAACCGTAGAAGGAGCCCAGTGAGCACCAACACCGCGATCCCGACCATGACGTTGAGCAACGGCGTCGAGATGCCTGTGCTCGGCCTCGGCGTCTTTCAGAGCCCGCCGGAGGAGACGACCGCCGCCGTCGAGACTGCCATCGCAACCGGCTACCGCCTGATCGATACCGCCGCCGCCTACGGAAACGAACGCGAGGTCGGCGAGGCGATCCGCCGCTCCGGAATCGACCGCGCCGAGATGTTCGTCACCACCAAGCTCTGGATCAGCGACTACGGCTACGACCTGGCCCTCATCGGCGTCGACGGCTGCTTACGGCGCCTCGGCCTCGACAGAAAAGCACCGCAAGACACCGGCACAGGTGATCCTCCGCTGGGTCAGCTGCTCGTTGTCTGTTGAGCTTCCCGTTGGACGATGGTTCTGACCACTTCGATGCCGACGATGGCGAGAGCGAGTATGGCGAGCGAGGTCACCCAGCCGCGGGCGAAGAGGGGTGCGATCAGCGCAAGGACGAGCACGGAGCCCGCAGCGATGGCGTAGCTTACCCAGCGGTTTTCCAGGATGGGCTGTGCGGCAGCTCGCGCCTGACCTGCGCGACGAGTGTCACCGACGAACCAGACTCCGACGAGTGTTACGACGCCGAGGGTGATCCATACCCATGCGCGGTCGGCCATGACCTGCGTCAGGATGCTCCACGCGTTTCGGACCGCCGGCTTGGCGCCGTCGTCCTTGACGAGGTGTCCGACGAGGTAGCCGCCCGCGCCGCGGCGTGCCGCCAGCATCAGGAGACCGACGACAAGCACGCCGATCGCGAGTGCGCGCAGCTCGATCCTGCGACGCCCGCGGGCAAGCCAGATCGCGAGTGCCGCGACAGCAAGCGCGACGAGCCACATCCAGTTGGCGACTGCGCGCAGGATCTTCGTTCCCGTTTGGGCCGTCTGCAGCTGGCTCTGCTTGATGATCACGACTCTCCCGGCGGAGTCCGGCAGTTTCTGGGCAACGCGTCCGATCACGGCGACTTGGTCGCCAAGCTGGATGATGATCGGACGAAGGTCGAGCACGACCGCCCCCCCTTCGGTCTTGACGAACTTCGACTTGTCGTCCAGCAGCCTCACCAGTTGAGCCTCTGCAGCGGTCGTCGCCAATATCCAGGCTTGCTGCACGCGGGGCCGCTCGAGCACCGCCTCCGCCGCCCGATACGCGCCGGAGCGCGAGACACCGGCCAGAACCGGGGCCAACCCCCTCTGCGCCGCCGGCAGTCGATCCGCGATAGCCGCCTCCACGTCGACGTTTCCGTACAGCTGGTCGACCACGGTGTTCGCAACCTGTGTCCGGATCGCGTCGTCCTGGATCATCCTCCGCGAAACGGTCTTGAACCCGCCCTCGTCGAGCGCCGTGTGCGCGACGAAGTAGCCGATCGTCCCCACGAACGCGAGCAGGATCGCCACAACGGTCAGAGCGCGCGCGCCAATCCGGCGCGTCCGGGATGGCCCTCCCGCCTTCGCGACTCCCCCCGCACTACTCATGACGCCCCTCGGCGTTCACGAAGGCACGGCTGCTTTCTGGCGCACCAGCTGCCCACCCGGCGATCATCTTCCGCTGAAGGAAGGCCCGGCATCACCCTGGTGGGATGATCTCGGCGGCTCGCGTACCTCCCTCGCGCGGCCTCCATCGCGTGCGTCACGCTCGGTGGAGGCCTTTGCCTACCCGGGACTACGACGGTAGTTCTGTCGGTTTCTCCGTCGCGAGCAGATTGCCTGGAGGCGCAGCGTTGTCGGTTGTCTCGCCGATGTGACCGTCGCCGTTCTCGGCGTAGAGGACGACGGTGCCGGCGAGGAAGTCCTGCAGAGCGCGTCGGCGGTCGTCGACAAGGATCGGTAGGAAGCCGGTAAGCAGGAGGAGGATGGCCAGGGCGAGCCCGGCCAGGCGGAGCAGCGAGCGTCCAAGCCCGGGTGCTGAACCGGTGGCGTCGATGACGCGCAGGTGCATCAGCCGCATGCCTGGCGTCTGCCCAACGGCGGACCAGAAGCCGGCGAAGTAGGCGACTTCCACGACTACTCCCGCGATGGCCATGAATGTGCCTACGAGCCAGGCGGGCCGGGGTGTCCATACGAGCGACACGACGAGCCCGATCAGAGCGGTTCCGGTCAGGAAGATCAGCGTCACCAGCACCGCATCGACGGCGAGGGCTACTCCCCGGGTCGCGATACCGGCGAAGGGAACGGACGGCCCACCGCCCGACGCGACCTGTGGTCGCGGCGATCGACCAAACCAGCGGCGCGGTGTGCGTTCAGCGGCATCGTCGAGCCGGACGGTGCGCCGGCGCACGCCGGCGGCTGCCTCTTCCGCCAGCGACCGCGACTGCCCCGTGAGCGCCGCGCGCAGCTCGGGGCTCGACAGGATGGTCTGGAGCGCACGCCGGAACGCCGGACTGTTCACCATCTTGTCGGTGAGGTCGAGTGTGAGTCGGCTCTCGAGCGCGTCGGCAAGGAGCTTGTCCAAGGCCGGGCTCGCGAGAGCTTGCACGACGAGCTGCTCGGTCCGCTCGGCCTCACGCGCCGACACGGTCTCCCGTTCGAGCTCGGCTCTTTCGAGCGCCTCAGCCACGACCCGCTCGACGACGCGATGCTCGATCAGTGACCGGGCGACCGCTTCCGGCAGGGCGCCCGCGAAGACGCCGTCGATCACCTGCTCCGCTTCCGGTGTCGCGAGCACTCCGCCGGCCACGGTCTCGAGCCGGCGTCGCGCGTCGACCTCCGCGCTTCGGCCGGTCTCAGCGAGACTCTCGGCGCGGCCTCGAAACGGTCGGGCGAACGGTGAGCGTGCTACCACTCGCGCCGGAGAGAGCACCAGCCGCCCAGTCGTCGCGCCGATGCGACCGGAGGTCACGAGAAGCCCCATGACGACGTTGCGTCCATTCGGCGCGCGGTCCACCACACAAGCTTGGCAGACCCGGGCCGACTAGCAAAGCACGGCGAACTCTTTCGCCTGAATCGCTACGGTCAGCGGGGCGGCTGCGAAGCGGCTCCGCCGTCATCCGCGTCCGCGGCTTCGCGTGTGGCGGTCGTCGGCTTGGCGCGCCCTGACGCCGCACGAGCGGTCGTCGTGGGCTTCTCGAGCGAGTCGAGTCGCTGCTCGAGTGTGTCTACCCGGCGCTGAAGCTGATCTGTCCCGCGCACCTTTCCCGCGACCTCGTCGAGCCGCTCGGCGGCTGCGTCTGTCACGCCGACGACAATCCGCAGCGGCAAGACGAGAAGCTCTCGAATGACCTCCCCGCCCGCATCGATGAGACGCGAAAAGACGTCCCCCAAATGGGCTCCCTTCGGCTCGGCCATGCCGAGACGATAGCGCGTCTGTGTGTGCCTGTCTCGTGTGGCGGTCCCTCGAGCTCCGGCGGCTGCCAGACTGATCGTCGTGGAACTTCGGGAGATCGGGGTCGACGGGAGGCGGATCCGGTACCGCCTCGCCGGAGCAGGCGCTCCGATTGTGCTGGTGCCCGGGCTTTCGGGGTCGTGGCGATGGTGGTCGCTCGTGTACGAGCCCCTGGCCGAGCGTCGCAGCGTGTATCTGCTCGACCTGCCGCGGCTGGGGCGTCGGATAGCAGCCGTCGAGCTGGCCGCCTGGCTCGGCCGCTGGCTCCAGGCGGTCGAGCTCGAGAGCGTCGATCTCGTCGGTCACTCGCTCGGTGGGCTGGTGGCGGCCGAGTTGGCCGCGACACAACCCGAGCGGGTTCGCCGGCTCGCGCTGGTCGCTCCCGCTGGGATCCCGTGTGGGCGCGGGCTGCTGAGGCGTGGGACGCGCTTGCTTGGGACGCTGTACGACGTGCGAGAGCGGTTCCCAACGATCGCCGCTGACGCGGCGCGAGCTGGGCCGCGCGACCTCTGGCGCGGAGTGTCGTTCGTGTCAGCCCGAGACCTTCGAGCGGAGCTCGCCTCGGTCAGAGCTCCGTCGCTTCTCGTCTGGGGCGAGCGCGACCGGCTCGTGCCTGTCCGGATCGCCGCGGAGTGGCAGCAGGCCCTCTGGGGCTCTCGGCTCGTCTTGTTGCCCTGCGGGCACGTGCCGATGTGGGAGGCCCCAGAAGCGTTGACCGTGTGTCTGCTCGCCTTCCTCGACGAGCAGCTCTCGAACAACGCTTGCGACGAGATCGGGCCGCGTGTAGTGCACGGCGTGCGGTTCCCCGGGGACGACCACGAGCCGGCCGCGGGGTAGCAATGCCACCACCTGCTCGGCCCATTCCGCGCTGACGAACGCGTCGTCTTCGCCGCGCAGGACAAGCGTCGGTTGTTCGATCAGCGGCAGCCGCTGCTCGATCTGGTCGGCGAGCGCCGAACGGAATGACGCGAGGAGCGCGCCGATGCCGTGGACGGCATCGTCGTGCGCCGCCAGCGCGAGCAGCGCTAGCGGTTCTCGCGCCGAATCCCGCAGGGCACTCAGCAGCTGGCTCCGTGCCAGCCGTCGCTGCGGGTCAACGGTGGGGCCGATCAGCACCAGCGGTCCGACATGCTCCGGTAGACGCACGGCGAGGTGCGTAACCACCTGGCAGCCCATCGAGTTTGCAACGAACGCGGGACGTTCGAGCTCGAGCGCGTCGAGGCAGCCCGCCAGCGCGTCGGCCAGACCGTCGATCCCAAGCGGTACGCGCGGCTTCTGGCTTCGTCCATACCCGGGCAAATCGGGCACGAACACCGAGAACCGCTCCGCGAGCGACCGCGCGAGCGGGAGCATGTACCGACCTGAAACGCCGAACCCGTGCACGAGTACAACCGGCATTCCCTCCCCGGCCACCCACGTGTGCACGTCGAGGCCACCGACCACGATCCGGCGGCTCTCCAGCATGCTCCGGCGTGGGCGCATCAACTGAATCGTGCCTTCTGCTCAGTCCCGCTCTGTGAGTCGAGCGGGGTGGCGTGCGGCTTGCGCCACCGATGTGAGGCCGCCGGCACACTCTCCATCCGGGGCAACGCCTCCCGCGGGTGCGACGCGTACCAACCGACGTAGCGATTCGTCAGCGGCCGTGCAGTGAGCCCGTGCGCGAACACCGAGATGCCGATCGTCGCCACGACGGCGAGCAGCAGGATGCGTTGGTGCGGGAGCGACGCCTCGTCGGTCAGGATCACGGCAAAGACGATCGTCGCGAGCCCACGCGGCCCGAACCAACCGACGAAGGCGAGCGTTGGTCGCCGTGCACCGGTCCCCAGGAGTGCGAGAGCGACCGGAAGCATCCGGACGGCGGTCAGGCTCAGAACCGCGTAGACGAGGACTTCCCAGCCCAGGTCGTCGAGCGCCGGTCCAAGGATCGCGGCACCGAAGACGATGAACGTGACGGCGTTGAGCAGCTCGCCGCCCTCGTCCACGAGGTATGAGACCTCCCCGGCACGGTTGCGGCCGACGACGCCGAACAAGAGCCCGCCGGTAAAGGCGGCGATAAAGATGCTGCCGCCGAGCCCGATCGCGATTCCTGCCGCGAGGAGCGCTGTGGCCGCCGTCAGGATCTGCAGCCAGTGCGGCTCCACCAATGAACGACGCACCGCGACCCTGAGAGCGAGCGCGCCCAGAACGCCGGCCGCAATGCCTGCGACGAGGCCGTAGCCGAGCTCGTCCAGCACGAGCTGCGCTGCCGAGTGCGCCGTCAACGCGCCCTCTTGAGCCTGTGCGAGGGCAAGCGCCATGAAGAACAGCGGCACGCAGATTCCGTCGTTGAGGCCGCTCTCGACGTTCAGGCCTTGCCGGATCCGCGACGGGATCCGATCGTCGGTGACGACCGCCTGGCCAAGTGCGGCGTCGGTGCAGGCGAGCATGATCGAGAGGACAAGTGCCTCGGCCAGGCCGACACCGGGGAGAACGGCGACGCCGAGAAGCGTGCCCGCCACGATCGTGAGCGGCAGGCCAATTCCGAGCAAGCGCGCCGGGACAGCGAACTCGCGACGCAGAGCCGGGAACGAGATGCGCGAGGCGTCGGCGAACAAGACCAGCGTCAGTGTCGCATCTGCCAGCAGCTTCACGGGCTCGCCGCTGATCCGCAGATCGCTCACGCCGAGTACAGGGCCTGCCAGTAGGCCCGCCGACGTGAAGAAGATCGCCGACGTGACGACTGAGCGCTCGAGCCGGCGCGAGACGGCCGAGAACGCAAGCAGCACGAACGCGATCGCCGCGAGTTCCCAGGCTCCCAGCTCTTCACCTCCCGACTCGTGTTCGTCCCCCGGGATCCTCGGCAACCCGCATTGGCGCACCATCCGTGTAACGCATGCCGGTGGTCCCTCCCGACGTTTTGGCCTCAACGTCGATCCGGAAAGAGCATCGACTCCGGTGATCATCAGCCGCTGGAGGAAGCCTGGGCATCATCCTGGAGGGGTGATTGGGCGGGTCGTCTACCCGTTTCGCGCGCGCGAGGCGTGCGTCGCCAAAGTGAGGAGCCAGGTTGTCAGGCGGCCCTGGCAACCCGGCTCGCTCTCGCTTGGTCGTGCCGGCGGCCCCGCATACACAGTAGAAGGGCAAGCGGTTCGGCATAACACCCGTCCGGCTAGGCGGCAGGCTAGTTCAGCGCCTTGATCGCATGCCTACGCGCCACGTTCAACCTCAAGCTCACGTGTCCAGTGCGGAGCGGACCGTTTCGAGCGCGTTGCTTTCGTTGGCCGCGACGCCCTTCGCTGCCTCGGCGACCGACTCTGAGACATCGATCACCAACTGCTTGTAGGCAGGCAGGTCGTCGGGCGATTTCGCCTCGAGTGCCGCAACGGCGGCGTGCAACGAATCGACGGTGGCCTTCTCGACCTCCGCCGGCGAGGCAGTCACGCCGAACGGCTTGCTGTGTGTGTCGGCTAGTTCTCGTACGAGCGGATTGTCGTTCTTGGCATGCGCCTCGCTCAGATGCTTCGCGAGTGCGCTCGCCTCCTTGAAGGTGTCGAAAAACCCGGGTTCGCTGATCGCGACAAACATGCCGGCGCCGGTGATGCCCTTCTGCATCGTCTCCCATTCCTCCTGCGTGAAGTCAGCCTTGGTCGCCATGCGCACCTCCTCGTTTTGTGCCTGTCAACCCATGTTTGCATCTCACATCATGGAATGTCCGGTTCTCGACAAAACCACTTCTCCAACCGGCTCGTACACCACCCCAATGCCGTGTCGCTGAGTAGCAGAAATGGCATGGCCACGACCAAGGGAGAGACGGTGGAAGAGCGAGAAGAAGCAGTACCCGAGCTGTTGCTGCTCGAGCCGGAGATCCTCGCCTGGCTCGAGTCGACCGACCGCAATGTCGGGGACGACGCGTCAGCGACGGCCGCGTCGACCGAGATGTCCACGCGTGGCAAGAAGGAGGACGCGTAGCGTGCATACGAGAGTCCTCAACTTGAAACATGGTCCCACGATTCACGTGCGGCCGCTGCGCAACGGCGACGTCGACACTGTCATCTCCATGTTCAACCGCCTCGGTGAGCAGGCGCGCCGGAAACGCTTCAACGGTCCGAAGGCTCGCCTGACTGAGGACGAGCTTTGGCAGCTCGCAACCGTCGACGCGACACATCACGCGCTCGTTGCGTACGTCGAAGGCGACAGGCAGCCCGTCGCGATCGCCCGCCTCGTCCGTGACGGCGACGCCGCCGAGATCGCATTCGAGGTTGCCAGCGACTACCGAGAACGCGGAATCGGGTCGGCGCTCGCTGCAGAGCTCGTCTCGGACGCGCGCGCGGTTGGGATCACAGAGATCACGGCACTCGTTTCGAGCGACAACCCGGCTGCTGTCGCACTGATTCGCCGCATCGCGAACGTGATCGACACCAAGCTCGAGGGACCAGAGTTGTCGATCCGCGCGGCAATCGCCTGACAGCGAACGCCGCCTCGATCGAGAAAGTGCGGCTGACCGTACCGCAGGTCTCGCGTCTGCCGCATTCTCGATCGTCGCGTTCGCTGGGACGGTTGCAGTACGCACCGCACTGCAACCGACGAACTCGAGGAGACCGAAAATGGACACCACGCTTTCACCGCCGAGGTCGAGACGGCCCGGCGCTGTACGGATAGCCACCGGCGCGACGCTCGGCGTCATCGCCCTTCTGCTCGTTGCCGCCGGCATCGCGGGCATCGTGACGCGCGCTTCCTCCGACGGGGGCTACATCACGACCGGCACCCACCGGTATGCGTCGAACGGGCGCGCGATCGTCACCGACGCGATGCACGTCGGAGCGCTTCCCGACTGGCTCGTCGCGAGGCTTCGCGTCAAGGCGACGTCGGACAAGCCGATCTTCGTGGGCATCGGTCGCCGCGTCGACGTCGATCGCTACCTCGCCGGCGTTGCGCACTCGACGATCGAGGACGTGAGCTACGGCCCGTTCGACGCCTCATACAGCACGCAACCCGGATCGACGGTGCCGGCCCGGCCGGCGACGCAGTCGTTCTGGGTGGCATCGAGCACCGGCGTCGGCCGGCAGACCGTGTCGTGGAAGCTGCGAAACGGATCGTGGCGCGTCGTCGTGATGAACGCCGACGGTTCCCAGAGTGTCGCGACCGACGCAAGGGTCGGCGCCACCGTCCACGGCGCGCTCGCGGTCGTGATCGTCGCGCTCGCCCTGGGTCTCGTGCTCCTCGCCGCCACGGTCGCGCTCCTCGTCCGCAGACGCCCGGCGTAGGAACGATCGCAACGGATAGAGACGACAGCGGAGGCCCCTCTCGGGGCCTCCGCTCGCGGTTCGCTCGAGCTCTGCGCGCTACCCGGTCATCGAGTCGTGCAGCTCGTACCACGTCTCGCGACTCGGCGGGTCGAAATCGCCGTCCCCCGCTTGAGCAGCAACTGCCATCGGCTCGATGATCGGGTTGAGGCGTTCGTTCGTGAACTTCTCGCCCTGCGCGCGCGTCTCCCAGACATCGAAGATGCGGAACACGCCGGCGTCGTGGTCGAATCCCGCCGTGTGGATGAGCAAGCCGTCGGGGGCATCTTGCAGATTGAGCGCGGCGACGACTGCGTCGTAGTTGGTGGTGCTGGTGTCGCCGTCCTTGATCGTGAACTCCTGGAGATATGCAACAGCCATGGCAGTCCCCTTTCGGTCGGATGCGGCCAGTGTATTCCGCTCGATGAGCGAAGATCGAGCCCCGCTTGCCCGCTTGATGTGCGAGGCTGGCGCGGTGGGAGTACGACTCGTCGCACCGTTGCTCGCATGGCTCCTGGTCGCCTCCCCGGCGTTCGCTTCCTCCACGCCCGATCGATATCTCTCGTGGAACGCGAGGAATCACGTCGTACATCTGACCTTGCTCGCCGGTCTCGGTGCAGGAAACAACGGGTTCAACTTCGACGGCTTCGGGCGCGGTGAGCTGCTCGTTCGGGTGCCTCTCGGATGGCGGGTCTTCGTCGATTGCGAAAACCGTGGCGGCGGCCGTCACTCGTGCGCCGTCGTGCACGGTGCGCTCACGGTGACGCCTGCCTTCGCCGGCGCGGCAAGCCCGCAGCCGATCACCGGCCTATCGCCCGGCGCGAAGGCGTCCTTCACGTTCGTCGCGAATCGCGTGGGCAGCTATCGACTCGCGAGCCTTGTCACCGGTCAGGAACAAGCGCGCATGTTCGACGTGCTCGACGTCACGCGCTCCGGCCGCCCGTCGATCACCGCGAGAACCGGCCCATAGGAGGGTCTGGCGAAATAGAGGCTGAGCCGCCACGCCTCGCTGGACGCCACGATGCGGCGTCCTCGGTCGCCCCGATAGAAACACCGCTATCGAGGCTCCCTGCGTCCTTGCCTCGCAACGCCCACCGAACCGTGTCGACGAGCACCATTCCGCCAAACCCTCCTAGAACGACGCGTCGAGCGCCGCGGCGACGAACACGAGCGCGAGGTAGAGCAGCGAGTAGTGGAAGACGAGCGCAGCACGGCGCCGTTCGGCGCCCGCGCGCAGGCGTAGCGCGAGCGAGAGGAAAACGGCGCCGAGCACGAGCGCGCCGACGAGGTAGACCCAACCGAACGTCCCCGCGAAGAACGGCACCGCGGTGAATGCGACGAGCGCAACGGTGTACCCGACGATGCGCCTGATCGTCACGGCATCCCCATGCACGACCGGGAGCATCGGCACGTTCGCGGCGGCGTAGTGGTCGCGCAGGAGCAGCGCGAGAGCCCAGAAGTGCGGCGGAGTCCACAGGAAGACGATCAGGAAGAGCCACACCGCCGGCAGCGCGAGATTCCCCGTCGCGGCCGCGTAGCCGACGAGCGGCGGCACGGCGCCCGCAGCTCCGCCGAGCACGATGTTGCGCGGCCCTCTCCGCTTCAGGAAGCTCGTGTACACGACGACGTAGAAGAGATTGCCCACGAGCGCGAGCACCGCCGTGAGGACGTTCACCGCCGAGGCCAGCAGGACGAACGAGCACGCCGACAGAGCGAGGCCGAACTCGAGCGCGCGCGGCGGGCTCATCCGCCCCGTCGCGACAGGACGCCCCTCGGTGCGCGAGCCCATCAGGCGGTCGATGTCACGGTCGAGGAGATGATTGAGTGCGCTCGCGCCGCCGCACGCGAGCGCGAGGCCGAGCATCATCGCGCCGAACCGCCCGAGCGGCGGGATGCCCCTCGCACCAACGACCATGCCGCATGCCCCCGTCAGGAGCAGCAGCGTCATGATGCGCGGCTTGGTCAACGTGATGTAGTCGCGAAGGGCTCCACGCTGCCCAGGGTCTCCCCGCAACGTCGCCGCGGCGAGCACGACCGCTGCCGCAAACGCGAGTGAGGCGAGTGCGACGTGCGTCGTGCGGCTCGTCCCCGCCGCGGCCGCGACAAACAAGAGCAGGGCGACGAGCGCGGGCGCGAGCAGGCGACGATGCGCGAACCACGCCGCGAGCACGAGCGCGAGCAACGGCGGCAGTGCCAGCGCCGCGAGCTCGCGATGCGGAGCGCCCGCCCCCGTCGCGCCGCTCACGACCGCGAGCAGCGACGCGACTGCGCCTGCCGCCGCCGTGAGTCGCAGCGCAACGCCGGGCGTCGCGGTCGACTTCATGCGTGCTCGCCGGCGAGCCGGATGAGGTCGCCCTCGACGAAGGCGGGCATGAACGGGAACAGGTACGCGGTTCGCTCGTCTCCACGCCGGTCGATCAACGAGATGCGCAGCCTCTGCGGCGATCCCTCGGAGACGCCGAATGCACGCCAGACGGGCGCCATCCTGGACGTAGCCGCCGTCAGCCAGTGCCACCCCCAGGCACCGGCGAGCCCCCACCGTCGTGCCGCGCGATCGATTGCGGCCCGGGTATCAGCACGCGTATCGAGGCTGACGATCACGAGTGTCGGCCTGTCGATCGCCGGCAGCCGGCGGAGAACCGACGCGAGTCGGACCGCTTCGGCCTCGCACCCGCGGCAGCGCACGCCGAGGAACGCGAGCAGTACCGGCCGGCCGCGAAGCGCACCGAGCGACACGAGCGCGCCGCGCTGGTCGGGCAGCGTGAATGCGGCCGCGCTGCGCTCGCCGGGTGCCCACACCGCCTGGCCGTGCAGCTCCGGAAGCGCAGGCCCGACGGAGGGAGCTTCCGCGTGCAGCCGATGGAGTGTGACGCCAACGGCAACTCCGGCAAGCACCGCTGCGGCCGCCGCGATGGGAAGCGGCCGCAGCGAGCGCGCGGGACCAACCCTTGCCCAGCCGGCTTCGATCACTCGACCTTCCCGCTGCGCGCGCCGGGGGATCGGCGCCGCAGGAGCAACGCCCAGTACGTGCCCACCGCTGCAAGCACGGCGACGGGAAGCAGCAACGTCAAGAGCGAGGCGACGAGAAAATGGGAAGCGAGGACAGGGCTCATGCTCCTCCGATCGAAGGTCCGAGGCTGCCGGTGACGGCCGCCCGTTTCTCCGGCTCGTGACCGAGCCAGCGGTAGAAGAAGACGAGGATCGCGACGGTGTAGGCGAGCGAGCCCGGAACCCACATCACGCCGGCCGCAATCTGCTGGTCGGCAAGCGCGGAGATGCCACCCGGTCTCGACGGCAGCGCGGCGTACGCGTGATAGAGGGGCGTCGGCGCAAACGCGAGCACCATCGCGAGCACCCACCCCACGAGCATCCCGGTCGTCGTGTATGCGGCGCGCCAGAGCCAGTTGAGCCGGGCACGGAACGGAGCCGAGTCGAAGACCTGCGCCCAGAAGAGCAAGCCGGTGAAGAAGAAGAGCGCATGCTCGAGCTCGTGGACCGTCTGGCTGCGCAGCGTGAGGTCGTAGGCGGCAGGGAGATGCCACGCAAGCATGTTCACGTTGAACAGCACCCATGCGACGGCAGGAAGACCGAGCGCGTGGGCCGCCGCACGGAGTGGCCGTGCGCGCGGATGGACGACGACTGCCTTCGCCACGCTGCGGCGAAACCCGAGCGGCAGCGGCCGCCACAGCTGATTCCACGGCGCCGCGAGAACGATGAGCGCCGGCGCAACGGTCAGGAGCAGGACGTGCTGTGCCATGTGCGCGGTGAAGAGCGTGTCGGCGAGCGGATCGAGTGGGGAGTCGAGCGCGACCAGGATCGTGAGGAGCCCGAGGTAGAAGGCGACGTCCTTCGCCGGCGGCTCGATCCCACGCCGTGCCGAGACACGCCGCCGCCCGCCGAGCCAGTACAGCGCACCCGCGAGGACGACGGCAAAGAGCGGCGGCTCGATCGGCCACGCTGCGCTGCTCGTCAAGCTCGGCACGGGGACCTCGTGCTAGATCAGATAGAGGACGATCCAGGCCAAGACGCCGAGCCCGGCCAAAAACGTCCAGTAGAAGGACAACGCCTCGAGCCCCGGCCGAAGGAGCGACAGCGGATCCGCCACGTCGTGCTCGAGGCGTCCGGGATCGCCGGAGGCATGCCCCGGAGCCGGCGTGTCACCGACGGAGATCGTCCGATACCGGATCGCGGTGGCCAGAAGGTTCTCGAGCCAGAGCAGCGTCCCTGCGATGAAGAGGACGTTGAACGCCGTCCAGCCGAAGAAGACGCTCGCATAGCCGCCGTTCGCCGGCCCGAAGCCGACCGTGAACCACTCGACGACCTGCAGCACGATCGCACCGACCCCGACGCCGAACGCGACGGCCCCCTTGAGGCGCCACTCCGACCGGCGACCGGCGCGCTGGTCCGCGACGCCGAGCCTGAGGAGAACGGCGCTGAGAACCGTCAGCGCCATCACGAGCGTTCCCAACGTGATCGACGGCTCGACGTCCTTCGGTTGCCACAGATGTGCGTTGTTGAGCGAACGGAGATAGAAGTACGCGAAGAAGAAGGCCAGGAAGAAGAACGCGGTCGCACTCGCAACCAGGTGTGCGGCCGAGGTGAGGTTTCGCCCCATCAGCTCGGGCGGCTCACCCGCGACGACGTCGTAGTCGGTCTCGTGTGCGGCGAACTCACTCACGAACTGCCTCCGGCAGGTGCGACCGCCGGAATCCCCGGCGCCGGGTTGCCATAGTCGTACGGATCGCCGGTGATCACCGGGATTCGATCGAAGTTGTGCACGGGTACTGGCGATGGGAGCTGCCACTCGAGCGACAACGACGACCACGGGTTCTGCGGGGCGGGAACGCGTGCGAAGAGCAGCGAGTGCACGAAGTTGTAGAGGAATACGAGCATCGACCCGCCGAGGATGAACGCCGAGACCGATGCCCAGTCGTTCAAGAACTGCAGGTTTTGCGCGTACGTGACGGTACGACGCGGCTGTCCGAGGAAACCGACCGCGAAGAGCGGCGCGAACGTCGAGTTGAACGCGATGAACATGACCCAGAAGTGAATCTTCCCGAGCCGCTCGTTCAGCATGTAGCCCGTCATCTTCGGGATCCAGTAGTAGATCGCTGCGAAGAAGGTGAAGACGAGCCCACCCATGATCGTGTAATGGAAATGCGCCATCGAGAAGAAGCTGCCGTGGGTCGTGACATCGCTCGGCACGTCGGAGAGGAAGACGCCCGAGAGCCCGCCGATGAGGAAGTTGAAGAACCACGCGAGGCAGAAGAGCATCGGCACCGTGTATCGGATCTGGCCGCGCCAGAGCGTCATCAGCCCGCAGAGGAACGTGAAGCCGGTCGGGATCGAGATGAGCTCCGTCGAGAGCATGTAGAACGGCCGTAGATCGCTGTTGATGCCGCTCACGAACAGGTGGTGCTGCCACACGAGCCAGCTCAGTAACGTGACACCGAGCAGTCCGGAGACCGCGAGGCGATACCCCCACAACGGCTTGCGGGCAAAGACGGGTAGGAGCTCGAGCACGATGCCGAAGCCGGGTATCGCGAGGATGTAGACCTCGGGGTGCCCGAACACCCAGAAGAGGTTCTGGTACAGGTACGGGCTGCCGCCTGCTTGTGGGTTGAAGAACGTCGTCTGCGCCGTGCGGTCCAACACCGCCATGCCGAGCACGGCGATCAGCACGGGAGCGGCGAGCAGCTGGAGGATCGCCGTCGAGACGACCGCCCAGCAGAAGATCGGAAGGCGTGACCACGTGAGCCCCGGTGCGCGCATCGTGATGATCGTCGCCAGCATGTTCAGTCCGAGCAGGCACATCGACACGCCGACGAGGGCGAAGAAGACGAGATAGGCGTCCATACCGGCGTTTGCCTGTGCGTTCAGCGGCTCGTAACCGGTCCAGCCCGTCGGGAATCCGCCGAAGAAGATCGTCGTCGTGAGGATCGCGCCGGCCGCCATGAGGAGCCAGAACGTCAGCGACTCGATGCGCGGAAAGGCCATCCTGCGTGCACCGATCATCAGCGGCACGACATAGTTCGCGAACGGCCCGAGGATGGCGCTCGACATGATCCCCATCATCATCGTGCCGTGCATGCCGACCAACGTCAGGTACTGCCCGGCCGGAAAGACCTGCTCCGCCGGCCGCAGCAACTCGACGCGGATCAGCATCGCGTTCAGGCCGCCGATGAAGAAGAAGAGGCCGATGCCGATCAGGTACTGGATGCCGACCACTTTGTGATCGGTGCAGAGCCCGAAGTAGCGCGACACCCCCTGCGTCTCCTTTTCACGGAGCGACGGCGGATAGCCGCGAATCCGCGCCCACGGATAGACGCCGAAGCCGAGCCCGATCAGGAAGCCGGTGACACCGAGCAGATATCCGAGGATCACGGAGATGTCGTTCTGATCGATGTCGCCGAAGTAGTCGACGCTCGCCCCCGTGATGTGGTGCCCGAGGAACCAGCCGACGTAATAGCCGACGATGCCGAAGATGATCCCCGTGAGCAGGTTGAAGCCGATCAGCCGGCGCCACAACGGCGCGCGCGTCTCGACGGCGGTCGTGCTCACTGTGCTCCTTCCTCTCGCGTGATCATCCGGCGCGGCGCTGCGGGTCGGGGAGATAGATCGTCCGGTACTTCGGCAGGTACTGCGCCACGGGAGCGAAGTACGACTGCTGCTGCTTGATCCAGGTGGTGAACGCGGTTTGTTCGACGACCTCCCCCGTGTCGAACATGTAGCCGTGCCATAGGCCACAGAGCTCCGCGCAATGGATGTCGAACGTTCGCGGCCCCTTCGTGTGGACGTAGACGATGTCGTCGACACCCGGGTTCGCGTCGGCCTTCACTCCGAGCTGATACGCCCAGAAGGAGTGCACGGCGTCGAGCGAGGTGACGTGCAAACGGATGAGCGTGTCGGCCGGCAGGATCAGCCGGGGCGTCTCGAGACCGCCGAACGTGGGATACCGGTACGTGAACTCCCACTGCTGGCCGATGACCTGGACGTCCATCGCGTTGCTGTGCCCGGCAGGAAGAAACGCCGCGTTCGGCCCTTGTCCCCCACCCGCTCCGTTCTGCAGCAGCTCGTACGATCCGAACGCCGCCAGCGCAAGCACCGCGACCGTCGTGACGACCATCCAGACGAGCTGGATCCGCGCGTCGCCGCGTATAGGCGGGCCGTCGACGATCTCGGCGCTGCGGCTGCGAAACGACACGAGCGCGTACCCGAGGAACAGCACGACGAAGATGCAGATCGGCGTGGCGAACGCGACCAGCACCTCGTTGTCGAACACCTGGCCGCTCGCCTCCACGCTGCCGTGGCCGGGCGGGATCGCCGGACCGATGAAGATCGCAACGAGCGGCGTCAGGATCACGCTCAGGACGATCCACGCGATCAGGAAGCGGCGCCCGTGTGCCGGGCCAGGTTCGGTCGCTCCGGGCTGCGCTGCTGTGGGCTGCGAAGACACGCGCCTAGACCACGTTCACGAAGCCGTCCATGTACCCGATCGTCTGCATCGGGCCGCCGAAGCCGTAGACGAAGCCGGCCGCACAGGGCACGAAGCACTGCCAGCGATAGTGGCCCTTCTTCCCGGTCCGGAACGTGAACGTGATCGTGCGGTGCGCCGTCGACATCGCGCACGGTGCGTAGCCGCACTGGTTCTTTGCGTCGTCGGCGACCGGCGCGACGAGCGCGAGCACGCCGAGCGCGGGGATCGCGAACGTGTGTGACGGTTCGTCGGGCGCCATCGCAGCAAGCGGCTTCCCGTCGATCATCTCCTTGCCGACGAGTCCCTGCGGCTGTCCGAAGAATGGGTTACGAAGGCCGCTTGCTCCGTCGAAGTTGTAGATGGTGACGTGCACGGTCGCATTCGCCGGGAGCGTCCACACGGTGCTCCGCTCCCAACGGCCTTCGCTGTTCCGCACGAGGTACGAGACCCAGTCGGGGTGCGGGGCAAGGCTCGGCCCCACTGCGGCGACGGTCTGGATCGTGAGGTTCACGGTCCGGTTCCCGGCCGCTCCTGACGCCTCAGGGCGGAACGCCGGAGTGTTACCGACGAGATACCCCGAGATGTAGAAGCCGATCAACACGCCGGCCAGCGCGACGCCGGTCGCCACTCCCAGGAGCTTCCAGGCCCGCGTTCCCACGGCGCGGGTATATCGCGCCGAGGTCCGACGTTCGCCAGGATGACCGAAATGTCATCCGGCGGTCATGGGACCGTCATGTTCGGATGTATTAGGGTCGAGCCTGACGCCGATGCGGATTCTGGTCATCGAGGACGAGGCTCGAATCCTCTCGTTCCTCGCGCGGGGCCTCGAAGCCGAGGGTTATTCGGTGGCAGGCGCCGGCGACGGACGGTTGGGGCTCGCGCTTGCGCTTCGGGAGTCGTGGAATCTGATCGTGCTCGATCTCCTCCTGCCGGGCATCAGCGGCCTCGAGGTGCTGAGACGCCTGCACGCGACTCGACCCGACGTTCCGGTGATGATCCTCTCGGCCCGGTCAGATCTCGCCACGAAGCTCCAGGGCTTCGAGCTCGGCGCCGGTGACTACATTCAGAAGCCGTTCTCGCTCGAAGAGCTGCTCGCCCGCATTCGGGTGCAGCTTCGGCGAGGCCACGCAATCGGCGACGACGGCAATGTCGTGCGCGTCGGCCGGCTGAGTCTCGACCTCGCGCGGCGGCAGGTGCACATGGACGACACGGTGTGCGATCTGTCGGATCGCGAGTTCCGTGTGCTCCACCAGCTCGCGCTGCACGCGGGCGAAGTGATGAGCCGCGAGCGGCTCCTCGCCGACGTCTGGGGGTACAGCTTCGATCCCGGATCGAATGTCGTCGACGTCTGCGTCCGGCGGGTCCGCAAGAAGCTGGGGCCCGACGCACCGATCGAGACGGTTCGGCATGCGGGCTATCGCCTGGCCTCGTAAGTACGCGATCGAGATCGCGTGGGGCTTCTTCGCCCTCGCGAACCTGGCCGCGATGGTCGTGTACCCCGACTGGGAGACGGTCCCGTTCCACTTCGTGTGGATCAGCCTGACGCTGGTCTACGGCTTTCGCGTCTGGCGTCGCTGGCCGACGGCGTTGATCCTCGGCGCCGTGGTCGTGACGACGGGGGCGTCGATCTCGAGCGATGCGTTCGACGGCAGCCAACTCTGGGGCGAGCTCTTCGAGGTCCCGCTGATGGCGGCGATGTTCCTCGCCATGGTCTGGCATGCTCAGCGCCGCGCAAGCGCGGTCAACGAAGCGGAGGCGCTCGTGGCCCTGCAGGAACGTTTCCTGCACGACGTGTCGCACGAGTTGCGCACGCCCGTGACCATCGCACGCGGCCACCTCGAGCTACTCGGGCTCCACGGCGAAGATTCGCCGGAGCTCTCGGTGGCGCTCGACGAGCTGGGGCGAATCGAGCGGATCATCACCCGGCTCCTACTGCTCGCGAAAGCAGGCGAGCCGAGGTTCCTCGCCGTCTCGCAGGTCGACGTCGAGGGGTTCGTCGAAGACGTCTTCGTGCGGTGGGCCGAGGTTGCGCCGCGCCGGTGGATCCTCGGCACGGTCACTCACGGTTACATCGAGGCCGACGAGGAGGCGCTGCGCGCAGCGCTCGACGCACTGCTCGAGAATGCGGTGAAGTACACGGAGGAGCACGAGACGATCGAGCTTCGCGCGCTGGGGCTGGGCGGGGATCTCGTGATCGAGGTCGTCGACGGCGGGTGCGGCATTCCACCCGAGGCACTCGACCGAATCTTCGATCGTTTCGCCCGCGCAGATGACGCACGCACGCGGACGAGCGGCGGAGTCGGCCTCGGTCTGTCGATCGTGAACGCGGTCGCGAATGCGCATGGCGGCACCTGCGTCGTGCTGCCGAGAGAGCGAGGGTCGGCATTCGCGCTGCAGATTCCAGGCTTCCGGCCGTCGCCGAGGCCGCGGCCGTTGCCAATCGAAGGCCTACCGGCGGCGCAGGGCTAAGCCGCGCGGGCGAGCTCACGCTCGCGCTCGTGCGCCGCCAGCTGCGCGAGCGGAAGCGGCCCGGAGGGAATCCACGGGTTGCCTCCATTCCCCCATGACGCGTCGTGGTGCGGAGACGACGTCGGCAGCCGGTGCGCGAGCCGAACGAGCGCACCGAGGGCGAGAATGACGAGAACCGACAGCAGTGCGTTGAGCGTGATGACGATCAGTGTGTTGGTCATGCACAACACTCAACCGGCCGCGCCTGAGGGACCTCTGAGCGTTCTCTGTGAAGGGCTTATGGACGCGCGCGAGGCCGCGCAGCCGGCAGAATCGACAACGAGGCTCCGCCGAGCACCGTCGCGGCGAAGCCGGCTCCGACGGCAAGCGCGACGAAGAGACGCGCGGCGGTCCCGGGAAGCGACGACAGCACGATCGGGTGAAGAAAGACCGCGCCCTTGCTGATTCCGACGGCGGCGCAGAGCAAGCCGAGCCCGATCGCCGCTGGGGCCCGTGCCGACCGCGGCCCCCATGCGAGCACGCCGAAGCCGACGGCTACGAAGACGAGCTCGTCGAGGCTCGCGATCCACGTCCCCGGCGAGGCGTAGTCGTCGAGTGCGAACCCGACCGCCGTCACGGTCGCGGCAACACCGGCCACGCCGGCCAAGACGAGCGACGAGCGTAGCCGCGAGGCTGGGCGAAAAAGCGTCAGAGCGAGCACCGCGCAGGCAAGGAGCGCTGCCGCGGCCGCCCAGGTCCAGATTGCCGGACGACGGCCGCGCACGAGCTCGCCCGTGAGCCGGCGGCGGCGGCCGTCCACGAGGAGCGGCACCGACCAGGGGCCGCGCGCGGTCCCCGGAGGCAGGCCTTGCACTCGAGCGTCGTGCCAGACGACGGAGTGCCGTCCCGGTTGAACGCGCCACGCGGTCATCCGCCCGCGCACGAAGTCGCCCTTCGAGAGGACGCCCACGCCGACAGACGTCGGCGAGGCCGCGTTCACGGCGACGCCTGCCGGGCCAAGCCGCAGAAGGGGCTCACCGAGATAACCGAGGACGACGACCGTGTGGCCGGGATGGACCGTGATCGCGATCGCGCGATCGCTCTGATAGACGCGCGCCGTAAACGCCGCCTCGTCATCCGGCGCGATGCTCGCCCGGTAGTCGACGGCCACGGTGCCCGCACGCAAATGCGCGCGGGCCACCGCAGGCGCCACAAGCAGGGAGGCCGCAGCGACCGCGCAGGCGCACGCGATCCGGCCGAGCCGAAGCGGAAACGCCGGGCACGAGGAACGCATCTCGACCTGGACAATCTCGAAAACCACCGTTGTATGCTGCGGCTACGTCGCCTCTGGACCATCCAGCGCGCATGCCAGCGAGCCAGTCATCCGTTGCGAAGGGCGCCGACGCTCCCGGCTCGCAACGGGGCGCCCGCTCGATTCCCGCGTGGGCGAAGTGGCTGCTCTGGAGTGTCGCACTCGCCGTCGGCGTGGGAGCCGGCACCGGCATTGCGGTTCTTTCGCGCGGCACGCAGGTACGGCCCGCAGCCGTGACGCCGCGCACTCCCCTCGAGCCCGCAATGACATGGGCGAAGGGAGCGCGACGGGCTCCGGACTTCCGTTTGACCGACCAGAACGGAAAACCTCTTTCGCTGCACAGCCTGCGCGGACGGCCCGTGCTCGTCACCTTCATCGACCCGCTCTGCCGGAACCTCTGTCCGCTCGAAGCGCAGGTTCTGAACGACGTCGTCCGCCGTGCTGCGCCCGGCGACCGGCCGACGATCGCCGCTGTCAGCGTGAACCCGTGGGGCGACGCCGCGCAGAACATGCAACAAGACGCCGCGAAGTGGAAGCTCGTGCCGCAGTGGCGCTGGGGCATCGCGCCTCGTGCAGTGCTGGCGCGTGTCTGGCGCGACTACGACATCGGAGTACGCGTGGCGAAGCGGACGGTCGCAGGCGTCACCGTCCGCGAAATCGCCCACACGGAGGCGACCTACCTCGTCGACGGCTCCGGCCATGAGCGAGCAGTCTTCGTCTACCCATTCCACGCCGCAGACGTCCTACGTGCCGTGCGAAAGGTCGGCCGGGGCGCGTAAGACAGCGGAGCGCTCGGGAGCCCGGCCCCCGCCGGGCTCCCCGCTCGCCAACCGTTTACGTGCGGCTGCACACCTCGCAGACGCGCCGCTCGATGGTGCGTCCGCACGACGGGCACGTGCGGGACGCGCGACGACGCACCAGGGCGCCGCGGTCGAGGCCGAGGCGGATCATCACGACTCCGATACCCGTCGTCACCGCAGCGACGAGGGCGATCTGCGAGCCGAGGCCGGTCATGGGGCGACGACCGTGTACGCGACGTCGTCGATTGCGAGTGTCGCCGAGCAAATCCCATCTTCTTGGAGCCAGGCTTCGACCGCGGAGACCACCTGGTCGACGGCACGCGAACCCCAATCCGATCTGACGTACACCTCGTTGCACGCAGCGTCGAACGACACCGCGGCCCGGCCGAAGACACCGACGAATCGCCGCATCAGCCCGTGCACCGTTGCGACGTCTCCGACAGCTACCCGAATCTCGACCACCCTCGTCCTCCCGGCTAGAGCATCAACGCCGACCCGTGCTCTACGGACGGCCGTGGTGCTGCTCCAGCCCTGCTGCTAGGGATGGACGAGTGCGGGGCGGGCTTCTTCGACCCTGCGTGCTGCTGCCAAAAGGCTAGCACTCGCCGCGGGAAGGCGCCAACCGCGGGCTTCGCCGCTGGACCGCGTCCGTATGATCGACCCGGTGGCGGGCGGAGACGACCTTCGGGAGCTGATGCGGCTGTGGCCGCACGGCGTCTCTGTCCTCGCGATCGACAACGACGGCGACCGGATGGGCGTCACGGTGTCATCGCTCGTGTCGCTCTCGCTCGATCCGCCGCTGGTTGGGATCTCGGTCGGCAAGCAGGCCTCCTGCTACGAGCTCCTGCGCCAGGCCGGAGGCTTCGCGGTCAGCATGCTCGGCTCGGGCCAGGAGGCGATCGCGCGCCAGTTCGCCTCGAGCCTGCCGCCGATCGTGCACTGGGCGGGCGTCGAGACGCGCGAAGGGCAGATCGCGCCGTTGATCGAGGGCGCGCTCGGCTGGATCGAGGCGCGCACCGTCGCGGAGCACGACGTCGGCGATCACACCTTCTTCGTCGGCGAGGTGATCGTGGCGGAGCAAGGACCGTCGACGAGCGCCCTCGTGTACCGGGACCGCGAATACCACGCTCTGTGATCGACGCCGTCGTCTTCGACCTGGACGGCGTGCTGATCGCGTCCGAGGAGATCTGGGACGCGGAGCGCGAGACCTACGTGCGCGACCGCGGCGGCCGTTACGACGACGAGATCCAGCGCGCCATGATGGGAATGAGCTCGACCGAGTGGTCGCGCTACCTCCACGAGACCGCCGGTCTCCCGGAGTCGCCGGAGACGATCAACGCGGAGGTCGTGCAGCTGATGCTCGCCGCATATCGCGAGCATCTTCCGCTCGTCGACGGTGCGGCCGAGGCGGTGCAGCGACTCGCCGACCGGTTTCCCCTCGCCGTTGCGTCGTCGTCGAACCGGCCGCTCATCGACGCCGTGCTAGAGCTCTCGGGACTGGAACGGTACTTCAAGGCGACCGTCTCCTCCGAGGAGGTCGCGTACGGGAAGCCGGCGCCCGACGTCTACCTCGAGGCGGCGCGCCGGCTCGGCGTCGCGCCCGATCGCTGCGCCGCGATCGAGGACTCACACAGCGGCATTCGGTCGGCCAAGGCGGCGAGCATGCGCGTCATCGCGATTCCGAATCCGAGCTATCCGCCCGACGCAGACGCGCTCGCTCAGGCCGACGTCGTGATCCGGTCGCTCGACGAGCTCACGCCCGCGCTCGTCGCTTCCGTATCAGCGTGATGCCGTCGCGAACGGTCAACAGGATGCACTCGACACGGTCGTCCGCGCGCACGTGGTCGTTGAAACGCGCAATCGCCTGGGAGTAGTCGCTCACCGGTTCAATCGCGTCGCCGTCCGCCAACGTGTTGTCGGCGAGAATCACGCCGTCATCGGCGAGCTTCGGCAGAACGGCCTCGTAGTAGTCGATGTATCCGGTCTTGTCGGCGTCGATGAACACGAGGTCGAACGGACCTTCGAGCGTCGCGACGGTCTCCGCGGCGGGACCGATGCGGTACTCGATGCGCTCGGCGACGCCTGCCTCTTCGGCGTAGCGTCGAGCGATCGCCGTCGTCGCCTCGTTCACGTCGCAGGTGATGAGCGTTCCGCCCGGCGGCAGCTCCGACGCGATCGCAATCGACGACCAGCCGGTGAACGTGCCGATCTCGAGCGCGCGACGGGGCTGCTTGAGGCCGACGATGAACGAGAGAAACGCACCGCCGACCGGGCCCATCATCATCGCCGGAGTGCTCTGCGTCGCGCGCGTCTCGGCGTCGAGCCGCTCGAAGAGCTCGGACGGCGGCGAGGAATGCGCCTCCGCGTATGCCTCGATCGCCTCCCAGTCGATGCTCATTCGACTCTCCCGACGAGTACGCAGCCGTTGTGCCCGCCGAGGCCCATTGCGTTCGACAACGCGACGTCGATACGCGCTTCGCGCGACGCGTTGGGCACGTAGTCGAGATCGCACGCTGGATCGGGGTTCTCGTAGTTGATCGTCGGCGGGAGCACGCCCTCGTGGACCGCGAGCACGCACATCATCGCCTCGATCGCGCCTGCAGCGCCGAAGCAGTGGCCGGTCACCGACTTCGTCGACGAGACCGCAAGCTCGTACGCGTGAGCGCCGAAGACGTCCTTGATCGCCTTCGTCTCGGCTGCGTCGCCGAGCGGCGTCGAGGTGCCGTGCGCATTGATGTAGCCGACGCGTTCCGGCGCGACGTCGCTCCGCTCGAGCGCGCTGCGCATCATCTCGGCCACGCCGATCGAATCGGGATCGGGCTGGGCAATGTGATGCGCGTCGTTCGAGGCGCCGTAGCCCAGGATCTCGGCATAGATCTTCGCGCCGCGTTTTTCCGCGGCCTCGAGCTCCTCGAGCACGAGGACGCACGCTCCTTCCCCCATCACGAAGCCAGCGCGCGTGGCGTCGAAGGGCCGGGACGCGCGCGCCGGGTTCTCGTCCTCGGCGACGAGCCCGCGCATCGCGCAGAAGCCGGCGAGGATCAACGGGTGCATGCACGCCTCGGCGCCGCCCGCGAGCACGGCGTCCGCGCCGCCTCGCTTGATCAGCTCTGCCGCCTCGCCGACGGCGTGCGAGCCGGTGGCGCACGCCGACACCGGCGCGTAGTTCGGACCGCGGAAGCCGAGCGAGATCGCGAGCTGGCCGCTGGCGGTGTCGGCGAGCACGCTCGGGATGAAGGTCGGCGAGACGCGCGAGAGACCACGCTCCCGCAGCACGTCCGACTGCTCGACGATGCCGATGAGGCCGCCGATCGCCGTTCCGAAGAGGATCCCGACCCGCGAGGCGTCGTAGGCCCCGTCGAGGCCGGCATCGGCGACCGCCTCCCGGCCCGCGCCGAGAGAGAGGAGGACGTTGCGCTCGAGCTTCCTGACCTCCTTCGGAGACGCAACGGTGCTCGCGTCGAAGTCCTTGACCTCGGCAGCGATGCGGACGGGGAACTCGCTCGCGTCGAAGGAGCGGATGAAGTCGATGCCGCTCTCGCCGGCGACGGCTGCCCGCCAGGACGACGGTGCGTCGTTCCCGATCGGCGTCACCGCGCCGAGCCCCGTGACCACGACCCTTCTCACTCGGCCAGATTAGACGGGCGCCTCCAGCCGGGGTTGCGTGTTGTTACGCAGGAGTCAGCAGCTTTTCTGAGCCAATCCTGAGCGAACCGCGGATTAGACCGACCGGTCTCGCGGGTACGGCGTCTCTACGCGCCGGGATGCGCCCGCGCCTCCGAATGAAATCCCCCGCACCAGGAGGTACGTCATAGGCACGTTGAGCACAGATGCCGCCGAGGCCGCCGGTGGAGCACCGCTGCCGGGCCTCGTCTTCTTCTACTCGCCGGTCTCCGGCTCCTGTCGCCGCGTCGAAGGATTTCTCGCGCAGGTCCTCCAGCGCCGGCGCAATCACGGCACCTTCAAGCTCTATCGCGTGGACGAGCAGGAACGGCCCGATCTCGTCCAGCGGTTCGCCGTCGAGACGACGCCGACACTCGTCGTCGTCGAGGACAAGGTCGTTCGCGCCCGGCTCGAGAAGCCGCGCGGCTGCCGCGAGATCGAGAGCTTCCTCGCCCCGTGGCTGAAGTAGGAGCGAGTGAAGGGGTCTGGACGAACGGGGCGGTCGAGAGGCCGCCCCGTTCGCGTCAGGAGCCAACGGTGAGCGTCACCGTCGTACCGTCGCGCGTCACCTGAACCGGTCGGCGCCGGTCGAGGCCGATCGCCCAGTCGAGCTGCGCCTCGAAGTCGCCGATCTTGACGAGCTCCTGCACCGGCCCGGGGGTGCCCGGCCGCAGGCGCCTCGGGCCGGTATAGCTGAACTTCAGGCCCGTCATGCCCATCTCAGCGGTCGCCGCCGGAAAGAAGCTCACGACGAGGAACGCGCGTCCGCGCAGAGGCACTTTCCGGCCCGAGCCGGACTCGGCGATCTGGGAGCGCGGCCTGAAATGCGTGCGGACGAGGCCCGGCGGCGAATGGAACTCGAAGGTCGCACTCGTCCCGTCGACGTGGACTCCGCTGAGCAGCGCCGTCGTGGGAGCCGACGCCGAGCGCGAGCCGCCGCAGCCGGCCACGACGGCCGTGACGGCGCACAGGGCGACGAGGTTCCTCACCTGGATAGGCTCGCATACATGGCCGACGTGGAGCGCCCGGCGACGCTGGGCCCGAAGGTTCCGTTCCCGCCGATGGAGGCGGAGCTCGTCGCCGAGCTGCCCGAGCAGGCGGGCGCCTGGCGCTATGAGCCGAAATGGGACGGGTTCCGCGGGCTGCTCGAGCGAAACGGCGATGAGGTTGCGCTGTGGTCGAGAAACGGCCGGCCGCTGTTGCGCTACTTCCCCGAGCTGCGCGGGATCGGTGAGCTCCTGCCTCCGGACTCGGCGCTCGACGGCGAGATCGTGATCTCGCGGGAGGGCAAGCTCGACTTCGACGCGATGCAGATGCGACTCCATCCCGCAGAGAGCCGAGTGCGCAAGCTCTCGGCCGAGATCCCAGCGATGTTCGTCGCCTTCGATCTGCTGCTCTGGGACGGCGCGCCGGTGCACGAGCGGCCGATCGAGGATCGCCGCGCGGAGCTCGAACGGCTCGCGACCGGTGTGCCGCTGTCGCCCGTCTCCGACGACGTCGAGCAGGGCCGCGCCTGGCTGCAGACGCTGCAGGCGGCCGGCTTCGACGGTGTGATCGCCAAGAAGCTCGGGCTCCCGTATCTCCCGGGCTCGCGCGACGGCGTCGTCAAGGTGAAGCCGCACAAGACCGCGGACTGCGTCGTCGTCGGCGTGCGCTGGAAGAAGGGCGGCCGCTCGACGATCGCGACGTTGCTGCTCGGCCTGTATGCCGACGACGGCAACCTCGACTACGTCGGCTCGTGTGCGGTCGGCGCGAAGGCGCAGGCCGAGATCGCGGCGAAGGTGCTGCCGCTCCTCGACGAGAGCAACGACCGCCAGTTCTCCGAGCCGAACCGCTGGGGCACCGGCGACCTCGAGCAGACGGCGCTCCTGCCGGAGCTCGTCGTCGAGGTGCGCTTCGACAAGCTCGAGAAGCGACGCTTCAGGCACGGGACGAAGCTCGTGCGCTTCCGCGACGACAAGGATCCTGCGCAGTGCACGTGGCAAGAGGTGCGCCCGCCGCGGCGGCCCGACGACCTCTCCGTCGAGGATCTGACGACGTAGAGCTCACCTGTCGCCGGCAGCCACGTCCGGTGCCAGGCACGGGACGTGGCTGTTGAAGCCGTCGTCCCCTCCGGCAAAGCCGCTCGCAGAGCCACAGCGCCGGCAGCCGTCCGATCGAGTCATCGTCGACAGCAGACACGTCGGGTGCCAGGCACCGGACGTGTTCCTGCCCGACATGTCCTACGAGTCGTCGGGCTGCTTCTTCGCCCGCGACGGCTGCACGCGCTTCGGCTCGCCGGGCATCTTCGGGAAGTTCGGCGGGTACGGCGCCTCGCCGACGCCGGCCGACTCCTCGCGCTCGACCCACTCGAGTAGCACGCGCAGGTCGCAGACGGCGTCGTCGATGCCCGCGTGCAGGTCGCCGAGCTCGGCGAAGCGCGGCGGCATCGACGCAATGGTGAAGTCCTCGGTCGCCACATCGGCCAGCTCGTCCCAGCTCACCGGCGCCGAGACCGTCGCATCGGGACGCCCGCGCACCGAGTACGCGGAGAGAATCGTTCGGTCGCGCGCGTTCTGGTTGTAGTCGACGAACACCCTCTCGCCCCGTTCCTCCTTCCACCATGCCGTCGTGACGAGATCCGGTGCACGCCGCTCGATCTCCCGCGCGAATGCGAGCGCACAGCGGCGCACGACCTTGAAGTCCCAGTTCGGCTCGATGCGGCAGTACACGTGCACGCCGCGGTTGCCGCTCGTCTTCGGCCAGCCGACGTACCCGATCTCGTCGAGCGTCTCGTGCACCACCGCGGCGACCCGCTTCGCCTCCTCGAAGCCCGTCCCCGGCTGCGGGTCGATGTCGATCCGCAGCTCGTCCGGTTTCTCGGGATCGCGTCGCCGCGACGGCCAAGCCCCGAACTCGAGCGTCGCGAGGTTCGCGGCCCAGACCACGTGCGCGACCTCGGTGACGCAGAGCTCGTCGGCGTGCCTGCCGGAGGGAAACGTGACGCGGGCGGTCTCGATCCAATCCGGCCGCCGCTCCGGCACGCGCTTCTGCCAGATCACTTCACCGCCGGCCCCCGCCGGCTGCCGTTTCAGCTGGCAGGGCCGCTCGTAGAGCGCGCGCACGATCCCGTCGCCGACCGAGATGAAGTACTGGATGAGGTCGAGCTTCGTCTCGCCGCGCGCCGGGAAGTAGACCTTCTCCGGGTTCGTGATCTTGACGACGCGTCCGCCGATCTCGAGCTCGATGAACGGTGAAGCCATGGGTCGGAGTATCGTTCAATCGTGCTCGATGACCCCCGCACGGATCCCAGCCCGGTAAGGCTCTCACTGGAGCCGCTGGACGACTACGTCGTGATCGAGCCCACCGACGAGGAGGCCGAGACACGGGCCGGGCTGATTCTGCCCGCGAGCGCGGAAGCGGATTGCAGCTTCGGGATCGTGATCTCCGTCGGTGCCGATGCCGAGGGGCTGAGCCCCGGCGACAAGGTGCTGTTCCCCGCGGATGCCGGCTTCGACGTGCGGCTCGCCGGCACCGCGGCGAAGGTCATCCGGCGCCGCGAGCTGATCGCGCGCATCCACGACTGACTCGACGCGTCCGCTCGAAGACCGGTTGGTCGAGCGGTCTGGCCGCGGGCGGCGAAAATCGGGTTCGCTATCGTTCCGGCTTCGGAGAAGTGGCCGAGTGGCTGAAGGCGGCGCCCTGCTAAGGCGTTATGGGGATGAATGTCTCCATCGAGGGTTCGAATCCCTCCTTCTCCGTTGTGAAAGCCCCGCTAAGGCGGGGCTTTTCTTTTGAGTCGATGACGCAGGCGGCGTCCGTCTGCCCGCTTTCGTGCGCCGAGCACACCAAAACGGGGCAGGGGTCGGCCGTCGCTTTCCGGACTCGGGCTTACCCGTACCGAGTCTCCGCGAGGCCCGACGAGACGACGAGGACATAGCTAGCCCGCCGCAACGGGCCGCGCCACACAAATCGCCCTCAACGTTCGGAGTCGATCCTCATGTCATTCCGCCGTCTCATCTCCTCGACGATCGCCCTCACGGTCGCCGGCGCCGTCGCTGGCCTGGCTTCCGCCGCACCACTGACGACCGTGGCTCCCACGGTGACGCTCACCGCAGAGCCGCCGGCCACCACGTCCGGAACCACGGCCACGATCACCTGGACATCCTCGGGTGCCACGACGACAACGTGCTCACGCGACAACAAGATCGCAGTCGCCTGCAAATCCCCCGATACCCTCACCGGGCTCGCGATCGGGTCGCACACGTTCGCCGTCCGCGTCGCCAACGCCTCCGGATCCAACCACGCCGTGGCCACGTGGAAGGACGCGGCCGGCACCGGCACCCCGCCGCCCCCGCCCCCGCCGCCCCCGCCGCCGCCGCCCCCGCCGCCGCCGCCCCCGCCGCCGCCGCCCCCGCCGCCGCCGCCCCCGCCCCGCCGCCGCCGCCCCCGCCTCCGGTTGCTGGAGCTGGCACGTCGCTCGGCATCTGCTCACCGAGCCCGTGCTCGAGCGGAACGGTGCCGGTGTGGCCGTCGACGCAGATCGTCACGCTAGCCGGCGTCACCGACGGGACCACGACGATGACACGCCACTACGGCTACTACGTCCCGGCGCACCTCGTCACCAACGATCCCTCACATCCGGCATCCGCCATCTTCTTCCTCTCCGGCGGAGGAGGCAGTCACGAGAGCGCCCAGTTGATCGACGAGCTCGCCGACACGAAGATGATCGCACAGGCGATCGCCGACCGCTTCGTCGTGATCGTCCTCATGCCGCCCTCGATCGCCAACCGCCCGAACGGAAGCTGGCTGCACCCGCAGACCGACTGCGGCGGTGCCGGCGGCGTCGTCGGAGGAGGCTCATGCTCCTCGCCGAACCCGAGCGACGAGGGCTACATCAAGGCCGCCGTCGCCGACGCGACATCCCGTTTCGCCCTCGACGCGAGCCGCAGGTGGATCCTCGGCGGCTCCGCCGGCGCCAACATGGCCCGAGACGCACTCTGCGACTCCTCCGCGCTCTTCAGAGGCGGCATGACCATGGGCGGCGGCGCGAACGCCAAGTACGGAACGACGACCGGTGCTTGCCCGGCCGGCAACAAGCACGTCTTCTACCTTGAGATCTCGGGCAAGAACACGCAGCAGGACCCGTACCGGACGATCAACCTCCCGAGCAACTGCACCACCGCGTGCGACCACACGATCCTCGGACTCGACGGCACGCGAACATGGTGGTCGAGCTACCTCGGCGGCTGCGCCGCCGCCGTTCACACCACGACCGGCTCGGGTGTGCTCAGCGACATCTACGACTACTCATGTGCGAACGTCCCGACCTCGAGTCAGTTCCGGGCAGTCGCCGTCACCGGCGGCGGGCACACCTGGTGCTTCCTCGACACCGCGCCGGACCCGCACTGCAACGTCGCGTCGAACGCCTCCGGCGGTTGGTCGACCGCCGCGTACACGTTCGCATGGTTCACGTCGAGACAGTGGTAGCCGTCACACGTCTCGACCGTTAGCCAATACAGGAACATCCACGCACCCGAGCCGGCTCAACTGAGCCGGCTCGGGTTTTGTGTGTCGTCGAACCTTCGCCCGTAGGCGCGCGAAGTGTGACGAAGGCGGGTCATTTTCGTGAAGAGATGGCGCCTAGCGTGACTCGAGATGAGTCACAGCCGCCACCCGCTGAATCCGGGCGCCGAGCACACCAAACGGGGCAGGGACGGCCTTCCGTTTTCGGGATCGGCGCGTACCCGTCGGAGTCTCCGCGTTGCCCGACGAGAAGACGAGGACCTGGGTAGCCCGGTGCACAGGCCGCGCGCCACACATCGCCCTCAACGTTCGGAGTTGATCCCCATGTCCTCCCGCCGCCTCTTCTCCTCGACCGTCGCACTTCTGCTCTTCGCCGGCGCAGTCGCCGGCTTCGCGTCCGCCGCACCGCTGACCACACGTGGTTCCGACGGTGACGCTCACTGCACAGCCGCCCGCCAGCACATCGGCAACCTCAGCCACCATCAGCTGGACGTCCTCGGGCGCCACGACGACCACGTGCTCCACGGACAGCACGACCGCAGTCGCCTGCACGTCCCCCGTCACACTGACCGGGCTCTCGCTCGGCTCACACGCCTTCAGCATCCGCGTCGCCAACACAGCAGGCTCAAACCACGCCCTGGCCTCGTGGACGATCACCGCCCCCAGCAGCGGGAGCGGCAGCACCAGCGCCAGCCCCTCGGTGACCATCGACTCTAGCCCCGCCAACCCCACCACGGCGACGTCCGCCACGTTTGCATTCTCGACGGCGAACGCGACGAGCGTCACGTGCTCGCTGGACAGCGCTGCAGCAACCGCCTGCGCCGGGTCGATCGGCTATAGCAGCTTGACGGTCGGCACGCATGCCTTCACCGTGACCGCCGCGTCGGGCGCACTATCCTCCTCCGCAGCATTCTCGTGGTCCGTGACCGCTGCCCTCCAGGGCTCGAGCGGCGCCAATCTGTGGGTTGACCCAAACGGCGGTACGTGCACCCGATCAGTGTCGCCCGCGACGTACGTCGATGCCTCTGCATGCCCGTCGTTTCAAGCGGCATACCAGGCTGCCTCATTGGGTGACCGCGTGCTCGTGAAGGCCGGCAGTTACGGCCTGCAGGTGATTCAGCGTGGCACCGCGAAGTCGGGCACCGCCGGACATTGCAACATCTGGCGGCCGGACGCATCTACCGCGACGTCCGGAACGACCGACCAGTGCATCACGATCCAACCTGCGGCCGGCGAGACCGTCACGACAGGCGAGATCTGGACGAACGCCACCTTCCTTCGGTTCGATGGGATCAACGCCGTGGGCAGCCTCACCGTCGTCGGTCGGTCGGGCACACGGAACGGTCCGTCCGACACATGCAACAGTGCCTATGGCCACGACATCATCGTGCAGAACAGCGTCTTCGACGGCCGGTTCGTATACGCCAACGGCGGTGTCTTCTCACTGATCGGTGCGGTCAACACGAGCATCGCCAACTCCTCGGCCGGCAATGCGATCGGCTCGGCCACCGTCGGCCAGGTCAACCACATCAGAGACTGCACCGGAACGACGACGTCTCAGTACTCGAGCAATGTCATGCTCGACGACGTCACCATCCATGACGTGGTGCTGCCGACGACTTCGACGGGTCATGCGGAGTGCCTCCATGCAGACTTTCCACATGATCACACGACGATCATCAACTCGCGCTTCGAGGACTGCGTGCAGCAGAACATCAGTGCTCAGTCACAGACGGTCGGCCGCAACGATACGACGAGCTACTTCGTGCTGGAGAACAATGTCTTCGACGCTCCCGCATCTCACGCGAAGGCACTTGGCTACAGGGCCCAAAGGATCGCCAATGTCGTCTTCATCTGCACGAGCACTGGAGGCACATTCGATCACCTCATCATTCGCAACAACAGCTTCTACAACGCGGGCGGTCCTGGTGGCGTCAACTACCAGGAAGATGCCGGCGCGTGCACGTGGACGAACGGCATCGTCACCGGCAACCTCTTCACGTCGGTCAGCTCGTGCTCGAAGGCGGGTCTCGTAGGAGCCAACGTTCTGCTCGCTACTGCAGGTACCGGTTGCGGCTCCGACACCGCCCTCGGTACCACGACTGCCCCGTATGTCGATGCAGCGAACTATGACTTCCGTTTGGCCGGGTCGAGCGCATACGGGAAGGTATCGCCGGGCATCGGCTACCCGGCGTTCGACATCGATGGGATCGCACGCACCGGAATGGCAGACGCGGGCGCGAGCGAGCACTAGCACGTCGAACCGGCGGACTCGGTGCCTCTCGGCGCCGAGACCGCCGAGCTTCGACCGCCGAGCTCGCCGAAACGGGGCATGACCGGCCTTCGTTTTCGACACCTGGGCGTACCCGTTGGAGTGTCCGCGCGGCTCGGCGAGACGACGACGACGTAAGTAGCCCGGTCCATCGCCCAGGCCGCACGCCGCACATTGCCCTCACAACGTTCGGAGCTGATTCTCATGTCCACCCGCCGCCTCATCTCGTCAACGATCGCACTCGTGCTTGCCGGCGCGCTCACTGGCCTGGCCACCGCAGCAACCTCGCGGACCTCACCCGGTCACCTGACGCACCGCGCAGCGCCGAGTCGTTCTCTGGCCATGTCCTCGGTTGTCGTTCCGACCGTGACCCTCACCTCACAGCCGCCGGCGTCCACGTCCGCGACGACCGCGACGATCGCGTGGACCTCCTCGGGCGCGACGACGACAACGTGCTCACGAGACAGCACAACCGCGGTCGCTTGCATCTCCCCCGTCAACCTGACCGGGGTCTCGCTGGGCTCACACACCTTCAGCGTCCGCGTCGCCAACACCGCCGGCTCCAACCATGCCTTGGCCTCGTGGACGGTCACGGCCGCAGCCAGCAACCCCTCGGTCACCATCGATTCGAGCCCCCCGACCTCGACGACTTCGACCTCTGCCACGTTCGCATTCTCGACGGCAAACGCGACGAGCGTCTCCTGCTCGATCGACGCAGCAGCAGCAACCGCCTGCACGGGTTCGATCGCCTACAACGGCCTCACGGTCGGCGCGCATACCTTCACCGTGGCCGCCACGTCGGGCACGGTCACGGCGTCCGCAACCTTCTCCTGGACGGTGACCGCTCCGCCGACGGTCACCATCGATTCGACCCCGTCGGCCTCGACGACTTCGACCTCCGCCACGTTCGCATTCTCGACGGCGAACGCGACGAGCGTCTTCTGCTCGATCGACGCTGCAGCAGCAACCGCCTGCACCGGGTCGGTCGTCTACAACAGCCTGACGATCGGCACGCACACCTTCACCGTGACCGCCACGTCCAGCATCGGCACGGCGTCCGCAACCTTCTCCTGGACAGTGACCGCTCCACCGCAGGCCGCCAATCTATGGGTCGACCTCAACGGCGGCACGTGCCCGTACTCGTCGACTCCTACTGCCTACAACGACGCAACGGCCTGTGGGACATTTCAGGCGGCACTCGCGGCTCTTCCCAAAACTGGCGGAACAATCCTCGTGAAGTGCGGCATCTATCCGCCGCAGGTGCTCACTACCGCCGGCAAGACCGGTCTGACGACGATCTCTTCCGAGATGCCACGGTGCGCGACCATCGAGGCGAACGGTGCAGTCGCACTGACCCTCGGGAACGGTGTCAGCTACGTCACGCTCGACAGTCTCACGGTCAACGGAATGATCCGCGGAAGTACGACGACCGGCTTGGGAAACAACCACGTCACCATCAGCCACGATGACATCAACGTGGGCAAGAAGGTCGACGGTCCGTCCGTCAGCTTCTTCGTCGGTGACTATGTCTCACTCGTGAGCAATACGATCGGGCCTGCCTGCTGTGGCTTCAACGGCGGCAAAGGAGCCAGCCCTGAAGGCATTCGGATCGGAAAGCCCAACCTCGCGCCCTCGAGTTGCACGACGCAGGTGTGCCACCTGTTGATCGACGACAACCTGATCCAGAACGTCGTCCGCGACTGCGCGCTGTATCCCGTTCAGGCATTCGGAGCGTGCCCGGACCAGACTTGCACGAATGCAGCCGGCTGCCACGAGGACGGCATCCACATCTGGGGTGTCGACGGTGGGACGGTCAGTCGCAATCGCCTCTACGGCGTGGAGTGCCAGGCGATCTTCTTCGAGAACACGAACGGGTCGCTGCAGCGGAATGTCTCCATCGTGGACAATGCGATCTCCGGCGTTCCCGGTGGCTGCGGGAACAAGGGCATCTACCTGAAGGCGTCTGGAACGACCGACGGAGCGACCACCGGCTTCGCGGGAACGTGGACGATCGCGTTCAACTCAGGAGTGGGCCTGCTCATCGGACCGAACGGCTGCGGAAGCTGCTGGCCCAGCGCCACCTTCCAGCTGATCGGCAACGACATGCCGCTCTTCGCGACCAACGCGTCGGGTAACGGCGCCGGCTGCACGACACCGTGGGGCCCGTCCACCGTCTCGTACCAGTACAACATCTGGCGGGGTGGCATCGCCTGCGGGGCGACCGACCTGGTCGCCAGTCCGGCATTCGTCAACCAGGTGAACGCACCAATGGTCGGAGACGACTACCACCTGGGTGCCACGGGGGCGGCCGACAACTTCGTGCCGGCCGCCGTCTGCGATCCGATCACCACGCAGGACATGGACGGAGCGTCGCGCCCCGTCACCGGGTACTGCGACGCCGGCGCAGACGACCGGTAGCGCCAACGAACACACGCACGGAAACGACAACGCCGGCGGCCTCCTTGGCCGCCGGCGTTGTCGCATGACCGATCCGGCGTTGAACGAGATGCGACGCCGGTACCATCCCACCGGCACGGAGGGGTGGCAGAGCGGTCGAATGCGGCGGTCTCGAAAACCGTTTCGGGCTTTTGGGTCCGACGAGGGTTCAAATCCCTCCCCCTCCGCTCCACACCGGCCGAGCCCGTGCGACGACGCGGGTTTCGGCCCGTTCCCCCGCCTTCGGGGCATCGTCCCGATCGGGTGATTCACTGCGCCGCCAGACCGGAGAGACTCGCACGATGACGAACGATGGCGTATCACGTGGCTGGGTCACTCGACGGCAGTGATCGAGCTCGACGGCGTGCGCCTGCTTACCGATCCACTGCTTCGCACGCGAGCTGCGCATCTGCGCCGAGTCGTGCCACCCGTGCTGGAGTTGTCGCGTGTCGACTCCGTGCTCGTGTCCCACGCCCATTGGGATCACCTCGATCTCCGCTCCATCGAACTGCTGGGCCGTGACGTGCCCGTCGTCATTCCCGTGGGTGCAGCGCGGCTCCTTCGACGCCGCGGCTTCAGCAACGTGACGGAGGTGGAAGAAGGCGAGCACGTCGACATCGGCGCGGTCGTGGTTCGAGCGACACATGCCGAGCACTCGCCCGGCCGTGGGCCGATTGGAGTACGGTCGCCTGCGCTCGGATACGTGGTCGAGGGGACGCGGAGCGTGTACTTCGCCGGTGACACCGACCGCTTCGACGGCATGGCTCAGCTCGCGCCGTCACTCGACGTCGCACTGCTTCCGGTCGCAGGCTGGGGCGCACGCATTCCGGCGGGGCATCTCGACGCCGCGGCCGCGGCCGAGACGCTGACCCTCCTGCGCCCGCGGATCGCGATCCCGGTTCACTGGGGGACGTTCGCACCGTTCTACCGTGGGACCCCTCACAACCCCGACGCCGGCCTGCGGTTCGCCGAGCACGCGCGGCGCGTAGCGCCCGACGTGGAGGTACGCGTCCTCCGTCCGGGCGAGAGCTCGCCGATCTAGTCGACCCTCCGCCAGAGGCGGGCGTGCCCTATTCGGGCTCGGCGGCGAGGAAGACCAGCGCGGCTTTTACGCGGCGGTTGACGTCGCCCGAGTCCGAGATGTCGAGCTTGCCGTAGATCGCATTGATGTATCCCTCGACGGCGCGCTTCGTGATCTTGAGCTCCTCTGAGATCGCGTTGTTGTTCCGGCCTTCGGCGATCATGGCGAGCGTCTGGCGTTCGCGCGGCGTGAGGCGGTCGAGCTGCACATCACGTGGAGAACCCCGAAGGAGCAAGTGCTCCACGACGCGCGAGTCGACTATCGAGCCGCCCTCGGCGACGGTGCGGAGGGCATCGCGCAGGGTGCTCGGCTCCCTGAGCCGTTCTTCGAGAAGGTAGCCTCGCCCGGCCGATCCCTCGGCGAAGAGCGCCATCACAGACGCCGACTCCATGTGCTGGCTGAGGACGACCACGCCCAGGTCAGGATGCGAACGTCGCAGCTCGGCGGCGAACCGGATTCCCTCGTCGGTGTGGGTCGGCGGCATGCGGACGTCGGTCAGCACGATGTTCGGCTGCAGGGTGGCGACCGACTCCCGGAGTGCATTCAGGTCGTCCGTCGACGCCAAGAGCTCGACGTCGTCCATCCTCTCGAGGAGCCGCGTGATCCCCTCGCTGATGAGGTAGTTGGCCTCCCCGACGACAACGCGGATCGCCATCAGGCCCGCCGCGAAGTGTGCTGACGCCGGGCCCGCCAAGCCGTCGTCCAAACAGAAGGCTGCATGAGTTCGCTCCCCGTTGGTGATGGTTGCCTATTCCAGGGCGCCGCCCTCTCCCGCGTTCAAAGACTCTACACCCACGTGCCAGCACCCCCGAGGCCGTGGCTGACCGCGAACGATTTCGGTGGAATCCCCTATTCAGGACGGGCAACGTCTGGAGAGAGAATCGGGCTGGTACTCCCTCGGCCCATGACCTCAGGAGAGAGCAGTGACCGCGACCACCCGAACCGCGCCGACCCCGCTGCTCCGCCGAGCCGGCGCGAAGGTGGTCCTCGCCGAGGTCGACGATCGCCCCGAGCTCCCGTTCGATGTCGTCGCGGCGAAAATTCGGGCGCCTGAGCTCGACCCGCGGGCCGTCTCGAGAACGGCGCTCGTCAACCGACTGCGAGCGGACCAGTCATCCAGGGCCGTCTCGATCGTCGCGCCCGGTGGGTACGGGAAGAGCACCCTCCTCGCCCAGTGGGCCGTCCGCGACGATCGAGGCTTTGCCTGGCTTTCGCTCGACCGGCGCGACAACGACCCGATCGTCCTTCTTCGGCACGTCGCCGCGGCGTTCGACGCGGTCGCGCCGGTCGACGAACGCGTGCTCGAGACGCTCGCCGCCGCCAGCCCGACGGTCTGGCCGAGCGCGGTTCCGCGAGTCGCGGCGATGATCGCAGCTACAGAACATTTCGTGCTCGTCCTCGACGACGCGCACATGATCACCGACGGCGACGCCGCCGAGGTGCTGGCCGCTCTCGCGAACCACATTCCGGACGGGTCGACAGTCGTTGTCTGCGGCCGCGTCGCGACTGCGCTCACCTCGAGTCTGCGCGTCCGGGGGAGCCTTCTCGAGCTCGACGAACGCGACCTGGCGTTCAGCCAACGTGAGGCCGAGTTGTTCCTACGGGCCGCCGACGTGGAGCTCTCCGACGACGCGCAGGCCGAGTTGATCGACAGGGCCGAGGGCTGGGCAGGCGCTCTCTATCTCGAGGCGCTGGCCTCGCGAAGACCGCGTCCCGGCGCGAACGGCGGTGGCAAGGCAGGTGCGACGTCCTCCGTGGGGAGGAGCGACCGCTACGTGGCCGATTTCTTCCACGCCGAGTATCTCGCGGGGCTCACGCGACAGCAGCTGACGTTCCTGCGGCGGACATCCCTGCTCCAGGAGATGTGCGGTTCCCTCTGCGACGCGACCCTCGACCAAACGCACTCGTCGCGGGAGCTCGAGGCGATCAGGAGCTCGAATCTCTTCCTCGTTCCACTCGACGTGCATGGCGAGTGGTATCGCTACCACCACCTCTTCCGAGATCTTCTTCGCCGTGAGCTGTTCGAGAGCGAGCCCCAGCTCGTCCGGGCGATGGGATGCCGCGCGGCCGACTGGTTCGAGCAGCACGGCTATCCGGAATCGGCGGTAGACCTGGCGCTCGAGACAGGCGACATCGAGACCGCCGCGCGGATTCTCGAGACGATTGCGCTTCCGACCTACTGCAGCGGCCGCGGGCAGACAGTCATGCTCTGGCTCGAGCGATTCGATCGGCATCCGCTCCTCGAGCGCTATCCCGCGATTGCGGCGCGGGGCGCTTACATTCACGCCACGCGGGGATCCGTCGCCGACGCCGAGCGCTGGCTCGCGGCAGCAGAACGGCCGGAAATTGCCGACCCCACGCTGCCTCCGCAGATCGCCGTGGTGCGGGCGGCGATGTGCCGCGACGGCATCGGCACGATGCTGTCCGACGCCCAATTCGCCGTTTCGAACCTACCGGAGGACAGCCAATGGCGGCCTCTGGCGCTGCTCGTGAGCGCCGCAGCGCATCTCATGCTCGGCGACAACCGGCGCGCTGACGCGCATCTTGCAAGAGGCGGTCACCGGCGCACAGGAGGTCGGCTTCCGTGAGACCGAGGTCGTCGCAACCAGCGAGCGCATGCTCATCTCCGAAGAGGCGCACGACCATGCGGGCGCCGACAGCCAGGCGGAAACGCTCGTGGAGCTCCTCGCGACGGGCATGCTCGACACGTCTGCGCCGTGTGCGCTCGAGTTCGCCGCATCGGCACGTTCGCACCTGCGTCGCGGTGACTGGGAAGGCGCACGAGCGTGCTTGGACCGCGCGCGTCTGCTTACTCCCTTCCTGACGGAAGCCGTTCCGTGGCTGTCGGTTCAAACACGGCTGGAGCTCGCACGAACATTCGTCGCGCTTCGCGACATCGCATCGGCACGGGATCTTCTGGACGAGATCGACGTCATCCTCGGTCGACGACGGGATCTCGGCGCTCTGGTCGGGCAAGCCGAGACGTTGCGCGAGTCGCTCGCCGACGGCCCGGCCGTCGATCAAGCTCGAGGGTCGGGGCTCACCGCGGCCGAGTTGCGGCTCCTTCCGCTCCTGACGACGCATCTTTCGTTCCGAGAAATCGCGGAGCGCCTGTTCCTCTCCCGGAACACGATCAAGACGCAGGCGATCTCGGTCTACCGGAAGCTCGACGTCTCGTCGCGCAGCGATGCGATCGAAGTGGCAGTGAGGCTCGGCCTCGTCGACGAAACGGTCCAGGTCGGACCACTCGTCCCTACGGGTTGACGCGCGCCGGGGGCGTCGTTATACGGACGCGACCGGCGGCGCAACGGGCTGGTGCGATGGATCGGGCTCTGTCCCGGTCACGCCGGGGTCAGCATTCGCACGCGCCGCGGCCAGATCCCGCGAGATGTGAACCGCCGCCGAGGTGAGCGGCGCGGCAAGCACGAGCCCCGGCATCCCGAGTATGCAGCCCGCTCCGATCGTGATGACGAGCACGACGAGCGGATTGAGGTCGAGGGCCGATCCCATCGCGAACGGCTGCAGGATGTTCTGGAGAAGCCCGTTCGCGAGCAAGACGATGACGAGCATGATGAGCGCAGTCGACGTGCCCTGCGCGCCGAGGGCGATGATGACGGCGAACGCGCCGGCGACGAACGCGCCGACGAACGGAATGTATGCCGTCAGGAAGGTCACGATGCCGATCGTGCCTGCGAGCGGCACACCGAGGACGAGTGCTCCGAGTGACACGACGACGCCGTTGAAGACAGCCACGATGGTCACGCCACGGAAGTAGCCACGTAGCGATCGGATGACCCCTCCCGTGATCGTCTGTCCGGTGGGAACCGGCACTCCGAGATGCCTGTCGACCCATCGACGCATCGACGGGCCGTCCTTGAGGAGGAAGAACGTGCTCAGCGCCGCGAGCGAGAGCCCGAACACGACCGAGGCGATCCCCTGGATCCCCTTGATGACACCCACCGACAACGCCGCGATGATCTTCGGCACGTCGCTCTCGAGCTTCGCCTTCGCGCTGGCTGATCCGGCCTGATCGACGCCCATGCTCGTGAGCCATGACTGTGCCCGATCGGCGCTCGCGGCAGCGTTCTTGGAGATGTCTGCATGCTGGCCGGTGATTCCCGCGATCACGCCGATTCCGATCAATGCCGCGATGGCAATCAATCCGACGAGAACCAGCGCGGCACCTGCCACGCGCGGCACACGATGCCGCTTCAGCCCGGCAACGAGCGGCATCGCGACGGTGGCCACGATCGTCGCGCCGAGGAGCGGGCCGACGATCGTCGCGGCGGTCCCGAGTATCCACGCGAGACCGACCATGAGCACAGCGAAGCCCACGACGAGCCACGACGTGCGGCCGAGGTCCTGCAACCAGCTGGGCGCGGCGAGCGCCCCGGCTCGTGTCCGACCATGTTCGGCGTCCGATCCGCGTGTTTCCCGCGTGGGCTCGAGTGTCTCCATGCTCAACGCTGCAGTCCTCTCGCGCTTCGCGCTCACCTATACGCCGGCGGATACCGGCGCCCTGCCACGAAGCAAACCGTGTCTGCGATGTGCGGTCATCGCCCGAACCGGGTGAATCCGGGTATGTTCAAGCCTCTAACGATCCGCAGCGACGGCTTCGGCAAGCCCCACGGCGCGCAAGATCTTCGCGCCGGCCGACACGACGCGTGGCGTACCGACGATCGGGGCTATCGCCACAAGTGTCCCCAGTAACTGGGTGACGTCGAGATTCGCCTCGTCGGCGATGTCGAGGTGGAGCACCCACGAGACTGCCGAGCCGTCGACGGCAGCGAGTGCCGCGATCTGCACCAGCTCGAACGTCTGCGCGTCGAGCCCGGACGCCTCGCGAACGCCGTCGTGCATGCTGGCGAGGACGCCGAGGCCGGCAAGGTCTCCCCTCGCGATCCTGCGGAGACGTTCCTCGGCCGTTGCCGCTGGCGCGTTCACGCGAACTCCTTTCGCTGCATCGCCGCCTCCCTCCAGGCAACCGGCGTGGTACCCCGTGTTGTCGCGTACCGCGACGTGTCCGGCGTCGTCCGGAAAGGGTGAACCGTGGAACGCGCGGCCAATGAAGATGGCGGGCTCAAGCTCACCGGTGGACGCGGGTCGACGGGAGTGCGCCGATCGCCTTCTTCGAGAGGCTCACGGTCACCGTGTCGGTTCGCACGCTGTCGACCGCGCTGAGCGGAACGATGACTTCTCGCCGTCGCCAGAAGTAGCCTCTCTCGAGGACGACATGGGTGATCCGGTCGTCCGAGCCTACGATGAGCCCGTTGACGCGCCCGAGAAAGTCGCCGTCGGTCGACTCGACTCCGCTCGCGCGCCGGATCTCGACTTCACCCTTCGGCACCCGGTCGTAGATCACGCCGTAGGCGGAATCGACGCCTGAGTAGTCGAGCTGGCCGGCGTAGGGGGTCTCGAGGACCTCCTCGACGCCGACGTCCCAGTTGGCGTCCTCCGACGGAACCTCGTCGAGGGAGAGGTAGGCGTACTCCTGCACCGACGGGAACTGCGTCGCGGCGTCCAGCGTGCATTGAAGCCTCAACTCCTTCTGACCGTCGGAAGACCGGTCGACGAGCTCGATCGGAACGAGCCGCGAGACGCCGTCGAGGTCGTTCGGCCGCGCCACGAGATGGGTCACCGTATGAGCGATCGGCTCGATCGCCACGTCGTCCAACTGTCCGAACGCGCCGTCGACACAGTGAACGGGCTTCCCAAAGTCCAGTCGCATCGCTGCTCCTCTCAGGTCAGGCGTTCTCCTCCGACGCGCATGCAGCGCCGGGAACCAACACAAGGCTCGGGCTCGAGCAGCGGATCTGCATCGTCCCATCTGGGCGAAGGCCGCATGTGTTCATCCCAACGGGGCGATGCTCGGGAGGGAGCAACAAGGGATTCTCAGCTCAGCGGAAGCCATTCCGCGCCCACACGCTCAGGAGGAGAAATGGCTGACCTGATCGCGATTGCGTATCCCGACGAGACCACCGCGGCGATCGCCCAGGTCGAGGCGGAGCACCTCGCCGCGGATCTGGTCATCCAGACCGACGCAGTCGCTTCGATCGTGCGGTCGAGGGACGGCAATTTCAAGGTGTCGACGAACCACCACGCTGTGGCCGGCGGCACCTCGTGGGGGATGTTCTGGGGCGTGCTCTTCGGGATGCTCTTCTTCGTCCCGTTCCTCGGTATGGCTGTCGGCGCCGGGCTCGGTGCGTTGCTCGGGAAGGTTCAGGAGAACACCGTCGACCAGGTGTTCATCGATCAGGTTCGGGAAGCGATGCAGCCCGGAACCTCGGCGCTGTTCCTCGTCGTCGGGAAGGTGACACCCGACAAGGCCGTCGCCGGACTGAGCAAGTACGGCGGAACCGTGCTCACGTCATCCCTGTCGAAGGAGACGGAGGATCAGCTGCAGGAGGCTCTCCACGGATCCGAGACGCCCCAGCCCGTCCACGCATGACGAGACACGTTGAGCCTCACCCGGAAGGGGTGAGCACCCTTTCAACGGTGCCGTCGGTGAAGTGCAAGGTCGTCCGGTTCGGGTGATGCGAAATCGCACCCGGGCGACGAGGCTCGTTGGAGATGGCAATCGACATGGCAGCGGGTGGGGATGCAGCCGAGCGCGTGAGCGTAGGCGCTGACGGCCCTTCGACGCCGCCGATCCATCGAGGGAAGCGCTAGTGGGCACCGCCGGCCGGAAGGAGCTCGAGCGCCTCGATGCGGTGTTCGTGCAGAACGGCGCGGCGTTCAGCGCCCATGACGACGAGATCAGTCTCCACGGCCTCGCCGATGCCACCATCTACTTCACGAATCGACCGCGGCGAGAGGCCGGGCACATACCGTCGCACCGCTTCCTCGAGCTTTGGAACGACGGCGACGAGAGCTTTGCCGCCGACCCGCCCCACGCCGTGATCTCCTTCCTCGACGATGAGCCAGATGCGCCCGGGGACGTCACGGTCATCTTGCGCGAACCGAGCTTGACCGGCCATCAGCTGACGTACAAGGTCGATGTGCTCACCGGGAAGCTTCCCCTCTTGGGCGGGCCGTGCTCGCTCTTCATCGATGCATTCGGCAGTTCGATGGCGCCGGTATCCGCCGCCGCAACTCGCCGCCAGCCCCGCCGACCCGCCTAGGTCCCGGGGTTCGTCGTCTCGCGGGACGCTGATCTCCTTCGTGATCGGGCTTGTGGAGGGAGGTCGCCTTCCCAGGCCGTGACGGTGAGAGTCAACTCATCGATCGCATCGATCCGCACGGTGTCTCCGACGTCGGCGCCGTCGTGGCAAATTGCGCCCCAGAGCTCGCCGTGCACGCGAACCTGTCCGGTTGGGCGGCATGGGGCGACAACCTCGGCGGGCGAGCCGATCATGGTCTGGACGCCGGTCTTCGCCCGCCACCGCCTCGCGAGACGGCGCCCCCAGATGACCTCGCCGACTTCGGCGATCACGCCGCCGGCCAGCACGAGAAGGTTCCACGGCCACGGCACGAACAACGAGAGAATGATGAAGACGATCAGAATCATCGTTCCCCGCAATTCCGAAGCCGGATCATCGCGGCATGCGACACGCGCTCGATCGTGAACGAGGCGGGGTGCGAACGCCTCACCTTGCTGGGATGAACTGCGCACCGCCGTGACGAGTGGGACGAGCCCCAGCGATGCGCGCCCGCGTCGTTACGCGGCGTTCGGCCCGTGTGGCAATCCCAGGCGTAGCCATCGGCTCGTCCGTGCGGGTCGGCCGGCGTCGAGAATCGACTTCAGCTCGCGGGCGAGCGCCGACTGCTCGTTGTCTGGCGCCTGCCAACGATCAGCCTGGGCGGCAGTGACGGCTGCGGGAAGGTCGGCGAGCTCAGTTACGACGTGTGCGAGGCCCTTTGACGCGAGCAGAGCAGCGAACGCGACTTGGTGATCGTCGACGCTTTCGCCGTAGAGGCGCCGGCGTGGAATCACAACCGGCCTCTTGCCACACGCGAGCGCCAGCAATACCGACCCGATTCCGGCGTGGGTCACCACGGCACTCGCCGACTTGAGATTCGCCACCAGGTCTTCGAAATGCATGAAGGAGACGCTGCGTTCAAGGCGAGGCTGTGGGCCGGCGCCGTACTGCACGCTCACGGGTTCCGTGGCCGCGAGGAGCTCCGCTCCGTGGAGGAGTCGCGCGAATGGATAACGGTCGTTGGCTCCGACCGTGACGAAAACGGGGCCGTCGTGCGAAGGGTCGCCGTCGCTCAATGCCTGTAGCCGCGCAACCGGTGGCGCGATCGTCCCGACGTACCGACTTCGTCGAACCTTCGAGACGAGCTCCTCCGATTGCACGAATACCGTGTCGGTGACCGGCGCGATCAGCCTGCAGCTCAAGGAGGGCCGATCGACCCGTCCACCGCATTCCACATACGCGTACCGAATACCGACCAGGCGCGAGGCCCAGGCGAACGGTACGGCTACCCCAGCTCCGTTGCTCAAGACCAGCGTCGGCCGAAGCCTGCGCAAGAGTGATACGGCGAGCAACAGGTTTCTGATGAGGTTCGTGACGCTTCGTATGGTCGGTGCGTGGGCGAAGTAGACGGTCTCGCCGCGGAGGATCCAACGCGCGTCCTCGCCGGGGAGCGTTACCCACGCACGTGCGTTTGTCGACCACACGGACTCCAGTGCGAGCATCTCGAGGAGATGGCCACCGGGACTGCAGACGATCAGCACGTCCACCTGTTCCGAGCGTTGGCGGTGCTTCATTCCGGCTCTACCCATCCGACTGCTTCCCGGCGCCGTCTGTTCAGGTGGCGCAATCGCTGCTTGTCACGCACGAAGCGCCGCAGTTCCGGGGCGGGCTCGCGCGGCTGTCCTCGAAGGCTCGCGGATGCGAAGCCGAGAATGAGGGCGAGGGCGGCCCGTTCCGTGCGAGCACGATAGAGCGCACGCGCGACCGTGTAGCCGGGTCGGTAGTGCAGGAAGTGACTCGCTTCTCCCTGGGCGTACCAGCTTCGCCAACGGCTTCCGTCTCGCTCGCCCATGGGCCGGTGGTGGCGAAAGTGGGTCGCGTCCGTGACGGCTGTATTCCAGCCGAGGGAGATCGCGCGGGCGACATCGATCGTGTCCCAGCCGAGCCGCTGCTCGAGCGGAAGGATCTGCGTCAGGCACGCCTGCCGGTATGCACGGCATTGGGCTTCCACCTCGCCATAGGTCGAATACCGCGGACGCCATGTGCCGCTCACCATCTCGTGTCTCACCCCGCTTGCTACGCCGAGTCGTGGGTCCCGGTCAAATGCTGCGAGCAATTGCTCCATGTGCTCGCTTCCGAAGCTGACATCGGCGTCCATCTTCACCACGACGTCGACGGAATCCTGCACGGCGGCGAACCCGAGATGGAGGGCGACGACCACAGGCCCACCGCGGGTCGGTGCGGCGTTCGGCAGGGGCACGCTCAAGAACTCTGTATTCGGCAGGTGCGTTGCAAGAGACGACGCAACGCGTTGTGTTCCATCCGTTGACCCGGTATCGACGATGATCCAGCGAACCGGCGGCACGGTTTGCCCGGCCAGACAGCGGTGAAGGCGCTCGAGATTCTTCGCCTCATCACGGACGGGACTTACGACGGCGTACGAAAGCGGCTTCGGCATGACCCTGGCCTCAGCTCGGCGATGGCTCCCCGGCACGTGCATACCTGCCCGGTCCGGTTCCGGACAAACCAGCCGGCCGTGCGGGCTCGGACATCACCCGCCCATCGTCTGCGCCGTGGGACAACCGCGTCAACCTCGCCGTTTCTGCTCGGCACCTCACGGCCGTGTAAGGAAGAGCCGCTTCTCCTTCCCGAGGTGCGGCGCCCACTCGATGCGGCTCGCGCCTGCGAAGCGGAGATACGCCCGCAGCGCCGCGCGCATCGCCTCGACGAAGCCGTCGGCACGCCGCGGCTCGAAGCCCTCCTCCCACCAGAGGCCGAGCACGCGCACCTGCGAGTCGGCGCGGTCGATGCGCGGCTCGATCCGGCCGACGAGGCGGTCGCGAAAGAGAATCGGGAGCACGTAGTAGCCCCAACGACGCTTCCGCTCCGGCACGTAGACCTCCCAGACGTAGTCGAAGTCGAACAGCGAACGCAGGAGATCGCGGTCCCAGACGAGCGAGTCGAGCGGCGCGAGAAACGCGACCGACGGCGGCGGCTCGGGCGGCGCGTGGAGCAGCTCGAGCTCCCCGGAAAGCACGAAACGCGGCCCCTTCAGGCCCTCGACCTCGACCGCGACGATGTCGCCCTGCTCCACGAGCTCGGCGCGAAGCTCGCCGCGGGTCGGGAGGTCGGGCCGCTCCGCCTTCGGCCTCCCGAGACCTGCTCCGAGCCAGATCTCGCCGGAGCCGCGGGTTCCCAGAAGTCCGTGAGCACGAAAGCGCGAGAGGAGCCTGTGTCGCAGCTGCGAATGTGGCGACTCCTCGCGCACGAGCAGCTCATCGGGAAACAAACGCTCGGCGATGTCGTAGTAACGGCGGTTGCCCTCTCGTCGCGCAAGCCCGAGCACGCCCATGATCGCGTATGCCTCGAGCACGGCGCGCACGACATTCGTCGGGGCCCAGGACCATTCCACCGCAGGCCCGCGTTCGAAGTCGAGCGTCGAGAGCGGCCCTTCCGCGCGAATCCGCGCGAGCACCCGCTCTGCGACCTCCCGGTTCTCAGCGAGGACTCCCTGCTCGAACCACTCCTTGCTCACTCTCCAGCGGAACCACGGAAGCTCGCTCGTCGGCAGCAGGCAGAGGCTCTTGTTGTACGCCTCGAACAGCGCGCGACGCCCGTAGAGGAGCTCCACGCACCAGGCCGGGTCGTAGTCGGCCACGCGAGCGTGGAGCACGAGGTCGTGGTTGCGGCCGGCGACACCGAGTGGGTCGAACTGGATCGCGCCGAGGCGGGCGAAGACATCGAGCACGGCTTCCGGGCCGGCGTCGAGAGAGCGCGCGGGCGCGAGCATGTGGCGCGCCACCAGGAAGCGCCGTGCTGCATCGGCGGTGATCTCCACAGGGAGGACGCTACTTCGCACTCAGACGTGCGTGCGCAGCCACGCGGCGAGGTCGGCGAACACGCCGGGGACGAAGCCCGGAGAGGTCCGCTCCTCAGCGCTCACACCGTCCGCGGTCGACCGCAGCGAATGCGCGCCTCCGGGATAGACACGGACGGTGAAGTCGTGCGTGCCGCTCGCCGTGATCGCCGCGAGATCCGCGAGCGACTCCGGCGCGTACATCCGCCTGTCGACGGTTCCGAACTGCCAGAGGACGGGAATCGTCAGTCCGGCGAGCCGTGGTCGCGGGTCGAAGCCGCTGTCGGGCACGCCGTCGAGCGCAGCGTGGATCTGCTCGTCGGTTGGAGCAACAGCGCCGTCCTTCGTCAGCGCGCTGTAGGCGAGCTGGTGGCCCACCGACATCGCCGGACCCGATTGCAACGCTGCGAAGTGGACGGCGCGCGACTGCGATGCAGCAAGGGCGATCACCCAACCCGCCTGGCTCCCGCCAGAGAGCCCGATCCGCTGCGGGTCGACGTCACGTTGCCGCCGGAGCCACGCGACGCCGGCGAGCGCATCCGCCGACAGGTTGCGCAGGTTCTCGTCCGTCGGGGCACGCACGTAGCGACCGGTCGAGTCACCCACACCGCGCTTGTCGTACGAGAGGACCGCAAAGCCACGCGATGCGAAGTAGAACGCCCACAGGTCGTAGGTGTCGCGATGCGCGGGCACAGAGCCGGGAACGATCACCACGGCGGGGAACGGGCCCTTGCCGGGCGGGACGAGGAGCCTGCCCGCCAGCTGGACTCCACCGTCGTCGAACGCCGCAGGCCGGCTGACAACGGGGATGCGCAGCGCCGGTTGTCCGTCGACACGTACGGATGCCACGCTGCCGGCACGGCGTGGGCCGAGCGCGACCTGCACGCTCACCGGTGACGGCACCGAGACGCCGGGGCCGCCGACGAGCAGGGCACGCGAGCGCTGTGCGAGCTGGCGCAGCGCTCCGGTGCGATAGTCGACGAGGCGCAGCGCGCCGTCCTGCTCGACGAGCGCCGCAGCCGAGCCGTCCGCGAACCGATACACCCCGACTGCTCCTGCGAGCACAGTTGGGCTCGCCGTTGAGGCCGGCGCACCGGCGGCGAAGAGCCCCGCCAGGACGACAGCAACGATTCCGGCCGCTTTCACGGCCAACACACTACGAGCAGATGCGGCCGCCGGCGCCGACCTGCACGTGCCAGCCGAGGTTGTCGCGGATGGCAGGCAGCAGAATCGCGTGACGGCCAGGCCCGACGACGACAGACCCGGAACGCTGGAATTGCGCGGCGAAGAGCCGGAAGCTGACGGTCAGCGCCGTTGCTGAGGTGACGAGGATGCGCCTCGCGTGAGGCCGCAGGTCGACGCTCGTTGAACGCCCGGGGCAGCGGGCCGCCCCGTCCGTTCGTACGGTCGGGGGGACTGCTCGCAGCAGAACACGGTCGACGGCCTCGCGGACATCCTCGGGAGCCGCCTGCAGATTGGATTCGTTCTCGACCGGCGAACGCAGGTCGTGAGCGGCGGCGAGGTACGTGTCGCTCGTCAGGTTCGGGTTCCAGGCCGGATCGGGGTGAAAACCGGCGGGCGGCGGCACGTCGAGCCGGCTGAGCGCAGTGAGCTCTGCGCGGAGCGTCATTCCGCGTGCGCTCATGTACGCGCCCCCGGCTTCGAGGGAGCGCAGGTTCGCGACCGCCGAAGCCGCGAGAACCACGCATACGACGACGCCGATCCGCCGGTCGAATCGCATCCCACGCAGCAGCTCGGCCGCGGCGAGGAGCATGAAGACGACGCCGAAGTAGAAATAGCGGTTCCCCCCGGCAGCGAGGCCCGATCGCGCGAGCCCCGTCAGCGTCCAGAACGTGAGCGCCGCGGCGACGACACCGCCGAGCCGTGGTGTGAGTACCTCCCTGTTCCGGACGATGCGCACGACCACGAGCAGCGCAACGAGCATGACGACAAGGCGGACCGAGCCCTCGGTCAGCGGCACCGCAGCAGCAACTGCCGACTGGACGGACTGGAAGACGTAGCCAGGCACGCCGTAGACGTGCGTGCCGAGGTGGTCTCGACCGGTCGCGGCCCGCCCGTACCGGAGCCACCAGGCGACGAAGAGCACCGCTGGGATCGCGGCAATCCACAGCCGGCGCCAGGAGCGGCGCAGCGACAACTCGACCGCGACGCCGACGAGGAATGCGACTCCCGCGGACGACGAGCACGCGGCACCGATCAGTGCGAGCATGGCGATCATGTCGCCGCGGCGGCTGCGACGTCCCAGCACGTCGAGCGCCAGCAGGCCGAACGCTACCGAGCCGAGCAGCGTTATCTCGAATGGGAAGAGGAGCACCTCCCACGCAGATCCGAGCACCAGGAGAAACGATGCGGCAAGAGCCGCGGCCGGATCGCCGATACGGCTGCGCGCGAGTCGGAAGACGAGCCAGACACACGCCAAGTGCACGAACAGCATCAACGCTCGATACGGCCAGTAGGCGTTGAGGCCGACGACGGCGAACATCCCTTTGTAGACGAGGACCGGTAACGCAACGACGTGCTCGGCGTGTGGCGTCAAGAAGGTGTCCGGAGTCCAGCCGCGCCGCCCGACGATGAACGCCCATTCGTCGGCGAAGAACCACTCTCCCCGGCCGACCCACATGATCGCCGCGCCGACGATCGCTCCGGCTGCAGAGAGATAGAGCGTGCCGATCCGCGGGCGAACGAGTGTGGCGACGCGCGTCCCCCACCCGATCGAAGGCGGCACCGCGGCGTGCGTCGGGACGTTCAGGGCCATCCACTGGAATGTCGGCAGTGAGCGGCCGTTGCTCAACCCCGCGACCTCAGATACGGGCAGTTACGCTTGTGAGACCACGCGGAGAGGTGTCCGAGCGGTCTAAGGAGCGCGACTGGAAATCGCGTAGGTGCTGAAAGGTGCCTCGCGGGTTCAAATCCCGCTCTCTCCGTCGCATCACGTCGGCTCGGCGGCTTCACGGGGGAACGATGTTTCCCCCGTGGGCCCGTCTGGCGCGGTTACTTCTTGAGGTGCGCTTGCAGCTTGTGCGCCTGCTCGGTGCGCAGGCCGGCCACGTGGGACGGCTCCTTCTTCTCGGCGCCGAAGACGAGAACCGACGTCAACTGGGCGGCGAAGAGCACGATGCAGACGATCGCGAACAAGCCGATGCCGTTCTTCCCGGGGAAATCCGGGTTGCGCCGGGGGATCACGAACGAGCAGACGAGTGCGAAGCCGACGAAGATCCCGGCGACGATCAGCATTCCGATCGTGTGTCCGGTGGAGAGGCCCGCAAGCAGCACGGGCCTATTCCATCAAATCGCGAGGCCGGACGGTGCTTCTATGCGACCAGCAGGCGTTCTTCATCCCGACGGCGCCTCGCCCGGCTGAGGCCCCAGCCGAGCCCGAGAAGCACGGCGAACGGGCTGACCACGATCAGAGCGTAGAGCGCGATCGTCGCCTCGAGGGCCAGGAAGCCGACCGCGGAGTGCAGCATCCGGCCCATCCGGCCGCGGTGGTGGACAGGGGGCACGATCGACGTCTTCTGGGTGCTGAGGACGAGCGAGATCCGTGCGGTCGTGCCCGCCGTCACCGTGCCCGCTCTCGCGTTCAGCCGCTGCGCAAGCGCACGCTTCGACTCGGCGAGTTGGATCTGGAGCAGCACACGCTGCGCGTCCGGGAGCGAGGGATCGGCGAGCGCCGTGTGCAGCGCCGCGACTCTCCTCCGGAGCTGTGCGATCTGCTCCGACTGAACCTGAACCGCGTGCTGCAGATCCTTCACGGATACGTTCTGCGAGACGAGCGTGCCGAGCCCGGCAAGCCGCTCGAGTGCGCGCTGCACGTTTTGCGCCGGCACGCGCAGCTCGATCGCTGCCGTGCCACTTCCGTCACGCGGCGTCTTGTAGACGACCGACTGCGCAAAGCCGCCGAGCGACGTCGCGATTCGCGTTGCCGCGCGCGTCGCGCTCGAGAGATGGTCAATGTCGGGCACGCGCACCTGAAGCGACGCGTCCGTGTGCTGGAGGCGGCTCGTACCGCCGGTCGGCGCGAGCGTGGACCGTTCGGAGCTCGGTGTGGCTCGGCGAGCGCCGTCGCCGGCAGCAGAGAAGGTCGGCGGAACAGCCGCGCGCTTCGGGGCAGGTTGTGGAAGCGTCGAGCTCTGCTTCGCGCTCACCGGCTGTGGCGCAGGACTGTTCGTGAGACCGTGCACGATCGCAGCGGTGACTGCGAGCGCGAAGGCAGCGGGGATCACCGCGAAGACGAGCCGGCGCGACGGTTTCCGCCCGAAAGACCGCTGACGCGAAGGCGCAGTCGCCAACACGCGCGAGCGCAACGCTTCAGGCGCGCTCAACGTCGTCTCGCGGAGTTGCGCGAGCACCGCTGCGCGTCGCGCCTCGTCCGTCGTGCGCGGAACATCTCCGGCGAGCAGCGCTTCCAGCCGCTCGAATCCGATCGCGTCACTCGCCATCGTCAATCCTCTCTTCCAGGTTTTTCAATGCCCGGCTCAATCGCGTCGAGCAGGCGGTCTGGCTGATCCCCAGCACACGCGCGGCACTCGGTCCGTCCAGCTCGAGCAGCACGCGCAACGCCACGACTTCTCGCTCCGCCGGCGACAGCGCGCGGACGGCTTGCTCGAGCGGGCCCGGCAGGCCGTCGATCAACTCGGTCGCCTGCTCGAGATCGCGAGAATACGTCTCCTCGCGCCGCTTCCTGCGCGCCTCGGCGCGGAACCAGTCGATCGCCGACGTGCGTGCGATCTGGCAGAGCCATGTGCGCGGCGACCCACGCCTCGGGTCGAAGCGGCGCCATGTGCGAAAGGCCTTCTCGAACGTCTCCGCCGTGAGATCCTCCGCGGCCGAACGGTCGCTCGTGAGAAACACGAGATAGCGGTACACCGCGTCGAGATGATCGGACGCGACGGCCTCGAAGCTCGGCCGTGCGGTACGCACTGGTCGAGCGTCGAGCGGGGTCGAGACCGCGTTCACATCCTGGGGTACGGCGCGGCGGCGCCCGATCGTCACATCCTCAGCGTAGAGCGCTATGCACCGGCGCCGGACCTCCGGCGTCGGCGGGCCGCTCGCGCACGGCAAGGGCCGCCGCCATCAGGGCGATCATGACGAGCAGGAGGGTGAACCGCAGAGCCGCACGCATCTGCCCATTTCTTCGGACGTCGCGGCCGCCGGATCGATCCCCCGTACGGGGTGTCGGCCGCGGTAGCGTGGGCTGAATGCGCCGCTTGCTGCTGCTCGTCTCGGTGCTCGTGTTCGTGGACACGATGCTCTATGCGGCGCTGACGCCGCTCCTTCCCCACTTCGCGGATGAGCTGGGCCTCTCGAAGCTGCGCGCCGGGATCCTGGTCGGCGCGTATCCCGCAGGCGCGCTGATCGGCGGGATCCCGGGTGGCGCGGCTGCCGCGCGTCTCGGGCCTCGCCGCGCGGTGATCGTCGGGCTCGTGGGCATGGGGCTCGCAAGCCTCGGCTTCGCCGTCGCCGACAGCTTCTGGACGCTGTTCGCTGCGCGCTTCGTGCAGGGACTCGGGAGCGCGTTCACGTGGGCAGGAGCGTTCGCGTGGCTGCTCGCTGCGTCGCCACGCGAGCGGCGAGGCCAGCTGATCGGAAGTGCGATGGGGGCGGCGGTGTTCGGCGCGCTCTTCGGCCCGGTGATCGGCGCGGCTGCCGCGCTCGTCGGGCGCGCCGAGATCTTCGCCGCCCTTGCCGCACTGTCCGTCGTGTTGATCGCGGCGACGCTCCGCCTCGAGCCGACACCGGTCGAGCATCCGTCGGCAGCGGCGATCGGCCGTGCCTTGCGCGACTATCGCTTCGCCTCGGGGCTCGGGCTGATGGCGCTCGCTTCGCTCGTGTTCGGGATCCTCGCCGTGCTCGGACCGCTGCGACTCTCGGCTGCGGGCTGGGGTGCGGCGGCGATCGGGGCGATCTGGCTCGTCGGAGCCGCGCTCGAGACGGTCGGCTCGGTGCTCGTGGGCCGGCTCATCGACCGCCGCGGGAAGCTACTCCCCGTCCGCGTCTCCCTCGCCCTCGGCGCAGCGCTCGTGCTGGGGCTCGCCGCCGGCCCGGGGGCGTGGGTGTACGCACCGTTGATCGTCCTCTGCGCGGCGACCTTCGGTGTGCTGTTCACGCCCGCGTTCGCCCTGATCGCGGACGGAGCCGAATCGGTGGCGCTGCCGCAAGGCATGGCGTTCGGCTTCATGAGCGCGGCATGGGCTACCGGCGCGTTCGTCGGGCCTGCCGCTGCCGGCGCGATCGCGGGGGCGACCGGCGACTGGATTCCGTTCGTGCTCGGTGCTGTTCTGTGCACCGTGGCGTTCGTGCTCGCCCGCCCGGCCTCAGATCACGTAGGCGCCGCCGTTGTGGTCGATCGTCTGCCCCGTGACGCCGCGGGAGTCCGCGGAAAGTAGCCACGCAACGGTGCCGGCGATGTCCTCCGGCCTGCTCATCCGCCGCAGCGGCACCTCACTCATCGCCTGCTCGTAGGCCTGCTCGCGCGTGCCGCCGATCGCCTCGGCGAGCAGGTCGAGCCCTTGCCACGCCATGTCGGTGTCGACCCAGCCGGGGCAGATCGCGTTGACCTGCACGTTGTCGGGCGCAAGTTCGGCCGCGAGCGAGCGTACGAGTCCCAACAGGCCCGCCTTCGATGCGCTGTAGCCGGTGTAGCCCGGCACGGCGATGCGCGCGAGGATCGACGAGATGACGACGATGTCGCGGCGCTCGGACGCGTCGTCGAAGCGAGGTTGTGCCGCGCGGACGCACTGATACGTGCCGACGAGGTTCGTCGCGACGAGGTCGTAGAAGCGATCCTCGGCGCCTGCCTCGTTTGGGCCGCCGATGCCGCTGTTCGCGACGAGCGCGTGCAGAGGGCCGTTCGCCTCCGCGGCAGCGGCGAATGCGCGCTCGACCTGAGCGGCGTCGCGCACGTCGACTTGCGCCACGAACGCACCGCCGATCTCGTTCGCAGTTGCGTGAAGCGCGTCGACACCCCGCGCGAGCAGGCTCAGGCGTGCGCCCTCGGATGCCAGGCGCACGGCGATCGCCTTGCCGATCCCCCGCCCCGCCCCCGTGACGACCACATGACGACCCTCGAGCCTCTGCACCGTCGCGGAGCGTAGCCGGAGGAGCGGCGCGCTAGGACCGTCGCAACGCTGCCCCGGTGAACGAGGGCTGCCGCCTGGACTCGGGTAAAGTGCGACGTTCGGGCGCGTAGCTCAGCGGGAGAGCACTCGCTTCACACGCGAGGGGTCGCTGGTTCGATCCCAGCCGCGCCCATCACGAAAGCCCAGTTAAAGAGCGACACTTTCGAATTCTAGGACCCGCTCGGACCGAGGCTGTGCCTGGCGTGCGAGATGCGTGCGAGACGGGATATTGGGCCCGAACCAGTGACCCGCAACTTGTCGACGAGCTCGACGGCTTGATTGCGCGTTTCGTCCGTTTCGGAGTCCTTCGGTCAAAGCCGCTTGCTCAGCGACTTTCGCCGGATCAGGGCCGATCCAGCACCACAGGACGAAACGAGGTTTGCCGCACGTTCAGGCACTGGACAGGCACCAGAGCGGTTTGCTGAATAGAGAGCACAACCGCGCGGATGACGCTGAACTCGAGCCCTGCGTCGCGATGCTCGGAGCGCGTGCGACGCTCGGTGCGAAACGCGCCGCCTTCGCGACTACGGAGCTGCGAAACGCTGCAGATCAGAATCTTCCGCCCTGCAAGGTGACCCCCTCCTTAGCCGACTCTAGGCCTTACGCGATCAGCGGGAGTGGCAGTGCGCTGCGTCCTCAGCGCGAGGAGCGGCGATTCCGTCCGGTGGCGACGATTGCCTCCGAGCTCGCGCGGTCGGGGCGGGTTGGGTTACAGCGCGTGGTCGCCGTGAAGCGCGGAGCGATAACGGCCGGGGCGGTGCGAATGCGGGTGGTCCTGACCCAGATGGGCTAACTGAACTGGCCCCTTCTCAAGTCGAGGCCGAGCGATGCCGACGGGGGAACCAGAACCTCTCCGGAGTGGAGAGAACCACGGTCCACAACAAGGAGAGATTCATGAGATTGCGATTCGTCGCGCTGCTCGCGCTTGCGTGCACTGCGCTCTTTACCTTCGCCGCGACGGCGAGCACGGCGGTTTTCCAGGACGGAGGGAAGCTGACGGGTGCGAGCGAGATGGGTGCCGGCCAGTTTGGTTCGAGCATCGCGATCTCTGAGGACGGGAACACCGCTGCGGTCGGCGGCCCGATCGACAACTCGAACGTCGGCGCGGTGTGGATCTTCACACGCTCGGGCGGCGCCTGGAGCGCGCAGGGGACGAAGCTCGTTGCGACCGATGAAACGGGTGCCGGTGCGTTCGGCACGAGCGTCGCGTTGTCGTCCGACGGCAACACGCTGCTCGTCGGCGGCCAGATGGACAACTCCGGTGTGGGTGCGGTTTGGTCGTTCACGCGGTCCGGCACGACGTGGACTCAGGAAGGCTCGAAGGTGACGCCCTCCGACGAGGGAAACAACAACGGCGGGGGCCGCTTCGGCTCAGCCGTGGCGCTGTCGTCGAACGGCGCTCTCGCCGTGATCGGTGCCTCTCGCGACTTCACCGGGATCAGCAACACGGGTGCCGCGTGGGAGTTCACGCACTCGGGCACGACCTGGACGCAGCAGGGCACGAAGTTCACCGGCAGCGGCGGCACCGCTGCGTTTCTCTTGTTCGGCGGTGCGATCGCGCTCTCGTCGGACGGCACGACCGCACTGCTCGGCGGAAAGGCCGACGGCAACGGGCCGGGTGCCGCGTGGGTCTTCACGCAGTCCGGCGGCGCGTTCACGCAGCAGGGAGCGAAGCTCACACCGAGCAACGCGACGGGGACGACGAGCCACTTCGGCTCCAGCGTCTCGCTGGCCGGAGACGGCAACACCGCGCTGATCGGCGGGCTCGGGGACAACAACAATCTCGGTGCGGCCTGGACGTTCACCCGCTCGGGCTCGACGTGGACGCAAGCCTCGAAGCTCGTTCCGAGCGACGCCGACGGCGCCGCGCAGTTCGGCGGCACGGTCACACTCTCGAGCGACGGGACGACAGCGCTAATCGGCGGCAGCGGCGATGACTCCAACGCCGGAGCCGTCTGGCAGTTCGCACCGTACGGCTCGAGCTTTGCGCAGGCCGGGACGAAGCTGAGGTCGTGGGACGAGACCGATCTGGGCCGCTTCGGCGGCGCGGTAACGCTCTCGCTCGACGGGACGACTGGTTTCGTCGGTGGTAGCGGCGACAACGGCGACCTCGGCGCGGCGTTTCCGCTGACGCTCGACCCTGCGCCGGTGCCTGACGCTCCGCAGATCACGCCGAACACGCTGATCGCCGAGAAGGCGCAGTTCCGCACCGCCGAGACACAGCTGGAAGCGGGGGACGAGGTGCAGGCGTACAACCTGGAGGCGACGGGCTTCCCGGAGCCGACCTACACCTACATCTGGCACTTCTGCCCCGCCGGCGGCGGTGCTTGCCACAACGAGGTGGGCGACGCCAACGAGGCCAACCTGCTGACGATCGACTCGAGCAACGAGGGCGCGACCCTCACGCTGATCGCAACGGCGACCAACCCCGAGGGCTCGGACTCGGTCACGGTCGACTTCGGCGTCATCGGCCCGAAGTACGAGGAGGTCGCCGGCCCGCAGACCGGCGACGGCAACCCGAACCAGGGTGGCGGCTCCGGCGATCCGCCTGCGGATCCCGCTCCGGCGAATGCACCCGCATCCGCGACCGCGACTCCGACCAGCGAGCCCGCGACCAAGCCGGGGAGCAAGCCCGCCACGAAGCCCGCGTCCAAGCCAGGCAAAAAGCACACGACCAAGCATGCCGCGAAGACCGCGACCAAGCCAGCCACCAAGCACGCGACGAAGCCGGCCACCAAGCCCGCGACCAAGCCTGCCACCAAGCCAGCGGCCAAGCCAGCCACCCCGGCCAAGCCGAGCACTCCGGCCGCGTCGAAGCCGACCACGTCGAAGCCCTGCAAGCCCAAGGAGCGGCCGATCGACAACGGTTGTACGCCGACCACGCCGCCGAAGCCGGTCACGACGAAGCCGACCACGACGACCACTCCGGTCGCGCCAAAGCCGACCACTCCGACCAAGCCGACCACTGCGGCCGCGTCGAAGCCGACCACGTCGAAGCCCTGCAAGCCCAAGGAGCGGCCGATCGACAACGGTTGTACGCCGACCACGCCGCCGAAGCCGGTCACGACGAAGCCGACCACGACGACCACTCCGGTCGCGCCAAAGCCGACCACTCCGACCAAGCCGACCACTGCGGCCGCGTCGAAGCCGACCACGTCGAAGCCCTGCAAACCCAAGGAGCGGCCGATCGACAACGGTTGTACGCCGACCACGCCGCCGAAGCCGGTCACGACGAAGCCGACCACGACGACCACTCCGGTCGCGCCAAAGCCGACCACCCCGACGACGCCGACCACTCCAACGAAGCCGAGCACTCCGGCCGCGTCGAAGCCGACGACGTCGAAGCCCTGCAAACCCAAGGAGCGGCCGATCGACAACGGTTGTACGCCGACCACGCCGCCGAAGCCGGTCACGACGAAGCCGACCACGACGACCACTCCGGTCGCGCCAAAGCCGACCACTCCGACGACGCCGACCACTCCAACGAAGCCGAGCACTCCGGCCGCGTCGAAGCCGACGACGTCGAAGCCCTAGGTCGGGCGGATCGTCGGCGATGCCGGGGGCACATTCGGCCCCGGCATCGCCGACAAATAGAGGGCCAGAAAAGGCGAGAGGAGCGCCTCCCCCTCGCTCGGCGTGATTGGCCGAAGCCTGCTGCGGAGAAATGCCCGTGGAGGTCTCGACGATGAAGTGGGACCAGGCCGGTTCGAGTTAGGGTCGATTCATGAGCGACCTGATGGTCGAGCACGAGCACCGTGTCGCCCCGACTGAACTGTTCTTCGACCTCGTGTTCGTGTTCGCCTTCACCCAGGTCACGACCCTGTGGTTGGAACACGACACCTGGGGCGGTCTTGTCCGCGGACTCCTTGTGCTTGCCGTCTTGTGGTGGGTTTGGGCGAGCTATTCCTGGCTGACGAACATCGCCGACGCCGATGCGGGACTTATCTGGTCGGTGATGGTGTTCGCCACTGCCGCGCTGTTCGTCGCCGCGCTTGCGGTGCCCGGGGCGTTTGGCGCGGAGCGAGTCGTGTTCGGCGTCGCGTTCTTCGCCGTCGTAGCGGCCTTCGTGGGCCTCTACGCGCTCGTGAGCAAGCAAGAGCCTGACCTGCTCGCAGCGGTGCTGCGGATGGCGCGCACCGTTTTGCCCGCTGCGGGGCTCATTCTCGTGGCCGCGTTTGTGCCGGCGTCATGGCGGCCCCCGATCTGGGCGCTCGCCTTCGTCATCGGCTTCTTCGGGCCGCAACTCGGCGGCACCGCCGGCTGGCGCGTGCACCCCGCTCACTTCGCCGAGCGCTACGGGCTCATCGTGATCATCGCGGTCGGCGAATCGATGAGTGCGATCGGCTTCGGCGCGCGCGGCACTCATCTCGCCCACTCCGTGATCGCGGCGGCGGTACTCGGCCTTCTCGTCGCGGCATCCTTCTGCTTCGCCTACTTCGACTTCGCAGCCGGCGGCATCGAGCGGCTCCTCGCAGAGCGCAGGGGCGCAGAACGGGTCGCGCTCGCCCGCGACGCCTACACCTATGCGCACCTGCCGATGATCGTGGGAATCGTCCTGTTCGCGTTCGCGATGCGAACAGGGCTCGCTCACGTTCACTCGAAACTTCATCTGATTCCGGCACTCGCGCTCTGCTGCGGCAGCGCCCTCTACCTCCTCAGCTTCGTGGCACTTCGCTGGCGGGTCTCGCGCAGGCTCGGCCGCGGCCGGGTGGTCGCCGCCGTCGCACTCGCACTGCTCACGCCGATCGCGTTGTCGGTCTCAGCGCTCGCCACGCTCGTGCTGGTCACCGCCGTCTGGTTCGCCCTCCACGCGTACGAGTTGATCTGGTGGAGGGAAGATCGGGCGCGAAGACGATCGGAGCGCGCCGCCGAACGCAGCCAAACGACGCACGCCTCGCGCACCGTCTGAGTCAGTCTGAAATCACGATCGCCTCCCTACGCCCAGCCCACACGGGTCTTCGCGCGCGCGCACGTACGCGCGAGGAAGACAGCGGCTGTCGAAGTTGAATTCACCGCGCTCTCGGGTGAAGGGGATGCCTCCCGCTCGCGCAAGATGACCGGCGGGCCGCGCCGACGAGGGTCGTCGCTAGTCGTGCGGGAAGCCGGCGCCGAGTGCACGCACCGAGGCCTTCAGTGCCTTGCGGAAAGCGGCTCGCTCGCGGGCGGTCAGGTCGGCGAGCATCACGTCTTCCATCTCGTCGACGCCGCGCTCGCAGGCGGCGAGCACGCGACAGCCCTTCGCCGTCAGCGTCGCGGGCAGCAGGCGGCCGTGGTTCGGGTGCGGATTGCGCCGGATCAGGCCTTTCGTCTCGAGCGCGTCGATCACCTCGCTCATCGCCTGCGGCGTCATGTACGCGCGCCGCGCGAGCTGCGCGTTCGAGAGCGGTGCGCCGTGGCGGCTGAGCACGCTCAGCGTGGTGTACTGGAGCGTCGTCAGCCCGTACGGGCGCACGCGTTCGGCGATCTCGCCGCGGACAGCTCGTTCGAGTCGCGCGACCGCGTAGCTGATCCGCGGTTCGGCCGCACCGCTGCCGGTCTCGATGGGCACAACGTCGGCCATGGTCGCACATCGCGTCGGAGGGGAATCGCCCCGGCCGCCGCTGATGCTTGGGGTCGCGACGGCGGCGAGTTCGCCGCCGTCACGACCCTACGGCACTCGCCCCTACTGATTTCTTCTCGGGTCGAATGGTCCGTTGTCGCCGGAGAGGGGTTGCGCCGCGTAACGCACGAACGCGGCCGCGTCGAGACCGAGGCTGTTCGCGAACTCCTCGAGCTTCTGCGACTCCGCGACCGAGTCCCAGCGGCCTGTCGCGATGCGATGGTTGACGGCCTCGACGCCGGCGACGATCTCCGATGCCGAGAACGCGCAGTGGCCGAAACGGTCGACGTATGCCTGGCGGAACAGGCTGTTGCTGCCCGCGGCTCGGACGGCGGCCGCGTAGTCGCTCTCCATCTCCACCGGTACGAGCGGGTCGTGGATCGTGTGCATGTCGAGCTCGGGCACCTGGAGCCGCCCTGTTGGCACCGATGTCTGCTGGAGCGCCGCGATCGCGTCTGGGTTGGCCGGGATGTTCGCGCCCGCGGTCAGCGTGGCGAGATCGGCTCTCAGATCGAGCCCGGCCTCGCGATAGAGGGTGCGGACCGTGTCCGAGTAGGGCGAGTGTTCGAGGAGCGAACCGAAGTTCTCGCCGAGCGTCCACGAACCGTTGCCGCCGGCCGACATCTCGATCCACGGGCGGGCGGCGTTGACGAACGCGATGATCGGGAAGCTGCCGTCGAACATGCTGGTGAACTGCGCCGCTTCGACTTCGTCCGGATCGTTCGCGGGTGGTGCCGGCTGACCCGGCGCGTCCGGAGTCGCGTTCAAAAACGCGAGCGCGAGCGCGAGCCGCGCGCGCCCGGCCGGCGTCGTCTGCGCCTGGTTCGCAACGGCCTGCAGCGCGAATCCGGTCGCCACACCGGCGCCGAAGTTCGGGAAGAAGTTGACGAGCTGGATCGGCGTCGTCGCGAGTAGCTTCGTCATCACGTACTCGCCGTCGAGCTGGTAGTTGTTGAGCTTGATCCCTCCGGCGACGATTCCGCACGTCGTGAGTGCGCCGTTGACGTACCCGGCACCCCGCTCGGCCTCGAGCGCGCTGACCAGGCCGCCCATCGAGCTGCCGACTGCGATCACGCGATCGGGTGCATGGGGTAGCGCGCTTGCTGTCGCTGCCCCGATCGTCTGGAACTGGTCGCGCACCGCGCTCTGCAACGCCCACCACGATCCGTTCGGATCGTACGACGAGCCGGCGAGCGCATACCCGCGTGCGAGGAGTGCAGCGAGCGACGCCGGGTCCGGTGCGTCCGCGGCAACGAGCGGTCCGAAGCCATGGCTGTAGAGAAGCAGCACACCGTTCCACTCGCTCGGAACGTCGGCGATCCACGTCGCCCCGTCCGCGAGCGTGCCGCTGTAATGCGTCGCCGCCGCAGCTGCCGGCGACGCGGTGGCTGCGGCTGCCGCGAGCGCGAGACCTGCTGCGAGAGATGCGACACATACGAGATAGCTCGGAGTCTTCACATCGACCTCCCTCTCGTGTCCAGCGAGAGCGTCTGCCCCGCCGGCAAATGACGCGAGCAGTATCCCGGTCTATCAGGTTACCTGTCAACTTGCCGAATAGGACCGGAACGAAGGCTGTGGCGCACGCCGCCTGAGCGCGGCGCTCCCTCATGAGGCGCCACGGGCGATGGCCCCGCGGTAGGGTTTCTAATACCGGGCGACCGTGTCAGCCGATGAGGGAGGCGGCCGTGATGACAATCCTGGGCGACCGCTACGAGCTGCGAGCGCAGGTCGGCGAGGGCGGGATGGGGGTCGTCTGGCGCGCTTTCGACCATAAGCTCGAGCGAGTTGTGGCGATCAAGCTGCTCCACTCGTTCATCGCGCACGACGGGGAGCAGCGGCGGCGGTTCAACCGGGAGGCTCGCACGCTTGCCCAGCTCGCGAACGAGCACATCGTCCGTATCTACGATTACGTTGACGACGGCGAGCGGTCGTTCCTCGTGATGGAGTACGTGGCCGGGCCGAGCCTGGCGGATGCGACCTTCGACAGGGTGCCGCTCCCGCCTGGGGAGGCGGCCTGGTACACGAGGCCGGTGGCGGAAGCGCTCGCGTACGCGCACCCGCGCGGCGTGATCCACCGCGACTTGACACCGGCGAACATCCTCATCGAGCAGGCGACGGGCCGAGTTGTCACCACCGACTACGGCCTCGCCCGGATCGCACGCAGCACAGGCTCGCTCACCGCGACCGGTGTTCTGATCGGTACACCGGAGTACTGGTCACCGGAGCAGGCGATGGGCCGCGAGAACGACAGCGCTTCTGACATGTACGCGCTCGGCTGCATCCTCTTCCTGCTGTTGAGCGGGCGACTGCCGTTTGACGGCGACGACCGCCTTGCGATCGGGCTCCGGCGCGCACACGAAAACGCACCGTCGCTGCGCGAGGTGCAGCCAGATGCGCCTGAGCGTGTGGTCGCGCTCGTCGACTCGCTGCTCTGCCGCGACCCGATGGGACGACCGACTGCGACAGAAGCCGCCGCGGCACTTGCCGGGATCGCACCGCTGACGATGCCGGTCCAGTTCTACGGCACAGCCAAGACGGCTCTCGAGCCTGCCACGATCAGGCTCCCCCGAGAGTCGCCCACGCTCCTCAAGCAGACCGTCGCGCTCCGCTTGGAGGCGCCTACGCTGCTCAACCAACGGATGGCTACTGCCTCGGGAATCCCACCCACGCCAGAGGCAGCCCCGCCTCCGAAGGCTCAGGTTCCCCCACCGCCGCGGAGACGACGGATGCGCCGCACGGTTGCGGCTGCATCCGCGGCCGTCGGCGTCGCAGCGGCAGTCGGGGCGATCGCGGCCCACGAACTTGGAAGCCCGGACGCGCGTGCTGCCCCGAATGTCGTCGCGATGCGAGAAGCGGCCGCCCGTGCTCGTCTACTCGACGCGCTGCCGCACGCGTCCGTCCTCGCAGTGCGCGTCTACAGCACGCAGGTCGCAGCCGGACGAGTGATCCGGCAGCGGCCGTCGCCTCGCGTGAAGCTCAGCGACGGCGACGAGGTAACGCTGACCGTCAGCAAGGGCTCACCGTACGCCGAGATCCCGGCAATCAGGACGGGTGTTCCCGCGGCTACAGCGATGGCATCTCTGACCCGCAGAGGGTTCACCGGACGCTACCGCTTCACGCCGTCGTGGGCGGTCCGCAGAGGATCGGTAATCGAGCTCAGTCCAGGCCCTGGCGCACGCCTGCGCCGGCCCGCGACCGTGAAGATCCTCGTCGCCTCCGGCTATCCCCGCTCCGTCGTACCGGATGTCGGACACGTCGGCCTCAACGCCGCACAGACACAACTGAGCGCGAAGCATCTGCGCTACTACGTCGTCTACCAGCTGACTCACGACACACCCGCAGGAACCGTGATCCGGCAGCTCCCTGCCGCGCATGCGACCGTCTACCAGGGCACACGCGTCCGGCTGACCGTTGCACGTACGCTCCGCTGGCAGACCGTCTTCGCGCACTCGGGCGCCGACAGCTACGAATCCGACTGGTTCGTCGTTCCAGCCCGCTGGCGGATCCGCTACCGGCTGACCGGCGCCTGGGACGGCTTCACCCCGGCGCTCGCCCAGCTCGGATGGATCAAATCCGGGTCGCTATTCGGCAGCAGCTTCTTCGCCAATCACGCCGACGGTCTACTCGCCTACGACGTACAGGACGGCGCCGGAACGTTCCGGCTGAGCATCAACCCGTACGCCGCCACCAGCTGGTATGTCGAAGTTGACGCGTGGAAGTAACCGGCCGCTAGCCAGCAGAAAACGCAACTTGGCACGCTTGCTTACGGACGGCCGGACTAGTCGACCCCCTCGAAGAATAGAAGAGCGCCGTTGCCCGGTCATGGACGCAGCCAGCGGGCCCGCACGAGCGCCTCGCTCGTAGCCCCCTCGAGAGCCTCTCCCGCACCGCTTCCCTTCCGCCCCGCGCGAGTACGGTCTCGATCTCGTCCGTGAAGAGCGCCGCGGCGAGGTGTTGGGTGTCGTCCCAAGAGAGACGACTGACCGCCTCGGCGTTCGTAGGCAGCTTCGGGGCGAGAACCTCGTCCGCCTGGGCCGGCCGAGGCCTTCGCGGAGCAGCATTTCGATCGCGCCGATCCCCGCCTTCACATCTGCGACCTCTACCTGGACTCGGTGCTTCTTTCCGCAGTCGGGGCAGGTGAAGGTCGTCCAGTGCTCGCGGGCCGCGCGGAGCGCCGCATCCAGCAACGCCTGCTGGATCTCGACCACAGAGTCGGCCGTCACCTGCGCCAAACGGGGCCGAACCTCAGCCGGGCTGATCGCAGTGCCGTTCGCGGTCACCGTCGTCACCGTCTTTCTCGACGACGACAGGTGTCGCAGCGCGCGGGTTCCGATGCTGCGGGTAGCGTCCGGCGCGGACGGCGTCCTCGCCGAGGTCGGCTGCCAGCCGTTCGTGGTGCCAGGTGCCGCACCGGCATGGTCGTCCAGGCCTGGTCTAGGTCGTGGCAGCCACGTCGTCCAGCAGCGGAGGCGAGGGCTTGCGCCGGGCCTTCGCCTCCGCGCACTTCGGTGGCAGCACTGTGGTTGTCGGCGCCCATGCGAGAGAGAATGGCCGCGTGCAGATGGGTCGCGCCTGATCGCGTGCGGCCTCGCCGACGCCGATCTTGTAGGTTCGCTCTAGCTCGTGTCCATCCTGAAGGAGCACCGTGTGGCGGCCATCGTCGCAGCTGTTCTGATCGCTGCGGCAGTGTTGGCTGGAGTCTTGCTGATCGGCGGAGGCGAGAGCAGCCCGAGCGAGACCGTGACGACTGGGGCGAGCGATACGACGACGGCCACCGACCCGGCCGTAAAGGACTTGCAGAGCGTGATGACGCGCCTCGGCTACTACACGGGGCCGATCGACGGTGTCTACGGGCCTGCGACAACGGCCGCCGTGACGGAGATGCAGAAGGCTCTGGGCGTAACCGCTGACGGGACCTACGGGCCTGCAACCGCCGCCGCCTTAAAGGACAAGGGGCAGGAGGTTGTCGTCCAAATCCAGACGGAGCTTGCCAAGTACGGCTACTACACAGGCCCGATCGACGGTACGTACGGGCAGGACACGAAAGCCGCCATCGAGAAGCTCCAGACCGATCTCGGGCTCACCGCCGACGGGGTCGTCGGCGCGGAAACCGTCGCCGCATTCAACAAAGCGGTTGCCGACGGCACACTGACCTCGAAAACCACGACGACGGCCACAACGACGGCCACCACCTCGACGGCCACGACCACAACGACCACGACTACGACACCGTAGAGAGCTGCCGAAAGGATTCCTCGCACGATCGTCCTTCGCGCAGGTCAGCGCAGGCGCTCGAGCGGAGGCTCGGAGCCTAGCTTCTGCTTGGCAGGAAAGCCGGTCTGGGGTACAGAAAGCACGCTGGAGCGAAGCTTTCGCATCAGATGAGCGGGCACCTGGCCGAAGTCGCGTTCCTGTTGATCCTGATCGCAGGGGTCTGGCTTGCTGCCGCTGGAACCCTCGCTCCGCCGAAGCACCTCAACAGGACGACCGTCGCAGGCGTTTTGCTCGCTATCGCTGGACTCCTCCTGATCGTTGCTACGCACGGGGGCCATTTCGGCAAAGCCGATCTCTCGGTCGAGTAACCTCGCCTAGAGGCTTGATGTGATCGGCGTGACACTTCTTGCTTTCTCGCATGACTCCGGCGTGACAGTCGCCGAGGTTGCGTTCCTGTTCCTCCTGATGGCCGGCGCCTGGATCGCGGTGGCTTGGATCATGGAGAACGACCGTGACCTTCCCAAGTGGAGGCGGTTCAGGATGATCGCCGCAGGGGTGCTCATCGCGGGCTCCGGACTGCTCCTCATCATCGCTACCCAGTGGGGGCATCTCTTCAGCTAGGGCCGACCCCCGCGATGTCACATCGCTGAACAGAGCCATGTCCGCTCGAGGCTATTCCCGCCGAGGGCTGCCTCGCGCGCACGCGCGCGCGATATTTCTACCGAGATGCCGGTTCGCCCATCGAGACGGCTGTGCCGATCGTCGGCAAGGGTGACGGCAGCGGCGAGTAGGCAGGCCTCCCCCGCGAACGAGCGGTCGAGCGGGGCCCGCCTCCGCGGTGCCGTCGGCCCCAAGCGGGCCGCGACCACGCGAGAGGACGCTGACCTGGGTGAGGGACTCGAGCCTGCGCCGTGTCGATGACCTCCTACGGGAGATGGGCGAATTTGCAGCCGTGCTGCTTCGTAAGCTGCTTCAGATAGACGACGTATTTCGTCTTGATCGCGAGAGTGTGAGGATGCGTGCGCGCCCAGGTGAGATTGGCCACGTTGCACCGGTGTTGGGACCAACCTGTGCTGCCTGCGAAGGCTGCCGTGGTCACTGCGAGGGTCGTCGTAAGTGTCGTGAGAAAGACGAGAAGTCGCAGCGATATCCGATGCGGCAAGGGACTCAGAGCTCCTTCCGAACGATGTTGAGAGCGGGCTGTCAAACCTGACGCCGAAAGTGCCGAAACTCGCATCGGACGACCCTCCTGAAAGTCGACTTGTGCGTTGCGTGTCTGCATCGCTTCGCAGCAGCCTAGGGAGAAGCGGATCGCCGAGAAAGAGGGGAAGACCCTACGAAATCAGCGCCTCGACCGCGGCATCGCCTCGCATAACACCGCCGTGAGACGAAGCCGTGGTGGCAAGCGGATGAGTGACCCGACCAGCGTGGTCGCTGCGGCGGCCAGTTCGACATCGACAGTGGATCTGCGAGTGCGCCAACGACACCTGCATCGAGAAGGTGCCGATGTCCGTTGACGAGTACGTCGGCAGTAGGTCGCCAGCTCGAGTGGGTGATCGTCTGTCACGTAAACACGCCACCGCTCTGCAGGGTGCACGCCGCGCAGGTATCGCCGCCGCGCGTGTTGGTCTATTGACCGAAGGGATGGACCGCCCGCTGTTTGCCCAAGGTTTCGGGACACCGTTTCTGTCGAAACTGTCCGCGCGCGACCAGATGGGTGTCTGACTCGCGCTCCTCGTCCTCCCGCACGCCTGGTTCGGCCGCGAGCAGGCGTGCGGGCTTACCTTCGATACCTCGCGATTCCCTGCGTCCACCGCGAGTTCGACCGCTGACTTGGTAGGGCTGCACCACTCGAGCGCGCGCTGCCTGTTAGGCCGCCCGTTCTTAGTTGTACGAGCCTTCGCAACCTGCGAATCTCGAGACGTGCCCAGAGACCAGGGCCGCCTGGTTTCTGGGCACGCAACTCAGCCTTTCGGTTTATCACGATGCGTGTCACACGTATCCCCCAAAAGGGGTAAATCACAGAAGGAGCCGCGGACCCTGACGTGCGCGGTATCCCTGCGCGAAACCGCCATCTCGCACGCGCGCGCGATTGCGTAGTGGCGTAGTGGCCGCACGCCCTCCCGCGTCCCAGACCTGCCGAGCATTGCTCGCCTCGCGCGATCGCGCGCGATGCACACCGTAGGAAGGCCGCCCTCCCCCGCGAGACACTGCAGCGAGCGGGGGCCTGGCGGCGACGCGGGAGCGCATCACGACTCTCATCTTCCGTCAGTCGTTCCCGGTCGGCACCACTGTCGCTGGCTCGACCATCAGCACAACAGTGCGGCCCAGGGCATGTGGACGGTGCACCATGCCGCGCGGGATTGTCACCCCCTGACGGGGGCCGAGCACGAACGGTTCGCGCCCCTCCACCTCGAGCTCAAGCCTGCCCTCTAGCACGAGAAAGAACTCATCCTCGTGTTCATGCTTGTGCCAATCGACGAGCCGACCGTCGATTACCGCGAGACGGACTACACAGTCATTCACGATCGTGAGCGTCTGGTTGAACCACGGGTCGTGCGCGGCGCCTTCGGCGGCCAGGTCGATGTGTGTTAGCTGACCGTACTTGTCGTCGTAGCGGATGTCGTAGTTATCCATCGGATCTCCTTCTGCCGCTGAGAGTGTGCGCGAATACCGCGGAGCGTCTCGCGCGACGGTGGGGACGTCCTGGCCGAGTCGGCGTCGCCTGAACGGCTCACCGTTCAGGGTCGAGTTGCGTGGTCATTCCTCGATTGCTCCGCCGATCTGCCGCAGGTGTTGGCGGAACGTGTACGAAGAATCGTTGGCGCGGCGGGTCAGGTACTCATCGAACGATGTCTGCGCACGCAGTGTCTCGCCGGCCGCGATCCGCGACGCCTGATCGCGTTCGACGTGCCAGATCGCGCGGGCGGCTTCGAGCACCTCATCAACGCGGTCGGCAGGAACGAAGGCGACACCGTCATCGTCGGCGAACACGATGTCGTCACTTGTGATCACGTGTGGGCCGAAGCGCGCGCTCGAGAGCGCCTCGTGCTCCCGCGGATCGAGTCGCAGCGGTCCGGCAGGATAGGTTCCATAGCTGAAGAGCGGAAGGCCGATCTCGCGCAACTCGGGTGTGTCGCGGTGCACTCCCCAGACGAGGAGCGCCGCGATGCCGGCCGCTTGTGCCTCGAGTACGGTCAGGTCGCCGACACAGGCCTCGTCCTTTCGGCCCGCGTTGTCCACGACGAGCACATCGCCCGGCCGCGCCGCATCGAACGCCTCGAGGAAGACGTCGACACTGCCGTAATGGCGGGCAGGGAGCGCGCGTCCGGCGACTTTTGCGTCGGCAGCGACTGCTGCAATCCCAGGCGGCGCCAGGCGCGGCGACACGCCTCGCCGCAGACATCCGTCGGCGATAAGGGGCGTCGAGAGCTCGCTAAAGGACATTCCGAATCGAAGCCACGCTGTCGGCGATGAGTGCGGCGAGGCGGTTGGCTAGTGCGCCGTCGGGGGCGAATCGCGGGTTGATGATGGTGACATCCAACCCGGCCACTCTTGGCGTCTGCAGGATGGAGCGAAGCACAGAGCCCGCTTCCTTCCAGGTCAGACCGCCGGGGTGGTGATGGTCGACTGCGGGCATCAGGGTGTCGCCGAGCATGTCGACGTCGAGGTGGACCCAGAACCCTTCGATCTCGGGCTTTCGCAGCTGCGCGATAACTCGCTCTAGTGCCCCGCGGATGCCGAGCTCACGGAGCTGCAGCAGGTCGACGATCGTGATCGCCGTGTCGCAGATGTGTTCGCTGAGGTAGTAGTCGCTGTCGCCGAACGCGCGGTATCCGATCAGGGCCACATCCTCGTCCCGAATTAGAGGGCGTCGCCCCTCGAGGTCACTCAGCACGGTTGGCCCACGTCCGGTCGCGAGAGCGAGGCCGAGCGAGGCAACCCTCGCCCCGTCGGCTCGTCGTAGAGTGCACAAAGTCGGCGTGGTAATCGATGGCTTCGCGGAGCGCGTCGGGGGCGTCTTGCACTCCGCTCGGACGGCGTCCGAGAGCGGAAGGCACCTCGACGAGGGTGAGCTCCGGTCGCGGCCGCGAAGCCAATCGCTGCCTGCTCTCGGTGCGCAAATCGTTGATCATGGACGTCAAATGGCTCCTGCGTCACTCGCTTGGGGCTCGAGCGACGGCGGTGATCTCGACGAGCATGCCGGCGACAAGGTCAGCTCGCACGGTGGTTCGCACAGGCTTTGTGCCCGAGAACTTCTTCTCGTAGATCGCGTTGAAGCGCCTGGAACTTCGACAGGTCGGTGAGGTGCACGAGACACGACACCACGTCGTCGAGCGACGCGCCCGCGCCCTCGAGGAGCACTTCGATGTTGCGAAACGATCTGCTCGGTCTGCTCGGCGATGTCGTCGCTGATCATCTTGCCGGTCGTTGGATCAAAGCCACCCTGGCCGGAGAGGAAGATCCACTCTCCGACTGAGAGACCTGGTGAATACGGGCCGACTGGAGTTGGTATGTCTTCCGAGCTGATCAAAGTCTTCATGGGTGAACCTCCTGGAAAGTGGTGATGCCAACGGTGATGCAGCTTGCGGCGGGTTCAGTCGGCCAACTGAGAGGTCGGAGCGCGCTGGGCGAGCCCCTTGCCGAAGTGAGCAGATTCACCTTCACGAGAGGCATGCACGAGTCCTTTCTGTAGGTTGAGACCTCGACTGGACAGGCTCTAGACGGAGAGCAGGGCGGGCCGGCGGCGAGGCTCGTCGATTCTCCTTGCGGGTTCGTTTGCCGTCTCTCGTACCGTCACGCGATCCGGCCGTCGCGTTACGCCCGCGCGAGTGTGTAGTTTCTGAGCGGATGCTCGGTCCCGAGACCTTGAGCGGCGAGACCGCGCTCCTCGCGGCCCTCCGCTGCGGTGACGAGGACGCGTTCAGCGCTCTCGTCGACGCCTACGGCGCCGCGATGCACAGGGTCGCGCTGACGTTCGTCCGCTCGAGCGCGGTCGCCGACGAAGTCGTGCAGGAGGCCTGGCTCGGCGCGCTCCGCGGCCTCGACCGGTTCGAAGGCCGGTCCGCCCTAAAGACGTGGCTGCTTCGGATCGTGGCCAACATCGCCCGAACCCACGCGGTTCGCGAGGCGCGCACCGTGCCCTTCTCCTCACTCGAGCTCGCACGCGAGGCAGCGGAGCACGAGCCGGCCCTCCCCACCGACCGCTTCCAAGGCCCCGACGAACGGCATCCATGCCGCTGGGTCTCGTTCCCGATGCCCTGGTCGACCGAGCCGGACAGCGCTCTCCTCTCCGCCGAGACACGCAAGCTGATCGCCGACACGATCGCGGGCCTCCCCGACGGCCAGCGGATCGTGATCTCGCTGCGCGACGTCGAAGGTTGGGACTCCGTCGAGGTCTGTAGCGTTCTCGAGCTCAGCGAGACTAATCAGAGAGTGCTTCTGCACCGAGCGCGCTCGAAAGTTCGTGCCGCGCTCGAGGGTTACTTGACCACCGAGGCCTCGTGAACACCGAGTTCAGCTGCCAGGAGATGATCGAGGTCGTCACCAACTACCTCGACGACGCGCTGCCTCCCGACGAGCAGCAACGGTTTGAGCGCCACCTCTCCTACTGCGCCGGCTGCAATACCTACGTCGACCAGATTCGCGAGACGATTAGGCAGACCGGCATGGTCCCGCGCGAGGAGTCGCTTCCGCCCGCGCTGCGGGAAGAGATCGTTGCTCAGTTCCGAAACTGGAAGCGAGGCTAGGACGCGCCGGCTCGTAGCGCTGGGCCAATCCTTTTTGGTTCATCGCATATCCGGGCTTCAACACCGCCGCGGGATCGCTACCAAGCCGCCAACATGCCGCGCATCTGATCGGGGTCTATGTCGAGCGTCCGGCTGGCAGCTTGGGAATACCCGAATCGAAGTACATCACCGGTGAGCGCTATATCTCGTCAGAACTGTTCAAGTCGACCGGTCCGTGCGCGGCGCGGACGTGGAGATGACGAGGAACTCGAGCGGTTCGCCCGAGTCGTTGCGAAGCTGATGCGCCTGCCCGGGCGCGACGTCGACAGCATCACCGGGAGACAAGAGCTCTTCCCGATCGTCGAAGCACACGGTCCCAGTACCCGCTGAGACGAAGTAGTGATGCGCCTATATCGAGCGTGAGCTCGAGCATTGCTCAGAAACAGACGCTCGCGAGGGTGTAACGCGACGGCCGGATCGCGTGACGGTACGAGGGACGGCAAACAAACCCGCAAGGAGTGAGCGGTTGATGACCTCTAAGGGACTCTTTCGAGAGCCTGCCGACCACGGCAACTGGTGGCGGAACCCAGTAGCAGTTGATGCGTTCCGTGCTTATCAGCTAACGGCGCGGGGCCTTTAGGCGGATGAACCGCCGCGTCTCACATCTCATCTCGGGTTGGCGCACCGGGCTGCCTCGTCCCGTGCTGATCCTTCAAGCGGGAAACGCCCTCAACTACTTCGGTTACGGGCTCGTTCTTCCCTTTGAGATCATCTATCTGCACCAGATACGTGGCTTTTCAACTGCCACGGCCGGACTGGTTCTGGCGGCGATCATGGGGACGGCGGCAATCGTCACCCCGCCGACGGGAGCGCTGCTCGACCGGTACTCCGCCAAAGCGATCGTGGTCGCAGGAAGCTTGGCGAGCGCCCTTGGCTACGCCGGCTTCGCCTTCGTCGAGCGTCCCTGGCAGGCGTTTGCCTGCTCGATTGTCGGCGGAGCCGGGCTCGGCGCGGCAGGGACGGCCAACCGGACATTGATGGTCAGGTTGATCAGGCCCGAGCAGCGAGCGGCCGCCTTCGCGCTCAACCGCGTCGCGGGCAACTTCGGTATTGGTTCCGGCGCGACCATCGGAGGCTTCATCGTCGCAGCCGCGCCGCGGCTGAGCTCGTTCCAAATTCTCTATTTCTTCGACGCTGTCACCTTCGCCGGATTCGCGCTCATCGTGCTCGCTGCCGTGCCGAGCCCGCGCAGCCGAGATCGTCACAGCGGCAGACGCCAACGGAACCGGCTTTCGCGCCGTCGCTCGAGATCGGCTCTTCGTCACTGTGATCGCACTCAACATCGTGCTCGTTGTCGTCGGCCACACGTTCTTCTCGAACATCCTGTCGCCGTTTGCAGAGACCCATACACCGGTCGGCCCCGCCGCGATCGGGATCATCTTTCTCGTCAACACGTCCTTCATCGTGATCGCGCAGATCCCGGCGGTGCGCGTAGTGGCACGGATGCGACGCACACACGCTTTCGCGGCGGCAAGCGCGCTTTTTGCGGTCGCTCTGCTCGCGGTGTTGCCGGCGACGCTGATCCACTCGGAGCTCGCTGCGGCCAGTCTCCTCGCCGGCGTTGCGATCGTCTTCGCAATCGGCGAAGTCGTACACATTCTCGTTCTCGGGCCGCTGGTCGCGGACATGGCTCCAGCCCATCTGCTCGGCCGCTACCTGTCTCTCTACAGTCTGACCTTCACCGGTTCCCTGGCCCTCGGCCCGGCGATTGGTGGCCTTCTCCTACAGACCTCGCCAGACGCCAGTCTGGTGGGGCGGCGCGCTTGCCGCGGTGCTGGCCGGAGCCTTCCTGCTTCGACTCGGCGACCGCATCCCCGACCCACTCCACGAAGCACCGCCACGTCTTGCATCGGCGCCAGAGGCCGCGTGATGTCCTGCTCCGGCGTTCTGCCTGCCGGCCGGTACCCAACACTGACGTATAGAGAGGAGAATTGATGAGCGCGTATGCGATCGTGAACCTGAAAGAGGAGGTCGAGGACTCTCTGGGGCGAGCGCGCGCCCGGGACCGAGGGGCGTTTCGCGCGCAAGCACCTCGACTCCGAGCACCTTGGCGTCTCCTATCTGCGGTATAGCCCGGGCGTCCGCTCACCGACGGCGCATAGCCACCGCGAACAGGAGGAGGCCTACGTCGTCATCAGCGGCTCCGGCCAAGTCAGACTCGACGACGAGATCCGCGACCTCCGCTGCTGGGATGTTGTTCGCGTCAACCCCGCAACGGTGCGGGCCTTCGAAGCCGGAGACGACGGCCTCGAGCTGATCGCCATCGGCTCCGATCGCCCAGACGGCGGCGACGGCGTCTTCGCAGCCCACAGCCTGGATCGACTGAGCGCGGCGTGCGCTCCCGGGAAGCACGCAACCTGTTTACCCGCCTCGCCGAGCTCTCCGTCCACGGAGCGAACGTGCGCAACGGTTCATGCGGAGGGGGTGATGCTCCCTCGACGATCGCGCTCCAGGGTTGGTGGCGCGGGCGATCCGTCAACTGAGGGGGCACCATGAAACGGTTTCCTTGGCATCCGCGGCTAGGACACGCCGCAATTGCGAGACCGCTGGTAATCGCCGCTGTCGCAGCGCTGGCGCTAGCGATCGTGGCTGCGGCGGCCGTGGCCGCAACGAACGGAACGAGGGGCGCCACTGCGCCCGGCACCAACGGCTGTCCGACCAACAAGAGCGCGAAGACCGCTCCGATCGCCGACCTCGCACCGCCAGCGCGGCTCCAGATCGTCTCGTTCGACGTGCTGTCCGGACCGGTCAACGAGCAGACAGACAGCTTCACGCTGAAGGTACGTATCGGGAGCACCTGCAGCGTCAACATCAAAGGCGCGAGCGTCTACGTCACTGCAGTGCCGTACAACCAGTTCAGCATCCCGGCAGAAGAGCTGACCGGGGACGACGGCACCACGATTCTGGTCTTTCACCGCGACGCGAACTTCCCCGCGAGTAGCGAACAGCAGCAGCTCACGCTCTTCATCCGTGCCACAAAGCCAGGCGAAGACCCCCTCGCCGGCGTCTCGACCAGACGCCTCGTCGCGGTCAACTTCTCCAGCTAGAGACTCTCTCTTGCACAAGGGGCCGCGCCGACGAACTCAAGGCGCGGCCCACCCAATCAGACCGTTCGTCGAAGCCACTCGACGAGCCGCGGACAGGGGAGCCGTGGCAGGCGATCGCGGCTCGCCTCGAGGCCGAGCATCCCGCAGGGCGGGGGCGGGCAGCGAGTCTGCGAGATTGTGCGCTCCCCGACGCCGCCGACGATCCGTTCGCACGCTAGGGTCGCGAAATGGACACGCGAGGAGTGGCGTGTGCTGGTCGTGGTCATCGTTGCGCTCGGTTGCGTGGTCACTGGGTGCTCGGTGTCCTCCGCGAACCGGTCGACGGCCTCAACAACGAGCGGAGCCGGAAGCTCGTCGCAGCAGCGGGTGTTGTCCGTCGTCGCGCTCGGGGACTCGGTGCCATACGGCACCAACTGCAACTGCACGCCCTACCCACCGCTTACTGCGAGCGGACTCACGGCGAAGACGGGCCAGACCGTCACGGCGACCAACGACTCAGTCGCCGGCTACACGACCTCGGACATCCTGCACCAACTTCGGTCTGACACTGCCGTGATCGACCACGTGCACACGGCAGACGCGGTAGAGATCGAGATCGGCGCCAACGACGTTGCCCACTCGCAGTCCTGTGGCACGAACGCCGGCTGCTACGCCTCCAAGATCCCCGCGATCCAGGCCAACCTGGACGCGATCGTGGGCCGCGTGCACGAACTCACGTCCAGTCACAAGGTGCTCGTGGTGCTTCTCGACTACTGGAGCGTATGGCTCGGCGGCCAGTACGCAGCGGCACAGGGCGAGGCCTACGTCGATGCCGCAGCCCAGGTGACCGACGACGTGAACACCACTATCAAGTCGACCGCAGCCAAGACCGGCTCTGCCTATGTAGACCTGCGCGCGGCGTTCAAAGGTCCCGACTACGCCTACGACGAGACCCACTTCCTCTCGAACGACGGTGACCACCCCAACGCAGCCGGGCACCGGCAGATCGCAACAGCGACGCAGGCAGTGATCGAGAACGCTCTCCACATCTAGCTGGGTCGCATCGGCTCGTGCGCCTGCGGGAGACCACAGTGATTTCGGGTTCCCCCACGACGCGCGATTCCCGGTCACCCGCGCTCTGGGCTAGCCGGAGAAGGCCGATGAATCAGCCAGCGCGGAGCAGGGTCAGCTTGCGAGGACGCAGATCGCGAGTCCCGGCAACTCGTAGCCGCCGTCAACTGCGAAGGGCTCGAACGCGTCGCGGAGCTCTTCCGTCATCGCCTCGCGTTCGATCCTCCGGCGCGGCCGACCAAGCCCGCGAGAACATGCCGCCCATTTCGTTCGAGCGGCGGACGTACTCGTCGACGTCGACGTAGTCGTTGTGGACCGGCACGTCGTCGATCTGCACGTTCGCGAAACCGGCGTCCTCCACCAGCGCACGCAACTCCTTCTTGTTCGCGAGCACGAACATCCCCGGCTCGCCCGGATCGGGAGGCGGCATGTAGCCATGCGCGACGAGAATCCGGCCCGCAACCGAGATCCACGGATTGCGATCACCGCTCGCCCAGACCGCAAACGCAAGCCGCCCGCCCTCGCGCAGCACCCGCCGCGTCTCGCCGAGCGCGATCGCCGGATTCGGCATCAGCATGTAACCCCAGCGACAAACGACGCCGTCGACGGAGTTCTCCTCGAGGTCGAGATCCTCGGCGTCGAGCTCCCGGAACTCGACGTTCGCGAGCCCGAGCTCCTCCCCACGGCGCGCGCGCGATCTCGAGCATCTCCGCGCTGAAGTCACTCGAGATCAGCCGTCCGCTCTCACCCAGCAAAGCCGCAACCGCGAACCCCACATCACCCTGACCGGCGGCGAGCTCGAGAACAACATCGCCCGGCCTCGGCGCAAGCTCCCGCGCGAGCCAATCGGTGACAGGCGCGGCCATCCGTTCGCGCTCCTCTCGCGCTCGCTCCCAGCCTCCCGCCATCGCCGCCCAGTTCTCGAGCCGAACGCGCCGCCGATCGCCTTGATCCACGCACGCATCCTAAGTCGCCGCGGCCGTACGCACGATCGACGCCTGCGCAAATCACAACCCTGCGACTTCCGAGCGAGTCGTTTGACCACAACAGACAGCGTGGGTAACGGAAGCCAACGGTGTCTGTACCTTGCTGTTCATGCGTTCGCTCGACGGTGAAGAGATCAGGGCGTTCCTCACTGAAGGGACCCGCACCGCAAAGCTGGCTGTCGTGCGCAAGGACGGGTCCCCGCTGGTTACGCCGGTCTGGTTCCTTGTCGTGGATGACGGGACGATCGTGTTTACGACCGGCAAGCACACCGTCAAGGGACGTGCGCTCGAACGTGACCCGAGGCTGTCTATCTGCGTTGAGGACGATCAGCCACCCTTTGCGTTTGTGCGGGTCGACGGAGTCGCTGGGTTGTCGGAGGATCCTGCAGAAGTTCGACTGTGGGCGACGCGGATTGCTGAGCGATACATGGGCACGGCACGCGCACCGGAGTTTGGAGAGCGGAACAGCGTTCCCGGCGAGATTCTTGTGCGCGTGCGAACGACACACGTTGTCGGCCAAGCGGACCTCGCAGACTGAGCGGCGCCGGAGGCCGAGCGTTGGTGAAGCGCACTCGAAAGGCGGCGGCTACCGGTCGTCCGCGCCGGCGTCGCAGTACCCCGTGACGGGGCGGGCGGCTCCGTCCATGTCCTGCGTCGTGATTGCATCGCAGACGGCGGCCGGTACGAAGTTGTCCGCCGCCCCCGCGGCACCCAGGTGGAAGTCGTCTCCGACCATTGGTGCGTTCACCGGGTTGACGAATGCCGGACTGGCGACCAGGTCGGTCGCCCCGCAGGCAATGCCACCCCGCCAGATGTCGTATCGGTACGAAACGGTGGACGGGCCCCACGGTGTCGTGCAGCCGGCGCCGTTACCCGACGCGTTGGTCGCGAAGAGCGGCATGTCGTTGCCGACCAGTTGGAAGGTGGCGCTGGGCCAGCAGCTTCCACAGCCGTTCGGTCCGATGAGCAGGCCTACCCCCGAGTTGAACGCGATCGTCCACGTTCCCGCGAACCCGGTGGTCGCTCCATCGGTCGTCCCCGACGCCTTCAGGTAGATGCCTTTGTTCCCGCAGCCACCGAGCACCGAGGAGATCGCGTTGTTCACGATGGTGACATTCCGCTGCAGCGACCCGTTCGTGGTCTCGAAGAAGATCGCCTGGCACTCCACACCGTAGAGGCGATTGCGACTGATCGTCCCGCCGTCGACTCCCCAGATGTGGATGCCGTCCTCGTGGCAGCCGACCGCATTCGAGCAGCTCGTGTCCGGGCACGCACCGAAGCTCGCAGACGGGTACAGCGCGCAGTCGCGCACGACGTTCTGGATCAGGTTGTCGTCGATCAACAGGTGGCACACCTGCGTCGTGCAACTCGAAGGCGCGAGGTTGGGCTTTCCGATCCGAATGCCTTCAGGGCTGGCTCCCTTGCCTGCGTTGTAGCCACAGCAGGTGGGCCCGATCGTGTTGCTCACGAGTGAGACAAAGTCACCGACGAAGAAGGTGACGGACGGACCGTCGACCTTCTTGCCAACATTGATGTCGTCGTGGCTGATGGTGACGTGGTTGTTTCCTGCGCCGGTCATGGTGCTTCCGCGGATCATTCCGTTGACCGTGAGGCTGTCGAGCGTCACGTAGCTGACTCCCGTCCCGACTGTCAGTGCGACTGCGCCGTGCGCCTCGATCGTGGCGCATCGGTTCGTCTCGGACGCGATCGTCGTCATCCCCGTCTTGTTGCGGGTGGAAAGCACCTGCGGCGCGTAGATGCCGCACTTCACGAGGATGGTTCCACCCGTTGCGGGAAGAGCCGCGAGCGCCGCCTGGAAGGTCGCACACGCTGTTGTGTCGTTGTACGCGGCAGGAGTTGACGCATAGGCGCACGTGCCACCATTCGCGTCGACCCATGCATTGGCGCCTGCGGTGGAACCGGTCGGGATCACCGTCCAGGAGAGGGCTGCGGACGTCGTGCCGGTGCTGGACGTGGCGGTCACGGTGAAGGTGTGCGTGCCGATCGTCAGGCCGTTGTAGACGATCGACCCGGTGCAGGCGGTTGCTGCTGCAGCGTCGATCGAGCAGAAGACGCTCGTCGCGTTCGCCGTCGAGAATGCGAACGTGGCCGACGTCGCCGTCGTAGAGTTGGCGGGGCTCGAGGTGATGCTCACCGAAGGGGGCGTGCCGCCGCCGCCGCCGGTGGTGTTCGTCCACGAGGCCAATGCGTGGCTGGAGCCGGCGGTGTTGGCAACGCGGATGCTGAAGGTATGCGCGCCGAGCGAGAGCCCGGTCAGCGTGACGGGCGAAGCACAGGCGACAGCGGTCGTGCTGTCGCGTGAGCACGTCGTCGTCGTCGCCCCCGAGGACGTCCAGCTGATGGTGACCGAGGTTGCCGACGTGCTGGCGGGCGGCTGTGCAGTAAGCGTCACCGTGGGGGCCACGGTCGCCCGTCGTGCGGCGGACGTGAAGCCGGCTACTACACCGGCGAGGAGCAGGAGCGCGACCGTCAAGGGGATGAGGCGGCGGGAAGACATGGCGATCAACTCCAAACGTTGAGGGCGATGTGTGGCGCGCGGCCTGCCTGCACCGAGCCCACCAACGTCCTCGTCGTCCCGCCGGGCGACGCTGACCACGAAGGGTATGCACGTATGACAAAAGAACGCAAGGGTGCGCACACCCCGGCCGCAGGGTTTTTCCTGCGCCTCCAACTTCTTGTTCGTGACCGGGCCCGGCGCTGTTACCCGGCTTGGGCGGTCCGAGCGAGGACGCCGCGCACGGTTGCCGCATACCAGTGTGTGCCACCCTGGGCGGTGGGCGCCCTAGGCGCATTGAAGTCCCCGGCGATCATCTCCTGCGTGCGTGCGTAACGACCGGCTCCTGGCAGTGGCGCTGGGCAGCAGAGCAGCAACTGGCCTTTTGCTGCTTCGATCGGGGGATGCGCCTCCGCGAGTCTGTCCCTGGGGATCGGCGACGCCGGGCGACGTCGGACGAGGCCGCGAACCCACGTCGCTACCGGGTTCACGGCCTCTGAAGCGGACGGAAGGATCTGCTCAGCAGCCCATGTGTCGGATCGGGTCGCAGATGCCGCCATCCCGCATGATGATCCCGTTCGACTTCGCGGAGGTCTGCTTGGCCGGCGCCTTGATCGAGTAACCGGAGATCATCGTGTTGTTCAGCGTGTACGCCAAACTCCGTGTCGGCGGCTTCTCCGCCGTTGCGGCCGAGGCAACGCCTGCCGAGACGGCGAGTACCGCTACGGCAGCGAAGGTCGTGAGCGTGCGGGACATCGTGGATCTCCCTTCTGGTCGATTGCTTGCACCTGCGAGGACACCGAAATCGAGGCGTCTATTCCCCCGAAGCGCTGCTTCCCAAGAAATCCGTCTCGGACGAGTTCGCTGCGTCGTACGAGCGATACGTGATCAGCAAGGGAGTCCGACCGCGGCGCGACGCAGGTGTGTGTTGTGTCTCTACGATTCGCCGCATGCCGTACGACGAGGTTCTCGCGCAGCGCATCCGCGACCTCGCCGCGGGCACCCCGAAGCTGACGGAGAAGAAGATGTTCGGTGGGCTCGCATTCCTGGTCGGCGGCAACATGGCGATCGCCGCGAGCGGGCAGGGCGGAATCCTCGTGCGCGTCGACCCCGAACACTCGTCGGCGTTGGTCGCTAAGACGCCGGCTGAGGTGATGGTCATGCGCGGCCGCCCGATGGAGGGATGGCTCCGCGTCGCCGCAGAGGAGGTGCGGACCAAGCAGTCGCTCGCGTCGTGGGTGAAGCGAGGCACGGGCTACGCTGCGTCGCTGCCGGCGAAGTAGGTGCACGGCGCGCGCGTGCGTGAGGACAAACGATCCTGGCTGAATTCGGCGCCAAGTCCGCTGTTTCCCTCGTCGCGGCCGGATCGGATAGCCGTCTCTCGAGTTCAGGTTCTCGTTCACCACCAGCCACCAACGCGTTCGTTCAGGATTCGGATCTTGGACGACTCGGTAAGGCCATTGGACGTCGTTGAACGGTTGGGAGTTCGAGCAACCCTCTGATGCCGATCGGTCTAGTCGTTCCGTTTGTCGTGGTGGGCTGGGCTACCGCCTGCGCCCTCACCTCCTGGCGACGGCTCGGCGGACTCGCGCGACTTCCGGCACTGGTGCTCAACGAGCTGCCGTTCCTAGCCGGCTACCTGCTGATCGCAGCGACTGTCCCCGCACTGGCACAAGGCGATCTGGATTTCGTCGGCGGCGTCATCGTCGGAGTCGCCGCGCTCGTAGAGCTTTTCGGGCTAGCGGTGGTCATCCGGCGGGCGCTGCGGGCCGACACCGCGCTCCTCAATCCGACGCCGGCGCGCCGGCCGTGGCGTCGGATTCTGATGGCACCGCTGCCGGCGTTTCGGCGTGACGTGGTACGGGTCCGAAACCTCTCGTACGGCGAAGGCCCGCGCCGCAGCCTCGACCTATACCTCCGCCGTGACCGTCCGGCCGGCGTGCCGGTGGTGCTGCACTTCCACGGCGGCGGCTTTCATTCGGGCGATAAGCGCCGCGAAGCTCGGCCGCTTATCGGCTACCTGGTCAGTCGGGGCATGGTTTGCGCGAGCGCCAATTACGGGCTGCGCCCGCACGCCGGCCACGACGAACAGATCGCCGACTGCTTGGCCGCGATCGAGTGGGTGCGGTCGCACGCGCATGAACACGGCGGCAATCCGGATCGGATCGTTCTAGTGGGCAGCTCGGCCGGCGCTTACCTGTCTATCGACGCGGTCAACGCCGGCGCCGATGGGATCGCCGGCATCGTCGGCCGGTACGGCTACTACGGCGACCTTATGCCGGAACGGCCCCCGCCGCCGATCCTGGTGATCCACGGAGAGAACGACCTTCTGGTCAGTCCGTCACATGCCCAAGCATTCGTCGAGCGAATGCGCGCCGGCTCGAGCCACCCGATTGAGTACGTCGAGCTACCCGGCGGCCACCATGACTTCGATCTCTACGAGTCGATCCGCTCGAATGCCGTCAACCTCGCGGTCGAGCGGTTCATCATCAGCTTGGAACAAGGAACCGGAGAGTCGACATGAGAGACCGCTCGCTGGTACAGCGGTGTTTGGCGTCTCCTGGTTCGGTGAGGTCGGCCCCAATGGATGACGGATCGTCGGCACCTACCCCGGTGGTCGGTTGGTGCCGCGTTCACGCAGTCGGTGGGATGTTTTGGTTGCGGTTGAGGATGTTGTCGGGATCGAATCGTTTCTTTAGGGCTTGGAGGCGTTCGAATGATTCGTCGCCGAAGGAGGCGCGGACGCGTTCGATCGGCTCGTCGGCTTGCATGTAGTTGATGTAGCCGCCGCCGAGCGACCATGGCTCGAGGGCGGCGGCGGTCTCGCGCGCCCAGTCGATCTCCTCTGCGTCATAGCTCGAGTCCTGCCACACGGCTTGGACGCTGATGTTGAAGGCGGCGTTGCGGAACCCGACGGCAGCAGTGTCGCCGTCGGTGTCTTTAGGCGCGCCGTGGAGGGATTCGAAGAGGATGCCGCCGGCCGGACGACGAAGCGTGCCGACGAGTGTGACCAGGTCGTCGATCAGCTCGTCGGGGAGCTCGCGAACGAAGTGCCCCTTCCAGTAGTGCCTGTTGTCGCCGTAGGGGGAGTCGACGAGGCGTTGCTGGTCGAGGAAGCTGTGTGCGCGCAGCTGGTCGTCGACGAGGCCGGGGGCGGAGCGGAGTTGGCGAAGCTCGTGCGGATTGTCTTCGTCGCCGGTGTAGCAGGGAAGGATCTCGAGTGTGCGGACGAGCGATTCGTCGATCTCGAGCGAGGCTTGGCAGCTCAGCATGCGTGGTGAGTCGGACATGAGGTCGCGGAATTGCCGCAACGCGCCGCGGACGCTGTCGCCGCGGTAGACGAGTGGGCCGCCGACCACGTGCTCGAGGGGATGGAGCCGAAACTCGAGTGTCGTCGCTACACCGAAGTTGCCGCCGGCACCCCGTAGTGCCCAGAGCAGATCAGGGTTCTCGTCGGCGCTCGCACGCACGTGTTCGCCGCTCGGTGTGACGAGCTCGGCCGCGATCAGCTGGTCGCAGGTGAGTCCGAGCTGCGCAGTCAGGTGGCCGATGCCTCCACCGAATGTGAGACCGGCGACACCGGTCGACCCTACGACGCCCCCAGGCGTGACAAGCCCGGCGGTTTGCGTTGCCGCGTCGAAGTCCAGCCAGGTCGCACCCCCTTCTGCGCGCGCGATGCGAGATGCCGCGTCGACACGGACAGTCCGCAGAGCGGAGAGGTCGATGACGAGTCCGTCGTCGCAGACGCAGTGACCGGCCGGGTTGTGTCCTCCGCCGCGTACTGCCACCTCGAGTCCGTTCGCCTGGGCGAACGCGAAGGCCGTTGCGACATCTGCAGCGCCAGCGCAACGCGCAATCACCGCCGGCTTTCGGTCGATCAGCGCGTTGAAGCTGCGCCGCGCGTGATCGAAGTCGGCGTCATCGGGCGCGACCACCTCTCCCATGAGCGAGCTGCGAAGCTCGTCGGGCCTCACGGGGTCATTGTGCATCGCGTCGCGGCCACCAGGCTATAGGCCCGAACGGGGTAGCCCCTTCGAGGGATGGGGCGTGCGGGGCGTTAAGGCGATGAGCGGATATCGCCCTGCGCCGTCTGATCACTGTGCTCGCCGCGGCGTTTGCCGTCTCCTGCGCCGCTTCGGCGACATCCGGCCATGCCGAGTATTACTACTGCCCTGCGGGTCTACTCAGCACGGGCACCGCGGACGGCCTCGCAAATGGCAGCAACTGCGCGTACTGGCTCCTGCGCAGCTTCCCGTCGCCCGGCGCGGCAACGCCGATCCCTGGCCTCGACGTGCTCCCCGTGTGGCAGCGGACGCAGGGCGCGGGCGTTACCGTCGCCGTCCTCGATACCGGCGTCGACGCGCGCCAGAGCGACTTCGGCCCGAACCTGCTCCCTGGCTGGAACATGTTCGACGGCAACGCCGACACGACGGACGGAGCTGGGCATGGCACGCTGCTCGCGTCGATCATCGCCGCCACGGCCGGCAACGGCGGCTATATCGGTATCGCCCCACAGGCGAAGATCCTCCCGATTACGATGATCGGCGGCGCCGGAGGAGATACGTGGTCGGACACCGCGCCGGCACGCGCCATCCGCTACGCGATCGCTCACGGGGCACGCGTACTCAACTGCTCGTGGGGCGGCCTGAACGTGGCGCCGTTTCCCGGCATCGGCGCTGCGCTGCGGGCTGCCGCAAAGGCGAACGTGCTCGTTGTGCTCTCGGCCGGGAACGACGGCGTCAATCTCGACGACACCGCGCACTTCGTCGAGTCGCCGAACGCGCAGGCATACGGTCTGCCCAACACGCTCACCGTCGCCAACTTCTCCAACGTCGGCCATCTCGCACACGACTCCAACTACGGCGCCCACCACGTGCAGATCGCCTCACTCGGCGACACGCTGTGGGGCGACTACCCCGGCAGTACGAGCGGCGGATACCTGGGCGGTACCTCGGCCGCCGCCGCAACCGTCTCGGGTGTTGCTGCGCTGCTGTTCTCCGCCTACCCGCAGGCCAGCGCCGCACAGGTCAGACGAGCGATCATCGCCGGCGCCAACCGCAGCATCCCCGGCCTGCACGGCACGAACGAGGCCAACGGCCTACTCTCGGCGAGCGGCGCACTCGCCGCCATGGCGCAGCCGGACGGCTCCCGGACACGCTAGGAGTAGTAGACGACAAACAGGCCCCGTCTCCGGGGCCTGTTCACGCCTTCTCGTGTACCGCTGACGCTACGGGGTGACGATGACGACCTTGTACGTGTAGCTGCCGCTGCAGTCGGTCGGATGCAGCGAGTTTCCGTCCTGCGTAAGGCAGAGGAACCCGTTGCCGCCGGTCGGGCCGGCAGGGCCAGCCGCGCCGGCCAGCCAGGGCCGGCCGGGCCGGTGTCACCCTTTGGCCCCTGCGGGCCAGTGGCTCCGGTGTCACCCTTGACGCCCTGAGCTCCCTGCGGGCCGGGGTTCCCGGTCGCACCCTTGTCGCCGGTCGCACCCCTGTCGCCGGTCGCACCCTTCTCGCCGGTCGCACCCTTGTCACCCTGTGCTCCGGTCGGGCCGACGGGGCCGGTCGCCCCGGTGTCGCCCTTGTCGCCATTGGGTCCCTGAGCGCCGTCCTTGCCGTTCTGACCGGGCGCACCATCCTTACCGTCGAGACCGTTCGTGCCGTCGACGCCCTTGGTGCCATCTGTACCGGCTGCACCCGTAACTCCGGTTGCACCAGCGCTTCCGCTAGGGCCAGCAGGCCCTTGGGGACCGGCAGGGCCGGCAGGACCGGCATTGCCCGCGACATGAGCAACCGCATCCGCTGAGATCTTGACGTGCGTGATACGAGCCTCGCCCGAGCGGCAAGACTGCACTGTCCGCACCGCGCGCATCACGCCGGTGGACTTGCTGATGCAGTACGGGCCGAAGCTCACCCCGTGCTCCCGGGCGGGCGACTGCTTGCTGCCGGCGGCTAGCGCGACGACCGCTGTTGCGAAAAACGCCGCGACCGTAATCGCTAGCACTTTACGAATCATCAACTTCCTCCTTCGTCTTCTTCCGAAGCTGGAAGAAGCTTTGTGTGTAAGCGTGCCGGTTCCGCCAGTCGCTCGACTCTCGTTCCGCCACTGGGTCGACGCCGGATCGAGACATGAATTGTCGTCGCTTCTTTCGTCAGCCGCTTGACTCAATTGAGTCCAATTTGGACCGCGCGCGGGCCGGCCCAACGCGCCAACCATCAGCGCCGCGTCGAGTTCGTGCAGACGCAGCGGTGAGGCAGCACTCGACGCGATCGACCTTGCCAACAGCATCACGCACACGATCTGCCCTGACCGCACGCGAGCGGTGCTTACCGAGCTGCGATCCGAACGCCGTTGCGCTGACGCTCGCCCCGACGCTACTCCGTCGCCGCCACGCCGCCAGATGCCCGCGCGACACAGGGCTCGCCCGACACGAGCCCGCGCCCGAGCGCGTTGAAGGCTGCTCGAACTCGCCGGGGGTGCTCCTCCCGCACAGCTGGGGGCGGCCCGAAGGGGCCGCCCCCATAGAACAGTCAGTGCGTGGCGCCTTTAGTGAATGGGCATCCCGACGCAGGAGTGGGCTGCGTCGTCGTCGCCGCCCATCGAGCTGACGTAGTCGCCGTGGTTCTTGAAGCTGGACATGTTGACCGCGAACGTCGCAGGGATCGTCTGTCCGAGCGAATCGGCGTAGGATCCCCCGCCGGCAAGCGGCCCGCTGTAGTGGAAGTTGAACGGGACGTTGTAGCTCTCGTACGTCGATGACAATGTTCCCGGAACCATCGAGCTTTCCGCTGATGGCCTCGGTGAGGCCGAGCGACTTGATTCCGCGCAGGCCAGTACGACCCCTGGGTTAGCGACCCCCTCCCGCGGCCCACCACGTGACAGAGCTGGATCTCCGGGGAGAAACGGCCCGCCAAGGAGGCTCTAGCGCTTTCCCGCTGCTTCCATGTGGACTGAGGCCTCGATTTGACCCGTATGGGCGAGGCGGTGCGAGGTAGGCGCGCCATAGCGTGAACGATTGATGAACTCTCAGCCCACCTACCCGCCCCGGTACTGTCATGTCTGCGGTAAGCCGATGACGCTGACGAGGCACGGCACCTACCGCCGGCACCTCGTCACCTCGGAGAGCGGAGAGGTTCGCAACTGCCCTGCCTCTCGCCGCAGCGCGTTGACCCCGGCCGAGCTGGCCCGGCCGAAGCTGCCGTAGAGATGGAGCAGCGGCCGCTCGTCAGCCCGGTGTTCACGTCCGCGGAGATCACCGAGCCCCGGCTCGAGCTGCTCCCGGCCGTGGACGATCCCGCTGCGCTCGACGACGTCGACGAGGTCGAGGTCGAGGAGGACGAGGAGGCCGGCGAGGTCGTCGACGTCGAGTCCGATGCCGACGCCGACGAGGTGCACATCCTTGTGCCTGCCCCGGTCACTCAGGATCCGCTCAAGCTCTACGTTCGCTCGATCAAGGGGGGGCCGCTGCTTACCCGCGCCGAGGAGCGCGAGCTCGCGCGCCGCAAGGATGCGGGCGACGAGGGAGCCAAGCGGGAGCTGATCGAGGCGAATCTGCGCCTCGTGATGTCGATCGCGCGCACCTACACGAAGACTGGTGTTCCGCTCCTCGATCTGATCCAGGAGGGCAACCTCGGGCTGATCAGGGCGGTCGAGAAGTTCGACTACCGCATGGGCTACAAGTTTTCGACCTACGCGACGTGGTGGATCCGCCAGTCGGTCACCCGCGCGCTCGCCGACCAGGGACGCACGATCCGGCTGCCGGTACACGTCGCCGAGCAGGTACGCCGGCTCCTCCGCTCACGCCGCATGCTTGCCCAGAAGCTCAACCGCGAGCCGACGATCCACGAGCTCGTCGACGAAAGCGGGCTGACCGAGCGGCGCGTCCAGTTCCTGCTCGAGCTCGTCGATGACCCGTTCAGCCTCGATCTTCCGGTGGGTGACGGCGAGAGCCTCTACGGCGACCTGATCGAGGACATGAACTCGGCGCAGCCCGAGGAGAAGACCTCGCACGTCCTCCGCGCCAAGGAGCTCGCGACTGCGCTCGCGAAGCTGAACCCCCGGTTGCGCCGTGTGCTCGCGCTCCGCTTCGGTCTCGACGGCGAGGAGCCGCAGACACTCGAAGAGATCGGCGCCGAGTTCGGCATCACGCGTGAGCGTGTCCGCCAACTGGAAGCTCGTGCGCTGCGGGAGTTGCGCACGGCCGCACCCGATCTCGAGCTCTACCTCCGCGCCTAGATCAAACCTCTAGCTCGACCGCACGACCTGCATCTCGCGTGGCCGGCCAGACGTCGAGCGACCCGTCGATCCTGGCAGGCGGTACGCTCGTCGAAACTGACGCGGTAGGGTTAATTGGCAGCACGTGAGCCGTCACTAACCTCATTGCATGTGTATGAGTGAATGGTTCCGGCTCCCTCGGCATGAACATGGTGCGAGAAGCACCGTAACCGAGTTGCCCGTCAAGCGGCCTCCGTTTGGTCCGGTGACGCTCACTCAGACCGAGGCAGAAGCGATCCTCGAGACCGAGTTCGCGCAGCTGGTCACGGACTCGGAGGCCAATTGGCTCCGCTTCTACATCGACAACGCGAGCTTGCACTACAGCCTGAACATCGCGCTGCAGCGCTGCGAAGACGGAACGCTGAACGTGCTCGAGCCCGGTGGCGGCCTATACCCCCTCACGCGCTAGATGTAGTTGACCACAAGACAGCGCAAGTCGGCCCAACGACGCAGCGGCACCACGCGTGCCAGCAGCCGTGGTATGGACGAGCGTTCAGCTGTAGGAGGGCTGGCGCGGGTGGGCGGAGCTGAGCGCGAGCGTCACTGCGCGTACCAGAGGCTCCGGCAGTTCGTTTCGGCGGGCATGTGACAGGTGTCGCCGAGCGCGTTCGGGCTTGTGGTCCTTGCTGTGGAATCCAGTGACGCCTTCGAAGTCGGGCTCGAGCACAATCGTGCGTCGCGCGCCGGCCCGCCGACGGATGAGCGCGTTGAGCTTGACCTCCGAGTCCAATGGTTCGCGGCCCGGCCGCAGGTCGCTGTCGTGCACGACGACGCAGGGCACGCGCGCTCGCTTGCAGATCTCGATGAAGAGCGGCAGATTCGCTTTACCGCCGCACTCGACGATCGAGATCTGCTCACGGTCGGCGTCGTAGCCGAGGGCGTCGAACACGAATGGAAGCGCGATCTTCTCGGTCATCCCTTCGACCAGGATCGCCGCCCGTGACAGCAAGAGCTCGGAACGTTCGGAGTCGAATTCGCACATCGCCCGGAACTCGTCGTCGACGTCGATCGCGCGCAGCCGTTCAACCGTGGTCACGCCGAGCTCGTCGCGGCTGACGAGGTTGACCTCGTCGAGCGCAGCGACGCTGAGCAGGCCCGGTGCGTGTGTGGTGAAGAAGACCTGATTGCCTCGTTCAGCGAGCCGCCGAATCAGGCGGCGCAGATAACGGTGTGCCTGCGGCACCAGGAACAGCTCCGGCTCCTCAATCGCGAAGACGACGCCCGAGACCTCGGCCGCGCAGGCCTCGAGCCCACGGATCAGTGCGAGGCGCGGCGCCGCCGCCCGCGCCAGCGCCTTGCGGATCAACGTATGCACCGCGTCTGCCGACGGATAATCGGCAGACGTCGCGACGAGCTCGCCACCGCGCAGAGCGGTTGGGAAGTGGACGATCGGAGGCGCGCCGCTGCGGTCGTCGAGCGAGACGGAGGCACCATCCACAAGGGTCGCCTCGATCGCGATCGCGCGCTCGCCGACGGTCACGTCGGCGGTTGCGAGGTCGAAGCCCGGGTCGAGCAGGGCGCGCAGCGCGAAAAGCAAGTTCGACTTACCGGCGCCCGGCTCGCCGATGAACGCGCACACCGGACCAGGACGAAGCACTAGCCGGCGAGCACTCCGGAAGTTCACGACGCGAATCTCGCCGAGCAACGCGGCAGGCACCTCTAACGTTTGGCCGTCCGTTGCCAAGACCGACACCCTGAATCTATACCCGGCCGGCCACAGGGCCGCCGGGGCCATCGGCGCGAACCATGGCAGGTACCCGCTCCCCCGTGAGGAGAGGATCGGACTGGGGGCGTCGTATGGGGGATCTGGGAGCGGCGCGCTTCTTCAGTCGAAAGGCACACGCGCACGTGTCTAGAGTGCGCTGGTGGGACACCCCTGGCTGCGGCACCGGGGGTGCCCCTTTCAACTTTTTCCCTTAGGCGGCCAGCTTCCTTCCCCTAGGACCGTGTCCCCGGACGTTTGCATCCCATCGCGGGACCGTGTTGCATCTGCGGGTTACGCGTAGGCGATACCGCCGCGTACGGAAACAACCTGGTGACGGCCTCTTGTATAGATGTCTGGCCAGGCGGAGACTCTCAGAAGGCTGGCAGCGTCGTCGTTACCAGCGGGGAGCTGCGCGGCGACTCCTGAAGCCCGTTCCCGCAGCGGGTTTCCGCGTTTCTGGGACCGCTCCGCGAGTCTCGTCAAGTCCCGCCACATCCCGTCGAGCCGACATACGACTGGCGCGCGCTTGGCGCCGGCGTGTCTACGGCATCGCCGCCTGCCCGGAAACAACATGGTGACGCCTCTTGTAAACAGGTCTGGCTAGGCGGAGACTCTCAGGTCGGGGGACGGGCCACAGTTCCTGTTAGGCGGCCCTACTGGGTTTGTAGCCCGCCCTCCCAAGGTCTTTTGGACGGTGGGGGCCAGCGAACCTGTCCCTGCGGCCAGAGCAGGCTCACCGACCCCAGGACTCACATTACGACTCTGAGCGATTCAAAGCATGACCCACAAGCGTCAGGTACGACTCTGAGCCGTTCAACGCATCGGGAATGCCGGCGAGCTTTCGTGCCGGCGGCAACCAGGGCCGCCGGAGTACAGCGTCCCGCGCGCCTGCGACATACGGTCCCGAATCCGCGAGCAGGGAGTTCAGCTAGCGCAGAGAATTGTGGGACAGCAGCGCGATCGTACGAGCGGTCATGCGTGCTCTGGAGACACCCTGGTTTGATGACTCGATCGTTACGGAACCCTCCCGAAGAGCTATGGGCGTAACGCATGGAACCTCTGCGGCTCAGTCTCTTCTCACCTCTCGGCGTCTGTCTCCTGCGTTCGCCGTTTTTGCGATCGCGCTAACCGTCTTCTCGTCGTCTGTCGCAGTCGTCCTCACCGGCAGCGGGGGAGCGTTTCCATGGCTCTTGGTGGCGGCACTCGCAGGCGCCCCGATCCTCCTGGGTCTCGTGTCGGCGCTGCTGACCATGTGGCGAACCGAGGACCGCGAGCCCTACTACCTGCGCTAGGCCGGTAGGAGCCTCTACACCCTCTGGCGTCACCCTCGCTCTTAGCGACGAGCGCCCGCCATGCGCTGAGAGTGCCCACGGTGAGCCGTCGGTCTCGCATGCCTATTCCACTCGTATGGATTCTGTGTGGAGGCCTAACCCAGGGCCGGTCGCTGCCGTCTAGATCGGTGTCGAAAGAGAGCCGTGATGATTGCCAGCGACGAGATCGTGAGAGTGGAAGAGTTCAAAGTGGGGCGGTTCATGGCTCTTGGCCTTGGCCGCTACGAGGCGATCAGGGCGGTCGAGGACGGCATCGACTGCCACACGGTCGAGGCGCTCGTCGAGACGGGCTACTCGCTCACCGTCGCCCTCGAAATCTCACACTGAGAATCCGAGCGCAGCAGGCGGTCGCACGCAGGCACGCGAACAGCGTCTTAAGCGCTATCGCCGGATCGCGTGTGGTACGGGCCAGTCGTCAAGGGCGGCTGGTTGCTCTTCGTCGACGGCTGGAGCGGCGACCCAGACCGCGTTGTACGAGACCATCGTCGAGACCTCAGGGAGGAGCTCGACGATCCGCCACATCTCCTCGTCGAGGGCGAAGATGTCGCCCTCGCGCCAGTTGGGATCGACGGTCTCGAAGCGTCCAACCCGGTGGCCATCCTCGTCAATGACCATGAAGCGAAACAGCGTCGCCATCAGGAGTCGATCCTATCGGACTGGCACGTCTTGCCGAGGCCTTTCCGCCGGTTCCCTCTGTACACCCGTCTGCATCGGGGAGCGATGCGTCGCTGGACGCGGAGTGTGCGACAACGCTCCGTGGGCGAACACTCGGGTCATCCCGGCTCATCCTCTGAGCGCCACATCAGCGCCATGTAGAACGGATGCTCGTGCACATGCGTGGGAACGACGACGTAGTCGATCATGAGATTCTGGCCATCCTTGCGCCGAATCGGTGCGCTTCCCTGAAGTCGCTCGTCCCGAGTTATCAGTTCGAGATAGGCGAGGCGACCTTCCTCGTCGGCAAGAAGGTTCGCACCGGCCTTCCTCGCGTTGATCTCGTCGCGGGAGTAACCGACGAGATCGAGATATGCGCTGTTGACGGCAACAAAGGTGCGATTTCCGTCGAAGACAACCGCGGCGACGCCGGCGTTGTGCCACGCCTCGGTGAGCATCGTGTGATCGAGCTCCTTCAAATAGTCATCGGGCATCGCCTCGGGGATCGTAGAGGACCAGCGACTTGGGCCCTGACGCGTCAGGGCCCAAGTCGTCCGCTGCCGGCGCTAGGCGCTTCCGCTCGAGGGTTCGGGCCGCCGGGTGTGCCGCAGAGATCCGCAGGTCAGGATGTCTTGTGGGCGCTCCAGGGGCCGCCGCCACCCGGGGTCTTGTAGGTGCCCGACATCGACTTGCCCGATACCGAGCCCGAGTAGGTGATGGCCGAGGTGCCGACGGTGCCGAAGCGGATGGTGTTGCCGTGCACCGTGCCCTTGAGGGGGACCTTGGCGCCGCGATTCGCCGAGAGCTTGATCGTTCCGGTCAACTTCGATCCCGACTGTGTCCATTGAAGCGTGAACGTGCCGTGGTAGGCGCCGCTGTAGTTCCCCGACCACGCGCCGGTGAGTGAGCTCTGGGCGGCTCGTACATGGGATCTCGACGCGCTTGCGGAAGAAGACCCCGCCGCAACGATGGCGAAGCTGCAGCAGATGCCTAGCACGATCGCGAATGAGCGAGCAGGGCTCAGTTTCGCGACGGGTTTGATCGGCTTCGTGTTCATCGTCTTTTCCACCTCTCTGCTCCTGTGAGCGTCATCCAACGTTGGTGAGGGCGGCTTTCACGTGCCTGCCGCGTTCTGTGCCGGCTGCCAGGGCGAGTGGGCGGTGGCGAGTATGCGCTCGAACGGGATCTCCGCGCGCTCGGCTACATCGCGGACGCTTTCAGCGCGTCCTTCGAACTGACAGAGGACAACCTCGTCTTCACGCAAGAGGATCGAGCCGAGGTATCGAACCGCATCTTCTGTGGTGAGGCCGGCTAGCGCCCGTTCGATGCGGCGATCGAGCGTGGCGAGGTCGGCGTCGTCGACGTCGGGCCAGAAGCACTCGGCGACGAAGCAGCTGTTCTTGGAGTCGACCATGTGGGCGACATTACGTTTGGGCAGGCACACCGCGAAAGGTGGGAAAACCCTACGAAATGGATTGAGCCTGTTGCTCCTCGAGAGCGCGCGAAAGCTGCGCACGGGAGGAGATGCCGAGCTTTCGATAAGCGCGGGCGAGGTTCGCCTCCACGGTTTTCCGCGAGACGTATACGCGTTCTGCGATCGCCTGGTTGGTCAGCCCGTCGGCGGCGAGCACGGCGATCTCGCGTTCGGTCGCCGTCAGCGTTTCGGTTGCCTTCCGTGTCGTCACCCGCCCGAGCTCTTCGCGCGTCCGTTCGGCCCAGAGCGCTGCGCCGAGCTCGTCGAACGCAAGCAGCGCCGCCTCGAGGGCGCTCCGTGCCAATTTCTTCTGCTTGAGGCGGCGCCTGACACGGCCGAGGGCATGGAGCGTTCGCGCGCGCTCGATCGGCATGGGGCAGCGTTCGTGCGCGACCAGTGCATCTTCCAGCGCGGACGCTGCGCCTTGAAGGTCGCCACATGCTGCGAAGACGAGCCCGCGGCAGCGGGCGCTTACCGCGAGGCTCCAGGGAATCCTTGATCGCTCGGCCTGCTGCTCGAAGCTCCTGACGAGCTGCTCCGCCCGGTCGAGCTCGCCGACTGCGATGGCAGCCTCGACCGCGTCGCCCTCGACTCGCCAGATCGCCGGCTCGCGGAAGCCGAGCTGCTCGATCAGCCCGAGCGCACGGGCGAGGTGCAGGTTCGCGTCCTCGGGCTGCCCCGCCGCGAGCTCGACGATGCCGAGCGCGCGCAGGTAGAGCATGTCGATGATCGGTTCGCTTCGGTCCGCAACGCGTGCGGCCTCGCGCACTGCTTCGATCCGCCCAAGGCAAGCGTCGAGGTACGCCTGCCAATCGGCGGGAGCATGCCGGACGCCGAGCTGGTCGCCCAGCGTCGCCAATCGTTTCGACAGCTGCTCCGCGCGTTGCCACGCGCCTGCCCACAGTTCGAGGACGACCTGGTTGAGCAGGATGTTGATGAGGGACGGCTCGTCGCCCTCTTGGTCGGCTGCTTGCTCTGCCTCGGCGAGCCGCAGTCTCGCGCCATCGAAGTTGTCGATGTATCTCAGCCACTGGCCGAGCTTGAACGCGAGCCGATCGTCAACCGCCACAGGCGGCGACGAGAGCTCGAGCTCGAGTGCGCGGTACGCCGCCGACGCGTCGAAGCCGTTGCCCGCGAACAGGTCAGCCCGCACGAGACTCGCAAGTGCGAATGAGCGTATGCCGGCGTCCGCGCCCACAGCTTCGAGCATCTGGACCGCGTCCCGCGCAGCAGCGGCGGCGGCCACGACGTCGATCGTTGCCGACCACACCGCGAGGGTCGCCTGACAGCGCGCCCGTACGATTGGATCGCGGGCGGCGGCGAGTGCTTGTCGGGCAAGCGCGCTTGCTTCCGACTCGCCGGCGCGGCGATAGACGAGGTCGGAGAGACGAAGCAACGCACGCGCGAGCAGGTCGGGGTCGGACGCCGTGGCCGAGAGATCCTCGAGCAGGGTGGTCGCCCGTTCGAGCTCGCCGGCAAGCTCGAGGTACGTCGCCAGCTCGAGGCGCCGCCTCTGCACGGCGATGCTTCCGGGCGGCGTCAGCTGCAGTGCGAGCTCGGTCAGCTCGGCGGCAGTGTCGGGGGCGCCGCGTGCACGAGCGCCGACCGCAGCCTGCTCCACGACTGCAGCGACGCCTTCGTCCGGGCCAGGGGCAGCGAGCGCGAGATGGCGTGCTCGTTCCTCCGAATCGCTCACCGTCTCCGCGAGCGCACGATGCGCCTCCCGTCGCCGTGCAAGCGGCGCCGAGGCGTAAACGGCGGAGGCGTAGAGCGGGTGCGAGAACGCGATCCGCCCGTCGGCCGCGACGTCGATCAGACCTGCTTCCTCGCCCGCCGCGAGCGCGGCCGCATCCAGCAGCCGCGCGTCGGGTCGAGCGGCTGCGGCGGCCCGCAGCAGCGCTTCGCGGCTCTCCGGCGGGCAGCGAGCGGATGCGCGCACGTACGAGCGCGAGCACGTCGGAGGGCACGGGAAGCGGCGAGATAGCCAGGCCCATCTGCCGAGAAGCCGGGCGATCTCCAGGGCATAAAACGGATTCCCGGCCGACGCCTCCGCGATGCGAACGAGCGTCGGTCGCGGAAATGAACGACCCAGGCGCTCCGCGAAGATTCGATGGAGCGCGGCCACCGAGAGCGGCCCGAGCACGAGCCGACGCCGATGCTCGTCCGGCAACGCATTCAGAAGCGCCGAGCTGGACGGGGTCCGCATCGAGAGCACGATGCGCACGCGCGCACCACGCAGACGACGAACGCGCAAACTCCACGACGGCCGCCGACGACGCGTCGAGCCACTGCACGTCGTCGATGGCGACGACGACCTCGCCGTTCGGCGGCCAGCTCTCGAAGCAAGGAGCCGAATGCCGTAGCCGAGCAATCTCCGCTCCGGCGGCCTGGCGCGATTCGACACGCAACAGAGCAACGTCGAGTGCAGCGCGTTGCGGAGGCGGAAGCGATGCGACCACCTCGGCCGGCACCGACGAAAGCAGATCGGAGAGCCCCGCGAACGAAAGCCTCACTTCCGACTCGGTCGACCCAGCCGTAAGCACGTAGTCGCCGCGTTCATGCGCGAGCCGGACGCACTCCCGCCAGACCGTCGTCTTGCCGATCCCCGGCTCGCCCACGATCAGAAGCCCGGTCGACTCCGATCCAGACGCAGACAGAAACGCCTCAACGGCGGCGATCTCGACCTCACGCCCCACCACGGACGACACGGCCACAGCCTACGCCCGGTGCGAAAACACGGCCAGGTTGCTGAAGCTCGTGTGCTGCTCATGTGCGGGTCGCCTAGGGTTGCGAGGATGCCGGCGGATCAACAGCAGGGGACGTCGTCGCGCCTGCGGGCCGGTGCGGTGTCCGCGGGGAGCGATGCGACGGCTACTGCCCGTAAGGCGGTTGTCGCGCTGGTCGAGGCGGTTGGTGTGCTTGCCGATGCTGCGGTTGATCGTGTGCTTCTGAGCGACGAGCGTGTGGGTTCGGCTGCGGAGGCGAGGCGGCTGCTGGCGGGCGACGTTGATACGGAGGCGCTCGGGGACAAGATCCAGCGTGTCGTCGTTCTGGCGGTTCCTGTCGTCCGGATAGTCGCGCGCGGCGCTCGCTTCACGCGGCTGCCGTTGGCGATGCTCGCATCGAGCTCGGTGTCGATCGCGTTAACGGTGCGCGCCGGGGTGCGCGAGCTCCAGCTGCTCTCTTCGCTCGTGGCATTCCGTCTGGAGCGGACGGGTGCGCCGGCCGATTCTGCGCTTGTGAAGAAGGTAGCGGTCGATCTGTACCTGCATCCGAAGCGTCCACCCGATCTCGGCGACGACAAGCTTCGGCTCGTCCGGCTGACCCGCAAGTGGGTGGTCGGCGGCGCGTTCGGGCGGAACACGTCGAAGCGTGCGGCCCGCGCGTTCGAGGCGGCGGAGAAGCTGGACGGCGCAGACCTGGCGGCGCGGTGGGACCGGCTACACAGCAGCGGGGCCTAGCGCCGCGACACGACGCGTTCATGAACATGCGACGGCAGTGAGACCCATACGTCCGTCCCGACAGACTCACCGTTCGCGACATGGCTGCTACCGCCATGCGCCTCGGCGATCGTCCTGACGATCGAGAGCCCGAGCCCGGCGCCGCTTCCGCCACGCGCAGGGTCGGCGCGGGCGAAGCGTTCGAATGCACGGGCGAGAAAGTCGCGGTCGAAGCCACTGCCGTTGTCACGAACATGCAATTCGACCTGGCCATCCGCCCGGACCGCGCTCAGAGAGATCGAGTCGCCGCCGTAGCGGAGCGCGTTGTCGACCAGGTTGCCGAGCGCCTGTTCGAGCCGCGGCCGATCTGCTTCGACGTAGAGGCCGCGCGAGAGACGCGAGCAAACGTCCTTTCCGTATTCCTCGGCGCGCCAGTCAAAGCGACCCTTGACCGTCGAGAACAAGACGTCCACCTCGACCCGCTCGATCCGAAGAGGCAGGCGACCCCGGTCGGCGCGGGCGATCAGCAGCAGGTCCTCGGCGAGCTGGCAGAGCCGTTCAACCTCGAACGACGACGATCGGACCGCATCGCGCAGCTCCTCGACCGTCTGTCCCTGCCGGAGCGCGAGCTCGAGCTCAGTCCTGAGCAGCGCAAGGGGCGTGCGCAGTTCATGGCCCGCGTTGGCGACGAACTCGCGTTCGCGTTCGAGCGCGGCCTCTAGCCGATCGAGCATCTCGTTCAGCGTCTCACCGAGACGCTCCAGCTCGTCTCCCGTCGGTGGGACGGGCAGCCGCTCGCCGGGGGCGTCGGCTGAGATCGCTGACGCGCGGCGGCGCATCGACTCGACGTGCCGTAGCGAGAGCCCTGCGAGCAGGTAACCGACGACCGAGGCGAGAATCAGCGCGATCGGACCGGCGACGAGCAACTCGTCACGGAAGCTCGCCAGGGTCTCGGCGTCGTTCTCGCTGGTCGCGCCGACGACAAGTACGAGCGGCTGCCCGTCTCGCACGACGGTCGTCGCGAGTATGCGCGAGGGCTCGTTCAGGCCGGGAACCGACGACCTGTCGAGGTAGACCGAACCACGCCGTGCCGTACGTAGCTCGGCGGCCGAGAGGACTGGGCCTGCGGCCGAGGGGCTGCGTCGCGTCGAGGACGCGCCCCTCCCCATCGATCAGCTGCGCATAGCTCTCGCCTCGTTCGACGAAGCGGCTATTGCTGTCACGGGCGAGCGAGGCGTGCGGCTGACTGACGAGCGCCGTGATGTCCTGCACGCGCAACTGCAACTCGCGATCCAGAGCAAGCGCGAGGTGGGATGAGAGCCGCAGATAGAGGAAGAGTCCCGATCCGGCGAGGACGACCGCCATCGCGACCGCGAACGCCGCTGTGATCCGAACCCGGATCGGCAGACGGCTCATCGGTTCCCGTCCCGCCGCAGCCGGTACCCAACACCGCGAACGGTTTCCAGCGTGTCTCGTCCGAACGGTTCGTCGATCTTGCGCCGCAGCCGGCGCATGTAGACGTCGACCACGTTCGACCGGTTGTCGTAGGCGAAGTCCCAGGCGTGCTCGAGTAGATGCAGCCGAGAGAGCACCTCGCCCGGCCGTCGCATGAACGTCTCCAGGAGCCCAAATTCCTTGGCTGACAAGGCGATCGGTATGACCCCGCGGGCGACCTCGCGAGTTGCGGGATCGAGGCGCAAGTCGCCGACCGTGAGGACCGCGGGCCGCTCGGGATCGCCACGCCGGGCGAGCGCACGCAATCGCGCGAGCAACTCGGCGAATGCGAACGGCTTGACCATGTAGTCGTCGGCGCCACTGTCGAGCCCTGCCACGCGGTCGTCGACCGAATCGCGCGCAGTCAGCATCAAGACCGGCACCCAGACATCCGCACCGCGCAGTCGGCGACAGACCTCGAAACCGTCGCTGTCCGGCAGCATCACGTCGAGCACGACCGCGTCGTAGTCGTGCGCCTGTGCCATCCAGAGCGCCTCGTCGGCGCTGCTCGTTACGTCGGCAGCGAGGCCCTCGTGGACCAAGCCGCGCCGGATCAGGCTCGCCATCCGCAGCTCGTCCTCCACGATCAATACGCGCACGCGGCGATCCTCCCCGACGAGGATGAACCCCAGATGACGACTCGATGACATGCGGTCATCGCACGTTCATCTTCGCCCCCTAGCGTGCCGTGAAACGAAGGAGGCGCAGCGCATGGAGAAGCGAATCCTGTACGCCGGTGCGATCGCCGCGCTCGTGACCATGATGCTCGCAGCTCGCGGAGCCGGCGCTGCAGCGGCAACACAAGGCCAAGCCGGTGGTGGAACGCCGCCGGCATCGAACTTCAGCGCTCGCGTCGACAACCCGTGGTTTCCACTGAAGCCGGGCACCCGCTACGTGTACGTCGGAGTCAAGGACGGGAAGCCGTCACGCGACATCGTCACCGTCTCGCACCGGACGAAGACGATCGCCGGTGTCCCCTGCGTGGTCGTCGAAGACAGGCTCTACCTAGCGCGGCCACCTCGGCGAGAGGACCACGGACTGGTACAGCCAAGACTCTCGCGGCAACGTCTGGTACTTCGGCGAAACCACGGCAGAGCTCGACGCGCGCGGTCAGATTACGAGCACAGCGGGCACCTGGATGGCCGGCGTCGACGGCGCGCGGGCCGGGATCTACATGCCCGCGCATCCTCGCCTCGGCCAGGTGGGCAGGCAGGAGTACTACAAGGGTCAAGCGGAGGACCACTTCAAGGTGATCGGGCTCTTCAGCAGCGTCACTGCGGCAGGCATCGAGAACGCGCTCCTCACCCAGGAGACGACGCCGCTCGAACCCGGCACGGTCGATCACAAGATGTACGTCCGCGGCATCGGGACTGTGCTGGAGCAGACCCAGAAGGGCGGCGACGAGCGCAACGAGCTCATCTCCGTCACGAGGACCGCATGAGCGGTCGTCGCTCTACGCCGCCAGCTCGTGCGGCACGACGACGACCTCGAGGACGTGCTCGTGCCGCGCGACGATGAACGTGACCGAAGCCCCGATGCGCTCGCCGACGAGCAGCCGCTGCAGCTCCGCCATCGTCTCGACCGGCTGACCGTCGACAGCGACGATCAGATCTCCTGGCCGCACGCCGGCGCGGGCGGCGGGGGCGTCATCGACGACTTCGCTCACTTCGACGCAGCCCGTCCGGCCGAGCTCGCGGGCGAGCCGCGGTGGCAGCGGCCGCTGCTGGCCGCCGATGCCAAGGTAGGCGCGGCGGAAGCGACCCTCCGTCATCAACGCCCCGACGACTTGTCGGGTCGCGGCGTTGATCGGCACTGCGAGACCGAGCCCGACACCCGCGACCGCGGTATTGATGCCAACCACGCGACCGCGGCCGTCGGCGAGCGCACCGCCCGAGTTGCCGGGGTTGAGCGCAGCGTCGGTCTGGATCACGTTGTCGACGACACGCATGGTCGCGCCAGAGCGCGTCGGTAGCGAGCGGCCGAGCGCCGAGACGACGCCTGCGGTGACCGAGCCCGCGAAGCCATTTGGGTTTCCGATTGCCACGACGAGCTGCCCGACGCGGAGTTGCTCCGCATCGCCAAGCTCGGCCGCCGCGAACTCACCGCCGGCGAGACGCAGGACCGCGAGGTCGGAGAGCGGATCGGCGCCGATGACGTCGAACTCGACGTCGCGGCCGTCAGAGAACGACGCTCGGCCAGTGCCGGCGGTGCCGGCTACCACATGCGCCGACGTGACGAGGAAGCCATCGGGCGTGATCACGACGCCGCTCCCGCCACCGGCGAGGGTCCGCCCGCCGCGCACGCGGCGCGCGACCCGGAGGTTCGCAACCGACGGCGTAACACGCTCGGCGACCGTCACAACCACCTGCGAGTACGCGTCGAGCGCGCCATCCTCTTCGGCCGGCGGCCCGCTGCCAATGAACGTCAACTGGGCCATGCGTCTGACACGGTACCCATCGGCAGTCTTCCTACAGCGCGGCGAGCTCGCCGCAACTTCTGTCATCCTTGCCGCATCGACCTCCCGCAGCTTTGGAAGGAGGGATAGGTCATCGCGAACAGGCGCCGCCGGTCGAGCACGTAGTTCGACGCTCCTGTAAATCCGAGATGCCTCGGCGTGCTTCGTGCATCAGCGGTGCCGACAAGTGTCCGGCGCGCTTCACACGCGTGGGCGGCTCGTTCGATCCCATCCGCACGTTCATGCCGATCGTCAGCTGTGGTGTAGTGGTGGCGAGGAGCGCAGAAGCACAGGCTGCCAGCGGGCGGGCCGAAGCCCCTGCCGCGGCCGCCAGACGAACCGCCCCTCCCATCTGACGAACCGATTTGCGGGCAGCGTCTCGCAGGCGGCTGCGCCCTGGCCCCAGAACACCCGCCGTGCGCTGACGACGAACCGTGGCCAGGAGACAACGAAGCTGCTGAGCCCACAGACAGCGGCTGCATCGCCGATCGGATTCCGTGGGAGCGCTTCTCCGTCCGTCGTGCCGTTGATGCGAGTGTGGATTTCCGGCCCGATCGAGAAGGAGTGACCGTCTGGACGGTAGATCCACGTGCATCCGTGCGGGATGGCGTACACGCGGTGTGCATCACCACGCGGGTAGGTGTTCCCTACGAAGCATCCGGCGCCGGCAGCGTGTGCACCGGGGATGGCCACGGCGACCAGGGCGGCGGCCGCGAAAACCCGGTACCGATTCACCGATCGACTGTAGCTCCCGATCCCCACCCATCGTGAGTCGGTGAGTCCGCACACGAGCACTCGTACGGTGAGCGGCGCGCACCGATGCGCGCCGCTCACGCGTGCGCGGTCAGCGGAGCGAGCTGAAGGCCGCGCGGACCTCGGTCGAGAAGAGTTCGGGCTCCTCCCACGCGGCGAAGTGGCCGCCCTTGTCGACTTCGTGGAAGTAGACGACGTTCGGGTAGCACGCCTCCACCCAGCTGCGCGGCGTCCGCCAGATCTCGCCCGGGAACGTCGTGAAGCCGAACGGGATTGCGGACGGCGGCAGGGGCTCGCTGCCCGCGGCCGGTGCGTCCGGCCCATACGCCTCCCAGTACGAGCGGGCCGCGGAGGCGCCGGTGCCCGTCAGCCAGTAGAGCGTGATGTTGTCGAGGATGTGATCGCGCGTGAGGTTGCCCGAGGGCTGTCCGTCGACGAAGGCACGGGCGATCTTGTAGTAGGCGTCCGTGTCGTGGTCGATCATCCAGGCGGCCAGAGCGATGGGCGAGTCGAGGAGGGCGTAGCCGATCGTCTGCGGGCGGGTGGCCATCTCGACGAAGTAGCCGTTGCCCGACTGCTGGAACGTGGCGATCTGCGCGGCGGCGGCGCGTTCCTCATCGGTGTTCGTCGGCATGGGAGCGCCCAGGGCCGGCACGAGCAGGTTCGTGTGGATGCCGATCAAGCCTTCGGGTGCCTGGCGGCTCATCGCGTCGGTGACGCCGGCGCCGACGTCGCCGCCCTGGGCCACGTAGCGGGTGTAGCCGAGACGGCGCATGAGCTCGGCCCAGGCCTGTGCGGTCCGGCCGAGCTCCCAGCCGATCTCCGTCGGCTCACCGGAGAGCCCGTATCCGGGGAGGGAGGGCAGCACGAGATGGAAGGCATCGTCCGCGTTGCCGCCGTGTGCGGTCGGGTCCGTCAGCGGCCCGACGGAGTCGATCATCTCGATCACGGAACCGGGCCAACCGTGGGTCATGATCAGCGGCAGCGCGTTCTCGTGCGACGACTCGACGTGGATGAAGTGGAGCTCCACGCCGTCGATCTCGCTGACAAACTGCGGCAGCGCGTTCAGCCGCGCCTCGATCCGCCCGAAGTCGTACTCGCCCAGCCAGTAACGCGCGAGCGCTTGCAGCACCTCCAGCTGGACCCCTTGCGTCCGGTCGGCGACCAGCTCCTTGCTCGGCCAACGCGTCGCGGAGATGCGTTTGCGCAGTGCCTCGAGCTTCTCGTCGGCGATGTCGACGTGGAAGGGGCGGATGTCAGTGGATCGCTGGGTGGCGGAGCTCACGCCGATCTCCTTTGGTCGATGGTGCGATGCGTATTGGCCGAAACCTTGGTGCCTATGCCGCGGGGGCGAAGAAGTCGATGAGTAGTTGGTTTACACGTTCGGCCTCGTCGTGATGGACCCAATGCGACGCGTCGGCCAGGCGTTCCACGCGGTCGAGCTTGGGCACGTCGTCGCGGTGGGGCTCGGCGAGGTCGGAACCGAGGTAGGAATCGCGCTCTCCCCAGATGACCAATGTCGGCGCCGAAATCGGGCGAAGCTTTGCTGCGGCTTCCTTCTGGGACTGTCGTACCGAAGCGCGGTAGTAGTTGATCATCCCGGCCGCTGCCCCTGGCTGGGACCACGCCTCGACGTAGCGTTCGAGCTCCTGAGGGGTGTAAGGCGGGTTCGCGTCATGCAGGAAGTGCCGGAAGAAGTGCCAGTCTCTGGCCTGCACAACGTCCTCGGGGAGTCCCGGTGTCGCAAAGAAGAAGAAGTACCAGGACTTCCGGAGCTGGTTCGGATTGTGCAATCCCTCCGAAAGCCGCCGCGGATGGGCCGCGTTGAGGATGGCGAGCCGGTCGACGACCTCAGGGTGGTTCATCGCGACTGTCCACGCGATGCTTCCGCCCCAGTCGTGACCGACCAACAGCGCGGACTCGGCACCGAGCTCTCCGATGAGGCCGCGGATGTCGGCGGCGAGCAGGTCGACAGCGTAGGCCTCGAAGCCCTCTGGCTTCGATGACAGGTTGTACCCACGCGTGTCGGGGGCGACCACCCGGAAACCCGCCGCGACGAGCGGCGCGATCTGTAGCCGCCAACCGAACCAGAACTCCGGAAAGCCGTGCAGCAGAACGATCAGCGGCCCGTCACCGGCCTCGACGTAGTGCAAGTTCACATCGCCGATGTCGGCGTAACCCTCCCGAACCTCGATCCCGATGTCGGGCAGCAAGCTGGTGGTGCTCATAACGACCTCCTTGCGGACGCGGTGAGCCTGCGGACGTCGTCGATGTGGCCGAGGTCGGCGTCGGGCTGCACTGCCGAGCTCCGCGGCGCCCGATGGCGGCCGTCCGGAACACGGTCACGGCAACGATGCAACGAGCCCGAACGTCGCAGAAGACACACTGATGGGTACGAACTGCCTACCCTTCAACCTCGCCAGTGGACGACCACGAAAAGCTACCAGGCGCCGCCTCGCTGCGCTTCTTCGACGAAGGCCCCGCACGAGCGAGGCCTTCGTCGTTCATCGTCATGCGATAAGTGTCAACCGCCGTCGCCGGCACCTTGCTGGTGGTTGTCCTAGTCGCCGTGAAGCGGCTTGAAGTAGTGCTGGCGTTCCCACTTCGCGACGGCCTTGCCGAGCGTGGCGCCCTGCTCGTCGGCGGTGCGGAAGTGGATGCCGCCCCAGACGCGCGCGTTGATGACCTCGTCGAGCGCGCTCGAGAAGCTATCGAAGTGTCGCGTCTGTGCGGGCGTGCCCGGGAACCGCGTGCTCACGATGTCGAACGCGATCTTGTCGGTGCCGAAGAACTCCCGCATCGTGTTCAGAATCGCGCTGCTCACGCAGCTGTGCCCCGACGGGTGGTCCGGGAAGTTCGGCGTCGCCAGCGGTGGCGTTGTCGGGGTCGCTGGGTCGAAGAGCGGCCGCCAGGTGGGGTCGGCCTCGGTCGCCGGGTTGCCGTCGGTCGCTGCAAGTCGAATCGCGTCGATTGGACGCCAGAAGTTCCAGTAGTACTTGTCGTTCCAGCAGCCGATGGCGCCGTCGGCACCGGCGAGTGTCGCCATCGCGAACAGGCGCGCGTTCTGCGCCGTGGTCAAGCCGAAGCGGGCTGACAACGAGCGCATGACACCGCCGTAGAGTCCCGACGGGTTCGATTGCCAGAAGATCGCGGCGTTCGTCTGATCGGCGGTGCGCGTGGTGCTCGAGAACGAACCGACCGACTTGATCTCGTTGAAGTCACGAGCGTATGCCTTGCTCGTGAGCGCGTTCGGGCCCTTGGTGCGGAGCATCTCGGCGTTCGGCACGAGGAACGGCTTCACGTTTCCGACCCAGGGTGTCGGGTCGGGTGTCGTGAGCGGCGGCGAAACGCGCCAGACACCCGGGGTGGTGCCGAACACGAACGGGAACGGCGTCGTAGGATTGCGGCCGTCGTTCGTTCGGGCGGCGAGCATCGCACTGGCTGCCGCTTCGCCGGCAGCGATCCCGCCGTCCTTCGCGGGCCCAGCGGGAATCGCAGCGAGCGAGGCGGCGTACTGCGCCGCGAGGTTCGCGAGAGCGACCGTCTGAGAAGAAGGAACGACCGCGACAAGAACGCGGTACGCAGCAGTCGCGACCGCAGCATCTTTCGAGTCCCACGGATTGGCCCGCGGCATGACGAGATAGGGCTGGTACCCGCGATCGATCCCGTTGACGGCGTCGTAGACGGCGCCCTGGACCATCGCGAAGCTCAGGGTGGAAGCGTGCGACGTCGGTCCCGAGGAGAGGATCGCGGTCGTGGCGTTGATGTTCCACTGCGTCACCGCATCCGCGCGGGCCACTGCGGGCGCTCCAAGAGCGATGAGCGCAGCGAAGAGGACGGCAATGCCGCAAGAGGCACGAAGCTTCATGGCGAACTCCTTCCGTTGGCGGCGTGATGAAGTCCGGGCGTAGCCCCCGCCGGGGGGCTCTTCATCACTTCCTCGCGTTGCATCGAGCGAGCGGAGGAATCGATCACCGAGTCTTACGGTTTGTGCGGTTTGAGTCAAGTGATGCTAGGCGTAACGATCCAGGTCTACCGGCCCGCCGGGCGCCCGCGGTATGCAACCGCGGCCGCCGACCGCGACGACGAATGACCCCGCCGTTTCCGCGGCCTTTCCTCGTTTCGCTCTCCTTGCCCTCGAGAGGCTTTTCGAGCAAGGTGCACCCTTCCAGTCCCTTTCAACAAGCTAGGTGGTGTTGCGTTGATGCTTCGTCTAGTGCTCGTCGCGGGGGTGGCTCTGCTCGTCGCGGTCTCGGCGGCAACCGCCGCCGGCCGTCCGCTGCACGGAACGTTCACGACCGTGATCAAGAACGCCCCGGACGATCAGCTCGACGGCGCCTGGCAGATCGCTCTGCTCTCGAACGGCCGCTACACGATCCAACGCAACGGAGTGGTGCTCATCCGTGGGCGCGGAACGGAGACGACGACCACGATCAGCTTCGGTCACGAAACCGGCCCCGCAGCGTGTACGGGTGCGCTCGGCGCCGCCACGTACCGGTGGTCGCTCCGGGCCGGGTTGCTCCGCCTGACAACCGTTCGGGAAGGATGCCTCGGTCGGCATGTCGTGCTCACGACGCATCCGCTGAAGAAGGTCGGCTGAAGTACGCCGAGCACTTCTGTAGAGAAGCGTCTCGGAAATGCCTTCGTCTGACCTCAGGCCGGAGTCACCGGCAAGCCTGCCGCAGCCAGCTCGGCACGCTCGGCAGGCGTGACCTCGAACGGAGCGCCAGGCTCGGCGCCGATCACGAGCACGACGGTGTTGTCCGACAGCGCGACGGCAGACCGGATCGTTTTCACGTCGAGGGCGCTCACAAACGTGCCTGCCGGTGCGTCAACGTCCTCACCGTCCACCCGAAAACGCGCGTGTCCTGTGTGGACGAAGTACAACTCCTGGTGCTGCTCGTCGCTGGGATCCGCGTGGTCGTGCTCGCCGATGAGGCGATCGCCGCTATTCCGAGCGGTGTAGGCGTTGACACCGAACGCCGCGATCCCGAAGTGATTGCGGACCGGCGTCCATTTCGCATCGGCGTAAGGGACGTCCGCAGTTGGGATGTCGGTCAGCGAAGCGTGAGAGGCGGACATGGAGGCGATTCTAGTGGCGCATACCGTGCAGCACTGACCCGTAACTCAGCTCTGACCGGTCGTCACGCCTCGACCAACGGCTACATCTTCTTCCACACTCCGGTGAACAGGAGCGTCCGTGCCGAACAGCTCTTGTCGGCAGTCGCCGCCAGCGTGAGCGTGCTCGCTGCCGCCTTCCATGTGTAGGCGCCCTTCGTGGCGCATAGCGGTACCGACCCGATGGTCAGATGGCTCCCGGCCACTGAGATGTGAGCCGTGAAGTCTGAGAAATCGCCGCACGTCGTCGTGCCGGGCGTGTACGCCGCGAGCTTTCCACCGCTTGTGATCTTCATCAGCCAGACGCCTGCAGATGTCCCTACCGGCAGCGCGGGGACGTGACGATGCCAGCACCCCACCATCGCCTTCGGCACCACCTTCGTCGATGCGGAAGCCGCACCACCGAAGGAGGGAACATCGACCGTGATCACAAGCGCGCCCACCACCGCGGCGGCTTGAGCGCTTATGTGTCCTCCCTTGCCCATGCTCGTCTCCTTTGCTCGCCGAGACAAGGCCGAGCCTATCCCCGCCTGCCGGCGTCGACAAGCCTCACGAGGCGCGGACTCTGGCCGCCGCCGCTCAGGCGAGCACGCGCTCGAGCGCCGCGCGATCCGTCGGCTTGCCGTGCGCGGGCAGCACGAGCTCGACCGGCAGGTCGAGAAGCGGACGGAGCCGTAGGACGACATCCTCGCGCGTCACGTGCGTGCGGCCGCCGAGCTGGATGTCGAGTCCGTCGCCGAAGTCGGAGAGCGAGTCGCCGGAAACGATCGCGTTGATCGACGGCAACCAGAGGATGAGGTCGTTGTCCTCGCGGCCCGCGTACGCGTTGATGCCGAACGGCCACGCTCCGGGACCGTGGAAGTGTCCTTCGCCTTCGCCCGCGCGCAGCCAGGCGAGGTCCTCACTCTCCATGCCGCGCACGCGGTCGGGATCGATGCCGAACTTCTCGACCCAATCTTCCCAGGTGTCTGCGGGCGGCGTGTGCACCGGGAGGCCAAACCGACGGGCGTCGCGCTCGTGGTACGGCGCGGTCAGGACGACGGCGGTCGCGCGCTCGCGCAGCTCGTCGGGAACGGAGAGCGGGTCGAACAACACGAAGTCGTCGCCGAGCTCGATCCCATACGACGAAACGAGCTCGGGCCACCATTCCTCCTCGTCCCAGTCGGGATGGGCCGACTGCCAATGCCAGACACCGGGGCGCACCTCAGGCATGCGCACGATGCTATGTGCGCGGGCGACGACGCACAACTTCCGGATTGATAGCTTCTGCGTTCCTCGATCGATTGGAGGCGAAATGGCCCGCTGGACACCCGATCCGAGTTTTTATCCGTCGCCTCAGCTCGCGATGGAGGCACCTGAGGAGACGCTTGCCTACGTCGCGCTGCTTCAGCCCGACCAGGCCTCGCGGCCGGACGCACTCGGCGTGATCGACCTCGAGCAGGGGTCCGACACCTATGCGCAGATCGTCTCGACCGTCGAGATGGCTGCGCCCGGCGACGAGCTACATCACTTCGGCTGGAACGCGTGCAGCGCCGCGCTCTGCCCGTCCGCGCCGCGACCGCACGTCGAGCGGCGCTATCTCGTCGTGCCCGGCCTCGCGTCGTCGAGGACATACGTCATCGACACCAAGGATGACCCGCGCACACCGAAGATCGTCAAGACGATCGAGCCCGCAGAGCTCATCGCCAAGACCGGCTACTCGCGCCCGCACACCTCTCACTGTGGCCCCGACGCGATCTACATGAGTGGCCTCGGCGGCGCAAACGGCGCCGAAGAGGCGGGCGGCATCTTCAAGCTCGACTGCGAGACCTTCGAGCCGCTCGGACCTTGGCAGAGCGAGCATGGCGACCAGCGCTATCAGTACGACTTCTGGTGGAACTTGAACCAGGACACACTCGTGTCTAGCGAGTGGGGAACACCCGCGATGTTCGAGCACGGCGTCGTTCCCGAGAAACTGCTCGGGCGCGAGTACGGGCACGCGATGCACGTCTACGACCTTCGTCGCGGAAAGCATCTGAAGACGCTCGACGTCGGCGACGAGCACCAGATGGTGCTCGAGTTGCGGCCGGCGCACGATCCGCGACGCCAGTGGGGATTCGTCGGCGTCGTCGTCTCGGTCGAGGACCTCTCCGCCTCCGTCTGGCACTGGTACCTGGAGGACGGAGACTGGAAGATCCGCAAGGCGATCACGATCCCGGCCGAGCCGGCCGAGGCCGAACTGCTACCGCCGCTGCTGCAGGGCTTCGGCGCGGTACCGCCGCTCGTCACCGACATCAACCTCTCACTCGATGATCGCTTCCTCTACATCTCGTGCTGGGGGACGGGCGACTTCCTCCAGTACGACGTGAGCGACCCGTTCGACCCGAAGCCGGTCGGCAAGGTTCGGTTGGGCGGGATCGTCTCGCGCGCGGCACACCCCGCTTCCGGGCCGCTGAAGGGCGGGCCGCAGATGGTGGAGGTGAGCCGTGACGGACGCCGCGTCTATGTCTCGAACTCGCTGTACTCGAGCTGGGACACGCAGTTCTATCCGGCCGGCCTCGACGGCTGGATCGCGAAGCTCGACGTCGGTCCGGAGGGCGGCCTCGAGCTCGACCCGGAGTTCCTCACGACGAACTTCGACGGCCGTCTCCCCCACCAGATCCGGCTCGAGGGCGGCGACGCCTCCTCGGACTCCTACTGCTTCAGCTGACGCGATGAACGGCATGCACATGCACATGCAGATGCACGGCATGCCCATGCCCATGCCTGGCTCTCACGGAGGCGGCACGGCGGGGATGACCGGCTGGGATCTCGGCGCGATCCTGCTTCTCGGTGCATTTCACGGCATCAACCCGGCGATGGGCTGGCTGTTCGCCGTAGCGCTCGGACTTCAAGCGGGCACGCGGCGGCGTCTCGCGGCGGCGCTTCCGCCGATCGCCGCGGGCCACGCCGCCTCGATGGGCCTGACCGTGCTGTTCGTCGAGGAGCTGCGGGTCTTCACATCCGACACGGCAATACGGATCGCCGGGGGAGCGGTGCTCGCGGCGTTCGCGCTCTGGCGGATCCTCCGCTCCCATCGCCATCCTCGCTGGGTCGGCATGAGCCTGCGCCCGCGCGAGCTCGCGCTCTGGTCATTCCTCATGTCGACGGCGCACGGCGCCGGCCTGATGCTGATCCCCGTAATGGTGGGAATCGGCGTGAGCTCGCACAACGACATGTTGATGCCGTCGTCGCTTGGTCTCGTGACGACCGCCGTGGCGATCCACACGGCGGCGATGGTCGCCGTCGCAGGCGGGATCGCGTTCCTCGTCTACGAGTTCGTCGGCATCGGAGTGCTCCGGCGCGGCTGGCTGAACGTCGATCGGATCTGGGCATACGCGCTCGGTGCGGGCGCAGCGGTAACCCTGCTCGTTGCGTAAGACCTTTCGATCCTCTGGAGGAACCATGCATCGCTTGAACTTCCTGGCCGATGAGCCCTGGGACGAGGTGGACGACGACTACCGAATGCGCGTGCGCTGGTTCGGGCACCCATTTGCAGCGGACATCCTGGGAGCCTCCCTGCGCGAGCTCCTACCAGGCTCGCCGGGAGACGCGCTGCACATGCACTACGGCGTCGAGGAGATGTTCTTCGTCCTCTCCGGCACACCGACCGTGCGCACTCCGGACGGCGAGGAGCAACTCTCGCCGGGAGACGTCGTGTATTTCCCCGAAGGCCCGGACGGGCTGCACGACTTCTCGAACCCGTCGGACGAGCCTGTGCGAATGCTCGCCGTCTCCTCGAAGCGATTTCCCGATGTTGTCGCCTACCCCGAGCGGGGAGTCGCATGGGTGGCGACCCGCCATCCGGAACGTCCGGTGGCTGAGGGCGGTGACAACGGAATCATCGCCCGCTTCGACCTGCCCGCCGAGCAGTGAGACGCAGGCAGGTGTCTGACACCTGAGCGCGTTTCGAGGCGCGAGGTGTCAGACACTTCGTGCCGAGAGCGTCACGTGATCCCGAAGCCGGGAAGCGCTGCTCGAGCTCGGAAGCCACTCCCGAGGCGATACCACGACTCGGCGTTCGACATGCATGACGTCTAGGTGTCAGACACATCCCAGGTCGTTTGCTCCGTATTCCTGGCTGCAAGCGTCGACGCGCCTCGCCGGGCGCGGCGCGCCAGCTATCTGGAGAGCGTGGCTCGGAGCTAGTCCTCGCCTTCCCAGTACTCGACCGCGGGTCCGGGCCTTGCGAACAGGATGTCTTCGTCCTCGACGTCCTTGGCGAGAACCTTTCCGGTGTCGAGGTACTCGATGATCTCGCCGCGCACCATCGAGGAGAGCATGAGTACGCGAATAGGCGAGTCTGTTCGGTTGATGATCTGATGCGCGCCGTCCTTGCCCCGCGGGAAGCAGACGACGTCACCTTCCTTCAACACATGCTCACCTTCGGGCGTGCGCAACGTCGGCTCGCCGCGGAGCACGATCACCCATTCCTCGTTCAGATGGTGCGTGTGGTAGGGCCAGAGTCTGCTGCCGGGCTCGACCTCGGACATTGTCGCGCCGATCAGCTCACCGCCGATGCTTTGGCCGACAAGTGCGCCCTTCACGCGCCAGCCCTCCCGGTCCCTCGTCCCGTCCCACTCGTCGCTGTTGAGGTTGAAGGTCTTCATTCGGTAAACGGTAGCCCCCGTATCAAGAGGCCAATCATCCCATACGACGAAAGGCAGGTGTCTGACACCTGAGAGCGTTTCGCAAGCCCGACGCCCGAGCGGAGTGCCGGCTATGAAGCCGGTGCGATCGAGAGTACGACTGCCCCGGTGACGCCTCCCGAGCGAAGCGTCGCGAGCGCCTCGCCCGCGGAGTCCAGGGAAAAGACGGTGACCTCGGTTCGCACGGGCACCTGCGGAGCGAGCGTCATGAACGCCTCTCCGTCCTTGCGGGTGAGATTCGCGACCGAGCGGATCGTCCGCTCCTCCCAGAGCAACTCATACGGGAACGACGGGATGTCGCTCATGTGGATTCCGGCGCAAACGACGCTGCCGCCCTTGCCTGTCGCCGCCAGGGCGACGGGCACGAGCTCACCTGCCGGCGCGAAGATGATCGCTGCGTCGAGCGGCTCCGGCGGCCGTTGGAACGAATCGCCCGCCCATTCGGCGCCGAGCGACCGGGCGAATGCCTGCGTCGTTTCGTCGCCCGGACGGGTGAAGGCGAAGACCCGCCTGCCCTGCGAGCGGGCGACCTGACAGATGATGTGCGCCGCTGCGCCGAAGCCGTAGAGGCCGACGCGCTCGGCGTCGCCGGTGAGCAGCAGTGCGCGGAATCCGATCAACCCGGCGCAGAGGAGCGGCGCAGCCTGCAGGTCGGGATACCCATCCGGGATCGGGAAGCAGAAGCGCTCGTCGGCGACGGTCTGCTCGGCAAAGCCGCCGTCGATCGTGTAGCCGGTGAAACGGGCGCGGTCACACAAGTTCTCTTGCCCTCGCCGACAGTAGACACATTCGCCGCACGTCCACCCGAGCCACGGAACGCCGACACGCTGACCCTGAGCGAAGCGGCTGACGCCCGGCCCGAGCTCGCGAACCGTGCCGACGATCTGATGGCCGAGCACGAGCGGGAGCTTTGGCTCTCCGAGCTCGCCGTCGACGATGTGCAGGTCGGTTCGACAGACGCCGCAGGCATGCACCTGGAGGCGAACCTGTCCCGCACCGGCGACAGGATCGGCCAGCTCGACGTGCTGCAGCTGAGCACCGACCCCGGCGAAGAGCATCGCCTGCATCAGGAGCCGAGGCTACCGTGCCGGACGGAGCCCTTGACACCCGTGCGAGCGCCGACGTAGGCACCGCGACGGCTGATAGGTATTCGGTCGAAGGGTTCCGACCGGTGGTGGCGGCGCGCCGGCACAGCTACCGACAAAGGAGCAACGGGAATGAGCGATCTCCCGAATATCGTGTTCGTGCACGGCGCGTGGGCGGACGGTTCCTGCTGGAGCGGCCCGATCGAGCAGCTGCAGGCCGAGGGCTACAACGTCAGGGCACCGCAGTTTCCGCACACGTCACTCGCCGACAACCTCGCCCGGCTTCGCCAGGTGCTCACGGCTCTCGACGGTCCGACCATCCTCGTCGGCCATTCGTACGGCGGTCAGGTCATCACCGCACTCGGCACCGACGCACCGAACGTCGTCGGTCTCGTCTACATCGCGGCCTTCGGGCTCGACGAAGGCGAGTCGATCGGCGCGCTGCTCGCGCAGGGACCTCCGACACCGGCGCTGGCGCACTTCTTCGTCGACGAGCAGGGCTTCGCCTGGCTCCCGGAGGACGACTTCGTGGCCCACTTTGCGGCCGACGTAGACCCCGCCAAGGCACGTGTGATGTTCGCCGTGCAGCAGCCGCTGGCCGCGTCCGCGCTCGAGGACGTGATGGGTGCTCCAGCCTGGAAGTCCTTCCCGTCCTGGTATCTCGTCGCCGCGAACGACGAGGCGATCCCACCCGACGCCGAGCGTGCGTGGGCAGAGCGCATGGGTGCGACGACCGTCGAGATCGCGTCGAGCCACGTCGCGATGGTCTCGCATCCGGACGAGGTCGTGAAGCTCGTCGGGGCTGCAGTCGAGGCTCTTTCGGGCGTGCACGCTTAGAGGATGTTCCGACGACCGAGGCCCGCTGCACGCGGGCCTCGGTCCTCTTCGTCGCAGGAGCCAACGACTATTCGGGCAGTTGCAGCTCGGCTTTTCGCACTCGGTGGAAGCCTGCGGCCCTGAGCACGCCGGCATCCACGAGCCGGCACAACCAGCCGTAGCCGACGTCCGGGTTCGCCTCGTCGTCAATGCCGCCGACCGCCGCGAAGGTGCGCCCGTCGAGGAAGTCCCATTCCTCGATCTCGTCGTGGTCTCCCTCGACGTCGGCGCGGAAGCTCTCGAGGTCCGAGCGCAGCCGGTCCTTCACTGTGCCGAGCCACGTGTCGCGGGGATCGCCTTCGAGATCGACGCCGCACAGCTCGAACAAGTCGTCCTCGATCTCCTCGAAGATGAGCACGTCGATTGCGCGGCGGACATCGTCCCAGTCGGGCACCTCGCCCGACTCGAGCGCAACGAGCTCGACCGACAACCCGTCTGCCTGCGCCCGCGAGAGCGCCGCCGCAGCCGTGCTGAGAAGCTCGTCGTCGGGCTGCGCGAGCGCATGCTCGAGCTCGTGAGCCTGCAGCTCGTCGACTTCCGAGAAATCGCGCTCGGCCACGAGTTCGAGGTAGGGCTCGGTCTGGTCGTCATACGCGAGCGCCTCCTCCACGACCTCCCAGCTCACCGGCTGTCCCGCGTCGATCGTCGCGAAGCCATGACCGACCCGCGGCGCGCCAGAGCGGTAACGGCGAAACGCACCGAGCTCGTCGTGGCCATCCGGGTGGTGCAGCCGGAGCCGGTACCGCGCCGGTCGCGCCTGCACGCGAGGCACCTCGTTCCCCGGCTCGACGCTCTCAGCGAGCCAGTAGCGACCCTCGAGCCTCATGACGTCGCCCGGCTCGAGCACCTCGTCCGTCCCGTAGCGATGCACGCGCTCGCCGCCGGCGCGGGTGTGAGCGATCACCTCGTACTCGGGCACTCCTTCCATTGTGCCAACCGGGGACTGGGGCCTGCCTCGACGACAGGCGGGCCCCAGTCCGATTGAGCGCTACGGGTACGAGACGACGTCGACCGGGGTCGTCGGCGGCAGTGTCGCCGTCGACGCACCGACGCCGTTTACAACATGGTCGATCGTCCCGGCGCCGTTGATCGACAGGTCGAGGAGGTCATGCAGCTTCACACCCGGCGTGACCGGGACCTCGATCGCGTCGCTCGCGTGGATCGTCGGATCGACGTTGAGGAAGCAGTAGACCCCGAGGCCCCAGCCCTCGTGGGTCTTGACCCAGTCGGCGACCTTGTAGGCGGCCCACCCGAGCGTGCCGCCGTGCTGCCACGCGGCCTGGTTCGGCGGGTCGTACGGCATCTCGTTCTGGAACATGACCGTCTTGCCGTTCTCGCCGGCCCAGTAGACGTCGTACTTCTGGAAATGCTCGACGAAGAGGCCGGTCGCGACGACGTTGTCGCCGGTCACGACCACCCCGGTGTCGGCTGTATTGCTCGTCCACCCGACGCCGTTGCCGTGATCCGCACGCCATGCCCAGATGTCGTCGAGGATCGTGTTGTCACGCCCCACGACGAGGCTCGTGATCGCCTTGCCGACATGCGGGCCGCCGATCCGGAAGAACACATCCTGCAGCGCGCCCGGATCGCTTGCCTGGCCGTGGCCGAGCCCGAGCGGATTGCCGAAGACGAGCAGCGCCGGCGAGGTCCGCGTCCCTGCGTCGAAGATGAGCCCCGAGACGTCGACGCCCGGGACGTCGGCGACCGTCATGGGAACGACGCCGTTGTCGGCTGTGAGCGTCGCCATCCCGAGACCGAGCACGATCGTGTCGGGACGCCTCACGGCGATCGTCCTGTCGACGTCGTAGACGCCGGGCGTGAAGATCAGGTTCTTTCCGCGATTCAGCGCGTTGTCGATGGACTGAATGCTGTCCGTGGGCTTCGCGATGAAGAAGCTCGAGATCGGGAGCGAATGGCCGGGCGTCTGGCCGTTGGCCCATGTCGTGCCGGTCGAGTTGGAGGACGCATCGGGGACGAACACGTTGTAGTGCCCGCCGGCGTCGAGATAGAGATACGGCTTCTCGCGCGACGCGGGATTCGTGCTCAGCGTCGTATACGGCGGGTTCGGGAACGACTGCGGAGGCGCACCGTTCACGCCCGCGAAGACCTGGTTCCAGACCCCGTTGCTCCAGCCGTCGACGTCGCTGTTCCTGACGAGGTACTGCTGCTGCGAGCCGTTGACGATGGTGGAGCCGCTGAACTGCGAGTCGGCAATGAACCCGCCGCTTGCGTACGACGGCGCGGTGCAGTAGTCCATCAGCGTCGCGAATCCGTTGACATGGACACGCCGCACCGGCGAGGCCTGTGACGTCGCCCAGAACTCGCCCGACTGGCAGCCCGACTTGCCTGCGACGTTGATGCTCAGGTTCGACAGCGACCGCCAGAAGTTCACGAGCGCGGTGCAGTTGTTCGGCCCGAAGCACTGGTTGTAGGAATCGATCGTGCCGTTGATGGTGACGTCGTTCGGCGAGCTGCCGAGGCCGGCGACCTCGGTGTAGTAGCCCACCTGGAAGTTGAGCGGATCGGCGACGGATCCGTAACTGCCGGGCATGAAGAGCAGCGCATACCGCTGCGTCCCGAACTCGTTCGAGACCTGCTGAGCCGAGATCGCGTCGACCGACGCCTGGATCTGGGCTCTCGACATGCTCGGATCGAAGATCTTCACGTTCGGGCCGAAGTCCGGCGTATCGGCCGAGGTGGTCACTGCGTGGCGCGACGCGGCGGCGGCGCCGGAGATCGCGAGCGCACACGCCATCAGTGCGATCGCGACGACTCCGCGGCGGGCCCGTCGCGAGCTGCGCCCCTGCGGTGGGCGGGATGCCATCTTGACCTCTTTTCTCGAGGATGACCTACGGCATCGGTGGTCATAACAGACGCGCGGGCGCCGTGCGGTCGACACCGGCTCGCCGCCGGATGATCCGGATCAGGGCTTCGGCGTCGTCGTGGTCGTCTTGGCCGTTGTGGTCGTTTGCGTGGTCGTAGTGGTCGTCGCCGCCGGTGCGGGCGGGCAGATCGCGGCGAGGGAGAACGCCCGGTCGGCCGCCGCCGTCCCGGTCGAGGTCGTCACCTCGACGATCGTCGGCGTCGTCGTGCGGTTGAAGTTCGCGATCGCGCCCCGGGTCGTCAAGCCGGCCGTGTCGGTGCCGGCGCTTGCGAGCAGCGAGCAATTCGTGACGTCGACCGCGAAAGCGACGTCGTAGGTGCCGACCGACTTCCGCGTCACGGTCGTGACGCCGCTCGCCTTGTCGAGTGCGCCGTTCGCCTTCACGATCGCCCACGAGCTGATCCCGAGCCCGATCGGGCCGGCCGGACCGGTCGCTCCTGTCGCCCCCGCGGGTCCGGCGGGGAGCTGTCCGCTTGCGAAATCCTTGGCCTCGAGGGAGTGGTCCTTCACCTTGGCCGACACCACCGCGTTGCTCCGGAGTTGCGCGGTGCCGACGCTGTTCCTCGGGACGAGCACCTCGACCGCGGCGACGCCGGTACCCGCGAGCGCGACGAAGAGCGCAACACAGGCGACGACGAGCGCGGGTGACGGGCGCCGCTCGCCCAGCGCCCGTAAAGCCTTCTTCAGGTCGGCCACAGTGTTGCCATCCAATCAACCGAGCCTGAGACGCGCTTAAGAGCGTGCGCGAGTTCGCAGTTCACCGGTCGAGCGGATCGCCGGCGAGCCACCGCGCACCGCTTCGTGTAGAGAGCCTCGACCTCGGGACCGACGAGACCCGGCATGTCGGGCTTCACCACGAACCCCAGCTGCTCTTGCAGGTACGCAAGGTGGCGATAGCCGACCGGGAAGCGGTCGAGCACGGCCCGGTCGAGCTCGACGCGCACCGCCGGATCGACCGGGTCGAGTCGGTCCTGCTCGTAGATCGGCTGGCGCAGCACGAGTCCCCACCGGCCGACCCGGCGCTCGAGGAAGTCGTAGAAACGGCCGGTGCACACCGCGTCGCAGTCGATGCCGTGCACCGGGGCTCGCTGCGTGATCGTCATCTTCGTCTGTGCGACCGCGCGGTCGCCGGCGATGTCGACAGACGAGCCGCCGAGAAAGTGCAGGATCCGGGCGCCTCGCTCGAAGCCCTCACGGCTCGCGCGGATGAAGTCGTCGGCCCCACCCTGGAACCACGTCGCCATCATTCTGCCGTCGTCGTGCCAGACGGTGCGAAAACGCTCCCAGTCGCCCGCGTCGCGCCAAACTGCCCAGTTCTCGACGAGCTGGCGGATGGCCTCGGTCTCGCCCACGCGCGGGAGCGTATCCGCGCAGCACCGTGTGTACCGGGCCGTGCGCTAGTGTCGCCCGCGGTGCCCGACCGCTACGCAGCGTTCTCCAGCCTCGACTTCGACCGGCCCGCCGACGCGGTCCTCCGGATCACGCTGAGCACGCCGGGGAAGCTGAACGCAGTCGGCGAGGAGATGCACGGCCAGCTCGCCGCGGTGTGGCCCGCGGTGAGCGCCGATCCGGACACGCGGGCAGTCATCGTCCGAGGCGCCGGCGGCGTGTTCAGCGCCGGGGGCGATCTCGACCTCGTAGCCCAGATCGCCTCCGACTTCGACACGCGCATCCGTGTGTTCAACGAGGCACGCGACCTCGTCTACAACATCGTCAACTGCACGAAGCCGATCGTCTCCGAGATCTCCGGCCCGTGCGTCGGCGCCGGCCTCGCCGTGGCCCTCCTCGCAGACATCTCGGTCGCAACGCCTTCGGCACGGATCATCGACGGCCACACGCGGCTCGGCGTCGCGGCCGGCGACCATGCCGTGATCATCTGGCCGCTGCTCTGCGGCCTCGCGAAGGCGAAGTACCACCTGTTGCTGTGCGAGCCGCTCGACGGCGCGGAGGCCGAGCGGATCGGGCTCGTCTCGCTCTGCGTCGACGACGACGAGATCGAGGCGCGCACGCTCTCGATCGCGCAGCGCCTGGCGGAGGGCTCTGCCGTCGCGATCGCCCAGACGAAGCTCGCGCTGAACAACTGGCTTCGCGCCGCAGGTCCCGCCTTCGACGCGTCGCTCGCACTCGAGTTCCTCGGGATGACCGGCCCGGATGTTCAAGAGGGGATCGCGGCCGTCAAGGAACGGCGCCCTCCTCGATTCAGAGCCTGAGCTCCGCTACATCCGCTCGATCATCGCCCGGCCGAAGGCCGAGCACGAGACCTCGTTCGCGCCCTCCATCAGCCGTGCGAAGTCGTACGTGACCTGCTTGTCGGAGATCGCGGCGCCGAGCGAGCTGACGATCAGGTCGGCCGCCTCGATCCAGCCCAGGTGCCGCAGCATCATCTCGGCGGAGAGGATCAGCGAGCCGGGGTTCACCTTGTCCTGGCCGGCGTACTTCGGAGCGGTGCCGTGAGTCGCCTCGAACATCGCCACCTCGTCCGAGAGGTTCGCCCCGGGCGCGATTCCGATGCCGCCGACCTGCGCTGCGAGCGCGTCCGAGATGTAGTCGCCGTTCAGGTTGAGCGTCGCGATCACGTCGTACTCGGCCGGGCGAAGCAGGATCTGCTGCAGAAACGCGTCGGCGATCACGTCCTTGATCGTGATCGTCCGGCCGTCGTGCTCGAGCGAGAGCCACGGCCCGCCGTCGATCGGCGTCGCGCCGAACTCGCGCGCCGCGAGCGCGTAGCCCCAGTCGCGGAAACCGCCCTCGGTGAACTTCATGATGTTGCCCTTGTGGACGAGCGTGACCGACTCGTGCCCGAGGGCGAGCGCGTAGCGGATCGCGGCCCGCACCAGACGCTCGGTCCCCTCGCGCGAAACGGGCTTGATACCGATGCTCGACGTCTCCGGGAAGCGGATCTTCCGGACGCCCATCTCGTCCTGCAGGAATCCGATCACCTTCCGCGCGCCTTCGCTCTCCGCCTCCCACTCGATTCCCGCGTAGATGTCCTCCGTGTTCTCGCGGAAGATCACCATGTTCGTCTTCGAGGGATCCTTCAGCGGGCTCGGAACACCCGGGAAGTGGCGAACGGGGCGCAGGCAGACGAAGAGGTCGAGCTCCTGGCGGATCGCGACGTTGAGCGAGCGGATGCCGCCGCCGATCGGCGTCGTCATCGGGCCCTTGATCGAGACCGAGTACTCGCGCGCGACCTCGAGCGTCTCTTCGGGCAGCCAGACGTCGTTGCCGTAGAGCCGCGTCGCCTTCTCGCCGGCATAGATCTCCATCCACTGGATCTGGCGTGCGCCGCCGTATGCCTTCTCGACCGCTGCGTCCACCACGGCCTTCATCACGGGAGTGATGTCAACGCCGATCCCGTCGCCTTCGATGAACGGGATGATCGGATTGTCCGGCGTCGGCTCCCCCGGCACGATCTTCGCGCCGTCGGCCGGAACCTGGATATGCGTCTTTTCGGTGATCATTCGCCTACCGTGTAGTGATGGGGAAAGAAATGCCGAGACGGCAACGGCAGGCTACCGCAGGCGCGGCGCGGCTCCGTGCGGTTCCCGCGGCGCCCGGCTCCGACCCGGCTCGAGCGATCGCCGGCGTCCTGCTCGAAGGCTTCGACAAGCACTACAGCCTCTTCCGGGCGACGAGTGCCGCTGCGAAAGACCACTTCGAGGCCGCCGCCTGGGCGGAGGCGCAGCGGGCGGTCCAGGCGAGGATCCGGTTCTACGACGCCCGGGTCAGGGAGTGCGTCGAGCGCCTGCGCTCCGAGTTCGACGTCGAGTCGCTCGGCACCGAGGTCTGGCAGGACGCGAAGCTCTTCTACATCGGCCTGCTCGTCGACCACTCGCAGCCGGAGCTCGCAGAGACGTTCTTCAACTCCGTGATCACGCGGATCCTGCGCCGGAGCTACGCCGACAACGACCTGATCTTCGTCCGGTCCACGTTGTCCACCGAGTACATCGAGTCGGACCCGCCGATCTATCGCAGCTACTACCCCAACGAGGGGAGCCTCCGCGAGTGCTTCGCGCAGATCTTCCGAGACTTCGACTGGAAGCGTCCGTTCGCGCACCTCGATCGCGATCTCGACCATCTGCTTCGCGCTCTCGACGAACGTCCGAGCGGGCAGTGGACGCACCTCGAGCGGAACCACCAGATCCGGGTGCTCGGCTCCGCGTTCTACCGGAGCAAAGCCGCCTACGTGTTCGGCCGGATCGTCAACGGCGACAACGACGTGCCGTTCATCGTCCCAGTGCTGCACGACGGCTCGGGTCGGCTCGTCCTCGACGCCATCGTGCTCGACCCGCGCCAGATCAACAACTTCTTCTCGCTGTCGCGCGCGTACTTCATGGTCGACATGCAGGTGCCGTCGGGTTATGTCGAGTTCTTGCTCGACATCGCGCCTACGCGTCCGCGCTCAGAGCTGTACACGATGCTCGGACTCGGGAAACAGGGCAAGACGCTCTTCTATCGCGACTTCCTGCAGCACCTCCACCACTCCCAGGACACCTTCGTCGAGGCGCCCGGCATTCGGGGTCAGGTGATGCTCGTCTTCACGCTGCCCTCGTATCCATACGTCTTCAAGCTGATCAAGGACGTCTTCGGGCCAGGCAAGGACACCGACCGGGCGACGGTGCGATCCAAGTTCACGATGGTCAAGCACGTCGACCGGGTCGGGCGGATGGCCGACACACTCGAGTTCACCGACCTCGCGCTGCCGCACGAACGCTTCTCGACCGCGTTGCTCGAGCAGCTCAATACGCTCGCACCGTCGATGATCGAGGACGACGGCGAGACGATCACGATCCATCACTGTTACGTCGAGCGCCGCATGATTCCGCTCAACATCTATCTCGACCGCGCCACACCCGAGGAGCTCGAGCATGCGGTGGTCGAGTACGGCAACGCGATCCGCGACCTCGCGATCGCGAACATCTTTCCCGGCGACATGCTTTGGCGGAACTTCGGCGTGACACGCGACGCGCGGGTCGTCTTCTACGACTACGACGAGATCGAGTACCTCACCGAGATGAACTTCCGGCGTATTCCCGCGGCGCCGAACCCGGAAGCAGAGCTCGCAGTCGAGCCGTGGTACGGCGTGCTGCGCAACGACGTCTTCCCGGAGGAGTTCGCGACCTTCCTGCTCGCCGACCCACGCCTGCGCGAGCTGTTCCTTCGCCATCACGCCGTCCTGCTCGAGCCCGAGTTCTGGCAGGACTGCCAGCGCCGGATCGTCGGCGGCGAGATCGTCGACTTCTTTCCCTATCCGGAGTCGCTTCGGTTCGAGAGCCCGTTCGTCCCGTAGAGCGGACGTTCAGTCGACGTACTTGCGGAGCGCGATCACGGCGTTGTGCCCGCCGAAGCCGAAGCTGTTGCTGATCGCGATGTCGACTTTCGCTTCTCGCGCGACGTTCGGGACGTAGTCGAGGTCGCAGAGCTCGTCGGGGCTCTCGTAGTTGATCGTCGGCGGAATCACGTCGCGCAGGACGGTCAGGACGGCCGCGCACATCTCGATCGCGCCGGCGGCGCCGAGGCAATGGCCGGTCGCGCCCTTCAGCGACGAGATCGGCGTGCTGCGGGCTTTGTCCTCACCGAGCGCGAGCTTCAACGCCGCCGTCTCGCTCGCGTCCCCGAGCGGCGTCGAGCTCGCGTGAGCGTTGACGTAGTCGACGTCTGCGGGGTCGATCTGGGCGTCCGCGAGCGCGAGGCGAATGGCCCGGGCCTGCCCGTCGCCGGCCGGGTCGGGCTCGGTCATGTGATGCGCGTCGCTCGTCACGCCGTAGCCTGCGAGCTCCGCGTACACCTTCGCGTTGCGCGCGAGCGCATGCTCGAGCTCCTCGAGCACGAGCACCGCGGCACCCTCGCCCATGACGAAGCCGTCGCGCCCCGCGTCGAAGGGGCGGCTCGCGCGGGAGGGGTCGTCGTTCCGGCGCGAGAGCGCACGCATCGCGGCGAAGCCTGCAATCGCGAGCGGCGTGACGCCTGCTTCGCTGCCACCGCAGAGCATCACCTCGGCGCGCCCGAGGCGGATCGCGTCGAAGCCGTCGCCGATCGCCATCGCGGACGCCGCGCAGGCCTCGCACGGCGCCGTCACCGGGCCTGTGGCGCCGAGCTCCATCGAGACCCAGCCGGCGGCCATGTTGGGCATGAAGGCCGTGACGAGGCTCGGCTGGATTCGCAGCGAGTCGGCCTGGGCACAGCACTCCGCGAGGCTCGCGACTCCTCCCTGCGCCGTCGCGATCGAGGCGCCGACTCGGTCCGGCTCGCTCGCGACGTCGATCCCGGAGTCGGCCTCGGCCATGCGGGCCGCAGCGACGGCGAACTGGGTGAAGCGGTCGAGCTTTCGGACGTTGCGCTTCTCGAGCCAGTTCGACGGGTCGAACGAATCCGCCTCGCAGGCGATGCGCACCGAGTGCTCGCCCGTGTCGAACGCAGTGATCGGGCCCGCCCCTCCCTCGCCCGCCACGAGCCGCGTCCAGGTCGTCTCGACGTCCGCGCCCAGCGGCGTCACCGCACCGAGCCCGGTCACGACGACCCTCCGGCGCCCGGTCTCGTTGTCGACCATAGTCATCAGTGCCTGACGTTAGCTGCGGGCGGGCGTCCCTCGCCCGCCTGTTTTCGCCTTACGTGTCCCGGCGGACGAGCAGCACGGCAGCCACCGCGATCGCGAACGCGGCGTAACAGGCGAAGAGCCCGAGGCCGACCCACGGCGAAAGATGGCCTCCGGAGGTCGTCGAGAGGATGGCCTCGCCGGCCTGGAGCGGGAGATACGGAGACGCGGCGTTGTTCCAACTCGTCGGAAGCACGTTCATCAGGGGCGGCAGCACGAACATGATCGCCGCGAACAGTGCGATCCCGGCCGCGGTGTTTCGGACGATCGCGCCGAGCCCGAGGCCGAACAAACCGACGACCGTCAGATAGAGCGCGGCGCCGACGAGCACGCGGATGACGTGCGGGGCCGTGAAGCCGATGTCGATGTTGTGACCGGCGAGGATCGCCTGGCCCACGAAGAAGGCGATCAGGATCGCCGGCAGCATGAGCGCGAAGGTGACGAGACCGAAGACGCCGACCTTCGCCCAGAGCACGGGCAGGCGCTTCGGAACGGCGGTGAAGGACGCCCGGATCATGCCCGTCGAGTACTCCGCGGTGATGATCAGCACGCCGAGCACGCCGAGCGCGAGCTGTGCGAGCTGGACGCCGGCGAGATTGACCTCGAGCGGATGGAAGTCCGCCTTGTCCTGCGGGCTCATCTGCGGGTAGTGGTGCGAGACGACTGCGCAGGCGAGTGCTGCGACGCCGATCGTGAAGAGGAATGCGGCAAAGAGCGACCAGCGTGTCGACCTGACGCTCCAGAGCTTCGTCCATTCGGAGACGGCGACCCGCATCTGCGTGACGCGGCCCGTAAAGGGCGCACGCGGCAGGCCCTCGACGTTCGCGAGCGCGCTCACGCTGCTGCCTCGGTGGTCTCGACAGGCTCGGCGCCGCCCGCCTTGAACTCGACGTCGTCGCGGGTGAGATCCATGAAGGCTTCTTCGAGCGAGACCTGCTGCGGCATCAGCTCGTGCAGGACGACGCCGCGCCGGGCGGCGGCCTCGCCGATCTGCGGAGCGCTCAGGCCGCTCACCTCGAGGACGCCCGGCTCGACGACCGTCACGGTGACGTCGGCCGGCCCGACGAGCTCGTCGCGAAGCTCTTCCGCCTGCGGCGAGCGAACACGGACGACGTTGCCGGACGCGCGACGGACGAAATCGTCGACACTCGTGTCGGCGATCAGCCGACCGCGGCCGACGACGATCAGGTGATCGGCCGTCAAGGCCATCTCGCTCATCAAGTGCGACGAGACGAACACGGTGCGTCCCTCGGCGGCGAGGCCGCGCAGGAGATTGCGAATCCAGTGGATGCCCTCGGGATCGAGGCCGTTGACCGGCTCGTCGAGCATGACGGTCTGCGGGTCGCCGAGGAGCGCCGCGGCGATGCCGAGCCTCTGCCCCATTCCGAGCGAGAACGTCCCTGCGCGCTTCTTCGCGACCTCTTGCAGACCGACCATGTCGATCAGCTCGTTCACCCGGCGCCGCGGGATCCCGTGCGTCTGCGCGAGCGCGAGCAGATGGTTGTACGCCGAACGTCCCGTATGCACGGAGCGGGCTTCGAGCAGCGCGCCTACTTCGTGGAGCGGCGCGGAATGATCGCGGTAGTGCTTGCCGTTGACCGTGACGCTGCCCGCCGTCGGAGCGTCGAGACCGAGGATCAGGCGCATGGTCGTCGACTTGCCGGAACCGTTCGGGCCGAGGAAGCCTGTGACGACGCCAGGCTCCACGACGAAGCTGAGCTCGTCGACCGCACGCTTCTTGCCGTAGTCCTTCGTGAGGTTGTGCGCCTCGATCACTCCGTGCATTCAAGCTGCGATTTCTGAGAGTTCTCTGAGTGCGACCCGATCGGCTCCAGCAGGCAAACTGCACCCGTGGACGCGCCACCTGAGCTGACCGAGCTCCGCGAGCAGATCGCGGTGCTCGATCGCGAGCTGCTCGACGCCCTCAATCGCCGGCTCGAGCTCGTTGCGCAGGTGCAGGACCACAAGCAGGCCACCGGGACGAGATTGATCGACTCGAAACGCGAGGCAGAGCTCCTCCAGCAGCTCGCCGCAGCCAACGACGGCCCGCTTTCCGAGGGCGCCGTGCACGCGCTCTTCACTGCAGTGCTCGACGTCATGAAGCAAGAGCTGCAGGGCGAGCCGCGCCTCGACTCGACGGCTACCGAGCGGCCGGCGCTTCCGGCGGGGATCGCAACGCTCGCGGTGATCGGAACCGGCCTGCTCGGGACGTCGGTCGCGCTGGCGGCCAGACGCGCCGGCATCGGCACCGTGCAAGGTTGGGACGTCGACGGCGCAACGCTGCGGGAGTCCGAGGGCGCCGGCGCAATCGATCGGCCGTCCGCCTCCCTCGCCGATGCGGTCGCCGGCGCCGACCTCGTGGTCGTCGCGGTCCCGGTCGGCGCGCTGCTCACCACGATGGAGGACGTGCTCTCGGCGGCGTCACCGGACGCAACGGTGACCGACGTCGGCTCGACGAAGCGCGGGCTCGCCGGTGTCGCGGACGGCCGGTTCGTGCCGGGCCACCCGATCGCAGGCGGTCACTCGGGCGGTCCGACGCGCGCCTCGGCCGATCTGTTCGACGCCGCGACCTGGCTGCTCACGCCGCTCCCGACGACGGATCCGGCCCGTCTCGACCACGTCGAGCAGTTCGTCACGGCCCTCGGCGCACGCGTCGTCCGGATCGGGCCGGAGGAGCACGATCGCCTCCTCGCGCTCACCAGCCATCTGCCCCACGCGATCGCCAACCTCCTCATGCGGCGAGTCGCCGCCGGCGGCGAGGAGGCGCTCGGCTTTGCAGGCGCCTCGCTGCGGGAGATGACGCGCGTTGCAGGAGCGAACTCGACGATGTGGGCCGACATCTTCGTCGAGAACGGAGATTTGATCGCCGAAGCCCTCGAGGCGCATCGCGTCGAGCTCGCCGACGTGGAGCAGGCCCTGCGCGACGGCGACCGCGAGTTCTTCGAGGAATGGATCGCGTCGTCCGCCGATGCGCGGAGCCGCATGCTCGGCTACGCGTATCAGACCGATGCTCGGGCGCTCAACCGCGTCCGCATTCGCGTCCCAGACAAGCCCGGGGTGCTCGCGCGCATCACGCAGACCCTCGGCGCCGCGGGGATCAACATCGAGGACTTCGAGCTTCGTCACGTCTCGCCCGACTACGGCGGCGTGCTCGTCGTGCTCGTCACGGGCGCGGAGAACGCGGAGTTGGCGCGTACGCTCCTGAAGCGCGAGGGGTACAGCGCGGCGTAACGGCTACGCGACGAGGCCGTCGCGAAGCGCGACCGCAACAGCCTGAGTGCGTGTCCGCGCACCGAGCTTCGCCATCGCACGCTGTGAGTGCGCACGGATCGTGTCGGGCGAGAGATGCAGCTGCGAGCCGATCTCGGCGTAGGAGCCGCCCTCTGCGAGCATTCTCAGTACTTCCCGCTCACGCTCGGACAGCGCCTTGCGGACGTTCCCACGCCTGCTCGATGCAAGCGCAGCGGCGAGAACGGGATCGATGTAGAGGCCACCCGACGCGACGGTGTCGATCGCACGGCCGAGATCCTCGAGTGGCGCGTCCTTCAACGCGAATCCACGTGCGCCGGCGTCGAGAGCTTCGGAAACGAGGCCCTGGTCGGAAACGCCGGAGTAGAGCAGTACCGCGGTGTCGGGCGCAACCTTTGCGAGCTCGCGTGCGAGCTCCAGGCCGTCGAGCTTCGGCATGCGCACATCGGCGATGCAGACGACCGGCGAAAGCGTGGTGACCGCCTCGAGAGCGCGAATGCCGTCGAGCGCGGTTCCGAGGATGACGAAGCCGCTCTGCTCGAGATACCGCGTGATCGAGTCGAGGATCGGAGGATGATCATCGGCGAGGACGCACGTCGTCGTCGATCGATCGTGAAGGGGTGAGGCATCCATCGTCTCTTCTATGGTCGGCAGCTCAGAGACGTGGGGCTACGCACGCTTTGGCGTACTCTGCCTACCCTTTTACGCGGGTCATGCGCGGTGATGCTTGGCCGGCTTGACGGAGACGGCGGCGGTCGCCCTGATTACGGGAGCGGCCTTGACCACCAGGGCCGGTGCAGGGGATGCGGTCGGGAGACCCGGCAGGATCGCGGCGAGCGCGGCGCGGAAGACGGTCGGCGTGACCTGGCCGCCCTCGTCCTGTGTGCTCAGCGGCTTCATCACGTTGTCGGAGGAGCTCCAGTAGCTCCACGACACGAGATCGGCGAAGCGCTCGGAGTCGAGATTCGAGTGCCCCTCGGCGCCTGACCAGGCGGAGCCACCCAGGATCGAGTGCAGCTGCGCGCGGCTCACGTCGTCGAGAAGGGCGAAATCGACCTGGTGCGCATACTCGTGCTGGACGACGCCCCAGGAGAAGCGGCCCGAGTCGAGCAGGTTCGCATCGAGCCAGATCTGATTCGGCGCCGCGGCCGAGGCAACGTCGCGCTGGATGTGCACCACGACCGGGCCGGGCACGACACCCCAGGGGAAAGAGCTCGCGTTGAGCGCCGCGGTGACCTGCGTCTGCTCGGCCTGGGAGCCGCCGTCGAAGACGTAGTTCCCGCCGGCGGCGAACGCTGCCGGGGCGATTGCGAGCGTCGCGGCCGCGACGGAGAGCTGAATGAGAAGACGCTTGAACATGTCTCCTCAAGCCTCGCGGCTCCCTCGCTCTATGCCCTGGCACCGCTGGGCATGCGTCCTGTCGCGGCGCCGGGTTGCCTCGGTAAGCCGTTACGGCGACCCACCCGGAAAACGGCGTAGAGCCCCCGCGGATGGTGACGAGAGTCGAACGGTTGCGGAATCGACAGGCTGTTTGTCGTCGATCAGGGTGCGTCAAATGTCCGCTGCACCTCATCTTTTCGACGAGCCGCCGCTCAGCTCACCGGCCCCTGTCCTCACCGTCCTCCTCGGTTCGAACGTCGAGGCACGGCTGAGCGGCGCCGAGAACCTCACGCGGGACAATCAGCATGTCGCTGCTCTGGTGCAGCTCGCCGCTCTGTGGGACGACGTGCACGACGACGCGCCCCTGGCGCTCCGTCATCGGCTCGCTTCGGCATGGGCGGAGATGTACGAGGGCCGGCTCGACGTCGCCTCCGCATTGCTCGTGCAGGCCGATGCGATCGTGCAATCGCCTCACTTCGATGCAGCCGATCGCGCCACCGTCCTCCACCGGACCGGCTGCGTCGCGTACAAGAGGAATGAGATCGCAGAGGCGATCTCGCTCTTCACCCGTGCGCTCGAGACGAACATCCGGTCTTCGCACCCGTCATCGCTCGTCGCCGCGGACATCCGCACCTGGCGCTCGCGCTGCTACCAGGTCCGCCGCGACTGGGACGCCGCGGCCCGCGACGCCGAGGCGTCGCTCGAGCTCGCCACAGAGGCAGGCTGCGAACGCACCCGCGCCAACGCGATGTTCCAGGCTTCTCTGATCGCCGAGCGCCAGCGCCAGTGGCTGCTCGCGCGCTTCCACGCCGAGCAGGCGCTCGAGATCTACCGCAGCTTCGGCGACACGCTTTCGACTGCACGGATCCTCAACAACCTCGGCGGGATCGACTTTCTGCTCGGGGACATCGAGGCCGCCGAGCAACTCCTCACCGAGGCTGCGGCGACAGCCGCCGCGGCCGGCAGCGAGGCCGATGTCGCCCAGGCGACGTCGTCGCTCGCACAGGTGCTCCTCCACACCGACCGTCCGCGCGAGGCGCGCGAGCACGCACAGGCGAGTCTCGACCTGCTCGTGGACCGCGTCGACTTCCTCGAGGAGATCGGCAACGCACAACTCATCGTCGCGAAGTCACACAGCGCCGAGCTCGATGCCGCCCTGACGTCGGATTGGCTCGACAAGGCAGAGCTCACGTTCGTCGAGCTCGGCTCGACGAGCCACCTCGCCGCCGTCTCGATCGCGCGTGGCGACCTCGCTCGCGTGACCGGCGACTGCGACCGAGCCGCAGAGCTCTACCGGCATGCCGCCGAATCCCTTCAAGACTTCCACTTCTAGCAACGAAAGGAGGTGAGCCATGCACAGGCTTTGGCTGCTCAGCAAGTACGTCCTGCCGGCCCTCGTGATCGCCTCGTTCTTCGGTCATCTGAAGGGCGGCGTTTCGACCTCCGGCTTCTCGTCCGGACACTAACCCGTCGCGACGACGGTTCCGTTTGACTGCGACGCGCTACCTGAGCCGGGGTAGTCGCGCCGCGTCAAGCGAACGACGCGGAGGAAGGCGTCCACGACCTGCGGGTCGAATGCCGTGCCGCTGCCGGCCGCGATGTGCGCCCGTGCCGCCGCTGCCTGGATCCTCGCTCGGTATGGCCGATCGCTCGTCAGCGCATCGAAGACGTCGGCGACTGCGGCGATACGGCCCTCGAGCGGGATTGTCTCGCCGGCGAGGCCGAGCGGATACCCGCCGCCGTCCCACCGTTCGTGGTGCGTCCATGCGATCACGGCAGCGATGTCGAGGAGCTCGTTGCCGGAACCCGCAAGGAGCTCGTGACCGATCTGCGTATGGCGCTCCATCTCGACGCGCTCCAGCGCATCCAGGGGCCCGGTCTTGTTGAGCACCGTGTCGGGGACGGCGATCTTGCCGATGTCGTGCAGCGGGCTCACGAGCCGGAGCAACTCGGCGCGAGCCGGACCGAGGTCGAGTGCAAGCGCGATCTGCTGGACGTATGAGCCGACGCGATCGACATGTGCACCCGTCTCGCCGTCGTGTGACTCGATCGCGCGACTGAGCCGCGCAACCGTCTCGCCATACGCGCGCCGCAACTCGCGCTCGGACGCCTCGAGGTGGGAGACCACGACCTCGAGCTGAGCTGTTCGCGCCTCGACGGTCGCTTCGAGCTGGGACTCGTAGAGCCGCTGGTCCGACTCGTGCTTGCGCCGGCGCAGGGCGTTCGTTACGTCGATCAGCAGCTGGTTCGCCTCGAACGGCTTCGTCAGGTATCCGTACGCACCAAGTTGAAGCGCGGTCTCGGCAACGTCCGGGTCGTTCTGCCCCGTCACCACGACGGTCGCGACCTCCGGATGCGTGCGACCGAGCTCTGCGACGAGGTCGAGGCCCGAGCTTCCCGGCAAGCCGATGTCGCAGAGCACGACGGCAAACGTCCGTTCATCGAGCATCCCCCGTGCCTCTTCCGTCGACCCGACGGACACGCAGTCGTGACCGGACGCGACCAGAATCCGCGAGATATAGCGGCGGACCTGCTCGTCGTCGTCCACGCAGAGGATCGCGGCAGCGCTCACGCGATCGCGGCTTCGGCGTCGAGGGTGCGCCGCACGGCGAGCGTGAGCTCACTCGGAGCGAACGGCTTCTTCAAGAGCTCGGCGTCGGAATGGGTCGACGACGATGCGACATACGCGTTTCCCGAGATGAATAGCGTTCGCAGGCCGGGTCGGTTGTGGCGCAGGCGCGCCGCGAGCTCGAAGCCGCTCATCTCCGGCATCACGACGTCGCTGAGCAGGAGGTCGACGTTCTGCTGCTGTGCGAGAAGGAACTCAGCCTCACTCGGCCGCGTCGCGAGGAGGACGTTGTACCCCGCACTCTCGAGCACGCGACAGACGAGCCCGCGAACAGCCTCGTCGTCCTCGACGAGCAGGATCGTCTCGGTGCCGGGCGCGAGCGGACGGACGTCGCCGCCCTCCGGCCGTCCCGAACGAGCGAGCTCGAGGAGCTTGCCGGTCAGGAGCGTCGCATGGTCGACAGCCTTCGCGATCTCGTCGACGTCGGCAAGCTGCTCCGGCGTCTCGAGCGACGTTCGGAGCACGCTTCCGTACCCGCGAATCACGAGCAGCGCGTTGTTGAGATCGTGAACGACCTCGTCGACGAGCTTGAGGGCCGCCTGCAGGGTGGGCGCGTCATTCGGGGGCGTCGAGGCGTCGGGGCTTCGGGTCGTCATGCCGCCCGGCAATCCCGGGACCGCAGCATGTATCGACGCGCACTACCCTCATTGACGTGCCAGTCACTCCGGTCGAGCTCTTGATCGTCGACGACGACGCGATCGTGTGCGCCTGGCTGGCCGACACACTGGCCGACACCGAGTTTCGGGTCGCCGGAGACGCACCCAGCGGCGCGGCGGCGCTGGAGCTGCTCGACCGCCGGCGCATCGACCTGCTGCTCGTCGAGTTCCAGCTGCAGGACGAGAACGGGCTCGACCTCGTGCGCGGGCTGCGGTCCGCCGGAAGGGAGACGCCTGCCGTGATCATGACTGCCTCGCCCCACCAGGGGCTGAGCGAGGCTGCGCGCGAGGCCGGGGCTCAGGCGACGATCCTCAAGCGGTCGAAGCGAGGATCGCTGCTCACCGCTCTGCGTGCCGTCGCGAAAGGCAAGACCTGGTTCGATCCTGCCCATCCGGTGCGACCGAGGAACGAGACGCCGCTCGCTCCGCGCGAGCGGGAGGTTCTCACGCTCGTGTCGCACGGTCTCACGAACAGAGAGATCGCGGTGCAGCTCGAGCTTGGCGAGGAGAGCGTGAAGACGTACCTCGAGCGGGCGTTCGCCAAGCTCGGAGTCTCGCGCCGCGCGGAGGCGGTCAGCGAAGCGCACAAGCTCGGTCTGCTCGGTCATCAATAGCCTCAGTCGATCAGCTTGGAGCGGAGGGCGGTCGCGACCGCTTCGGTGCGAGTCGCGGCGCCGAGCCGCTTCCGCGCCTTCGCCGCATGCACGCGCACCGTTTCGGGCGTGACGCCGAGCCGCACCGCGATCTCGCGGTAGCCGAGCCCGTCGGCGAGGAGGCGCAACGTCGCGCGCTCGCGCGTCGTGAGGCGTCGCTTGGCGCTGTCCTCACGAAATGCGCGCCCGACATGACGCTCACCCGCAACGGCCTCGAGCGCAACGCGGACAAGCTCGTCGAGCGGTGACTGCTTTGCGACGATGGCATCCACGCCGGCCAGCATCGCCGACTCTGCCGGCCCGAGCTCTGCCGCGTCCGCGAATGCGACGATGCGCATCGAGGGGACGGCCGCGTGCAGCGCGACGAGCACCGGCGTACCGTCGGAGGTCGAGAGATCGGGATCCGCCACCACGACGTCCGGATGAATGCGGAGCGCTGCCTCGACGGCGCTATCGGCGATCGTGACGCGGGCGGCGATGTCGAATCCGGCCTCCTCGAGCTTCTCGGCGACGAGCTCGACGAGGGCGGGATGCGGATCGACGACGAGGCAGACGTGCTGCTCCGAGCGATCGGCCACCGCAGTGTTGTCAACCGACATCACGACAAGGATCACTGCTACTTCTCGGTTTCGTGTCCCCCGTTCAGGTGCGGCGTTTCCGAGGCCACCGGAAGATAGACCCGGAACGTGGTACCGGATCCGCCGTCGCTCTCCCCGACGACCGTGCCGCCGCTCTGCTTGACGATGCCGTACGCCGTTGACAGGCCGAGGCCCTCCCCGAGGCCCACGGGCTTGGTGGTGAAGAACGGCTCGAAGACGTGCGCGAGTGTCTCTGCGTCCATCCCGACGCCCGAGTCGGTCACCGAGATCTCGACGAAGCACCCGGCGACGAGCTCTCGAGCGGTGACGCTGTCGGTCGCCTCGACGTCGTGGTCGACGTCGAGGTTGCGCATCTCGATCACGACACGCCCCCCGGCTGGCATCGCCTCCGCGGCGTTGACGACGACGTTCAGGATCACCTGCTCGACCTGCGCGGGATCCGCGCGCACCTCACGCAGATCCGCGTCCACGTCGAATTCAAGCGTCACCTGCGAGCCGATCATCCGCTCGAGCACCGGCGAGAGCTCGACGACGAGCTTGCTCAGGTCGACTGCGCGCGGCTGCAGCACCTGTCTGCGGCCGAACGCCAGTAGCTGGGCCGTCAACTTCGCCGCTCGACCGGCCGCCAGCTCGATCTCCTCGACGTGATGCCGTTCGACGCTGCCCGGGGCGAGCCGGCCGAGCAGCAGGCTCGAGTAGCCGCTGATCGCCATCAGCATGTTGTTGAAGTCGTGCGCGATGCCGCCCGCGAGCACGCCGACGCTCTCGAGCCTCTGCGCCTCCCAGAGGGCATGCTCGAGCTGCTTCCGGTCGGTGACGTCTCGAAGCACGGACAGGTGGCGCCCAGGGAGCACGTGCGCCGTCGCCGTCCCCTCGATCTCACGCAGCGTCCCGTCGGTGCGCCTGATGGTGTAGGCACCGGACGCGCTGCCCGCGGCGAGAAACTCGTCCCAATGGCCGCTCGAGATCCTCGTGGCCGTGGAGAGGTCGGCCACGCCGAGCTCCAGCAGCTCCTCGCGCGTCACACCGAAGAGCTTGCAGGCGGCCGGATTCCCGTCGACGTACCGCCCATCGTCGTCGGCCAGCACCATCGCATCGAGTGCGCTGTCGAACACCGCGCGGAACTGCTCCTCACTCGCGCGAAGAGCGTCGATCGCCTTGCTCTCGGCCTGCTCGGCGCGCTTGCGATCGGTCACGTCGTACACGAAGCCCTGCTCGAACAGCGGCGTGCCGGCCTTGTCGAATTCCGTGTACATCGCGTCGAGGACCCATCGGACGCTGCCGTCGGGTCGCACGATCCTGTACTCGCACTCGATTTGCCCGCCGTCGGCAGCGATCTCCGCGTCGCGCACGAGCGCGAAATCGTCCGGATGCACCAGGCGCTCCCAGAGCGCGTCGTCGGCGAACCACGCAGACGGCGGATAGCCGAAGAGATGCTCGACCTGAGGGCTGATGTAGCTCGTGCGCCGCCCCTGCCCCAAGCCGCCTCGGAGGGTGTTGACGTACATCACGAGCGGAAGCTTCTCGATCAGGCGTTGGTACTCGCGCTCTACCGCCGCGCGTTCCTCCAGCGCACGATGGAGCTCGGTGACGTCGACCACGATCCCCCCGAAGTGCTTCTCTCCAGAGGCGCTCACCGGGAAGTAGGACACCAGCACGTTCACCATTCGGCCCGGGCTCACTTCGATGTCGAGCTGGCGGCCGTTGACCCGCTCGCCCGTTCGCCAGACCTCGTCGACCAGCGGCTCCACGTACCCCGCAAGCGTCGGATCGACATCGCCCAGTCGGCGGCCGATGTGCTCTTCGACGGTGGCGCCGTGCATGCGGGCGAGCGCTTCGTTGATGCGGACGTAGCGGCCCTGGGCATCGGTGATCGCCATGCCCACGGACGATTCCCGGAAGAAGGCGTTCGTCTGCTCGCGTTCCCGGGCGAGCTCGAGCTCGAGCTCCTTCTCGCGCGTGATGTCCGTGAGAAAGCCCTGCACGGTGGAGACCCCGTCCTCGCCGACGGCGACGACTGCGACATCTCGCACCCACACCTCGCGCCCATCCTGGGCGCGCAGTCGGTACTCGACGCTCACCTGTTCGCCGGTGCTGCGCACCGCATCGCAGGCAGCTTCGAACCGCTCTCGATCGTCGACGACGACTCGATCGGCCCAGAACGCCGGCTCCAACGGCGGCGGCTCCGCCGCGAAGCCGAGCAGCCCGCAGACCTGCGGGCTCACGTATTCGAGCGTGCGCGGATCGTCGAACTTCGCCACGTAGGTCACGAGCGGGAGCTGCTCGAGGAGCACGCCGCCGCCGGGACCCGCCGTCCCGGAGCTCACGACCGAGTCGGCCGAGGTCGCCGAGGTCGAAATGTGCATGTCCGCATCCTCGGTGCGGTCGACGGTTCGCGCGATACGACGAACCGGGTTCGAGCCCTCACCCGAATCGGTGACGCTGCGGAGCTCACGCCACCGCACCCACGGCGGGGCCGGCGCGCGGCAGCCGAACCTCGAAGCTCGTGCCGTCGCCCTCGCGCCTCTCGACGCCGATCGATCCGCCGTGGGCGTCGACGATCGTCTTCGCGATCGAGAGGCCGAGGCCCGCGCCCGGAAGCCCTTCTGCGTCGGACGCCCGGAAGAAACGGTCGAACAACCGGCTCGCGTCGTCCTCCGCGATCCCCTGCCCGGTATCGAGGACGCACACCGAGACGGCGTCCGCATCGCCGGAGACCTCGATGTCGACCCGGCCGTGCTGAGGCGTGAACTTCACGGCGTTCGAGAGCAGGTTCTCGATCACCTCCGCGACGCGTTGCGCATCGGCGAGGATCGTGCCGCCGGCTTGACCGTGCACGGCCAGCTCGACTTCGCCCGCGACCGCACTCGGGAGCGCGGCGGCGACGGCGACGCGGACGATCTCGTCGATGTCGACAATCACGAGGTTCAGCGTCGCGCGACCGGCGGAGGAGCTCGACACGAAGAGCAGGTCTTCGACGAGACGGTACAAGCGCGCGGAGTTGCGCTGTGCAACGAGGAGGTACTGGCGACAGGCATCCGTCAGCGCCCCATCGTCGTCCTCCGCCAGCGCGAGCTCGAGATAGCCCATGATCGAGGTCAGTGGCGTGCGGAGCTCGTGCGAGACGACGGAGATCAACTCATCCTTCTCACGATCCGCCGACAGGAGCCGCTCGTTTTGCTGCTCGAGCTCGAGCTGCATCCTCCGCTGATCGGTCATGTCACGGATGAACGCCACGCGCGCGCCGCCGTCGGTGATCACGACCGTGGCGAGACCCCATCTCTCCGATCCGTCCTTCGCACGCAATCGCCGCTCTCCGGAGTCGCCGTCCCGGCCGGTCGACCGGGAGCGAAAGCGCTCGGCGGACGCATCGCGATCCTCCGGATAGACGAGGTCGAGGACATCGCTGCCGATGAGCTCGAGCTCGGAGTACTGCGAATACCGGCAGAACGCTGCGTTGGCGCTCTCGATGATCCCCGTCGCCGCAATGACGAGCACACCTACCGGTACATCGGCGAACACACGCTCAAAGTCCTCCGTGCGGTCCGTCGCGCTGTGGCCGCTCAGCAACGGCGGGCCGGCGGCCGCCCGGCTACCGCGGGACGACACGGTGGAGCTCCTCGAGCGACGTCATCCCGGCCTCGACCTTCGCAACCCCGTCGTCCCAGAGCGACGCCATGCCTGAAGCGCCGGCGGCGGCGACGATTGCGTTGTTGGGTGCGCCCGCGGCGATCAACTGTCGCAGCTCGTCGCCGATGGTGAGCAGCTGGAAGACACCGATGCGTCCGCGGTACCCGGCACTGCAGTAGGTGCACCCCACCGCACGGAAGAAGGTCGCGCCGGCGGCGATCCGGCCGTCGGGCCGCAACCGTGCGAGTACGTCGGGCGACGGCTCATAGGACTGACGGCAATACAGGCAAAGCTTCCGGGCGAGCCGCTGTCCGATGACGCCCGCGAGGCCGGCGCTGATCACGTACGGCTCGACGCCCATCTCGATGAGACGCGTGACTGCGCTCGGTGCATCGTTCGTGTGCAGCGTCGACAGCAGGAAGTGACCCGAGAGCGAGGCGCCGAGCGCAAGATTGGCGGTCTCCGCGTCGCGGATCTCGCCAACCATCAACACGTCGGGGTCGCCGCGCAGCATCGCGCGCAAGGCCGACGGGAACGAGAGGCCGGACGAGGGATTGATCTGGAGCTGGTACGTCCCCGGCAGCTCGTACTCGACCGGGTCCTCGATCGTGATGAGTGTGCGCTCCGGACGTGCGAGGTCGGCCAGCGCCGCGTAGAGCGTCGTCGACTTCCCCGAACCGGTCGGGCCGGTCACGAGCAGGGCGCCGAGGGCACGGTCGACGATGCGCTCGAGCTCCATCTGCATCTCGTTGGCGAGCCCGAGGTCCGTGAGCGACGGGGCGATGTCGCTCTTCTGAAGCAGCCGGAGGATGACCCCTTCGCCCGAGACGGTCGGGAGGACGGTGATCCTCGCGTCGATCGTCCGGCCGACTGTCGTCCGGACCGAGAAGCGACCGTCCTGCGAGCGCCGATGCTCGGCGAGATCGAGCTTGCCGAGGACCTTGAGACGCGCCACGACGCTCGTCACTTCGTCCGGAGGAAGCACGGATTGCTCCTGTACGACGCCGTCGATGCGGAACCTGACGTGCATGAAGCCCTTGTCGGGGATGAAGTGAACGTCGCTTGCGCGGGCGACCGCTGCTCGGCGGAGAATCTCGTTGACGGTTCGCATTGCCGGCGAGTCGGACGCGAGCTCGCCTTCGAGACGCAGCTCCTCGTCGACGAGCGTTCCGCCGCGGCCAAGCTCGTGGAGAAGCACTGCGATGTCGTGTGCCGGAGCAACAGCCAGCGCGACGGGGTTGCCGCTTGCGAGCTGAAGCTCGGCCTGCGCGAACGGCGAGACCTCGGCGAGGGCGACGTGCAGGACGCCGTCGACGAGGCGGTACGGCACCGCGCCGAGGCGCTGCAAGACATCGAACGGAATCGCGCGCACCGCTTCCGGCTCGAGTGTGAAGCCGGCGAGCTCGACGAACGGGATTCCCTCGTCTTCGGCGCGCGAGCGGGCACGGATCGCCGCGAGGCGGTCAGCCACCGTCGATCAGCTCGTGAACACGGGCCTCGAGGTCCTGTGGGCTGAACGGCTTCGTGAGATAGGCATTGGCACCGGCGGCGGCACCTGCCTCGACGTCGGCGTCGAGCGCACGGGCAGTCAGGAGGATCACAGGAAGGTCGGGCTTGGTCTCGCGCAACAGCCGAGTGACGTCGAAGCCGGAGAGGCCCGGCATCCCAACGTCGAAGATCGCGATGTCCGGATCTCTCGACGACGCGAGCGCGAGCGCCTCGGTTCCGTTGTGGGCGCTGATGACTGCGAAGCCCGAGCGTTCGAGCCGGACCCGGACGAGCGCCAGGATATCGGCGTCGTCGTCGGCAATCAGGACGAGCGGTTTCGTCTCCACGTCCAATGGATCGGCGGGATACGGGTGCTTCCGTACTCACGAAGGTGCGTAGGCTTCGTCACCCGAAAGGGGACGGCTCGTGCCCCGAATGGTTGCTACGCGGCGCAGTACGACGAGGCGAGGGCCGCCTCGATGGTGTCGTCCAGCTGCGCGAACGTGAAGGGCTTCGTGAGGTGGGCGAGCGGGCCGAGTGTGAGGAACCGGGCCTCGGAAGGAAGCACGCTCACGCAGACGACCGGGAGGTCGGGCTGGTTCGTCCTGATCTCGCGCGCCTGCTCGAGGCGTGCGGGAGCCGCGGGCTCCAGGACCATGAGGTCGGCCGGGGGCGGCTTCCCAACGCCGCCCTCCAGCACGATTGCCTCATGTCCGAGACGTTCGAGCAGAACGACGAGAAGTCGTCTTACGTCCGGATCCGCTTCGCTGAGAAGGATGCTCGCCATTGCCTTAGTCCCACCCTGCGCCGTTCAGGGACGAACAAGGGACGTGCCGCGGTATGAGAACGGTATGAGCGAGCCGCCACGGCCTGCCTCAGCCCGGCCCGATCACGCGGCCGCGCACCTCGCCGAGCTGCAGCCCCGGCGCCTCGCCGCGCAGGATGACCTCGTCGCCGTCCTCGAGGAACGCCCGCTCGCTGCCGTCCGAGAGCTGGAGCGGCTCGGCGCCGTTGCGCGTCAACTCGATCAGCGATCCCTCCGAGCCGCGTTCCGGCCCTGAGATCGTGCCCGAAGCCATGAGGTCGCCGGTGCGGATCGACGCGCCGTTCGAGGTCGCGTGCGCAAGCTGCTGCGGCATCGTCCAGTAGAGCGTTCGGGCATTGCCGCGCGAGACGACATCGCCGTTGAGCTCGACCTCGAGCGCGAGGTCGATCGCCCAATCGCGACCTCCGGCGAGGTGCGGCAGGGGCGGCGGCTCCTGCGCCGGCGCTGCCACGCGATGCTCTTCGAGGAGCGCGAGCGGGGTCACCCACGCCGAGATGGACGTGAGGAACGACTTGCCGAGGAACGGCCCGAGCGGCACGTACTCCCAGGCCTGGATGTCACGCGCGCTCCAGTCGTTGACGAGGACGACGCCGAACACGTGCTCTGCGAAGCGGTCGGGCGGCACGGGCTCGAAGCGGCTACTCGGAACTCCGACGACGAATCCGAGCTCGAGCTCGAGATCGAGGCGCCGAGACGGCGCGTATGCCGGCGTCCCGCCCTCCTCGAGAAGCTGCCCGCGCGGGCGGACGACCTCGGTGCCCGTGACGACGACGCTTCCGGACCGGCCGTGGTAGCCGACCGGGAGCGAGCGCCAGTTCGGCAGCAGCGGCTCCGAGTCAGGACGGAACAGCCGTCCCATGTTCGTCGCGTGCTCGAGCGACGAGTAGAAGTCGACGTAGTCCGCGACCTCGAACGGGAGATGGAGGGTCGCAGCGCCGATCGGGACCCGCGGGCCGTCGTGCTCCTGCGCGCGGGCGAGCGCGTCGGCCCAGGCCGACGGGCCCTGTGCCATCAGTGGATTGAGCGAGGCGGCGCGAAAGAGATCGCCGAGACCGGAGAGATCGACGACCTCGTCACCCGAGCGCCAGCCGATCCGGGGCGAGCCGCCGGCGACCGAGAAGACGCCGAATCCGGACATGCGCCAACGCTACACTGGGCGGCGGGTCGGGCTCCGCACAGTGGGAGCGTGTGAACCGCGTCAGATCCGGAAGGAAGCAGCGCTAAGCATTCCCTTCCAGGTGTGCGGGTCGCCCGGCCCTTTCTCCTCCTCCGATTGTCGCCGTGTCTGACTCGGTGTCCTCGGCGATGAGGAACAGCGGGCGCTGCTTCACGTCGTCGTACATGCGTCCGACGTACTGGCCGAGGATGCCGAGGAAGACGAGCTGCGCGCCGCCGAGCAGGAGCACCGCCGCCGTCACCGACGTCCAGCCCGGGATCGCGCGGTCGGTGAAGACGCGGATCGCGAGCACGTACACGAGGTACAGCCAACCGAGAAGCGAGACGCAGACGCCGACGAGACTTGCGACCCGCAGCGGGAACGAGGAGAAGCTCACCATCCCGTCCCACGCGAAGAGCAGCATGCGCCGCAGGCCGTACTTCGACTCCCCGCCCTCGCGCGCGCCACGGTGGTACTCGACGAACGTCTGGCGGTAGCCCGCCCAGCGCACGAGGCCGCGCAGAAACCGATGCCGTTCCGGCATCGACCCGAGAACGTCCACGACGCGCCGCGACATCCAGCGGAAGTCGGCGGCGCCCTCCGGCAGCTCGAGCGTCGAGAGCCGGTTCAAGAGCCGGTAGAAGACGCGCGCCGAGAAGCGCTTCCAGAATCCGGCCGCGTCGTCGGCGCTCCGCACGGCGTAGACGACGTCGTTCCCCGCGCGCGCCGCCGCAAGGATCGCCGGTATCGCCTCGGGAGGGTGCTGGAGGTCGGAGTCCATCGTGATCACGCCGTCTCCGCGCGCAACCGAAAGACCGGCCGTGAGCGCGAGCTGGTGGCCGAAGTTCCGTGAGAGACGAATGCCGCGGATGCGGGAGTCGGCGCTCGAGACCGCCTCGATCACACCCCAGGTGCCGTCTCGAGACCCGTCGTCGACGAGCACGACTTCCCAGTCCTCGCCGACTGTCTCGAGCACTGCGACGAGACGCGTGACGAACGAGGGGAGCACGCCGGCCTCGTCAAACGCCGCTGCGACGACGCTGAGCATCAGATGAGCCGCGCGACCGCGAGGAGCCCGTCGGCGAGGTTGGGACGAAGGCGAAACAGCGGTCGCGCCGCCAGTTGATAGACGTTGAAAACGAGGCGGGGTGCGCGAGCGCCGCCCTCGACCGGCGGCAATCGATAGTAGGCGAGCTCCTCGAGCCTCCACCCGTGACGCGAGAGCAGCGTCTCGAGCGTGCGCCACGAGAGCCACGAGACGTGATCCGGGTTCACGAGCTCGCGACCGGCAAGCGCACCGAGCGTGTTGGTGAGCGCATGCGCGTTCGGCGTCGTCAGGACGAGCACGCCGGCGGGAGCGAGGAGCGATTTCACCGCGTCGAGAAAGCGGCCGGGGCCGTCGAGATGCTCGACGAGCTCGCCGGCGACCACGACCTCCGCCGGCTCGAGACCCAGTGCGGCCAGCGCCTCGGGGTCCTCGACGTCGGCCACGCGCGCGTCGAATCCGAGCTCGCGGGCGCGCTCGACGCCGCGTGCATCCGCGTCAACACCGACGCACGTACGTGCTTCGGTGCGAACGACCTCGTGCAACCACGTCCCGCGACCCGACTTCGCGGCCATCTGTCCCTCGTCGACGAAGCCGAGATCGATCACGCTGCGGCCGCGGACGAGCCTGCGGATCTCTGAGACTCGATCGACGAGCCTGGAGTGTGGAACACGGTGAACGGACGGCGCGCGGAGCTGCGGCAGCATGGTGCTCATTCGGCGTCAGCATAGGGCGGTAAGGTCACGGTGTGACGCGTGGGCGATTCCTCTCGGCCGTCGCGCTCGGCGCTGTCGTCCTGGCCTACGCACTGCCGTTGGAGTCGGTCGGCTGCGCGCAAACGTCGCACTATGCGGCGATCCGCGCGATCGCCGCAGGGCATGCCGACATCGACGCGCACGCGAACGAGACGTGCGACCTCGTACGCGTCGGCCGGCACTTCTACGCGGCAAAGGCGCCGCTGATGGACATCTGGTCTGCGCCCTGGTACCTGCTGCTGCACGCCGCCGGCGCGGTGCCGAGGAACCTCAACGCGGCGCTGTCTTATCCCGGGGCGATGCTCGGTGTGCCGCTGCGGGCGATCTGGCAGATCGGTCTCTGGGCGGTCGTGCTGCCCGCGCTCGGACTGCTGGTGCTCGTGCGCCGAACGGTCGAGCGGCTCGAGCCCGGCCTCGGCACCGCCGCCGCCGTGATCCTCGGGCTCTCGACGCTCGTGCTTCCGTTCTCTGCACTCCTGTTCGCGCACGTGCCTGCGGCGGCACTTGCGTTTCTCTCCTTCTCCCTGCTGTTCGGTCGGGACGCCGGGCGGCTCCGAGTAGCCGCGGCGGGCGCAGCCGCGGGGCTCGCGGTCTCGACCGACCTGCCACTGGCCGTTCCCGCGCTCCTTCTCGGTCTCTATGCAGCAGCACGCTCGCCACACGTCCAGCGGCTCATCGCCTTCGGCGTCGGCGGCTTCGCGGGCCTGCTGCCGCTGCTGGCTTTCGACTGGTGGGCGTTCGGCTCGCCGTTCCACCTCCCTTACTCCGGCGTCGCGTTGAACCCGGGAGCCGGCGGCGTCGAGCAGACCCCGGGCGGACACGGCTTCTTCACGCTGCGACTCCCGGATCTCCGGGTCGCCGTCGAGCTTCTCCTCAGCCAGCGCGGGCTGCTCGTCCTCACGCCTGTCGTCGCCGCCGGCGCCGCCGGCATCGTGTTGCTGTGGCGGCGAGGCCTGCGCGCCGAGGCCGTGCTGATTGCGGCGCTCTGCATCGTCGAGGTCGTCGTCATCTCCGGCCACAACGGCAAGGACAACGCACTCGGCGGCTGGGTGCCGGGCCCGCGATTCCTCATTCCGCTGCTGCCGTTCCTCTGCTTTGCACTCGCACCCGTTCTTCGGCGTGCGCCTGCCACGGTCGGCGCCCTTGCACTCGTGTCCGCCGGGTCGATGGCGATCGCAACGAGCGCCGAGCCGCTGCTCTCGAACGACGACACGCACCACTGGATCGCGCGGATCGTCGACGGCAACTTCACCGCAACCGTCGTGTCGTTCACCGGGGTCGGGCACGGCTGGATCGCCATCCTCCCCTTCTACGGGCTCGTGCTGGTCGCCGCCGCGGCGGCGATCGCCGCAACGCCGCTGCCGGTCGGGCGGCGCGACCTCGCGGTCGCAGCTGCCGTGGTCATCGCGTGGATCGTGGTCGAGCACGGCGCGCCCGCGCTCCTCCAGGTCGATCGGCTCGTCCACGAGGCCTACGGACTGCTTGCCGTCGTCGCGCTCGTCGCAGCGCTCGCCTGGGCCTTCGTCCGGATCTTCGACGGCCGGGCCGTGGAGGCTGCACCGGCGCTGTTGCTCCTCGCCTTCGCGGCCCGGCGGTTCGACGCGCACACGAAATGGGCCCTCCTGCTGGGTCTTTTCGTGCTGGGAGCGCTCGCGCTCCAGGCGCCGCTCGCGGGGCGGCTCCGAGGCCGGGGCATTCCTGCTTGAATCGAACCGTGGCCGCGCTCTACCGGAAATATCGCCCGCAGACCTTCGACGAGGTCGTTGGCCAGGAAGCGGTCGTCCGGACGCTGCGGAACGCGATCACGGCCGGATCGGTGCGACAGGCCTATCTCTTTGCCGGTCCGCGCGGCACAGGCAAGACGTCGATGGCGCGGATCCTTGCGAAGAGCCTGAACTGCACACACGGGCCGACGGCCACGCCTGACGGAACCTGCCACGCGTGCGTGTCGATCGCTGCAGGGACGTCGCTCGACGTGATCGAGATGGATGCCGCGTCGCAGCGCGGAATCGACGACATCCGCGAGATTCGCGATCGGGTCGTTCTGCAGCCGGTCGAAGGGAACTACAAGGTCTACATCCTGGACGAGGCGCACCAGCTGACGGACGCCGCGTGGAACGCGCTCCTGAAGCTGATCGAAGAGCCTCCGCCGCACCTCGTCTTCATCTTCTGCACCACCGATCTCTCGAAGGTGCTCCCCACCGTGCGATCGCGCTGCCAGACCTTTGTCTTCCAGCGGCCTCGCCTGCAGGACATCCTCACCGTGCTGACGCGCGTGGCCGAGGGCGAGAAGATCGACGCGCCGCAGCAGGCGCTGTCACTCGTCGCGCGATCGTCACGCGGATCGTTCCGCGACGCGACCTCGACACTCGACCAGCTCGCAGCCGCAACGGAGGGGACGATCACCGTGCAGTCGGTCCTGCAGCTGCTCGGGACCGTCGAGGAGGAGGCGCTCTTCAGGCTCTGCGACCTGATCGTCGACCGCGACACGGCGGGCGCGCTCACCTTCGTCGAGGAGCTGTCCGAGCAGGGGCACGATCTCGGCCGGCTCGTGACCGAGCTGATCGAGCATCTGCGGCACCTGATGCTCGTGCAGCACATGGGTGAGGTTCCCGAATCGCTGCCCGTGACCGCGGAGACCCGTGAGCGCCTGCGTGCACAGGCGAACCAGGTCGGCGAGCCGACGGTCGTGCGCCTGCTCGACCTGCTGGCCGTCGCCGTCGACGACATGCGGCAGGGCGGCGACCCGCGGCTCCCGCTGGAGCTCGCGCTCGTGAAGGTGACGCGCCCTGCGTCGGATCTCGCGCGCGAATCCGTGAACTACCGCCTCGAGCAGCTCGAGCAGCGTGGCCCGACCGCCCCACCGCCGGCCGTGCTTCCCGCGCCCGCATCGCCGCGTGGGCAGGCGCAGCCTGCCGCGTCTGCACCGGCCCCGGCTGCAGCGCCTGTGCGAATCGCCGCAGAAGCGAGCGCCGGGTCGGTCGCCACAGCCGCCCCGCCGACGGTCGACCTCGAGCAGCTCCAGGAGGCGTGGCAGCGCACGATCGTCCCCGCCGTCGCCGAGAAGTCGATCCCGATCTCCACCGTGCTCGGCGAGGCACGGCCCGCCGAGCTCGAGGGCAACACGCTCACCGTCGAGTTTCCCGCCAGCGCGTCGTTCCACCGGCAACTCGCCGAGGAGCCGAAGAACGCGACGATGCTCGCCGACGCGCTGTACGAAGTGACGGGCCGGCGGCTCGTGCTCGCCTTTGCCGTCGGCGACGCCGAAGCGGAAGGCAGCGCAGAGCTCGAAGGGCCGGCGGGCGAGGATCGGATCCTCGAGCTCCTGAAGAGCGATCTCGGTGCGGTCGAACGAGAGGAGAAGCAATGAGCTTCGACATGAACAAGCTGATGGAACAGGCCGCTCAGATGCAGCAGCAGATGGAGAAGATGCAGCAGGACGCGGCGAACGAGATCGCGGAGGCGTCGGTCGGCGGCGGGATGGTCAAGGTGACCGCGAACGGCGCCGGCGAGGTGCTGTCGATCACGATCTCGCCCGAGGCGATCGACCCGTCGGATCCGGAGGGCCTCGCCGACCTCGTGCTCGCCGGCGTCAACGAGGCGCTGCGGTCCGCATCTGCGGCCGTGGAGGCAAAAGCCCAGGCGATGATGGGCCAGCTCGGCCTCGGCGACCTCGGCATACCGGGGCCTGGGAGCTAACGCATCGCTCCGCTCGCTTCACGGGGGAAACCAGTTTCCCCCGTGAGCCCCCTTCTGGTTGTACTCGCGGCCGTGCGGTATCACTGCTCTCGCCCAACAAGTTGGGCTCCGCGACGGAAAGCTGTCCGGACAGGACGGTTACGCTGACTTTCCATGCTTAGCCCTTCAGTAGACAATCTGGTTGCCCAGCTGACGCGGCTGCCGGGGATCGGCAGCCGCACGGCGCAGCGGCTCGCGTTCCACATCCTCCAGGTCTCGAAGCAGGAGGCGGAGGCGCTCGCGGAGGCGATCCACGACGTGAAGGAGCGCGTGCGCTTCTGCCGCGAGTGCGGCAACCTCACCGAGGACGAGGTCTGCTCGATCTGCCTCGACGCGCGGCGCGACCACGCGATCATCTGCGTCGTCGAGCAGCCCGTCGACCTGATCTCCGTGGAGCGAACGGCGGAGTACCGCGGCCTCTACCACGTGCTCGGCGGCTCGCTCTCGCCGCTCGACGGCGTCGAGCCGGAGCACCTTCGCGTCGACGAGTTGCTGCGGCGTGTCGACCGAAACGGCGTCCGCGAGGTCGTGCTCGCCACGAACCCGAACATGACCGGCGAGGCGACCGCCGCCTACCTCGCCGACCGCCTGCGCGGACGAGTGCGGGTCACACGCCTCGCAAGCGGACTGCCGGTCGGCGGCGACCTCGAGTACGCCGACGAGGTGACGCTCGGACGGGCGCTCTCCGGACGACGCGAGATGGCCTAACCGCCACCACCCCTTCGTCGTCCATGGTGACCGTCGACCAGGTAACGGCTCTGGCGCGAAGCCTCCCTCGCAGCGCAGAGGCCTGGGTCTACGGACGACTGAAGTTCCGAATCGGACGCATCGTCTACCTCGCGTTCTCGCACGACCAGACGCTGCTCGGCTTCGCGTTCCCGAAGGAGGAACGGGAGGCGCTGGTCGAGACCTATCCCGAGAAGTTCATGCTTCCGACCGGCTCCGACCTGCGGTTCAACTGGGTGATCGTGCGGCTCGACGCGATCGATGCCGCCGAGATGCACGAGCTCGTGCTCGACGCCTGGCAGTGGGTGGTTCCAAAGAGAGTGGCGGCCGAGTACTTCTCGCGCCCCGGCCGGGGACGATAAACGGACAGCATGGTCGCCGGGCGGCGAGGGTCTGCCTACACTCAGAGCGTGTCCGCCATGCACTACGAGGTCGTTCCCGAGATCGCATCCGACGCCAAAGCGCGCGGGCGCGATCTCGTGGTGATGAAGTTCGGAGGCACCTCCGTCGGAGACACGCAGAAGATCAAGGACGTCGCGCGCCGCCTCGCCGCCGCGCACGCGGCCGGCTACCGCGTCGTCGGCGTCCTGTCGGCGATGGGCCATACGACGGATGAGCTGATCCGCCTGGCGCAGGAGATCTCGCCCCGCCCCGATGCGCGCGAGTACGACATGCTCGTCTCGACCGGCGAGCGCATCTCGAATGCGCTGTGTGCGATGGCGATCCACGACCTCGGCCACGAGGCCGTCTCGCTCACCGGCTCGCAGGCCGGGATCGTCACCGACACCGTGCATGGCAAGGCGAAGATCGCCGAGGTTCGCGGCCGGCGCATCAACGACGCACTCGACCTCGAGAAGATCGTCCTCGTCGCGGGTTTCCAGGGCGTCTCGTCCGCGAACGAGGTGACAACGCTCGGTCGCGGGGGCTCCGACATGACGGCGGTGGCGCTCGCCTCAGCCCTCGGCGCCACCGTCTGCGAGATCTATACCGATGTCGAAGGCGTGTTCACGGCCGACCCGCGTGTCGTGCCGAACGCGCGCAAGCTGAAGACGTTGACCTATGAGGAGATGCTCGAGCTTGCGGCGAGCGGCGCAAAGGTGCTGCAGCTACGCTCGGTGGAGTTCGCACGCAACCACGACGTACGGCTGCACGTGCGCTCCACGTTCTCGCAGGAAGAAGGAACGTGGATCGTCGACGAGGAGGATCCGGTGCTCGAGAAGGCAATCATCTCCGGAGTGGCGCACACCGAGTGCGAACCCTTGTTCCGCGTGCGGGACATGGACCCTGCGACGCTGTTCGCGGCGCTCGCCGTCGCGAGCGTCAACGTCGACACGATCCTCCAGGTCACCCCCGAAGAGATCGTCTTCAGCGCGCCGCTCGACGATCGCGCTGCCTGTGAAGAGCTGCTCGCCTCGCTCGAGGTCGAATGGTCGATGCGGGACGACCTGGGCAAGGTAAGCCTCGTCGGCGCGGGCATGAAGAGCCACCCCGGTATCGCTGCGAAGACCTTCGCGACGCTCGAGGGGATCGGAGTCGAGTCGAAGGTCATCTCGACGTCGCCGATCAAGATCGCGTGTCACGTCGCGACGGCCGACGTCCATCGTGCAGTTGAGGCGCTCCACGACGCGTTCGAGCTGGAGACCGCGTGAGCGGCGCTCCCCGCATCGGCATCGTCGGGGCGACCGGTGCCGTCGGCACCGTCACGCTGAGCCTGCTCGCACAGCGCGGCTATACGGACGTCCGCGCCTTCGCGTCTTCCCGGTCGGCCGGCGGTAGCGTCGCGTTCGGTGCGCGAGAGCTTCCGGTCGAGGAGGCGACGCCAGACGCGCTCGCAGCCGGTGACCTCGACCTCGTCCTCTTCTCCGTCGGCACCTCGGCGTCGAGGGAGCTCGTGCCCCACGCGGTGCGCGGTGGAGCCGTCGCAGTCGACAAGTCGTCGGCGTACCGGCTGGAGCCGGGCATCCCACTCGTCGTGCCCGAGGTGAACGGCGCGCGCGCGCTCGAGAACGACGGCATCGTCGCGAACCCGAACTGCTGCACGATTCCGCTGACCTGCGTCTTGAAGCCGCTGCACGATGCGGCAGGCCTCGCGCGGGTACGCGTCGCCACGTACCAATCCGTGTCGGGCGCCGGCGCACGGCGCATGGAAGCGCTGCGTGCGGAGGATCCCGCCGACCACAATCTCGCGATGGACTGGACGTGGGAAGGCGACGAGACGGACGAGGAATCGAAGCTTCGGGCCGAGACGCGCAAGATCATGGAGCTCCCCGACCTACCGGTGAGCGCGACGACGGTCCGCGTGCCCGTGCTCGTCGGCCATGCCGAGGCAGTGTGGATCGAGTTCGACCGTCCGCTCAGCGCAGACGAGGCGACGACGATCCTTCACGACGCGCCGTCCGTCACGGTCGTCGACGTCCCGACGCCGAAAGACGCAGCCGACACGGATCAGGTTCTCGTAGGTCGGATCCGCCCCGATCGCGCCTCGGAGCACGGCCTCGCGCTCTTCCTCGCGTGCGACAACTTGAACAAGGGCGCAGCGCTCAATGCGATTCAAATCGCCGAGCTGATCCTCGATCGATCGCGCGTCGCGGCGTAGCCGGTTCGCGCGACACGCCGAATGACGGTCTGGTAGCGTTGACAATCGTTGTCGCAGCGCTCAGGGCCGACCTCCAGTCGGCCCGGGAAGCTCGCCAAGCACGCCGCGACACTCGAAGGCGCTTCGCTCTCCCAGGCGGGGCGCCTTCACTCTCTTTCTAGGGGCGTTGCGGCGCAGGTGCCGGAATGAAGGCGTCGCGCACGACGCGCAACACCTTCTCACGCGTGCCCTCCATGACCGGCTGTAGGCCGCCGAGCTCGAGGCGGACGAGCTCGACTCGGCCCTGCATCCGCCTCGTCTGGAACCCGAAGTCCGAGAGGAAGTCGCGCGGGAAGATCGTCTTGTGCACGTGGAAGCGGTCGAACGCGGACTCGCCTTCCGAGTAGCGATAGGCGAACGCCTCGAGTGCACGTGCGCCGCGGTCGCGCGCCTCGCCGATCGCCGTGAGAAAGAGCGACTGCATCACCCACGGCTTCGTCGGATCCGTGAGGTAGGCGCACGTGACGAGGACAGCGTCGTCGCTCGGCGGCCCGGCAGGGAGCTCGGCCGCCCGCGGGAACAAGCCCGAGGGGCCGTACTGCATCGAGCCGAGCACGCGCTGATCGTCGTCGTAGTAGACGGTGCCCCAGGCTCCCCATTCCTCCTCGGTCCCCTGGATCCACTTCCGCTTGTCGACGCGGCGGCCGGTGCGCGACTGCCACCACACGCACTCGTGGCAGACGGTGGGCGTCGTCGGCAGCGTCGCGCCGGTGAGCCCTGCGATGCGCGTCACGAACGGGGGCCGATCTCGTCGACCGTCACGTCGACGGACGCGGGGTCGACGTCGGCCATGCGAAGCAGGTACTCGCGCACGCGGGCCTGGACGTCCTGGCCGAGTTGCGGGATGGACGCGCCCCAGTCGACGGCGAGGTGGAGCTCAACGCGGACAGAGCCGTCGTCGGTCGCGACACGCACGCCGCGCCTGCCGGGCAGGGGGCTCTCCGACACGCCGCGAACGCCTGCAACCTCGCGGGCAGCATCGGCGGCGTAGCGCGCGAGGATGTCGGCCGAGATCGACGCTTGCCCTTCCATCAGAGGTTTGGTGTGGATGGGACGTGCGTGCGGGGATGGTCCAGACCAAGCGATTCGGCCGGATCCGGCGCCGGGCATAGCGGTACTACGTTCAAGCCGGAGCCGGCCGAAGCGCGCCGCGTCTGGGCCACCATCCGTGCGTGCGGTCTATTCACATCAAGCCTCTACGTCGAACGTAGCACCAGTTCCGTCGCCTCGGGCCTCGCCGCGAAGCGGAACGGCACGAAGGTCGTGCCGAGGCCGGGCGACACGTGCATCACCGCCGCAGGAGTGCGATAGACGCCGCGCTGGTAGCGCGCCGTCGGATGCGCGAGGCGAAGCTTGCCGCCCGGATACGGCACGGTGATCTGACCGTCGTGCATGTGACCCGCGAGCACGAGATCGAACGCGCCCGGCTCGATCCGATCGAGCGCCCGCGGGAAATGGCAGAGCAGGATGCGCAGGTCGGCGTCGCGCGAGAGCGAGTTCGGGTCGACCTTGGCCCTGCCCCGCAGGATCACGCGCGGATGGACGCCCGCGATCCAGACCGTGCGGCCGCGCAGCTCGAGCATGACCCCCTCGTCCCTCAACAAGATGACGGGGTCGAGGTCGCGGAGGTTTGTCGCCCGCGCTTGCGGGTCGCGGGAGATCGCAATGTCGTGGTTGCCGAGCACTGCGTAGGCCGGCGACGGGAGACGTCCGACGAGCTCGCGGAGACGCCGCTCACCGCGTGGATGCGTCAGCAGGTCGCCGGTGATCGCGACGAGGTCCGGCTTCCGCTCGGCGGTCCAGTCGACCGCCCGCGCCGCAGCGTGTGCGCCCCGAGACGGCACGCCGAGATGGAAGTCGGAGAGGTGCGCGATCCGGAGGCCGTCGAGCTCCGGCGGCAGCCCCCGCAGCTCGAGCTCGAGCTCGCGCAACCGCGGCCAGCCGGCCTCGAACCATCCCCACCCGAGGGCGGCGGCGGTCGCCGGCCCGAGAAAGGAACCGGCGCGGCGCCAGAAGGCTGCCGCGCCGGAATCCACCCCACCACTCATGAGATGCCGCAACGGCGGCAAACCTGCGCGCCGCTCAGACTTCGAGCTTCTCGAGCGCCGGTCGCGGATCGACGATGTGCCGCTTGAACTTCAGCTCCGAGTCCTCGAGCCCGGCGGCGACGCCGACGAGCTGGGAGAGGTGCAGGATCGGCATCCCGAACTTCCGGCCCGTGGCAGCCTCGAGCTTCTGCTGCCAGGCGTCGAGGGAGAGATGGCAGAGCGGACACGGCGTGACCATCACGTCGGCGCCGGCCTCCATCGCCTGCTCGACGGGCTGGATCAGCTCGCCCATCGCGGTCTCCTCACGCGCCTGGATGATCGGGAAGCCGCAGCACTTGATCTTCGCGGGATAGTCGATCGCCTCACCGCCGCACGCCTCGATGATCCGCTCGAGCGACCACGGACGGTCAGGATCCTCGAAGCCCATGATCTTCGACGGCCGCAGGATCTGGCAGCCGTAGAACGGCGCGACCTTGAGCCCCTTGAGGCCCTTGTGTGCGGCGACCTTGAGCTTCTCGTAGCCCTCGCCCTCGGCGATCTCCCAAAGGAGATGGCGGACGTCGACCTCACCGCTGTACGGCGGCACACCGACCGATTCGAGGTTCTTGTTGATCCGGGCGCGGAGCTTGTCGTCGCCCTTCAGCATGAAGTTCGCCTGGCGCAGGTTGAGCGTGCACACGTTGCAGACGGTGAGGAGCGTGTCGCACTCCGCCGCCTCCGCGTACGCGAGGATGCGCGCGTTCAGGTGAAGGTAGTAGTCCGGCTCGGCCTCGTGGATGTCGCCTGCGCCGCAGCACGTGACGGAGTCGAGCTCGATCAGCTCGAGACCGACGCGGGGCGCAAGCGCCTGGGTCGACGTGTCGAGCTCCTTCGCCGACAGCGACGCAAGACAGCCTTTGTAATACGCGACGCGCTTCATTCCCTCGACCGTGCTCACGCTGCACCCTCCGTCGTCGACGCTTCTCCCGGCAAGAACGGCTTCGGGAACGATCCCGGCCCGTACGGATCGCGTCCCGGCTGGTAGCCGTGCGCGAGCTTCGCGAGCGCATGCTCGCCTTGAACCTGCCCGAGGAACCCTTGGCGATCCTGCTCGCGCGTGAGCTTGTGCAGCGCCCGCGCCTCGTCCACGTTCGCCGCGACATGCGGCGGGAAGGCGAGCCCCGCCTTGTTGTGCGCGATCAGCTTCATCGCGAACTTCATCTGCTTCACGCTCGAGACGATGCCCTGCGTCTTCGGGACGAGCTCGGTCTCGCGAAGCCAGCCCGTGGTCTCCGTCGAGCGGATGAACCACTTGGCGTGCTTCGCGCCCATGTCGCGGTCGACGCCTTCCTTGATCGCCTCGGCGCCGAGCTTCGCGATCGCCTCGCGCGGATCGACGCCCTTGGGGCACCGCTCGGTGCAGAAGTAGCAGCGCGTGCACTCCCAGATGCCGTGCTGCTCGCTGTACTCCTCGAGCCGCTCCACCTTGGCCGCGTCGCGCGGATCTCCGACGAAGCGCATTCCTTTCGCGAGCGCCTGCGGACCGAGAAACTCCGGGTCCGATTCCATGGCGTTGCACTCGGAGACACAGCAGCCGCAGTTGATGCAGAGCGCCTCCTTGTGCACGGCGTTCATGCGCTCCTGCGGGATGCGGTACTCCTTGCCGTCCTCGGGCACGTCGTAGCCCGGCTGGAGGTACGGCTTCATCGCCTTGAACTTCTGCCAGAAGGGATCCATGTCGACGACGAGGTCCTTGACGATCGGCAGGTTGCCCATCGCCGAGATCGTCGGGACCTCGCCCGCCTGCGCGATGTCGTACATCCGGACCTTGCACGCGAGCACGGCCGCGCCGTTCATGCGCATGCCGCAGGAGCCGCAGATCATCATCCGGCAGCTCTTTCGGTACGCGAGCGTGCCGTCGACCTTGTCCTTGACGATGTCGAGGCAGTCGAGCAGCGTCGCCTCCTCGGGCGCGTCGATCTCGTACTCCTTGAGCGCGCGGTCGCCGGTCGAGGAGTCGTACCGCCAGATCTTCAGGGCTACCTGCACGCGCTCAGCCTCCCGCTCTTGAAATCGCCATCAGTACTTCCGTTCCTCGGGCTCCCACTTGCCCATCCGCACGGGCGCGTAGGAGAGCTCGGGCATCCCGTCCGCCCAGCGGCTGATCGAGTGCTTCAGGAAGTTCGCGTCGTCCCGCGTGGGGTAGTCGTGCGGCCGCGCATGGGCGCCGCGGCTCTCCCTGCGCGCGATCCCGGCCTGCACCATGCACCACGCCGTATCGAGCATGTTGCCGAGCTCGATCGCCTGCGTGAGGTCGCTGTTGAAGACGTTGCCCTTGTCCTCGACGACGACGTTCTTGTAGCGCTCGCGCAGCTCCTGGATCAGCGCCTCCTGCCGGATCATCTTCTCTTCCTGCCTGAAGACCCCGAAGTTCTCGAGCATCGACTCGCCGAGCTCGTTGCGAATGATCCACGGCCGTTCGCCCTCGTCGCGGTCGAGCAACTCCTTGATCTGGCGTTCGGCGTCGTGCTCGACGGATTCCGGGACGTCGACTGTCGTGTGCGTGAGCGCCCATTCGGCGGCGGCCGTGCCGGAACGCCGCCCGAATGTGATCGTCTCCATGAGGGAGTTGCCGCCGAGGCGGTTCGCGCCGTGCACGGACACACAGGCGCACTCGCCCGCCGCATAGAGGCCGGTGAGCTCGGTCGCTCCGTCGCTGTCCGTCTCGATCCCACCCATGTGGTAGTGGGCGCCCGGTCTCACAGGGACGGGCTCGTAGATCGGGTCGACGCCGGCGAACGTCATCGAGAGCTCCCGCGACCCGGGCAGGCGCTCGATGATCCGCTCGGCTCCGAGATGGCGCATGTCGAGCATCACCGAGCCGTTGATCCCTCGGCCCTCATCGATCTCCGTCTGCTCCGACCGCGAGACGACGTCGCGCGACGCGAGCTCGAGCGCGTTCGGCGCGTACTTCTGCATGAAGCGCTCGCCGTCCTTGTTGATCAGGAACGCGCCCTCGCCGCGGCAGCCCTCGGTGAGGAGGATGCCCGACGGGAACAACGTCGTCGGGTGGAACTGCATGAACTCCATGTCCTTCAACGGTAGTCCCGCGCGCAGCGCCATCGCCGTGCCGTCGCCGGTGCACGCGTACGCGTTCGTCGTCGCGCGGTACTGCCGTCCGGCGCCGCCGGTGGCCAGGATGACGGTCTTGCCGCCGACCGTCTTCAAGCCGCCGTTCAGCAGGTCCCAGCAGACGACGCCCTGGCAGCGGTCGTCGTTGACGACGAGCTGCCACGCGAAGAACTCCTCGTAGACCTTGATGTCGCGCTTGCACACCTGCTCGTACAGCACCTGGATCAACACGTGTCCCGTGATGTCCGCGGCATAGACGGTGCGCGGCGAGCCCGCGGCGCCGAACGGCCGCTGCGCAAGCCTGCCGTCGGCGGCCCGCGAGAAGAATGCGCCCCAGTTCTCGAGCTGATAGATGTCGCCCGGGGCCTCGCGGGTGAAGATCTCGATCGAGTCCTGGTCGCCGAGGTAGTCCGAGCCCTTCACCGTGTCGAACGCGTGAATCTCCGGGCTGTCGTCCGCGGCGTTGCCGAGCGCCGCGTTGATCCCGCCCTCCGCCGCGCCGGAATGCGAGCGGGTCGGGTGCAGCTTCGAGATCATCACGACGTCTGCACCGGCGTCGTGCGCCGCAATAGCGGCGCGCATGCCGGCGCAGCCGGCACCCACCACCAGGACGTCGTGCTCCGCGATCACCGCTGAAAGACGCTACCTCAAGCGCCTGGAAGGCTGCGTCACAAGGTGGGCCCGGCGGATGCGAGCGCAGAGCCGGCGGCGGTGAACTTCGCGAAGTTCTCGCGGAACATCCCGGCGAGCTCGGCGGCCTTCCGGTCGTAGGCCTCCGGGTCGTGCCACGTCGAGCGAGGGTCGAGAAGCTTCGAATCGACCCCCGGAGACTCGACCGGCACCTCGAAGCCGAAGACCGGATCGGTGCGGTACTCGACACCGTCCAGGGCACCCGAGAGCGCCGCGTCCAGGAGGGCGCGCGTCGCGCCGATCGGCATCCGAGAGCCCTCGCCGAACGGCCCTCCGGTCCAGCCGGTGTTCACGAGCCACACGGCGGAGCCGTGCTCGTCGAGCTTGCTGCCGAGCATCTCCGCGTAGACCGAGGGCGGCTGGGGCAGGAACGGCGCCCCGAAACAGGTCGAGAACGTCGGCTGCGGCTCCGTGACCCCGATCTCCGTACCGGCGAGCTTCGCCGTGAAGCCGGAGAGGAAGTAGTAGAGCGCCTGGTCGCGGCTGAGTCGGGCGAGCGGCGGGAGAATGCCGAAGGCGTCCGCGGTGAGCATCACGACGGCACTCGGGTGCCCGGTGCGCTTCTCCGGATGCGCGTTCGCGATCTGCTCGAGCTTGTAGGCGGCCCGCGTGTTCTCGGTCTTCGAGTCGTCGTCGAGATCGAGCCGGCCTCTCTGGTCGATCGCGACGTTCTCGAGGATCGTCCCGAATGTGTGCGTCGTCTTGAAGATCTCGGGCTCGGCCTCGGCGGAGAGGCGGATCACCTTCGCGTAGCAGCCGCCCTCCATGTTGAACACGCCGTTGTCGCCCCAGCCGTGCTCGTCGTCGCCGATCAACGCGCGCTCCGGGTCGGCCGACAGCGTCGTCTTGCCCGTGCCCGAGAGCCCGAAGAAGACCGCCGACCGGCCGTCGGCGCCCTCGTTCGCGGAGCAGTGCATCGGCAGCACGCCCTCGAGCGGCAGTCGGTCGTTCATCACCGTGAAGATCGATTTCTTGATCTCGCCCGCGTAGAACGTTCCGCCGACGAGGATCTCCGTGCGTCCCGGGTGCAGCACGACGAAGGTGCCGGTGCGCGTGCCGTCCTCCTCCGGATCGGCATCGAGGCCGGGCGCATGGAGCACGACGGCCTGGGGTGTGAACGTCTGCAGCTCGCGCTCGGTCGGATCGATGAACATCGTCTTCGCGAAGAGCGCGTGGTACGGATGCGTCGTGATCACCCGCACGGCGATCCGGTGCGCGGGGTCCGCGCCGGCGAACGAGTCGATCACGTACAGCGACGTCTCGCGCGCGAGGAAGTCGGTCACCTTCTCGCGCAGGCGGTCGTACCCGTCCTCGGGAAACGCCTTGTTCCCGTCCCACCAGATGCGGTCCTGCGAGCTCGGCTCGCGCACGATGAACTTGTCCTGCGGCGAGCGACCGGTGTGCACGCCGGTGTCGACCGCCATCGGGCCACCCTCCGCGATGCGTGCCTCGCCCCGGATGACGGCGTGCTCGTACAGCAGCGGGGTCGACGGATTCCAGAGCACGCTTCCCGTCGACTCGATCCCGTGCGCGCTCAGATCCACGCTGCCGCGAACGTCCATCGCTGTCACAGACTGCTCCTTCCGCCTCGGGTCCGAGAACAAACGGCGCGGTGCGCCCGCGGGGTGCCAGAAATCGCTCCTATCGTATGCGCGATGACGACATTGGCGCTGATCGACCGATCCCCTCCATCGCGCGCGTCGACCACCGCCGATGAGGCCCCCATCGCCGCGTGCGGAGAAGGCGGGCTCGAGCTCGAGAAACGGCTTGATCAGACGCCTCCGCCCGGCGCGCGCGAGGACGCTCGTGCCTTCGGTGACGGTCGCGGCGAGGGGGCGCTCGCCGTCACCGCCGGCGAGCCCCGGCGCCTCCTCCGTTCGACCGGCCTTCGGCGGCAACGGGCGCGGGTCGGCGAGATCGGGTATTGGATCCGAACGGAAGGTCTCGAATGATCCCTGTCATCGACGGCCACAACGACGCGCTCCTCCGCGTGTGGAGAAGCGGGGACTCGCTGCGAGAGCGAAGCGACGACGGCCACCTCGATCTCGTCCGTATGCGCGAGGGCGGCATCGCCGCCGGCTTCTTCGCGATCTTCGTGCCCGAAGACGACTACGCAACCGATCCGCGCGAAGCCGTCGTGGCGACGGACGACGGCTGGGAGGTCCCGTTCTCCGAGCCGCTCGTCGGCGACCGCGCGTCGTCGGTCGCCAACGAGGTCGCCGCGATTGCACAGCGCGACCTGACGATCGTCCGGACGATCGCAGACCTCGAGCAGTGCCTCGACGGAGGCGAGCCGGGCGCGATCCTCCACTTCGAGGGTGCGGAGCCGATCGAGCCCGGTCTCGGCAATCTCGATGCGTGGATCGAGCGCGGCGTCCGGTCGCTCGGCATCGTCTGGAGCCGTCCGAACGCATTCGGCTGCGGCGTGCCGTTCCACTATCCCGGCACGCCCGACGTCGGCCCGGGTCTCACCGATGCGGGCCGCGAGCTCGTGCGGGCGTGCAACGAGCGCGGTGTGATGCTCGATCTCGCGCACCTGAACGAGCGCGGATTCTTCGACGTCGCCGCGCTCTCGAGCGCGCCGCTCGTGGTGTCGCATTCGGCGGCACACTCGCTCGCGCCGATGCCGCGCAGCCTCACCGACGAGGAGCTCGACGCGATCGGCGACTCCGGTGGCCTCGTCGGCGTCGTCTTCGACACGGTGATGACGCGCTCCGACGGCGAGCTCGAGTTCGACACCGCACTCGACGTGATAGCCGGACACATCGAGTACATCGCCGAGCGGATCGGCATCGAGCACGTTGCGCTCGGCTCGGATTTCGACGGCTGCTACCCACCCGCCGCGCTCGACGACGCGTCGAAGATGCAGGCACTGCTCGAGGTGCTCCGCTGGGACGACGACGAGCTCCGTGCCCTCGCCCACGGGAACTGGCTCCGCGTCCTCCGCGCGACCTGGCGCGAGTAACTACCCGTCGTCGGTCGATTGCATCGCCGTCCAGACACGCGAGGCGGTGAACGGCAGGTCGAGCTGACGGATGCCGAGCGGCCGGAGCGCGTCGGCGACGGCGTTCGCCACTGCCGCCGGCGTCCCGATCGAGCCGCCCTCGCCCACGCCCTTCGCGCCGAGCGGGTTCCAGGGCGACGGAGTCTCGCGAAGCGCGCTGACGATCGTCGGCGCGGACTGCGCGGTGGGCAGTTGGTAGTCGTAGAGGTTGACCGCGAGCGGCTGGCCGTCGTCGTCGTAGCCCACCTGCTCGTAGAGGCACTCGCCCACGGCCTGCACCGACGCACCGATCACCTGGCCCTCGGCGAGCAGCGGATTGATCACGCGGCCGCAGTCGTCGACCGCGACGATCCGGAGGATCTCGACCTCGCCGGTGAGCCGGTCGATCTCGACCGCTGCGAGGTAACAACCGAACGAGAAGACCGGACCGGGCAGCTCGAATCGCACGTCCGCCTCGAGCGGCGCCACGTCGCCCGCGTCGAGCCGCGCTCGCAGGTGCCGGCAGGCAAGGAGCACGGCCGAGCCCCCGACGGTCACCGACCGGCTGGCGAAGGTGCCCGTCCCCTCCGGGATCTCGAACGTGTCGCCCCAGCGAACCTCGACGGATTCCGGCGCGACACCGAGCGCGTCGGCGGCGATCTGCGCAAACGTCGTCTCGTGACCCTGTCCGTGCGGCGACGAGCCCGTCCGCACGACGACGCGGCCGTCGCGCTCCATCCGAACCGCGGCCGTCTCCGAGCCGGGCCCGACGCGCTCGACATAGAGCGCAGCGCCGACGCCGCTGATCCGTCCCTCGCGCTGCGCGCTTCGCTGGTGCGCTCGCATTGCGTCGTAGTCCCCGAGCTCGAGCGCCGCATCGAGCGCGCCCTCGTAGTCCCCCGAGTCGTAGGTGAATCCGAGCGGCGTCGTGTACGGAAATGCTCCCGGCGAGACGACGTTGCGCCGCCGCAATTCGATCGGATCGAGACCGAGCTCCGCTGCGGCGAGATCGACGAGACGTTCGATCACGAGCGCAGCCTCCGGACGGCCGGCACCGCGGTAGGGGCCGGTCGGCACCTTCGTCGTGCACACCCCGACGACTTCGACGTCCGCTGCCGGGATTGCGTAGCAGCCCGTGAGCAGCATCCCGGCGGTCTGGGGCGCGACAGGCGTCGTCGAGTAGAGATAGGCGCCGAGGTCGCCGATATAGCGGGCGCGCAGCGCCAGCATCCGGCCGTCGGCGGCGAGCGCGAGCTCTGCATCGACGTCTGCGCCGCGTCCCTGGTAGGTCGCAAGCGAGCTCTCCGTCCGCGACTCCTCCCACTTCACAGGGCGCCCCACGCGGAGCACGGCGAGCGCGATCGCAGCCGTCTCGGCCTGCGGCACGCCCTTGCTGCCGAACGCGCCGCCGACGTCGGGTACGACGATGCGCAGCCGCTCGGGCGGGCGGCGCAGCACCGTCGACAAGCCGGCGAGCTGGCGATGCGTGTCTTGCGCGGAGAGTCGGAGCGTGAGCACGTCGACCGTCGCGTCGTACGACGCCAGTACGGCGCGCGGCTCGATCGGCGCAGCGATCAGCCGCGGCATGCGTATCTGCGCCTGCACGACGGCGTGGGCAGCACCGAAGGCTCCGGCGACATCGCCCTCGGAGCGGCGCCACCGCAAGAGGACGTTGTCCGCTGCCGCCTCGTGCAGCGCCGCGGACGCCTCCGCCTCGCGCGGCTCGTTCAGCGCCGGGAGCTCGTCGATGTCGACGACCACGGCCTCGGCCGCGTCGGCCGCCAGTTCGGCCGTATCGGCGATCACGACTGCAACAGGCTGCCCGACGTAGCGCACGCGCTCGGCGGCGAATACGGGATGCATCACCGGCACGACCTCCGCGCCGTCGCGGGCGACGAGCGGGAACGGGTCCACGAGCCCTTCGACGTCCACCGCGGTGAGCACCGCGTGCACGCCGCGCATCCGACTCGCCGCATTCGCGTCGATCGCGACGATGCGCCCGTGCGCGTACGGGCTGCGCACGAATGCCGCGTGCAGCATCCGTGGGAGCTTCAGGTCGCCGACGTAGGCCGCTTCGCCCTTGACGAAGCGCTCGTCCTCCAACCGGGCGAGGTGACGCCCCACCCACGGGACAGCGGGAGCGTCGACGGCGCTCATGCCGCGCCGCTCCGGCCGATCAGGCGCAGCGCGTTGCCGCCGAGGATGGCCGCCTCGTCTTCCGCAGCGAGCGCGAGCGCGCGGACGATCTCGCCCGGCCGCTCAACACCCATGTCGAAGGGATAGTCGGAGCCGAGCAGCACTCGTTCTGCCCCGAAGAGCTCGACGAGCCCGCGCAGCACCTCGACGTCGTGCACGACGGTGTCGACGGAGAAGTGGCGGATCGCCTCCATGACGTCACGCCCGGGTGGATGAATCGCCTGCTCGCGTGCAAGCCGGCCGCGGAGTGCCGGAAGCACGCCGCCGCCGTGCGCGAGCACCACCCGCAGATCGGAGAAGTCGTCCAGCACCCCCGCTCCGATCATGTGCGCGGCAGTCACCGTGGTCTCGACCGGGTTGCCGACCGTGTTCCACAGGTAATGCTCCTCCAGCGCGGGCAAGCCGAAGCCGCGGGTGCTCGGGTGGACGAACACGAGCGCATGCGACTCCTGTGCCGCGGCCCAGAAGTCTCTGAATCGCTCGTGCCCGAGGTAGTCGCCGTCCGGCGCGGCCGGGATCTCGACGCCTGAGAGCCGTCCGTCGCGCATCAACTCGACGAGCTGCGCGGGCCGCCCGAGATCGACCGTGCCGAGTGCTGCCACTCGTGGGCCGGCGAGACCGGCGAGCGCCTCGTTCTGGCGCTCGACGTCCACACCGCAGAGGTTCACCCACGGCGAGAGCACGACCAGGTCGACGCCGGCGCGATCCTGCTCCTCGAGGATCCGTTCGAGGTCGCAGAGCTCGCGCACCGCAGCCCGCACCTCGCGCCCGTCGTAGCGGATGACCTGGCCGCGCTCGTCCCAGACGACCTCGGCACCCAGCCCAGGCACGATCACATGCGCGTGCACGTCGACGACCATGCAGCCCCGTTCCTCGTTCGCGACACCGGCGCGGCATTCGCCGCCCCGGTCAGGCCTCCGGCCGGTTGTTGAACGTCAGCAGCTTCTGCTCCGTCATCTCCTCGATGGCGTAGCGCAGCCCTTCGCGTCCGAGCCCCGACGACTTCACGCCGCCGTACGGCATGTGGTCGATCCGGAACGTCGATACGTCGTTGACATTGAGGCCGCCGACGTCGATGCGGTCGAACGCTGCCTCGACGACGCGCATGTCGTTCGTGAAGAGCCCGCCTTGTAGACCGAACTCGCTCCGGCCCGCCTCGTCGATCGCTGCCTGGACGTCGCCGAACGACGACAGGCACACGAGCGGGGCGAACACCTCGTCACACGAGACGCGCAGGTTGTGACGGACGTTCGCGAGCACCGTGGGCTGCCACAGCGTCCCTTCGTGCACACCGCCGGTGAGGACGTCCGCACCGGCGGCCCTCGCATCCTCGACCCAGTCCTGGATGCGGTCGGATGACTCGGCGTCGATCACCGGACCGACGTCGGTTGCCTCGTCGAGCGGGTCGCCGAGCTTCAAGTCCTCGACGCGACGCACGAGATCGGCAGTGAACGTGTCGTAGACGTCTTCGTGCACGAGCACACGCTGCACGGAGATGCACGTCTGCCCGGAGTAGACGAAGCCGCCCCATGCGACGCGCTCCGCCGCGTACTCGACGTCCGCATCGTCGTTGACGATCACTGCCGCGTTCCCTCCGAGCTCGAGCGTGACGCGCTTGCGTCCCGCCCGCGTCTTCAGCCGCCAACCGACGGCGGGACTGCCGGTGAACGTCAGCAACTTGATCCGGTCGTCCTCGACGAGGGGCTGCGCCACCTCGGTCGACGACGGGAGCACGGCGATCGCATCCTCGGGCCAGCCGGCCTCCAGCACGATCCGGGCGAGCATGAGCGAGCTCACCGGGGTCTGGGACGCGGGCCGCAGGAGAATCGGATTGCCCGCGGCGAGCGCCGGCGCGACCTTGTGCGCGACGAGGTTCAGCGGGAAGTTGAACGGACTGATGCCCGCGATCGGCCCGAGCGGCACGCGCCGGACGTGCGCGACGCGGTTCTCGTTGCCCGGCAGCCAGTCGAGCGGGACGATCTCGCCGTAGATGCGCTTCGACTCCTCGGCTGCGACCGTGAACGTGAACGCCGCGCGATCCACCTCGAGGCGCGCGATCTTGATCGGCTTGCCCGCCTCCAGTGCGATCACCGCGGCGAGCTCGTCGCGCCGCGCGGCGAGTCCCTGCGCGATCTTCTTCAGGACGTCCTCCCGCTGCCAGGACGGCAGGTGCCGCGTCGTCTCGAACGCAGCCACCGCGCCCGCGATCGCGCGTTCCACCTCCGCCGGGCCGGCTCGATGCACGAGCGCGACGACCGCCCCGTCGAAGGGGCTCCGTACCTCGTATGTCTCGCCGGTCTCGACCTGTTCGCCGCCGAGCACGATGCCCAGCTCGCCGAGCTTCGTCTCCGCGACCGCCATCTACGGCACCAGGCCCGCAGGCTCTTCGATGAGCGATGCGAGCGTGTCGAGGAACTCCGCGCCGCGCGCGCCGTCGACGACGCGATGGTCGAACGACACCGAGAGCGTGAGCATCGGGCGAACGACGACTTCGCCGTTCAGCGCAACGGGACGGTCGACGATGCGCCCGACGGCGAGGATCGCGGCCTGGGGCGCGTTGACGATCGCCTGGAACGCGTCGACGCCGTACATCCCGAGATTCGAGACCGTGAACGTTCCGCCCTGGACGTCTTCGGGGCGGAGACGGCCTGCCCGCGCAGCTTCAGCGATCTCGATGCGGCGCGCGGAGAGCGCGCCGAGCTCGAGGGTGTCGGCATGGTGCACGACCGGGACGACCAGCGCGTCGTCGGTCGCGACTGCTATGCCGACGTTGATTCCCGTACCGGGCACGACCGAGCCGTCGCGCCAGGAGGCGTTCACGCGTGGATGACGGCGCAGCGACTCGGCGCACAGCTTGACGAGCAGGTCCGTGTGACTCACGCGCTCGGCTCCTGGGCGCGTGCGCACGACGGCGCGCCAGCTCTCGAGCCTCGACGCGTCGACGTCGCGGGCGAGGAAGAAGTGCGGCACGTCCTGCCACGACTTCGTCGTCCGCTCGGCCATCACGCGCCAGACCGAGCCGACCTGGAACGCGTCGCCGTTCGTCTCGGGCGAAGGCGGCGCGGCCTGGGCGATCGACTCGATGTCCTTGGCGGTGACCGCGCCGTTCGGCCCACTGCCCGCGAGCGCGTCGAGGTCGATGCCGCGCGCCTCTGCGAGGCGACGCGCTTTCGGAGACGCGAGCCTTCGGCGCGGTCGCTCTCCGGCGCTCCCGCTTTCCACCGGCTGGACGGCATTCCCAGCGTCGACAGCTCGGACGGCCGCGGGGGCGGGCGAAGCGGCGGGTGTGCTGATCTCGACGATCTCTCCCGGAGCGAGCACGACCGCGATCACCGTGCCCACGGGCACCTCCGCGCCGTCGGGTGCAGTGACGGCGGCAAGCGTTCCGGCGGCGGGCGACTCGATCTCGACTGTGACCTTGTCGGTCTCGATCTCGAGCAGCGGCTCGCCTTTCGTCACGCTCTCACCGTCCTGCTTGAGCCAGCGCACGACCTTGCCCGTCTCCTGCGCCATCCCGAGCGCCGGCATGATCACGTCAGACGGCATGCGTCCCCTCGAATGCGGCCGACTCGACGACCGCGTCGACGAGCCTCGGATTGTTCAGGTTCGACGTCACCTCCCGCTCGCCGGGCAGTCCGCCCGCGACGGTGAAGAGACCGCCGGCCGTGATGAGCAGCTCTTCCGCGGGGAAGCGCGTCATCACCTCGCAGCCGTCCTTCGTGACGACGAGCTGCTCCTCGATCCGCGCCGCCGACCAGCCGTCTGCCGACGGCCAGAACGTCTCGAGGGCGAACACCATGTTCTCCTGAATCGTCTCGGGGTAGTCGAACGAGACGAGACGCGAGAAGACCGGCTTCTCCCAGATCGAGAGCCCGATGCCGTGGCCGTACTGGAGTGCGAAGGCGGCCTCCTCGTCGGGAAAGCCGAACTCCTGCGCCTTCGGGAAGGTCTCGACCACCTCTGCAGTCGTGATGCCCGGTCTGATCATCGAGATCGCGTTGTCGAGGATGTCGCGGCAGCGCGCATATGCGTCGATCAGCTTGCGGGAGGCGGAGCCGACCGCGAACGTGCGGTAGTAACACGTGCGATAGCCGTTGTACGCGTGGAGGATGTCGAAGTACGCGGGCTCGCCCGGTCGCAGCATGCGATCCGTGAACACGTGCGGATGGGGCGAGCAGCGCTCGCCGGAGATCGCGTTGACGCCCTCGACGTGCTCCGAGCCGAGCTCGAAGAGCACCTTGTTGACGAGCGCGACGCAGTCGTTCTCGCGAAAGCCAGGCTTCATCGCGTGATAGAGCTCGTTGTAGGCGGAGTCGACCATCGCGCAGGCCGTGTTCAGCAGCGTGATCTCGTCCTCCGTCTTGATCATCCGGATGTCCTGCATCAACGCTTGACCGTCGGCGACGGTGATGCCGGCCTGCTGCAGCGCAAAGAGCACAGGCAGCTCGATCACGTCGACTCCGAGCGGGTCGTTCAGCAGTCCGCGCAGCTCGAGCTCCACGCGGATCTTCTCCGCAACCGACTCGGCGCGTCCCTTGACCGAACCGCGCAGCGTCGAGATACCAGCGCGTGAGCGCTCCTCGCCGAGCCACGGGTTGTAGAGCTTGTGATGTCGTGCGGCCGAACCGAAGTCCCACATGATCGGCTCGCCGTCGCGCGTGAGCAGGCAAAAGCGGATCAGCTTGTCCATCGCCCACGTGCCGATGTGGGTCGCCGTGATGTAGCGGATGTTCGCCATGTCGAAGCACAGGAGCGCCCCCAGCTCGGAGCGCTCGAGGTGCTCGGTCGCGCGCGCGAGGCGCTCGCGGCGCAGCCGGTCGAAGTCGGTCCGCTGCTCCCAGTCGACCGCCATCGTCCCGTACGAGCGGATGGCCACCGTCAAACCTTCCCGCAGAGGAGACGTGCGGTCTGCGCGACCGTATCGGCTGTCGGCACGGTGACGTCCTCGAGCGCCGGCGAGAACGGCACCGGGACGTCCAGCGCGCCCATCCGCTTCACGGGAGCGTCGAGCGAATAGAAGGCACGGTCGGCGATCACGGCGGCGATCTCCGCCGTCACCCCGTAGCGCTGATGCCCTTCGTCGACGACGATTGCCCGCCCCGTCTTCTCGGCGGAGCGCACGATCGTGTCCTCGTCGAGCGGTGAGATCGTCCGCGGGTCGATCACCTCGGCGGAGATGCCGTACTGCTCGAGCAGCTCCGCGGCCGCGAGCGCGACCCGCACCATCGAGCTCGTCGCCACGATCGTCACGTCCTCGCCGACGCGCTTGACGTCGGCCACGCCGAATGGGATCAGGAACTCGCCGTCAGGCACCTCGCCCTTCACCGTGTAGTCCATCTTGTCCTCGATGAACACGACGGGGTTGTTGTCACGGATCGCCGTCTTCAGCAGTCCTTTTGCGTCGGCCGGCGTCGAGGGCAGCACGACCTTGAGGCCCGGCACGTGCGCGACCCACGCCTGCAGCGACTGGCTGTGCTGCGCGGCCGAGCGCCTTGTCGCGCCGAGCGTCGTCCGCAGCGTCAGCGGAACCTGCAGCTTCCCGCCGGACATGTAGTGCGCCTTTGCTGCCTGGTTCGCGAGCTGGTCCATCACCAGCGTGAGGAAGTCGCCGAACATGATGTCGACGACAGGGCGCAGTCCGGTCATCGCGGCACCGACGCCGAGACCGGTGATGCCGGGCTCGGAGATCGGCGAGTCGAGAACGCGCTCCGGGCCGAACTCTTCGACGAGGCCCGTGAGGACCTTGAACGGATGGCCCGCCTCGGCGACGTCCTCGCCGATGATGAACACCGTGCCGTCGCGCCGCAGCTCTTCGGCGAGCGCTTCGTTCACGGCCTGCGCGAACGTGAGCGTGCGCGTGCCCGCCGTCGCCTCGACTGCGCTAGGCGAAGACATCCTCGGTCACCTCGCTCGGGTCGGGATACGGAGCGTCGAGCGCGAACTGGACTCCGGCCTCGATCTCGCCGCGCGCCTCGTCCTCGATCGCCTTAAGCGCCTCGTCGTCGGCGAAGCCCTGTGCAAGCAGCCAGGTGCCGTGCACCCGCAGCGGATCGCGGTCGTCGCTGCGCCACACGGCTTCCTCCTCCTTCGACCGGTAGTACGCACGGTCGACGTCACCGACGTGGTGGCCGTGGAAGCGATACGTGTTGCAGAGGAGGAACGCCGGCCCGCTTCCCGTTCGGGCGCGCGCAACGAGATCGGCGGTCTCGGAGAAGACTGCGCGCACGTTCTGCCCATCGACCTCGCGCGCCTCGATCCCGAACGCGCGCGGCCGGGCGAGAATGTCGCCTGCGGTGACGTCGAGATAGTGCGTGTACTCGTTGTACATGTTGTTCTCGCAGACGTAGATCACGGGCAGTGTCCACAGCGACGCCATGTTCATCACCTCGTAGACGAGGCCCTGGCCGAGCGCTCCCTCGCCGAAGAAGCAGACCGCGACCTGATCCGTGCCGCGCCGCTTCGCCGAGAACGCCGCGCCCGTCGCGATGCCGGCCGAGCCGCCGACGATCGCGTTCGCGCCGAGATTCCCGTTCTCGTGATCGGCGATGTGCATCGAGCCGCCCTTGCCGCGGCAGTAACCCGCCTCCTTGCCGAGGAGCTCCGCGAACATGCGGTCGATCTCGGCGCCCTTCGCAAGGCAGTGACCATGCCCGCGGTGCGTCGACGTGATCCAGTCGTCGCGCCGCAACGCCGAGCAGACTCCGACAGCAACCGCCTCCTCGCCGATGTAGAGGTGCGTGAGGCCCGGCATCTTCGCACCGCGGTACAGCTCGTTCGCCTGCTCCTCGAACAGCCGGATGCGAGTCATGCGGCGGTACATCTCGAGTGCGAGCTCGGCTCCGATCTCGCTCTTGGACGCAGTCGCACTCATGCGAGCACCTCCGTCTTCACACCGGACATCGAGGCGAGCACGTCGAACAGCGCCGCGAAGTCGCGGTCGCCGATCCCCATGGCATTTGCCGCCGTCAGGAGCTCGTTCGTGATCGCCGTCGTGGGCAGCGGCACCTCGACCTCTTGACCGAGCTCGAGGGCGAGATTCAGGTCTTTCTGCATCATGTGGCAATCGAACCACACCTCGTCCGGATGGCCCAGCACGAGCGGGCCGCGGTACGCGACCATCGGCGAAGCGATCACGGACGCGAGCATCACCTCGACCACCCGCTCCCGTGGAATGCCCGACTTCTCGGCGAGCAGGACGCCTTCGCTGAACGCGAGCATCTGCACCGCGAGCGAGAGGTTGATGGCGATCTTCATCGTCACCGCGGAACCGCTCGGGCCGAGGTGGAACACCTTGGGGCCGATCGCCTCGAACACCGGCCTCACGCGCTCGAACGCGTCCTCGTCGCCGCCGACCATCACGGTCGCCTTCCCCTGCTCGATGGTGATCGACGTTCCCGAAACGGGGGCGTCGAGCATCTGCGCCCCGACCTCGGCGACCTTCTCGGCGACCGCGCGCGTGTTCGCAGGAGCGGCCGTGCTCATGTCGACGTAGACCTTCCCGGGCTCGAGGCCGGCGAGGATGCCGTCAGTCCCGTCGGTGACGGCCTGCACGGCGGCGGTGTTCGTCACCATCGTGAAGACGACGTCGCTCTGCTCGGCAACGGCGCGCGGAGTATCCGCCCAGCGCGCGCCGGCTTCGATCAGGGGCTCCGCCTTTTCGGGCGACCGGTTCCAGACCGTGACGGTGTGACCAGCGTCGAGCAGGCGGCGCGTGATCGCGCTGCCCATCACTCCGAGGCCGACGAAGCCGAGCTCAGCCATTGGACACTCCCTTCTCGACGTCCGCCTCGACGCGAACGAGATGAGCCTTCATCTCCTCCCTCGCGCGTGCGGGATCGCCTGACGCTATCGCAGCTCTGATCGCGCGATGCTCGACGACGGCGCTCTCGGGGCTGTGCGGAATCACGAAGACCGTCGTCAGCGCGCGCCGAACGACGTCGCGCACTGCCTGCATGCTGTGGAGGACGAGACGGTTGCCCGTCGCCTCGGCCACCGCGAGATGGAAGCGGAGGTCGGCGTCGATGAAGCGGTCGCCGCCGTTGTCGGCGAGCGCGGCGTCCATCTCCTCCACCGCTGCGTCCATCTCCTCGAGGTGTTGCGTCCCGTGCCGCTCCGCCGCGAGTGCCGCAGCCTCGACCTCGAGAATCCGCCTGAGCTCGAAAAGATGGTGGATCCCGCTGCGATCGTCGAGCGTGAACATCAGGCGGAGCGAGCTGTTCAACGGGCTCGCGGCGTCCGCCACGATGAAGGACCCGCCGTTCACCGCGGCGATCACGCCCTGCGATTCGAGCATTCGGAGCGCCTCGCGGATCGACGAGCGGCCCACGCCGAAGCTCTCGGTCAGCTCCCGCTCGGGGGGCAGGATGTCGCCGGGCTTGAGACGGCGCGCGCCGATCTGGCCGAGCAGCTGCTCTGCGACCTGCTCGTACACCTTGCGGCGGGCGACCGGCTGATAGCTCACGGGACCGTCACGACCCTGTCTCGATGCCTGTCCGACAAGCAGACTCGCGCACTGTATGCAGGTGCGGCCCGGATTGGCAAGGGGAGGCCCGGGAAACGTCTTTGTTCAAGGCATTTTGCGGCGGTCCGGAGCGGTTCGATTGCATCGCGCCGCGCAACCTGCTTCAATCGCCGCTGTCTGATCGTCTGACGCGCTTCGTCATTTCCGGTATGCGAAGGAGGCTGGTCGTGATCAGGAATACCCTCGCTCGTCTCGCAGTCCTCATGGGCGCCGCGGGCCTGGCGGCCGCCGCGGCGACTGCCGGCAGCGCCGCTCCGGCCCACGCCTCGGCAGGGCCGATCAAGATCGGCATCTCGCTTTCGCTCTCGGGCGACTTCTCCGACCCCGGCAAGTTCGCGCAGCAGGGCTACAAGCTCTGGGCAAATACCGTCAACGCGAAGGGCGGCATCCTCGGCCGGAAGGTTCAGCTGATCATCCAGGACGACGCGAGCAGCCCGACCCAGGCGGCGACGAACTACCAGAACTTCATCACGAAGAACAAGGTCGACCTCGTGTTCGGGCCGTTCTCGACGCTGCTCACCGCTCCCTCCGCCGCGGTCGCGCACCGCTACGGCTATGCGTTCATCGAGCCGGCCGGCGGCGGTCCCGCCGTGTTCGACCAGAAGCTCGACAACGTCTTCTTCACGCAGCCCGCACCGATCGTCGAGAGCGGCGACGTGTTCGCGAACTGGATCCTCTCGCTGCCGAAGTCGCAGCGGCCGAAGACCGCCGCGTATCCCGCGCTCGACGATCCCTTCTCGTCCCCGATCGCGGATCGCATCCGCGGGATCCTCGAGAAGGCGGGCGTGAAGACGGTGTACAAGTCGATCTACGCATCCGAGACCACGGACATGACGCCGATCGTCTCGAAGATCGTGGCCGCCAAGCCGGACGCGATCATCGGAGGCACGCAGGCCGGCGACGGCTACTCGCTCGTCAAGGCGCTGGTGCAGGCGAAGTACAGCCCGAAGTTCCTCTTCCTCGCGAACGGTCCCAACAGCCCCGGTGAGTTTCCGAGCAAGGTCGGTGCGAAGAACGTCAACGGGATCTTCTCCGCGAGCGACTGGTTCCCGGAGGCGAAGACACCCGGGAATCCGGCCTTCGTGAAGTCCTTCCTCAAGGCGTACGGCGGCACCGCGGACGCCATCGACCCCGGATCCGCAGAGGCGTACGCCGTCGGCCAGGTCGTGGAGAGCGTTGCGAAGAAGCTGCACTCGATCGACAACAAGAAGGTCATCGCAGCGCTGCACCAGGGAACGTGGCCGACCGTCGAGGGAACGCTGCACTGGAACGCGATCGGGGAGCCGCAGGGCAATTTCCTCCTCGTCGAGTGGATCGGCGGCAAGCTGTATCCCGTCGATCCGAAGAGCGTCGCAGTGAAGCAGCCCTTCTACCCGAAGCCCGGCTGGGGGAAGTAACCGGCGAAGCGAGAGAAAGGAAGGGGTCGACGTGCACGAGGTCGTTCAGGCGGTCATCCTCGGCGTCCTGATCGGAGGCGTCTACGCGCTCATGGCGAGCGGGCTGACACTCGTCTTCGGGATCATGAAGGTGATCAACGTGGCGCAGGGTGCGCTCGTCATCCTCGCCGCGTACCTGAGCTACGCGCTGTTCTCGCACCTGCACATCGACCCCTTTCTCTCGATCCTGATCGTGACGCCGGCGATGTTCGTGCTCGGCGTCGCCGTGCAGCTCGCCTTCGTGCGCTCGCTGCGCGGACCCGACGCATCGGAGCTATCGCTGCTCGTGACCTGGGCGCTCGCGCTCGGGATCGAAGGAGTGCTCAGCGTGATCTTCAAGACGACGTACCGCGTCACGACCCCGTCGTACGCCGACAGCACCTGGACGATCTTCGGCTATCAATTCAGCGTCGTGCGCGTCCTCGCGTTCGTGGCGTCGGCGGTGATCCTGTTCCTTCTGTCCGTGCTCTTGACCCGGACTCGCTTTGGCCGCTCAGTCCGCGCAACGGTGCAGAACCCGACGGCGGCGACGCTGCTGGGCGTCGATGCGAACCGCGTGCAGACCCTCAGTTTCGGGCTCGGCGTCTCGATGGCGGCGGCGGCAGGCGCGGTGTACGGCGTCATCTATCCGTTCAATCCGGGCAGCCACTACGACCTGATCTCGCGGCTGCTCACGATCGTCGTGCTCGGCGGCCTCGGCAGCCTCGGCGGCGCGGTCGTCGCGGCGCTCGCAATGGGCGTGATCGAGGCGATCGTCGCCGTCGAGATATCGCCCATCTGGTCGTCGTTCTCGTTCTTCGTGGTCCTGATCGCCTTCCTGCTCGTCCGGCCGCAAGGGGTCTTCGGCGTCCGGGAACGGACACTGTGACCCGGGCGACGGCCGCCGGGCTCGCACGCGGCGGCGCGTTCGCCGCAGCCGCCCTCGCCTTCCCGTTCGTCTTTCACGCTGCCTGGATCGTCAACATCGGCGTGCTGACGCTGATGTACGCGGCGCTGGCGACCGCGTGGAATCTCTTCTCGGGCTACACCGGGTACGTCACGCTCGGGCAGATCGCGTTCTTCGGGATGGGCGCGTACGCGCTCGGGATCACGTTCGAGCACTTCGGCATCGGCTCGGGCTACAACCCGTTCTACGCGCTTCCTCTCGTCGGCGCCGGCGTCGCACTCGTATCCGTCCCGGTCGCGTGGATCGCGCTTCGCACGCGGCACATGACGTTCGCCATCGTCACATTGACGACGTTGTTCGTCGTCCAGCAGCTGGCGTTCAACCTCCACTCCCTCACCAAGGGCTCGACGGGTCTGATGCTTCCGACGCCCTCGTTCCCCATCGACAACTACGACCGGCCGTTCTACCTCGCGATGCTCGCGCTGTTGCTCACCGCGCTCGCGCTCTGCTGGCTCATCCTCCGCAGCAAGCTGGGGTTGATGCTCCTCGCGATCCGCGAGGACGAGGAGAAGGCGCGCGGGCTCGGCATCCGCGTCACCGGCGCCAAGCTGATCGCGTGGACGCTGATGGTGTGGATCACCGCGATGGTCGGCGGCGTCTGGGCGTATTACCTCACCTTCATCTACCCGCAGTCGGCCGTCGACCCGCTCGTGATGATCGGCGCCGTGTTGATGACCTTCCTCGGCGGCCGGGGAACCCTGTGGGGACCGACGATCGGCGCGCTCGTGCTCGTCCCGACGCAGCAGTACATGATCACGAAGCTCGGCGCGAGTCAGTTCTATCTCGTCGGCTACGCCGCGGTATTCATGGTCGTGCTCCTCGTCCTGCCGCGCGGGATCCTCCCTTCTCTGCGCAGCGCGATCGACGCGATGCGCGAACGTCGACGGACGCACCGGGAGCCCGTGGTACGAGAGGAGGCGCACGCATGAGCGCGGCGCTGCTCGAGATCGACGGCCTGACGAAGCGCTTCGGCGGCGTCACTGCCGTCGGCGACTGCTCGTTCGTCGTGCCCGAGGGCTCGGTGACCGCGCTCGTCGGCCCGAACGGATCCGGCAAGACGACGGCGTTCAACCTGATCACCGGCTACCTGCGGGCGGACGCCGGGGCGATCCGCTTCGCCGGCTCGAGCGTCCGCAGGCCCGACCCGGTGTCGCTCGCCCGCCGCGGCCTCACCCGCACGTTCCAGCAGGCGCGCATCTTCCCCGACCTGACGCTCGTGCAGAACATGGTCGCTGCGCTCCAGCAGCCCTGGCGCGCGGCGCTCCGACGTGCGGTGCGCAAGCAGGAGCACGTGCGCGCGCTCGAGCTGCTGGATGAGTTCGGGCTCGCGCGGCTCGCGAACGAACGTGCGGGGAGCCTCTCGTACGGACAGAAGAAGCTGCTCGAGTTCGCGGCCGTGCTGATGGCCGACCCGAGGCTCGTACTCCTCGACGAGCCGACCGCCGGCGTCAATCCACTGCTCGTCGAGCAGATCGAGCAGCGCATCCGGGAGTTGAACGCGCGCGGGCTGACGTTCCTGCTCGTCGAGCACAACATGAATCTCGTCATGCGGCTGAGCGATCCGGTCGTCGTGCTCGATCACGGGACGAAGCTCGCCGAAGGTGCGCCGGACGACGTTCGCAACGACCCGCGCGTGTTGGACGCGTATCTCGGCGGATGACCGCGCTGCTTCGCATGGAGGGCGTCGTCGCCGGCTACGGCCGCGGCGACATCCTGCGCGGGATCGATCTCGAGCTCGAGGACGGAACGATCACCTGCCTCGTCGGCCCGAACGGCGCCGGCAAGTCGACGGTGCTGAAGACGTTGAGCGGCCTGCTGCGTCCGCGCGCGGGCACCATCGTGTTCGCGAACGAGCAGATCACGCGCGCCTCTCCGGCAGAGCTCCTTTCCCGCGGGATCGTGCACGTCGCCCAGGAGCGAAGCCTCTTTCCGCTCATGACGCTCTGGGACAACCTCCTGATGGGCGGCCACATCCTGCGCGACCGCGTGCTCGTGCAACGTCGCGCAGCCGCGATCGCGGAGAGGTTCGAGCTCGTCCGCGAGCGCCGCAACGAGCGGGCCGGCGCGCTGTCGGGCGGTCAGCAGAAGCTCGTCGAGATCGCGCGGGCGCTCATGCTCGAGCCGCGTCTCATCCTGCTCGACGAACCGACGATGGGCCTCGACCCGAAGGCCCGCCATCTGATGTTCGAGATGGTCGCGGAGCTGAATGCGGAAGGGCGCACGGTCCTGCTCGTCGAGCAGAACGCACGGGCAGGCCTCGCGATCGCGCACAGCGGAGCCGTGCTCGACGGGGGCTGCGTCGCACTGACGGGCGCCGGCGCGAGCCTCCTCGACGATCCGCGCGTTGCCGAGCTCTATCTCGGCGGCGCTCCCGCCGCGGCCTGACTGATCTCTGCAGCGCCCGCGCCGACCGCCTCCGCCTCGGGCGGGATCGACTCACGCCGTACGACCACGGCGACGCAGGCGAGGATGAGCACGGCGCCGATGCCGATCGTCCAGGTCAGCTTTTCGTGCAGGACGATCGCACCGAGCGCGATCGCGACGACCGGGTTCACGTACGCGTACGTCGCGACCTTCCCGATCGGCGCATTGTCCAGGAGCCAGACGTAGGCGGTGTAGCCGATGATCGAGCCGAAGCTGACGAGATAGAGCCAACCGCCGATCGAGCGCGCGGAGAACTCGCTCGGGTGCGGGTGCGTGGTCGCGAGCCCGATCGGCAGCATGATCAGTCCGCCGGTGAGCATCTCGTACGACGTCGCCGCGAAGGAGTCGCTCGGCATCGGCAGCCGCGACGACAGGAACGATCCGGTCGCCCACATCACAGCGGAGCAGAGGACGAGCAGGAGCGACCAGAGCGGCGCGCCGCCGCTCGGCCGCACGAGCAGCGCGAGGCCGCCGAAGCCGACGACCACGCCGGCGAGCGACGCGAGCGGCGGCCGGTCGCCCGTACCCACGCGGAGCAGCACGACCCAGAGCGGGACAGAACCGACGATCAGCGACGCAAGCCCAGTCTGGACGTGGCGCTCGGCGACGAACAGCAGGCCGTTGGCTGTCGGCAGGAGGGCGCCGACGAGAACACATGACGCGAGCTCGTGCGGCGCAATGCGCAGGACGCGCGTGCCCCGGCGCAAGATCGTGAAGCCGAACATCAGGAGTGCCGCGGCGACGAAGCGCGTGCCTACGGCGAACATCGGTGGGATCGTCTCGCCGGCGAGCTCGATCCCGAGGTAGGTCGACCCCCAGATGATGTACACCGCAGAGAGGGCCGTCCACACGCGTGCGCCGTGAGTCACCGCCCCACACTGCCGGTTCGGGTGGAGGCTGTGCCGCAGGTGCGTCGAAGGTGTGTGTGGATGGACGCCCACGAAGCAGCTACCCGCTTTCTCGACTCTCCAGCGCTCTCGGACGGAACACGCCGGGCGTATCGCGTCGACGTCGGCGAGTTCTGCAACTGGCTCGACGCGCGTGGCACCGGGCTCGACGAGTTCGACGTTCGGGCGTTCGTCGAGTACGCATCCCATCTCGGCGCCGCACGACCGGGCCGCCGACCGAGCAAGCTCGCACCCGCGACGATCTCGCGCAAGCTCGCCGCGGTCCGCGCGTTCCTCCGCCACTCGCTCGGCGCAGCCCGCGTGCCCGATGCCCGCGTCGCCCCCCGGCGCGGCCGCCGCCTGCCTGAGCAGACGCGAGGCGCCGACCTCGACAAAGAGCTCCTGGCGCTCGAAGGCGAGGGGCCGATCGCGCTGCGCAACCGCGCGCTCGTCGAGCTCGTCTACTCGGCCGGGCTACGAAGCGCCGAGGTCGTCGGCCTCGACCTCGCCGACGTCGACTTCGAGCAGGAGCTCGTGCACGTCCGTCACGGAAAAGGCGGCAAGGAGCGTGTCGTGCCGCTCGGCGAGGAGGCAGCTCACTGGGTGTCGCGCTACCTGCACGATGCCCGGCCCGCGCTCGCCGCCGGCGCGAACGACGCGCTCTTCCTGTCGGTCCGGGGCCGGCGCCTCGACACGAGCACGCTTCGCCGAGTCGCGCCGCACCCGCACCGCCTCCGACACGCCTTTGCCACGCACCTGCTCGAGGGCGGCGCCGACCTCCGCACGATCCAGGAGCTGCTCGGCCACAGCTCGCTGTCGACGACCCAGATCTACAGCCACGTCGACGCCCGGCGCCTGCGCAAGGTCTACGACAGCGCCCACCCGCGCTCCTAGCGTCGCAACGGCAACGGGAGCTTTGGGAGGCGTGGGGACGCCGGGGCCGAATGCAGAGAGTCGATGGACACCTCCGTCGAGTCATTCCTCGCGCTCTCCACCGCGCGGCTCGCACCGCGGACCGTCGACGCCTACCGGCGCGATCTCGCCGACTTCTGCGGGTGGCTCGGTGGACCGCCTGACGCGGTGACTACCGACCGCCTCGCGGAGTACGTCGCGTCGATGCGCGCCGCCGGTCTCGCGTCGACGACGATCGCCCGCCGTGTCGCGGCGCTTCGCTCCTTCTACCGGCACCAGGTGCTGCTCGGCACTCGCAACGACAATCCGGCCGCCGAGCTCGAGCTCCCGCGTCGCAAGCGCACGCTGCCGCGTACGCTTTCGCCCGGCGAGGCCGAGCGGTTGATCGAAGCCGCGTCGGGCGTCACGCCGCGCTCGCTCCGCGACCGCGCCCTCGTCGAGTTGCTCTACGGCGCGGGCCTGCGGGTCAGTGAGGCGGTCGGGCTCGAACGCAACGGCGTCGATCTCGAGCAGCGCGTCGTGCGCTGCATCGGCAAGGGCTCGAAGGAGCGCGTCGTCCCGGTGGGCCGCGAAGCCGTCGAGGCGCTGCGCCGCTATCTCTCGCGCGGCCGCCCGTACCTCGACGTGCGCCACCGCCCGGAGCTCTTCCTGAACGCCCGCGGCGGCGGTCTGACCCGCGCGGGGGCGTTCCTCATCCTGCGCCGGCTCGCGGAGACCGCAGGGCTCGAGCCCGGCCGCGTTCACCCCCACCTCCTACGACATTCGTTCGCCACGCATCTGCTCGAGGGCGGCGCCGATTTGCGCTCGGTTCAGGAGATGCTCGGCCACGCGGATCTGGCCACCACCGAGCTCTACACCCACGTATCCGATCGACGCCGTCGAGAGTTGTATTTCAGAGCGCACCCCCACGCTCGGAAGAAATCCTGATCTGTCGATCTCGAACGAGGTGCACTGATGATCGATCCGCACATTGCGATGCTTGCCGTCGCCACGTTGGCTTCCGGCTGGCTCATGGCACATGCGGGCCTGCAGAAGGGTGCGCTCGAACGTCGCCGCCGGCGCCGCAGTTGCCCGTCGTGCGGACGGCACCTGGACGCGCGGGTCTGCGCGCACTGCCGCGCCGGCTGACCTACTTCCTGGCTTGCGGCTTCGGCTTGCGCTTGAGCGTCTGCGAGACCTTGGCGGCAGCGTTGCGCAACTCCTGGTCCGCCTCGTCGTCCTCCGCGAGGCCGTCGAGCAGCACGATCGTCTCCCGCTGAGGCGATCCGTTCCGCAGGCAGACGATCGCGAGACGCCGTACCGCAGCGTTCCCGTCGACGCTTGCGAGGTTGTGCAGCAACGACCGGACGGAGTTGATCGTGCTCGGATGGTCGCGCGAGAGCAGCTCGAGCGACAGCAACGCCGAGCCGCGGGCAGCAGGGCTCTCGTCGTCGAGACCGCGCCGCAGCAGCTCCTCCTTCTGACGCCAACGGAATTGCCCGATCGCGCGGAAGGCGACCGCGCGCTCGCGGAAGTCCGGGCTCCGCGCCGCCGATTCGAGATCGTCGGACCACTTCGCACGCAGCTCGGCAAGCTCGCGCTCCGAGCCCTCGAGGGCGAGAGCGTCGGCCTGGGCTGCCGCCTCCTGCAACGTCACAAGCGGGACTTTACGTACACTCGCCGACCGTCGGCGTCATCCAAGCGAGTGGCAGGAGCGAGCGGTATGAGTCAAAGACGGAAGGTCACTGTGGTCGGAGCGGGCAACGTCGGAGCGACGTGCGCGCAGGTGCTCGCGACGCGCGATTACGCGGACGTCGTGCTCGTCGACATCAAGGAGGGCCTGCCCCAGGGGAAAGCACTCGACATCGACCAGATGGGCGCCGTCCTCGGCTTCGAGCCGAACGTGACCGGCCACAACGACTACGCCGAGACATCGGGCTCGTCGGTCGTCGTCGTGACCGCAGGCCTCCCGCGCTCACCCGGAATGTCGCGCGACGATCTCGTCGCGACGAACGAGAAGATCGTGAAGGACGTCACGGAGAAGGTCACCGCGCAGAGCCCCGACGCGATCCTGATCATCGTCTCCAACCCGCTCGACGCGATGTGCCACGTGGCGAAGAACGTGTCGAAGTGGCCGAAGCAGCGCGTCTTCGGAATGGCGGGGATCCTCGACACCGCACGCTTCTCGACGTTCATCGCCTGGGCCACCGGCGCATCGGTGAAGGACGTCAAGGCGATGGTGCTCGGCGGCCACGGCGACCAGATGGTCCCGATCGTCTCCGCGACGACCGTCGGCGGCGTCCCTCTCCGCAAGCTCGTCTCCGACGCCGAGATCCAGAAGATGGTGGAGCGGACGGCCAAGGGTGGCGGCGAGCTCGTGAACCTGATGGGCACCTCGGCGTGGTACGCGCCCGGGGCGGCCGCCGCGCAGATGGTCGACTCGATCATGCTCGACGAGAGGCGCGTGCTCCCGTGCACCGCGTACCTCGACGGCGAATACGGGATCGACGGCCTCTACATGGGCGTCCCTGTGAAGCTCGGTCCCGGTGGGATCGAGGAGATCATCGAGCTCGACCTGACCGACGACGAGCAGCAGGCGCTGCGAGCGTCGGCGGAGGCCGTCCGCGAGGTCGTCTCCGTGCTCAAAACGTAGAAACGGATGCAGAACGCGCTCGTCACGGGCGTCAGCAGGCGGACCGGCATCGGGTTCGCGATCGTGCGACGGCTGCAGGAGGCCGGTGCGAGCGTCTTCGTCCAGGGCTGGACGCCACACGATGCAACGCAGGCGTGGGGCGCGGAGCCAGGCGGAACGGAAGGCGTCGCGGCGGAGCTCGGCGTCGGGTTCATCGAGGCGGACTTCGCCGACGCCGAGGCACCTGCACGCGTCGTCGCGGCGGCAAGGGCAGCGCTCGGACCGCTCGATGTCCTCGTCGTCAACCACGCACGAAGCGGCCACGGGCGGCTGGCCGACGTCACGGCCGAGCACCTCGACGCGTTCCTGGAAGAGAACGTCCGAGCGTCGCTGCTGCTCGTCAAGGAGTTCGCCGCGCAGCACGTGGGCGACGCCGGGCGCGTCGTCCTGATGACCTCCGGCATCCACCGCGAGCCGATGACCGGCGAGCTCGGGTACGCCGTGTCGAAGGGAGCGCTGCTCGTTGCGACGCCGACGCTCGCCGCAGAGCTCGCCGACCGCGGCATCACGGTGAACTGCGTCAACCCCGGCCCGACCGACACCGGTTGGGGCCTCGCCGACGTCGATCCTGCCGGACGGATGCCGGCCGGCCGCTGGGGCGAGCCGGACGACGCGGCGCGACTCGTCGCCTGGTTGTGCTCGGACGACGCGCGGTGGATCACCGGACAGGTGATCGACTCCGAAGGCGGCTTCCGCCGCGGGAGCAGCTGAGGCGCCGCAACCCGGACATGTCTCGGCAGGACACCGCCGGGGGTCAGACCCCGGGACACGTCCCAGCACGACACCGCCGGGGGTCAGACCCCAGGACACGTCCCAGCACGACACCGCCAGGGGTCAGACCCCAGGACACGTCCCAGCACGACACCGCCAGGGGTCAGACCCCAGGACACGTCCCAGCACGACACCGCACGGGGTCAGACCCCGGGACACGTCCCAGCACGACACGCAGGGGTCAGACCCGGGACACGTCCCAACCGGACTCGTCGACGTCGCGGAGCGGAACGGGTTCCGCGCAGGAGTGACCGTCCGCCACGAGCGCGGAGAAGGGGCTTACGGGGAACCATGGTTTCCCCCCTGAAAAGCGCGCGAAGCTACGCTGCTCGCCGTGGATCTCGGACTGAAGGGGCGTACCGCCCTCGTCACGGGCGCCTCGTCCGGGCTCGGGCTCGCGACGGCGGAGGCCCTGGCAGCCGAAGGAGCGAACGTCTCGATGTTCGCCCGCCGGCGCGACGTGCTCCAGCGCGAGGCCGACCGCATCGGCGCGCTCGCAGTGCGGGGCGACGTGTCGATCCCGGGCGATCTCGAGCGCGCCGTCGAGACGACCGTCAAGGCGTTCGGCGGCATCGACGTGCTCGTGTGGAACTCCGGCGGCCCCACCCCCGGCCCCGCGACGGCGGTGACGCCGGAGACGCTCGAGCAGGCGATCGAGGTGCTGTTCATGCCCGCCGTCCGCCTGTTCCAACTCTCGCTCCCGCATCTCGAAGCGAGCGCGGGCGGGCGAATCGTCGCGATCACTTCGCTCGCCGCGAAGGAGCCGACCGATCACCTCGCGCTCTCGAACGCCATCCGCCCCGGCCTGACCGGCTGGATGAAAACGCTCGCGCGCGAGCTCGGGCCGAAGGGCATCACCGTGAACTGCGTGGCACCCGGTCGCATTGCGACCGCGCGCCTCGACGAGCTCTATCCGAATGGGCCGACCGAGGCCGACCTGAAAGAGATCCCTCTGCGCCGCTGGGGCGACCCGCGCGAGTTCGGTGACGTGGTCTGCTTTCTCGCCTCCGACCGGGCGCGATACGTCACCGGTCAGACCGTCGTCGTCGACGGCGGCCTGCAGCGATCCCTGTTTTGAAGCGACTCCGCTTACCGGCCCGTCTCTTCGGCGTCGCAGCCGGGCTCGTCGTCCTGGCAGCGCTCATCCTCCACCTCGTCCCGTCGAACGACTTCCTCCTACTCCCCGACAAGGCGCATCCCGTCGGGCCGCTCGTTCACGTGCAGGGAGGTCACGAGCGCTCGGGGCCGGGCGGCATCTACTTCGTCGACGTGTTCGAGCGCCGCGCGAACAAGCTCGAGTCGCTCTTTCCCTTCATCCACTCCGGCGCGACACTCGTCCCGGCGAAGCTGATCGTGCCGCCCGGTGTGAGCGACACCGCACAGCGCAACGCGGATCTCCGCGAGATGTCGGTCTCGCAGAAGATCGCCGGAGCGGTTGCACTACGGACGCTTGGCTACAAGGTCGTTGCACGGCCGGCGGGCGTGATCGTCGACGCCGTCGCGCTCGGCAGCCACGCAGTCGGAAAGCTGCAACCGACCGACGTGATCGTCTCGGTGAACGGCGTCAAGACGCCGACGATTGCGCGCCTGCGCACAACACTCGGCCGCGTCCATCCAGGCTCGACGGTGACGCTCGTCATCAAGCGCGGCGCCGAGGAAAAGACGGTGAAGATCAAGACCGTGCCCGATCCGCTCGAACACTCGCGGGCACTTGTCGGCTTCACGCCGGCGCAGGCGGCGGACATTCACCTGCCGCTGAAGGTGCAGATCGACGCAGGCAACGTCGGCGGACCGTCGGCGGGGCTCGCATTCGCCCTCCAGGTGATGGAGGAGCTCGGTCATCCCGTCGACCGCGGCTACCGCGTCGCCGCGACGGGTCAGATCGAGCTCGACGGGACGATCTCGCCGATCGGCGGCGTGAAGCAGAAGACCTTCGGCGTTCGCGAGGCGAAAGCGGACGTCTTCCTCGTGCCGGCTGGGGATAACGCGCGCGAAGCGCGCCGGTACGCCGACGGCGTTCGGATCATCGCTGTGAAGAGTTTTCCCCAGGCGTTGCACGCTCTGGCAACACTGCCGCCGAAGAGCTAGAAGACGCCTCCGCACGATCTCTTCGAAACTGCCGGAAATTCGTCAGTTTTCGTGGTCGACAACGCTTGCTTCCACGAGGGACCGCCCTATCATCGCGAGTCGAACGTCAACCGTCCCTCGAGAGAAACACGGGCCGCATGAGCAAACGAAGCACCGCGACCTGCAGCGACTGTTACTTCCGCCGCGCAGGTCTCTGCGCCCTCCCGGGCGAGACCACGTGCCCGACCTTCCGCCTCCACACTGCCGGACGGCTCGCACCCCCGCTGCAGCCGCGACTCGTACCGCGCGCCATCGCCTCAGCCGTTCCCGCCGGCGCCGCCGCCTAGCCGTAGACTCCCGGCGTGCATCTGCCGCGCCGCAAGCAAATCGACACGGCCGAGCTGCAGGAGAACTGGCAGCCCAAGCTCTACGGCCGGCTGATCGCGCTCGCGGTGGTCATCGCGTACGCGATCGCGTTCGTGCTCGAGAACCGCTCGAGCGTGCACATCCACTTCGTGTTCGCGACCGCGAGCGTGTCGCTGATCTGGCTTGTCCTGCTTGCGATTGCGATCGGCGCCGTCGCCGGAGTCCTGCTCGCGCAGCTAGACCGACGCCGTAGGCGCCGGAACACCACTCAGTAGCGGCGCAAGCCTCGCAACGCCGTCGGCGATCTCCTCGGGCGACACGAAGCTGAACGCGAGACGCAACGACCGCTCTCCGCCTCCGCCCGGGACGAAGAAGTCGGTTCCCTTCACGAAGGTCACACCGGCCTGCTCCGCCTGCACGAGGAGCTCTGCGGTATCGGGGCCGGACGGCACGTCGAGCCAGATGAAGTACCCGCCTTCGGGCCGGCTCCATTCCGCGTCCGGCGGCATATGCCGCTCGAGCGCCTCGAGCATCGCGTCGCGGCGGGCCTTGAGGAGCCCGTTGACGCGAACGAGATTCGGCTCGAAGTTCCCGCGGCGGAGGAACTCGTACACGGTCGCCTGAGCAAGGAACGGCGGCGAGATATAGGTCGAGACCGCGAGCGCCTCGATCTGCGCCGCGAGCTCGAGCGGCAGCACGAAGTAGCCGACGCGTACCCCAGGGGCGACCGTCTTCGAGAAGGACGACGCGTAGATGACGTTCGTGCCTCCCTCGAGCTCGAACAGGGTCGGCGGCGCCTCGCCCTCGAAGCGAACGAGTCCGTACGGATCATCCTCGAGAACGAGCAGATCGTGAGCGCGCGCGATCTCGACGACGCGGCGCCGACGCTCCTCCGAGAGAGTGCGGCCGCTCGGATTCTGGAACGTCGCGATCGTGTAGAGGAACGCCGGCTTCGCACCCTCGGCGAGCGCCTGCTCGAGCGCCTCGGGACGCAGACCCTCGTCGTCCATCTCGAGCGGCACGATCTCGGCGCCGAGCCGCGAGAGGATCTTCAGCGGTCGGTCGTACGTCGGAGCCTCGACGAGCACGCGCGAGCCGGGCCGCACCAGCTGCTCCACGAGGAAGACGAAACCCTGCAGCGAGCCGCTCGTGACGACGACACGCGCCGGCTCGACCCCGTGGCGCGCGGCGATCCACTCGCGCAGCGGCGCGTAGCCGCCGCCCGGCCCATAGGAGAGGACGGATGCGCCGTCGGCCTCGATGGCAGCGCGCGCGCAATCGGCGAGCTCGGAGACAGGCAGGCATTCAGGCGCGGGAATGCCGCGCGCAAAGGAGACGACGCCCATGTCCTCAGACTACCGGGACAGCCGGGCCTCGAGCGTCGAGTGCGTCGCGCACCTTCCGCGCGAGCTGCTCGATCGTGAACGGCTTCTCGAGCAGGTCGCCGATGAGCGTGCTGCGGTCGGTGACGGCGGCAGCGGAGTAACCGGATGTGAAGAGAACTCCGATTCCGGGTCGGAGCACGATCAGCTGCGAGGCGAGCTCCGGTCCGCTCATGGAGGGCATGACGACGTCGGTGAACAGCAGGTCGAAGGGCTCCGTCACATCGAGCGCCTCGATTGGGCCGGTCGCAACGACGACGCGGTAGCCCTGGCCCTCGAGCATCTCCGCGACGAGACGGCGCACGATGTCCTCGTCCTCGACGAGCAGGATCGTCTCGGAGCCGCGCGGCGACCCCTCCTCCGTCGCGGCGACCGATTCCTCCGGCTCGTCCAGCGTCCCGGGCAAGACGACCCGGAACTCCGCGCCGGCGCCGAGAACGCTCTCGACGCTGATCGTGCCGCCCGTCTGCTGGATGATCCCGTGCACCATCGCGAGCCCGAGCCCGGTGCCCTCGCCCACGCCCTTCGTGCTGAAGAACGGCTCGAAGATGCGGGCGCGTGTCTGCTCGTCCATCCCGTGCCCGGTGTCGGTGATCGTGATGACCGCATCACTCCCCACGTTGGCTGTCCCGATCGTCAGCGTGCCGCCGTCGGGCATCGCGTCGCGCGCGTTCAGAGCGAGATTCACGAGCACTTGTCCGAGCTGTCCCTCATCGGCGTACACCCGCGTCAGCTCGGGATCGAGCCGCGTGACGACGGAGACCTTCTCGCCGATCACGCGATTGAGCAGCGAGTGCGCCTCGAGCACCACGGAGTTCAGGTCGACGACCGTCCGTGCGAAGACCTGGCGTCGGCCGAACGCCAGGAGTTGCCGCGTGAGATCGGCCGCGCGCGCCGTCGCGGTGCGCACCTCCCGGAGGTCACGGCGGAGTAGGTCGTTCTCCTTGCCGCCGTGCTCGAGCGCGAGGCCCGTGTAGCCGGAGATTGCGGTCAGGAGATTGTTGAAGTCGTGTGCGATGCCGCCGGCGAGCAATCCGAGCGCCTCGAGACGCTGTGCTTGGCCAAGTTGTTCCTCGAGCGCCTTCCGCTCGCTGATGTCGACGACGAACCCCTGTTGGGCGACGGCGAGACCGTCCGCGTCGCGCACGAGCGTCATGTGGTCGAGCACCCACACGATCCGCCCGTCTGCCCGGATCATCCGATACTCGCCCTGCACGTCCTCCGTAAGGCTCCGCTCATTCAGCTCCGCGTTGATCTCGCGATCGTCCGGATGGATCAGCTGCGACGCGAAGCGCGGCTCGTCGAACCACCGCTGCATCGGGTAGCCGAGGAGCGCAACGGTCTGGCTGCTCTGGAAGAGCGGTGGGATGGTCAGGTCGACCAGGCTGCGCAGGTACGTGACGAGCGGCAGCCGGTCGATGATGCTGCGATGCCGATCCTCTGCCTCGCTCAGTCCCGTCGCGCTCTGACGCCGCGCCTCCTCGAGCCCGACGAGCACCAGCCCGGTGAGCCCGAGCACGATGAGGAACGAGTTGAGAGCGACCGCGCTCCTCCCGAGCTCGCTGGCGACGAACGGACCGCGGCCGTTGGAGGTGTTCTCGGCGGCGATCAGCGCGGTGATGAGCACGACGGCGCTCATGCCCATGCGGCCGCACCGCAGCGCCGCCCAGATGACGACGGTGATCATGATGTACGCGGTCGGCCCGACGACGCCGAGCAGGCTCGTGTCCACGACCAGCGATGTCGCGATCGCCACCGTGAGGAGGGTGATCCACTCCGGCCAGCGCGCGAGACCGTACGCCACACGCTGCACCCAGGCGCGCACGAACGGCGCCACCACGATGATGCCGGCCGTATTGACGACGATCAGGAGCAGCCAGTCCGAGAGGGACCGCCCGGACATGTGGTCCACGAGATTGGCCGCGAGCATGAACGACGCGGCGACGATCCCGGCGGCCAGGGCGGCACCCGTCCGGATGAGCGTGTCGGTGAGCCGCTCCCCGCGCAGGTGGAGGAACCGCGTCACGGCAAAAGCGGTGAGGCCGGCGCCGGCAGCGGCCGCCCCGAGCAGGAGGACGGAGCCGGCCGGCAAGCCTTGGTAGAGCCCCTCGCCGATTGCACCTGCGGCAACGGCCGTTGCGAGCCACGGGCCCCAGAGCTGCACCGAGGCGTACGCGATGCCGAGGGCGAAGAGGACGAGCGGCACGCCGTCGTGCACGGTCCCGGCCTGCGCCGAGATGCGGGCGGCGGCGAAGTAGCCCACCGCCACCGCGAGCCAGCGCAGCGCCGGGCGCGCGGCTGGGTAGCTGAGCGGGGGCATGTCTAGGAGGGCGGTCGGGCCGGCCCTGCCTTTTGTCTACCCGTTGGCCCCGAAAAGAACCCCCTCCAGGGGAACTACGAGGACTTCATGCGCTCGGCGACGAGCTGTGCGACCTCGGTCGGCGTCGTCCCGACCTCGATCCCGCGCGCCTCCAGGGCTTCCTTCTTCGCCTGCGCGGTACCGGAAGAACCGGAGATGATCGCGCCGGCGTGCCCCATCGTCTTGCCTGGAGGGGCCGAGAAGCCGGCGATGTACGAGAGGACGGGCTTCGTCACGTGCTCGCTGATGTACTGCGCCGCCTTTTCCTCCTCGTCGCCGCCGATCTCGCCCACCATCACGATCAGCTGGGTCTGCGGGTCGGCCTCGAACTTCTCGAGCACGTCGATGAACGACGAGCCGACCACAGGGTCGCCGCCGATGCCGACGATCGTCGAGTTGCCGAGCCCGAGCTGCGTCAGCTCATGGCCGATCTGGTACGTCAGCGTGCCGGAGCGCGACACGAGGCCGACCGAGCCCTCCGTGAAGATCTCCGCCGGGATGATCCCGACGTTGGCCTTGCCGGGCGAGAGGACGCCGGGGCAGTTGGGGCCGATCAACGTGATGCCCTTCGGCCTGAAGTACGTGTAGGCGCGGAGCATCTCGTGTGCAGGCACGTGCTCGGTGATCGTGATCACCGTGCCGATGCCGGCATCGATCGCCTCGTAGATTGCATCTGCGGCGAAGCGCGCAGGCACGAAGATGAGACTCGTGTTCGCGCCTGCCTTGTCGACGGCGTCGGCGACCGTGTCGAAGACGGGAATGCCCTCGACGTCCTGGCCGCCCTTGCCCGGCGTAACGCCCGCGACGACGTTCGTCCCGTACGCCTTGTTGCGCAGTCCGTGGAAGCGTCCTTCACTCCCGGTGAGGCCCTGGACGACGAGCCGTGTGTCGTTGTCGACGATGATCGCCATTACCTCGTCACTCCCTTGAGAACGAGCGTCGGCAGGTCCATCCAGCCGTCAACGATGCGGTGGCCGAGGAGCTCGCGCACGCGCGCGGCGTCGGCCGGCGGGGTCTCGGTGCGCGCGAGCCAGGGCTCGACCTCGAGCGGACGCTGCAACAGGCGCTCGTCCGCCACCTCGAGCCCTGCGAGCTCGAAGAAGCTCTTCCACTCGTCGACGCCGTAGTTGCGCACGTGACTCGGGTCGCGCAGACGGTCGGCTTCCTCGGACGACTCGCTGAGAAACGTGTTGTCGCAGATCACGACGCGATGCCGTGCAACGCGGGCCATCTCCTTCACCGCAGCGAGCACGTCGGCGAAGTGATGCGCTGCAACGCGGCACGCGACTGCATCGAAGCTCGAGTCGTCGAACGGCAGGTGCTCTGCGGTCGCGATCACGTCGGCTTGCATGCCGGGCGCCGGATCGACGGTCACGACATTCGCACCCTCCTCCCGCAGCCGGCGCGCGACATGACCGCCGCCGGTCGCGACGTCGAGCACGTCGACGCCTTCCGCGGGCTCGCACCAGGCGACGACGAGATCGAGATCCTCGCCGGCCGAGTGGATCGCGCTCGTGCGGTACTGCTCGGCGCGGTCGCTCCAGACATCGCTCACTGTGCGTCCCCGGTTTGTCCGGCCAGCTCCACTGCCCGCCGGGCTCCCTCGAGCATCGTCGCCTCGGGGTGGATGTTCGGCTTGCCGGCATCGGCGAGGATCTTGCGTCCCTCCACTGCATTGGTGCCGTCGAGCCGCACGACGATCGGATAGCTCGACATGTCGAGCCGCTCGAGCGCTTCGAGGATGCCGCGCGCGACCTCGTCGCAGCGCGTGATGCCGCCGAAGATGTTGAAGAAGATCGACTTCACCTGCGGATCGCGCGTGATCACCTCGAGTGCGTCGACGACCCCTTCTGCCGAGCCGCCGCCGCCGAGATCGCAGAAGTTCGCCGGCCTGCCGCCGACGTGTGCGACGACGTCCACGGTCGACATCGAGAGCCCGGCGCCGTTGCCGCAGATGCCGACGTCGCCGTCGAGCTTCACATAGGTGACGCCCTTTTCGCGCGCAAACGCCTCGATCGGATCCGCAGCACTCGTGTCGCGCCACTCCGCAACGTCCGGATGACGGAAGAGGGCGCTGTCGTCGACCGTGAACTTCGAGTCGAGCGCCTTCACTTCACCGTCGGGCGTCACGATCAGCGGATTGATCTCGGCGAGCATCGCGTCGAACTCGACGAATGCGCGGTAGAGCTTCTCGACGATTGCGGCGATCTGCTTCTGCTCGGACGGATCCTCGACGCGTGCGTCGTAGATCAGCTTGCGCGCGATCCAGGGCTGGTAGCCCTCTAGCGGGTCGATGTGCAGGCGGATGAGCGCGTCGGGATTCTCCTCGGCGACCTGCTCGATCTCGACGCCCCCCTGCGTGGTGAACATGAAGAGGGGCTTCTTCGCGCCGCGGTCGAACGCGATCGACAGGTAGTACTCCTTCGCGATGTCGGACGCGCGCTCGATCCAGAGGCGGCGGACGATGTGGCCGTTGATGTCGAGGCCGAGGATGTCCTTCGCCTTCTGCTCGGTGTCGTCGGGGCCCTCGGCGAGCTTCACGCCGCCCGCCTTGCCGCGACCGCCGGTCAACACCTGAGCCTTGACGACGACGGCGCCGCCGAGCTGCTGCGCCGCGGCACGCGCTTCCTGTGGGGTGTCGGCACGATGACCGTCGGAGACGGGAATGCCGACGCGCTTGAACAGCTCCTTGCCCTGATACTCGTAGAGATCCACCGGCGGCTGACTCTACCGAGGCGTCTCGTCGCGTCGCGCAGTTGTCCCGATTTGCGCTTCGGTGCGACCACTACAGTCCCGCCGTGGACGCCATCGTCGTCGAGGATCTGCGCAAGCGCTACAAAGCCATCCAGGCGGTGGACGGCGTGTCGTTCTCCGTCAAGGAGGGCGAGGTCTTCGGGCTCCTCGGCCCGAACGGCGCCGGCAAGTCGACGACGGTGCGCACCCTCGCGACGCTCACGCAGCCCGACTCCGGACGCGCACTCGTGATGGGCGAGGACGTTGCGAAGCACCCGAATCGCGTGCGCAAGACGATCGGCTACGTCGCGCAGGACTCCGGTCTCGACTGGGAGGCGACCGGCGCGGAAAACCTCCTGTTGCAGGGACGCATTCACGGCATGGCCGGTAAGGAGCTTCACATGCGCGTCGACGAGGTGCTCGAGCTCGTCGGGCTGACGGAGGCATCGACCCGCATCGCACGCGGCTACTCCGGCGGCATGAAGCGGCGCCTCGACATCGCGATCGGTCTCGTGCACCGGCCGAGTGTCCTCTTCCTCGACGAGCCGACGACAGGCCTCGATCCAGAGGCGCGCGCCGCGATGTGGATCGAGGTCGAGCGGCTGGCGGATGAGGCGAGCCTGACGATCTTGCTCACGACGCATTACCTCGAGGAGGCCGATCAGCTCGCCGAGCGCGTCGCGATCGTCAGCCGCGGCAAGGTCGTGGCGCAGGGCACGCCGGCCGCGCTGAAGGCCGACCTGCGCGGCGAGCTCATCACCATCGACCTCGCCGACCCCGAGAGCTCTAGCGACGCCGCGTTGTCCGTCGTGCACGTCGTCGAGGGCGCGTCCGAGCTCGCGGCCGAGGGCCGGCAGCTGCGCGCCCGCGTACCGAACGGCGCCGAGGCGATTCCCGTCATTCTCGCAGCGCTCGACGAGCAGGGCTTCCCCGTCGCATCGGTCACGACGTCACGGCCGTCGCTCGACGATGTGTACCTCCACTACACCGGCCGCGACTTCTCGACCGAGGATCAGGAGGCGAAGCGGTGATCCAGCTGCTCCGCCAGACCGGGTGGATGGTCGTGCGGCAGCTCCGGAACCTGATGCGCGAGCCGATCTGGATCGCCCTGATGGTGATCCAGCCGCTGATCTGGCTGCTGCTCTACGGCCAGCTCTTCTCGCGCGTCCCGACGCTGCGCGGCGGGGCAGGTAGCTACGCCGAGTTCCTCGCCCCCGGGATCATCTGCATGAACGCGTTCTTCGGCGGCAGCTGGTCGGGGATGGCGATGATCGCCGACCTCGACCGGCACGTGATCGACCGCTTCCTCGCCGCACCGGCATCGCGCTTCGCGATCATCCTCTCGCAGGTCGTGCGGGCGGGCATCACGGCGATGCTGCAGGCGCTCTTGCTGCTGCTCGTCGGCCTGGCGCTGGGCGTCCGCGTGCACGGCGGCGCGCTCGGCTGGCTCGTGGTCTTCGTCGCATCGGCCCTCCTTGCCATGACGTTCGCCGGGCTCTCGCACGGCATCGCGCTGCTCGTGCGCCGGGAGGCGTCGATGATCGCCGCGGCGAACTTCATCGGCCTGCCGCTCATGTTCCTCTCGGCCATCCTGATCCCGACAACGGTGATGCCGAACTGGATGAGCACGGTGTCGCGCTTCAACCCGGTGAACTGGGGCGTGGAGGCGACGCGCAACGCGATCGTCACCGGCGACGACTGGAGCGCGACAGGCGTCTACCTCCTGTTGCTGCTCGCAGCCGCTGCCGTGACGTCATCGTTCGCGACGTGGTGCTTCCGCTCGTATCAGCGCTCGCTCTAACGAGCCGTGATGACGAACGTGCTCGACGCGTAGGCCTTGCTCGTCTCGCCCTTCGTCAGGCCGTAGACGGCCTTGGCCGTGCCCTTCCCGACTGTCTTGAAGACGATCACGACGTTGGGGCCGACGTTGGCCTCGTTCACTTCGCGCAGCACCTTCTGATTGATCGTCCCGGCCTGGCGCCAGACACGCCCCTGCGCGCCCTTCGGCAGCACGACCGAGACGAGCGAGCCTGCAGGCGTCGAGATGTTGGTGGTCGGGCCGGGCGGCAACGGCCCGATCGGGCCGGCCGTGGCACCGGCGTTCGCGGCGAACGCGAGCGCACAGATCGCCAGGACCAGCAAGACAGAGCGGCGGAACATGTAAACCCCTTCCCCTTGGGTTAGTCACCGGTGATCAGACAGATGATCTGGCCCGTTGCCACGGGCTCTCCGGCTTCGACGGCGAGATCACTCACGGTACCTGCGCGGTGTGCTCTCACCTCGTTCTCCATCTTCATCGCCTCGACGATGCAGATCACGCGTCCCGCCTCGACGAGCTCGCCCTCGGTGACGGCAACGGAGAGCACCGTGCCCTGCATCGGCGAGACGACCGCGTTGCCTCCTGCGCCGCCCCCGGCGCGCTCGCGCTCGTGCCTGCGGCGGGCGAGGATGCGCCACGGCGGCTCGGGCTCCGTGATGCGCACCTCGAAGCGGCGCCCGTCGACTTCCACCATCCGCGTCCGGTCGACCGTATGCCCCGAGGGCGCGTGCGCCTGGTAACCGTTGGTTGGTGCGAGCTCGGCCGCGCGCGCCGCGAGCGCGTCGGACTCGACGAGCCCGTGGCAGGTCTCGCCTGCGATGAAGCACTCGCTCGAGAGAAGCGCCTGGTGAAAGCCGATCAGCGTCTTCGGCCCCTCGATCACGTACTCGCCGAGTGCGCGGAGCATCCGCCTCCTCGCATGCTCGCGGTCGACGCCGTGCACGATGAGCTTCGCGATCATCGGGTCGTAGGCTCCCGAGACCTCGTTGCCGGCGCCGACGCCGGAGTCGACCCGGACACCGGGGCCGGACGGCTCGCGATATGCGGTCACGAGCCCGGGCGTCGGCAGGAAGCCGCGCGCGACGTCCTCCGCGTTGATGCGGCACTCGATCGCGTGGCCCTGAAGGCGCACCTCGTCCTGCGTCAGCGAGAGCGGCTCGCCGAGCGCGATCAGGATCTGCTCACGCACGAGATCGAGCCCGGTGACGAGCTCGGTCACCGTGTGCTCGACCTGGATGCGGGTGTTCATCTCCATGAAGAAGTACTCGCCGTCGACCGTCAGGAGCCCCTCGATCGTCCCGGCCGAGCGGTAGCCGCACGCGCGTGCGGCGTCGACGCCGATCGCCCCGATCCGTGCACGCAGCTCCTCGTCGACCGCCGGAGACGGCGTCTCCTCGACGAGCTTCTGATGGCGGCGCTGGATCGTGCAGTCGCGCTCCCCGAGATGGATCACGTTCCCGTGCATATCGGCGAGCACCTGCACCTCGACGTGCCGCGGATCGACGATCAGCTTCTCGACGTAGACGCTCGCATCGGCGAAATACGACAGGCCCTGGCGGCGTGCGGTCTCGAACGCGCGCTCGGCATCCGCCGGCGATTCGACGATCTCCATCCCCTTGCCGCCTCCCCCGGCAGCAGCCTTGATCAGCAGCGGATAACCGATCGTCTCCCCCAGGCCGAGCAGCTCCTCGACCGATCCGACCGGATCCGTCGTGCCCGGGATGATCGGCACCCCCGCCTCCTGCATCGCCTGCCGCGCACGCGTCTTCGAGCCCATCAACTCGATCGCCTCGGGCGGCGGCCCGATCCACACGAGCCCCGCCGCCTCGACCGCGCGCGCGAACGCCGCATTCTCCGCAAGGAAGCCGTAACCCGGATGCACCGCCCCCGCTCCGGCCCGCAGCGCCGTCTCGATCAAGGTGTCGATCTTCAGATAGCTCTCCGCCGCGGGCGCCGGGCCGATCAGGAACGCCTCGTCCGCATACCCGGCATGCAGCGCACCCCGATCCGCCTCCGAATACACCGCGACAGAGCCCATGGCGAGCTCGCGCAGCGTCCGAAAGATCCGCACCGCGATCTCACCGCGGTTGGCTACCAGAACCTTGTCGAATGTGTTGCCGGGCATGACTGCCCCGTATTGTCTCCGCTGATGAGCCCTGCGGATCAGCTAACCGTCGCGCGGGCACTCTCGGTGCCCGTCGTCGTCGTTCTCTTCGCATGGCCGTTCCAGGGCCATGCGTACTGGGCGACCGGCGTCTTCTGCGCTGCGATGACGACCGATTTCTTCGACGGACGGCTCGCACGCCGCCACGGACGCACCTCGCCGCTCGGCTCGCTCCTCGACCCGATTGCGGACAAGGTGCTCGTGCTCGGAACGATGATCATGTTGATCGGCGAGCACGTCGTGCCGGCCTGGATGATCGCCGCCATCGTCGTCCGCGAGGTGATGATCACCGGCCTTCGTCAGGCGGCCATCGAACGCGGGATCGTGATCGCAGCGCGCGACCTGGGCAAGCTCAAGACCTGGGCACAGGCGATCGCGGTCGGGCTCGGAGGCTTCGCCGCTGCCGGCGCCTGGAGCAACGACATCGCGTGGTGGTCGATGCTCGTCGCGGTCGTGCTGACGTGGGCGTCCGGGCTCGACTACGCGCGGAGCGCACCGCAACTGTTTCGAGCGAGACCGGTGTGAGCTGAGAGACGGGGGCAGGCTCAGGCGGCGGGGGCAAGCCCGCGCGACTCGCACCAGTCGCTGAACAGGGCCCAGGACTGGAGGTATTCGCGCATCTGGCGGAACCCCTCCTCGACCTCGGCGAGCGCCACCCAGTGGCAATGGCCGCAGTAGCCACGCTCGTCGACGGCGGGAACCTCACCGCAGCGAATGCATTCGTCGGACATGAACCCATAACGCCCGAAGGCAGGAATGAGTTACGGCTCGGAGACGTCCTCGCGCGGCGGCAGGAGGAGATCCGGCCAGGCCGAAGAGCGTTCGCTCGGGACATCTTCCCGAAGTGCGGCCTCGATCGCGGCGCGCTCCTCGTCGCTCGGCTGCGGCGTGATCTCGAAATCCATGCAGATACAGGCTAATGTCACTCGCGATCGAGACCGATCACAGGGTCGAATGGGTCGCCGTCTCCTCATTGCCGCAACTCTCTTCGCGCTGGTCCCGACCGGCGCCGCCGCTGCCTCTTCGGGCGGGGCAGGAGCGCCCGCCCAGTCGTGGGCCGCAGGCGACATCCGGGCCGTCACGGCAGCCGGGCTCATGGGCAACGACGCGGCGGGCTTCCGCCCACAGGATCCGATCACCGCACAGGAGCTCGAGGATCTCGTCTTCGGGCTGAAGGAGACGGTCTTCCCGCCGCCGCCGGTTCCTGGACCGCCGCCTGTCGATCCGGCGATCCCCAACCCGACGGTGCCGCCGACCTCGACGACGCCCGGTTCGACGACGACAGCGCCGACGACAACGACAGCGCCGCCGCCGCCGACCACCACAGTGCCCTCGACCACCACGACGGACCCGACGACGACGACGACGACGACCACGCCTGTTCCTCCGGCGCCGAGCGCGCCGAAGCGCGCCGCACAGCCGAACGCGCCGGTGTCGATGACCCGGCTCGACGTGCGGCTCGTACAGGGCCTCGGCCTTGCGAAGGCTGCGGCCGAGTTTGCGGCGGGTGCGCGCGCCGCGGGACTGAAGGTGCCGCCGCGTTTCGGCACCGAGGTCGTCGCACGGCTGCTCGGACTGCGCACGAACCATCCCGCCCCCGAGGATGGGCTGGAGCTGCTCCCCGGCGACCACGCGACCCGGGCCGAGGCTGCCTACTCCGCCTCGCGAATCCTGGGGTTCTCCGGCTGGGAGGTTGCGAGCGTCCAGAGCATGGCGGATCAGTTCAGCCTGCCGTCGTTCACCAACTGGCAGACGCAGATCCTCGACACCGCAGTTGCGCGAATCGGGATGCCGTACGTCTGGGGCGGCACGAGCGACGGCCCCGAGACCGATTTCGGGGTCTCTGCGCGCGGCGGCTACGACTGCTCGGGCTTTGTCTGGCGTGTCTACAAGCTCCAGCAGTATCCGAACAGCGGATCGCTGCCGCTCGTGATCCGCGGACGCACGACCTATGTGATGAGCGCCGAGGTCCCGGCCTCGAAGCGCATCGGCTTCGCCGATCTCCAGCCTGCCGACGTGCTCTTCTTCGGCTCGAAGGGCCCTCGCTCGCAGCCGTCGCAGGTCGACCATACGGGCATCTACATCGGGAACGGGTGGTTCATCCAGTCGTCGGGCAACGGTGTCGATCTCGCGACGCTCGACGGTTGGTACAAGCAGAAATTCGCCTGGGCACGCCGACCGCTCGCCGAAGCCGGCCTGTCCGGATAGCCACGCTCTGCGCGCGTCACGCGTTCGCGCTTTCGAGGACATTGCAGCCGGGGCGCACGATCACTCCATCGGGGGATTCAACGAACAGGTTCCTCAGGGACACTCTTTTTGTCTGGCGTCCGAGACCATGTTCTGGAGGAACAATGTTGGAATGGAAACCGCGGCTCGTACTCCTGCTCGTGGCACTCGCGAGCCTCGCTCTGTTCGTGTCTTTGCTCACGGTCGGCGGCGGCACGACCACCAGCACGTTCGGCTGGTAGACCGACTCACACCGAGGTGGGGAGACCAAGGTGACGAGCGCATCTACCCGTCCTCCCTCTAGCGTTCTCGCGATCGTGACCCCGGTCATCGTGGCGGGGGTCGCAGCCGTTGCTGCTGCTGCGTACTCGTATGCGCGCACGCCGCATTCGCTCGGGGACGTTGCCGCGTTCGTGGGGCTCCTCATCGGGATGGCAGTCGCCGAGCGCTTCCCCGTGCCCGTCGAGGGCGTGGATGCGGGAGGCGTCACGCTCGGTTTCGTCTTCGCAGTCGCCGGGACGTTGCTCTTCGGGTGGCAGGCCGGCGTGATGATCTCGGCGGCCGGTCCGACGGTGACGCATCTCGTCGGGCATCGCCCGCCTATGCGCGTTGCCTACAACGCGGCGATGTTCGCGCTCGCGGCGCTCGCCGGCGGCCTGGCGATCGAGTCGATCTCGGAGCGGTCGGTACTCGGCCTGCTCGCACGTGTGATCGTGTGCGCGTTCATCTACAACTGGGTCGTCAACCTCGTCCTCGTCACGGCGGTGCTGTCGGCCAGCGCCGGCAAGCCCTTCTTCAAGCTGATCCTGGCGAACGCACGGCAGACCACCGCGCCGTTCGCGCTCATGACATCAGCCGCGTTGATGCTCGTCGTGCTCTGGGAGCGCTCCCCCGCTCTCTCGCTCGCGCTCGTCGGCCCGCTGATCGCAATCGCCCTCTATCAGCGCTCGAACTTCAAGGCGATGCGCGCGATGCGGCTTGCCCTCACCGATCCGCTGACCGGGCTCGGCAACCACCGGCACTTCCACGAGCGGCTGCAGCGCGAGCTCACGCAGGCGGAGCACGACGGCCTGACACTGAGCCTGTGCTTCGTCGACATCGACGACTTCAAGCGCATCAACGACCGCTTCGGCCATCCGATCGGCGACCGTGTGCTCGGACAGGTCGCGTCGCGTTTGCGCCAGGGCGGCGAGAGCTTCCGGCTCGGTGGCGACGAGTTCGCCGTGCTGCTCCCCGGGCTCGACGAGCGCGCTGCGATCGCCGTCGCCCGTTCGATCGTCGAGCGTGTCGGCACCGTCGACGTCGAGCAGGTGGGACTGGTCACCGTCAGCGCGGGGATCGCCGTGTACCCGGCGCAGGGCGTGGGCCGGGACGAGCTGATCAGGCTCGCCGACAGTGCGCTCTACTGGGCGAAGGAAGACGGCAAGAACAGGGCGCGGACCTACCAGGCGCACGAGCACGCTCGAGCTCTCGCAGCTCCAGCAGCTCGCGGACGGTCCCGATCGTGCCGCGCGCTACCGCGCTGCGGCGAGTCTCGCGAAGGCCGTCGACGCACGTGACGTCTACACCGGCAGCCATTCAGAGCGTGTCGGCGTGCTCGCCGCGCGGATCGCGCGGCGCCTCGGGATCGACGAGCCGCAGGTCGAGCTGACGCGTCTTGCAGGCAGCCTTCACGATCTCGGCAAGCTGGCGATTCCCGAGGAGATCCTCCGCAAGCCGGGCGCCCTCAACGAGTCGGAGCGGCTCGTGCTGCAGCGACATCCGCAGATCGGCTATCGGATGCTCGAGAGCCTTGGCGTCGAGCCGATCGCCGAGTGGGTGCTGCACCATCACGAGCGCTGGGACGGCAGCGGCTATCCCGACCGGCTGCGCGGCGAGGAGATTCCACTCGGCGCGCGCATCATCCTCGTCGCGGACGCGTTCGACGCAATGACGTCAGAGCGCGTCTACCGCGAGCCGCTCAGCCATCACGATGCAGTCGCGGAGCTCGAGCGTTGTGCCGGAACGCAGTTCGACCCGCTGGTGGTCGAAGCGTTCTCCGAAGAGCTCGGCCTCGTCCCCGAGCTGCGCGCCGCGCAACTCGTTTCTTAGCGCGGCTGCTCGTTCCCCAGCTCGTTCGAGTCCGGCGTCGAGGCGCCGCGTCTGAGCCTACGCCGCGGCTACGCGTCTCAGCCCACGCCGCGGCTCCATGTCTCAGCCCTCCGGCCGGCGTGACGACGTCGTGCAGCCTTCTTAACGGTGACAGTCACCGTTAAGAGAACTGCCCGCGGCCCCGGGCAGACATGCCCGGAAAAGCGCTCAGCCCTTCAGGCGACAAGACGAAGCCGAACAGCTCCTTAACGGTGACAGTCACCGTTAAGAGTCGTCGCGGAGCCGAGCTTGCTCGGCGAGAGCAGTGACGCGCCCGGCCGCGAGTACAGCAACCCAGAAGGGGGCCCACGGGGGAAACTGGTTTCCCCCGTGAAGCGAGCGAAGCGACGCTATAGGGGAATGTTGCCGTGCTTGCGCTTCGGCCGCGGCTCGGCCTTCGTCAGCGCGGTCTCGAGCGCGTCGATCAGCACGGGACGGGTGCGGCGCGGCTCGATGACGTCGTCGACGTAGCCTCGCTCGGCGGCCGCGTACGGGTTCGCAAATCGCTCCTTGTAGTCGGCGATCAACTCGGCGCGCCGCGCTTCGGAGTCGGCGGCGTCGGCGAGCTCGCCGCGGAAGATGATGTTGACGGCTCCTTCGGGGCCCATCACCGCGACCTCGGCTGTCGGCCAGGCGAAGTTGAAGTCGGCGCGGATGTGCTTCGAGCTCATCACGTCGTAAGCGCCGCCGTAGGCCTTCCTGGTGATCACCGTCAGCTTCGGCACCGTCGCCTCCGCATATGCGTACAGCAGCTTCGCTCCGTGCCGGATGATGCCGCCCCACTCCTGCTCGGTCCCGGGCAAGAAGCCCGGCACGTCGACGAAGGTGACGAGCGGGATGTTGAATGCGTCGCAGGTGCGCACGAACCGCGCAGCCTTGTTCGATGCGTCGATGTCGAGCACGCCGGCAAGCACCTGCGGCTGGTTGCCGATCACGCCGACCGCGTGTCCACCCAGGCGGGCGAAGCCTGTGACGATGTTGCGGGCCCACTGCTCGTGCACCTCGAGGAACTCGCGGTCGTCGATCACGCGGCGGATCACATCGTGCATGTCGTACGGCTTGTTCGCCGTGTCGGGGATCAGCGTGTCGAGCTCCTCGTCTTCGCGGTCGACCGGATCGACCGGCGCCGCGAACGGCGGCCTGTCCGCATTGTTCTGCGGCAGGAACGAGATCAGGTACCGCGCATCCTCGAGGCACGATGCCTCGTCGGGCGACGTGAACTGTGCGACCCCCGAGCGCGCCGCGTGCGTCGCCGCGCCACCGAGCTCCTCCTGTGTGACCTCTTCGCCGGTCACGGCCTTAACGACGTCAGGCCCGGTGATGAACATGTACGACGAGCCCTCGACCATGAAGATGAAGTCCGTCATCGCGGGCGAGTACACCGCACCGCCCGCGCACGGCCCCATCACGAGCGAGATCTGAGGCACCACGCCCGAGGCCTGCACGTTGCGCCAGAAGATCTCGGCATAGCCCGCAAGCGAGACAACACCCTCCTGGATCCGCGCGCCCCCGGAGTCGTTGATCCCGATCACCGGGCAGCCGTACTTCACTGCGAGATCCATCACCTTGCAGATCTTCTCGGCGAACACCTCGCTCAACGAGCCCCCGAAGACCGTGAAGTCCTGCGAGAACACGAACACCTTGCGGCCGAACACCGTCCCGTACCCGGTCACGACTGCATCGCCGTACGGACGCCGGTCCATCATCCCGAAGTTCGACTCCCGGTGACGCACGTACCGGTCGAGCTCCACGAAGGAGCCCTCGTCGCACAGTTGCACGGCGCGCTCACGCGCCAATAGCCGCCCCTCATCGCGGCGCTTCTGTACGGCCTTGTCGCTCCCCGCATGCAGTGCCTCTGCGCGCAGCTCGCGCAGCCACTCCAATCGCTGCTCCGTCGTCTCGTGCACGTCCGCCATGCGAAGGAGCCTAACCGGCCCGTTGGTACGGTCGCCTGGTGAGAAGACGGCTCCCCGAGGCGCTGCAGATCCGCTCGTTCTCCTTGCTCTGGACGGCGATCCTCACGAACGGCCTGGCGTCGCAGATGCTCGCGGTCGCGATCGGCTGGCAGGTCTACGCGATCCGCCGCAATCCACTCGACCTCGGCCTCGTGGGACTGATGGAGTTCCTGCCGCTTCCGCTGCTCGCGCTGCCGGCGGGCCAGATCGCCGACCGTCTGCCGCGGCGTGGAGTCACCGCGGCCGCCTTCGGCCTGAACGTCGCGATCGCAGTCCTTCTCCTCCTCGTGACGCTGAACGGCGCGACGAAGCTCTGGCCGTTCCTCGCAATCGCGGCTGTCTCCGGCGTCGCGAACGTCATCGGCAACCCGGCGGCGCGAGCGCTGACCCCCGAGCTCGTGCCGCACGAGCTGCTGCCCAGCGCGCTCGCGCTCCGCGGTGTGGCCGGGCAGATCGGCGTGATCGCCGGCCCGGCGCTCGGTGGCATCATCTTCGCCGTCGAGCCCGTTGCGGTCTACGCCACGGCCGCCGGACTGCTGACGCTGTCGCTCGTCGCGATCATCGTGATGGGCCCGGTTGCACGCTCGCTTCGTGACCACCGAGCCGGTGGGCTGGGACAGCCTCGTGGCAGGCGTGCGCTTCATCTTCAACACGCGCATGCTCCTCGGTGCGATCGGCCTCGACCTCTTCGGCGTGCTGCTCGGCGACTCGATCGCCCTGGCACCGGTCTTCGCCCGCTCGATCCTCGACGTCGGCCCGATCGGGCTCGGGCTCCTGCGAACCGCGCCGGCAGTCGGCGCGCTCGCGGCGGCTGTCATGCTCGCCCGCCGTCCGCTGCGCACACCGGCCGGCCCGACGCTCCTCGTCGTCGTCGCGATCTTCGGTGCCGGAATGATCGTCTTCGGGCTCTCGAGATGGTTGCCTCTCTCGCTCGCCGCGCTCTGCCTCACGGGTTTTGTCGACATGATCAGCGTCAACATCCGCCAGACGGCGGTGACGATGCTGACGCCCGACACACCTCCAGGGCCGAGTGAGCGCCGTCGAGTGGGTCTTCATCAGCGCCTCGAACGAGCTCGGCGCATTCGAATCGGGTGCCCTCGCCCGGCTGATCGGCACCGTCCCCGCCGTGGTCGCCGGCGGCGTCGCGATGATCGGCATCGCCGCGACGTGGACGCGCGCGTTCCCGGCTCTCGCGCGCATGGGCAAGCTGGCGGACCTGCGGCCGGAGCCCGTATGACCCGCCGCGACCTGCAGGCGCTGCTCGACACGCACGTCCCCGCAGACGCGAAGGAGGCGACAGACAAGGCGGCGATGCTCGACCTCCTCGCGCACCTGCCTGCACCGCTCTCCGCCGGGCAGCAGACGGCCCACTTCACCGCGTCCGCACTCGTGCTCGACGAGTCGCGCTCACGGACGTGCCTCGTCCTCCACCGCAAGCTCGGGCTGTGGCTGCAGCCGGGTGGCCACCTCGAGGCGAACGACGCGTCGATCGCGGGTGCAGCTCTCCGCGAGGTGCGCGAGGAGACCGGTCTCGACGGGCGACTCGCCGACGAGGCTCCCGTTCATCTCGACGTGCACGAGATCCCGGAACGGCCGGAGATGCCGGCGCATCTCCACCTCGACGTCCGCTTCGTCGTGGTGGCCGCAGGCGACGAGCTCGTTCGGAGCGACGAGTCGACCGACGTCCGCTGGTGGACGATCCCCGAGGCCGCGCAGGCAGGCGACGACTCGCTCGCCCGCCTGATCCGCGCAGCGATCTAGAGTTCGGCAATGGGCAACGTCGACCGCTCCACCATCTGGCCGTACGACGAGCGCGGCGAGCCGCGCGAGTTCTACTACCAGCGCAACGGCAGCCCGACGTGCTCGGAGGCCGAGTCCCGTCTCGGCGCGCTCGACGGCGGCACGGCTCTGCTCTTCCCGTCCGGTGCAGGCGCGACGACGGCGCTCGCGCTCGCGTTGCTCGCGCCGGGCGACACGATCGCGCTGGCAGAGGGCTGCTACTACGGGACCGGTCTCACCTTTGGCGCGCTCGAGCGCTGGGGCCTGCGCGTCGTCGAGTTCGATCAGACCGGGCCGCCGCCCGACGGCGTGCAGCTCGTCTGGCTCGAGGCGCCGTCGAACCCGTACCTGACGATGCCCGATCTCGAGGCCGCGGCGGCGCACCCGGCGCCGGTCGTCGTCGACGCGACGGTGGCGACACCGATCCTCCTGCGCCCCCTCGAGCACGGCGCCGACTTCGTCGTGCACAGCGCGACGAAGTACCTCGCAGGCCACGACGACGCCTTGCTCGGGGTCGTCACGTGCCGCGACCCCGCGGCGGCGGAGGAGATCCGTGCGTTCCGGGCCCGTGCCGGAATCGTCGCCGCGCCCGACGCCGCCTGGCTGCTGCTTCGCGGGCTGAAGACGCTCGAGATCCGGGTCCTGCGCCAGGGGGCGACCGCCGCCGACCTCGCCGAGCGCCTCGTCGACGCACCCGAAGGTCACGACCGTCCGGTATCCCGGGCTCGGCGGCCTGATCTCGTTCGACGTCGAGGGGGGCGAGGCCGCACGGCTCGTCGAGACCTCGACCCGGCTGATCGAGAACGCCACCTCGCTCGGTGGCACCGGGAGCAAGATGGAGAGCCGGCGCCGTTGGGAGGGAGAACGCGTGCCTGCGGGCCTGCTCCGGCTGAGCGTCGGCCTCGAGGATCCGGACGCGCTCTGGGCCGACCTCAGCCAGGCGCTCGAGCACGCCTGATCGCCGCCCGGGAAGCCGCCCAAAATATGGCTTGCAACGCTGGGCCGCAGGGGTGGACAGTCTAGGCCGGTTGACCTATGCTGTGCCCGGATTTCCTGGGTTTCCAGGCAGGTGAGTCCTATTTACGGACGGCAATTTCGAGGATCAAACCGCAGCGTGATGCGGGGACGGCGTTTCCGGCGGATTTCAACGCGGAATACGTCCTCGCGATTCAGCGGAGTTTGGGCCTGGTCATGACGACATCGCGATCTCTGGGGGCACCGTGGCAGCAGTCGAGCGAGGCAAGGCAACGTCGTCGTCGTCGCCGACCGGCGCACGGAAGCGCGCGAGCGCGGCCGGCGGCCGGAACGGCGCAGGCCCGAATGGAACGGGGAAGGCCGACGGCATCGCCCCCGCGGACGTCTCGCGCGCCGAGCTGGAGCAGCTCCTCGTTGCGCTGAACGCGGCCCGCGACGGCGATTTCCGGCTCCGGCTGCCGGTGCGCGGCAAGGGCATGGCCGTCGAGCTCAACCGCGCCTTCAACGAGCTCGCCGAGCGGCGCGAGGCACTGTCCAAGGAGATCGGCCGGGTCGGCCGCGTGATCGGCCGCGAGGGGCGCATGACCGAGCGCGCCGCGACCGCGGGCGCCGACGGAGCGTGGCTCGAGACGGTCACCTCGCTCAACACGCTGATCGACGACCTCGTCCGCCCCACCACCGAGGTCGCGCGCGTCATCGATGCCGTCGCCCAGGGCGACCTCTCCCAGAAGATGGCGCTCAAGATCGAGGGGCAACCCGTCAAGGGAGAGTTCCAGCGGATCGGCACGACCGTGAATGCGATGGTCGACCAGCTGTCCTCGTTCGCGGACGAGGTCACGCGCGTGGCGCGCGAGGTCGGCACCGACGGCAAGCTCGGCGGCCAGGCGAAGGTGCGCGGCGTCTCGGGCGTGTGGAAGGACCTGACCGACAACGTGAACACGCTCGCCGCGAACCTCACGACGCAGGTCCGCAACATCGCCGAAGTGACGACCGCCGTCGCGAACGGCGATCTCTCGAAGAAGATCACCGTCGACGTGCGCGGCGAGGTCGCCGAGCTGAAGAACACCGTCAACACGATGGTCGACCAGCTCTCGTCGTTCGCAGACGAGGTGACGCGCGTCGCGCGCGAGGTCGGCGAGGAGGGCACGCTCGGTGGCCAGGCGCAGGTCAAGGGCGTCAGCGGCACGTGGAAGGACCTCACCGAGTCTGTCAACGGTTTGGCCTCGAACCTCACGAGCCAGGTGCGAAACATCGCAGCCGTCACGACGGCCGTCGCAAACGGCGACCTCTCCAAGAAGATCACCGTCGACGTCAAGGGCGAGGTGCTGGAGCTCAAGGAGACCATCAACACGATGGTCGACCAACTCCGTGCGTTCTCCGCAGAAGTCACGCGCGTTGCGAAGGAGGTTGGTACCGACGGCAAGCTCGGCGGTCAGGCAAACGTCGAAGGCGTCAGCGGCGTCTGGAAGGAGCTGACGGACAACGTCAACACACTCGCCGGCAACCTCACCGACCAGGTGCGCAACATTGCCGACGTCACGACCGCGGTCGCAACCGGCGACCTCTCGAAGAAGATCACGGTCGACGTTCGCGGCGAGGTCCTGCAGCTCAAGGACACGATCAACACGATGGTCGATCAGCTGCGCTCGTTCGCGTCCGAGGTGACGCGCGTCGCCCGCGAGGTCGGCACGGAAGGCCGGCTCGGCGGCCAGGCGAACGTCGAGGGCGTCAGCGGCGTCTGGAAGGACCTCACCGACAACGTCAACACCCTCGCCGGCAACCTCACAACGCAGGTCCGCAACATCGCCCAGGTCACCACCGCCGTCGCGAACGGCGACCTGACGAAGAAGATCACCGTCGACGTGCAGGGCGAGATCGCCGAGCTCAAGGAGACCATCAACACGATGGTCGACCAGCTCTCGGCATTTGGAGCCGAGGTGACGCGCGTCGCGCGCGAGGTCGGCACCGAGGGCCGCCTCGGCGGCCAGGCGCAGGTCGAAGGCGTCAGCGGCACGTGGCGCGGCCTCACCGAGTCCGTCAACGGCATGGCGCTCTCGCTCACCGAGCAGGTGCGGAACATCGCCGACGTCACGACCGCTGTCGCGAACGGCGACCTCTCGAAGAAGGTCACCGTGGACGTGAAGGGCGAGGTGCTCGAGCTCAAGAACACGATCAACACGATGGTCGACCAGCTCTCGTCGTTCGCGGACGAGGTCACGCGCGTCGCCCGCGAGGTCGGCACCGAAGGCCGCCTCGGCGGCCAGGCCGAGGTCGAGGACGTCAGCGGCACGTGGCGCGACCTCACCGAGTCGGTCAACGGCATGGCGTCGAACCTCACCGATCAGGTGCGCAACATCGCCGAGGTCGCGACCGCCGTCGCGAAGGGCGACCTGACGCAGAAGATCACCGTCGACGCACGCGGCGAGATCCTCGAGCTGAAGAACACCCTCAACACGATGGTCGACCAGCTGTCGACGTTCGCGGACGAGGTCACGCGTGTCGCCCGCGAGGTCGGCACCGAGGGCCGCCTCGGCGGCCAGGCCGAGGTCGAAGGCGTCAGCGGCACGTGGCGCGGGCTCACGGAGAACGTCAACCAGATGGCGAACAACCTGACGAGCCAGGTGCGGAATATCGCCGAGGTCGCGACGGCCGTCGCGGAAGGCGACCTCTCACAGAAGATCACCGTCGACGCGCGCGGCGAGATCCTCGAGCTGAAGAACACGCTCAATACGATGGTCGACCAGCTCTCCGCGTTCGCAGACGAGGTCACCCGAGTCGCACGCGAGGTCGGCACCGAAGGCCGCCTCGGCGGCCAGGCCGAGGTCAAGGGCGTCAGCGGTACGTGGCGCGGGCTCACCGAGTCGGTCAACTTCATGGCCTCCTCGCTCACCGAGCAGGTGCGCAACATCGCGGAGGTCACGACGGCCGTCGCGAACGGCGACCTGTCGAAGAAGGTGACCGTCGACGTACGCGGCGAGATCGCCGAGTTGAAGAACACGATCAACACGATGGTCGATCAGCTCGGCTCGTTCGCCGACGAGGTCACGCGCGTCGCGCGCGAGGTCGGCACCGAGGGCAAGCTCGGCGGCCAGGCGGAGGTGAAGGGCGTCTCCGGCACGTGGAAGGACCTGACCGACAACGTGAACACGCTGGCGGGCAACCTCACCGACCAGGTGCGCAACATCGCCGGCGTGACGACCGCCGTCGCAAAAGGCGACCTCACACAGAAGATCACGGTCGATGCGCGCGGCGAGGTGCTGCAGCTCAAGGACACGATCAACACGATGGTCGACCAGCTCTCCGCCTTCGCCGCGGAGGTCACGCGCGTCGCGCGCGAGGTGGGTACCGAAGGCGTGCTCGGCGGCCAGGCCGAGGTCGAGGGCGTCAGCGGCACGTGGCGCGACCTGACCGAGTCGGTGAACGGAATGGCGTCGAACCTCACGGGTCAGGTCCGCAACATCGCCGACGTCACGACCGCCGTCGCAAACGGCGACCTCTCGAAGAAGATCACCGTCGACGTCCGCGGCGAGGTCGCCGAGCTGAAGGAGACCGTCAACACGATGGTCGACCAACTGCGTGCGTTCTCGGCCGAGGTGACGCGCGTCGCACGCGAGGTCGGCACGGAAGGACGTCTCGGCGGCCAGGCGTCGGTCGAGGGCGTCAGCGGTGTGTGGAAGGACCTCACCGACAACGTCAACTTCATGGCCTCGTCGCTCACCGAGCAGGTGCGCAACATCGCGCAGGTGACGACGGCGGTCGCGAACGGCGACCTCTCGAAGAAGGTCACCGTGGACGTGAAGGGCGAGGTGCTCGAGCTCAAGGACACGATCAACGTCATGGTCGACCAGCTCTCGTCGTTCGCCGACGAGGTCACGCGTGTGGCCCGCGAGGTCGGTACCGAGGGCAAGCTCGGCGGCCAGGCGAACGTCAAGGGCGTCAGCGGGACGTGGAAGGACCTCACCGACTCGGTGAACGGCCTCGCCTCGAACCTGACGGGCCAGGTGCGCAACATCGCGGAGGTCACGACCGCAGTCGCGAAGGGCGACCTCTCGCAGAAGATCACCGTCGACGCACGCGGCGAGATCCTCCAGCTGAAGAACACCGTGAACATCATGGTCGACCAGCTGTCGTCGTTCGCCGGCGAGCTGACGCGCGTCGCGAAGGAGGTCGGCACCGAAGGCGTGCTCGGCGGACAGGCGAACGTCGAAGGCGTCAGCGGCGTCTGGAAGAACCTCACCGACAACTTCAACCAGCTCGCCGCGTCGCTCACCACGCAGGTGCGCGCGATCGCCGACGTCTCCACTGCGGTGACCGAGGGCGACCTCACCCGCGAGGTCACCGTCGACGCGAAGGGCGAGGTCGACGCGCTCAAGCAGAACGTCAACCAGATGATCGCGAACCTGCGCCAGACGACCGAGCGCAACGCAGCACAGGACTGGCTCAACTCCAACCTCGCGCGTTTCAGCGGGATGATGCAGGGCCAGCGCGACCTGCAGACCGTCTCGCGCGTGATCATGTCCGAGCTGACGCCGCTCGTCGGCGCCGGCTACGGCGCGTTCTTCCTCACCGAGGAGGTCGACGACGGCGACCCCGAGCTGCAGCTGATCGCAAGCTACGGCTACAAGGCGCGCAAGAAGGTGTCGAACCGCTTCAAGCTCGGCGAGTCGCTCGTCGGCCAGGCGGCGCTCGAGCGGCAGTCGATCCTCATCGCGGAGCCGCCGGAGGACTACGTCCGGGTCACGTCCGCCCTCGGCGACGCCGCACCGCGCAACATCGTCGTCATGCCGGTCCTGTTCGAGGACCAGGTGATGGCCGTGATGGAGCTCGCGTCGTTCCAGACGTTCACGGACGTGCAGCGCGGCTTCCTCGAGCAGCTCGGCGAGACCATCGGCATCGTGATCAACACGATCCAAGCGACGATGCGGACAGAGGAGCTGCTCCGCCAGTCGCAGGGCCTCACCCAGGAGCTGCAGGAGCGCTCCGAGGAGCTCCAGTCGCAGCAGGAAGAGCTAAAGCGCGCGAACTCCGAGCTCGAGCAGCAGGCGCAGACGCTCAAGGCGTCGGAGGAGCTGCTCCAGACGCAGCAGGAAGAGCTCCAGCAGACGAACGAGGAGCTCGAGGAGAAGGCGCAGCTGCTCGAAGAGCAGAACCGCCGCATCGAGATCAAGAACCGAGAGATCGAGCTCGCGCGTGCAGCGCTGCAGGAGCGTGCGGAGCAGCTTGCGCTCTCGTCGAAGTACAAGAGCGAGTTCCTCGCGAACATGAGCCACGAGCTGCGGACTCCGTTGAACTCGTTGCTCATCCTGGCGAAGCTGCTGGCCGACAACGCCGACAAGAACCTCACCGACAAGCAGATCGAGTTCGCGAAGACGATCCACCAGGCGGGTGCCGATCTCCTCGGTCTCATCAACGACATCCTCGACCTCTCGAAGGTCGAGGCCGGGAAGATGGAGGTGCACGCCGACGAGATCGTGCTCGCCGACGTGCGCGACTACGTCGTGCGCACATTCCGGCCGATGGCCGAGGAGAAAGGCCTCGAGCTCGCCGTCGAGATCGTCGGGCCGAACGTGCCGCCCGCGATCGTCACCGACGAGCAGCGGCTGCAGCAAGTGTTGAAGAACCTCGTCTCGAACGCCGTCAAGTTCACCGAGACCGGCGGCGTGACGCTGCGCATCGAGGTCGCGCCCGAGCCGACGCAGTTCGCGTCGCTCACGCTCGCGAATGCCGACCGGGTGCTCGCGTTCTCGGTGATCGACAGCGGCATCGGCATCCCGGAGGACAAGCTGCGGCTGATCTTCGAGGCCTTCCAGCAGGCGGACGGGACGACGTCGCGCAAGTACGGCGGCACCGGGCTCGGCCTCTCGATCAGCCGCGAGATCGCCCGGCTGCTCGGCGGCGAGATCCGCGTCCACTCGACTCCCGGCACGGGCAGCACGTTCACGCTCTATCTGCCGGCGACGTTCACGCCGGTCGACCACGGGGAGATGGACGTCGGCAGGCTCGAAGACCGGCTCGACCAGCTCGTGCGCGAGGGCGCCTCGCTCGTCACCGAAGGGACCGCACTGCTCGGCCCGGACGCCCTCGTGGCGATTCCGAAGCTCGACCTCGACCCCAACCTGCTCCTGCCGAGCGAGGTGCCCGACGACCGCGACGACCTGAACGGCGGCGACCGGGTCGTCCTGATCGTGGAAGACGACGCGGCGTTCGCCCGTACGGTGCTCGACGCTGCACGCGGGCAGAGCTTCAAGGGCATCGTCGCGCTACAGGGCGACGCGGGGCTCGCACTCGCGCACGAGTTCAAGCCGGACGCGATCGTGCTCGACATGAATCTGCCCGCGATGGACGGCTGGACGGTGCTCGACCATCTCAAGCGCCATCCCAACACCCGTCACATCCCGGTCCACATCGTCTCGGCAGGCGAGGCCGACGTGAGGGCGAGCGCGCTCCGGGCCGGCGCCGTCGCATACCGTCAAAAGCCGCTCGAGAAGGAGCACCTGAACGACACGTTCGAGGAGATCGCGAAGTTCATCGAGCGCGGCGCGAGAAGCCTCCTCGTCGTCGAGGACGACGAGGACCAGCGAAACTCGATCGTCGAGCTCGTCGGCTCGGGCGACGACGTCGACGTGACGGCCGTGGGATCGAGCGAGGAAGCGCTCGCGCAGCTCGAGGAGAAGCACTTCGACTGCATGGTGCTCGACCTGAAGCTTCCGGACACCACCGGGTTCAAGCTGCTCGAGCAGCTCAAGAAGGATGCGCGCTTCTCGAACCTGCCGGTGATCGTCTACACCGGGCAGGAGCTCACGCGCCGCGAGGAGACGCGGCTGAAGCGCTATGCGGAGACGATCATCGTCAAGGACGCCCGCTCGCCCGAACGGCTGCTCGACGAGACGTCGCTCTTCCTCCATCGCGTCGAGGCGCGCCTGCCGCATTCGAAGCGGCGCATGCTCGAGCAGCTGCACAGCATCGAGGAGATCTTCAAGGGCAGGAAGGTGCTGATCGTCGACGATGACGTGCGCAACGTGTTCGCCCTGACATCCGTGCTCGAAGCGCATGGGATGGAGGTCGTCTTCGCCGAGAACGGCCGGGACGGCATCGCGATGCTGCAGGCGCACCCTGACGTCGACCTCGTCCTGATGGACATCATGATGCCCGAGATGGACGGCTACGAGACGATCACCGCTGTCCGCAAGCTCCCACAGTTCTCGCAGCTGCCGATCATCTCTCTCACGGCGAAGGCGATGCACGGCGACCGCGACAGGTCGATCACAGCGGGTGCATCCGACTACATCACGAAGCCGGTCGACACGGATCAGCTCCTCTCGCTGATGCGGGTCTGGCTGTACCGCTAGGCAGCTCATGTCTGTGCCGGACTGGACCGTGCCGCCCGCCGTCGTCGACGGCCTCACCGCCCCGGAGGAGCTCGAGACGCTCGAGATCGAGCTGCTGCTCGAGGCCGTCCACCGGCGGTACGGCTTCGACTTCCGCGAGTACGCGCAGGCGTCGCTGAAGCGGCGGCTCTGGCGCAGGATGCACGCGGAGGGGGTCACGACCGTCACCCAGCTCCACGACCGGCTGCTCCACGAACCTGCGTGCATGGAACGGCTCTTGCTCGATCTCTCGATCAACGTCACCGCGATGTTCCGCGATCCGTCGTTCTACCTCGCATTGCGCGAGCACATCGTTCCTGCGCTGAGGACGTATCCGTTCACACGCGTGTGGTGTGCCGGCTGCTCCACCGGCGAGGAGGTCTACTCTCTCGCGATCTTGCTGAGCGAGGAGGGCCTCTACGACCGAACGCGGATCTACGCGACCGACATCAACGAGCAGGTGCTCGACACGGCACGCGCCGGCGTGTTTCCCCTCGACAAGATGCAGCAGTACACCCAGAACTACATCAAGGCGGGAGGCAAGCGAGAGTTCTCCGAGTACTACGTCGCCGCATACGACGGCGCGCGGTTCAGCCGGTCGCTCACCGAGAACATCGTCTTCGCACAACACAACCTCGTCTCGGATCGTGCGTTCAACGAGTTCAACGTGATCGTGTGCCGGAACGTGATGATCTACTTCGACAAGACGCTGCAGGACCGCGTGCACCGCCTCTTCTACGAGAGCCTGTCGACGTTCGGGACGCTCGCGCTGGGACGGAAGGAATCGGTCGCATTCACGCCGTATGCCGATTCCTACGAGGTCGTGGATGCGGCGGAGCGCATCTACCGAAAGACCGCGTGAGGTGTACGAGATCATCGTGATCGGGACGTCCTGGGGTGGCCTGGAGGCGCTGAGCAGGCTGCTCGACGGCATGCACGACGACGTGCACCAGCCGATCGTCATCGCGCAGCACCGCTCGGCCGAGTCGGAGGATTTTGTCCTCGAGGGCTTGCTCCAACATCACACGCGACGAGTCGTGGACGACCCGGACGACAAGACGAAGCTCGAGCGTGACCACGTGTACATCGGCCCGCCGGACTATCACCTGCTCGTCGAGGACGGCCACCTCGCGCTCTCGACCGACGCACCCGTGCAGTTCGCGCGGCCGTCGATCGACGTTCTGTTCGAGTCGGTCGCCGACGCCTACGCCGAGCGTTCGATCGGGATCGTGCTCACGGGCGCCAACGCCGACGGAGCGCATGGCCTCGCCCGGATCAAAGAGCACGGCGGCGTCGCGATCGTGCAGGAGCCCGGCACCTCGGAGAAGCGGGCGATGCCCGATGCCGCGCTCGCCGCAACAGTCGCCGACGCGGTGTTGCCGCTCGAGGAGATTCCCGCGTTCCTCTACGGGCTCTGCGTCGAGGTGGGCGTGTGAGCGTCGAGACGCCGGAACAGCATGGCGTGAGCATCCTCATGGTCGACGACCGAGCGGAGAACCTGCTTGCGCTCCAGGCCGTCCTCGAGCCGCTCGGCCACAAGCTCGTCTCTGTCACTTCCGGCGCGGATGCGCTGAAGGAGATCCTGCGCGGCGAGTTCGCCTGCATTCTCCTCGACGTTCAGATGCCCGAGCTCGACGGCTTCGAGCTCGCGTCGCTGATCAAGCAGCGCAAGCGGTCGCAGCACATCCCGATCATCTTCGTCACCGCGCTGTCGAAGGAGGACAAGCACGTCTATCGCGGCTACTCCGCCGGCGCGGTCGACTACATCTTCAAGCCGATCGACCCGGATGTCCTCCGCTCGAAGGTGACGGTGTTCGTCGAGCTATGGGTGAAGAACCGGCAGCTGCGGGAACAGGCGGCACGACTCCACGAGCGCGAGCTCGCAGCGCTCAAGCGCGCGGGCGAAGCGCGCTACCGACACTTGGCGGACGCGATGCCTCAGATCGTCTGGACCTCAGGCCCGGACGGCGGCGCGACGTACTTCAACGAGCGCTGGTTCGAGTACACCGGGATGACGCCTGAGGATGCCGGACCGAGCGCCTGGCTCGCCGCAGTGCATCCCGACGATCTCACCAGCGCCGTGGCGCGCCGCGAGCAGACGCTGCGAACCGGCGAGCCGTACGAGGTTGAGTACCGCTTCCGGGCCGGCGACGGGACGTACCGCTGGCACCTCGGCCGGGCCGTGCCGATGCGCGATGACGCCGGACACATCGAGTTCTGGGTCGGCACTGCGACCGACATCCACGATCGCAAGATCATCGAGGAACAGCGTGCGTTCATCGTGGCCGCCGGTGACGCGCTCGCCCGCTCGCTCGACTACCGGGAGACGCTTGGCCACGTTGCGGAGCTCGCGGTGAGCAACACCGCGGACTGGTGCGCCATCCACGTCGTCGAGAGCGACGGCACCCTTTCGGAGGTCGCGGTCGCGCACGCAGACCCCGCGAAGATCACCTTCGCGCGAGAGCTGCAGGAGCGCTACCCGCCGGATCCCGCTCAGCCGACGGGAGTCGCGGCGGTGATTCGCACGGGCAAGGCGGAGCTCATCCCCGAGATCACCGACGAGATGCTCGTGGAGGAAGCCGTGGACGAGCTGCACCTCGAGCTCCTGCGTCAGCTGGCCCTTCGCTCGTATCTGTGCGTGCCGCTCAAGTCGCGGGAGGGAGGAGTGCTCGGCTCCATCACGCTCATCTCGTCGGAATCGGGTCGCCGTCTCAGCGACGACGACCAGCTGGTCGCGGAGGAGCTCGCCCGCCGCGCCACGATGGCGATCGAGAACGCGCGCCTCTTCCTGCGGGCCGAGGAGCGCGCCGAGGCGGCGCGCGCGCTGGCGACGATCGGCGACGGAGTGTTCCTCGTCGACAGGCGCGGACGGATCCGGCTCTGGAACGCGGCGGCGGAGCGCATCACCGGCGTCCTCGAGGCGGACGTGCTCGGTCATCCCGCGTCGAAGGCGGTTCCGGGGTGGGCCGCGGCGGAGTCCCGGGTTCCGCTCGCGCAGGCAGGCGAGCCGACGAGGCCGGAGAGCATCCCGCTCGAGCTCGACGGCCGTGAGCTCTGGCTCTCGATCACCGCGGTGGGCTATGAGGACGGCACCGTGTACGCGTTCCGCGACCTCACCGAAGAGCGCGCGCTCGAGTCGATGCGCCAGGATCTCGTCGCGACGGTCTCCCACGAGCTGCGCACGCCACTCGCAGCGATCTACGGCGCCGCGCTGACGTTGCGTCGAGAGGACGTCGATCTCGAGAGCGAGCTGCGCGACAGGTTGCTGGGGGTGATCGTCGAAGAGTCCGGTCGCCTCTCGGAGATCGTCAACGATCTGCTCCTCGCGAGCCAGCTCGACTCGGGCAAGCTGCGCGTCAACATCGAGCAGTGCGACCCGCTCGAGATCGCGCAGCTCGAGCTCGACGCCGCGAAGGCCCACGTCCCCGCCAACATCGAGCTCGTCCTGGACGCGCCGCAATCGCTGCCGCCCGTCGCGGCCGACGCGGGGCAGCTTCGCCAGGTGCTCTCGAACCTGCTCGACAACGCCGTCAAGTACTCGCCGGACGGCGGCCGTGTGACGCTGGCACTCGCCGCACACGATCACCACATCCGGTTCGCGGTCATCGACGGCGGGCTCGGCATCCCGCCGGTCGAGCAGGCCCGGATCTTCGAGAAGTTCTACCGCCTCGATCCGGACATGACGGGTGGGATCGGCGGAACCGGGCTCGGCCTCTATATCTGCCGCGAGCTCGTCCGCCGCGTGAACGGCCGCATCTGGCTCGAGTCGGAGAGCGGCGCCGGTTCGACCTTCTTCGTCGAGCTCCCGCAGGAGCAGGCCGCCCCCACTGGAGGCGGCGAGACGAGCGGTCGCCGCCGCGGACGGACGGGCGCCGGAACCGGCGCACACGCCGCCTGAGGCGCCGGCCCCCGGCCACCTGGATCGGCGCTAGCCTGCGCCTGCGTGGGAGTCGAGCCGGTCAGAGTGATCCTCGCCGAGGACGACCGCTTATTTCTCGAGGTGGTGCGGACTGTTCTGGATGGAGACGGCCGCTTCGAGGTCGTGGGCCTCGCCCGAAACGGCCGCGACGCGGTTGCGCTCGCGGAGAGCATCGACGCCGACGTGGTCGTGATGGACATCGAGATGCCGGTCTACGACGGTGTCGAGGCGACACGGCTCCTGCAGGAGAACATGCCCGGGCTTCCCGTTGTCGCGATCAGCGGCAACGACTACGACGAACGGGTCCTCGAGATCCGGGAAGCCGGGGCGGTCGACTATGTCCGGAAGGCGCGGATGGAGGACGATCTGGTCGCGGCGCTCGTCGGCGCGATTCGCAACCGCTAGCTCTTTGGCACAGTTCGCCCGTGGCGGAGGATCATTTCGGCGAGCGCATTGCAGAGGCGTACGACAAGTCGTCCGCCGACCTGTTCGAGCCGTCGGCCGTCGATCCCGTCGTCGACCTCCTCGCCGGCCTCGCCGGCAACGGGGCCGCTCTCGAGCTGGGCATCGGCACCGGCCGCATAGCACTGCCGCTCGCACAGCGCGGGGTCCGGGTGCACGGCATCGACCTCTCGACGGCAATGGTCGCCCGCCTGCAGGCGAAGCCGGGTGGCGGTGACATCGGCGTGACGATCGGCGATTTCGCCACGGCCACGGTCGGCGAGACGTTCTCGGTCGCCTATCTCGTGTTCAACACGATCATGAACCTGACGACGCAGGACGAGCAGGTCGCCTGCTTCCGGAACGTCGCCGCCCATCTCGAGCCGGGCGGGTATTTCGTGGTCGAGGTGATGGTCCCGGACCTGCAGCGCCTCCCGCCGGGCGAGACGTATCGGCCCTTCACCGTGACCGAGACGAGGCTCGGCTTCGACGAGTACGACGTCGTGGCCCAGGGACTCGTCTCCCACCACTACCGGGTCGTCGACGGCGCCCTCGACGTCGTCTCGATCCCCTTTCGCTACGTCTGGCCGGCCGAGCTCGACCTGATGGCGCGGCTCGCCGGGATGACGCTCCGCGACCGCTCCGCCGGCTGGAAAGGCGAGCCGTTCACGAGCGAGAGCACGAGCCACGTCTCCGTCTGGGAGAAGAACGCGTCACCCTGAAGAGCCGGAGGTGGGACTCGAACCCACGACCTATTCATTACAAGTGAATTGCTCTTCCAGCTGAGCTACTCCGGCACGCTGCGCAGGGTAGCGCGTGTTACAGCGCCACCTCGCGGGCCTTCTGGTGCGTGATGATCTTGCGCTTCACGCGCTGAAGGGCGTTGTCGATCGTCTTGGTGTCGCACTCGAGCCGCTCGGCCATGTCCTCGTAGGACGAGCCTTCGAGGTAGAGGCGGAGCGCGTCGGACTCGAGCGAGGAGAGGCCGGTGCCGAGGCACATGACGAGGCTCTGGAGCTCCTCCGTCGAGATCACCATCACCGAGGGCTCGTGCACGGCCGGGCCGGGGAGCGCGTCGCCGAGCGAGCACTCGCCGTCGGAGTCCTGGCCGGCCGGCGTGTGGCTGAACGAGACATACGTGTTCAGCGGCGCGTGCTTGAAGCGCGTGGCGGTCTTGATCGCCGTGATGATCTGGCGCGTGACGCAGAGCTCCGCGAAGCTGCGGAACGACGTCTCCTTGTCGGTGCGGAAATCGCGGACGGCCTTGTAGAGGCCGACGAGACCCTCCTGGATCAGGTCCTCGGAGTCGCCGCCGGCGAGGAAGTACGAGCTCGCCTTCAGGCGGACGAAGCCGGTGTAGCGGCGCATCAGCTGGTCCATCGCGATGCTGTCGCCGTTGCGGGCCTTCAGGACGAGCTGGAGATCCTCAAGCTCTCGTTGAGCCTTCTGCGGCGAATATGCTGGTGCAGTCCGAGCTGACACGAGGCCTCCCCCCGAGTTTTCCTGGGCAATTCCAGGATCGGCACTTCGGCGCCAACCCTAAAGTCTCACCCTGAAGTTGAGGGCGAAGATAGCAAGAGGTCCAAGCTTTTACAAGTCAAGTTGCAATGGACCCAACATGATACGAACATGTGTTCGTCCGCCCTTTCGGCCCTCCCTTGCCTTTACAGACACGTCTTGGTGCCAGGCACCTAGACACGCCCCGTACAGACCCGTCTCGGTGCCAGGCACCCGGACATGCCTCGAACAGACCCGTCTCGGTGACAGACACCCGGACATGCCTCGAACAGACACGTGCCCCTACAGACCCGTCTCGGTGCCAGGCACCTGGACATGCCCGTGCGTGATACCGGCCGTGGCACGTCCTTCACCCGATACCAGACGTGGCAGTAACGCCCACGTCCGTCACCTGATACCGGACGGGTCTGCGGAGGCCACGTCGCTCACCTGGTGCAGGACGTGTCCGTTCGCGGCGAGCCGCCGTCGGCGGGGGCCGAGCCGCTACTCGCCGCGGCGCAGACGCTCGAGCGCGGCGAGCGTCGCCGGGTCGAGCTTGTCGCGCATGTCGCCGCGGGTGCGGTCGACGTGGCTCGGCGCGATGAGCTCCGCGAGGAACGCCGAGGCGGCGAGCTTGCGCACCTCGACGCCCGAGGTCTCGCGCACCGCGGCGTCGGAGGAGACGACGGCCACCTGCTCCCCCCGGCGGTGGTCGGCGGCGAGGCGCTCGATGAGCGTGTCGGCGTCGACCGCCCAGCGCACCTCGAGCCGGCCGTGGCTCTCGTCCGGGCCGTGCCCGTCGAAGACGAGGACGCCGCGAACACCCTTGCCGGCCACCCAGCCGGCGAGCACGTCGCGCAGCTGCTCCGGCGAGTCGAAACCGCCGGCGTGCAGGAGGTTGAATCCGTCGAAGAGATAGAGGGTCGGCTCAGCCACTTCGCTGGCGGCGAGCCTCGTAGAGGAGAAGCGCGGCGGCGACGCTGACGTTCAACGACTCGACCGATCCGAGCTGAGGGATCGAGACCGCGATGTCGCACGTCCGGCGCACGAGCGGGCGCAGCCCCTTGCCCTCGGCGCCGAACACGAACGCGAGGCCGCCCGAGAGGTCGGCGTCCCACATCGGCGTCGCGTTCTCCGCATCGGCGGCGGCGACCCACAGGTCGGCGCCCTTGATCTCCTCGAGATACCGCGCGAGGTTCGTGACCACGGCGATCGGCAGGTGCTCGACCGCTCCCGCCGACGAGCGGGCCACCGTCGGCGTCACGAGCGCCGAGCCGTGAGATGGCACGACGACTCCCGTCGCCCCCGCTCCCTCGGCGCTGCGGATCACGGCCCCGAAGTTACGGGGATCGCTCACCTGGTCGAGGCACGCGATCAGGGGCCGTTCGACGGCCGCGAGCTCGTACGCGTCCGCGTACTTGAACGGCTCGACCCACGCGAGCACGCCCTGGTGGTCGCGGCTCCCGGCCGCCTCGCCGATGTCCTTGTCGAGCTTGACCTGGACCCGCGGCTGGCGGGTCTCGCGGAGCCAGGGCTCGGCCTTCACGGCGCGCTCGGTCGCCCAGAGCTCGAGCACCTCGCGGGGGCCGCGAAGCGCCTCGCGCACGGGCCGGCGGCCGTAGACCTGCTCGCGAGTCACCCGAGCTTGACGAGCTGAAAGCCTTCTGCCACGTCGCGCACCTCCCACCCGGCAGCAGCGATCTCGTCCCGCAGCCTGTCGGCTTCGGCGAACGCTCGCTCGGCCCGAGCTCTCAGCCGCTGCTCGGCGAGCTCCACGAGCTCGGGAGGAGCGGCCGCCTGCTCGGCGAGCGAGCCGAGCCCGAAGAGGCCGAGACCGTGCTTCAGCGAGGCTGCCCTGCCGCGGGCCCGCCAGTCGTGGAAGAGGGCGAGCGCATCGGGCGTGTTGAAGTCGTCATCGAGCACCTCGACGAGCCGTTCTTCCTCGATCGGCTCCGGCTCGTACTCGAGACCGACGAAGTAGTTCCGGAACGTCTCGACCTGCGCCTTCGCCTGCTGCAGCGTCTCGTCGGTGAAGTCGATCGGCTTGCGCCAATGCGCGGTCATGAAGAAGAGGAGCACGACCTCTCTCCCCCACGTGTCGATCACGTTGCGAAGGGACACATCGTTGCCGAGCGACTTCGACATCTTCTCGCCGCCGAACTCGAGCATCCCGTTGTGCGTCCAGATGCGCGCGAACTCGTGGCCAAGGGCATTCGACTGTGCGAGCTCGTTCTCGTGATGAGGGAAGACGAGGTCGAGGCCGCCGCCGTGGATCTCGAAGACCGGCCCGAACGCCTCCTCCGCCATCGCCGAGCACTCGATGTGCCAGCCGGGCCGGCCGCGCCCCCAGGGCGCATCCCACGCGGTGTCCTCGCCCGGTTTCTGCGCCTTCCAGAGAGCGAAATCGCGGGGATCCTCCTTCAGCGGGCTCGGCTCCTCGCCCTGCTCCATCTGGTCGAGCCGCTGCCCCGAGAGGCGCCCGTAGGCCGGATCCCGTGCGACGCGGAAGTAGACGTCGCCCTCGACGGCGTAGGCGAGATCTCGCTCGAGGAGCTGCTCGATGAAGCGGACGATCCCCGGGATGTGCTCTGTCGCCTTCGGCAGCGCGTCCGGCATGCCGAGACCGAGGTCGGCGGTGTCCTGCAGATACCACTCGGTCGCGCGCGCGGCGAGCTCCGCGCTCGCGCCGGGAGCCGCGTCGTAGATCTTGTCGTTCACGTCCGTGATGTTGTGCACGAGCGTCGCGTCGTACCCGCGGTACCGCAACCAACTGCGCAGCCACATGCCGAGCACGAACGGCCGCGCGTTGCCGACATGGGCGCGCTGGTAGACCGTCGGGCCGCAGAAGTACATGCGCACCGGACCGGCCTCCGGGGCCGGAAGCTCGACGAGCCCGCGTTGCAACGTGCTGTAGAGACGCATACCTCTAGCGTAGTGAGCGACGCAACAGCTCGTCCCGCGGCAGCGCGGCGATCACGGCCCGCAACTCGGGCCCACGCTCGCGTCCGGTGAGCGCGAGGCGCACCGACTTCAGGTCGCCACCGACCGCCTTCAGCTCCCGCACGATCGCGCCCGCGTCGAGGCCTCCCTCGACGAGCTCGCGGAACCGGGTCAGCGTCTCCGGAGCGTCGACGGCCACGTCGAGCGGCTCGAGTACGTGCGCTGCGTACTCGCGTGCCTCGGCGAGATCACGGGCGCCGCGCAGCACGGGCGCCACCGAGACGGGCGCCCCGACGCGCTCGGCGAGCTCTTCGTCCGACAGCGCGGCGAGCGCCTCGGTCGAGAGCCGGCGCACACGCGGCAGGTCGAGATGGACGTCGTGCTTCGGCAGCCCGAGCTCGTCGAGATAGGCACGGACCGCCTCCGGCGGGATTCCCGCATCGCGCAGATCGGCGAGCGACGACGCGCCGTGGCGCTTCGACAGCTTCGCGCCGTCCTCGCCGAGCAGGAGCCCGTGATGGATGTACTCCGGCGGCTCGCCGCCGAGCGCGCGGATCAGCTCGGACTGCAAATCGGCGTTGGCGCGATGATCGGACCCGCGGATGACGTGCGAGATCCCGAAGTCGTGGTCGTCGACGGCGCTCGCAAGCTGATAGGTCGGCGTCCCGTCCGCGCGGAGCAGCGTCGTCAGCCCGAACCGCAGTGCGCCCTCGGCGTCCGGCACGCCGATCTCGTGTGCGGCCTCGCGATGGCGCACGTACCGCGCGCTCTGGCGCACCGGCCCCTCGTCCCACGCGACGCCGAGCCAGCGCAGGTCGGATTCGATCGCCTCGGCGCCCCCCTCGACGTTGCGTGCGGCGTCCGTGTCGTCGATCCGCAGCAGGAAGCTCCCCCCGTGCTCGTCGGCAAAGTCCCGGTTCGCGACCGCGCTGAGCGCGCTGCCCAGGTGGAGCGATCCGGTGGGGCTCGGTGCGAAGCGGACTCTGACCATCCGACGAGTGTAAGCTCGCAACTGCGATGGAGTCCTGGTTCGCCCGAGTACTCGTTCAAAACGGCTAGTCCGCCGCTTCCGACACCAAGCGTCGACGGAAGCGGCGGGACTGACGCGACCGACCGGCCGTGACGCCCTCGCTCGCGCTCTTCCCGCCTTGAACGAAAGGGGAAGGCCGCGATGCCGATTCCACATCGCACCCAGCAGCAGATCATCAAGCGCCGACTTGTCGGCAAGGAAGGCTCAGAGCGCATCCGCGAGCTCCGCGCGATCCTCGTGGAGATGCCGAACTACAAGAACGGCCCGTATGCCGATCTGCGCAAATGGGTGAACGCGCAGATCGACGCGACGCGTGTCCGCGCGCGCGTCGTGCATCGTGACTCGATCGCGGTGCGTCGTGAAGGCGCCGCCCAGATCGCGTTCGTCGGCGCACCGAACGCGGGCAAGTCGTCGCTCCTCCAGGCGTTGTCCAACGTGCAGATCAAGACCGGCGACTACGCGTTCACGACAACGCGCCCGGTGCCCGCGCTCACCCGCATCGGCGGCGTGCTCGTTCAGCTCGTCGAGATCCCCGGGCTCATCGAGGGTGCGGCGGAAGACCGGGGCGGCGGCCGCGCGCTGCTCGGCGTCCTGCGAAACGCCGACGGGATCGTGTACTGCCACGCCGCAGACGCCCCCGTGCACGAGCTGGAGACGGTCCGAGCGGAGGTGATCGCGGCGGGAATCGAGCTGCCGGCGATCGTCGCTGCGACGAAGATCGACGAGGCAGAGCCGTTCGCGCATCCCGAGCTCGAGGTCGTCCCGGTGTCGGTGCTCGACGACGCCAGCCTGGACCGCCTTCGCGACGCGGTGTGGAGTCTGACCGGCCTGATCCGGGTGTATCTCCGCGACGGAGGCGATCCGGTGGCGCTCCACCCGCCCGCCACTGTGCTCGACGTCGCGCGGTCGATCCACCACGACCTCGCATCGACTGCGGTCGGGGCCCGTGTCTGGGGCCCGTCCTCACGCTTCGCCGGGCAGCGGGTCGGCATGGCGCACGTGGTCGCGGACGGAGACTCGGTCGAGGTGCTGCTTCGCTAGACGGTTTCAGGCTGCGTCGCGGTAGCGCTCGTTGCGGAGCGCGAGCCACAGCTGGATCAGGCGCTCGCGCTCGAGTGGCGCGAGCTCCTGACCTGCTTTCCGCTCGTGGAGCGAGAGCTCGTCCTCGACCATCTCCGTCGTGAAGGTCTCGTCCCAGGCGACGCCGCGTACCCAGTTCTCGCACGCGCGGACGACGTCGACCCGCTGCTTCCTGCCCGCCGCACCGGTCGCGGGCGTCGCAGCACGCCGCGCGAGCTCGTCGGCGACACGAACGGCCTCCATCCGGAGCTCGTCGATCGACCATTCCTCGAGCGGCTTGGCCATGTCTGAACGGTACGGGCCGCTTCGGACGGTCCTCACGGCCTCACCGGAGCGCCGTGCGGGTGAAGACGCGGATCGAGACGGTCGTCAGCAGCGCGGCGAACGCACCCACGACGCTGAGGCTCAGCAGGGCCATCGCCGTCGGGTTGCTCATCCCCCAGATCGCGTGGAGACCGCTGCTGTCGTTCAGCAGCCCGTAGCGCATCACTGCCAGCGCGTGCGTGAGCGGAAGCGCCTTCGCGACCCAGCCGAGCACGAGGGGCAGCGCACTGATCGGGAAGAGCGATCCGGCCAGGAACCACGGGACGATCGCGATCGCGGGCACCCGCCCGATGTACTCCTCGGCGCGGGGCACCTTGCCGGCGAGCGTTTCGGCAACGCCGTACATCGCGACCGCGAAGAGGAGCGCGACGGCGAGGAACCACAACACTCCCGTGCCGGTGACATGGAAGTGAATCCTGCGCAGCGTGGCGAATCCGATCAGCACAGCTATCTGCAGGCCCGTCGTCGCGAGCGCAACGACGAGGTTGGCGAGCACGAGCAGCGGCCGCGCGATCGGTGCGGCGAGCAGCTCACGCTGTGCGCCCGTCTCGCGGTCGACGATCACACCGAGGCCGGAGAGCATCATGTTCAGCGGGATGAGCAGGCCCATCGTCCCGACCGCGACGAACGACTCGTACTCCGCGTTCGTGTGCAGGGCCTTCTTCAGCGCCGGAGCGATGACGAGCGCGAACAACACGGGCGTGAGCAGCGGAACGACGAGCTCGCGCGGCGTCCGCGCAGTCAATGCGAACCGACGAGCGACGAGCGTCTTGAGCGGGATGACGCTCCGCGTCATCGGCGAGCGGTGGCGCGGGCGTGGAAGATCGGTGGCAATTGCACTCATGGTCTTGTCCTTTCGTCGGTCGGGTTCAGTCGGTGTGGAGGCCTGCGCCGGTCAGGCGCAGGTAGACGTCGTCGAGGGTCGGCCGTCGCGCGGTGATCGCCGCTGTCGGCAGCCGGAGCTCGTGTACGGCCGCGATCGCCTCGGACGGCAGGGCTGTCGTGCAACGGCACGAGCACCGTCGAGCCCACCGCGAAGGCGTCGGCGCCCCCGATTCCGCGTGCATGGAGAGCGTCGAGGGCGCTCGCCGCGTCGCCGTCGATGCGGAGCTCGAGGAGCTCCCTGCCGAGCTGTCCGCGAAGCTCGGCGGGCGTGCCGAGCGCGACGATCTCGCCGGCGTGGATGATCGCAACGCGATCGCACAGCCGCTCGGCCTCGTCGAGGTAGTGCGTCGTGAGGAGGATCGTGATCTCGTTCTCGGCCCGCAGGCCCGCGATCACGTCGAGCAGCTCGTGGCGGATGCGCGGGTCGAGCCCGACGGTCGGCTCGTCGAGGAAGAGCACACGCGGATCGGAGAGCAGCGCACGAGCGATCTCGAGACGCCGCCTCTGGCCGCCGCTGTACGTGCCGACCGTCCGGCCGAGCAGGTCGCTGATCCCGAGCGCCTCTGCGACCTCGGAGCCACGCGCCTTCGCCCGCGCCGCGCCGACGCCCCACAGCTGTGCGTGCACGTCGAGGTTCCGCTGGCCGGTGAACGACCGGTCGACGATGGCTTCCTGGAAGACGACGCTGCTGATGCGTCGCGCTCCGCGCGGGTCGGCGGCGACGTCGAATCCGTCGAGCAGCGCCGTGCCGCTCGTCGGGGCGAGGGTGGTCGTGAGCATGCCGATCGTCGTCGACTTGCCGGCGCCGTTCGGGCCGAGCAGGCCGAACACCTCGCCTGCGCCGACCTGGAAGTCGATGCCCTTCACTGCCTCCACGCCGCCGTGGTACGTCTTTCTGAGCGCGCGAACGTCGATCGCAGGACGGTTTGCCGTCATGTGCATGTATGCCTCTCTTGGAGTCGATGGGCTGCGGACGAGCCGCGGCCTGTCACATCCGCGTCGGCTCGTTCGTCACTGCTATGACGGGTCCCGAACGAAGGATGTGACATGAGCGACAGCGATTGGCAGGTCGAGCAGTTCGAGCAGCACCGCCCGCACCTGCGGGCCGTCGCGTATCGCATGCTCGGATCGATGACCGAGGCCGACGACGCGCTCCAGGAGGCGTGGATCCGGCTCAGCCGCTCCGACACCGCCGCGGTCGACAACCTGGGCGGCTGGTTGACCACCGTCGTCGGCCGGGTCTGCCTCGACGTCCTGCGCGCGCGCCGGTCGCGCCGCGAGGACTACATCGGCACCTGGCTGCCGGAGCCCGTCGTGATTCCCGACGACGCACCCGGCCCCGAGCAGGAAGCACTGATCGCCGACTCGGTCGGGCTCGCGCTCTTCGTCGTGCTCGAGACGCTGTCGCCGCCGGAGCGGCTCGCCTTCGTGCTGCACGACATGTTCGCCGTGCCCTTCGACGAGATCGCGCCGATCATCGACAAGTCACCGGAGGCCGCGCGCCAGCTCGCGAGCCGCGCGAGGCGCCGGGTACAGGGCGCGGCGCCCGACGCGGATGCCGACCTGCCACACCAGCGCGAGGTCGTCGATGCATTTCTGCTCGCCGCCCGTACCGGCGACTTCGAGGCGCTCGTGGCCGTCCTCGATCCCGACGTCGTCTTCCGCATCGACGCGGGCGTGGGCAGCCCACTCGCACGCCCGCCGGTCAGCGGTGCGGCCGCCGTCGCCGAGCAGATCCTCGCGCGCGGGACGCGCTTCGCACCTCATGCCCGGCCCGCGATCGTCAACGGCGCGGCAGGAGTCGTGGTCGGAGCCGGACGTCGCCCCTTTGCCGTCGGCGGCTTCACGGTGGCGCGCGGCCGAATCGTCGAGATCGACCTGATCATCGACCCCGAGAAGCTGCGCGGGATCGTCTTCGTTTCCTAGAGGTTTGCTGTGGATCGGGCGTGCGTCTGATTCACATCAAGCCTCGACGGTCAGCCGCGGTGCGCGCCGTCGACGATCCGCTCGGCGAGCGCGGAGTGCCTACGCCGCAGCTCACTGCGGGCGAGCGCCATCGCGACGGCCTTGCGCTCGCCGACGAGCACGCACAGCCGCTGCGCACGCGTGACCGCCGTGTAGAGGAGCGCCCGGGAGAGCATCACTGCGTACGCCGTCGACCAAGGGGCGACCACCGCGGGGAACTGCGAGCCCTGAGAGCGGTGCACGGTCAGCGCCCAGGCGAGGTCGTACGTCTCGAGCGCCGACGCCGGTACGACGATCTCCCGCTCGCCGTCGTCCAGCGACAGGCGCGCTTCGCCCTCCTCGTCGTCCCATTCGATGACGAACGCGACCTCGCCGTTCATCACCTCGCGGTCGGGTGTGTAGTCGTTCTTCGTCTGGACGATTCGCGAGCCGAGGCGAATCCCCGAGCGTGCGACGACGACGGGCCTTCCGCCGGGATTGAGCCGCTGCTCGAGCTCCGCATTCAACGCCTCGAGGCCGACAGGACCGCGACGCATCGGGACGAGCGTCATCACGTCCGTGCGCGGGTCGAGCCCGAACCGCGCGGGGATGCGCTCGCACACCACCTCGACCACCGCCTCGCGCATCGAGTCCGGGCCGTGACGCCCGATGAAGAAGAAGTCCTCGTCGAACTCGGCGTCGGCACCGAGCGTCTCGCGGGCCTCCTCGAACGAGAGGAACGGGAGCTCGCCGGCGTTGATGCGCCGCGCGCTCTGGATGATCAGCGACCGCGCCGCCTGCCGGTAGATGGCGGTCAGGTGCACACGCGGCACGACGCCGCATGCAACCAGGTCTGCGAGCACGCTCCCCGCCCCGATCGGCGGCAGCTGGTCGGTGTCGCCGACGAGCAGGACGTGGCAATCGCCGGCCGCACGGAAAAGGGCGTCGGCGAGCTCGAGCGAGAGCATCGACGCCTCGTCGACGATCACGAGGTCGAAGTCGTCGGACAGCGGCGAGCTCTCGTCTCGCTGGAAGCCTCCCTCCATCGGCGAGTAGCCGAGCGCGCGGTGGATCGTCATCGCGTCATGGCCCGTCAGATCGCGCATGCGCCGCGCCGCCTTCCCGGTCGGAGCGCAGAGGAGCACACGATTGCGTGAACGGCGTGCAGTGTCGACGAGCACGCGCTGCGTGTGCGTCTTGCCTGCGCCGGGAAGCCCGGTGAGCAAGACGAGCGGACACGTGCGCACGAGCTCGACGACGGCCCACTGTTCGTCGGAGACCTGCACGTCGGGGCGGTTCGGCGCCGCGAACAGCTCGACCGGGGTCGCGCGTGCCCGCTCCGCCAGTGCGAGCGCGAGCCTGCACTCCATCTCGTAGAGCTCGCTCACGTAGGCGCGGTCGCCGTCCAGCACGACTTCCGCCGCGAGCACGAGCGCCCGCACTGCCGACTCCAGCTGCTCGATCTCGCCGACCTCGAGCAGCTTCGCCGCAGCCGCCCAGAGCTCGTCGACCGGCAGAAACGTGTGCCCGTCGGCCTCCGCCTGCTCGAGCGCGAAGAGCAGGCCGGCCCGGAGCCGTTGCGGATCGTCCAGCTCGATACCGACCGAGCGCGCGATGCGGTCGGCAATCTTGAACCCGATCCGAGGCAGCTCGGTCAAGCGGTAGGGGTCCTGCATGAGCAGGGCGACGACGTTGTCCCCGTACTGGCGGACGAGCCGCGCTGCGAGTCCTGCACTGATGCCGTGGGTGAACAGGAACGTCTCGACCTCGCGGATCGTCGCAACCTCTCGCCAGGCGACGATCGCCCGCTCGACGCTCTTGCGAGAGATCGCGCGGCCGGCCTTCGTGCGAACCTCCCGCAGCCGTTCAGGGTCGCGATCGAGCTCCTTGAAAACCTGCTCTGCGCCGAAATGATCGACGATCGCACGCGCGAACGTCCGGCCGATACCCGGCACACGCGTCATGAGCCAGAGCACGATGCCGTCGGGGGACTGCGGCAGCGCCGACCGAAAGGTCGTGACGCCGAAGCGCCAACCGTGTCGCGCGTGCTCCGAGAACGAGCCCGTGCAGACCACCTGGTCGCCCGGGGTCAGGTGCCCGAGCGGGCCGACGAGCGTCACGGGCTCGCCGTCGCGCTCCTCGCCGATCGTCGCCGACCACACCGCGAACTCCGTGTCTGCCGACACGTAGCGCGGGCCGGACAGGGAGAGCGTGACGCTGAGCTCGGAGGCGCCTGGATCGGCCGGACGGCCGTCGGTCTCGGTGGCCCACATCTCGCCCCGACGATACTCGCGTGGAGGCGGACTGCCGCGCCGTTGCGGCTCGCCTGCTCGCGTTCCTCTCGGGTCAGCCGAGCTCGTCGATCAGATCGGCGATCGAGTCGACGATCCGTGACGGACGGTACGGGAAGCGCTCGGCTTCGGCCCGCTGCGTCGAGCCGGTCAGGACGAGCACGGTGTGCATACCCGCCTCGAGCCCAGAGACGACGTCGGTGTCCATGCGGTCGCCGACCATCGCCGCGCTCTCCGAGTGCGCGTCGATGGCATTCAGCGCCGAGCGCATCATCAGCGGGTTCGGCTTGCCGATGAAGTACGGGTCGACGCCGGTCGCGCGGCTGATCAGCGCGGCGACGGATCCCGTGGCAGGAAGCGGCCCATCGGGTGTCGGCCCCGTCGGATCGGGATTCGTGGCGATGAAGCGCGCGCCCTCGGCGATGAGACGGATCGCCTGCGTGATTCGCTCGAAGCTGTACGTGCGCGTCTCGCCGAGCACGACGTAGTCCGGATCGCGCTCGGTGAGCGTGTAGCCCGCGGCATGAAGCGCGGTCGTGAGGCCGGCCTCGCCGATCACGAAGGCCGAGCCGCCTGGGCGCTGGTCCTCGAGGAATCGTGCGGTGGCGAGCGCGGACGTCCAGATTGCGTCCTCCGGAACGTCCAGCCCGCTTGCGCGAAGCCGAGCCGAGAGGTCGCGCCGCGTGTAGATCGAGTTGTTCGTCAGCACGAGGAAGGGGATGCTGAGGTCGCGCAGACGCGCGAGGAACTGGTCGGCGCCGGGGATCGCATGGTCCTCGTGAACCAGCACCCCGTCCATGTCCATGAGCCACGAGCGGATTTCGCGCCGGTTCACGGCTGCGACGCTACCGGTTCAGAGCTCGAGATAGAAGAAGGCGTTGTCGACAATCGCCCCGTCGGGCCGCGTGGCATAGCCCGGCATCGTGCCCATGCGCGTCCAGCCGAGACGTTCGTAGATCCGATCGGAGTCGGTGTCGGCGTGTGTCGAAAGCCAGAGCAGCGAGAGGCCGAGCGCTCGCGCACGCTCGACTGCGGCCTCTAGGAGGGCACGTCCGACGCCGAGCCCGCGCATCTCTGCACGCACGGCGAGCCGCACGATCTCTGCGCGGTGCACGCCGTTCTCGGCCGACGCGCGCACGATCTGCACCGCGCCGACCAATACGCCGCCGGCGCGCGCAGCGAGCAGCACGCGATTGCGCGGGTCGAGCAGCGCCGCAGTCGTGCGCCACGCCGCCGCCGCGCGCTCACGGTCGAGTGGTGCCGCAAGACCGAGCGCCATGCCCTTGGCGTGCGCGTCGAGCAGGAGCTGAGCGAGCTCGTCCGCGGAGGCCTCGACGTCCGCAGACGAGAGCTCGACGATCTCGATGGCGAGTTGCTCCGTCACGCGAGCAAGCGCACCGATTCGTCCCACAGCCTTTCGGCGGACGCGGGATCGACCGCGTGCTCGGCGACCACTCCCGACTGGTAGTCCGTCGGGTTCGAGACGACCGGCACCTCGTTGGAGTCCTCGAAGTAGCGACCGCCGATTCCGTCTACGAGCGGCGATACCGCCAGGAAGGTCGAGGTCGCCGCTCCCTCCTCGGGCGTCTTCCGGCGCTCGGGCGGCGTCTTCATCGGACCGGTGTAGCGCTGGAGGTTGGTCGGGATCGCGCCGGGGCTCAGTGCGTTGACGGTGATGCCGTCATCGGCCCAGTGCGCGCTTGCCGCGACGGCGAAGAGGACGTTCGCAGTCTTCGACTGGGCGTATGCCATCCGACCGTCATAGGTGTGACGCTCGAATTGGATGTCGTCGAACATCACGGGCGACAGCAGGTGCGCGCTGGAGCTGACGGAGACGACGCGCGCGGCGCCGTCGACGGCGAGCGCACCGTGCAGGCCGGTCGCCAGGGCGAAATGGCCGAGATGGTTCGTCGCGAACTGCATCTCCCACCCCTCAGGCGTGCGCTGCAGCTCGGGCAACGCCATGACGCCTGCGTTGGCGACGAGCACGTGCAGCGGACCGTCCCACGCGTCGACGAATGCGGCGACCGATCCCTGATCGGCGAGGTCGAGCTTCGCGACCTGGACGTTCCGGTTGCCGGTGGTCTCGGCGATCTCCGCGGCGACCCGTTCACCGGCGTCGGTGTTGCGTACCGCAAGCGTGACGGCAGCGCCCGTGCCTGCGAGCGCCCGTGCCGTCTCGACGCCGATGCCCGATGCTGCACCGGTGACGATCGCGCGCTTGCCGGAGAGGTCGATGCCGCGGGCGACTTCTTCGGCGGTCGAGTGGAAGCCGAACGGCGTCGAGACACGCGTCATACGACGGGCGGCGTGTCGCCCAGGGCGCTCGCCGCGAGCGCCGGATCCCACCCGCAGACCGTGCACGAGTGGCGAACGGCCGAGCGCCCGAAGTCGAGTGCGAGCTCGTGCGGGTCGGAGGCGCCGTGGATGTCGTCCCAGTCGAGGATGTACTCGCCGAGCGTGCCGTCCCAGTGTGCGGCCGGCGGCGAAAGCGTCGCATTCGCATAGCCCTCGGGTGCGGGGTGCGCGTAGGCGTAGAACGCCGCCCGCTCGTAGCGACCGTCGCCCGGCCACCAGCCGACAGCGACCTCTTCGGCGTCCATGGCGTTACGCATGATGAAGTCGCCCGACGGCGGCTCGGCCGACCGACCGGAGAAGAGGCTCACGGCGAGGTCGAACGACCCCCACCACGCGTTGACCGGCGTCGATCGGCCGCGGTAGGGCGCCCGCAGCTCAGCCAGCACCTGCGCGGCTCGCGTCGCAGCCTCGAAGTACGTGGCGACGTGCGCGGGATCGAACGTCGCGTGTTCGTCGTCCTCGTCGAGCGGCGTCTTCCACGGCGTTTCCTGCGGTGTGAGGTCGAGCTCGATCGGCCCGCCGAGCTCGCGGACCGCGTCGAGCACGTCGCGCGTCACGTCGGCAACCGGACGATTCGGCGTGAGCGCGACGGTTCGCGCGCGCCCGTCATTGTGGTCGACGATCGCCTCGTGCCTGCGCAGGTCCAGGGTGACGGCGAGGGCGCCGGAGCCGTCGGGTGCAGGCAGAGGAAGCGTCTCCCAGCCACGGGCGGTGAGCTGAAGCGCGGCGTGCTGGAGCTGCGGCTCCGGTGGAGCGAGCGCGGCGGCGAGCTTGCCGAGCACCTGCGTGTGTGCGTGCAGCGTGTCGCGCGTCTCACGCCATGCGTCGTAGGGGAGCGCCGGCCAGTCGCTCGACATGATCCGAACGCTACCGGCCGGTCGCTTCCCTGCGCACCGACCGTCAGTGGCTCGACGGTTACGGCTCGGCCACGGCCTCGGGACTCTTCCCTGTCGCGAGGAAGCAGCCGCAGAGCACGAGTATGAAGCCGATAACCATGCCGGTCGTGAGCCGCTCGCCGAGCAGCGCGACGCCGAGCACCGCCGCGACCGCGGGGTTGATGTACGTGATCACCGTTGCGCGAGTCGGGCCCACCTCCGCAATCAACGCGAAGAAGAGGAGGAACGCGAGCGCCGTACAGATCGTGGCGAGCCCGATGACCGACTCGATGACATGAGCCGAAGGACGCTGCGACGGCCAGTGCGTGGCGGCGAAGGGCGCGTAGACGAGCGCTGTCAGGACGAGCGATACGGCGACGACGGCGAGCGCGGAGAGGTCGGAGAGCGAGCGGGCGAGGATGATCGGGCCGATCGCATATCCGATCGCAACGAGGCCGATCTCGACGAGCGCGACGACGTCGACCTGGCCGACATCCAACCCCACGAGCGCCGCAACGCCGGCGATTCCGACGAGCAGGCCGAGCCACCGCCTCCCGCCGAGACGTTCGTGCTCGCCCGTCAGCGTCACGACAAGCGCTCCGACGAGCGGTACCGCCGCGATCAGGAGCCCGGTGAGCGAGCTCGTCAGCTTCGTCTCCGCACGTGCGAGCAGAACCCACGGGATGGCGACCTCGACAGCCGTGTACGCGAGGAGCGGCCGCCACCGCGCGAGAAGCGGACGAAGCTCGCCGCGCCAGACCGCCACCGGCGCGAGCAGCAGCGCAGCGATCCCCGTACGTAGGAAGACGAGCGTCACCGGCGCGAGCTCGCGGACAGCGACGCGAATCATCAGGTACGGGATCCCCCAGATGACGCACATCGCCGCGAAGAGCAGCGCACCGCGGCGCGTCATGCCGACGCGCGATCGTTCGGCGTGCGCGATCACGCTCAGACGTTACGCGCCGCGCGCCCTGCTGCGCCTACTCCTGGCTGCGGATGCTGGGGCTACGCCCGCGTTCCAGCGGAAGGAGGTACCACGTGATGACGACCATGACGACCGTGAGCCCGGCCGCGAACGCAGCTGCGGCGAGCCCGAACAGCACGTCGCCGAGCAGGAACACCGCGCAGACCATCCCGAACGCCAGGCAGCCGGTGCCGACGAGGAACAGGTGGTGGCCGACCCGGATCACGTCCTCCTTTCCGCCCTCGTGCCACCGAATCCGGTGGTACAGCGACGGCGCCATGAGGAACACGATGCCCGCGGTCGTCACGAGCATGCAGACGAACAGCACGACGCGGTCGAGCTGTGAGGTGCGGTCGAAACGGGCCGCGAACGGCGCCGTGAGCAGGAAGCCGAGGAGCACCTGCCCGCCCGGGATCGCCACGCGGAGCTCGTTCAGCAGCTCGATCAGCTGGCGGTCGGTCTTCTCCTTCGGCGTCTCCGGCACGCACCGGCGATACCCGATATGACGCGCATGCAACGTGTGCGGCGCCTCACGCCGCCTCTGCGACCACCGGAGGCGGCTCGGACGCTGTCAGGCGATGGATGCCGCGGGCGACCAGCCGATCGCCGGCCCGATGTCGCGGACGATCGTCTCGAGCAAGCCGGCGTTGTATTCGACGCCGAGCTGGTTGGGAACCGTCAGCAAGAGCGTGTCGGCGGCAGCGACCGCCGCATCCTGGGCGAGCTCGGCGGCGATCACGTCCGGCTCCCCCGTGTAGCTGCGGCCGAAGCGCGCGAGCGCGCCGTCGAGCCAGCCGACCTGATCCGCGCCCGCGTCGCGCCCGAACAGGCGCCGGTCGAGGTCGGACGTGACCGGCAGGACACTCCGGCTCACCGAGACGCGCGGTGTCCGCGCGTGACCCGCTGCGTCCCACGCCTTGCGGAACACTGCGATCTGCTCGGCCTGCAACTCGTCGAACGGCACGGAGGTGTCCTCGAGGAGCAGCGTCGAGCTCATGAGGTTCATGCCTTGCTCGCCGGCCCACGCAGCAGTCTCCCGCGTTCCGGAGCCCCACCAGATGCGCTCGGGAAGACTTGGCGACTGCGGCTCGATCGGAAGCATCTGCGCCGATGGGTGCCCGCCGGCATCGGCGGGCGCAACGCCGGCGCCGGCGATCGCCGCACGGAAGAGTGCAACCTTCGCGCGCGCATATTCGCCGTCGTCCATGTCTTCGGGCGGTGCGTAGCCGAGGGACTCGAAGCCACGGTAGGCGGCCTCGGGCGAGCCGCGGCTGACGCCGAGCTGAAGGCGACCGTCGCTGAGAAGGTCGGCGACGGCGGCTTCCTCTGCCATGTAGAGCGGGTTCTCGTACCGCATGTCGATGACGGCGGTGCCGATCTCGATCCTCTTCGTTCTCACGCCGATCGCCGAGAGCAGCGGGAACGGTGCAGAGAGCTGGCGCGCGAAGTGATGCACCCGCACGAAGGCCCCGTCGACGCCGAGCTCTTCGGCTGCGACGGCGAGCTCGACGGTCTGAACGAGAGCGTCTCGGGCCATCGGCGTCAGCGACCACGTCGCCCGCTGCCAGTGGCCGAACGAGAGGAAGCCGATCCGCTTCCTCGGTGCCGACTCGGACGGAGCGCTCATCGTCTCATCGAAGCACGCACGAACGTCCCACCGCCACCTCCACGTCGCCGACCGTTGAGGAAGATGGGACGATGGACGAGTCGATGCGAGAAACGATCGTCAGTGAAGTGGCATCCTCTCCGCTCCTCCGGGGCGACCGTCTTGCCGAGCTCACGTCGGAGCTCGTCAAGGTCCCGAGCGTCAACGGCGAGCATGGCGAAGCAGCGCTCGCCGCCGTGATCGAGCGCCGCCTCCGTGAGACGGGCTGCGAGGTGGAACGCGTCTGGACGAAGCCCGGCCGTCCGAGCATCGCTGCCCGCGTCCGCGGCCGAAGTGACGAGCACGACGCCGTCGTGCTGAACGGGCACATGGACACCGTGCCGGTCGACGATCCAACACGCTGGGCGCTCGCGCCGTTCGGCGGCACAATCGCCGACGGCTTTGTCCATGGGCGCGGTGCGTGCGACATGAAGGGCGCTCTCGCGACACAGATCGCAATGGCCCAGTTTCTCGCCGCGCGCGAACACCCGGCTGCCGGCTCCCTCGTGCTCCACTTCGCGATCGGCGAGGAGCGAGGCGAGCCCGGGACACTCTCCCTGCTCGATGCCGGATTCGTCGGCCGGTTCGGCGTGACGCTCGAGCCGACGAACCTGCACATCGGAGTCGCAGCACGCGGCATGATGACGTTTCACGTCACGGTGACCGGACGATCCGCCCACGCGAGCCGTCCCGATGCCGGCGACAACCCGATTCGCTGGCTGCCGGCACTTGTGCAGGCATTCGCCGACGAGGACGCTCTCGTTCGCACGACGTCACAACCTCACCCTCTCCTCGGATCGGGGAGCTGGACCGTCACGAACGTGCACAGCGGTGTATTTGCGAGTGCCATCCCCGACCGCTGCGACGTGCTGATCGACCGCCGCCTTCTCCCGAACGAGTCCGTTGCCGCGAGCGAAAAGCGCTGTCGCGAGCTCGTCGCCGCAGCGATTCCCTCTGCTCAATGGACGGTCGAGATCGACGAGGGCGAGGGTATCTACGAGCCGGCAGAAGTCTCGCCGCAGGCCGAGGTCGTGCGGCGTCTGCAAGCTGCGATCGCGGCCACGACGGGCGGGATCGGTCCGGTGTACGGCACCCCGTATGCGAGCGACGTGCGAAACCTCGTCAATGACGCAGGCATCGAGGCTGTCACCTTCGGCGCCGGCGACATCGCGTGGACGCACTGCGTCGACGAACGCATCGCTATCACCGAGCTGGAGACAGCTGCCCGTTGCATCGCGGCCTTCGTGCTGGACGTCATCGAATAGTTCTCCAGCCGCGCGCACAGAGCGCCGCGACCTTGCTCAGCGGGCGCGCTCGCGGAGCGAGTCGAGGTCGAGGACGCGCGTCGCGCCGCGTCGCAACTCGATCAGGCCGCGTTTCTCCTCCTCGCGGAGTACCTGGTTGACCGTCGCGCGCGATGCGCCGGCGAGCTCGGCCAGCGCTTCCTGCGTAAGCGTGATCAATGCTTCACCGTCTCCGGACGGGTACAGCGCCGCGAGCTCGATCAGCCGCCGCCGCACTCGTTTCTCGACTGGCACGTAGAGCGCCTCGAGCAGCCGCTCGTTCAAGCGCCGGACCTCGTCGGTGAGAAAGCGAAGGAGGAGCTTGTCGACCGCAGGTTGTTGCAGTCGTAGTCGTTCGAACTCGGGGCGATAGATCGCGAACGTCTCAGCCTCCTCGAGCGCCGTCACCGTTGCCGAGCGACGGGCATCCTCGCTCAAGAGCACCATCTCACCGAAGCTCTCCCCCGGCCCGCGGATCGCCATCGTCGCGACGTCGCCGAGCGGAGTCATGACTCGCACCGAGAAGCGGCCCTTGCTGATCAGATGCAGCGAGTCACCCGGATCGTCGCGATGAAAGACGATCTCGTTGCGGGCGAAGGGACGGCGACGCGCGATCTGCAGCAACTGCCGCACGTCCTCGGCCGGAACCCCCGCCAACAAGCGCCACTCCACAACCGTTCAGCTTAAGGCTGCACCGGGCCGTTTCCACTCTGTCGGGAGCCTGACAGTTCGACTGTCGCGACCACGAACGACGACACCGGCCCAGCCTCATAGCGTCGCAGCCAACCGATTCCCGACGTGGGAAAGGATTTGATGAGACATCTGATCGCTCTTACCGCCGTGGCGGTCACCTCTGCTGCCGCGGCGCTACCCGCTCATGGGGGACTGGCAGTGCCGTCCCCGTCGCTCGACGGAACGACGCTTCCGCCGCCGGCTCTGCACGCTTCCGGCCGTAGCTCGACAGTCGATTCGGGCGGCAACAGCACGGCCGCTCATCGGCCGACGCTCGCGGCCACCACGGACCGCCACACCTTCGGCTGGAGCGACGCAGCCATCCGCACCGCGGCGGGCGCGCTGCTCGCCCTGCTCGGTGCCTCAGCCGTGCTCATGGTCAGACGCCACTCAGGCGACAGGCCCTTGCCGCATGAGCTGTTCAAGAGCGACCGAGGGAGGGGCGATGAGCATCGATCCGCGACTGTATGAGACTGCGCGGGCAAGGCAGGAAGAACGACTCGAGCGATCGCTCGCGGCGTACGGTGTCCGCACCCCCCGTGTTCATGACGACGGCGTGCGACACAGAACGGTGCGCCTGCTCGGGCGGCTTCTCAGGCATCAAGGCAATGCCGCGCATGCGCCCGTCGGGACAAGGCCCTGATCATCTACCACGGTCTTACCGTTCTCTCACGTTCAGCGTCGCGCCTCGATTTGACACAAATGGCTCAGGCGAACATGCGCTCGCCGCAGCAACGCTGTTGCCGTGGCAACTGCGATACCCCAAGCTGCGCGACTCCCGGTCGACGACATCGTTCTGTTCGAGATGCCGTCCCGAGACGACGCCACCGAGCTGTTCAAGGGGCTCGATCCCGACCGCACCGCGTGGACGCACGAGCTCGGAGAGGTTTGGCTGGTCGGGGCCGAGCTTCGGTCGGCGGATGATCTCGCCGTGCTCCTGCGGGAGGTCGAACGCTGGGTTGCCGCACGGGGCCTCGGGGCGATTCGCTTCTGGGTCGACGAGAGGGATTACGTCATGCAGTCCGGCGAGATCGCTTGGTCCGCGCTCGAACTGTAGGCGCAGCCGCCGCGATCCAGCTTCGGTCACGCCACAAGGTCGCCGTGCGCCAACGCGACGGCTTCCAGCCGCGACCGCACGCCGAGCGAGCGGAGCAGTCCACGAATGTGATTGCGTACTGTCTCGCGGCTGAGGTGAAGCTCTGCAGCGATCTCGTCGGTCGATCGGCCGTGCTCGAGCAGCCGTAGCACCTCGGCCTGTCTTGGCGTTACGTCGAGTGGCACCATCGGCGGCGGCTCCTCGTCGAATCCCGTCACCTGCCCGAAGACTCCGACGACACGATCGCCGCTGCGTAGCTGAACCGAGCTGACCTGGATACCGACTCGATTGCCGGAGACGTCGGTGACGATGGAGTCGAAGTCGGTGACACGTGCGGTGCCGGCGATCTTTCGCGCGAACGCCTCGCGAACATGTCTGCTCTCCTCCGGAACGACAAGCGAGCTGAATTGCCGCCCACGAACGTCGCCGATGAACGCGGCCGCAGCCTTGTTGAGCCACCGCACGACGCCGACGGAGTCGAGAACGTATGCAGGAACGCTGACATGGTTGAGCGCGTCTTCGAGGTCGCCACCAAGTACAGCGTCGGTCGGCACCACTCGAGTTTGCACAAACGCCGGACGTCTCGTCAACGGCCGGAGCTCCTCGACGCGGTGATTGCAGGGGGCACACGGTGAAACGAGCGGGGAGGCGACGAAGGTGTCGCCTCCCCCGGAATGGGCGGCCTCAGGCGGGTCCTGCGGCTGGCATCGTCGCCGCGCCGTCGCGAGCCCCGGTCTGGAGGATCGGGGCATCACGCCTGAAACCCCAGATGGTGCAGTAGACGCCGAGGAAGAGCTCCCACAGGAACTCGGGGATCGTTGCGATGCCTTGCAGCGAGCGCAGCGTGCTGCTCGGATGGTTCCCGCTGAACATGATTGCCGTCCCGGTCGCGATGATCAGCGGCCCGCCGACGAGGCCGAGCCACGCCACCCGCCGCGGCACGAGCCCTGTTCGGTACATCATGTAGCCGAGGATCAACCCGTTCCCCCAGCCGACGACCCAGCCCGGCCCCAGCAGGAACGTCCAGTCCTTGATCGCCGCGAGCGTGTACGCGACCGTGCCTTCGGCCGCGCCCGCACTCTCTTGTTGCAAGGTGGCGATGCCGAGCATCGCGACGATGCCGACGAGGATGAACGTGCATTCGAAGATCCGCGCCGTCACGTAACCGATCGACAGCTCTTCGAACTGCCGCCTCATGATCGGGACGATCACGACTGCGGTTCCGATGTTCGCGATGATCAGCAGCAGCTCCAACAGCGCGCCGAGGTAGATCTTGTTGACGTTCCCCGAACCCGCGACGAACGCGACTGGATGACGGAGCGCAGGCTCGTAGAGCAGCAGCGCCGGGATCGACGTGACGAACGTGATGAGGTAGAGCACGCCGAACCAGCGCGCCCTCTTCTGATCTAGAGACACCCTGAAACCCCATTTCCCCCGGCGACGGTCACGCGGCTAGCCCGCGCCAGCGCGACGGCATAGATCCCGAACCTACGGGTTGCAGACACAACTTACTAGGGCCGTACGGCCCAACTCTTCTAGCCTCGTGTCCGAGGCCAGGAGTCATTCCGGAGCACTGGCGCACACGAGGTTCGTCCGCCTCGCGCAGGTCACGGCGTCTGCGAATCGCCGTTCTGCCAATGGCAATCAGACCCAGGAGCGCGACCGCGGCGACGAAGAGTTGTCCACTATCTGACGAGGCGCCGTTTTCGGCGACGAGCAGGGCGTAGGCCAGACATGACGCGACCAAACTGACACACCACCGAGAACTCATCGGCCTCGGCGAAATCCAATCTCACCCTTTCGGGCGTCATTCCGAAACACTGGGCCTCGAACCAGCGGCTCTCTAGACCTCGAGCACGACCCCGAGGTAGCTCAACGCGATAGAGCGCGCAGCTGTCCACGCCACTTGCCTTGTGGCAGGGTGTCGGCGTGAGTGATTCGGCGTTGGCGGCGAGGATCGTCCCGGCCAACAAGGCATCCTGGGATGACTTAGAGGCAATCCTCGCGGGCGCCAGCTGTCATGGGGGACGCTGCTACTGCCAGCGCTTCAAGCTCCATGGGACCGCGTGGCCCGGCGACGCGCTCGATCGCGGGCACATGCTGCGCGAGCAGAGCGATTGCGGGCATCCGAGAGCGGCCACGACAAGCGGCCTTGTCGCCTATGTCGATGGTGAGCCGGCCGGGTGGTGCAACGTGGAGCCGCGCACCGCGTTCCCGTATCTCCGTAGCGTGCCGTGGCGGAGGCGAAAAGAGGACAGAACCGACGCCAGCATCTGGGCCGTGCCGTGCTTCATCACCCGCTCAGGGTTCCGTCGCCGCGGCCTCAGCTACGCGCTTGCACGCGCCGCCGTGGACTTCGCGCGCGAGCGCGGAGCCCGTGCCCTGGAGGGCTATCCGATGATCCCCGAGCGTGGGAAGGACGTTTCATGGGGCGAGCTCAGCGTCGGCCACGTCAGCATCTTCACCGCCGCCGGCTTCGCAGAGGTCAGCCGCCCGACCCTCCGCCGCGCCGTCATGCGCATCGACTTCTAGGCACACTCAGGGGACATTCCCGAACACTGTCGCAGCCGAGAGTTGATCTGCTCGATGTCGAGCAACACGGCACCAGGCGGGTAACCTCGGCGCGTGCAGTGGTGGGAGTGGCTCCTGATCTCGCTTGGCGCCATCGTTGCGATCTACGCCGTACTCCTCGCCTGGCTCGTGATCCGCGGCCGAAGCGACGACGCACGTGCATTTGCCACGTTCATCCCCGACTGCATCGTGCTCGTGACGCGCCTCGCACGCGATCCCCGAGTGCCACGTCGGCGCAAGCTGTTGTTGGTCGCCCTCGTCGCCTATCTCGGTCTGCCCTTCGACCTCGTCCCGGACTTCATCCCAGTAGCCGGGCAACTCGACGATGCGATCATCGTCGCGTTCGTCCTCCGCCACTTCGTCAGAGCGGGCGGCGAACCGATGATTCGTGAACTCTGGCCAGGCCCGGAACCGTCTCTTGCTCTCATCCTGCGACTCGCCCGGCCCCGTCGAGCTCAACGCGAACCCGCCGCGATCGGGTGACCTTGGACTCTTCTAGAGTGCGGTCGTGCTGAGGGGGCGCTGCGCGTGCAATGCCGTTGCGTTCGAAGTCTCGGACGAGTTCGTCATGGCGTTCAACTGCCACTGCTCGAGGTGCCGCGCGATGACAGGCTCGGCGTTCTTGCCCTGGGGCGAAATCGAGCCCGAGAAGCTGAACGTGATCAACGGCGCCGACGCCTTGATAGTGATCGGTGATGCCCATGGCCACCACTCAAGGCGGTGCGGGAAGTGTTTCTCGCTGCTCTGTTGGACGGGCTACGGAGGCAGGATTCGTGTGCCGTATGGCTCACTCATCGACGAGCCAGCGCTCAAGCCCACGGCGCACATGTTCGTCGGGTCGAAGGCTCCGTGGTATGAGATCGTCGACGACCTTCCCCAGCACGACGAGGACCCGTGGTCTTGATCGGCTGGCACGCGTAACGTGATGCAACGATCAGTCGCATACGCCGAGTGATGCCATCGCTCGTCCGGGGACATTTGCGAACACTGGCCCAGGTCTCAGTCCTAGGGCGTGAGCAATTTCCAGTGCCCCTCGGAGACGACCTCGACGGTACCGTCGACCACTTTGAGGGCGGTCTCGTCGTCGATCGCGTACGCGGGGCCTGACAAGCCGCCCGCCCATTCCTCTGCGGTGGCCATCGTGTTCCACGGCAGGTCAGGGTTGTCGAGGTGCGGGAAGATCGAGAAGTCGACGATCCCTAGGGTGCGGTCGTCTATCGCGGACGGCCACGTCACGAAGTCGTCACCGATCCGGGGGGTCATCACCATGCTTCCGGCGCTCACCCCAACCCAGACCGTCTCGGGCAGCGACGGCAGAAGGTCTGCCAAGCCGGACGCCCGCATCCAGTGGCACAAGAACGCGGCATCGCCGCCCTCGACGAGTAGGACGTCAGTCTCTCGAACGAGCGGGACCCAGCGCTCCGCGTCGAGGCTCGGCAGGGCGGTGAGCTCCAGCACTCCCATGGACTTCCAGCCCAGTCCCACCGTCGGAGTGCCAGTCTCCTGCCCGCTGATGCACCGCCACGCCTGGCGAGGACCCGCCATGGGGTGCCCGTACAACGCCGTGGGAATGCAGAGGGCGTCGCACTCGGCAATCGGCTTGCCCAGCAGTTCGACGAGTGCGTCGTGGATGCTCGCGTTCTTGATGCCGGCGGACGTAAGAAGAAGCTTCAAGTTGCCTCCCGAATTCGTTGGTGTAGGCGAGAACGCCCTGGGCGCTTACGGATCCGTACGCGGTAGAGACGGGGTGGCAGGCGAAAACTCATCGGTTCCGGCAAGAACCAGAGTCAGTTCTTCAGGAAACACTCCGCATCGCTGCTTCGGGCGAGATGACATTCGCGCGTGCGACAACCCGCGCTACCTCCAGGCACCGGTGCGCGCCACGTGGCGGACAACGATCACGGAGTGGGCGATGGCCTCTGCCGTGGCGCGTTACGCTCGTCGCCGTGGATGTCCCGGCTGGGCTCACCGACAGGCTCGTCGCTGATCTCGTCTCGGAAGGGGCGGACGTCGTCGCTCTCACGGGCAGCTATGCGCGCGGAAACGCGACGCGACGGTCGGATCTTGACGTAATCGTTATCGGGGACGCTCCACGCTACGTGGTCGAGATGCGAGACGGGCTGCTGGTCGCGCAGGCATGGTCAACCGAAGCCGAGCAGCGGCGGTGCTTTGGCGATCCACGAGAGGTCGGTGCAGCAGTGCCCGGCTGGCGCGAGGCGGTGATCCTCCATGATCCCGACGCCCGCGGCGCGCGTCTCAAGGAAGAGGCGCTCGCTTGGAGCTGGCAGCAAATCGATGATCTGTGCGACGAGTGGGTTGCGAACCAACTCGTTGGCTACGCGGAGGAGGTACAGAAGCTCGTCGCAGCAGTCGAGAGTCAGAACGTGTTAACGGCAGCGGTGCTGCGTACGCTGCTGGCTTTTCGTATGCCGCGCATCGTCTCCGTGTACCACCGGTTGCTCTACGGAAGCGAGAACGTCCTCTGGGACCAGGTGGCCGATGCGATGGGTGCGGAGTGGCAACAAACCCACGCGGCTGCACTTTCTGTGCACGGGGAGACCTTCGATCAGAGCTGCGAGGCTGCCCTCGACCTGTTCCGCCTCTCCTTCAACACCGTCCGTCATCTTCTCGACGAACGACAAGTCGCCGTCGCACGTCACGCGCTCTCCGTCATACCGAAGACCGATCAGACCGAATGAACGCCACCCGATCCGCACGCCCGCACGTTCGTCTCACCTCGGGCGGCGTGCGCGGGCGGACGGAAGACGGCCTGGCCGTTTTCCGTGGCATGCCGTTCGCTCGCCCGCCGGTAGGCGAGTCGCGCCTCGCGGCGCCGATGCCCGTCGAACCGTGGGAGGGCGTGCGCGAGGCCGTCGCATTTGGGCCACCGCCGCCGCAGTCTGGCGTGATGGGCGCACCCGCCGTGCGCGACGCCGACGGCGACTGGCTGACCGTCAACATCTGGTCTCCCGACCCGGGCTCCGCCCGCCTGCCTGTGATGGTGTGGATCCACGGCGGGGGCTACGTGTACGGCTGGTCCGGCGATCCCCTCTTCGACGGAGCCGCCCTGGCCCGCGACGGCGTCGTCGTGGTGACCTTCAACTACCGTCTGTCGGCCGAGGGGTTCGGGCATTTCCCTGGAACGCCGGCCAACCGCGGGCTTCTGGACCAGGTCGCCGCGCTCCATTGGGTGCAGGACAACATTGCCGCCTTCGGCGGAGACTCCGCACGAGTGACCGTCTTCGGCGAGTCGGCGGGAGCCGGCAGCATCGCCGCGCTGATGGTCATGCCCAGCGCCGCCGGGCTGTTCCACCGGGCGATCGCGCAAAGCGTGCCCGGCCTGTACTTCACCGAGGCGCTCGCCACCGACATCGCCGGCGCGATCGCCTCCCACCTGGGCCTGCCTCCTTCCGCCCATGAGCTGGCCCGCATCTCCCCCTCGCGATTGAACGTCGCCGCGGACGAGGTGGCCGCCAAGATGGCCGCCAACCCGCGGTGGGGCGAGGCCGCGCACTTGCAGACGCCCTTCGCGCCCGTCGTGGACGGCGAGGTGCTGCCCGACGTGCCCTGGCAGGCACTGGCCGGCGGGGCTGCGTCCGGCATCGAGCTGATCGTCGGCCACACCCGCGACGAGTACCGACTCTTCATGGCCGTCAAGGGCGAACTCGGAGAAATCACCGCCGAGCAGTTAGATGTCGCCCTGAGCGTCCTGGCCCCCGACCCTGGCGCCTACCGCGCAGCGCATCCCGCGGTCGGCTCGGAAAAGCTCTACGAACTCCTCCACTCCGACCGGCTCTTCCGCATGCCCTCCCTGCGCCTGGCCCAAGCCCACCACCTTCACGGGCAGACCCACCTGTACGAACTCGCCTGGAACGCTCCCGGCATGGGTGGCGAGACCCTCGGCGCCTGCCACGGGCTCGGCCTGCCCCTGACCTTCGGCAACCTGACGGCCGGAGCCGCGGCATTCCTGATCGGGCACCAGCCGTCAGCGGAGGCGGCGCGGCTCACGACCCGCGTGCGCGCTGCCTGGACCGCATTCGCCGCGACGGGCGACCCCGGGTGGCCCGCCTACGACCCGCGTGAGCGGCAGACCTGGATCATCGATACCGAACCGGCCGTCCGGCCCTACCCCGAGGAGATCTCCCGTCGTCTGTGGGCTGAGCATCCCTTCGCCCCTGTCGGCCTCTCCGCACCCGAGTTCCGTGGACCAAACTCCCCATCGAAACAAGCTGAGGGCGGCCGCGGGAGTCACCGCGTCTCGTAATGTGGCGCCGACCGCACGCGTCGGAAGGACTGGCCATGAGAGGAGACAGATGAACAGGTTCGAGAGAGCCGTCTACGACTGCATGATCCCGACGGCGGAGCTCTTGGAAGTCACGACGAATCCGCTTCATCGCGCGATCCTGCTCAACTTCTGGCGCCATGTGCACCTAGAGGGCGCAGGCGAGTACGAGACGATCGTGCAGCCCGACATGATGGTCGACGAGCCCGTCTACCGGGTGACGTGGGGTGCGGCTCCCGCCGTCATCACCGGCAAGGAAGGTGTGCTCGCCTTTTACAACGGCGTTGGTGAATCCGTCCTCTGGCACTCCGACGACCGCCTTGCTGTCGGCGATTGGGGAGTCTGCGACGAGATCACGTTTCACCAACTCGCCCCTGGCGCCGCTCTGCGAGCGATCGGCTACGACGTCGACGATCCCGATGCGCTCTACCACGCGTCGAGCCGGCAGGCGTTCATCTGGCCGTACGACGACCAGGCTCGTCTCGCCGGCGAGCATCTGTACGAGGACAAGACGAGCCTGACGATGGAGGAAGTTCATCCCGACGAGGCAATCACCCCGGCTCGAGTTCGGGAGATCCACCGGGACCTGCTCGCGAAGCTCGAAGCGGAGCGCGGAGAACGCTTCTGGATCTTCGACGCCGTCGCGTGACGCGCGTAGGCTAGCGCCGATGGAGGAGCTGCTTCTGGCTTGGTTCAGCCAAAACGAGCGCCCTCTTCCGTGGCGAGCGACGCGCGATCCATACGCGATCTGGGTGTCGGAGGTCATGGCGCAGCAGACGCAGGTCGACCGGGTCGTGCCCCGCTGGCATGCCTGGCTCGAGCGCTGGCCGACCGTCGAAGCTCTCGCTGCTGCATCGCCCGCCGACGTGATCCGCGAGTGGCAGGGGCTCGGGTACAACCGGCGCGCACTCAACCTGCACCGGGCGGCGCAGCAGGTCGCGGCGCACGGCTGGCCCGACGATCTCACCGAGCTGCCCGGCGTCGGGCGGTACACGGCTGACGCCGTCGCCTGCTTCGCCCACGGGCGCGACGTCCTCCCCGTCGACGTGAACGTACGCCGGGTCTCCGAGCGCACCGGATACCTGTTCACGGCGGCCTCCGCGCAGGCGCTGATGGACCTCGGCGCCACGGTCTGCCTTGCCCGCGTCCCGCGCTGCGAGGCCTGCCCGCTCGCCGCCGGGTGCCCCTCGCGCGGACTCCGCTATGAGCCGGAGCGCAAGCAAGGGCCGTTCGAGGGGTCGTTTCGCCAGAGGCGCGCCGTGACGCTCCGCCTCGTCGCCGCCGAGACACGACCGGTGGCGGAGCTGGACACCGAAGCCGTCGCGTCGCTCCTTCGGGACGGCCTCGTCCACCTCGACGGCGAGACCGTCTCACTCCCGGCGTAGCCCGGTACGATCAGCCCATGCTCGCGGACATCGTCACTCTGCTGATCCCGCTGTGGATCCTGCTCGGCCTCGTCGTCCTGCTCGGGATCGTGGCACTCCTCGGCCGCATCAAGGGCGGCCGCTACCTCCGGCCCGTGATCGGGCTCATCTCGAAGGTGCCGATCTTCAAGCGCGGGCTCGAGAAGGCGTCGAACGCCGCGCTCGAGCGCTCGAATCCGGAGCTCGCGAGCGCGATGAAGAAGATGCAGCGCTCCGGCGCGCTCCGAGACCCGAACCGCGCGCAGGCGGCGATGTCGACGCTGACCGCACAGGAGCGGCGCGCGCTCATCCAGGTGCAGGAAGAACAGGGCGCACTGGCGCCCGAGGCGACGAACCGGCAGATGCGCCGCAAGCTCGAGAAGGCCAAGCGCGACGGCCAACGCCGCCGCTAGCGCGCGTACTTTCAGTCCGCCCAGCCCTCAGTCCGAGTAGAGCGGGTGCTTCATCCACACGTTCGGCTCGACGTACGTGCCGACCCCGTTCTCGAAGCGCACCGGCACGAGCGCACGCGGCACGATGTAGTCGCCGTCTTCGGGGAACTGCAGGCCGGTCCACTCCTCCCACTCCTCGCGTGACCCGGTGATCGTCATCGAGCGCGGCGCCGGATCGAGAATCGACCCGCCGATTCGCTCGTGCGTCCGGAGCCACGGGTCGTACGGGAGCCCGTCCTCCCGCCGCCAGCGGACATAGCGCTCGATCGGCGTCAACGGGTAGTGCTCCTTCCACGTCGGGCGAACCGGTGCGATCAGCGAGTCGAGTCCGTGCGCAGCGGCGAGACTGCTCATCCGCCGTAGCAGCGCGCCCGACAGACCGGTACCTCGATGCGACGGCACGATGTTCACGACCACGGCGCAGAGCGTCGTCGGCGCGCCTGCTGCGCCGTTCGTCATTGCCCAGTCGAGGCCGCGCGGCTCTGCCAGCCCGTCCCATGACACGGGCAGGGTGCAGGCGTTCGCGACCGTGTCCTTGCCGTCGAGCACCCACAGCTGGAAGTCGGCGTACACGTCGTAGAGCCGGGCCCAAAACGTCGAGACGATCGGGTCGTGGTCCATGAACGCCGGCCACATGTGCGGCATCGTGTCGCGCAGGTCTTTCTCGGCGTGCGTGATGATGCGGAGCTTCATCGCTGGAGTAGCGCGACGGCCTGCGCTGCGAGGCCCTCCCGCCGGCCCGTGAAGCCGAGCCCGTCCGTCGTCGTCGCGCGAACGGCGACGCGCTGCGTATCGACGCCGAGCGCGTCCGCAAGCCGTGCCCGCATTGCGTCGCGATGCGGCGCGAGGCGCGGCTCCTCGCCGATCAGCACGACGTCCGCATTCGCGAGCTCCCAGCCGGCGTCGCGGACGTGCTGCCACGCCACGCGGAGCAGCTCGAGCGAATCCGCACCTTCGAGGGCCGGATCGCCCGACGGGAAGAGCGCGCCGATGTCCTCCATGCCCGCCGCGCCGAGCACCGCGTCGGTGAGCGCATGTGCAAGCACGTCGCCGTCGCTGTGCCCCACCATGCCGCGCGGATGATCGATCTGCACGCCGCCGAGCACGAGGGGCACGCCCTGCTCGAACGCATGCGCGTCGAACCCGGTGCCCACGCGAAAGTCCGTCACAGGAGCTCTCCGGGGAGCTCGCCGAGCGAGCCGATGCTGATCGCCTCGATCGGCGGCTCCTGCAGGTGCCCCCACGGGCCGCGCCGCACGTGCACCGCGACCAGCCCCGCCGCGAGCGCCGGCTCGATGTCGTTGTCCACACGGTCGCCGACGTAGGCGATCTCCGAGGCGGGCCGGCCGACCTCGTCGATCAGGCGCTCGAAGAACGCCGGGTCCGGCTTCTCGACTCCCCAGCGCTCGGATGAGGCGACGAAATCCACGTGTGGCCGGACGAGCTCCTCGTGCACGATCGCCATGTTGCCGACCGCGCCGACGCGGAGCCCCGACTCGCGGAGGGTCATCAGGCACTCCACCGCATCGGGATAGAACGAATCGCTCGTGAACGCGCCCGGAGGCACGTCCAGACCGAGCCATTCGATCGCGCGCTGATGCGACTCGCCGCGCCCGATCGCGGCGCCGACGAGGGCCATGAGCGTGAAGCGCGGGACGCCGCAGGCGTCGGCGAGGCCTTCCCAGTTGCGCGTCTCGTCGACGAGGGTCTCGCCCACGTCGAACACCACTGCGGTCACAGCCACGAGGCGATCTTGGCGAGGTCGTCGGCGGTCGTCACCTTGAGGAGCTGCGGATCGCCCTCGACGACCTTCACGCGGCCACCCCGCGCCTCGACGAGGGCGGCGCAGTCCGTGGCCCCGCCCTCGGCCGCGACCGCCGCCCGGAGCACGTCGGCCGGGAACGCTTGCGGCGTCTGCACGGCCCAGAGGCCGTCCCGCGACACGGTCTCGAGGATCGCACCGTCGGAGCCCACGCGCTTGAGTGTGTCCGCGACGGGCAGCCCCGGCACGGCGCCGTCCCAGCCCTCCGAGAGCGGTGCGAGCACACGCTCGATCACGGTCTCGGGCAGGAGCGGCCGCGCCGCGTCGTGCACGAGCACGACGACCGCGTCGGCCGGCACCTCCGCGACGCCGGCGCGCACCGACTCGGCGCGCGTGTCACCTCCGGGAACGCAGGCATTCACCTTGCCGCACCCGAGCTCCTCCACCAGCAAAATGGCCGGCTCCTCCCACCCGGGCGGCGCCACGAGGACGATGGCGTCGATCCAGCCGGATTCCTCCAGACGACGCAGAGGCTCGGCGAGGAGCGGATCCTCGCCGAGCTTCGCGAATGCCTTCGGTTGCTCGAGGCCCAGCCGCTCCCCGCGGCCAGCGGCCACGAGGATCGCCCAGACGCTCACGAGCCCGGGCTAGGCGGTCGCCGCGACGGCCTTCTTCTTGGCCGCGGGCCGCTTCTTGCCGTTGCCCCCGACACCGGCGAGCACCCCGTCGAGCCATTCGGCGCACTCTTCCTCGTCCATGCCCTTGGCGTACATCAGCTCGGAGGCGAGGATCTTCTTCGCCTTCACGAACATCTGCTTCTCGCCCGTGGACAGGCCCTTCTCATGGTCGCGCAGCGAGAGATTCTTGACGACCTCGGAGAGCTCGAGGATGTCGCCCGTCTTCATCTTGTCCCGGTTGTGCTTGAACCGGCGATTCCAGTTCTTCGGCATCTCGGTCGAGCCGCCGGTCAGTGCCTTCAGCACCACGCCGACTTCCTTTTCTCCGATGACCCTCCGAAGGCCGACCTGGTCGGCGTTCTCGCTCGGGACCTGCACTGTCATGTCGTTGTGAAGGATCTTGATCGTCAGGTATTCGCGCTTCGTCCCGAGTACCTCGCGCGACTCCTTCTTAACGACCGTCCCGGCACCGTGGTGCGGATACACCACCTTGTCGCCGACCTTGTACAAGCCGACCCTCCCCTTCGTATCGAGGCTTTCCCGCCAAAAGAGCCGGCGCACCTCCTGCACCGGCCCGAGAGGAGCCATTCTAGCAAAAACGGCCTGGAAAAGCCACTTTTCTCGCGTTTTTACGCTGGAAAGCAAGAAAGCGCAGTCACAGCTGGAGGTAGCGGTCGACGAGGTTGTGCTCCTGGAGGCGCCGCAGCCCTTCACGGATCTCGCGGGCCCTGACCGCTCCGACGCCCTCCACGGCCTCGAGCTCGCGCTGGGAGGCCCGGACGACCGTCTCCAGGGTGCCCATGTCCCGGACGACCCGCTGGATCACCGTCTCCGGCAGCCGCGGGATGTGGGAGAGGACGCGAAAGCCTCGCGGAGTGACGGTACGGTCGAGCGGGTTCACCCCTCGTCCGTAGCCGATCAGCTCGGCGAGGCGCTCCGACTCGCGCAGGTCGCGGTAGCGCATGGCGCGGAGCCCCTCGAGCGCCAGCGTGGCCTCCGCGCCGGCGCCGGCTGCGTGGTAGTCGCGGACGACGGCATCGAGATCCGCCGGGACGTTCCCGACGAGCTCCTCGAGCTGCATCCGGATCAAGCGTCCCTCGCTGCCGAGCTCGACGCAGTCCCGCTCGATGCGCTCGGCCATGCGGGAGGTCATCGCGGCCCGCTGGAGCACGACGAGCACGTCGTCGAGTGTGACGGCGCTCTGGAACTCGAGCGCCGTGAGGCGGAGCAGCACCTGCTCCAGCCGCTGGCGATACGTGTCGAGCGTTGCAAGCGCCTGGTTCGTCTTGGCGAGCGCGTCGGCTACCGGGTCGAGCTGGTAGCGCGCCTGCCCCACGAACACGGTCACGACCTCGCGCTCCTGCGAGACCGCGACGACCAGCGCTCCGGTCTGTTTTGCGACCCGTTCCGCGGTGCGGTGCCGCGTCCCCGTCTCGTCCGAGGGAATCTCGGGATCGGGCATGAGCTGGACGTTCGCCCAGGCGAGCCGCTTCAGGGCGGTGTCGACGATGATCGCGCCGTCCATCTTCGAGAGCTCGTACAGCAGCTGCGAACGGAACGGCGCGTCGAGCTTGATGCCGCCGGAGAAGAGGAAGGCGAGGTGATGCGGGTCGCCGATCACGATCAGCGCCCCTTCCCTCGAGCGGATCACGTCGTCGATCGCCTGCCGGATCCCCGTGCCCGGAGCGATCTTCGCGACCGCCTGGAGCAGCACGGGATCGCGCCGCGGATCGTCTTCCGACGGCGTCCGGGTGAACCCGAGCTCCGGCGGAGCCCAATCGGCCCTAGCGTCCCTGGTCTCCCTCTGCGGCGGATTGTTCGGCATCGAGTCCGGCGCGGATCGCTTCACGGATCGTCTCGGCCCGCGTCACGCGCAGTGTGCCACGCGCCGGAGTGCCTTCAGGCGCGACGACGGCGCTGAGCCCGAGCTTCGCGCACTCCTCGAGCCGCCGGTCCGCCTGCGTCGCCGGGCGGAGCCGGCCCGTGAGCCCGATCTCGCCGAACGCGGCGATGCCGGCACGCACCGGCGCCCGTCGTGCGGCGGACGCGATCGCGAGCGCGACGGCGAGGTCCGCACCGGGCTCGTCGATCCGGACGCCGCCGGCGACGTTGACGAAGACGTCCGCCTGGCCGAGGCCGATGCCGGCGTGCCGCGCGAGCACTGCGACGATCATGGCGAGCCGCTTCGGGTCGACCCCTGTGGCAACGCGCCGCGGCATCGCGAGGTCGGAGGGCGCGACGAGCGCCTGGATCTCCAGCAGGATGGGTCGCGTTCCCTCGAGGGCGCAGGCAACGGCGGCTCCGGGCTCGCCGTCGACCGTCCGTCCGAAGACCTCGGACGGGTCGGGCACGCCGACCAGTCCGGCGCCGGTCATCTCGAAGATGCCGATCTCGTTCGTCGAGCCGAAGCGGTTCTTCGCGGCACGCAGCACCCGGTGGGCGCGGTAGCGGTCACCCTCGAACTGAAGGACGCAGTCGACGAGATGCTCGAGGACGCGCGGGCCGGCGACGGTGCCGTCCTTCGTCACGTGGCCGACGAGGATCGTCGCGACGCCCGACTCCTTCGAGACGCGAAGGAGGCGCCCCGCGGCTTCGCGCACCTGCGCGACGGAGCCGGGAGCGGAGCTGAGGTCGGCCGAGTAGAGCGTCTGGATCGAGTCGATCACGCAGACGTCGGGCCGCTCCGCCTGGAGCGTCGCGCAGACGACCTCGAGCTCGGTCTCCGCGAGGATCTCGACGTTCGCGGCGCCGCCGAGCCGCTCGGCGCGGAGCTTGACCTGCGCGACCGACTCCTCGCCCGTGATCAGGAGCGTGCGATGGGTCGCACTCATCTCCTGGAGCGCGGTCAGGAGCAGCGTGGACTTGCCGACACCGGGCTCCCCGCCGACGAGAACGAGGGACGCGGGTACGAGGCCGCCACCGAGCACCCGGTCGAGCTCGGGCACGCCGGTCGAGATCCGCGTGGCCTCTTCGACGTGCACGTCGACGAGCCGAAGCAGCGGCTTCGGCGGCGTACGCGCGTGCGTGACCTGCCCGACGACTTCCTCGACGAGCGTCCCGAAGGCGGAGCAGCCGGGGCAGCGTCCGAACCAGCGGCCGGCCGAGGTACCGCACTCGGTGCACGAGAACTGAACGGCCGGTTTCGCCACCCTCCACCCTACGAACGGAAGCGGACGAGAACGTCAAGCGTTCCCGGCAGCTTCTCCGTCGCGGAGCCGAACTTGTTCGGCGAGAGCAGTGATACCGCCCCGCCGCGAGCCACGCACCGCCGGCGCCCCGAGCGAGCGGAAAGCGAAGCGGGCGAAGCGAGAACGAAAAAGCAGCCCCGCCGCAAGGGGGCTGCTTCGACGTTGAGGGGGAGAGGGGCACCGGCCCTGCCGCCGCAGGTGGCGGGCCGTGGGGATGTGCCGTTGACGAGATACTGCGCCCCGGCATCCACTTGATTCGTCCCCTTTCGGGTGGTTCAGCGCGCTACTTCACATCCCCGTTTCGGGGGAGGCGCGGGCGGCGAAAGCCCTCAGGCTGTGAGGACCGGCGATGCGGGTTGCCGCAGGCCGCATCGTTCGGTCGAGGGGGTGGTTCGGGAAGCCGGGCCGCCCCCGAGTGCTCAGGGCAAGCGCGCGCGAGGCGGGGAGCATCCCGCCTCGCTGCGCGTGGTCGAACCCGGTACGAAAGCGGCCGCCTCTCGGCGGCCGCTCCCGTTGTCCGATGTCGTCGAGGCGCCGGGCTAGCTCTCAGGGCTGAGATCGCCCGCATCCGTGGGAGCCAGGGGCTCCGACGGGACGGTCACCTGCTCCGGCGTGACCTCACCGGGGATGAAGGTGATGTCGACCTCTTCGCCCGGCTCGCCGTCCTCGTTCATCTTGCGTGCGACGAGAATCGTCGAGCCCGGCTCGAGCTGGCGGCCGAGCACGTAGTCGGCCAGCGGGTCCTCGATGTAGCGCTGGATCGCGCGGCGGAGAGGCCGGGCACCCATCGCCGGGTCGTAGCCCTTGTCGACGAGCAGCTCCTTCGCCTCCTCGGTCAGCTCGATGCTGACCTCGTGGTTGGCCATCTGCTCGCGCAGCCGCTTCAGCATCATGTCGACGATCTGCATGATCTCCGTCTTCTCGAGCTTGTGGAAGACGATGATCTCGTCGATGCGGTTCAGCAGCTCGGGGCGGAACACCTTCTTCAGCTCGCCCATGACGCGGCCCTTCATCTCGTCGTACGACAGGCCGTTCTCGTCGCCGACCGAGAAGCCGAAGCCCTGGTTCTTCGAGATCTGCGAGGCCCCGATGTTCGAGGTCATGATCACGATCGTGTTCCGGAAGTCGACGCGGCGCCCCTGGGCGTCGGTCAGCTTTCCCTCCTCCAGGATCTGGAGCAGGATGTTGAACACGTCGGGATGTGCCTTCTCGATCTCGTCGAGCAGGAGCACGGAGTACGGCTTGCGCCGCACCGCCTCGGTGAGCTGGCCGCCCTCGTCGTAGCCGATGTAGCCGGGCGGCGAGCCGACGAGCCGTGACACGGAATGCTTCTCCATGTACTCCGACATGTCGACCTGGAGCATCGCGTCCTCGTCGCCGAAGAGGAACTCGGCGAGCGTGCGCGCGAGCTCCGTCTTGCCGACGCCGGAGGGGCCCAAGAAAATGAAGCTCCCGCTCGGGCGCTTCGGGTCCTTGATGCCGGCCCGGGCACGCCGGATCGACTTCGAGACGGCGATGATCGCCTCTTCCTGGCCGATGACGCGCTTGTGCAGCTCGTCCTCCATGCGGATCAGCCGCTGCGACTCGGCCTCGGTGAGCTTGAAGACCGGGATGCCGGTCCACATCGACACGATGTCCGCGATCTCTTCCTCGCCGACCTCGGGCTGCTCCTCGACGTTCTCCGAGTTCCGCCACTGCTCCTCGAGCTCGCGCTTCTTCTGCGTGAGCTTGCGCTCCTTGTCGCGGAGCGAGGCGGCCTTCTCGAACTCCTGCGCCTCGATCGAGTCTTCCTTGTCCTTGCGGACACGTTCGATCTCGTCTTCCAGCTCGCGATAGCGCGGCGGCGCGTTCATCGAGCGGATGCGGATGCGCGACGCAGCCTCGTCGATCAGGTCGATCGCCTTGTCGGGCAGGTGTCTGTCCTGGATGTACCGGTCTGCGAGCTCGGCGGCAGCGTGCAGCGCCTCGTCGGTGATCTTGACGCGATGGTGCGCCTCGTACCGGTCGCGAAGGCCCCGCAGGATCTGCACGGTGTCGTCGACCGACGGCTCCTCGACACGCACCTGCTGGAAACGCCGCTCGAGCGCGGCGTCACGCTCGAGGTACTTGCGGTACTCGTCGAGCGTCGTCGCGCCGATCGTCTGGAGCTCACCACGTGCGAGCGCTGGCTTGAGGATCGAGGCCGCGTCGATCGCGCCCTCGGCCGCACCCGCGCCGACGAGGTTATGCAGCTCGTCGATGAAGAGGATGATGTCGCCCCGCTGCATGATCTCTTTCATGACCTTCTTGAGGCGCTCCTCGAATTCGCCGCGGTACTTCGAGCCCGCGACGAGCGCTGCGAGATCGAGCGTGTAGATCTGCTTGTTCTTGAGCAGTTCCGGAACCTGGTTCGTCGCGATGCGCGCGGCGAGGCCTTCGACGACGGCGGTCTTGCCGACGCCCGGCTCGCCGATCAGCACCGGATTGTTCTTCGTGCGCCGCGAGAGGATCTGCATCAGCCGCTCGATCTCGGTGGCGCGGCCGACGACCGGGTCGAGCTTGCCCTCGGTCGATTGCTTCGTCAGGTTGCGGCCGAACTGGTCGAGGAGCTTCGAGCTCTTCGACTTCTCGCCGGCGGGACCGCCTGTGGCGCCGCCCTGTCGGCGGCCGGGTCCTGACAGCATGCGAATGATCTCGTTGCGAATCTTCTCGGCATCGGCGTCGAAGTCGAGCAGGATGCGCGCTGCGACGCCCTCGTTCTCGCGAACGAGGCCGAGCAGGATGTGCTCGGTGCCGATGTAGTTGTGGCCGAGGGAGAGCGCCTCGCGCAGCGCCAGCTCGAGCACCTTCTTGGCGCGCGGTGTGAACGGGATTTGTCCGGTCGTGACCTCGTCACCCTGGCCGACGATCCGCGCAACCTGGGCGCGCACCTCTTCCACGGTGATGTCGAGCGACTCGAGAACGCGGGCTGCAAGGCCCTCCTCCTCACGCAGCAGGCCGAGCAGGATGTGTTCCGTGCCGATGTAGTTGTGCTTGAGCGCCCTGGCTTCGTCCTGTGCGAGGACGACTACCTGGCGTGCCCGTTCGGTGAAGCGTTCGAACAAGTCCCTCGACCCCCTTCCTGAGACATTCCGCGACGCGATCGGGATGATCGCGTACCGGCCGAAGGTGGAGCAATCGTAGCGGAGGGCCCTGGTGCCACAAAGGCGCCCCAGGTGCCTTATCGGCAGCAGCGCCCCCGAAGTAGACCCATACGCGTCACGGATCCCGCGGAGAGCAGGGGAAATGGCCGCAGCAGAGCAGATCGTAAGGATTTACGGTCCGGAGCCGCGGCTACGGTACCGGCGCATGCGCGCGCTCCCGGCGCTCCTCGCGCTCCTCGTCAGCATTCTGTTCCTGCCCGCGACGGCCGCCGGATACGGCTGGCCCGTCAAGCCGTTCTATTCGCCGCATCCGATTCGCGGCTCGTTCGGCGACCCGCGCTTCCATCTCGGCGCCGAGAGCGAGCTCTCCGCGTTCCACTTCGGGATCGACATCGTCGCGGCCGACGGATCTCCCGTCTACTCGGTCGAACCGGGCGTCGTCGTCCGGAGACACGCCGACTCGGTCACGATCGGGCGGGCATCCGGGCGACGGTACGGCTACTGGCACATCCGTCCCGTCGTGCTCAGCGGGACGCACGTGAAGCTGCACCAGCTCATCGGGCACGTGATCCACGGCTGGGGGCACGTGCACTTCGCCGAGAGCTTCCGGGGCTCATACCGGAACCCCTTGCGCAAGGGCGGGATCTCGCCGTTCTACGACAACACGGTGCCGACAGTCGCCACGATCCAGCTGCTGACGACCGGCGGCGGTGCGGTCGACGCGTCGTCCATCAGCGGCATGCTCGACGTCCAGGCGAGCGTGTACGACACACCTCCAATCGCGCCGCCGGCGCCCTGGGACGTCGCCCGGCTCGCGCCCGACGAGGTCTGGTGGACGCTGACAAGCGAAGACGGACCGGTCGTCGCTTCGGGCGTCTCCGTCAGCTTCCAGTCCGGTCTGCCGATCAACGACCTCTACGACTACGTCTACGCCGCAGGCTCGTATCAGAACAAGCCGCACCGACCCGGCCAGTACGTCTACTGGGTCGAGCACGCACTCGATACGACCGTCTTTCCGAACGGGTTCTACACGCTCGAAGTGGGCGCAGTCGACACCCGCAACCACGTCGGCACGAGCTCGATCGTGTTGACGATCGCGAACGTCCCGAGCGGACCGCCTGCGCAGCCCCGCTGCGCGATTACGCCACGAGTTCCGCGAAGGTGTCCTGGATGAGCCCGTCGAAGCTCGACGAGACCGTGCCGTCGGGCTCCGCGTACTCGCGCAGGAAGTAGAGGGTCGAAACCCACTCGTCGCGCTTCTCGGGGAAGGCGGCGCCGCGGTCGCTGACGAGCCGCTCGAGCACGAGCAGGTTCCACGTCCCTGACGCCTCCTCGGCGTCGAGGTGGTCAGGTGGCCCCGACTCCGCTCGCCGGACGGCCTGCGCCAGGGTCGAGGGCGGTGGCGGCTCGGCTCTTCGCGCTGCGAGCTCGGCCGCCGCGCGCTCGGCCGCTTCGCGCTCGGTCGCTTCGCGCTCCGCCGCCTCGCGCTCCTCCGCCGCCGCACGCTCCGCCGCCGCCCGCTCCGTCGACTCGAGCTTCGACTCGAGCTCGGCCGCGCGCAGCGCGAGCTCCTCCGTGCGCGCCTTCGCCGCCTGCTGCTCCTTGGCGAGCTCCTGCTTCTCCTTCGAGAGCTCGCTGGCGCCGCGTGCAACGTCGATCTCACGCTGGGTCAGCTCCGCGACGCGGGCATCGAGGGCAGCAGCCCGTTCGTCGTGCTCCTCGGCGGCCGCGGCGGCCGCCGACGCTGCGATCCCCGCCGCCAGCGCCTCGGCCTCCTGCTCGCGCTTCGCCACCTCGGCGACGCGGCGGGCAAGGCCGATCTCGCGCTGGGTCAGCTCCGCCACGCGGGCATCGAGAACGGCAGACCGCCCGTCGAGCTCGGCAGCCGCAGCCTCCGGCTCCGACCCACTCGACTCGGGGACCGCCGCGAGCGCGGTGCGCAACTCGTCGAGCTTTGCCGCGACCTCCTCCTCCCGGGCGACGACGGTCGCCTCCCGGGCGGCGAGGCGCTCGTCGGCCTCGGAACCGCTTTCCTGCTCCAGCCGCGCGAGGTCGGCTGCGCGACGGGCGAGGCCGAGCTCTCGCTGCGTCAGCTCAGCGACCCGCGCATCGAGTGCCGCCGTCCGCTCATCGAGCGCCTTGGCGGCAGCAGCATCGGCCCGCGGCCGCGCCTTCCCCGTCGAATCGGGGGCGGCCGCGATCGCAGCCCGCAGCTCGTCGAGCTTCGCAGAGACTTCCTGCTCGCGCACGGCGAGCGCCGCCTCGCGGACACCGAGCTGGTGCCGCTCCGCCTCGAGCGCGGAGATCCGCTCGGTGACGCGCTGCTCGAGTCGCTCGACGAGGCGGTCGGACACCGCACGATCATAGGGTGCGTTCTCGCCGGCGGGACGGCGGCCGAAGCGTCCGAGCAGAAGGACCAGCGCGGCAACGAGGCCGACGGCAAGGCCTGCAAGGGCGCCTGTGGCCGCAAGCCGCGGCAGCTTCGGCCACGAGGCGGCCGCGGGCGCGGACGCCTGGCCCGCATGCCGGATCGTCGGATCCGGCTGGCCCTGAAAGCCCTGCAGAACGGCGAGGCGCTTCTGGAGCTCGATACCCGACGGGGTCGCGCGCTGTGCCTTCGGAATGGCATTCAGCAGCTGCTGGTCGCGGCGGATCGTCGTGGCCAGCTGGCTCTGGAAGCTCGCCGTCCGCTGCTTGACGAGCGCATCCGCGAACGCGTTGGCGAGCTGCGCGGATCCCGCGGCCGAGGTGTCCTCGATCGTCACTCCGACAACGTCGCTCGAGTCGACGACGTGTGCGTCGAGCGCATGCAGCAGCGAGTCCCGCGACCGCGCAAGCCCGAGATCTGCGCGCACCTCGTCCGCGACCTGCGGCGAGCGAAGAAGCGCCGCGGCGCTCGCAGCCGCTGTCTGCTTGCCGCCCGAGTCGCGCAGGACGTCGAGTCCGTTGAAGGTCGGATCGGTGACGGACACCGGCGAGACGAGCAGCTGCGCAGTGGCGCGATACCGCTTCGGAGCGGTGAGGCCGTACCCCAGAGCTGCGGCCGTACCCGCCGCGACCAGTGTGATGACGAGGAGCCAGGGGCCGACGAAGCGGACGCTGCGGGTTATGAACGTGCGCACCCCACCATTATCGGCTGACGGCTCGGACTGCTCGACCTCTGCAAGCCTTCGGGGGCGCCTGCGGCCCGGTCGATGCTGACCGATTCCTCACGTCCGATCGTTACGATCGGGCGCACCATGAGCACCGCCAGTCCCAACCGCACCGCGCTGATCACCGGCGGAGCCGGCTTCATCGGCTCGCATCTCTCCGAATTGCTCCTCACGCAAGGCTGGGAGGTCTTCGTCCTCGACGACCTGTCGACCGGTGCGGAGAAGAACGTCGCTCACCTGCGCGAGCACCCGGCATTCCACCTCGTCGTCGACTCCGTCCTGAAGTCATCGGTGGTGAACGAGCTCGTCCATCGCAGCGACGTGGTGTTCCATCTCGCAGCGGCGGTTGGCGTTCGGCTGATCGTCGAAGAGCCGGTGCACACGCTCGTCACGAACATCCAGGGAACGGAAGAAGTTCTCGATCACTGCCATCGCTTCGGCAAGCGTGTGCTGATCGCGTCCACGTCGGAGGTCTACGGAGACCGGCGAGAGCCCGAGGCGCTCGACGAGGAGAGCAAGCGCTTGTACGGGCCGACGACCGCGCGGCGCTGGGCCTACGCGGAGTCGAAGGCGCTCGATGAGTTCCTGACCCTTGCCTATCACCAGGAGCGCGGACTCGACTGCGTGATCGTCCGCCTCTTCAACACGGTCGGGCCGCGCCAGAGCGGGCAGTACGGCATGGTCATTCCCCGCTTCGTTCAAGCCGCACTTGCAGGCGACACGCTCGAGATCCACGGCGACGGCACGCAGACGCGCTGCTTCTGCCATGTGCAGGACACGATCCGTGCGCTCTCCGGGCTCATGGACGCCGACACCGCGGGCCAGATCTTCAACGTGGGCTCGACGGAGCGCGTCTCGATCGGCGAGCTCGCGGAGCGCGTGATCGCGATCACCGAGTCGAGCTCCGAGATCGTCTACGTCCCGTACGACGAGGTCTACGGCCAGGGGATCGAGGACATGCTCCACCGCCAGCCGGCGATCGAGAAGGTGACGGCGGAGATCGGCTGGCAGCCGACGCGCCTGCTGGACGAGATCCTCGCCGACGTGGTCGCGTCGACGCAGGCTGCGCTGACGGTCTAGCGGATCTGGCGGTCAGTCCCGGGAGCGCAACGCCGGGAAGAGGATGACGTCCCGGATCGAGTCCTTGCCGGTGAGGAGCATCGCGAGCCGGTCGATGCCGAGCCCGATGCCGCCTGTCGGCGGCATGCCGTACGACAGCGCCTCGACGTAGTCGGGATCCCCGCCCTCGGCTTCGACGTCGCCGGCCGCGCGCTCGTTCTCCTGGAGCGAGAACCGACCAGCCTGTTCCTCGGCGTCGTTGATCTCCGTGAACGCGTTACCGAGCTCCATCCCGCCGGCGAAATACTCGAAGCGCTCGACGAGCGTTGGATCGTCTTGCGTTGCGCGCGCGAACGGCGAGAGCTCGACCGGATAGTCATAGAGGATCGTGGGCTGGATCAGGTTCGGCTCGACGAAGTGCGAGTGCGCGTGGTCGATCAGCTTCGCCCAGGTCGGATCGTGCGACACGTCGACGTTGCGCTCCTCGAGCAGACGCCGTAGCTCGGACTCGTCGCGCGTCCAGAGACCGTGTTCGTGCAGTGCGTCGACGAAGCTGAGGCGCCGCCACGGCGGCGCGAGGTCGATGTCGTGCCCGCGGAACGAGACTTTCGTCGTACCGAGCACGTCATGCGCAGCGCGCGAGACGAGTTGCTCGATCCGTTCCATGATGTCGCGGTAGTCGGCGTAGGCCTCGTACCATTCGAGCATCGTGAACTCGGGGTTGTGCTTGAACGAGACGCCCTCGTTGCGGAAGTCCTTGCCGATCTCGTAGACCCTCTCGAGCCCGCCGACGATCAGGCGCTTGAGGTAGAGCTCCGTCGCGATGCGCAGGTAGTAGTCGGCGTCGAGCGCGTTGTAGTGCGTCACGAACGGCTCTGCGAATGCCCCGCCGTAGCGCGGCTGGAGGACGGGCGTCTCGACCTCGACGAAACCCCACCCGTCGAGCGTGCGCCGGATAGCCGCGACCATTCGCGAGCGCACCATCGTGTCGCTGCGCGTCTCCTCGTTCATCAGCAGGTCGAGATAGCGCTTGCGGTAGCGCTGCTCCACGTCCGTGAGCCCGTGGAACGTGTCGGGCAGCGGGGTGCGGATGCGGGAGAGCACCTCGAGCTCGTCGACCATGAGCGACGGCTCGCCGCGGCGCGACTTGGCGGGCGATCCCTCGACGCCGACGATGTCGCCGAGGTGAACCTCGATCTCGCCCGTGCGCTCGACGTGGCACATGAGCTGGATCCGGCCGGAGCGGTCGACGAGGTCGAGGAAGACGAGCTTGCCCATGTCGCGCCGCGCCATCGCGCGGCCGGCGAGACGGCGCTTCGTCTCGGCGCTCGCGCCGTCCTCGAGCGGCTCGGTCTCCGCGCGGACCGCCGCGATCTCGACGCGGCCGGGGAACCTCTTCGGGGCGGTCATGCGGGCGAGTGTACGGGCGGTCAGCCCCAGATCGCCCAGCCGACGAGCACCCCGACGCCGAGCGCGCCTGCGAAGAGCAGCCAACCGGAGACGAGAAGCGCGACGGGTGGCAGCGAGCGTCCGCGCGGTGGCACGTAGGACGCGGTGCGACGAGGAACCGACGCGAACGACCGGACCCGTCCGCCCGGAGCGCCGGACGGCATGGCGACGACCGTCTCGCCGCCCGGGCTCTGCGCTCGCCCGCCCGAGAGCATGCCGATGATCTCGCCGCGAATCGTCTCGGCGTCGGCGTCGAGCGCGAGCAGGATCCGGGCTGCGACGCCCTCGTTCTCGCGTACGAGACCGAGGAGCAAATGCTCGGTCCCGATGTAGTGATGCCCGAGCGCCTGCGCCTCTCGCAGCGCGAGCTCGAGCACCTTCTTGGCACGCGGCGTGAACGGGATCTGCGCGGCCGTGGCTTCGTCGCCCTCCCCGACGATTCGCCCGACCTGCACGCGCACTTCCTCGATCGTGATGCCGAGCGAATCGAGCACGCGCGCCGCAATGCCATCCTGCTCCCGAAGCAGGCCGAGCAAGAGATGCTCCGTGCCGATGTAGTTGTGGCGCAGCGCACGCGCCTCGTCCTGCGCGAGGACGACAACCTGTCGAGCCCGCTCCGTGAAGCGCTCGAACATGGGAGCGGCGCTAGGCCGCCTTGATGTCCATGATCTTGAACTTGAGCTTGCCGCGCGGTGCAGCGACCTCGACCGTCTCGCCCTTCTTGCGGCCCATGATCGCCTTGCCGACCGGCGACTCGTTCGAGAGCTTGTTCACGGCGGGATCGGCCTCTGCCGAGCCGACGATGTGGTACTCGACCGTCTTGTTCGCGCCGACGTCGCGGAGCCGCACTTTCGTCCCGATCGACACCTCGCCTGACTTGATCTCCTTCTTGGTGACGACGCGGGCATTCGCGAGCCGGTCCTCGAGCATCGCAATGCGCGCCTCGAGATGGCCCTGCTCGGTCTTGGCCGTGTCGTACTCTGCGTTCTCCGCGATGTCGCCGAACTCGCGCGCAACGCGGATGCGTTCCGCCACCTCACGGCGACGGTCGTTGGAGAGGTACTCGATCTCGTCCTTGAGCTTCTCGAAGCCCTCGGACGTGAGAATGACTTCCTTCACCCTGCCCCCTTGCACGAAGAACCACCGGGCGGAACCGCCGTCGGCGGGGGCGGATGGTACCTCCGGCCCCCGGGGGCGTCAACACGGGCCGGGTACGATTCTCCGCTTATGAGCGCGAATCTCAGGGAATCCTGGTGGATCGGGGACGTCGAGGTGCCCACACGGGTCGTCCTCGCCCCCATGGCCGGCGTCAGCGTCCAGGCGTTTCGCCGCCAGGGGCGCCGCTACGGGGCGGGCCTCGTCTGCTCGGAGATGGTCTCGTGTGCGGGGATCGAGCACGGGAACGAGCGCACGCTCGGGTATCTGCGCGTCGCCTCCGACGAGCATCCTCTGGCGATCCAGATCTTCGGCTCCGACCCCGGTGCGATGGCCGAGGCGGCCCGGATGGTGGAATCCGCCGGCGCGGATCTCGTCGACATGAACTTCGGCTGCCCGGTGCGGAAGGTGACGAAGACCGGCGCCGGCGCCCACCTGCTGCAGGACCCGGAGCTCGCATACCGCATCACCGAGGCCGTGGCGTCGGCGGTGTCGGTGCCCGTCAGCGTGAAGATGCGTCGCGGAGTCGAGGACGGCTCGCGCGCGTGCCTCGAGGTGGGGCCGCGCCTCGTCGAGGCCGGAGCGGCGACGCTGACGCTGCATCCTCGGTCGGCCAAGCAGATGTACACGGGCTACGCGGACCACTCTCTGACCGCCGAGCTCGTGAGCCTCGTCGACGTGCCGGTGATCGCGTCGGGCGACGTCACGTCGCACGCGAAGGCACAGGCGGTGCTCGCGGCGACGGGTGCTGCCGCAGTGATGGTCGGCCGCGGCGCGCAGGGTAACCCGTGGGCGATTCGCGAGATCGTGTTCGGCGACACCGAGCAGCCGTCGCGCGAAGAGGTCGCCGCCGAGCTGATCGTCTTCATCCGCGAGACCGTGCGCGAGCTCGGCGAGCGGCGCGCGTCGGGCTTCCTGAAGAAGTTCTACGGCTGGTATCTCGGGCACGGGCGATTCCCGCGCCCGTTCAAGCAGGAGATCGTCCAGCTGCACTCGACCGACGAGGTCGTGATTCGCTTGCTCGCCGCCGCGCCGGGCGCTGCCGACTTCGTCGAGCGGCTCGAGGCGGAGTTGCCGGACCCGGATGACGACGTCCTGCTCGACAGCCTGCCGATCTCCGTCTACGGCGGCGGCTGAACCTCAGGCCGCGTCGCGGTTGCGATCCCACACGATCCGCAGCCCGTCGAGCGTGAGGAACGGGTCGACGTGCGAGATGGTGCGTGCGTGCGGTGCGATCAGGTCGGCGAGCCCCCCGGTCGCGATGGCCGGAGCCTCGGCGCCGAGCTCGCCGCGGATCGCGTCGACGATGCCGTCGACCTGGCCGGCGAAGCCGTAGATGAGCCCGGACTGGAGCGCAGTCGCGGTGGACTTCCCGATCACCTGAGGCGGCTCCACGTAGTCGATCTTCACGAGGCGAGCGGCGCGCGCGAAGAGCGCATCCATCGAGATCTCCACGCCCGGCGCGAGCACGCCGCCGACGTACGCGCCGCTTGCCGAGACCACGTCGAAGTTGGTGGAGGTACCGAAGTCGACGACGATCGCCGGTGCGCCGTACCGCTCTTTCGCCGCGACGGCGTTGACGATGCGGTCGGGACCGATCTCCCGCGGCGCGTCGTGCTCGATCGGGATCCCCGTCTTCACGCCGGGGCCGATCACGAGCAGCGGGACCTTCGCCCAGCGCTCGGCGACCTGCTCGTACTCCGGAATCAGGCGCGGGACGGTCGAGGAGAGACAGATTCCCTCGAGCGCGTCGAAGTCGACGAAGTCGCCGAGCAGCGAGCCCAGCTCGTCGCCGGTTCGCTGCGCCTCCGTCGCGATGCGCCAGCGCTCGCCGAGCTGGTCGCCGTCGTAGAGACCGAAGACCGTCTGGGTGTTTCCGACGTCGACCGCGAGCAGCATGCGGCGCGAATCTACAGCAGAGCCGCTACTGGTCTTCGTCGCGCGGCGTCGGCGGCTCGCCGAGGCGCTCCGCGAGCGCCTCTGCCGTGAGCACCGGCTCGTCGCCCTCGCCGCGCAGCTCTTCGATCGTCACGTCGCCGGAGATGACGAAGATCTCCGTGCGCGGGATCATGCGCGTCGGGCGGTTCTTGTCCCAGACCCAGACGTCTTCGAGCCGCAGGTTGAAGTAGGGGTACGCGGCCTGCTGCGAGACGGTGCGCTCGAGGCGATTGCAGAGATAGGTCGCGTCGGGCGTGAGCACGCAGTAGCGGAAGAGACCGAACACCGCCTGGTACTCCTTCTTCAGCCGCAGCTCGAGCTCGGCCTCGTACTCGTCCAGATCGTCGAGATGCGACATCCTGGTTCTCAGTGTAGCCGTGCGAGGAGCGTCTGGACCTCCCCGCGGCCCGGTATCCGGAGCTCTGGGGCGATCTCGGCGAGGGGGCCGAGGACGAAGGGGCGCTCGTGCATCCGCGGGTGCGGAACCCTGAGGCCCGGCTCGTCGATCTCCGCATCGCCATAGAGGAGCAGGTCGAGGTCGAGTGTCCGAGGCCCTGCGGGCGGGGTCCCCTCCCGGCTTCGCCCGAAGCGGCGCTCGATCTCGAGGAGCAGGTCGAGCAGCGCCTCCGGCGGCAGCGTCGTGTCGAGGGCCGCGACGCCGTTCAGGAAGCGCGGCTGGTCGAGAAATCCCACAGGCTCCGTGTCGACGAGCGCGGACACCGAGACCACGTCGACACCGGGCGCCTCGCTCAGCGCACCGACCGCGCTCCGCAGCGTCTGCTCACGGTCGCCGAGGTTCGAGCCCAAACCGATGTAGGCACGGGCGACGTGCGCAGGAGACACCGTGCGAGCGTACCGCTACCCTGCCGGCTCAGTGCGGCGCCGCGTGCTCATCGTCCTGATCGTGGCGCTCTGCGGCGCGAGCACTGCTGCGGCGGCGACCGGCAGGACGCAGGGCGATCCGTTGCAGGCGCAGGAGTGGTGGCTCGCCGCCATCGGCGCAGATCCTTCGGCCGCCCCTGGGCCGGGCGTCCCGATCACGGTGATCGACAGCGGCGTCGATCCGACGAGCCCGGAGTTCGCCGGTCGCCCGAATACGACCTTCCTCAACAGCCAGACGGTCGACGGGCCCGGCGAGTACCACGGCACCGCGGTCGCGTCGCTCGCGGTCGCCGCTGCGAACGGCGTCGGCATTGTCGGCGTCTATCCGCAGGCGGCGTTCCAGAGCTTCGACGCGAGCCCGGTCGGCCAGATCACCGACATGACCGCCGCGCAGGGGATCGTCGCCGCCGCCCAGCACTGCCCGGGAGTGATCAGCATCAGCTTCGGCGGTACGAACCAGGATTCACAGCTCGAGGACGCGGTTCTCTATGCGCTGCACAACGGCTGCCTCATCGTCGCCGCCGCAGGCAACGGCGGCCTCGAAGGCAACCCGCCGGAGTACCCCGCCTCGTATCCGCACGTGCTCAGCGTCGGCGCCACCGACCAGAACGGCGCGGTCGCAGCTTTCTCGACGCTCTCGCCCACCCTCGACGTATCGGCGCCCGGCGTCGGGATGATGGGAGCCGTCCCGCTCACGCGCGACCCGAGCGGCTACCTGCCGAGCCTCAGCGGGACGAGCTTCGCAGCACCGCTCGTCAGCGCGGCCGCAGCATGGATCTGGACACTGCGGCCGACCCTCGACGCAGGGCAGATCTTCCAGCTCGTGCTGCAGAGCGCGCACGACGTCGGAGCACCGGGCTGGGACTCCGCGTCCGGCTTCGGTGTGGTGAACATCCCGGCGGCGCTCGCAGCCGCGCCGCCCGCCGTCGATCCGCTGGAGCCGAACGACGACATCGACCAGATAAAGCCCGGTGGACTCTTCGCCGACGGCCGGCCGCCGCTGACGACGACGGCCAAGCCTTCGATCCGCATCTCCGGGCGCATCGACCAGGTGAACGACCCGCGAGACCTGTATCGCATCTGGGTTCCGGCGCACCACGTCGTGCGTGCGCATGTCGCGGGCGGCGACGCGGCCGCACGGATCTGGGGGCCGCAAACGGTCGGCGTCAGCGAGCGCATCCTCGCGCGGCGGCGAGATCTGAAAGGACCGCTCATCCGCGGCGGGAACGTGGGCGCCGTCGCCTACGTCGAGGTGCTGCTGACCGGGAAGTCGCCGTCGGCGAGCTACGTGCTCGAGGTCACGGCTTCGAAACACTGACGCCGGCAGTTCCCTCGAGCCCGCCGGGGCGCACGTCGGGCTTGGTGACCCGCACGGCGACGCGCTCGGCGTCGAAGCGCTGCAGCAGGTCGTCGGCGATCGCCGTCGCCAGCGCCTCGAGCAACTCGTAGCGCTTCGCGTCGGAGACCTCCTCCACGGCGCGCGCGACCGCGCTGTAGTCGACTGCATCCTCGAGCCTGTCGGAGACGCCGCGCTCGCCGACCGCGAGATCGACGTCGAAGAGGAAGTCCTGTCCGTCGCGTTGCTCATGCTCGCGGACGCCGTGGTGGCCGAAGACGCGCAGCCCGCGCAGCTCGACGGTGATCATCGCGTCGCGATCGCGCGCGCGACCGCAAGCGCCTCGACGTGCTCCCGGACGTCGTGCACGCGCAGAATCGACGCGCCGCGCTCGTAGGCGGAGACGGCTGCGGCGACGCTCGCGCTCAGGGGGCCTGTCGTCGCGTCGGGATCGCCCACGACACGGCCGAGCGAACTCTTGCGCGAGAACCCGATCAGCACCGGCCGGCCGAGCGCGAGGAGCACGTCAAGGCGGCGGACGAGCTCGAAGTTGTGCTGTGCCGTCTTGCCGAAGCCAATGCCCGGGTCGAGGCAGATCTTCTCTTCGGCGATCCCCTGCGCCACGGCGAAGGCGAGCCGCTCCTCGAGGAATGCCGCGACCTCGGAGGCGACGTCGTCGTAGCGGGGATCCTCCTGCATCGTGCGCGGCTTGCCCTGCATGTGCATGAGGCAGAGATAGGCGCCTGAGTCGGCGACGACACCGGCAAGCTCCGGATCGCCGCGCAGCGCCGTCACGTCGTTGACGAGCTCGGCGCCGAGCTCGAGTGCACGTCGGGCGACGCCGGCCTTCGCGGTGTCGATCGAGACGGGGACGTCGCCGGCGAGACCTTCGAGCACCGGGACGACGCGGCGAAGCTCCTCGTCGACGGTGACCCCGTCGGATCCGGGCCGCGTCGACTCGCCGCCGATGTCCACGATCGCTGCCCCTTCGGCGACCATCCGCCGGGCGGCGGCGATCGCGACCCCCGCGTCGAAGTGCACCCCGCCGTCGGAGAACGAGTCCGGCGTCACGTTGACCACGCCCATCACGGACGGCCGCGGGAACCGCTCCTCGATCGCGCTCATGAAACAACTCTACGGCGCCGCTCTCGTTCCGCTGGCGGCGAGGCCCTCTTAACGGTGACTGTCACCGTTAGGAGAACCGTACGACATGTGCACTCTTAACGGTGACTGTCACCGTTAGGAGAACCGTACGACATGTGCACGGCGTCCGGAGCGCGCCGCCGTGCCCTTTGCCGCCGGCCCGCTGCGAGATCCGGCAGCACGTGCACCGTCAACCCGTTCGCGCGACGCTCGCCTGCCGACGGCGAGGCCGTCTTAACGGTGACTGTCACCGTTAAGAGCTGTACGACATGTGCACGGCGTCCGGAAAAGGACGGCGCGCGTTCGGCCGTCAGCCCTTCGCGGGATCCGGCGGCGGCTGCATCGTCGCGCCGGGAAGCGGGAACGGGCGCGGGCGGCCGGGGGCGCGCTCGCGCTTCGGCTCCTCCGTCGGCTTCGGCGGCTCGGGTACGGCCTCGGCCTCCGGGAAGACGGTGGACTCGTCCTCGCCGGCGAGCAGGCGCTCGAACTGGTCGCGGTCGATCGTCTCGCGCTCGATGAGGATCTGGGAGATCTGGTGCAGCTGCTCCATGTGCTCGCGAAGCACGGCGAGCGCGAGCTCGTGCGCCTCCTCGATCACGCGGCGGATCTCGTCGTCGATCTCACGCGCGATCTCCTCCGAGTAGTCCGCCTGGGCGCCGTAATCGCGGCCGAGGAACGGCTGGTCGTTGCTGTGGCCGAGCACACGCGGGCCGAGCTTCTCGCTCATGCCGAAGCGCATGATCATCGACTTCGACGTCGACGTGACCTTCTCGAGGTCGTTCGCGGCGCCGGTCGTCACCTCGTGGAACACGATCTCCTCCGCAGCGCGGCCGCCCAGCGTCATCGCCATCTGATGCATGAGCGCGGTGCGCGTCGTGAGATAGCGATCCTCGGTCGGAAGCGAGATCGTCAGGCCGAGCGCCTGGCCGCGCGACACGATCGTGATCTTGTGGACCGGATCGGTGTGCTCGAGGTAGTTGCCGACGAGCGCGTGGCCCATCTCGTGGTACGCGGTGATCTTGCGCTCGTGCTCGGAGAGGAGGCGAGCCTTCTTCTCCGGGCCGGCGATCACGCGCATGATCCCTTCCTCGAGCTCGTCCTGCTCGATGATCTTCTTGCCGCGGCGCGCTGCGAGGAGCGCAGCCTCGTTGACGAGGTTCGCGAGGTCGGCGCCGGTGAAGCCCGGGGTTCCCGCAGCGAGCGTGCCGAGATCGATCTCCGGCGCGAGCGGCTTGCCCTTCGTGTGCACCTCGAGGATCTTCTGGCGGCCGAGCCGGTCGGGCCGGTCGACGACGATCTGCCGGTCGAAACGGCCCGGACGGAGCAGCGCCGGATCGAGGATGTCGGGCCGGTTCGTCGCGGCGATGAGGATGATGTTGTCCTTCATCTCGAAGCCGTCCATCTCGACGAGCAGCTGGTTGAGCGTCTGCTCGCGCTCGTCATGACCGCCACCGAGTCCGGCGCCGCGATGGCGGCCGACCGCGTCGATCTCGTCCATGAAGACGATGCACGGCGACGCCTGCTTCGCCTGCTCGAAGAGGTCGCGGACGCGCGAGGCACCGACGCCGACGAACATCTCGACGAAGTCGGAGCCGGAGATCGAGAAGAACGGCACGCCCGCCTCGCCGGCGACCGCGCGCGCGAGCAGCGTCTTGCCGGTGCCGGGAGGCCCGTAGAGCAGAACGCCCTTCGGGATGCGTGCGCCGAGCGCCTGGAACTTCTTCGGGTTCTCGAGGAACTCCTTGATCTCCTGCAGCTCCTCGACAGCCTCGTCGACACCGGCGACGTCCTTGAAGCCGATCTTCGGCGAGTCCGGTGTCATCCGCTTCGCGCGTGACTTGCCGAAGCTCATCACCTTCGAGCCGCCACCCTGAACCTGGTTCATGAGGAAGATCCAGAAGCCGAAGAGCAGCACGAACGGAAGCAGGCTCGTGAGGATCGACCACCACGGCGACGACCCGACGCCCTTCGAGTCGAACTGAACGCCGTTCTTCAACATCGCCTGCTCGAGCGCCGCCTCCGATTGCGGCGTCGCATAGTGGACGCTGATCTTCTTGCCGTCGGTGAGCGTCAAGTCGATCTGCTGCTTGCTCGGATTGATCTTGACGGGACCCTGAATCGTGGCCGGGCCACCGGGCGAGCTGACGAGCGTGTAGACCTGCGACGTCGTCTGCTTCTCGACCTTCGTGCTGTGATTCCCGAGCGTCTGCAAGGCCAGCCAGACGAGCGCTGCGATGATGATCAGCGGGAAGAGAGCGCTACGGAAGAATCTATTCACTGAGCCTCACGAAAAAGGGTACCTGACGAGGGGTGGCTACCCAGGTTCGGCCCGGGTTCAACCCCGGTTCGGCGGCGGGCCTCAGTGCCCTTCCGGGATCAGCCTCGGGTCGAGGACCCCCACGTAGGGCAGATTGCGGTATCGCTCGGCGTAATCGAGGCCGTACCCGATCACGAAGCGATTCGGGATCTCGAAGCCGATGTACCGGACGGGAACGTCCGTCTCGCGCCGCTCGGGCTTCGTCAGGAGCGCGCAGATCTCGAGGCTGGCAGGACTCCGGGCCTCGAGGTTGCGCATGAGATAGGAAAGCGTGAGGCCCGAATCGATGATGTCCTCGACGATGAGCACGTCCCGGCCCTCGATGTTGATGTCGAGGTCCTTCAGGATCCGGACGACTCCCGACGAGTCGGTCGAGTCGCCGTAGCTCGAGATCGCCATGAAGTCGATCTCGCACGGGATCGTCAGGTTGCGCATCAGATCGGCCATGAAGAACACCGCGCCCTTGAGCACGCCGACGAGTAGCAGGTCGCGTCCCACGTAGTCGGTGGAGATTTCCTCGCCGAGCTCCTCGATGCGCCGCTGCAGGACGTCACGGTCGATGAGGACATCGGTGACCGCCTGCTCGAGCTCCGTGGCGCTCACTCACTCACCTCGCGTGTCGCATGGATTCCGGGCGCGTCGAAGACGCCGGGCACCGCCACGACGTCGTCGCCGTGAACCACGAGCGGCCACGACTCTCGCTCCGAGCGGGGGATCTTCGCGTCGACGAACAGGTCTTGGATCTTCTTCTTCCTTCCAGCGAGCCGGTCTCCGGGCCTCCAGCCTCGTACCTTAAGCCCTGCCAGGTCGGAGCGAATCCTCCACGCGCCCCACCGGACCTCGCCGGCGAGATCGACCGGGCCGTCCTCGAGCCAGAGCCGGTCGTACTCGCGCACCGCCTGAAGGCCGCCGCCGAGATCGAGACGCTTCGAGCCGGCCGGGGATGCAAGCAATTCCGCGAGCGCGGGAGTCAGCGTCGCGCGCATGTCGAGGGCGCGAAGGACGTTCTCGTCCGCGGCCGGATGCAGGCGGCGGAGCAGGGGCAGGATCTCGTCGCGAATCAGGCCGCGCTTCGTGTCCGCGTTGCTCGCGTCCGTCCGGAACTCGAGTCCCTCGGCTCTGCAGTACTCCTCCGTCTCCGCACGCCAGACACCGAGCAGCGGGCGGACGACCCCGTCCGCCCGCCGCAGCTCGATCCCGGCGGCGGTGCCGCGGGAGACGAGCCGGTAGAGGATCGTCTCGACCTGGTCGGAGGCGGTGTGGCCAGTCGCGCGCGCGCGGTCGCGGGCGACGGAGTAACGGAGCTCCCGCAGCTCGGCCTCCGACAGGCCGTTGCCGTCGAGCTCGACGACCTCTGCTCTGAGCACGTCAACGCAGAAGCGCGCGTCCGCGTCGGAGTCCTCCCCGCGCAGCTTGTGATTCACGTGCAGCGCCGCCACGCGGTACCCGAGACGGGCGAGCGCATGCCACAGACAGGTCGAGTCGGCGCCTCCGGAGACGAGACAGCACACCTCGCCGCCCGGCTCGATCAGCTCGTTCGTGCGGACGTACTCTTCGATTCGTTCTCGCAGCGCGACGGGATCCACACCGCCGATTGTGCCCGAGAGCTTCAGCGAAGGAGCATCGTCGGATCGCAGCCGCGTCCTGCGAGATCCGGCTGGGCGGCGGCGAGCAGGTCGTGCACGCCGTTTGCGAGCATGTATGCCGTCCGCATCGGGACGCCGGCGTTTCCGCCGTGCGTTTTCGCATAGATCGCCCTGGCGTATGCGGTGAACATCGACCGCAGCAGGCCACGCGTCTGTTCGAGCGTCGGATCGGTCGGGGCCGTCGCGTCGACCTGGTGGGCTTCCGCCCGCGCCTGCTTGACGACGACGGCGGGCTCGACGTCGTTTGCGACGAGCGCGTCCGACCAGTACGTGAGCTGCGTCATGTTGCTCGAGACCGTGTCGAGAAACTGACGGTCGAGAACGGAACAGGTGTGGGTCACCTGCCTTCTGCCCTGCCTGCGCACGGCTCGAGCCCACGATGAACGTGGTCCCGAAGACGACAACAGAGCTGGTGAACGTCACCACCATGAAACGCCGCATCTTCACTGAGTCGTGCATCGGCGGGCGAACGAGCGGCCCAGTCACTCGTTCGGGGTTGACTTCAGTACTTCACCAGGTCGGAGAAGCGCACCAGGCCGCGAGAACGGCCACCGCGGCGTCCAGCCGGCCGGCGTCGACGGAATGGGCGACGGCGTACTCGACCGGCCGGTCCATGCGGGCCGCAGGCGGCTCGCCCTCGAGCGCCGCAAGCAGATAGGCGATCGGCAGCGCGTGCACGACGGCGAGGATCGACGCCTCGGGGCGATCGAGCAGCGCGCGGTAGGCGGCGGCGCACCGGGTGACGACCTCGAGGCGGCTCTCGCCTCCACCGGGCACCGGTTCCGACGAGCCGGCCGCCCACGCCCAGTCGCGGTACTCGTCGAGGCGTCCGCCCTCGAAGGCGCCGGCCCGCGGGTCGTTCAAGCTCGGCCAGGTCTCGAAGGTCACATCGCGGCCGGCAAGCGCGAGCTCGGCCGTGCGGCGTGTGCGACGGAGCTCCGTGACCACGCAGAGATCGAGCTCGACCGGCTCGAGGGTGCGCCCGAGCACGCGCGCCTGCTCCTCGCCGACCGACGTCAGCTCGACGTCGACCGACGGGTCGCCGTTCAGCAGGCCGCGCGAGCTGTACTCGGACTCGCCGTGGCGGGCGAGGATCAGCGTCTGCACGGCTAGAAGATGAGCGACCGGTACGAGATCGTCCGGCGCATGCCGGTCGCCTCGTAGACCTTGATCGCCGCAGCGTTCTCCGGCCGGACGAAGAGGCACACGGCGGGAACCTGCTCGAGCAGCAAACGGCAGAGGTCGCGCAGCGCACGCTTCGCATCGCCGCGGTTGCGCGACACGGGATCGACCCACACCTGCTGGAGCTGGACCGCGGCCGGAGTCCAGGCGGACGCCTCGGCCTTGAAGCGGATCACACCGTCCTCGAGCCAGATCCACGAACGCCCTTCCTCGACCTGCGCGCGCGTGCGCCAGCGGAAGCCCTCGGGATCGCGCGCGAGCGGGTCGATGCCGATCTCCTCGCGGTGCGCGGCCGCGCAGGCGGGCACGAGCAGCGGGAGATCGCCGGTCGTCGCGCGCCGTAGGCCCGTGTCGCCGGGCTCCGGCGGGTCCTCGATCATGTAGACGGGTTGGCCGGGCCGATCGTCGCGGGGGCGTGGCATGCGGTCGCGCGCGGCAGCCCAGAGATCGCCTACGGCCTGTTCCTCGCCGATGATCATCCGCGCCTGGCCGCGCACTGTGGCGTCGGCGAACGCTTCGGTGTGCTCGCCGGAGGGGACGACGTTCGCGCCGACGTGGCAGAGACCGATGACCCTGCCGTCCTCCTCGAGCGCCGAGAAGCGTGCGAGGCCGCGGCGCGCGATGTCCTCCAGGAAGACCCGTTCGATCGGCTCCTCCGCACAGAAGGCGAGCACCTGGTCGAGGGTGGGCGTCACCGACCGCACGATCGGATCATCTCAGGCGGAGCATGAGGCTTGATGCGGGTCACACGCACGCACGGATGGTGGCCCAGACGCGGCGCGCTTCGCCCGGATCCGTCTTGAACGTAGAACCACTATGCCCGGCGACGGATCCGACCGAATCGCTTGGTCTGGACCATCCCCGCACGCACGCCCGACCCACATCAAACCTCGGCCAAGACGTTAGGGTTGCCGCCATGCCCATTCACATTCGCGCCGAGCCCGGCGACTACGCAGAAGCAGTGCTCCTTCCCGGCGACCCGCTGCGCGCGAAGTACATCGCCGACACGTATCTCGACGAGGTCGTGCAGACGAACTCCGAGCGAGGGATGCTCGGCTTCCGCGGCTCCTGGGAAGGCAAGCCCGTCTCCGTCCAGGCGACAGGAATGGGCTGCCCCTCGGCTGCGATCGTGATCGAGGAGCTCGTGATGCTCGGATGCAAGAAGCTGCTCCGGGTCGGAACGTGCGGCGGTCTCCAGCCCCACCACGCGCTCGGCGACATGATCGTCGCGCTTTCCGCCGTGCCGCAGGACGGGACGACGCTCACGTACGTCGACGAGCCACACGCTCCCACGGCCGACTGGGGTCTCGTCCACGCCGCGGTTCACGAGGCGAAGGAGATCGGCCAGCCGATCCACGTCGGGCCGGTCGTCTCGAGCGACGTCTTCTACAACCCGGACGGCGGGCAGTACCAGCGCTGGTCCGACCGGGGCATCCTCGCGGTCGAGATGGAGGCCGCGATCCTCTTCACGCTCGGCGCGCTCCGCAAGGTGCAGGCGGGCTGCCTGCTGATCGTCAGCGACATCGTCGTCGAAGGCGAGTTCACCCGGATCACCGACGACGAGATGCGTGCGGCCGTCGACCGGATGACGCGCGTCGCGCTCGCGACGGTCACTTCTGACTAGTCCAGTCGTCTTTCTCGTGAACCCGGCGTCGAGCAACGGCTCGACCGGAAAACGCTGGCCCGAGCTCGCGCATCGCGCCGCACAACTCGGGTTGCAGGGCGAGACGCTCTTCTCCGACCGCCCCGGCCATCTGATCGAGCTCGCAGAGCAGGCGACACGCGACGGTGCCGAGGTCGTCGTGGCGGTGGGCGGCGACGGGACGCTCAACGAGGTCGTGAACGGCCTGATGCGCGGCGGCGCGGCTGCAGAGCTCGCGACCATCCCGCTCGGAACGGGAATGGACTTCGTCCGCACGTATTCGATCCCGAATCGCTTCGAGGACGCCGTCCGCACCGCTCTCTCCGATACCACACGGACGATCGACGTCGGGCGCGTCTCGTACCGCACGTGGAGCGGGCAGGTTGCGGAGCGCTACGTCGCGAATGTCGGCAGCGTCGGGATGAGCGCGGCGGTCGCGCAACGCGCGAACGGCATGTCGAAGGCTCTCGGCGGCAAGACGACCTTCTTCTACGCGCTGGTACGCGTCTTCCTCGAGTGGGAGAACACACAGGTGCGCGTCGAGCTCGAGGACGGCGAGGTGCGGGAGGCGCGAATGCACGATGTGATCGTCGCGAACGGACGCTGGCACGGCGGCGCGATGTTGCTCGCGCCCGATGCCGAGCCGGATGACGGGCTCTTCGACGTCGTGCTGATCGGCGACATCAACAAGCGCGACTTCGTCACGACGTCGCCGAAGATCTACAAAGGAACGTACGTCCGGCATCCGAAGGTCGAGGTGCTGCGAACGAAGGCGATCACGGTCGACGCGCCGGAGAGCCTGCCGATCGAGCTCGACGGAGAGCAGGTCGGCACCACACCGGCCCGCTTCGAGATCGTCCCCCGCGCCCTGCGCGTTCGTGTCCCGGCGTAACGCGCTCGCGCTCGCACTGGCCGGCGCGTTCGCCGCGCTCGGAGTGCTCGTCGCGGCAGGCGCGCTCACCGCACTCGACCAGTGGGCGGTCGACCACACGATGAAGGACATCTCGCCGGACAGCACCGCGCCCTCGCTGATCGAAGCCATCGTCCCCCTGCGGCACGCGCACTGGCACATCGGCGTCGACGCCGCGGCGAACATCGTGACGCTGCCGGCGCAGGCGCTCGTCTCGTCCTTGCTCGTCGGGTTGTGCTGCGTCGTGCTCGCGCGCCGCGGACGGCGGCGCCTGGCCTTCGTCTGCGCAGGCGCGTGGATCGTCGGCAACCTCATCGAGGTGCTCTCCAAGTCGACGCTGTCCCGCCCGCTGCTCCATACCCACGGCGGGCCGATCCTCGGGTTTCAGTCCTCCTGGCCGAGCGGACACACGTTGCGGGCGGTCCTGCTCGCGGCGACCGTCGCCGTGGTGTGGCCGCCCATGCGCCGCTGGGTCGCCGCATGGGCGGTCGCCACGCTCGTGCTGCTCGAGGTCGCCGGCTTCCACGTCCCGAGCGACATCCTGGGAGGCGTCTTGCTCGCGGCGCTCCTGATCGTGCTCGCCCGCGACGCCTCTAGCTCTCCTTCGCCGCGGTCCCGCCCGAGCTCTTCGTCGCCTTCGCACTCTTCCGCGACACTTCCGAATCCGACGTCCCGTCGGCCTTCGTGAGCTCCTCGAGCTTGGCCTCGACCGCCGACAGCCGCTTGTCGAGGTCCTCGAGCCCGCGGAAGCGCTTCTGCAGCTCGTCGGTGCGGTCCTTCAACGTGTTTATCGCGCTGACCAGCTTCTCGCCTCCCGGGGCATCGCTCACGCGCTGAATCGCTTCCTCGCTCATGTCGGCGAGACGTCCCAGCAAGTCGGTTCTGCGTGTTTCGGTGGTCATGTGCTGTCCTCCCTCGGTTTGCTGTGCGGACGATACCCGCGGGCGATACGCTCGACACGTGCCGGCGTGGGATCAGCGCCTCTCGCGGCGCAGGCTGCTCGAGACGGCTGCCGTCGCTGCCGTGGGCGCGGGCCCGCTTGCGTCCGTCGCACGCGCCGCCGCAGCTCCGGCCCGCCTGCCGAGCCCGGCTCGCTCGGGGATCGACCATGTCGTCGTCGTGATGATGGAGAACCGGTCGTTCGACCACTTCCTCGGCTGGCTTCCGGGGGCGGACGGGAAGCAGGCAGGTCTCTCGTACGTCGACAGTACCGGCGCGTCGCATTCGACATTCCCGCTCGCGCCCGACTTCCAGGGCTGCTCGTACAACGATCCCGACCACTCGTACGACGGCTCACGCGTCGCGTGGAACAACGGCGCGTGCGACGGCTGGCTTCGTGCCGGGAAGAACGACGTGTACTCGATCGGCTACTACAAGCAGGCCGACCTCCCGTTCATGGGCCACGCGGCGCCGACGTTCACCACCTGCGACCGCTACTTCGCTCCGATCCTCGCGCCGACGTTCCCAAATCGCTTCTATCTGCACGCCGGCGTCACCGACAGGCTCACGAACGCATTCACGCGCAACTACTCGACCACCATCTGGGATCGCCTCGCCGCGGCGAGGGTGCGCGGCGGCTACTACTGCGGCAACGTCAACTTCTTGCTGCTGTGGAACCAGAAGTACAACTCGATCACGCACACCTATTCGCGGTTCTACGCCGACTGCAAGTCGGGCAAGCTCCCTGCGTTCTCACTCGTCGATCCGAACTACACGCTCGACGACACCGGGCCTTCGTCCGGGATCGGAAACGACGACCATCCGCATTCCGACATCCGCGCGGGCGAGTACTTCCTCTCGACGATCTACAACGCCGTCGTGCAGAGCCCGGCGTGGCCGCGCACGCTCCTGATCGTCACGTTCGACGAGTGGGGCGGCTTCTTCGACCACGTTCCCCCGCCTGCAGCGAACGACGTCGACCCGCGCTACATGCAGCGCGGATTCCGGATCCCCTGTCTGCTGATCTCTCCGTTTGCGAGGCGTGGAAAGGTCGCGCACGGCGTGTATGACCACACGTCGATCCTCAAGCTCGTCGAATGGCGCTGGGGCCTCAAGCCGCTGTCGGTCCGTGACCGCGAGGCGAACAACCTCGCCAACGAGCTCGACTTCTCGCATCGGAATCTCAGCGCGCCGAAGATCGTCGCACCTCGCGTCGTCTCCGGTCCGGAGTGCTGACAGGCTCCCGCGGGACGACCGGCTCGATCCGTTCGTACGGCGAGCCGAGCGGCGGGCGTGGATCCTCCTCGCCGCGGTTCGGCCAGAACGCGAAAGCACGCTCGGCCTGCGCTGCGATCGTCAGCGACGGATTGGCCCCGAGATTCGCGCTCACCGCCGCACCGTCGACCACGTGAAGCCCGGGATCCGACCAGACGCGTTGCCAGCCGTCGAGCACCCCGCTCTCCGGCGAGTCGCCGATCGGCGCGCCGCCGAGGATGTGCGCGGTGAACGGCCGGTTGAGCAGTACCTCGTTGAGCGCCGAGCCCGGCAGGCCGCCCATCACGTCCGCTGCGATGCGCGCCGCATCGTTGCCTTCCGGGATCCAGGTCGGTGTCGAGGCGTGCCGGTCGCGCTCGGTGCGCAGCCGCCGGCCGCGTCCAGCGGACGCGCACCGAGTTGTCGCGCGCCTGCATGACGAGCAGCATGACCGTGCGCTCCGCCCACCCTCGCACCGAGTGCGAGCGCACGAATCGCCGCGGGTGGCGAAGCGAGCCGCCGAGCCAGCGCAGCGGACGCGGCACCCGCCCTCCCCCGTCCACGAGGATCGTCGAGAAGAGACCCATCATGCTCGAGCCTTTCGGGTAGCGGACCGGCTCGATGTGCGTGTCGGCGCTGGGATGGAACGACGAGCCGATGGCGATGCCCTCCGAGTAGTCGACGGAGCGGTCGGGTGCGCCCGCACCGACGATCGTCTCCGAGTTCGAGCGCACGAGCATGCCGACCTGCGGGCCGCCGAGCCCCGACCGGAGGAGCAGCTTCAGCGTTCCGAGCACGCCGGCGGCGAGCACGACGTGCTCCGCACGGAACACGACACGGCGCCTGCGCAGCCAGGCGCCGGGGTGCACGGTGTCGATCTCCCAGCCGTCGCCGGCTCGGCGCACGAATGCCGCCTCGCGCTCTGGGTAAACGACGGCTCCACGCTCCTCGGCGAGACGTAGGTAGTTGCGATCGAGCGTGTTCTTCGCCTCGTAGCGGCAGCCGACCATGCAGCCTCCACAGCGGACACAGCGGTCGAAGTCGACGGCGACGACGGTGCGGCGGAACGTATCGCCGACGCCCATCCGATGCGCGACCTCACGGACGACGCGCTCCGCGCTCGACTCGAACGGCGTCTCGACCGCACCGAGCATCGCGCGCACGCGCTCGTAGTGCGGCGCGAGCTCGTCGCGCCAGTCGGCGATGTCGGCCCACTGTGGATCGTCGAAGAACGGGTCGAGCGGCTCGTAGAGCGTGTTCGCGTAGACGAGCGAGCCGCCGCCGACGCCGGCGCCCGAGAGCACGAGCAGATCGTCGAGCAGCGTCATGCGCTGGATGCCGCGCAGGCCGAGCCTCGGCATGAAGACGTAGCGGCGCAGGTTCCAGTTCGTCCGCGCGAAGTCGTTCGGCCCGAAACGCCTGCCCGATTCGAGCACGGCGACCCGGTAGCCCTTCTCGGTGAGCCGGAGCGCCGCGACGCTACCGCCGAACCCGCTGCCGACCACGAGCACATCGACCTCGTGCGCGCTCACGCGACGTGAGGATACTCCGGCACGCTCGCCGGTACCCTGGGGCGCCCGTGCGGCGTCTCGTCCTGCTCCTTGCGCTCGTCCTCGTCGCTCCGGCGGGCGCCGCCACGATCGCCGGCACCGTGCGGGGGGAGCTGCTCGTTGGCACCGCAGCGCCGGACACGATCAGGGCAGGCGCCGGCAACGACTTCGTGCAGGCCGCCTTCGGCGGCGTCGACACGGTCGACTGCGGCGCGGGCAACGATCTCGTGAGTGCCGACGCGGGCGACCGACTCAAGGGCTGCGAGACCGTGGCGCGCCGTCTCTCGGTCGATGCGACGACGAACGCCGACAGCCAGCACGAGACGGCGGTCGAGCCCGACAGCTTCTCGTTCGGCTCGACGATCGTCGCGGTGTTCCAGCTCGGGCGCCGCTCCGCAGGCGCCGCGGCGAGCATCGGGACCGCGGTCTCGCACGATGCCGGACGAACCTGGCAGCGCGGCGCGCTCCCGGCCGTGACCGTCAACTCCCGGCCCGCCGGGCCGGAGACCGCGGCGTCCGACCCGACCGTCGCATACGACGCGATGCACAACACCTGGCTCGCAGGCACGCTCACGATCGAGCGCGGCGGCTCGCACATCTACGTCTCGCACTCGACCGACGGCGAGCACTGGTCGGCCCCCGTCGACGTCGCAGGCGGCCCGCTGCTGGACAAGGACTGGCTCGTTTGCGACAACGGCGCGACGAGCCCCTTCCGGGGCCGCTGCTACGCCGAGTACACGGACGACGACCAGAGCTCGACCGTCAGCCAGTTCAGCAACGATGGCGGGCTCACGTGGTCGACGCCCGTCCGCTCGACGTCGACGCTCGTCGGGACCCAGCCGGTCGTGCGCGCCGACGGCACGCTGGTCGTCGTCGCGGGCCAGTACGACAACGAGAAGGCGCTCTCGGGCTCGATCGTCGCCGTGCGCTCCACCGACGGCGGCGCGACGTTCACGCGGGTCACCGTGTCGACCCTCACGGCACACGACAACGACCCGATGCGCGCCATTGCGCTGCCGTCCGTTGACATCGACTCGGCAGGGACGATCTACGCGTCGTGGCACGACTGCCGCTTTCGGCCGAACTGCACCGCGAACGACATCATCGTCGCGTCATCGCCCGACGGCGGCCTGACCTGGACGGCGCCCGCGCGCGTCGCGATCGCTCCGGCCTCCTCGGCGACGAACGCGTTCATCCCCGGCCTCGCAGCCGACCCCGCACACCCGGGACATCTGGCGCTCGTGTACGCCTACGACACGACGACAGGGTGCAAGGCCGGCGCCTGCACGCTCGGGATCGGCTTCACGACGTCGACGGACGGCGGGACGACGTGGTCGGCTGCGCGACGACTGGCCGCGCAGCCGTTCTCGACGAACTGGTTGCCGCGCGCCGAAGGCGGACGGATGGTCGGCGACTACTTCTCCGTGTCGTACGCCGGCAACCGCGTCGTCCCCGTCTTCGCACTTGCAACCTCGCCACTCGCGGGCCGTCTCCGCGAGGCGATCTTCGCGACCTCGCTACCGCTCGGCGGGTAGCGCGTCGGCCAGCGCGCGGAGGGTCTCCCCCGCGCCCGCGTCGATGATCACCGCCGCGCGCGTGTCGAGCGGCGTAGGCCCTCGATTGACGATTGCGAGGCTCCCGCCCGCGGCGAGTGTCTCGAGCGGCAGGCCTGCCACGGGGTGAACCTCGAGCGCCGAGCCGACCACGAGCAAGAGCCTCGCCTCGCACGCGAGCTGCGCCGCTTGCTCGATGGCGGCCTCCGGCAGCAGCTCGCCGAACATCACGACGTCAGGCTTGAGCACGCGGCCGCAAACGCGGACACGCAGGCACCGGCAAGAGCTCGACGACCTCGTCGAACGGTACGACCGCTCCGCAGTCGAGGCAGCTCGACGTACGAATCGATCCGTGGACCTCGACCAGCCGGCGAGTGCCCGCGCGCTCGTGCAGGCGGTCGATGTTCTGCGTGATGACCGCGTCGATCCACCCTCGCTCCTCGAGCTCGGCGAGTGCGCGATGGCCCTCGTTCGGCTCGGCGTCGCGCAGGACGTCGAACCGCTTCCCGTAGAAGTCCCACACCTTCGCGGGGTCGGCGAGGAAGGCGTCGATCGTCGCGTACTCCATCGGGTCGTACGTCGCCCAGATGCCGTCCGCCGAGCGGAAGTCCGGAATGCCGGATTCCGTGCTGATGCCGGCGCCTGTGAGGACGACGCACGGCTGCAGCTCGCAGACGAGCTCGGTCAGCCTTTCGATGCTCACGCACGGCGCAGGGTAAGGGTGTCAACGGCGCGATACTCGCTGGCAATAGCATTCTTGCTATATCTCCATATAGCACGATTGCTATGAAGGTCAACCCCCGTCCGGGCACGTGCGAGACTCGGACGATGGAAGGCTTCACGTTCTCGACGGACGTTCGCGTCCGCTTCGCGGATACCGACGCGCAGGGCATCGCCCACAACGCGTCGTATCTCGTGTGGTTCGAAGTCGCCCGCGTCGAGTACCTGCGGGCCTATGCGGGCGGCTATCAGTCGCTACGCGACCTGGGCATCGAGGCGCTCGTTCTCGAGTCGTTCTGCCGGTACATCGTCCCGGCGCGCTTCGACGAGCTCTTGCACGTGCACGCGCGTGTGATCGAGCTGCGCGGTGCGCGGTTCCGCTACGAGTACGCGATCGTGCGCGAGGACGGCACCCTGATGGCCGAGGGCTGGACCGCCCACGCGTGCGTCGACGCACGGACGTTCAAGCCGACGCGTGTGCCCGAGTGGCTCGCCGACGCTATGGCGTCGGCTGAGTCGGCGTCGTCTGCGTCTGCGTCTCCGTCGTCGTCGTCGTAGTCGTCGTCGTGGTCTTCTTCTTCGCGGCCTTGGGCGGCCCGATGCGCACGAGCTTCGGCTCGGCGCGGTACGACGAGTACCAGGTGTCGTGGTACAGGTGCTTCCCGTTGGCGTCGTAGACGTCGCGGGTCACGCTCGTCGACAGAGAAGGGACTCCGTCGTCGTCGACGACTTTTTCGCCCGGCTTCAACGACGGGTCGATCGTCTTCTTGACGGGCGCCGGGCCGGTCACGACGAGCGGTGCGGTCGTGCTCGTCACCTTGCGTCCCGTCGGCGTGCCGTAGAGGTTGACGGTGAGCGATGACGAGCCGACGAAGGTGCGGAGCAGCAGCCAGTGTCCGGTGTCGTTGACGAACTTGAGGTCGGTGCTGGGATAGTCGACGGTCGCGTCGCGCCCTTGCGGGTAGTGACTGATGTAGAGCGAGTGGTTCGTGCGCTCCGTGATCTTCAGTCCCGCCTCGAACGCGGCGTTGAAGACGGTCGTCGAGACCTGGCAGACGCCGCCGCCGAGCCCCGTCGTCAGCTCGCCGTTGACGATCACCGGTGCCTCGAGAAAGCCCTTCGCGGCGTTGCGGTCACCCGTCGTGCCGTTGAACGAGAAGGTCGTGCCCGGCGCGATCAACTTGTCGTCGACGAGGTGTGCGACGAGCTGCACGTTGTGGATCCGGTTCGGGATCCCCCCGTAGATGGTCGTGTAGCTCGAGACCACCGAACGGATGTTCATTGCCTCGGCCCGCGCGGTCGACAGCTTTGGCGGCGCGGTGATGACGACGAGCCGCGCGATGCGCACGCGAGGACGGAGCGCCGCCTCGAGGATCGCCTGGGTGCTTGCGAGCGCGTCGAGCTGGACACCGGGCTTCGCGGGCACGACCGAGACGTGCTTTCCGTCGACCGCGAAGTTCGCGTCGGTGGGAGGCTTGGCGACCCGCGCGCCGAGATGCTGGAGCCACTTGTCGGCCGCCTGGCCGCCGAGCTGGAGGGTCGTGCGGCCGCCTGACGGAAGCTCGAGCAGCTGCGCGAGCCGGTACCGCGGGACGACCCAGCGGGTCTGGCCGAGCACGAGATGAACCGGCGCCGAGAGCGCCACACGCGCCTGGCGGGCGGCGCGCGCGAGCGCGGCAGCCCGAACATGGGGCTGCTGCGTGCGAAGCGGAAGCGCCACGGCCCCGGCAGCGCGGTCGAGCGAGGCGAGCTCGTAGACGAGCATGCGCGCGGCCGCGGGCTTGTCGAGCCTGACTCCGGCCTGGGCCGGCACGATGGTGAAGGTCGAGCCGTGGCGGACGAGCGCGGCATCGCGCGGCTTCCGGTCGACGCGCTTCGCGATCTGATCCAGCTCGTACTGCAGCGACCCGTTCAGGACGCTCGTCGGCGGCGTGACGTCGGCGCCGAAGAAGGTGACGTCGAGCCGCTTGAACCCGCGAAGCGGGCCGAATCCGCTGCCCTGCCGCTGCGCAGCGGCGACTGCGGACTTCCAGTCCGGCTCGACGCCGAGCTCTGTCGGGCGGATCGGGAATTGCTTGCCGGAGGCCGTGAAGACGACGGGCTGCTGGGCGAGGCGGGCCGACTTGGCCTCGAGCAGCTTGCGGGCGTCGGTGGCCTCGAGCCCCCCGACGTCGACGCCGTCGATCCGTACGCCGCCCGCGATCTTCGTCGGCGAGCCGGCAAAGACGAGCCCGAGGACAACCGCTGCCGCGACGAGAGAGAGGGCCAGGAACACGAGGCGTCGCAGCACTGCCGCGATGGTACCGGCGGCCTCGGAAATGCCCAGGGTGATTTTTCTCGAAGGAGGGTGATTTTCCTAGAAGACGAACAGCTCGACGCCACCCGAGACGTTGAGCTCGATGCCCGTGATGTACGAGGCGAGGTCGGAGCAGAGGAAAGCGACTGCGTTCGCGATCTCCTGAGGCTCCCCGGGGCGCTTCAGCACGGTCCGGTTCACGATCCGCTCGTTCATCGCCGTGTTCGCCATGTTGAACGCCTCGGTCCCGATGACGCCGGGGACGATCGCATTGCAGGTGATGCCGTGGCGGCCGCCCTCCATCGCGAGCGTACGGGTCAAGCCGAGCAAGCCCGCCTTGGTCGTCGAGTAGCTCGCCTGGCCGAAGCCGCCGAGCGTCCCGGCGACGGACGCCATGTTCACGATGCGGCCCCAGCCCCGCTCCTTCAGGTGCGGCCACACTGCCTGTGCACAGTTGAACGCGCCGGTGAGGTTCACGCTCAGGTCGCGCTCCCAGAGCTCGGGCGACTGCTTGTCGAACTGCGCGGCATGGTCGAGTGTCCCGGCGTTGTTGACGAGGATGTCGACCGACCCGAGCTCCTCCACCGTGCGAGCGACGGCGGCGTCGACCTCGTCGCGGTTCGTGACGTCGCAGCGCACGGCGAGCGCGCGCCGGCCCATCGCTTCGATCTCGCGCACCGTCTCCTCGGTGTGCACGAGGCCCTGCTGTCGCGCGACGGTCGCGAGTGCGCCGTAGCGATCGGTCTCCTCCGAGAGCTGCGACTCGACGAGCAGATCGGCGACAACGACATCGGCGCCTGCGCGCGCGAGCGTCAGCGCGTCCGCGCGGCCGAGGCCGCGCGAGCCGCCGGTGACGAATGCGACGCGCCCGGTGAGGTCGATCTCCACGGCCATGCGCGGAGACTAGAGCCTCTCAGTCCGACTTGGGCAGGAAGATCTCCTTCGCGATCACGAGCCGCTGGATCTGCGAGGTGCCCTCGTAGATCTGGAACAGCTTCGCGTCGCGCATGAGCTTCTCGACCGGGTACTCCTTGATGTAGCCGTAGCCGCCGAAGACCTGCACCGCGTCGGTCGCGACCTTCATCGCGGTGTCTGCGGCGAAACGCTTCGCGAACGACGAGTAGAGGGTCGCCTTGCGGCCGTAGCCCTGGTCGAGCATCCATGCGGCCTGCCAGGTGAGGAGTCGCGCAGCTTCGATCTCGGTCGCCATGTCGGCGATCATGAAGTTGACGCCCTGGTGCATCGCGATCGGCACGTCGAACGTGACGCGCTCCTTCGCGTAGGCGACCGAGTGCTCGTACGCCGCCTGCGCGACGCCGACCGCGCCGATCGCCGTGCCGGGCCGTGTGAAGTCGAGCGTCGCCATGGCGATCCTGAAGCCGTCGCCCTCCTCGCCGATGCGGTTCTCGGCGGGGATGCGCACGTCCTGGAGCGCGAACGCCGAGGTGTCGGTCGAGCGCTGCCCCATCTTGTCCAGGTGCGACTCGATCGCGACGCCGGGGGTGTCCATCGGGACGATGAACGCCGACATGCCCTTCGCACCCGCGCGCGGGTCGGTCTTCGCGAAGACGACCGTCCAGGCGGCGTAGCCCGCGTTCGTGATGAAGGTCTTGGAGCCGTTGAGGACGTACTCGTCGCCTTCGCGGACGGCGGTCGTCTTGAGCGATGCGACGTCCGAGCCGGCGCCCGGCTCCGAGAGGCCGAACGAGCAGAGGATCGGCTCTTCCAGGAGCGGCCGGAGCCACTTCTCCTTCTGTTCCTCGCTGCCCGCGAGGACGATCGGACCGGCGCCGAGGCCGTTGGCCGAGATCGACGTACCGATTCCCGAGCATCCCCAATAGAGCTCCTCGCCGACGAGCATCCCGTCGAAGCACCCGAGCCCGGGGCCGCCGTGCTCCTCGGGGACGTGAAGGTTCATCAGCCCGATCTCGTGCGCCTTCGCGATCAGGTCGGCCGGGTGCTGCATCTTCGCGTCGTACTCGTGCTCCTTCGGCCGGATCTCCTTGGCCGCGAAATCGCGCGTGAGCTCGCGCAGCGCCTTCTGCTCTTCGGTCAGCGCGAAGGAGATGCCCGCCGCGGTGCCGCGCTCGACTGGATCCTGCTCGATCGTGGCCATCGATGCTCCTTCGCCCTCGATTGACTGGTCAGTCAAAGTCTAGCGAACCCGCTGAGAGCGTCAAATCGGGGAGCCCGACACCTAAACCGCGACGGCGGGTGCGTCCGCGTCGGGCACCTCGCGGCGGCTCAGGGCGACCGCCCCGACGAGGACGAGGGCGAACGCCAAGACCCTCGCTGCGCCGCGCCAGCCCTCGGGCAGCCCCTCTCCGAAGAGGAACGTGCCCGCGAGGATCGGCAGCGCGTTCGTCCACAGCACCGCAAGCCCGGCGGTGGCGAGTCGCCCGCCCCGCTGGAAGGCAAGCTGCAGGCAGGCGAACGCGGCGCCGTGGCAGGCGAGAAGCGCAGGAACGAAGAGCAGCCGCGCGCCGCCCGCGAGCGCGGCCTTCGTCCCGACATCTCCGGCGGCGTAGAGGACGCCTGCAGCCGTCCCGAGCCCCGCCCCGGGCGGCAGCAGCGATGCGGCAGCGCCGGCGATGCCTGCCGATGCGACCATCCAGACGATGACGGCCGCTGCGCTGCCGTGCGTGGAGTGAGGGTGAGAACCGAGCGAGATCGCGAGCAGGAGCAGGCCGGCGAGCGATGCCATGACGCCGACGCGCTCGGCCTGTGTCAGCCGCGGGCCGCCGACGGCGAGCACCACGATGCCGCCCGCCGAGGCGGCCTGGACGAGCGAGAGCGGCGCAAGCGCGAGCGCAACCACGTAGAGCACCCAGCCGCCGATGCCGGCAAAGAACCCGATCGCCCAGCGGCCGCTGCGGAAGAGCAGCGCGAGCGAGTGGAATGGGCGCCGGAGTGTCAGCGGCGGGAGCGCGGCGGCCGACGCATGCTGAAGCGCGTAGCCGCCGTTGATCGCGACCGACGAGGCCACGGCGAGGATGAGGCCGAGGGCGATCACTGAAAGGGGAGATACGCCTCGGCGGCGAGCGCAGCAAGCCCGATGCGCGGCAGATCGCGGCGGCGCTCGTAGACGAGGAAGCGCGGCTCCCACGCTGGTCCGAACTTGCGATTGAAGACCAGCAGGTTGTCGAGCTGGAACCAGCCTTTCAGTCGGCGAAGGCCTGCGGCCGCCGCCCGCTGGGGGAGCGCCAGCTGTGCCTCGGGACTGAGGAGCGCGGCGAACGGCGCGAAGTTCAGCGAGACACGGGCAAGACCGGCGTCTCGCGCCCAGTCGATCGAGCCGCAGATCAGCCATTCCGTGAAGCCGTTCGGCACGCCCGGAAGCCGCGGCATCGAGGACAGGGAGAGCGCTGAGCCGGCTTTCGACACGCCGAAGTGGAGGAACCCCTGGGGCCGGCCGTCCGGGTCGAACCCGACGACGAAGATCATGTCGTCGTCGCCGGGCCTGAAGAAGGCGTCCATCGCCATGACCCAACCGCGTTCGGGCGCCGACCCGCGCCACGTCCGGGCGACCTCCTCGAGCTGCGCCGACAGGTGGGCATCGATCTCGCACGTGCGAAGCACACGGATCTCGTACCCCGCCCGCTGCAGACGATGCACCGATTGCCGCACCTTGCGGATCGTCGCTGCCCTCCAGGCTGAACGATGCGGTGTCCACCACCGCCTCGTCGCCGTGATACAGGGAGCGAAGGCCGAGCTCGCGGTAGAGACCCAGGCACTCCTCGGACACACCGAGGACTGCGACGCGCCATTCGCGCTCGTGGGCGAAGGCGAGAAAATGGCGTACGAGATCCTCGCGCGCTTCGGCACGGCCGATCGGATCGCCGGCCACGATCGCCACGCCGCCGGTCACCCGGTACGCGAGGAACGCAGAGCGATCGTCGGAGAAGAAATACGACTTGTCGGCGCGGAGCGCGAACGGTGCGAGCGTGTCCGTCCCCCACGTCGTGACGAGTGTCTGCGCAAGCTCGCTCTCACCATTCTCGCGCCGCAGGCGATATCGCCACGGAGCGAGCCATTCGACGAGGACGAACGCCACCGATCCGAAGCCGAGCAGGAAGATGGAGATCGGCAGCCAGTCTGCGACGGGCCCACTCAGATGGTATTCGCCGCGGAAGTCGAGCCCGACGAGCGCGCGGCCGATCACCTCGAGCGAGAACGGAATCGTGAACGGGGTGTCCGCCATCATGCGATTCACCCAGAGCGTGACGACTCCGTACGCGACAACGCCTGCACCGAGCAGCACAGCATGCAACAGGACGCGCGGACGTACGGACGGGTCGCCGCGTGACGTGAACGCCCCACGACACGCGAGCAATACGACGACAGCGATGCCGGTGACGATCGCACCGTCGTCGAACCGGCGCTCGAGGTGCAGCGCGAACAAGACCGCAAGCAAGACGATGGCGATCTGCCAGGCGCGCCGGTTCCCGCGTGCGAGACTTCGCGCGGCGACGATCAACGCGATCGTAAGCGGTGCGACGAGCCCTTTGGTCACACCGTGCACGTGTGCGGCGTCGAGCGATTCGACGAGCGACTTGCGGTGCTCCGGGAACAGTGCGTCGAGCAGCCCGAGCAGCCCGACGAAGGCAACGAGCAGAGCGACGACCGTTCGCGATCGCCTACCCGTCGAGATCCCGCCCGGGCGTGCGATCGCTGCGCCCGCGATTCCTGCCAGAACCGCGGGGATTGCAACCGCCTGCTCGGCGGCCGCAGCGTGGAATGCCGCATGCGCCGGAATCTGGCGAACGACGAGGATCGAGATGCCGTTCAGCGCGTAGTGCCACGCGACGACACCGACGACGAGCACGAGGCCGGCGGTGAGCCGGTCGAGGCCTGCCCAGCGTGCGAGCAGGGCGAGGAGAACCGCAGCGACCGTCCAGACGGCGAGGAAGAGGAGAAGCGGCACGCTCGCGTGATGCGAGAGCTCGTCGAGGGCGAGCGCGTCGCGTGTGATCGGGCCCGGCAACGTGACCTCGGCCCGGGCCGTGTACAGCCAACCGGTGGCCGCCACGAGCGTCCCGAGCGCGAGCACGAACGCCGACGACGCACGGAGTGCCTTAGGCACGACCGAGCCTCGCGGCAGCGGCGACGTAGGCAGCGCGTGCGGAACCGCGCCAGATCGCCCAATTGTGTCCGCCGTAAACCCGGAAGTAGTGGTGTGCGACATGGTCGCGCGCGAGCTCCTGCGCAAAGGCGGCGTTCTGGGGCTCGAGCCGGTCCGTCGATCCCGAGTAGAACCAGAAGTACGTGTGGTCCTTGCGGAGGAGCGGCGCGACGCGCGGCAGAAGCCGTCGTGGGTCGTTCGCCGCGAGCAGCTGCAACTGCTTGCCGAAGAGCGAGCGAATCGGGTCGGGACGCTGGTAGCCGGACCAGCTCTCCACCATCGAGAACTCGTGTGGGTGCTGAAGTGCGATGTTGATTGCGCCGTAGCCGCCTTCCGAGAGCCCGCCGATCGCGCGGCCCGTTGCCGTGCGGATCGTCCGGTAGCGCGCGTCGACCGCCCGGACGAGGTCGCGCGCAACAAAGCTCGCCCAACGATTGCCGGGCGAGATCCCGTTCACCCATTCCTCGTCCGTGAACGTCCCGGTCGACCCGAACGGCATGACGAGGATCAGCGGTTGCGCGCGCCGTCGCGTCGTGAGTGTGTCGTCCACGATCCCCATCTGGACCGTCTCGATGAAGGCGAGCGGCCTGCCGGGGAATCCGTGCAGGAGGTAGAGCACCGGGTAGCGGCGATGCGGATGGCTCGCGTAGCCCGACGGCAGATAGACGTATGCCTCCTGCAGACGGCCGCCGAGCGACGGGCTGCGAACGAGCATGCGCTGGACCGTCCCCGGCTGCGAGACGAAGGCCGGCTCCCGCGGCGGCGGAAAGCCGCGGAACTGAAGGAAGTTGTCGACGTAGCTTCGCGCGCCGAGCCATCCAACGACGAGAAATGCAGCCAGCAAAGCGGCTACCACCACCCAGGCCGGAGCCGATCGACTCAGCCGCGCAGCGTGCATTTCCCTGACCGTACGCCCGCTACCCTGAATCGAACCTTGCCGTCACGAGCTCAACGAACCGGCGTCGGAGCGCTGATCGTCGCCGCCGCCCTCATCTGCGTCGCCTTCACGAGGGCAACACCCTCGCCGCGCTCGCAGGACACCGAGCTCCAGTCGCAGGCGATCGGCGGCAGCCTCCACTTCGTCGCCTATCTGCCGAACGGGTACGACACCGGAGCCACGCGCTATCCGGTCATCTACCTCCTGCACGGCCTCCCGGCCGGCGGAACCGGGTATCGCGGCGTCGGCTTCGTCGAACAGGCGCTCGACCTGACGGGAAGCCCGGCGATCCTCATCGCGCCGCAGGGCTCGACCGACAGCGACACCGATCCGGAGTACCTCGACCGTGGGCCCGGTAACCGCTGGGACACGGCAATCACGAGCGAGCTCGTGCGCACCGTCGACGCTCGTTTCCGCACGATTCGGTCACGCACGGGACGCGCGCTCGTCGGCGTATCTGCGGGCGGGTACGGGGCGATGCATCTCGCGCTGAAACACCTCGATCAGTTCTCCGTCGTCGAGTCCTGGAGCGGGTACTTCCACCCCACCGATCCGACCGGGACGAAGGCGCTCGACCTGGGCTCGTCCGTGGCGAATGCGCAAGCCGACGTGCACCATCAGCTGCAGGCGACGCGTAAGCAGCTCAAGACGCTCCCGACGCTCATCGCGTTCTACGTCGGGCGCGACGACACGCGTTTCTTGGCGGAGAACGAGCAGCTGAACCAGGAACTGTCCCGGGCGGGGATCCCGCACGTCTTCCGGATCTACTCCGGCGGCCACAATCAGGTCCTGTGGCAGCGGTACGCGGCGCCGTGGCTCACGCTCGCTGTCAACTACCTCTCACCTCCGGCCGGCTAACGGAGCCGACCGGCTAGCGTACGATTCGACTGTGGCCACGACCGCCAAGCAGACGACGCTCGACCCGCGCGACTTCCTCGCGATCGACGCGCTGCTCGACGACGAGGAGCGGGCGATCCGGGACACCGTGCGCCAGTTCGTCCGCGACCGCATCGTTCCCGACGTCGGCGAGTGGTTCGAGCAAGGGATCCTGCCCGCGGAGCTCGTGAAGGAGATCGGCGCGCTCGGCCTCTTCGGCATGCATCTCGAGGGCTACGGGCTTCCCGGCGCGAGCGCCGTCGCCTACGGGCTCGCGTGCATGGAGCTCGAGGCAGGAGACTCGGGGATCCGCAGCCTCGTCTCGGTGCAGGGATCGCTCGCGATGTTCGCGATCTGGCGCTGGGGCTCCGAGGAGCAGAAGCAGCGCTGGCTGATGCCGATGCACGAAGGCGACGCGATCGGATGCTTCGGGCTCACCGAGCCGGACGCCGGGTCCGATCCTGCGTCGATGCGCACGCATGCGAAGCGCGACGGCTCCGACTGGATCATCAACGGGTCGAAGATGTGGATCACCAACGGCACCGTCGCGGACGTCGCCGTCGTGTGGGCACGCACCGACGACGGCAAGATCAACGGCTTCCTCGTCGAGAAGGGCATGCCGGGCTTCGAGGCGCCCGAGATGAAGCACAAGCTGTCGCTGCGTGCGTCGATCACGTCGGAGCTCGTGCTGACGGACGTGCGCGTGCCGGAAGGGAATCGCTTTCCCGAGATCGACACGCTGCGTGGGCCGCTGTCGTGCCTCAACGAGGCGCGCTACGGCATCGTGTGGGGCGCGGTCGGAGCCGGCCGTGCGTCGTTCGAGGCTGCGCTCGACTATGCGAAGCAGCGGATGGTGTTCGGCAAGCCGATCGCCGGCTATCAGCTGACGCAGCAGAAGCTCGCGGAGATGGCGCTCGAGATCAACCGCGCCACGCTCGTTGCGCTGCACATCGGCCGGATGAAGGACGAAGGAACGCTTCGACCGGAGCACGTGAGCATGGGCAAGATGGGAAACGTGCGCGGCGCGCTCGAGGTGTGTCGCAGTGCGCGGACGATCCTCGGCGGCAACGGCATCACGCTCGAGTATCCGGTGATCCGGCACATGAACAATCTCGAGTCGGTGCTCACCTACGAGGGCACGCACGAGGTGCACACACTCGTCGTCGGCCAGGCTCTGACCGGAGAGAGCGCATTCCGCTGACGCATCGCTTCGCTCGCTTCACGGGGGAACCAGGTTCCCCGTGTGCCCCCTTCCGGTAGTTGCACTCACGGCCGCTCGGTATCACTGCTCTCGCCGAACAAGTTCGGCTCCGCGACGGCTCAGCCCTTTCCATCTGCGTAGTCCAGACCGTGTTTCGCGCTGAGCTCGCGACGGCCATGCGACGTCACAACCCTCGTCCGACAACGGGGAGGTCTTCTTAACAGTGACTGTCACCGTCACGAGAGCTGTACGCGGTGTCCACAGCGCCCAGGAGAAGAGGCTGCACCGGCGGCTGCGAGGCAGACCCGGGCCGTGTCCGAAAAGCAGGGGTCAGACCCCAGGCCACGCCCCGAACAGACACGACCACCACGCACACCGCCCGGGGCCAGACCCCAGGACACGCCCCGAACAGACACGACCGCCACGCACACCGCCCGTGGTGAGATCCCAGGACACGCCCCCAAACAGACACGACCACCACGAACACCGCCCGGGGTCAGACCCCAGGGCATCACGAGAGCTGTACGCGGTGTCCACAGCGCCCGACGACGGGGAGGTCTTCTTAACAGTGACTGTCACCGTCACGAGAGCTGTACGCGGTATCCACAGCGCCCAGCGAAAAGCAGGGGTCAGATCCGCAGCCGTGTCCCAGAAAGAGACTCGCCCGTTTTCGCGTTGAGCCGTCGCGGAGCCCAACTTGTTGGGCGAGAGCAGTGACGCGCCACGCCGCGAGCGGAGCAACCCAGAAGGGGGCGCACGGGGGAAACTGGTTTCCCCCGTGAAGCAAGCGAAGCGATGCGCTACTCGCCGTCCCAGTAGTCGAGCTCCGGCGCGTCGCGCAGCATGTTTCGCCGACCGTGGGCCGGAACGTCGACGAGCAGCTTGCCGCTGTCCGGATAGCCGGCGACGTAGACGCCCGACTTCGTCGAGCCGATCATGACGCGGAACGGTGCGTCCGAGTCGTTGCGGAGCTGGTGCGCGCCCGCCTCTCCCTCGGGAAACGCGACGATGTCGCCGGGCGCGAGCTCGCGCTCGCCGTCGGGCGTGCGCAGCGTCGGCGTGCCGGACACGACGATGACGAACTCCTCGCAGCCGAGCTCCCAGTGATAGGGCCAGAGCTTCTCGCCCGGAGGCGCCTCGTAGACGGTTGCGCCGAGCAGTTCGGCCCCGAGCGCGGCTCCGACTTGCGTGCGCCGGTTGCGGTACCCCGGCCTCGTCTCCTCGCCGTCGAGCGCTCCGTCGAGCAGGTTGAAGACCTTGCTCATCGCTCACCGTCGTAGTACTGGATGTTCGCCTCCGGGCGATTGCGCAGCCCCGTCAGGGTGCCGTCCTCGGCGAGCCACCACGCACCGATCTTGCCGCTGTCCGGATAGACGCACATCTCCAGGCTGGAGATGGTCGAGAGCATCAAGACGCTCGCCGTCTCCCCCGTGTCGTTTCGCACCTCGTGCGCGCCACCAGGGCCGCGCGCGAAAACCGCGACGTCCCACGGACGCAACGCCTGCTCGCCGTCGGGCCCACGCAGCGTCGGGTTGCCCGTCAGGACGAGGAGCCACTCCTCCTCGGCGACATGCCAGTGATACGGGCAGACCCGTTCGCCCGGGCCGAGCTCGTAGACGGTGCCGCCCCATCCGAGCGCGCCGAGCCCCGGGCCGAGCTGGAGCTCGCGCGACGAATAGCCCTCACGATCGTTGCCGGGCCCGAGCTCCGCGTCGAAGAGATTGGCGCTCAGAAGCCGGGTCCCTCCGGAGCCGGCAGCGGGCTCGTCGGCAGTCCAGGCCGTGCGCCACCCTCGTTGTACTCCGACGGCGCCACATCGTTCGGGCCGTCGGGATAGAACACGCTCGCCACCTTCTGGATCTGCCGGCGTCCGGCCCCGAGCTCGAACTGACCGCCGCCGTACATCGCGATGCCGCGCTCTTCACATGCCTCGATGCACTCGACGAGCTTGCGCACCGTGCCGAAGCGCGACGGCTTGACGTTGAGCCAGCGTGGCTCGAGCGGCAGGTCGTCGAGATCGGAGAGCGAGTGCACGGGCGCGTCGAAGCTGAGCCTGTCCTCTGCGCCTGCGAGCGCCTCCCGGCACCCATCCTCGAGCCACGCATCCTCGATCACGACGCCGGGGAGCGACTCGACGACGGCACGGTAGAGCTCGGGATCGGGAGCGAGGTCGACCGTCGTGCCGCGGTAGTACGCCTTGAGGTCGACGACGCGGACCCGATCGGTGGCCGCGAGCTTCTCCATCAATGCTCGGTCCCACTCCTCACCGACGTCGAGCTTGAACTCGAGCTTCGGATACAGCTCGAGGTACGGCTCGATCTCCGATCGTGTCGACGCGACGAAGCGCACACGCCGATACTCCCGCTCGACGGCCTCCGCGAACGACGTGCCGCCCTGCCGGAGCGCGAGATCGAGGATCGCGCTCTCGAAGGCCCAGCGCCGGTAGTCGGTCGCAGCCTCGTCGGCGGGATCGCCACCCCACAGCGCCAGCCCGTCCAGGTGGCGCGAGAGATCGTCGAGTGTCCACGTGCCGGCGAGCATGAGGTCGGTCGGGAAATGATCGTGATCGGGCGCGGTGTACGTGACGTCCTCGCCGTGGCCCGTCTCGCCGTCACCCTGGAGCGCGATCGTCGTCGTCACGCGCGTCCAGCCGCTCGGCAGCGGAAGTTCCCGCCGCTCGACGTCGTAGTGATCGACGCGAACGCGGAGCGCGGCCAGCGATTCCCAGAGCGGCATACTGGCGAGCATATGAGCCGCGTCGCCGTCTTCGCAGCACTCATCGCCCTCTCGCTCGCGGCGCCGGCCGTCGCCGCCCTGCCGCAGCCCGGCACACTCGTCCCCGGCCGCTCACTCGCAGGTGTACGCATCGGAGACACCGCAGCTGGCGTTCGGGCCGTGCTCGGCCACCGGTACGGCGTCTGTCAGGGCTGCACCGTGACGACGTGGTACTTCAACTACCGCCCCTTCGACCAGCATGGGCTGGCCGTCGAGTTCACAAATGGGCGCACATCCGCCGTGTACACGTTGTGGCAGCCACCGGGTTGGCGGACGCAGGGCGGCCTGCAGCTCGGCGCTGTGCAGGGGCAGGTGACCGCGCAGGCGGGAACGCTGATTCCCGTGCAGTGCAGCGGCGGCTACGAGGCGCTCGTCACCGACACGCACGCGGTACGAACCGCCTACTACATTGTCGATGGAAAGCTCTGGGGCTTCGGGCTCGTGCGCGCCCTCGAGAGCCCCTGCCGCTGATGATCGAGCTCGCAGACGTGCGCACCGCGGCACAAGGGCTCGCCGGAGTCGCGAACGACACCCCTGTCCTCCGGTCGCGAACGCTCGACGGAATGGTCGGGGCATCCGTGCACGTGAAGGCCGAGTGCTTCCAGCGCGGCGGCTCGTTCAAGTTCCGCGGCGCCTACACGAAGATCGCCTCCCTCGACGAGACCACGCGTGCGCGCGGTGTGCTCGCCTACTCGTCCGGGAACCATGCGCAAGCGGTCACGATCGCGGCGCGCCTCCTCGATACGCGTGCGACGATCCTCATGCCGGAGGACGCGCCGACGGCAAAGGTCGACGCGACGCGCGGATACGGCGCGGAGATCGTGACGTACGACCGCTGGTCCGAGAACCGCGAGGAGCTCGGCGCCGCGCTCGCCGCCGAACGCGGTCTCGAGCTCGTACCCCCGTACGACGACCCGCTCGTCATGGCCGGCCAGGGAACGACCGCCCTCGAGCTTCTCGAGGAGGTGCGGGATCTCGATGTGCTCGTCGTGCCGGTCGGCGGCGGCGGGCTGATGGCCGGCTGCTCCACCGTCGCGAAGGCTCTCCGGCCCGAGATTCGGGTGGTAGGCGTCGAGCCGGAGACCGGGGACGACACGCGGCGGTCGCTCGCAGCAGGCAAGCGCATCAACGGCGGGGTGCCGCGGACGATCGCCGACGGACTGCAGGCGGCCGAGCCCGGGAAGCTGACGTTCGAGGTGAACCGGCAGCGCGTCGACGAGATCGTGACCGTGAGCGACGCCGAGATCCTCGACGCGATGGCGTTCCTCTTCGACCGTCTGAAGATCGTGACGGAGCCGAGCGGCGCGATCGGCGTTGCGGCACTGCTGGCGGCACGGATCAGTGCGCCGGGGGCTCGCGTCGGCGTGATCATCTCCGGCGGCAACGTGGGCGTTGCGCGCTTCGCCGAGCTCCTCAGCTAGACGGCCGGGGCGCCGGTCGCGACAAAGCCTGCACAGACCACGTCCATCAGCGTGCGCTGCGCCGCCTCGACCGCGGCGGCGTCGTCGGGAATCTGGCCGAGCACCCAGCCGCTCAACACTTCCTCGATGCCGCCGTAGAAGACGATTCCCGCGAGGCGATAGTCGAAGTCGTCGCGAAACTCTCCCGACTGCTGGCCGCGGGCGATGATCCGCTGGATCGCCTCGATCGGCTTCACGAGCTCGCCGATGCGCTGTTGGATCTCCGCGCTTCGGGCGATCTCGCGGACGAGCACGCGCGTCACGTCGGGATGCACCCGCCAGCCACCGAGCAGCCTGCCCGCGACACGCTCGAGCTGTTCGCGTGCGGAGTCGGACGACGCCTCGATGTCGTCGATCTCCGCGAGCAGGTCGCTCCACGTCTCGCGGAAGATCGTGTCGAGCACCTCGTCCTTCGACGAGAAGTAGTGATAGAGCAGTCCATGGGCGACGCCCGCCTCCTCGGCGATGTCACCGACGCGCGAGGTGTGAAAGCCCTTGTGCGCGAACACCCTGACGGCCGCGTCGAGAATGAGACGCCGTTTCTCCTCCGCTCCTGCCGAACGCTCCACCAAGGAGGTCGAACGGTACTGGTAGCTTCGGGCCGCATGCAACGGCCTCTCTCGGGGACCCTCGTGGTCGATCTCAGCCGCTACCTGCCGGGAGCCTTTGCGACGACCGAGCTGTTACGGCTCGGCGCCCGTGTCGTACGCGTGGAACAGCCCGGGGGCGACCCGATGCGCGACACGGCCCCGGGTTGGTATCACGCCCTGAACGCCGGCAAGGAGTCGGTGGTCTGCGACCTGCCGGACGACGCCCCTTTCCTGCGCGGCCTCCTGGGAAGGGCCGACGTCGTGCTCGACACGTTTCGGCCGGGCGTGCTCGCCCGGCTCGGGGTCAGGCCCCAGGACGTGCCCGCGGGAGCCGTGGCCTGCTCGATCACGGGCTTTGGGGACGGCGGGCGGCACGAGCAACGCGCCGGACACGACCTCAACTACCAGGGCTGGGCGGGCGTCCTCCACGACACGGCACCGGCCTGGCCACCCGTGCAGACCGCCGATCTCGCCGCCGGGTCGCTCGGCGCGGTGACCGAGATCATCGCAGCGCTGCTCGCGCGCGAGCGCACCGGCGCCGGGGCGCGACTGACGATCTCGATGACGCACGGCACGCACCGGCTCGCGAGCTTCCGGCTGGGCGGCGATCCGCGTCCACGGTTGCTGACCGGAGGGCTCGCCTGCTATCGGACGTATGCCACGCGCGACGGTCGCCACCTCACCGTCGGCGCACTCGAGCCGAAGTTCTTCCGCCGCCTCTGCGAGCTGATCGACCAGCCCGAGCTCTCGGATCTCCAATACACGGAAGACCAGGACGCGCTCGCCGCGCAGCTCGAGCGTGTCTTCACGTCGGAAACACTCGAGCACTGGCTCGGCTTGTTCGAAAACGACGACGTCTGCGTCGGTCCCGTCGCAACGCTCGAAGAAGCCGCCGCCGATCTGGGCACGCAGGCTCCGGGCCGCGCAGCCGGGCTCGGAGAGCACACCGAGCGCTGGCGCGAGGAGCTGAGCGTTTGATCGCCGCGACCGCCGCGGCGCTCGCTCTCAGGCCAGAGTCTCGCGATGCCCGGATGCTCGTTGCGAGCCGTGGCGCGATCGTGGCGATCGCCCCCGACAGCACCCGCACGCCCTTGCTCCCCGATGCGCAGGATGCCGCGTACTCGCCCGACGGAACGATGATCGCGTTTGCGCGCAGCGGCGATCTCTGGGATGCGAACGCCGACGGGAGCGGCCAGCGCAGGCTCATGTCCACGCCGAGCGTCGAGGAATGGGGGCCGTCGTGGTCGCCCGACGGCCATGCCCTGGTCTACAGCGCAAAGGTCGACGGCCGGCGTCAGATCAGAATCGTGCAGCTGCCGACGGCACCATCCGTGCGCGTCGCGCCGAGCAACGGAGAAGAGTGGAGCCCGACCTTCTCGTCGAGCGGCCGGCTCGCATTCGTCTCGACACGCGGAGGCACACCGGCGATCTACGTTGCGGGCGCCGACGGGAAGAGCGTCGTCGCGTTCGACACGACAACGCCTGCTGTCCCGCCCGCCGACGTGCGCGACCTCGCCTGGTCTCCGGACGGCAAGCAGCTCGCTTACACGACCGAGGCAGCCGACGGAACAACGTCGCTCGTCGTCGACGACGGGACGACGCAGGTCGATCTGACGACACCACCCGCTGCCGACGAGCATCCCGTCTGGTCGCCGACAGGAACGCGCATCGCGTACGACGACGGCGACGACAACCTCCGTTCGATCGCGGCCGACGGGACCGACCTGCGTGAGCTCGGCGAAGGCCGGCCGCTTCAATGGGAGGAAGTCCCGATCGGCAAGCCGGTGTTTCCGAATCTCGTCCAGCGGCCGCCGTCGGGGCTCGTGGTCACTCCCGGCGCGGACGGACGCTGGCTGCTCGGCTTCACGTCGATGGTCGACAACCGCGGGCCGGGCGTCCTGCGCATCCAGGGCACCCGGCACGGCCGGTCGACGGTGATGAACGTGCGACAGTTCGTCACCCTCGAGGGCGGCCGAACCCGTGTCCTGCCCGAGTCGGGCGAGCTGCACTACACGGTCGCCCCGCCCCACTACCACTGGCACTTCCTCGGCTTCGACCGCTATGAGCTGCGGAGCGCGGGCTCCTACAAGCTGCTCGTGCGCGATCACAAGAGCGGGTTCTGCATCGCGGATCACTACGGCATCGCGCAGGGCGTTCCGCACGGCCCGCCGCGCTTCCTCTCGAACTGCGCACAGTTCGATCCGCGCGCACGCTTCGTCGAGGAGGGCTCGTCCGTCGGCTACACCGACCGGTATCCGGCGAACTTCCACGGCCAGAACCTCGACATCAGCAAGGTCCCCGCCGGCAACTACTGGCTCGTGCACCACGTGAACTCCGACTTCCACCTCCGCGAGGCGCACTACGGCGACGACGCGGCGTCGCTGCTCGTGCGGATCGCGTGGCCGGGCGGACATCGCGCAGCGCCGACGGTGTCGACGCTGCGCGTGTGCTCGCAGGAACGCTGCTAGTCAGCTTCCGTCGGGCGTCTTCGTCCTGTCGGGCGTCTTCGTCCCGTCGGACGTATTCGCCCCGTCGGTCATGCCGAGCGCGCCGCCGATCCTGCCGATCGCCTGTTGGAACTCGCTCGGGATGATCCACACCTTGTTCGAGTCGCCCTGCGCGATCTGGGGGAGCATCTGCAGGTACTGATAGGCGAGAAGCTGCGGGTCGGGCTTGCCTTCGTGGATCGCTGAGAAGACGGTGTCGATCGCCTTCGCCTGCCCCTCCGCGGCGAGGATCACCGCTTGCCGCGCCCCCTCTGCACGGAGGATGGCCGCGGTCTTCTCGCCCTCAGCGGTGAGGATCGCCGACTGCTTCTGGCCCTCGGCCTGGAGGATCGTCGCGCGCTTCTCTCGGTCGGCGCGCATCTGCTTCTCCATCGAGTCTTGAATCGACGCCGGCGGGTCGATGGCCTTCAGCTCGACGCGATTGACGCGGATTCCCCACTTGCCGGTCGCCTCGTCGAGGACGCTGCGGAGCTGCGAATTGATGTCGTCGCGAGAGGTAAGCGTCTTCTCGAGCGCCATGCCGCCGATGACGTTGCGCAACGTCGTGACGGTGAGCTGCTCGATCGCCTGGATGTAGTTGGCGATCTCATACGACACCGCTTTCGCGTCGTTGATCTGGAAGTAGATGACGGAGTCGATGCTCACAACGAGGTTGTCTTCGGTGATCACCGGCTGCGGCGGGAACGAGACGACCTGCTCGCGCAGGTCGATCAGCGGCCGGATCCGGTCGATGAACGGGACGACGAGAGCGAGCCCAGGGGTGAGCGTGCGCGAGTAGCGGCCGAGCCGCTCGACGACGGCGGCACGCGCCTGCGGAATGATCCGGACGGTGCGCCAGAGGGTGACGAGCACGATCACGGCGACAACGCCGACGATGATCCAAGCGACCAATTCAGGCTCCTTTACTCATAGACGAGCGCTGTTGCGCCCGAAATCTCTGCCACCTCGACCTGCACGCCCGGTTCGAGCACCTGGTCGGGCATGTACGCCCGGGCCGACCAGTCCTCGCCGCCGATGCGCACGAGGCCGCCGTTGGCATCGACGCGCTGCAACACGACGGCGTGTGCGCCGACGAGCGCGGCCGCGCCGGTGCGGATCGCATGGGGCATCCGGAGGTGCCGGCGCGCGATCGGCCGCAACAGCGCGAGCGAGGCGAAGGACGCGCCGGCGAAGACGATCAACTGCAGCCAGAGGGGCGCACCGAAGAGCGAGGAGACGGCGCCCGCGACGGCTGCGAGGGCAATCGGGCCAAGGAAGAAGAGCCCGGGAGTCATGATCTCGCCGATCACGAGAGCGACGGCGGCGATCGACCAAACGAGCCACGCATCCACGATAAGAGTCTATGCGCGGCGGCGGGGGAGACCGAGCGCGGCGGGCAGGCCGGAAAGATCCTCGAGGCGGCCCTCGAACTCCGGGTGGCGTCGGTAGCGGTCGACGAGGATCGCGCGCATGCCGAGCGCCCGGGCACCCTCGATGTCGTCCTCGACGGTGTCGCCGACCATCACCGCGTCGGCGGGCTCGACGCCGAGAAGGTCGAGCACGGCGCGAAAGATCGAAGCGTGCGGTTTCGTCTTCCCGTGACCGAGCGAGCCGATCGCCGCATCGACCTCGAGCCGGTGATGCACCGCGAAGGCGTGCACGTCGCGCGACGAGTTCGTAAGCAGGCCGATCTTCAATCCGGCCGTGCGCAGCTCGCGGAGCACGGGGACCGTGTCCTCGTACAGCTCGAAGTTCTCGTGCAATTCCCAGCCGCGCGTGATGTCGACGGCGCACGCGTACGATGCGGGTTGCACGCCTCCCATGCCGAGCACGATGCGCTCGGTGAACGCGAACCAGATCTCGTCGTCGTGGTCGAGCTCGGGGTGCCGCTCGAGATGCACGAGTGCCGCATCGCGCGCCTCGTTGAAACGGGCTGCGTCGAGCGTGAGGCCGTGGCGCTCGCCTGCGGCGACGTAGCCCTGTGGGCCGAGTGCAGGGCCGGGCTTCGCGAGCGTGAAGTCGACGTCGAAGAGGACAGCGCGGACGCTCACGCCGCCTCCAGGAGCCAGCGTGCGACCTCGGCGTGCGGCTCGAAGATCTCTGCCCCGCACGACCAGGCGACGGTCTGCGCCACCGTCCAGCCGAGCGCGCGGTCGCGATCGAGGTCGAGCTCGGCGGTGAGCCGGTCGAGCCGATGGAGCACCTCGCGCTTGCTGTGGCCGAGCTCGATGGAGCGGACGATCGGCGCGAGCGCGAGCTCGCGCTCACCGGCCAGCGGCTTCGGATCGATGACGAGCCACCGCTCACGCTCCGCGGCCAGCACGTTGCCGCCGTGCATGTCCTGGTTCACGAGCACCTGCTCTCCCTGGGTCGGCACGAGCTCGTCCAGGTAGCGGAGCGCGGCGTCTCTCAGCGTCTCGTCCAGCACCTCGAGTGCGATATCGGCCGCCCAGATCGCCGCCTCGCTCTCGAGCGTCGCAAACCCCTCACAGCTCGTCCAGAGTCGTGGCAGGAGGCCCATCAGGATGTCGAGCGCCTCGCCCGAGCCGGACAGGCAGGTACCGGGCTCGCAGCGCTCGAGCAGCATCGCGTTGCGCTCGTCGTCACGCGCGAGGAGGCGAACCGCGCCGTTCCCGTCCCAGCGCGCGAGCGCGTCGGCCTCGTGCTCGGACTCGCGGTGCGGCCAGGAGACCTTCAGGACGGCGGGCGTCCCGTCGGGCAGCTCTGCGCGGACGACGTGCCCGCACGCCCCCGGCGGATAGGCCTGTCCGAGGGTCAGACCCCAGGACCTGGCCACTTCGGCCACGAGGGCCGGGGCGGCTTCCAACCACTCGGTTTGCGTCGGCGAGCCGGACATCTGGCCGAGGATAGTGGGGGTAGGGTTCGGGTCGTGAGGACGGCGGAGGAGATCCTGCGGGACGCGAAAACGATCGCGCTCGTGGGCGCCTCGCCGGATCCGGTGAGACCGAGCCACGGCGTGATGGCGTATCTCCTGCGGGCCGGCTATCGGGTGATCCCGGTCAATCCCGTCGCCGACGGCGAGGTGCTCGGGCAGCGCTGCCTCGATTCGCTCGCAGAGCTCCAGGAGCCGGTCGACCTGGTCGACGTCTTCCGCCGGCCGGAGCACTGCGCCGAGGTGGCACGAGAGGCCGCCGCTGCGGGCGCCGGCGCGCTCTGGCTTCAGCTCGGCGTCGTCTCCGGCGAGGCCCGGCGCGTCGCCGAGGAGTCCGGAATGGACTTCGTCGAGGACGAGTGCACGGCGATCGTGCACCGCCGGCTCTGAGGCTTGGGTACCCTAGGGCGCTGTCCGGGGTGTAGCGCAGCCTGGTAGCGCGCTCCGTTCGGGTCGGAGAGGTCCCGAGTTCGAATCTCGGCACCCCGATAGGTGAAAGAGCCGCGGCGAAACCGCGGCTCTTTCGTTTTCCTCTCGTGACGATTTGCGCCGTACGCTCGAATCGTGGCGCGCAAGCTCCGCGATCAGACCGAAGGCCTGCGGCACATCCGGTGCAGAGGCAACCGGAAGCAGCCGATCTTCGTGGACGACTTCGATCGCGAGCGGTTCATGGTGTTGTTCGCCAAGGTGTCGCGGAAGCTCGGCTGGCGCTGCGTCGCGTACTGCTTGATGGGCAATCACGTGCATCTCGTCGTGCACGTGCCGCCGTTCACCGTCTCGCGCGGCATGCAGCTCTTGAACGGGCAGTACGCGCAGGCGTTCAACCGGCGACACGGATACGTCGGGCATCTGCTGGAGGGACGGTTCAGAGCGGCGCGCGTGGACGACGACGCGTACAGCCTGCAGGTCAACCGGTACGTCGTCCTCAACCCGGTGCGTGCGGGAATGGTCGAGGAGGCGGTCGACTGGAAGTGGAGCAGCCATCGCGCGATGCTCGGCAAGGTGGCGCCGCCGCCGTTCCTCGACGTCGAGTGGACGCTCGGCCAGTTCAACCGCAAGCTCGAGCGGGCTCGCGAGGAGTACGCGAAGTTCGTCGAGGAAGGCGAGCGGGCGCTCAAACAAGCACGGCTCAAAAGGCGGGGTCAGGCCCCGGGACATGAGCCGCCCGGGCATGGCCGATACGACTAGGTCCGTGAGGCGGCTGCTCGGCCCGTAAGGCGACTGCTCGGTCCGTCGGCCGACTGCTCTGTCCGTAAGCCGACTGCAGCGCCGCGCGCCCGGCGGCGGTGAGACCTGAGAGAGGGCTAGCCGAAGCCGTACGTGCCGGGGAACCGCTCCGCCAGCAGCCGCACGAGCAGTGCTCCCGGCAGGCCGACGATGTTCAGGTAGTCGCCCTCGATCCGCTCGACGAGTGCGCCACCGAGGCCCTGGATCGCATAGCCGCCGGCACGTCCCTCCCACTCGCCCGACGCGACGTACCCCGCGAGGTCGCGCGGCGTCAGCGCGCGAAACGTGACGAGCGTCGCGGCCGCCTCGACCACCTCCCAGCCCGGAGCGATGAGGCACAGCCCGGACACCACCGCGTGCGTCCGCCCCGAGAGCTCCTCGAGCATCCGCTCCGCATCGGCCGCGTTCGCCGGCTTGGCGTAGATGCGGCCGCCGACGACGACGGTCGTGTCGACGCCGAGCACGAGACGGCCGTCTGCCTCGCCCGCGACCGACTCCGCCTTCCCGCGTGCGTGCCTGCACACGAGCTCGGTCGCATCCGCCTCCGCCGGGTCGTGCTCGTCGTAGCGAGGCGCGACGACGTCGAACGGGATTCCCAACTGCGTGAGGATCGCGCGCCGCTGCGGCGAGGTCGATGCGAGCAGCAGCGGCGGCGCGGGCGGCACGCTCAACGGAGCGGCGCCTTACGGGCGACCCAGATCTCCTCGCTCGGCCACTGCTTCGCCCATGCCGCTTCGACCGCGTCGTAGTACTCGTGCGTCTCCGCATCCGCGGGAGCCTGGATCTCGATCAGATCGAGGATCTCGAAGCCGTTCCCCCGCAGGAGACGTACCCAGTCGCCGTGCGAGAGATGGAACTCGATGCCTCCACTGTCCGCGCGCCAGTCGATCCGGTGCAGTCCGAACTGCGGCCGCACGAGCCGCTCGACGGTGGGCCCGACGTCGGGGCTGCAGAGAATCGCGAGCGTCGAGTTGCGCAGGAACACGAGCGCCCCGCCGGGGCGCAGGATCCGCGCCGCCTCGGGAATCCACGCATAGGGATCGGCCCAGATCGATGCGCCGTATTCGGAGAGCACGAGGTCGAACGCGTTGTCCGGGAGCGGCACCGCCTCACCGAATCCCTCCAGGAGCGGAAACTCGATGCCGGTCTCGCGCTGGCACCGGCGTGCGGTCTCGAGCTGCGCCGGTGTCGGGTCGACTCCGACCGGCCGCGCGCCGCGAGCCGCGAGCCACGCGGAGAAGTACGCGACGCCGCACCCGAGCTCGGCGACGTCCAGACCGGCTAGGTCGTCCGGGAGCGCATGCAGCTCCAACTCGGGAACCGACCACGTTCCCCAGACGATCTCGGGCGCCCGCCACTGGCGCAGCGCATTCGCGTCGCCGTAGCGCTCGTTCGAGCGCGTCCAGACGCCGCGGTTGATCTCGACGGAGTCGGGCTCAGCCGAGCTCATCGGCGGAGAACCACAGCGCGATCTCGCGCTCGGCGGATTCCGGCGAGTCGGAGCCGTGCACGAGGTTGTCCGGCATCGACATCGCGAGGTCGCCGCGAATCGAGCCCGGATCGGCGTCTGCAGGATTCGTCGCACCGATCGTCTTCCGCATCGTCGCGATCGCGCCCTCACCCTCGACGACGAGCGCCCAGGTCGGGCCCGACGTGATGAAGTCGACGAGCTCTCCGTAGAACGGCTTCTCCGCGTGCTCCGCGTAGTGCGTCTCGCCCAGCTCGCGGCTCGCGGTCAGCAGCTTGCCTCCCCGCACGGTGAAACCGCGCGCCTCGATGCGGCTGAGGATCTCGCCGGCGAGGTGACGCCGTACCGCATCGGGCTTGATCAGGATGAGTGTTTGCTGCACTGCCATCGGGGCGGCAGTGTAGTCACACGAACTATTCGGAGCGCCGCCTACTCCGCCCAGGGCGCAGCGCCGGCAGCGCGACGGCCGCCGACTCGATCGGCGTCTCGCAGAACGGGCATACCTGCCACAGCGCCTCGAGCGGCGCCTTGCACGTCACGCACGACTGCTTGAGCTTCGTCGTGCAGATGGGACAGACGAGGAAGCTCGAGTCGACCTCGCTGCGGCACACCGGACAGTGCAGGTCGCGTTTCGAGAGGCGGTCCTCCATCGCCTTGATCTCGAGCTCGCGCTCGCGCACGTCGTCGAGATATTCCGGCGGCCGGAAGAGCATGTAGATGAACGGCCCGATGTACGGCGGCACGAGCCCGAGCAGCGTCGCCATGCCGACGAGCCATGGATCCTCGATCCGGCGGCGAGCGTCCTTGTAGACCCAGAACGCGAACGCCAGCCAGAAGACCGCGGCGAAGAACAGCATCAGGTTCCGGGTCAGGAGCCAGGTACCGGAGCTGAAGAAGTCGTGCGTGCTGCTGAATGTGCTCGCGATCACAACAACATCCTGCCTATCAAATAGCCCGCCGCAAACGCGCCGCCCACGATCGCGACCAGGACGAAGGCGGCCAGCGCGAAGACGCTGACCTTCTCGCCGAAGGTATGGGGTCTAGCCGGAGCCACTGAGGTCGCTAAGAAGATAGAGGGAGCCTGAGACGAGGACGCCCCCGTCTGGGCCCGCCAGGGCCAGTGCACGGCGACGTGCCTCGGCCGGATCGACGACGGTCTCGACATGGTCGAAGTACCGTTCGGCGCGGATAGCGAGTTCCCCTGCGGGCAGCGAGCGGGTATTCGACGACTGCGTAGCGACCAGCACGCGCCCCAGCACCGACAGGGCCTCGAGCATCAGGTCGGGCCGCTTGTCCGCGAGGATCGAGCTGACGAGCACGTAGTCCCGCTCCGGGAGGCGCGGCAGGAGGTAGGCAACTCCGGCGAGGTTGTGCGCCCCGTCCCAGATCTCGAGCGGGCTCTCCCCTCGTCGCTCGAGCCGGCCGGGCAGCGTGACGTCCGCCGCCGACCCGGCGCCGACCGAGTCGCCGAGGAACGCCTCGGCGGCCGCGATCGCGAGCCCGAGGTTGCTCGGGGAGGTGAGGACGACCTTCGCGGCGCCGTTCTGCTCGGCGAGCGCCTGCCACTCGGGCTCGCTGAGCACGACCGTCGCGCCGGGTTGGACCACCGCGAGCTTCTCGGCGGCGATCGCTTCGCGGGTGTCACCGAGCACCTCCATGTGGTCGAGCGCGACGTTCGTGAGGACGACGACGCGAGTCCGCAGGACGTTCGTCGCGTCGTGCCGGCCGCCGAGCCCGGCCTCGACGACGGCGACATCCACGCCGGCAGCCGCGAACGCGAGCAGGGCCGCAGCGGTCAGGGCTTCGAACTGCGTGGCCTCGAGAGCCACGGCCTGGGGCCTGACCCCATTCAGCGCACGCTCGAAGTCCGCCTCTGCGTTCCCGATCCGGATGCGCTCGCTCCAGCTGCGGACGTGCGGCGAGATGTACGCGCCGACGTTCAACCCGGCGTCGGAGAGGAGCGCCTCCGTCATGCGCGTCGTGGTCGACTTGCCGTTCGTGCCCACGACGTGCACCGCCGGGTAGGCGAGCTGCGGATCGCCGAGCTCGGCGAGCAGCGTGCGCATCCGCTCGAGCCCGAAGCCGTCCGCCGGCCACGGGCTGAGCGAGGCGACCCAGTCAGTTGCGGATCGAGTCAAGCTCGCGCCGGTAGCGCTCGAGCTTGTCGCGCTCGGCCTGCACGACGTCCGCGCGCGCATTCGCGACGAACCGCTCGTTCGACAGCATCTTCTCGCTGCGCGCGATCTCGCCCTCGAGTCGCACGATCTCCTCCTCGAGGCGTCCGTTGCCCTGGACCTTGACGCGGTCGGGCCGCACCACTGCTTCGAAGATCCTGAGCTCGTCGCCCTCGAGCGGCGTTCGCACACCGCTCCGCCTGAACCGCTCCGCCGCCTCCTTTACTCGCACGAGCGCGTCCGCGTCGCTTGCGTACGACGGATCCGGCTTCACCCACGGGGCGACGATCAGCCGTGTCGTGCGCGACGGCAGATGAGTCCAGATCTCCTCCGTCACGTGCGGCATCACGGGGTGGAGCAGCGCGAGCAGCCGCTCGAGTGCCGCGAGGGCCGTTGCCCTGACGTCTGCCTCGCCGAGCCGGGGCTTGATCGACTCGAGATACCAGTCGCAGAAGTCGTCGAACGTCAGGTGATACAGACGGTCGACCGCGTGGGAGAAATCGTACGCCGCGAGGTCGGCCTCGAAATCGGCGCGCGCCGCATCGAGACGGGCGAGGATCCACCGCTCCTCGAGCGACGACGGCCGCAGCTCGACCACGTCGCCCGCATCCTGCAGCAGGAGACGGCTGGCGTTCCAGAGCTTGTTCGCGAGCCGGCGTCCCTCCTCGATCGCGTTGTACGAGAAGCGCACGTCCTGCGCGGAGGAGATCTTCAGCAAGCCGTACCTCGTCGCGTCGGTCCCGTGCTGCTCGATCACGTCGAGCGGATCGATGCCGGTGCCGAGGCTCTTCGACATCCTGCGTCCGTCGGGCGCGAGGACGGTCGAGTGGATGATCACGTCCGTGAACGGGATGTCGCCCATCATCTCGAGCCCCGCGAAGATCATGCGGTTCTCCCAGAGACGGATGATGTCCCGCGCGGTTGTCTGGAGGTTCCCGGGGTAGAACGCCTCGAGATCGGGTGTCTCGTCCGGCCAGCCAAGCGTCGCGAACGGCCACAACGCCGAGGAGAACCACGTGTCCAGCACGTCGGTCTCGCGCGTCAGCTCGGTCGAGCCGCACTCCGTGCACGCGTCCGGCGTCGTCTCCGCGCAGATCACGTGCCCGTTCGGGCAGTACCAGATCGGGATCTGGTGGCCCCACCAGATCTGCCGGGAGATGTTCCAGTCCGGTGCCTCTTCGAGCGACGCGATCGCGAACCGATGCTGCGACTCCGGGTGGTAGACGACCCGACGCTCGCGCAGCGCAGCGAGAGCCGGCTGCTTCAGCTCGGTCATCGAGCACCACCATTGGAGCGAGATCAGCGGCTCGATCCTCGTCTCGCAGCGCTCGCACACTGGGACGGCGTGACGGTAGTGCTCGCGCTTCTCGAGCAGCCCGCGCTCACGGGCCCATTCGAGGATCCGCTCCTCGGCCTCCTTCTGCGTGAGTCCTGCGAGCTCCGGTACCACGTCGTTCATGAGCCCGTCGGGCCCGATCACGGTCAGCTCGGGGAGGTCGTGGTCGCGTCCGATCGCGAAGTCCTTCGGGTCGTGCCCGGGCGTGATCTTCAACGCGCCGGTGCCGAAGTCGGGCTCGACGCGCTCGTCGGCGATGATCGGCACACGCCGCTCCACGAACGGCACGATCGCCTCCTTGCCGACGAGGTGACGGTACCGCTCGTCGTCGGGATGCACTGCGATCGCGACGTCGGCCGGGATCGTCGCGGGGCGAACGGTGGCAATTGCGATAAAGCCCGTGCCGTCCGCAAGGGGATAGCGAATCGTCGAGAGCGTGTCGTCGACCTCGACGTCGACGAGCTCGAGATCCGAGAGAGAGGTCTGGTGATACGGGCACCAGTTGATGATCCGGTTGTCGCGGTAGATCCATCCCTTGTCGTACAGGTGCACGAAGAACCGCATCACGGCGCGCACGTATCCCTCGTCCATGGTGAAGCGCTCGCGCCGGTAGTCGAGCGACGCCCCCATGCGCCGGAACTGGATCATGATCTTGCCGCCGTACTCGCGCAGCCAGTCCCACACCCGCGCCTCGAACGCCGCGCGTCCGAGCTCTTGTCGAGACGTTCCCTCCGCGAGCAGCGCCTTCTCGACTGCGTTCTGCGTCGAGATTCCGGCGTGGTCGTAGCCGGGCTGGAACAGCACGTTGTAGCCCTGCATTCGCTTCAACCGAACGATGGTGTCGCCGAGCGCGAGCTGGAGCGCGTGACCGAGGTGCAGCTCGCCCGTGACGTTCGGCGGCGGGTGCGCGTCGACGAACGGCTCCCGCGAGGGGTCGGGCTCGGCGTTGTAGAGGCCTTCGGCCTCCCACGTGCGCTGCCAGCGTTCCTCGACGCCGTGTGGCGTATAGAGCGGCTCCATCTCCATCAGGAGCCGATCGTAGCCAGGGGCAAACGGATGAGGTCAGGCAGCGACTATGCGCCCGAGATGCCGGACCCGGTGCCCGAGGGGCGCTTGGCGCCGCGTCCGCGCCAGTCGCGCGGCTGTGCGCCGACCTGCTCGAGGATCGTCTCGAGCAGCGTGAACGAGCTGAGCACGTGCTCGCGTGCGAGTGCCCGCGCGCCCGCCTCGCTTCCAGCCGCGAGCGCCTGCTTGATCGCCCGATGCTGCTCCGCGTTCTTGAGATAGAGCCCGTCGAGCGAGTGATCGCCCGGCGCCCAGACGGCCGGCCCGGAGAACGTCCGGCGCGCGCTCTTCGCCATCTGCTCGACGAGCGGCAATCCGGCAACGCGATAGATGATGTCGTGGAATGCGTGATTTCCGCGCACCCAGTCGCCCATGATCGAACGGCGATCCTCCCCGGGCTCGCGCGAGCGGAGCTCCTGCGAGATCCTCGAGAAGCTCTGCTCGACCTGATCGAGCTCGTCGAGCTCCTCCGGGGTGATCTTCGTCGCAGCGACCTCGGTCGCGAGCGCTTCGAGCTCCGCGCGCACCATGAACGCCTCGTGCAGCTCGTCGCGCGAGATCGTTCGCACGCGAACGCCCCGGTTCGGCACGAACGACACGAGCCCGAGCGCGGCCAGACGGCGCAGCGCCTCGCGAACCGGTGTCCGCGAGACGTTGAACTGCTCGGACAGCTGCTCCTGACGGAGAACCGTCCCGGGGGCGAGCTCTCCGGAGACGATCGCCTCCTCGATCACGAGAGCGATGTCGTCGGCCTTGGTGGTGTCGAGCGTCACTCTGGCCACGAGTGTACGCCCCGTTCAGCAGTCAGGCAGGCGTGCCTGTCTCGAACTGGGCTTCCTCGGTCGATCCCTTGAGCGCGAGCGTCTCGCTGTCCGGCGAGACCGCCTGCGCGACGAGGTCGAAGTAGCCCGCCCCCACCTCGCGCTGATGCCGTGTCGCGGTGTAGCCCGACTCCTCGAGCGCGAACTCGTGCTCCTGCAGCTCGACGTAGGCCGTCATCGAGTCTGCGGCATAACCCTTTGCCAGCTCGAACATCGCCGCGTTGAGCGAGTGGAACCCGGCGAGCGTGATGAACTGGAACTTGTAGCCCCAATCGCCGAGCTGTTCCTGGAAGCTCGCGATCGTCGCGTCGTCGAGATGCTTGCGCCAGTTGAACGACGGCGAGCAGTTGTACGCGAGCAGCTTGCCCGGGAAGCGTTCGTGGATCGCGTCGGCGAACGCCTTCGCCTCGCCGAGGTCGGGCGTCGACGTCTCGCACCAGATCAGGTCGGCGTACGGCGCGTACGCGAGCCCGCGTGCAATCGCCGCGTCGATCCCGTCGCGGACGCGGAAGAACCCTTCCGATGTGCGCTCGCCGGTCACGAACTCCCGGTCGTACTCGTCGATGTCGCTCGTCAATAGCGCGGCGGACAGCGCGTCGGTGCGCGCGACGAGCACCGTCGGCACATCGAGCACGTCCGCGGCGAGCCGAGCGGCGTTCAGCGTGCGCACGAACTGCGCGGTTGGCACGAGCACCTTGCCGCCGAGATGGCCGCACTTCTTCTCCGAGGCGAGCTGGTCCTCGAAGTGCACGCCGCCGGCACCCGCTTCGATCATCGATCGCATCAGCTCGTACGCGTTGAGCGGCCCGCCGAAGCCGGCCTCCGCGTCCGCAAGGATCGGTGCGAACCAGTGCGTGCCGTTGCGACCCTCCGACCAGTCGATCTGGTCGGCACGCTGCAGTGCGCTGTTCAGGCGCTTGACGAGCTGAGGCGCGCTATTTGCCGGATAGAGGCTCTGGTCCGGGTACGTGCTGCCGGCACCGTTCGCATCGGCGGCAACCTGCCAGCCCGAGAGGTAGATCGCATCGAGGCCGGCCCTCACCATCTGCACCGCCTGGCCTCCGGTGAGCGCTCCGAGCGCGCGCACCGGCTCTTCCCGTTGCAGGAGATCCCACAGCCGCTCCGCACCGTTTCGGGCGAACGTGCTCTCGGGGACGACCGAGCCGCGCAGACGCACGACCTCGGTCGCGCCGTACGTTCGCGAGACACCGCTCCAGCGGGGATCGTCCCGCCAGCGCGCCTCGAGCTGGTCTGCCTCTGCCTGGATCCGGGCGTCCGGTGTCATCTGCCTCCCTGCGCCGAAAAATGGACAAGCCAACTGCCATTTCGGATCCTAAATGACGGATCGGAGCGCCGCAAGAGGCGTTTTTCGGTTTGATGGGACCCGAGGCGGCTCCGCGATGGATCCAAGATGTGCGTCCTAGTGGGCGGTCCAGCCGAGATCCAGCACGAGCGGCGCCCCTGTGACGGCCCGTCCGTCCGGCCCGAGGAGCCACGCCGCGGCGGCGGCCACCTCGGACGGCTCGAGCAGCCGCTTGACTGCCTGTGGCGCGAGGAGCACGTCTTCGAGCACACGCTCCTCGGAGATCCCGTGCGTCGCCGCCTGCTCGGCGATCTGATCCTCGACGAGGGCTGTGCGCACATAGCCCGGGCAGAGCGCCGAGGCCGAGATGCCCGCCTCAGCACCCTCGAGAGCAAGCACCTTCACGAGCCCGAGCACGCCGTGCTTCGCCGCGACGTACCCCGCTTTGAACGGAGACGCCACGAGGCCGTGCACCGAGGCAACGACGAGGAACCGGCCGTCGCCGGACGCGGCAAGTGCATCCCACGCGTACTTCGCGAGCAGGAACGGGCTCGTCACGAGCAGTGCCTGCAACATGTCCCACTGCTCTTCGGGAAAGTCCCGAACCGGCGCAACGTGCTGGAAGCCGGCGTTGGCGACGACCGCGTCGAGGCGGCCGTCGAACCGCTCGAGGGCGGCGTCGACGACGGCCCGGTTCCCCGCTCGGGTCGTCAGGTCGGCGTCCTCCACGTCGACACCGAGGACTTCCCAGCCGTCCGCCTCGAGCCGCTCGAGAATCGCTGCGCCGATGCCGCGCGCGGCACCCGTCACGAGCGCGCAACGCCTCATCGCTCGACGTCCCTCGACCGGTCGATCTCCCTGGGCACGCTCAGCCGTAGTAGCGGAACACGACCTCCGCGACACAGACAGGCTTCTCGCTGCCCTCGCGCTCGATCGTGGCCGCCATCGTCGCCTGGAAGCCACCGTCGAACGGGTCGACGGTCTCGACGCGGAACGTCCCGCGCACGCGCGAGCCCACCGGCACCGGCGCCGGGAAGCGCACGCGGTTCAGGCCGTAGTTCACGGCCATGCCACCCTCCTGGCGCGGCACGACCTCGTACGACATGACGGGGAGCAGCGAGAGCGTGAGATAGCCGTGCCCGATCGTGCTCCCGAACGGCCCGGCTGCGGCGCGCTCCGGGTCGACGTGGATCCACTGATGGTCGCCCGTCGCGTCGGCGAAGGCGTCGATCTTCTCCTGCGGGACCTCGATCCAGGACGAGGGCCCGAACTCGGTTCCGGGTGTGAGGTCAGTCATGCGCCCCACCGTACGACACTCGGCCGCCCACGTGTAGCCGGTTTTCGGTGGCCACGCCCTGCACGAAGGTCGCTAACGTCCGCAACCTGGTCTTCGATCAACCGCGTCGGCCGCTTCCGAATCCGAGGACAGGGCGGCGCGGTTGCGACCAGGTAGCTAAGGGAATGGGGCTTCGCCCCGCCTTCTTACGCGGTCTGCTCGACGGCCTCGTCGGGCTCGTCGTCGGCAAACGTGCCTGCGCTCGTCACGAGCGTCGGGCGGATCCCCTGCGCGATGCACTCCTTCGTGATCACGCATTTCGTCACGTCGCGGCGTGACGGCAGCTCGAACATCACGTCGAGCAGCGCGCCCTCGATGATCGAGCGAAGGCCGCGCGCGCCGGTCTCGCGGGCGAGCGCCTTGTCGGCGATCTCCCACAGCCCGTCCTCGGTGAACACGAGCTCGATGTTGTCGTAGGCGAAGAAGCGCTGGTACTGCCGGCTGAGCGCGTTCTTCGGCTCGGTGAGGATCTGGACGAGGTCCTCGCGGCGCAGCTGGTGCACTGCCGAGATGACGGGGAGCCGGCCGATGAACTCCGGGATGAGCCCGAAGTTCAGGAGATCCTCCGGCATGACCTGGGTGAGCAGCTCGGACGACTCGTCGGAGTGCTTCGAGCGCACGTCGGCGCCGAAGCCGACGGCGTTCTTGCCGATCCGGCGGGCAATGATCTTGTCGAGCCCGGCGAATGCCCCGCCGCAGATGAAGAGGATGTTCGTCGTGTCGATCGAGAGGAACTCCTGGTGCGGGTGCTTGCGACCGCCCTGCGGCGGGACCGACGCCACCGTTCCCTCGAGGATCTTCAGCAGCGCCTGCTGGACGCCCTCACCCGAGACGTCGCGGGTGATCGACGGGTTGTCGGCCTTCCGCGCGATCTTGTCGACCTCGTCGATGTAGATGATCCCGGTCTCGGCCTTCTTGATGTCGAAGTCCGCGGCCTGGATCAGCTTCAGGAGGATGTTCTCGACGTCCTCCCCGACGTAGCCGGCCTCGGTCAGCGCCGTGGCGTCGGCGATCGCGAACGGGACGTTGAGGATCCGCGCCAGCGTCTGGGCCAGCAGCGTCTTGCCGCACCCCGTCGGGCCGAGCAGCAGGATGTTCGACTTCTGGAGCTCGACGTCGTTCTCGTCGGTGCCCATCTGAACGCGCTTGTAGTGGTTGTAAACCGCCACCGACAGCGTCCGCTTCGCCTCTTCCTGGGAGACGACGTAGTCGTTCAGCACCGTGTAGATGTCCCTCGGACGAGGGAGGTTGTCGAGGTCCAGCTGGGTCGGAGTGGTGAGCTCCTCGTCGATGATCTCGTTGCAGAGATCGATGCACTCGTCGCAGATGTACACGCCGGGGCCGGCGATCAGCTTTTTGACCTGTCGCTGGCTCTTCCCGCAGAAGCTGCAGAGAAGTTGCTCGTTTCCTTCGCTGGCCCTAGCCACCCTAAGTCTCCTTGTACCTCTGAAACGGCTTTTCGTCTACCGGTGGGCGACGACGTTGTCGACAATCCCGTACGACTGTGCTTCTTCGGCGTCCAGGTAATAGTCCCGTTCCATGTCCTTCGAGACCTTCTCGATGGACTGGTTCGTGTGGCGCGCGATGATCTCCTCCAGGCGGCGCTTGAGGCTGATCGTCTCGCGGGCCTGGATCTCGATATCCGTGCCCTGGCCCTGGAACCCGCCTGACACCTGATGGATGAGAATCTTGGAGTTCGGCAGCGCAGTGCGCTTTCCCTCCACCCCGGCTGCGAGGAGCAGGGCGCCCATCGACATCGCGATGCCGACGCACGTCGTGGCGACATCGGGCTTGATGAACTGCATCGTGTCGTAGATCGCAAGGCCCGCGTACACCGATCCGCCCGGCGAGTTGATGTACAGCTGGATGTCCTTGTCCGGATCCTCGGACTCGAGGTGGATCATCTGCGCGACGATCAGGTTCGCGACCTGGTCGTCGATCGGCGTGCCGAGGAAGATGATGCGCTCGTTGAGCAGACGCGAGTAGATGTCGAAGAAGCGCTCGCCCCGGGAGGTCTGCTCGATGACGGATGGGATGATGAGATTCGAAGGGGTGTCCATGTTGCTCCTAACGTCCTGGGGTCCAGAGTTTCGCGTCGGTCGGCTGCTTTTCCTTTTCGGGAGTCCAGAGTGCGTCGCGTGCCTCGGCGAGCTCGCGCGGGATCCGCTTGACCTCTGAGGCGACACGGTCGAGTGCGTTGCGCATGCGAATGTCGTCGCGGAGCGTCTCGATCCGGCCGCTCTCGCGGAGCTGCTGCAGCGTCTCGTCTGGATCGTCGCCCATCGCCTCGGCCTGCTCGCGGACGAGCGTCTCGATCTCCTCGTCGGTCACGTCGATGCCGAGCTTCTCGGCGGCGGCCTCGAGCACCAGCTCACGCGCGACGGAGCGCGTGGCCTCGTCGTGGAGGCGCGCGATGAGCTCGTCGGGGTCCTGGCCCGTCATCTGGAGGTAGGTGTCGAGCTGGACGCCGCGCGACTCGACCTGGCGTGCAAGCCCGCGGAGCAGCTCCCTCGTGCGCGCCTCGACGAGCGGCCCGGAGGCGTCGACCTTGGAGGCGCCCACCAGCGCGTCCGCAACGTCGGCTCTGAACTGGGCCTCGATCTCCTCGTCGATCTGGCCGCGCAGGCGGGACTCGATGTCGTCCCGCAGCTCGGCGAGCGTCTCGAACTCCGTCGCCGCGACGGCGAGCGAGTCGTCGACCTCGGGGAGCACCCTCTCCTTGATCTCCTTGACGGTGACCGTGACGGACTGCCTCGTGCCGTCCGCAACCTCGAAGTCGATCTCCTTCGTCTCCCCGGCATTCAGCCCCGGGATGCCGGCTTCGATCTCCTCGACGACGGCGCCGCGGCCGAGCTCGACGACATAGTCGCGCCGGGTCTCGCCGTTCGGGGAGATCAGGTCGACGATCACGGTGTCCTCGGGGCCGACGGGCCGCCCCTCGACGGGGACGAGCTCGGCGACGGTCGCGCGGACGGCGTCGAGCTCCTGCTGCACGAGCTCCTCGGGAACCTCGGCCTCGACGGCGCCGACCTCGAGCGTCGTCCAGTCCGCCACCTCGGGCTTCGCCTGGACGGCGACGGTGGCGGTGAACTTCCAGTCCTCGTCGTCACGCGCCGGGAGCTCGAAGTCGTACTGGGGCTGCTCGACCGGGCGGACCCGGGAGCGGGCGGCGGCGTTCCAGAACCAGCCGGTGATGTGGCTGTCGATCGCCTCGGCCATCAGGCGGTCCTTGCCGACGCGCTGGAGCAGGACCTGCCGCGGGACCTTCCCCTTGCGGAACCCGGGGATCTTGACGCTCGCGGCGAGATCGGTCGCCGCGTGCTCGACCGCATGGTGCACGTCGTGTGACGGCACCTGAACCGTCAAACGGACACGGTTCTCGGGGAGCTCCTCGACCTGGGTCTGCACCCGGCCATTCAAGCAGACCCCCTCTGAGCTGGGTCGTGGCCCCAGGTCGCGTACGCTCGATCGAGTGAGGCTCATCGCGCTCACCCGGCACGCGCATTCGACCCTGAACGAGCAGGGCCGCATCAACGGCGACCCCTCCGTCCCCGTGCCGATCACCGAGCAGGGACGTGCGGAGGCCGAACAGGTCGGACACCAGCTCGCTCAGGTCTCGCTCGAGCTGTGCGTCCACACGCGCTTCGCCCGCACACGCGAGACGGCCGACGCGATGCTCCTGGGACGAGACGTTCCGCGAATCGTGGAGCCGCTGCTCGACGACATCGACGTCGGCGAGCTCGAGGGCGCGACGGTCGAGGACTACCACGCCTGGAAGCGGGAGCACGCACGCAGCGAGCCGTTCCCCGGCGGTGAGAGCCTCGACGACGCGGCCCGGCGGTACGCCCGCGCGTTCCGCGGGCTGCTCGAGCGTCCGGAGCAGGCGATCCTCGTCGTCTGCCACGAGATCCCCGTGCGCTACGCGCTCAACGCGGCCGCCGGCTCCGACGACGTCGACGGGCCAGAGCACCAGATCCCGAACGCGACGCCGTATCTCTTCGACGCCGACACGCTGAGTCGCGCCGCCGCCCGGATCGAGCAGCTCATTCCATGAGCGCGAAATCACCCTTCCGGGGAGAAGGGTGAGCGCCGTCCACGAAGAATGAGATCGTCCAACCAGATGACTGCGTGGACTCTCTCACTGATGATCGTCGTGACCCTGATCTGGATCGGGATGCTCGGCGCCGTCGCCTATCTCGCGGCGTTGAAGGTCCCGGCGCGCGTCAACCAGACGAGCCACCTCGTCGACTGAGCCAACTCGGCGGTGACGGCTACGGAAGTGTGATCTGCGACACGACGCGACCCGATGCGGTGCGTGCGCGAATGACGAGTGTCGTGCTCCCGTAACCGCCGGTGACGGCCCACAGTCCCCCCGTCGTCGGCACCATCGGCAGGCCCGACACAAATCCACGAGCGTCGGCGGCCGAGACGCCGCTGATCCCGTGTCGCGCAACTCCGACGATCGCGGTCATGGGTTGCTTGGCCGACCCGTCCGCAGCACCGAACGCGAGGAGCGGCGTGTTCAGCCGCCCGTTCGTGCTGCATGTCGCCGCTCCGGGACGGGTGCCGCGAACAGGAAGGAAGCAGACTCCGCGATTGGTCGACGTCGCGCGTACGAGCGCGAACGGCTCATCGCTCCGCTGAAGTCGCTGGCCGCTCACGACGCGTGCCGTGCCTGCCTCGAAGCCGCGCCCAACGAGCGTGGCCTCGACGCTCGCCCACTCCGTGTCCGTGAAGACGTGGCCGACGGGGAAGGGCGAGCTGTCGGAGGCGATGACGCTCGCGTCCCGAGTGACGAACATGGCGCCGGCTCCGGCGACCGCAATCAACAGCACGCCCAGCACGAGCACCAATCGAGTCTGGATCGCGGCCATGCTTCCACCATCGGCCTGGGATTCCCGTCGCCCCGATCACTCGATCGAGCGACGAACCGGCGGCGTAGACTGAGCTGGCTCTCGCGGGTGTGGCGGAACTGGTAGACGCGACGGGTTTAGGTCCCGTTGGGTGCAAGCCCTTGGAGGTTCGAGTCCTCTCGCCCGCATAGCCACAGCGAGCCGATGTTGGGTGCACCGGGAGTGCAAACGTGGCGCGCAAGACGCTCACAACAGCGGCGCCGATGTCGAGCTCCTCTGCGCTCGTGCCCGGCCGTCTAAGCAGCGTCGAGAATGTCGCGTGCGGCTGACGCGATGTCTTCGGCTGTGAAGGGCTTCGGCAGGAAGCGTGTTCGCTGGCCGAGTGCTGTGTCGTCGATGATCGTGCTCGCGTAGCCGGAGATGAAGAGCGCGCCGAGCGATGGTTGCAGGTCGCGCAAGGCGTTGACGAGGGCGGCCCCGTTCATGATCGGTAGGAGGACGTCGGTGATTATCAGCTCGAACGAGTTGTCCCGTGCACAGTCGAGGGCTGCCGCCGGGTCGGCGGCGACGACGACGTCGTAGCCTTTGGTACTGAGCATCTCGGAGATGAGCCCTCGGAGTACGTCCTCATCTTCGACGAGGAGGATTCGTTCGTTGCCCTGATTCGCGTGCGCCGGCGGTAGCTCGGTCCGGATTGCTCGACGAGCGCTGGCGGGAAGGTAGATCTCGAAGCGTGAGCCGGCGCCGAGCTCGCTGTCGAGAGTGACTGCTCCGCCGGTCTGACCGACGATGCTGTAGACAGTCGCCAGGCCGAGACCGGTGCCGTAACCAAGGGGTTTTGTCGTGAAGAACGGTTCGAAGATCTGATCCTTCAGCTCCTCGGCGATTCCGACGCCAGTGTCCTGAACGGAGAGCAAAACGTAGTCGCCGCTCGCAAGCCCGAGACCCGTAGCGCTTTGCTCGATCAGGCTGGTGTGCCCTGTGCGGATGGTGAGCGTGCCGCCGTCGGGCATCGCGTCGCGGGCGTTCAGCGCGAGGTTGACTATCACCTGTTCGAGTTGAGCCGCATCGGCTTCAATCGACGGGAGATCGGAGTCGGTGAGCAGTTCGACCTTGATGTCATCACCGATCAAACGGCTGAGCAGGCGTCCCGATCTCTGCACGATCGTGTTGAGGTCGACCACTTGCCGTTGCATGCCCCGTTGGCGGCTGTAGGCGAGGAGTTGGCGAGTCAGGTCGGCCGCGCGCTCGCCGGCTTGTTTGATGCCGGTGATTTCATCTCGGAGCCGGTTGATGTCCAGATCGGGCTTGTCGAGGTCACGGAGTGCGAACTCGGCGTATCCGTCGATCGCGGTCAGGATGTTGTTGAAGTCATGGGCGATGCCTCCTGCGAGCTGGCCAACAGCTTCCATCTTCTGCGCCTGGGCTAGGTGCTTCGCAGTCAGTCTTCTCTGGGTTATGTCCCGAGAGATCCCGAATAGGCCGATCACCTGCCCGTTGGGCTTGCGTAGTAGCGGCACTTTCGTGGTCGAAACCCACGCCTCTCTCCCGTCGGTCCACGTCTCGCGCTCTTCGATCCCGATCAGCGATTCGCCGGTCTGCATCAGTCGCTGTTCGTCGGCGAACGCCGCGTCGGCATGCTCGCCGGAAAAGAAGTCGAAGTCCGTCTTGCCAATCGCTTCCGCCGGGTCGTCGATGCCCAGGCGATTTGCCAGGCCACGGCTGATGCGGACGAACCTGCTCGTGTCGTCCTTGAAATAGACCTGGTCCGCGGTTTGTTCCATAAGGGTGTCGAGGAGATAGCGGTCGTCCATCAGCTCCTCGAGGCACGGCCGCAGTTGCGGTGACTTTCCATCCACACCAGAGAGATCGGCAGGCTACGGCACCGAGGGATCACCGATGGAGAGTCCTGGGGATCACCGATTCGGAGTAGGTACCTCACCCTCCCATCTCGATCGACCGGGGTTGGGAAGCGCCTTCACCACCGATGATGATGGACGCACGGCTTGCACGGCGGCAGCGGTCCGACACCGGCCGTCAACTCATCGAACGAGGACGGGGTGGATCGGGAACGTGAGATGCCCAGCAACTCGCCGACGTCCGGGTGATCACGTCGCCCGCATACCTGAACAAGGTCATCCTGGGTGCAGTCCGGGCGCAGGATCAATCGTGATGGTCGAAGCGAAAAAGCTCTGCTGCAGCGAGGATCGCACCTGGGGCGGCTCCGCCGGCAACAAGTACGTCTCCGTTGTTGAGGAGGGTTCCTGTCGCTGCCTCGCGGGGTGAGCGCATCGGTGCAGCGTGCCGCCACGCGTCGACCGCGGGCAGATAGATCTCGGCGCCGATTCGGTCCTGCCCTTGGGGCCCGCCAAACCCACCAGCCGCGAGCACGGAACCATTGGTGAGTCTGACGGCTACATGCGCGGCGCGTGCGTCCGCCATCGGCGCTCCAACCGACCATGTCCCGGCAGCCGGATCGTAGATCTCGGTCGAGTTCGTCGCAGTTCCATTGGCGTCTGTGCCTCCTGCGACGAGAACGCGCCCGTCCTTGAGGAGAGTTGCCGACTGGAACCTGCGGCCCACGTTCAGATCGCCCGTCTGCGTCCAGGAATTCGTCACGGGGTCGTAGAGCTCGGCGCTCGTCGTAACGTCGGAAAGGGCGGCCGCGCCCCCTGCGACAAGTACCTCCCCGTTCGGTAAAAGGGTCGCCGTGTGGATGGCGCGGGCGTCGTGCATCGTGCCCGCCGAGGACCACGTGTTCGTTGCCGGGTCGTAGAGCTCCGCGCTCGCCTTGATTCCGACGGTGAAGTCCTCACCCCCCGCGACGAGCACTTTTCCGTTCGCGAGGAGTGTGGCCGTATGAAGGGTCCGTGGTGTCGACATGCTCGCGGCGGGCGACCACGAATTCGTCAAGGGGTCATACAGTTCAGCACTGGAATACACGGGCCCAATCCCGAATCCGGCGTCTGCATCGCCGCCTACAACGAGAACCTTCCCGTTGGGGAGCAGAGTCGCGGTGTGGTGGATGCGGACCACGCTCATGGGCGCCGCCGCTCTCCAGCTGCGCGAGCCCGGCTCGTAGATCTCGCTGGTCGCCGTGAACGTCACGGGATTGTCGGAGATCGCTCCGCCGGTCACCAGCACCGCTCCATGCGGCAGCAGCGTCGCCGTATGAGCGACACGACCTGTCCCCATCGCCCCGGTCGGAGTCCACACGCCGAGCGCTGGGCCGGCCGCGGCCGGCACGGCCCCGAACGCGAGGCAAGTCGCCACCATCACGGCGGGCCGCCATCCGAACCGTACAAGTGACACGCGCTTGCTCATCCCAGTCCTCCTGCTCCTTCGCCGCGAACCCCGTCGTGCTGCAGAGGATGTTCACGCAAAAAGCACGTCTCTGCGCAAGAGCACATGACCAAAAAGGGACGACGAGCGCGTCGCCGAGAGGGAAAAGGCCCGCGAGCACCAAGAGGCCCTGCAACTCTCGGACTCTGTTTGCCTAAGCTCGTGTCATCTCCCGAGCCCAGGGGCTCGATCGATGGACGTAGGGCCTTCGGCCAGCGTCCCAGGGCCACAGGGCCCTGACCACAAGCTACACCGTTTCCGGTCGGGAAACGCGCGGAAGCTCCGCCGGCGCCTCTTCGGTCAGGACACGGTCAACGGAGAGCTGCACTGGGCGCTGTTGGGGAACGTCCAGTGCACCGTCCAGGTGCCGGCGATCGGCGTCGTGTCGGGAGAGCTTCGCGGCGGCTCTGCGCACGCGCGCAGGGGATTCGGCCCCGGCGGTCGTTGCGCGGCGTGGGATATCGAGCAGTGCAGCCTCCGTCGTGAGATCGCCCGGCTGCCTCAGGCAACCCCGTTGTGTTGAACCTCGGCAGTACCCCGCGTCCATCGCACCCCCAGAAGGTGGCGCGGGCCGCCGTTTCCGGGCGTCGCGCCGAATCGACGTGCGCTGGGTCGTTGGGCCTATAGTCCGGCCTCGTGGCCGGAATGCAGCCCGAGGATGTATACGAGCTGACGGGGGTCGGCGACGCCCGCCTCTCTCCCGATGGGAGCCGAGTCGCGTACGTGATCTCGACGACCGACCGCGAGTCGAGCGATTATCGGAGCTCCATCTGGGTTGCACAGCTCGACGGCTCCGAAGAGCCGCGCCCCTTCACGACCGGCGAGAAGCGCGACGGATCGCCCCGGTGGTCGCCTGACGGCCGCTGGCTCGCGTTCGTCTCCAATCGCGGCGACGAGAAGGCGCCGGGACAGATCTACGTCATCCCGGCGGCGGGCGGCGAGGCGCGCAAGCTCACCGATCTGAAGGAAAGCGCCGCCGACGTCACCTGGTCGCCGGACTCGACGCGGCTCGCGTTCACGGCTCGCGTTCGCGACGAGGCGTACGAGGAGGAGGACGACCGCAAGCGAAAGCCACGCCGCTTCACGCGCCTGTTCCACAAGCTCGACAGCGTCGGCTTCATCGGAGATCGCCGCACGCATGTCTTCGTCGTCGATCTGGACGGAGGCGAAGCACAACAGGTGACGGACGGCGACTGCGAGGACGGCGCGCCGACCTGGTCCGCCGACGGCGCACAACTCGTCTTCGCCGCCGTGCGCGGCGAGCGCTGGGATGCCGAGCTCATCAGGCGCCTGTATGTCGTCGACGCCGCTGGGGGCGAGCCGACACAGTTGACCGGAGATGAGGGCTCGTACGAGACGCCCTCGTTCTCTCCGGACGGCGGTCGCCTCGCCTATCGCTTCACCGTCGAGGACGGCACGGAGCCGCACCACACGCAACTCGGCGTGATGAACGCGGACGGCTCCGGCGCGACGCTGCTGACGACGTCGCTCGACCGACAATGTGCGCCGTACCCGGAGTACCGCGAGCCGATTTGGGACGGCGACCGCCTCCTCTTCACGATCGAGGACCGCGGCAACGTCCATCTGTACGGCGTTGCGGCGGACGGATCGAACGAGCCCGAGCTGCTCGTCGGCGGCGAGCTCGCGATCTCGGCATTCGACGCATGCGACGGACGGCTCGCGTACGTCGCCTCGACCCACACGTCGTTGCGAGAGCTCTATAGCGGCGTGGAGGGCCACAAGCTCACGAACGTCGGCGATTCATTTGCAGCCGACCGCGAGCTCATCGAGCCCGAGCGGTACACCGCCGTGTCGAAGGACGGATACGAGGTGGACGCGTGGATCGTGCGACCCGCCGGCTTCGAGGAGGGCAAGCGCTACCCGACGTTGCTGAGCATCCACGGCGGCCCGTTCTCCCAGTACGGCACGGGGTTCTTCGACGAGTTCCAGGTCTACTCGGGCGCCGGATACGTCGTGCTCTTCTCGAATCCGCGCGGCGGGTCGGGCTACTCGGAGGAGCACGGGCGCGCGATCCGCGGGCCTGTCGGCGATGCCGGCCCCGGCTGGGGCGCGCGTGACTACGAGGATGTGATGGCGGTCGTCGACACGGCTGTGGAGCGCTTCGACTTTGTCGACCCCGAGCGGCTCGGCGTGATCGGCGGCTCCTACGGCGGCTACATGACGTCGTGGATCGTCGGCCACACGAACCGCTTCAAGGCGGCGATCTCCGAGCGGGCCGTGAACAACCTCGTGAGCATGTTCGGGTCGAGCGACGTCTTCTGGGTCTTCGAGCGCCAGTTCGGCGGCCCGCTGTGGGACAACGTCGAGGCGTATCTCGAGCGCTCTCCCGCGACCTACGCGAAGGACATCGAGACACCCGTGCTCGTGCTCCACTCCGAGCAGGACCTCCGTTGCAACATCGAGCAGGGCGAGTATCTCTTCAACGTGCTCCGCCTGATGGGCAAGGAGGTCGAGCTCGTCCGCTTCCCCTCCGAGAGCCACGAGCTCTCGCGCTCGGGCTCACCGATCCACCGCGTGATGCGCTTCGAAGTGGTGCTCGAGTGGTTCGGGCGCTACCTCGGCGCCTAGCGGCTAGTGCGACATCGTCCCAGGAACGTTGCCGACGTTGAGCAAGCCGACCTGGCCCTGATCGACGGCCGCGAACGCGTGTGACACGAAGGGGTAGAGCCCCGGCTTGTCGATCTTGACGTCGAAGACGCCGCCGCCGCCCGCGGGCACGGTGACCGTCTGGACGTTGTGCAGGGCGTCGCCCGGATTCATGTCCCCGAACGGATACGCCGTGTCGAGGATCGTCCCGACGATGTGGAAGTCGGTGTCGAGCGAGGGTCCGGCATCGACGACCCAGAACCGGACGAGATCGCCGGGGTTCGCGGTCAGCGGATGCGTGACGTACTGGCCCGAGTAGCCGTTGAACGTCATCCAGTCCGGCATCCGCGCGTGTGCCTTCGCCATGTCGAAGGTCGCAGGCTTGCCGAGCCCGTCGGAGTCGAGGTACCACTCGCTCGCCACGAGAACGTAGTTCTTGTCGGCGTGAGGCAAATTGCGCGGCTCGACGACGATCGCGCCGTACATGCCGTTCGCGATGTGCATCAGGACGGGCTTGGTGCCGCAGTGGTACATGAAGACGCCGGCGTCGTTCGCGCGAAACGTGTAGCTGACCGACTTGCCCGGGAAGACGTCGACGAAGTCCTTGTTGGGGGCGACGCGCGCCGCGTGGAAGTCGACCGAGTGGGGAATCGCGCCGCTGTTGGTGAGCGTCACGTGCACGAGCTGCCCCTGCCGGACGTGGATCACCGGGCCAGGCGCACCACCGGCCCACGCCCAGGCGGCGTACTTGACGCCGGGTGCGATGTCGATCGTGACGTCCTTGAGCACGAGGTGTACGTTGGCGACCGGACCGGCGGGGGCGGGAGGCAGCGCGGCGGGGAATGCCTTGTGCGCCATCGACTGCGCCATCGCGTCTTCGGGTGCCGCACCTGCATAGCTCGTCAAGGCGCCCATCGACATAGCAGGAGTGGAAACAGTCGCGGTGGTGTCGTTCGCCGTGCTGCGGTTGTTGCGCGCGTCGGCCCACATCAATACGGAGACGATGCCGAGCACACCGACGAGCAGACCCAGCAGCACGGCCGTAACGGCGACAAGCGCAAACGAGTTGGAGTCTTTGCTTGGGACGTGGCGTGCCATCGTGTGCTCCTTGGGTTCCAGCAGGTCACTGCCACGCTATGGACCTCTGCCCCATCTGGAATCCCCATTAACCCGCACGTCGTTGCGGAGACTCCGCAGGCTCAGCGCAGCGAAGCGGTGCTCGAGTGGTTCGGGCGCTACCTCAGCCCGAAGCAGTGACCGACCCGGACGCCGTAAGACCCGCGAGGCGGCCATCCGACGGCGTGACCGAGCAGCCGATCGTGCCCGAAGCCTTTACGGTGTCGCGGGCGAGCACGTCGGCGAGACCGGCGCTCGTGACGGCGCGGACTACCGCGCCACCCGCCGTCCAGACGTACCGGTAGCGCACGACGTCGTAGTCCGGGTCGCGGGCGACGAGCGGCGATACGACCGTGCAGACGACCGGGGCGTGCACACTCGCCGCGGCAGGCGACAATGTGACACCAACGGAGACCGGGGCGCGGTTGCGTACCTCGGCAGCATTCGCGACGACCTCGATCGGGGCGTCCGCGAGCACCGACCCGCCGAGCGAGTACCGAAGTCGCCAGGTGCCGAGCGCGTCGAAGTTCAGTCGCTCGTGGAAATCGAACGCGGCGGCTCCGTGCCCTTGACCTTCACCGTCCAGAGCGCCGGTCGGCGCGGGGTCGTCAAGTGCGACACTGCCGTCGGGCCGCACGAGCTCGATCTCCACCGCCGCGGACAGGTACTCGCCGAGCTCGACCCTGAACCAGATGTCACGGACGCCTGCGACGAACGTTCCGGTGCGCGTCGCCTTGTCCCACGGAAGCTGGGCCTCGCCCTTGAAGGGCTTCGGGCTCACGACGAGGTTGCGCACATATGGCGCCGTCGGCCAGGACGGCTGCACTGCAAAGTCGCTCGGCCCTGCCCGGCAGGGGCCTGCGAACGCGTCGCGCCGGCTCTCTCCGACGACCTCGGTGAAGTGGAGATGCGGCCAGGAGCTATTGCCGCTCGACCCGTTCCAGCCGATCTGCTGTCCGGCGCGCAGCACGCTGCCGCGGTGCAGCTTGATGCCGTGACGCAGATGCCCGTACACGAGAACTCGTCCATCCGGCGATTCGACCATCACGTGGTTGTCGAACGGCGAGGTGTGCGAACCGTAGTTCCAGTCCCACAAGCCGTCCTGCACCTGGAGCACGGTTCCGTCGGTGGCGCTGAAGATCGGCACGCCGATCGACTCCTCCCTGAAGCTGCGGATGAGCACATCGTCGCCCGTGTGGGTGTCATACGTTCGGCTCCCGCAGAACGGGTCGAGGACCGCTCCGGGCGCAGGATCGAGATCGACGAAGTTCGCAAGATAGAGATCCGCGCCGATCACGCCGCCCTGCGGCCAGAACGAGAACGGGGGCGAATCGGCGCGTGCCGCGGCGGCGCAAACCAGCGAAACTGTCGCTACGAGCACGACGAGACCACGAAGCACGGCGTACGCCTTACCAGCCGTCCCAGTGGACCATCGAGTCGAGCGGCTTGCGCTTGCCAGGCTTGAAGTCCGTGCCCAACGTGTACGCGACGGGGATCAGCGCGATCTGCGTGACATCGTCGTACGGGATGCCGAGGATCTCGGCGACCTCGCGCTCGTGCATCAGATGGAAGGTCGTCCAGACGCTGCCGAGCCCGCGCGCCCGCGCTGCGAGCATGAAGCTCCAGGCAGCCGGAATGATCGAGGCGTACATCGATGCGACGAGTGCGTTCGGCTTGCCCTCGTACCGACCTTCGACGCAAGGGATCACGTGCACCGGAACCTCGTGAATGTGCTCGGCGAGGTGCACGACCGCGTCGCCGATCCGTGCACCCTGCCCCTGACGCGGTCCGCCGCGCTCGAGATAGGGATACGCAACGCCGCGCCAGATCTCGCCGATCGCCGCGCGCTTCTCGGCGTCGGTGACGAGAACGAAGTGCCAGTTCTGCGAATAGCTCGCCGTCGGCGCCTGCTGCGCGAGCAGCAGGCACTCCTCGAGCACTTCCCGCTCCACGGGCTTCGTCAGGTCGAGCCGTTTGCGAACGGCGCGCGTCGTCGACAGCAGCTCGTCGGGCGTGAGGTCGAGCTTCACGGCGGGATCATCGCACGAAGTCGACGGAGGTCGGCGTCCGTCGGCAACAATTGTGGAATGGCGGCGATCCCCGAATCCCACCGCGACCTGCTGGACGCACCGGTCGCAACGCTTGCGACGATCGACGACGACGGCTTCCCGCAGCTGAGCGAGGTGTGGTTCCTCTACGACGACGACGAGATCAAGATCTCGCTCAACAGCTCACGGCACAAGACGCGGAACCTCCTCGACCGGCAGCAGTGCAGCCTGCTCATCCTCGACCTCGCGAACCCCTATCGCTATCTCGAGGTGCGAGGAGTCGCCCGCATCGAGCCCGACGACGGCTTCACCTTCGCGGCGAAGGTCGGCGGAAAATACGGCGCCGACCTGAGCGCCCACGACCGGCCGGGTGAGTCCCGTTTCGTCGTCACCATTGACGCGGTGAAGATCCACGCTGTCGACATGAGCGGCGGCTAGCGCCGCCTCCATCGGGACGGAGAGCGAGCGCGGTCCACCGCGCCCTGGGTCGATGGCCCCGGGTGGAGTCGAACCACCGCGCGCAGATTCGAAGTCTGCCGCTCTATCCACTGAGCTACGGGGCCTTGCGCCGACAGCGTAGCCGTGTCGTTACGCCGTGACCGGCGCGCCGTACTTCTTCTTCAGATACGCGAGATAGGGCTTTGCGTCGATCGTCGTGCCGACGGCGCGTCGGAGCACCTCCTGCGGCGGGTACTTGCGCCCGTGTGCATGCACGTTCGTCTCGAGCCATTCGCGCAGCGCGGTGAACTCGCCGCGCTCGATCTGCTCCTCGAGGTCGGGGACGTCTTCGAGCACTTTCTCCCAGATCTGCACCGACATCACCGTGCCGAGCAGGTACGTCGAGAAGTAGCCGAAGAGCCCTGCACCCCAGTGGACGTCCTGCAGCACGCCGTGCGCGTCGTCGGGCACCTCGATGCCGAGATACTGGTGCATCTTCTCGGCCCAGCGCTGCGGCAGGTCGCGCAGCTCGACGCGGCCGTTCACGATGTCTTGCTCGAGCTCGAAGCGCAGGATCACGTGCATGCCGTACGTCACCTCGTCCGCGTCGATCCGGATCAGCGACGGCTGCGCCTTGTTGATGCCCGCGTAGAAACGTTCGAGCTCTACGTCGCCGAGCGCCTCGGGGAACAACTCCTGCACGCGCGGATACATGAAGCGCCAGAACGGCAGGCCGCGGCCGACCATGTTCTCCCACAGACGACTCTGCGACTCGTGCATCGCGAACGACGCAGCGGAGCCGATGGGAAGATGCGCGGACTCGCGCGGGAACTGGTGCTCGTAGAGCCCGTGACCGTACTCGTGCATCGTCGAGAAGATCGACTTGAGCGCGTTGGGGTAGTAGTGCGTGGTGATCCGGACGTCGTCGATTCCGGCGCCGGATGCGAATGGATGCTCCGTCGGATCGATGCGCCAGGTATCGGGACGATGGCCGAAGAGATCGACGACTTCGTAGTCGAGGGCAACCTGGCGATCCACGGGAAAGTCACCCGTGAGAAACGAGTCGTCAACGTCGCGATCGCGGAGCTCCGCGATCAGCGGCACGAGCTCGTCGCGGATCTCCGCGAAGATTCGCGTCACCTCTGCCGACCGCATCTCGGGCTCGAAGTCGTCGAGCAGGATGTCGTACGGCTCGTCGCGCGGCTCGAAGCACGCGATGTATTGCATGCGCAGGTCGACGTTGCGTTCGAGTACCGGCAGGAACAGCTCGAAGTTGGATGTCGCCTTCGCTTCGAGCCAGGTTCCTACCGACTCGGCCGAGGCGCGCGCCATCTCCTCCCGCAACGCGGCGGGAACGCGGACTGCCTTGTCGTAGTCGCGGCGTGCAACGCGGATCGTCGACGCGTCGATCGAGTCGGGATCGAGCGACGCCTCCACCGGCGCAAGCTCGTCGAGCAGGCGACCGACCTCGGGATCGATCAGGCGCTCGTGCGCGAGTCGCTGCACGAGCGAGGAATGATCTGCGCGATGCGCGCCGCCGGCGGGCGGCATCATCGTGCGCTGGTCCCAGTCGAGCAGCCACGCGAGGGCATCGAGCGACTTGATGTCGGCGAGCCGGGACTTGAGCTGTTCGAGGGCGTCAGCCATGCCGGGAGACTAGAGGTTTGATGTGGATCGGCACCGACCTATGTCGGCCGGCCGATCCTGCGCAAAGGGTGGCGAACGGGACTCGAACCCGCGACCACCGGGACCACAACCCGGGGCTCTACCAACTGAGCTACCGCCACCGCGAACCGGGCTACAGGGTAGCCCACCACGACCGCGGGGCACCGGAGAGACCGCGGGACACGGCGTTACTCTGCAGCCACGCGCCCGTAGCTCAGTGGACAGAGCGGCGGACTTCTAATCCGCGGGTCGGAGGTTCGAATCCTCCCGGGCGCGCTGCGACCAAGCCGTTTCACGACCGTGACGCATCGGTCCGCCAATCGTCGCCCGCGAACACAGATGGCGCGACGACGTCCGACGACAGGGGACGATAATGCGCGTGTGTTGTCGCAGCCATCCACTGGTGGCGACGCCCGGCTGTCGCGATTTGCAGCGTGGCTCCTCGACGTCACGACGGCAAACGCCGCCGGCGCGGTCTACGGCGCCATCATGGTCGGCGTCCTGCTCGCCGCAGAAGACGCTCGCCACGAGGGCTACCCCGCGACCATCGAGGCCGTGACGATCGTGATGCTGCTCTACCTGCTGACGAACCTCTACGCCGACAGCCTCGGCGCCCGCCTGCTGCGGCGCGAACGGCTGACCCGAAGGCTCCTCTGGCGCAGTTGCGTTCATGAGCTGCCGATCGTCGAAGGTGGCCTCATCCCGTTCCTCGTGCTGCTGCTCACCTGGGCGGCGGGTCTCACGGTCGCGACCGGAGTGGCCGTAGCCCTCTGGGCGACAGCGGGCACGATCGTGGTTCTGGAGGTTGCGGCGGGCTTCCGCTCAGGAGGCGGCCTGCGAGACCTCTGCCTCCAGACCGTTGCCGGCGTCGTGATAGGACTGGCCCTCATCGGGCTGAAGCTGGTGCTTCATTGAGCACGGCAACCTGATGGTCTGCCGGGAGCGAAGCCGGCGAACGGGACTCGAACTCGGTGCTAGTGGAAGAACGTGCCGAAGTCGTAGCCCTTGAGGCCGATCCGTGCCATCCCGTTACTCGCACGAACGCTCTCCGAGTTGAGGTAGAGCTTGTGCGAGGCGTCAGCCGCCTGCTGAACGTTCCCGCGGAGAATCGCATCCCGCCACGCGCCCGCGTACCTGGCGGCGAGCTGATACGACGCGACCAGGACCTTGTAGTCAGCCTGGATCGCCTTCGGGGGCGTCAACGCCGCCATGCGCCGGGCCAACCGCTGGTAGATCGCCTGGAGCTGGGCCACCGTCGCGGCCGCGTCGGTCGGACTCGACGACGGGGCCGCCGGGGGCAGCGCCAAGAGCGCATGCTGGGCCTGCGTGCCGATCGCGCGCACGCGTGCACTGAACTCGGCCTTCGGCGACGAGTTCGCGGTCGCCGTGGCCGCACTGAAAACGACGATCATCGCGACCCCCGCGACGATCAAAGCGAGCCTGCCACCCAACTGCACAACGGCAGTCTAGAGATCACGTTTCGCGCAGCGTCGACGGCATCCCGCGCGGCCGACCGAGTCATGCGACAGCCGGACGTCCGGGTGGTCTTGCGGAGCACCTGTTCGTGTGCACCGCCCAGTCGTGACGAAAAACAACGAAAAGCTTCGCAACGAGCGCACAAAACCGGATTTGCCGATTGGCGTCGATGTGCTGTCCGATTGACCAGGCTTCTTGACGCCGGTCGACACTGTCCGTTCCTGCGCCGATACTGCGCTGCGAATGCGCGGGCGGACGAAAACTCTTGGACCTGTTTCCGTGCACGCGGCCGCCGCAGCGCTGGCCGTCGCTGCGGCGTTCCTTCTCGGCGGAGCCGGTGCGGCCTCGGCCGACGCTTCCTCGAGCCAGGCGAGCTCCAATGTCGCCGTGATTCCCGGCTTCGACGCCCCGCACTATCAGGGCGCGATCGGGATTCCGCGCTTTCCCGCTGGCGCCCCGCAGCTCGCGGGCTACCACTTCGGCCAACTCGGAGCGTCCCAGGTCACGGGAAGCGCGCTCGCCGCATACGACACGATCATCCTGTACGGGATCCGGTGGGGCGACCTCTCTCCGAGTGCGCAGAGCGCCATCAACACATTCGCGCGTACCGGGAAGGTCCTCATCTGGGACGCCGACTCGACCGGGAGCCAGGACTACGGATCGTTCGCGGTTCCCTTCCGGACGACCGAGAGCGGCGAAGGCGACAAGCCTGCAAGCGGCGGGGTCGTCAGCTTCCCGACCGGGGTGAATCCGATGGCGAGCTCCGATCCCGCGAGCCCCGTCTACCTCGACCCCGCGGCCTTGACCGCGAGCAACCACCTGATCGAGGACATGAGCGTGATGAACGCGGGCGCGTCGAACTGGACTCCGAGCCTGATCGCGGCGAACGGTCTGCTTCCCGCCGGCGGCTGGGTGCTCGCCTGGGCCTACGGCTCCACGGTCGACCACACGGGGATGGCGGTCTACTCCGGCTTGGACGCGGACGCGCTCCTCGACGCTGCGAGTCCGAACTACGCCCTCAAGGAGCTCGCGATCGAGCTCGGAGCGTCGTTCCAGCGTGCGCCGGACGCCACGTGCAGCCCGAGTTGCGCTCCACCTGTGACGCCGCCCACCGGTGGCTCGGGCGGTAGCGGCGGCTCGGGCGGTAGCGGCGGCTCGGGTGGCAGTGGCGGTTCAGGCGGCGGCGGTGGCTCGGGCGGCGGCGGTGCGGCGGCAGCAGCAGCGCGGCCTCGGGCCTGGGCGCCGGCTCCTCTCAGACGTTCGCGTCGTGCTCGTTCCAGCAGCCCCCGCCGCTCACCTGGGTCCGGGGCCGGATCGTCCTCTCTCTCAAGACGAGCGCTGCGGACGGCATCCACGGGGTCGTCACGACGCAGCAGGGCAAGGTCGTCGGGACCGGCACGACGACGACGCCGGGCCTCCTGAACCTGTCCGTGAACACGGGTCTCCTTCCGTCGAACCGCCTGGCGAAGCTCCTCGGAATCGTCTTCGTCAACGCGGCGCAAGCGTGCACACTCTCGACGCAGCTCAGGGTCGACAACGTGGCGCCGCACTTCGTGCTCCTCCAGCAGACAGCGGAAGGGACGAACGTTCGCCTCGCGCTACGGGCAAGCGAAGCTGCACGGCTGTCCGTCCTCGCCAAGGGGCGCATCCTGCGCACGTGGTCCGTCAAGGCGCGTCAGCTGATCACCTTCACCCTGCCGACCGGGCTCGGTGCCGACAAGCTCGTCCTCGTCGATCGCGCGGGGAACAAGACGGCCCGTCGCCTCCACTAGCGCGTGCGGCGATGTCCCCGGCTCGGGTCGCCTCCTAGGCGTCCTGACTCTCGCTGAGGCTCAATCTCGGAACGACTTGTGGCGCGGCCCAAGATGGTGGAGGTGCGACCGTCTCGTAGCAGTCTGGGCAGATGCCGTGAGTCATTCCTTCCGGCATGGCGACAGACGCTTCGGTCGGACTGATCCATTGCTCCGCTATCCGGTGGGCGCCACACCAGGCACACACGGGGATCACGACACCTCGCTCGTACATCGCAGCGAGCTTCGACACACCGGCGGCCACCATGGACGGTACGGAGTGGGTCTCGGGCTGCTCAGCTCGTGACACGACGCTTTCCCTCCTCTGCACGGAGTTCACACCGCGAAGGTGTCTCCTCTACCGTGCTGCTACGGGAAAGGCGTGAGCCGGCCGTCATTCTGCGGCCTGACAACTTCTGGCCCCCATGGGTTAGGCGCCGACGATGAACGTACCACCGGCGTCGGCGTACGTTCAAGCCCGTGAGCCGACGTTCCTAGCCGGCGTCGGGAGCCGTGCAGGTGCCGTTCTTGTACTCGCCGTCCATCGTGTCGCGGAGGAGCGCCGCGGCGAGCGTCAGCCGGCGCAGCTCGGGAGAGCGGTACGGGATCCCGAACAGCCGATGCAGCTCGACCGGTAGGCCGACTCGAGCGCACGCCTCTGCCAGCGCTTCGTCGAATGTATGGCGGCCCATGTGCACGCTCTCGTGGATGAGGACGTTCACGGACCAGGCGACCTGGAGCGTGTTGGCGTCGCGCGTCGCTGCGTCCCCGCCGAGTCGCAGCCCCTCGCAGACGTACGGGCTGAGGTACATCGCGCCGGCGGCGATGACGCTGAGCCCGTAGTACTCCGTCCCCTTGCGGGCAGGAGCGAGGCCGGCGGCCGCGACCGCCGACGCCCAGTCGTCTGCATTCGCCACGCAACTCACCGTGAGCTGCCGACCACTGAGGAGATCTGCCTCCGCGAGGATCCAGCTGTCGGTGGCCGTCGCCCGGCCGGGCGCAGGGGTCGTGCCGGCGCGCGCCTGTTCGACAACAGGCGTGGCGAAGAAGATGGTGACGAGCGCAGCGCAGAACGCCGCCGCCCGAAGGCCTTGCCGCAGTCGAACCATGTCCGGCCCTCCTCAAGGGTTTCCGTCGAACGTTGGGCCCGCTCCGCATAGAGACGTCGTGCCAGGCTCTGCACGAGACCGTGAGCGGGGGCCGGAGGAATTCGGCGTTCGGAACGGTCTTCGAACGGTATGAAAGCCCTCGATCCCTGGCTGGGTCTCCCCCACCACACACGTCCCGACGGGACACGACCCGGGGTCTGACCCCGCCACAGGTCTCAGCGGGACACGGCCCGGGGCCTGACCCCGAACCACGGCTCCACCGCACACGTCTCAGCGGGACACGGCCCGGGGCCTGACCCCGAACCAAGGCTCCACCGCACATGTCTCAGCGGGACACGGCCCGGGGCCTGACCCCGAACCAAGGCTCCACCGCACACGTCTCAGCGGGACACGGCCCGGGGTCTGACCCTCTGACGCCGTGATCCCGCGACCGAGGCTCAGGGATCCCAGCTCGCCTCGAGCAGGCGCAGCTCCGGCTCAACCCTCACCGCCAATTCGTGGGCGTCGCCCGCCTCTCGCAGGAGCCCTTCGATCGCGCTGCCGAGGGCGCGGAGCAACTCGTTCGGCTCGAGCGAGCGTGCGAGTGCGTCGACGAAGCCGGCGCGCACGTCGAGTGGGAGGTCGTCGAACCCTCGACCGTGGCGCGCGGGAAGATCGCGGGCGAGGCAGGCGAGGCTCAGCGCGTGGTCCCGAACGCCGCTGATCCAGTACTCCGCCTGCCAGTAGCGGCCGCGCTCGAGGCAGAAGCGCGCACGGAGCGCATGGTGCACGGCATAGCCGAAGAGCTCGTGCGCGTCCGGCGGCGGCGCGTGCGTGCCCTTCCCCGCCTCGCCGAACAGCAGCCTGAACCTCGGCCCGCCGGCGCCGAACGCGGAGGCCGGTGCGAACGAGAGATCGAGTTGCAAGCAACCGCGGAGCACGAACACGCGGTAGATCGCCGCGCCGCTTGGCAGGTCGAATAGATGGACGGCTCCGAGCTCGTCGGCGAGGATGGCCGTCCAGTCGTCGAGGACGTCGAGCACCGGCACGCCGTCGACGACCGCGAACGTCAGGTCGAGGTCCGACCAGCGATCGCCGTTGTCGTGTGCGAGCGAGCCGACGACGGCTCCGGCGACCACGCGCTCGTCCGACGCAGCAAGCTCGAGCACGCGGTCGCGAACACGGTCGCGATCTTCGACGCTGAACGCTCTCGCTGTCACATCAAGTTCGGCGTATGCAGATCGGAGAGATGGCGGGCGGTCGCGGAGTCGAAGCCGGCAGCGCGGAGACGGCGCATGCGGTTTCGCTCCATGGTCTGCATCAGGCTTCGGAGTGCCGAGCCTGCCTCGGCGAGATCGGCGGGCTGCAGCGACTTCGACGCCATCAGCGTAAGCGACTCCGACCGGAGCGGGCTCAGGCCCGAGAGGCTCGTCAGCTTCGCGGCTCGCGTACCGCGCTAGTGCCGGAAGCCGAAGTCGGTCGTCACGATCGTGACGTCCAACCCTTTGAACGTGCCGGGTGCGGCCGCGACGTGGAGCGCCGAGACGCCGACCTCACGCCACGTGGGCGAGAGCAGGTTCGCACGGTGCTCCGGACTGTTCATCCAGAGCTTGAGGGCGCCGGCCGGGTCCACATCGGGCGACGACCAGAGCAGGTTCTCGCCGACCGACCAGGCGCGCCGACGGGCGCTGCGGATAGACGCGCTCGATCCGCTTCCAGAAGGCCGAGCCGTCGGGCGACTCGTGCGAGAAATAGCCATGCACGGCCATCTCCTGCGAGTGCTCGCGGGCCGCGACGGTGAGCGGCACGGACAGCCGGAGCGGCGCGAGATGGTGCTGCGCGCGGATCGCGTTGATGTCGGCGAGCACCCCGTGCTCGAGCGAGTTGAGCGCCGCGCCGTGGCGGACGTGCTGTGCCGGCGACGCGGCTGCAACGCCGCCGAAGGCGAGGGCCAGGCAGGCAACGGCGGCCGTCGCGGCGGCACGGCGGAGGTCTTTCCACACCATCCACAAGAACCATCGGCTATTTCGAGCGTGGTCCTCGTGGGCCGAGAGAAGCATTTCTCTGGGCCGCGAGACCCACCGTTGAAAACGATATTCTGGGGCGAGCCCGCTCAGGGAACGGCCTGCGCGGGTAGCGCGTCCCCACGGCCCGGGCGGCGGTTCGCACGCCAGTCGAGGATCAGCACCTGGATCGCCCCGGCCACCGGGATCGCCGCGAGTGCCCCGAGCACGCCCGCGAGCTGCGCGCCGACCAGCACGGAGACGAGCACTGCGAGCGGCGAGAGCTGGACGGTTCGGCCGTAGACGAGCGGTTGGATCAGGTGGTTCTCGAGCTGCTGGTAGACGACGAAGAAGACGCCGACGATGATCGCGGCGGTGGTCCCGGATGCGGCGATCGCAACGAGCACGCACACGACGGCGGCGATCGTCGCGCCCGCCAGCGGGATGAGATCGAAGATCCCGACGAGCAGGCCGAGCGCGACCGCGAACGGCACTGCCGGTGAGCCAGAGCACGATGCCCGATGAGACGCCGGCGATCAGGCTGATCAGCAGGTTCCCCGTGATGTAGCCGCCGACCGTCCGGTAGATGTCGTGGCCGACCTTGCGCCAGCGCGGCTGCTGTTCCTCCGGAACGAGGACGAGAACCCGCTCGACCCACATCGGCCCCTCGAGCAGCATGAAGAAGGTCATGAAGACGATCGTGAGCGCCGCGACCACGCCGGTGATGACGCTCTTCGTGACGGTGAGCGCGGCCCCGGCGCCGACCGTCAGACGTCCGACGCCGCCGTTGTGGATCGCGGTCTTGACCTTCTCGACGATGTGGTACCGGGTCTCGAGGAAGCCGAACCGTCCCCGCCCGTGCGTCAGGTCGGTGATGTAGTCGGGGACCTTGCTCGCGAAGCTGTCGACCTGGTCGACGAGCGTCGGAATGAAGGCGGCGGCGAGCCCGGCGACGACGGCGAGCGCGAGCACGAAGACGATGCCTGTCGCCGGTCCGCGTCGCGGCACGCCGTGCGTCTGGAGCCAACCGACGGCCGGGTTGAGCGCGAGCGCGAAGAAGAGCGAGATCAGGAGCCAGCTCACGACGTGACGTGAGACCCAGAGCACGTAGAGAACGACGCCGACGAGGATCAGGATCCCGAGCATCGAGAAGATCGTTCGCGGCTTGAAGTTGACGACTGCGCTCGATTCCCACGAACGCAAGTTCCGTGCGCAGCGACCGCTTCCTCTCATCCGGTTCTGTACATTGCGGTCTCGGATGAGCGCCGCGACCCTCCACACCAACCACGGCCCGATCGCGATCGAGCTCTTCGACGACGACGCGCCGAAGACCGTCGAGAACTTCACGAAGCTCGCACGCGACGGCTTCTACGACGGCATCATCTTCCACCGCGTGATCCCCGACTTCATGATCCAGGGCGGCGACCCGACAGGCACCGGCTCGGGCGGCCCGGGCTACACGTTCGAGGACGAGTTCAACGACAACAAGGTCGTGCGCGGCGCGCTCGCGATGGCGAACGCCGGACCGAACACGAACGGCAGCCAGTTCTTCATCGTCACGACCGAGGCTGCGTCGTGGCTCGACGGCAAGCACACCGTGTTCGGCCGCGTCACCGACGGCATGGACGTCGTCGACGCGATCTCCGCGCTCGAGACCGACGCGCGCGACCGTCCGACGCACGGACGTCGTGATCGAGCGCGTCGACTTCGCCTAGAGAGCTTTCCCCGGGACTACCCGGCTACTCTGGAATGAGCCGTGCGCGCGCTGCTCACAACCGGTGCAATGCTTCTCGGTCTGGCTGCCGCTCCCCCCGCTTCCGCGAACGTGATCCTCGGCGTGCTCGGCGACGCACAGCGCTTCGCCGCGCAGACGGGGCAGGACAGCCAGATCCACCACACGTTCATGAGCTTCGACCAGGGCGGTCATCTCGCCGCAGATCGTCGCCGCGCATGGCGCCGATTCCGCTGCTCGCGCTCAACGCCGGCGCGTACGGCGCGCACGAGTCTGCGACACCGCAGGGACTCGCCACGGGTCGCGAACGACGAGTTCCTCTTCCAGTTGAACGCCGCAGATCGATGCCTGGGACGGGCGACCGGTTCTACGTGCGGCCGTTCCCGGAGATGAACGCGCACTGGGAGTCGACGTGCGCGTACAACCAGAACGGCACGAAGCGCGACGCCGCGCACTCGACGCGGTGGAACCGGAAGGCGTTTGCGCGAATCGCCGTCATCCTGCGCGGCGGCACGCAGGCGCAGATCGATGCGAAGCTCGCGAAGCTCGGCCTTCCGGGCGTCGACCGCGATCTTCCCGTCACGACACCGAAGCTTCGCATCGTGTGGAACCCGCAGGGCTTCGGCTGCGCCCGACGTGCCGGGCAACTCCGCACAGGCGTACTACCCGGGCGACGCGTACGTCGACGTGGTCGGCGACGACCTGTACGACATCCGCGGCCACGGTGCGACGTGGGCTGCCGCAGAGAGCCTCTACAAGGCGCATCCGTCGAAGCCGTTCGCCTTTCCCGAGTGGGGCGTCTGGGGCTTCGACGATCCGGCGTTCGTGCGCGACATGGCGACGTGGCTTCGGGCGCACAAGCGCGTCGAGTTCGCGGCGTACTACTCCGGGCGTCCAGGCTCGGTCTGGGATCTCGCGTCGAAGCCTGCCTCGCGCGCTGCATACCGCTCGATGATCACGCCGCTCGGATGATCACCTGGGAGGACGTGCTCGCGATCGGGCGCGAGCTGCCGGAGACCGAGGAGTCGACGTCGTACGGACGCCCGTCGCTGAAGGTGCGCGGCAAGTCGTTCGTCACGATCCGCGAGCGGCCCGATGCGCTCGTCGTGCGCTGCGACGGCGACGAGAAGCCGTTCCTCCTCGAGGGGCGCCCGGATCTCGTCTTCACGACGCCGCACTACGACGGCTATCCGTATCTGCTCGTGCGGCTCGACGCGCCGCTCGAAGAGGTGCGTGAGCTCGTGCTCGACTCGTGGCTGCTGCTCGCGCCGAAGAGGCTCGCCGCGCAGATCGCGGACGAGTTGTAGGTGGAGCGCCTAGCCGGTGTGTGCCCGAGCGGCGACGGCGATCCGCTCGATCGCCCGCGCGATCTCGACCGGCGCGAACGGCTTCAGCAGGTGCTCGAGCCGGGTGTCGTCCTCATGCTGCGCATCGCCGGCAAATCCCGACATCACGATGATCGGCATGCGCGGGTAAACGCTCCGCACTTCCTTCACGAGACTCCAGCCGTCGAGGCGCGGCATCAAGAGGTCGGTGACGATCGCGCCGATCTCGTCGCCGCGTTCGCGGAACAACTCGAGACCCTCGACCCCGTCGACCGCTTCGAGCACCTCATAGCCTGCGTCCAGCAGGTACGACGCGAGCACGGCCCGGACCGCAGGCTCGTCCTCTACGAGGAGCACCAGATCGCCGCCTTGTGTCTCGGCGATGGGAGGCTCAGCGAGAGTCGAATGACTCTCCGCAGGCTCGAGGACACGCGGCAGGCAGACGGCAAACTCCGTGCCGGCGCCGAGCGTGCTGTCGAGCGAGACGAATCCACCGCTCTGGCGGATGATCCCGTGTACGGTCGCGAGCCCGAGCCCCGTGCCGTTTCCCGGGCCCTTTGTGGAGAAGAACGGCTCGAATACGCGGGCCGCCGTCTCGTCCGTCATGCCGCAACCGGTGTCGCGGACCACGATTCGGACGTACGAGCCCTGGGGCATCTCGATGTCCTCAACGGCGAATGGGTGGTCGATCTCGAACCGCTCGGTGAAGATGGTGAGCGTTCCGCCGTCCGGCATCGCGTCGCGCGCGTTGAGCACGAGGTTGACGAGCACCTGCTCGAGCTGACCACGATCGACGCGCGCGTGTAGCGGTATCGACGCCGGCAGCGCCTTGAAGTCGATCTCGCTCGGAAGGACGCGCGCAAGCATCGACTCGACGTTCGCGACGATCGAGTTCACATCCCACACCGCGAGTTTCAGCGTCTGGCGCCGCCCGAACGCGAGCAACTGATGCGTCAGCTCGGCGCCGCGCGAGGCGGCCGTCGCGATCGCCGTGACCTTGTAGCGGTTCTCATCTGTGACGTCTCTATCGAGCAGGCTGCAGTAGCTGAGGATGACCTGCAGCAGGTTGTTGAAGTCGTGCGCGACGCCGCCCGCGAGCTGGCCGACAGATTCGAGCTTCTGGGCGTTGCGGAGCCGATCCTGCGTTTCCAGCAGTTCGCTTTGGGCGACCTCGCGCTCCTCGAGCGTGCGCTCGAGGCGTGCTGCCTGGTCGGAGAGGAGATCGTTCCGGTGCGCGATCTCTGCCGTCGCCGCACGCTGATCACGACGGCGCACTGTCCAGAGGAGCGCGAGCAGCAGCAAGCCGATCGAGAATACGAGCGGAGCCAGCTTGCCGACAAGGCCGCTCACCGACTCCGAGTGGCCGAGTGCCGCAACCGAGGCCTCCCGGTGTCGCGCCGCGGCGTTGGCGACCTGTTTCTCGATCGCTCCGAAGGAGGGGTCTACCTGAGTTCCGTCGATGCGCAGCACGGTGACCGTGTCGTGCCGATCGACTGCGGCGAACATGCGGCCGATGGCGGCGAGATACGGCCGGTGCTCCATCAGCACGCGGCGCGCGACCTCCCGGTCGGTTGCGCTACCCGAACTGCGGATCTCCCGCATCGCAAGGATCACGCTCGAGACGGCGAGGTCGTACTTCGTGCGGATGTCGGGGCCGGGCTCGAGCCGGTACTTCCGCTCGAGCGATTCCTCTTCGCCGACGCCGAAGCGCGCGCGCTCATATGTCGAGTTGAGCAGCGTCGCCTCCGTCGCACGCTCAACCGCATGCTCCGTAACGACTGTCGTGCCGACCGCGAAGGCCGCGAGCAGCAACAGGACCACTCCGAGGCCGATGCCCGCGAACCGACTCATGATCGATTTCATTGTGCTTCCCCTCTCGCGCCCACGGGACGCGGACCGCAGTGTCCTACTCTCGAGGATCGGCACCGACGAGCCTCGCGACGAGTCCCGTTAATGAGTGTTCGGTGTCCCCCGAACGTGGTTGCCTCTGGGCACGAGGTGGCTCCGGCGACCGCTGCTCGTCGCGGTCCATCCGGTTCCGACGCTCAAGAAGCGGGTGGCGGGAATCGAACCCGCGTAATCAGCTTGGAAGGCTGGAGCTCTACCATTGAGCTACACCCGCGCACGGCTAGCGTAGCGTGATGCACCTCTCCGCGGAGGCCGTCGGGCTCGTCCCCGCACTCGCGCTCGCGTACCTTCTGTCGGCGCGCCACCATCGTCCGAGCCGCGCCCAGACAGCGGCAGCATGCGTGGGTCTTGCGCTTCTGTTCCTGGCGTTCTTCACGGAGCTGCAGCCCCTTGCGCTGCACACGTTTCTCTGGGCGCACCTGCTGCAGAACGTCGTCCTCGCCGAGTGGGCGCCGGCGCTGCTCGTGCTCGCCGTGCCGGCGGCGCTCGCAGCTCGCGCACGTGGCTTCGTGCTGTTCCGGCCGCTCGTTGCTCTGCCGCTGTGGATCGCGACGTACCTCGTCTGGCACCTCCCGTGGGTGTACGACTACGCCCTGCGTCACCCGCACTCGCTGCTCCACCTCGAGCACCTGATGTATCTCGCGACGGGAATCCTCGTCTGGTGGCCGGTGATCCACGGCTCGTTGTCATCCGGAGCGAAGGCTGCGTACTTGTTCGCTGCATTCGTCCTGGCGTCGCCGCTCGGCCTGCTGCTCGCCTTGATCCCGCGGCCGGTGTATGCGTTCTACGCGCACGCGCCCCGAAAATGGGGACCCGGCCCGCTCGTCGATCAGGAGATCGCAGGCGTGACGATGGCGGTCGAGCAGGCCGTCGTCTTCTTCGCCGCATTCACCTTCTTCCTGCTGCGCTTCCTGCGTGACGAGGAAGCAGTCGGCGCGCTCGACAAGCTTCCGCGCGCGTCGCTCTAGCGTCAGGAGGGCGTGGGCTCACCGTCGCGCGGGACACGGCGACGTTCGAGCGCCGCATTCACCTCCGCGCCGTAGAGGATTGCAATCGCCGAGAGCCACAGCCATGTGAGCGTGACGATGACGGCAGAGAGAGTGCCCCACGTCTTGTTGTACGACCCGAACATCGACGTGTACACGGCGAAGAGACCCGAGGCCAAGATCCAGCCGAGAGCGGCGACGAGCGAGCCCGGCGTGAGGAACTGCCACCTGTGGTGCTCGGTGTCCGGGCCGAGGTGGAGCAGCGTCGAGAACGCCATGAGCAAGCCGCCGAGCAGAATCGGCACCTCCGCGATCCACCAGATGACGTTGAGAACGCCGCCGAAGGCGCCGGCATGCGATGCGATCGAGCTCTCGATCTGCGGACCGAAGATGAGCAGCACCGCCACGAGCAGGAGCGCGAACCCGATCACGGCGACCATCTCGAGCGCCACGATGCGCTTGCGGACGAACGACCGCTTGTCCTTGCGCTGATTCGCGAGGTTGATCGCAAGCATGTACGCGTTCATCGCACCGGTCGTCGCCCAGAGCGCGAGCACGAAACCGACCACCGTCATCACGACACCCGACGCAGGGTGCGCGGCGAGGTTCTTGAGAGAGCTGCCGAGCAGGTCGGTCGCCTCTGCCGGCATCACCGTGCGCGCGTGCGACATCAGCGTTGTGATCGTGTCCGGTCCTGCGACGAGCGTGAACACGCCGACGGTCACGAGCAGGACCGCGGGGATCGCGAAGAAGCTGCTGTAGGCGAGGGCCGACGCGAGCAACGTGGCGTTGTTCTTCATGAAGCTCTTCGCCGCGCCGATGAATACGCCCTTCCAGTCGGCGAAGGTCAGATCGCGCAAGCGGCGCTCAGGGCGCTTCGCCTCGCGCTGCTCGGATTTTGGCGACGTCGCTGCATCGGGCGACACGGCATTCCTCTCCTCGAGATCCATCGTGCTCGTTCAACGCGGCACCGGCCGGGTCGGTTGCGCCGGGGTGGTATGACCCCGTGGTGGAGATGCAGGACATTGTGATCGTCGGCGGCGGCTCGGCGGGCCTTGCCACCGGCGCGCTGCTTCGCCGTGCCGGAATCGAGCCGCTGATCGTCGAGGCGGGTCCCGAGCCTGGCGCCGCGTGGCGCGAGCGGTACGACCGGCTCCACCTGCACACACCGCGCCTGCTCTCCGGCCTCCCGGGCCGGCGCATTCCGCGCCGCTTCGGGCGCTGGGTGCCGCGCGACGGCGTGATCGAGTACCTGCGCGAGTACGCCGACGGCGAAGGCCTCGATCTTCGGACCGGCGTGCGAGTCGAACGGATCGAGCGTGACGGCGACCGCTGGCGCCTCGACATCGCCGGCGGCCCGATCTGTGCGCGCGACGTGATCGTCGCCACGGGGTACAACGGCCGGCCGTTCGTTCCGGCCTGGCCGGGCCGCGAGAGCTTCACCGGGCGGTTCGTCCACTCCGCGGACTACCGCAATCCGCAGCCGTACACGGGTAACGACGTGCTCGTGATCGGCCCCGGCAACTCCGGCTCCGAGATCGCGACGGACATCGCAGAGGGCGGCGCGTCCCGGACGCGGCTCTCCGTGCGCACGCCGCCCCAGATCATCCGCCGCGCGACCGCGGGCATCCCGGCCCAGCTGATCGGCATCGCGATCCGCAGGGTGCCCCCGTCGTGGGTCGATCCGATCTCGAAGGCGCAGCGGCGTCTCTCGATTCCCGACCTCGCGGCCCAGGGCCTGCCGCGACCGGAGATCGGCGTCCGCACGTCGTTCATCACGACGGGCACGACTCCGGTGCTCGACGTCGGCATCGTGGACGCAGTGCGGCGAGGGCGCGTCGAGATCGTCGCCGCAGTCGAGGGGTTCGACGGGCCGAGCGTCCTGCTCGCAGACGGCTCGCGGATCGATCCCGACGTGGTGATCGCCGCGACCGGCTTTCGCGCCGGCCTCGACGAGCTCGTAGGGCAGCTCGACATTCTCGACGGGCGCGGACTGCCGGTTGCGACCGACGGCGAGCCTGCGCTGCCGGGGCTCTGGTTCGTCGGGTTCAAGCCGACGCTCGGCGGACAGCTGCGCGAGGGCAGCATCGCGGCGCGGAACGTCGCGGCGGCGGTGGCGGCGACACGACACACACGAGCCGAGCCGGGGTAGTGCAGAAACGCCGCAGCGCACGGCTGTGACGATTAGCCGTAACTACTTCAGGTGGACCCTTTGTACGCCACGTCCAAGGCCTCGGGCGCGATATCTCCGATGCGTGACGTTGGGAGCAGGGTGATTGCTGCGGTGATTCGGGTGCCGCGGCCGGGTTGCGATGCGATCGTTAGGTGGCCGGAGAGAGCCTCAATGCGGTCGCGCATGTTTCGCATGCCCTGTCCGGATCGGGTATGTGGCGGCATGCCTGCGCCGTCGTCGCGGACTTCGAAGTGCAGCATGCCGTGGGACTCGGCCAGGTCGATCCAGACGGCAGTGGCGCCGGTGGCGTGCTTCATCGCGTTCTGCACTGCCTCGACACAGGTGAAGTAGACGGCACTCTCCACCTCCATCGCGTAACGCGAAATGCCGTGGGCTGCGACTCGGACCGGCAGTGGGTTGTGCAACGCGAGCCCTTGCAGCGCGGCTGTCAGGCCGAGGTCGGCCAACAGCGACGGGTAGACACCCTGCGCGAGCAAGCGCAGCTCGTCGATCGCAAGGTCCGTCTGGGCTCCAAGCTCGTCTATCTGGGCACGTGCGGCGCCGGGATCGGTTTGTAACCGCTCAGCGACTTGCGAGAGCTGGATGCGGAGGGCAACGAGCCGCTGCTGCGCGCCGTCGTGGAGGTCGCGCTCGATGCGCGCACGCTCGTGGTCAGCGGCTTCGGCGATGCGGCGGCGCGAGCTCTCGAGGTCGCTCATCGCATGTTCCAGATCCCATATCAGCCGCTCGTGCCCCTCAACGGCGAGAACGATGCCGGCGACTCCGTCCAAGAGCTCCTCGTCGTCACGCAGCATGCTGTCGTGCACCAGCACGAGGTCCTCGCCACCCTGCGCGGCCGTGATCGGCGTGGCCGCCTGTCGGGCAGGAAGCGGCCGTGGCCATATCTGTGCCTGTCCGTTGGCGTCCTGCCATCCGGCTAAGTCGGGATCGTGGAACAGAAGTTCAAGGCTGGGATCGCTCAGCGCGGTCGCAAGTGCGTCACGCACCGCCGCGGGCGAATCGTTCTCGCGCAAAGCAGAACTGAGGTGGGCGAGCACCTGGCCGAGCAGCATCCGCCGCCGGAACAGCCCGAACAGAATCGCCGCGCATACGGCAACGATGCAAAGCGTCCATGCTGACGAAAGCGCGACCAACCGGTCTGTCGGTCCGTCGAGCTGGCGATACGTGATGAAGGAGATGTGAACCAGCCCGAGCAGCGCACCGGCGACGAACACCGGACTCATCGCTCGCCGCTGCAATGGCGAAGCGTGCCGCCAGCGCCGGAACATCGACCAGAACAGCCCGAGCCACAGCAACTCGGCCAGCCAGTCACGGACGCGAACCAGGTTAACCAGGAATGCGGGTTGCACGTGCAGGAAGAACACGGCGTTCGCAGGACAGTCGGTGGTACACGTCGCCCACAATGTCTTTGGTGGATACGCCTGGACAAGCGGAGCCGTCCCGTAGAACAACACCACGGTGACTGCGACGATAAGAACGAACAGCGCGCGATCGAGTCCCGGCGCGATCCGACCAAGCGGAAACGCCAGCAGCAGATAGACCACGCCCGGAAAGATCAGCCACACCGAAAGACGGCCAATGGTGTACGGGACGCTGGCCGACGACTGTCCCAACGAAGTCAGCGACCAGGCAAAGCCGATCCAAATCAGCGCGAAAGCCAAGCGCGCATTGGCGCCAGAGCGAAGCGCGTACAGACCCGCGACGACCGGAGCAGCAATGATCAGCAGCTCCACCAACGCGCGCCCGAACGCGGCATTGCCCGGCGTGTTCGCCGCGACCATCGTGACCGCGCCTACACAGAGCAGCCCACCCACCAACGCAAGGAACCTCGTCGCCGCCGCTGTTTCGCGTTCGCGACGCGGCACGCCAAAGCGGGCCAGTCCCTGAGCCAACTGCTCGGACACCTGCTCGGCGATCGCCTGCCACCACCCTCACGCGACGTTGCCCTTTATGACGTTACATATCGGGACGACAGGATTCGAACCTGCGACTTCCGCCTCCCAAAGGCGGCGCTCTACCAGGCTGAGCTACGTCCCGTGGACGCAGTGTAAGCAGCCGGGGCGGCTCGCAGGCCGATCTCGCTAGTCGGTTTCCATCAGCGAGCGCAACGCGGCGAGCTTCTCGCCGCGCAGCTCATCGCGCTCGCCTCGCTCGATGCGGGCGAGCAGCTCCCGAACGAGCGGCGCGAGCTCGAGCGGGTTGAACGGCTTCGTCACGTAGTCGACGCCGCCGATGTCGAGCCCGCGTGCACGATCGCGGAACTCCGCGCGGGCGGTGAGGAAGATGATCGGAATCTCGTTCGTGCGCTCGTCTTCGAGCAGTTGCTCGGCGACGCGCCAGCCGTCGAGGCCGGGCATCATCACGTCGAGGAGCACGACGTCGGGCACCTCTTCACGCGCCTGCTCGAGCCCGGTGGGCCCATCGGCCGCCTCGATCACCTTCATGCCCTCGGCCTCGAGGTTCACGCGGCACAGAAGCCGGATCGGCGCCTCGTCGTCGATCACGAGCACGCGTGTCTTCGAGTTATCGCCCATGGCGGCTCATACCCTCCCCGATCTTGCGTCACTACGACCCCGCTCTCGCGCCACGGCGAGCGGAAGCTCGAACGCGAAGGTGGAGCCTTCCCCTTCGCGCGAGTCGACCCAGATCCTCCCACCCATCGCCGTCACGAGACCGCGCGCGATGAACAGTCCGAGCCCAGTGCCGCCCGCGCCGACGCGCGACTCGGCATCGACGCCGCGGTAGAACTTGCGGAAGATCTGATCCTGATCGGCCTGCGGTATTCCGATTCCCTCGTCGGCGATGCTGACCTCGACGGTGTCCGTCTTGCGCTCCGCGCCCACCGTCACCTTGCCGCCGGCCGGCGAGTACCGAATTGCGTTGTCGACGAGGATCGAGAACACCTGACGGAGCTTGTCGGGATCAGCCCTCGCGGCGAGCGGCTCCAGAGGCAGGTCGACGACGAAGCTGTGCCCGTTCGCCCCCGCCTCCTGCGCGCTCTGCACGACCTGGCCGACGACGTCTCCCACGTCGGTTGCCCTGAGATTGACCTGCAGGTCGCCGGTGTCGAGCCGCGCAACGTTGAGCAGCGCGTCGACGATGCCGGTGAGGCGCTGCGACTCCGACGCGATGTAGCCGAGGAACGTGACGCGCTCCTCCTCTCCGAACATCACGTCGCGGCGCAGGAGCGTCTCCGCGAAGCCGTAGATCGACGTGAGCGGCGTCCGCAGCTCGTGCGACACGGTCGACACGAAGTCCGATTTCATCTGCTCGACGAGCCGGTCGGTGGAGATGTCGCGGAAGGCGAAGATCCGCCCGGCGACCGCGCCGGAGGGATCGCGCATCACCGCCTCGGTGACGGAGAGCAGGACCTCCTCGCGGCCGCGCATGATCGGAACGAGTCGGTCGCCCTGGGGCGTGTCGGTCTCGGACTCGAGGTTCCGCTGGAGCACCTGGACCGGCGTGCGTCCGAGCGCATCCTCGGCTGCGACGCCGGTGATCTTCTCCGCGGCGGCATTCCACAGCACGACCTCGCCTTCGCGGTCGACGGCGACGATGCCGTCCGCGATGTTCGCGAGGATCGCGAAGCTGCGCTCCTTCTCCAGCGCGACACGCTGGTACAGCTCGGCGTTCGAGAGCGCAGCGGATGCGCTCGCGGCGAGCGCGAGCATCGCCTCGACTTCTTCCTCACGCCACGGACGCGGCTCTGCCGCGTACACGGCAAGCACGCCGAGCGGCGCTCCCTCTGGCCCCGCGAGCGGCACGCCGAGGTAGGCGGCGTTGCCGCCGCTCAGCATCGGGTCGAGCTCGCGCAGGCGAGGATCGGCGCCGGCGTTCTCGAGTGCGACGGGCGAGCGCGACTGGACGACGTCGCCGGAGAGCCAGGCGTTGGCAGGGCTGCGGGTGCCGAGCGCTTCCTCCGCTCCCGGGCCGTCGGCGGCGCTGACGAGGAGCTCGCCGTCCTCGAGCACCCTGATCGCGCACGCGTCGGCGTGCACGAGCGCCGGCGCCTGTTGCACGACCTCGTCGAGGACGGCGGCCGGGTCGAGCTCGGTCGTGAGCAGGCGCCCGGTCCGGGCCAGCTGCTGCGCGAGCCCGCGGGCACTGCGCTCGGCCTCGAAGAGCTCGCTCCGCTCGAGCGCCCCGCGCGCCGCATCGGCAAGGTGACGTGCGAGCTCCAGGTCGTCGTCGCTGAACGCGCGCTCTGCGGCGAAGAGCGCGACGACGAGGCCGCCCGCGTCGTCACGCGGCGTCTCGACAGGGACCGCGAGCAGCGACCCAAAGCCGGCATCGATCGCGACGCGCCGCCACTGCTCGGGTAGACGGTCGTCGTCTGCGATGGTCGGCGCGGCGATCATGCGGCCCTGTAACGCGGCGCGTGAGAGCGACTCACCGTCCTTTCCGATTCCGGTGGCGAGCAGCGCGGCGAATGCATCGGGGAGCCCGTGCGATCCTGCGAGCGTCAGCCGGTCGCCGTGCGGCATCAGGACGGCGGACGACGACGCGCCGAGGGCTTCCGCTGCAGCTTGCGCGACGGCGTCCAGCGTCGCTGAGCGTGAGAGCGACTGACCGAGCGCCGACGCGATGCGGTAGAAGCCTTGCTGGATGCGTGCCTGCCGGGCGCTGTTCGTGAACGTCTCCGCGTTGCGGAGTGCGAGCGACGCCAGGCCCGCAAACGCCTCGAGGGTGTCGATCTCGGCGGCGTCAAACGGCCGCGACCGCCGTCGTCCGACGCCGAGCACGCCGTGCACGCCGTCGCTCAACCGCATCGGCGCCACGATCACATCCGTGAACCCGTCGTACGCCCGATTCGGGACCTCCGCGCCGAGCTCCGCATAGTCGGACGCCGCAAGCGCACGGCGCTCGCTGATCGCCCGGCCGGCAAGACCGACGTTCGCTGGAATCTCGAAGCCGACGAGACCGGCGTCGAAGCCGTGCACCGCTGCGCAGCGCAGCACGTCGCGTTCCCGGTCGTAGAGGTAGCAGTCGGCCGCATCCGCCTGCAGAAGCGCCGCGACCTCGTCGGCGAGCCGTTGGAGCACAGGCCCGAGCTCCAGCTCTCCGCTCAGTACCTGCGCGGCGCGAAGGAGGGCGCTCTGCTGCCCGGCGAACGCTCCTCCGTTCGCTGCGCCTCCGCTCGGGCGAGGCGGGCTCCCGACCGGCTTCCGCTCCCGGCCTGCGCGCGCGGCGGCGACGGCGGCGACGGCAAGTGCGCCCACGAGCACGCCAACGACGGCCGCCACGCTCACCCACGCGAGCGCGAAGCCGATGGGGCCGAAAACGGTCGACGCAGTCGGGGTTGTCATGCCGGGCGAGACGATGATACGGAGCGGGGGCACGCGAGGTGCGTGTTCGAGGGTTTTCCCGCGGCCGGGCCCCATTCCTCCGCATTGCAAAGATGGGCCGTCCGGCCCATTGTCTGGGCCGGAATCGGGCGATAGCGTCGCTTGCACTGGGCGATGCGAACCGCGGCGCGTTGCAGCTCCGTGGTGAGCACTTGAGAAAGCCCGTCGCGACGACCCCCCGAGCGACGGGCTTTCTCATATCTACGCGTTAACACGGTTCTGACGCGCCGCGGCTATCCTGGCCCTCGCCTTGGTCAATCGGGTCCTCCTGGCCTCACCACGCGGCTACTGCGCCGGCGTCGAGCGGGCCGTCGAAACGGTCGAGCGTGCCCTTGCGCTCTACGGCAAGCCCGTCTACGTCCGCAAGCAGATCGTCCACAACTCGCACGTCGTGCACGAGCTCGAGGAGCGCGGCGCGATCTTCGTCGATTCCGTCGACGCCGTGCCGAAAGGCGCGCACGTCGTCTTCTCCGCGCACGGTGTCGCGCCGGCGGTACGCCGAGCCGCCGACGAGCGCGGGCTGACGTCGATCGACGCGACCTGCCCTCTCGTCACGAAGGTGCATACCCAGGCACGGCGTTACGCGCAGCGCGGGTACACCGTCGTGCTCATCGGTCACGCAGGCCACGAGGAGGTGGAGGGCACGACGGGCGAAGCACCGGAATCGATCGTGCTCATCGAATCGATCGAGGACGCCGAGGCTGTCGCGCTTCCCGATGACACGCCCCTCGGCTACATCACGCAGACGACCCTGTCGGTCGACGAGACTCGTCAGATCATCGAGGTGCTTCGCCGGCGGTTCCCGCGCATCGAAGGTCCTGCGAAGGAAGACATCTGTTATGCGACGTCCAACCGGCAATGGGCCGTGAAGGAGATGCTCGACGAGATCGACCTGCTGCTCGTCGTCGGCTCGCACAACTCTTCCAACTCCGTTCGGCTCGTCGACGTCGCGAGCGCTGCGGGCGTCACCGCGTATCTCGTCGACGATGCGACGCAGATCGACGAAACCTGGCTCGACGATGTGAGCGTCGTCGGCGTCACGTCCGGAGCCTCGGCGCCCGAGCGCCTGGTGAACGACGTGTGCGACTGGTTCCGCGCGCGCGGAGTCGATGACATCAGCGCATTCAGCTCCGCGTTCGAAGACGTCGTGTTCCGGCTCCCGGTCGAGTTGCGCCGGGCCGAACGGTCCGCGGCGTAGAGTCGCGGCCATGCGGCCGCGCCCCGAACGCCTCGAGCGACTTCCGGAGCAGTACTTCACACGCCTGCTCGCACGCGTGTCGGCGGCAGCTGCCTCGGCGGGCGAGCCGCTCGTCGACCTCGGCCGCGGGAATCCGGACGTTCCGCCGCCGGCGCACGTGATCGCTGCACTCGCGGAAGCGGCTGAACGCGACGACACGCACGGGTATGCGCCGTTCGCCGGACTGCCGGCGTTGAAGGATGCGATCGCCGCGCGCTATCGCGACGTGTACGGCGTCGTGGTCGACCCCGAGCGGGAGGTGGCGGTGCTGCCGGGATCGAAGACCGGGTTGATCGAGTTCGCGCAGGTGACTGCGGAACGCGGCGAGTCGATCCTGCTGCCCGATCCCGGCTATCCCGACTATCGGTCGGCGGTTGCGATGTCCGCGGCACAGCACGTCGCGTTGCCGCTGCTCGACGACGGCCGGCCCGACTGGAGTGCAGCGCCGGACGATGCCGCTTCGCTGTATCTCAACTATCCGTCGAATCCGGTGGCGGCATGCGTCGCCGACGGCGTGTTCGCGGAGACGGTCGCGTGGGCGCAGCGCACTCGCACATGGGTGCTGCACGACTTTGCGTACGGGGATCTCGTCTACGACGGCCGGCGGCCGACGAGCTTTCTCGCAACGGACGGGGCGCGCGACGTCGGGTTGGAGCTCTTCTCGATGTCGAAGTCGTACGGCATGGCGGGGTGGCGGCTCGGCTTCGCGGTCGGGAACACGGAGCTCGTGGCGCGGATCGAGGATCTCCAGAACCACGTCTTCGCCGGCATCTTCATGCCCATGCAGCACGCCGGGATCGCCGCGCTGACCGGGTCCGCAGGAGACGGTCGAGCGCAGCGCCGCGTGCTGTACGAGACGCGGCGCAACCGCGTACTGGCCGCGCTCCCCGGAGTGGACGCGCGCTGCGAGGGCACCTTCTTCGTGTGGTTCCGCCTGCCCGACGGCATCACCTGCGAGCACCTGCTCGAGGAGCATCGCGTCGCCGTCGCGCCCGGCGAGGGCTTCGGCTCGCGTGGGGCAGGATGGGCGCGACTATCGCTTGCGACCCCTGACGACCGGCTCGACCTCGGGCTCGAACGGCTCGCCGCGGCGTTCACTCAGTAGTCCCCGACGAAACGGCGGATTTCGTCGAGCCCGTCGTCGTGTGGCGTGCGGAACTGGTCGCGGACCATCGAGGGATCCACGAATGGGAACTCGTTTCCGAGCCCGACGCAATCGCGATAGCTCCCCCAGTACCAATCGGACGGCTTGGCGCAGAGCCGGGCCTCCACCGGATTCAGTGCGATGTAGCGGACGACTTGAAGGAAGTGCTCTTCGGACTCCACCATCACGTCGTAGTACCGCTCGCCGAACAGATGCCCGCTCCTCCCGTGCCGCATGTTGAACGCGCGCGCGTAGAAGCCATTCAGGCGCTGCATGCCGGGTTGCAGCGTCTCGGCCGGAACGTCGAGCAGCAGGTGGTAGTGCGTCGACATGAAGCAGAAGGCCCTGCACACCCAGTCCATGCGCACCATCGTCCTGATGAGCTGGGCGCAGAACGTGGTCCGGTCCTCGTCGTCGCGGAAGATGTTCATCGGCCCGGCGCCCTTCGTGTTGACGTGGTAGATGCCGGCCGGCACGGCGCCGCGAGGGATGCGCGTCATGAATCGAGCGTGCCGACACGAGCGGCAGCGCGCAACCGTCCGTCACGAAGTTGCCGGACATTCTTAACGGTGACTCTTAACGGTGACAGTCACCGTTAAGAGCAACGTCACGTCCTGGAGAGACAGCTCTCGATCGAGACCTGCTTCAAGCACCGAGCTTCGAGCACCGAGCTTCGAGCACCGAGCTTCGAGCACCGAGCTTCGAGCACCGAGCCGTGCAGGAGCCGTCGCGAAGAGAACAGGGACCCTTAACGGTGACAGTCACCGTTAAGAACGCGAAGAGGACAGGGAACCCTAACGGTGACAGTCACCGTTAAGAGCAACGCCACGTACTGAAGGGACTGCTCTTGAAGGGACTGCTCTCGCTAGTGGACGCGCAGGTGGTCGAGCAGGCCGCGTCGACGGCGGGGTGCCGTGTCCACGAGGAACGACGCGAGCCGGCGGCTCTCCTCGTCGTCGAGCGACACCGCCGCCTGCGCGATGCCGTCGTCCCAGACGCTGAAACGCACCTGCGGCTCGTCGCCGTAATACCGCGAGACGCGCAGCGCGCGCCCGGCGCTGTTCGGATGCGCGCGGAAGAACTCGACGATCTTGCGCCGCTGCGCCGTGCCGCACCAGGGACAGAAGCGGAATCTCGCCTCGCTGTCCCTCCCGCACGTCGCACACGCGGTCACAGACCGAGCCTATGCCCCGTTCTCGGCCTTCGCAATCGAGACATCGGCGGTGCCGTCGACCCGGATCTCGACGGCGAGCACCTCGTCCTTGATCCAGTCGCCGTGCTCGCGGACGAGCTCCTCCTCCGTCGTCGGCACGGTGAGGACGATCCGATCTGTCAGGTCGAGTCCCTCGCCCTTGCGCATCGTGTTGACCTTCCGAATCAGGTCGAAGACGCGGCCCTCGAGCAGGAGCGCATCGTCGAGGGTCAGGTCGAGCGCAACCGTTACGCCCTCGCTCGCCGCGACCGACCAGCCCTCTCGCCCGCCGCGCTCGACGAGCACCTCGTCCGGCTCGAGCTCGTGTCCGGCCGCGCGGAAACGGCCGTCGCCGAGCTCCTCGAACTCGCCGGCCTGCAGCGCCTGTGCCACGGCGCGGAGCTCCTTGCCCAGTCGCGGCCCGAGGACCGGAAGGTTCGGCTTGACGCGCAGTTCCGCGTCGACACTGTCGAAGACGACCTCCTTGACGCGGACCTCGTCCGCGATCTCCTGCGCATGGGAGCGTGCGCCGGACGCTCCCTCGATGACGAGCCGGCGCAGCGGCTGTCGCAGCTTCAGCCCCGATGCCGAGCGAGCCTGATGCGCGAGCGTGACCACCCGGCGCACGTCGTTCATCTCCGCGAGCAACACCGCGTCGGCAACGTGCGGCTGCGGCCACTCGGCGAGGTGCACCGAATCCGGCCCGTCGAGCACGAGGTTCTGCCAAAGGTGCTCGGTGAGGAACGGCATCACCGGCGCAAGCACGCGCAACGTCTGCACGAGCGCGTACCAGAGCGTCCGCAGCGCAGTCTCGTCGCCACGCCAGAAGCGCGAACGTGTGCGGCGGATGTACCAGTTCGACAAATCGTCGGCATACGCCTGGTAAAGGCGGATCACCTCGTCGCTCCGGAAACGTTCGTACGAGGCAGTCGCATCGGCGACGAACGCGTGCGTGCGCTCGACGAGCCACAGGTCGAGCGGCTGCAGGTCGCCCGACGGCTCGAGCTCCGACCATGACGGGCGGAACGAGTCGATGTTCGCGTACGAGACGAAGAACGAGACCGAGTTCCAGAACGTGAGCAGCTCGCGTCGGATCTCCTCCGCCGGCCCGAAGCCGAAGAGCAGATTTCGGTCGGGCGGCTGCGCGCAGTACTGCCAGCGCATCACGTCCGCGCCCATGCGTGCGAACGCATCCTCTGCGCTGATCGTGTTTCCCCACGAGCCGTGCATCTCGCGGCCCGTCTCGTCGAGCATCTTCTCGTAGCCGAGCACCTGGCGGAACGGAGCGCGCCCGGTCAGCACCACCGACATGAAGAGCTGCGAGTAGAACCACAATCGGATCTGCTCGCGCATCTCCGTGACCCAGTCGGCCGGGAACCACTTCTCCCAGTACGCGTGATCCGGCAGCGGCGCCGTCGTCAGCCCGCGCGCGGCGCCCGTCCCGAAGCCTTCGTCGACCCACTCGGCGTTCTGCCAGCCGAGCGTCGAGAACGGGACGATGCCCGCGTCGAGCCAGACGTCGCCGACCTCTTTGATGCGCTCCACGGGCTCGCCGCAGCGCTCGCAGGGAATGAGAACATTGTCGATCCACGGCCGGCGCAGCTCCTGGAGCTGCTCGAGGCCGCCGAGCGCGCGCTCCTCGAGCTCTCGCCTCGACCCGATCACGTTCAAGTGCCCGCACGCGCACGGATAGAACGGCAGCGGCAGTCCGTAGTAACGGCGTCGCGAGATGTTCCAGTCGCCCATGTTGTTCAGCCAGTCGTCCATGCGCTTGCCCATGTACTCCGGCGTCCACTCGATCGTTGCGTTCGCGTCGAGCAACTGCTGCCGCAGATCGACGACGGAGATGAGCCAGTCGTCGGCGATGCGGAAGATGAGCGGCGTGTCGCAGCGCCAGCAGTGCGGATAGCGATGCTCGTACAGCCCCGCCTCCACGAGTAGTCCGCGCTCGCCGAGGTTGCCGATGATCTGATCCGCCGACTCGACCGTCGAGAGGCCGTGGAGCCACCCGTACTCGTCGTAGAATCGTCCCGCCTCGTCGACGGGCGTGAGCACCGGGAGACCTTCACGCTTCCCCAGCTCGAAGTCTTCCCCACCGCAGCCCGGTGCGATGTGGACGATGCCGGTGCCCTCGTCGAGCGTGACCTCGTCCCAGGCGACGACACGGTGCTCGACGGCCGCCCCCGGCTCCAGGGTGTCGAACGGTCCCTCATAACGCCAGCCGACGAGGTCGGCACCGGGCAGCGTCTCCTGGAAGGTCTCATCCGGGTACCGCGTGACGGCGACCCATTCGCCGTTCGAGCGTCGGCCGTACTCCGCTGTCGGATTCACGGCCGCTGCGACGTTCGCCGGCAGCGTCCACGGGGTCGTCGTCCAGATCACGAGCGACTCGCCCTTCCGATCGCGCAGCGGGAGGCGCACGTAGAGCGACGGGTCGGCGCGATCCTGGTACACGCCCGACTGCGAGAGCTCGTGCTGCGAGAGCGATGTCCCGCAGCGCGGGCACCACTCGGTCGAGCGATGGCCCATGTAGAGCCAGCCCTCGTCGTTCACCTTCTTGAGCATCCGCCAGACGTACTCGATGTTCGTGTCGCTGAACGTGTAGTAGTCGTTCCCCCAGTCCATCCACATGCCGAGCCGCTGAGAGCCACGGGTGAGCTCCCGCGAGTACCTGACGACGGCGTCGCGGCACTTCGCTGCGAACTTGTCGAGCCCATACGCCTCGATCTCCTGCTTCGAGTTGAAACCGAGCTCGTGCTCGACGCCGACCTCGATCCACAAGCCCTGGCAGTCGAACCCGTTCTGATAGCGCTGATCGAACCCGCGGAGGCCCTTGTAGCGCTGGAAGACGTCCTTCAGGGTGCGGCCCCAGGCCGTATGGACGGCGAGCGTCTTGTTGGCCGTGACCGGTCCGTCGAAGAACGAGAAAAATGGCCCACCGCGGTTACGCTCGCGAAGCCGCTCGAAGATACCCTGGGCCTCCCACCAGGCCAGAACCTCCTCTTCGAGCGCCGTGTGATCGGGCACCGTCGGGAGGGGGTGGAAGACTTGCTCGGCCATCGGGAAGCGAAGTGTATTGAGCGACGTTCTCATCTAAGAGGGATCGGGTACCGGTCCCCCTGGTCAAGGAAAGGAAGCACATGGCAACTGACGTAACCGACGCGACATTCGAGAATGAGGTTCTCCAGAGCGACGAGCTCGTGCTCGTCGATTTCTGGGCCGAATGGTGCGGCCCGTGTCATGCGGTCGCGCCCGTCCTCGAGAAGATCGCCGAGGAGCGGAAGATCAAGCTCGTCAAGGTGAACATCGACGAGAACCAGGATCTGGCGCTGCGCTACGGGATCCAGTCGATTCCGAACATGGTCCTCTTCGAGGCCGGCGCGCCGAAGGCTTCGGCCGTCGGGGCGATGCCGAAGGGGATGCTCGAGCGCTCGCTCGGCCTCGGCGAGGAAGCACCCGCCGCCTAAGCGAGAGAAGTGCGGCAGGGGCCGGATTCCCGGCCTCTGCCCATTTGCTCGGTTCTAGCTGTCCTCGGCGTCGAGGAAGCTCATGAAAGCTGCGTGCTTGGAGAGGAAGTCCTCGATCTCTGCCACGCCCGCACCGGCCCAGTCTTCGAGCCAGGTCTCGGCGAGGTCGTCCTCGATGGAATGAAGGCCGCGTTCACTCATGGGGGCATGATCGACCCGAACCCCTGGAGTGGCCATGGGCCGTTCGGCTCAACTTGACGATCGGCCGGGCCTACGGCGCCGCTAGCGTTGGCCCGGCGTGCGGGCCTTCCTCGTGATCAATCCGCACTCGGGCGACGACGATCCGAGCTCGGAGGATCTCGTCCAGGCAGCGAGGGCGCACGGAGTGGACACCCACCTGCTCCGACCGGGAGACGACGCAGCCGGACTCGCGCGTGCCTCAGGCGCCTCTGTCCTCGGCGTTGCGGGCGGCGACGGCTCGCTGGCTCCCGTCGCACAGGTCGCGCTCGAGCTCGACGCGGCGTTCGTCTGCATCCCGTTCGGCACCAGGAATCACTTCGCCCGCGACGTGGGCCTCGACCGCGACGATCCCCTCGGTGCGCTCGCGGCCTTCGACGACGACGCGATCGAGCGAAGAATCGACGCAGCCAGGGTCGCCGGCCGCGTCTTCCTGAACAACCTCTCGTTCGGTGCGTACGCCGTCCTCGTACACCGCCGCGAGCGGCACCGGCGCCGCGGCGAGGCGCTGGCGCGCGCCCGCGCGCTCCTCCTGACAGCGCGACACCGGCACCGTGTGCACGCCCGCGTGAACGGCGAGGAGCTCGTCGCACGCGTTCTCCTGATCGGCAACAACCGCTACGACATCCATCTCTTCACTCTCGGCGAGCGGCCGCGCGTCGACAGAGGCGAGCTGCAGCTCTGGGCGGCCGCGGGATGGCTCCCCCACACGTGGCAGGAGCGGACAGCGCCGGAGTTCACGATCGAGCTCGAGGCCCCGCGCGTTCGAGCCGCAGCCGACGGCGAGCCGGTGACCCTCGCAGCCGCCGCTCGTGCTCGAGTCGCTCCCGGGGGCGCTGCGCCTGCGCCTGCCGCGAACACTCGCGGGCATCGCGGAAAAAGACGAGGATTAGGACGTGCCACGCTCTTCCGCAACCGCGCACGAGCTCGCCCGCGTCGAGCTGCTCGCCGGCCTACCGGGCCAGACCCTCGCGGTGCTTGCGAAGCAGATGGTGCGCGAGGAGATCGCCCCGGGCACGACGGTCATCCGCGAAGGGGACGCGGGCGAGCGCTTCTACGTCGTGTTCGCCGGAATGCTCAGCGTGACCAACAGCTCGATGGGCGAGCGGGAGATCCTTCGTCCCGGCGACTACTTCGGCGAGGTCGCGCTCGCGATGCACATGCCGCGCACTGCGACCGTGACCGCGATCACACCGGCCGTCGTCGCGAGCTGCGACCGCGCGACGTTCGACGAGTTGGTGCGGCCCCTCTTCGCGGACGACTAGGAGGGTTTGGCGGAATGGTGCTCGTCGACACGGTTCGATGGGCGTCGCGAGGCAAGGACGCAGGGAGCCTCGATAGCGGTGTTTCTATCGGGGCGACCGAGGACGCCGCATCGCGGCGTCCAGCGAGGCGTGGCGGCACAGCCTCTATTTCGCCAAACCCTCCTACAGCCCGAGCTCCGCGAGCACGGCGTCGTTGAAGCGCGGCCACGCCTCCTTCGCCCAGTCGCCGAACTCGCGGTCGGTGAGCACGCCGCACGCGAGGCCGGCGTCCGGGTCGACCCAGAGGAACGTGCCTGCCGCACCGAAGTGGCCGAAGGTGCGCGGCGAGCTCCGGGCGCTCGTCCAGTGCGGCTGCTTGGCATCGCGCAGCTCGAACGCGAGGCCCCAGTCGTTCGGGTCCATGCGCCCCCAGCTCGGCAGCACGCCGGCGAGCCCGGGGAACTGCACCTCGGTCGCCTCGGCGAGCGTCTCGGGAGCGAGGAGCGTAGGCGCCAGCAGCTCGCGGCCGAGCGCCAGGAGATCGTCGAGCGGACCGACGTAACCCCAGGCGGGCGAGCCGCGCAGCTCTCCTGCGAGACCGAGCGGTTCGAGGACGGCCTCGCGCAGATACCCGTCGAACGGCATCCCGGCACGCGACGCGACGAGCGTTGCCGCTGCCTCGATTCCGGCATTCGAGTAGATGCGACGCCGCGCGGGCGGCATCAGCGGCGGCCCGTCCTCGGGCGGGAGCCCGGACGCATGCGAGAGCAGATGCCGCAGCGTCGAGCCGGGAGGGCCTGCCTCCTCGTCGAGGTCGACCGTTCCCTCCTCGACCGCGACGAGCGTCGCGAGGCCGGTCAGGAGCTTCGTCACCGAGGCCCAGCGCAACGGCGTCGCCCGCGGCCCGTGCGTAGCGACCGGCCCCTCCGCGCGCGTGACACCCGCGGCCGCCGTCCGCGCGCCCCAGTCGTCGATCATGGCCAGTACGTCCACGGCGGGAGATACTAGGTGCGTGGCACCGAGGCTCATCTCGTCCGGCTCGTCCCTGGAGGAGCGCTACGGGTACAGCCGCGCAGTCGTGACGGGCAACCACGTCCATGTTGCGGGCACCGCGCCGATCATGCCGGACGACGCCGACCCGCCTGCGGACCCGTATGAACAGATGCGCCGCTGCCTCGAGATCGCAGAGACCGCCCTCCGCGAAGCCGGGGCGAGTCTGGCAGATGTGGTGCGCACACGCGTATTCATGACCGACGCCGGGTATGCGCCGGACGTGATGCGCGCACACGGAGAGGTCTTCGGCGACATCCGCCCGGCCTGCACCGGCGTGATCGTCGGGCTCCTCGATCCACGGTGGGTCGTGGAGGTCGAGCTGGACGCGGTGATCGCATGAAGCAGATCCATCCGGCGTCGATCACGGGGAAGGGCAGCGGTTTCGCCGAAGGCGGCAGCGTTCTCGATCACGCATTCGGGAAGAGCGACGCCTACACGCTCGGCGTGGAGGAGGAGTACATGCTCCTCGACAGCGAGACGTTCGACCTCGTTCAGCACATCGATACCGTCCTCGCCGCGGTGCAGGGCCACGAGCTCGAGCCGCGGATCAACGCGGAGCTGATGCAGTCGGTGCTCGAGATCGCGACGCCCGTGTGCCACACCGCCTCCGACGTCGAGGTGCAGCTCCTCGAGCTCCGCGGCTACGTGAGCCAGGTGGCGCGCGAGCAGGGCCTGCGAGTCGGCTCGGCAGGCACGCATCCGTTCTCGCTCTTCGAGCGCCAGCGGATCACGGCGAAGGACCGCTACCGCGCGCTCGTCGATCAGATGCAGTACATCGCGAGACGCGAGCTGATCTTCGGGATGCACGTCCACGTCGCGGTCGACGATCCGGAAAAGGCGATCCAGGTCGTCAACGCCCTGATCGGCCACCTCGCGGAGCTCGTCGCGCTCTCGTCCAACTCGCCGTTCTGGCGCGGCGAGCCCACGGGCCTCGCGTCGTCACGGCACATGGTCTTCGCAGCGTTCCCGCGGTCGGGACCGCCGCCGCGGTTCAAGGACTACGCCGACTACGCGGAGGTCGTCGGCCAGCTCGAGCGCACGGGCTGCATCGCCGACTACACGCACATCTGGTGGGACATCAGGCTGCACCCGCGGCTCGGCACGATCGAGATCCGCATCTGCGACGCGGTGACGCAGCTCGACGACGTCGTGGCGATCACGGCCTACTGCCAGGCGCTCGTGAAGCACTACTCGGAGCGCTTCGAGGCAGGTGAGGACATCCCGACGTTTCACCGGATCCTGACGACCGAGAACAAGTGGCTTGCCGCGCGCTACGGGCTCGAGGCGCCGGTGATGGACCTCGTCACCGGCAGGCGCAACCGCATGCCCGTCGCACAGGTCGTTCGCCGGACGCTGAAGTTGATCGCACCGCACGCGAAGGACCTCGGCTCCGAGACCGAGCTCGCAGGCATCGAGCAGATCCTCCGCCGCGGAAACGGCGCAGACCGCCAGCTGCGCGTCTTCAACGCGAACCGCGACATCGTCGAGGTCGTCCGCGAGATCGCCGAGCTGACCGAGATCGCTCCCGTCCCCGCCACCGCGTAGAGTCGCGGCATGCTGGCCGCCGGCGACCGGATCCCGGAAGCACTCGTCTGGACGACGCCGCAGGAGAGCGCGACGCTCGAGCAACTCGTCGCCGACGGGCCGATTCTGCTGCTCTTCTATCTCTTCGACTGGTCGTCCACCTGAACGAACGAGCTCGAGCTCCTGCGTGACAGGAGCGATGAATTTCGCGCCTCGGGCGTGCAGCCGTATGCGGCGTCGCGCGACTCGCCCTGGACACACGTCGCGTGGATGCAGGCACTCGACCTCGACCTGCCGCTGCTCTCCGACTGGAACGCCGACGCGACGAAGGGTTTCGGTGTCGCCTTCGACTACCGGGGGATGAAAGACGTCTCCGAGCGGTCGGCCTTCCTCATCGATCGGGAGGGCACCGTCCGCGGGGCGTGGCGCTACGCGACGAGCGAGCTGCCGGACTTCGACGTGCTGCTCGAAGCCGCGCGCGCCTTGTAGACGTCCGGCCGATCCCGTTTACTGGCGGCCATGGACACTCCCGCCTCCACACCGCAGGACCGCTCGGCCGGGCCCGTCACCGCAATCGCAGGCGGGGTCGTGCTCGTCGTCGGCATCCTCTTCATCAGCCAAGCCGGCTGGGCGACCGCCTGGTACTCGGCATTCAAGGCGATCCACGTGCTCGCCGCGATCGTCTGGATCGGAGGCGGCGCGCTCCTGACCATCCTCGGCGCGCTCGCCGTGCGCAAGAACGACCCGGTCGAGATGGTGACCGTCGCGCGACAGGCGGCAATGGTCGGAGAGAAGATCTTCGCGCCGGCAGGCATCGTCGTGGTCGCGATGGGCGTCGCGATGATGGCCAACGCGGACTTCGGCTGGGGTCAGTTCTGGATCATCGCCGGGCTGATCGGCTACGCGATCACCTTCACGACCGGCGTGGGCGTCCTCGCGCCGCTTGCGCGCAAGGTCGTCGCGTCGACCGAAGCGAACGGCGTCGAGCATCCCGAGACGATCGCCCTCGTCAAGCGCATCCTGCTGATCGCCCGCCTCGACATTGCGCTGCTCTTCCTCGTCGTCATCGACATGGTCGTCAAGCCGTTCGCCTGATCTGGATCACATCCCATCGCGTGACGGCGGCACGAGCGCGTGCGCTGCCTCGTCCCAGCGCCAGGCATTGTCCGGGGTCACGTGCGTGCCTCCGACCCACCGATCGACACCGAGAAGGTCGACGCGGTCGGATTCGCCGCGGAGCACCCGCTGTCCCTCCTCGGTCAGGCCGAAGCGGCAGTCTCGAGAAGAGGTGTCCGTCGCTGAGCGGCGGAGGTGCCGGAAGGGGATGGCCCTCATCGGTCTCGACGAGACGCACCGGCCCGTCGCCGAGCGCAACGAGAGCTCGATAGAACCAGGCATCGCCCAGGAACGGCGCGTCCTCGAGTCGCTGGGCCGCGATGAACGCCTCCGCTGGAGTGCCCGCGCCCGCCGCGATCGCCTGCAGCGCACGCCGCTCCGTTCCCGAGAGCCCATCCGTGCGCCCCGGAAGCTCGGCAAGCAATCGCCGTAGCGCCGGGGCGACGAGAGGTAGCTCTTGCGATCCACGCGCCGACCACTCTGCGAGTGCCGTCGGCTCGGAGGCACGGACTGCGGCCCACGCGCTCGTCGCTGCGTCGAGAGCCTCCGAAGTCGCCTCGCGCCGCGCGGGCCACAGCGTCTCCAGCTCGTCGGGCTGGAGCTCGCCGAGTCCGCGAAACGAAGGCTTGCCCGGGAACGAGTCGACCACGATCAGCTCCGGCGACCCGCCCGCCTCGTGCGCAAGTGCGAGGACGTCGAGGAGCTGTAGCTGGTCATAGAGGTCGTGCTCGAACCAGAGCACCACGTGAGATCCGGCGCGCAACGCCTCGACGAGCTGCCGGTCGCGCCGCTCGAGTGCGGAGAGGATCGCGCGCCGGCTCCCCCAGCCGCAGGCGGAAAGGAATCCGGCCCGAGCATGCAGCAACTCCAGCCGAGGACCCGCAGGCACCGGCCCATCGTGGAGTACGTCCTGCCACGCCAATACCGCGCCGCCGAGCGCCGTCTGCCGCAGCGAATTCCCGGCGCTCTCTCCGTTCGTGACGTGCAGAAGCGTCGGAGGCGCAGTCGACTCCCGGCCGCGCCGGGCGAGATAGGCGGCGCCGCACGTGCAGTGGTCGAGCGAGTCGCACGCACATCCGACGACGCGGGCGAGCTCCTCGCGCATTCGCCGCAGCCCGGCGATCCGCGCGTCGATCTCGTCGATCTTCGCTGCCATCCGCACGCGGAGCGCCTCCGACGGCGACCCCGACCGGCGCGCGGCTCCGAGGTACTCCGCGATCTCCGAGAGCGTGAAGCCGACCGCCTGCGCCTCCTTGATCGCACGCAGGAACCGCACGGTCTCCTCGTCGTACCGCCGGTGCCCGCTCGGCTCCCTGTCCGGCGACGGCAGCAGCCCTCGACGCTCGTAGTACCGCAGCGTCTCCACGTTCACCCCGGCGCGTGCCGCGACCTCTCCAACTTTCATTTGCCGACTATAGACCCGTACCTAGGTACGGAAAGCAAACGGGGTTCGACGTTTCCCCCAGATCGGGTGACCTCGATCCACTCCGACCGCGCGTACCGTCGCGGTGTGAGATTTCTCGCCGTCGCCGTTGGAGGTCTCGTCGTGGCGGTCGGCGTCACGGCCTGCGGCGGTGGTGCGAATCGGGCTGCCGTCTCGACAGCGCTCTCGACGCTTGCGAGTCGGGCGACCACGCCGGCGACGACGACTGCCGCAGCGACGACGACTGCCCCGACGACGACTGCCGCAACGACGACTGCCGCAACCACCACGGCACCCGCCACCGTGACCGAACCGACGAGGACAGTGCCGACGAGGACCGTGACGACGACGCACGTGGAAACTGCGACCACGGTCGAGACGGCGACTGCAACGACCACCGTCGCGGCACCCGCACCGGCGCCGACGACCACCGCGGTCCAGACGACGACCGAGCAGACGACGACCGGGCTCAGTCCGGCTGCGGCGGCGGCCGCCGGCGCGGCGGTCGTGTCGAAGAACGCCGAGGACACGAGCAGCGAGACCCAATGGGGCTGGATCGCCTTCGGGATCCTGGCCGTGGCCGTCGTGGCGTTCGGAATCGTCTGGTGGGTCCGGAGTCGCCGAAAGCCCGCGGCCGGCTGATGAGCGATCCCACGCAGACAGTCCCTCCGGTGATCGGGGCAGTCCCGAGCGCCGTTCCCGATCCGGCACCTGCCAATCGAAAGCTCGCGATGCTTCTGGCGATGGCGATGTTCGTGCTCGTCGTCGACACGTCGCTGATGAATGTCTCGATCTCAGCGGTGGTGCACGACCTGCACACGACGGTGAGCGGTGTCCAGTCGGCGATCGCGCTCGAGGCGCTGGTGTCCGCGGCCTTCATCCTGATCAGCAGCAAGGTCGGGGATCTGATCGGGCGCAAGCGCGCGTACGTCTTGGGCCTGCTTGCCTACGCAGTCGGGGCGGTTGCGATGACGCTGGCTCAGAACCTGACCGCAATCATCGTCTTCTGGGCGATCATCGGGGGCCTCGGCGCCTCGCTGCTCCTGCCGGCAATGCAGTCCCTCATCCACGGGAACTTCGAAGGAGGCGCACGGAAGCAGGCGTATGCGCTCGTGGGGGCGTCGGCGGCGATTGCCGCCGCGGTCGGACCGCTTCTCGGCGGCTTCGTTACCACGTTCCTGTCGTGGCGCGTGGGCTTCCTCCTCGAGGCCGTCGTCATCGCCTGCGTCCTGTCCGGCATCAAGCTCGTGAAGGACGTCGCCTACACCGGTCCTCGGCAGATCGATCTGGTCGGCGCGGCCCTCTCCGTGCTGGGGATGGGCGGCCTCGTCCTCGGCATCCTCGTCTGGCAGGAGGGCGGCGACTACGTGGTCCTGCTGATCGTGATCGGAGCAGTCTCACTCGCGGCGCTTGCGTACTGGCTCGTGCGCCGCAAGCGGGAGGGCAAGTTGACGCTGCTCGACCCGGGTCTGTTCAAGTTCCCGCAGTTCACGGCCGGCATCTCCCAGCAGATGCTCCAGCAGATCACCCTGGGCGGCGCGATGATCGCGCTGCCGATCTTCCTGCAGATGACGCTCGAATACAACGCGCTGGAGGCGGGGCTGTCGCTTGCCCCGCTTTCCCTCAGCATGTTCGGAGTGGCGTTGTTGGCCGGACGGAGAGAAGGGAAACGGCGTCCGAGCAACATCGTCATCGTCGGCTTCGCACTCAGTACCGCCGGGATGGCGGCGGTCGTGCCAATCGTTCCACGCGCACACTCGGGCTGGTGGCTCGTCATCCCGCTGGCAATCGTCGGATCAGGCTTGGGGTTGCTCGTATCGCAACTCAACAACTACACCCTCTCTCCGATCGAGGAGGAGCGCGTCAGCGAAGCCGCCGGCGTGAACTCAGCCGCAGGATCGTTCGGGCTCTCGTTCGGGCTGGCGATGGCCGGCGGCATCATGCTCGCAGTCCTCTCCTTCGAGTTCACGAACCTCACGAACGACAGCACCGTGATTCCACCGCCGCAGCAACAGCAGATCAGCGACACCCTGGAACACGACGCGCAGGTCATGAGCAACTCACAGCTCGCGCCGTTGCTCGCCGACGAATCGCCAGACGTCCAAGCCGAGATCCTCCGAATCAACAAGGAGGCAAGGGACCGCTCCCTGCAAGTGGCCCTGCTCGTGCCGATCCTCGCCAGCCTGCTCGGCCTCCTCAACGGCCTCCGCATGCGACGGCTGCCCGACCCGACGCCGTCGGCCTCGCTCGAGGGTGCGGCGCTGGGCTGACCTCGCGACCGTCCTCTCGTCCTCCTGGACGAGGCGCAATCACCCGGGTGATTTGTGTTTCGAGGTTGCTCGGCATCCGATTGCTGCGCGATGCTCCGTGCTCGGACTGCTGACCGAGAGAAAAGGAGGAGACGTGGCCTCGAAGAGTTTCTGGACCGGCTGGGTCTGGTTCGCCGGCATGGTCATGATCGTGATCGGATCGCTCGATTTCTTCCAAGGCCTGATCGCGATCATTCGGGACAAGTACTACGTTCTCACACCGAGTCAGATCATCGTGTTCGACGTGACGACGTGGGGCTGGATCATGCTGATCTGGGGCATCGTCGTCGCCTTCGCCGGCTTCGGCCTGTTCACTGGAGCCAGTTGGGCGCGGTGGTTCACGATCGTCGTGGCGAGCCTGAACTTCCTCGTCCAGCTCGGCTTCGTCGGGTCGGCTCAGTACACGCTCTGGGCGCTCACCGTGGTCGGCCTGAACATCGTCGTCCTCTACGCGCTGATCGTGCGGTGGGGCGACGCCACGGCCATCCGGGGGCAGATGAGCTGACGTCAGTGGCGGCGGCCGATTGGAAGGTCGCCGCCGCCGCAGCCGACGTCGCTCGGGACGTCGGCTGCCTCGGCCGGCCGCCCTCCCGGGGTTAGCGCGTCTTCTCCCGTCACTCGTCGATGGTCTCGGCGCTCAGAAGCGTGAGCCCGAGATCGGAGATGCGCGTCAACAGCCCTTGGAGCTCGGCCTGGTCGCGAATGCGGCCGATCAGAATGGTCTTGCCTTCGCGTCGCTCGATCCGCATCCCCTTGAACGCCGGGGCTATGTCGTCGCTGAGCTCTCCACTGACTACGACTTGGTATTCACGACCCGCCATCAGACTAGGTTGCCCCCTCCCCGTCACGGCGCCGCGCAAGTCGCGTCGGTCACCCATGTGATTTCGCTTGTGAGAGGTCCTTGTTGTCGCCACGGCTCGGTCGTCGGCCGAGCGAACCTCGCACACGCGGGAGTGCGGCGCACCGCATCGACTGCGATTCACCTGGGTGAACGCGCCGCGCGCGCTCAACGAGTGAGTCGCGAAGGCAGGATCACGGTCGAGACCATCAGGCCGTACGAGATCGCCATCGCCGTCACGAAGGCGTCGAACCCGGCGTCGATGCCGCTCACCGTCTGGCCGGTCAGGAGCTGGAGCAGGCTGTTGAACCCCGCGCTGCCCGGCACGAGCATCAGCACGCCCGGGACGATGAAGACGAGCGGTGGCCGGCGTAGCGGTGCCGCGAGCAGACCGCCGACGATTCCGACCGAGAGCGCCGCGACGAACGTCCCTGCCGCCGCCCCGAACAGCGACCGGCCGACGGCACTGGCCGAGACGGCGAGGAGGGTCGCCGCACACATCACCGGTGCCGCCTTGAACGGAGCCCGCAACGTCACGGTGAACGCGAGGCCGGCCGCAAATGCCCCGAGGAGTTGTGTGCCGGTGAAGCTCGGCCGCGCGACCGCGTGCTCGACGATTCCGAACCAGTGCACCGCGAGCGATCGCCCGACGCCGACTCCGAACACGAGGCCGAGGAGCTGAACGACGGCGTTCGCCGTGTTTGCCACACCCGACTGGAGATGCTCCGTCGCGATCTCGCGCACACCGATCGTGAGCGACATCCCCGGCAGGAATGTGATCAGCGCGGCCAGCGTGACAGTGTCCGGCGACGCGTCGAGGCCGAGCCGGGCGATCGCCGCGGCGCTGAAGCTCGCGACCACGGCCGCGAGCGGCGCCACCATCGGCTCGGCGCGGGAGGTCCGCCTGGCGAGCTGCGCGACCACTCCGACCAGCAGACCGACGATCCCGCCCGCCACAACCTCGCGCCACCCGCCGCCGAGGACAGGTGCGACGGCGCCACCGGCGAGTGCGTACGCGACGAGCTCGACGTACCACGGCCGTTTCAGCGGTCGGGCGTCGATGTCCGCAAGCTCGTCGAGCGCGGCGGCGACGGTGAGTCCGTCGATCACCTCTTGCGCCAGATCCTCGAGTCGAGCGATCGCGTCGAGGTCGACGGGTTTCGGCCGGACGCGGAGCGTGTAGTTGCGCTGGTGCGGCAGCGAGCCGAACGAGAGCTCCACCAGTGTCGGCGTCGCAGAGATCTGGGCTGCTTTCAGTCCCAACGCAGCAGCCAGCGCGCCAAGCCGCTCCTCGAGATCCGATGTGGGGTAGCCGGCGCGATGCGCGATGCGCGCGAACCGGAGCAGGAACTCGACAGTCGACTCGTCCGGCGGGTGGAGCTCGGCGCGACCGGGATCGTCCGGCTTCGAGTCCGACGGCGTCAGTATCGACCGCAGCCTTCCGACGGGCTCGTCTCCACGCCGGCCACTGCGGGCATCGCATCACCCGCAGCAGCCGGCGTTCTGTTCACGCGAACGACACGCGCCGGTCTCCTCATCTCGGCTGTACCTCCGGAGACTGCTACGTCGCCAGAGCCTTCTCCTTGATCGCCGCGAACTCCGCCTGGGTGATGGCGCCGCTGTCGAGCAGCCCCTTCGCCTTCTCGATCTCCGCGGCCGCGCCGCCGGTGCCGGCGGTCTGCCGCACGTAGTCGTCGAGCTGTGCTTGCTGCGCTCTCGCACCCTCGACCCTGCGCTGCGTCATCCCCGAGCCTTGCGAAATCAGGTACACGAAGACGCCGAGGTACGGCAGGATGATCGTGAACACGATCCAGCCGGTCTTCCCCCAACCCGAGAGGTCGTCGCGGCGAAAGATGTCGGCGAACACCATGAAGAGCAACCAGAACCAGAGCACCCACAGGAAGAACACCAACATCGTCCACATGACGTCGAGGAAGGGATAACTCGCAGCCAGCATGTTCAGCCTCCTTTGGCGCGTGCCTCGTCATCGCCGGCCGAATGGCCGGCGTCACCACCACGCTATGCCCGCACGCCGCCCCGAATCGCGCGGACGGCCTGGTTCACCCATGTGAACGCGAACCGTCGAACCGTCGCTAGGCGCGCTCGATTGCGACGATCGCAACCGCGAGCGCGAAGCCGAACGTCGTCAGCAGCCCGACCTTGTTGCCGCCGAACTCGAAGGCCTCGGGCATCATCGTGTCGGCGAGCATCGTCAGGATGGCACCGCCTGCGAACGCGAGGACGAACGCGATCGTTCTTGTGCTCGCACCGTCGAGTGCGACGTAGCCCGCCAGTGAGGCAAGCCCGCTCACACCGACAATGGCGAGCCAGAGTCCCATGATCCAGGTGCGAGACCGCCCGTTCTTCTCGAAGCCTGTCGAAGCGGCGATCGACTCGGGGAGGTTCGAGACGAAGACAGCCGCCAGCATGGCCGCGCTGACACCCGTGCCCGCAAGCAACGTCAAGCCGAGCGCGATCGACTCGGGAATGCCGTCGAGCACGATGCCGAGGGCAAGAGCGAGCGGAGACCCGGCCTCGTCGTGGACCGGGCGCTTCCGGTTCTCTCCGCCCATGCGGTCGATGACCCAGTCGCCCACATAGAACGTGAGCGCTCCGGCGGCGAGCCCGAGTGCGACGGGCCAGAACTCGCCGCCGGTATCGATCGCCTCAGCGACGAGCTCGTACGCGACGGCGCTGATCAAGACTCCGGCGCCGAACGCCATGACGAGCCCGAGCGTGCTCCGGCTGGGCGCCCTCCACATCACAACCAGCGCGCCCAGCAGAAGCGACGAGGCTGCAACGACGCCCCATGCGAATGCGCCGCCCACGGTGCCTAGCCTCTAGCTAGCTGCTGAACCGCTCGACGAGCAGCCCGTGCCGCAGGCCGCGGTCACTGACGATCAGCGAGTCGCAGCCGAGCTTCACGAGCACCGTGCGCACGATGCATGCGCCGGCGAGAATCACATCCGCCCGCTTGGGCTGCAGGCCGACGATGAGGCGACGCTCGTCGGCGCTGCGCGTGCGATAGAGCTCGATTTGCCGATCGATCTCGGCGGCGTCGAGCACCGTGCCCTGCACGATGGCGGGATCGTAGGTGGCGAGCTCGTGCTTCACGGCGGCGAGGTTGGTTATGGCACCGCCCATGCCCACGAGCACATCGGGCGTGCGTCGCCCATCCAGTTGCACGAGGTCCGCCGCGATCGCGTCGAGTGCAGTTGCCAAGACGTCCTCGGAGACGGCGTCGCCGAGGCCGTATCGCTCGGTGAATCGCACCGCACCGACGTTCACGCTGAAGCGCTCATCGACCCGCTCTCCCTCGCCGAACGTGAATTGCGAGCTGCCGCCACCGGTGTCGAACACGACGAGCGGCACTGTGCCGACACCGAGCCCGGAGGTCGCTGCGAGGTAGGCAAGCCGCCCTTCCTCCTCTGCGGGAATCACCTCGACCTCCACACCGGAGCGCGCCCGAACGGCGTCGACGAACGCCGCGCCGTTCGTGGCGATTCGTAGCCCCGCCGTACCCACGGCCGCAATGGCCATCGCCCCACTCCGCCTCGCCTCGTCGGCCATGCCGGCAATCGCCTCGACGGTGCGGTCGACCGGCTCGGGCTCGAGGCGGCCGGTCTCGTCGAGACCCTCGCCCAGCCTCGTGAGCTCGGCGCGGTCGACGATCGTCCGCCACTCGCCGTCCGCCCGCAGCTCACCGACGTGGAACTTGACGGAATTCGTGCCGACGTCGATGACGGCGTACCGCCGTGCACCGAAGGCGAGCAGCGCCTTGAGCCCGCGCGGCAGACTCACGTTCCGGCGCGAGACGAGCCCGAGCTCCCGCACGGTCTCGATCACGAGCTCCGGATCCTCCGACTCGATGGCGACCGTGCGCGTTGTTCCCGCGTCCGTGCGCACCTCGGTCACCTCCGCCTTGCAGCCCTCGATCAGGTGGTGCTCGCGCCGCTTGTGCACCTCCACCGCCCGCAAGTCGTCGCTCGGGATGATGATCTCGTCGACGAGCTCTTGCAGCGTGTACTCGCTGCGAGCAAGCGGCGGAGCTCCAGCACCGAGTGCCGTCAGCACGAAGCCGACATCCACCGCGGCGAGCGGGAAGCGAGCCTTCAGCGCCGGCCTCCACTGTTCGAGGCCGTCGTCGTTCACGTGCTCCAGATGCTTCACGTCCATCAGCTCGTCGCGAACCTTGACCGAGGCGTCGCTCTCGAGCGACAACAGGTACAGCTCGTCACTCTCCTGCACGCTTTCGGGGGCAAGCGCGGCGAGACGAGCGTCGGCCCGGCCGAGATGCTCGCCGAACGTGCGCCACTCCCAACGCGGCACGATCGGAGGTGTCGTCACTTCCCCTCGTTCGCCGCTTGCGCGAAGTACTTGAGCGCCTTGCGTGTCTTGGTCTGCTGGTTGCCCGAGATGTCCACGCCGCGGCTGCCGAGGAACGCCCGTAGCTCGGCTGCCGTCTGGAACGCCTCATTCGTTTCGCATCGCGTCGAGAGCTCCAGGAGGCGCGAGCCGTCGGGATAGAGCCACATCTCGGCGACGAGCCTGCGCCCCAGTTCCTGCGGCGTGAACCGCTGCTTGAGCACGAAGATCGGACCGAGGGTCGTGAGGTCGTCGAGGGAGATGCCCGCCGGCGCGTGCGCGGCGTAGAACTGCCGCTGCTCCTTCGAGAAGAGCTTGTGCAGCGGCAGCCCGCCCAACAGCGTCGTCCTCACGGCGGCCGAGCCGGGAGTCCCCTTCAACGCGCCGGAGCACACGAAGCCGCCGGGCAGGGCGTCGACCTCGACCCGGAAGCTGGCCGACCTGCGCAGCTTGTCCGGCAGCTCCGCCGGATCGACCGGCCGCAGCTTCACGACCGAGTCGTCGCCCTTGCCCTGAATCCGGCGGGCGCGAACGACGACGCCGTTCTTGTCGAGCGTCAGCTCAGGAGTGTCGAAGAAGAAGATCTGCCGAATCTGGGCTTCCAGCGGATCCATCCCGAGAGCTACGACGGTCGAGCGCTGATCGGACTCCGGCACCGTCAGCTTCAGCTCGACGCTGTCTGAGCCCTTGATCAGGTCGAGCAGTCGCGCAACCTGGTCGGCCGTGAAGGCCGGCGGTGCGTCGACGGTCTGGTCATTGGCGTCCATCGCTAGGTCACCTCACTTTCAAGAGTTCGAGCCCAGCGGCGTCATGGCTGACAACGGTGCCGGCCTCTCCGCGCACGAGGGCAGCTGCATCGGCGATCGAGCCGATCGCCGCGATCCTTCCCGTCCGTTCGACGAATTCGCAGGCTGCACGGACCTTCGGTCCCATCGAGCCGGCTGCGAACTCGGCGCTCGAGAGGGCGGCGGGGCTTGCAGTTCGGATCGCCTCCTGCTCCGGGGTCCCCCAGCCGGAATACACCGCGTCGACGTCGGTCACGATCGCGAGCACATCTGCGTCGAGGTCGATCGCGAGCAGCGCGCTTGCGAGATCCTTGTCGATCACCGCCTCGACACCGGCTAGCCGACGCCCGGCGGGCGACGGCTCGTCGGTGTACGTCGTCGGGATGCCGCCGCCGCCCGCGCAGATCACAACGCAGCCCTGCGCGAGGAGGGTCTTGATGGGCTCGATCTCGAAGATCCGCTTCGGGAGCGGCGACGGGACGACGCGACGGAGGCTGTTCCCGTCCGGCCTGAATGTCCAGCCCTTCTCGCTCCCGAGCCGTTCGGCGTCCGCCGCGTCGTAGAGCGGCCCGATCGGCTTGGTCGGATCGGCGAACGCTGGATCGGCGGCGTCGACCTCGATCATCGTCAGCAGCGTCGCGAGGTGGCGCTCGAACGGAAGCTCGTTGCCGAGCTCCTGCTGGAGGATGTAGCCGATCATCCCCTCCGTCTGTGCTCCCAGTACGTCGAGCGGATACGTGTCGACCTCTGTGTAGGCGGAGCCCTGCAGTGCGAGCAGGCCGACCTGGGGGCCGTTGCCGTGCGAGATCACGAGCTCGTGCTCGAGTGCTACCGGCGCGAGCGCCTTGCATGCCGCGCGCGCGTTTGCACGCTGGTTCTCCGCCGTCAGCGGCTGCCCTCGCCGGAGCAATGCGTTCCCGCCGAGTGCGACGACGACGCGCATCTCAGGCTCCCAGCGTCGCCACGAGGATGGCCTTGATCGTGTGCAAGCGGTTCTCGGCCTCGTCGAAGACGACCGACGCCGGCGACTCGAAGACCTCCTCGGTCACCTCGAGCGCATCCATGCCGAACTTCTCGAAGATCTCCTTGCCGACCTGTGTCTCCGTGTTGTGGAACGCGGGCAGGCAGTGCATGAACTTCACATCGGGGTTGCCGGTGGCCGCCATTGTCTCGGCGTTGATCTGGTAGGGCGTGAGCAGTTCGATTCGCTCTGCCCAGACCTCGTCCGGCTCGCCCATCGAGACCCAGACATCGGTGAGGAGGACGTCGGCGCCGCGCACCGCTGCTGCGACATCGGCCGTGATCGTGATCTGCGCGCCGGTCTCGCTCGCGATCGTGCGCGCGAGCTCGACGATCTCGTCTCGAGGCCACAGCGTCTCCGGGCTGGCGATGCGGACGTCCATCCCGAGCTTCGCCCCGCCGATCAGATACGAGTCCGCCATGTTGAAGCGGGCATCGCCGAGGTAGCAGAACACGATCTCGTCGGCCGGCTTCGCGATGTGCTCACGGAAGGTGAGGAAGTCCGCCAGGATCTGCGTGGGGTGCCACTCGTCGGTGAGCCCGTTGTAGATCGGGACGCCGGCCCACCGTGCGAGCTCCTCGGCCGTTTCCTGCGCGAAGCCGCGGTACTCGATCGCGTCGTACATCCGGCCGAGTACGCGCGCCGTGTCTTTCACCGTCTCCTTGTGGCCCATGTGCGAGCCGCCCGGCCCGAGATACGTGACGTGCGCGCCCTGGTCGTATGCGGCCACCTCGAACGCGCAGCGCGTCCTGGTCGAGTCCTTTTCGAAGATCAGCGCGATCTCCTTGCCGACGAGCTTCCGCTCCTCGCGCCCTTCGCGCTTGGCGGCCTTCAGCTCTGCGGCGAGATCGAGCAGATAGGTGATCTCCTCGGGCGAATAGTCGGCCAGCCTCATCAGGCTCCGGCCGCGCATGTCGGTCGTGGTCGTCATGGTGTCGCTCCTTCTCGTTGTCATGGCTCGCGGACGACCGGACAGGTCATGCAATGACCGCCGCCGCGTCCGCGCCCGAGTTCCTGGCCGGCGATCGCGAGCACCTCGACGCCGGCTTTCGCGAGGCGCGTATTCGTCGCCTCGTTCCGCTCGTAGGCCACCACGGTTCCGGGTGAGAGGGCGACGACGTTGTTGCCGTCGTCCCATTGGTTTCGCTCTGCTTCGAACTCGTCGCCGCCGGTGGGCACGGTACGCAGCTCCTCGAGGCCGAGCGCTGCCTGGACTTCCTCGAGGAACGACTTGTCCGAGAGCTCGACGGCAAGGCCGCCGTCGCCGTCGGGCCGGTAGAGGATCGGGAGGATCTGCGAGACGACGGGCTCGTAGATTGTCACGAGGTCGCGGTTGCAGAACGTGAACACCGTGTCGAGATGCATCGCGGCCCGTTCGCGCGGCATCAGTGCGCCGATGACGAGTCGCGCGGCGCCGGCGGCGAACAGGTTCTGCGCGAGAATGCTGACGGCGCGAGCATTGCTGCGCTCGCCCTGCCCGACGAGAACGACGCCGTCGCCCACCGGCATGATGTCGCCACCCTCGATCGACGCTCCACCCCAGTCGTGGTCGAAGCCGCCGAACCAGATCGGGAAACCCGCCGCCTTGAAGCGCGGATGGAAGCGATAGACCGTTTCCAGGTTGAGCGTCTCGTGCTGGCGGGCGGGCCAGTACATGTGGTTGATCGAGACGCCGCCGTAGATCCATGCACTCGTGTCACGCATGAAGAGCTGGTTCGGAAGTGGGGCGAGCACGAAGTCGGTGGGCCGCATCGCCCGGCCGACGACGGTGGCGATCTCTGTGGGCAGCTCGGAGACGGTGATCCCGCCGGTGAGCCTGGTCGCGATCTCGTCGGCCGGCATCCCGGTCATCCAGGCGGTGAGCTCGTCCGCGAACATAACGGTGACCTCTTCGGGACGGAGCCGGCGGGAGAGCAGCCAGTCGCGTGCCTCGCGGTCGGCCAGCGTCTCCGTGAGCAGGTCGTGGAACAGCAACGCCTCGACGCCGCGCTCGCGCATCAAGTCGACGAACGTGTCGAACTCCTGCCGGGCGCGCCGCACCCAGATCACGTCGTCGAAGAGCAACTCGTGACAGTTCGTCGGCGAGAGCCGCTCGTGCGCGAGGTCCGGCCGGTGGACGAGAACGGTCCGCAGCGTCCCTACCTCGGAGTTGGCACCCAGTGCTGAAGCGGTCTCGGTGTTCATGGTTCTTTCTCCTTTCGATTCAGCCCAGAGCCGCCGCGATGCCGATGAAGGCGCAGCAGACGACGAAGACAGCGACGAGGAACGGCCAGACGAACTTCAGGTAGCGGTCGTAGCCGACCTTCGAGAGTGCGAGCCCGCCCATGATCACGGCGGACGTCGGCGTGACGAGGTTCACGAGCCCCGACGCACATTGGTATGCGGTGACGACGAGCGAGCGCGAGACGCCGGCGAAGTCGGCCAGCGGAGCGAGGATCGGCATCACCAACGCAGCGTGTCCCGACGAGGACGGAACGAGGAACGCAATCGGCAGGTTCACGATGAATGCGAGTACGGCGAACACGCCGCTCGACGTGCCGGAGACCGCGTTCTCCATCCAGTGGAGAATCGTGTCGGTCATGTGCGCGTTCTTCATCACGACCGTGATCCCGCGTGCAACGACGATGATCAGCCCGGCACCGAGGAAGTCGGAAGCGCCGGCGATGATTGTCGTCACCGTCCCCTCCTCCCCGAGTCGCGCGATCAGGCCGACGACGACGGCCATCACGATGAAGAGCGCTGCCGCCTCGGGGAAGTAGAAGTCGGCGAACGTCGGCAGCGGAAAGTTCTTACCGAACCCTTCTTGCCAGAGGTCGTTCCACGGGATGAAGCCGTAGATCATCACCAGGAACGTGCCGCCGAAGAGCGTGAGCACGACCTGCTGGCGGCCGGAGAGCGGCGGCACGTCGGTCACGAGCGCCTGCGCATCGGCGGCGTCGGATTCCGATACGCCGACCACCGACTTCTCCGGGTGCAGCCTGATGCGGCGCGCGTACCAGAGGACGTAGGCGATCGCGAGGCTCACGAGCACGATCCAGAGCGCGATGCGCAGCCCGATCCCGTCGCCGATGCTGATGCCGGCTGCATCGGACGCGACGCCGGTCGCAAACGGGTTGACGGTGGAGGCGATCACGCCCGAACCGGCGCCGAGGAAGATGATCGCGACCGCGACGATCCGGTCGTAGCGGAGCGCAAGAGCCAGCGGCACGAGCAGGACGAAGAAGCCGAGCGTCTCCTCCCACATCCCGTAGCTCGTCCCGCCGAGAGCGAAGACCGCCATCAGGATCGCGACGAGCACCGAGCCGCTGTGCCGGAAACGAAGTGCGAGCCGGCCGATCCCAGTCTGAATCGCCTCGGTCTTCATCGTCACCGTGATGAACGCGCCGACGGCGAGGACGAACAGGAAGATCGCCGCCGACCCGTAGAGGAATCCCTCTTCCCACGGCCCGACGAAGCCCTGACTGCTCTCCACGCCGTACAGCCCGTTCGGCGGCGCGTCCCAGAGCTGCTTGAACCGAAAGGTGAAGGACGTGTCGGTGCACGGTAGGCCGAGCTCGCCCACGGTCGCGCCGGGTGCGGCGGCAGCATCGGCAGGCGCGATGCCGGTCTCGGCAGGTGAGTCGACGTTCAGTGATGGCGCAGTCGCCGCTGCAGCGGAACACGACGGCAGCTTGTGATAGGTCCCCGGGATCGGCGATCCGGTCGATGCGTTTGTCTTGTATGCGCCGGCCGGAACGAAGAACGCGGCGATCCAGACGAGCAACAAAACGCCGAAGAGCACGGTGAACGCCGTAGGAAACTTGAACGTCTTCACGCCGGCCTCCGGCGGCGCCGGCGGTCTGTGACCGTCATGGGAACGACGCTATGTGCGGGTGGCGACGAGGTCGGTCGAAACGGGGCCGATTCACCCGGGTGAACGCGAGCGAGCGTTTGACACCGTCTGTTCACAGCAGCGGTGAAAGCACGGCGAAGAGCTTGGCCTCGGCACGTTCCTTCGTCCCTGTGAGCCTGCGCCCGGGCGACGACACTTCCTCCGCGGGCGCGCTGAACCGCTCGTCGAACTGAGACGCAACGGCTTTCGAGACGATCCGAAGGTCGATCTCGAAGAAGCGCTTCAGACTCCAGGCCTCGAGATTGCACGTACCCGCGAGCAACTCTTCACCGTCGCGCACGAACGCCTTCGCGTGCAGCATCGCGGGGTACTCGAGGATGCGCACGCCGGCGTCGAGGAGCGCGGCGTGGTGCGATCTCTGTGCGGCCGCGCACGCCCAGTTGTTCGCGTTGCCGGGCACGAAGAGACGCACTCGAACGCCGCGCCGCGCGGCGTCCTCGATTCTCCCGATCATCGCCCGGTCGGTGACGTACGGATTGACCACATCGAGCGTGCTGCGTGCGCTCTCGAGAAGGTGCCGGATCGCATCGGTGATCGGGCGGAAGCGGCCCGGGGCGTTGTGCAGGACAACCGCAGGGATGTCGGCCTCACCCGCATCGAGCTCGGGAAAGAGAGCGTCGATCTCGGCGGGTGGAACCGCACCGTGCAGCCAGCGGAATCCACTGAGGAAGACGAGCTGTAGCTGACCGACCACGGGACCGGCGACGCGCAGGAACAGATCATGGAAGCGGCCGTCCTGGAAGTGATCCTCGATCCCGGCACCCCCGACCCAGCCGACGCGCCCGTCGATGACGACGAGCTTGCGATGGTCGATATGCCCGAGGCCGCCGAAGTTCCAGTGCATCGGCCCGCCGCTTCCGAGTGGACCGACAGGCACGCGTGGCCGAGTCGCACGCATGACACAGACCTCGACGCCGGCAGCTGTGAGACGCTCGTAGAACGCGCGGGTTCCCCGCTCGGGGTCGGAGCCCTGCCTGTCGACGATGAGCCTGACGCGCACGCCGGCAGCGGCCCTCTCGATCAACGCGTCGGCGAACGCATCGCCGACGATCCCGGGCCGGAAGCCGAATTGGATGATGTGAACGGAGGACGAGGCGGAGGCGATGTCCTCGAGCATCCGCGGATAGAAGCACCGCCCCTCGACGAGTATCTCCACCGACGACGCGCGGCTGTCGTCGAAGCCGACCGCGAGCGCTTGCCTCGACACCGGATGGCTCAGTAGGCGCTCGGCGCGATTGCGCAGGCCCGCATTTGGGCTTGCGATCGTGGGCGTCTGCGTCGGCGCGGGCTGCCCCTCGTCGTCGATCGGCGCCGCGCTGAGCAGCGTCAGGCCGAGGTCGGAGACATGCCGTAGATGTCCCTGGAGCTCTGCCTGGTCACGGACGCGACCGGTCAGCACCGTCGTCCCGTTCTCGCGTGTGAGCGTCATGCCCTCGAATGCACTGCCCGCGACATCGCTCAGCTCGCCGCCGACGGTGAGTCGGTACGCCCGGGTTGCCATCGTCCGAGCATCGCGCGCGGGACTCATCCCGCGTCGCGAAGCGATTCGATTCACATGGATGATTGCGCTTCGTCCAGCAGCCCGAGGACATCTGCGCGCGCGACGGCTTCGGCGCGCGAATTGACGCCGAGCTTGCGGTAGATCGCGCGGGTGTGCGTACGGACGGTGTTGAGCGAGAGGAAGAGCGTTGCCGCTATCTGGCGGGCGGACAGGTCGGAGGCGAGAAGTCGAAGCACGGCCGCCTCCGCCTCGCTCGGTGCATCGAGGATCTCGCCGCTGCGGGCGCGTGCGCGTGCTTGCTCGAGCTCGCCTGCGACTCCGGCGAAGAGCGCCGGCATGCTTCCGGTGTCGCCGAGCTCAGCCATCGAGTCCGCAGCGGCGAGGAGAGTCGTCTGCGCCTCGTCGACGCGTCCTCGCCGAGCGCGAACCTGGGCGAGCAGCACGAGCAGCCACGCGTGGTGCAGCGTCGCAACCTCGTCCTGGAAGAGGCGCTCCGCGAAGGCGAGCTCGTGCTCGGCCTCGGCGAGCTCACCCTCCGCCGCAAGAAGGCACCCGAGCGCCGCGGCCACATTCGCACCGAGCCAGCTCCGGCTGCTCCCGAGCTCGCCGACGATGGCCTTTGCCTTCTCCGCGTGCGTTCTGGCGGATGCGAGCCGGCCTCGATCGGCCGCGATGAGGGCGAGCGTGCACCGGGCGTGCGCGTGGCCAGGCGCTCGGCGCTCTGCATCCGGGTGCTCGATCGCCCGCATGGCTGCGGCCCACGCCTCGTCGAGGCGGCCGGCGAAGTAGAGCGCACGCGCGTATCCCGCGAGTGCAGATACGAGGACGTCGTCCGCCGCTGCTTCTGCGAGCTCGACTGCACGGCGGCCGTCCCTCACGGCGCGACCGACATCTCCGTCGACCGCAACGGCGCGCACCATGCTCGCCACCGCCTCGGCGTACGGGCCGAAGCATTCCGGCCGTTCCGTCTGCGCACGATTCGCGAGGCGGAGCAGGCGCCGCCGTTCGAGGGCGGACTGCCCGATCATCGTCGTGGCGGTCGCCGCTGCCACGATCACGTCAGGGTGCCCGAGCAGCGTCTCCTCGGGCAGCGCCCGCACCCAACTGATGAGCGTTTGCGCGCGGCCGTCCTTGATCAGGGCAAGGTGATGTTCGGCGAGCAGCTCGGCAACCAGCTCGTCGTCGCCCGTTGCGCGTGCATGCTCGGCTGCTTCTACCGGCAGACCGCGCGAGAGGAGCCACCCGGCGGCCCGGCGATGGATCTCAACGGCGGCGCCGGGGTCGTCGGCCGCAAGCCGAAAGCCGGCGAACTCGGCGAACAGCGAATGGACACGGAACCAGCCTCCGTGCTCCAGCCGAACGACGAACAGGTTGGAGCGGCCGAGCTCCCTCAGCACCGACGCAGAGTCGCGGCGGTCGAATACCGCATCGCACAGCTCGGCGGTGCAGCGGCCGAGCACAGAGGCCCGGAGCAGGAACGAACGCACGTCGTCACCGAGTGAGTCGAGCACCTCACGACTCAGATACTCGGCGACAAAACGCTGATCGCCGCCGAAGTCGCGCACAGCGCGACCGGGGTCGTCGACGGTTCGGAGCCAGAGCGTCGCGAGGAAGAGCGCCGCGGCCCAGCCCTCCGTTCGCTCGTGCAGCAACGCGATCTCCTCTGCCGAGAGATCGAGGTCGCCGCGCTCGACGACGAGCTCACGGGCCTCCGGGCAGGTGAAGGCGAGGTCGGTCGCCCGCAGCTCGGCCAGATCGCCCCTGACCCGTACACGCTCGAGCCGTAGTCCCGGATCGACGCGCGTGATCAGAACGAGCCTCGCCGTCGCAGGCAGACGGTCGATGCAGTAGGCGATGGATGCGAGGCACGCCTCGTCCGTCACCGTCTGTACATCGTCGAGCACGATGACGAGGTCGTCCCGCAGGGCGCCGATGCCGTTCGTCACCTCGTCGATTACCGTCTCGATCGAAACGTCGTTCCTGCTCAATTGCTGCAGCGCGCTGCGGCCGAGGCCGCTCCGCACTCGGTCGACGGCGGTGGCCACATACGTCCAGAGCCGCACAGGATCGTTGTCGCCGGCGTCCAACGTGACCCAGGCGAGCGACGTCTCGCGACTCGCGCACCAGTCACGCACGGCCGTGGTCTTGCCATATCCGGGCGGCGCCGACACGAGCGTCAGCGCCATGCCCTCACCGGCATCGAGCGCTCGAAGGACACGAGGGCGCTGAACGATCGTGGATTGCACCCGGGGTGCCGACAGCTTCGCCTCGGCGAGTGCGGGCAACTCCGCACCGCGAGCGGCCACCGACGTCGGCGGGGCCGGCTTCTTTCGACGAGGACGGCGTGCCTTCGCTGAAGCGACCGGTCGCCCCTCGGTCTCGACCGGGCCCGCGAAGCGCTCGTCGAGGTGGGCTGCGATCGCGTCCTCGCCCACGAGCACCGTGCCGTCCTCGAGCAGGAGCATCAGCTCGAGTTGGTCATCGGAACGCTGGAGCGAAACTGCCATCCGGTAGCTCCCTGCTGTCGACGTGAGGGGCGCTGCACCGATCTCAGCCTCCCGATTGTCCAAAAGACGGGTGTGTGTGGTCGTCACCCGAAGAGGATGAGCGTGGGTCCGAGCGCCGCGAGGCAGGCCCTGATGTGAAGAGGGCTTGGGGGCGCGAAGGCGCGCCCGAGGGTGCGGGCGCGCTCCGGCCGTGCGTGTCGTGCTGGTGGTCTAGCGGTTCCGGCGCGAGGTGCGCCGCGCGGTGCGGCGCGAGGTGCGCCGCGCCATTCTGCGAACGCGGAACATCTGGTCACTCTCCCTTGCTCAAAGCGGGCTCGCGTTGGAGTTGCTCGTGCTCTTTGGCCTCGGCTGCGGTCAGCAGGCCGACCTCGACGAGGTCGAGCGGGCTGATGAACCCGTCGCTGATCCGGAACCCGCCCGCACGCGCGATCGCGTCGCGCAGCGGAACCGCCCACTGGTGCTCGAGCAGCAAGAGCGCCACCGCCGAGTCGGGCGGGATCTCACCGATCACATCCCACGCCTCGTCGCTCGAGAAGGCGGTGATCCCGTGTTCCGCCGCCGCCTCGGCGCCGATCAGGGCGCCCGCCTCGGCCCCCTCCTCACCTTCGATCCCGATACCGATCAGGGCGCCGATCACGGAGCCGAGCTCGATCGCCTCCGCCTCGCTCAGGTTGCTCAGATGCTCGACCTCGATGTCGCCGTCGGCGTCCTTGTAGACCGCGAGCGCGTCGATGACCCGCACCGTGTCGCTCTTTCGCAGCTCTTCGAGTTGCTCGATGACCTCACCGTGGAAGTCTGGATGGGCAAACCCCAGAACGACCAATTGAACCGGCCCGACTGCCATAGCGTCGGCCCCCTTTCGCTCGCTTTCCCTCCGACGAGTCTCCGCCACAACAGGGGTTCCCGCATCATCCCGTCGGGATGACATGACACGGCGCCGACGGAGGCATAATTACCCCTGATGAAGCTCCGTGACCGCTTGATGCGCTGGTGGAAACCCGCCCAATGGAACGACGAACACCCCGGCGCCAACGAGACCTCTCCACCGTGGTCACCCAGCCATGCCGACGGAGTCATCCAACCCCAGCACGGCGTCGGCGCCGAGAGCTGGGACCGCATCGACACCGAACGCGACCTCAGAAAACCCTAGCTCGCGCCTCTCGCGAGCTCAGAAGGTGGCCGTGCTCGAGGGGGGCATCCTGGGCGTACACCCGATAGCTCGCTCCGACCTGCGCGGCGCTGATCGTGGGCGGCAGGACGTCCGGCGCGGACGCGAGCGCCGGGTGCGTCGTCTTGGACCTCGGCTACGTCGGTCGGACGCCCGCCATTGGCATCGACGGCGACTTTCACTATCGTCTGGAGTCAGGACCGGACGGGGGAAACCGCTGCACATGTTGCGTGGAGACCGAGCCTATCCGCGGATTGTCGCGTTGTTCGGCTTCGCGGTGCTCGGACTCTCCGCTCCGAGTCCCGGATTCGCGGCGCCTCGACAGCCGGGCGTCGTCTACGTCGCCTGCATAGAACTGGACGGCGGCGCGGCGACGATCCGCGACCTCAAGCTGCGTCAGGGTCCCTGCGCCAAGAACGAGCGCAGGATCGCGTGGCCGCCGACGGCGAACGGCGCGTTCCTGCCTCCGACGCTCTCGACCGGCCCGGTCGGGCCGACGGGCCCAAGGGGTGCGACCGGGCCTAGGGGCGCGACGGGTGCGACGGGCGCCGCGGGGGCGACCGGCGCTCCCGGTGTGCCCGGGGCGATCGGGCCGGCCGGTGCGGCTGGTCCACCTGGGCCGAGCGGGGCTTCCGGAGCTGCCGGCGCGACCGGTCCCGCCGGCGCGACCGGCGCCACCGGTCCGGCCGGGCCCGTGACGGGTGCGAGTGGTGCGACGGGCGCCACGGGCGCAACCGGCCCGACGGGTGCGACCGGGTCTGCGGGGCTTCAGGGTCCGATAGGTGCGACCGGCCCGACCGGCGCAACCGGCGCAACACGGCGCGACCGGTACAGCAGGAGCGACGGGACCGGCGGGGGCCACAGGCGCCAGCGGTGCGACAGGTGCGAGCGGTACAGCAGGAGCGGCTGGAGCGACGGGGCCGGCAGGAGCCACAGGCGCCGACGGTGCGACGGGTGCGACCGGGCTTCAGGGTCCGATAGGCGCGACCGGCCCGACCGGTGCAGCCGGCGCGAGCCGGTGCGACCGGTACAGCGGGAGCGACTGGAGCAACGGGACCGGCAGGGAACACAGGCGCCACCGGTACAGCAGGAGCGGTCGGAGCGACGGGGTCGACAGGGGCCACAGGCGCGGACGGTGCGACGGGTGCGACCGGGCCGACCGGGCTTCAGGGTCCGATAGGCGCGACCGGCCCAACCGGCGCAAACGGCGCAACCGGTACAGCAGGAGCGACTGGAGCGACGGGGTCGACAGGGGCCACAGGCGCCACCGGTACAGCAGGAGCGGTCGGAGCGACGGGGTCGACAGGGGCACGGCGCGGACGGGCGACGGGCGCCGGACCGGGTGGCCGATAGGCGCGACCGGCCCAACCGGCGCAACGGGCGCGACCGGTACAGCGACGACGGAGCGACGGGGTCCGACAGGGGCCACAGGCGCCACCGGTACAGCCGGAGCGACGGGGCACAGGCCGGCGGTGCCGGCAGGCCGACCGGTGCGACAGGCGCGACCGGCCGACCGGGCAACGGCGCAACCGGTGCGACCGGCGCGACACGGCGCGACGGTGCAGCCAGGCGCGACCGGAGCGACGGGGCCGACAGGGGCCACAGGCGCGGACGGTGCGACGGGTGCGACCGGACCGGCCGGAGCAGGACTGGAGCGACGGGACCGGCAGGGGCCACAGGCGCCACCGGTGCGACAGGTGCGACCGGTACAGCAGGAGCGGTCGGAGCGACAGGGGCCACAGGCGCGGACGGTGCGACGGGTGCGACCGGACCAACGGGGCTTCAGGGTCCGATCGGCGCGACCGGCCCGACCGGCGCGACCGGTACAGCAGGAGCGGTCGGAGCGACGGGGTCGACAGGGGCCACAGGCGCGGACGGTGCGACGGGTGCGACGGGACCGACCGGGCTTCAGGGTCCGATCGGCGCGACCGGCCCGACCGGCGCGACCGGCGCGACCGGTACAGCAGGAACTGTAGGAGCAACGGGGCCGGCAGGGGCCACCGGCGCCACCGGTGCGACAGGTGCAACAGGTGCGACCGGTACAGCAGGAGCGGTCGGAGCGACGGGGTCGACAGGGGCCACAGGCGCGGACGGTGCGACGGGTGCGACCGGACCAACGGGACTTCAGGGGCCGATCGGCGCGACGGGCGCGACCGGGGCGACCGGTACAGCAGGAGCGACCGGAGCAACGGGGTCTGCGGGCGCAACGGGTTCGACCGGGCCGACGGGGCTTCAGGGTCCGACCGGTGCAGCCGGTGCCACCGGTGCGACCGGTGCGACCGGTGCGACCGGCTCAGCAGGAGCTGTAGGAGCGACGGGGCCGCCGGGGGCCACCGGCACGACCGGTACAGCAGGAGCGACTGGAGCAACAGGGCCGGCGGGGGCCGCGGGTGCGACCGGGGCGACCGGGCCGATCGGCGCGACTGGCGGGACAGGCCCGATCGGCGCGACCGGGCCGGTGGGGGCCACGGGCGCCACCGGTGCAACCGGGCCGACGGGGCTTCAGGGTCCCATCGGCGCGACCGGCCCGACCGGTGCAGCCGGCGCAACCGGTACAGCAGGAGCGACGGGGTCGGCGGGGGCCACGGGCGCCACCGGTGCGAAGGGTGCGACCGGTGCGAGCGGGCCGACTGGGCTTCAAGGCCCGATAGGCCCGACCGGTGCAGCCGGCGCGACAGGCCCGACCGGTCCGGCAGGTGCGACCGGTACAGCAGGAGCGGTCGGAGCGACGGGGCCGGCAGGCCCCGCGGGCGCGATCGGGGCGACCGGGCCGACCGGGGCGACAGGCGCTCAGGGTCCCACCGGCCCGATGCCCGATTTCCGAGCCGGTTCCGTAACGATCCACGCCGGTTTCAGTGGCGTGGTCGTGTTCTTCCTCCCGATGCCAAACAACAACTACAGGGTGACGGTGACGTTCACCTCGCCAACCGCCATCGCGGGGTCAACCGCGACGTGCGAGGACTTGATTGACGGTTGCGTCTTCGTCCAGGTGTCGAACAAGACGTTTACCAGCTTCATGATCACGTTGCGAAGCCCAGAGACCGGGGGGACTTCGCCCACGCCGTCCAACGCCACACTCGACTGGATTGCAATTCAGGACCAGGGGCAGACGGGGCAACAGGATGCGCCTTAACCGGCGCCTTCGCCGCCTCCGGGGACACCGTGACCTTCGTCGCCGGAGACGCGATTTCACTCAAACCGCCGGGACAGCCGGCGGCAACCCCACAGACCACACCGTCGTCCCGGTGTGCGTCGTTGAGACGGTGCGCTGACCCGGCGGGTCAGCGCGGGCGGCGCAGCCCGAGGATCGACAGCACGAACGAGGCGAAGAAGATCTGCACGCCGGCGACGGCGATCGTGGCCCCGAGCAGGGCGAGCTCGCCCTCGCCGAGCGAGCCGGCGCCGCCCGCGAGCCAGTGGACGACCATCACGAGCCCGCCCACGGCACCGACGAGGAGGAGTACCCCGCCGGCGATCAGGCCGTGCTCGAGCCTGATCCGGCGGTGCCACCGCTCGAGGAACGGATCGCGCAGCCCCATGAAGTAGAAGCCGTAGGTGCGGGCGATCAGACCGAGCACGATCACCTCGATGCCGACGATCACGAGCATCGAGCCGCCGATCTCGGCGTGGATGTAGAACGGGCGGCCGAAGATCGTCGTCTTCGAAAGGACAGTGGCGATGATCAGCACGCCGGCGACGACCATCACCGCGCCGGGGACGAGGAAGAGGAACCCCGGGCTGTAGACGAGCATCAGTCGCAGATGCCGCCAGCCGTCGCGGAGCGGCGAGAGCTTCGACTCGCCGCCGCGCACGTGCAGCGAGATCGGCTGCTCGCGAATCTCGAGGTCGGCGCGGACCGCGCGGATCACCATCTCGGACGCGAACTCCATCCCGGTCGAGTGCAGATCGAGCCTGGGCAGCACGTCGCGCCGGATCGCGCGGAGCCCGCAGTGGGCGTCGCCGATCGGCGTTCGGTAGACGAGGTTGAGGAAGCCGGAGAGGATCGGGTTGCCGATGCGGCTCGTCATGGACATCGCACCGGGATCGACGCCCTCCATCCGGTTCCCCATCACCAGCTCGGCGCCCTCGTCGAGCTGCCGGACGAAGTTGGGGATCTCCTCGAAGTCGTAGGTGAGGTCGGCGTCGATCATGACGACGTACTCGCCGCGCGCCGCCGCGAATCCCGCGAGGTACGCGCTCCCGTAGCCGCGCCGCGGCTCGCGGACGACCGTTGCGCCCGCCGCCGCGGCGAGCTCCGCGCTGCGATCGTCCGAGCCGTTGTCGGCGACGATCACCTCGCCGGCGATGCCGCTTTCCGCGAGCACCGCCCGCGCGCGCGTGACGCACTCCTCGATGTTCTCCTCCTCGTTCAGGCACGGGATGACGACCGAGACTCGAATGTCCGAGGTCTCGGCCGTCGAAGCCGCACCGACGAGGCTCAGGTCCACGCCGACGGGATAACACGGGCCGGTCTCCGGCGCAAATCGGCGCCCATGTCTGGATCAGAGCGAGTCGCCGTCGACCGAGTTATCGTCAGCGCAATGACCGGACGTGTCGCGGTGCCGCCCGAGATCCGTCGAGCGGTCGCGGGGACCGACACCGTCCAGGCACGCGACCTCTCGTTTCGCCTGCGTGCCGAGGCCGCCCTCACGGTGCTCGATTGCGAACCCGGAGCTCGCGTCCTCGATCTCGGCTGCGGGGTCGGCTCGTTTTCCGCTCTCCTCGCCGCGCGTTCGATGCGTGTCATGTGCGTGGACGTCAGCGAGGAGAACGTCGAGGCCGTCCGCCGTCGCCACCCGGAGCTGCCGGTGGTGCGCGCAAACGCGACGGCGCTTCCGTTCGACGATGATGCATTCGACGCTGCCGTCCTCATGGAGGTGCTCGAGCATGTCGAGGACGATCGAGCTGCGCTCTCGGAGCTCCGCCGGGTCGTCCGCGACGACGGTCTGTTGATCCTCTCCGCTCCCAACCTCGCCGCGCGAGCCCCGCTGCTCGAACGGCTCCCACTACTGTCGGTCCACGCACGGGAGGGGCCGGAGCATCACTTTCGCGATGGCTACAGCCGGCGTGAGTTGACCAGCCTCCTCGGCGACAGCGGCTTCAAGATCGAGATGATGCTGTCCGTCGGCGGAGCCACATACCGGTTGGCGACCGACGTCGTCTCGCTCGCACATCTCGCCTATCGCTCCGCGCGGAGACAGCCGTCGTGGACGTGGGCGGACGTCGAAGCAGACCGCGAGAGCCTGGTGTTCCGAATGTACGGGTCGGTGTTCCCGGTGCTGCTCAGGCTCGCGCGGATCGGCGCAACGCGGCCGGGGATGCACGGCGCTAGCTTGCTCGTGAAGGCACGCGCTCTGCCCACCGGCAACGGTCTCGTGGCTTGACGCACTCCGACGAGCGGGAACATTGTGCTCGCCACTCCGGCCCCCTACACCGTCTTTCGGGCCAGGGCACTGATCACGTCGCCATGGCCGGAGATGTTGGCCCGATACAGCTGGTACAGGGCTCGGGCTGCGAATCGCGCGAAAGGTCCGAGCTGCCCGTCTGGCGGTCCGCCGGGGAGCCACTCGGCGACGGTCCGGTAGAGCGGCGAGTAGAACGGGAAGCCCCAGCCGCGGATCCAGACGACCTCGAGGCCTGCCAGCTCGAGCTTGGCGCGTAGCTCGACCGGGCTGTAGTTCCGAACGTGGCCGATCGCGCGCTCCGAGCGGCGCATGCGACCGGCCATGGTTGAGACGTAGACATACGCGGACGACATTTCCGCCATGTGGCGCATCGCTGCGACGTCGTCGACCAGGTGCTCGACGACCTGCACGCTCACGACGAGGTCGAACGTCTCGGCGAGCGCGCCGCGCTCGACGTCGAGTACCTCGAGCCGCACGTCCGGAGCGCGCTTGCGCGCGAGCTCGAGCGCATCGGGCGACAGGTCGGTGCCGCACAGCGCGTAGCGCTTGGTCGCGGCGAGGAGCGCGAGTGCATCGCCCGATCCGCACCCGACATCGATGATCGTCTGCACGTCCAGTTCCGACACGACCTGCAGAAGCTCGTCGTGCATGTGCCGGTGAACAGGCCCGAACCGTTGGATCTCTCCCCAGGTGCCCTGCCAGAGCGCGTCGTACGGATCCGTCTTGCTCATGCAGGCCACCGTGAGATCCTTGCGAGCATGCGCGTCGTCCTCGTCAGTGCGAACTTCGCTCCGCACGTCGGCGGCATCGAGCGCTTCACGGAGAACCTCGCGATCGGCCTCGGCACGCGCGGGCACGCGGTCGAGGTCGTGTGCTGCCGTTTCGGCGCCGCTCCGCTGCACGAGATCAGGAACTCGTTCTCGGTTATCCGCGTTCCGTCGTCGTACGTCCTCGACCGCCGCCTCGGCGTTCCATGGCCGGTGCCGTCGCCCCGGTTCGTGTCGACGCTGCGCCAGGCGGTGCGCGGGGCCGACGTCGTGCACGTCCAGGACGTCCTGTACGCGACCTCCGCGCCCGCGCTCCTGCTCGCCCGGCGGGCGCGCGTTGCGAGCGTGGTGACACAGCACGTCGGCTTCGTTCCGCAACGCAACGCGTTGCTCGACACGGTCGAGCTCGCGGCTCTCGCGACACTCGGACGCAGCGCACGGCTGGCGACTCGCGTTGCCTGCCTCAACCCCGCGGTCGCGGAGTGGGTGGCCGCGCAGTGGGGACTCGAAGACGTGCGCCTGCTTCCCGTCGGCGTGCCGGCGAGGGCGGCGCCGGTCGCGGACGCCGGCGAGGTGCGCCGCTCGTTCGGCTTGGCGCCGGATCGCTTTGTCGCGTTGTTCGTGGGCCGGGACGTGCCCAAGAAAGGGCTGGGCATCTTCCTGGCCGCGGCGAATCCCGCGTACGACCTCGTCGCCGTGACCGACCGGTCGGGGCCGGTCCCCGGCGTGACGTTGCTGCCGTTCATGGCGCACGAGCGCCTGCAGGAGCTTCTCGGCTGCGTCGACGCATTCGTCCTGCCGTCCGAGGCGGAGGGTTTTCCGGTCACGATCCAGGAGGCACTGCTCGCGGGGCTGCCGATCGTGACGCCGATGCTACCCGGGTTCGAGCGCCACCTCGGCACGGGGGACGCGATCTTCATCGAGCGCACGCCCGAGTCGCTCCGGGCGGCGTTGCGGAGGCTGCTCGACGACCCAGAGCTGCGACGCTCCCTCGGACGCCGTGGGCAGGCGGTCGCCGAGCGCAGCTTCGGAATCGACGCCTTCGTCGACGCGTACGAGGAGCTGTATCTCGAAGCGATGAGCGTGACTGCCTCAACGATCTAGCGCTTCGACCCAGTCGAGGCTTGTGCCGCACAGGCTTGCCGCCGCATCAGGTGTCACGTAGGTGACCGGGAGGTCGGCGGTGCTTCGGCTCAGCACGAGAGGGCCCATCGCGAACGGGTCGCCTCCCCCTCCCGGCCGGAAGGCCGAGTCGCTTACCTCGAGGCTGAGCCGATGCAGACCGGTCGTGAGCGCGACCGTGCCGAACGGCGTATACGCGCCCGGGTGATCGATCTGGTGCCGCGCCTCGCCGACGTGACGGCCGTCGACGGAGATCGACACCTTGCGGCGGAACGAGCCTCCGAGCCAGATCCCGTATCGCCCTGGCGAGGGAACGACGACGGCCGCCTCGAGGGTGCCGTCCGCGTGCGGATAGACGTACGCGGGGCTCCCGTCGAGCGTCGCCCAGGTGGCGGGGTGAGCGGCCTGGGCGAGGTCGATCGTGACCGGCGGCTGGCGCCGAACCGCCGCGACGCGACCGGAAGGACCCGCGATCTGCGCGACCCGCAGGATCTCCGAGCACGGCGGCGTGGCGACGGGGTCCGTGTCGTTCCCGAGCGAGAGGTGCTCGAGGATGCGGGGGGCGCCCGGGTCCTGCTGCCAGACCTCGTACCACTTCCCGCTCCAGACCTCGTTGTAGCTCGACGGCGGGCGGCTCGCGATTGGGAGAGCGCAGCAGCACGAGCGTGCGGTAGACGAGCACCGCGTCGAGCTGGAAGTCGTCGATGTCGGCGAATCCACCGGTGCTCACGACCTGGCCGTTGCGGAGCGGGATCGCACGGTACCGCCGGTCGCCCGCCCCCTCCGCGTCCATGTTCCGGAGGAAGTGCCTCGTGCCGTAGGTCTGGTACTCGGTCATCAGCGTCGGTCCCTCGCCCGCGAAGCGATGGCCGATCGTCGCGAGCTCGGCGAGCTGGGCGCGCGGTGCGAGCCAGGCCTGCCGGTACGCCAGCGCGTTCGACCAGAGCACCCCGCCGGCGATGGCGGCCGCGGCTGCGGCGGCCGCGACGAACCCGACGCCGCGGCTCCGCTGGAGAGCCCAGGCGACGCCGCAGAGCGCGGCGACGACGAGCGCAGAGGATGCGGTTGCAAGCGCCTTCGCTTCCACCCAGGGCGAGCCGAAGTGCCGGATCGCGAGCGCGCCGACCACCGCCGCGGCAACGACCAGCACAAGCCCCCAGGCTCGCGCGATGACGGCACGCACGACCCCGCACGCAGCCGCCGCGCCGACGAGCACGACGAGGGCGTACGCAAGGCCCGGGTCGCCGGGATCGGTGCGAAAGTCGCCCGCGGGCCAGATGCCGAAGATCTGGGCAAAGCGAAGCGGCCTGATCAGGTTGCCGAGCTCGTCGCGGCTCGTGAGCACGTCGCCGGCGGTGACGTGGCGGACGAATTCCGAGGCGGTCAGGAGCGCCGGAAGCGAGAGGACGAGCGCGAGCCCGGCGACGATCGCCGCGACCGGCGCGACGCGGCGCGCGCCGAGCGTCCAGAACCCGAGCACGAGTGCCGGCACCAGCAGCGCGGCGAGCCACACGACCCCGCCGACCGTGAGGATCGAGATCAGTGCGGCGCAGGCCGTCGCGACCGGGAGCGCGCGTCGCAATCGGTTGCCGTCGACCGCGAGGAGCAGGGGGACGAGCGCTGCGAGGAGCGCGATGATCGCCGCCGCGGCGAGCTCCTTCATCCCGCTCCAGAGCGAGTAGGCGTACAGGAGCGCCGGCTGGGCGCCGATGAACGCGATCCCGGCGCACAGCGCTTTCGACCCGACGAGCGGTCGCACGAGCCCGTAGATCGCGAGCGAAAGCATCGCGCCGAGGAGCGCGAGGTACGGCTGGAAGAGCCACGCGATGTCGACGCCCACCAGCTTGCCGCCAGTTCCCAAGGGGAGGTTCGCGCCGACCGGCGCGCCGACCGCGAGGTAGTCGCGCAGCACAGTCGAGTACGTGGAAGGCTCGAGCCCCGTCAGGCTCCGTCCGTGCTCCATCACGCGGTCGGTCATTGCGAGCCACGTCGCGGTGTCGTCGAGGGTCAGGTACCCGGCGAACGTCGCGCCACCCGAGAGGACGACCGGCGCGGCATAGACCGCGAAGACCGCGCAGGCGGCTGCGAGCCCCCAGCAATCGAGGCGGCGTCCTCGCAGCGGGAGCGAGAGCCCGAAGCCGGCGACGCAGGCAGCGACCACGGCCGGCACCGTGAGCGTTGCCGTCGCCGAGGTCGCGGTCGTGAAGCTGCCGATGACGACGAGCAGCGCGAAGCCGGCCGGCGGAATGAGCGGGCCCGGGAGCCTCCCGCCCGCGAGGCGCTCGAGCAGCAGCCCGCATCCCAGCGACAGGAGCGCCAGAACAAGTGGAAAGACGATCCAGGCCAGGAGCACGGTCGACGCGCGGTAGGCCCGGTGCTAGGGAACGGGGGCGATCGCGTCGGCCGCGACGAGCTTCCGGACGGCTCTCGGAGACGGGTCGTAGACCTCGACCTGGTAGTTCACGCCTGGATAGGCGAGGTGGATGCTCTTCGGGTAGGCGCCGTCGACGACTGCGACGCCGCCGCCGGCGAGCGCGATCGCCTTCGCCCCGACCTCGGCCCGCTTCACTGCCTTGAACGCGTTCGGGAAGGGATAGGTGGCAACGGTCAGGTAGTTCGCGCGCCGGTCGCCGACTGGCGTGCCGCGCGGCAGGTAGCGGATGTAGACCTTGCCGTCCGTCGTGCGCGTCAGCTCGTAGGTGACGCCCTTCCGCGGGCCTGCCCAGTAGACGGGGTGACCGAGCGACTTCGCGACGGCCTCCAGCTCGGCGACCGACGCTGCAGTCGGCACCCGCGGCGCGGCGGCCACCAGCTCACCGAGGTGCGCGAGCTGCCCGCGCGAGACGAGCTGCATTGCACGAACCGGCTGCGGGTCGTAGACCTCGACCTGATAATCGACGCCGGGATAGGCGATGTGGACGCTCTGCGGGTACCTCTGGTCGAGCACGGCGATGCCGCCGCTTGCAAGCCTGGCGACGAGCGCCCCCTTTCGGGCCGCCTGGAGTTGAATCGCGGGAAACGCGCCGGGAAACGGGTATGTCGCGACGGTCAGGTACGGCTTGTCGGAACCGGCTTGGACGCCTTTCGGCAGGTAGCGGACGTAGACCTTGCCGCTCGCCGTCTGAGTCAGCTCGTAGCTCTCGTTCGCCTTCGGCCCGAGCCAGAAGACCGGATGCGCGACGAGCGACGCGAGGCTCGCTAGCTGCTGCTGGGTGACGACGGCCGTCGCGCCCGTCGGCGCGCGCGACGAGGATTCGTCGTCTCCGCGTACGCGGAGCCAGACCCCGAGGCCCGCCGCGACGGCGAGTACCACCACGACGACGATGCGCACGCGCGGCGACCAGAGCCTGGCCGCGAACGACCGCCGCGGGGCGCTCGAGGTTGGAGGCGTCGCGATGTCGTCGGTCGGACCACTCACGGGCGGATCCTCAGGTGGGGTCATGCCCGAGCCCACCGGCGGAGCGCGGCGCGAGCGTTCCTCGCGATCTCGACCGGCGGTTTCGGCATCGTGCTCAACGCTCTTGCGGCTTGACCCTCCGAGCGAAGGACGGTGGAAGCGTCTCCGCGTCACGAAACGGCATCCTGATCCCCTGCTTCGGGACCGTCCGTGGGCCTGGTGACCACGGCCCAATGGATTGACGCGGCGGCTTGCATGCCTCATATACGCTCGCGTGCGGCGGGGCTTGCGGCATCCTCCGGATCGGGTGATTCACGACGCCGACATGTGGCGCTTCCTCTGGGACTGGGAGCTCGCGGGCGTCACTCCCGCCGTCGCGAGCGAATCAGCAGCGCCGGTATGACCGACACCGCAGCGATGACCAACGCGTAGGGCCAACCAAGAAAGATGAGGGCGGCCACGATCACCAGAAGCCACAAGAGCCGCGCAACCCACTTGTTCTGCCCAGCCACAGTGCAAGACTAGGGCTGAGAGCACGCCAGTGTCGCGAAAATTGACTGCGAGGAGTGGCGTGTGCGGTTCTGGTCCTCGTTGCGCGCGATGATGGTTCCGTGGGCATCCCACTCGCGTCGGCCCTGACCTTCATCGAGCAGCACAGTCAATGGGCGATGCTGCTCCTGTTCGTCCTGCTGACGCTCGAGTCGTTCGGCCTGCCGGTTCCGGGCGAGACCGCGCTGATCGCGTGCTCGGTGCTCGCGTCGCAGGGGTCGCTCTCGATCGTGTTGGTGATCGTGGTGGGAGTGGCCGCGGCGATCATCGGCGACAACCTCGGCTACTGGGCCGCACGAAAGGGCGGCCGGCCTCTGCTCGAGCGACACCGGCTGACGCGCCGGTACGCGGAGCGCTACCTCCCGCGAGGCGAGCGCTTCTTCGCCAGGCACGGCGGGAAGGCCGTCTTCTTCGGCCGCTTCGTCGCCGTCCTGCGGGTGACGGCCGCATGGATCGCCGGGATCAGCCACATGCACTGGTGGCGGTTCTTCTTCTGGAACGCCTTCGGTGGGATTGTCTGGGCGACGGGCGTCTCGCTCATCTCGTACTACCTCGGAGATGCCGCCGCGAAGGCTCTCAGCCGCTACGGTCTCTTCGCCGCCGGGGGCGCGATCCTGCTCTCGGCGATCGGGTTCCTGATCGTGCGTCGCATCGAAAGGCGCGTGCTCCGTGAGGACGAGTGACCGCTCTGTGGCGTGGGTGTGTAAAGCCGCGATCGTGTTGGCGATCGCGGGAGTGTTCGGTACATGGCGCGTGGCCGGCCCGGTGTCGCTCGACGGATTCGAAGGATCACACAACGGGTGGCTCGTGATCATCTTCGGGCTGATCGCGCTCGCCGGGGTCGGAGCGCTCACCCGCGGATCCTGGCTCGGGATCGTCACGGTGCTCGGCGCCGCTGCCGTGATGATCTCAACGGCCGTGCAAGACGCCGTGAAGGACAACGCTGTCGTCGGCGGGAGATCGGGCTGGGGGCTCTGGCTCACGCTCGCGGCGTCGGTCGTGCTCGCGGGTGTCGCGGTCCGAACCGCGGTTCGGCGCATCCGCGCGCCGTCGAGCGGGGAGTACGAAGCCGGCTAGAGGAAGTAGGCGAAGTGGTCCCAGACCCAGCCGTCGATCCGCGCGCCGATTCCGGTCGGCGGCTTGCCGGGGTGGGAATGCGCGATATCGGGGCCGAAGACGCGTTCTTCGAAGAGCGTTGCGGCGGCGGGACTGCGAGCCATCATCGCGACTTCGTAGTTCCGGTAGAGAGCCCAGGCGTCGAAGTTCACGGTGCCGAACACCACGGTGTCGTCGGCGACGATCAGCTTCGCGTGGACGACGGCGCCGGGGTATTCCCAGATCTGCGCGCCGGCGTCGATGAGCGCGCTGTAGTGCCGCTTGAAGGCTGCCGTCGCCTGCTTGTTGTTCGACTTCTCGGAGACGACGATTCGGACCTTGACGCCCCGCTTGGCCGCAGCGGTGACCCGCTGGATGATGTCGGCGTCGGTGAAGTAGGGATTCATGATGTCGAGACGCGTCTTCGCGTGGTCGATCAGCTCCCGGATCGCCTGCGTCGCCGACTGGAAGCCACCCGGCGCGACCTGGAGCAGCGCGACCGGGACCGTGCCGGCGACCGGCTGCACCGGAAAGTACTTCGAGAGGTCTGTCGGCAGCGGGCCGCCGTGCCCGCGGAAGCTCATCAGGAAGAGCGCCTGCGCCTGACGAACGACGTTGCCGGTCACACGCACCATGACGTCGTGGAACTTGCCGTTCGCGAAGTGGTCCTCGATCCCCGCACCCCCGATCCAGACGACGGTGCCGTCGATGACGTAGAGCTTCCGATGGTCGGCATGGCCGACGTCGTCCTGGGTCCAGTCGAACTGGCGGTGGTCGGGGTAGAGGCCGTCCTTGTCCCACGGCAGTAGGTCGTTGACGACGATCTGCGCCCCTGCGTCGGCCAGCCGGGTGAACATCGGTCCCGCCGGCCCGAATACCTGACTTCCCTGTCCGTCGACGATGATCCGCACCTCGACGCCTTGCTTCATCTTCTCGATGAGCAGGTCTGCGAGCTTGGTGCCGATCTCGCCTTCGCGCCACCCGAACATGAGGATGTGCACGGAGGAGTGGGCCTGCTCGATGTCGGCGAAGATACGCGGGAAGAAGTTCTTCCCCTCGGGCCACGGGTCGATCGTCGCAGCCGTCGACCAGGCGTACGGCATTCCGACGTCGGCCGGCTTCGGATCGGAGCGGGCCGCGAACCGCTCGGTTGCGGCCTGCGCGCCCGCCGCGGTGATCGCGCTCGCCGTCGGCGGCCAGCTCGGCTTTTGCGTGATCGTCAGCACCTGCCGGTAGACGACGTAGAAGAACGTCGCGGCGAGAAGGCCGAGAATCGCGAGCGGAACCCGCCACCGGCGCCTGGCTCGCCGCATCCTAGAGCGCTCGGCCGCCGGCCTTCGCGGCTTCTTTCTTCGCCTTCTGCTCAGCGGCCTTCTGCTTCGCCTCCGCATAGGACTGCAGCACGAGCGTCTTGCCCCCGCCCCAGCCGAACACCAAGATCATCAGGACGAGCGCCATCAGGATCGTCCAGGCTGTCACCACGAGCTGCTGCGCGAGGGAGTACGCGGTCGCAGTCTGCGAGTCGGTGACGTCGCTCAGTGCGGCGACGTTGAACGCTTGGTTGACGCCCGCCCCGCCCGGCGTCACCGACACCGTGTTGGAGATCGAGTTGCTTCCGACGACCGTCATCACGGAGTGGAACGTGACCGGGATCGCATAGGCGGCGAGGAAGATCGCGACGACGCATAGGCTCGCAACCCAGCCGACGAGCGACGGCAAGAAGACGCGAAGGAAGTAGGCACCCGGGTGCGCCAGGACCCGACCTCCCTCCTTCGCCTGTGCCCACCATTCGAGGACCTTCGGCCGAGAGCTGCGCACGGCCAGCACGAGCACGAAGACGGCCGCGACGACGAGGATGAGCGTCGCCCACGGGTGCTCCTTCAGCCAGGAGAAGTCGATGTCGAACGAGCCTGGAACGGACAGGAAGAGGTAGAGGTAGACGAACGTGCCCGCGAGCGTGAAGAAGATCTTCTCGACCATGAAGCCGCCGATCATGCCGGCGAACGTCGCCGACGCGATCACCGTCGTGAGCATCACGAACATCACGAACGTGCCGAGGTTCGCGGGCAGGATGTTGTTCATCCCGACGCAGGCGGCGTACGCGGCGTACACCTGCATCCAGCGCACCTCGTCGCCGTACGCATAGCGGAGGATCGAGAACCAGGCGAACGCCGTGGCGGTCGTCTGCACGGTGATCGCGACGATCGCCGCGATGATGTACGCGGCCGAGATGCTCGTCAGCGTGTCCCAGAGATCGCTGAACCAGCCGCGGATGTCCCAGCCGACGAGTGTCGCAAACGCGCCGCCGACGACGACCAACCCGAGGATGATCAGGATCCGACGGACGCTATGGCCGTGCGCGGACTCGTCGCTCCCGTCACTGCTCGTGATCGCAGCGTCGCTCACAAAGGCTCGCTCCTCGTCTGCCTGCTTTCAGAGGTCGACCCATAGTCGCACGGCCGGCTCCGTCGCGCACTGCGCGAGAGCCGGCCGCTGCATTTCAGTTCAGAGCCCGGAGGCGTTGTGGGTCATGCCGCCACCGCCAGCTCGGCCTGCTCCTCGTCTTCTTCGGCGTTGACGAAGTCGCGCTCGCGGATGAGCACGAAAGACACGACGGCTGCCGCGAATGCCACGACCGCCGCGATCAGAAGGATCGTGTTCAGCCCCGAGACGAGCGCCGACCGGGCGGTTGCCGAGACCAGGCCGCGCAACGGTGCGGGCGTGGTGGCGATCGTCTCGCGTGTTCCGCCCGTCGAGACCGCCTGCGCGATTGCGTGTGCGTGGCCGGCGAGGGCGGTGCCATGCAACCCGCTGAGCACGGACGAGCGAACGTGTGAGGCCAGGATCGTACCGAGCCCGGCGACGCCGGTCGCGATGCCGACCTGGCGCAGCGTGGAGTTGATCCCGGAGGCCATACCGGCGCGGGCCGGTTCGACGACGCCGACGGCGGTCGAGATCAGCGGCGTCGAGACGAGGCCGCCCCCGATGCCGCTGACGATCATTCCGGCGAGCAAGTGCGTCCAGCCGGAGGTCGGAGAGAGGCCGCGCATGAGCATCAGGCCGGCGCCGATCAGCAGGAAGCCGGGCGCGATCAGCAGCCGTCGCGGGACGTGCGAGGTGAGGCGGCCGGCGATGCCGGCCGAGACGAAGATCGCCCCGGTCAGGGGCAGGAAGCGGACGCCGGTTGCGACGGCGGAGAGACCGAGCGTGTTCTGCATGTAGATGATCAGGTAGGTGAGGATCGAGAAGAGTGCGGCAGAGATCGCCCACGCGGCAGCCAGGCCGCCGTCGAAGGTCGGCACACGCAGCAGGCCGAGGTCGAGCATCGGCTCGGCCTGGATTCGCTCGAGAACGAGGAAGGCCGCCAGCAGTGCCGCGCTCACGGCGAGTGACACGATTACGTTCGTCGAGCCCCAGCCGTCGCGCTGGCTCTGGATCAGGCCGTACACGAGCCCGGCGAGCGCGGCGCTGAAGGTGACAAAGCCGGCCCAGTCGGGTCGCGTGGCATTCGGGTTGCGAGATTCGTCGACGCGCAGCAGCGTGATCAGCAGCGCGACGACTCCGATCGGGATGTTGACGTAGAAGATCCAGCGCCACGAGAGGCCGGTCGTGATCGCACCGCCGAGCACGGGGCCGACGGCGACACCGATGCCGGTGATCGCGCCGAACAGGCCGAGCGCGACACCACGATCGCGTCCCTGGAACGCTTGCGCGAGCAACGCGAGCGACGTGGCGAACATGATCGCGCCGCCGACGCCCTGCCCTGCTCGCGAGACGGCGAGGAACAGCGAGCTGGTGGCGAGCCCGCAGCAGAGCGAGCCGACGGTGAAGATCACGATCCCGATCGCGAACAGTCGTCGCCTGCCGTACAGATCGGCGAGCGAGCCGGCCGTGAGCAGGAATGCGGCGAGCGTCAGCGCGTAGGCGCTGATCACCCACTGCAGATCCGACAGCGACGCGCCGAACGCGCGCTCGATGTCCGGCAGCGCGACGTTCACGATCGTGATGTCGAGCAGGAGCATGAATACGCCCGTGCACACAGCCGCGAGCGTCCACCACTTTCGTGCCGCCGCGGTTCGAGTGCCCACCGTCCCCGGCGAACGTGCGATGTCGATGCTGTGCATTTGTCGTGCCTCCTTTGACGTGGTAGCTGTCTCGTCGACGAACGGGAGACACGCGGGGGGACAGGCACTCGACGAGCGAAATCACACGCTCGGCGTGTGCTCCTCGACGGCCGCCATGACGCGCTCGTAGCTCTCGGGATCGTCGATCCAACTCTCGAGCACGGCGTATGCGAACACGATGCTCGGGATCACGAGAAACACGAGCGTGGCGATGGTCGTTCCAAGCGCCGACCAGAGCTCTGTGCTCATTGGGTGGTCTCCTTCCGTTCTGGCTCGTCTCAGATACGACGAACGGGAGGCGCGAAATGGGACAGCCGTCAAGACGGGAGGTGAGGGTGTCCACGCGATCGGACACCCTCACCACGTTCGATCGGGACGGGGCCCTAGCTCGACGAGCGGCTCGTCTGCGGGGCCGTGTGGGCTCTCGGTCGGTCGGCGACGGCGACCGTCGAGTAGACCTCCTTGAATCCCGTGCGCCAGGTCGGGTAGCGCGGCGTCCAGCCGAGCTCGCGCTTCGCCTTCGCGTTCGAGGCACCGCGCGCCTCGGTGGAGAGCACGACCACGACCTCGCCCGCGAGCATGCGCGCGAGCCAGATGGGGAAGCGCCGCGGTGGCTTCGCGCCGAGGGCCTGGGCGAGCACGGGCAGCCACTCCCGCACCGCGGCGGGATCGTCGTCGACGATGTTGTAGATAGCCGGGCCGTCGTGTTCCAGCGCGAGAACGGTTGCGGCAGCGGCGTCGTCGAGATGGATCCAGGACCAGATCGCCGCCGCCGTCGCCGACGATCGGGAACTGCCGCTTGCGCACCGGTTCGATCGTGCCGTCGTTGGCTGCGCCGTAGAAGGCGCCGTAGCGCAAGGCGATCCCGCCGAAGTCGGTGACGGCCCGCTCGAGGTAGCTCATCGCAGCGGCGCCTCGCCGGAAGTTCGCGGGCGGCGTGGGGTCGACCGGATCGTCCTCGGTCTTGACGGGTCCGCCCTCGCGCGCATAGCGGGAGAACGCAGCGACGCTTTGCGCGACGAGTCGACGCACGCCGGCCTCGCGCGCGGCTGCGACCAGCGCGTCCGTCCCCTCCGTTCGCAGCTCGTTCGTCTTGGCTGTCACCTTGTCCATGTTGCGGCTGAACTTCACGTCTGCCAGCGCAGTCGCCTCGTGAACGATCGCCTCGGGCTCGGTCTCGAGCACCGCCTCTCGGACCGCCCGCGCGTCGAGCAGATCGAGCTTCACCGGCGCCGCGCCGAGGCTCCGCAGCACATGTGCGCTCGCCGCCGCGTTGTGCGTACCGATCACATCGTGCCCAGCGTCGATCAACTGCGGGATGAGACGACGCCCGATTGCACCGCTCGCCCCGGTAACGAACACACGCATGATCCTCTCCCTTCGTCGTGGGTGTCGTCATCGCGACGAACGGGAGAAGCGGGAGGGGACAGCTACGTGCTGACTTCTGCGACGCGTCGCCGCAGGAAGCGGCGCTCGGGCTCGGTGTGCGCGAGCTCGAGTGCACGTTCGTACTCGGTCCGCGCCTCGTCGGTCCGGCCAAGGCGACGCAGCAGGTCGGCTCGTGTCGAGTGGAAGTACTGGTAGCCGTCGAGGTCGAGCCGGTCGACGAGGGCAAGTCCCGCTCCCGTTCCCGCTGCCTCGGCCACGGCGATCGCGCGGTTCAGCTCGACGACCGCAGAGCCGGTCAGCCCGACGAGCCGGCCGTAGAGCGCGGCGATCTGCGGCCAGTCGCGCGGCTCCTCCATGTGGAGCGACGCGATCGCCGCCTGGACGACATACGGCCCGCCACCCTGGAGCGCGACCGCGCGGTCGAGCGCCTCACGCCCGCGCGCAAGTTTGGCGGCGTCCCAGCGCGATCGGTCCTGGTCTGCGAGCAGCACGAGCTCGCCGTCGTCGAACCTGGCCGCGCGGCGGGCGTCGTTGAGCAGCATCAGCGCCTGGAGCCCGTGCACCTCGGGCTCATCAGGCATCAGCTCGCTGAGTGCCGCGCCGAGCCGGAGCGCCTCGGCCGCCAGATCGACGCGGCCGTCGTAGCCCTCGTTGAAGATCAGGTAGACGACTGCAAGCACCGCTCCCAGCCGCTCGGGCAGGAGATGGTCGGCCGGAACGCGGAATGGGATGTTCGCATCCTTGATCTTCCGCTTCGCCCGCGAGAGCCGCCGCTTCATCGTCTCCTCGGGAACGAGGAACGCGCGGGCGATCTCCTCGGTACTGAGCCCGCCGAGCGCGCGCAAGGTCAGGGCGACCTGCGCCTCGAGACCGAGCGCCGGATGGCAGCAGGTGAAGATCAGCTCCAGCCGCTCGTCGGGAAACGTCCCCTCCTTCATCTCATCCTCCACGGCCTCGGGCACGTCGAGCAGTCGCGTCTTCTCGGCGAGCGTGCGGTCGCGGCGCAGGCGGTCGATCGCACGGTTGCGGGCCGTGACCGTCAGCCATGCACCCGGGTTGGGCGGCGTGCCGTCACGTGGCCAACGCTGCGCGGCGACCACGAACGCCTCCTGAACGGCCTCCTCGGCGAGATCGAAGTCGCCGAGGAAGCCGACCAGGTTTGCGAGGACACGGCCCCACTCGTCGCGAAAGACCTGCTCGAGCAGCGGCCTACCGCTCCACCAACGGGCGCACCTCGACTGCGCCGCCCATCCGCGCGGCCGGGACCCGCGCGGCGAACTCCAGGGCCGCGTCGAGATCGTCGACCTCAACCACGATGAAGCCGCCGACGTGCTCCTTCGCGTCGACGAAAGGACCGTCCGTGACGAGCGTCTCCCCGTTCTGAACGCGGACGGTCGTCGCAGTCTCGACCGGCTGCAGTTGCTCGCCGGCGAGGATCCCGGGGAACTGACGGAGCGCGAGGTACTCGTCGACGATCGCCTGCTGCTCATCCGCCGAGAGCTGCTCGAACGACTCCACCGAGCTGCCCGGGTAGTTCTGGAGTAAGTACTTCATCTTTTCCTCCTTCGTCGCGTGTTCTCCCTCGTACAACGAACGTAAACGGCGTCAGGGGACAGCCCTGCGCTCGGCTTACGAGTACTCCTCTTTCACCCACTCCTCGAACGTCGGACCGGCGAGAATCGCGCCCGGGCCCGGCAGCAGCGCCCCCGACTCGTTGAGATCTCCATAGAAGTCCGGCGGGACGGCTACGCCCTCGATCCGCACCGGGTCACCGCTGCGGGAGGCGAGGAGCGACGCCGCCTCGACCAGGCTCTCCTCGCGCGGACCGGCGATCTCCGGGATCGGTAGGCCCGCGGATCCCGGTGCGAGCGCGGCCTCCGGCCCGGTTGCCAGATCGGCGACCGCCTCGGCCACGGCCCTCGCGGCAACGAGCTGTGTACGCATCCGCGGCACGTTGCTCACGCCGTCGTGCCTGCCCCAGTCGACGAGCTGCGCCACGAACTCGTGGAACTGCGCAGCGCGCAGGATGCCCGCCGGAATGGGACCCTCGAGCGTTGCCCGCTCGTGTGCCTGCTTCGCCGCGCCGTAGCCCGCCGTGAACCGGTCTGTCCCGATGATCGACACGACGACGATCCGGCGCACGCCCGCTTGCCCGCCGACCTGCTGCAGATTCCGGGCAGCGGTCGTGAAGAAGTCCGTCGCCGCGCGCTGATCGGGAGATGGGCCGGTGGCGGAGTCGACCACCGTCTCGACGCCGGCGAGAGCCTCTGCCAGGCCTTCGCCGGTGATCACGTCGACGCCGGTGGAGCGGGAGATCGCGACGACGTCGTGTCCCCTCTCCTCGAGCACGTCGACGACATGGCGGCCGAGCCTGCCGCTCGCCCCCACGACTGCGATCCGCTGATGTGCTTGCACCGCTGTAGCTCCTTCCACGTTGGTTTCGTCAACGAGACGAACGAGCGATGCGCGAGGGGACAGTTCTCACGCGATGTCCCGTTCAACTCCTCCCGTTCGTCGACGAGACAGCCGGCCGCCGGTCGACGGCGGCCCACAAAGACCATCGATGAAGGAGGAAGTGCAATGGCAGTCACCACCGAACCGCTGACCGGCGTCTTCGACGCCGACCGCACCCATTCGTCGCTCCAGTTCGCGGTGCGGCACATGAAGGTCTCCACCTTCCGCGCTTCGTTCGGCGACGTCGACGCGCGGCTCGTCGCAGACGGATCGGAGTCTCGCCTCGAAGGCGCGGCCCGGGTCGAGTCGATCTCGATCGTCGACCCGCCCGCGTTCCGTGAGCACGTCACGCGCGGCGACGAGTTCTTCGACGCTGACAACCACCCGGAGATCCTCTTTCGCTCCGATCGGGTCGAGTTGGCCGCGGACGGGACGGCGACGGTCGAGGGCGTGCTGACGATCAAGGGCATCGGCCGGCCGATCACCGCGACGGGAACGTGGGAGCGCCCGGTCGAGGATCCGTTCGGCCTTCAGCGCGCGGCGCTCGCGCTGCGAGCAGTCCTCGACCGTCGCGACTGGGGGATGAGCTGGCAGCACCCGCTTCCCGACGGCGCCGACGTCCTGGGTTGGGACGTCGAGCTGACGGTCCAGCTCGAGCTCGTGAGGGAGCCGTAGCCGTGCGCCTCGTTGCCGGGCGCGCTCAAGAACGCGCTCGACTGGGCCTCGCGTCCCTTCCCGGCGATCGGCGCGCGAGTGATCGACCGAGACCTGCCCGTCTCGCGTGCGCAGGAAGCCTTCGACTCGAGCGGCTGCCTGGGCGACGACGAGCAGCAGGCCGTCCTCGGCGAGATCGTCGCAACCTCGATCGCCGCGGCGAGGTGTCAGACACCCGAGTTTGTAAAGGTGTCTGACACCTGAGCGGGGAAAAGTGTCAGACACCTGAGTTTGTAAAGGTGTCTGACACCTGAGCGGGCGCCGTCTCACCCCTCGAGCCGCCTCATCGCCTCGAGCGACTCTGTTGCGCCCGCTCGTTGTATGCAAAGACACGCTGAAGGCCGAAATCTGCGGCTCCCGCGGCATTCTTTCAAGCCGTTTCTGACCCAGCGGCACGCTCTTCACATTGCGTGGTGCATACGATACGGTCGCGCAGTGAGCATCTTCGAAGCGCACGCCCCGCTCGGGCGGAATGCGAGCGCGGGCGCTGCAGACCTGATCAGGCAGGCGATCGTCGTCGGGCGGGTGATGCCCGGCCAGCGCCTGAAAGAGGAAGAGCTGGCCCAGCAGCTCGGAATCAGCCGCACGCCGGTCCGTGAAGCGCTCCTCATTCTCCAGACGGAGGGACTCGTCGAGGCCTCACCCAACCGTGGCGCCACCGTCCGCGCGTACGAGCTCCCCGACCTGGAGGACATGTACGAGTTGCGTGCATTGCTCGAGGGGAACGCCGCCCGGCGAGCCGCGACGCGAATCGACGCGGCCGCGTTGCAGACGCTTCACGAGAGTTGCGCTCGCTTCGAGAAGCTCGTCGTCGGCTCGAACGTGAACGAGCTCGTCACGGAGAACAGGCTCTTCCACGACACGATCCTCGCCGCCGCGGACAGCGCACGGCTCGCCGGCATGGTGCGCCAGGTGATTGCAGCGCCGCTCATGTACAGGTCGTACATCTGGTACTCGCCCGAGCAGGCGTCGGCGTCGTACCACTCTCACCGGCAGCTCACCAACGCGCTCGAGCGCCGTGACCCGAGCCGTGCCGAGTTCATCATGCGAGAGCACGTGTATGAGGCAAGAGACGTCCTCGTCCAGCACATGCAGGCAGAGCCGACCGAGGCGTCCGCGGAGACGAAAGAGGCAGCTGCCTGACGCCGCCTGCGGATGACCTGAAGCGGAGCGCGCCGCGGGAGGGCAGAAGGATCGGGCCTCTCGCCGGCATCCGGGTGGTCGAGCTCGGCACGCTGCTCGCCGGACCGTTTGCAGGGCGAATGCTCGGCGACCTCGGCGCGGAGATCATCAAGGTCGAGGCACCCGGTCAACCGGATCCGATCCGCGAATGGGGCAAGGAACGCTACGAGGGCCGCTCGCTCTGGTGGCCGGTGCAGTCGCGCAACAAGAAATGCGTCACCTTGAACCTCCGGCTCGAGCGCGGCCAGGAGCTGCTCCTGCGGCTGATCGAGAAGGCCGACGTCGTGACGGAGAACTTCCGTCCCGGCACGCTCGAGAAATGGAACCTCGGCTTCGACCGGATGAGCGAGATCAACCCCGGCATCGTCCTCGCGCGCATCTCCGGATACGGGCAGACCGGCCCCTACGCGAAGCGCGCAGGCTTTGCATCCGTTGCGGAGGCGATGGGCGGCATCCGACACATCAACGGCTTTCCCGACGAGGCGCCGCCACGCATGCACATCTCACTCGGCGACTCCTTGGCAGGCATGTTCGCGACGCAGGGGATCCTCTCGGCTCTCTACTGGCGCGACGCCTGCGGCGGCGGGGTCGGACAGGTCGTCGACGTCTCGTTGATGGAGTCTTCCTTCGCGATGCTCGAGAGCACCGTGCCCGAGTTCGACCGGCTCGGCATCGTTCGCGGTCCCCAGGGCACGAACCTGAAGGGCATCGCGCCGTCGAACATCTTCCGCTCGCGCGACGAGAAGTGGATCGTGATCGCGGCGAACGCCGACGGCGTCTTTCGTCGCCTCTGCGACGCGATCGGGAGACCGGAGCTCGCGGACGACGAACGGTTCGCGACGCATCTCGCGCGCGGCGACAACCAGGACGAGATCGAAGGGATCATTGCCGGCTGGGCGCTCGAGCGTGATGCCTCCGAGATCGATCGTGTCCTGAACGAGGCGGGCGTGATCTGCGGCCCGATCTACACGATCGAGGACATCTTCGAGGACCCGCAGTACCAGGCACGCGACATGTTGGTCGAGCACGTCGACCCTGAGTTCGGTCCCTACATCGGGCCGGGGATCGTTCCGAAGCTCACTCGAACCCCGGGTGCCGTGCGGTGGTCGGCGACCTGGGACGAGGGCAGTCACAACCAGGAGGTGTACGGCGGCCTGCTCGGACTCACCGACGACGAGCTCGCCGAGCTGCGCGAGGAAGGCGTTCTGTGACACCGCGCGTCACACTCTGTGACGTCGGTCCGCGCGACGGCCTGCAGAACGACGCCGTGATCCTGGAGCCCGTGATGCGCGCGGAGCTCACCGACAGGCTCGCCGCCGCCGGACTCCCCCGCGTCGAGGTCGTCAGCTTCGTGAGTCCGGCGCGCGTGCCGCAGATGGCCGGTGCCGAGGACGTCGTCGCAGCGTTGAACCGGCAGCCGCAAACGGTGTACGCAGGTCTCGTGCTGAACGAGAGGGGGTACGACCGGCTCGTCGCGACCGGACTCGACGAGATGCATTTCGCCTTCGCTGCGACCGAGACCTTCAACCAGCGGAATCAGGGCGCAGCCGTTTCCGAGTCGATCGCGGCAGCCGTCCGCCTCGTCGAGCGCTCGCGCACGGACGGCCTTCGATCGACCATCACGATCGGCGCCTCGTTCGGCTGTCCGTTCGAAGGCGCCGTCGATCCCGGCCGGATCACGGAGATCGTCTCAGAGCTTGCGGAGGCGGCGCCGGACGAGATCGTCCTCGCGGACACGATCGGCGTTGGCACCCCGACGCGAGTGCGGACACTCGTCGCGGCCGCCGTACGGGTGGGCCTACCGATCGGCGTGCACCTGCACAACACCCGCAACACGGGCTACGCGAATGCGATCGCTGCGCTCGAAGCCGGGGCGAGCATGCTCGACGCCTCGATCGGCGGGATCGGGGGCTGCCCCTTCGCACCCCGCGCGACCGGAAACATCGCCACGGAGGACCTCGTCTACCTGCTCCACGGCGAGGGCATCGAAACCGGCGTCGATCTCGACGCGCTTGTTGGGGTCGCGGAGTGGCTGGAAGATGTTCTCGGGCGTCCGCTCGAGGGTCAGGTCTACAGGGCCGGCACATTCGCGTCGGTTGCCGGCTGAAGAAAAAGGAGAAGCGAGATGGCGTACAGGCTGGGAGTCGACGTCGGGGGTACGTTCACCGACCTCTTCCTCGTGAACGACGAGAGTGGCGCCACGCAGTTCCGGGTCAAGACGCCTTCCACCCCGAGCGATCCCTCGCAGGGAGTACTCACCGGCGTCAAACGCATCTGCGGCGAAGCAGGCATCGGTGTCGGTGAGCTGCGCAACATCCTCCACGGGACGACGGTCGCCACGAACGCCGTGCTCGAGTCGAAGGGCGCGCGCGTCGGTCTGATCACGACACAGGGCTTCAAGCAGATCCTTCATCTCGCGCGCTCGCAGACCCCAGGGCCGCTCGCAGGCTGGATCATCATGATCAAGCCCGATCCACCCGCCTCGCTCGCCGACACGCGGGAGGCGGTCGAACGAATGGGGCCGCGCGGCGAGACCGTCGTGGCCGTCGACGAGGCGCAGGTCGAGAGCATCGTTCGCGATCTCGTCGAGTCGGGAGTCGAATCGCTGACGATCGGCCTCATCAACTCGTACGTGAACCCCGCGCACGAGGAACAGATCGGTGCGATCGTCGAGCGCCTCTACCCCGGCTTTCCCGTCACCTTGTCGGCACACGTCCTCCCCGAGTTCCGCGAGTACGAGCGCACCCTGACCGCGTGCATGAACTCATACGTGCGGCCCAAGGTCGCGAGCTATGTCCAGCACCTGCAAGCGGAGCTCTCCGGCATCGGTGCCTCGGCCGACGTCAACATTCTCCGTTCGGACGCCGGCCTGATGACGACGCGCGAGGCCGCACAGAACCCGATCTACGGGATCTTGTCCGGCCCATCCGGCGGCGTCGCCGGCGCGCTCTACGTCGCGCGCAAGGCGGGGTTCGAGGACATCCTCACCTTCGACATGGGCGGCACGTCGACGGACGTTGCGCTGTGCCAGAACGGTGAGCCCACGATCGGCCGCGAGACCTCGATCAGCCACTTCCGCATCAAGGTGCCCTCGGTCAACGTGCACACCGTCGGCGCAGGAGGCGGCTCGATCGCGCACGTCCCCGAGCTCACGAAGGCACTCCGCGTCGGCCCGCAGTCGGCAGGGGCCGACCCCGGACCGGCCGCCTACGGGCGCGGCGGCGAAGAGCCGACCGTGACCGACGCAAATGTCGTGCTCGGCCACCTCCCTCCGCGGCTGCTCGGCGGCGAGATGGCGCTCGACGTCGAAGCGGCGCGGACGTCGGTCCAGAGAATCGCCGACGCAATGGGCCTCTCCTCGGCCGAAGAGGCGGCGGAAGGGATCATCGCGATCGTGAACGAGAACATGGCCGGTGCCCTGCGGCTCGTCTCGGTCCAGCGCGGGCACGACCCCCGCGACTTCGCGCTCGTCGCGTACGGCGGCGCAGGACCGCTGCATGCGAACGCGGTCGCGGAGATCATGGGGTCGTTCCCCGTGCTCATCCCACCGGCGCCGGGGCTCCTCTGCGCCATCGGCGACCTCGTGGCCGACTTCCGCGACGAGTTCGCCCAGACGTACATCCGCGTCCTCGGCGACGCCGAGCCCAGCCAGGTGGCCGAGATCCTCGAATCGCTCGGCACACAGGCCACCGCGTGGCTCGACGGCGAGGGGATCGCAAAGGAGGCGCGCACGATCACGTACAGCGCCGACATGCGCTACCACCGGCAGGGATACGAGATCCCGGTCACTCTCGACCCGGGCGAGGCACGGAACGGGCTCGCAGATCTCGACGAGCGGTTCAACCAGCTTCACGAGCAGCTCTACGGCTTCCGGATGGCCGGCACGCCGAGCGAGATCGTCAACCTTCGCGCCGTCGGATCGGGCGCCGTGCCCAAGCCGGAGTTGCCGGTCGGAAGCGCGTCTGGCGCCGACGCGTCCGGCGCAATCGTGGAAGAACACGAGATCGTCTTCCACGGCGACCGGTTGTCGACCAAGATCTACGACCGCGCCAGGCTCGCCCCGGGGAACAGCTTCGACGGGCCGGCAATCGTGACCGAGTTCGACTCGACGACTGTCGTGCTGCCGGGATACGTCGCCGAGGTTGACGTCAACTTCAACATCCTCATCAATCCGAAGGCGTAGGGGACACCATGAGCACAGTTACCGACGAACTGCGGATCGCGGAGATCCCGACCGGGGTGACGGTCGACCCCGTCACACTCGACATCATCGAGGGCGCCCTCAAGAGCGCCCGCTACGAGATGGACGCAGTGCTGTTCCGCTCGGCCATGAGTCCCGTCATCCGGGAGCAGCACGACGAGTTCCCGATGCTCACGGACCCCCGAGGCCGCATGGTCGTGGGCCAGTTCGGCGCCTACATCAACGAGATGATGGAGGACTGGGACAGGGGGGTGTACCCGGGCGACGTCATCCTCACCTCGGATCCGTTCAAGTGCTCGGCGTCGATCTCGCACACGAACGACTGGCTCGTCCTGGTGCCGATCTTCTACGAGGACGAGCTCGTCGGCTGGTCGTCGCAATTCGGTCACCAGATGGACGCCGGCGGGCCGCTGCCCGGGTCGCTGCCGACGGGCGCGAAGACGATCTTCGAGGAGGGCATCATCATCCCGCCCTTGAAGATCGTCGAGCGGGGCGTCGTGCAGGAGGAGATCCTGCGGCTGATCTTCAACAACGTTCGCCTGCCCGAGATGAACCGGGCCGACCTGTTCGCGATCGTCGCAGGCTGTCGGGCGGGCGAGAAGCGCGTGATGGAGCTGTGCGAACGGTTCGGCAAGGAGACCTACCTCGCCGCGCTGCAGGCGCTCCTCGACCGCACCTACAACGCGATGAAGTTCCTCATCTCGGTTGCCATACCGGAGGAGCCGCAGACGTTCGTCGACTACGTCGACGACGACGGGCTCGGCAACGGGCCGTTCAAGATGCAGCTGACGATCTGGCGGGAGGGCGAGCACGCCTTCTTCGACTGGTCGGGTACCGACCCGCAGGCCCTCGGACCGATCAACTTCTACCTCTCCGAGGGGATGTTCAAGATGTTCATCGGGATCTACCTGATCATGGTCAACGATCCGCAGATCCTGTTCAACGACGGCTTCTATCCGCTGCTGCACGTCGTCATGCCCGAGGGGAGCCTGCTTCGGCCGCGCTACCCCGCCGCGCTCGGCTGCCGCACGCACGCGCTCGCTCGCCTGTTCGACGTGCTCGGCGGAGCGCTCTGCAAGAACGCCCCGGAGCTGAACACCGCCGCCGGCTACGGCACGAGCCCGTACATGCTCTACTCGGGCTGGGACGGCAGCGGCGAGTTCTTCTACTCGATGGAGATCCTCTACGGCGGCATCCCCGGCCGGCCGATCGGTGACGGGATGGACGGTCACTCGTGGTGGCCGCTCTTCGAGAACATCCCGACCGAGTACCTCGAGGCGTATTACCCGTTGCGGATCGACGGCTACACGACGGTCACCGACTCTGGCGGCCCGGGACTGCACCGCGGCGGCAACGGTGTCGAGAAGCGGTACGTCTATCTGGAGCCGGGCGAGGTCTCGATCCACGACGACCGCTGGCTGACGCGGCCGTGGGGAGTGCTCGGCGGGTTGCCGGGCGGCCGCTCGGAGAAGATCCTGAAGCGCGCCGACGGCACGGAAGAGCAGCTGCCGTCGAAGTGCGACCACGTCGAGGTGGAACCGGGCGACATGCTCGTCTATCGGACCGCCGGCGGCGGCGGCTGGAAGGATCGCCTCGACCGGCCCGCCGAGATCGTCGCGCGTGATGTGTCGTTCGGGCTCGTCTCGCGCGAGAACGCTCTCGCCGGTTACGGCGTCGCGCTCGACGACGACGGCACGGTGGACGAGGCGGCGACGGAAGCAGAGCGTGCGCGCCAGCGGGCAGAGCGGGGCGATACACCGAAGTTCGACTTCGGCCCGTCCCTCGACGAGGTGATCGGCAACTGCAAGGCCGAGACCGGACTGGAGCCGCCGATGCCGGCGAAGCCTTTGCGGTGGTCACCGCTCGAGCCGCCCGAGGACGCACTCGCCCGGGTTCGCGCAGGCGACGGGATGCCTGCACCCTCGTGAGCCACCTCGCCGGCTTCGGAGAGCGGCAAGGCGCCGGCAGGCGCCCTGCCCTCCTCGTCATCGACATGAGCCTCGGGTTCACGAGCCCGGACTCCCCGCTCGTGTGCGATCTCGACGACGTCGTCGAAGCGATCGGCCGGCTGCTCGAAGCCGCGCGGGCAAAGGGGCTCCCCGTCGTCTTCACGACGGTTTCCTACGGCGAGGGTGAGAAGGCCGTCGCGAAGGCGTTCATCGACAAGGTGCCGATCCTCCTCACGCTCGCCGAGGGAAGCGGCTTCACGGAGATCGACCCGCGACTCGCCCCCCGGCCGGAGGAGCCCGTGCTGAACAAGCTCTTCGCGTCCGCGTTCTTCGGCACGTCGCTTCAGAGCTTGCTCGCGGCCCACGGCTGCGACTCGGTGATCGTCACCGGCGCATCGACCTCCGGCTGTGTCCGTGCGACAGCCGTGGACGTGCTTCAGAACGGCTACCGCCTGACGATCCCCCGCGAGGCCGTCGGCGACCGCAACCCGGCAGCGCACGAGCAAGCTCTGTACGACGTCGACGCGAAGTACGGCGATGTGGTCTCGCTCGACGAGGCGCTGGCCGCGATCGAGGCGTCGGAGTGACCGGCACGGCAGGCGAACGGCTGTCATGGCTCCGTGTCCCCGAGGACGACGAGCTTCCGGAGGCGGTGCTCGAGCTCTGGGCGCCGTCGCTCGAAAAGCTCGGCTTCGTCCCGAACGTCCTGCGTCTCTTCGCCCTGCGCCCAAGCCACCTGCTCGCCTGGAACGCGCACTACGAAGAGTTGATGAAAGGGTCGTCGGGCGTGACGAAGGCGGAGCGGGAGATGATCGCGGTCGTCGTCTCCGTTGCGAACGACTGCGCGTACTGCATCGCCGCGCACAGCGCGGCCCTCCGGAAGCTCACCAAGGACGCCGCGCTCGCGGATGCGATCGCCGCCGACCATGCGTCTGCCCCGCTCGACACACGAACACGGGAGATGCTCTCGTACGCGGTCAAGCTCACGGTCAGGCCGAAGGAGATGAGCGAGGCGGACGTTCAGGCCCTGCGTGCGGTCGGGTGGAGCGACGAGGACATCATGGACATCGCCGAGACGACCGGGATGTTCAACATGTCGAACCGGATGGCGTCCGGGCTCGGCTGGACCCCGAATCCTGAATTCGCGGCTCTCGGGCGCTGAGGCTCGATGGACGCGCAGCCGATCCGCCTCGATCCGGACCCGTACGAGCCGTACCGGCTTTCGCAGGGCTTCCGCGTCGGTGAGCTCGTGATCGTTTCCGGCCAGGCAGCGATGGACGAGCACGGACAGCTCGTCGGGATCGGCGACTTCGATGCTCAGGCGGAGCAGACCTTCCGCAACCTCGCGCGCGTGCTCGAGGCCGGCGGGTCGAGCCTCGACCGTGTCGTCAAGGTCACGATCTTCCTCACCGACATGTCGAACTTCGGGAAGATCGTCGAGCTGCGCGGGAAGTGGTTCACGCCGCCCTACCCGGCGGACACGATCGTCGAGGTGAGCTCGCTCGCGCTACCAGAACTGGAGATCGAGATCGAGGCGATCGCGACCGCCGGCTGAACGGAGCCTCTACCAGGCTGTCCAGCCGCCGTCGACGGCCAGGACGTGGCCGGTGACGAGGCTCGACTGGTCCGACGCCAGGAACACGATGGCGCCGACGACGTCCATCGCGGTGCCGATGCGCCCGATCGGAAGCCGGCGCAGGACGTCGGCCTTGAACGCCTCGTCCTCGAACATCGGTCGCGTGAGGGGCGTGTCGACGAACGTCGGGGCCACGGCGTTCACCGAGATGTCCAACGGCGCCCACTCGACCGCGAGCGCCCGAACGAGCCCGTTCACCGCATGCTTGCTCGCGCAGTAGGCAGCGCGGCCGGGATAGCCGACCTCGCCCATCTGAGACGAGACGGCCACGATTCGCGCGCCGTGTCGCTGTCGGACGACGGCCTCGGCGAACGCTCGACAGGTGAGATAGGTGCCGCGCAGGTTCGTGTCGACGACGAGGTCGAAATCGTCGATTGCCTGCTCGAGCGTCGGCCCGGGACGGTTGAGCCCGGCCGCCGTCACGCAGATCGAGAGACTCTCGTGCGCCGAGGCAGTCTCGATCAGCCGGCGAACGTCGCCGGGCGACCGAACGTCTCCGACGCATGTGTCCGCGTGAGACCCGCGGTCGCGAACCTCTTGCGCAACCGCATCGAGCTCGTCGAGCGTTCGCGCGAAGAGCGTCACGCTTGCGCCCGCCTCCGCGCAGCGCGAGCGCAGCGGCGCGCCCGATGCCGCGCCCGGCTCCGGTCACGACAGCGTGGCGACCGTCGAGGCGTTGCGCAGGCAGGACAGGGTCGAAGTCCGTCATCGGTCCAGCTCACGGCGAAGGCGCGCAAGCGCCAGATATGCACGGTCTCTGCGGTCGATCAGCGCAGCCGCCTCGTCTTGCGTGATGTCGAGGAATCCGCGCCCGGTCTTCACGCCGAACTCGCCCTTCGCGACGTGCGCAGTCAGGAGCTCGGGCGCGGAGAAGCCGGGCCCGAGGCCGCGTTCGAGCGTCTCGAAGATGTCGGCATAGACATCGAGGCCCGCCATGTCCGCGATCGTGAACGGGCCGAAGAACGGGAGCCGAAATCCGAACGACGATCGCACGATCTCGTCCACCTGTTCCGCGGTCGCGAGCCCGTCCTCCACGATCGCGGCCGCTTCCTTGAACAACGCAAACTGGATCCGGTTGGCTACGAAGCCCGGGCCGTCGCCGACCACGACCGGAGTCTTGCCGAGGGCGGTCAAGGCGTCCACGACGTCCGCGACGATCGCCTCGTCTGTTGCGGGCGACGGGATCACCTCCACACAGGGGACGAGGAGCGGCGGGACGAACCAGTGCACGCCGAGAAATCTCGCGGGTTTCTCGAGGTGCGATCCCAGCAGCCCGATCGGGATCGATGACGTATTGGTGGCGATCACCGCTGACTCGCCGGCTGCAGCTTCGATCGAGGCGTACACCTCGACCTTGACGTCGGCTCGCTCGACGACGGCTTCGACGATCAGATCTGCCGCGGGCGTACCGGCTTCGATGGATCCGGCCGCCGACGTGAACTGCTCGACGCGCCGTGCGGCCCCGCGACCCACGGTTCCGACCCGCTCGAGTGCGGACACGAGCTGCAGCGAGCGCACGCGCGCTTCCTCGGCTCGGGCCGCGGTCGAGTCGATCAGCACCGTTGGGACGCCGCTCAACGCGAACACGTGCGAGATGCCGATTCCCATCGTCCCGGCCCCGACGATGGCGACCCTCGAGGGCCAGGCGCCGGCGAAGTCGGCAGCTTCCATCAGAGAGATGCTCGCAACACGGTTTCGAGCTCGGTGGCGCCGACCGGCTTCGGGGAGCCGACGAGCAGCCGCTGTTGCTCCAGCGCGCCTGCCAGAAGGGCGGGAAGGTCGTCCTCGGTGAAGCCGACCTCACGCAGTCGCATCGGCGCACCGATGTCCTCGAGCAGGCGCTCGAACGAGGTCGCGAGATCGGTCCCGCCGTCGAGCAGGCGAGCGGCCGCCGAGCACCGGCCGGGCGTCGCGTCCTCGATGAACCGGAAGACGGCCGGGGCGGTCAACGCCACCGCAAACCCGTGCGGGACGAGCGCCGCCCCTCCGTACCCCGGCGGCGTCCAGCCGTGGCCGAGCGACGCGATCGGATAGGAGAGCGCGTGCGGTAGGTGCACTCCGGCGCGGGAGAAGGCGATGCCGGCCGTCGTTGCCGCGAGCGACATCGCCGTGCGCGCGTCGACGTCGCCGCCGTCGGCGACGGCGGTACGGAGATGCCGGCCCACGAGCTGGATCGCCCGTTCGCAGAGGGTGTCCGAGAACGGATTGGAGCCCTGGTAGGGCGGGCGCTGCGCGAGCGGCAGCTGCGGCCGCGCATCGTACGGAAGGACGGTGTACGCCTCGAGGGCGTGGAGCAGTGCGTCGATCCCGACGGACGCCGTGACGCCCGGCGGACACGACAGCGAGAGGAGCGGGTCGACGATCGCAAGGTTCGGCCTGAGGTGACGATGTGAGACACCGGTCTTGGTTCCCAGGCGAGGGAAGTCCACGATCGCGACCGTCGTGACCTCGGATCCCGTGCCCGAGGTCGTCGGGACTGCTACGAACGGAAGCAGCGGTCCCGGCACCGGCAACCCCCGCCCGAGCGGCTCGTTGACGAAGTCGAGCAACTCGCCTTCGTGGGTTGCGAAGAGTGCGCAGAGCTTGGCGGTGTCCAGCGCGGAGCCTCCACCCACACCGACGAACCCGTCGAACCCGCCGCGGGCCGCCTCCACGGCGCGCAGCACCGAAGACTCGGTCGGCTCGCCGGAGATGCCGCCGTAGATCTCCGACTCGATGCCCTCGCGCTCGAGAGACGACTGGAACCGCTCCGCGGTGCCGGACTCGACGACGAAGCCGTCACAGACGATCAGTGCGCGGCTGACTCCGAGCTGCCGGAGATGCTCGCCCGTCTCGGCCGACGACCCCGCTCCGAACTGCACCCGTGGCGCGTCGAAGGTGAACGAGGTGGCGGTGTCGCTCACCACGGCTCAACCTGCGCGAGAGAGGGTGCCGGCAGCCTCGACGACCTCGATCGCCTCGGCGAGCCGGATCACGTCGCCGTACTTCGCGTCGAGGTCGAGAAGCGACGCGCGATGTGCGTCCTCCGCGCGATCCGCCACCCCTTCTCTGGGGACGAGAACGCGGTATCCGTATTGCAGGGCATCGACGGCCGTCGCCCTCACGCATCCCGACGTCGACGCTCCGGCGACGATGACCGTGTCGCAGCCGGCCCCGCGCAGAATGGCGTCGAGCTCGGTATCGAAGAACGCCGAGGCGAAGAGCTTCGTGATCACGATCTCGTCGGAACGGCGGCCGAGCCGCGAGTCGACCTCGACCCAGCGGGAGTCCGGGCGAAGAGTCGCGAGTGCAGGCGCCTTGGCGATGAACATCGCGGCGCGTTCGAGATCGTCGTCCGTGTAGGAGACTGTCGTGAAGATCACCGGTACCGACGATGTCCGAGCTGCGTCGAGTAGTTCCCGTGTTGCGACGACGGCGGCGTCTGCATCGCACGCGAGTTTGGACTCAGGGTTCGTGAACCCTTCGATGAAGTCGACGACGAGAACTGCAGGACGCTCACCGGCTCCCTGCCTGCCGCCGAACCCGCGCGTCGCGTAGACGTCCTCAGTACTCACCGTGACTGCCACTCGGAGAGACCGAGAATGTCGTTGACGTCGTCGAAGCTCGTAAAGCGGTCCGTGAGCGAGGCGGTCGTCCGATCGCGGACGACTGCTTCGCAGAGCTCTGTGTAGGCCTTCGTGAAGAGCCACGTCTGCGAGCTGGGGAAGATGATCAGGGCGTAGCCCATTGCCTCGAGCTCGGACGTCGGGATCGCCGGCGACTTTCCCGTCTCGCTCATGTTCGCGACGCCGGGGGCGGAGCAGCGTTCCGCGATGGCCGCGTACTCCTCGTGCGTGCGCGGCGCGTCGACGAACACGAGGTCGGCCCCCGCGTCGGCGTACGCGTTGCAGCGAGAGATCGCGTCGTCGAGTCCCGTTACCTGCAGCGCATCCGTCCGCGCGATGATCAGGGTCTCGTCCGAGCGTCGCGCGTCGACGGCTGCGCGCACTTTGAGCGTCATCTCCTCCGCTGAGATGACCTCCTTCCCTTCCATGTGCCCGCACCGTTTCGGTGAGACCTGATCCTCGATCTGCACGGCGTTGGCGCCGACCGCTTTCGAGCTCGCGGACAGTCAGCCAGACGCCCGCCTCGGACCCGTAGCCCGTGTCGGCGTCGACGATGATCGGCAGTTCGGTCGCTGCCCGCATGCGCCGGACGCTCTCGACAACCTCGGCGCGGCCGACGAGACCGACATCGGGCAAGCCGAAATGGTGTGCGGCAAGGGCGTAGCCACCGTGGTAGATCGCCTCGATCCCGGCGCGCTCGGCAAGCGTTGCGGTGAGCCCGTCGTGCGCGCCGAGCGCGACGAGCGCGTCCGGTTGCGCGAGTCGAGAGCGGAGACTCATTGTCATGCTGGACTCCCCTGGCACGACCTCCCGTATGTGGCCGAAGTCGAACGGCTGGATCGGCCCGCGCGCCGACCGCAGTCTCGCCCGTTCGGCGATCGTCTGGGGCTCGTCGACGGCGTCCTCGTCGATCACCACGCCGTACTCGCTGACGGCGGCGTGCCGGGATATGAGGTCGCGCAGCACGTCGCGAAGAACGCTCTGCGGATCACGATCGAGTGGGTCACCCCACCCACCGGCGCCTGCCGTCCGGAAGACGAGCCGGTCGCCCGGACCGACGGGCACCTGGTCGATCTTCGAGGGCAATTCGACCTCCTCGCCGGACGCACGGAAGAGCAGCTTGCTGCTGCAGCCGCCGTGCCGGCCGCCGTTGATCCCCCACGGAGGGATCGTCGCGCGGTCGTCGTTGACGGTGAACGATCCCGAGCTCGTGAACACATATTCCTTCTCGATTCCCGTGCCGCCACGGTAGAACCCGGCGCCACCGGTGTCGCGTGCGGGTCTGTACGCCTTGATCCGCACGGGGTAGTAGCTCTCCGCGTATTCGGCAGGTGTCGTCCGGAAGAGGGGCCACCACGAGTGCCCGTCGAGCCCGTCGCTCTTGTACCGCGCCGGCAGCCCGCCGAAGAGAAGCTCGACGAACTGGAAGTACTCGCCGTCGGCGTCGTAGCCGGAGAAGACGAAGAACGGGCTCGTCCCGTAACCCGCTGCCATCGAGAGCTCGGGAGCCTTCTGCCCCAGCGCGCCGCTGATGCAGTCGAACAGGCGGGTGTGCACGTTCAGCCTGTTCGAGAGCGGTGCCGGGAACTTCGGGTTCAGGAGCGACCCTTCCGGGAGCGTCACCTCGAACACGTCGTACAGACCGTCGTTGAAGAGGATCCCCGGGTCGAACGCCATGATCATGTAGATCCCGAGGAAGAGCTTGCAGAGGCCCTCGTGGATATGGAAGTTGATCGAGCCCGGCGCCTGGTCGTCCGTCCCCGTCCAGTCGGCATGGCAGACGTCACCCTCCCGCCAGATCGTCAGCACCATCTTGAAGGGGCCGTTGCCGAGACCGTCGTCGTCGACCCAGTCGGTGAACGTTGCCGGCTCCTCAGGAATGTATTGCCGGATGATGTGCGCCATCGCGCGGCGCGTGCGGTCGAGCAGCGCATCGCACGCGGCCTCGAACGTATCCGGGCCGAACCGCTCGCAGATCTCGACGATCCGCTTCTCAGCGGCGCGGCAGCCGCCGATGATCGCCATCAGGTCGCTTCGGTTGGTGTCCGGCGTACGGGTGTTGTTCAGGATCACGTCGAGCGCTGTCTCGTTGAGCACGCCGCGACTGAAGATCTTGATCGGCGGGATCCGAATGCCCTCCTCCCAGATCGACGTGGCGTCGGAGACCTGGCTGCCGGGCACCTTCCCGCCGACGTCCATCATGTGGCCGAAGAGCGACGCAAATGCGATGTGCCGGCCTTCGTGAAACACCGGCAGGATCACGAGCCAGTCGTTGCAGTGCGAGATCGACCCCTTGCAGATATACGGGTCGTTGAGCAGGATCACATCGCCCTCGACGATGTCGCCGCCGAAGCGGTCGATCACCTCGGGGATGTACGAGCCGAACTGGCCGACGACCATCTGGCCGCGGGCATTGCAGATCATCGGGAACTCGTCGTGCTGGACACGGATCGTCGGAGACATTGCAGCCCGCCGCACGACCTCGTCCATCTCGAAGCGCGCGTTGAGGAGCGCGTTCTCGATCAGGTCGAGCGTTGCGACGTCGATGGCTTCGGTCATCGGCTCGGCTCCTCCGGCCAGATCAGCAGGTTCATCCACGGATCGACGACGGCTCGATGGTGAGGAAGGATGACGGTCGTCGCGTCGTACTGCTCGACGATCGCGTAGCCGTTGATCTCCATCCCCGGCTCGAGCGCCGCCCGGTCGAACGTCGGGGCATGGACCGTTCCGGCCGGCGTCCAGACGGGGTGCGTCCCCGTCTGTGCGGCGGAGGCGTCGACGCCGCCGATCACGCGCGCTTCGACCTCGGGCATCGGAACACGGCCGACGGCCACCACGCGGAGATTGACGATCTCGGCGCCGCCCTCGAGCACGAACCCGTAGAGACGTCGATGCGCATCGCCGAAGGTGCGCTCGAGCGCGCCGAGGTCGAGAGCGGCGAGCTCGGCGCCGTCGAGCTCGATCGGGATCTCGTATCCCTGGCGCGCGTAGCGCATGTCGAGGATGTAGCGCAGATCTTGGTCAGCGGCATCGACGTTCTCGTCGTCGAGCCATCCGCGGGCGCGCGAGGCGAGAGACTCGAAGGGCTCGCGCACCGCATCCGTCGTCGTGGACGCGATGCTCCGAACGAACGTCTGGCTGACCTCGTTCTTGATGTCGGACGAGATGAAGCCCATGGCGGAGAGGACGCCGGATTCCTCCGGGACGATCACCGGGTACGAGCCGAGGATCTTCGCGAGTGCGTTCGCGTGCACGCCACCGGCACCGCCGAAGGCCACGAGGGCGAAGTCGCTGGGCGTCCGGCCGCGCTGGACCGTCACGACGCGCAGCGCGCCCAGCATCGCTTCGTCCACCATGTCCACGATCGCGCGTGCGGTCTCCTCGACACCGGCACCGCGCGCATCCGCGACGCGCGCCACCGCCTGACGTGCTGCGTCCGCGTCCAGCTCCATGCTGCCTCCGAGGAGCCGTGGCGGCAGGTGCCCCAGGACGACGTTGGCGTCCGTGACGGTTGCGGCCGTGCCGCCGAGGCCGTAGCACGCAGGCCCCGGAACAGCGCCTGCGCTCTTGGGACCGACGCGGAGCGCCCCGGTCGCCTCCGCGACGTATGCGATCGAGCCTCCCCCTGCGCCGATGCTCGCCACGTCGACGGCGGGAGCTCGCACGGGGAAGTCGCCGACGCTCGTCTCCCGGGTGATCGCGGGCCGGCCGGCGACACAGACCGCGACATCCGTCGACGTGCCGCCCATGTCGAACGTGAGGATGCGCTCGAACCCGGCCCGGGTCGCGACAACCGCCGCTCCCGTGACACCGCCGGCCGGACCGGAGAGCACCGTCTGCACCGGATTCCTGCAGGCAGCCTCGAGACTCATCAGGCCTCCGTCGGATCGGACGACCTGGATCGGTGCGCGTGCGTGCGCGGCCTTCAGCCCGTCGCTGACGTTCACCATGTACTTCGCGAGCGCCGGAGCAACGTAGGCGTTCACGAGTGTCGTCACCGTTCGCTCGTACTCGCGGAACTCCGGCAGGACATCGGACGAGATCGACACCGGCAGTCCCGGCGCGAGCTCCGCGGCGATGTCCGCCACCGCGCGCTCGTGGCGGCCGTTCGCATGGGCATTCAAGAGGCAGACCGTGATTGCCTCGACCTCATCGGAGACGAGAGCGGACAGTGCTTTCCGAACGGCACCCTCGTCGATCGTCTCGATGATCGCGCCGTCGGCACCGATCCGCTCGGGTACCTCGTGCACGTACCGCGTATCCGTCAGCGGCTCCGGCTTCTCGTAGACCATGAACCCGAACAACGGTCCCGGTGTCCACGCTTCGGCGAGGTGGAGGATGTGCCTGAACCCCTCCGTGACGACAAGTCCGACGCGGGCGCCGCGTCGTTCCAGCACGGCATTTGTCGCTACGGTCGTTCCGTGAAGGATCGCGTCGAGCTGACCGAGCTCGATGTCTGCCCGATCGGCGGCGAGTCGAATTCCTTCGATGACGCCGACCGACTGGTCGTCCGGCGTGCTGGGCGTCTTTGCAAGCCAGACGCGCTGCCGGTCGCTGTCATGGAGAAGGACGTCGGTGAACGTCCCGCCGACGTCGACCCCGAGGCGGTAGGTCACCCGCCGTCCCTCGTCGAGACCGTCGTCCCTTCACTCGACGAGGCCATCGTCTGCGCGTACTTGACAACTCTCACGTCGCAGCTGCGCGCGTGCCCCTCGAAGTTCTCGATCCGCGACTGGCGTGCGCTGACCTCTCCGATCACGGCGCTGGCAGGCTCGTCGCACTCCTGGTACGTCACGGTCTTGAGGAACTTCCCGACCCAGAGGCCGCCGGTGTAGCGCGCTGCTCCCGAGGTCGGGAGGATGTGGTTGGTGCCGATCGACTTGTCGCCGTACGCGACCGTCGTTTCCTCCCCGAGGAAGAGTGCGCCGTAGTTGCGCATCCGCTCCAGGTACCAGCGAGGCTCGGCCGTGTGGATCTCGACGTGCTCGAACGCATACGCATCAGCGAGCTCGAGCGCTTCGTCATCCGAGTCGACGACCACTACCTCTCCGTGATCCTCCCACGCTCGCGCGGCGATGTCCGCCGTCGGCAGGTCGACGAGTTGGATCTCGATCTGGCGGAGCGTTTGCTCCGCGACCGCCAGGGAGGTCGTGACAAGCACGGCCGGCGACGCAGGGCCGTGCTCGGCCTGGCCGAGCAGGTCGGCTGCGACAATCGTGGGATCGGCCGTCTCATCCGCGACGATGAGGATCTCGGTCGGGCCGGCGATCAGGTCGATGCCGACCCTGCCGAAGAGGCGCCGCTTTGCCTCCACGACGTACGCGTTGCCTGGTCCCGCGAGGAAGTCGACCGGTGCGATCGTCTCCGTTCCGAGTGCCATCGCCGCGATTGCCTGCACGCCGCCGAGCACGTAGATCTCGTCGGCTCCGGCGAGGTGCATCGCCGCGATGGTTGCGTCTGGCACATGGCCGCCGAGCGGAGGGGTGCAGGCCGCCACTCGTTGCACTCCCGCGACCTTGGCGGTGACGATGCTCATATGGGCCGACGCGACCATCGGATAGCGGCCGCCCGGGACGTACGCGCCGACGCTCGAGACGGGGATGTGCCGGTGGCCGAGGCGCACGCCGGGGAGCGTTTCGACGTCGAGATCGAGCATCGTCTCCCGCTGTGCCTGGGCGAATCGGCGCACCTGCGCCTGGGAGAACTCGATGTCCTCGATCGCCTGCCGCGGGACGCGGCCGAGGCTCGCCTCGATCTCGTCCGGGTCGAGTCGGAAGCTCTCGGGCTCCCAGCCGTCGAGCCGCGCCGAGTACGCCCGGACGGCGTCGTCGCCGTCCCTCGCAACGGCGCTGATGATCTCCTCGACGACCTCTGCGAGAGCGGCGTTGCCGCCCTCCCCGGATGGTGTCGCGCTCTTGGTCTTCAGCATCTGCACGAATGAAGCTCTTCCGACGTTCTCTTCCCTTTGTGACTACGTATGCATAGACTCTGGAAGGTGGACTTGTCAAATACCGGACGCACCGATTCGCGCGCCGCCGGCCTGACCACGAAGATCCTCGCGCGCCACGGAGCGGGTGACGCAGAGCCCGGAGCGCTCGCGACGGTGACGTGCGATCTCGTGATGATGAACGACGTCTCCGGCTCGCTCGCGATGCGGGCGTTCGAGCGGATGGGCGCGGTGCGCGTGTTCGATCCGGAGCGGGTCGTCCTCGTGGCCGATCACTTCGTGCCGGCCAAGGACGTGAGGAGCGCCGAGCTCGTCGGCGACCTGCGCCGCTTCGCGGAGCGGTACGGGATCGAGCACTACTACGAGCTCGGCCGCACGGCCGAGGCCGGGATCGAACACACGCTCCTGCCCGAGCTCGGGCTCATCGCGCCCGGAGCACTGATCGCAGGCGGCGACTCCCATACGTGCACGTACGGGGCGTTCGGCGCGCTCGGCCTCGGATTCGGATCGACCGACATCGCATCCGCCCTCGCGCTCGGGGAGGTCTGGGTGCGCATGCCGGAGACGATCCGAATCGAGTTCGTGGGGCAGCCGGGCCCGTGGACGGCAGGGAAGGACCTCATCCTCGCCGTCCTCCGGGAGACGGGATCGTCCGGCGCGGCCTACGGCGCGCTCGAGTTCTCGGGGGACGTCGTCGACGGGCTCTCGGTGGACGACCGGATGGCGCTCTGCAACATGGCGATCGAGACGGGCGCAAAGAGCGGTATCTGCGCGCCGAATGATGCGGTGATGGACTGGCTCGGCGCGCGGTCGGTGCCGCGGGTCGACGCGCTCGCCGCCGACGAGGACGGCTACGACCACGTGCTTCGGATCGACGTCGAGGGGCTTCCGCCGCTCGTGGCGCGTCCCCCGGATCCTGCTGCTGTGACCGCGGTCGACGAGCTGCCCTCGGGGCTCCGCCTCGACCAGGTCTACGTCGGGAACTGCTCGAACGGCACGCTCTCCGATCTGCGCCAGCTCGTGGCGGGCCTCGCGGGAAGACGAGTCGCCGGTGGGACGCGGCTGATCGTCGTGCCGGCGTCGAACGCGATCCACCGGGCCGCCGTGACCGAGGGACTGATCGAGACGCTCGTCATGGCCGGCGCGGTGATCGTTCCGCCGACCTGCGGGGCGTGCTTCGGAGGCCACATGGGCATCCTCGGCCCCGGCGAGCGGGCGCTTGCGACCACGAACCGGAACTTCCGCGGCCGCATGGGGCATGTGGACTCGGAGGTGTACCTCGCCAACGCCGCCGTCGCCGGTGCGAGCGCCGCAGCGGGGGCGATCGTCGATCCGAGGTCGGGGTGAACGGCGCGGCCCCGCTGACCGGCCGTGTGGTGCGGCTCGGGGACGACGTCAACACGGACATCGTGCTCGCAGGCGAGTACTTGAACCTCACGGACCCGGACGAGCTCGCAGCCCATCTGCTCGAGCGCTTCGAGCCCGCGGTCGCCGACCGGATCGGCCCGGGAACGATCCTCCTCGCCGGTCGGGCGTTCGGCGGCGGGTCGTCTCGTGAGCAGGCGGTGCTGGCGATCGTCGCGCGCGGCGTGACGGCGCTCGTCGCGGCGAGCTTCGCACGGATCTTCTTCCGGAACGCCGTCAACCTGGGCTTGCCGGCGATCGAATGCCCGGATGCGTGGCACCATGTCGCGGACGGCGACGAGATCACGATCGACCTCGCCTCGGGATCGCTGACCCGGACGGCGGACGGAGCAGTCTGGTCGTTCCCCGCACCGTCGCCCTTCGTCGCCGACCTTCTGGCCGCCGGAGGACTGGAGCAGTGGACCCGCGAACGGCTCGCATCCCTCCGCTCGGGTTGAGCGGTCCGCCTCGTAGGATGCGATCCGGATGGCGTTGACGAGCAATGACATCGCGAAGGAGCTCGGGATCAGCCAGTCGACCGTCTCCCGTGCGCTTCGCGACGATCCGCGTGTCGCTGCCTCGACGCGGCAGCGAGTCCTCGAGGCCGCGGAGCGGCGCAACTATTCGCCGAATCTCGCTGCAAGAAGCCTGATCACGCGCCGGACGCGCACGGTCGGGGTCGTCGTCTCGGACATCACCAATCCGTTCTATCCGGAGTTGCTCGACATTCTCCACAACGAGTTCGCACTCGCGAACTACCGGACGATTCTGCTCAACGAGCGCACCGATGCGCAGCTCGAGCAACATGTCGCGGAGCTGGTCAACGGCGGCGCCGCCGACGGGCTCGTCTACGTGTCGGCCGTTCTCGGGACACCGCTTCCCGGTCGTGGCTCGAGCGCCCGCCCTGTGGTGCTCTTGAACCGCGAGATCGGCTCGGCGACGACGGACGTGGTCGTCTCCGACAACACGGGTGGCGGCCGCGCGGTCGCGCAGGCGATCGTGAGCTACGGGCATCGGCGGATCGCGCTCATCGCTGGCCCGGAGAACACCTCGACGACGAGGGACCGCGAGCTCGGGTTCACGGAGCAATTGCAGGCTTTCGGGACTCCGCTCGATCCGCGCTTGCGGCGCGTTGGCCAATACAGCCATGCGAGCGGCTATCAGTGGTGTCTCGACCTGCTCGCGGCCGAGCCGCGACCGACCGCCGTGTTCGCCGCGAACGACGTGATCGCGTTCGGGGCCCTCGACGCCGCCCGCCGTCTCGGAGTTCGTGTTCCCGAAGAGCTCTCGATCGTCGGCTTCGACGACATCGACATGGCCGGATGGGAGGCGTTCAACCTGACGACAGCGCGCCAGCCGCTTGCGGAGATGGCGCGCGCAGCCGCCAGGCTCCTGCTCGAGCGGATCGCAGCGGAGCAGCCGCTGGCTCCCCGCAGGAGGGTCTTCCCGGTCGAGATCGTGCACCGAAGCACGCTCGGTCGAGCACCCGCGGAGTGAGCGTGCCGCGCTCGCCCGGCGCCGTTTGACAGTTTCCGCGACACGTTGTATGACTACGTATGCATTTCGGGACGTCCTACTGTCCGGCCAGGTTGCTGGCCCCAATGAAGCCCGTTCTCTACGGAAAGGACGCGTGATATGAGGCACAAGACTCCGCGCGCGACAGTGCTCGCGGCATTCGCCGTCGCCGTCGTCGTTGCCGTCGCGTTCGCCGCCACGGCCCTCGGGGCGAACAGCAAGCGCCAGGGGCCGCTCGACGGCAAGAACGTCGGCGTGATCATCTGCACCAACCAGAACCCGTTCTGCGCCGCCTGGTCGAACTCGGTCAAGAGCGGACTCGAGAAAGAGGGCGCAACCGTGACCGTGCTCACGTCGGTCTTCGATCCCGGGGTCGACGCGCAGAACATGAACCGACTGATCGCGGACAAGCCCGACCTGATCATCTCCGTGCCCGCGAGCGCATCCGCAATCGTTCCGTCGTACATCCGGGCGAAAGCGGCGGGCATCCCGATTCTCGGCGCTATCGGACGCCAGTCGTCCGCAGGAGCGAAGCTCGTCACCGCCGAAGCGCGCACCGACGACCCGGCGCTCGGACGGTTCGCCGCGCAGAACCTCGTCCAGGGCATGACGCAGGCGGGCTACGCGAAGGGCAACGTCATCGCGCTCACCGGGACCGCCAGCCAGAACAACGTGACCGATCGTATGGCAGCGTTCAAGGCGTACATGAAGAAGTACCCGCAGTTCAAGATCGTCGCCATCCAGGACGCGAACTGGGATCAGGCGACGTCGGCCAAGGATGCCCAGCAGCTGCTCTCCAAGTACGCATCGCAGGGTGGCATCCAGGGCGCGTACGGGATGGCCGACAACATGGCCATCGGGATCATCCAGGGCGCCAAGCAGGCGGGTGTTGCCGTCGGTGTCGCCAAGAAAGGCCTGATCGTCACCGGCAGCAACTGTCTGAGCGTCGGCATCAAGGCGATCCAGGTCGGGCAGGAGTACGGAACCGGAACGCAGGCGCCTCAGGTCGAGGCGGCGCTTGCGGTGAAGGTCGCAACGCAGATCCTGACCGGGGCCACGACGCCCAAGGTGTCGTACGTTCACGAGTCTCGCATCACCAAGGCGAACGTCTCCAAGTTCACGAAGCTCTGCACCTTCTAAGCAGCTCAGATACAAGAACCACATGAACGACGAACGGGATCCGGCAGGCGTGGCCGGATCCCGTCGTCGTTCGGACGACCCTCCCGAAGACGCTGTCCTCCTCGAGGTCGAAGAGCTCTCGAAGTCGTACGGCCCGGTGCTGGCGATTCAGGGACTGAACCTCGACGTCCGCGTCGGGGAAGTCCACGCGATTTGCGGACATAACGGCGCCGGCAAGAGCACGCTGGTTCGCGCCCTCGTCGGACTGGTCCGGCCCGACGCAGGAACGATGCGCTTCAACGGCGAGGAGCTCTCGCTCCGGAATCCGCAGGACGCTCAGACTCGCGGGATCGCGCTCGTGAATCAAGAACTGAGCCTCGTTCCGGAGCTGAGTGTCGAGGACAACATCTTTCTCGGCGGGATCGACGTGCCGCTCCTCTACCGCAGGCACCGGCTCTCGGAACGCGCGCGGCGGACTCTGGACGGGCTCGGCCTCGCGCACGTGCCGTTGAACGCCGCCGTCGAGTCACTCGCGATCGGCGAGCGGCAACTCGTCGAGATCGCCCGGCTCCTCGTCCGCGACGCGCGACTATTGATCCTCGACGAGCCGACGGCGACCCTCAGCAAGCCGGAGATCGAACGGGTCTTCCGGGCAACACGCGAGCTCGTGGCGCAGGGCCGAAGCGTCATCTTCGTCTCACACCGGCTCGACGAGGTATTCGACCTGTGCGACCGTGTGACGGTGTTGCGGGACGGACGGCTCGTCGGTACTCACACGATCGGCGAGATAGACAGGCGCTCCCTCATCGAGCTCATGCTCGGAGAGATGGAGGGCGCCACGGCTGCTCGCGGCCACGAGCCCGCAGAACCCGCGGACGTGGGCGTCGATGCAGTCTCGGTCACCGGGCTCTCCGTGCCCGGAAGGGTCGAGGACTTCTCGCTGACGATTCAGAGCGGCGTCATCACGGGTCTCGCCGGACAGGTGGGGTCGGGAACGAGCGAGGTCCTCCGCGCGCTCGGCGGTCTCGCTCCCGGCGCCTCCGGCGCAGTCGAGGTACACGGCCGCCCGGCGCAGCTCAACACGCCCCGGAGAGCGTCCGATGCGGGAATCGTCTACATCCCGAACGATCGCCAGCGGGAAGGTCTCTTCCTCGGGCAGACGGTCGAGATCAATCTGACAGTCGCGAGGCTCCGCCGGCTCAGCCGGCTCGGTGTCGTATTGCGGCGCCGCTCGCAGCGCACTGCGCGCGAGCTCGCGACGATGGTCGGTGTCGACGTCGACCGGCTCGGATCGCCGGTAGCCAGCCTGAGCGGTGGCAACCAACAGAAGGTCTTGCTCGGCCGCGCGCTCCAGAACGAGGGGACCGTCCTGCTCGCACTCGACGAGCCGACCCGGGGCGTCGATGTCGGCGGGCGGGCGGAGATCCACGAGCTCGTCCGCGACGCCGCTCGCGCGGGAGCTGCGGTGATCTTCTCTTCCTCCGAGCTCGATGAGGTCCTCGACCTCGCGGACATCGTGGTCACGATGTTCGCCGGACGAGTCGTCTCCGTCATCCCGCGGGCAGATGCATCGGCGGCATCGGTTCTCGCCGACATGACCACAAGTCAGGTACGGCAATGAACGCCGACACCGGCAGCGCTCTCCAGCGTCTCGGCTCCAGCGGCGGGCGCCGGATCGGCGTGGCGGATGCGGCACTCGCCGCCTGGATCGCCGCCCTGACGGTTCTGACCGTGTACGGCGCCGCAACGACCACCGGCTTCATGACCGTCAGCAACCTGAAGGCGATCCTCACGGCGGCCGCGTTCGTCGGGATCATCGCGATCGGGTTGACCGTCATCATGTTGAGCGGGAACCTCTTCTCCCTCGCCCTCGGCCAGACCGCCGCGGTCACGGCGATGTTCTTCCTCTACTCGTTGCAGTTCGGCCTCGCACTGGCGATCGTGCTGACGCTTCTGCTCGGACTCGTCATCGGCGCGGTCCAGGGCTTTGCGGTCGGCGCCTGGGGAGCCAACCCGATCATCATCACCATCGGTGCCGCGGGGCTCATGGAGGGGCTTGCAGTCTGGCTCTCACACGGCCAGAGCATCGTCCCCCCCACCTCGGCGACGAGCTACGAGTGGCTGGCACAGCCCCTCTTTGGAGTGCCGTTTCCGGTCTATGTGTTTCTTGTGCTGACCGTTCTGCTGGAGATCGTGATGCGCCGGACGCGGTTCGGCCGTGAGATCTATCTGATGGGAGAGAACCGCGTTGCCGCACGAGCGGCCGCACTGCCGATCACGCTGCTCGCAACGGCAGCGTTCGCCCTGACGTCGGTCTTCACGGCGGGCGCGGGCATCCTGATCGGCGCCTCGAGCCAGAATGCTTCGCTTCTGCTCACCGGGAGCTATACGTACGACGCGATCGCCGCCGCACTCGTCGGGGGCAACGCCGTAACGGGCGGACGCGGATCGATTCTGCGGACCGCCGCCGGCGCGATCTTCATCGCAACGATCTCGGACATGCTGTTGCTGCGCGGGTACACGACCGGCGGGCAGATCCTCGTCCGCGGGATCATCGTCGTCGTCGTCGTCGTCTTGACGAACCTCAGGGAGCGAAAGCGATGAACGCTTCGCGACTCTCGACGATTCGCACGGGCGGGCTGAGCCGGTTCGTTCCCTACGCGATCCTCGGGCTGATGATCCTCACGATGGCGTTGCTGCCCGTCGTGACGGGCTCCACCGTCCGTACCGCCAACGTCTACGACATCCTGCAGAACTTCGCGTCCTACGGCCTTGTCGCACTCGCCTTGGGGATCACGATCATGGCTGGAGAGTTCGACCTCTCCGTCTCGTCGATGTACCTCCTCGGCGGAATGGTGGCCGTCCTCACCGGCAACGGATCCCCGCTCGTGGGCGTGCTCGCGGCGCTCGGCACCGCCGTCGTCGTCGGCTGCATTCAGGGCGGGTTGATCTCGTACTTTCGGTTGAACTCGATGCCGGTGACTCTCGGGGGCTACCTGGTCGTTCTCGGAATCACCTACATCCTCGGCCACTCGAAGAGCGTCGTGTACGAGAACTACAACGTCGGGCTCAGGCTCGACCGACCCATCGCCCAGGTGTTCTCGATCAGAAGCCTGATCGCACTCGGGATCTTCGTGGTTGTGGGGCTCGCCCTGCGCTATGTCCGTGTGGGACGCGACATTCGAGCGATCGGCGGCGACCGGAGAGCCGCGCGAGTAGCCGGTGTGCCGGTGAACCGTCTTCTGATCGGCGTGTTCACCATGTCCGCGCTCGGCGCCGCGTTGCCGGGCGCTCTGCTCAGCTACAGCCTCGCGACCGCGAGCCCGACGAACATCGGGTTCGACGTGCTGACGTTCTCCGCCACTGCGGCGCTGCTCGGGGGCGTCAGCCTCTCCGGGGGCCGAGGCAGCCCTGTCGGGATAGCCGCCGGCGTCCTCTCTCTCAGCGTGCTGCAGGAGATCCTGTCGATCGAGCGCTCCCCCGACTACGTCTCGAGCTTGATCACCGGCGGCCTGCTCGTGGTGGTCACGATCCTCTGGGCACCTGACATCTCACAGTGGTTCAAGACCGCGCGCGCAGCGAGAGTCGCGGAGAACGTGTGAGCACGTTTACGACTGGACGCTGACGGTGTAGAGGCGCGACTCGTACGCCCAGAACCGTTCACCTCGGGTCAGTCCGAACGAGACGGTGGTCGTCCCGGGCCCGGCCGCGACAAAGACGAGCACTGCCTGCTTGCCGACGTCGGTCTCGGACACCTGGCGCAGAACGCTTGTGTCGATCGGGCGTGCGATGCGCCAGACTCGCCCCCCGCCGCGGTGCGGCAGCGCGAACGCGATCAGCTGGCCCGGGGTTGTCTGGATCGTCGTCGATGGCCCGAACGGCAGCGGACCGACAGGCGGCGCTGTCGCCCGACCTGCGGTCGCCAGGATCGCAGCGCCCGCGATTACGGCGACGGCGAAGCCGACAACAAGACAACTGCGTGAGGTGCTCATGCACTCATCGTCGACCGGGCGTCTGCGCGCGCCAGGCGCGCACGTGCTTCGCGGGCAAGCGGGAACCAGCGGATCCGTTCGAACTGCGGGCTGAGCGACCGATCGGAGTCGGTTACACGCGGCGGCGAAGACTCGACGGCGCGGATGATCGCGCGCGCATCCTCGAGCCGCTTGGTCAGTGCATGCTCGGACTCACGGGTAACGCGCGCGACGGGCGCGTTGGCGAGCGTCGGCGGCGGACAGGCGTCGCGGTGCCGCCACAAGCCACTCGCCGGGTCGAAGTGGTAGAGCGGCAGCAGCTTCCACGCGTGCTCGGCAAGCAGGTGGATCGCCTCGAGGATGTACGCGAACACCGCTTCGCTGATGAAGTAGTTGAAGCCGACGCGCACGAAGGCGAGCCTCGCGCCGAGGTGGCCCAGCGAGCATTCGGCATCCATGCGCGCCGACCAGTTGTCGTCGATGGGATAGGTGCGATGGATGTACGGGCCGGCACAGAAGCAGCCACTCCGCGCCTGGATCCCGAAGAGGTCGCTGAGCAGCGCGACGACGAAATTCGAGTGCAGCAGTCGTGGCGGGTGCCGCAGCCCGAACGAGACGATCGGCAGCCGATCCACGGATGTATTGCCGAGGATCTGGATGTGCGGGTTCGGTTCCCAGGACGCCAGTGCCCGGCGCGCGAAATCCCGCTCGACGCGACGGATCTCCTCGGCGCCGACCTGCTCCTTGAGGGCGAACACGAGGCCGGCGCGGATCGAGCCGACGATCTCCGGCGTGCCGCCCTCCTCTCGGGTCACGGGATCCGGGTCGTACGTGTGGCCCCGCGGGCTGACGAAGAGAATCGTTCCGCCACCCGGCACCGACGGCACGCGATTGCGGAGGATGTCCTGCTTGACGACCAGCACACCGGGCGTGCCCGGGCCGCCGACGAACTTGTGCGGGGACAGGAAGACCGCGTCTTTGCCGGCCATGCTGATCGGCAGGTACGGTCCCGCGGTCGCATAGTCCCAGCAGGAGAGGGCGCCGTGGCGCGCCAGCACCTGCGACGCGCGGTCGACATCGGTGATGATCCCCGTCACGTTCGAGGCGGCGGAGAAGCTGCCGATCTTCAGCGGCCGGTCGACGTACCGGCGGAGCTCGTAATCGAGGTGCTCGCTGTCCAGGCGCCCGTCGGCGTCCTCGCGGATCGTGACCACGTCTGCGACCGACTCGCGCCAGGGCAGCTCGTTCGAGTGGTGCTCGTACGGGCCGATGAACACCACCGGTCGCCGACGGTGCCGATCGAGCTCGAGCACGCGGATCAGCGTGTCGATCGCGGCAGTCGAGCCGGAGCCGCAGAAGAGCACGAGATCGTCGGGGCCTCCGTCGACGGCGTGGTGGATGACGCGGCGTGCGTCCTCTCGCAACGCCGTCGTGTGCAGGCCGGTGGCGGAAGCCTCCGTATGCGTGTTGGCGTAGAACGGGAGGACACGCTCGCGGATGTAATCCTCGACGAACGCCAGAGCACGGCCGGAGGCCGTGTAGTCGGCATAGACGAGCCGCCGCGGTCCGAACGGCCCATCGAGTACTGCGTCGTCGCCGATCACCGAGTTGCGGATGCGCTCGATCAGGCTCACGGACTCGTCCGGCGTCCGCTCGGCCCCCGAAATCATCGCCCGTCTCTTCCCTCGGCCAGGGTGGCGGCGGTCGTCATCGGGGCGCCGGCAGATGCCGGCCGCGAGGGCGGTTCGCAGGCGCCGTCAGCGCACACCTCGACCGCCGGATCGCTGGTCGTCCAGCCGCGCCGCACCATCAGGTTGTGGATCCTGCAGCCCAGGCACAGGCCGAGCGCCGACTCCATCCACATCAGCGTCAGGCAGATCAGGCAGATCGTTCTGGGCAGCAGGCCGCGGATGCCGCTGTTGGTGATGATGGTCATCGCGAAGGTCATCGCGAGACCAAGCGACCAGGCGAACCGCTTGGGCTTCGCCGAGACCCACTCCGGCGGCTGGTTGAAGGTCATCGCGCGCGCGACCACGCCGACCGGGCTGTAGCGGATCCCGGCCGTCACGCGGATCAGGAACTCGAGGAAGAACAGACTGGCGACGACCTGAAGCGGCACGTACTGCTTCGCGAAGTAGGCGTAGCTGAACGCCACGGCACCGATCGCCATGGTCAGGCCGGCCGCGGCCCGCACCTCGTTCTCGTTGACCACGGCGGCGCGCAGACTCCTGCCGTCGACGGCGACACCGCGGACGGGCCGATCGAAGCGAAGTTCCATGGCCATCGACCGTAGGCGCCGGCCGTCCCCGGTGCACCGGGCGAATCACTGGGTGCTAAGCGGTGGCTGCCTCTCTGCGAGCGCGGCTACGAGCTGCGCGCGCGAGTGTACGTCGAGCTTGGCGTAGATCTGGCGCAGGTGGAACTCGATCGTCTTCGGAGACAGGAACAGCTCCGCCGCGATCTGGCGGTTCGTCCCCCCACGCCGCACGGCTGCGACCACACGCAGCTCCTGCGGAGTCAGCGCATCGCCGTCCGACGCGCGGCGGCGGCGCGCGCCCGCTGACCGCAACTCGGCCTCTGCCTGGAGCGCCCACGCTGTCGCGCACAGTTCCTCGAACCCCGACAGCGCCTCGCGGAGGCGTTCACGAGCCTCGGCGCGCCGGCGGGCGCGATGCAGCCGGCGCCCGTACGCAAGCAGCGTACGGGCGCGCTCGAACGGCATCGGCCGCCGGTCGTGGAGCTCGAGCGCTTCGGCAAACGCCGCGTCGAAGTCGTTGTCGAGCAGTCCGCGGCAGCGGGCCGCGGCGGCGCCGGCGACCGCACTGCCGGTCGAAGCTGCCTGGCGCGCGAGCATCGCGAGCACACGGCTCGCATCGTCGGCGCGACCTTGGCGCGCGTAGGCCTCGATGAGGTCCGGTGCCCACGGCACGATCGTCGGCTCTCCCTGGCCGGAGCGCTCGTGGAGCCGCTCGAGTGCCTCGAGCTCAGCGATCGCCTCGTCGACCCGGTCACGTCCGAGATGCAGGAACCCGAGCGAAGCGTGCACGAACCGGAGTCCGGACGTGACCGACCCGGACTTGGCGATCTCGAGCGCCGCCAGCGCGGCCGCGCTGCTCTCCGCGTCGTGCCCGCGCGCCGCGGTCAAGCGCGCCCGTGTCGACAGAGAGAAGCCTTCCATCAACGGCTGGCCGGTCTCGGCGGCCAGCCGGATCGCTTCGAGCGTCAGATCGTCGGCCGCTTCCCAGTCGCCGAGCCGAAAGGCCGCATCTGCGGCGATCAACTGCACGCTGCTCAGCATCGCGAGCGCGCCCGCCTCACGAGCTCGCACGCCGAGCGCGGCGCTCTCCGCCTGCGCCCGCTCGAGCTCACCGTGCGCGATCCGCGCTCGTAAGAACAGGTGGAGCCATGGCCAGTGCGGGCCGAGCTGGTCGATCCCTTCAGCCAGGCGCGACGCCTCGACCAGCACTCGACGGGCCTCCGGCCCTTGTCCGCGCAGGGTCAGCACCCACCCGAACACCGTCAGCACCTGTGCGCGCGCACTCGTGTCGGCGCCTTCGGGGAGCAACCCGACGGCGCGCCGGGCGAGCCGCTCCGCGTCGAGGTATCGGTTCGTCGTCGTCGCGCCGTTGGCGGCATCCGCCAGCATCGAGGCCGCCAGTGTCGGGTCTTGCGGGGCTGCCAATTCGGCTTGCTCGACCAGCAGGCGGATCGCGTCGGTGGGTCTGCCGCGCCAGACCAGCATCCGGCCGCGCAGGTGCTCGGCGAGCGCGCGCTGCTCCGCGCCGACCGGCGCGCGCGCCGCCTCCTCCAGCAGCGCGAGCGCACGGTCCGGCGCACCGGAAGCGCTCGCGGCATCGCCTGCCGCGAGCAGCCTGCTGCTTCGAGCCTCCGAGCGACCAGTGAGGCGCGCGGCCCGCTCGAAAGCGACCGAGGCGGAGGCGTACGCTCTGCGCGCCGCAGCCTGGCCTCCGAGCCGTTCGAGCTTGGTCGCGACCCGCTCGTTGGGCCCGATCGCGGCCGCAGCCAGATGCCACACGCGCCGGTCGTCGTGCACCACGGCGGCGATCGCGGCGTGCGCGGCGCGGCGACCGGCTGCCGACGCGTCCTGATACACCGTTCCGCGGGCCAGCGGATGCACGAAGGTCACGCGCTCGGCAGAGAGATGCACGAGGCCGCACGCCTCCGCCTCTGCGAGACACGCAACATCGGTTCCCGCCCGCCGGCAGGCGTCTGCGATCACGGACAATTCCCCGTCGGCGTCGACGGCGGCGATCAACAGGGCCCGCTGCGCCGGCCCTGTGAGCACCCCGACCCGGCCCGCGAACGCATGCTGCAGGCGACCCCCGGGCGCCAACGGCAGGTCCAACGCCGCGACGCCCGTGCGCTGCTCGGCCGTGAGCGTCGCCGGCAGCTCGACCAGCGCCAGCGGATTGCCCGCAGCCACATCGGCGATCGCCGCAGCCACGGGGGGCGCCAGCCCCGGTGCCCGCCGCTGCAGCAGTTCGGCCGCCCCAGCATCGTCGAGCGGCGCAAGGGCAAGCTCCGGCAATCGAACCGTCGCAGACTCATACCACGGATCGCGCGCGGCGAGCACGACCGACAACGACCCGCTCGAACGGCGCGCGACATACTCGACACACTCCCGCGACGACGCGTCGACCCACTGAACATCGTCGAGCACGACCAACACCGGGCGGCGCGCCGCGGCGGCCCGCAGCACGCCGAGCGTGGCCACGCAAACCGCCAGCCGGTCGCCGGGAAGAGGCGGCCCCAACGCCAGCGCGCCGGTCAATGCAGCGGCCTGAAGCGGCGGAAGCGCGCCGAGGTCGCCGAGCAACGGGTGCAGGAGATCGGCCAGAGCCGAGAACGCCAGCTCGACCTCGGTCTCCGCCCCGCACGCCCTCAGCACGACCGCTTGCCCGCACGCGCGCTCGACAAGCGCGTCGAGCAACGTCGTCTTGCCCATCCCGGCCTCGCCGTGCACGACCAGCGCTGACCCCTCACCACGACGTAGCGCCGCAAGCACGTCGTCGAGCCGAGCGAGCTCAGCCGTGCGGCTGACGATCATCCCCGCACGATTCTACGCTCACAACATCGCCACAACCAGGTCAGATCCGGCCGCTCCGAGCACCTAGCCAGTCGGTCAGGAGGGGGGCTCAAGGCTCGTCCAACGTCGCGTAGGAGCACTCCGGGGTGCTCAATACGATCTGTTGTGTGAGCGATCTGCGTGAACGCACGCCCGGACGACCCGTGGGCCCTCGCGCCGAGCGGATCTCGGACGGCGACCGCTCTTGCGGCCCATGAGCCGTGTCGGGTATGCCGCGAAAAGCGGTACGTTCGACAGCGCCGAAACCCGCGCCGATGCGGAGATTCCCGCGCGTGCTGCACGCGAGCTTGTGCATCCTCCGCGCTGCTCGTTCGCACAGGAGCAGTTCTGGTTCGTCGATCAGCTATCGCCGGGGAACGTCGCGTACAACTTCTCGTGGCCGGTCCGGCTTCGGGGAGCTCTCGACGTCGCAGCGCTGGATCGCGCGTTTGCCGAGGTCGTGCGCCGGCACGAGTCGCTGCGAACGGGCTTCGCGGTGGAGGACGGCGAGCCGGTACAGCTCGTCGGCGATCCCGGAGCGTTCGCACTCGACGTCGTCGACGTCTCCGGAGAGACCAGCCCCGAAGCGGCGGCGCAGCACCTGGTCGACGAGGAGAGCCGGCGGCCGTTCGATCTCGGCGCAGCGGGGCTCTTCCGCGCGAAGCTGATCCGGCTCTCCGCGACCGACCACATCCTGCAGATCGTCGTCCACCACATCGTCTTCGACGAGTGGTCGAAGATCCTGCTCTACCGCGAGCTCGGCACCCTCTACGACGCGTTCGCCGCGGGGCTTCCGTCGCCGCTCCCTGAGCCGCGGCGGCAATACATCGAGTTCGCCGACTGGCAGCGCTCGCGGCTCACGGGCGACGCCCTGCACACGGACCTCGCCTACTGGACGAGCGAGCTCGAAGGGGTGCCCACCGTCCTCGAGCTCCCCTCGGATCGGCAGCGGCCACAGATTGCGAGCCTCCGTGGCGCGAGGCGCCGGCTTCCGTTGCCGCAGGAGTCGACAGCCGCGCTCGAGGAGCTGGCGCACGACGAGGGAGCAACGTTCTTCGACTCGCTCCTCGCGGTCTTCGAAGTGCTGCTGCGGCGGTACACCGGCGAAGCGGACTTCGTCGTGGGCGTGCCGGTCGACAACCGCACGAGGCCGGAGCTCGACGACACGATCGGCGTCCTCCTCAACACCGTCGTCCTGCGCAGCGACCTTGCCGATGCGCCGACGTTCCGCGAGCTGCTCCAACGCGTGCGGCAGCGCGTCGCCGGCGCCGGGGCGCACTCGGATCTTCCCTTCGAGCTCCTCGTCCGGGAGCTCCAGCCCGAGCGCGACCTCAGCCGCCATCCGCTCTTTCAGGTGCTCCTCGCCATCAACCCGCCCGAGCCGCAACTGGAGCTCCCGGGCATCGAGGCCGAGGAGATCGAGACGGAGGTCACCGCGGCGGGAGTCGATCTCTTCCTCTTCGTGCAGGAGCGGCTCGGTGGGTTCGACGCGATGTGGGAGTACAGCACCGACCTTTTCGACCCGGAGACGATCGAGCGGATCCACGATCACTTCGTTCACCTGCTTCGCGCCGCGGTGGACGCGCCCGACACGCCGGTCGAGGACCTGCCGATGGTCTCGGACGACGAGCGACGGGAACTGCTCGTCGCTTCGCACGGCGAGGAGAAGGACTACCCGCAGCTCCCGCTCCACGCCCTGATCGAGGCCCGCGCACTGCGCTCGCCAGACGCCGTTGCCGTCGTCTTCGAGAACGAGCAGCTCACCTACGCGGAGCTGAACGCGCGCGCGAACCAGCTCGCTCGACGCCTGCAAGGCGCCGGCGTGAAGCCGGACTCGCTCGTCGCGGTCGCGCTCGAGCGCTCGCTCGACCTCGTCGTCGCCCAGCTCGCAACACTGAAGGCGGGCGGCGCGTATGTGCCGGTCGATCCCGAGCTGCCGCAAGACCGGATCGCGTTCATGTTCTCGGACTCGAAGCCGCGCGTGCTGCTCACCCACCAGACCGTGCTCCCGAAGCTCCAGCCGTTCGACGGACAGGTCATCTGCCTCGACACGGACGCACTCGAGATCGCGGCCGAGAGCACCGCCGACGTCGACGCCGGCGTCGGGCCGGACAACGTCGCCTACGTGATCTACACGTCAGGCTCGACAGGTCAGCCCAAGGGCGTGCTCAACACGCATCGCGGCATCGTCAATCGCCTCCTCTCGATGCAGGACACGTATCCGCTCGACGAGTCGGACCGTCTCTTGCAGAAGACGCAGTCGAGCTTCGACGTATCGGTTCGAGAGATCTTCTGGCCCCTGATCGTCGGTGCCCGGCTCGTCCTCGCCGCACCGGGCCGCCACGGCGAGCCGTCGTATCTCGAGGCGCTGATCGAGCGCGAGCAGCTCACGATCATCCACTTCGTCCCCTCGATGCTCCAGCTCTTCCTCGACGAGACGGATCCCGAACGGTGCCGAAGCCTGCGCTGCGTCCTGTCCGGCGGCGAGGCGCTGCCGAGGGATCTCGTCCGGCGCTTCTTCAGCCGGTTCGACTGCGAGCTGCACAATCTGTATGGGCCCACCGAGGCGGCGGTGAGCGTCACCACCTGGCAGTGCCGCGCAGACGACGAAGCACCGGTCGTGCCGCTCGGCCGCCCGATCGCGAACACACAGCTCTACGTCGTCGACTCGCGGCTCGAGCTCGCGCCACTCGGCGTCTGGGGAGAGCTCCTGATCGGCGGCGCGCAGGTCGCGCGTGGCTACCACGAGCGGCCGGAGCTGACGGCCGACCGGTTCGTGCGGAATCCATTCGGCGACGGCCGCGTCTACCGCACGGGCGACCTCGCCCGGTGGAACGCAGCAGGTGTGCTCGAGTTCGGCGGCAGGATCGACAACCAGGTCAAGTTGCGCGGCTTCCGCGTCGAGCTGGGCGAGATCGAGTCGGTCCTGCGCGAGCACGCATCCGTCGTGGAAAGCGCGGTCGTCGCTGTCGAGTCGGCCGGCGGACGCAGCGAGCTTGCGGCGTACGTCGTACTCGACCCCGCCGGCTCGGACGAAGCGGCCGCACGCGCGGACCTGCTGGCGTTCCAGCGGGAGAAGCTGCCCGACTACATGGTCCCGAGCTCGGTGACTTTCGTGGAGCGGCTGCCGCTGCTGCCGAGCGGGAAGCTCGACCGAAACGCGCTCCCCGCTCCCGACAGGTCGGCGCGGGAGGGCGAGTTCGAGGAACCCGGTACGGAGTCCGAGCGGTCGATTGCGAAGCTCTGGAGCGAGCTGCTGGACGTCGAGCAGGTCGGCAGGAACGACAACTTCTTCGCCCTGGGCGGCCATTCGCTGCTGGCAGCGCGACTGGTCGGACGCGTGAGCAAGCAGTTCGACGTCGACTTGCCGCTCTGCTCGTTCATGCAGGAGCCGACGATCGCAGCGCTCGCGCGGGAGCTGAGCACGGACACCCGCGAGCCCGAGCCCGAGCTGCCTCCGCTCATTGCTCGAGCGGGCGTTCGCGAGTGCTCGTTCGCACAGGAGCGCTTCTGGTTCGTCGACCAGGTGACCGGAAGCAACGCCGCATACAACATTCCGTTCGGCGTACGTCTGCGCGGCGACCTCCAGGTCGATCTCCTCGAGCGCGCGCTCTCGGAGATCGTGCGCCGGCACGAGATCCTGAGGACGCGTTTCGCGGAGGAGGGCTACCGGCCCGTGCAGATCGTCGAACCGGCGCGACCGCTCGAATTGACGGTCGTCGACCTGTCCGAGCAGGAGGTACAGCAGTTCATCGACGAACAGACCCAGGCGCAGTTCGACCTGACGCGCGGTCCGCTCTTCCGCGCCCATCTGCTCCGGCTCGACACGCGCGACCACGTTCTCCATCTGGTGTTCAACCATCTCGTCTTCGACGGCTGGTCGACCGTGTTGTTCCTACGCGAGCTCGACGCGCTCTACAACGCCTTCGCCCGAGGCGGCTCGTCGCCTCTCCCCGAGCTCGGGATTCAGTTCGCGGACTTCGCCGAGTGGCAGCGCTCGTGGCTGCAGGGCGATCTGCTCGATCGGGAGCTCGCACACTGGAAGGAATCGCTCGCCGGAATACCGGACGCGCTCGAGCTCCCAACCGACCGTCCACGACCTGCGGTGGCGAGCACCCGCGGCGCCTGGTCCCGCTCGGTCGTGCCGGCGTCGACCGTCGCCGGTCTGGAGGCGCTCGCGCGTCGCGAGGGTGCGACGTTCTACATGACGCTCCTCGCCGTCTTCGACCTCCTCCTCCACCGCTACAGCGGCCAGGACGACATCGTGCTCGGAATGCCGGTGGACGGCCGCGACCGCGTCGAGCTCGAGAGCGCCATCGGCGTCTTCGTCGACACCGTCGTCCTTCGCGTAGGCGTCTCGGGCGAACTGACCTTCCGCGAGCTCCTCGACCGCGTGCGCGGTCGCATGCTGGAGGCGATCGCGCATCAGCGTCTTCCGTTCGAGCAGCTCGTCCGTGAGCTCGCGCCCGACCGTCAGCTCGCACACCATCCCGTGTACCAGGTGATGCTCACCCTCGTCCCGACCGAGGAACCGCCGAAGCTCGCCGGGCTCGAGGTGGAGGAGGTCGCTGCGGAGCGTGCGACGTCGCCGATCGATCTCACCGTGTTCATCGAGCAGCGCGAGGACGGATGCGCGGCGATCTGGGAGTACAGCACCGATCTCTTCGAGCGGGCGACGATCGAGCGCATGCAAGCGCACTTCCTGCAGCTGCTCGACGCGGTGGTCGCCGCGCCGGACCAGGCTGTCGGCGAGCTGGAGATGCTGACGGAAGCGGAGCGCGACCAGGGCGTCGCGGTCCAGGAGGCCCAGGTCGGCGGCTACCCCGTCGCGTGTCTGCACGAGCTCTTCGAGGCGCGGGTCGCAACCGACCCCGAGGCGCCCGCTGTCGCCTACGACGGAGAGACGCTCTCCTATCGCGAGTTGAACGAGCGGGCAAACCGGCTGGCGCGCCGGCTGCGCGAGCTCGGCGTCGGCCCGGAGTCGCTCGTCGCGCTGTGCATGGAGCGGTCGGTCGAGCTCGTCGTCGGGATCCTCGCCGTCCTCAAAGCCGGCGGCGCGTACGTTCCGCTCGATCCCGACTATCCGGCGGAGCGACTCGCGTTCGTCCTCGCGGATGCGCAGCCGCAACTACTGCTCACGCAGGAGCGGGTCCTCGCGCGGTTGCCGGAGCACGACGTGACGGTCCTCGCGATCGATCGCGACCTGCCCGAGGTCGAGCGGCAGAGCGCCGACGACCTGGAGTCGCTTGCGCAGCCCGACAACCTCGCGTACGTCATCTACACCTCGGGGTCGACCGGCCAGCCGAAGGGTGTCCAGGTCGAGCACCGCCAGGTGGCGCGTCTCTTCAGCGCGACGGACGACTGGTTCGGTTTCGGCCCGGCCGACACGTGGTTGCTCTTCCATTCCTATGCGTTCGACTTCTCGGTGTGGGAGCTCTGGGGTGCGCTGGCGTACGGCGGTCGACTCGTCGTCGCGCCGCTCTGGACGACGCGTGCGCCGGAGGCGCTCGCCGACCTCCTCGTCGAGGAGCGTGTGACGGTGTTGAACGCAACGCCGACGCTCTTCCTCAGCGCGCAGGACGATCTCGTGCGGGTCGCCGAGAAGCTCGCGCTGCGGCTCGTCGTCTTCGGCGGCGAGGCGCTCCGGCCTTCCGCGCTTCGCCCGTGGTTCAGGCGCTTCGGCGAGGACGGCCCGTCGCTCGTGAACATGTACGGCATCACGGAGACGACCGTGCACGTCACGTATCGGCCGTTGACGGCGGCGGACGTCGACCACGACGTGAGCCCGATCGGGGAGCCGATCCGCGACCTGCAGCTCTATCTCCTCGACGCGCATCGGAACCCTGTGCCGCCGGGCGTCCCGGGCGAGCTCTTCGTCGGCGGCGACGGTGTCGCGCGCGGATATCTGAATCGGCCCGAGCTGACCGCGGAGCGCTTTCTGCCGAATCCGTTCGGGAGCGGTCGTCTCTACCGCAGCGGCGACAGCGCCCGCTACCGCGACGACGGCGAGCTCGAGTTCCTCGGGCGCGTCGACGACCAGGTCAAGATCCGCGGCTTTCGGATCGAGCTCGGCGAGATCGAGGCCGCTCTCGCCGAGCACGAGGGCGTCGCCGAGTGTGCGGTCGTGCCCTTCGTCGAGGCGATGACCGACACGCGGCTCGCCGCCTACGTCGTCCCCTCGGCCGAGCATGCGGGCGCCGCGCGCGAGATCCTGCGGATGCAGGAGGACGGGCGGCTGAGCCCGGCTCAGCTCGGCGAGCTCGAGGACCTGCGGAGCGCCCTCCGGACGCGGCTCGAGGAGAAGCTCCCGGCGTTCATGGTGCCCGCCTCGCTCACGCTGCTCCCGGCGTTGCCGCTGACCGTCAACGGCAAGCTCGATCGGAAGGCGCTCCCGCCGCCGTCATGGGAGGAGCAGGCCGGCAGCGCGTTCGTCGCTCCGCGCACGCCGACGGAGACGATCATCGCCGGAATCTGGTGTGACGTTCTCGGCGTCGAGCGCGTCGGCGTCGACGACAACTTCTTCCATCTCGGCGGCCACTCGCTGCTCGCGGCTCGCGTCGTGACGCAGGTCCGCGAGCGCTTCTCGATGGAGCTCTCGGTGCGGGCGCTCTTCGAGCACTCGACGCTCGCGCTCTTCGCGGAGCATGTGACCGCAGCAGGGGGCGGCGTGGACGAGGAATCCCAAGCGGACGAACTGGACTCGTCCGTGCAGACGTACCCGCCGTCGTTCTCCCAGCAAGCGCTCCTCGTCATCGACGAGCTCGCCACCGAGACAGCGACGTACAACGGCGCCTTCGCAGTTCGAATCAGCGGAGAGCTCGAGAGGGAAGAGCTCGAGCAGGCGGTGGCGGACGTCGTTGCGAGACACGAGGCGCTGCGCACGGTCTTCGCGTGGGAAGGGGAAGAGCCTGTCCAGGTCGTGCTCGAACGCGCGCAGCCCGTTCTCGCCGTCGTCGATCTGACCGCGCTGCCGCCGGAGCGGCGCGAAGCGGAGTTGGAGCGGCAGCTGAACGTCGAGCTTCGAAAGCCGTTCGACCTCGGCCGCGACCTCATGATCCGCACCACCCTCGTCGAGCTCGAAGGCACCGAGCACGTTCTCCTCGTTGTCACGCACCACATCGCGTCCGACGGCTGGTCGGTGGGCGTGTTCTGTCGCGACCTCGGCGAGCTCTACAACGCACGCCGCGCCGGGCGCCAGGCGGAGCTTCCCGAGCTTCCGCTCCAGTACCGCGACTTCGTGCTCTGGCAACGTGACCGGCTTCGGGGTCGGCAGCTCGAACGGGAGCTCGAGTACTGGCGCGGACAGCTGGCGGGCGCACCGACGATCGCGCAGCTGCCGACCGCGCGGCAGCGTCCGGCGACGCAGACCTACGAAGGGGCGAGTCTTGCCGTGCGCATGCCGAGCGATGTCGCGGACGACGTGCTCCGGCTGTGCCGCGAGACGGGGACGACTCCGTACATGCTGCTGCTCTCGGTCTTCGGGCTGCTGCTCTACCGCCGCACCGGACAGGACGACGTTCTGATCGGTGGTCCGTTCGCAAATCGCGCCCGCACCGAGTTCGACAATCTCGTCGGCTTCTTCGCGAACACGCTCGTCCTGCGCATCCGGCTGGCCGGCAATCCGACCTTCGCGGAGCTGCTCGGCCGGGTGGGCGAGACTGTCCTCGGCGCACTCGACCATCAGGAGTCTCCGTTCGGGCTCGTCGTCGACGCGATGCGGCCCGCGCGGCACGCAGGGGTCAATCCGCTCGTTCAGCTCAACTTCCGAGTCGGCGTGGACCCGCCGGCGACGCTCGACCTCGTCGGCGCGACGTCGGTCAACGTGCCCCTCGATCCGGGCTTCGCCGCGTTCGATCTCGCGCTCGACCTACGGGTGCTGAAGGACGGGATCGCCGGGGAGTTCATCTACCACACCGATCTGTTCGATCGTGCCTCGATCGAGCTCCTCGCCGCGGACTTCGAGGGCCTTCTCCGTCAGATCCTCGGCGATCCGGAAGCCCGGCTCCTCGACTACATGCTGACGAGCGAGGAAGCCGTGGGCCGGTCAGGCGCGACCGACGGCGCTGCGATTCGGGGTTTCCGGAGGACGAGCGGTCAACGCGGAACCATCGAGCGCTGAGGCGCCCGATCAGACGGCAGCTGTCTGCGCCTCGCGCTCCCAGCCGAAGTCGACTCCGATGAGGTCGTAGAGGCGCTCGTTGTGCGGTCGGAAGTACTCGCCGAGACGAGCACGTGTCTCAGGCAGCATCGTGTCGTATTCGGCAGCGTTGAACGGGGCGGTTCCCTCAGGCGTGCACGCGGGTAGGCCGAGAAACGCGTGAGCGCGGTCCAGCGTCTCCGCGGGCTGCTCGAACAGGTCCTCTGCCTTCAGGAACAAGAACTGGTCTTGTGGGAACAGACCGAGCCAGCGCTCCAACTGTTCGGCGTACCGGCTTCGGGCGAGGTAGGACCAGCAGCCGAAGTTCCAGCTGTTGTACGTCGGGTCGGATCGCATGCGGGCGACCTCCGGGCGGAGACGCTCTTCCTCTTGCGCGACGGCTTCCTCGAACGACTCGAGCGGCTCGACGCCCTCACGCCGCGACATCTCGAAGTGGGAGTGCGCCCGGTCGACCGGATTTCGAAGAACGGCGATGAGCTTCGCCTCGGGCAGCATCTGCCGAATACGTTCCGGCGCCCAGAGGTGGGAGATGTACGAGGGGCTTGCCTCCCCGGTGAGGAATGGCCGTCCGTGCTCTGCCGCGAATGCGGCGCGGTCGCGTTCGAGGGGGAAGTGAGACCGGTACCAGTCGCGCCCACGGTCGAAGTCGTAGTCGAAGAAGTGCACTTCCTTCGTGCTCCCGAAGTACGGATCGTTCGTCGTGCACGGGACGACGGAGGGATGGTCGCTCAGATAGGCGTACAGGCTCGTCGTGCCGCTCTTGGCGGCGCCGATGATGACGAAGTCCGGCAACACCCTGCCCCGTCCCGGGTTTTGCCGAGCGAGGATCCGCGCGTCGTAGTAGCGGCGGCGCAGGAAGCTGTAAGCGGGTCGCGGCAAGGCGTGCCGCAGATGCCAGTCGATGCTGGACCGTAGTCGGCTCATCGATTGATTGTCGCAGGAATGGAAGGTCCTGCCTCTAGACGTTCGATGAGTCTCGTCTCCTCTTGTAGCGCGTCAATTCGCGGCGATCTTCGCCAGCACCGCGTCGATACGCGCGAAGCCGCCCTTCGCGCCTTCCTCGACGCCGTACTGCATCGTCGTGTCGCGCTCCTCGGTGGTCGCGAAGCGCATCGTCTGCGTCAGCTTCGTCCGATCGCCGAGATCCTCGAACTCGAGCGTCTGCAGATGGTTCTGGAACGTCTGCACGAGCCGCTCGGGCGCGTCGACCTCCCGGAACTCGCCCTCGACGACGCCGTAGGCGGTGCGGAAGCGGTACGTACCGCCGGCACGGACGTCCATCTCCTCGACGACCGTGCCGTCGCCCCACCACTCCGGGATCAGCGTCGGATCGGTCCAGACGGAGAAGACGTGCGCGCGCGGTGCGTCGAAGATCCGCTCGACGCGGATCTCGAGCTCGTTGGGGGTGGTGACCGTCGTGGTGTTCATCTAGCCGACCGCCTTCTTCACGAGCGCACGGATCTTCGTCTCGTCGGCTGCTGTCAGCTTCGTCAGCGCGAAGGCGATCGGCCACATCGAACCCTGGTCGAGCTTCGCGGAGTCGTTGAAGCCGAACATCGCGTATCGCTCCTTGAACTTCCCCGCGTCGCGGAAGAAGCAGACGACCTTGCCGTCCTTGTTGGCGTATGCCGGCATCCCGTACCACGTCTTCGGCACGAGGCTCGGAGCGGCGGCTCTGACGAGCTCGTGGACCTTCTTCGCGAGCGCGCGATCAGCCGGCGTCATCTTGGCGATCGCCTCGCGCACGGCGGTCTCCCCGTCCTCGTTGGCCTTCAGCTCTTTGGCACGTGCCTTCATCGCGGCCTTTTCCTCGGCCGAGAATCCGGCGTCCTTCTTCGTGCTCTTCGCGGTACTCATCGGTCTCCTTTCGTGCGTTCGACAACCTGCGCAAAACGGTCGAGCCGCTGTAGCCACGTGCTGATCCCCTCGAAGGCGTAGGGCGCGAGCATGCACCTGCGGACACGGCCGACCTTCTCCGTCGTTACGAGCTGCGCCTCCTCGAGCAGCCGGATGTGCTTCTTCATCCCGGTCAGCGACATCCCGAAGGGCTCGGCGAGCTCGCTGATCGTCGCACGGCCTGAGCCGAGCCGCTCGAGAACGGCGCGGCGGGTCGGGTCGGCGAGGGCTGCGAACGCGCGGTCGACGGTCGTTGGATACTGAACCATTAGGTTCAGTGTAGCAGCAATCGCCGGGCGGCTCACAGATCGAGCACCACGTCGTCGTGCGGCCGCGAGCAGCAGATGAGCGCGCTGCCGTCGGCCGGGGGCTCGACCGGGTCGGGGTCGTAGTCGACGGCGCCGGCGATGAGCGTCGTCTCGCAGTTGTGACAGACGCCCGTACGGCACGACCAGCGGACGGGCACGTCGCATGCTTCGGCGAGCTCGAGCAGGCTCGGGAAGTCGTCGCTCCACGGGATTGCGAGGTTGCTGCGCGCGAATTCGATCGTCGGCCCGCTTCCGGGTCGGCCGGGCGGCGGGTGTGGCGTCCGCACCGGCGCCGTCGCGATACCGGGAGTCAGGCCCGGCGCAGGTCCGAACGGCTCGGTGTGGATGTGGGTCGCGTCGATGCCGATCGCGGCCAAGGCGGCGCTCATCTCGTCCATGAACGCCGCCGGGCCGCAGAGGTACGCCTCGGCGGCGCGGGGTGGCTCGAGCTCGGCGAGAGCCGGAGCGGTAAGACGCCCTGCGCTGTCGAAGTCGCGGCCTTCGACATCGCTCGGCTCGGGACGGCTGTAGTAGACGTGGCTGCGGACGGTTGGGAGCGAAGCGAGAAGCGCGCGGGCCTCGGCGGCGAAGGCGTCGTTGCTGCTGCTGCGTGCGCCGTGCAGCCACCAGATCTCCCGCTCGGAATGGTCCTCCGCCAGCGCATGGAGCATGGCGAGAGCCGGAGTGGCCCCGATGCCGGCGGTGATCAGCAGCACGGGCGCCTGCGTTTGGTCGAGGATGAAGGTGCCGCGCGGCGCTGCGATCTCGAGTTGGTCGCCGACGTGGAGACGAGTGTGCAGATAACCGCTCGCGGCGCCGTCGTGCTCGAGCTTGACGGTGATTCGGTAGTAACCGGCGCGGGTCGAGCCGGAGAGGGAATAGTTGCGCAGCAGAGACCTCTCGTCACGGTCGGGCTGGATGCGGACCGTCACGTACTGCCCCGGGCGCGCCGGAGGAAGTGGTGCGCCGTCGCGGTCTTCGAGGCGGATGGAGATGACGGAGTCGCACTCGGGGTCGATCCCGATGACGGTCACCCGGCGGAATCCGGGCCAGGCCGGGGGCGGGCTCGCCGCGGTCAGCCCTGCGTTGCCGCTCCCGGGCTCTCCTTCGAGCAGCGCACGGAACGAGGCCTGCCAGCCCGGACTGAGGGCAGGGATCCGAAGCGCTCGAAGCAGTTGCTGGCGCGGGTGCCCGGGCAGGTAGAGGAGCCCGTCGACCTCGACGACCGTCATCTGCTCCGGGCCGGAAGCGAGCTTGAGGATCTCGTCTCCACCTTCCACCTCGCCTTCTTCGAGCACGCGTACGTAGAAGCCCGGGCGGCGGTGCGAGACGAGCAGGGCAGGGATGCGCGGGTCGTTCATACGGATCCCGACGCGGTAGCACGTGACCCGTGGTTGAGTCACTTCGAAGACGGCGGTGCCGATCCGATAGCGATCGCCGATGCAGACCTCGTCGTCACTCAGTCCCTCGACGGTGAAGTTCTCGCCGAACTGCCCGAAGACGAAGTCGTCCCGTCCGAGCTCGCGCTCCCAGTAGCGGTAGGAGTCGACCTGGTAGACGAAGACGGCGCGTTGCTCGCCGCCGTGTCCGCCGAGGTCGCCCTGACCGTCGCCGTCGACGTTGAGCCGATGCACCCGCCGGCGTTCGCTGACCGGGTCCTTGAAGACACCCGTGAACACGGTCTTCCCTTGCCAGGGCACGTCCTTCGGCATGCCGACGTTGACGGACAGCAAGGTGCCGACGGATAGCGGCCCGGTCTGGGTTGGGTCGGCTTCGAACGAGGCCGAGCTCATGGTCGTGGAAGTCTAAGAGCCGGCCGAGCTCCTCCCCCGACCAAGGTCTCATTGCGGCTCCGACCGGGCCGGGGCGATGGTGGGGTTGCTCGAGCACAACCCCCCTTTCCCAAGCAGATGGAGGATTCCGATGACCAAGACGATCTCGACGAGCCGCACGACCTTCTGGCTTCTCGCTCTCGGCGCAGCGCTTCTCTTGACCTTCGCCGCGACCACGACCGCCGCACGGGCGGCAAACGGCGCCGACGACCCCGTCGGCCACAACGTCGGCGACGACAATGCCGCCCAGGCTCCGGCGGGCGTCGTTCTGCCGACCGCCGGCTCCGATGACCCGGCAGGCCACGACGCCAACGACGACCGCGTCGCGCAGGCAGGCGCCCCACCCGCGACCCGTACCGACGACCCGGCCGGCCACGACGCCGCCGACGACCGCGTTGTCCAGCGGCCCGCCGTCGCGCCGACCGCGAAGAAGAGACACCACAAGCGCATCGACGATCGCATCGCTCGGCACGGCGCAGTCCATACCGCGAAGCACCACGGCGAGATGGGCGCACACGCCTGAGCAGCACGACGCGGCTACCGCTCACACGACGCACGACCAACCGGCGCGCTGCCTCGACCATGTCGAGCAGTGCGCCGGACGCGTTTCAGAACGACAACTAGCCGTCCTTCGACCAGCGTGAAATGATCGAAACGGGGTCCCTCGGTTTCATCTGCGGAAGGAGACATTCAGTGGATCTGTCCAGGCTCACGCTCGGCTCGAAGGTGGTGGCAGGGCTCGGCGTACTGTTGCTGATCGATTCGTTCCTGCATTGGCAGGAGGTCTCGTTCGGGCCGATCTCGGCCGGCGTCTCGATGTGGCACGGGCTCGGTGTGATCGTGGGTCTGCTGTTGCTCGCAATCCTCGCGTGGGAAGCCGCGCAGATCGCCGGCATCAAGGTCGCCGTCGGACCGCTCAGCCCATCGATGGTGACCGCGGCCCTTTCTGCCCTGCTCGTGCTGTTCACGCTGCTCAAAGTGCTGACGAACGATTACGTCCACGTGTGGGCTTGGATCGGCCTCTTGCTCACCCTCGGCATCGCCGCCGGAGCCTGGCTCGGCATGAAGGCCGCGGGCGAATCGCTCGCCGACCTCAAGAGCTCCGTCGCGTCGGCCGCGTCGAACGCGGCATCGACCGCAAAGCCGGCCGGCGCTTCTGCACCGGCGACCGCCCCCGACACGACGCCACCGGTATCGACGACAGGGGTCGATCCTCTGGACACTTCCGGCTGACGCCCTGGCTGTCCGTGCCCAAGACGGCGTTGGGCACGGACATTCCGTCGCGTGCGTGCTCGCGGCGCAGCTCGCCGCAGACGCAGTCCGCTGAGAGTCGTCTATGCCGCGACCGGGTTGATGACGATCTTCCCGCGGGCGGTACCTTCGGCGAGGGGCCTGATTCCTTCCTCGACGAGGGCATCCAGCGGGATGACGCGGTCGAGCACGATCGAAGCGAGGTCGCTTCCGGAGATGATGTCGAGCGCCTCCGGAAGGTCGACGTCGCAAACATGCGCGAGCGTCGTCGTAACCTCGATCTCGTGGACGGTCAGCGCGAAGAGATCGATCTCGCGCGGCGCCGACTGTAACCCGACGATGAGAACCCGGCCGCCCCGGCGGGTCGCTGCTATCGCTGCTTGCGGCGCTGTCGGTGCGCCTGAGGCTTCGATGACGACGTGGGCTCCCTCTCCGCCCGTTGCAGCGAGGATCAACTGCGCGAGGTCGCCCTCCCTCGCATCGAGGGCGAGATCGGCTCCGAGGCGGCGGGCCGTCTCGAGCCGCCCCTCGTCGATGTCCACGGCGATCAGCGGGGAGATTCCCTTTGCCGCCGCGATGGCAACGATGAAGGCGCCGATACCCCCCACGCCGATGACCACGCACGCTTCGCCCGGGGATACGCCGCTGCGGCGTACTGCGTGGAGGGCGACCGCGAACGGCTGCGCCATCGCCGCAGCATCGTCCGTGCAGTCGTCGGGCACCTGACAGCAGATGGATGCAGGCGATGCGACACGTTCGGCGAGACCTCCGTTCACATGCAAGCCGAGCGTGTAGTACGCGGTGCAGAGGTTGATCCTCCCGGTACGGCACCATTCGCAGACACCGCACGAGACCCCCGCGCCCGAGACGACACGATCGCCGATAGCCAGTTCGGAGACCCCGTCCGCGACCGCGATGACCCGCCCGACGAACTCGTGGCCGAGGATCACCGGTGGAAGCGCGAGCAGCGGCCCATGCGACCACTCGGACGAGTCTGTCCCGCAGATGGCCGACCGCAGGACTTCGAGAACGACGCTGCCCGCCGGCGGATCCGGGGGTTCCGGCACCGACTCGATCCGAATGTCGTGCCGCCCGTGGTAAACGGCTGCTCTCATGCGCTCGTTGCCAGATGAACTTTGATGTTGTTCGCCGTGTCGCGAGCCGCGTCGAGTGCAGCAATCGCGTCGTGCAACGGAAACGTCGCAGTGACGATGGCCGTGGGATCGACCACGCCGCTCGCGATGAACCGGATCACGCGAGGCCAGAGACCGGCTGAACCGATCAAGCCGCGGATTCTGAGCGCCTTGGACTGGATCAGGCCGAGTTGCGCCGGTGCCTTGGCGCCGATGTCGATCCCGACATAGACGACACGTGCGCCGAGCCCTGCGATCTCGAGCGCCTGTGACATCGCGACGGGGGAACCGGCTGCCTCGATCACGACGTCGAATCCGCGCCCTCCTGTCGATTCGGCGACAGCGTCCGCGAAGTCCGGTGAGGATGGATCGAGAGCGACACGCGCGCCCAGCTCGAGAGCCTTGTTCCTTCGCGCGGGTTGCGGCTCGACGATCGCAACGGCCGCGTTGTTCGCGGCGGCTGCCATGACGCAAAGGAGCCCGATCGGCCCGCCGCCGACAACTGCCACGGCATCGGCCGCGTCGATCCCGTCGGCACAGACGGTCGCGTTGTACGCGACCGAGAAGGGCTCGACCATCGCGCCCTGCGTGTACGAGAGATCCTCCGGCAGCCTGTGCAGCCACTCGCCGCGCGCCTTGAAGTATTCGGCGTCGGCGCCGTCGATCGAGAAGCCGAAGTGGTCGCGCCCGCCCGGCCCGACGACGCACTCCCCAACGACTGCGTCGCCCGGCGACAGCCCGGTGACCGACGAGCCGGTCTCGACGACCTCGCCGCTCCATTCGTGGCCGGGGATGATCGGATACGAGACGGGAATGATGTAGCGCCCCTCGTAGAGCTCGAAGTCCGAGTGGCAGATCCCCACGGCGTGAGACCGAATGAGGACGTCGTCGGGACCGATCTCCGGATGATCGATGTCTGTGAGTACCGCCCGCTGGGGGGCCTCGAAGACCAGGGCTTTCATAGGCTCTCCTTCGTCGTCGTCATGCTCACGTTGCCACGAGGACCTTCATGTCGTCTGCGCCGGTCGCGAGCCGCTCGAACCCCGAGGTCGCCTCGTCGATGGAGAGGCGGCCGGTGACGACCCGCTCGACCGGCAGTCGCCCGGTGGAGATCTGCGCGGCGACACGCGGCCAGTCGTTCACCCCGTAGCACCAACTGCCGACGATCGTGAGGTCGTTGAGCGCCCATAGCATCGGATCGACCTCGCACCGGGCGACGTGGAGACCGACCTGCACCACCGTTCCGTGACGTCGGACGGCGTCGACGCACGTGTTGAAGGCCGCCCCATGGCCTGCGCACTCGAGAGCGACATCCACGCCGAGGCCTTCGGTCCGTTCGCGGATCTCCGCCCCCACGTCAGTCGAGCCGGGATCGAGCACCTCTCCGAGGCCGAGTCGTTCCGCTTGCGCGCGACGCTGCGCGTTGGGCTCGGTGATGTAGATCGCGCCCGCGCCGGCCGCAGCCGTACAGAGCGCTGCAAGCGCGCCGATCGGGCCTGCACCTGCGATGAGCACGCTGTCCCCGGGCCGAACGTTTCCTCGGGCGACGCCGTACGCCGCGACTGCGCAAGGCTCGATCAGCGCGCCCTGCTCGTCGGTCACCTCATCCGGGATCGGATAGACCTGGTACTCCTCGAGCGCCGCGAGCTCCGCCATCCCGCCCCAGTCGGAGCTCAGCCCCGTGCATGCCATCGTGATGCAGAGGTGCTGAAGACCTCTGCGGCAGTATTCGCACCGGCCGCAGTAGATCAACGGCATCACCGACACACGATCGCCGGGACGGACACGGCGCACGTCGCGTCCGATCGCGACGACCTCGCCGGAGAATTCGTGGCCGAGGATCTGTGGCAGCTGCGCGCCGGTGAGCGGGTGCGGCTCGACGGGTGTGACGATCGGGCCTGCGACGTACTCGTGCAGGTCGGTGCCGCAGATTCCTGTCCAACGTGGCGCGACGACAACCTGGGTCGGCTGGATCGAGCTCGGCTCAGGGACATCCTCGACCCGTAGGTCTCGTGCTGCATGGAAGCGGAGCGCTTTCATTCGGACCCCTTCTCGGTGTGAGCCGGCACGACCCGCTCGGCCTCCAGGCGCGCGAAGAGGTCGGTGAACGAGGATTCGGTGTCGCGAACGCCGAGGAAGCCGAGTCTCCTGTTGCGGCCCATGTCGGTGAACGTCTCGATCGTGCGGCCCAGATCTGCGTCGGTGTGCCACCACGAGGCGAGCCCCTCGACGTTCAGGTCACGCAGGCCGTGACGACGCACGATCTCCGGCCAAACCTCGCCTGCGTCGGCCATCTGCTCCTCGAGCGGCGCGGGCGTTCCGTCGAACGGGACCGCCTCCACGCCGAGTGCCGCAGCGAGGCGCGGCCACATGCGACGCCAACGGAAGACGTCGCCGTTGACGATGTTGAGCGCCTGGTTCGCGGCGGCCGGTGTCGTCGCAGCCCAGACGAGATGATCGGCGAGCAGCCCGGCGTCCGTCACGTCGGTGACGGCCTCCCACTGCTCACGCGAGCCTGGGAAGTGGAACCCGCGACCGGTCTCACGGCAGATCGACGCGTACACCGCGAGCGTCACCCCCATGTTCATCGCGTTCCCGAGAGCCCAGCCGATCAGCGTGTGCGGCCGGTGCACCGACCAGGTGAATCCGTCGCGCTCGGCGGCGGCGAAGAGGATGTCCTCCTGCACGTAGTAGAAGTTCTCGTACGGAAGGCGAGCCTGATCCTCGGAGAACGGCGTGTCCGGCTGTGCCTTCGCATACGCCTCGAACGGTCCCAGATAGTGCTTGAGCCCGGTCACGAGAGCGACATGGCGCACGGACTTCTCCGCGGAGCACGCGTCGAGCAGGTTCTGGAGCATCCGACCGTTGACGTCGCAGTTCTGCGCCTCGGTCGCGCAGCGCGACCAGGTCGTGAAGAAGACATGCGTAGGAGCCGTGCCGCGTACAGCTGCGGCGACCGCCTCGGCGTCCTCGAGGTCTGCCGCGAGCGGTGCGATTCGCGTGTCGAGGTCGCGCGGACGGCGGCTCAGGCCCGAGACCGGCCAGCCGTCGGCAAGCAGGCGCTGCGCGACGTTTCCTCCGCTGATCCCGGTGACGCCGACGACGAGCGCGCGGCCGCCCATCACGCGGCCTGACTCTGCACGCGTGACCGGGTGCGGCGCACCTGGCTGTAGATGATGGCCGCCACGACGATCAGGAGCCCCTGGAAGATGTATTGCCATTTCTGGTCGAGGCTCAGGAACACCGTCGCGTTCAGAACCTGGACGCTCAGCCCGGCTCCCATCAACGTGCCGATGAACGTTCCTCGTCCACCGAGCAGGCTCGTCCCGCCGAGTACGACGGCGGTGATGGACGTCAGGGTGTAGCCGGTGCCCTGTCCGGGGTCGCCGACTCCGAGTTGCGCGAGCAGGACGACCGCCCCGAGGAGGGTCATGACCGACGCGCCGAGGTAGCCCAGGAGGGCCGTTCGGTTCACCGGCACGCCGACACGCCGTGCCGACTCCTCGTCCGACCCGACTGCGCGCAGACGCATCCCGAATTGCGTTCTTCGCAGGCCAAGCTCGAGGCCGAGGGCGCACAGGACGAACACGACGAAGGCAACCGGCACAGCGCCGACCTTCGTCGAGATGGCGTTGGTCACCGACGCGGCGATGTAACCGTCGGGCGCGGAGCGCAGCCTGAAGGCCAAGCCGCCGAGCCCGATGTACGTCACGAGTGTCGCCGCGACCGGTGTGAACTTCGCGTACCTGATGAGAGAGCCGTTCAAGAGGCCGATGCCGACGGCGCACAGGAACATCAGCACGAACCCGAGCGCCCATACAGCGGGCGAGCGACCGTCGAGAACGAAGAACGACGCCAGAACGACGAGGAAGCCGGCGAGCGGACCGACGGAAAGATCGATTCCGCCGAGCAGCAGCGCGAACGTCTGGCCCAGCGAGATGAAGCCCAGCGCGGCGCACGCGAACATCACCGAGTTGACGTTGTAGCTCGAGAGGTAGCGGCTGTTGTGCGAGAGGACGTACGCCCCGAGAGCGAGAATCACCAGCGCGAGGACGAGCACCGGCGCGTAGTCGCCTTCGATGAACCGCGAGAGCCGCGAGACGCCCCTCTGCCTGCGAGCCTCTTTCTCGCTGGTGTGCATCGTCGCGCTGATCGCGGCGTGAACCATCCGCTCCTCGGTCACGGCGTCGCCTTCGAGCGTCGCGACCGCCTGGCCGCGCGACATCACGATCACGCGGTCGCACAGTCCTTCGAGCTCCTTCGTGTCGCTCGAGGCCACGACGACCGGGACGCCGCGTGCGGCGACTTCGCGGAGGATCCGGTAGATCTCCGCGCGGGCGCCGACGTCGACGCCCTGCGTCGGCTCGTCTGCGACGAGAACCGCCGGCTCGGAGAGCATCGCGCGCGCCATCACGATCTTCTGCTGGTTCCCGCCGGAGAGCGAGGAGACGGGCGCCTCGAGGGACGGCGCCTTGACATCCAGCTCGGACAGCTCGCGGGCGACGGCGGTGGTCTCGCGCTGTCGGCTGACGAACGGGCCTCTCCTCAGCCGGTCGAGCGCGGTCATCGCCGCGTTCTCGCGCACGTTCAGATCGACCATCAAGCCCTCGGTCAACCGGTCGGCGGGCATGTAGGCCGCGCTGTGGAGCAGCGCGCGTCGTGAGAGCGCTCGGTCGCGGACCTTGACCGATCCCGTCGCCGGCTCACGACCGGCGAGAGCGCGGACCAGAGCAGGCTGCCCGTTGCCGATCACGCCGGCGATGCCGACGATCTCTCCCTTGCGAACGCTGAGCGAGATGTTCTCGAAGCCGTTTCCGCTGAGCCCTTCGACCCGCAGAAGCGGTGCGTCGCCGGGCGCCGCGACGTTCTTCGCGGGGAAGGTCGTCGCCAACGTGCGGCCGATGATCATGGCGAGAAGGTCGGCGTCCGAGATGTCCTTGACCGCCGACGTCCCCCGTAACGCACCGTCGCGCAGGACGGTGACGCGGTCGGCGATCTGACGGACCTCGCCCAGCCGGTGGGTGATGTAGACGACGGCCGTCCCCTCTCCCGCCAGCGCGCGGACGGACGTGAAGAGGAGCTCGACGGAATCCTGCGAGAGCGGCGCCGTCGGTTCGTCGAGGATCAGGAGCCGCGGCGACACGGCGAACGCCTTGGCGAGCTCGAGGAGGTGGCGGCGGGCGACGCTGAGCGACGAGACGCGGTCCTCGAGATGACCCTGGAAGTGGACATCGTCGAGCAGCGCGCGCATCGCTCTCGTCGTGTCTGCATCGCGACGCCGCAAGTGCTCGAGCCCGACTGCCAGACGGAAGTTCTCGGCGACGGTCAAGTCCGGAAGGAGAGCGGGGTGCTGATGGACGATTGCGATCCCGATCTCCTGCGCCACCGCCGGCGTGAGGTTCTCGACCGGCGCGCCGTCGAAGACGATCGTTCCGCTATCGGGTGTCGTCGTGCCGGAGGCGACGTTCATCAACGTCGACTTGCCGGCGCCGTTCTCCCCCAACAGAGCATGCACCTCTCCCGGGAGGACGTCGAAGCAGACGCCGGTGAGCGCAGCGATCGCGTCGTAGTGCTTCGTGATGTCGAGCATCGACAGCGTCGGCTGCACGGCAGTGCCGCTGCTCGCGGTGAGCGTGTTGAAGGCTGCTTCGTTGAACACGATGAACGACGTCCTCGGGCACCGGTGTTGCGCGCGGCGGCGGAGAGCCGCCGCGCGCAACTCGTGGGCGATGCCTACTTCTTCACCAGCTTGGCCTGGACGGCTGCCGGCAACTTCGCGGAGAGATAGATGTCACCCGGCAGGTTGGCCCTGCATTCGACGGGATTCGGCTTGCCGGTCGTCGAGTTCTCGAACACGAGCGACGGGAAGTGTGTCGTCGCCGGCTTCTTTCCACCGGTCGCGAGCGCGACCGCCCAGTCGATCGCGAGACGTGCATGATCGTTCTGCGTCGACACGGTGTAGAGCTTGAACGTGGGGTTCTTGGCCACGTTCTTCTTCCAGAAGCAGCCCAGCACGTTGCCGTCAGAGGTCGCGAGCGCCGGAATCGTCCGCCCGCTCTTCGTGAACTCGGGCAGCGCCCCGACGAGCGACGGGCCGAAGTCCGACACGATCACGTCGATCTTCGGATACTTGGCGATGTCGGCCGAGAGAACCTTCTGCGACAGCGCCGGGTCCCAGTTCGTCACTTCGAACGGCTGCTCGCCGATGAACTTGTACTTACCGGAGGGGTCGAGGATCTTGTGAAGACCCTTGTTCTCGTCGATGCCCTGGCTGTTTCCCTTCGGGCCGCTGAGCATGAGCACGTTGCCGCCCTTGGGTAGCACGCGGAGAATCCACTTGCCCCAGTTCTCGCCGGCCTGCGCGAAGGGCGTGTCGACGAAGACGTTGTAGTCGACGCCCGCCTTGCCGCCCGGCGTGACGCGATACGGAACTGTCACGACGCCCGCCTTGTACGCGCTACGGAGCGCAGGCAGGATCGCCTTCCCGGCGTCGGGGAAGACGACGAGCGCGTTCACGCCCTTCGCAACCATCCCCTGGATGTCGGAGATCGCCTTCTGCGTGTTGCCCTGACCGTCGGCGTACGTGAGCGAGGTCACGCTCGGGCACTTCGATGCTTCGTCGCGCGCCGAGGCCGTCGTCACGAGACGCCAGCTGTTTCCTCCGAACCCGTCGGTCAAGCCGAGCGTGATCTTCTTCGGGCCACACCACGAGGGCGTGGCCGACGTCTTCGCCGAAGACGCCGTCGCGGCGAGCAGCGCGATGCCGCACGTGAGCGCAAGCAAAACAAGCGCTCCGCCTCTCTTCCGGGTCATCGTACGGTCCTTCCTTTCTCTCGGTGAGTGTTGCGGGTCTTGAGCGAGACGCATGCGTCAGGTGGGCGCGACGTCTCCCGGCCGAAGCGCTGAGAGGCGTCGTCCAAGTGCCCCCCAGTCGATGGTGTAGAGCGCCACGCCTACGGCGAGCGCCGCCGCCTGGACGAGCGTGCGCGTGGCGTAGGCCACGCCGAGCCCGAGCACGAACTGGTCGAGTTGGGAGAGGAAGAGGGCGGCGACCGCGGTCGCCACGAGATTGCCGCGCCCACCCAGCAGAGAGGTGCCCCCGAGCACTACTGCGGCGACCGAGGGCAGGAGATAGTTGTCGCCTTCGTGCGCCGTCGGCTGGTTGACGATCCCGGCATGCAGCACGGCAGCGAGGCAGTAGAGAATCTGGGCCCAGACGTAGGCGGCGGTTCGATGGCGTCTCACCCGGATCCCCGCCGTCATGGCAGCGGTGCCGTTCGCACCAACACCCTCGAACCGGCGACCCGCCGGCGTCAGCTTGACGACGACGGTGACGAGAGCCGTGGCGATCACGGCGACATACACCGGTGTCGGGATGCCGAGCAGGAGGCCACCGCCGACCCGCGCCAGGCGTGCGGTGGTGGTTCGCGGTATGCCGCCCGAGTACCAGAACACGGCGCCGTACAACAACGCGTTCGTTCCGAGCGTCGCGACGATCGGATTGAGCCGCATACGGCCGATCAGGAACCCGTTCACAAAGCCCGCGGCGATCGCCGCGAGAAACGCGATGCCGATTGCGGGCAAGAGCCTCGAGTTCACTCCGTTCGGGTAGTGCGTCAGGATCACGACGTAGAGCGAGAGACCCCCGGCAATCGAGAGGTCGATGCCCCCCTGCATGACCACGAGGGTCTGACCGAGGGCCGCCACCGCAAGAGCCGCCGCGAACGGGAGCATCGTGAGAAGGACGCCCCTGCTGAGGCTCGTCGGGGCGAACAGCCAGCTCGCGGCAAAGAGCGCGACGGTCGCCACCAGCACGGTCGCAAGACCTCGGGACAGCACCTTCCTCGACCCGAGCGCGACCGAGCCTCGCGACCCGCTCGAACCTGCCATTGGCGCTTCCGGCATCACGTAGGCGGCGATACTAACCGGGCCGCCGAGTGTTTACAAGCCGCTTGCTTAACAGTAGGGTCAGTGTTCGCCTGAGATGAACACCCCTACGCGACGCCGATCGCGTCGCACGAGCGAATAGACGACGAGGGAGGAGTGAAACCGATGAGCATCGCCTCACGCGGCGCGACGATGGCGGTCGACTGGGAGCAGAGAATCGACTTCGCACGGCTTCGAAGCGAGCGGTTGGAGAAGGCGAGAGCGTCCCTCCGCAACTCCGCCCTCGGTGCCGTTCTGCTCTTCGACCAGAACAACATCCGCTACGTCTCGAGCACGCACATCGGCGAATGGGCTCGGGACAAGAGCGCGCGATGTGTGTTGCTCCCCCGCGAGGGCGACCCGGTGCTGTGGGACTTCGGGTCGGCGGCGAAGCATCACCGCCTCTATGCGCCATGGCTCCCAGAGTCGAGCTGGCAGGCCGGCGTCACCTCGATGCGCGGCGCGATGCCGCGCGAGACGGGGATGCCGGACGCGCTGGCCGCGCGCATCCACCGAGAGCTCGCGGATCGCGGCCTCGCCGATGAGCCGCTCGGCATCGACCTGACGGACATGGAGACGCTGTACTCGCTTCAGCGTCAGGGCATCGAGACGGCAAACGCTCAGCCCGTGATGATGCGGGCACGGGCACTCAAGACGGACGATGAGATCGCGCTGCTCGAGCATGCGGCGGCGATCGTGGACGCCGTCTACGACGAGATCTACCGGATGCTGCGACCTGGCGTACGCGAGCACGAGATCGTGGCCCGGGCCATGAACATGCTCTTCGAGCTCGGCTCGGAGCAGGTCGAAGCGATCAACGCCGTTTCCGGCGATCGCTGCAACCCGCATCCGCACGTGTTCTCCGACCGGCTCCTGCGGCCCGGGCGACCAGGCGTTCTTCGACGTCATCCACTCGTTCATGGGCTACCGCACGTGCTACTACCGCACGTTCAACGTCGGCGGTGTCACGCACGCGCAGATCGACGCGTACACGCAGTGCCGCGAGTGGCTCGACAGCGCAATCGATCTCGTGCGCCCCGGCACGACGACCGACCAGATCGCGAGTGTCTGGCCGACGGCGCAGGAACTCGGCTTCCCCGACGAGCAATCCTGCTTCGGCCTGCAGTTCGGCCACGGCCTCGGCGTGGGCCTGTACGAAGCCCCGATGATCTCGCGGGTCCACTCGCTCGACCAGCCGACGGTGATCGAGGAGGGCATGGTGTTCGCCCTCGAGACATATTGCGCGGCGAGCGACGGCGAGTCCGCAGCCCGCATCGAAGAAGAGGTCGTCGTCACCGCGACGGGTTGCCGCGTGCTGACGAAGTTCCCGGCCGAGGAGCTGCTCGTCTGCGGCAAGACGTACGTGCGCGGGGCCGACCTGCTCGAGACCGAAGCGTCAGCTGCCTGAGGGAACCAGAGGAGAGCTCGATGGGACGTGTGCAGGACCGTGTCGTGATCGTGACGGGAGGAGCGGGCGGGATCGGTGCGGCAGCCTGCCGGGCGATTGCAGCGGAAGGTGGGAAGGTCGTCGTCGCCGACCTCGACGAGTCTGCGGCCCGGCTCGTCGCAGATGAGATCGTGGCGGCCGGCGGCTCAGCCACGTCGGTCCGCGTCGACGTCACCGACCGCCCGCAGGTGCAGTCCATGGTCCAGACCGCCGTCGAGACCTTCGGGGAGCTCAACGTGATCTTCAACAACGCCGGGATGAACCGGCCCCGCGACTTCATGGACATCGACGAGACGAACTTCAACGAGGTCGTCCGGGTCAACACGTGGGGCGTGATCGTCTGCACGCAAGAAGCTGCGCGCCAGATGATCGCCCAAGGGTCGGGCGGCAAGATCGTCAACACCGGATCGATCGCAAGCCGTCAGGGATTCTGGGACTTCGTCCCCTATTGCGTCGCCAAGTTCGGCACGCTCGCCGTCACGCAGGCAACCGCCCGCGGACTCATCGGGCATGGAATCACCGTCAACGCCTTCGCCCCGGGAGTCGTCGACACGCCGATGTGGGTCGGGCTCAACGAGGACATCCGGGCCATCCACGACGGCCCAGCGGAGGCGAACCCGATGCGCGACATGGCCACCGGCACGCTCATGGGGCGGCCCGCGTCACCGGAGGAGCTGGCGCCGTTCCTGGTCTACCTCGCATCCGCCGAGTCCGACTACATGACGGGGCAGATGTACATGGTCGACGGCGGACAGGTTCTTGTCTGAGCTGCCGACGCACCCATCCGACGACATCCTGGAGGAGCAATGAAGGGACTGCACCACGTCGGCATCACGGTCAAGGATCTCGACGCGTCGATCCGCTTCTACCACGACGTTCTCGGCCTTCAGTTCTCGAACGAGCCAAGCCCGTGGTTCGACGGCGAGGAGCTCGGGCCGGCTGTCGGCGTTCCCGGTGCCGCGCTGCGTCAGGTGAGCCTCCTGCTCGGCGAGACGACGCTCGAGCTCCTGGAGTACAGGAGCCCGCCGAGCGAGACGACTGGGCCGCTCAAGTCGAACAGCCGTGGGGCATCCCACGTCGCGTTTCTCGTGGACGACATCGAGGCGGAGAAGGCTGCGCTCGAGGCGAAGGGCATCGAGTTCTTCAGCTCGGTCAACGTCGTCGACGAAGGCGTCCTGGCCGGATGGCGGTGGGTGTACTTCAGCGACCCTGACGGCTACCCGCTCGAGCTCGTAGAGGTCGCCTACTACAACACCGAGGAGCGACGCGCCGGGCTCGCGGCGTATCTCGCGTCGCGGCAGTAGGCGCGCCGATTCCCGCATAAAGAGCGGCGTGATACCGTCAAGCAAGCTTGTTGCGAACGCTCGACTGAACGTTAATGCGGCTCGCCGAGCGCACACGGGCATCGAGCACGGAAGGACTCCAGGTGGTGAGCGGCATGGATGTGAAGCGCGACCAACCAAAACGAGCGCGGCATCGGGGTCCTCGACCGACTGCCGACGAGCGCGCGACTGCGGAGAGGCAGAGTCTCCGCAGCGACCTGGGAAAACGTCTCCGAGAGGCGCGCGAGAGCAAGGAGATCGGTCTACGGGAGCTCGCGAGGAGGCTGGGTGTTTCCGCAAGCCTGATCTCACAGATCGAGACGGGCAAAACGGAGCCGTCGATCAACACGCTCTTCGCAATGGTCAGCGAGCTCGAGCTCTCGGTCAACGAAATCGTGTTCGACTCCAGAGTGGAAGCCCTACCGGCTTCATCGGGTGGCGAAGACGCCACGACGCACGCCGGCGACGGCCGGGCCGGCACGCCTCGAATTGGCGGCCCGGGTCCCGCGGAGGCTCCCGGTTCACCCGTCCAGCGGAGTACGAGCCGAACGTCGATCAGCCTCGAGTCCGGAGTGAGCTGGCAGCGGCTCACGTCACAGCCTGACCACAACGTCGACTTCTTGTATCTCCGCTACCCACCGGGGAGCGAGTCGACGCCTGCAGATTCCCTCATGCGGCACAACGGCACGGAATACGGCTACATCTTGTCGGGAACGCTTCAGGTCTCGATCGGCTTCGACACGTACGAGATCGGACCGGGCGACACGATCGCATTCGACTGCACGCGGCCGCACCGTTTCGCGGCGGTCGGGGACGAAGCGGTCGAAGCGGTGTGGTTCGTGGTCGGCCGCGGGAACACGCCGGTCGACGACTCCTCCGTCGCGCCTTAGCCGGCCGCGTCCTCGTCTTCCCGGCGAGTCACGAAGCCGGCGTCCTCCAGGCTTGCCGCGCCTGCGTAGTACCAGGCCATCACGACCTCGGCGTCCGAGTTGTTCTCGAAGCCGTGGTACTCGTTACGCGGAACGAACACCGCCTCGCCCGGGCTGAGCTCAACTGAGTCATCGCCGACGTACGCGATGCCCGTTCCGGAGATGAGGTACTCGACCTCCTCCGCGTTCGGATGCCGGTGAAGCTCGTGCTTCGAGCCCGGAGGGAAGTAGGTGATGCCGAAGACCGTCTGGGTCGCCCCGACGCTGTCTGCGGTGACGAGCCAGCGTACGTCCATGTCGAGCCAGCCCCGCTCGGGGATACCCGGACTTGACTCCGTCTCATGGACGGAGACCTTGTAGGGGTGGTGGTCAACGGTCACGTGGCCCTCCGTCTCGGCGTGGCTGAACACTGTCCGCTGTGACTGTACGAGACGCCGCGAGCCGGATCAACCGTCGGCGGCCGGAAAGGCCAAGAGCTCCGTGCCTGCGGCCGTCAGCAGCACACAGCCGCGGTCGATGCGAACGAGGCCGTCGGCGAGCGCGTCTTCCCACACCGCGAGGCGCGGGCACGACGTCTTCCATACCTCGACGGTCTCGGCGTGACTTCGCGGCCGCTCCGCGATCCACTCGAGCATCTGCACGGTTGGAGCGGTCACAGTCGGCACTCGTTCACCTCGCTCGGTCGACACTTCCTGCAGTCCGATGCTACTTGCCGAGCGTTCCCTCGAGCGCCCGGATGATCCGGGCACCGAGCCCGCCCATGGGGCTCGGAATCACAACCGCCAGAGAAGCGCCGGCGGCTCGCGCAAACTTGCCCGCGGCGGGCGAGCTCACGAGCGCAACGATGCGCAGGTCGGGGAACGTGTGGTGGAGATGCCGGATCGTGATCAGCCCGGCCCGCTTCGCATCGAGGACGACGGCGCCGACGCGCTCGTTGGGAGCGTGCGTCGCAGTGAACACCGACTGGTTGTCGACTGCCTTGACGGCGTAACGAGCCGAGAGCTGGTTCGCGACCTTGCCGGAGATCGACGGGCTGGTGACGAGTAGGACGTCGGCTTCCCGTGTGGGCAGCGGGGCTCTGAGCACGTGTGAGCTCAACCGCATGCGCACGCTGTACCGCTTCGACTGGCCCTCGGACTGCACGTCGAACGTCAGCCGGTAATTGCCGGGCAGCTTGATCTTCAGTCGACGCGGGATCTTCAAGGTCAGGTAGTTCGCGCCGGACTTCAGCGTCCGCGACCATTTCACGTACGTCTTGGTGAGGTTCCGGTAGTTCGTCAGCGTGATCGTCGCCTTCGCGCCGATCGTCGTGAGGACGAGCGGGGTGAACGCGTGCCGGATCGCGATCGGGACGCGTCGCGACGCGGCGACCCTGACGATCAGCGGTGCGGATGCCGTCTCGCGGAGCGAGACGACGATGTCGATGGCTGCGCCGACCGGCAAGTAGGCGGGTAGCGGCCAAGGGTTCTGTGCGATCACCGTGTTGGTCGGCTCGTTCGAGCTCTTCTCGGTGACGGTGCCGATCTTGAAGCCGCTCGAGATCGCCAGCGCGAGCGCCTGGTCAGCCGTGAGACCGATGAGATCTGGCACGCCTGCGACCTGCGGTGACATCGGGGGTGAGGTCGACGGCGACGGCGCTTGCGTCGAGGCAGGCGTGACCGGCGGCGAGGCAGGCGTGACCGGCGGCGACGCAGGCGGGACCGGCGTCGGCGCAGGCGGCGCCGCGCGGATGACGGTGACCGTGTAGGTCTTCGACGTGAGCCCGTCGTCGGTCGTCACGGCGATCGTGACCGTGTTGCTTCCGACGGCCAGGGTGGAGGCGCCGCTGACGACGACGTGGGCGCCGACGTTCGCGTTCGCGCTCAGACCGAGGCTGGTGGTGGCGTTGCCGACCGTCGTCGAGTAGGCGGTCGTCGACGGGTCGAAGGCCGGTGAGAGCGTGGCGTTCGAGAGCGACAGGCTTGCGAGATCGGCCGTCGGCACAGGCCCGCTGAACGAAGAGAAGTTGTCGAGCAGGAACCCGTTCCCCGAGTTCGCCGGGGCGGCTGCGCTGACACGGAACATCATCGAGTCGACGGGAGCAGACAGTCCGCCGGCCCAGTCGCGGTAGTAGTCCTCCCACGTGGTCCCCGTGTGGATGAGCGAGCCGTCGAGATAGACGTCCACGACATCGTTCGTCGGGCCGTCGACGAACTGGATCGTGACTTTCACCGTATGCGGGACCGTACGGTCGAGCCCCGTCGCGATCGGAGTCAGCACGAAGTTCTGAATCGACTCCTGGTAGTCCTCGAAATTGAGTTGCAGGCCTGAGGGTGTGTCTTGCATCTGCAGCCAGGTCATCCGGGACGGATCGCCCCGGTCTGCGCTCGCGACCACCGAGAGACCCGGCTGCTCGCTTCCCGGCACGGTCGACGCGAAGTCCCACTGCGCCTCGAAGTAGGGCCGGCGCGTCCCGCCGGAATAGACGCCGGTCGATGCCGAGGTCTCGCCTGCTTCATCGGTCAGGGACGGGGAGAAGGTCTGGTCGTTGTAACTCCCGCAGGCGATGGCATTCGAGATTCGCAGGCTCTTGGCCCCAAACGTCGGATAGCCGTACGTGTTCGCAACCACACCTTCGTCGTAGACCGGGCAGAACGACGATCCGTGACCGCTCGTCCATCCGCCCTGGCCGTTCACCGAGCCGGTCGTGAAGAGCTCGAAGTCGCTACCGGCCACGCCGGCGCGAGCCGCCTGGGCTGTGGTCAGTGCGCACGCAAGTCCGGCGACGAGCAGCAGCACCAGGAGACGCACAGGAGCTCTGAAGAGGTGGTTGGACACATCCACAGGCTCGTCGACGCTCCAATGATCCGGGGAGTGCGCGCGGTATGGATCGGGTGTGAATGCCGCCCTGGGTAACACGACCCGTCGGCGCTCTACGCTTGCTGGGCCGTGGCGTATCTGCCCGCAAAGAAGGCGCCGGCCGCGTTCGCCGCCAGGTCTGTCCTTGTAGTCGTCGCGCTGAAGTGCGCGCTCGAGCTTGCCGTGGCCGGCCGATACGGCTGGCACCGCGACGAGCTGTACTACGCCGTCGCCGGACTGCATCTCCAGGGCGGATACGTCGAGTTTCCCCCGGTGACTGCGTTGCTCGCGGCGCTCGATCGCGAGCTCTTCGGCTGGTCGCTTGTCGGGCTTCGCGCGATCACGATCCTCGCGAGTGCCGGAACGGTGCTGGTCGGTGCCCTCGTCGCCCGCGAGCTCGGAGGGACGCGACGGGCGCAGACGCTCGCCGCGGCGACGATCGCGTTCTCGCCGGGGATGCTCGCGACCAACCTCCTCTTCCAGCCGGTCGCACTCGACCAGCTCGCGACGATGGTCGTGCTCTGGCTCGCGCTGCGACTCGCACTCGGGCGCGGCTCGTGGCCGCTGCTCGGAGTGGCCGCAGGCATTGGGCTCGAGACGAAGTACACGCTCGCCGTCGTCCTCGTCTTGTTGATGGCGACCTTCCTCGTCTGGCGCCGGGAGATCCTGCGCTCGTGGGGCTTCCCGCTGGCGATCGCGATCGCGGCTGCGCTGCTCGTCCCGAACCTCGTCTGGGAGGCGAGCCACGGCTGGACGAGCGTGCACTGGTTCCTCAATCCTCCGCCGAGCGGGAGCGATGAGACACGGCCCCAGTTCATCGTCAACCTGTTCCTGCTCACAGCGGTTGCGTTCCCAGTCGCCGTCGCCGGAGTGCTGTCCCTCATCCGCGATCGCGAGCTGCGTCCGCTCGGCTGGACGGTCGTCGGAACCGTCGTCGCGTACTTCGTGCTCGGCGGAAAGTCGTACTACGCGCTGCCGGTGGTGGTCTTCGCGCTCGCCGCCGGTGCGATCCCACTCGATCGGTGGGCGACACATCGCCGTCTCCTCGTCGCCGGCGGCTCGTTCGTGGTCGTCGGCCTACTGGTCTTGCCGATCACCCTGCCGGTGCTGCCTCTGCACACCGCCGTCCGGCTCGGCGTCGTCAAGGCGCGCGGCGACTACGAGTCGGAGATCGGCTGGCCCGCGTACGTGCGGCTGGTGGAGCGACACGCGGCAGGCGCCGACGTGATCGTCGCGGACAACTACGGCGAGGCGGGAGCACTCCGGCTGTTCGGCCGAGACCTCCCGCCCGTCGCGTCGGCGGACGTGACGATGCGCTACTGGCGCCCCCATGTCGCGGGGCGGCAGGCTCTCGTGATCGGCTACTCCCGCCGCGCCGCGGGCTTCTGCAACGGCTATCGCATCGTCGCGCGCATCTCCGCGGCCGACGACAGCGACGAGGGCGGCGAGCCAATCGCGCGGTGCACGCTGCGCGGCACGCTCGCACGGGTCTGGCCGAGCATCGTCGCGACGCAGAACTAGCGGCGCGCGCGTCCGCAACGCCGACGAGCACCGTAGGTAGGTGGGAAGGGGCGGCCGGGCCGGCGGGGCGGAGCCGCCGGCCCTGCGCAACGTCAGCGGCCGCTGCCGCCCCACGGCAGGAAGTACGCGCGGTACGAGTTCACGCCGGTGGGAAGCTGGGCGTCGAAGATCAGGTCACCGTGACCATCGAATGCCGAGAAGAACGGCAGTGAGCCCCAGCCGACGAAGAGATTCCCGTCGGCGGTCGTCTGGGCGTTCCCCTGCGACGGCGCCGACTGCCCCTCGGGCTGGTTGTCGGACGCGACGAGGGTCGCGACGCCGTGGCGCGCATCGAGTCGCACCGTGACGGCGCGGCTGGTCGGAAGCTGCGGCGTGCCGCTCGACTCGTTGTCGAAGAACGTGTAGAGGTCGTGCCCGAGCGCCTCGGGATCGTGCTGCCAGGCGAAGATCGCGCCGGCGTTGTCGAGTACCTGTCCGGCAGCGGCCACGAGGCGGAACGTGCTCGCCTTGCCGCCGAGCTGCCAGAGGATGTCGCCCGTGTGCCGGTTGACCTTGTAGGTCGTCCAGGTGTTACGAGCGTCGACCAACAGGTTCCCGTCCTTGTCCAGGTGAACGGCGTTGATGTGGAACCAGTCCCAGGGCGTGGTCGCCGAAGCGGGCAGCGGTTGCTCGCTCTGGTCGTATGGAACGTGCTCGTTGCTTCTCCACTCGAAGAGCACCTTGCCTGTCGCGATGTCGATCTCCTGCACGACGCCGTCGATGACGACCTGGTTCGCGGGGCCGCCGATCGACGTGAGGTCGGCGGTGGCCGTGGTGTACGCAAGGATCAGCGCGGTGTTCGACGGCGTGATGAGAAACTCGTGTCCGTCGGCGCTCAGACCGTTACCGGCCTGCACCGTCGCGATCTGCCGGTAGTGGTCGTCGTAGATGAAGTCCGTGCCCGTCGCAAGCCCACCGAGCCCTGTCCCCTGCCACCACGTCAGCACCGGCTTGCCGCGGTATCTCTGCGCCCGGAAGTCGGCAGCCGACTGGCCCTGCGGCACCGCGTGGAACCAGATGACGTTCCCGTGTGCGTCGAGGATCTCCGGCCCGTTCGCGTAGGTCGCCGTGCCCCCGGTCGGAGCGATGAAGATCTTGCCATCGCCGAGCACGCCGTTCGAGGTCAGGACGGTCACGGGAGGCGGAGCGGTCGGTGCCGCAGCGCTCGCCGCCGCGCCGCCGACGAAAAGGCCTGCCATCGCGATCGCCGCCAGCCAAACGAATCGATGCATCATCTGCCACCTTTCTGGGTCGCAAGCGGAGTCTCATCCGGAAACTCCACTAAGTTGATCTAATTGATCAACTTATATCAGACATAAGATTCGCTGCAGGCGCTGCGGCTCCGCGTTCTCCGTGCGGCAGACTTGCCCGATGCGGATCTCGGCGAAGGAGGACTACGCGGTGCGTGCGGTCCTCGAGCTCGCGATTGCAGGCGGCGGCCCTCTGACCCGTGATCAGATCTCGGAAGCGCAGGAGATTCCGCTCGCCTTCCTCCAGAACATCCTCATGGAGCTGCGCCACGCCGAGCTCGTCGACGCGCAGCGCGGCCGTGACGGCGGCTTCCGCCTGGCAAGGCCGGCGTCCGAGATCACCGTCGCCGACGTCGTCCGTGCGAGCAGCGGCCCGCTCGCGACCGTGCGCGGGAGCAGGCCGCAGGCAGTCGACTACAACGCGTCCGCCGAACCGCTCAGGGAGGTATGGGTCGCGGTGCGAGCCAACATCCGCTCCGTCCTCGAGCACGTGACCCTCGCGGATCTTGCCGCGGACCGCCTGCCCACGGCTGTCAGGAAGCTCGCGGCCGACCCCGAGAACTGGGAGTAAGCCGCGATACGCGCCGTCACGGTCTCAAAGATCGGCGAGCGCGCGCGTGAGCCGATCGATGTCGTCCTCGTGGTTGTAGAAGTGGATCGCAAGACGCAGGTTGCCGTCGCGGGCCGAGCAGACGATGCCGCGCTGTTTCAGCACCGCCAGGAGATGCGCAGGGTCGTCGCCGCCGAGAGGTACCGACACGATGCTGCTGCGATTGGCGTCGGGCAGGTCGACGGGCGTCCGGCCGATCTCGGCGAGCGACTCCCGGAGCTTGTCGGCGAGCTCGCCGTTCCGGATGAAGATCGCGTCCATCCCGAAGTCGTCGAAGACGGAGAGCGCCGCCTCGTTCCCGATGGCTGCGAGCCAACTGATCGAGTTGTCGAAACGCGACGCGGTCGGCGACAGATCCATCGCCGGCCCGAAGAAGCTCTCGAACGGGACGCGCCCGGCTTTCCAGCCCGCGTTGATCGGTACGAAGCGCTCCTGCATCTCTCGGGAGAGGTAGCAGTATCCAAGCCCACGACCCGCGTTCAGGAGGAACTTGTGGTCGGCGATCGCCAGCACGTCGATGGCGTCGAGATCGTCTGCGACGGGCAACGCGCCGACGAGTTGTGACCCGTCGACGAACACGATCGCACCGACGGCGCGGGCGACCGCGCTGATCGCGGCGATGTCGGAACGATGTCCCGTCGCGGTCTGCACTCCGCTGAACGCGACGAGCACCGTACCGTCGTCGACGTGTCGTGCGACGTCGTCGGGCTCCAGTCCGCCGTTTCGGAACGGCACCTGCCGAACCTCGTACCCCTTGCCGCCAAGCAGCCGCCACGGGTAGTGGTTCGAGCTGTACTCGCGCTCACCGATCACGACGTTCTGCCCGGGTGACGCGGGGCCGAACTGCGCGGCGACCATGCCTGCTGCCGCGGACACCGACGCGATCAATGCCACGTCGGCCCGGTCGGCCCCGATCAGGGCAGCAGCCGAGCTCCTTGCGCTCTCCCCCGCTGCCTCGCCTCGAACGTAGTCCAGACCGGTCTCTGCCCAGTCGTCGATGAAGCTGCGGTAGGCCGCGACGAGTGCCCGGCTCGCGAGACCGACGGCAGCCGTGTTGAAGTACGCCATCGTCTCGGTTGCGGGGAACAGACTGCGGGCCTCACGTACGTCGGTCGCCGGCGTCACCCGTACCGTTCCGCGATCGCGATGACCTGCCGCGCGGCGCCGAGCATCGCCGCGTCGACGAACTCGCCCCCGCCGATCGTGCCGACGCCGTCGCCTTCGAGACGCTGGACCGTCTCGCGTGCGCGCGCCAACTCGTTCTCCGTCGGGCGGTACTCGGCGAAGATCACGGACAGCTGCGCTGGGTGGATCGCCGTACCGCCCAGGTGCCCGAGCTCGCGGCCGCGCCGGCACGAGCGCGCGAGCCCTTCGTCGTCGTGGATGTGCGGATAGACGGACTGCGGCGGCCGTGGCAGTCCCGCGGCGACGGCGGCGTTCACGATCCGGGCGCGCGCCCAATCGAGGTCGGTCGCGCCCGTTTGCGATCGCAGGTCTTCCTCGCCGAGCGAGAGGCCCGCGACGGGCGGATGCCGCGCGATGTCGTAGGCAGCCTCGACACCCGCAGCAGACTCGATGAGGCACACGATGGGCAGCCCCGGATCCGGGACGTCGACCGCCCGCTCGACCTTCGGGACGACGATGCCGTCGAGCGCGAGCTCGGATACTTCCTCGAGTTCGGGAGCGCTGCCGCCGTTGACCCGTACATAGACCTGCTTCCCTGCGTACGGAAGGAGCGGGGCGAGCAGCTGCAGGTTCGCGCGCGCCGTCTCCTTCGCAGGCGGCGCGACGCCATCCTCGAGGTCGACGATCACCGCATGCGCGGCGGATGCGAGCGCCTTCTCGACACGGTCGAACCGGTCGGCCGGAACGTAGAGCCAGGTGAGCGGCGGAACATTCATACGCCGAGCGTCTTCGAAAGGCGACTCATCACGTTCGTCATCTTGATCGCTCCTGCGTGGCGGCGTTGCCGTGGTCGACGCCTAGAGCCTCGGGTTGCAGCGTCGGGCCGGCGAGTCTAGGTTGTGGGCTGCGCTTTGGTGAAGCTCCCGTCCCCAAGGATGCGGCCCTGTAGCTCGCTGGTGCGGTTGCTCTGCGTGCTCGCACTTGCGTTGCTGACCGCAGCCTTCGTCGTACACGGGTCGTCGGCCGACCGTGCCTCGACCGGGCGAGAGAGCCCGGGGCCGTGGTGCGGGGGAGGGCTCTGGCGGCAGATGGCGCTGAGCGATCCGCAACGCGCAAAAATCGACTTCCGGCCGCAACCCACGTCGATCGCCGAGATTTCGAAGCTCGTCGCCCCGCGAACGGTTCGAACGGACCGCCTGACACCGTTCCAGCTCCGCTCCTGGTCGATGCCGGTGCTGGTCGATCGGTATCGAATTGCATCGAACGGTGAGATCGTGCTGATCCTCTACAGCATCGACAGCGCGCAGTACATGGATGCGTACATCGCAAACCCGCATTGTCTTGGCCCCCGATCTCGCGGCAGATCGGAGATGATCGCGGCGCGCAAGGAGTTCACATCGCATTGTCCGCGCGCAACGGCCCAGTGGCAGCTCCTGGGTGCCACCATCGAGCTCACCGGCGTCGGCTTCTGGAATCCAACCAAGAACACGCGAGGGGCCTTGCCCAACGGTGCCGAGCTGCGGCCCTTGACGAGCGTCAAGATCGTGAACGGCTGCGGGGTCTCGTGAACGGCGACGTCGCAACGACGCTTCGGTCCCAGCGGGGGCAGTTTGTTCATCGGCTCAGCGGGCGCACAGCCGGACCGGCGGCGTGGGCGAAGCGCCGCGTGCTGGCCGCGCTGCTCGTTCTCTGCGTGCTGCTCAGCGCGCTGCTCGCGACAGGCGTTCTCGCGACCGTCAGGCTCTATCACTCGGCGGAGAACCGCTACATCGGCGTCGTGTTTCCCCTGACGACACTGACGCGCGATGTCGTTCTGCAGATGGAGCAAGAGGAGACCGGCACACGCGGCTACATGCTCACGACCTCTCGCCGGAGCCTGGCGCCGTACTTCGCCGGACGGAAGGGCGTGCTGGCCGACCTTCAACAGATCACCGCGCTGACGCGAGGGCTGCCTGCTCTCTCCGCACGGATGCGCGAGATCACGCAAGAAGTAATTGCGTTGCACGGCTACTACGACCGCCTGATCGTGTTCGTCGCCGACGGGTTGCTCGGGCAGCAGCGCGCGCGGCAGGAGGTGTTCGACGGGGAGCAACTCGCGGATCGCTTCAGGCATACGACGTCCTTGATGCAGAACGACATCGAACGCCTCCTCCAGACGACGCGAAATCAACAGCGCGTGACCTTCGATCGCTCGCTCGGTGCACTGGGCATCGGGGGCTTTCTTGCACTTGCGATCGCAGGGACATTGCTCATCAACGTGCCGGAACGACTGCGGCTCCTCTACGCAGCAGAGGAGAGGGCGCGCCTGCAGGCGGAGCAGGGAGCGAATGCCGCCAGGGCGCTCGCCCATGTCTCCGACGCAGTACTCCTCGTTGACGAAGCCGGATCGATCCGGTACTGGAACGCCGCGGCTGAACGCCTGTTCGGCCGCACGACCTCAGAAGCGGTCGGACGTCGCGCCGACGTGGTCGTACCGGACTACGAGCGGATGCTCGAGGCTGGACAGTCCGACGACTCGTTCGTACCCGTCACGATCGACGACGTCGAACGCTGGCTCGCACCAACCCTCAGCAGCTTCGAGGGTGGCAGCGTGCTCACCGTTCGCGATGCAACGGCCGGCTATCTGCTCGAACGCGCACGCTCCGACTTCGTCGCGACCGCCTCGCACGAGCTCCGCACACCGCTGACCTCTATCTACGGCGGCATCCGCACGCTCAACGCCCGCGGCGACGAGCTCGATCCCGCGCAGCGCGAGCGCCTACTCCACCTCATCGAGCAGGAATCCGCCCAGCTGGCGCACATCGTCGACCAACTGCTCATCAGCACGAGGCTCGACCGGCGCGAGCTGCATCTCAACGAAACCGACTGCGAGCTGTGGTCGCTCTGCGAAGAGGTAGTCGACGCAACCCGGCTGCGCGCACCCGAGACGATCAAACTGACGCTCGACGCTCGGCGACCACTCCGCCCACTTCGTGTCGACGAGTCGCTCCTCAGACAAGTGCTCGTGAACCTGATCGACAACGCGATCAAGTACTCAGCGGACGGCAGGGAAACGACGGTGCGACTGAGCGAGGAATCCGGGCAGGCCCGGATCGACGTCGTGGACCAAGGTCCCGGCATTGCGTCGGCCGAGCACGAACGAATCTTCGACAAGTTCTATCGGCTCGATGCCGCAATGAACAGCGGCGTCGGGGGCTCGGGCCTCGGTCTCTACATCTCGCGCGCCATCGTCACCGAGATGGGGGGAACCCTCACCGTCCAATCGACGCTCGGTGCGGGATCGACCTTCACCGTGACCCTGCCGTACCACGACGGGCTCGGACGCCAAAACGCCGCGTAGACCGGGGGCGCACCACCGAGCGCCGCTCCCGATGAGTTTCTCCCTCCTGGGCGGTCCAACAGACAAATCCCGACGAGCAGGAGGTTCGAGATGTCCAAGGTGGAGTCCAAGCTGAATCTGTCGCAGGTCGGCCGTGTCTGCGTCACCGTCGCCGACACGGATCGTGCGATCGAGTTCTACGTCGACACCCTCGGCTTCGAGAAAGTGGTCGACATCCCGATGGGCGAGGAGATGCGCTGGGTCGAGGTCGCCCTGCGGGGAACCCCGACGACGATCGCGCTCGCCCCGCCCCCGCCGGGCAAGGACGCCGGCGGCAGCGAGACCGGCATTTGCCTCGACACCTCGAACGTCGATGCAGACCACGCCGCGCTCAAGGCCGCGGGTGCCGACGTCGACGACGAGGTCACCCGTTGGGGCGGACCCGTGCCGCCGATGTTCTGGCTGCGCGATCCCGACGGAAACTCGCTCATCGTCGTCCAGCCGTCGTCGTAGTCCCGCGACCGACGCGCGGCCGGCACGTGCAGCCGGTCGCGCGTCGCGCTAGGACGAACCGGGCGCAGCCCCGATCAAAGCGCGCATGACGTCGGCCGTGGGCGGATCGGCCGGGAAGAACGCCTCGATCGAGAGCTCGGCAACGGTGACGTCGACGGCGGTTCCGAACGTCGTCTTCGTGCTGATGAACGAGAGCTCACCGTCGTGGTGTCGAACGCGAAGCGGCACGGCGATGTCCCCGAACGCGGGATCGAGACTCGCATCTCCGCGTCCGTGCGGATACGCCGCGAGCTCGTCGCCCAGTGCAGTGAGAGCCGGATCGCCTGTCGCGAGCGCGTCCCGGGCGAGACGCTCGAGAAGATGCGCCCGCCATTGGTGAAGGTTGAGGATCCGCGGCGCCAGGCCGTCGGGATGGAGGCTGAGACGGAGCACGTTGATGGGCGGCTCGAGAAGATGCTCTGCGACGCCTTCGATGAGCACGTGTAGCGCGCGGTTGGCAGCGACGAGCCCCCAGTGGCCGTCGACGACCAGGGCGGGGTACGGCTCGTGCCCGCGCAACACCTGGTCGATCGCCTCGCGTACGGGTCCCATCTCCGGCGCGTCGAGATCCCGCTGGGCGAACATCGGCGCGTAGCCGGCTGCGAGCAGCAGATGATTCCGGTCTCGCAGGGGTACGTCGAGCCGCTCGGCAAGATGGAGCACCATCTCGGCGCTGGGGCGGGAGCGTCCGGTCTCGACGAAGCTCAGATGACGCGACGAGACTCCGGACTCGAGCGCGAGCTCGAACTGGCTGAGCCGGCGGCGGTGCCGCCACTCTCGCAGCATCGCGCCGACCGGAGGACGACTCGCAACAACGCTCATTGGGGCCGATCGTAGCCCTGCCAACGCCGTCGGATCGTTACCTCAGAGGTCATCGACGTGCGCATCACCGGCAGGCACGCTCGCGGAGTCAATCGTCCAAAGGAGCAGACCATGGAAGCAGCGAAGCTCGTCGAGCGGTATCTCGACACATGGAACGAAGCCGATCCGCAGACCCGCCGGGCGGCCGTTGCCGCCGTCTGGGCAGAGGACGGCGAGTACGTCGATCCCCTGGCGACCGTCTACGGTCCCGATCAGATCTCGAATCTGATCGGCGCGGTCCAGCAGCAGGCGCCTGGACACGTCTTCCGGTTGCTCGACGACAACGTCGACGCGCACCACAACGTCGTGCGCTTCTCGTGGGAGCTCGTTCCCGCGGCGGGTGGCGAGTCGGTCGCCGTCGGATTCGACGTCGCCGTCACGGCCGACGACGGACGGATCCGGAACGTCGTCGGGTTCCTCGACAAGACGCCGTTCTGAGAGGTGCTTTCCCGGGAGCGAACGCCCTCAGGTTCGCTCCCGGGAGCTCTCTGTGCCTCGCGCGTTCATACCGGTTCCCCGCCGGAGCTCGCGTCCAATTCATCTCGAGCGAGCCGATGATGCGCACATGGCGAACATCGCACTCAGCGAATCCGATCCGGACGTACGGAATCTCCTGCTGATCCTGCTCGAGGGTCTCGGCCACGAGGCAACCGCATTGAACGACGCAAACGGCATCCCGGCCGCAGCCGATCTGCTGGTCCTCGAGCCGGCGTCATCCGCTCGGCTCGAGCAGGCGCAGCTGGCGCGACGTCTCAATCCCGGACTCCCGATCATCTCGATGAGCTATCTGCACGAGGCGGCCCTCTTCCTTGCGGACGGCCCCCTCCTACACGTCGAGAAGCCGTTCACCCTTGCCGGCTTCACCGAGGCGGTCCGCGCGGGTCTAGCCTGAGGACGAGTCACGCGCGGAGGTGGTCCAGCAGAAACGCCGCCGCGTGGGCGATTCCGAGTGATCCCTGGCGGCCCGGCCAGTTGTGCGAGCCGTGCGGATAGACGTACAGCTCGCTCGGCACGTGCGCGCGGCGGAGCGCGTCATACAGCGGCAACGTCTCCGCGAGGGGAATCGCGTCCCTCCTCCCACCCGAGAGGAGAATCGTCGGAGGCAACTGAGCGGCGAGACCGGCGGAGCGGAACGATCCCGTCGAGAAGCCGGCGACAGCCGCGAACGGCCGACTCGACCGCGGTCCCGCCGCCGCAGCGAGCGCGACGCCGCCTCCGAGCGACCAACCGACGACACCGACGTGTTTCACACCCGGCACCGCATGCAGCGTCTTCGCCGCGCTGTCGGCGACTTCCACCCATGTCCCGAAGTCGAACTCGCCTCCATGCGCATTGCAGAAGCCCTTGCTGCCCGGCGGCGGGGTCAACCCGAAGTAGTCGACATCGAGCGTCGAGATGCCGTAGCCGGGGAGCGTCGTCACGATCCGGTGGTCGAACGTCGAAAATCCGCCGCAGCCGTGCAGCACCACCACAGCCGCGCTGTCGCCGGGCTTCGCGCGGCAGAGCTCGGCGCGAACCGTTCCCTGCGACGTGGGCACATCGTCGCGGACGCACCCGGAGCCGAAGCGAGGGAAGCCTCCGCCTGCCGCGACCGACGCAACCGCAAACCCCGCGACCACCACACCGAGGAGCGCGACCCACCGCACCACACAAGGATGCCAGCCGCCCGCAACTCCGTGCCGACCGCTCGACTCGAGCCGCTTGCCGGCGGGCGGTGCGCTTGAGCGCTCGCACCACCCGCCGGCCGCAACTCAGCTCATGCGGCAGCCTCCAGCGCAACCTCGTCCGTCGCGACGTCCGCGTCGGCCAGGGCAGGCTCCGACTCGATGATCACGGCGGAGAGCACGGCCGCAAGCGCTGCGACCGCTGCGAGCACGTAGAACGCGACCTGGAACCCGTGCGTCAGCGCGGCGCCACTGGACTCCGCCCCAGGATGTGCGTGGAGGTAGCGCGTGGTGTAGGTCGCCGCGATCGTCGTCGCGGCTGCCACGCCGATTGCCCCACCGATCTGCTGGCTCGTGTTGATCAGGCCCGAGGCGATCCCGGCCTCGGAGTGCTTGACACGGGCGAGCGCGCCGATCGTCATCGGGATGAACGCGAACGACATTCCGAGCCCACTCAGCAGGAACGCAGGGAAGAGATCCCAGAAGTACTTGCCGTCCACGGGCAGCTGCGCGTAGAGCACGAGCCCGACAGCCGCGAGCAGAAGCCCGACGGGGAGCACGCGCCGTACGCCGATCCGCAGCGTGACCGCCTGCGAGACGTTCGCGAACACGATCACGGTCAGCGTCAATGCCACGTACGCGACGCCCGTCTTCATTGCGGAGTAGTGCAGCACCTGCTGCATGTAGAGGGTGAGCAGGAAGAACTGCGAGAACACCGTTGCTCCGAACAAGAGACCCGCCAGGTTGGAGCCGGACAGGGTGCGCAGCCGGAACAGACGCAGCGGTAGCAGCGGGGCCTCCGACCGCGCCTCGATCGCGACGAACGCGCCGATCAGACCCGCGGAGGCGGCGAGCAGCACGATCGTCTCCGCGGATCCCCACCCGTGCTGGGCCGCGTGCGTCATCGCATAGACGAGCAGCATCAGGCCGCCCGTGATCGAGGCCGCACCGGGCAGGTCGAAGTGGCGGTGCGAGACGTCGGCGCGGCTCTCGCGGACGAGCTTCGGCGCGAGCACGAGCACGGCGACGCCGACCGGCACGTTGATGAAGAAGATCCACGACCAACTGAGCGCGCTCGTGAGCGCGCCGCCGAGGAGCACGCCGGCCGCTGCGCCGCTGCCGGAGACCGCGCCCCAGATGCCGAGCGCGAGGTTCCGCTCCTTTCCTTCCTCGAACGTGGTCGTCAGGATCGAGAGCGCCGCCGGCGAGAGCAGCGCAGCACCCAGCCCCTGGGCGGCGCGGAACGCGATCAGCGAGCCCTCCGACCAGGCGAGCCCGTCCAGCAGCGAGCTGACGGTGAAAAGGGCGAGGCCGGCCATGAACAGGCGCCGCCGGCCGAGCAGGTCCGCCATTCGTCCGCCGAGCAGCAGCACGCCGCCGAACAGGATCGAGTACGCGGTCACCACCCACTGCAGGCTCTCCTGGCTGAAGCCGAGGTCGGTCTTGATCGTCGGCAGGGCGACGTTCACGATCGCCACGTCGAGCACCACCATGAACTGGGCCGTGACGATCACGGCAAGGGCGATCCAACGCCGCCGGTCAGGCGGCGCCGTTGAGCTGGGGATTGCAAAGGAACTCATCGGGACTCCTCTCGATTTCGATCTCTCTCCTCCCCAGGCTGCACCGCGGCACCGGAGCTACGCCCTACGGCAATCAGGCTTTCGCGGGTGCGGCTAACCGCACTCCTGTGCCGCGCCGCGATGCTGCGGCCACCGCGACCGCGGCCGCCGCCGCGCAGGCGACGACGGCGCCCGCGGCGGCATCGAAGAAGAAGTGGTTGCCGGTGGCGACGATCACGAAGAGCACGAAGACCGGGTAGACGAGACCGAAAACCCGCCAGACGCCCCGCTCCGCGAGCAGCCAGATCGCCGCGCCGACGATCAGCGCGAAGCCGATGTGCATGCTCGGAACGGCGGCATACGGGTTGTAGAGAGCCGACACGAGCGTCGACGTGAGGTTGATCGAAGTCGCACCGCTCACGGTGTCTGCGACGCCTACGCCGGCCAACCGTGGCGGCGCGGTCGGAAAGAGCGTGTAGCCGACGACCGCGAGGGCGTTCGCGAGCAGAAGGGCATTCCGCAGGTGTCCGTAGGCAGGCCGCCGGTGCCGATAGGCCCATACGAGGACGGCCGCCGTCACGGCGAGATGCAGCGTGAGATAGGCATAGCCGAGCAGGGTCGGGAGCCCGTAGACGTCATGAGCCGCGCGCTGGACCGCTGCTTCGCCGAACACGTGCGCGCTGCGCTCGAGGCGCACGATCGCGGCGGCGTGGCGCTCGGCCGCTTGCTCCCCGCCCCCCGCCAGACCTCGGCAGAGCTCGCCGGCGAAGTAGAGGCCGCCGATCATCAGCACCTCGAGCAAGCCCGGGCGGGCGAATCGCCGCGTCATGTGTTTGTTCACGCGGCCTTCTCGGCCGGCACGGCAGGCAGGGCAAGGAGCTCACGCAGCTGACCGTCGAGCGCCTCGACGGCCGCCGGCGCGACAGCGCCGGTCGCGGCGGCGTCGACGAGCCGCGGGCGAAGGCTGTCGAGATACCACGCCTGGAGCTCGGACCGCGTGTTTCGGGCGGCAGGGGCGGCCGCCGCAGGCGTCGCAGCGTTGTCCTCGATCAGCATGGACGGAGCCTCGCTGCCACGCTCCGCCCACGCAGTACGGCGCTCAGGTTTTCGAGGGTGCGGTTACCCGAACACCGCCTCCTTCACCTGCTACCGGCCGTGGCGCTCACCCCCACGTCCGTCACCTGATACCGGACGGGTCTGCGGGGGTCACGTCGCCCACCCGGTGCAGGACGTGTCGGCGGACTACGAGCCGAGGAAGCGCAGAACGGCGAGCACGCGGCGGTGGTCTTCTGGTGCGGCGGGAAGACGGAGCTTCGCGAAGACATTGGTCACGTGCTTTTCGACCGCGCGCGGCGAGATGAAGAGCCGCTGCCCGATCGCATGGTTCGTACGGCCCTCCGCCATCAGCTCGAGAACCTCGCGCTCGCGAGGCGAGAGCTGCTCGATCGGGTCGTCACCGCGGTTGCGACCGACGAGCTCGCTGACGACGAGCGGGTCGAGTGCGGAGCCCCCGTCGGCGACGCGCCGCACGGCCGCCGTGAACTCCTCGACGTCCGCGACGCGATCCTTGAGCAGATAGCCAAGCCCCTCGGCGCTGTCGGCGAGCAGTTCGACCGCATACGTATGCGCAACGTGCTGCGAAAGCACGAGTACGCCGGTCTGCGGATGCTTCTCCCGGATCTCGCGTGCAGCACGGATCCCCTCATCGGTCTGCGTCGGCGGCATGCGAATGTCGACGATCGCAACGTCCGGGTGGTAGCTGCGCACCTTGAGCATCAACTCGTCGGCGTCGCGGGCCTGTCCCACCACGTCGATGCCCGCCTCCTCGAGCAACCGCGCAAGGCCCTCCCGCAGGAGGATGGAGTCATCAGCGATGACCGCGCGCACGCCGTCGTCATGCTCGCGAACGTTCCGAAGGGGCGGGAAGTCGGCCGGCAGGTCCTCGGCGACGAGCTGGTAGACGCGCTCCGGATCGCGAAGCCCCTTGAATTCGAACTGGCCGAGGTCTCTGCACGTCGACGTCCGACTGCCGATCGCGTCCTCCGTGGCGAGCGTCTGCCCGCCGTGGGCGGCCTGGCAGATGCGCGCCGCGCGGTGGACGTTGATCCCGACATAGCCGTCGTCATCGCCTTCTGCGTCTCCGGTGTGCATCCCGATGCGTACCCGCACCCGTTCCCCGATCGGCCACGCATGCGCCGCGAAGGCCCGTTGCACCGCGAGCGCCGCGGTGGCTGCAGCCTCTGGACGGTCGAACACGAAGAACAACTCGTCGCCGCGACAGTCGACCTCCCGCCCACCCGCCTGCCCGACCGCATCGCGCTGAAGCCCCCTGACCTCCGCGAGGACGCTCGAGTACCCGGACCCGAGCCGGGCGAGCAGCCCGGTGGAATCTTCGACGTCGCTGAAGAAGAAGGTAAGAGTCATCGGACTGGCAGGTCCGCGAACACCAGCGTGCCGTGGCCCGGCGGGCTCGTGACCTCGAGCCTACCGGCGAGGGTCTCGACGCGGTCGCGAAGGCCGCGCAAGCCCGATCCTCCATCGAGATGCGCGCCGCCGACGCCGTCGTCCTGCACCTCGACGCGGGCGCATCCGTCGGCGTGCGCGACGCGGACGGCAGCCGCGGCGGCGCCGGCGTGCTTGACCACGTTCGCGAGCGACTCGGAGACGACGTAGTAGGCGGCCGCCTCCACCGGCTCCGGCAGCCGCTGGGGCAGTTGCACGTCGACGGCCACCGGAAGCGGTGTGCGCGCTGCGAGCACCTCCAGCGCAGCCGTGAGGCCGCGCTCGGTGAGCACGGCGGGGTGAATCCCCTGGGCGAGCTCGCGCAGCTCCATCAACGCTGCGCCCAGATCCTCCGCGAGGACTCCGAGCAGCTCCGCCGCTTCCTCGGGAGCGCCTCGGATCTTCGCCTGTGCGAGCCGTAGGCCGACCGAGAGCGCGACGAGCCGCTGCTGCGCGCCGTCGTGCAGGTTGCGCTCGAGCCGACGCCGCTCGGCATCGCTTGCCTCGACGATGCGCAAACGCGACGCGGCAAGCTCGTTCCGCGTGTGGGCGCTGGCGAGCGCCAGCGCGACGAGCTCGGCGAACGCCTGCATGCGCCACTCGGTTTCCGCCGGCAGCAGCTCCCCTTCGCGCATCCCCGCGATCAGTGCGCCCCAGGTTTCGCCTGCGACGGCGATCGGCACGCCGGCGCTCGCGTGGAAGCCGAGCGAGCGCATCAGTGCCGCGAGACTCCCGGGGACGTCGTGGTACTCGATACGCGTGGGCACGCCCGTTCGCAACACGGCGAGCGCGGCCCCTTCCTCCAGGTGGAGCAGGCTCCCGAGCATGAACTCGTTCCGCGGCTCTCCGTATTTTCCGACGACGGTCGCCGTTTCTCCTTCCTCGTAGCGGAGGAGGAGCGCCGACCGGATGCCGAGTAGCGCACACACCTCTTCGGTGACCGTCTGGAACACCCGCTCCGGAGGCGAGTCGCCGGCGACGAGCATCGCTACCCGGCGTAGCGCTGCCTGCTCCGCGTCGGCGCGCCGCTTCTCCGTGAAGTCGCGCACGATCGTCACGACCTCGCCGACACCGCTCGGCACCATGCGGGACTCCTTCCACCGCGCGACGCCTCCGATCTCGATCTCGTACTCGACCGTGTTCATGCGCCCTGTGTCGAGTGTGCGCTCGACGCAGCCGATCACGGTCTCTGCGATCTCCGGCGGCAGGACGTCGCGCGCGCTGCGGCCGACCAACTCCTCGGCCGGCCGCACGAGCTGGGAGGGATCGTCCGTGCGGATGTCGAGATACGTCCCGTCCCGCGCCGAACGGATCATGAGGTCCGGGATGGCGTCGAGCAGGGCGCGGTTGCGCGCCTCGACCTGTTGCACGGTCGCAAGCGCTCGCTCGTTGGCGAGCGCGAATCCTGCAGCGGCGCTGACGGCGTCCAACAACTCGGGGCGCAGCCGCAACGACCGGTCGTGGATCAGCGCGCCGACCGGCTCGCCCTGATGGAGAATCGACGTCGCGACCTGGGCATCGCCGGGCCGCGGAAGTGCAAGGGGCTCACCGGAGCGGCCGACATACGCGCCGCCGTCGGGACTGATCCGCGCGAGCTCGAGCGTCGGGTCGCCCAGCGCGCGCCGGAGCGAATCCCGGAGCCCGGGTGGCTCGCCACCGGGCTCCCCCGGCTCGCCCAACTCGACGAGCAACTCGCCGACGGCTGCGCGAGAGAGGCGACCCTGCAACAGGATCGCAAGGAAGCCGGCCGGAAGCGCGAGCGCGGTGAGCAGGCCGAGCCCGATCCCGATCACCGCCGCCTCGGACGAGAGCGGCGCGAGCGCGAGCCCGACCGAGAAGAAGAGCAGCGCGACCTTGCCGCCCTCCAGGACCGGCACGAGCTGCCGCCGCGCCGCAGGCGTCGCCGCACGAGCACGGTGGGAGAGAACGAGAACGACTGCCACGGCCAGCGCGGCCGCAATGCCCGCCTCGAGCTCCTCCAAGCCTGTGGCGAGCGCCGACTGCGAATCGACGAGGGCCAGGTTGCGCGGATGCGCGCTGTGCCAGCGCGTGAGCGGATCGAATAGCACAGCGACGGCCTGAATCACGAGCACGTCGACATACGCCGCGATGACCAGGAGAAGGCTCCGCCGCGAGCGAAGCCTCCCGTGGGGGAACGCGAGTAGCGCGTGCGCGATGACGGCGAACACGAGGTTCGCGGTGAGCACTCCGATCGTGTACGGCACGGCGTTGTTGGCGTCGTGCAGCGCACCGAGCAGGGACGCGAGGCCCACGGCAGCGAGCAGCATGCCGAAGCGGAGATACGGGGGCTGGCGAAGCGCGACGAGACCGGCGCCCACGAACGAGAGGCACACGATCACACTGAGAACCGCGTGACCGACCTGATGGGGAGCGTGCCGGCTCACCGCGGTTGTGTAGACCGCCGCCCCGGTGGCAGCGACGGCGATCGCTGCCAGGCCGAGCATGAGCGGCACGCGCGATCGTGCATGCGAGAGAGCGGCACCAGCCGAGACGCCCGCGCCGCGCGTCATCGCCGAGTGAGCGACCGCCGGCTCGGTCATGCGAGCAGGCTCTCGATCGCGGAGCCGGAGAGGTCGGCCTTCGACACGAAGCCGCGAGCGCCGCTCCCGGCGATCAGTGCCCCATACTCCGACGCATCGCGGCTCGAGACGAGCACGATGCGGAGCTCGGGATTGACGGCGAGGAGTCGCGCTGCGACCTCGAAACCGTCGATGTCGGGCAACTGGATGTCGAGCAGAATGAGATCGGGCATCAGCTCGTCGGCCAGCGTAAGCGCGCGGGCGCCGTCCTCTGCCTCACCGACGACGTCGAATCCCTCCGCCGCAAGCAGCATCCGCGCGCAGCGGCGGAAGCTCGGGTGATCGTCGACGACCATCACACGGCGCACGCTACGCGACTCCTCGAGCAGGTCGCGATACCTCGTGATCATCGCTGAGACGCGTACCCGGCATCAGCGGAACCTAACGCCCTCGACGGGGCGGGTTTCGGACGTGCATCAGGCTTTTCCGGCGTCGGGCTCCGTCATCGTGACCAGCGTGCCAGCGCGATCGCGCCCGGCCAAGGGTGGGAGCCGACTTTGGCGGGTACGGCATCCCGTACTGTCACCTGCAGCCCTGTCGCGATGCGTCGATTCCTGAGAGGCTTGCGACGCCATGCCGCTACTCGATCTCCCACTGAGCGAGCTCGTCGCCTATCGCTCCGCGGTAGCGGAGCCGAGCGATCTCGTCGCATTCTGGGACGACGCGCTCCGGACGGCGCGTACGCGCAGAGCCGAGCCGGTTCTCACACCCCACCAACCGGGGACGTACGGCGCCCTCGCCGCGTTCGACGTCACGTTCAGCGGCGCCGACGGCGATCCGATCCGTGCCTGGTACCTGCGGCCCCTGTCGGCCGGCGACACGCCGCTTGCCTGCCGCGTCACGTTCATCGGCTACGGCGGCGGCCGCGACCTGCCGGCGGCGCACGCGCTCTACCCGGCCGCGGGGCACGCCGCATTCGTGATGGATACGCGCGCCCAGGGCGGCACGTGGGCCGCGGGCGACACGGCCGACGCCGGCGCGGGATCGTCGGGGCCGGAGCACCCCGGTGTCATGTCGCGCGGCATCGCCTCTCCGGAGACCTACTACTACCGCCGGCTGTACGTCGACGCGGTGCGTGCGGTCGAGACGGCAGCAGGCCTGAGCGGCGTCGACGCGGATCGCATCGCCGTTGCAGGGACGAGCCAGGGTGGCGCGCTCGCTCTCGCGGCTGCGGCGCTGGCACCGGAGTCGATCCGGCTGTGCCACGCCGATATCCCGTTCCTCTGTGACATCGAACGCGGCATGGACATCGCGCTCGATCCGCCGTACACGGAGCTCGTTCGATTCCTCGCCGTTCACCCGGAGCTCGAGGCGACGGCGCGCCGCACGCTCAGCTACATCGACAACGCCGTCCTCGCATCGCGTATCAGCGCGAAGACTCTCGTGTCGGTCGGCCTCCGCGACGCGATCACGCCGCCGTCGACGGTCTTCGCGGCCTACAACGCAATCGAAGCGCCAAAGGAGATCGCCGTCTTCCCCTACGGCGAGCACGAGGTGCCGACCGTGCATGCCGAGCGGCAGCTGGCCGAGTTCGCGCGCGAGCTCGGCTGAGCGACGCGCTACCGCCCGAGCACTGCGCCGGTCGCCACGTCGAAGAAGTGCATCCGACGCGGGTCCACCGCGAGCTCGAGCTCAGTCCCCGGCGTGATGGGCTCTTGACCGTCGATGCGTGCAGTGAAGAGCGCGCGGTTGTCGTCGGCCAGCAACCCCTCTGACGACGCGGCCTTGTCCTCTGCGGCGCGCACGGCCTCGGCGACGACGCGCGGCGCATCGATCGCGAAGAGGACGTGCGACTCCGCGCCGAGATCCTCGACGACGGTGGCGCGCACGCGGAGTCGAGGCAGGCTCGGATCGGCCTGCGCGTCGCTCTGGAAATCCGTCGGCCGGATCCCGAGGATCACGCGGCGCTCCACCAGCCGCACCTCGTCCGGAAGCGGAAGCTCGTAGCCGGCAAAGTGCAATCTGCCGGCGGCGACATCGGCCTCGACGAGGTTCATCGACGGCGACCCGATGAACGCGGCAACGAAGAGATTCGCCGGTTCGCGGAAGAGCCTCTGCGCAGTGTCGACCTGCTGAAGCACGCCGTCGCGCAATACGGCCACGCGCTGTCCGAGGGTCATGGCCTCGATCTGGTCGTGCGTCACGTAGACGGTCGTCACGCCCAGGCGGTCGTGCAGGCGAGCGAGCTCCGAGCGCATCGTGACGCGGAGCTTCGCGTCGAGATTCGACAGCGGCTCGTCCATGAGGAACGCCTTGGGCTCGCGCACCATCGCGCGGCCCATCGCAACGCGCTGACGCTGTCCGCCCGACAGCTCGGCCGGCTTGCGGTCGAGCAGCTCGTCGAGCCCGAGGATCCGTGCGACCTCCGCGACGCGCCGCTCCCGCTCCGTTTTCGAGACGTGCCGGAGCCTCAACCCGAACGCGAGATTGCCGCCAACGGTCATGTGCGGATAGAGCGCGTAGTTCTGGAAGACCATCGCGAGATCGCGGTCCTGAGGGCGTACGTCGGTGACGTCCTCGTCGCCGATGAACACCCGACCCTCCGTCACCGCCTCGAGACCCGCGATCACGCGGAGCAGCGTCGACTTGCCGCAGCCCGAAGGCCCGACGAGGACCATGAACTCACCGTCTGCGATGTCCAGAGTGACGTCGTCGACGGCCTTCGCCTCGTTGGGATACACCTTCGTCACCCCCTCCAGGCGAATGCCGCGTGCTCGGGCCGGGGTGTCGGTGACGGCGTCCGTCTGCGGGCGAAGAGGCTCCTCCTGCACCGTCGATTCCGCCGCGGGTCCGGTCACCCGACGGTCACCCAGCCGTCGAACGCCTTCGGCGGCGGCCCCGCCGCGGGTTCGGCGACCACGGTCACCGACCCGGCAGGCAGGACGTCGGCCGACGACGTGCCGACGAAGAGATCGATGACGCCGGGCTCGATGACGTAGTCGAGGTCGAGCCCGTGGAAGCCGAGCTGTGCGACGGGCACGTCGAAGGTCACTCGCCGCGACGAGCCCGGCAGGATCTCCACGCGGAGGAAGCTCTTCAGCTCGAGCACGGGACGCGTGACGCTTGCCTGCGGATCGCGGACGTAGAGCTGGACGACCTCGTCGCCGGTGCACTCGCCGGTGTTCGCGACGGTGACGTCGACCGTGACCGTCTCGGCCCACGTGACCTGTGCGCGCCGCACGGTGAGCTCCGTGAGCTCGAAGCTCGTGTAGCTCAGGCCGAAGCCGAACGGATACAGAGGCGCGGAGGGACCGTCGACGTAGTCGCCCTTCCAGTGCGAGAGCCCGCCGGAGATCTTGTGCCCGTAGAACACGGGGATCTGACCGGAGGAGCGCGGATGGGAGATCGGGAGCTTGCCGCCGGGGTTGACCTCCCCGACGAGCGTCTCGGCGATTGCCGCGGCGCCCTCCTGGCCCGGTAGCCACGCGAGCAGCACTGCCGCGCACGCCTCGTGCAGCGGCGGCCCGCCGTACGGCCGGCCGCCGACGATCACCAAAACGACCGGCGTCCCGGTGCTTGCGACAGCGGCGACCAGTTCCTCCTGCACCCCCGGAAGATCGAGGGAGGCGGCGTCACGGCTCTCGCCGCTCGTGCAGTCGACGGTGAGACCGGACTTGTCGCCCATCACCATGATCGCCACGTCCGAGCCGGCGGCAAGCGCGACGGCGGCATCGAAGCCGTTGCGTGCGGCGGAGTTGACGTCGCAGCCCGGTTCGAAGCGAACGCGTGCGCCGAGGCGCTCGCGCAGCGCATGGAGCACCGTCGGAGCCGCGAGTGCGGCGGTGCTGCTCTCGAGGTCGAAGAGCTCTGCCGAGACGGTGCCCGGGCCGCTCTCCAACACGTCGCGAATCGACTCGACGTGAGCGGGATATGCGTAGTCGCCGAAGAGATTGCGTACGCTCTCGGCGCAGGGGCCGATGACCGCCACTGAGCCCACGTCAGGCGCAAGCGGCAGCGTGCCGTCGTTCCGTACGAGCACGAGGCTCTTCCGCGCGATGATTCGTGCCAGCTCGCGGTGGGCAACCGTGTCGCTCACGCCGTCCGTCATCGAGGTGTCGACGAAGGGATTCTCGAACAGACCGAGCTCGAACTTCGTCCGCAGCACGCGACGCACGGCGCCGTCGAGCGTGTCCGTCGCGACGAGACCGGTGACGACCGCGTCGAGCAATGGCTCCCCGTAGCAGTCGGTGCTCGGAAGCTCGACGTCCATGCCGGCGACGAGCGCCTTCACCGCCGCATCCTGCTCGTCGACCGCGAACTGATGTGCGTCGAGCAGTTGTCTGATCGAGAAGTAGTCGGAGACGACGCACCCGTCGAATCCCCACTGGTCGCGGAGGATCGTCGTCAGCAGCGTCCGGTCGGCCGCGCAGGGAATGCCGTCGAGCTCGTTGTACGCGTTCATCACCGATCGAACACCGGCGGACCGAACCGCGGCCTCGAACGGGTGGAGATGGACGTCGCGCAACTCGCGCGCACCGATGTGCGGAGGCGCCCAGTTCATACCGCCCTCGGAAGCGCCGTAGCCGACGAGGTGCTTCACCGTCGCGACGACTCCGGTGCGGAGGTCGTCGCCCTGAAGGCCGCGTACGAAGGCGACGCCCATCCGCGCGACGAGATATGGATCCTCGCCGAACGTCTCCTCGAGTCGACCCCAGCGTGGGTCGCGGCACACGTCGAGAACAGGCCCGAGACCCTGGTGCATGCCGCCGGCACGCATCTGCGTCCGGATGGTGTCCGCCAGCGCTTCGACGAGCGTCGGCTCCCAGGTGCTCGCGAGACCGATCGCCTGCGGAAAGATCGTCGAGTCTCGCGCCATCAACCCCGAGCAGATCTCCTCGTCGACGATCGCCGGGATTCCGAGCCTCGTGTTGTCGATGAGATGACGCTGAATTGCGTTGGCCAGCTCGGCGGCCTCCTCCGGGCGAAAGCTGCTCGCACCCGCGATACGCGTGACGTGGCCGATCCCGTGCTCGAGGCGATGGGCGCGGGCCGGCACGAGCTCTCCGCCTGCGTCGGCGAGCTCGAAGACCCAGTGGCTTCCGAGCTGCGCCACCTTCTCCTCGGGCGTCATCCGCGCGAGCAGGTCTTCGACCCGGTCGTCGACCGCACGCGCGGCGTCGCGATAGAGCGGCTTGTCCTGGTCGACCTTGAAGGTCGTCACGCGTCCGCCGCGATCGCGCGGCACGAACCGCGCTCGACGAGCCTCGTCGGCAAGACGACTTCCGCCGGCTGGCTCGAAGGATCGTCGATCAAGCCGATCAGCATTCTCACCGCCTCCTCTCCCATCAGCTGGATCGCCTGCTCGATCGTCGTCAACGGCGGCTCGCACAGGGCCGACTCCGGCACGTTGTCGAAGCCGACCACCGAAAGGTCTCCGGGCACGCCCAGTCCGAGGGAGCGCGCAACAGCGATCGTCTCGATCGCCGACGCGTCGTTCGCCGCGAAGATCGCCGTCGGCCGCGGCTCGAGCAACAGGAGCTCGCGCGCCCCATCGCGCGCAGTCTCCGGCAAGTAGCCCCCGACGCGAACGAGACCGGCGTCGAACGCGATGCCCGCTGCCTCGAGCGCGCGCTTGTATCCGCGCTCGCGCAGCCGGGCGGACTCGAGATCGGGCCGGCCCGCGAGAAAGGCGATCCGCCGATGGCCGAGGCCGATCAGGTGCTCGGTCGCCGTCACCGCACCGCTCAGGTTGTCCGAGTCGACGGTCGGAAGGGCGGATGCGCGCACGTTGTGATCGACGGCCACGATCGGCGCGGAGGAAAAAACCTGATCGCTCGACGGAGTCACGAGGATCGCGCCGTCGGTCAGCGAGCTCACCCGTGCGAGCGACCGTCGCTCCCAGCCGGCCTGGTCCTCCCGCTGGCCGCAGTCGGAGAAGACGACGAGGTCGTAGCCTGTTCCGCGGATTGCGCGGGCCGCACCCTTCAGCAGCTCCGCGTTGAACGGCTCGATGTCGGAGACGAGGATCCCGATCACGTTCGAGCGGCGGCTCCGGAGGCTCTGGGCCACGAGGCTCGACGTGTATCCGAGCTCGTCGATCACCGCCCGCACCCTCGCCGAGGTCTTCTCCGCGACCCCGTAGCGGTCGTTGATCACCTTCGAAACGGTCGCGACGGACACCCCCGCGGCGGCGGCGACGTCTCCGATCGTGATCTGGCTCTCGGTCATCGAATGGGATAGTACAAATCTTCGAAAACGTTATCGATATCGGTTGACATTCTTGGCTCGGGGTTGTAACACTCGCCCCGCGATGATGCAACCGGCCGCTGCAGGGGTTGTACGTCCGAACCTCGGCCGGCGCCTACAGAGGGAGGAGTCCCCCGTATGACGTTCTCGAAGATCTTGATGCTCGCGGCGGTCGTCGTTGTGGGCGCGACCGCCCTCACGAGCTCGGCCGGCGCCGCCGGCCACGGGAAGAAGAGCGTGACGCTCGTCTGGTGGCACAACGCCAACCAGGGCGCAGGCCTCCAGTTGTGGAACAACGTCGCGAAGGAGTTCCACAGGTCTCATCCGAACGTAACGGTCAAGGTCGTCCCGTTCCAGAACGAAGCCCTCAAGACGAAGATCCCGATCGGCCTGCAGTCGAGTAGTCCGCCCGACGTCTTCCAGGAGTGGGGCGGCGGCCAGCTCGTCGACCAGGTGAAGGCGCACAAGGTCGCCAACATCACGAAGTACGTCTCGTCGTGGATCAAGAACATCGGCGGCTCGGCCGCGGGCTGGCAGGTGAACGGCCAGCAATACGGCATTCCGTACAACGTCGGCGTCGTCGGGTTTTGGTACAACAAAGACCTCTTTGCAAAAGCCGGGATCTCGACAGCGCCCAGCACCTGGCCGCAGTTCCTGGCGGCCGTCGCCAAGCTGAAGACCGCAGGAATCGCGCCCATCGCGATCGGAGGCAAGGACAAGTGGCCGGACGCGTTCTACTGGGATTACCTCGCGGTCAAGCTCTGCAGCAAGACCGTGATCCAGCAGTCCGCGGTCAGTTACAACTTCTCCAACCCGTGCTGGCTCCAGGCCGGTAACTACGTGCAGCAGCTCATCGACGCGAAGCCGTTCCAGGAGGGATTCCTCGCAACACCGGCACAGCAAGGGGCAACGAGCTCCGCCGGCCTGGTCGCCAACGGCAAAGCTGCGATGGAGCTGCAGGGCCACTGGAATCCCGGCGTGATGCAACCGCTCACGCCCGACAACAAGATCCCGAGCTTCCTCGGGTGGTTCCCGTTCCCGAACGTTCCCGGTAGCAAGGCGCTCCCCGGTTCGCTGCTCGGCGGAGGTGACGGCTTCGCATGCTCCGTGAAGGCGCCCGAGCCCGAGTGCGCGCAGTTCCTCTCCTACATCGACAGCATGAGCGTGCAGAGGCGGATCGGCGCCACGAACTTCGGTCTGCCGGTGCTGAAGGGCTCGGAGAGCTCCGTGAAGGACCCGAACCTGAAGACCGTGCTGCAATCCCGCTCGAGCTCGCCGTTCGTGCAGCTCTACCTCGACATCGCGTTCTCGGCGGCGATCGGCCAGGCGCTCGACGATGCGGTGGCGAACCAGTTCGCAGGGCAGGCCGACCCACAGCAGGTCATCGACCAGATCGTGAACGCCGCGAAGCAGAAGTAGGTCTGTGTCGAGCACTCCCGTTGCAACGACCGGCCGCGCGCCCTCCCGGCCGGTCGTTGCGCGCTCCAGGCGCAAGTGGCTGCAGATCGCCCTCTTCCTTGGGCCGGCGACCGCGCTCTACTGCATCTTCCTGATCGTTCCGGTCGTCCAGGCCGTCCACTACAGCTTCTATTCGTGGACCGGTCTCGGTGCCCTGACCAACTTCATCGGTCTCCACAACTACCGCGAGGCTTTCGGCGATCCCGCCTTCCGGCAGGCGATGCGGCACAACGCAATCCTCGCCGCGCTCTCGATCGGGCTGCAGCTTCCTCTCGCGCTCGGCGTCGCGTTGCTGCTCAACCGGCCACTTCGCGGGCGCCGCATCTTCCGGCTGGTCTTCTTCGTGCCGTACGTCCTCTCCGAGGCGATCACCGCCGTTCTCTTCCTGCAGATCCTCCAGCCGGGAGGGCTCGTCGACGCGGCGCTGCGGAGCGTCGGTCTCGGCGGGCTCGTGCAACTCTGGCTCGCCGACCTGAGGCTCGTCTTCTACACGCTCTTCGTGGTGATCACGTGGAAGTACATCGGCTTCGCGATCATCCTGCTGCTCGCCGGCCTGCAGGGCGTCCCAACCGAGCTGCACGAAGCGGCGGCCATGGACGGCGCATCGAGCTGGGAGTCGCTGCGCTTCGTCACGCTGCCGCTGCTCGGGCCGACGATCCGGATCTGGATCTTCCTCTCGGTCATCGGCTCGATCCAGCTATTCGACCTCGTCTGGATCATGACCCTCGGCGGTCCCGCGGGGGCATCCTCGACGATGGCGACGTACATGGTCGACCAGGGCGTCAACAGCTATCGGATCGGCTACGCGACCGCCGTCGCCTCGATCCTGTTCCTCATCTGCTTCGTCGTCTCGATGCTGTACCAGGTGTTCGTTCTCCGTCGCGACACAGTCGGCGGAACGGCGAGGATGGCCGGCTGATGTCGGCCCAGCGCGTCGCCGCACCGAGGACGGCGGGCACGAGAGCCGGTCGCGTCGCGCCGTTTTCCGACGCACCGGTCTACTTCATCGCGATCGCGCTCGGCGCCGTCGTGCTGATCCCCATCGCCTATGTCGTGCTCAGCGGCTTCCGCAGCACCGGCCAGCTCGCAGCGAAGCCCGTCGGCCTTCCGCACCCGTGGGTCATCCACAACTATGCGAAGGTCATCACCTCCGGGGCGTTCTGGCGCGAGATCGGAAACAGCACCATCGTCGCGGCGATCGCGACCGTGCTCGTCGTCGGGGTCAGCGCGCTCGCCGCCTATCCCCTCTCGCGCATGCAGTTCCGAGGGCGCGAGGCGATCTACACGTTCTTCACGTTCGGTCTTCTCTTCCCCGTCGCCGTCGCCGTGCTCCCGCTCTATCTGCTGCTGCGACAACTCGGCCTGCTGGAGTCGCTGCTCGGCGTCGCGCTTCCCGAGGCTGCCTTCGGGATCCCGATCACGATCATCATCCTTCGGCCGTTCATGCGGAGTATCCCGGTCGAGCTCGAGGATGCAGCCGCGATGGACGGCTGCGGGAGGTTCGGCTTCTTCTGGCGCATTCTGCTGCCGCTCTCGCGGCCCGCGCTCGTGACCGTGATCGTCCTCTCCGTCGTCACGAGCTGGAACAACTACATCCTGCCGCTGCTCGTGCTGAACGACCCGAACCACTGGACGCTTCCGCTCGGAGTTGCGTCGTACTACAGCGTGCACAGCGCAGACACCGCCGGAATCCTCGCGTTCACGACGCTCTCGATCGTTCCCGCACTCCTCTTCTTCATGGCGGCCGAGCGGCGCATCGTCGGCGGCCTCGCCGGCGCCGTCAAGGGCTGAGCCAAGGCGGCGCGGGCGAGGCCCTCCTAGTCGATGACGAGGGCCGCGTACGCCGCCGAGGACTTGCCGAACTCCCACCAGCCGTGGACATGCGGCTTGACGATCGCCGTGCTGCGGCCGTAGGCAATCGGGATCAGCGCGACCTCGTCGGCGATCGCCATCCGTTCTGCGGCGTGATAGAGCTCCAGCCGTTCGCGATCGTTTCGTTCCTGACGGGCGCGCTCGATCAACTCGTCGAACGGCGCGTACGAGAAACCGCCCTCGTTGGTCTTCGACTCCGAGTGGAGCAGCAGGCGGAGGTAGTACTCGGGGTCGCTGTACCCAGGGAGCCAGCCGGTCACCACGATCGGAGCGAGGAATTCCTCCCATGGGCGGGGGAGCCGCCACGCGTGATCGGGAGTCCATGTCGGCGTCTCGACGGGCAGCCCCAGGACGTTCGTCCAACTCGACGCGATCGAGTCGATGATCTCCGCCCAATCCTCGAGCCCGGCGATCCGGATGGTGCCGCTCACATTCGATCGGCCGAGCAGGTCCATCGCGAGTGCCGGATCGAAGCGGGGAACGATGTCGGGCGTGTGGCCTTGCAGCGCCGGTGGGACGAGGCCGCCGGTGGACGACACCAGATTTGCCGGCAGCTGCGCCGCGAGCGCGTCGCGATCGATCGCGTGTGCGAGTGCGCGACGAAACAAGACGTTGGACATCTGTGGGTCGGCGTGGTCGAACGCGAGATACGCCGTCCAGGCTGCAGGGCCGATGATAGTGTCGCGCGCCGGCGGACCGACGACGCGGTCAGCCAGGCGCGGCGTGTAGCGCACGGCAACCATGTCGACCTCACCGCGATCGTAGATCGGCAAGGCTTGCTCGACGGTGTTGTGCGTGTACTCGACGTATTCCACGTTGCCGCCTCGAGCGACATTGGCGTAGCCCGCTCGACGGGCAAGCACGAGCCGTTGCCCATCGTCTTCCGTGATGCGGAACGGCCCACTGACGACCTGCGACCCGACTGCGGTCCAGGCGTCTCCGGCTTCTTCGATCGCGTGTTGCGGTTGCGGCCCCGCGTCAGGACGATTCATCACGCTGAGGAAATAGGGCGCGGGCGCAACGAGCCGAAACTCGACGGTGCGGTCGTCGAGTGCCCGCACTCCGATCGCGTCGGCGTCGTCGTTCCTGCCGAGGTAGTAATCCTGTCCGTTTTCGAGCACGAAGTAGATGGCGACGGACGAACCGGGTCGCGACGGGTCGAGCACGCGCTTGATGCCGAACTCGACATCGCGTGCCGTCAGAGGCGTTCCGTCGGACCACTCGAGACCCTCTCGCAGATGGAAGAGGTAGCGCAGACCGTCGTCGTCGATCTCCCAGCGCTCGGCGAGGGACGGGATGATCGTGCGCTCGGGCCACACTTCGACCAGCCGGTCGAAGAGCTGCATGCAGAGTTGGATGTTGGGCCACGCGATGGCGCTTCTCGGATCGGGATCGTTTGGCATGAAGCTGCTCGCGATGCGCATCGACTTGTCGATGGTCTTCGCCGGCTCCGGCGGCGTCCAGTGCTCGAATGCCTGCTGATACGTCTCGTTGGCTTCGGCGAACCGCATCGACGTATGCAGCGCGAGCGCGAGCTTGAACTGGACGAGCGCGATCGCCTGCGACTCGCCGCGACGCTCGAGCAGCGGCAGCAGCGCGCGATAGTGCCCGATCGCCTCGTCGAGCGCGTGCTCTTGACGCGCCTTGTCGGCCGCACGCGTGAGGTAGTCGACGGCTTTCGCCTCGTCCTCGGCCGCGCTCCAATGGTGGGCGAGCAGCGCCAGGATGTCGTCGATGGACTCGACATTCGCCTCGAGCCATGCCGCAGCCTCCGCGTGGAGGCGCCGGCGCTCCGGCATCACGATCGTTCGGTACACCGCCTCCTGGATCAGGCCGTGCTTGAACCGGAACTCCGGCTGCGGCCACCGGCGGCTCTCGCGGACGAGATCGAGCCGCTGCAGCTCTCTCAGCGGCTCGCGCAGCTCGGCGGCGTCACCGGCAACGCCGGCAAGGAGCGCGAGGCTGAATGCACGGCCGAGCACGGACGCGGCGGTCAGCGCAGCTCGATCCGCCTCCCCGAGCCGATCGACGCGCGCGAGGATCACTTTCTCGACCGTCGGAGGGATGTCGGTGGCGCTCTCGTGCTCGACATACCACTTGACGAGCTCTTCCAAGAAGAACGGATTCCCTTCGGCGTGGCGCAGCAGCTCCCGTTCGACTTCCTCGGGCAGCCTGTTCTCTCCGACAAGGGCTCGAAGCAGTTCGCGTTCTGCATCTCCGGAAAGTGCGACGAGCTCGACGGCCCGAGTCCGGTGCGGGAGACGCCGCGCCGACATCTCACGGAGCGCCCAGGACGGATGATCTGGATCCGGCCGCTGCGTGACGACGAACAACACCGCGGCGTCCTCCGTCAACGCCAGCAACTGCTCGGCGAGTTGCAGCGACGTGGGGTCGGCCCAGTGGGCGTCCTCGAGGGCGATGACGACCGGGCCGGTCGTCGCGAGGCGCTCGAGCAATTCCCGCACGACTTCAAACGTGCGGTACTGCAACGCCTCAGGTGAGAGCTCGACGAGTCGCTCGCGCGAATCGGGCTCGGGCGCCAGGCCGAGCAGCAGCGCCAGATACGGAAAGAGGTCGGCTGTGGCGGATCCCGCGAGGCGATCGAGGGCTCTCCTGAGCGTCAGCCTCGCCCGGAGCTCGGGTTCATCGACGGCGAGCCCGAGCCAATCGCGCAGCAGGTCACGGAACGGCCAGTAGGGCATCGATTCCCCGTACGAGACGCAACGGCCCTCGAGCCAAAGCGACTCGCCGGCGTACTTTCGGACTTCGGCAAGAAAGCGACTCTTGCCGATCCCCGGCTCTCCGCCGACAAAGAGGACCGAACCTGCGCCGGCGTACACGGCAGCCACCGCTTCCTTCGCCGTGCGCAGTTCGTTGTCTCGCCCGACGAGCGGCGTATCTGCATCGAGCCGGCCAAGAGAGACGACGCCTTCGACGGTGAACGCCTCCAGTGCGTCGGGCCATCCTTTCACCGACGGGTGGAGAGACTCGCTCCAGACGAATTGGCGCTCGACGAGTCGTTGCGTCGCGGCACCGACGAGCACGCTTCCAGGCTTCGCCGAGGATTGCAGCCGTGCTGCGAGGTTGACAGCGTTACCCGAAGCGCCGTATTCGACCCGTCCCCCGGCGCCGACCGGACCGACGACGACCGGCCCCGTGTTCACGCCGACACGAACGTCCAACGACTCGACGCCGAAGCTTTGCTCGACCTCGCGCGAGAAATCGCGCACCGTCTCGACGATCCGAAGGCCTGCGCGCAGCGCACGCTCCGGGTCGTCCTCGTGCGCGACCGGCGCCCCGAACAATGCCAACACGCCGTCGCCCGCAAGATCTTTGACGGTCCCGCCGAATTCCTCGACGGCATGCACCATCCGCGCAACCGCCTCGCCGATGACGAGGCGCACCTCTTCGGGATCCAGACGTTCGGATATGGCGGTAGAGCCGACGAGGTCAGCGCTCACGGCGGTGACCACACGGCGCTCTTCTCTCATCGAATCCGCGTTGTTCATCTCTCCAGCCTGGACGAGTGGCGAAGGTAATTGAACATCACCGAATTTGCACGAGACAGCCGGGCCGCTACGTCACCACCAGCAACTGACTCCGCTGCCGCTCGCGAGGACGAACCCCGTCTGATTCCAGGAGCAGATCTTCGTGTCGACCAGCGTGCGTGCACCCTGAGCGAGGGTGATACCGAGGTGAAGCGGCTCAGGCCCGCGAATGACGTTGCCCGTGCGGCGGAATCCGCCTCTGAGCAGGACGATGAGCGTGCCGCTGCCCGAGCTGACGTTGCCGCCGGCGATGACCTTCAGCTTCGCGTTCTGCGGCAGCCTTGCCTCGATGATCCCGGCTTGCCGCAGGTCGCAGGAATCGCCTGCCGTCAGCGTGAACGCCTTGGCGCGCTTCGAGAACATGAAGGGCGCGTTGCCTCCCTTCGAGAACGCAGGCGGCGGCCTCGGATCGATCTCCCAGCGAACCGTGACCTTGAGGGGTGTCGCGTCCGAGTCGGCGCTGCATCTCCAGGTCCAGGTCGCCGGAGTGTCGTATTGGGTTCCCTTGATGTGACTCGAGGGCGGGAACTTCACCGCCTTCGGCGGTGCAACGACGAGCGGAGAGCCCTTCGCCGCGTTCAGCGTCGAGGCGCCTGTCCCGGCACACGTCTCGAGCACTCCGTTTCCCGCGTCGTACGTCTCCGTCCACGTCCCTTGAACCGCGAACGAGCCGCCCTGGGACGCGTTGAGACGCAGCCCGTAGGCTTTGGTCACGGAGACTTGCTGTGCCGCGTACTCCGAAGATGCCGAGAGTCGAACGTTCGTGAAGGTCGCGTCGGTGGTGCCGACGAGCGTGAAACCGCGGATCACGGTGACCCCGATCGGAACGATCGGACGGGAGATATTCGTGAGCGTCGCGAGCGCGCTCGACGGACAGGGCGAATCGACGGACGCCGCGCGCGAGACCGTCGCAGCGGCGGCGCCCACGGCAAGAGCGCCCGCGAAAGCCGCACAGAACACCAGGTTGACCGAGCGGTGCAAGACCTCCGTGCGTGGCATCGATCCCTCCCAGTCGAGCCCGCGACCCGATTCCCACTCTAAAGGGTCGAACGGCGTACAGTCGGTCGTCCACCACGAGAGGAGAGCGTCACCGTCATGACTATTGGCATCCGCATCAAGCTTCCGGGGATCACGCAGGAACAGTTCGATTCCGTGCACGATCACGCGAATCCGGATCGCACACCGCCGAAGGGGCTCGTCTTCCATGCATCGGGCCCGATCGAGGGCGGCTGGGGCATCATCGACTTCTGGGAGTCGCGCGCGGACTTCGACGCGTTCCAGCCGCGGATTCAGGCGGGAGTGGCGGCGTCAGACGTGGAAATGCAGGGGCCGCCCGATATCAAGGAGTTCCCGGTCCACGAGAGCATCCACGGATAGATCGCCAAGCCGAGGCTCCGGCGGGATCAGTCCGCCGGAGTAGCACCACCCCGTCCCAGGCGCGCCAACCTGCCGCTACGGTCCTGTGGTGGGTTGGGGTCGTCGTACTGAAGTTGAACGTTGAAGGTCCTCGGTTGGTCAGCTCGGCCGCAGCTTGCCGTCGATCTCGGCACGGCGAACACGGTCGTCTATCGACGCGGCGAGGGGATCGTGCTCTTCGAGCCGTCCGTCGTTGCGATCGACGAGCGCACAGGTGAAGTTCATGCAGTAGGGGCGGAGGCACGGCGGATGATCGGCCGTACGCCCGCGCACATCTCAGCGACGAGGCCGCTCCGAGACGGTGTCATCGCCGACTTCGAGGTGACCGAGCAGATGCTTCGTCACTTCATCCGCAAGACCGCAGGCAAGACGCGCTCACACGCTGACGTGATGGTTTGCGTCCCGAGCGGTATCACGCAAGTCGAGCGCAATGCCGTCACGCGTGCCTCGCTTGCGGCCGGCGCCACACACGCCTTTCTGATCGAAGAGCCGATGGCAGCTGCGATCGGCGCCGGCCTCCCGGTTGCAGAACCGGTCGGTGCGCTCGTCGTCGACATCGGCGGCGGGACCACGGAGATCGCGGTCACGGCGCTCGGAAGCCTCGCGGTCGTGCACTCGATCAAGGTCGGCGGCTATCAGATGGACGACGCGATCGTTCGCTCAGTTCAACAGCGCGAACACCTCCTCATCGGCCAAGAACAGGCGGAGACGCTGAAGATCGGCATCGGTTCGGCGGTCCCGACCGCGGGCGTCGACGACCAGGCGGATGTCGCAGGCAGAGACATCGGTTCAGGACTGCTGCGCAGAACGTCGATCTCGTCGATCCAGATCAGAGATGCCCTCGTGCGGCCGCTCGAGCAGATAGTCGCCGCCGTCAAAGACCTTCTCGAACGAACGCCTGCCGAGCTGTCGTCCGACGTGATCGAGCAAGGAATCACTCTCGTCGGTGGTGGCGCACTTCTACCGGGGCTCGACGTACTCCTCACGACGGAGACCGGCCTCCCGGTCAAGATCGCCGACTCGCCACTCACGACGGTTGCACTCGGCGCCGGCCAGGCCCTCGAGGAGCTCGGAGCACTGAAACCGCCGCGCAGGGCGCGTCGGAAAGCGGACTGGAGCTCTCACTGACCGAAGGAAATGCGTATTCGGGAGCGCAACGTGATACATGAGTCGGGTGACCATCATGCTCAGGTCGGGTGTTTGCGCTCTTGGACTGGCGCTCCTCGTCGGTCTGGCGCTCCTGGTCGTCGGATGCGGCGGCGAGGCGACGCTCAAGCTGTCGGAGAACTCGCACCAGACCGCCCGTTCCGGCGGGCTCGGCGCCCGGCGGCTACTCGAGGTTCCCGTCTCTCGACCGCTCGCCAACGCACCTGACCGCTGCACCGCGGCCGCGACCGGTGCCGGGTCGTCCAGCGTCGCATACGCCGCGCTCGTCAAGAACGTCGCGGTGATTCGCAAGGCACCGCACAGTCGTTCCCCTGTCGTCGATCGCCTCGGGCGCCTCGACGTGAATGGCTTTCGTGAGGTGCTCGGCGTGATCGGCGTCCACTCGAGCAGTCGTTGCGTTCCCGATTGGTATCGGGTCCAGCTCTCGGGTCCGCCGAACGGCCTGACCGGATGGGTGCGCTCGTGGGCGGTCCGAACGTTTCGAGTGCACTCGCGAATCGTCGTCGACCTCTCCCAACGGCGTCTTCGTCTCTACCGCTCAGGCCGGCTCGCGCTCGAGACGGCCGTCACCGTCGGCGCAGCGGCAACTCCAACTCCTCTCGGCCGGTACTTCGTCAACGAGCGCTACGTGCTTCCCGACGCGAGCGGCCCCTTCGGCCCGAACGCGCTCGGGATATCGGCGCATTCGGATGTCTTGCAGCACGTCTGGGTGCAGGACGGTCCTATCGGCATTCACGGAACGAACGAGCCGGGATTGATCGGTCAGGCCGCCTCGCATGGGTGCATCCGACTCGTGAACGACGTGATGCGTCGGTTGTTCCCACTCGCGCCTGCAGGTACCCCGGTGATCGTCAAGGCATAGAGCGAGCGCGACGGTCTAACCTCCCCTCGACACTGTTCATGCTTCGGCTTCCCTGAGCGGTAACGGTCGCAGCGCCACGTGCGCGAGCTTCCGTCGGGCGGACGGAGCAGCGACAAAGGAGCTGAGAGCGTGGACATGAAGCTCGAGGTCGTGGTGCTGCCCGTGTCCGACGTGGATCGCGCCAGGGATTTCTACGCAGGGCTCGGCTGGAGGCTGGATGCGGACTTCCCCGTCACCGACGGCTTCCGCGTGGTGCAGCTGACCCCTCCCGGCTCGTCGTGCTCGATCATCTTCGGCGACGGAGTCTCGTCGGCCGTACCGGGCTCGTTGCAGGATCTGATGCTCGTCGTCGACGACATCGAGGCGGCACGTGAGGAGATCGTAGGAAACGGCGTAGACGTGAGCGAGTTGTTCCACGACGAGAGCGGCGTGTTCCACCACGCCGGAACGAATGGACGCGTGCCGGGGCCTGACCCTGAAGGTCGTTCCTACTCGACGTTCGCCTCGTTCAGCGATCCGGACGGCAACAGCTGGCTGCTCCAGGAAATCAAGACGCGGCTTCCCGGACGCTGACGGGACACCGACGCTTTCTTCGACAAAGGAGACCTCGTGGCGACGACATACGAATCCGCGGAGGAGCTGTCGCAGGCGCTTCAGCGCGCGGCGGCTGCACATGGTGAGCACGAGAAGCGGACAGGCGCGGCCGACGCGAACTGGCCGGATTGGTACGCCGAGTACATGGTGCGGGAGCAAGCCGGCGAAGAGCTGCCGACGTGAGCAGCGACTACGACGTCATCGTCATCGGCGGCGGCTCGCCGGGTGAGCACTGCGCGGGCGCGATCGCCGAGGGCGGTCTGCGCGTCGCCCTCGTCGAGCGCGAGCTGGTCGGGGGCGAGTGCTCCTACTGGGCGTGCATCCCGTCCAAGTCGCTGCTGCGTCCGGGCGAGGCGGTGCGCGGCGCGCGCGACGCCGCGGCGAGCGCAGAGGTAGACGTCGCGGCGGCACTCGCCTGGCGTGACTTCATGGTCTCGAACTACTCGGACGCGGGCCAGGAGAAGTGGCTGGCAGACTCCGGCATCGACCTGCTGCGCGGCACCGGCCGACTCGCCGGCACTGGCGTGGTCGAGGTCGACGGCGTCCGCCACACCGCCGAGCACGTCGTCGTGGCGACCGGCTCCGAGCCGATCATTCCGCCCATTCCCGGCCTGCGCGAGCTCGACGGAATCTGGACCAACCGCGAAGCGACCGGCATGAAAGCCGTTCCGCACCGCCTCCTCATCCTGGGCGGCGGGCCTGTCGGCGTCGAGATGGCGCAGGCGGTGCGTCGCTTCGGCGGCGAGGTCGCACTCATCGACGGCGCCGACCACCTGCTCGCCCGCGAGCCCGACACCGCTCGGCGAGGCGCTCGGCGAGGTGCTGCGCCGCGACGGCATCGAGCTCTTCCTCGGAGCGCACGTGACCGCCGCCAGACGCGACGGCGAGGACTACGTCCTCGAGCTCGACGACGGTCGCGAGCTGCGGGGCGACCGCCTGCTCGTCGCGACGGGACGCCGGCCGCGGGTCGAGGGAATCGGCCTCGAGACGGTCGGCGTCGAAGCCGACGCGAAAGGGATTCCGGTCGACGCTCGTCTGCGCGCAGGCGAGCGGCTGTGGGCCGTCGGCGACGTCACGGGCGTGTGGCCGCTGACCCACACCGGCAAGTACCAGGGAGAGGTGGTCGCGGCGAATCTCCACGGCGAGCCACGCGAGGCGCATTACGAGGCGGTGCCGCGGGTGGTCTACACGGATCCGCAGGCCGCGTCGGTCGGAGAGAGCGAGGCCCTCTTCAGCGCGACCGCCGCCGTGAAGAACGTGGCCAAGGCCGCGACCTACTCGCATGCGTACGCCGACGACAACGGCTTCCTGACGCTTCTGAGCGACGGCGAGCGGCTGACCGGTGCATACGCGCTCGGCCCGGAGGCCGGAGAGTGGCTGCAGCAGGCGACGCTGGCAATCCGCGCCCGGGTTCCACTCGACGTCCTGCGGGACACGATCCAGCCCTTCCCCACCTTCTCGGAGATCTACGTCGACGCGCTGAAAGCGCTCCGCGGCGAGATCACCGCCGAGCAACGCCCGACCACGTGAGGGACGGCGCGATCCGACGGAGGTTCGTGACGGCGCTGCTCGCGATCGCCGCGCTCGTCGCCGCGACAGGAACACGGTCAGCCGAGGGAGCACAGCCTCGCGTTCCCGTCTTCTTCCTGCAGGGCGAGCAGCTCGCACACGTGACGCGTCCGGGCACGACTCCGCTCGACGCGGTGCAACAACTGATCGCCGGGCCGACCCGGACAGAGCTCGCACGCGGCTTTCGCACGTACATCCCCACCGGCACCCGCGTGCTGAGCGTGAAGGTTGCCAACGGGACCGCGACCGTCGACCTCAACCAGCGCTTCGCGTCAGGAGGCAATGCCGACAGTCTGATGGCCCGTCTCTCGCAGCTCGTACGCACGCTGACGGGACTCCAGGGCGCGACCAGGGTGCAGCTCCTGATGAACGGCAAGGTCGTCACCGCTCGATTCCCCGGCATGTCGCTCAGCCGCCCGATCACCTTCCACTACCTGCAGACGCCGAACGTGGCCGTGCCGAGGCCGCCGCCGGAGAGGCTCCCGGCGCCCGACGCTGCGGTGAAGATCCTGCAGCAGCGCCTGATCCGGCTCGGGTATCTGGTCAAGGGCGACGACGACGGCCGCTTCGGACCGGCGACCCAGAACGCCATCCTTGCTTTCCAGAAGTGGGAGCGGCTCGGCCGGACGGGTCTGCTGGACGAGCCGACGAAGACGCGTCTCTCGACGGCGACCCATCCTGCTCCGATCAGCCGTGGTGATGCGGGGCGGCGCGCTGAGGTCCTGCTCGACCGCCAGGTCGCACTGCTGATCGACGACAACCAGGTCGTGCGCACGATCCCGGTCTCGACCGGGAAGCCCGCCACGCCGACGCCGCCCGGCGACTATCGCGTCTACGCGAAGATCCCGCGCTGGTGGTCGACGCCGTTCCGCGAGTGGCTCCCATGGGCGCTGCCGTTCGTCGGCGGTATCGCCTTTCACGAGCTCCAGGACGTGCCCGTCTTCCCTGCGTCGCACGGTTGCGTCCGGCAGTCCTTCACCGTGGCCAAGTGGACGTACGACTTCGCGAGCGTCGGCATGCCGGTCAAGGTGATTGCGAAGTCTTGACGGTTAAGGGCCCAGGAGAAGCGGCGGACTACTCGACGGCCGTGGCACCGAAGGCGCGCCGCAACTCGCGCCGGCCTTCGGTCGTGACGTGAACAGCACGCGTGTGCTTGCCGCGCTCGATCCAGGCGAGCTCGAAGAGGCGTGTTGTCAACGCTCGCCCGACGACGCCCGAGAGATGATGCCGCTGCTCGGTCCAGTCGACGCAATAGCCAAGCGGCGTCGTTCCGTCACGGCCCGGCTGCGGCAGGCTGACGCCGAGACGCTCGAGCCTGCCGCGGCCCGACGTGGTCAGGCTGTACGCGATGTCCCGGCCCGGACCGGACAGCCGGTCGCCGCCGGAGGCGTCGAGATGGTGGACGCCGTCACCGCCGACGACGGCGCCGCCGTCGAGCAGCGAGCCGAAGACGCCGACGCCCAGACGACCGGCGAGATGGTCGTAACAGGTACGCGCCCGGCGTAACGCCTGGGCACGCGTGCCCTGCTTCAGCGAACGAACTTCGACCGGCGGGGCGAGCTGCGACAGCATCTCGATCAACGCACCGACCTCCGGTCCAGCGAGCCGGAAGTAGCGGTAACGCCCCTGCGGATGAACCGTCAGGAGACCCGAGTCGACGAGCTTCTGGAGATGCTCCGATGCCGTCGACGGCGCGACGCCGGCCTCGGCCGCGAGCACGGATGCAGGGAGCGCACGCCCGTCGCCGAGCGCGAGCAGGATCCGCGCCCGCCCGCCGTCAGCGATCACACCCGCCAGCCGTGCGATATCGACATCGCCGTGGACTTCCGCCATGCGGGCAGGGTACGCACGCTTCGCTTCGGTGCCCACCGAAGCGTCGACTCGCGCGTCCTACGCGAAAGTCCCCGCGCTGCTGGTCGACCCCGTGGCACGTCTCGCTTCATGGTGCGCGATCCGATGCGCGCGGTCGACGTCGATCCGCACATCGTCCACGTCGCCGTCGGCCAGCGCCTGCTGCGTGATCCGGCGCTCGAGCACATCCGTTTGCGCCCGCAGGCGATGCGCCTCGATCCGATCCCGCTCCCGCAATGCGGCCGCAACTTCCTCGTACACCGCGCCGCCGATCAAGAGGTGCGAGAGCTTCATCACGAGGGCGACGAGATCGAGACAGACGAAGAGCCCGAGAACGAACAGGACGTATCTCGACACCTCAGGATGCTGTTTCTCGATCGTCGAGAGCGCGTGTGCTCGCGCGAGCAGATCCGTGTCCTGCGCGATGGCGTCGACGCGGCGCTTCGTCTCGACTGCCTCGGCCCTCTGCCATCCGCCGATCTTCGCTCTGAGACCTGCGACCCGCGCCCGATCCGTGGGCCGGTCGCGTGCGAGCGCAGCGCGGGCGATGCCTGCCTGCTGCGCGTAGTAGCGACACCAGTGTCCGCAGCCGGGACGATGCGTGGTCGAGCACGACGGCTCGTTGCTCTCGCAGCCCGACAACCGTGTGAACTTGGTGATCCGGTTCTCGATCGAGGTCTCGTGCGCCTGGATCGCGGCGATCTGCGCGCTCGCCTGCTTGATCTTCGGCTCGTAGAACGAGATCGCCGCCTTCTGGGCGTCCTTCTGCTCGAGCGCGCTCGTCTGCGACAGCTGGTTCGCGATCGACGGCTTGAAGATGAACTGCACCATCGGCAGACCGAGGACCAGTGCGAGCATGAGCGAGAGCGCGGCACGCGGGAGCGCCAGCAGGAGATTCGTCCGGCGGCTCGTCCCGAAGCTCTTGTAGATGAGCCGGTCGACGATGCAGATCACGGCAGCCCACACGACGCCGAGCCAGAGGACGTGCGTGATCGGGACGTTCCACCACCCGCTGCCCGCAACGGCGACGGCAAAGCCCGTGACGCAGGCCATCGCGGCGATCACGAGGCCCTGCGAGTCGAGGAAGCTGCGCTCGCTCGGGACGAGCGACAGGACGTGTTCGTCTGCTCCCGCGAACCAGGCCCAGCCGAGCCTGCGTGCGCGGCGGCCTTCGTGCGGCGCGTCGGCCTCCTGCATGACCGCTGGCGGTGTGCTCATCTCGCTCCTACGTCGTCCATGCCGCGGCGTCGGCCGCGGTCCGCGGCGAACTGCCGCAGAACGTTGTAGCCCGGTGGGCAACCGGGCCGACTGACGCACATGGGTCATGTTCCACCCAGAACGGCAGGCTCGTCGCGCACCGCCAGGCGACGCTAGCGTTGGCGGCATGTCGCCGCGCTTCGTCGCAATCGGTGAGGTGATGCTCGACGTGAGCGCCGAAGGCCTCGTACCCGGCCGCGTCGTCCACGCGCCGGTGCGCGTCCGTGCCGGAGGCTCGCCCGTCACGGCTGCACTCGCGGCGGCGCGAGAGGGCATCGAGTCTGCGGTGATCGGCCGCGTCGGCGACGATCTCGCAGGCCGCGCCGTCCGTGACGCGCTCCTCGCCGCCGAGGTCGAGCCGCTGCTCGAGGTCGATCCGGTCCTCCCGACGGGAACGTTCTTCGAGGGCGGCCCTGGAACGATCGTCGCCGATCGGGGCGCCAATGTCGCGCTGCGTCCACGACCCGTGTGCGCCGAGGCGATCCTCGTCTCGGGGTACTTCGCGTTCCAGTTCGACGGAGACCCGCTCGAAGGGCTCGCGGCCGAGCGGCTCGCGGTCGACGCCGGCTCGCCCCGCCTCGTCGACCTCGAGGCGATTCGGTCGGCCAACGCGCTGTTCGTCGACGAGGAGGAGTTCGCCGCGGTGGGCGGAGACCTCACCGCGCTCGCGAGCCGGTTTCGGCTGCTCTGCGTCAAACGTGGCGCCGGCGGGGCATCGGCCCACCTCGACGGAGCCGTTGAGACGCGTACGCCACCAGCGCGCGCGGACGGTGCGCGCGCAGGCGCCGGCGACGCGTTTGCCGGCTCCCTGCTCGCGTGCCTGCTGCTCGGCCGCAGCCTCGGCGACGCGCTCGAGCGAGCGTGCGCCGCGGGCATGCGCGAGGTCACCGGATGTAGTCTCCGATCGTGATCGAGAAGGCGCCGTTCGGCAAGACAGGTCACGAGAGCACCCGCACGATCTTCGGGGCGGCGGCCCTCGGCTCGGTCACGCAGGCCGAGGCCGACCGGACGCTCGAGTTGATCGCCGAGCTCGGTGTGAACCACATCGATACTGCTGCGTCGTACGGCGACTCGGAGCTGAGGCTCGCGCCGTGGCTCGCCGAGAACCGCGACAACGTGTTCCTCGCGACGAAGACCGGGCAGCGCGACCGCGCCGGCGCGCGGGAGGAGATCCGTCGGTCGCTCGACCGTCTCGGGGTCGACCAGGTCGACCTGATCCAGCTCCACAACCTCGTCGACGTGATCGACTGGGAAACCGCGCTGCGGGAAGACGGCGCGCTCGAAGCGGCCGTCGAGGCGCGCGACGAGGGCCTCGTCCGCTTCATCGGCGTCACCGGGCACGGGCTCTCGGTCCCGGCGATGCACCGGCGAAGCCTCGAACGCTTCCCATTCGATTCGATACTCCTTCCCTACAACTACGTCCAGATGCGCGACGAGCGTTATGCCTCGGAGTTCGAGGCTGTCACCGCCGTCTGTGGCGAGCGCGGAGTCGCCGTGCAGACGATCAAGGCCATCTCGCTCGCTCCGTGGGACGGCCGCGAGCGGACGGCGGGAACGTGGTACGAGCCGCTGACCGAGCAGGATGACATAGACCTCGCCGTGCACTGGGTGCTCGGACGCCCGGGCATGTTCCTCAACACTGTCGGCGACATCACGCTGCTGCCAAAGGCACTCGACGCAGCGAGCCGCTATGAGTCCCGGCCGCCCGACGCGGCCATGAACGGGCTCGCCGAACGGCGGGGGCTCGTTCCGCTCTTCTCGTAGGCCGCTAGTCGGGTGCCGGCGTGAGCCATTCGCCGCGGCGCATCAGCCGGCGGCCGGGGAGCTCGTTCGCTTCGCGCCACGCCTGGATCTCGCTTGGCGTGATCTGCAGGTAGACGTACTCGGTGCTGAGCGTTCTCGGGTCGAATCCCGTTGCTCGTGCATGCGCGTCCTCGAGGGCGGCATCGGTGCCGATCGAGATCTCCTCGACCTGTCCCTCGACGATCACCACGTCCCGCGTGTGCCCGAGCGCAACCCGCGCCCAGCCGGAGCGGATCAGATTGCGTGCGGTGCGCGCTGCGCGGGGAGTCGCCATCGTCAGCGTCGAACCGTCCCAGTAGTAGGAGAGGGGCACGAGGTACGCCTCCCCTGTCTCGCCGGCGGACGCAACCCAGAGGTCGACGCCGCGGCCGAGCGTCTCGAGGGTGTCGCTTCTGCGCTGGTCGTAGTGATCTCGCGGGCGCTGTCATGGCGATGAGATTCTGCCTTACGTACCGTCTAACCCAGTGAAAGGGCGGCGCCTCCTGCCCGCCGAATGCAGTCGCGAGAGAGGAAGCTCTATGGCCGGTCAGATCGTGCATCTCGAGATCCCGGCGGACGACACCGCCGGTGCCCAGGCGTTTTGGGGCTCGCTCTTCGGGTGGGAGTTCCAGTCGTTCCCCGGCCCGTCGGAGTACCACATGACCCGGATCAGCGACCAGCAAGGGCTGGCGATCACGAACATGGAGCCCGGTAAGCGCGGGACGCGCCCGTATTTCGACGTCGACGACATCAACGCGGGCGCCGCGCGCGTGAAGGAGCTCGGCGGCAAGGCGGGCGAGCCGATGCCCGTGCCGAGCATGGGCTGGTTCTCCACCTGCACGGACCCGCACGGCAACGAGTTCGGGCTCTGGCAGAACGACACGTCGGCCCCGATGCCGACGGGGTAGCGGTCAGCCGCCGACGGCGGCGCCCACCCGGGCGCCGCCGTGCAGCAGCGCCTCGCCGTCTCCGCGCACGGCGTCACCGGTCGCAGGGTCGAAGAAATGCAGACGCCGCGTGTCGACCACCAGAGACAACCGTTCGCCCTCGCGCGCTGTCGACTCCGCGTCGAGCCGCGCGACGAAAATCGCGCTCGCATCGCCGAGCGGCTCGACCGTATCGCTGTCGGCAGCCGATGCGACCGCAGGAAAGTGCACGAGCACCTCTGACCCGAGCGCCTCGCGGAGGGTGCAGACGGTGGCGATCGTGCGCTCCGCCGGCGCCGCGGCGGAGACTGCAGCCTCCTCGATGTCCTCGGGACGGATGCCGAGCACGACCTCCCGCCCCTCGTATGCGCGAATACCCGGGCGCTCCGCGACGAGCTCGTCGGCGATCGCGAGGCTGGTGTCGCCGAACTCGACGAACAGCCTGTCATCTGCGCGTCTCACGCGGCCCATCGCCATGTTCATCGCAGGCGAGCCGATGAACCCGGCAACGAACTGGTTCGCCGGCCGTTGATACACACGCTCGGGCGTGTCGACCTGCTGCAACGCACCGCCGCGCATGACGGCGATCCGGTCGCCCATCGTCATCGCTTCGGTCTGGTCGTGCGTGACATAGATCGTCGTGACGCCGAGCGTGCGTTGCAGCTTCTGGATCTCCGAGCGCATCTGCACGCGCAGCTTCGCGTCGAGATTCGAGAGCGGCTCGTCCATCAGGAACGCATGCGGCTCCCGGACGATCGCCCGCCCCATCGCGACTCGCTGGCGCTGGCCGCCGGAGAGCGCGCCGGGCTTGCGCTCGAGGTACTCGTCGAGCCCGAGCGTCGTCGCCGCCGCGTGCACTCTGCGCCGAATCTCCGCCTTGCTCAGCTTGCGCAGCTTCAGTCCGAAGGCGAGATTCTGCTCGACGGTCATGTGCGGATAGAGCGCGTAGTTCTGGAAGACCATGGCGATGTCGCGCTCCTTCGGCGAGGCATCATTCACGACCCGGTCGCCGATCGTGATCGTCCCTTCGCTGATCTCCTCGAGGCCCGCGACCATGCGAAGCGCCGTCGTCTTCCCGCAACCCGACGGACCGACGAGCACCATGAACTCGCCTTCCTCGATCGAGAGGTCGAGCGAGTCGACGGCGCGCGTTCCGTCGGCAAAGATCTTCGAGACGTCCCGGAACTCAATCGCGGCCACGGCAACTCCTCTCACACGGGGTTGGGCGGTGACGTTCCATCAGCCCTTGATCGCTCCACCGAGTCCCGAGCCGCGCAGGAACGACCGCTGGAAGATGAGGAACCCGGCGATCGGCACGAGGCAGGCGATGAAGAGCGCCGCAAGGAACACGCCGAGGCTCGTCTGCGCCTCGATCGTCGGGAGCCGAACCGAGAGCGGCTGCTTGTTCGGGTCCGCGAGCACGAGCAACGGCCAAAGGAAGTCCTTCCACGACGCGAGGACGGCGAAGACAGAGACGACCCCGAGGATCGGTCGCGACATGGGCAGCACGATGGCGGTGAACAGCTTCCACGGCCCAGCACCGTCGACGCGTGCGGCTTCGAAAATCTCCCGCGGCAGGTTGTCGAAGAACCGCTTGACGAGAATGACGTTGAACGCGCTCGCGCCTGCAGGCAGCCAGATCGCCCAGTAGCTGTTGATGAACGAATGGTGGATCAGCGGTGGGTGCACGATCTCGACGTAGAGCGGAACGAGCAACACGACCGCGGGCACGAAAAGCGTCGCCAGCAGGAGACCCATGATGAGCTTCTCGTACTTCGGTCGAAGCACTGAGAGCGCGAAGCCCGCGGTGGTCGCGACGACGATCTGCGTCAGCCAGGAGCCGAACGCCAGCACGACGGTGTTCCAGAAGTAGCGGCCGACGTGGACGCTCGTCCACGCCTCGCGCAGATTGCTCCAGGCCGCACCGTGAGGAAACAACCCCAGCGGGTGGGTGATCGTGTCGTTCGTCGGCGTGATCGCCGCCTTCGCAAGCCAGAGCAATGGCCCCAGCCCGACGACGACCAGCGCGACGAGGAGCAGCGCCTGCGCGGTCCCGACACCCCACCGCACCTTCGGGTTGTGCCAGTCGGAAAACGACACGACGCCGCGGGCGTCGTCGGCGGCGCGACGCGTGCGCCGGCCTCGCATGGGGACGATCACGTCGTGCTCCAGGAGCGTGTCGCCCGCAGGTAGACGAACGAGAGCACGGCGAGAAACCCAGCCAGCATCAAGCTGAGGGCTGTCGCCTCGCCGAAGTTGCCTCCGAGCGAGTTGCCGAACGCGTAGTCGTAGATGAGCAGGAGGACGGTGATCGTCGCGTTTGCCGGGCCGCCCGAGGTGAACAGGAACGGCTCGAGAAAGACCTGAGCGGTCCCGATGATCTGCAGGATCATCGTCAGGAGGAGCACGCCGCGCAGCTGCGGCAGCGTGATGTGCCAGACCTTGCGCCATAGCGACGCGCCGTCCACCGAGGCGGCTTCGTAGAGCTCGGGATTGACGCTCGTGAGAGCGGCGAGGTAGATGATCACCGTCGCGCCTGCGTTCGCCCATGTCGACTCGAGCACGAGCGACGGCATCGCGGTGCTCGGCGACTGCAGCCAGGGGTAGGGCCCGAGATGGATCCACCCGAGGATCGTGTTGAACACCCCTGTCGTACTGCCGTCGTAGAACGTCTTCCAGAGGAGGACCGCCACGACCGGCGGAATCACGACCGGCAGGTACGCGAGCGCGCTGTACAACCCGCGCCGCTTCCGCAGCTCGCTCATCAGCACCGCAGCGATGAGCGGGATCGGATACCCGAAGATCAGAGCCAGGCCGGCGAAGTACGCGGTGTTCTTCACGGCGGTCGGCAGCACCGGGTCGTTCAGCACCGCGCGGAAGTTGTCGAGACCCACCCAGGTCGGCGCCTGCACGAGATTCGTGTGCTGGAGCGACATGACCACCGTGCGGACGATCGGGTACCACGAGAACGCCCCGAACACGAGCAACATCGGAAGCAGAAAGAGGAATGTGGTGAGCCCGCCGCCCCTCACCCAGGTCAGGGGCGAGCGCCGCGCGCGGTGCCAGACCGGCTTTGCCTCGAGCTCGCTCACGCGTGCAGGCTCGCGGGCGTTCACGTGCGCGTCAATGGGGTCGGCGAAAGACATGCGGGGATCCACGGTGCTTCGTGTCGTGCAGGGGCTGGGCGCCGATGCTCGGCGCCCAGCCCCGACAGCTCAGCCTGTTGTCAGGTGCCCTGGCTGATGAGGGATTGTGCGGCGCTGTTCGCCGCGTCGAGGAGTTGCTGGACGTTGGCGTTCTTGTCGGTGAGAACCGATTCGACGGCGGTGTCGAGCGAGTGGTAGACGCTCTGCGTCGAAGCGGCCGGCTCCGGGATCAGCGTCTGGCTGAAGATGCCGGTGTTGAACGGCTTCATCTGAGCCAGCGGCACATTGATGAAGGGCTTGATCCAGGTGTTGGCAAGGTCGTACTGCGCCTTGTTGAAGAGCGGCAGTGCGGGCACGCCGACCGGCTGCTTGTTGGCCACGAGGGACTGAGCGTTGCGGATCGCCTGACTCTTGATGACCAGCGGCCGCTCGTAGAAGAAGTCGATCCACTTCACCGCCGCCGCCCGCGCGGCTGCGTTCGCATCGGGCCGAACGGCCACCTCCGTGCCGCCACCGAGAACGCCCGCCGTCTTGTTCTTCGCGAGCGGGATCGGTGCGAGGCCGTAGATGCTCGGGTCGATGTTGCTCGCCTGGACGAGGTTCGTATAGACGTCAGAGCCGCTGATGTACATGCCGATGTTGCCGGCGGCGAACGCCTGGTTGATGTCGCTCCAGCCGTAGTCGAAGTTGGAGCCCATCGAGTTGTCCGTCCAGCGCATCGCCTTCAGCATGTTCAACGCCGTCACGGCCTGCGGGTTGTTGAGCGTCGCCTTGGCGCTCGTGCCACGGCCGGCTTCCATCCGTCCGCCGAGCGAGTAGACGACCGTCGTCAGGATCCAGCCCGCGGTGTTGTCGTCCTTGCCCATCTCCACGTAGCCGGCCTTGCCCGTCTTCTGGGCGATCAGCTTGGCATCGGTCCGCAGCTGCCCCCAGGTCGTCGGCGGCTTGTTCGGATCGAGGCCCGCTTGGCTGAACAGCTTGCGGTTGTAGTGCAGGGCCTGCGCGTACGCACCCTTCGGCAGCGCGATGATCTTGCCCTTCGACGTCGTGCCCTCGGCGAGGACTGCCGGGTTGTACTTCGAGAAGTACGGCAGCTTCTTTGCTTCCGCGGTGATGTCGGCGAGCTGGCCGTTTTCACCGAGTGTCCGTGCGTCGGTGAAGGGCACCTCGAACACCGTCGGCAGCGTGCCCGCCGCGAGCTTGGCCGCGAACGTCGGGCCGGTCCACTGATACTCGACCGGCTTCACGATGATGTTCGGGTTGGCCTTCTCGAACTGCGCGACCTGATTGTTGAACTGCTGGATCGCGGCGTCCTTGCTGCCAGGGATCAGCGACGCGACGCTGATCGTGACCTTCGCCGCGCCGGCTGAGCCGGGCTTGGCGGCCGCGCTCGAGACCGCGACGGCGCACAAGACCAGCAGGCTCGTCACGGCGACCGCGGCCATCGTGGCCTTACGGGTGGACTTCATCGTCACTCCCTTCCTGTGCACCGATGCTCGTCATCGGCGCGAATCCGTGATTGACCTATCCATTGCTCGGTGTTCCGGAAAGCTCTTCGCCCTGGCGGAGCCAGACCGTGGTGTCCTGAGGAAGTGCACCTCCTTCGAGCTCGCTACTGGCGATGAGGACGGTGGTTCCGGCCGGAAGCTCGACCGGGTCGGGACCGAAGTTGACGACGCACACGAAGCGGTCGCCCCGGGAAAAGGCGAGCACGGACTCGGCGGCCGGAATCCAGCCGAGAGTCGGATCGCCATCCCAGGGAGCCGTGCGGCGGAGGCGCAGACCCTCGCGGTAGAGCGCGAGCATCGAGCTGGCGTCCTCCGACTGCGCGGCGACGGTGAGAGGGGCCCAGTCGCCGGGCGGATCGAGCCACGGCCGGTCGGCGCCGGCATCGCTGAAACCGTACGGCGGCCGGTCTCCGGCCCACGGGATCGGGATGCGGCACCCGTCTCGACCGGGGTCGACGCCGCCGGAGCGGTGGAACATCGGATCCTGCCGGCGGTCGTCGGGGATGTCCTCGACTTCCGGCAGGCCGAGCTCCTCTCCCTGGTAGACGTACATCGAGCCCGGAAGCGCCATCGCGAGGAGCGCGGCGGCCCGCGCTCGCCGCGTTCCGAGCTCGAGATCGGTCGGCGAGCCGACGCGTTTCGACTCGAAGGCGAACGAGGTGTCGGCGCGGCCGTAGCGAGTGACCGGTCTCGTCACGTCGTGGTTCGAGAGCACCCAGGTCGCCGGTGCGTCGACCGGTGCATGCGCAGCGAGCGCATCGGTGATCGACGTGCGCATTCGGGCGGCGTCCCAGGGGCACGCGAGGAAGTCGAAGTTGAACGCGGTGTGCAGCTCGTCCGGCCGCAGGTACCGCGCGAAGCGAACCGGATCGGGCAGCCAGACCTCTCCGACGAGGATCCGCGGCTCGACGTATTCGTCCGCAATCGCCCGCCAGCGGCGGTAGATGTCGTGCAAGGGCTCCCGGTCGGAGAACGGGCTCTCGCCGTCGGGCGTCTCCTCGGGAAGCTCGGGATCCTTCACGAGCAACGCAGCGGAGTCGATGCGCACACCGGCGACACCGCGGTCGAACCAGAAGCGCAGCACGTCCTCGTGCTCGCGCGACACGTCGGGGTGCTCCCAGTTGAGGTCCGGCTGCTGGGGCGCAAAGAGGTGCAGGTACCAGTCCCCCGGGCGGCCGTCGGCGTTCGTCGTGCGCGTCCAGGCGGAGCCGCCGAAGATCGACTGCCAACCGTTGGGCGGGAGCTCGCCGTCGGCCCCCATACCGGGCCGGAACCAGAAGCGCTCCCGCTCGGGTGAGCCGGGCGGCGACGCGAGCGCAGCCACGAACCACGGATGCTGGTCGGAGACGTGATTCGGGACGATGTCGATGATCGTTCGGATGCCGAGCCCGCGCGCTTCCGCGATCAGCTGCTCGGCTTCCTCGAGCGTTCCGAAGGCCGGGTCGATCGAGCGATAGTCGGCGACGTCGTAGCCCATGTCGGCAAGGGGCGACGGGTACCACGGGTTGAACCACAGCGCGTCGACCCCGAGCTCGTGCAGGTACGGAAGACGGTCGAGGACGCCGGCGAGGTCGCCGGTTCCGTCACCGCTCGCGTCCGCAAAGCTCCGGACGTAGACCTGGTAGACGACTGCGTCGCGCCACCAGCGGCCGTCCGCGGCCGGCGCAGGCGCCGTGGCCTGTGCCTCGTCCGCAACTAACCGACGGCCCTCGACGGTCGTCGTAGCCTGGGAAGTTGATTTCACGATGCGGAAGATGACACATCGAACAATCGAATGCAAGTAATCGACTGATTTCCGCAGATTGCCGATTATTTACTGCAGTAAACGCATCTGAACCCAGGTGTCAGACACTTCCAGGCCCTCAGGTGTCAGACACTTTTGGGCTCTCAGGTGTCAGACACTTTTGGGCTCTCAGGTGTCAGACACTTTTGGGCTCTCAGGTGTCGGACACGCCGGGGGCCGGGGCCGGCGACGCCTGAGCAGGCTCAGGCGAGGACGCGTGCGTCGACCGGAGCGGCGGCGGTCGAGCCGCGGGCCACGATCTCGGGCTCGAAGAAGAGCTCGCCGGCGGAGACGTCCGCCCCCTCGATCTGCCCGATGAGGATCGCCACCGCGGCGCGGCCGATCGCCTCGATCGGCTGGCGCACGGTCGTGAGCGGCGGGTCGGTGCAGTGCATGAACGCCGAGTCGTCGTAGCCGATGACGGAGATGTCGGCGGGTACCGATAGGCCGGCGCGCCGCGCCGCGCGGATCGCGCCGAGGGCAAGCGGGTCGCTGGCGCAGACGATGCCGGTGGCGCCCCGCTCGATCAGGCGCGTCGCGGCCGCATGGCCGCCCTCGAGGGAGAACATCGTGCGCTCGACCAGGTCGAGGGCGCTTCCCGGTGCCCCGGTGGACCGCGCAACCGCCTGGAATGCGGCGAGCTTGCGCCGCGACGGCACGTGGTCGAGCGGCCCCAGGATGAGCCCGATCCGCTGATGGCCGAGGGAGACCAGATGGCCGTATGCCTGCTCCATCGCGACCGCGTCATCGGTCGAGACCGTCGGGAAGTCCAGATGCTCGGCCGCTGCGTTCACGAGGACGACGGGAAGACGGAGCTTGTGCAGGCGCGTGTAGTGGTCATGCGGCGCGTCGGCCTCGGCGTACTGCCCGCCGGCGAAGACCATGCCCGAGACCTGGCGCTCGAGGAGCATGTCGACGTACTCGGCCTCGGACATCGTGCCCGTCCGCGTACAGAGCACCGCATTGAAGCCGGATCGCGCCAATGCGCCGCCGACAACCTCGGCCAGCGCGGGAAAGATCGGGTTCTGCAGCTCCGGCACGACGAGCCCGACCATCCGCGCGCGCCGAACCCGCAGATGCGTCGGCCGCTCGTACCCGATCACGTCGAGTGCCGTCAGCACGGTTGCCCGCGTCGCGTCGGAGACGCCCGGCTTCCCGTTGAGGACACGGCTCACCGTCGCCTCGCTCACGCCTGCCTGCTTGGCGATGTCTGAAAGGTTGCGTGCGATCTTGCAACAATACGACATTTGCTGCAAGCGCGTGCAAGCAGTTGCGGCGAGGCCTACATCGCGCGAAGGAGCGGCCGGCCAACCGGTCCTGCAGACGTTGCGGCCACAAGCTCGACAAATCGTCGCGCCTGCGCCGAGGGCGGCCGGTCGCGGTGCCAGGCGAGCGCTACCGGCTGGGGAGCGATCCGGTCGTGCTCGTCGCGATAGAAAGCGATCGCCTCGAAGGGGCCGTCGCGCATCGGCAGCAAGGCGAACGCCAGGTCGAGCCTGCCGCGCTCGAGCTGATCGAGCAGCCCGTCGGGCTCGTAGCTCTCGCGGAGCGAGACGTCGATGGAAGGATGCTCCGACGCAAGCCGTTGCAGCACGTCTGCCACCATCGAGCGCGAAACGGTCTCGAACGTGCCGACCCGGAGTATCTGGCGCGAGCCGGCGCGAAGCATCGCGATGTCGGCCTGCGCCGCTTCGAGACGTGCGGCGATCGCCGCGGCGTGCGAGAGCAGCACCTCGCCCTCCTCGGTCAGCTCGACCAGCCGCGAGCCGCGGAGGCGGTCGACGAGCCGCGCTCCGATGACTCGTTCGAGTGCGACGATCTGGCCGCTGATCGCCGATTGGGTATACCCGAGGGACGCCGCGGCCGCGCTGAACGAGCGCTCGCGCGCAACGGCCTGGAGCGCTGCGAGATGGCGTAGCTCGACACCGTGCCACCCCGTCTGCAGACTCGCCGTTCTCATGAGCAAGCCGGTAGGAGCGCGCAATCGATCATGCTGACTCAGACGCCGCACGCCGTGCTCGGTTAGCTCGCAGCGAGTGAGACGTGGGGCCCGGCGCGCGCGGGCCGCTGGAAGGAAGACGGCCGCCGCTAGGCAGCCGCCGCCCGCTCGAGCTCGCCGATGTCGATCTTGCGCATCTTCAGCATCGCCGCCATGACCCGCTGGGCCTTCTCCTGGTCGGCATCGAGCAACAGCTCGGGCAGCGCCGTCGGAACGATCTGCCACGAGACGCCGTACCGGTCCTTGAGCCAGCCGCACGGGCCCTCTTCCCCGCCCTCGGCGAGCTTGCTCCAGTACGCGTCGACCTCGTCCTGGCTCGTGCAGCTCACCTGGAACGAGATCGCCTCGGTGAAGCTGAACTCGGGGCCGCCGTTGAGTGCTGTGAACTTCTTGCCGTCGAGCTCGAAGCTCACGGTCATGACGGTTCCTGCGTCGCGCGGCCCGGCCTCGCCGTAGCGCGCCACGTCGAGGATCTTCGAGTTCGGGAACACCGACACATAGAAGTTCGCCGCATCTTCACCGTCGGTGTCGAACCACAGGCATGGGCTGATCTCGGTCATGTCTCGTCCTCTCCGGTCGCAGCGGGCCGGTCGGCTCCGCGTCGTTTCCAGGTAGACGCCCAAGCCGTGCGAAACTCATCGGTCAGGCAGCGTCGTACGTGAGCCCGTGCCCGAGCGGATAGAGCGGCGCCTCGGAATCGCAGGGCACGTCCGGAAGCTGTTTGCGCACCGCTTCCATCGACGAGGGGAGCTCGAAGGGAAGCTTGCCGCTCGGCGCAAAGCGGCCGAACACGAGATCGAGGATCGCCTCCGGGCTCGCGCCGAATGTCCCGACCACGGCGCCGCATACATCGACGAGCCCGGTGAGAATCGCCGGGCGATCGAGATGCACGACCAGGATCGTCGGCACCACGCCGGCGATCTCGAGCACGCGGTCTCGCTCGCCGGGTGGGAACTCGAGGCTGCCGGCGTGGAACAGCGACTCGATGAACGTCGCGGTGCGAGGCTCGTACGGGGCGTTCCTGAACACGATCGCGGCGTCGGCCTCCGCCGGGCTCTCGACGATCTCGCCGTACGCCGCAGCCGCTTCCGCGTCGAGGCCGTCGACGTAGATTCGCGCGCCGGGCGCGAGAGGCAGAAGACCGTCGTTTCCAATGAGCACCATCGACCGCCGCTGCGCCTCGAGGCCGGCCGCCCGAAATTCGTCATTGCCGCAGATCGCGGCCGCCGCGTCGGGATCGACGTACGGATCGTCGAAGAGACCGAGGCGGAACTTGTCGCGCAGGATCCGCCTGGCCGACTCGTCGATGCGCGATTCCGGTATGCGTCCCGACTCGACCAGCTCGACGAGCAGCTCGGGCAGGGTCTCGCCGCCGAGCTGGTCGCAACCCGCGTCGATGATCTTGAAGAGGCGCTCCGCGGCATCGAGCTCCTCGACGCCCCACGCCTTCGCCGCCCAGATCGATCCGTCCGGCATCGGCGAATCGCTGACGAGCGCCCAGTCGGTGCAGACGACGCCGTCGAAGCCGAAACGCCCGCGCAGCATCCCGGTGACGACCTCTTTGTTGAAACCGAAGCCGACGGGCTCGAGCTGGGTGCCCACCGGCCGGCCGTAGTACGGCATCACCTGCGCGCTGCCCGCAGCGAACGACGCCTCGAACGGAAGGAGGTGGTCTTCGAAGCGACCGCCCGGATAGACCTGATCCTTGCCGTAGGGGAAGTGCGGGTCTTCGCCGTCGGCCTGCGGACCGCCTCCGGGAAAGTGCTTCACCATGCAAGCGACGCCGGTCGCAAGCGTGTCGCCCTGGAAGCCGCGGATGTACGCGGCGGTCAGCCGCCCGACGAGCTCGATGTCCTCGCCGAACGTCCCCACGGTGCGGGCCCAGCGCGGCTCGGTCGCGACGTCGGCCATCGGGTGCAGCGCGACGTGGATGCCGACCGCGCGGTACTCCTGCCGCGCGATGTCGCCGAAGGCGCGCACGAGCTCCTCATCCCCCGTCGCTCCGAGCCCGATCGGCTCGGGCCACTGCGAGAACGAGCCGGCGGCCCAGCTCGTCGCCGGATTCTCGTCGAACGAGTGGCGCGGATCGGAGGAGATCGTCACCGGAATGCCGAGCCGCGTCCCCTCCGCCACGCGCTGCAGCCGGTTGTGCCATTCCGCCGTGCGCCGAGCGTCGGGCGAGAAGTAGATGTTGAAGTGGTTGAGATGACGCTCGGCCACGAGCTTCGTCGTGCCGTCCCCACCGAACGGCGACGGGCCGTCCATGAGCTCGCCTTCGGGGCCGATCCCGATCGGCGGCTGGAACATGAGCCCGGCCTTCTCCGCGAGCGTCATCCGAGCAAGCAGGTCCTCGACGCGCTCCTCGATCGGGACACGTGGGTCCTCGTACGGGTCCAACTGTCCGTTGCCGTTGAGGTCGCGCACGCGCCTGCCGTCGACGTCGAATGTCACCGGATCGCGCGTCATTCCCGCGCGTGATCATACGGCGCGCGAGCCAGATGCGTACACGTTCCCGAACGCACCCGCCGTGGCGGCCCGGTAACGTGCCACTCGTGGACGCCGATCGGGCACGCGAGCTTCTCACCGCCGAGCGCGAGCGGATCGGGCGCGCGCTCGCCGCGCTCGGGCATCAGGACGACGGCGAAGAGAACGACGAGTTCGATCCGGCAAACGTCGCGACGGACCTCTACCAGGACGAGTTCAACCAAGGGCTCGCCGAGGACCTGCGAGCCCAGCTGGAGGCCGTCGAGCGCGCCGAAGCGCGCCTCGCCGCCGGAACGTACGGCCTGTCCATCCAGAGTGGAGAGCCGATCGCCGACGAGCGGCTCGAGATCGTCCCGACGGCGGAGCTCACCGCCGACGAAGAGCGCGCACTTCCCGAGCCGTAACCGCTAGACGGTCGCCACCGCCGCAATCTCCCGCGGCGCCTTCGCGACGATCGTTCCCGCCTTGACGTCCTCCGCGAAATGGCACGCGACGGAGTGCCCGTGCAGCTCGCGCAGCAGCGGCTCCTCGTCGGCGCACCGCGTCGGCTGCACGAACGGGCAACGCGTGTGGAAGCGGCACGCGGTCGGCGGATTCGCCGGGCTCGGAAGATCGCCTTCGACGCGAATCGGGCGGCGGTTGCGCTCCACCACCGGGTCGGGAATCGGGATCGCCGAGAGCAGCGTGATCGTGTACGGATGCAGCGGGTTGTCGTAGAGGTCGTCCGCGGGCGCGACCTCGACGATCTTGCCGAGGTACATCACGATGATCCGGTCGGAGATGTGACGGACGACGGCCAGGTCGTGCGCGACGAAGAGATACGTCAGGCCGAAGTCGCGCTGCAGGTCCTCGAGCAGGTTGACGATCTGCGCCTGGATCGAGACGTCGAGCGCGGACACCGGCTCGTCGCAGACGAGGAAGTCGGGATTGAGCGCGAGCGCGCGCGCCAGCCCGATCCGCTGGCGCTGGCCGCCCGAGAACTCGTGCGGATACCGGTTCGCGGCGTCGGCCGGGAGGCCGACGACTCCGAGGAGCTCGTTCGACGCGGCGGGCGAGATCCTTGCCGGAGGCGATCCGGTGCGCGCGCAGCGGCTCGCCGACGATGCGGCCGACCGAGTGCCGCGGGATTGAGCGACGCGTACGGATCCTGGAACACCATCTGCATCTTTCGGCGCAACGTCGTGCAGCTCGCTCTCGGACGCTCGTCGTGATGTCCTGGCCGTCGAACGTGATCCGCCCGCTCGTCGGCTTGTAGAGGCGCAGGATCGCGCGGCCGAGCGTCGACTTCCCGCAGCCCGATTCGCCGACGAGCCCGACCGTCTCGCCGCGTCGCGATCGAGAAGCGTCACGCCGTCGACCGCCTTCACGTCGCCGACGTGGCGGTCGAGCAGGAGGCCGCTCGTGATCGGGAACCAGACCCGTAGGTCGTCCACCGCGACGAGCGGCTGGCCGGGCTCGCACGGCGCTCACGACATGCTCACCAGGACGCTCTGCCGCCACGCGTCCTCGTCGACCGGGTTGAAGCAGGCGGCCTCGTGGCCGGGCTCGAGCTCCTCGAGCAACGGCAGCTCGACCGTGCAGCGCTCGATGCGGGAGCGGCAGCGTGGAGCGAACGGGCACGACGTCGGCGGCTCGAGCATGTTCGCGCGGTTGGCCGGCGATCGGGTTCAGCGCCGCACGCCGGCGCGCGTCGAGCCGGGGCACGCTCTCGAGCAGCCCGAGGGTGTACGGGTGGCGCGGCTGCGCGAAGATCTGGTCGGCGGTTCCGCCCTCGACGAACGTGCCCGCGTACATCACCTCGACGCGCTCGCAGATGCCGGCGACGACGCCGAGGTCGTGCGTGATCATGATCAGCGCGGTGTCGCGCTCGGCGACGAGCGTCGCGCAGCAGGTCGAGGATCTGCGCCTGGATCGTCACGTCGAGCGCGGTCGTCGGCTCGTCGGCGATCAGGAGCTTCGGCTCGCACGTGAGCGCCATCGCGATCATCGCCCGCTGACGCATGCCGCCGGAGAACTGGTGCGGATAGTCCTTCAGCCGTGCCTTCGCGTTCGGGATCCCGACCTGGTCGAGCAGCTCGGCGGCGCGCTCCGCGGCTTCCTTCTTGTTCATGCCGAGATGCGTCTCGAGCGGCTCGCGAATCTGGCGCCCGATCGTCAGCACCGGGTTCAGGCTCGTCATCGGGTCCTGGAAGATCATCGCGATCTGCTTGCCGCGGATCTCGCGCAGCTGCGCGTCGCTCATCTCCGTCAGCTCTGCACCCTCGAACCGCGCGCTCCCCGCCGTCACACGACCTGCGCGCGGCAGGATGCCGAGCAGCGCAAGCGACGTGACGCTCTTGCCGCAACCCGACTCGCCGACGATCCCGAGCGTCTCGCCCGGCGCGATGTCGAACGAGACGCCGTTGACGGCGTGCACGATGCCCCGGCTCGTCCAGAAGCGCACCTCGAGGCCGTCGACGACGAGCGAGCGGCTCGCGAGCCACTCACGCGCGTCCCCGCAGCTTCGGGTCGAGCGCCTCGCGCAGGCCGTCGCCGATCAGGTTGAACCCGAGCACCGAGAGCACGATCGCGATGCCCGGGAAGATCGCGAGCATCGGCGCCGTCTGGAGATAGCGCACGGTGTCGGTCAGCATCGTCCCCCACTCCGGCGTCGCCGGATCCTGCGGCCCGAGGCCGAGGAAGCCGAGCCCGGCAGCGTCGATGATCGCCGTCGCGAGCGCGAGCGTGCCCGGCGACGATCACCGGCGAGATCGCATTCGGGAGCACGTGCGAGATGCAGGATCGAGCGCCGGCGCACGCCGACCGAGCGGGCGGCGAGCACGAAGTCGTTCTCGCGCTGCGCGAGCACGGAGCCGCGCAAGAGACGCGTGAAGATCGGCACGTTGACGATCCCGATCGCGATCATCACCTGAGAAGAGCCCGGGGCCGAGCAGCGCGACGATCCCGATCGCCATCAGGAAGCCGGGGATCGCGAGCATGATGTCGACGAAGCGCATCAGTCACGCCGTCGACCCAGCCGCCGAAGAAGCCGGACACCGAGCCGAGAACGATCCCGAGCGAAAGACCGACCGACACGGAGACGATGCCGATCAGCAGCGAGAGTCGCGCGCCGTAGATGATGCGCGACAGCTCGTCGCGGCCGAGGTCGTCGACACCGAGCAGATGCTGCGCCGACGGGCCGGGGCAGCAACCGTTGATGATCAGATTGAGATCCTGCGCGCGCGGATCGTACGGCGCGAGCAGCGGCGCGAAGATCGCGACGAAGACGAAGATCGCGACGAGGACGAAGCCGACGATCGCGCCGGGGTTGTGGCGCAGCCGGCGGAACGCGTCCGACCAGAGCCCACCCTGGCTCTCGAGTTGCAGCTCCCTCGACTCGAGCTCGGCGACCGACACGCCGCTACTTCCCCCCGAGCCGGATGCGCGGGTTGATCAAGCCGTACGAGATGTCGACGAGCAGGTTCACGAAGACGACGATGATCGCGACGAAGAGGATCCCGCCCTGGATCACCGGGTAGTTGCGGTCGCTGATCGCCTGCCGCAGCCACGAGCCGATGCCTGGATACGCGAAGACGGTCTCGGTGAGGATCGCGCCGGAGAGCAGGAGCCCGACCTGCAGCCCGACGATCGTCGAGACGGGCAGCATGGCGTTGCGGAGCACGTGCCGCATGTCGACGGTGCGCGGCGGCGAGACCCTTCGCGCGCGCCGTGCGGATGTAGTCCTCGTTCTGGACGTCGAGAACTGCGGCGCGCGTGATGCGCGTGATGATCGCAAGCGGGATCGACCCGAGCGCGATCGCCGGCAGGATCAGGTGCTTGACGACGTCCCAGAACGCGGCCAGGTTGCCGGCCAGAAGCGCGTCGAGGAGATAGAAGTTGGTCGGATGCGGGATGTCGATCAGCACCGACATCTGCCCGACCGTCGGCAACCAACCGAGGCGCACCGCGAAGATGTACTTGAGGATCAGCGCGAGAAAGAAGATCGGGATCGAGATGCCGAGCAACGAGACCAAGAGCGACGCGTGGTCGAAGCCCGTCTGGTGTCGCTTCGCGGCGAAGAAGCCGAGTGGGATCCCGATCACGATCGAGAAGAACGCCGCCGCGACCGCGAGCTCGAGGGTCGCAGGAAAGCGCTGGCCGATCTCGGTGAGAACGGGCTCCCGGGACGTGATCGACGTGCCGAGCTTGAGCTGAGCCGTCTCCTTGAGGTACTCCCAGTACTGGACGTAGATCGGCTTGTCGAGCCCGTACTGATGGTTGATCTGGCGGATCGTCGCCGGCGTCGCCCGCTCTCCGAGCAGCGCCTGCGCCGGGCTTCCGGGCAGCGCCCTGATCCAGACGAACACGAGGATCGAGAGCCCGAGCAGGATCGGGACGAGCAGGAACAGGCGGCGAACGACGAACCGGAGCATCGGGCAATCGACCCTATTTCTGCATCGGGGAGTGACACGTCACCGGGGACCGGCCGAGGCCGGCCCCCGGTGACGCAATCGTCTCAGCCGATCGACACGCTCGAGAACAGCTGGATGTCGACTGGGCTCGGAACGTAGCCGTTCACGTTCTTGTCGAACGCAAGCGCCGGGCTCGTGTGCACGTACGGCACACCCGGGAGGAAGTCCATGATCATGTTGTTGGCCTGCTTGTACAGGGCAACGCGCTTCTCGATGGACGTCTCGTCGCGCGCCCGCGTGAGGATGTCGAAGATCGCCTTGTTGTTGAATCCCCACTGCTTCTGCGGCGTCCGGAAGAACACGCCGTCGAAGTCGTCGGGGTCTCCGTAGTCACCGGTCCATCCATAGAGGAAGACCTGTGCCTTGCCGGCCTGGACGCCACCGAGGTAATCGGGGTTCCAGGGTGCTGCGTGCGGGACGACCTTGAACCCGGACTTCGTCAGGCTCGCCGAGAATGCCTGGAAGTTCTTCACCGGGTCCGGCATGTACGGGCGCGAGACGCTCGTCGGATACCAGAAGTTGATCGTCACCGGCAGCTTCAGCCCGGCCGACTTCAGCAGCGCCTTCGCCTTCGCCGGGTTGTACGGGTACTGCTTGACGCTGTTCGAGTAGCCGAAGAGGCTCGGCGGCTGAAACTCCTTCGCCACCACTCCGCGACCGCCGTAGAACGCCTTGACCACGGTCTGCGCGGTCGAGGCCGTAGGCGAGCGCCTGCCTCACCTTGATGTTGTTCATCGGCGGCATCGACTGGTTCATGCCGACGATCCCGACGTTGAACGGTGGCCGCGACAAGAGCTTGAGGCTGCTGTCGCCCTTGATCGTCGGGACGTCCTGCGGCTCGACGAGGTCGTAGCCCTGGATCTCACCGTTCTGCAGTGCCTGCAGACGTGCGGCGTTGTCGGCGATCGGCCTGAAGATGAGCTGGCTGAGAATCGCCTTCTTGCCCCAGTAGTTCGGGTTGCGGACGAGCACGAGCTTGTCACCGCGCGTCCACGACTGGAGCATGAACGGACCGGTGCCTGTCGGATGCGCGGTCGCGTACGTGCCGGTCGGATGGAAGACACCCGACGCGTCGACCGAGCCCTGATCTGCACCGTACTTCTGCATGGCCGTCGGGCTGCCGATGAAGAACGACGGCAGGGACAACGCGCCGAGGAACGCCGCTGACGGCGCAGTGAGCGTGATCGTGACGATCGAGGTTCCCCTGGTCTTGCAGCTCGCGAAGAGACTGCCCTTCGGTGCGCCCGACTTCGGGTCGTACGTCTTGAACCCACCGAAGACCGTCTGCCAGTAGTACGTCGCGCTCGGGTTCTGGAACGAGCCTGTGAAGTTGTACCAGCGGTCGAAGTTGTAACAAACGGCCGCGGCATCGATCGGGGTGCCGTCGCTGAACTTGACGCCCTGCCGGAGAGTGAACGTCCACTGCTTTCCGTTCGGGGACGCCTTCCACTTCGTCGCGAGCGACGGAACGACTGTCGTCGTACCGGGCTTCAGCGCAACGAGTCCTTCATAGATCTGGATGATGACGCGGCCGGACTCGCCGTCCGAGATCAGTGCACCATCCAGTGCGACCGGATCGGCGGAGGATGCGAACACGAGCGTATCGCTCGCCGATTTCTTGCCGTTCGATCCGTAGGCGACAGCCGCCGCAACGAGTGCGAGCAGGCCGAGGCCAACGAAGACCCTGGACAGTTTGCGCATATACATCCTTTCGAACGCTGTGACGGCAACGCCGCGGACCGTCATTATCACTCAGTCGAGCGCGTCCGACCAAACCGCGCCTCGAGCGCGACGGAGGAGCTTATCGTGAACGCGAATATCTCTCTTGACGACGCGCAACTCGCAGAGTTGTTCGCGCTCCTGCGGATCCCCAGCATCAGCGCGGATCCGGCGCGGCTCGACGACGTTCGTGCCGCAGCCGACTGGATCGTCGAATTCGTCCGCAATGCAGGTGGTGAAGCCGAGATCGTCCAGTCAGGCGAGCGGCCGCTCGTCGACGCGCGCTTCACGGCGAGCCGTGACGCGGCGGCCGCGCCCGTCATCCTCTGCTACGGGCATTTCGACGTGCAGCCCCCCGCTCCGCTCGAGCTGTGGGAGAGCGATCCGTTCTCCCCGGAGATTCGGGACGGCTGGCTCTACGCGCGCGGCGTGGCGGACGACAAGGGCCAGTTGTGGGCCTTGCTCCGCGCCGCTGCAGACCTCGCGGCCGAAGGAGCGCTCCCCGTCAACGTTCGCTTCTGCTGCGACGGGGAAGAGGAGGTCGGCGGCACGTCGATCGTGGATTTCATCGAGCGCGAGGCCGCCGACGCCGACGCGTGCGTGATCTTCGACACGGCGATGCTCGACGAGACGACGCCAGTCTTCACGATCGGCACGCGCGGGACGATCTACTGCCACGTCGAAGTGCGCACCGGCACACGTGACCTGCACTCAGGCGCGTTCGGAGGCGCGGCGCTCAACGCGCTGCACGTCCTCGTCAATGCACTCGGCAATCTGATGCAGGTGGACGGCCGCCTGCCGGCTGAGCTGCTCGTCGACGTAACGGAGCCGGGAGAAGAAGAGCTGCGGGAGTGGCGCTCGCTTCCCGACGGCCAGTCGCTGCTCGACGCACAGGGTGCAGTTCCGACGGACGCAGCAGCCGCCGAGGAGTTCCACCTCCGGACCTGGGGTCTGCCCTCGCTCGACATCAACGGGATCGAAGGCGGCTCGCCCGTTCAGCAGAAGACGATCGTCGTGTCGTCCGCGCGCGCGAACCTTTCCATGCGGCTCGTGCCTGGCCAGACGGTGGAGCGCCTGTTCCCCGTCATCGAGCAGCTACTGAAGAAGAGCCTTCCGCCGTCCGCCGAGCTGAACCTCGAGCTCGTCGCGGCGTGCGACCCGGGCATCACACCGTACGACTCGCGTGCACTGCAGCTCGCGTCCGACGCGTTCGTCCGAGCCACCGGAACCAGGCCGCTCGTGCTGCGCAGCGGCGGCTCCTTGCCGATCATGCCGTTGCTCGAACGCCTCGGTATCCCAGCGGTCGTGAGCGGATTCGACGTCCCATCCGGGAACGTCCACGCCCCGAACGAGCGCATGCTCGTGACGCATCTTGCGCTCGCCGTGAGCGCTGCGCGCGAGCTCTTCGTCTCGCTCGAAGGCCTGTAGGCCTCCTCGCTAGAGTCGACGGGATGCGCATCTGCTCGTTGTTGCCGAGCGCGACGGAGATGATCGCGCAGCTCGGCTCGATCGACTCGCTCGTCGGCGTCTCCGACGAGTGCCGCTGGCCACCGGAGGTGGTGGGCAAGCCTATCGTGACGGCCGCGCGAATCGATCCGTCCGCGCTTTCGAGCCTCGAGATCGACCAGGCGGTGCGCGATTCACTGCGCGAAGGAGCATCGCTGTACGCGGTCGACGCAGACTTGATCGAGAGGCTCGCACCGGACCTGATCGTGACGCAGGATCTGTGCGCGGTCTGCGCGGTGTCGAGCGTCGAGCTCACCGACGCCTGCCCTGTCGGCGCAGCGACGCTCTCGCTCGATCCGCGCACGTTGGCGGAGGTGGCGGAGTCCGTGCGCGTCCTTGCGAATGCCCTGGGTCGCGTCGACCGCGGCGAGCAGATCGTCGCCGAGATGTGGGCGACGATCGATGCGGCCGCCACGGCCGTGCGCGGCCTGCCGCGGCGGCGCGTCTTCTTTGCCGAGTGGCTCGAGCCGCCGTTCTCCGCCGGTCATTGGCTGCCGGAGATGATCGAGCTCGCGGGCGGTGTCGACGTGCTCGGAGTGGCCGGTCAGCCGTCGCGGGCGACGACGTGGGAGACCGTGCGGCGCGCGCAACCCGAGCTGATCGTCATCGCGCCCTGCGGCTTCGGTGCCGACGAAGCCGCTGCGCGCGCGGCGGCTCTCGACCTCCCGTGCCCCGCCGTCGCCGTCGACGCGGACTCCTATTACTCCCGACCGGCCCCGCGCCTCGCCGACGGTGTCGCGCAGCTCGCATACCTGCTGCATCCCGAGGCAGCGCCGGATCCGGGGCTCCCCGCGATCCGGCTCGGCACCTCGAGGGAGAACTAGCCCGCCTTGCCTGCCTCCGTTGCCTCCGGCACCTCGACGAGGCGGCCGGTCTTCACGTCGTAGATGTAGCCATAGACCGGGATGCGTGCGGGAACGAGCGGATGGCTCCTGATCGCGCGCACGTCGTCGACCACCGCCCCCTCGCGGTCGGCGATCGTCAGCCAGTCGATCTCCTTGCCGGCCGGCGACCCCGGGCCGGCTCCCACGTCGTGGAATCCCTCCGGCCCCAGTGCAGCGGTGTCGAGGCTTTGCTCGAGTAGGCCCGACATCACGTCGCCGGTGAAGAACTCCATCCCGCAGTTGGAGTGGTGGATCACGAACCACTCCTGCGTACCGAGCAGCTTGTACGAGATGACGAGCGAGCGGATCGCGTCGTCGCTTGCCCTTCCGCCTGCATTGCGAATGACGTGCGCGTCGCCCTCGCTCAGACCGGCGAACTTCGCCGGATCGAGCCGTGCGTCCATGCACGTCAGGATGGCGAAGCGCCTTGCCGGTGGAAGCGCGAGCTCGCTCTTGTCGCCGAACCCGGCAGCGTACGCCTCGTTCGCGTTGAGAACCTCGTCGAGAACCGCCACGTCGACCTCCTTCGGTGGATGTTTGCGCTCTCAGCCTGCCGAAGGAGGAACGGGCTACGTCGCAGTCTCACCGACCGGAACGACGAACGCCACCTCGTCGACGTAGCACCAGCTCCAGTCCTCGCCCGGCTCGGCGGAACGTGCGATCGGATGCCCGGCCGACGCGGCGTGACGGCTCGCGTGCCGGTTCGGTGACGAGTCGCAGCAGCGAATGACGCCACAGGTCATGCACATCCGGAGATGCACCCACGAGCCGCCCATCCGCAGACAATCCTCGCAGCCGGCGATCGGCTCCGGCAGCTCCGTGAACTGAATCGTGTCGAGATGGCTGCACACCGCCATTGTCGACCTCCTTTCTCTGCCGCTATTGCAGGTAGTTCTCGACGGTCTCCTCGCTCCGCAGCGGCACGTCGTCGACATTTGCACCGGCGGCGGCCGCTGCGCGCCTCCGTCGCAGGAGGTCCCAATACCGGTCGAGCTCGACCTTGATGTCGGTGAGCCGGCGGCGGTCATCCTCTCCGGAGCTGCCGCTCGACTCGAGCTCCCAGAGCCGGTGCTCCTCGGCGACGAGCTCCTCGATGTGCGCGTGCACGTCCTCGGCCATGTGCTCCTCCTCGATCGTTCGACGGCGGATCCTCATCGTACGATCTCGCCTGTACCCGAGGCGCCTGGCGCGCATCGTCGCCGGCACTCTCGGCGCCTGGAAAACCCCTGACACCTGGTGTATGGTGGGCCTTACATGCAGGCCGATATCGACACGTCCAACGACCGCGCCTTCGTGGTCGTCCGCGGCTTCAGCCCGGCCGACCTGCGCCGCCGGGCGGCCCGCGACTGTGGCCGGGCCCTCGGCAGCTCCGGCTGGCAGTTCACGCAGGAGAAGATCGTGCCGTGCATGGTGAGCATCGGCGGCCGGGTGCGGCTCTACGAGGGCCGCTTCGAGGCCAGCCGCTCGCCCGTCTCATCCGCTGCGCGCTGAGCGACGCGCGCACGGGCACGCCCGCACGAGCAACGGCGAAGGTCTAGCCTCGACGGTCCAGTGACGGCCGCACGCACGCCGATTCAGCCTGCCGCTCGAGGCCTCACCGAGGCCGAAGCGACCCGACTCCGCGCGAAGCGCGGCCCGGCGCCGCCCGTTCATTCGAGCCGCTCCTACGCGAGCATCGTCCGGGCGAACGTCTTCACCGTCTTCAACCTCATCCTCGCCGTCGCCGGCGCCCTCACCCTGGTGTTCGGGAATTGGCAGGACGCGCTCTTCCTCGGCATCCTCGTCGGGAATGCAGCGATCGGCACGGCGCAGGAGGTGCGGGCAAAACACGCACTCGACCGCCTCACCGCGCTCGTCGCGCCGCACGCCACGGTGGTTCGCGACGGGACGGCGCGGAACGTACCCGTGGACGACGTGGTCGTGGGCGACCTCGTGCGCATCGGGGCAGGCGACCAGGTCGTCGCCGACGGAACGCTCGATGCAGCCGAGTCGCTACGCCTCGACGAATCGATCCTGACCGGCGAGTCGCGGGCAATCGAGCGGGCTGCCGGCGAGGACGTGCGGTCCGGATCGTTCGCCGTCGAGGGCACGGGCGCCTACCTCGTCACGGCGGTCGGCGACGAGAGCTACGCGTCGCGTGTGACCGGCGAGGCCAAATCGTTCCGCCATCCCGCGCTCGCCGCTCGAGCTCGCACTGAACCGGCTCCTCTTCATCCTCGTGGCCGTCATGGTTCCCCTGGGGATCACGCTCGGATATGCGCTCGCACACCGTGACGCGCCGCTGCACACCGCGGTGCCGACGGCGGTCGCCGCGGTCGTGACGCTCGTTCCCGAAGGGCTCGTACTGCTCGTCAGCGTCACGTATGCCGTGGCGGCACTGCGCATGGCGCGGCGCGGCGCGCTCGTCCAACAGTTGAACGCAGTCGAGTCGTTCGCAGCGGTCGACGTCGTCTGCCTCGACAAGACCGGAACGCTCACCGAGTCGACGCTGCGTGTCGCCGAAATCGTTGGGCCGGAGTCGCTGACCGACGAGCTCGCGCGCTACGCCGCCTCGGCGACCGTCCGCAACGCGACGCTCGAGGCGATCGCCGCGGCTCATCCCGCCGAGCCGGAGCCGGTCGACGAGCAGGTGCCGTTCTCGTCACGACGCCGCTTCGGCGCCCAACGGATCGGCGGCGTCGGTTACGTGCTCGGCGCGCCCGAGCACTTCGAGCTCGGGCCGCTCGAGCTACAGGCGGTCGAGGCCGCAGCAGATGGGCGCCGTGTGCTCGCTTTCGGGACGGCCGAGCGGCTCGAGGACGACCGGCCGGTCGCCGGCGGCCTCGTCCTGCTCGCCGAGCAGCTGCGACCGGAAGCGCGCGCGACGGTCGAATGGTTCAAGAACCAGGGCGTCGAGCTGAAGGTGCTCTCGGGAGACCGGCCCGAGACGGTTGCGTCGATCGCACGCGACGCCGGGATCGAGGGGGAGGCATTTGACGCCTCCGAGCTGCCGACCGACGTGAGCGAGCTCCGGCGCATCGTGCGCGACCACGCGGTGCTCGGCCGCATCTCGGCAGAGGACAAGCGGCGCGTCGTCGAGGCATTGCGCGACGACGGACGCTACGTCGCGATGATCGGCGACGGCGTGAACGACGTTCCGGCGCTGAAGGCATCACGGCTCGCGATCGCGCAGGGCGCGGGGACGCAGATGGCGCGAAGCGTGGCGGATGTCGTCCTCGTGCGCGGCGAGTTCGCGGCGGTACCGGCAATGGTCGCCGAAGGGCGCAAGATCCTGCGCAACGTGCAGCGCGTCGCGAAGCTCTTCGTGACCAAGTCCGCGTTTGCCGCGTTCCTCGTCCTCTCGATCGGGCTGACGCCGACCGCCTACCCGCTGCTGCCGAGACAGCTGACGCTTGCGGCGGCAGTGACCATTGGCATCCCCGGCTTCTTCCTGGCCCTCTCCCCGAGCTCCGGCCGGTACAGCGCAACCGGGTTCCTGCGCGAGCTCGCGCGTTTCGCCGTGCCGGCCGGCACTGCCGCGGGCCTTGGCGTCCTGTCGAGCTATCTGTTCGCGCTCAATGTGCTCGACCTGGAGCTCGACGCCGCGCGCACGGTTGCGGTGACGGTGCTCGTGTTCGTCGGCCTGTATCTCATCCTTGCCCTCGAAGCGACGGGCCGCGTCCGCGGCACGGCGATCTCCGCCCTCTGCCTTGCGCTCCTCGCGACGTATTTCGTGATCCTCGCGTTCCCGTCCGTCCGCCACTTCTTCCAGTTGGGTGCGCCCACCGTGGAGGTCATGGCGCCGGCTCTCGTCGGCTCGGCGCTCGCGATCGTCGGGCTCGCGGTCATCGACGACCGGTTCATCCCCGGCCGCGGCGTCGACGACGGAGCGAGCTAGCCGACCGGGCTCGGCTGCGCCGCGCCGGTGAGCACGGCGCCCGTTGCCGGGTCGAAGAAGTGCAGCCGGCTCGCATCGATCGCGAGCTCGACGTCCGAGCCCACGGAAACCGCGCGCTTCGCGTCGACGCACGCGGTGAAGACCGCCCGGTCGTCGGCGAAGAGCTTCCCCTCGTCGTCACCTTGGTCCACCGCGGCGCGAACCGCCTCCGCCGTGACCCGCGGGGCGTCGAGCGTGAAGATCACATGACGCTCGGAGCCGAGGTCCTCGACGACGTCGGGCTTCACCCGCAGGCGCGGGAGATCCGCCTCCGCCGCGGCCGCGTGCTCGAAGTCCGTCGGTCGCACGCCGAGGATCACGTGTCGCTGTAGTCCTGCAGCACGTGTGGCGGAGGGAAGATCGAAGCTGATGTCCGCGAACGAAACGCGTCCGTCGGCGACCTCCGCGTCGATCAGGTTCATCGCCGGCGATCCGATGAACGCAGCGACGAACAGATTGACCGGGTGATGGAACAGATTCTGCGGCGTGTCGAACTGCTGGAGCAGGCCGTCGCGGAGCACAGCGACCCGCTGGCCGAGCGTCATCGCCTCGACCTGATCGTGTGTCACGTAGACGGTCGTCACGCCGAGCCGCTCGTGCAGCCTCGCGAGCTCTGCACGCATCGACACGCGGAGCTTTGCGTCGAGGTTCGAGAGCGGCTCGTCCATCAAGAACGCTTTCGGCTCACGCACGATCGCCCGCCCCATCGCGACGCGCTGTCTCTGCCCGCCGGAGAGCGCCGACGGCTTGCGGTCGAGCAGCTCGTCGAGCCCGAGCGTCTTCGCGACCTCTTCGACGCGCCGCCGCCACTCCGCCTTCGGCAGCTTCTGCAGCTTCAACCCGAAGGCGAGGTTCTGCCGCACGGTCATGTGCGGATAGAGCGCGTAGTTCTGGAAGACCATCGCGATGTCCCGCTCCTGCGGCGGCATCTCCGTAACGTCGACGCCGCCGATCGAGATGTCGCCATACGTCACATCCTCGAGGCCGGCGATCATGCGGAGCAGCGTCGACTTGCCGCATCCGGACGGGCCGACAAGGACGCAGAACTCGCCCTCGGCAATGTCGAGCGACAGCTCATCAACTGCCTTGACGCCGTTTGGATAGACCTTCGTGACTTCGTCGAGCGAGATTCCGCTCATCGGGCCCCAACCCCTTCCTCGACGCGTAGGCTCGCAGGAATCAAATCGCCGTGTGCGAGCGTCAGTTCGTCGCACAGAGTGTCGACCTCCTCCAGCGTCAGTGTCGCAGACGTATTCGGGTCGAGGAGCGCAGCAATCCGGATGTAGTCCGGGCGCTCCTCCAGCACCGCGCGAACGGTCAGCTCGACGACGTTCGCATACGTTCGGTTCAGCGCAGCGAGCTGCGGCGGATAGTCGAGCACCTGCGTCGGGTGCAGGCCGTTGCGCTCGATCACGCACGGCACCTCGACGCACGTCCCCTCGGGTAGCCCCGGGATCAGGCTTGTGTTCGGGACGTTGCCGTAGATCACGCTCGGCTCCCCGGTGACCATCGAGTTGACGATCGTCGCCGCGTACTCCCTCGAGCCCGTGAGTGGCATCTCCTCGCCGCGCGCAAGCGCCTCCTTGACCCGCGCGAACTCGACGAGGTTCTCCTCGCTGCGGCGTATGTACTCCCCGACTGGGATGCGGTAGCGCTCGAGCTCCTCGTCGTGGCGCATGAACCACGGAACGTACTCGGCAGCGTGCTCGCTCGACTCGGTCTGGAAATAGCCGAGGCGGCGGTAGAGCGCGACGCGCACGCGGCGCTGCAGATCGGGGTCGCCGGCAATCCGGTCGTCGAGCCGGGGGTAGAGCGACGCCCCCTCGTGCTCGAAGCGCAGCAGAAACGCCTGGTGATTGATCCCGGCCGAGAGGAACGTGACCTCGTCCTCCGGCACGTCGACTAGCTCCGCGAGGTCGCGCACCGTCAGCTGCACCGAGTGGCAGAGCCCGACCACCTGGTTGGTCGGCGTGCCCTGATAGACAAGCTCGCAGAGCGCGCTCATCGGGTTCGTGTAGTTGAGCAGCCACGCGTCGGACGCCAACTCGGCGATTTCGTTTCCGAGCGCAAGCATGTGCGGCGCGGTGCGAAGCGTCCGGAAGATGCCCCCGACGCCGAGCGTATCGCCGATCGTCTGGCGGAGCCCGTAGCGCGCGGGGATCTCGAAATCGCGCAGCGTCGCCTCGTGCCCGCCGATCTGCACCATGTTGATCACGAAGTCGGCGCCGTCGATTGCGGCACGGCGATCGTCGTGCGTGGTGACCTGCGGACTGGCTTCGCGCTCGCCGGCAACCCACCGCGCCATTGCGCCTGCCGTCTCGAGCCGCTCGGCGTCGATGTCGTGAAGTGCGATCTCTACGTCCCGAAGCGCAGGCAGCGCGAGGATGTCGCCGAGCAGGTTCTTCGTGAAGACGACGCTGCCGGCGCCGATGAACGCGATCCGCGTCATTCCTTGGTGGCCCCGAGGGTCAGCCCGTTGACGAAGTGCTTCTGGAGCACGACGAACACGATCAGTGTCGGCAGCGCAGTCATCAACGCGCCCGCCGCCAGCAGGTTGTTGTCCGTGAAGAACTCGCCCTGCAGGTTGTTCAGCGCCGCCGTGATCGGCAGCTTGCTGCCGCTCGACACGAGGATCAGCGGCCAGAGAAACTCGTTGTAGATAAAGGTGAACTCGAGCGTCGCAAGCGCGGCGAGCGCCGGCTTGCAGAGGGGCAAGATGATGCTGAAGTACTGACGCACGACTCCGGCGCCGTCGACGCGCGCAGCCTCCGTCAGCGATTTCGGAATCGTCTTCATGTAGTTCGCCAGCACGAAGGTGCAGAACCCCGTCTGGAAAGCCACGTTGATCGCGATCAGCCCGATGTACGAGTCGTAGAAGACCCCGCTGTCCGAGAGCCAGTACGGGAGCGGCAGCCACAGGTAGATGCGGTACAGAGGCTGCAGGATCACCTGCTGCGGCAGCAGGTTGGCCGCCATGAAGAAGATGAGCAGCGGCACGGTGAACCAGTACCGAAAACGAGAGACGACGAAGGCGACCGCGGACGAGAAGAGCAGGATCAAGAAGATCGCCGGGATCGCGACGATGATCGAGTTCCAGAAGTAATGGCGCATGTCCGACTGGACGTACGCGTTCTTGAAGTTCGTGAAGTTGAAGTGCTGCGGCCAAGAGACATAGCCGTGAACGGATGTGTCGGCGTACGGCCGCATCGCGGTGAAGAACGCCCACAGGATCGGCGACATCCAGAGCAGCACCGTCAGGATCAGAAACGCGTGCAACAGCACGCGCTTGGGCCCCGTCCGCTTCCGATTCGGACGGCGCGCCGTTCTTGTCTCGACCGCGGTCGTCGTCATGCGTCGACCTCCTGGAACGAGTTCCAGACGAAGATCACGATCGGGACGAGCGAGATCGTCAGCAGCACGACCGCGATCGCCGAGCCGTACCCGATCCGGCTCGCCTCGCCGACGATGTTGTCGGTGATCAGCACGGAGAGCAGCTCGAGGCCGTTGCGCCCGCGGTTGATGATGTAGACGATGTCGAACGCTCGCAGCGCTTCGATCACGGTGATCACGACGAGCACGATGTTGATCGGCTTCAACGCCGGCAGGACGACTCGGAAGAACGCGCGCGCCTCGCTCGCCCCATCGATCGCCGCCGCCTCGCGCAGCGCCGGGTCGAGGGCCTTCAACCCCGCCAGGTAGAGGATCATCACGTAGCTCGCATGCCGCCAGCAGGCGAAGGGAAGCACGGCCCACAGGCTCACGCTCGGATTGCCGAGCCAGTCGATCACGTGACCGTGAAGCGGATCCGCGAAGAGGCTGCTGACGAGCCCTTGTTGGGGCGACAGGACCAGCTCGGTGATCAGGCCGATGATCGCCGGCGCGATCACGACCGGGATGTACAGGAAGCTCTGGTAGATCCGCGAGCCGCGAAGCTGCTTGTCGAGCTGGTAGGCGAGGAACATGCCGAACGGCGTGCCGACGAGCGCGAGCGCGGCGAGCCAGATCAGGTTGTGCCTGAACGCGGGCCAGAACGGCGGGTAGATGGTCGCGATCTGGCGGTAGTTCTCCGTCCCGGCCCAGTGGATCGTCCCCAGGCCGCCGATCCCGTCCCAGTTCGTGAACGAGAGCCCGATGGACGCGAGCGTCGGGAGCCAGATCAGCCCACCCGTGACGATCACGGGGACACCGATCATGACCGCGATCGCGACACGGTCGATGGTCGAGAGACGGGCGGCGCGCTTCCGCTTCTTGCGCGCGCCACCCGCTCTCACGCTCGTTGCGATGTCGGTCGCCATCGCGCCGAGTTCAGGCTAGCTCACGATCCGAAGATCGCCTTCTTCTGCTTCTCGATGCTCGACGTGAGCTTGACGTAGTCGGTCGGCTTGTTGATGAAGGACTCCAGCGACGGGATCATCACCGTTGACGCGAAGTCCGGCCGCGTGTCGCGGTCCATGTACTGCGCGATGTTCTTGGTAGCGGCGATGAGCTTCGCCTCCTTCTTCTGCAGCGGCGAGTACGCGGCCGTATTCGTGTGCTTGTTGGAGCCGAGGTTGCCCGAGTTGATCTTCAAATACGCGTTGATCGCCGGTGCGGTTCCGAGGAACTCGACGAGCTTCTTCGCGCCGTCGATGTTCTTCGGCTTCTTCGAGATCATGTAGCCGTCGATCGGGGCGTCGATCGAGTCCTGCCCCCACTTCGAGTTGATCGAGGGGAACGGGAAGAAGTCGATGTCCTTCGCGTTCGTCGGCTGCATCGCCCCGGTCAGGAATCCGCCGAGGAAGAACATGCCGGCCTGCTTGTTCTCGAGCTGCGCCGCGCCGTCCTGCCACGAGAGGCCGAGAGCGCCCTCGGAGTAGTACGGGAAGAGCTCGTTCCACTTCTTGAAGACGGCTCTCACCTGCGGGCCGTCCCAAGCCTGCTTCCCCGCCATCAGGGATACGTGGAACTTGTAGCCGTTGATCCGCATGTTGATGATGTCGAAGGTGCCCATCGGGGGCCAGCCGTCCTTGTCCGTGAACGCGATCGGCGTCAGGCCGTCACCCTGCATCTTCTTGGCGAGCGCGATGAACTGGTCCCACGTCCTGGGCGCGGTGTAGCCCTTCTCGGCCCAGAGGCTCTTGCGGTAGTACACGGCCCATGGATAGTTCTTGTTGGGCACGAAGTACTGGTGTCCGTCGGCGCCTGTCGACGCAGCCTTGAAGGCCGGGGGCATCTGCGGCGTCAACGTCTTCCACACGTCGTCGATCGGTGTCGCGAGACCCTTCGCCGCGAAGAACTGCATCCGGAAGCCGGCGAACCAGGTGAAGACGTCGTCGGGGCGACCCTGCAGGTAGTTGTTGATGTGCTCCTGGAACGGGCCATGCGCAAACGTGTTGGTCTTGACTTGGATCCCTGTCTTGGCGGTGAAGAGCTTCGTGTCCGCGAGCAGCGCCGGGATTCCGGCGTTTTCCTCGTACGACCCGAGGGTGACGGTGTCGGCGAGCGTGTGCCTGAACGCCTCGGGAAGCAGACCTGCGCTCGCCCGGGCGGCCCCGAGGCCCGCCGCCGCGGTCAGGCCACCGACACCGGCCGCCGCGAGCAGGCCGCGTCGGGTCATCGGTCGCGTTGCCAGCTCTTCGAAGTCGACGTGCGGGTTGTCGTCGTCCGACATTGAGCGCCTCCTGGTGGTGGGCAAGCGATTCGCGAAAAAAGCACGCGATCGAACAAAAACCGACTAGAGCGCAACATTGGCACGTTGGGGCGGCGAATGTCAAGAGGCGGCGAGATTGGCTCGACGAACGCCCAAACAGACAACAGACCGTCCCGACGGGCCTTGACGTGGCGTGTTGGTTAGCGTTGAGTATTGTGCGAATCCCCGACCCTCGAAGGAGCCATGCTCGCGGCGCAACGCCATAAGCTGATCGTCGATGAGGTCCGCCGGCAGGGGGCCGTGCGCGTCAGTGAGCTGACGGGGCTCCTCGAGGTCTCCGAGATGACGGTCCGCCGCGACCTCGACGCGCTCGCCGCGGCGGGCCTGCTGGAGAAGGTCCACGGCGGCGCCACATTGCGCGGCGGCCTCAGCGCGGAGGAGCCGGGTTTCGAGGCGAAGTCGCATCGCCAGCTCAAGGAGAAGGAAGCGATCGCGCGCGCGGCTGCGCGGCTCGTCGAGCCGGGCCAGTCGATCGGGCTGACCGCCGGCACGACGACCTGGCGACTCGCGCACCACTTGACACAGGTATCGGGCCTGACCGTCGTCACGAACTCGATCCAGGTTGCGAACGTGCTTCACCGAGAGCCGCGACCGGATCTGACCGTCGTGCTGACGGGCGGTGTGCGCACCCCGTCGGACGCGCTCGTCGGGCCGATCGCATTGACCGCGATCCGCTCGCTGCATCTCGACCTGCTCTTCATGGGCGTCCACGGTGTGGTCGCGGACGCCGGCGTCACGACGCCGAACCTGCTCGAGGCGGAGACGAACCGCGCGCTCGTCGCGGCGTCGGCGCGGCTCGCCGTCGTCGCCGACCACACCAAGTGGGGTGTGCGCGGGCTCAGCCGCATCGCCGGGCTCGACGAGATCGATGTCTTCATCTCCGACCGCGGCCTCGACGCCGATGCGCGGGCAGCGATCGGCGAGCAGGTCGAGCGCATCGTCATCGCGCCGAGTCGCGGGATCGCCGGAGCCGCGTGAGCATCTCGATCCGCGGTGACCTGCGGACGGACGAGCTGAGCGGCGTCCGGACGTTCGTCGTCGACTCGCGCCAGGACCGGCCGAACCTTCCGGCCGCAGGCTGCCCCTTCTGCCCGGGCGGGCTCGAGGCGCCTGAGGACTACGAGGTGCGGTGGTTCGCAAACCGCTGGCCGGCGATGCCGGACGAGCGCTGCGAGGTGGTGCTGTACACGTCGCGGCACGACGCAACGTTCTGGTCGCTCGGCGCGCCGGGCGCGCGCAGGGTGATTGATCTCTGGGCGGAGCGAAGTGCGGCTCTCGGCGCGCGCGAAGACATCGAGTACGTGCTCGTCTTCGAGAATCGCGGCGCGCAGGTCGGGGCGACGATCACGCATCCGCACGGACAGATCTATGCCTTCGACTTCGTGCCGGAGCTGCCGTACAGCGAGCTCGTCAACGGCTCGCGACTCGGCGAGCCCGGCGACCGGCTCGTCAGCGAATCGCCCGGCTGGCGCGCCTGGGTCCCCTCCGCCCCGGTCTTCCCGTACGCCGTGCGCCTCGTGCCCGACGATCCCGTGCCTGATCTGCCGTCGCTCGGAGACGCAGGCCGCGATGGGTTCGCCACGTTGCTCGTCGACGTCCTCGAGCGCTTCGACCGCCTGTTCGATGCCGAGACGCCGTACATGCTCTGGATCCACCAGCGCCCCTTCGACGGGAACGATTGGCCCGGCGCGCGCCTGCACGCCGAGATCGTCACGCCGTGGCGCGCACCGGGAGTGCCGCGCTACGTCGCAGCGGGCGAGCTCGGCTCCGGCGTCTACTTCAATCCGGTCGCCCCCGACGCCGCCGCGCAGGCACTGCGGGACGCGGTCTGAGCACGAGCGCCCAGAGCCTTTCGTCGCTGCTGCACGTCGGCGGCCGACCGAGCTGGATGCTGCCCGAGCTTGCCAGCCTCAACCGGCTGCCGCCGACAGCCACGCTCGCGCGCAGCGCCTCGCGCACGCGCGACCTGGGCGGGCGCTGGGAGTTCCGGCTCGCGGCGCGACCCGAAGACGCTCCGCGCGCTCTCGACACGAAGAGCGGCTGGAGCGAGGTCGACGTGCCCGGTCTCTGGACGATGCAGGGCTTCGGGCGCCCGCACTACACGAACGTCGTAATGCCGTTCGACGATCTACCGCCCAATGTTCCGGAGCAGAATGAGACGGGCGTCTACCGGCGAACGTTCACCCTCCCGCGAGGCTGGCGCTCGCGTCCCGTCGTGCTCCACTTCGCGGGCGCCGAAGGCGCACTGTACGTGCTTGTGAACGGCGAGCCGGTCGGCATCGCCAAGGACGCGCGCACTCCGGCGGAGTTCGACATCAGCGCGCTCGTGCATCACGACGTGCCGAACGAGCTCGTCGCCGTCGTCGTGCGGTGGTCGGACGCGAGCTTCGTCGAGGACCAGGACCAGTGGTGGCACGCGGGCCTCCCGCGCGCGATCCGGCTCGTGTCGCCGAGCGTGCGCGACGTCGAGGCGCACGCGGACACGGACGGCGCCTTTACGGTGACCGCCGAGCACGGCGGTGTCCGCCTGCTCGACGCGCGCGGGCGTGTCGTGGCCAAGGGCGAGCTGGACGACGGCCGCTTCGAGGCGGCCGTTCGTGCGCCGCGCCTCTGGTCGGCCGAGCAGCCGATGCTCTACACGCTCGAGGTGAGCGCGGAAGGCGAGACGGTCTCGATTCCCGTCGGCTTCCGGCGCGTCGAAGTTCGCGACCGGCAGCTGCTCGTCAACGGTGAGCCCGTGCTGATCGCGGGCGTCAACCGCCACGAGCACGACGACACGCGCGGGCGCGCGCTCACGCGCGAGTCGATGGAGACGGACGTCAGGCTGATGAAGCGCTTCAACGTCAACGCAGTGCGCACGTCGCACTATCCCAACGATCCGTACTGGCTCGAGCTCTGCGACCGCTTCGGCCTGTACGTCGTCGACGAGGCGAACGTCGAGTCGCACGCGTACTACGACGAGCTGTGCCGCGATCCCGCCTACCGCAACCAGTGGGTGGAGCGTGTGGCGAACATGGTCGAGCGCGACAAGAACCATCCGAGCGTCATCGCCTGGTCGCTCGGCAACGAGAGCGGCTACGGCCCCAATCACGATGCGGCCGCAGGGTGGGTGCGCGCGCGCGATGCATCGAGACCGTTGCACTACGAGGGCGCGATCCGGAACGACTGGGGTGGAGGCCGCGCGGCGACCGACATCGTCTGCCCGATGTACCCCGAGGTCGATCGGATCGAAGCGTGGACGGCGACGGACGACCCGCGCCCGATGATCCTGTGCGAGTACTCGCACGCAATGGGCAACTCGAACGGCGGCCTGTCCGACTACTTTGCCGCATTCCGCCGCCACCGTGCGCTGCAGGGCGGCTTCATCTGGGAATGGGTCGACCACGGCATCCGGCAGCGCGACGAGCGCGGACGCGAGTACTGGGCCTACGGCGGCGACTTCGGCGACACGCCGAACGACTCGAACTTCTGCGCCGACGGCATCGTCTGGCCCGACCGCACGCCGCATCCGGCGCTGAACGAGCTGAAGTTCCTCGCGCAGCCGGTGCACGTCGAGTCGCGCGGCGGGGGACGATTCCGGATCCACAACCGGCATCACTTCACCGCGCTCGACCGCTATCGCGGCGAGTGGGAGCTCACCGTCGACGGCGAGCCGCTGAAGCACGGGAAACTGCCGGCACTGCGCGCCAAAGCCGGCGCGTCGCAGGACGTGACGCTCGACCTGCCCCGCGGCGGCGGCGAGCGCTTCGTCATCTTCCGGTTCTTCCTGCGCGAGGCACAGGACTGGGCCGAGGCCGGCCACGAGATCGCCTGGCAGCAGCTGCATCTCGGCGGCAAGCCGAAGACGGCCGCACGCGGCCGCGCCGTTCGTGCAGGCGGAGACGGCGTTCTCGCCGCCGGCGACGTTCGCGCCGTCTTCGATCTCGACGCGGGCGTGCTCCGCGAGCTCGGGACCGGCGGGCGGAATCTGCTCGCGGACGGGCCGCGACTGCAGCTCTGGCGTGCGCCGACCGACAACGACGGACTGCCGCAGGTGCCGTCGCGGCGAAGCGGCGTCCTACCGCAATGGCTCGAGCTCGGTCTCGACGAGCTCCAGCTCGAGCTCGTCTCCGCCCGGGTGAACGGAAACGCCGTCGAGCTCGTCCAACGCGCGAAGGGTCTGGTCACACATCGGCATCGGTACCAGCTCCATGCAAGCGGCGAGCTGACCGTCGAGAACGTCGTCGAGCTCACGCCGAAGCTCCGCGACGTGCCGCGCATCGGAGCCGGGCTGGCCCTCCTGCCCGGCTTCGAGCGCCTCGCCTGGTACGGGAACGGGCCGTGGGAGAACTACTCCGACCGGCGGGCGTCGACGATCGTCGGCCGGTTCGAGAGCACCGTCACGGGCGAATACGTGCCGTACATCGTCCCGCAGGAGCACGGCCACCATCTGGAGGCCCGCTGGCTGCTGGTCGAGGACGATCACGGCGCAGGCCTCGAGGTGCGCGGGATGCCGACGATCGGGTTCGGTGTCAGCCACTTCTCCGTCGCCGACCTGACGACGGCACGCCACACATCCGATCTCGAGTCGCGCCCGGAGACGTTCCTCAACCTCGACCACGCGCAGCGCGGGCTCGGCAGCGCGAGCTGCGGCCCCGACACGGCCGAGCGGTTCAAGCTGCTCGAGCCGCGCTACTCGTTCGGCTATTCGCTGCGGGCGATGTCTGCGCCGCGCTGACTCACGCGCGCGTCACCGCGGCGCCTGCCGACGGGACTCCGACGAGCCATGCGCCTTCGTTGCCGGTTTGCTCCCGGTAGGCAGCCGACACCGACGCGGCGAGCTGCTCGGCCGACGCCCGGTCCGTGAGCGCGAGAATCGAGCCTCCGAAGCCCCCGCCGACGAGCCGGGCGCCGAAGGCGCCTGCCGCCTCCGCGAGCTCGACGAGCACGTCGAGCTCGGGGATCGACACCTCGTAGTCGTCGCGCAGGCTCGCGTGGCTGGCACTCAGCAGCCTTCCGGCAGCCGCGAGGTCGTTTTCCTCGAGCGCCGCCGCGAACTCGACGACTCGACCGTTCTCGGAGACGACATGACGCACGCGTTCGGGCATTCCGGCCTCGAGCTCCTCGCGCCGCTTTGCGTAGCCCGACGTCTCGTGCCGGTGCTGAACCGCCGAGTCGACGATGACGAGTGCCGCGTCGTCGGGCACCGTGACGGCACGGTGCTCGAGCGTGCCGCAGTCGAGCAGGATCGCCTTGCCGGGTCGCCCGAGAAGCGATGCGGCCTGGTCGAGGATCCCGCACGGAACGCCGACGGCGCGCAGCTCGGCGCGCCGGCACGCCTGGGCGAGCTCGAGCGGCTCGACCTCGAACTCGGCGACGGCGCAGAGCGCGAGCGCGACCGCGACCTCGAGCGCCGCTGACGACGAGAGCCCGGCGCCGACGGGCAGATCGGAGTCGATCGTCCCCGCCAGCCCGACGGGCGGGCGGCCGAGCAGATCGAGCTCGGCGGCGACTGCCTGCGCGTAGCGCGCCCAGCCTTCGACCGCACTCCCACTGCCGTCCGGCGGGAAGGGTTGCGCTGCGCCGAAGCCCTCCGACACGAGCGCGATCTCGTCTCCGGCACCCGCGACGTCGAGTGAGACGCCGTACTGAACCGCAACCGGAAGGACGAGACCGCCGCTGTAGTCGGTGTGCTCGCCGATGAGGTTGATGCGACCGGGCGCCCACGCGACGCACGCCGACGTTCCCGCGCTCACCGCGATCAGCGCACGCCGAGCAGGTCGACGACGAAGACGAGCGTCTCCCCCGGCCCGATCGCGCCGCCGGCCCCGCGCTCGCCGTAGCCGAGCTCGGGCGGAATCGTCAGACGGCGCCGGCCGCCGACCTTCATGCCGGCGACGCCCTGATCCCAGCCCTTGATCACACGACCTTCGCCGAGACCGAAGTTGAAGGTTCCGCCGCGGTCCCACGAAGCGTCGAACTGCTCGCGCGTCGACCACGCGACGCCGACGTAGTGCACGTCGACCTGCCGTCCGGGAACAGCTTCCTCTCCGTCGCCGACGACGATGTCTTCGACCACGAGCTCGGCGGGCGGTGCTTGATCCGCCGGGATATCGACCTGGGGCTTCTCGTTGGTTGTCATGACCGCACCGTAGCTCGCGACGGCCCAGGCGCACATACGCTGGCGCGATGCCCTCGTTCGCCGACGTGCTCGCCGCCCGTTCCGTCCTGCTCGCAGACGGTGCAACCGGCACGAACTACCAGGACATGGGCATCGAGCCAGGCGTCGCACCCGAGGAATGGGTCTTCGACGCGCCCGAAAGCGTGCGGGAGCTGCACCGTCGCTTTCTCGACGCGGGCTCCGACCTCGTGCTCACGTGCACGTTCGGCGCTACGACACCGCGTCTCGCCGACGGGCCGCTCGCCGGGCGCGGCCGCGAGCTGAACATCCGCGCAGCGGAGCTTGCGCGAGCGGAGGCGGGCGACAGCCGCCTCGTTGCCGGCTCGCTCGGCCCGACCGGCCAGCTGCCGGAGCCGTACGGCCTGCTGACGCGCGAGATCGGCGTCGAGGCATATGCCGAGCAGGCGCGCGCACTCGACGACGGCGGTGTCGACCTGCTCGTGCTCGAGACGTTCTTTGCACTCGAGGAGGCGCTCTGGGCGATCGAGGGCGTGCAGGACGTCAGCGACCTGCCGCTCGTCATGTCGTTCAGCTTCGACCAGGGAACACACACGATGATGGGCTTGAGTCCGGCCGATGTGGTCGCGGCGGTCGCCCCGCTCGGTGTCGCCGCGCTCGGCGCGAACTGCGGGCGCTCGCTCGATGACACCGACGCGATCGTCGACGAGTTTCTCGCAGCTGCGCCGGGTGCGCCGTTGTGGATCAAGCCGAACGCGGGAGTGCCGCGCATGGTGGGCGACACCGTGATCTACGACGCGGATCCCACGATGCTTGCCGAGCACATCCGCCGTTATGCAGACAAGGGCGCGCGCATCGTCGGCGGCTGTTGCGGGTCGACGCCCGAGCACATCGCGGCCATTGCCGCAGCGCTCGCGGCATAGACTCATGCCGGTGCAGCGTCTCTATCAGGCATGAACGCTCCGGAGCCCGTCCTCGCATTCGACGCGCGGCTGGAGTTGGGCGAGTCTCCCGTGTGGGACGAGCGCACGCGCACGCTCCTCGCCGTGGACATCCTGCGCGGATCGATCGTGCGCTTCGACCCGGACAGCAGCACGACGGAGCTCGTAGCCACGTTGAACGGCCTCGTCGGTGCGGTGGCGCTGCGCCGAGAAGACGGGCTCGTCGCCGCCGTCGACACCTCTGTCCTGCTCCTCGATGCGGAGCTGCGCAGCACCGTTGTCGCCAACACCCCCGACGCAGCAGGGCTCCGCTTCAACGACGGCGCATGCGATCCACAGGGCAGGTTCTGGGTGGGAACGATGGCCCTCGACGAGTCGCCGGGACGCGGCACCCTCTACCGCTACGACGAGCGCGGCCTCGCCCCGATGGTGTCGCCGGTGTCGATCTCGAACGGGATCGACTGGAGCGTCGACGGGACTCGCATGATCTACGCCGACAGTACGTCGCGCCGCATCGATGTCTTCGCGTTCGATCCGGAAGATGGCTCCGTGTCGGACAGGCGCACGTTCGTGGACCTCGGCGCCGGCGGCGTGAGCGTCCCCGACGGGCTGGCCGTCGACGCAGAGGATCACGTTTGGGTCGCGCTCTGGGACGGTTGGGCCGTCCACCGCTACACGCCGGACGGTGCGCTCGACCGCGTCGTGAACCTGCCTGTCGCGCGCCCGACGAGCTGTGCCTTCGGCGGCGACGATCTCGGCGACCTGTACATCACCTCGGCGCGCACCGGCCTCACACCCGATGCCCTTGCAGCTCAACCGGGCGCAGGCGGCGTGTTCGTCCTTCGGCCCGACGTCCGCGGACGTCCGCCGAACCGGTTCGCGGGCTGACGGTAGCCTCACCCTCGTGAGCGTCATCGTCCAGAAGTACGGCGGCACGTCGGTCGCCGATTCGGAGCGAATCAAGCACGTCGCGCGGCGCGTCGTCGCAACGGCTGAGGCGGGGCACCAGGTATGCGTCGTCGTCTCCGCCATGGGAGCGATGACAGACCAGCTGCTCGAGCTCGCGGGCGAGGTCTCCGGCCATCCGCATCCGCGCGAGCAGGACATGCTGCTCACCGCGGGCGAGCGCATCTCGAGCGCACTCCTTGCGATGGCGGTGATCGAGCTCGGGCGCGACGCCGTCTCGCTCACCGGCTCCCAGGCAGGCATCGTCACGGACGAGCGACACGGCAAGGCGCGGATCGTCGAGCTTCGTCCCCAGCGCGTGCTCGAAGCGCTCGCTGCCGGGAGGATCGTGATCGTCGCGGGTTTCCAGGGCGTCTCGGCGGCGAGCGACATCACCACGCTCGGTCGCGGCGGCTCGGACACGACTGCGGTCGCTGTCGCCGCGGGCCTCGACGCCGACGTCTGCGAGATCTATACCGACGTCGACGGCGTTTTCACCGCCGATCCGCGTGTCGTGCCCGGTGCGCGCAAGCTCGACGCGGTCACGTACGAGGAGATGCTCGAGCTCGCAGCCTCGGGCGCGAAGGTTCTGGCGCTCCGTTCGGTCGAGTACGCTCGAACGCACGGCGTCGCCGTCCATGTCCGCTCGTCGTTCGGCGAGGCCGACGGCACCTGGATCGTGAAGGAGGAAGACGTGCTCGAGCAAGCGATCATCTCGGGAATCGCGAGCGATTCCAGTGAGGCGAAGGTGACGATCTTCGGCGTGCCCGACAAGCCGGGCATCGCAGGACGCGTGTTCCGCCCACTCGCCGACGCCGGGATCCACATCGACATGATCGTGCAGAACGTCTCCGCGGCAGGCCGCTCCGACATCTCGTTCACGCTGCCGCAATCCGACCTTCCGGCCGCAGAGCCGGTGCTCGACGTGATCGCGAAGCTCGTGGACGCGCAGGGCCACACCTACGACTCGGACATCGGCAAGGTGTCGCTCATCGGAGCAGGAATGCGCAGCAATCCCGGTGTCGCAGCCGACATGTTCGAGGCGCTCGCCGACGCGGGAATCAACATCGAAATCATCTCGACCTCGTCGATCCGCATTTCATGCGTCGTCACCGGCGCAGATCTCGATCGCGCCGTTCAGATCCTGCACGAGCGTTTCGAGCTGTCCGCGCCTGCGCGGTAACACCGCATGCGCACCGTCGCGACCGTCGGTGTCCACGGGTCGACGCTCGAACGGTTTCTCGCCGCGCTGAGCGAGGCCGATGTCGGACAGCTGATCGACGTGCGCCAGCGCCGCGGAGTGCGCGGAAGCGAGTACGCGTGGGCGAACGCACAGCGTTTGCAAAACGCGCTCGGCGGAGCCGGGATCGACTACCGCCACCACAAGGAGCTTGCACCGACGACTGAGCTTCGTCAGCTCCAGTACCGGGAGGACGCACGCGCCGGCGTCGGCAAGCGGTCACGCGAGTCGCTCGCCCCCGAGTTCGTCGAGCGCTACGCACGGGAGGTCCTCGACCACGTCGATCTCGCGGCGATCGTCGCCGAGATGCCGGCGGACGCCGCCTCGGCCCTGTTCTGCGTCGAGCGCGATCCGGAGGGGTGCCACCGCTCGCTCATCGCCGAGCGGCTTGCCGAAGAGTTCGGCTTCGAGGTCATGCACCTCCGCCCCTGAGCGCGGAGGCTACGGCTCGCCGAGGATCTCGCGCACGCGTTCCCGGAGCGTCGCCGGGCTGAACGGCTTCGTGACGAACTCGTCGATGCCGGCCTCCCTGGCGAGTGCCTTGTCCGCTTCGTTCGCACCTGCCGACAGCATGATCACGTGCGGTCGCGGAGCATCGACGTCCTCGCGCAAGGCGCGGCAGACCTCGTACCCGCTCAGGACCGGCATCTGGGCGTCGAGGATGACGAGCTCGGGCCGGTGCTCACGAATGGCGGCGAGCGCCTCGCCGCCGTTCGTGGCGGTCACCGGCGCGTACCCGTCCTTCGTGATCGCGAGCGTAACCAGCGCGAGAATTGTCGGCGAGTCGTCGGCGATGACGAGGCGCGCGCTCATCGCAGCGCTCCGAGCCGGACGCGACACGCAGTCGCGACGTCTTCGAGATCGACCTGCTCGAGGAGATGGTCGTAGCGCTCGTCGGCCGGGTCGATCGTGCGCAAGGCCTGTCCATAGGCACGCCGGGCGGCCCCATCATCGCCCGCGGCCTCGTGCGCACGTCCCAGCGTGAAGGCCGCGAGCCCGAAGGCCGGGTCGACGTACAACGCACGCCGCAGGCTCACGGCCGCGGCGGCGGCGTCGCCGGCCTCGAGCGCACGCACGCCGGTGAGATACGAGGCTTCGGCGTCGAGCGTGTCCTCGACCGGTCGACGGTGCGCCCCATGGCCGAGCGGCCTGCGCAAGACCCGCGCGACCAGCTCCTTCGGACGTAACGCGTGGCTCGGCTCGGCGCCGAGGCGCTCCAGCCGGCGAATGGTCCCACAGAGGGTGTCCGCCGAGCCGAGGATCAGCATCCCGCCCGGCCGCAGCGCCTGCTCCAACCCGTGGATCACGCGCTCGACGGTAGCGCCGTCGAAGTAGATCAGCACGTTGCGGCAGAGGATCAGGTCGAATGCCGCCTCGCCGAGCGGCGGAATCGGATCGTGCGCAAGATTGTGCGGCGCGAAGCGCACGAGCCGCCGGAGACGCCTACCGACGACCAGCTCGTCGCCGACCTCGTCGAAGTAGAGCCGTCGAAGCCCCGGCTCCACGTCGCGCACCGAGCGCTCGCGGTATCGCCCGGCCAGCGCGCCCTCGAGCGCGGACGTCGAGATGTCGGTAGCGAGAATGCTCACCGGGGCATCGTTCGCGCCGAATGCCTCGCTCGCGAGCATCGCCAGCGTGTACGCCTCTTCGCCGGTCGCGCAGGCTGCGCTCCAGACCCGCACGTCGTGCGACCCGGCAGCCCGAGCGCGGTCGAGCAGGACACGCCACGGGATCGCGTCGAGCTGGCGCGGCTCGCGGACGAAGAACGTCTCCTTGATCGTCACGGCGTCGACGAGCCGCGCGATCGTCTCTCGCCCCCAGATCGGATCCTCCGCAGCGTGCAAGAACGACTCTGCGTCTCCGCCGGGATCCGCGCGGGCGAGCGCCAAGCGCAGCGACGTGTACTGGCTCCGGTCGATCCGAATCCCGGTCTCCCGAAGCAGGAGCGCGGCGACCCGGTCGAGGGCGTGTGTCATCTCGCGCCGACCCGGCGCTCGAGCGCGACCGTCGTGAGCACGCCTGCGATCTCGCCGAGCGGCAGGATGAGCTCGGCGCCGAGCTTTGCGGCCTCTCGCGGCATTCCGTACACGGACGGAGCTCGCCTCGTCCTGGGCGATCGTCAGACCGCCGGCCTCACCGATCGCCTGCAACCCGACGGCGCCGTCCCGGCCCATCCCGGTCAGGACGACGCCGATCCCGTCGCTTCTCGCAGCCGATGCGACGCTCGTGAGCAGCATGTCCGCCGAGGGGCGGTGGAGGCCGGCCGGCGAGCGATGGTCGAGCGCGAGCGTGCCGTCGGACCGAAAGACGAGATGGGCTCCCTCCGGGGCAACCGTGACGCCCGGGAGCGCCGGAAGACCGTGCTCGGCGAGCCGGACGGGCAGCGGGATCGCGCCGTCGAGCCACCGTGCCAGGCCCTCGGTGAATCCGGCTGCGATGTGCTGCACGACGAGGATCGGCAAGGGATAGCCCGACGGGATCGCCGCCAGCACCGCGGCGATCGCCTGGGGGCCGCCGGTCGAGGCGCACACGGCGACGATGCCGCCACGGCGCGTCGAGGTCAGGGTCGCATTCCTCGTTCCCGCCGTGAGTCGTCCGCGTGGGTGACGGATGACGCGAGCCCGGCTCAACAGCTTCACGCGCTGCCGGAAGCACCGTCGCCGCGTCGCCGCCCGGCTCGCGCAGCGGCGAGTTCGTCCTTCGCCATCGCCTCGAGCGCACCGGCGGCGAGCGCCGCGGCGGCGATCTCGCCGTCCCCCGTGACCTGCGAGGAGAGCACGAGGATCGGCGTCGGCCGTACGCTCATGATCTGTTCGACCGCCTCGAGGCCGGACATCCCCGGCAGCTCGCATGTCCATCGTGACGAGGTCGGGCTGCAGGCGCGCCAGACCCGCGATCGCAGCCTCGGCTGTCGGACAGACGCCGACGACCTCGATGTCTCCGCCGTGCTCGAGCGTCCGCGTGAGCGCCGCCGCGAAGGTCGTCGAGTCCTCGCAGACGAGAACACGCGGTCGCGCGGGGCGATCACCGGCCCGACGAGACGCTCGACGATGTCGAGCAGTGCGTGCTGGTCGAATGCCGCGCTTGACCATGTAGGCGTCGGCACCCGCCTCGATGCCGCGCCTGCGATCCTCGTCGCTCGGCGAGCGACGTCACGACGATCACGGGAAGCGACGACCGCTCGCTGTGCGCGCGAATCGCCCTCGTCAGCTCGAGGCCGTCCATCTCGGGCATGTCGACGTCGGTGATCACGAGGTCGATCTCGTCGTCGCTCGACACTCGGTCGAGTCGCTTCCTGTCCGTCCCGCGCCGTCTCGACGCGATAGCCGGCGGCCTCGAGAATGCTGCGCTGAAGCTCGCGCACGGTGAGGAGTCCTCGACGACGAGCACCTTCGGCGCGCCCCGCGTCGCGACGACGGTCGCCGCGCCGGCCGGCGCGACACGCGTTCGGGCGGTTCGCCCGGGTCAGCGCCGCGGGATCGAGCAGCAGCGCGATGCGCCCGTCGCCGAGGATCGCGGCGCCGAGGTAGCCCGTCGCGGAGGCGAGCAGCGGGCCGAGCGGCTTGACGACGACCTCCTCCTCGCCGAGCAGGACGATCGCAGCACGTGGCCACCCGCCGGCCGCCCGACGCGACGACGACCGCAGGCGCGCGGCGCGCGAGCGGCGGCGCCGCGACGCCGACGAGCTCGGCGAGATCGGCGAGCGGAATCGACGCGTCCGCGGAGCTCGAGCGAGGGCCTTCCCTCCGAGTCAGTGAGCTCTCGACGGCGATCGACCTCCTCGACGCTCGCGAGCGGCAGGCCGAAGACGTTGCCGCCGCGCTCGACGAGCAGCACGTCGAGCAGCGCGAGCGTGAGCGGCAGGACGAGCGATGATCCGGGTGCCTGTACCCGGCTCGCTGCACGCCTCGAGCGTGCCGCCGAACGACTCGACGTGCAGCTTGACGGCGTCGAGCCCGACGCCGCGACCGGAGAGCTCGGTGACCTCCGCCGCCGTCGAGAAGCCGGCGCGTGCGAGGACGTCGGCGAGCGAGCCGTCCTGCTGCGCCTCCGCGAGGATCTCGTTCGAGACGCCGCGCCCGTCGTCGGCGACGACGATCTCGACGATGCCGCCGCGCTGCTCGGCGTGGAGCTCGACGCGTCGCGCGAGGAGGCTTGCCCGCGCGCCGGCGCTCGTCCGGCGGTCTCGATCCCGTGGCCGATCGCGTTGCGCAGGAGGTGGACGAGCGGCTCGGAGAGGCTCTCGAGGATGACGCGGTCGAGCTCGGTGCTCGTCCCCGCTCGACGACGAGCTCGACCTCCTTGCCCGTCGCGGCGGCGATGTCGCGGACCGCGCGCGGCAGCGGCCTCCGGTGATCGACGAGAGCGGCAGCGTCCGCATCTCGATCGCTGCGTCCTTCAGCTCGTCGAGCGAGCCGCTCGCCGTGATCGAGCTCGTCGGAGACGTCCTCGCCCGCCGTTGTGCGGTCGCCGCCGAGCACGTGCTCGAGACGCCGGCGGTGCAGCACGGTCTCGCCGACGAGGTCGAGGAGTCGGTCGATCTTCTGCGGCGCGACGCGAATCGCCGCGCCGTTCTCCGACGGCGGCGACGATGTCGACTCCGTCCGAGACTTCGCTTGGGAGTGTCGGCGACATGATGGACGCGCCGTCGGTGGAGCGTGCACGAGCTCGCGCCGAGCTCCTCCAGCAGACCGGGCGTGGGCTCGCTTTCGCCCGGCGATGTGCAGGCGTAGCGCGTCGGCCGCGCGCAGCAGCGGGTCGGCGAGCCGCAGCGGAAACTCTCCCGCTTCGCGAGCGCTCTCGAGCACGTCCTCGATCGCGTGCGCGAGCGTCTGCGCGTCGTCGAGGCCGAGCATGCCCGGCGCCGCCCTTGATCGTGTGCGCGTCGCGGAAGAGCGAGTCGACCGCGTCCGGAGCCGCGCGTACCGCTCTCGAGCGCGAGGAGCGTGTCGACCATGTTGTCGAGTCGCTCGTTCGCCTCGTCGCGGAAGATGTCGAGGAACTCGGCCTCGGCGTCGTTCACGTCTGCTCCCGCGCCAGGCTCGCGAAGAGACGTCGGGACGTCGACGACGCCGACGAGCGCGCCGTCGTCGAGCGACGTGCCCAGCAGAAGCGGCGACTCGCCGGCTTCGGTCGGCGCGGCGAGCTCGCCGACGTCGAGTGACGTCGTCGAAGGCGAGGCCGGCACGTGTCCCGTCGTGCTCGACGACGACGAGGCGTCGTGCAGCGCCGTCGCGCGCGATGCCGAGGACGGACGCGAGGTCGAAGACCGGGAGACCTCGCCGCGAAGGTTGCGCACGCCGAGTACGTCCGCTCCGGCACCCGGGACCGTGGGCGATTGCACCGAGCTCGGCGACCTCGAGCACGTTCTCGACCGCGAATGCGTACGCCTCGCCGCCGACCCGCAGGCGGACGTGCACGCCGCTCACCTCGGCCCGGAGCCGTTGCCGTTCGTCGCGCCGTCGCCGGAGAGGGCCTCTCGAAGTGAGCCTGACGAGCTCGTCGACGCGTTCGGAGGTGCCGGCGCGCTGTGTCTGCTCGGCAGCGAGCTGGTCGGCGGACTCGCGGATCTGCACCATCGCCGTCGCGACCTGGTCCGCAGCCGACTTCTGCTGCTGGGTCGCGAGGATCGACTCCTCGAGCATCGACGCCGTCGAGCCCATCAACTCGCCGACCTCGCGCGCCTGCCTCGTTCCCTGCTCGGTCGCCATGATCGTCGCGTTCGTCTCGTCCTGCACCGCGCCGATGATCTCCCGGATCGACTCGGTCGAGCTGAAGCGAGCGCTCGGCCAGCTTCCGCACCTCGGCCGCGACGACCGCGAAGCCGCGGCCCGCCTCGCCCGCGCGCGCAGCCTCGATCGCGGCGTTCAACGCAAGCAAGTTCGTCTGCTCGGCGATCTCGTTGATCAACTCGAGGATCTCGCCGATCTTCTGCGACCGCTCACCGAGCGACAGCGAGCGCTCCGCGATCGCCTCGACCTTCTCCTGCATGTCGCGCATCGTGTCGCCCGTCTGCTCTGCGGCCGCCGCGACCGCACGCGCGTTGTCCGCAATCGACCGTCGCCGTCACCGCCAGCTCCTCGATCGTCGCCGACGTCTCCGCCACCGCCGCCGACTGCTCCGCCGTCGCCGCCGCCGATTCGCCCGCGGCCGCACGCAACTCGTTGGCGACGCCGCCGAGCACGAATGACGTCGTGCGGACCTGCAGGATCATCGACGCAGTCGTTGCGATCTGATCCTTCAGGGTCGCTTCACGCTCGGCGATCCGCTTCACGAGGCGGAGCGCGAAGAGGACGAAGGCGATGCCGCCGAGCAGCGTGAGGAACGCGCCGATGAGGCTGGCAGCGAGAGCCTGCGTCGCGGCGTCCGTCGCCATGGCGTTGCGTTGCACGGCCTCCTGATCGTAGAGCCGCTGCAACGCCCCGAGCGGCTTGAGCACGTCGGCTTCACGCGTATTCATGAGGCTGAGGGCGATCAGATCGGTGATGTGCTTCTCCGACGCCGTTCCTCCGGGCGCGCCGCGGCTCTGCGCGAACGTCGCGACGAATGCATCGTTCGCATTCCGCGCCTTCGCGACGACGGCGGCCTCCGACGCAGCATCTCGTCCGAGGCCCGCAGTTGCGTCGTTGAAGGCGGCGTGCTGCGCCGCAACCTCGGTGAGGACATCAGGAGACTCCGTCATGAGGTATTCGTTCGCGGCCTCGCGCTCGTGCCAGAACGCAGTGGCGGCGAGCTCGGCCTGCAGGCTCTCGACGCGGGCCGTACGCGCGCTGTCCTTCATCCCGATCGCGTGCTGGTAACGCCAGATCGAGATGCCCCCTGCCGTTGCGAGCAGGCTGAGAATCGCCACGCTGGCGAGGACGATCCTCCGTGTGGGCGTGCGCCCCTCAGCGGCCGTCGAGCGCGCGGCGGCGGCGTGTCTGTCCTCGTTCATGTGAACGAATCCCCCGTTCCGCGCGCGTCGGCTGTTGTTGTCTCTTGTTCACCGTAGCTGCGATCGTCACAAACTGCGGCCTGCGGAGCCTGTATCGACCGTTCAGCGTGGGAACAAGAGGCCGAGTGCGTCCCGCTCGGCCGGCGTGATGGGATGCTCGAGCGCCGCGAGCGCGGGCTCGAGGTGCGCCGGCCGCCGCGGACCGACGACGACGGCCGTCACCCGCCTGTCTCCGAGAAGCCAGGCGAGCGCAAGCGCCGCCTGGCTCGTGCCGCGCTCCGCCGCCACGGCGGCGAGGCCGTCGAGACCGCGCCACACAGCGTCGTCGTCGACGAACTGTGCGTACGGCTCGGGTCGCATCGTCATCCGCGAGCCGGCCGGTGCCGCGGCGCCGCGCTCGTACTTGCCCGTGAGCCAACCGCCCGCCAGCGGGCTGAAGGGAGTGAAGCCGAGCCCCTCCTCGGCGCAGAGCGGCAGCACCTCGCTCTCGACTTCGCGGTCGAGCAGCGAATACGAGTTCTGCACCCACTCGTAGCGCGACCTGGATGCCGCCGCCAGTGCATCCCGAAGCTGTGTGCCGTCGACGTTGCTCGCGCCGAACGCTCCGATCTTCCCGTCTCGCACGAGCTCGTCGAGTGCAGCGAGCGTGTCGGCGATCGGAACGTCGGGATCCCAGTCGTGCGTCAGGTACATGTGCACATAGTCCACGCCGAGCCTTCCCAGGCTGCTCTCGAGCTGGCGCTTGATGCGCGCGGGCGCAAGCCCGTGGTCTTCGCCTTCGTCCATCGGGTTGAAGGTCTTCGTCGAGAGCACGATCTGATCGCGGACACCGGCGTCCTTCGTCTTCAGCCAGTCGCCGATGAACGTCTCGCTGCGTCCGCCGCCGTAGGCGTCGGCCGTGTCGAACGTGGTGATGCCCGCCTCCCAGGCTGCGTCCATGATCGCGAACGCCTCGTCGCGGCCCTCGCCCCGGCCGAAGAACGCGGGCGACGAGCCGATCCCACCGAAGTTCCCGCAGCCGAGGATGATCCTCGTGACGCCGATACCGCTCGCGCCCAGGTAGGCTCGCTCCATGAGCGCGACGGTACTCGACGTACAGGCTGCACGCAGCCGGTTCTCGTCCCTGCAGGGCGGTTTCGCCTTCCTGGACGCACCCGGCGGCTCACAGGTACCCGACGAGGTCGGCGAGGCGATCGCCCGCGCACTGCGCGAGGCGAGTGCCAATCTCGGCGCGCCCTACGAGACCGGAAAGCGCGTCGAGGCGATCCTCAACACGGCACGCAGCGATGCCGGCCGGTTCCTCGGCTGCTCGGCCGACGACGTGATCTTCGGCACGAATATGACGACGCTCGACTTCATGCTCAGTCGTACCGCGTCACGTGACTGGAAGGAAGGCGACAAGATCCTCGTCAGCCGTCTCGACCACGACGGCGGTGTTGCACCGTGGGTCGAGCTCGCGGCCGACCGCGGCTTCGAGGTCGACTGGATCGACGTCACCGAGGACCTGCGGCTCGACCTCGACGATCTCGAGCGGAAGCTCGACGACCGTGTGCGCGTCGTTGCGTGTGTGTTCGCCTCGAACGCCGTTGGAACGATCACCGATGCGCAGCGCGTCGCCGAGCTCGCGCGCGACGCGGGTGCACTCTCGTGGATCGACGCGGTGCACTATGCGGCGCACGAGCCCGTCGACGTCACGGAGCTCGGCTGCGACGTGTTCCTCTGCTCGCCGTATAAGTACTGCGGTCCGCACCTCGGGCTCGCCTACGGGCGCCACGAGCTGCTCGAGTCCTGGCGGCCCTACAAGGCCCGCCCCGCGGGCTCGACGCCTGTCGGTCGCAAGTTCGAGACCGGCACGGCGCCGTACGAGCTGCTCGCCGGCTTCTCCGCGACGATCGCGTACCTCGAGTCGCTCGGCGGCATGGACGTGCTGAAGACGTACGAGCGTGAGCTCGGCGCACGCTTCCTCGAGACGCTCCCGGAGAACGTGACCGTGTACGGGCTCCAGACGATGGAGGGTCGCGTGCCGACGTTCCTGCTCAACGTCGACGGCGTCGAGGCCGCCACCGTCGCGACGACGATGGCCGAGCGCGGCTACGGCGTGTGGGCGCACGACAGCTGGTATTCACTCGGCCTGCGCGAGAAGCTCCCGTACCCCAAGGACGCGGTGCGGGTGGGCTTCATCCACTACAACACCGTGGACGAAGTCGACGGCTTCAACGCACAACTCGCTTCGCTCGCGTAGCTTCACGGGGGAAACCATGTTTCCCCCGTGGGCCCCCTTCTTCTTCGCGCTCACGGCAGACGTATCACTGCTCTCGCCGAACAAGTTCGGCTCCGCGACGAAGAGCTAAGGCATTTCTCCGGCGAGGATGGTCGACAGCACTGCGGCGTCGATGTTTCCGCCGCTGACGACGCACACGACCTTGCCCTCGCCGGCGTCGCCGCGACGTGCTGCGGCCAGCGCGAGCGCGCCCGCTCCTTCCGCGACTACTCGCGCACGTGACGCGAGGATGCGCACGGCGTCGGCGACCTCGTCGACGGGCACCGCCACTGCTGCGTCGACGAGCCCGTGCGCCCGGTCCCACATGGTGGGCAGCAACGCTCTGCCCCCCGCGCCGTCGACGAACGACGGCTGAAAGTCGATCTCCGCAGGGCCGCCGGCCGCAAGCGACGCCGTGAGCGGCGCCGCGCTCGCCGGCTCGACGGCGACCACGCGCGTCCCGGGCCGCAACGCTTTCACGGCGCTCGCGATACCCGTCGTCAGCCCGCCTCCGCCCCAGGGGATGACGACGGCGTCGAAGGACGGCAGATCCTCGACCAGCTCGAGCCCGATCGTCCCGTTGCCCGCCATCACGGCGTCATCCTCGACCGGGTGGACGAACAGCCCGTCGACGCCTTCGTACCGGCGGTCGACCATCGTCTGCCACCACACTTCGTGCGGCACGGAGATGATCTCCCCGCCCAGCCGCTCCACTGCGTCGAGCTTCGTGCGCGGCGCCGACTCGGGCGCGACGATCGTCGCGTGCACGCCGGCCTCACGGGCGGCCCAGGCAACACCCTGCGCCATGTTGCCGGCGCTCGCGGTGACGACGCCGCCAGCAAGCTCGGCGGGCGAGGCGGCGCGGACGGCCGACAGCGCACCGCGGAGCTTGAAGGAACCGATCGGCTGCAGCGACTCGAGCTTCAGCCAGATCTCGCACGGTGCGTCGAGATCGAGGCGGACGAGCGGCGTGCGGGTGACGGCGTTCGCGATCCGCTCGCGTGCGCGGCGAATCTCGTCGAGCGGAATCAACCGTCCGGGTCGCTTTGCTTCGCCAGCTCGGTCAGCTCCGTGCGCACACGCCACAGCTCGGGGAACATGCGGTTCTTGATCAGGCCGGCAAGCAGCTCGACCGGCGTTCCCTGTGTCCCGACGACATCCTCGCCGATGATCCGGGCGACCACCTGGAAGTGCCGGTAGCGCCACAGGCCGACGCGCTCGTCCCACTCCGTCAGAAGCTCGGCGAGCTGGTAGAGCTCTTCGTGCTCGCGCCCGTGCACGTAGACCTCGAGCAGGGAGAGCCCGCGCTCCTTGCGTACGCCCTCGAATGCGGCGTAGAGCGGGGGCGAGACGCGGCGGATCTCGCGGAAGCCCGGCGAGTCGAAGCCCGAGCCATGGCCGAGCACCCGGCGGACCTCCTGGTACTCCCACGGCGACATCAGCTCGAGATGCCCGAGGAAGCCCTCGACGATCTTCATGCACGCGGTGGCGCGCCGCAGGAGACGGTTCGCGGCCGCGAGGTCCCGCGCCTCGATGAGCCGGGTCGCGTCCTCGGCCTCGACCCAGGCGTGCTTCAGCCAGAGCTCGGAGGACTGATGGACGGTCTGGAAGAGCAACTCATCGCGGTGAGCCCACTCGTCGGAGTCCTTCTGCAGCGCGAGCAGCTCGTCGGTCCGCAGATAGCGCTCGTAGTCGCTCGCCGCAGGGCCGGGCAGGATCGGCGCGAACTCGTCTGGCTCCGTCTTCGCCACGGCGTGAGCCTATCCGCCGTGGCGGCACGGTCGCACGGCGGCCCGCCCGGGTGCGCCGGACGGGCCGCCACGCTCCACGCCTAGTGGCCGGTCATTGCGTTGGTGAGATCGTTCGCGTTGTCGTCGTTGCTGATCTCCCATGCCCAGGCGCCGCGCAGGCCGAGCGCCTTCACGAGGGCGACGCGCAACCGGACGGACGCCGGGTCGATGTAGCTGATGAACGTGCCGCCGTTCGCCGTCGGGTTGTAGAGCCACGGGGCGCCGGCGGCGAAGTTGAAGAAGCGCCTGTAGCCGTTGATTCCCGCGCCGCTGCCGGTCGCCACCGTCGGCCCGATCGGCGTCAGGTTTGGATCGGCGAGCCCGGTGTCGACGAGATCGTGGTACGTGGGCGTGTCGTTCGCAGGCACCGCGCCGTGCGGCTGATAGAGCCCGTCGTGCGCTGGCCCGACACCGGTGTACTCCTTGCCGTAGAACGGAATGCCGACGACGATCTTGTTCGGCGCCACTCTGTTCGCGAGGAAGTAGGCGACGGATCCCGCCGTGTTCCACGTCCACTGGATCGCTCCGCCGCCGACGGGCGGCTCGTTCGGATCGAACGCGAACGGTGAGTTGAACGCGGTGATCGGGTCCCAGCTGCCGTGATAGTCGAGGCTCATCATGTCGATCCAGTCGACGGTCTTCGCAACCTGCGGAAGCTCCCAGCTGCCCGTCGAGTGGATGTTGCCGCCCGGAATCGCAACGGTGAGCGTGTAGTGCTTGCCCGCAACGGCCCCCTGCTCGTCGAGTTGGTGCCGGAACTCCTGCAGAAGCAACGTCGCGTTGTGGACGTCGGCCGGCGAGTGATGCGCACCGTTGCCGGGATCGGCCCCGGGGTACTCCCAGTCGATGTTGATGCCGTCGAAGAGCCCGGCAGCGGCGCCCGTGCCGCCCGCCTGCGTCGGCCAGCCGCCGGTGGGCAGATTGCCCTTGATGATCAGGTCGATGCACGATTTGACGAATGCTTCGCGCGTTGCGGGTGTCGCAGCCGCGTCCGAGAAGTAGGTCGAGCCCGTCCAGCCGCCGATCGACATCTCGACCCTGAGATCCGGATGCGCCGCCTTGAGCTTGACGAGTTGGTTGAAGTTTCCGAACAGATGCTGGTCCGGATTCGACGGATCGTCGGCAACACCGTCGACGCTGCCTTCCGGTCCCCAGGTGGGCGCCTGGAAGTCCGACCACACATCGCTCAGCGCGCAGCCGCTCGGCGTTGCGAATGCGAATGCGTAGTCGATGACGTTGAGCTTGCCCGCCGGGATCTGGTTGACCAGGTAGTTGCGCGCATACCGATCCCAGTTGGCGAAGAACGCGCCGCGGACGTTCGACGGCGGCGAGGCAGGATGCCCGGCCGCCCCTGCGGCGGGTACGACAGTTGCCGCAAGCACGAGCACGGCGATCGCGAGCTTGGTTCTCATCTGCGGAACCCCCTCCCTCGCGCGCGGGACGCAGCGAGGTGATTGGTATTGACCACACACGCGTCGAATGAGCGACGCGCGCATGATTAACCACAATCCACGCTCAGATAGCAACACCTGAGATGTGAGAGGAGTAGACCACTTTGCCAACGCAGGCAACGGCCCGCTCGGCGGAGCCCACGCCTGTGCAGGAGCTTCGTGCAGCAGGCCCGGCGCGGCGGACGATCCGCCACGCCAGGACCACTTCGCTACGAGTTCGCCGGTCTGGGCTCGGTGCCGTCGTAGATACGCATCGGCAGGCCTGCGAGCGGCACGCCGCCGTCCGCCGTGACGAGCCACGTGTCCTGCATGTAGAGGCACGCCTGGCCGTCCGCCGAGATCGCGTGCGGGTGCATCGAGAGCACCATCCCCGCCTCGAGCTCGATCTCGACGCCCTCGCCGATCTTCGGGAACTCGATCATCGTCATCCCGATCGAGTGTCCGGTGACGTGACCGAGGTGGAAGCCGCGGTCGACGAAGCCCTTCGCGACGGCGCGGTGTGCGTCGTGCGCAGTGCGGCCGGGCCGCAACGCATCCGGCGCCGCCGCGTAGTACTCCTCGTACGCGTCGAGCATGCGCTTCGTGTCGCTGCTCGGCTCACCCGGACAGATCGCGCGCGAGACCTCGACCCAGTGACCGCCCGGGCCGGCGACCTCGAGCGACGGAAGGATGCACTCGGTCGCCTCGAACACGTGCCCGCCGGCAATCTTGAACTCCGGAAGCGCACCCCCGTTCGGGCCGTCGAGCACCATGTCCATCGTCCAGCGGCCGCAGCCCTGCGCAACGAAGTACTCCTCGCAGTGAGCGAGCACCTCGCGCTCCGTCTTGCCCGGCGCAAAGTTCTCGAGGAACACCCAGAAGCCCTCCGTGTTGATGCGCACGCTGTCGCGCACCGACTCGAGCTCGAGCTCCGACTTCACCATCCGCGCGTGATCGAACGCAACGTCCCATGCGACGAGCTCGCAGGCGTCGCCGATCGCCGCGTAGTCGCGTACCGTCATCACGTAGTCGAGCCCGTAGACGGCGACGCGCTTGCCGCGCATCCTGTCGGCGATCCACTCGCCGGGCCGGTCGACGAACACCTGCTCGTCGATCCACGACGTCCCGTGCTCGCCGACATAGCGCGCCTCGCTCGGAAAGACGATCGCGGGCTCGGCGTCGACCGGGAGGAGCACGTAGGCGTATCGATGGACGATCACGAAACCGCTCAGGTATGTAACCGCGCCCTCGAAGCCCGTGTATTCGTTGCCGCACACGAGCACGGCGTCGAAGCCGTCGCGTGCGGCCGCCTCGCGAACGAGCCGATACCGGCGCTCGATCTCGTCCTGCGGAAGATTCGTATACGTCGGCTCGCTTACTGCTGCCACGACTGCTCAACCCCTTTCACGAGTGCCCAGATCGTCTCGTTCAACGGCGTCGGCACTCCGTGCTCGCGCCCGAAGCGGACGATACCGCCGTTCAGATAGTCGATCTCCGTCGTCCTCCGGGCCTCGACGTCCTGCAGCATCGACGCCTTGTGGTCGTACGCGACCTCCCGCTTCGCAGCATGGTCGATCAGCGCTTCCGGATCGGAGTCGAGCTCGATGCCCTGTGCAGCCGCAACCGCCTTACCCTCGGCCACGAGCCCGGAGACGAGCGCGCGCAGATCCGGCCGCTCGCACACACGGCCGTGTGTCAAGCCGGTGAGCGCCCCGATCGGATTCGACGCGGCGTTGAAGATCACCTTGCGCCATTGCGGACCGCGCGCATCTTCCACCGCGTGCGTCGGCATTCCGGCGCGAGTACAGGCGTCGGCAAGGCGCTGGACGTCTGCGAACGGCGCGGGCTGCTCGTCGAACGGCCCGAGCGTCGTGTCACCTTTCACGTCCCATTGCACGTGGCCGGGCTCGACGAGCTTCCCGGCAGGGAACGTCGTGCCCCGGATGACGCGGTCGACGTGCGCCGCAAGCACCTGTTCGTTGCCCAGGCCGTTCTGCACGGTCGCGACCGAGCCGCCGGCGAATGCATGGGCGGTCGCCTGGATCGCTGCCTCCGTGTGCATCGCCTTCGTCGCGACGATGCCGAAGTCGCACGCGGGCAACTCCTGCGCATCGGTCGTCGCGCGCAGGCGCCCGAGAACCTCTCCCGCACCGGAGAGCCGCAACCCGTCGGCGTTGATCGCGTCGACGTGAGCCGCCGATGCGTCGAACGCCCAGACCTCCACGTCGTCGAGTTGCGCCAGGTTTGCGGCGAACAGCGATCCGACGGCGCCGCAGCCGACGATGCAGATCCTCACGAGTAGCTTGCCTCCTTCGCTTTGACGAGCCTGTAGAGCGCGGTGTGCAGCGGCACCGGTACGCCGACCTTGTTCGCCTCGCGAACGAGTGAGCCGGTGATCAGCTCCACCTCGGTCGGCCGGTGTGCCTTGACGTCCTCGAGCATCGACGGAGAGTGCCTGTGCCCTCGCTGCGTCGCGAGCACGTTCATCTCCCACGGGTCTTCCCAGAGCTCGACCCCCGCCGCGGCAGCAACCGCCTTGCCCTCGTCGACGAGATCGCGCACGAGATTGCCCAGATCGCTCAACTGCTCCGTTTGCGCGAAGTGCGGATCGTGTGCGAGCCCGGTGAGCGCGGCGACCGCGTTGACGGTTGCGTTGAAGATGAGCTTCGACCACTGCGCCGGCCGGAGATCGTCGAAGCCTTGCGCCTTCAGACCGGACGATTCGATCAGCATTGCCACGGAGCGCGCGTCTGCGGGCGTCGTATCGCGATACGGACCGATCCACGTCTCCGTGTCGAGCACGTACTCGACCGCGGTGTCGCTGATGCGCGTCCCACTCATGAATGTCACCGCAGAGAGGAGCGGCCAGCTCCCGTGGGCGCCTGCGATCTCCTCGGCGCCGAGGCCGTTCTGCACCGTCATCACCGTCGCGCCGGCGAAGTGGCCGCCGAGTCGTTCCATAAGCGGCTCGACGTCGCTGCCCTTGCAGGCGACGATCACGAGGTCCGGGTCTGGCAGCTGTGCGGGATCGGCGGCCGCCGTCACGGCTGTCGTGAACTCCGCGCGCCCCGTCACCGTCAACCCGGACTCGTTCAACGCTCGCGCGTGCTCGTCGCGCCGCGTCAGCACCGAGACATCGGCCACGCGCGCGAGGTGCGCTGCGAAGAGGCTGCCGATCGTGCCGGCACCGGCGATGCAGACGTTCGTCATGTTTGCCTTCTGCGCGGGAGGGCGAACTCACGTCCGCCGGTGAGACCCGAGGGGCGAAGGATCAACACGACCGCCATGAGCACCCCGACGACGACGAGACGCGTTCCCGCCGGCAGGTCGATGGTGACGCCGAGAATCTTGACGCCGTTTTCCGCCTGCGCGAGGAAGGAGTCGAGCGCGCTGACGGCGAGCGCGCCGATGACCGCGCCCCAGAGACTCGACGCCCCACCGACGACGAGCATCGCCAGCGTGATGAACGTGAGGTCCAGGTAGAGCGAATCGGTGTTCATCGGCAGTAGGTGGACGTAGAGGCCTCCGGCGAGTCCCGCGAGCGCGCCGGACAGAACAAAGGCTCCGAGGCGCTGACGATAGACGGAGATGCCCACCGCAGAGGCGGCCGGCGAGTCTTCGCGCGTGGCTCGCAGCATGCGCCCGAAGCGGCTCCGCTGATAGGCGAACGCGATGCAGATCGCGATCAGGGCGCCGATCGACGCCTGGAGCAGGCCCGTCGTCTCGGGGACGGAGGAGAACGTGTTCAGTCCCGGCCCGATCCTCTCGTAGTACTGCAGCACGTTGTGCGTGATCTCGAGGACGCCGAATGTCGCAATGCCGGCTGCGAGGCCGGATAGGCGCATCAACGCGAGCCCTACCACGAGCGCGAACACACCGCCGGCGAGTGCGGCAAGCAAGAGCGAGGGCACGTTCCCGACCGTCGTCGCGCGCAAGAAGTGCGCGAGGTTCGGCATGATCGCCGGCTTCTCCGCCGTCGGCACCGAGAGGACGCCTGCCGTCCACGCCCCGAGCGCGACGAAGCTGATGTGTCCGAACGAGAGGACGCCGGAGTTGCCGATGAACACATAGAGGGCGACGACGATGGACACCTTGACGAGCGTGTCGACGAAATAGCCCTCGCTCGACGCGGAGACGACGGTGCCGAGTAGGCCGACGGCGACGATGAGCACACACGGTGCGATGAGCTGAACGAGCAGAGCCGGACGCCTCACACGCGCTCCAGCGACTCGTGTGCGCGCGTGAACAGTCCGTTCGGGCGGACGAGCAGGACGAGGATCACAGCGGCGAACAGGATCGCCGGCAGATACTGGCTCTGCGTCGTGGGGAGGGCACCGCCGAGGATGCCGCTCGCGAAGCCGATCGCGAAGCCGCCGAGCGTCGCGGGCACGAGCCTGTTGAGCCCACCGAGCACGACGCCGGCGAGCACGACGATCGTGTCGCGCAGCGCGAAGGTCGGGGTCACGAGCGGCGTCTGGACGGTGAGCATGACGGCGACGACGGCCGCCAGCAGGCCCGAGAGCAGAACCGCACCCCCGATGACGCGGTCCGCGCGTACGCCGAGCATGCGCGCCGTGCGAAAGTCCATCGACGCCGCCCGCATCTGCAGGCCGACCGTCGTACGCGCGAGCAGCAGCTGGAGCGCGACGAGACACACAACGGCGACGATCACGGCGACGATCGCGATCTTCCGGATGTCGACGCCGGAGATCGTCACCGGGCGGTTCAACGGCGCGAGCGATGAGGCGATCTTCCCGAGCGGCCCGAACCAGAGCAGCGCGATGCTCTGCAACAGATAGGCGACAGCGAACGTCGCGACGAGCATCACCGCAGGGGACTGCGTGCGCAGCGGCCTGAACACGAGCCGGTCCATCAGGAACGAGAGCACGAGTACGACCACGAAGCAGAAGAGGATCCCCGCCCAGCCCGGCCAGTTCCACTGTGACGCGAACGCGAGCGCGTAGGCGCCGGCCATCACCAGCTGGCCGTATGCGAAGTTGACGAGCCGCAGGACGCCGAAGACGAGACCGATACCCACCGCCATCAATGCGTAGGCGGCGCCGAGCGCGAGTGCATCTGCGAGCGTCTGCCAGTCGATGTTGAGGATCGCGAGCGTCACGAGAAGTAGGCCGCCACGAGCTTCTCCGTGTCCGCCGCATCGTCTCGGCCGAGCGTCAGGCGAAGCTCGCCATTCGAGAGCACGTGGCTGCGGTCGGCGAGCGCAATGGTGCGCTGCGCGCGTTGCTCGACGAGGAGCACCGCCAGGCCGGTCTCGCGAATCGCGGCAAGCGCGTCGAAGACGACGTCGACGATCCGCGGCGCGAGGCCGAGCGACGGCTCGTCGAGCAGCAGGACATCGGGCTCCGCGACGAGCGCGCGGGCGATCGCGAGCTGCTGCTGCTGGCCGCCCGAGAGGGCGCCCGCGGCACGGCTTCGAAACTCGCGCACGATCGGGAAGAGCTCGTAGGCGCGCTCGACGGCCTCCCTTGCACCGGACTGAGAGCGCCTGCCGGCGAGACCGAGCCGGAGGTTCTCCTCGACGGAGAGCTCGCCGAAGATCCTCCGGCCTTCGGGCACGAGCGCGATGCCGCTGCGCGCGACGTCTTCCGGCTTGCGGCCGAGGAGCGATGCGCCGCCGAGACGCACCTCGCCGGCCACGACCGGGGCGGCACCCATGATCGCGTGCAGCGTCGACGACTTGCCTGCACCGTTCGGGCCGATCAGGCCGACGATCTCACCAGGCTCGACCGTGAACGAAAGGTCGCGAACCGCGCGAACGGCGCCGTAGCGCACCTCGAGGCCCTCGACCACGAGCGCGGTCATGCCGTCGGCTCCTGGTCAGTGTGGACGGCGCTTTCGCCGAGATACGCAGCGGCCACGTCGAGGTTGCCACGGATTTCGGCCGGCGTCCCTTCGGCGAGCGACATCCCCTGGTCGAGCACGTGGATGCGGTCGCAGACGTCCATGATCAGCGCCATGTTGTGATCGATCAGCAGCACGCCCGCGCCGTGGTCGTCGCGGACCGAGCGGACGACCGCAGCGAAGTCCGGTACCTCCGCCTCGGGGAGGCCGGCGGCAGGCTCGTCCATGAGCACGAAGCGCGGCTCGCTCGCGAGCGCGCGAGCGACACCGAGGCGGCGCTCGTCGCCGTGCGCGAGCCCCGCGGCAGGCGCATCCGCATAGCGGGCGAGGCCGAGCAGCCCGAGCAGCTCGTTCGCGCGGCCGGCCGCGCGGCGCGCGCCGGCTCCGCCGCCGAGCGCCGCCACCTCGACGTTCTCGCGGACCGAGAGCGCTCGGAACGCGTGGCTGTGCTGGAACGTACGGGCGAGACCGTGGCGGCCACGACGGTGCGCCGACCATGTCGTGACGTCCCTGCCCTCGAGCTCGACGGCACCGGCGGTCGGCCGGTCGAACCCGCTGAGGACGTTCACGAGCGTCGACTTCCCGGCGCCGTTCGGACCGATGAGGCCGACGACCTCGCCGCGGTGCAGCTCGATGGTCACGCCGCGAAGCGCCTCCACACCCGAGAACGAGCGGGATACGGAGGAGGCCCGGAGTGTTGCTCCGGGCCTCCTCTCCAGCTCGCGTGCTGTATTCGACGCCGCCAATGAGTCCCTAGATGTGGGGGACGACCTTGGCGACGATCGTGGTGACGAGTCGCGGAACATTGTCCTGGATCGTCATCACCCGGTACTGGCGCCCGAAGACCGAGTGGAGCGCGGGCGAGAAGCTCACGAGGCCCGACAGCGTCGGCACCTTCCTGAACTTCTCCATCGTCGCGGCGAGTACCACCCCGGTCGTCGAGCCGTGCGAGCGGTTGATCGCCGTCACGACGCCGTCGATCGCGGCCGAACCGGTGATGAAGCCGCCCGTACCGGCCTTTACCTGCTTGGCGAGCCTGTTCACGGCCGGGTTCGGATCGCCTCCGAAGGCGTCCGCGTAGGTGACGAAGTAGTAGTTGGTCACCTTCGGATCCTTCGGCAACCAGTACGTGCCGTCGCCGGCCCACGAGTTGAGGATCGGCGTGTCGTTCCCGAGCGACCGCAGCCCCGACACGAGCGTCGACAGTGCGCCGAAGGCACCCGCCGTGGAGGTGACGACCACGTCCGCCTTGACGCCGTTCAGGCGGCTGACCGCGTTCGACACATTGGTGCTGCCGAGCGACTGGTATGTCTCGCTATCGACGATCTTCCCGCCGAGCTGCTTGAAGCGCACCGCGAACGCCGCGGTCACGTTCTTGAAGTAGACGATGACGGTGTCGGTCGCGATTGCAGCCGTCCGCCAACCCTTGTTCCAGGCGAACTGCGCCATGGCGGAGCCTTCGTCCTGGGCGACGTTGCCGAAGCTGAAGGCGAGCCTGCCCTTCGCGCCGAACCGCTTCGGCCCCATCTGGTCGGTGCCGATGCACGGGGCGACGGTGAGCTTGCCCGCGTCGATCGACTCCTGCACGACCGGTGCGGCGAAGTCGACGTCGCACGTCGTGAACATGATGTTCGCACCCTGTCCGATGAGCTTCGTTGCGCAAGCCTTCGCGATCGCCGGCTTGTTGCCCTGCGTGTCACAGGTGTTGATCTGCAGGGGACGCCCGCCGACGCCGCCCTTCGCATTGATCTGCTTCACGCGAACTTGAGCCGCAGCGAGGGCCGGCCCGTCGAACGGCGCCATCGCGCCCTTCGAATCGAAGGCCCAGCCGATGACGATCGGGGTAGCGTGCGCCGTCTGCGTTCGTGCTGCCGCGGTCGCGGCGAGGACGAGCGTTGCGGCGGCGACAAGTCCGAGCGCGATCTGCGCTCGTGTGATTCGTGTCATGCCATCTCCTCTCCGGCCGCAGCGGACGCTACGACCCTCCGTTCTCTTCTCAAAGTCAGCGAAGCCTCTCGACACGCCGGGGTGGATCGTGTCACGCGTTTGACATCTGATCAAGTGTGGTTCACGCTCCGCCTCGATGGAGAGCCCGCTCCAGGTCACGGAAGGCGCCGCCGTGCGGCACCGGACGATGGCGGAGGCCGCACTGGAGCGCCTGCGCGAGGCGATCATCATGGGCGAGCTCACGCCGGGGACGCCGCTCCGCCTGGAGGACCTGGCCCGGTCGCTCGGGATGAGCATCTCACCGATCCGGGAGGCCGTGCGACAGCTGGAGGCGCTCGGCCTCGCCGAGCACGTTCCACATCACGGGGCCAAGGTGATGGGCCTCGACGTCGAGGAGCTGCGCGAGCTGTTCTCGATCCGGTTCGCTCTGGAGGGCATGGCCCTGCGGCGCGCCGCCGAGCTCTTCGACGAGGCCGACGAGGAGGCAGCCCGGGCCGAGCTCACGGCGTACGACGAGGCGCGCCGCCGCGGCGACACGCGGGCGGCGGTGCGCGCGCACACGGCGTACCACTTCGCGCTCTACGACGCTGCGCGGTCGAACTGGCTGCTGCGCCTGATCCGCCCGGCGTGGGACAGCTGCGAGCGCTACCGCCCGGTGCTCCTCGCCGCAGGCGCAGTTCAGGACCGCCACGAGGAGCTCGACGTCGAGCTGCTCGAAGCGTGCACCGCGCACGAGGCGACACGAGCCGCCGACGCGCTCCGGGAGCACCTCGAGCTCGCGACCGACATCTATGCGGTCGAGCTCAAGGGCCGCAGCATCTTCGCCTTCTAGCTCTCCCCTCTGACCCGGGTGTCCGACACTTTCGGGCCCAAAAGTGTCCGACACCTCGGGGCCTGAAAGTGTCCGACACCTCAGGGCTCCGAAGTGTCCGACACTTTTGGGCGCCCCGGTGTCCGACACTTGCGCCGACAGTGGCGCGAATTGCTCGCGTGCATGTCGCAGCTTCCGGGAATCTGACAAAGGGACACTGTCGAGCACCTGAGAATGTCGGCAGCCTGCTCACATGGGCAGAGATCCCCGACCGACGGCGGCAGGCCTCTATCACCTCATGGCGCGATCGTCGACGCCGGATCTCCTGTTCCGAGACGGTGCGGATTGCCTGAGCATGATTGGCCAGATCGAACGGGTAACACTCGACACCGACTGGACGTGCCTCGCCGTTTGTCTGATGGGTACCCACTACCACCTCGTCGTCGATGCGGGCGACGATGTGCTCGCCGGCGCCATGAAGCGGATCAACTGGGCGTACGCGGTCGGTCACAACAAGCGGCATGGCCGTCGAGGGCATCGCCTCGGCTGCAAGTACGTCTCGATACCGATCGAGTCGGAGGGGTACCTGCTCGGGTGCTATCGGTACGTCGTTCGCAACCCGGTCGAAGCGGGACTGTGCGATCGACCGGAGGCATGGCCCTGGAGCAGCTACGCCGCGACGATAGAGCTGTCATCGGCGTTTTCGTTTGTCGATGCGACGCTCGTCCTCAGCCTGCTCGACTCGGATCACGAAACCGCGATCGAACGCCTGCGCGGACTCGTCGAGAACCCACTTTCGCCGTACGGGCAGGATCTGCCCGTGGCGGTCCGGCCGGCACCTCGTGACGATGTGTCCGACACCACGGGCGCCTGAGGTGTCGGACACTTCAGCTGGCCGAAGTGTCAGACACCTGAACTAGGCGCGTCCGGCGAGCGCGCGCGCTTTGGCGAGCGCGCGCTGCGGGAGCGGCGGCTTCAGGAGCTCCTGCGCGACGAGGGTGCCGGAGCCGGCGCCGAGGCCGGGGCCGGGCCACGTGCTCGCGCCGATGTGGAAGAGCCGCTCCACCGTCGTCGCGTGGCCCGGCGCCGCGGCGAACGGGCGCCAGAGGAAATTCTGGTCGAGCGACAGAGCGCCTCCGTACGGATCGCCCTGGTGGAGGTTGATGTTCATCCGCTCCAGATCGTGCGGCCCGAGTGACACGCGCTGCACGATCGACGACTCGAGATTCGGCATGTGCGCCGCCAGCCGGGCCTGAATGCGGTCGGCATACCGCTCGCGGAGCTCGTCCGTCCACCGACCGTCGCCAACGTCGATCTCACCGGCGGCGTCGCCCTTCATGACGCGCGGCAGCTCCTGGAGCTGGATCCAGAGGATGCCCTTGCCGTCGGGCGCACGCGACGCGTCGATCGTCAGCGGCTGCCCGACGACGACCGTCGCCTCGGTCGGCAGCAGTCCACGTTCCGCCTCGTTCACCGCGCGCGAGACGCCGTCGAGCCCCGGCGTGACGTGGACGATCGCCGTGCTGCCGAGCCGCTCGTCTCCCTCCCAGCGTGCCGGCTCGGAGAGCGCGAAATGGATCTGCATCTCCGCGCGGCCGTAGCGGAAGCGCCGCGCTCCCGCGGTGACCGACGCCGGCACCTCGTTCGCATCGAGCAGTCTCTCGTAGAGCTGCGTCGGCGTGACGTTCGCGATCACCGCGCGCTCCGCGGTCACCGTCTCGCCACCGGCCAGACGCACGCCGACGGCGCGCCCCTGACGGACGACGACCCGCTCGACGTCCTGACCCGTCTCGCAGACGCCGCCACGGTCGCGAATCAGCCGCACGAGCGCGTCGGCGAGCCTCGCGCCGCCGCCGCGCGGGATCGGCATTCCGCCCTCCTGCACCGCGACCGCGATCACCTGCGTCATGAATCCCGATGCCGCCGCATCCGGCCCGAGACCGGTGTGCAACACCCACGGCGCGAGGAGCCCGTGCGCACGCTCCGACGCGAACGTCGACTCGAGCCAGTCGCGGCTCGTCTGCAGCAGATCCCCCGTAAACGCTGCGAGGCCCCCACGTCCGAGACGCCGCAGCGCCCTCGACCCGAACGCGAGGCCTGCGCCCGACCACAGCTCGGTGCCGAGCACGCCGAACGCAAGATCGGCGTTCGGGAAGAACCGCTCGAGCACGCCCGGCCACTCCGCGCCGAGCTCGCTCGCGTTGCCAGGAGCGTCGCGCAGCAGGAACGCGGCAGCACCGTCGGGGAACGCCGTCGCCGTGGGCAGGTCGGTGTTGAGGTATTCGAGCCCGCGCGCCGCCAGATCCTCGCCGAGCAGCGCATGCGCAGCGCCGCCGACCCACAGCGGATGCCACGCGCTGAAGACGTCGTGGTGGAAACCCGGCTCGGTGATCTCTGCGGTGTGGATCGCCCCTCCGAGCCAGTCGTTGCGCTCGAGCACGCAGACGCGCCATCCCTCACGCGCGAGCAGTGCGCCGCACGCGAGCGAGTTGACGCCGCTGCCGACGATCACCGCGTCGTACTCAGCCACCCGCGAGCTCCCTGAACTCCTCGTCGTCGACGAGCCCGCGCTTCCGCGCGCCGAGCTCCTTCACCCGTGCAAGCACCTCCGCCCGCCTCTCCTCGGGGACGTCGAGACCGAGCTCCTCGGCCTTGATACGGATCGAGTCGAGCCCGCTCTTCTTGCCGAGCACGATGCCGCGCTCCGTCGCGACGAGCGCCGAGGAGTACGGCTCGATCGACGGGGGATCGTGGAACTGGCTCGCGACCGCCCCCGACTCTCGCCGGAAGAGCGTCTCGCCCGTGACGGGCTTCCACGGCTCGAGCGCATACCCCGACAGCTCCTGCACGCGAGCCGACACGTCGCGCACCCGGTCGAGGCGCAGGTTCGACTCGACGCCGTAGAGCGCGCGCAGCGTCAGCGCGAGCTCGCCGAGGTTCGCGTTTCCCGCACGCTCGCCCATGCCGTTGATCGTGCCCTGCACCCACGTCGCGCCCGCACGAACGGCCGCAACCGCAGCGGCGGTTGCGAGCCCGAAGTCGTTGTGCCCGTGGAAGTGCACCGGGACGCCGGGCCCGACCCATCCGACCGTCTTCCCCACGAGATCCGCGACGGCCTCCGGCGACGCGATGCCGAGCGTGTCGACGACGACGACCTCCTTCGCCCCTGCCTCCACTGCGGAGACGTAGACGCGCTCGTAGAAGTCGGGCTCCGCCCGCGTCGAGTCGACACCGAAGAACGCCGCGTGAATGTCGTGCTCGGCGGCGAAGCGCATCGCGTCGGTGATGCGACCGAGCATCTTGTCGCGGTCGACGCCGATGGCGTTGAGCTTGAGGTCGGAGATCGGCGACTCGATCACCGACGCCTGCACGCCGAGCTCGACGAGCGCCTCGAGGTCCGCGGCGACGGCGCGTGAGAAGCCCCAGACCTCGGCGCGGAGCCCCGCTCCCGCGATGAGCTTCACGGCGTCCCAGTCGTCCTGCGACACGCGCGGGAAGCCGGCCTCGATGCGATCGATCCCGAGCTCGTCGAGGAGCTTCGCGATCTCGAGCTTCTGCTCCGGGTCGAGCACGACGCCGACGGTCTGCTCCCCGTCGCGAAGCGTGGTGTCGTACAACCCGACGTGCCCGCCGAGCCTGAAGTCGTCGTTCAGCGATCCCGTCCAGATCTCGCTCATCTGCCCATCCTCAACATCGAACCACCCCATCCGGAAATGCCGAGAGCTTCTCGAGGCCGTCGCTCGTGACGAGGAAGTTGTCCTCGACCCGCAGCCCGCCGCCGCCCTCCCAGTAGACGCCCGGCTCCACGGCCAACACCATCCCTTCCTCGAACGTGCCGCCGCCGGCCTGGTGCGGGTACGGCGGCTCGTGTGCGCGCGCTCCGATCCCGTGGCAGATCGGGTGCGACGGCTGCCCGGGATATCCCATGCGGGCGAGATCCTCGCGGACGCTCCGGTCGAACTCGGCCATCGACTGTCCGTGCGTGCACCGGTGCAAGGCCTCGGTGTACACGCCCATCAGCTGCGCCTCGAGCTCCGCGTACTCGGGCTTGAGCTCGCCGATCACGAGGTTCTTCGTGTGATCGGCCCAGTAGCCGTCGGCGCAGACCCAGATCTCGAAGAGAACGGGCTCGCCCTCCACCACCGGCCGGTCCGACGTCGCCGTGAACGTCTTGATCCCCTTGCCGGCCCAGATGAGCGTGAAGGGCAACGCGAGCTCGACGTCGTCGCGCGCTGTCCCCTTCCCGTGGACGAAGCCCTGCCAGAGAGCCGCGACCTCGGACTCCTTCATTCCCGGCTGCAACTGCCGGCGAACGTGGTGCATCGCCTGCGTCGCGATTTCGTTCGCGATGCGCATGCGCGCGACCTCCTGATCCGACTTCAGCATGCGCGCACGGGCGAGGAGCGTCGCTCCGTCCGCTGCGCCCTCGAACGCGTCGAACCAGGCCTTCGTGAACGTCGTCGGCTCACCGATCATGCGATCGGTGGCCTGCGTGCCGAGCGAGAGCTCGACACCGACGCGACCGTACCCGCGCGCCGCGTCGACGGCGGCGTCCAGCGTGCGCGCGAGCGGCGGACGCGGGTCGGACTCGTCGTAGCCGCGGATGAAGCGCACGTCCTTCGTCCACGCCGTCCGCTCCGCGTCCTCGGCCGACGCCTCGAGACAGATGAGCACGGGCTCGCCCTCGCGCGGGAACACGCAGGCGTCGTACCCCTTCATGCCCCAGAAGTTCGTGAGATAGAGGACGTTGTCCGGCGCTCGGACGATCAGCGCGTCGAGCTCCTCCTCCACCATGAGCGCACGCACGCGCTCGAGCTTCGCGGCGTCGTGCTCCCAGCTCACAGGTAATGCTCTTCGAGACTCTCGCGCTCGCGGTCGCCGTCGACCATCATCCGCACGAGCTCCTCGAAGCGCACCGTCGGCTCCCAGCCGAGCTTCTTCTGCGCCTTCGAGTAGTCGCCGATCAACAGGTCGACCTCCGCGGGACGGAAGTATCGGGGATCGATCTTCACGTAGTCCCGCCAACTGAGGCCGGCGTACGTGAACGCCTCTTCGAGGAACTCCTCGACCGTGTGTGTCTCGTTCGTGGCCAGCACGTAGTCCTCCGGCTCGTCGGCCTGCAGCATGCGCCAGGCCCCGTCCATGTAGTCCTTCGCGAAGCCCCAGTCGCGTTTGGCGTCGAGGTTGCCGAGCTTCAGGTCCTCCTGCTCGCCGCGCAGGATTGCGCCGACCGCACGCGTGATCTTGCGCGTGACGAAGGTCGGCCCGCGCCGTGGCGACTCGTGGTTGAAGAGGATGCCGTTGACCGCGTACATCCCGTACGCCTCGCGGTAGTTGCGGGTGATCCAGTAGCCGAACACCTTCGCGACGCCGTACGGGCTCCGCGGGTGGAACGGCGTTTCCTCGGTCTGCGGCACCTGAGCGACCTCACCGAACATCTCGCTCGACGACGCCTGGTAGAAGCGACAGTCGACGCCTTCCTCCCGGATCGCGTCGAGGAGGCGCAGCGTGCCGAGCGCGTCGACGTCGGCCGTGTACTCCGGAACGTCGAAGCTCACCCGCACGTGGCTCTGAGCACCGAGGTTGTAGACCTCGTCGGGCCGGATCGTGCGCATCAGCTGGTTCAGGACCGACGCGTCGGCGAGGTCGCCGAACACGAGCTCGATGTCGCTGAAGATGTGATCGACGCGGGCGGTGTTGAACGAGCTCGACCGCCTGACCATGCCGTAGACCTCGTAGCCCTTCTCGAGCAGGATCTCTGCGAGGTACGAGCCGTCCTGGCCCGTGATCCCGGTGATGAACGCCTTTCGCTTTGCCACGGACGGCCCTTTTTACCAGCGGATGCGCGGCGGTGCGGGTTGACCGTGGCCGTCCTGCCACGAGATCACGGGATTGCGCAGGACGCCGATGTGCTCGATCTCCGCCTCGATCACGTCTCCCGGCTTGAGATACAGCGACGCGGGATCGTCGCTGAAGCCCGCGACTCCGCTCACGGTGCCGGTCGACAGGACGTCCCCCGCCGAGTAGCCGAGCGCGGAGTAGTGGCTGATGATCTCCGGGATCGTGGTCGACATCTTTCCCGAGTGCGACGTCTGGCGCGTCTCGCCGTTCACGCGGAGCGTCATCGCGAGGTCGTGCGGGTCCGGCACCTCGTCGGGTGTGACGATCCACGGCCCGAGCGGGCAGAACGTGTCGATCGCCTTGCAGAACGAGAAGACGCCGCTGCGCATCTCGCGCCGCTGGATGTCGCGGGCGGTGATGTCGTTGAAGATCACGTACCCGGCCACGTACTCCATCGCGTCTTCCGGGCCGAACCACTTGCCGTCCTTGCCGATGATCACCGCGAGCTCGAGCTCGTAGTCGAGCTCCTCCGTGAGGTGCTCCGGATAGATGACCGGCTCGTCCGGGCCGATGATCGCGTCGACGTTCTGGAAGAAGACGATCCAGGGTGCGATCTCGTGCGACCAGGCGACGTTCTTCGACTCCTCCTCGTGCTCGCGGAAGTTGCCTGCCGTGTGGAAGAACTTCTTGGGCACGATCGGAGCCCGGAGCGTCGCGGCTGCGAGCGGCGTCCGCTCGCCCTCGTCGTCTGCTCCGCCGCGCTCGAAGTACTCGCGCATCGAGGGCACAGCGAGACGGACGATCTCCTCGCCGTCGATCCGCCCGACCTTTCCGTTGTCGTACGTCACGAGCTTCATCACGCGACCCCGCAGATGCGTTGCGCGACGAGCGCGTACGTTTCCGCCGTCCTGACGAGCCCGTCGATCTCGAGGTTCTCGCCGAGCTCGACGTCCATCAGACCCGTCGACGTCCCGTAATTGAGGGTCGGGATGCCGTAACGCGACAACGCGGACGCGTCGCTGAACCAGCGCGTCACGTCGCGCTCCGGCTTGGAGCCGAAGACCTGCGTATGCGCTTCGTCGACGGCCTGGACGAGCTCGTGGTCTTCGTCGATCTCGGCGCCCGGCGCGGTGACGTAGATCTCGCCTTCGATGCCGTAGCCGGGGAAGCGCTCGGCCAGTGCACGGACGGCGTCGAGCACCTCGCGTCGCGCGACGCCCATCGCCTTCGTCGGCGGCACGCGGACGTCGAGGAAGAGATCGCAGTGGTGCGGCGTTCGCGAGACGCGCCAACCGAAGCCACCCTCGATCGCGCCGACGTTGACGATCGCCTTCGCACCACGATAGGCATTCGACGGGTCGTTCTCCCACTCCGGAATCCACTCGCGCACCGCCGCGAGCACCTCATGCATGCGCAGGATCGAGTTCTGATCCTGCTTGCCCTCGCTGAAGGCCGTGTGGATGAAGTTGCCGTGCACCCGGATGCGAAGCCAGAGCGCACCGAAGTGGCCGAGCACCACCTTCCCTTCGGTCGGCTCGCCGAGCAGACACATGTCGGCGACGCCGCCGTGCGTGACGAGATAGCGCGAGCCGGCCGCATACCCTCGGTACTGCCCGCCCTGAGCGTCGCCGTACTGCGTCTTCTCGATCTCACCGCACACCGCCGCGATCAACACGTCGCCTCGCAATCGCACGCCCGCGTCCTGCAGCGCACGGACGGCCTCGACGTAGCAGGCGAGCGCGCCCTTCATGTTCGAGATACCGAGCCCGTACAGTCGCCCCTCGCCTTCGAAGGCCTGCGGCTGGAAGCCCGGCACGCCCCGCAGCCACGGCTCCTGCCCGGAGTACGACGTGTCCATGTGGCCGTTGAACATCAACGTCGGACCGCCCCCGGCGCCGCGCCACGTGCCGAGCGCGTTCGCGCGATTGTCCTCGACCTGCTGCCATTGCACGGCGAGACCCATCGGCTCGTACAGCGCGACCATGAGCTCGGCCATCCGCTGCTCGTCGCCCGTGAAGCTGTGGACGTCGATCATCGCGCTCGCGGTGGCGACGAGGCGGTCGCGGTCGATCTGCACGGTCACTGCCGACCGCCCATCCCGGGCAACGCGTCATCCGGGTCCGGCGGCGCCTCCGCGACGGGTAGCCCGGCTTCGGCCCACGCTTGGAAGCCTCCGACGAGATCGCCCGCACGCTCGAAGCCGAGCTCGACGAGTGTCGCGGCGGCGAAGCTCGACGAATAGCCGTGCGCGCACACGAGCACGAGCGGCAGAGCGCGGTCCGAGACCGCCGGGTTCGACCAGCCGGACTCCGGATCGCAGCGCCATTCGAGCACCGAGCGCGGAACGTGGATCGAGCCTGGAATGATCCCGTCTCGCCTGCGCTCGTCGTGAGCACGAAGGTCGACGAGCACGACGTCGGCCGCGTTCGCCTCCTCCGGCGTGTAGCGGGAGATCCGCGACCGTGCCTCCGCAAGCAGGTCGTCGATCCGGCGTTGCGTCACGACGCTCACCGGCGGAAGTGCGGCAGGACCTTCTCGCCGAAGAGACGGATCTGCTCGTGCCGGTCGTCTCCCCACAGCTCGAGCATCACGTGGGTGCAGCCTGCGTCGCGATACTCCTCGATCGCGGCGATGCAGTCGTCCGGGGTGCCGGCGATCGGCTTGCACTTGTCGAGGATCGCGTCGGTGACCTTTGCCTTTGCCGCCAGCCGTCCGCCCTGTTCCATCGCCTCTGCCACCGGCCTGATCTCGTCCTGCTCGATCCCGGCGAGGTCGAGCAGCGTGTCGGCCGAGCCCTGGATGTTCTGCACCTTGTTCGCGAGATACATCCCTGCGATCTCGCGCGCACCGTCTCGCCCCTTGTCCCGATCCGTGGCGTGGATCGACGAGACGACGGTGCAGCCGATGTCGATGGCAGGGTTGTCCACCTGCTCGACGGTGTACCGAACGAATGCCGGCGTCGTGATCGACGGCGTGAGGCAGCCGTCGGCGATCTCGCCGGCCAGCGCCTGCATCTTCGGCGCCGTCGCGGCGACGTACACCGGCGGCACGCCACGCGGCGTGTGCGCCTCCGCCTGAAGCCCGGGCACCGACGCGTTCCAGGTCGATCCGGTGTACTCGAAGGGCTCGCCGCCGAGCACACCGCGAACGATCTCGACCGCGTCGCGCATCGGCCCGAGCGTCTTGTTCGTCTGCATGCCCGCGTTGTTGAGGAAGATCTTCGACGTGCCGAAGCCCAGGATGAACCGTCCCGGTCCCGCCGCCTCCTGCACGACACGCGCATCCATCGCGACCTGTACCGGATGCCGCGTGAACGGCGAGATGATCCCCCAGCCGACCGAGAGCCGCTTCGTCTCGCGGGCGATCAGGGCCGACACGACGGTCGACGAGCGCGCCTCCATGCCGTGCTTGCGCCACCACGGATACGCCTCGGCGAGCCAGATCGTGTCCATGCCCGCGTCGTCCATCGCGCGCGCCGACGAGAGCATCTCCTCGAGCGGCTCCATGGTCAGCTGCATGACGCCGATGCGGAACGGCACGGCCACGATGCGTCAGGCCTTTTCGCCGGTACGCGCGTCCTGCACCTGCTGGTCGAGCGCGCCGAGAACGTGTTGCACCTGCTGGTTCACGATCGGCTGCAGGACACGCTGGCCCATCGAGCCGACGGGACCGGCGATCTTCACGTCGGCCGACCACAACATCTTCGTGCCCGTGCCTTCGTCGCTGAGGTCGAACTTCGTGACCATGTTCATCATCGCGCCGACGCCCTGGCCCTTGATCTGCATCGCGGCGTACTCGAGCTCGCGTTCCTCGGTCTTGTTCATGTCGATCTTCATCTTCAGACCGCCGAGCCCGAGCGGGATCTTCACGTTCGCCGTCCAGCGATTGGCGTCGTGGACGTCGAAACTCTCGACGCCCGGCATCGTCGCGGCCATCGAGGCCGGATCGTTGAGCACCTGCCAGACGGTCGCGCGCGGTGCGTCGAAGACGCGCTCGCCCTGGACGATCATGCCTCGACCACGCTGACGCGGCCGCCCGCGCTATCCGGGCTCGACAGCATCTCCCAGACGCGCCGGTATGGATTCGAGCTGTCCCACACGATCGCGTCGCCGTTGCCGCGCAGCGCGTCCTGGATTGCGGCGCACACCGCGTGGATCCCCGCGCCGCCGCCTTCGCCCATGCCCTTCGTGCCGAGGGGGGTGAACGGCGAGGGGCTCTCGACGAAGCCCGTCTTGAGCGGCGGCATATCGAGCGCGTGCGGAACGTGGTAGTCGTAGAAGTTCGGTGTCAAGAGGTTCCCTTCTTCGTCGTACTCGAAGATCTCGTGCATCACACCGCCCAGCGCCTGGGCGGTCGCGCCCATCACCTGGCCCTCGACGATCTGCGGGTTGATGCGCTTGCCGCAGTCGTCGACGGCTGCGTAGTCGACGACCTCGTAGTAGCCCGTCTCGGGATCGATCTCGACCACGGCGGCGTGCACCTGAGCCGCGTACGTGAGCGTGAGGTTGCCGAACTTGCGCTCGACGTCGGGCACCTCGAACGGCGGCCGGTAGACGTAGCGGCAGTTGAGCGTCACGTCGAGGTCCTCGGGCAGCCCTGCGTTGTTCGCGTTGATGATCGCTCCGCACGCCATGAACGGCAGCGCGGCCTCGGGGTTGTCCTTGATCCGAACCGTGCCGTCGGCGAGCTCGAGCGCCTCGACCGGCACCCCGCCGAGGATCACCGATCCGAGCAGCTTGATCTGCTCGGCGAGCATGTCGGTGGCGCCCTTGACGGCGCTCAACCCGGTGACGGCGAACTGGCTCGCATACGTCCCGGAGAAGCCGGCGTGCGAGTTCCAGTAGCTGTCGTGCCCGGCGCGCACGTGCACGTCGTCGACGCCGCAGCCGAGGATGTCGGCGACGACCTGCGCCGCAGTCGTCTCGTGGCCCTGCCCCTGCGGCGTCGTGCCGAGCGTGACGACGATCTCGCCGAAGATGTCGAGCTTGACCGTTGCGACCTCGTTGTTGCCCGAGAACTGCAGCTCGGGGTTGATCATCCGCGACTGGCCGAAGTTGTTCGTGCCCGAGTCGAGTGTCGAGCCGATGCCGACGCCGAGCAGCTTGCCGCGCGCCGCAGCGTCGAGCCGCTTCTCCTCGAGGTTCGGCCAGCCGATCAGCCCGGTCGCGATGTCGAGCATCTGTGCGTAGTCGCCCGAGTCGTAGATGCAGCCGTTCGGCGTCTCGTACGGCATGTCCTCGACGCGGATGTAGTTGCGCTTGCGCACCTCGATGGGATCGAGATCGAGCTCGTGCGCCACGATGTCGATGATCCGCTCGGTGAACCAGAGGTGCTGCATGCGCGAATAGCCGCGGTTCGGCGACACGGGTGCCTTGTTCGTCGCCACCTGCGTGAACTCGAGCCGGATGTGGCGCCAGCGATACATGCCCGGCGTGACCTGCGCCCAGATGACACCGCCGAGCGGCTCGTAGCGAAGCCACGCGCCTGCGTCGTCCAGCGCCTTCGTCCGGAAGCCGAGCAGCGTGCCGTCGTTCTTCACGGCGACCTCGGTCTCGTGGAACCACCGCTCGTTTCCGTGCGACATCGACATGTGGAAGTCGGTGCGCCACTCCGTCCACTGCACCGGACGGCCGAGCTTGCGGGCGAGCAGGCAGCACGCAACGAGCTGCGGGTGCGACGTGATCTTGTTGCCGAATCCGCCGCCGATGTCCTGCGTCACGAAGCGCAGCTTGTCGAGCCCGCAGCGCATCGCGGGCCCCATCATGATCTGCGCGAATCCGGGGAACTGGTTGTTCGTGTGGATCGTCCACTGACCGATCCCCTTGTTGAACTCGACGAGCGCGCCGTCGGTCTCGAGCGGCGTCGAGTTGAACCGATGGAAGTGGAGCTCGTCGATCTTCACGATCTTGTCGGCCTCGGCGAACGCCGCGTCGAGGTCGCCCCACTCGTACACGCCCTCCCACATGAGGTTGCCGCCGGCCTCCTCGTGCAGCACCGGCTTCGACCCGTCGAGCGCGTGTCGCGCGTCGGTGACGGCGTCGAGAGGCTCGTACTCCACCTCGACGAGCTCCGATGCGTCGCGCGCGAGCTCGCGCGTCTCGGCGACGACGGCGACGATCGCCTCGCCGACGTAGCGCACCTTGCCGACCGCCAGCGCGTAGTCCTTGATGTTCCCGCCCGGCACCGACGAGATCTGGAAGAACGGATCGGTGAGCGACGCCACCTCTTCGCCGGTGAGCGTGCCGTAGACGCCCTTCATCGACTCGGCCTTCGACACGTCGATCGAGGTGATGTGCGCGTGCGCGTACGGCGAGCGGACGAAATGGATGTAGCCCATGCCGTGGCGCTTGACGTCGTCGACGAACGTGCCCTGGCCCTGGACGAGCCGCTTGTCCTCCTTGCGCGGCACGCTCTGCCCCTTGTACGGCGCCTTCGGCGCCTGGATCTCGACCTTCTCGGGCGCGATCGTGGTCGTGCTGTCGGTCACGGACGTCACTTCTGCATCCGTTCGGCTGCGGACGCGACCGCTTCGAAGATGTTCCAGTAGCCGGTGCAGCGGCAGATGTTCCCCTGCAGCCCCTTCTTGATCTCGTCCTCCGTCGGACTCGGGTTCGTGCGGAGCAGAGCGGTCGCGCTCATCAGCATCCCGGGCGTGCAATAGCCGCACTGGAGCGCGTGCTTGTCGCTGAACGCCTGCTGCAGCGGAGCAAGCTCGTCGCCGTCGGCGAGGCCCTCGACCGTCTCGATCGACGAGCCGTCGGCCTGGACCGCGAGGATCATGCAGCTCTTCACGAGCGTGCCGTCGACGATCACCGAGCACGCACCGCAGTTGCCGGTGTCGCAGCCGATGTGGCTGCCGGTGAGATCGACGTCGTCGCGGATGAAGTGGATCAGCAGCTTGCGCGCCTCCACCTCACGCTCGTAGACCGTGCCGTTGATCGTCACGGTGATCTCCCGCGAGGATGACGCCGTTGCCGCGTTCTCGGACACTCAGCTCCTCTCTGACGCTTCCCGTGCCGCACGCACGGCGAGGACTTCCGAAAGATGCAGCCGGTACTCGCTCGACGCGTGAACGTCTTCCGGCGGATGGAGGCCGGCACCCCGCACCGCGTCGCGGACGGCGTCCTCGTCGGCGGACGCCGGCTGGAGCAGCACGGGAGTCGCGTCGACACAGCCGAGGGCGATGCGCACCGAGCCGTTGACGCTCGCCGCTGCGCTCGCGATGCACGTTCCGTCGACGCCGAGCGTGACTGCGGCGAAGGCGTCGCGCTTCCCGGCGGGCAGCGTGATCTTCGTCAGCAGCTCGCCGGGGCCGACCGCGGTGAGGTAGACGCCGAGGAAGAACTCGTCGGCCGAGACGACGCGCTCGCCGCTCTGGCTCACGATCGTCAGCCGGGCTCCGGTCGAGACCATCAGCGGGGGCAGATGGTTCGTCGGATCGTTCGAGCAGAGGTTGCCGCCGATCGTGCCGCGGTTGCGCACCTGCACGTCCGCGATCTGGGCGCAGACCTCGCCGAGGATCGGGCGCGCCTTGGCCTCCGCAGAGGCGGCGAGCTCCGTATACGTCGTCATCGCGCCGATCGAGAGGGTTCCATCCGCAGCGAGCTCGATGCCCTTCAGCGACTCGAGCGCGGCCAGGTCGACGAGGGCGTCAGGCGAGGCCGCGCGCGCCTTCATCACGTTGATCATCGTCTGGCCGCCTGCGAGGGCGCGCGCGCCCTCGTTCGACGCAAGGATCTCGAGCGCCTCGGCGACGGAGGACGGCTTCGCGTACTCGACTTCTCTCAGCAGCACGGGAGCGATCCTATGCAGGCCGCGAAAGGACTTGCAAGTGGCATTTTATTTTTTACCCGCAACAGGGTCGGCGTGGATGCGGGACTTCGAGTCGCGGAGCGGCCCGCCCGCTCGTCCCGCGCGGGTCGCCAGCATCTCCGCGAGCACCGAGAGCGCGGTCTCGGCCGAGGAAGCGGCGCCGATGTCGAGTCCGCACGGCCCCGCGATCCGTGCGAAGGCCTCCTCGGGCACGCCGGCCTCGGCGAGCCGCTCCCGGCGACGCTCCTGATTGCGGCGCGAGCCGAGCGCCCCGATGTAGAACGCCTCACTCTCGAGCGCGGCCTGCAGTGCAGGCAGGTCGAACTTGTCGTCGTGGGTGAGGATGACGACCGCCGTGCCGATGTCGGGCCGGACGTGCGCGAATGCCTCGTCGGGCCAGGCGACGAGGATCTCGTCGGCGCTCGGCAGGCGCTCGGGCGTCGCGAACCGGGCGCGCGCGTCGGCGACGACCGAGGTCCAGCCGACGAGCTTGACCGCATGGCACAGCGCCTCGGCGGTATCGACCGCGCCGTAGACGAAGAGACGCGTGGGCGGCGCGAAGACGTCGGCGAAGATCGAGACGCCCTCGTGCTCGAGCACGTGGCTGCCGCTCCGGCGCAGCGCTGCAGGTGCGAGCTCCGCGAGCTCCGGCGGGCCGTCCCCCACCGTCGTTCCGTCGCTCCGCACGAGGAGCTTCCCGCCGGCGGCGTCCCCGGACAGCACGGTGAGCACGACCGCGCGGCCGCCTTCGTCGATGACGCGGTGCAGCTCGTCGTAGATGCTGCTCACTCGAGCGGCTCGACGAAGACGTCGATCTCGCCGCCGCAGGTGAGGCCGATCCCGAGCGCCATGTCGTCGGTGATCCCGTACGTGATGAGTCGCGGCGGACCGCCTGCGAGCACGTCCTGCGCGGCGAGGTAGACGTCGCCTTCGACGCACCCTCCGGAGACGGAGCCCGCGAGCTCACCGCTCGAGGAGACCGCGAGCTTCGATCCGACCGGGCGCGGCGAGGTGCGGCGTGTCGCCACGACGGTCGCGATCGCGACCCTCCGGCCGTCCGCCCGCCAGCGATCGATCTCCGGCAGCAGGTCCTTCACAGGAGCAATCTAGCTCCCGCGCTAT
>CAWDUL010000005.1:0-778278 GCA_963805575.1 uncultured Actinomycetes bacterium | reverse complement strand
ACCATTGTCATCACACAAATAATGATGATCATGCATGCGACAAATGTGCGGATCAGTAGTGAAAACCATTTGCTCCGTTGAAAAGGTGAACTGCCAAGGCGAAACGTAAAGCTTCGCCATTAAAATTTTTACGCAGGGGATTAGTATAAGCGGTACGTAATAATATACGTAATGCAGTGTTTCTAAGCTGACTTTTACATAAATTCCTAATGCGAGAAAAAGATAATATGCAAAGATAATACAAAATGATCGGATTGGTTGCTTGCGTAAAAGATCAGCAATTATGGGATCCAAATGCATATTCTCTATGATATTGTAATATCATCAAAAGAATATTTTGACATATTAGAATATCAATTTTTATTATTTAGTGCCAAATAAATCAAGGGCAAATAATCTGATTGCGTTTCACTGTCGGGCTCAACGTCTAAATGGATTATGTGGGGATTACTAACAGTTGAATCATCACGTACGCTCACTGACCGAACCGTAAAGACTGTGTAAGGGGAAACAAAAATTCATCGGTGGAAATTTTATTAACGGTGTAACAAGGGATTAGAGCATCACTGAGATGAAAAACATATAGGATTGGATTGTTTTTGTGTTGGATTGCTCTATGACAGAACATTTCGCCGACTTTTTGACTAATGGATGTGGACAGGCATGCGGGGGTACGATATTTTAGGCCGGGGACGAATGCATTAGTCTTGCGTGAGGAATACCACCGCCCCTGTAGACGATTCGATCTGCAGGCCATTCTGTTTGGTCTGTGGGACCTACGGTACCCGTCACACAATGACAAACTACCCCATTAGTGGCAGTGCAAACCTTAATGCAGCTAAGGAATCTGAACGTAGGATGTCACATAACATTGAACAAAATTCTACTTTTTGCAAAGGTTTGGCACTGACCCACAAGCTCACCGCAATGCTATGGGGATGTGTGGGTCCCGGTATAGCCCCGGGATCCCGTATAGCCCTGGTATTGTCCCTGACACTTTTCCAAAGCCTCTTGTTGGAGCTCATTAAAAAAGTTATATCCTTCATCTTCATTTATATTTTTCCATCCGCAATAAAACTCAATGAATTCCCTCAATTTTCTGAATATTTCGTCTTGATATTTGGACAGCAGGACAGATGGATACAGTGCTGGGCGAGTTTGAATTCGCGTATGATTTTTTCTTTTGAGCAGAAAAATTACTTCGCAATGTCGGTATGGATGTCTGCAGGCTCTTAAACTCCTAGAGGTAAATTGAGCCTTTCCATGTCCTCAAGACTCAACCCAAGCAGATCAGATCCTGTGATACAATTCAGAATAAAGACATTTGATCTGAATTCTGGACACGAGCGTTGAACCCATTCAGTGACTTCTCCACTAGTCCAGTCCTCGGTAATTTTCTGCAAAAAATCTAATCTTTGTACACGAAAAAAATTATTAAGTTCAGAGTCAATCCTCTTTCATTCTAACGAACTCTTGTTTGTGGGCCAGTTGCGTAGCCTTCGTTGAGAAAGATACGACTCTTTCTCTTTTTGTATAGCATCAGCATATTCTCTCTGTTGTTGTTCCAGTTTCACAGACGCGATGCTATTCGCATGCGTATAGAATGAGTCTGTGACATTAATGATAAAAGCAATTTTATCCGGAATAATTGCTAGATATGGGATTAGGTCAGGATAGTTTTCACTGAATGTGGTAATGAGGTTCTGCTCTATCAATAAGGCAGCCCCCGACAAAAGAAGATCATTCGAGGCCTTTTCTCTCTTACCGATTGGCGTCAATTCCCATAAGTTGGGGAATTGGTTTCGAAAATCGGTAGGAACTAAAACTCTCACATAATTTCCCACCGTTAGATAATGTTTCGCCATTGGTTCATTATTGTGAATGGCGGCGAAGTCCAGAGCTGTCTTTTGGGCTCGGATCAAATTGACCGAGATTGTGCCGCCAGATGTCTCGAACATTTCTATCATGTCGGCTAATTTATTTTTTTCTGCTGCGTGCCAATAATGATATGTTTTTCTGCCATTATATTTTTGCTTGAGATTTGGAAATCTCTGCAAAATCTGTGATCGTATAACGGAAAGACCAGGTGGATCGAGCACATAGCCAACGGACCATCTCTTCATTATGCTGAAGAATCGCCCAATCAAGAGGCGTTTGTACGTAACTATCTTTGAATTGTTGTTGAAGAGTTAATCCGATGTCAAGATGGATATCATACAACTCTTTCATCAGGGTAAAATCCCCTTTCATTGAAGCTTTCCAAAACTCATCTGTATGCTCAAAATTGTATTGGAAGATGATATCCCTTTCAACAACCTCTTCTTCGATTGTCTTTGCGACGTCCATTATCGTATTATTAACAAACATATATAATGATTATTAATAATTTTTTTTTTCAATTTTTATTAGGCATATATTGTCATTTCTTGTCTGTCGGAATGATTTCAGACAAAAAGTTCATTCAAATGCTTAATAAAAATTCATGCTGTCAATCTCTTAATAAGATCCACACAATCTTCTATGACGGTGGCTTCTCTTGATTCGTCCGTATGATAGGCTGACAAAGCTACGATTTCTAAATTAGAATTGACACAAACGTAACGATCAGGCCAAGAATGGTTGCGGACGCATAGGCATTATCCATGTGATCGACAAAGACTTCGTATGGCGGATTATAGGTCGATACGAAATGTTTCGCCCTGGTAATTCTGTCATCAAATGTCTTGTGTGAGGCGACTTGTCTACGCCCAGAGTGATGTTAATATATTGAGGCCAATCGTCGCTGTGAGCCTCGTCTATTTGGATCGAGACTAGTTGACGTGACGTTCGCGCATGAGGTCTGCTAATTTAAACAGAGCTGACATGCGGAACAAAAACGGCGGTCAGCTCAGGCTGAAGCTGCAACATAGGGTAAATTTATGTTGACTAGATTGCAAGACAGAGTGTAGAGATGTTTTGTTCATATTGAGATCGTACAAAGCACAATTGGGCAACGTATCACCGATTTTTAATTCTGGCGTCGTGTAAAATTTTAATTTATTACCCCTCATGTAGTGAGAAGCCGCGATCACGTCTGGATCGTATGACGTGGGCGATTTAATAAAAGAGAAAATTGATCTGTAGGCATCGACGGACTCATCGACGTCGTAAATCCAAACGACTCCAAAGTCAGTCTGTTTAGGATTTTTTCTACGCGGATACTGGTGAATGGCTCGTTCGAGACGTCCGTATAGAGTTGGAGACCAACGTTGCTGCGAACAATCGACTCTTCGTAGGTTAGCATTTCAATCACCAAGGATTTATTTTTGACATCGGATTTGGTGAAAGGCTTTAAGTCACCCGATTGGATCCCCATGGAGATTTATTAAATGGGATAAATATGCATTCTCCTAGGAATTGATTTTTCAATTTTTTGATGGTAGGATGGGATAAAAAAAATTGAAAAAAATAATCATTGGAGTAGTTTAATATAAATCTATTTATTAATAATCACAATCACAATGAGTGGCATCGTATCTGTCGATCTTCAAAAAGAGATCTTCTTGAAGGGAACGTCTAGCACCGCATCGAAACATTATGTGGATGAAATGACTATCGTCAAATGCGACAAGTGTAACGGAATCATTTGTGACATGAGACGAGGAATCAGAGGAGTCGGATGGGGATATGATGAATAATTAATCTTCGTTGAAAAATGTGTGGCACAGATTCAGACAAATGTTTATGGTAGAGCGACAGAAGATGGGATGAATAGCCCTGTCAGTTTAATGATGCAAAGAGATTTTCATCGGCAATATCCAATTGATCCTTCAGAGCGAGTTTCTAAAATGATGCAAAGAGATTTTAATGGACAACGTCCAACCGATCCTCCGAGCACAGACGCCGGTCCTCGTCCCTCTAATCCTCCAAGGCGAGTTGCTAAAATGATGCAAAGAGCATATTTTGAGCAATATATGTCCGATGACTTCGAGCCAGAACAAAAAGTCGGAAGTAAGCCTATCCAGGACGAACGATATCCGAACAGAGCTATAACTTTTAATCCAACAGGAAAGATTGTAGATGATGTAGTCACAGAACCACCCAAACCTAATCCTCCGAATTCTCCGAAGAGAGTTTCCAAAATGATGCAAAATTCATTTTGGGATGATAATTTAATTGCTTATGACATAATCAATTAATTTTCGCTTTTTGGATAAGCCAATTTGTAGTACTCATAGCATACATAAGGAACAGACTGGCCAAACAAAACCCGCGAGCCGCACCGGCAATTCCATAACCAGCCATTGGGACTAAGAGAGCATCGTCGTTTTACTTAAAGACATATGATTTTCAAAGCACATATTAGACCCTTTTACAAGACCATGAATTGCTCCGAGCCCCGAACCTACTCCTATGAAAAAAAAGTTGGCGGAAAGTTAGCATATTGGAAGACAAATTGGCGCTTTGAAATCCCACATTTATGGCCGGGAGGGAGTTCTGTGGGCGTAGTCGTAGACGAAAATCTACCCATGAATCTCCTAGGATTGAGAAGTCTGGCAGCGAAGTTGCGAGCGAACATGTTGGATAATATTGGAAAATACTATTGATATGTCCAGACAGTTTAAAAATCAATTTTTTTAGAGATACGTACGAAATATTACGCATTTCTGTAAGTATGTCTATCCTTTGAGCCTCCAGCTCCAAAATGATCCATCAAGAAGAGTTATAAAAATGATGCAAAATTCGCTCTAGATTCCTAAATTAATTGCTTATGACATAATCAATTAATTTTCGCTTTTTTGATGAGCTAATTTGTAGTAGTCATGGCATACATAGGGACAGAGACTGGCCAAACAATCCTGCTGCGGGCACCAATTGCAGCATGAACCATTCCAGGAACAAAAGTGAGCATGAAATCACGAGGGAAAGGATACTTCATGAAAGTCACATCAAAACCTTCTTTAAAACCATGTAATGCTCAAATGTAAAACCAGCTGCTGTGAAAGCAAGTGTGGGTGCAGAGTTAGCATAGGATTTGAACAGAGCCATGGGACTGAAGGACTTTTGCCGGCGGAGAGGCACTTTCGTGGGTGTGGGCGTGGGACGCGGGCGCAGACGTACCCATGAATCTACCGAGTGATCTTGGGATTAAAAATCTGGATGCGCGAGGATTCCACCGAGCATCTTGGATAATATTGAGACATTTTTTAATGATATCTTCTAGTAGATTAATTTTCAATTTTTTTCTAGCGATATTTGACTCCCGGAGGACTTCGTGAGAGAATTTGATAAGGTAAGTTTGACATTTACCTTTGACATAATTTCTGTTGCTTTTGCCATCGTATCTTGGAGTTGTCCGATTAAATCAGTTCGTTCCGTAAGGTAAAATTACATATCGAAAAATAAATGCTGGACGTTTCTGGCCTAATCGAGGTTTTGGGCGCCATATTTTACGAAGTGATCGAGGAACTTGAAATTTTTCTCCTTGATAATAGTATAAGACACCAAATCGATCTTAAGGATCAACGAGGCACGATTTCCAAATAGAGATTTTGTTTAGGGTTCGTAACTGCTCCCACCGGGTGCGACGACCGATTTATCGGAGGAGCTCCCTCCGGGTGCGACGACCGATTCATCGGAGGAGCTCCCACCGGGTGCGACGACCGATTTATCGGAGGAGCTCCGCCCACGAGTGCGATGATTTGTCAGATCGATTTATCGCCAAGCTCCCCCATTTCGTTTTTTTGCTTTGATATATTTGGCTTTGTATTTTATGATATTTTTGTTCATAATTAATTTCTTGCATCATATATTACGAACAGAATATTATATAATCGGTTCGTGATACGATGATTACATAATCATATCATCAATTTGTAGCATAATTTACACCTTTGATTCGGAATATCAATTATGAGATGCGTGCATACGTCCGTCGAGATTTTCTGTATCAAAGAATAAATTGTCTGCTCAATAAGTCCGATAGAATCGTTACTTTTCCTGATTTCTGCACATAATCGTTTGTATAAGTTATAATGCTGGTCAATTTTGTCACGGATTTCAGACCGGGGATCTTTTTCTCATCAAAATCTTTTCCCAAATATTTTCATATATGACGCATTTTTTGTCCCAACCGAATCTGTGGCCATCGTCGTAGTCTTCAGTCTCGCACAAATGATGCGTGAACTTCTCATCAATGAACAATTTGATCTCCCGAATGAGTTTGGTATTTGAATTAACGATGAACTTGTGCTTGGTCAACCCTTCTTCCAAATCACGAATTTCAGATTGGATTTGCTCATATTGCGGACTCTCCATCTTGATATGCTTAGTTGCTTAATGAATATATTAAGTAATTAAGAAATCAATTTTTTTATGATCCATATTGTAAACACATCAGGAGGGTCATCGTGCCATTTTTCTTTCAACGGATGCTCTATCCCGTAGATTCGTACGTATCCTCCCATTTATGTATTTTGAATTCATAAAAAGCCATGATTAAATCATACAAGGTTATTGGGCCATCCGCAGTTTTTTCGATAAGATGATTCAAACAAACTTTGCAGTGATTGGATCCACGGTGATCCAGCTTGAGAACTTTTGTTCCATGAGGTCCGGTCTTGAATCCACAAGCTTTGTAGTAACCCAATGTTTCAGGACAATGTTTCATATGTAATGTTTCATACCCTTCTAAAATGACTTTCTTCGGATCGTATTTTATCGATATTGGCAATTAAATTCGCATCTGGAGGATTTTCCGCGTCTTCAAAGTAATCCAAGAGATTGTCTTTATCAAGATCATTATGTATTCTAGGGTGTCCGATTCTGTGGATAAATTGTGGGTTTGCCATCACATTCGATCTGTCCTTTCTCAAAATATCACGTCACACACAACATCCGGATCATATGTGGGCCTGTTATATTTTTTCATGCGACGTTTTTCATTAAAATAGTTAGTTCGCTCATAGTAAGGTTTGCCATTGTAGATGACATGACTAAATGATGTGCATTCTCTAATGTAATAAATGATCGCATTAATGATTTCCGTATCATCATTGTAGATATTAATGTGCATATAATCAGGATTTATTGGTTTTGATTTTTCTTCGGGTTTGGATTCCGAATCCGTTCAGATATCTGATTCTGAATATCCATCTTTTAAGCCAATCTTTGGCGGCACATTCCATTATTTCCTTGGATGTGAAGAGAGAATACTTTTTACTTAGTATTGGAATATTTTCTTTCAAGTACTTTTCAGAGGATTTGACAATCGGATCGAGCATTAGGGTCAATATTTTTAGATATGCTTTTCATTGTACGCTTTTTGAGTTCGTGTGCAAAATCGGAATCTGATTCAGATTCACTGTCAGTATCAGATTCTGAGACGGATTTCACTACGGAATTTTTTTTACGAAATAAATACCCACGTATCTCCAGGATGAGCGCATGCAGCAGGTGCTGCGCATGCTGGAGACTCGCGATTCCGTTCACGTTACGGAACTTGCGGAGACCTTTGCGGTTTCGGAGGTGACGATCCGAAGCGATCTCTCGTCGCTCGCGCGCCAGGGGCTCGTCGCGCGCGTCCGGGGCGGCGTGCGTGCCCTCCAGCGCGGGCACTCCGAGCTCGCGTTCGACCTCCGTCTACGCATCGACGCCGAGCAGAAGCGGGCCATCGCAGGCGCCGCCGCCGCGCTCGTCGGAGAGGGGGAGGCCGTGGCCCTCGACTCGAGCACCACTGCGTACTACCTCGCCCTCGAGCTGCGGGCGAAGCGAGAGCTCGTCGTCGTCACGAACGGCTTGCTCATCGCCGCCGCCCTTGCCGACGCGCCGGGGATCACCGTCCTCGTCACCGGCGGGACGCTTCGCCTGTCGGCGATGTCGCTCGTCGGCGACCTCGGCATCGACGTCTTGCGCACGACACGCATCAACAAGGGCTTTCTCGGCGCGCGCGGCCTCAGTCTCGAGCGCGGTCTCATGGATCTCAACCCCGACGAGGTTCGCATCAAGCAGGAGATGGCCGACGCGTGCGAGCAGGTCTACGGAATTCTCGACGGTACGAAGTGGCATCGGAGCGCGTTGCTCTCGTTCGCCGCACTCGACGATATCCACGGAATCATCACCGACACGACCGCGCCCGAGGAAGAGGTCGCCGCGTGGCGCGCCGCAGACGTGACGGTGATCACCGCGAAGGCCGGCCCTCGCGACCCCGCGCCGTTGCGACCTCGCGACCTTCGTCGCGCCGTCCGCAACGACCAGGCGGTCGGCTGATGACGACGCTCGCCGCCGTGGATCTCGGTGCCCAGAGCGGGCGGGTCGCCGTGGGTCGGTTCGACGGAGAGCGTCTCGACGTGACGGAGGTGCACCGGTTCGACAACGTCCCGGTCCAGGCAGGCGGGACGCTGCACTGGGACGCGCTGGGCCTCTTCCGGGAGGTGCAGGACGGACTGCGGGCGGCGGTCCGGGAGGCGGGTCCCGTGCAAGCGGTCGCCGTCGATTCGTGGGCCGTCGACTTCGGTGTCATCGACGCCAAGGGCCGTCTCGTGCAGAACCCCGTCCACTACCGAGATCCACGGCGCGCGCGCGCGATGGATCGCGTGCTCGCCGACGTGCCCGCACGCGAGCTCTATGAACGAACCGGGATCCAGTTGATCCCGATCAACACCATCTTCGAGCTGGCCGCGATGGCGCACGACGGCGACGCCGCGCTCGAGCCGGGGAACACCCTGCTGCTGATCCCCGACTTGATGCACCACTGGCTGTGCGGCTCGCGGACCTCCGAGCTGACGAATGCGACCACGACCCAGCTGTTCGATGCCCGTGGCGGTTGCTGGGCAACGGATCTCGCGGAGCGGCTCGGGATCCCGCCGACGCTGCTTCCCGAGGTCGTCCCGCCAGGCACACCACTCGCCGGCGTCGCCGAAGGGACCGGGCTGGACGGCGCCACGGTCGTTGCGGTCGGCACGCACGACACCGCTTCTGCTGTTGCGGCGATCCCGTTCCGCCGTCCCGACTCCGTGTACATCAGCGCCGGTACGTGGTCGCTCGTCGGGATGGAGCTCGACGAGCCGCTCATCGACGACGCCACCTTCGACGCCAATCTCACGAACGAAGGGGGCGTCGCCGGGACGTACCGCCTGCTGCGCAACGTCACCGGCCTCTGGCTTCTGCACGAGTGCCGGCGCACATGGGCCGCGCAGGGTCACGAGCGTTCCTTCGCCGAGTTGATTGCGCTGGCCGAAGCGGCGCCGGCCTTGCGTTCGCTGATCGAGCCCAATGACCCGGCGTTCGCGGATCCGGGCGACATGCCGGCGCGCGTGCGCAGCTTCTGCGCGCGCACCGGCCAATCCGAGCCGGACGATCACGGTGCGGTGGTGCGGTGCATCCTCGAGAGTCTCGCTCTCAAGCACGCGCAGACCGTCGACGTGCTCGCGCAGGCGACCTCCACGACGCCAGCCGAGATTCACGTCGTCGGCGGCGGGGCACGAAACGAACTCCTCTGCAGGTGGACGGCGGATGCGACCGGACTTCCTGTGCTCGCCGGGCCCGAGGAGGCAACCGTTCTCGGCAACCTTCTCGTCCAGGCGATCGCACTCGGCGAGATCGAGTCGATCGAAGACGCACGCCGAGTCGTCGGGGCATCGTACGCCCCGACGGTGTACGAGCCGCACGCGCCGGCGGAATGGAACGAGGCACGACACCGCTTCGCCGAGCTCGCGTCGCTCGCGGTGAGCGCATGAGCATTACCGGTGTCCTCCACGGGATTCCTGCGCCCGACGATCGCTGGGACGACACCGCTGCTCCCACCGATACGCTCGACGCCCTCGTCTATCGCTCGAACCTGCTCGGCGCCGACCGGGCGCTTGCGAACCAGGGGGGCGGCAACACCTCCGCCAAGGGACGAGCGCTCGATCACACGGGACGAGAGGTACGCGTCCTGTGGGTAAAGGGATCCGGTACGGATCTCGCAACGATCACGCCGGCAGGCTTCCCGGGGCTCCGCCTCGACGACGTCCTCACGCTCCGAACGCGCGACGCGATGGACGACGCCGCGATGGTGGACTTCCTGCTCCGCAGCGCGTTGCGCCCCGATCAGCCGAGGCCGTCGATCGAGACGTTGCTCCACGCGTTCATCGCGGCCGATCACGTCGACCACACGCATCCGGATGCAGTCATCGCCCTGACGTCATCGCCCGACGGCCGTCGCCTCGCCGAGGAGGCGTTCGGCGACGAGATCGTGTGGCTCGACTACCAGCGGCCGGGGTTCGACATGTCGAGGCGCATCGCGGAGCTGCTGGAGGAGCACCCCACGGCCCGGGCGGTGCTGCTCGAGAAGCACGGACTCGTCACCTGGGGAGAGACCGGTGAAGAGAGCTACCGCAGCACGATCGATTTCGTGACCCGCGCCGCTCGCGCAATCGACGGCGCCGCCGAGGGTCGCTTCGGGCTCGGTGGCAGAAAGACCGCAGAGCTCGGGGACGCCGACTGCGTGGCCCTCCTCCAGGAGGCACTCCCCGCGCTCCGCGGCGCGTTGCTCGCCGACGCGCAGGGTGTCGTGCTCGAGGTCGACAGGAGCCCGGAAGCGATCGCGTTCGCCTCCGCCGCACGCACAGCCGAGGTGAGTCAGATCGGCGCGCCCTGTCCGGATCATCTGATCAACACCAAGCACAAGCCGCTCGTCGTCGATTTCGATCCGGAACGCCAAGGCGCTCCGGAGCTGCGTGACGCGTTCCGCAGCGGTGTCGAGACGTATGCCGCGTGGTATCGCGCGTATTACGAGCGAAATCTGGACGACGAGACACGGCAGTTCCCCATCGATCCCGCAGGCCCGCGTGTCGTTCTCGTTCCGGGCGTGGGCATCGTCACGAGCGGCGGCGACGCGCGTCGGGCCCGGACGTCCCGTGATCTCTATCACCGGGCGATCGCGGTGGAGGATGCGGCGGATGCCATAGGCGGTTTTCACTCCCTCGACGAGAGCGAGGCTTTCGCGATCGAGTACTGGCCGCTCGAGCGCTACAAGCTTGCGCAAGCGCCGCCGTCCGGTGAGCTGTCCGGCCGCATCGCTCTCGTTACGGGCGGTGCGAGCGGGATCGGTCGTGCCGCGGCTCGTGCCCTCGCGGCGCGCGGTGCGCACGTCGTCGTCGCAGACCGGAACCTCGAGGGCGCAGAGTCCGTGGCCGACGAGCTCGTGAGCGAGTACGGCGTACGCCGGGCGATCGCGGTCGCGACCGATGTCACCGACGAGTCGGCCGTGCGGGAGATGGTCGGGGCGGCGGTGCTCGCGTACGGCGGTGTCGACGTGCTCGTTGCGTCGGCCGGCCTCGCGACCAGCGCACCGATCACCGAGACGACGCTCGAGGAGTGGGAGCTGAACTACGCCGTGCTTGCCCGCGGTTATTTCCTCGCTGCGCGCGAGACGTTCCGCGTGTTGCTCGAGCAGGGGCGCGGCGGGTCGGTCGTCTTCGTCGGCTCGAAGAACGCTCTTGTCGCCGGCGCGAACGCTGCTGCATATTCGTCGGCGAAGGCGGCGTCGCTGCATCTTGCTCGTTGCCTGGCCGAGGAGGGCGGCCCTCACGGCATCCGCGTCAACACGGTCAACCCTGACGCCGTCATCCAGGGCTCCGCGATCTGGTCATCCGACTGGAAGGCGGAGCGCGCAAGCACCTACGGTGTCACCGAGGACGACCTGCAACGGTTCTATCGCGGGCGCACGAAGCTCGGCGTCGACGTCTACCCCGAGGATGTCGCAGAGGCGATCAGCTTCCTTGCCGGTCCGCGCGCCGCGAAGTCGACCGGAAACGTCATCAACGTCGACGGCGGCGTCACGGCTGCCTACCCGAGATGAGCGACGTCTCGAAGCAACCGCTTCTCGAGCTCCGCTCGATCTCCAAGAGCTATGGGGGTGTGCAGGCTCTCACCGACGTCAGCTTCTCGATCGAGCGTGGGACGGTGCACGCGCTCGTCGGGGAGAACGGCGCCGGCAAGTCGACCCTCGTGAAGATCATCACCGGCGTCGTCGGCCACGACAGCGGCGAGCTTCTGTTCGACGGGCGGCCCGTGTGGATCGGCGACGCGCAGACGGCGTACAAGCTCGGCATCGTCGCCATGTACCAGGAGCCGACGGTGTTCCCCGATCTGAGCGTCGCCGAGAACGTGTTCGCGGGCCGGCATCCCCGCAGCGCGCTCCGGACCGTGGACTGGCGGGCGATGGAGGCCGACGCGATGCGCATCCTCGACGAGCTCGGCGTCGACTTCGGGCCCGATACGCCCGTGCGTGGGCTCGGTGTCGCGGACCGGCAGCTGCTCGAGATCGCGAAGGCGCTGTCGACGGACGCGCGGCTGCTGATCATGGACGAGCCGACCGCGGCGCTCTCGCCGAACGAGGTCGAGAATCTCTTCGTCACCGTCCGCAAGCTGCGTGATCGCGGCGTTGCTGTCATCTACATCAGCCATCGGCTCGAAGAGATCGGAACGCTTGCCGACACGGTCACAGTGCTGCGCGACGGGCGGCACATCGAGACGCGCCCGGCTGCCGAGCTCACGCACGCAGAGATCATCAGGCTCATGGTCGGGCGCTCGCTCGACGCACTCTTCCCGAAGGAAGAGGCGCAGATCGGCGACGTCGTGTTCAAGGCGAACGGCCTCAGCCGGCGCGGAATCTTCGGCAATGTCTCGTTCGAGCTGCGACGCGGCGAGATCGTCGGCCTCGCAGGGTTCGTCGGGGCCGGTCGAACGGAGGTCGCGCGAAGCATCTTCGGCGTCGATCCCCTCGACAGCGGGCGAATCGAGATCGAAGGGCGTTCGTTCCGGCCGCGTTCGCCGCGTGCCGCGCTTCGGCGCGGCCTGGCGTATCTCCCCGAGGACCGCCTGCACGAGGGCCTCGTCCAGCCGATGTCCATCAGCGACAACGTCTCGATGGCCGTCCTCGAGCAGCTCACGACACTCGGGTTTCTCCGGCCGCGAAGCGAGCGTGCGTTGGCGGAGCGCTTCATGGCGCAGCTGAGCATCAAGGCGACGTCGCCCGCCCAGGTCGTCCGCAGTCTCTCGGGCGGCAACCAGCAGAAGGTCGTGCTCGGCAAGTGGCTTGCCGCAGAGCCTCGAATCCTGATTCTCGACGAGCCGACGCACGGCGTCGACGTCGGGACGAAAGCCGACGTCCATCGCACGATCTCGCATCTCGCGACTCAGGGTCTGACGATCCTTCTCATCTCGTCGGAGCTGCCGGAGATCCTCGGAATGAGCGACCGCATCCTCGTCATGCGCGAGGGACAGCTCGTCGCCGAGTTGTCGCGCGAGGAGGCGACGCAGGAGCGGGTCATCCAGGCCGCGGCAGGCGTGGAGGCGGCGGCATGATCGTCTCGCGGTTGCGGGCAATGAAGCCGCACGAGCTCGCGGCGGCTGCGTTCCGGCTGCGCGAGATCGGCATCCTGATCGCGCTCGTCGCTGTCGTCATCTTCTTCGGTGTACGGGCCACGAATTTCTTGACCGTCGGGAATTGGCAGGGAATCGCGCAGAACGTCTCGATCGTCGCGGTCGTTGCTGTCGGCGAGACGCTGGTGATCCTGACGCGGAACATCGACCTGAGCGTCGGCTCGATCGTCGGCCTCGCCGGCTATCTCGTTGCGGCGACACTCAAGTCCCATCACGGCATTCCGGTCGAAGTGGTCGCACTGATCTCGCTCGGGATCGGGCTCTGTCTCGGCCTCGTAAACGGGCTCCTCGTCGCCGTTGCGCGCATTCCGTCGATCATCGCGACCCTCGCGACCCTCGCGATCTTCCGCGGGATCGACGCGGAGATCACCGGGGGCGAGAACATCACGGCGTACCAGCTGCCGAATCGCTTCCTGCAGCTTGCCTCGTCGAAGCCCGCAGGCTTCCCGGCGCTCGCGTGGATTGCGGTCGGCGTTGCGCTCATCGGCGCGGCAACGCTTCGCTGGGCACCGTGGGCGAGGGACTTCTACGCGATCGGCTCCAACCCGGATGCCGCCCGCTTCGCCGGCATTCCGGCCGGCCGGCGCGTCATCACGGCGTTCGCGCTGTCGGGCGCCCTCGCGGGCCTTGGGGGCTTTCTCTTCGCGTCTCGGTTCCCGACGCTCGATTCGAGCGCTGCGAACGGCTTCGAGCTCACGGTCATCACCGCCGTCGTGATCGGCGGAGTCAACGTCTTCGGCGGCTCCGGGACGATCCTGGGCGTCATGCTCGGCGCCGTTCTCGTTGCGACGATCTCCAATGGGTTCACGCTGCTTCGCCTCGATGAGTTCTGGAAGATCTTCTTCAACGGATTCGCGATCGTCGCGGCAGTGACGATCGATTCACTCATCACGAAGCGGCTCCAGGAGGCATTGAGGCGACGCCGGTCTGCGTTGCTCGTCGCGCCGGATACGGGGACGACGTCGTGAAGACATTCCTCGGTCGCGTGCTCGTGCGCTGGGAGACACTTCTCGTCTTCGCGATCATCGGCGTCGGCATCTGGAGTGTGACGCTCTCGCCGTATTTCCTCAAGCGGGCGAACCTGCTCGATCTCGTGACGCCGTATGTCTTCATCGGCCTGATGGCGTTCGGGCTGACGTTTGTGGTGATCACTGGCGAGATCGACATCTCGGTCGCGTCGATTCTCGCCGCGTCGATCGTCTGCTTCGCGCAGATCTACGGTGCGGGGGTCAACATCTGGCTTTCGGCGCTCGCGGCACTCGGCGTTGCAGCGGCGCTCGGCCTCGCGAACGGGTTGCTCGTCGCCGTGCTGGACTTGCCGTCGCTCGCGGTCACGCTCGGAACGTTGGCCGCGTACTCCGGGCTTGCGTTCATCGTGCTCTCGGGCGAAGGAGTCGCCAGCTTCCCGTCGCGCTTCACCGAGTTCGGCGGTGGCTATCTCGCGAACAACGAGCTTCCCGTTGCGCTGCTCGTGCTGCTCGGCTTCGCATTCGTGCTCGGCGTGGTTCTCCACCGGACGCGGTTCGGCCGCTACCTGTTCGCGATCGGCTCGAACCGCGAGGCTGCGCGCCTGTCGGGGATTCCGGTGACGCGGGTCCGCGTGACCGTATTCGTGATCTCAGGCTTGATGGCCGGCGTTGCCGGAATGGTCTACGTCGGCTACTTCGGCTCGGCGCGAGCGGATGCCGCGCAGGGCTCGCTGCTCGACGTCGTGACGGCGGTCGTCCTCGGCGGCGTCGGGATCTTCGGCGGAACGGGGTCGATGCCGGGCGTGCTCCTCGCGCTCATCCTCGTCGCCGAGGTCCGCAACGGGATGCAGCTCGCAAATCTTTCCGGCCAGCTTCAGAACATCGTCATCGGCGTTCTCCTCCTTGCGGCAATCGTCGCCGGGAACCTGATCGCGAGCGTGCGGGAGGGTGGCTTGCCGACCATGAAGCTCCGCCGCCTCCGGAAGGGGGTGACGTCCAACACGCGAGCGGATTCCACGGTTCTCGTCGACTCGAACTCCTAAGAACGAGAGGAAGGTAGAAGATGCGCAAGCGCATATTCGGACTGGTGATCGGCACAGCTGCCGTTGTCACCGTTGCCGTAATGGCCACCGTCGGCTCGGCGGGGACGACCAAGGCTCACGCGGGCTACAAGATCTTCATCCTGCCCAAGGGCACCGGCATTCCGGTGTTCACGCAGAACGGCCTCGGCGCGAAGCAGGCCGGCAAGGAGCTTGGCGACAAGGTGACGTACAACGGCCCCACGACGGTCAGCGGCGCCGCACAGGTGCCGTTCATCGACACGGCAGTCAGGCAGGGGTACAACGCCATCATCATCTCGACACCCGACGCGAACGCGGTGGCACCCGCACTGAAGCGGGCAGCGGCGAAGGGCGTGAAGGTCATCTCCTATGACGGAGACACGGCACCCGACGCCCGGACGATCTTCGTTGCACCGTCGACGAACTCGCTGATCGGTGCGTATGAAGTCAAGTGGATCGGCGCGCAGACCCACTACAAGGGGCAGATCGCGATCCTCTCGGCGAACGCGACCTCCGCCAACCAGAACACGTGGATCAAGTTCATGAAGCTGGAGCTCAAGAAGCCGCAGTACAAGAACATGCAGCTCGTCAAGATCGCCTACGGCAACGACGATCCGACCGTCTCGGCGCAGCAGGCTCAGGCGCTCCTTCAGGCCTATCCCAACCTGGCCGGCATCATCTCGCCGACGACAGTCGGCATCCAGGCTGCCGCGCAGGAGCTGCAGCAGGAGGGCAAGTGCGGCAAGGTCCAGCTCACCGGGCTCGGCCTGCCGAACGACATGCGCAAGTACGTCAAGGCCGGCTGCACGACGAAGTTCGGCCTCTGGAACGAGAAGGACCTCGGCTATCTCGCCGCGTACGTCGCCCACAACGTCCTGGCAGGGAAGCTGACCGGAGCTCTCGGTCAGTCGTTCAAGGCGGGTCATCTCGGCACGTACACGGTGCAGGTGAGCGACGGGAACAAGCCGGTGGTCGTTCTCGGGCCTCCGCTCGTGTTCACGCCGGAAAACATCGACAAGTTCCACTTCTAGAACCAACTCCCGCCGGGTCGGAAGCGTCTGCTTCCGACCCGGCGTCCAAAGGAGCAGCGTTGCTGAGCGACGGCACGAGACTCGTCTTCGGAAGCGCGGATCTTCGCGACGACGCCATGACGCCGCAGCTTCTCGACCGCTTCTACGACGCGGGCGGCCGCGCTCTCGACGTCGCCAACGTGTATGCGGATGGGGAGTCCGCGCGGGCCGTCGGCGCGTGGCTCGCGTCGCGCGGAGTCCGCGAGGAGCTCGTCATCTACGGCAAGGGCTGCCATCCGCCGTACTGCTCGCCGTCCCTCGTCGGGGCAGAGGTCGACAGGGCTCTCGCCGATCTTGCGATCGATCGGCTGGACGTCTTCATGCTGCACCGCGACGACCCTGACGTCCCCGTCGAGCAGTGGGCCGAAGCGCTCGTTGCGCAGGTCGACGGCGGCAAGCTCGACGGCGTCGGCGTCTCGAACTGGACGATGCCCCGCCTGCGGGCGCTTGCGCAGTGGCTGAACGGCGGCGCCGGTCGCCTGGTTGCGTTCAGCAACCATTTCTCGCTCGGAGAGATGGTGACGCCGACGTGGCCCGGTTGCCTCGCGATGACGAAGGACGATCTCGCGGAGCTCTCCGAGCTCGGCATCGCGGCCCTCGCGTGGGCGAGCCTTGCTGCCGGCTACTTCGCCGGTCGTAACGTGGCGAGCTGGGACAGCTCTGCGAATGCGGCGCGACGCGAGCGTGCCGGACGACTCGCGAAGGAGCTCGGCACGGAGCCGGCGGCTGTCGCGCTCGCCTACGTGCTCAACCAGCCGCCGCACGTACGCGCACTCGTCGGCACGCGGTCATCCGCGCATCTCGACGAGGCTCTCTCCGCTCGCGAGCTCCGGCTCTCGGACGAACAGCTCCTCTGGCTGGAGGACGGCGTCTCGCCATGACACAGCGGGTGGGGTTCGTGCTTCGCGTCAAGCCGGAACGAGTCGACGAGTACCTGCGGGCACATCGAGATGTGTGGCCCGAGATGCTCGAGGCGCTGAAAGCGGCCGGCATTCGCAACTACTCGATCTTCCGTGACGAGAATCGGATGTTCGGCACGTTCGAAGCCGACGATCTCGAGCAGACCGCTGCATACCTCGCGGCGCAGCCGGTCAGTGCGCGGTGGCAGGACGCGATGGCGGAGCTCCTCGAGGAGCGCGTGCCCGATGGAGGCCCGCGCCCTCTCGAAGAGATCTTTCGGCTGGTGTAGACACGGAGCTCGCGGCGAAGCTCAGCGGCGTCCGGTGCCTCCCAGGTCGCCGCCGCACGCGGGTGCAGGAGTCAGAGGCAGGCGCCTCACGAACGTCCAGCGTCGCTGTGCCGGATGAGCCGCTTTGGCGGGAGCTGCGTTATCGGCCCGGACCTCCCGTCGGAGACCGGTGCGGTGCCGGTCTCGCTCGTGCTCGAGCGCGCGCTGCTCCTCGCGAATGAGGGCTTCGTAGAGCGATGGGAGCATCAGGCGACGAGGTCGAAGTAGGGGTCGAGGACGCGGACAAGGGTGATGCGGTCGACGGGCAGCTCGTTCCGGGCTGACGCTTTCCTGATCGCCTCCGGGCTCGGCGCGTCGTAGACGCAATAGGTGGTCCTGTCATCTGCGCTCACGTACGAATGGAGCCAGGTGACGCCTCCGTCGTCGTTGCACTCGATGAGGCGCCGGCATGCGGCCGCGCCTTCGGCGGTGGCGGGAACGCCGAGGCCGTCGGGGAAGCTTCTCTCGATGAGATAGCGGGGCATCTCGTCCCTCCTTCGGAATCCGTGGGGTGGTTGGATTTCTTGCTTTCGGCGGATGAGGGATGGGCGCCGCGAATTTGTCGCGGCGCCCATCCGTTCAGGTCAGCCTCGGTTGAAGGCGGAGACGAGCGGGTTCGTGCTCGCGAACACGCCGGTCGGGTTCGGGTACCAGAGCCAGACGTGCATCGTGATCAGCGTCGGATGCCAGAAGTTGAAGGCAGCTCCGGTCTGCGGGGCGGTCTTCGGGCACGCGTCCTGCGTCGTCGACGGGACGAACGTGCCGTCCTTGTAGTGGCAGCCGGCGCCGAACGCTCCGTACTTTGCGCCGGGGATGGGCGGCTTCGCCGGCTTCGACGTGAAGACCCATTCGATCGCGCCCAGTTGCCAGCTCGAGCCGTGGTGCTCGTACACGAGGATCGCCGGCTTCCGCACGTCGAAGCCTTTCACGTTCGGGTTCATGTAGTGGTAACCCATATTCGGGATCATCTTCGTGATGATCCCGTAGCCGTTCGCCTCCGCCAGTTGCAGGTTGGTCACGTACTTCACCGTCGACGCGCGTGCCAGCGCGAGGTCGGCCACGAGCGTTGCATTCGTGCTCTCGCTCGCCGTTGTCCTGGACGGCGGCGTTCCGCCTTCGTAGGTCATGGCGCCGGCTGCCGAGACGCCCACGGCGGCGACGGCGGCGACGCATGCGATCAGCCTGATGATCGGCCGGATGGTGCTCACAACAGTCCTCCTTCGTCGAATGTTCAGTGGCTCGACGCGTACGAGGAGGGGCTCGCCGCCACATCGGCGGGACTGCCTAGGTTAGGCGCCGGGGCTACCGATCTTTGTGGACGATTCCCGTGCGGATCGCAGCAGCGGTTGCCTCGCCACGGCTCCGGACGCCGAGCTTCCGCAGGATCGACGCGACGTGATGGTTGACGGTCCTGACCGACAGGAACAACCGCTCGGCGATCTCGCTGTTGCGCAGGCCGGCTGCGACGAGCTCCAGCACTTCGAGCTCTCTCGATGTCAGCCCTGCGGGATTGTCGCGGGTTGCGGTGCGCGGGCCTCGTGGTAATCCTCGAACGCCGAGCTCTCGCAGCCGCCGGGCGACGATGGCGGCAGCCGGCTGCGCACCGAGCTCCTGCAGCTCCGCGTGCGCCTGTCGTAGCGGCTCCTCCTCGTCGGCACCCGCGAGTGCCAGCGCTGCCTCGTACGGACAGCCGAGCTCGCGCCACAGCTCCGCGGCAGGTTGCCACGCACCTGCGAACTGGAGCGCGAACGGCTCTGCCGGCGACGCCGGCAGCTCCTCCTGGATGCCTGCGCGGCGACGCCAGCAGGCGAGCTCGCCGAAGACCCACGGCGCCTCGCGGCGGACAGCGAGCTCGAGCGCGAACGAGGTCGTCTCGACGGCGGCTGCCTGGTCGTTCTCGAGCCAGGCGGCTTCCGCGCACGCGATGGCCGCCGGAGCTATGCACTGCAGCTCGCCGCTCGGACCTGCGAGTGCGCGTGCCTCCTCGAGCGGCGACCAGACGTCCGGGTCGCCGCGGCGCGCCCGCACGGTCGCGACCGTCGACAGCGCAAGGATGCGAGGAACGGGAAAGGTGCGTGGATCTGCGAGCACGGATGCAGCCGAGTCGACGGCGTCCGTCCAGCGGCCCTGGTCGAGCTCGACCCGGCCGCGGCACGCGATGAGAAACAGCCGCCACAAATCGAGCCCGCGCTCGTCGCAATACGCCAGACCGATCTCCAGATAGCGCGTCGCGCGCGTGTATTCGCGAAGGCGGATCGGCCACCAGACCAGATTGATGAGGATGCGGCCGGCATGCTCGTCGAGCCCAGCTGCGCGAGCGTTTGCGAGGCTCTGCTCGAGCTGTGCAAAGCCGTCGGGGCTCTCCGCCAGATAGGCGACGGCGCCGATGCACGCCGATGCGTAGATGTCGGCCTCGACGTCGTCGATCTCAGCTGCGAGGTCGCGCGCCTTGGCGGCCCAGGCGAGCGTCCCGGCGGCATCCTCGGACGTCACGAACAAGTGCGCGACCGCGGCGTACGCCATCGCAAGCTCATGACTCGGTCCCAGCGGCTCGAGCAGCTCGACGGCCCGGTGTCCGGCGTCGAAGGCCTCGGACGTCCGGCCGATGAAGCGGAGCACGCGTGACAGCGCGCGGAGTGCGTCTCCCTCCTGGAGCGGGTCGCCGATCTCATGTCGGAGCTCGCACGCAGCTTCCTGCGCCTCGAGAGCCTCGACGAAGTTCCCCGTGACGAAGCCCTCGAACGCGTATCGCTCGTACAAGTCGGCGCGGTCTTCGAGCGCCGAAGCGCCGGCAGCAGCGAGTGCAAGGCGGTAGTGCGCCAGCGCTTCGCGATGCGCGCCGAGCCGGGCGGCCTGTTCCGCCGCCAGCGGCGCGAAGTGGAGGAGCGCGGCGGTGTCGCCGGCGGCATTCGCGTGGTACGCGAGACGGCTGACGTCGGGCTCACCTGAAGGCGGCGACGCGAGCACGTCGAGGGCACGGCGCTGGAGTGCAACTCGCTCGCTCGCCGAGAGAGAGTCCTCGACGGCAAGCCGGGCAAGCTCGTGCCTGAAGGAGACATGGTCCGGCTGCGAGCGGAGCATGCCGGCTGCCAGGCACTCCTCCAGCGGCGCTATCGAGTCGGCGACGAGCGCCTCGAGCAGCCACGGTTCGGCGTGCGGGGGCACGACCGCGACCGCCTCCAGCACGCGTCGCGCTTCGGGGCCGAGCCGTGCGGCCCGGGCCAGCACGGCGTCGCGGACAGTGTCCGGGATCTCGGCTCCGGCGGCGGCCAGTGCCTCGGTGACGAAGAACGGGTTCCCCGACGTCTTGCGGTACAGGTCGCCGGCGTCGACGCCGTGCGGTGCGGCAAGCGTCGTGACCGCGTCGAGCGACAGCGATCCGAGCTCGATTCGGGTCGACCGCTGGCCGAGGGCCGCTTCGCCGAGCAGAACCCGGAGCGGATGCCGGCGGTCGAGCTCGTCGTCTCTGAAGGTCGCGACGATCAGCACCGGCAGCGTCTCGATCCGGCGCGCGACGATCCGGAGCACATCGAGTGTCGCCTCGTCGGCCCAGTGCACGTCTTCGATCACGACCACGGTCGGCGTCGGCCCGCGCAACTCGACCATCAGCGCCTCGGCGAACTCGTACGGCTTCGGGCGGCCGACGGCGACGCGCTCGAGCTCGCCTCCGACCGTGCGCGCCACATCGAGGAAAGGCCCGAGTGGGCGAGGGGTGAACAGCGCGTCGCAGCTTCCCCAGAGGACACGCGCACGTTGCTGGTCGTCGCAGCAGGTTCGTACGAGTGCGGTCTTGCCGATCCCGGCCTCCCCTCGGACGAGGACGAGCCTTCCGCTGCCGCTCGCGACGACGGCATCGAGCGAATCGGCGAGCAGCAGCAGCTCACCGGCACGCTCGAGCAGGTTGTCCGCCGGCTCCGACACGATCGTGTTCGACGGCGTCGACGTCTCACGCGCGTCACGGCGTCGATATAGCGGTCGGCAGATCGCATGACCTTTGCCTTCGCGTCGGCAACGATAACTCGGTCCCACCAGGCGCCGTAAAGACGGTCGAACTCGAGCGTCTCGACGACGGAACGGATTCGCTCGATCTCCGCAGGCGGCAGCGGGATGAGGTTGGGGTAGCTCCACATGAAGCTGACCCAATCGCGGTCGGCGACGACCTGGATGATGTCGCCCGACAGCAGCGCGCCTCGACCGTCCGCGCCGTCTCGCCAGACGCAGACGGTGCCGCCGGCGAAGTGTCCGCCGAGCCGGACCAGCTCGAGCGTGTCGGAGACCGGCCGGCGTGAGCCCGACCAGAGCTCGATCCTGGAGCTCGGGCGCATCACCCACTCCCGGTCGGCTTCGTGGAGCAGGATGCGGGCATCGAACCGCTCGGCCCAGTCGACCATCGCGCTGTAGTAGTGCGGGTGGGAGATGGCGATCGTCTCGAGCCCGCCACGCGCTTCGATCGCGGCAACGGCCGCCTCGTCGACGAGGGACACGCAGTCCCAGAGCAGCGTCTCGACGTGCAGCGCCCGCTGGCCGATCGCGAACGACGGCTCGAGGCCGATGCCGAGCACGTCGTCGTCGATGTGTTCGATGCGTGTCTCGTGACGCTGAGCGAGCTCCTGCGGCGTCGTCCACCGTTGCCCGTCGTGGCCGACGTACTGGCGCTCGTCGAGACAGATCGGACACGCGTCCGGCGGCTCGGCGGCGTCAGCGAACTGCGTTCCGCAGGTTACGCAGATGTGAGTCACTGCTCTTCCTTCTACTTGACGATCCGGAGTGATGCGAGCAGCGGCTCCGCGACTCTGCATCGTGACGTCGCTGTAAGAATGACGCATGCTCGAGCTCCGACCCAACTGCGAGCTCTGTGACGTCGATCTACCGCCGCAGTCACCGGACGCACGGATCTGCACGTACGAGTGCACGTTCTGCGCCTCGTGCGTCGAGGATGTCCTCCACGACGTGTGTCCGAATTGCGGCGGTGGCTTTCAGCGACGCCCTGTCCGTCCGGCAAAGGCCTGGCGCGAGGGCACCGGGCTCGTCAACGACCCGCCCGGGTTGCGTCGGCGCCACACGTCGTATACCCGCGAGCAGATCGAGGCGTTCGCGGAGCCGTTGCGCGGCGTCCCGCCTGCCGAGCGTTAGCGAGCTACGTCTGCGAGCCGGCGGTCGAGCGCCCGTCGCGCGCGGTCGATCGGCGTCGGATCCTGGCTGACGACGAACTGCGCATTCGCGAGCAGCAGGTAGGAGTCCAGCTCGAAGGCGAGCTGCTCGGCATCCTCTGCTGGATCGATCGCGCCTTCCTCCTGCGCATCCCGAAGGCCCGTCTCGAGCAGGCCGTGCCACTCGGTCGCAACCTGAATCGCACGGTCGCGCACGGGGCCGGGGTGCGTGTCCATCTCCGCTGCGACGGATGCGAAGAAGCAGCCGCCCGGGTAGACGCCCTCCTCCACGTGGCGGAGGAAGTTCTCCGCGAGCTCCCGAACCCGTTCGAGCCCGCTGGGCGCACGCGATGCCGGCTCGACCACCTGCTCGGCGAAGAGGGTGCTTGCGGCCTCGATCGTCGCGAGCTGGAGCTCCTCCTTGGAGCCGAAGTGGGCGAAGAGGCCGCTCTTGCTCATCCCGACCGCCTCGGCGAGCCGGCCGATCGAAAGGCCGCTGAGACCCTCGACGGTGGCGAGCTGCGCTGCCTCGTTCAGGATCGCGTTCCGGCTCCGCTCGCCGTCGCTGCGCCGCTTGCGTGCGCGGCCCTCGGGCCCACGAGGGATCTCCGTCTCGCTCATCGCTTGACAAGTTAGCACGATCGGTCGTACACTCTCACGAAATTCAGCACGAACGGTCGTACTATTTACAACGGCATACGAAGGAAAGGCACGGCACACATGGTCGTCGAGAGCTCACCCATCATCTTCATCGTCTCGTCCGAGGCGTCCGTCCTCCAGGCCCTCGAGACCGACCTCACGCGGCGTTTCGGCAACGACACGCGCGTCGTCGCCGCAGAAGGGCCGACGGCTGGGCTCGCTCGACTGTCGGAGCTCGCCGAGGGCGCCGCCCCGGTGGCACTCCTGATCGCCGACCAGCGCATGCCGGAAATGACGGGCATCGACTTCCTCGCGAGCGCGAGCGCACTTCATCCGGCGGCGAAGCGAATCCTCCTCGTCGAGCGCGACTACACCGCCGACAACCCGATCGTGCCCGCCATGACGCTCGGGCAGATCGACTATCACCTCGTCAAGCCGTGGTCGACCGACCTTGCGCTGTATCCCGCCGTCAGCGAGTTCCTTGCCGGCTGGGCCGGATCGGAGCCGGAGGCATTCGCGCTGTTCCGGATCGCCGCGCACGAGAACAGCCCGCGCGCCTACGAGATCCGCGATTTCCTGACGCGCTTCACCATGCCGTTCTCATTCCATCCGAGCGGCTCCGAGGAGGGCATTGCGCTGCTGGAGGAGGCCGGGCAGACCGGGTCACGTGTGCCGGTCGTGGTTCGTCACGACGGCCGCGTGCTCGTCGACCCGACGGACACCGATCTCGTCGAAGCCGTCGGCGGAGGAACGCGCCTCGACGGCGAGGTCTACGACGTCGCGATCGTCGGTGCAGGGCCGGCCGGTCTCTCGGCGGCCGTGTACGCAGCCTCCGAGGGGCTCGACACCGTTGTGCTCGAACGGCAGATCTCCGGGGGCCAGGCGGGGTCGAGCTCGCGCATCCGCAACGTTCCCGGCTTCACGTGGGGGATCGGGGGTCACGATCTCGCATATCGCGCGTGCGAACAGGCGTGGTTGTTCGGTGCGAACCTCGTGTTCGCGCAGAAGGCGATGTCCCTTCATGCCTCCGGGGCCTGGCACGTGCTCCAGACGGCCGATTGCCAGCAGGTCACCGCCCGCACCGTCGTGCTGGCCACCGGAGTGACCTGGCGTCGTCTCGGGATCCCTCGCCTCGAGGAGCTGATCGGTGCGGGCGTCTTCTACGGCGCCGCGACGAGCGAAGCCCGCGCGATGCGAGAGAAGCACGTCTGTGTCGTCGGGGGCGGGAACTCCGCCGGACAAGCAGCCGCGCATCTGGCGAGGTATGCGCGCGAGGTGACACTCCTCGTGCGCGGTGACACGCTCGCGAAGAGCATGTCCGATTACCTGATCCTGCAGCTCGAGGGAATGGCGAACGTCTCCGTTCGCCTCGGAACGGAGCTCGTGGACGGTGAAGGCGACCAGCGTCTGCGGGCCGTCGTCGTTCGCGACCGGCCGAGCGGTGCGGTGGAGCGCATCGAGACCGACGGCCTGTTCGTCATGATCGGCGCCGAGCCCCATACGGACTGGCTCGACGGAATCGTCGAGCGTGACGAGCGCGGGTTCATCCTCACGGGGACAGACGTGGACGTCGACGGCGAGGCACTGACGGAGTGGCCGCTCGAGAGATCGCCGATGTTGTTCGAGACAAGCGTCCCCGGCGTCTTCGCTGCGGGCGACGTTCGTCACGCGTCGGTGAAGCGCGTCACGACGGCAATGGGTGAAGGCGCCACTGTCGTGCAGCTCATCCACCAATATCTCGAGGCCGAGAATGATCTGAGTGTCGTGCCGGTGCAGGAGGCGGTCGCCGGGCTGCGGCGCTGAGGACGGCTCACACCCGCGCGCGCAGGCGCCCCAGCATTCGGATCGCTCCCCCGTCCGTCGGCTCGGCGCGTGCCTCGGCCGCACTCACGCCGAGGTGCGACTCGAGGCGCCAGAGGTTGTCGAGGTGCTGCGTCGTCCAGACCAGGACGAGAGCGGAGCGCACGGTGGTGTCGTCGCCCGTCCGCGCCGCATCGCGCACACAGGCGAGGAGGCGTCTGCGACCGTCGGCATCGCGGATGTGCGGCGGGGGGACCGAACGTCGGTTCACGAGCGCGTACCCGAGAGATACGTACCAGGACTGCAGTGCGTGTAGCTCGAGGTCGAGATTCGCTGCGCAGCGCTCGAGCCCACCCTTGCCGTTCGTCATTCGCCCGAGCGCATCGAGCGACTGCGCCGCACGCCGGACGCGCGACGCGCCGCCGACGAAGGCGGCGACGCTCTCCACGTTCACCTCGGTCGCGGATCGCTCGCCGAGGTACTGGCGGAAGGCATCGTCGAGACGGTGGATCGCGAGGTCCGCCGCGCGCGCATCTCGGTCCGCATCTGCCGCGGAGCGTCCCTCGATCAGCTGCCCGGCAGTCGCGACGACGTAGTCGACTGAACGCGCATACGCGGCTGCGAGATCGTTCCGCACGAGCGCCCCCGCCCCGCGGGGCCAGAACAGGAGCCCGACGACGAGGCTGATCGCGAAGCCGATTGCGACGTCTTCGACGCGTATGAGCCCGACGCTCCAGCCCACCGGTTGGATGATGTTGAAGAGCACGAAGAGGACGATGGTGAAGCCGGCCTGTCCTGCGGCGAACGAGATCGCTCGCGGCGCGTACGCGGCGACGAAGATCGCCAAAGGCAGCACACCCCAGAGCACCGCCTCGTGCGTGCCGATCCCGATCACGAGCAGCGCGCCCGCCACGAGCCCGACCGCGGTTCCGGCCAGTGCGCTGAGAATCGTCGAGCCCGTGCCGAGCGCGTTCGAGCGCAGCACGGACAGCGTGCCCAGCACCACCCAGAACGAATGCTGCAGTCCGGCGCGCTGCGCGACGTAGACCGCGATCGAGAGCCCGACGGCTCCGCGCACGCTGTTCTGAAACCAGACCGAGCCGACGCTTGCGTGCTCGACGGCGAGGTGCTCCGTCGCCTCGAGCGCTGCGCGCGCAGATGTGGCCTGGACAACGTCCTGTTCCGCGAGCTCGGGCGGAGCGGATCCGCTCGCAAGCAGTGCGTAGCCGGCGACCTGGCGGGCGGCGTACGAGACCGCCCTGATTCGGAACGGCGCCTCGAGCGCTTCCGGGATCGCGTCGTCCTCGGCACCGAGCGACACGCCGGGGAGCCGCCGGATCAACGCCCGAGCCACGGCGTCGCGCGCGGTGTCGAGCCGCGCGAAGTCGGGCTCGTCGTCACCGCCCTCGAGCCGTGCGGCGCCGGCGCGGAGCACGGCCGCTGTGGCCGCTACCGCTTCGACGTCGTCGGCGCACGCAATGTCCAGGGCCGGCGACGTTACCGACGGAGTGAGGAAGGAGAGCAGCCAGTCGAGCTCGTCGGGGAGCGACGCGAGGGCGGCGGTCGGCCTTGTCGGGCCCCTCGGGCGATGCTGCGTCCCAAGCAGTCGGCGTCCCAGCCGGTCGACTGCGACACGTGCGACGCGGGCGCGCTCGGCCGCCTCCTCGGCCTCGGCCTCGACGAGCGCCGCGACGGCACGGATCGCGCCGGCAGCCTCGCGCTGGAGGTCGGTGCGCCGCCCCGGCGGCCACAGGAACATGACGGCAAGAACTCCGGCGCCGACCGCGAGGCCCCAGCCTTCCAGCCGGTCCGGGATGGCCGAGTTCGGAGCCGGGATCGTCACCGGCAGCACGAAGATCAGGATCGCGCCGGTCGCGCCCGCGGCGAAGTAGCCGCCGGCTGCGCCCGAGAAGAGGACGACGAAGCCGACGACCGCCATCGCGATGGCGGCGAGCCACGGGCTGCGTGAGCACAGGGTCCCGACCACGACGAAGACCGCGCCCACGCACCCGAGTCCCAGATACGCGGCGAGGCGGCGTTGCCACGGCCCTGCGAAGTCGACCAGCACGAGCATCGCAAATGACCCGAAGGCGGCGAAGATCGACGTCTGCGGCTGCTGGATCACCTTGTCGGCGAGCGCGAAGACCGCGGGGATGACGATCGCGGCACGCGCGGCGCTCTTCAGCGCAGCGAGATCGAGCACGGCCGCTGATGATACGCGGGCATCGGCGTCGGACCGGTGTGTGTGCGCGGGGCGACGACGCTACTCTTGCCCGGTGCGGAAACGTCTCAGTCCGCGCGCGCTGTTCGTCGCGGGGCTGACGCTGCTCGCGATCTCGGTGGTCGGCGCGGTGCTGTTCAGCGAACAGGGCTCGCGGCCCGTCTCGACTCCGACGTCGGGCGTCTCGACGTCGACAGTTGCGCCGCCGGCGCCGCTGTTCGCGGTGGCGAGTGTGGCGGCATCCGCTGTCGGCCCCTTCTCGACGACCGTCACCTGGCAGACGACCGCACCGTCGACCGGGAGGATCGGCTGGGGGCCGGCGGGGATGCCGCCGCAGCTTTGGCTCGGCTCGCCGACGATGTCGCTCGAGCATCGCCTCGTCCTGCCCGGGCTTGCGTCGTCCAGTGCGTATGTCGCGTCGATTGAAGTGCGGTCTGCGACCGGAGAGGCCGCGTCTGCGACCGTGCCTTTCACCACTGCCCCGATTCCCGCCGATGTGTCTGCCGGCGTCCAGGACGGAACGATGCTCGTCGGCGGTGCTCCGTTCTTCCCACTCATCACCTGGCAGGAGTGCCCGTCGCAGTGGTCACCCGACCTCACAGATGGAATCAACCTCTTCGCCGGGAATCCGTGTACCGGGCTCAGCTCGCTGCTCACGGGCGTACAGGGGCGTGCGCTCAGCGTCGGAACGACGGACGACACGCCCGGCACGACAGGCCCCGGCTTGGTCGGCTGGTTCTATCCGGACGAGGCGGATGCGCGTGGACTGACCGGTGACAGCCTCAGCAGTCCAGGCGCCGGCCTTCGCTTCTTGACGCTCACCGCGCATTTCTTTCCGCAGGCGGCTCCACTACCCGGCGGGCGCGGCATGTATCCGGGGCTCCTCGACCGGGCCGACGTCGTCGGCTTCGACCTCTATCCGCTGCAGGAGCTCTGCCGGCCGGAGCTCATCCCCTGGATCTTCGACGCACAGCAGCACCTGACACAGCTCGCAGGTCCGAGGCCGACGTTCCAGTGGATCGAGGTGCGCGAGATGAAGTGCCCCGATCCGGCGAGTGCGGTCACGCCACGGACGATTCGTGTCGAGAGCTGGCTCGCGATCGCCGGCGGCGCGCGCGGCCTCGGCTTCTTCCCCGGCGACTGGGGGACCGAGGTCGGCGCGGCCGTGCGCGAGGTCAGCGACCGGATCCGGCAGCTCGAGCCCGCGCTCCTGCAGGAACCGGTGCCGGTCGGGGTCGATCCGTACGATCCCGGCGTCCGCGCCAGCGCGCGCGACTTCGGCGGAGTGCTCTACGTCATCGCCGTCAACGCGGCGCAACACGTCGCCTCGGTACGCCTGGACGTGCCCGGGCTCGACGGCCGGGCTCTGCAGCCGATCGGAACCGGGCGTTCGCTCGACAGTCGAGGCACGACGGTCGACGCGGTGCTTCCCCCGATGTCGGTGCGCATCTACACCACGGGACCAGGCTCGCTGCCCTGACGTGAGACGATTGACGCGATGAGCACTCCTCAGAGCGGAATCTTCGCCCTGGGTACGGCCTCGCACGCGTACCTCGAGCTCGACCTCGTGGCCGGGCGGACGGGGTCGGACGTCGTGGCCGCGGTTGCGTCGCTGCGCGAACCGCGTACGACGATGGGCGGCGTCAACCTCGTTGCGGGATTCCGACCCGAGCTCTGGCGAGAAGCCGCAGCCGACGAGGCCCCGGCAGGCGTTCGCGGATTCGACGAAGACCTCATCGGGAGCGACGGGTTCACGATGCCGGCCACGCAGCACGACGCCGTGCTCTGGCTCTCGGGGAGCGCGTACGACGTCGTCTTCGATGTGTCGCGCGCTGCGCTCGCCGCGCTCGCCGGGCTGGCGTCGATCGCGGACGAGACGTCGAGCTGGTCGTACAGGCACGACCTCGACCTCACCGGATTCATCGACGGGACCGAGAACCCGACGCTCATCGAAGCGCCCGAGCTCGTCCTGATACCCGACGGACAGCCAGGAGCCGGGGGGACGATCCTGCTGCTGCAGAAATGGGTGCACGACGCGGCTGCGTGGGAGGGCCTTCCGGTCGCGACCCAGGAACAGGTGATCGGCCGGAAGAAGCTCGACAGCGTCGAGCTCGAGGACAAGCCGCCCGATTCCCACGTCGCGAGCACCGATCAGGACCGCTTCGGCAAGATCTTCCGGCGCAACATGCCGTATGGAACGGTCACGGATCACGGCACGATGTTCGTAGGCTTCAGCGCGCAGCAAGGGCCGCTCGCCGCCATGTTGAGAAGCATGGCCGGCGTGGCGGGCGGGACCCGCGACGCGCTCACCCGCTACACGCGGCCGCTCAGCGGCGCGTACTACGTCATTCCCTCGACGGAAGCGCTGCGCCGTGTGAGTGGTGGCGACGACGTGCTCGGGTAACGAGTCGGCTCAGGCATGCTTTCTGCGTGAGCACGGCAGGTGACGAGCGGCCCCGGACTTCGGGCACGCCGCGCCAGGACAAGCCGCCGGGATCGCCGCAGATGCCTCGCCTTCCGGTGAGGGGACGCTGGCTCCTCTTCGTCGCGGCGCTCCTGATCTTCAACTTCTATCTGGGTTCGCGGGCGATGCAACCCGCCTCGCGCGTCCGGGTGCCGTACAGCCCGTACTTCCTGAACCAGGTGAGCGCGGGGCACGTGAAGGAGATCTCGTCGAAGGGGACAGCCGTCCAGGGCATCTTCACGAAGAAGCTGTCATACGCGGGCTCGAAGCCCACGACGCTGTTCAAGACGGAGATCCCGGCCTTCGCCAACGACAATCAGCTTTCGGATCTGTTGAAGCAGAAGGCCGTGGTCGTCGACGCGCAGCCGCTCGACACCGGCGGATCGTGGTGGGCGAACCTGCTGCTCGGCTTCGGGCCGACCATCCTCTTCCTCGTCCTGCTCTTCTGGCTGATGCGCCGCGCGGGGAACGTGCAGAACGTGCTCGGGTCTTTCGGCCGATCGCGCGCGCGGCGGTATCAGCCGAGTACCGAACGCGTCACGTTCGCCGACGTCGCGGGCATCGACGAGGCGAAGGAGGAGCTCGCCGAGGTCGTCGACTTCCTTCGGCATCCGGAGAAGTACCGGCGGCTCGGAGCGCGAATTCCGCATGGCGTGCTCCTTTCGGGGCCGCCCGGCACGGGCAAGACACTGCTCGCACGCGCAGTCGCGGGAGAGGCTGACGTTCCCTTCTTCTCGATGGCGGCGTCCGAGTTCGTCGAGGCGATCGTCGGTGTCGGCGCATCACGCGTGCGCGACCTGTTCGTGCAGGCGAAGGCGGACGCTCCGTCGATCGTGTTCATCGACGAGCTCGATGCGATCGGACGGTCGCGCACCTCCGGCGTCGCGGGCTTCAGCGGCGGCAACGACGAACGCGAGCAGACGCTCAACCAGATCCTCACGGAGATGGACGGGTTCGACTCGTCCACGAGCGTGATCGTCGTCGGTGCGACGAACCGGCCGGACGTGCTCGACGCGGCGTTGCTCCGGCCAGGACGGTTCGACCGGCGAGTCGCCGTGCAGCCACCCGACCGCGCCGGCCGCGAGGCGATCCTCGGGGTGCATGCACGCCGCATTCCGCTCGCGCCCGACGTGGACCTCGCGAGGATCGCGGCGACGACGCCGGGCATGGTCGGCGCGGATCTCGCGAATCTCGTCAACGAGGCTGCGCTGCTGGCCGCGCGGCGCAATCACGACAAGGTCGACGAATCGGACTTCACCGATGCGCTCGAGCGGATCGTGCTCGGCGCCGAGCGGAAGGTGATGATGAGCTTCGAAGACAGGCGGCGTACGGCGTATCACGAAGCGGGTCATGCGATCGTGGGCATGCTGACACCCGGCGCCGATCCTGTTCGCAAGGTCTCGATCATCCCCCGCGGCATGGCGCTCGGAGTGACCTTCGCCGCGCCCGACAGCGACCGCTTCAACTATCGCGAGCCCGAGGTGTACGCGAAGATCAAGGTCGCACTCGGCGGACGCGGGGCAGAGAAGGTCGTTTTCGACGAAACGAGCACCGGCGCCGAGTCGGACATCGAGCAGCTCACGGCCATCGCGCGTCAGATGGTCGGCCGGTGGGGGATGAGCTCCGCCGTCGGCCCGATCGCCGTGCTGCCTCGCGACGGCGGGAGCCCGTTCCTCCCCGGCGCTGCCGAGGTCTCGCCCGACACGCAGCGGATCGTCGACGACGAGGTGCGGCGCATCGTCGACGACTCGCAGAAGGAGGTCATCTCGCTCCTCCAGGAGAATCGCGGCAAGCTCGATTCGCTCGCCGCTGCGCTGCTCGAGCACGAGACGCTCGACGAGGAAGACGCGTACGCCGCGGCAGGTGTTACGCGAACTCAGGCGCCGCGCGCCGACCCGCTCGCGCTCTCGGCGCGGACGCGCGAAAGCTAGCCGCCGACGCGGCGCCGATTCTGCGGATCGGCCGCTGTCGCAATACGGGAGTCCCCGGATAGCCCGCGGACGTGAGCGGCGCATCGGTAGTCGATACCGGCTCAACCGTCAGGAGGACACAAGCATGTCCGGGCTGAACTTTGCCGGCCGTGCAGGGCGCTGGAGCGCAGACCACTGGCGCAAGGCGCTGTTCGGATGGCTCGTCTTCGCCGTCGTGGCCATGGTGGGCGGGAGCGTCGTCGGGCACGTGCAGATGAAGGACTCGGAGGTTGCCTCGGGCGAGGCGGCGACGGCGCTGAGGATGCTCGAGCGCGGCGGGATGGTCCAGCCTGCGACCGAGAACGTGCTCCTGCAGAGCCGCCGCTACGACGCGAGCGATCCGGCCTTCGTCGCAACGATCGCCTCGGTCGTGCAGACGCTCGCACTCCAGCCGAACGTGACCAACATCCAGAGCCCGATGTTCAAGCAGGGCGGCGGCGGCCAGATCTCGCACGACGGCCACTCGGCGCTCGTCCGGTTCGACGTGCGCGGCGACCCCAACAAGGCCGCGAGCAAGATCAAGCCGATCCTCGAGGCGGTCGCCGGTGTGCAGCTCGGCAATCGCGGCGTCAGCGTACGTGAGGTTGGGAATGCGAGCGCGAATTACGAGATCGGGAAGACGTTCAACAAGGACTTTGCGAGCGCGGAACGCTTGACCATTCCACTGACGCTTCTCATCCTGCTGGGCGCATTCGGTGCTCTCGTTGCGGCCGGGCTGCCGGTGCTCCTTGCGTTCTCGGCCGTGCTCGCGTCGCTCGGCCTCTTCTCGCTCCTCACGCACGTGTCGAGTGGCGACTACCCGTCGACATCCGCGGTGATCCTGCTGATCGGCATGGCCGTCGGAGTCGACTACTCGCTCTTCTATCTCCGGCGTGAGCGGGAGGAGCGGTCGGCGGGAGAGGAGCCGCGTCCGGCGCTGATTCGAGCCGCGGCAACCTCGGGGCAGGCCGTGCTCATCTCGGGGATCACCGTGCTGATCGCGATGGCAGGCATGTTCATCGCGAGCAACAAGATCTTCACCTCGATGGCATTCGGGACGATGCTCGTCGTCTTCTGTGCGATGGTCGGGTCGCTGACGGTGCTGCCCGCGGCGCTCGCGCGACTTGGCGATCGCGTCGATCGGGGACACATTCCATTCCTGGGGAGAAACAAGCATGCTGCCGCCGAGTCGCGCTTCTGGGGCTACGTGCTCGACCGAGTGCTCCGCCGACCCGTGGTCTCGATCGTGCTCGCAGGAGGACTGCTCGTTGCGGCCGCCGTGCCGCTCCTCGGAATGCACACGAAGCTCCCGAGCTTCACGGACATGCCAAGGGAGCTTCCGATCGTGCAGACCTACAAGGCTCTGATCACGGCGTTCCCGGGAGCGCCGACACCGGCTGACGTCGTCGTCGAGGCTCCGAAAATCCGCAGCGCACGTGTTGCCGCCGGCATTCGCCGGCTCGAGTTGCGAGCAGCGGCGACGGGTCGCATGTTCACGCCGATGACCATGACCGTGAGCAATGACGACACGGTGGCCGACATCCAGATCCCGATCGCAGGCAACGGAGACGACGAGGCATCACTCGCGGCGCTGGCCACGCTGCGCAACGTGGTGCTGCCGAACACGCTCGGGAGGGTCGCCGATGTCCAATACGCGGTCACCGGCGAGACCGCGGGGACGCACGACTTCAACCAGCAGATGAAGGCGCGGATGCCCTGGGTGTTCGCGTTCGTGCTCGGCCTGGCCTTCGTGCTGCTGCTTGCGACGTTCAGATCCATCGTCATCCCACTCACCGCGATCGTGCTCAACCTGCTGTCGGTCGGCGCCGCCTACGGGTTGCTCGTCCTGATCTTCCAGCACGACTGGGCAGAGGGCGTGCTCGGCTTCACTTCCAACCACGCAATCACCTCGTGGCTGCCGATGTTTCTCTTCGTCGTGCTCTTCGGTTTGTCGATGGACTACCACGTCTTCATCCTCAGCCGAATCAAGGAGTTGCGCGACGGTGGGTTGTCGACCGAGGAGGCGGTGTCGCGCGGCATCCGCCGCACGGCAGGCACCGTGACCAGCGCAGCGATCATCATGGTTGCCGTCTTCGCCATCTTCGGAACGCTGCGGATGATCATGATGAAGCAACTCGGCGTGGGACTCGGGCTGGCCGTGCTGATCGATGCGACCGTCATTCGCGGCGTCTTGCTTCCCGCCACGATGAAACTGCTCGGAGAATGGAACTGGTACATGCCGGCCTGGCTCGAGTGGCTGCCGTCGCTGACACCGGAGACACGCGAGGCCAGGCGGCTGCGCGGCCGCATCGTCACGAACTGAACGCGATCGAAGATCTAGTCCGGAAGCAGCGGCATCGTGAAGCCGCGGTCCCGCCCGAGCAGCACGGCGCGCGTGATCGACGTCGCGCCGTATCGCTCGCGAACTTCGTCGAGCACGACGTCGAGCGCGTCCCGATCGCATGCATCGAGCTGCAGCGCGAGCTGAACGGCGTTCGCGTCGCTGAGGTTCGTGACCGCGATGCCGACGAGCGTGAGTCCGCGCCGCTCGATCGTCGGGATCGCGGCCACCAACAACGCTCTCGCGGTGCTGAGAATCGTCTCGGTGCTCGAAGTCGCCTGCGGCAGCGTATGCGAGCGCGTCGCGCGCGTGAAGTCGGCGAAGCGCAACCGCAGCACGACGGTGCGCCCGACCCGCTTCGCCGCGCGCATCCGCCGCGTGACGCGATCGACGAGCGCGACGACGTCCGCGTCCACGTCCTGCGGCGACCACCGCGCGCGTCCGCGAGCTCGCTGCGAGCCGATCGAGCCGCGCCGGCGGCGATGCTGCACCGGCCGCGGATCCAGATTGTGCGCGAGCGCGTGCAGATGGCGGCCCGACGCACGGCCCAGCATCGACACGAGGGACGTCTCCGGGAGCTGCGCGACCTGGCCGACCCTCGTGATCCCGCGCTCGCGCAGCTTGCCGGCGGTGACCGGGCCGACGCCCCACAGGCGCTCGACCGGGAGCGGGTGCAGGAAGTCGAGCTCGCGATCCGGCGGTACGACCAGCAGCCCGTCCGGCTTCGCGACGCCGCTCGCCACCTTGGCGAGGAACTTCGTCCGTGCCACCCCGACGGTGATCGGCAACCCGACATGCTCGAGCACATTGCGTCGCAGCCGCACGGCGATCTCAACCGGTGTGCCGACACTGCGCTCCATCCCGCGCACGTCGAGGAAGGCCTCATCGATCGACAATCCCTCGACGAGCGGCGTCGTGTCGTCGAACACGCGGAACACGGCCTTGCTGGCGTCCGAGTACGCCGACATCCGGGGTGGGACGACGATCGCACGGGGGCACAGCCGCCGCGCGTGCGCCTCTCCCATTGCCGTACGCACGCCGTATGCCTTCGCCTCGTAGCTCGCGGCGAGCACGACGCCCATGCCGACGATGACGGGCAGGCCGCGGAGCCGAGGATCGTCCCGCTGCTCGACCGACGCGAAGAACGCGTCGAGGTCGGCGTGCAGGATGGTCGCCGTGTCTGACACGAACATATGTTCGCATACCGTGAGCCGGGATGCGGCGGCCCGGAATCGGCACGGTGACGGTCCGGAGACGCGTGGATCCGGCTCCCTGCGGCTGTTGTAGCGTCGCCTCGTCGCATCGCAGGGCGAGCCGACGCGCGATCCGAAGACCCTCGCGGAGACCGATGGGCTTCCTGACGGATTCCAGGCGTTCCTGACCGCCCTGCGCAGGCAGGTGATCGCGTACGGCGAGCCGGTCGCGTACGTGCACAGCGACTCGCACTACTTCCGCATCGACAGGCCGTTGCTCGACTCGACCGGAGCGCGCATCGAGAATTTCACGCGCGTGGAGACGTTAGGCGACCATCAGGAGAACGGCACCAACGACGTCACCTGGCTGAAGGTGCTGGTCGACCCGAACAGCCGGGCCGCCGTGGCTCGTCGTCGCCGTTGCCAGGTCACCGCAGGAACATCGCTCGCTCAGCGTTTCGCCGGCGTGTCAGTCCTGGGATCGGGGCCGGCGGAGCGCCACCTTTGTCATAGAGGAGAAACGCGTCTGCGATCTGGGTGCGGTCGTTGGCACGCAGTGCGTTGCCCATCGTCCGGCCCTCGTCGAAGACACCGGGGCCACAGTTGTAGGCGAGCGATGCGAGTGCGTCGGCTTCGCAGCGACGCAGTTGCAACCCGACTGCGTTTGCGACGCGGAGCACGGGCGCGAGGTAGTCGTGATTGACGCGCGCGCGAAGACGTATGAGCGCATCCGCCCGCGTCACGGGCGGCGTGGTCGCCGTCACGCCGTGCGTCTCGCCGTAGCCGATCGTCCAGACACGTCCGATTGCATCCCAGTAGGGCTTCGCGCTGAACCCCTCGAAGCCGGCGATGAAGGCGACGCCCTGGTCACTCACTGACGAGATGTCGGGGTGCAGTGCAGGCACGCGTTCTGCGTCGGTCGCCTGCAACGCGCGCAACACGACCTTCGCATGGGCTGATCGAAGCGCCGTCCTCGCGGCCGCCGGGTGTGCCCGGTTGGCCCAGTACGACATGCCCCGCCGCTGCTCCGACGTGGTCGGTCCGGGTGCAACGCGTGTGATCGTGCTCGACATGTGACGCCCTCTCGTCGGTGTGACTCTCAGCAACCAGACGGCGACGCGCGGCGAATCCTTCCCTCACCTATCCTCGGTCCCATGACGCGGCCCCAGCGCTTTACCCTCGTCGCGGCCATCCTCGGGTCCGCCGTCGTCGCGATCGACGGGACGATCGTGAACATCGCGCTCCCCGCGATCCAGGACGATCTCGGTGGAGGGCTGCAGGCGCAGCAGTGGATCTCGAACGCATATCTGCTGACGCTCGCTTCGCTGATCCTGATCGGCGGTTCCCTCGGTGACATCTTCGGCAGGCGGCGCATGTTCGCAATCGGCGTCGGCGCGTTCGGTCTGTTCTCGATCGCGTGCGCTGCTGCGCCGAACATCGACGTCTTGATCGCAGCGAGAGCATTGCAGGGGGCTGCGGGTGCGCTGCTCGCGCCGAGCTCGCTCGCGATCATCGCGGCGGCGTTCTCCGACCGGGAACGCGGGGCGGCGATCGGCTCGTGGACAGCATGGGGTGGAATAGCGGTCATCGTCGGCCCGCTCGCAGGCGGTCTGATCGTCGACAACGCGTCGTGGCGCTGGATCTTCGCGATCAATGTTCCGGTCGTGCTCGTGACGCTCGCGTTCGTGCGTGCGGCGGTTCCGGATGCGCCGACCGTCCGCCGCCGTGTCGATCTGCTCGGCGCAGGCCTCTGCGCGATCGGGCTCGCCGGCGTCGTCTTCGGCTTGATCGAGCAGCCGCGCTTCGGGTGGGGCAGTCCAACGATCGTCCTCTCCCTCGTCGTCGGATTCGGTTCGCTCTCAGCATTCGTCGTCTACGAACGTCGAGCAGAGCATCCGATGCTGCGGCTCGATCTGTTCGCGCGCCGAAACTTCGCCGTCGCCAACTTGGAGACGTTTACGGTCTACGCTGGTCTTGCGGTCGTCTTCTTCTTCCTGTTCATCTTCTTGCAGCAGGTGGCGGGTTACTCGGCCTTGCGCGCTGGGCTCACGACGATTCCGTCGACGCTGATCATGTTCGCGCTCTCTCGCCGCATGGGAGCACTTGCCGATCGGTATGGGCCGCGGCTCTTCTTGTCGGCCGGACCACTGACTTCGGCTGCAGGAATCGCGCTGTTCCTGCGAGTGGGGATGACCGCGTCGTATCTCGCCGACCTCCTGCCGGCTCTTGTCGTCTTCTCGCTCGGCCTCGCGACGACCGTGGCGCCGCTCACTGCGACCGTGCTTGCCGACGCCGACGAGACCGACGCCGGCATCGCATCGGCGATCAACAATGCGATCGCCCGTGTCGGCGGCCTGATCGGCATCTCCGCCGTCGGTGCAATCGTCGTCGGAAGCCTGTCGGGCGATTCGTTCGCCGCGAATCAAGCGTCAGTCGACGCGTTTCATGAGGCGATGATGATCTGCGCCTTGCTCGTCGCAGGCGGTGGGATCGTCGCCGCGTTCGGGATCGAGAATCCGCGCCGCAGAATCGAGGCAACAGGCTGTCCTGGAGGCCAACTCGTCGGCGCGCCGCAGGCGGCGGCGCTCGCAGCGAAGGGGTCATAGCGACACGGCGTCGAGGCCGCGGGCAGGGTCTCCCTCGCCGCCTCACAGGGAACTCACACGCAATAGGGTGCCGTTCACAGGAGACTCACAGGAACGGCCGCAAGGCTGAGACCATGAACACACACCTGAAGGAGCACGCCGGCTCGCCGACCCGCATCCTCGTCGTCGACGACGAGCCGTCGATCGTCGACGCCGTCGCGACGGCGCTCCGATACGAGGGTTTCGACGTGGAGGAGGCGGTCAACGGCCGTGACGCGATCGCCGCCGTCGCCCGCTTCGAGCCGGACCTCGTCGTGCTCGACTGGATGCTGCCCGACATCGAAGGGATCGAGGTGGGCAGGCGTCTTCGCGACCGCGGTTTCAAGACGGCGATCCTGTTCCTCACGGCGAAGGAGGCGGTCGAGAACAAGGTCGAGGCCCTTCGTGCGGGAGGCGACGATTACGTGACCAAGCCGTTCAGCCTCGCCGAGCTCGTGGCGCGCGTGCAGGCGATTCTCCGCCGCACGACGAGCGACCTCCCCGGTGACGTGCTCCGCTTCGGCGATCTCTCGCTCGACGAGAGCCGTCACGAGGTCTCGCGCGCCGACGTGATGCTCGAGCTGACGGCGACCGAGTTCAACCTCTTGCGCTTCTTCATGCTCAACCCACGACGCGTCCTTTCGAAAGGGCAGATCCTCCAGCACGTCTGGCGCTACGACTTCGGTGGCAACACGAACGTCGTCGAGACGTACGTCAGCTATCTCCGCCGCAAGCTCGACGCCACCGGGCCGCCGATCATCCGGACCGTTCGCCAGGCGGGATACATGCTTGACGCAGAATCGCGCTGAATGGGCAGAAGCCTCTCGCTGCGCGCGCGCTTGATCCTCGGCGTGATCGCGCTCGCCGCGGTCGGGCTCGTGGCTGCCGATGTCGCCACGTACTCCGCGCTCAGCTCGTTTCTGATCAAGCGGACGGACACATCGCTCCAGGCGGCACACGTCGCAGTCGAGGGTGCTCTGTTCCACGATTCCGGCGACGGGCGGCCCGATCACGGCCGGCCGGGTCAGGGGCCTCCGTCGGAGACGCCGGACCGCGGGTCGCTCACCGCGGCGGCGCCGGGCGACACGATCCAGGTGCGGCGGCTCGACGGGCATGTCCTCCTCACGGGCTCCGTGCCGCGCTTCCCGGGCAGCAAGACGCTGCCCGGGCCGGCGCTGCCTGCGTCGATCTCGGTTCCCGCCGGCACAGGAGAACGTGTCGCGTACTTCACCGTCCCGGCGAAGAGCGGCGGTGGCCGGTACCGCGTGCGGGCCTCGATCGAGCCCGAGACGAAGAACTACCTCCTCGTCGTCGCGACCCCTCTGACCGACGTCGACAGCACGTTGCATCGGTTGCTGCTCATCGCAGCGCTCGTGACAACCCTCGTGCTCGTCGGAATCGGCCTGCTCGGTCTCTGGGTGGTTCGCCTCGGGCTCAAGCCGCTCGACGAGATCGGTGCGACGGCCTCGAAGATCGCGGCCGGCGACCTGACTCAACGGGTGGCGCACACGAACGAGCGCACAGAGGTCGGGCGCCTTGGGCTCGCGCTCAACGCCATGCTCGGACAGATCGAGGCAGCTGCGACCGCGCGCGAGGCGTCGTTGCGCGCATTGGCGGCGTCCGAGCGGAAGCTTCGCCGGTTCGTCGCCGACGCCTCGCACGAGTTGCGCACGCCCCTTGCGGCAGTGCGTGCATACGCCGAGCTGTTCACGCGCGGGGCTGCCGACCGTCCTGCCGACTTGAAGCGGTCGATGACGGGTATCAGCCGCGAGTCCGAGCGCATGAGCGTCCTCGTCGACGATCTCCTGCTGCTCGCCCGGCTCGACGAGGGCCGCCCGCTCACGCTCGAGCCGGTACCGCTGCACGACGTCGTTGCCGAAGCCCTCGAGACTGCGCAGACCGTCGATCCCGACCGGCTGGTCGAGGCCGACATCGATGAAGCCGTCGTTCTCGGCGATCGCGACCGCCTGCGGCAGGTCGTCGACAACCTCCTCGCGAACGTTCGAGCACACACACCGACCGGCGCGCCTGTTCGCGTCACGCTGCGCCGTGCAGGAGCGAACGCCGAGCTCGAGATCGCCGATTCAGGCCCCGGCATGGACGCCGAGGAGGCGGCTCACGCGTTCGAGCGCTTCTACCGTGCCGATCCGTCGCGGTCGAGGGCGAGTGGCGGCGCAGGCCTCGGCCTCTCGATCGTCGCTGCCGTAACCGAGGCGCACGGCGGACGCGCATCAGTTTCGTCCGTTCCCGGCGCGGGGGCGACGTTCCTCGTCGAGTTGCCGCTTGCGAGCGTCGAAGAGACTCCGAGTCCGGTACCAGAGGGTTCCCACGTCGGTTGAGCACGCTGGTCGTGCAACCGACGACCTGACGCCGGGCGTCGCGGGGCCATCGACGAGGCGGCGTAGACTGCTGCCTCGAACCCGTGATCGACGCCTCTCACAGGCGATTCGCACGCGGTTCGCATGGCGCCCTGATGCACGGGCGCGAACCTGCTCCTGACCCCAACGAAAGGAGTAGGCAATGCAGGTTCCAAAGTCTCTCGTGGTCGGTGCGATGGCACTCGGCATCGCAGGCGGCAGCTACGGGATCGCGAGCGCGGCGACCGGCAACACGACGACAACGGCACCCTCGACCGCCGCCACGGCTCCGGCGACCGCCCCGAGCTCGCAGCAGCCGTTCGGCCACCAGAGGAGCGACGAGACCGTCCTCACCGGCGATGCGCTCGCCAAGGTGACCGCCGCGGCAGAGGCCAAGGTCCCGGGTGGAACGATCATCCGGGTCGAGACCGACGCGGACGGACATGCGAAGTACGAGGCGCACATGACCGACGCGAGCGGCAACCCGATCACCGTCTACGTCGACGAATCGTTCGCGGTCGTCAGCACCGGGACGCCGGCGTAGCTCGACGCGATGAGTCGGCCCGGTCGCCGGTAGGCGACCGGGCGCTCGTCGTCAGACGCTCGCGGTGAGCAGCGGGGCAGTTCAGCCGCCGCTGATCGCGGCGATCACGTCGATCCGCGAGTTCGCCGCGAGTGCGGTGTCGAGCTCGGCGCGCTCGCGGTCGACGTATACGTGGATGTGCGGGCGGAGCTCCGACGGGCTGGCGCAGAGCCGGTCACGCAGGCCGGGCCACCTCGAATCGAGCTGCGCGATCGCCTCGTCGACCGTCGCCGCGTCGACGTCGACGCGGCGCGGCAGGTCGGTGAAGAGCGGCGGCAGGGTGCCCGGAAGATGCAGGTCGGCCATGACTACGCCAGCGTGGCGACCTCGACCGACGCGATCGCAGGCAGGTAGCTCGCGATCTCGGTCCAGCTGTCGCCCTCGTCGATGCTCGCGAACACCTGACCCGTGCTCGTGCCGAAGTAGAGGCCGGGAGTGTCGAGCGAGTCGATCGTCATTCCCTCGCGCAGCACGCCGAGGTGCGCGTCGCGCTGTGGGAGGCCGTTGTCGAGGCGTTGCCACGTCGAGCCCGCGTCGCGCGTGCGCCACACCGACGCACGGCCCTCCGGCATCACACGTCCGTGCCCGGGGTCGAGCGGGATGACATAGAACGTGTCCTTGTCGTGCGGGTGCGTTGCCGCGGCGAAGCCGAACTCCGTCGGCAGGCCTTCGGTGATCTCGACCCACTGGTTACCGCCGTCGTCGCTGCGGTGCATCCCGACGTGGTTCTGCTGATACATCCGCTTCTCGTCGACCGGCGACATGACGAGCTTGTGGACGCAGTAGCCGACCGCCGGATCCTCCAACGGCCAGTCGGCGCGCAGGCCCTTGTTCCGCGGCGTCCATGACGCGCCGTCGTCCGTCGTCTCGAAGATCCCGATTCCCTGAACGACCGCCCACAAGCGCGACGGGTCATCGGGGTGGGGGAGGAGGCCGGGCAGGCCGAGATGCCCCGGCGGCTGGTTCTTCGGGTCGTTCCAGCCCTCGCGAAGAGGCATTCCATCCAGTGTGCTGAGCAAGGACCACGTCTTCGCGCCGTCGCGGCTCTCGAAGATGCCGGCGTTCTCCGCGCCGGCGAGCACGCGGCCGTGCGCGACCGATAGGCCGGAGACCTTCGAGAGCTTCTGGCCACCCTCCTCGTAGCCGAGGCCCTCGCTCGAGATCTCCCATGTCTCGCCGAGGTCGCTGCTGCGCCAGACGCCCGCGCCGTGCCACTCGCTTGCCGCGGCTGCGTAGATGTCGCCCGTATCGGGGTCGTACACCGCGTGATAGATCGGCCAGCCTTCGCAGTACGGGCCGCGGACACTCCAGTCGCGACGATCCCCGTCGCTCTCGAGGATGAAACAACCCTTACGTGTCCCAACGAGGACGATGGTGCTTGCCATCAGCTGGACCTCCACTGTCTCGAAGTGAATAGACGACGACTCATCCGAGCTCCGTTGCCGGGCGCTCCGGGGCGCGTTCCGGCTCTCGGATGAACAGGATGCGCGCCGCGAAATGCGGCATGTACCAGTTCCACTTGCCGAGCAGTCGCATCAGCGCGGGCACGAGCAGGGCGCGGATGACGGTCGCGTCGAAGATGATTCCCGCCGCGAGCCCGATGCCGAACTGCTTGATGTCGACACCGGGACCCGACGCGAGGACGAAGAACGCGAACATCAGGACGAGGGCCGCGCTCGTAACGAGCTTGCCCGTTCGCGCGAGACCGAGTGCGATCGCACGCTTCGTGTCGCCGGTCTCGTCGTATGCCTCCCGCATGCGAGTCAGCATGAAGACCTCGTAATCCATCGAGAGCCCGAACAGGAACGCAAAGATCATCAGTGGGATCCACGGAATGATCGATTGCGTCGCGGGCACACCCCAGATCGCCTCGGAGCCGTGGCCCTTCTGGAAGATGATCACGATGATTCCGTATGCCGCCGCCAACGAGATGAGATTGAGGATGACGGCCTTCAACGCCAGCACGAGCGAGCGGAACGCGCGCGACAGCAGGATGAACGTGAGCAGCACGACGAACGCGAGGACATAGGGGAAGTTCGAGTAGACGGCCTTCACGAAGTCGCGGTCTTCGGCCGCGACGCCGCCGAGTGTTCCGTCGGTGCCGTCGAGCGCCGCACGCACGTTCTTGATCGTCGTCCGCGTCTCCTTCGCAGCACCGTCCGTCGTCGAGAAAGCCTCGATGAGGCTGCTCGAGCCCTTGCGCCAGTCGGGCGGCGCGACCGCGCCTGCGACGCCGGGCACCGCGGCGACCTTCGCGACGATCGGCGCCGCACTCTGGCCCCCCTCGACGAGGATCACGAACGGCTTCATCACGCCGGGCGAGATCCCGGCCGAGGTCAGGGTCTCGCGGCCGACGATCGCGTCGCCGCTGCCGGGCAAGTCCTTTGCCTGCGCCTCGCTCGGGTTGAGCTGTAACCCGAAGTAGACGAGCGTGCCGACGATCACGATGCCCACGATTGCGACCGGGACAGGCCGCCGCATGACGAAGTTGGCCCACCGTCCCCACCAGCCGTCCTCCGGATGTCCACTGTCGACGAACCGATTGGGCAGGAGGCGGACGCTGTTGATCCGCGTGCCGAGCGTCGCGAGCATTGCGGGCAGCAGGGTGAGGGCGGCGGTCACCGACACCGCGGGGATCAACATGCCACCGATCCCGATCGAGCGGATGAACGGCAGCGGCAGGATCACCATCGACAACAGACCGACTGCCACCGTCGAGCCGGAGACGATCACGGAGCGCCCCGCGTGCGTCATCGTCTCGACGAGCGCGGTCTCGACGTCCTCGCCCTCGCGAAGCTCGTCCCGGAATCTGAAGATCATCAGCAGCGCGTAGTCGACTGCGACGCCGAGCCCGACGAGCGCGATCAGGAATTGCACGATGATCGACACATTCGTGATGTAGGTGAGGGCCCAGACGAGCGTGAACGTGTTGAGGATCGATGCGATCGCAATCGCGATCGGCATCAACACGGCGGGCAGCGTCCCAAAGACGAAGAAGAGGATCACGAGCGAGCCGAGGCCGCCGATCAGCGCCTCGGTCAGCACGCTCGGTCCGGTGCTACCGCCGGAAGACGCGGCGTAGATCGCGTCGCGACCGGTCAGCGATGCCTCGACGCCGGCAGGTGTGGCGCCTTTCAGCTTCGCGCGCACCTGGTCGATGTGCACGGACGAGCTGAACGTCGGCGTGCCGGGCGGATAGATGTTGGCGAACGCCGTGTGTCCGTCCTTGGAGACGTACACGCGGCTGCCGGTCGACCAGAACGACGAGACGCGTGAGCCCGGGTTGACCTTTGCGGCGGCGTCGATCGCCTCCTTGATGCCGGTCTCCTTCGTGATGTCGCCGTCGGTGTGGAATACGGCGACGAGCGGCGGCTGCGCGCCGGTGCCGAAGGTGTGCAGCGTTCGCTGGTTCGCCTCGTAGGCCGAGTAGCCCGGGATCGAAAAGCTCTCGAACCACCGCTTGGAGACCTGGCTCGCGGAGAACATGCCGAACAGCGTCAGCACGACCCAGAAGCCGATCACCACGCGGCGGCGGCGCACGATCAGGTGCGCAAGACGCGCCAGTATTGGGGTCTTTTCGGGGGTGCTCATGCTTCTCTCCTCCGGCCTCTGTCGGCGTCTCGTGTTGTTCGAAAGGGTAGACCGCGCGGCGGCGTGGAACTCATCGCCGCCGCGCGAATTTCCTTGCAGTGGACTAGCTCAGCTGCGCCATCCTGATCTGGTTGCCGGACGGATCGCGGAAACCGGCGTCGATCCCGTACGGCTGCTCCGTCGGCTCCTGCGAGAACTCGACGCCGAGCTGCTTGAGCTGCTCGTACGTCGTCCGGCAGTCGTCGGTGGAGAAGAAGAGGCCGCCGAGCGCACCTTTTGCGAGGAGCGACTCGAGCTGCGCTTTCGTGTCGGCGTCGAATACGGGCGGCCCCGGGATCGGGAGCAAGGCGAGCGCGACGTCCGGCTGCCCGGGGTAGCCGACGGTGAGCCAGCGGAAGTTGCCCATCTCGGGCATCGTCACGTCGTCGCGGAGTTCCATCCCGAGCTTCTCCGTATAGAAGGCGAGCGCCTCGTCCTGATCGTGCGCCCATACGTTCACGTGCGTGAGTTGCTTGAGCATCGTCGAATCCTCCATATCGATGTCCTACGGTCGAGGGCGACGTTAGTCAGGCTGTGACCCTCTGTCTTCTCGAAAACTGCTGGCTGCAGCCTTGGCTGACGCGGGGCGCGCCCACGCGAGCAGCACGCAGGTCGGCACGCGGCCGCGCGTGGCGGCTGGCGGGTACGTCGCCCTGTATTCGGTCGGCGTGAGGTCGTATATCCGTCGGAAGCTCGTGGTGAACGAGCCGAGGCTCTGCAGCCCGACCGTGAAGCAGATGTCGGCAACCGTGCGATCCGTGGAAAGAAGCAGCGAGGCCGCGCGTTCCAGCCGCCGCGTCAGCAGGTACTGGTGCGGCGTCTCGCCGAAGGCCCGGCGGAACTCGCGGCTGAAATGCGCGGGCGAGAGATGCGCTGCGCGCGCCAGCGCCGGGACGTCGAGCGGGTCGCTGTAGCGAGCGTCGATGAGATCCTTCGCGCGCAGCAGATAGCGGTTCGCAGGATGCACGACCATCGCCTATGAGTATCACCAGCCGGCAGGCGTCTCTCCGCGCAGATGTGCGCCAAGTCCCTCGAGCAGATGCCCGGTGCCCTCTTCGCGCAATGCGGGCGAGTCGAGGCCGTCGAGGAAGACGCCGTGCTCCGTGAGGGTCAGACGCGTGCCGTCACCCTCTGCGGCGAGCTCGACCGACGCCACGGAGACGGAGATGCGCCGGCCGTCCATGGTCATCTCGTACGTGTAGACGATGCGCTCGTCGGGTGCGATGTCGTGGTAGACGGCGTCGTATGTGAACACCCGGCCGTCCGGTATTGCACCGCGACTGAACTCGCGTCCTCCGACCCTGAAGTCGAGCTCGTACTCCGCGTTGTCGTCCTTCGGTCCGCCGAACCACGCGGTCTTCGCAGCCGGATCCGCCCAGGCAGCGAAGACGCGGGCGGGCGCGGCGTCGTAGACGCGCTGGATGCTGAACGACGCGTGCTCGGTGGAACGTGCGGTCATTTCGAGTCTCCTTCGTCGGGTGGGCCGCTCTCGGCGGCGAGATAGTCGGCGAGCCGGTCGAGCCGGCGTTCCCACGTCGTGCGACGCTCGGTGATCCATTCCTCGACGGCTCGCATTGCTCGAGGATCGAGGCTGCACGTGCGTACACGGCCGCGCTTCTGCGACCGGACGAGGCCGCTCGACTCCAGAATTGCCAGATGCTGATGGACGGCCGAGAGCGTCATGTCGACCGGCCGCGCGAGCTCGCTCACCGATGCAGGGCCGCGGCTCAGCCGCTCGACGAGCGCCCTGCGGGTCGGATCTGCGAGGGCGTGGAACAGCGGGTCGATCGTTGCGTGATACTTAAGCATATGCTTGAGTATTGCACATCGATGAGTTTCCGGCGGGCCGCCCGTCTGAACAGCAAACGCCACGCGAAGCGAGAACGAGGGGGAGCAGATGACCAAGGGAATGAGCGACCGGACGCGCTGGCTGGCACTGATCGTGCTGTGCCTCGGCGACCTGATGATCGTGCTGGATTCGACGATCGTGAACGTGGCGCTGCCGTCGATCAGGGCCGATCTCGGCTTCTCCCAGACGTCGCTCGCGTGGGTCGTGAACGCGTACCTGCTGACGTTCGGCGGCTTCCTGCTGCTCGGCGGCCGGCTCGGTGACCTCTTCGGTCACCGGCGGATGTTCCTGTTCGGCATCACGCTCTTCACGCTCGCCTCGCTCGCGTGTGGCCTGTCGAGCTCGCAGCGCCTGCTCGAGGGCGCGCGGGCGGTACAGGGCGTCGGCGGTGCAGTGGTATCGGCGGTCGCCTTCTCGCTGATCATGTACCTGTTCACCGAGCCTGCCGAGCGCGCAAAGGCGATGGGGGTATTTGGATTTGTGATGGCAGCCGGCGGGAGCATCGGCGTCCTGCTCGGCGGCGTGCTCACGAACTGGCTCGACTGGCACTGGATCTTCCTCGTGAACATTCCGGTCGGCGCGCTCGTGATCGTCCTGTCGCTGCGCCTGCTGCCGGCCGAGCATGTTGCGCCCGAGAACCGGCGTGTCGACGTCGGCGGCGCAATCACCGTGACGGCGGCGCTGATGCTCGCGGTCTACGCAATCGTCAACGGCAACTCGACGGGGTGGACGTCGGGTCGGACGCTCGTGTTGCTCGGTGGGGCGGTCGCGCTGCTCGCGCTCTTCCTCGCGATCGAGTCGCGTGTCGAGGCGCCGTTGATGCCGCTCGGCCTCTTCCGCCTGCGCAGCGTCGCGACCGCGAACATCGTCGGCGTGCTGTGGGCCGCAGCGATGTTCGCATGGTTCTTCATCTCGGCGCTCTATCTCCAGCTCGTACTCGGATACAGCCCGCTGAAGGTCGGCCTCGCATTCCTGCCTGCGAACCTGATCATGGGCGCGTTCTCGCTCGGCCTCTCGGCGAAGCTCGTGATGCGGTTCGGCATCAAGCGGCCGCTCTCGACGGGCCTGCTCCTGGCCGGCGTCGGCCTCGTCCTCTTTGCGCGCGCGCCGGTCGACGGCAGCTTCGTGGTCGACGTCCTCCCGAGCATGATCCTCCTCGGCATCGGGGCGGGGATGGCGTTCAACCCGATGCTTCTCGCCGCGATGAGCGAGGTCGAGCCACAGGAGTCGGGCCTTGCCTCCGGAGTCGTGAACACGGCGTTCATGATGGGCGGCGCGCTCGGGCTCGCCGTGCTCGCGAGCCTCGCGGCGTCGCGCACGGACAGCCTCACCGCCTCCGGGCACGGCCACCTGGCCGCGCTGAACGGCGGCTACCACGTCGCCTTGCTCGCAGGCGCCGTGTTCGCCGTTGCGGCAGCCTCGGTCGCAGCCGTCTTCCTCCGCTCGGGCGCAGAGGCGCCTGCTGTGGCCGCTGAGGAAGCCGAATCCGCTGACGTCCTGGCAGCCTGACACAGCAGGTGCCCGGCATGGCAGGATTGACGGCGATGGCCAAGATCGAAACCACGGCAACGGGCTCGGGCGACCTCGAGCTCCAGCTCGAGTCGCACCGGCGAGAGCTGACGGCGTACTGCTACCGCATGCTCGGCTCGTCGTTCGAAGCCGAGGACGCGGTACAGGAGACGATGGTGCGCGCGTGGCGGAGCCTCGATCGTTTCGAGGGCCGCGCGGCATTGCGCACCTGGCTCTACCGCATCGCGACGAACGTCTCGCTCGACATGTTGAGTGGACGTGAGCGTCGTGCCACGCCGATGGATCTCGGCCCCGCGCGTGAGCCGATAATCGAGAACCTGAACACGCTCCCCGAGGTCACCTGGATCGAGCCGATCCCCGATGGGCTCGTCGTGTCCGATGGAGATCCCGCCGACGTCGCGGTTGCACGCGAGTCGATCCGGCTCGCGTTCGTGGCGGCGCTGCAGCATCTGCCGCCGCGCCAGCGGGCCGTGCTGATCCTGTGTGAGGTGCTCCGCTGGCAGGCGACGGAGGTTGCAGAGCTGCTCGACACGAGCGTCGCGTCCGTCAACAGCGCGTTGCAGAGAGCACGCGCGACACTTGCTGACGGCAACGTGAGCGCGTCCGACCCGACCCCGGAGCTCAGCGAAGAGGATCGCGCACTGCTCGCGCGCTATGTCGCCGCATTCGAGGCGTACGACATCGACGCGCTCACGTCGCTGATCCAGGAGGACGCGCAGCAGTCGATGCCGCCGTACGACATGTGGCTCAAGGGTCGCGACGACATCTTCACCTGGTGGTTCGGGCCTGGCATCGGCTGCAAGGGCTCGCGCGTGATCCCCACGGTTGCGGCGAACGGCTCGCCCGCCTTCGGGCAGTACAAGCCGCGCGAGGACGGCTCGGGGTACGAGCCGTGGGCGCTGCAGGTGGTCGAGCTTCGGGATGGGCTCATCGGGGAGATGACCTTTTTCCTCGACACGGAACGGCTCTTCCCGCTCTTCGGGTTGCCCCTCACTTTCGACGCGTAGTCAACGGCGGGCACAGGCCCATGAAGACGATCAGCTCGCAGAGCTCTGCGGATGCATCTCGGAGGCGGATGGCCGCGCCCAGCCGGCGCGCGGTGAGCTGAAGCCGGGCGAGCAGGTCGACCGCGACCGCGTCGGGCCGGACGAGTGCACCGACGTCGCAGATCACGAGCTCGATCTTCCGGGGCTCGAGGAGCAGGCGAAGCGCATCGCAGAGTCGCGGGACGTCGGCGCGTGCGATCGTCCCGCCGACGGCGAATTCGATCGAGCTCGGCTCTGGGGCGCCCACGCTGATGACTCCTTTTCCGACCGGGTCGTAGAAGTGGACCGTTCACCAGCTCGAAACTCATCGGGCGAGGACGCAAAAGGGGGCCCCTCGTCGGAGCCCCCTTTCGGTGCCTCGGACCGCGCCGCCCTCGCGGGCGCGCGGCGTTACTTCGAGAGGAGCGCGCTCGCGAGCTCCTTGCCCTTCTTCGTCGACGGGCTCGGCATGCCGTTCTTCAGTGCGGCGGCCGGGAATGCCTTGACGACGACCTTGGTCGGCTCGTCGGCCGTGACCTTCTTCGGCGGCGCATCCGGGTCGAACGGGTTCCGGATCAAATCGCCCTTCTTGCGGCCGGCCTTCGCGCGCGGCTCGAAGCGGCCGACGCCTGCGATGTTGACCTTGTACCCGTCGGCGAGGGCGCCCTGGAGCTCCTCGGCCACGGCGCCGAGCACCTTGCGGACGTCGGTCTTGGAGTACTGCCCGTCGAGCCGGGTCGCGATGTCCTCGATGAACTGTGTTGCCGTCATTGCCTGTGCTGCCATCTTCACTCCCTCGTGCGTACGTTCGTTTTCTGGACTCAATCCCGTCGCCGCTATCGACGACGACGCCGCAGCTTAGGGAATGCGTCGGACCTCCTGTGCGCGAACGAGCGCGAAAAACCGGCATTTCCGCCGCTATTCGGGCGTCGCGACCGTCTGGGGCGCCCTCGGGGAACCGAGGACGATCGAGTCGGGGGCGTAGACGTAGGGGTGGTTGAAGGCGTCGAGTGCCGCTCCGGGCGCGACGGGAATCGAGAAGCTGCAGTCGTTGCGCTCGTCGACGACGTCGATCGAGACCGTGTCCGAGCCCGCGTCCCAGAGAAGCGTGACCTCGAGGCCGTCATGCACGCGGTACGCGAGCTCTCTCGGTGCGTTGGGGTGCGTCATGGCTGTCCTCTCGTCTCGATGACGGAGCGTTGCGCTCCGTGACGAAAGGCTCGCTCATACGGGCTGTTTCGTCAGTGCGGTGGGCAGGCGTCTTTCGGTACGGGTATCCCCCCGGTTATCGCTCGCCTGTCAGCCGCCGGCGAGCTTGACGCGGTAGCCCTGCGTCTCGAGCCGGGCCGCGATCTTCTCGCGATGGTCGCCCTGGATCTCGACGGCGCCGTCCTTCACCGCGCCGCCGCTGCCGCAGAGGCGCTTCAGGTCGCTCGCGACGCCCGCTGCGTCTCCCGCCGGCAGCCCGCGAACGACGGTCACGACCTTGCCGCCGCGCCGCCCCTTCTCCCGGAACACGCGGACGATGCCGTCGTTCGGCAGCTCCGGTCCCTTGCGCGACGCTGCCGCCGCTCCGCGCTTCGGGGGTGCGGTACGGCGATCGCCGCCGTCGGTGGAGTACACGAGCCGGCTGTTCGACACGACGCGATCGTAATCGGCCGGACCGGCTCTGCCGGACACGTCCGGTGCCAGGCACGGGACGTGGGGGTTGGGGCCACGTCCGAACGGGCGGAGGCACGCAGTCGCACGGCCTCGAGCGAGCAGCCGGACATTGCAGACGGTGTCCCACGCCGCCACGTCCGGTGCCAGGCACGGGACGTGGGGGTTGGGGCCACGTCCGAGCAGGCAGAGGCACGCAGTCGTACCGCCTCGGCGATTAGCCGGACGTTGAAGACGCTGTCCCACGCCGCCACGTCCGGTGCCAGGCACGGGACGTGGGGGCTGGGGCCACGTCCGAAACGGGCGAAGGCACGCAGTCGTACGGCCTGGGCGAGCAGCTGGACGTTGCAGACGGTGTCCCACGCTGCCACGTCCGGTGCCAGGCACGGGACGTGTCCGTTCGAGGTGGCTACACGAAGCGGGCGGCGCCGAGCTCGAGCAGCTCGCGCGCGAGGGACAGCGCTTCGCGCCGGAGGCGCTTCGCGTCGCCCCCGGAGAGGCCGAGGTCGCCGGCGGCCGCGCCGATGACGTCTTGGAGGGTCTGCGTCCCGTCCAGCGCGGCGACGATCTGCAGCAGGTTCGGGTCCGCCTCGACGCCGAGGTTCATCCCCTCCGCGATCTGCACGAGCCCGCCTCGCTCGACCGGCCGGCTGCCGTCGGCGTCCAGATCCCGCTCGAGGCGAACGAGGCCCACGAGCGCCACTCGCTTGTCGAGGAGCTCCTTCGGCTTGTCGAGCTCCACGAGTCGCGCGCGCGCCGCGAAGGCACGCTTGATCTGATCGCCTGCATGGTCGACCACGTCGTCGTCGACGACGTCGACGCGCGACGAGTGCGCGCGACCGACGCGCCGGTGCAGCAGGACCGCGCCCTCGGTCACGAGCTCTACGCCGAGCTCATCGAGATAGCTCGTCCACGTGTCGATCACCCGGCCGAATGCGTCCGCCTGCCCGGCGAGATGGACGTTCCAGCGGACGGCGTGATCGAGTGGGTCGAGCGCATAGATCGGCAGGATCCAGCTGTCGCACTCGCTGCCCTCGGTCCATTCGAGCGGTCGCGCCTCCGATTCGCCCTCGTCCTCCGCCACCCAGCTCACGAGCAACGTCGCGTAGCCGTCCTCGCTCAGGTGCCGGACGGCTTCGCGGACGATCAGCTCGGAGAAGCGGTCCGCCTCGAGCCCGCCGTCGCGATACGCCCACCGGTTTTCCGGCGAGACGACGAACGGCGCATTCGAGGTGATCACGTCGAACGTCTCGCCCTCGACCGGCTCGAACAGGCTGCCGAGACGACACTCGATGTTCGTGAATCCGTTGAGTGCCGCGTTCAGCTCCGCAAACGCGAGCGCGCGCGGATTGACGTCCGTCGCGACGACCTCCCGCGCCTGGCGCGCCGAGAGCATCGCCTGCACGCCGCTGCCGGTTCCGATGTCGAGCGCCCGGTCGATCGGCCCGCGCGGCGTCAGCGCGTCGCACAGCTTCGAGGTCGGCGTGTACGCGGCGACGAAGTCCGGCGGATCCTTCTCGGCGTCCTCACCGGGGAAATCGTCGGAGGTGACGAAGAGGTCGCCGACCGGGACGATCCGCCCGTGGGGCGCGACCTGGTCGCCGACCGCGGCAAGTCCTGTCGTCTCGAGTGCCTCGACTGCCGCGCGGCCGAGCGCCTGCGCGAGCTCCGAGGTCGGTACCGGCTGTTGGAGGAAGAGCGAGCGAAGGACGGTGCCGAGCCGCGAGTCCGGCAGCCGCCGCACGCCGACCGGAACGTCGTCGCGCGTCAGCCCGTACGCATTCTCGCCGAGTAGTTCTATGACCGCGTCTTCGTTGAAGCCGACACGCCGAAGCGCGTCGCCCAGCGTTCTCGCTGCAGCTCTATCGGGAACCGGATGCCAGCTCATCGCGACGGATCATGACGACAGAAGCCGTCGTCGCGTTGGACTACCGGCGAATCACGCGGCGGGCGCGCACACGAAGAACTCGCGCACGGGCTTCTGCGCAGGTCGCGCACGTACCAGTTGCGACGCGCGCACGCGCCACGGAGGACCGTCGCCGAACGAGATGATGTCGCCGACCTGCGGTGCGACGTCGAGCTCTTTCTCGTCGACGTTCCAGCGTCCATCCGCGAACTCGAGCTTGAACGAGAACGGGCGGCGCAGCCTTCCGTCGGGCCCGTACGCTGCTGCAAGCGACGCGGACGTCGTCGTGGTGTCGCGCAGCATCGAGACGTAGGTCGCCATCTGCTCGATCGCCTGCTCGTGCCGGGACCGCGCCTCTTCGTTGTCGAGTCGTGCGAGGTCGACGCGCTTGGACGCGAGCACATGATCGAGCTGGTCGGCGTTGCGTCGAGACTGCGGGTCGCTCTTCACTTCCATCAGCATCGGCGCCCGTCGAAAGCCGGCCCCTCCCTGAACTCAGGGATGCTGACTTTCGTCGGCGACCGCCGGCCTGCCTGCGCTCGAAAGTCTCCGAGTGGCCGGAATCCCGGCTAGGGTCGTCCATACGTGAACACGCCTGCGCGCAAGCTGTCGTTCGACAACGGCGGCGACTTCATCCTCGAGACCCGTCGAGAGGTCGAGCTTTATCTGGCCCCCCGCCGGACGCGACTCGCTGGGCATCTGCAGCTCTACACGAAGACCGTCGTCGCGTTCGCGATCTGGGCTGCATCGTGGTTCTCGATCGTCTTCGTCCGGCCGGGCCTCGCGCTCGGGCTGCTGGCTCTCGCCGGTCTCGTCCTCGGGACCGTCTTGATCGGGTTCTGCGTCCAGCACGACGCAAATCACGGCGCCTACTTCCGCACGCGGCGCTTCAACCACCTCATGGGCTGGACCGCCGACGCGATGCTGGGCTTCTCGAGCTACGCGTGGCGCGTCAAGCACAACGTCGCGCACCACACGTACACGAACGTCGACGGCTACGACGACGACATCAGCCAGACGCCGTTCGCACGTTTCATGCCGACGCAGGCGCCGAAGCCGTGGTACCGGCTCCAGCACATCTACATCTGGCCGCTCTACAGCGTGATGGTGATCCGGTGGCAGACAGGCGCCGACGTCGCTGCTCTGATCCGGCGCCGCATCGGCAGGAGCACGGTTCGCATGCCCCGGAGCTGGGATCTCGCGGGACTGCTCGCCGGCAAGGGAATCTTCATCGCGTGGGCCATCGTCGCGCCGCTGCTCGTCTATCCCTGGTGGGTCGTGGCCGCCGGGTACGTCGGGTTCACGATGGCGACGAGCCTCGTCACTGCGACGACCTTCCAGCTCGCGCACTGCGTCGAGGAGGCCGACTTCACCTCAGCCGAGCAGCTCGATGGGGAGAAGAGGATCTGGGCGGTACACGAGGTCGAGACGACCGTCGATTTCTGCCCCCGCAACGCATTCCTCACCTGGATCCTCGGCGGGCTCAACTACCAGATCGAGCACCATCTCTTCCCACGCGTCCCGCACACGCACTATCCGCGCATCGCAGAGATCGTCAGGCGCAACGCCGCGAAGCACGGCGTGCGCTACACGGCGCAGCCGTCGCTCTGGATCGCGCTTCGCTCGCACCACCGGCACTTGCGCCGGCTCGGCCGGCTCGGTGTGCCGGTCGAGATCGAAATGGGCTAGACGCATTGCTCTTCGGCTTGAGGCCGAAGAGCTCGCTTTGGGGGGAAACCAGTTTCCCCCAAGGCCCCCCTTCTTCCTGTGCTCACGGCCGGGCGGTATCACTGCTCTCGCCCAACAAGTTGGGCTCCGCCACGGCTCACTCGGTACAACAGTTGGGACAATGGCTCCCGCGGACGATTTACGGGCGTTGCGCTTGCCGCTCCTCGCGCTGCACAAGGCTGTGCTTGGGACCGAGCGCCGCGCGCTCGAACGGGTCCACGGTGAGCTCAGCGGTGCGCAGTTCCTGCAGATCGTCTCCGATCCGCTTCGCTACGGCTGGCTGCAGCCGTTCTCGGGGCTGATCCTCGCGATCGACGACACTCTCGACGTCGAGGACGGTGCCGGGGATGAAGACATCGCAACGCCCGAGGAGCTGCTCGATCGCGCGCGCGAGCTCCTCTTGCCGCCGAAAAGCGACACTCCGTTCGGCCGACGGTATCTCTCGCTCATGCAGAAAGAGCCCGAGCTCGTGCTGGCGCACTCCACCGTCGCGAAGCTCCTGCGCTAACCCGCAGGCGACGTAACGAACTGCGCACGCGAAGGCGTATGCGCACGCTCGGCGACGCGACCGTCGAGCACCTGTTCGAGCGCGTTGACGCAGCGGGCGTCGAAGCCGACGCCGGCTTCGTCGCGTAAGAGCTCGAGCGCATGGTCGCGCGACCACGCGGCGCGATAGACGCGCGACGAGACGAGCGCGTCGTAGACATCGCAGACCGCGAGGATGCGTGTCGCCAGATCCAGATCGTCCCCACGGAGGCCGCGCGGGTATCCGGTTCCGTCGAGCCGCTCGTGGTGGTCGAGCACGAGGCGCTTCACGTCGTCGTCGAAGCTGCCGAGCTCCGAGAGCAGCTCCCGGCCGCGCTCCGGATGCAGCTTGATCTCCGAGAACTCCTCGTCGTCGAGCGGCCCGGGCTTCTGGAGGATCGCCGTAGAGACGGAGAGCTTGCCGATGTCGTGCAGCAGCCCGCCGATCGCAAGGCTCCGCAACCGGTTCGGCGAGAGGCCGAGCTGCTCACCGAGCTCGACGGCGAGCGCGGCGACGCGGCGCGTGTGCTCTTCCGTCGAGGCGTCCTTGGCCGCGAGGCGCACCATGAGCGCCCGAACACGTGCGCCGAGATACGCCTCTTCGGAGGCGACCACGTCCGCGGCGCGCAGATCGCCGACGAGAGCACGCGACGTGCGACCGCGACGCAGGTCATAGACGAGTGATGCGCCGACGACCGCGATGCCGACGAACTCGAAGATGTGTCCGAGCCACCAGCCGAGCTCGACGAAGGTGAGGAACAGCGCTGCATAGAGCGAACAGGCGAGCAGCACGATTCCGCCCACAACTGCGAAGTCGGCTCCGCGGCGCGTAAGCAGGAAGGTGTTCATCGCGCGGAGCGCCAGTGCGGCGTAGACACAGATCCCGATCGCGAAAAGAGCGATCGCGGCCGCCGATCGCGGCGCCGGCACACCCGGTACGAGGCTCGGCTTCGCGATGCCGACGATGCTGAGGACGACAATCGCGCAGGCGAGCGCCACTTGAAGGGCGATCACGCGCGGGATCGAGCGAGGGGAGGCGAACTGCGGAAGCGCCGACAGCGCCATCGCGACACCGCCGACGGGGAGCGTTGCGGCGCCGGTCACGGCGATCAGGCCATTACGGCCCACCAGCATTCCGGGCGTGGTGAGACCGTGTACCGCGAGGAGGGCAGCCATCAAGGAGAAACCTCCGCCGACGATCACCGTGCGGGTATCGCCCCGGCGTGCGCCGGCTGCGGTGATCGCCACCGCGGCGACCGTCGCGACGAGCGCGCTGACGCCGACGGCGTAGAAGTGGACCCACATCGGCGGCATCACCATGTGATGGCCGAACGCGATCAGGAGCCCTACCGGCAGGAGGGCGCAAGTGGCCAGAATCGGCACGATCGAGCCGAGGGGACGCCGCATCGAGTGCTGTATCGGCGGGTGGCCCTTTCCGCTCAAGAGGCAAAACGCATCAGCCGGGCTTCGCCCCGGCGCAGACCCCGCTTTGCAGGGGTTTTCTGTTCGGGCCGCACGGTGAGAATCCCTCGATGGCCAAGCGATCCCGCATTCCGCGCGCCCTCTGGACCGGCTCGATCAGCTTCGGGCTCGTCAACGTCCCGGTTCGGGTCTTCACCGCCGTCCACGAGCACAAGCTCTCGTTCCACCTCGTGCACGAGGTCGACGACGGTCCGATCGGATACCAGAAGATCTGCAAGCTCGACGACAAGCCCGTCTCGAACGACGAGATCGTCAAGGCGTTCGAGGTCGAGAAGGGCGAGTTCGTCCACCTGACGGACGAGGACTTCGACGCAGCCCGGGTCGAGGGTCAGCACACGATCGACCTCGAGGATTTCGTGCCCTACGACGAGATCGATCCGGCGTTCTTCTCCCATACCTATCTCGTCGGTCCGCAGGAGGGCGCCGAGCGGCCGTACGCGCTGCTCGTCCGCGCGATGGAGGATTCGTCGCTCGCGGGAATCGGCAAGTTCGTGCTGCGCGGGCGCCAATACCTCGGCTGCCTCCGCGTACGCAACGGGATTCTCACGCTCGAGCAGATGTACTTCGCCGACGAGGTCGACACCCCGGAGACGATCCTTCCCGCCAAGCTGCCGAGCGTTGCGAAGCGCGAGCTCGAGATGGGCATCAGCCTCATTCAAGGCTTCGCCGGCGAATGGCAGCCCGAGCGCTACCACGACACCTATCGCGAGGCGCTCCTGGCGATCATCGAGGAGAAGCGCGCCGGCCGCGAGGTGCATCGCGCGCCGGAGACCGAGGAAGAATCTCCGCCCGATCTCATGGAGGCGCTGCGGCGGAGCCTCGAGCAGGTCGAGAGCGGCCGAGCCGGCAGGCCGAACCGCACCGGAAACGGCTCCACCAAAGCGAAGAGCCCCACGAAGAGCGAGCTCGAGGAGCGTGCCCGCGAGCTCGACATCCCGGGCCGCTCGTCCATGTCGAAGGACGAGCTCGCCGAGGCCGTCGCGTCTGCCGAATAACCTGGTCCTGTGACGCTCGACGATGCGATCGACGAGCTGTTCGGCGTCGACCTCGACAGGTTCGTCGCCGAACGGGCCCGGCTCGTCAAGAAGCTGAAGGACGATGGGGAAAAAGAGGATGCGGCGCTGCTCGCCAAGGTCCGCAAGCCGACCGTCTTCGCCTGGACCCTGAACCAGCTTGCGCGCCGGGAGCGGCGCGACGTCGACCTGCTCCTCGACGCCGGCTACCGCCTCCGCGAGGCGCAGGCGGGCCTGCTGCGCGACAGCGGCGACCGCATCGAGTTCGAGCGCGCCCGCGAGATCGAGCGCGAGGCGCTGAAGCGACTCGAGCGTGCGGCGGCGAGGTTGCTCGGCGGCTCATCGAGCTCGGTTCTCCAGCAGGTCTCCTCGACACTGCGCACTGCTGCCGTCTCGGAGGAGGGGAGGGAGCTGCTCGCGACGGGCCGGTTCACGATGCCGCTCGAGTCGGAGGGGTTCACCTCCCTCGAGGGTCTCGTGCCCGCCAAACGCGCAAAGACGCCGGCACGCGCGAGCGCAGCCGAGAAGCAGCGGGAGGCGAAGGCGGCGCTCCGCGAGGCGAAGGCGCGGGTGCGGGAGCTCGAGAGCGCGGCACGCGAGGCGGAGCAGCGCGCCGACGCGCTCGAGCGTGACGCGGCGAAGGCGCGGCGCCTCGCCGAGAAAGCACGCGCGGCGGTCGACGAGACCCGGCGGTCGCTCGGCCTCTAGGAGGGTTTGGCGGAATGGCGGCACAGCCTCTATTCCGCCGAGCCCTCCTAGGGTTTGGCGAGCGCAGCCGAGCGCGCCGCGAGGTCACGGTCGCGGTCGGTGATACCGCCTTCCGAGTGCGTCGTCCAGCGCAGGGTGACCTTCTTGTACGAGATGGTCACGTCCGGATGGTGGTTCTCGGCCTCCGCGAGCTCGGCGACGCGGTTCACGAAGGCGATCGCCTCGGCGAAGGACGGCAGCACGAACATCTGCTCGAGCGCATCGTCGACCACCAGCCAGCCCTCCGGAGCACTCATATCAGCAGTATGCAGGTATGGAAATCCGTACTGCTGACACTAATCGCCTGACGATTCGCCACTCCGACGGAAATGGGGCAACGTGAGCACGACCAGTCGATACCTGATCGTTGGCGGCGGCATGACCGCCGACGCTGCCGTGAAGGGGATCCGGAGCCGCGACGCTGACGGCACGATCACGCTCGTCGGCGCCGAGACCCACCCGCCGTACGCGCGGCCCCCGCTCACCAAGAAGCTCTGGTCAGGCGGCGAGGAGTCGAAGATCTGGCGCGGCACCGCGGAGCACGGTGCCGACCTCGTGCTCGGGCGGCGCATCGTCGAGCTCGACCTCGACGGCCACCGCGCCGTCGACGACCACGGCGACGAGTACGGCTACGAGAAGCTGCTGCTCGCGACCGGCGGGCGTCCACGCGAGCTGGACGATGCGGACGGCGACGTCGTCTACTTCCGCACGATCGACGACTACCGGGCGCTCCGTTCTCGTGCCGATGAGGGAGCGCGCTTCATCGTGATCGGCGGCGGCTTCATCGGATCGGAGATCGCCGCTGCGCTCGATGGTGCGGGCGCGGGCGTGACCATGGTCTTTCCCGAGTCGGCGATCGGCGCGCGGCTGTTCCCTGCCGAGCTCGCGGACTTCGTGACCGAGTACTACCGCGAGAAGGGTGTCGAGGTGCTGGCGGGTGACACGGTGTCGTCGGTTCGCGATGGGGTCCTCACGACCGGTTCCGGCCGCGAGCTCCAGGCGGACGTCATCGTCGCGGGGCTCGGCATCGTGCCGGCCACGGAGCTCGCCGAGGCTGCGGGACTCCCCGTCGACAACGGCATCGTCGTCGACGACCTCGGCCGCGTGGGTGGCCGTGACGATGTCTTCGCGGCGGGCGACGTGGCGAACTTCCCGATTCCCGCGCTCGGCAAGAACGTCCGCGTCGAGCACGAGGATCATGCGAACTCCCATGGTCTGGCCGTCGGGGCGAACATGGCCGGCGCAGGCGAGCCCTACGACCATCTGCCGTTCTTCTACTCCGACCTGTTCGAGCTCGGGTACGAGGCGGTCGGCGAGGTCGACCCGAGACTCGACACGATCGAGCGCTGGGAGGAGCCGAACCGCAAGGGCGTCGTCGCGTTCGTCGACGGCGAGCGGCGGCCACGCGGCTTCCTGTTCTGGGACACGTGGGGCAAGGTCGACGCAGGCCGTGAGCTGATCCGCGCCGGCACGCCGATCGACGAGGGAGCACTTGCCTTCTAGGCTCGCACGCTCGCGCAAGACGAGAGCGGGAACCGACGTGCTGTGCGAGCGCGTCTTCCGTCCGCTCGCGCACCTGGTGGTGCTCGTGCTGCTGCCGTTGCGCGTGCCGCCGCCCGTGGTGGTGCTCGCCTCTGCCGCGGCCGGGATCGCAGGTGCGGTCGAGCTCGCACGCGGACAGCTCCTGGCCGCGGCTCTGCTCATCCAGCTGAAGACCGTGCTCGACAACGCCGACGGGCAGCTCGCGCGGCTCTCCGGCCGCGTCACGCTGCTCGGCCGCTACCTCGACTCCGAATGCGATCTCCTCGTCGATGCAGCCCTCTTTGCAGGGCTCGGGTGGTACGCCCACGCGCCGTTCGCCGCTCTCGTCGGCTTCGTCGCGCTCACGGCCGTGCTCAGCGTCAACTTCAACCTCGAGCGCCTGTACCGCGGCGCTGCGGTTTCGGTGCCCGAGGCGCACGGGCTCACCCTCGCTCTCCAGCGGCTCTACGCGTGGTCCTACGGTTGGCAGGACACCCTCGTCGAGCGCTTCGTCGAATCCCGGCTGCGCGGCGCATCCGACGAGGCCCGGGCCGCGTATCACGATCGTGCAACCGTCTCGGTGCTCGCCAACATGGGAATGACGCCGCAGCTGGCCGCGTTCGGTGTATGCATCGCCGTCGGTCATCCGCTGGCGTTCGTCTGGGTGCTGGCGGCCGAGGTCGTGCTCGTCGCGGTGCTCGTTGCGCGCCGTGAGACGCTTCGCAGTGGCGCGGTTCTACGCAGTCAACCAGGAGGCATCACGTGAGCAACCGGTACGGAGAGGCAGAGGACGACGACTCGAACATCGTCGAGCTGCCTGCTCGATGGGAGCACGTCGCACCACGGCATATCGCAACGCCGGACTTCGATCGTTTCGAACGGCATCTCGCCGAGATCCTCGATGCATTGGGCATGGACCTCGACACGCCGGGGACCCGAGACACGCCGCGCCGGTTCCTGCAGGCGCTCGTCGATTCGACGGCCGGTTACGACGGCGACGCGAAGCTCCGCACCGCGTTCCCGGCGGAGCGGCCCGAGGGCATTGCAGGGCTGCACAGTCAGGTGATCGAGGGGCCGATCTCGTTCTTCTCCCTGTGCGAGCATCACGCACTGCCGTTCCACGGCGTTGCGCACGTCGCGTACATCCCCGCCGGCGAGATCCTCGGCATCTCGAAGCTGACGAGGCTCGTCAGGCTCTATGCGCGCAGGTTCACGGTGCAAGAGCGGCTCGGCGAGCAGATCGCCGATGGGCTCGTCGAGCTCGTCGCACCGCAAGGCGTCGCAGTCCATCTCGATGCGTCGCATCTCTGCACACAGATGCGCGGCGTGAATGAAGAGAGCTCGCGCACGAGCACGACATTCTGGCGCGGCGCGTACGACGACGACGCCGATCTGCGGCGTGAGTTCCTCGACGAGGTGCGCGCGCGCCGCAGACCGTGACACTCGAGCCGCTCCAGCTGCTCGACGAGCGGCCCGGCCTGCCGACGTTCGACCTGCCGGACGAGCTCGAGCGCCTGTACGGCGGCGGGCTCGGGTTCCCGCGCCGATCCGTCTTCGCCAATTTCGTCGAGACGATCGACGGAGTCGTCGCGATGCCTGCCGTCGAACGGTCGAACGCGATCGTCTCCGACGGGAGCGAGGCCGACCGCTTCGTCATGGGGCTTCTGCGTGCGTTCGCCGATGTCGTCGTCATCGGCTCGGGAACGCTGCTCGCCTCGCCGAAGGGCAAGTGGCGTGCGGCAGGCGTCTATCCACCGGCGGCGGATGCATTTGCGGAGCTGCGCCGCCGACTGGGCAAGAGCCTGCATCCGGCGGTCGCAATCGTCACGGCGGGCGGCTCGTTCGACCCGACGCATCCGGTCCTGGAGGCCGGGGCCGCCGTGCTGACGACCGCCGGCGCGGCGGCCGACCTGCAGGCGGCCGTGCCGTCCGCCGCCGAGGTCGTGGTGGTGAACGAAGGAGACCGCGTCGATCCGGCGCGTGCGCTCGGAGCGCTACACGCCCGCGGCCACGAGCTCGTGCTCTCGGAGGGCGGCCCGACGCTCTTCTCGTCCCTCGTCGCCGCCGGGCTCGTCGACGAGCTCTTCCTCACCGTGTCGCCCCTCCTCGCGGGACGCTCGGGCCTGCCGCGCCTGTCGCTCGCCGACGGCGCCGAGCTGTTGCCCGACGTACGTGTCGCAGGCGACCTCGTATCGATCCGGCGGCACGACAGCCACCTGTTCCTGCGGTACTTCCTTACTTCTCCTCGAGCTTCAGCGCCGCCGAGTTGATGCAGTAGCGCTGCCCGGTCGGTGCGGGGCCGTCGGGAAACACGTGGCCCAGGTGGCCGCCGCAGTTCGCACACATGACCTCGGTGCGCCGCATCCCGTGCGAGACGTCGGTCTCCTCGTCGATCGCATCGCCGGCCTTCGGCGCGTAGAACGCCGGCCAGCCGCAGCCCGAGTCGTACTTGGTGTCCGACTCGAAGAGCTCCGCGCCGCACCCTGCGCAGATGTACGTTCCGGGCTCGAACACGTGGTCGTACTCGCCGGTGAACGGCGCCTCGGTGCCTTTCTGGCGCAGCACGCGGTACTGCTCAGGGTCGAGCTCTGCGCGCCACTCTGCTTCGGTCTTCTGAATCTTCGTCATGCCTCTCTTGTAGCACCAGCGCCGTGGCGTGGAGAGCGCGTCAGCCGTCCGTCCGCACGTTGTCCGCGAGTCGCGCGAGCGTCCGATTGAGGCGTTCGAGCTCAGGCTCGCTCACGCCGCTCGTGAGCCGTTTGTGGAACGCGATCACGCCTTTCAGGAGCGCCGCATGGAGTTGCTCGCCTGCCTCGGTGAGCTCGACGCGGACCGCGCGGCGATCGCCGGTGTCGCGATGCCTCATGACGAGGCCGCTCTCCTCGAGGCCGTCGAGGTGACGTGTCAGCGTGGGGCCTTCGATTCCGATAGCCCGTGCGAGGTCGAGCTGCGTGCGGCGGTGCTCCTGCTTCAGGGAGCTGAGGACGAGCCACACGGGGAGTGAGCCTCCTGCCTCCGCGAGCACGTCGTTGAAGGCACGGCTCACGAGCTTCGACGTGAGCGCGAGCTGGAGCCCGACCGGGGTGCCTGGAGGTCTCATCGTTCCCTTCACGATACGACGGTACTAATCATTAGTGTAGTAATGATTAGTGTACTATCGTAGCAATACGAATTGTGTCCCGAATCGGGGGAGGCCCGCCTTGAGCCGCTACGAGCTCCTGCTGTTCCTGCACATCGTCTGCGTCATCGTCTGGCTCGGTACCGGCACCGCGCTCGCGCTGCTTGCGATCTACGCCGGGCGCAGCGATCGCGAGCTTTTGCGTCGCATCGGCCCGCTCGGTCGTGCACTCGGCCCGCGGGTCTTCGCTCCGGCCGCGCTCGGGGCGCTCGTGCTCGGGGTGCTGCTCGTTCTCGACGGTTCGTGGACGTTCGCGCCGTTGTGGATCAAGCTCGGCCTCGGTGCTTTCGCGTTCTCGTTCCTGCTCAACGTCACGATTCGCGCACCACTCGTTCGTCGTCAGGCAAAGGGCGCCGTCGATCCTGCGCGCGCCGGCCGGCTGCTCGGAAGGCTTGCGGTGGTCGAGCTCACGGTGCTCTATCTCGCCGTCGCCGACATGGTGTCGAAGCCGAGCGGCGGCGACACCGGCACGCTGATCGGCGGCGCGTTGGTACTCGCTCTCGCCATCGCGTACGTCGCGGTAGGCACGCTTCGTCCAGCGCCGCACGGCGCTCGGTCATGAGCTGACGCGTGGCCGAGGAGACGCCCGCTACTGTCAGTTCCATGTCTGCAGGAGCGCCGACAGTCCCTGCATCTCGGATCCGCGTGATCTTCGGCGCGTTGATGCTCGTCATCCTGCTCGCGTCGCTCGATCAGACGATCGTCGCGACTGCGCTGCCGACGATCGTCGGCGATCTCGGCGGGCTCCAGCATCTCTCGTGGGTCGTCACTGCGTATCTGCTCGCGTCCACGGTCACCGGCCCGATCTACGGCAAGCTCGGCGACCTCTATGGGCGCAAGATCGTTCTGCAGACCGCGATCGTGATCTTCCTCATCGGGTCGGCGCTCTGCGGCCTCGCGCAGAGCATGACCGAGCTGATCGCGTTTCGCGCGCTTCAGGGTCTCGGCGCAGGCGGACTGCTCGTCACGACCATCGCGGTCGTGGGCGACGTCGTCCCGCCGCGCGAGCGTGGCAAGTACCAGGGCCTTTTCGGGGCGGTGTTCGGCGTCTCGACCGTGATCGGGCCGCTGCTCGGCGGCTTCTTCGTCGACAACCTGTCGTGGCGCTGGATCTTCTACGTCAACCTGCCGCTCGGCGCGCTCGCGCTCTTCGTCATCGGCGCCGTCTTCCACTCGCGCACCGAGCACGTGCAGCACGCAATCGACTATCTCGGCGCGGCCACGCTCGCCGGGGGGCTGGCGTGCATCGTCCTCTTCACGAGCCTCGGTGGAACGACGGAGCCCTGGGGATCGACCCGGAGCATCGCGCTCATCGTCGTCGGTGTCGCGCTGCTCGGAGTGTTCCTGCTCGTCGAGAAGCGGGCACAGGAGCCGATCCTGCCGCTCGAGCTCTTCAAGAACCGTACGTTCGCGGTGACGAGCGCGATCGGATTCATCATCGGCCTCGCTCTCTTCGGCTCGATCACGTACCTGCCGCTCTTCCTGCAGATCGTCAAAGGTCTCAGCCCGACGAAATCGGGCCTACAGCTGACGCCGATGATGGCCGGCCTGCTCGTCACCTCGATTCTCGCGGGGCGCGCGATCAGCCGCTACGGCCGCTACCGCATCTTCCCGATCGTCGGCACCGCCTTGATGAGCGTCGCCATGGTGCTGCTCGCACAGCTCAACGTCCACTCGGCCGTCTACACCGCTGCCCTCGACATGATCGTCCTCGGTCTCGGGCTCGGCATGGTGATGCAGGTCCTCGTGCTCGCCGTGCAGAACGCCGTCGACTTCCGGATGATGGGCGTCGCGACGTCTGGGTCGATTCTCTTCCGGCAGGTCGGCGGCTCTATCGGCCTGGCGATCTTCGGCGCGATCTTCGCCAACAGCCTCCACTCGAACCTCGCTGCGTTTCTTCCGCCCGGCGCCAGGGTGCCGAAGACCGTCAGCCCAGCCGTCATCAACAAGCTGCCGCCGCAGATGCACGACGCTTACGCGAACGCGATCGCCGCCTCGCTTCACCCCGTGTTCGTCACGGCCGCGGTTCTCTCCGTGTTCGCCTTCGCGCTCACGTGGTTCCTCCGCGAGGTGCCGCTGCGAACGACGTCGCGGGAAACGCAGGCGCGCGAGCTTGCCGGCGCCTCATCCGAGGAGACCGCGCTCTCGTCGTGAGCGTGGGGCCTCACGGCTACGAGCTCGTCGAGATCGACGACCGCGAAGGCTGGCGGCGCTGGCTCGAGCGGAACCATGCCAGCGTGCAGGGCGTGTGGGTCGTGAGCCGCCGCAAGCAGCAGGACGGAGCCTCGACGCTCGACTACGACGCACTCGTCGAGGAAGCGCTCTGCTTCGGCTGGGTCGACAGCCGCGAGCAGCCCGTCGACCCCGAGCGCCTGATGCGGCTCGTGACGCCCCGTAAGGCGGGCAGCGGGTGGGCGCGCTCGAACAAGGAGCGCATCGCCCGTCTCGAAGGCACCGGCAAGCTCGCCGACAGCGGCCGGCGCATCGTCGGGGCAGCCAAGGCAGACGGCTCGTGGAGCCGCTACGACTCGGCCGAGGCGCTCGAGCTTCCGAACGACCTTCGGGCAGCATTCGCGGCGAGCCCGGAGGCGGAGCGCAACTTCGACGCATTCACAGACGCCGCCAAGCGCGCGATCCTGCGTTGGCTGATCGATGCGAAGCGGCCCGAGACCCGTGCGAAGCGCATCGCCGAGACCGTGCGCCTTGCTGCGCGCAACGAGCGGGCGGCCCCGTGAACGAGCTCGAGCTCCTCGATTGGAAGCGCCGCATCTTCGAGTTGTACGCAGAGGTACGCGCTGCCCCCGACCCTGGCGAAGCGTGGGAGCACTGGCGCTCCGTCCGCGACGAGCTCTATCGCACACATCCGCAGTCGCCGTTGACACAGGAGGCGCGGGAAGGCTTCTCCGAGGTGCCGTACTTTCCCTACGATCCGGCGCTGCGGGTCCTCGCCGACGTCGATCCAGCGGCGGCGGAGGTACGCGAGATCGCAGGCAGCGCCGGCTCGTCGATGCGGTTCCGGCGCTTCGGTCGCGCGCTGTTCGTGCTCGGCGGGGCGGAGCAATCGCTCGAGCTCTTCTGGCTCGAGGGGTACGGCGGCGGCGTATTCCTGCCGTTCGGCGACCGGACGAGCGGCAAGGAGACCTACGGCGCCGGCCGCTACGTGCTCGACACGGTCAAGGGCTCCGATCTCGGCACGGTCGGCGACCGTCTCGTCGTCGACTTCAACTTCGCCTACAACCCGTCCTGTGCGTACGACCCGCGGTGGGCGTGTCCCCTCACCCCGCCCGCGAACCGCCTTCCGCTCGAGGTGCGCGCCGGTGAGCTGACGCCGGTGTCCTAGCCGTCTGGAGGCGGTTTTCCACCCAGAACGCCAAGCTGCTGCTACGCTTATTGCACGGACGGCAACGGGTCGTCCTGTGAGATCAGCTTCTCGTTCCTCCTTTGAGCGGATTCGAGCGTCTGATTCTCGAATCCGAATCAAGGAGTCGAACTTCATATGTCTGACACGTTTCGCGCGCTCGGCGTGAGCGAGCCTGTCGAGCAAGCGCTCGCGGCCCGCGGCATCACCGAGCCGTTCCGCATACAAACGCTCGTCCTGCCGGACGCGCTCGAGGGTCGCGACATCCTCGCCAAGGCGCCGACAGGCTCGGGCAAGACGCTCGGCTTCGGCATCCCACTCGTCGAGCGGACGCCGGCCGACGGCAAGACCCCGACCTCGCTCGTTCTCGTCCCGACCCGCGAGCTCGCACTCCAGGTCGCCGAGGAGATCGAGTCGTTCGCCACGGCGAAGGGCGTCAAGGTCGGACTCGCCTACGGCGGCGCTCCGGTGCCGGCTCAGGCGAAAAAGCTCAAGGGTGCGCACATCGTCGTCGCGACGCCCGGCCGGCTGCACGATCTCGTCGAGCGCAAGATGATCTCGCTCGACAACGTCCACGTCCTCGTGCTCGACGAGGCCGACCGGATGCTCGACATGGGCTTCAAGCCGCAGGTCGAGCGGATCCTCCGGCGCATGCCCCGCGAGCGCCAGACGATGCTCTTCTCGGCGACGCTCGACGGCGAGGTCGGCGATCTCGCCCGCGAGTACACGCAGGACGCCTCACGGTTCGAGGCACAGCGTCACTCGAGCGACGAGGACGGCATCATCGAGCACGGCTTCGTCTCGGTCACCCCGGACGGGAAGGTCGACACGCTCGTCGAGCTGCTCGAGGCCGAGGACGGGCTCAACCTCGTCTTCGTCCGCACGAAGCGCGGGGCGGACCGCCTCGCCCAGAAGCTCAGCCGGCGGAACATCAACGCCGCTGCCCTCCACGGCGACATGGCGCAGTCCGCCCGGGAGCGCACGCTCGAGAAGTTCCGCAGCGGGAAGGTCACGACGCTCGTCGCCACCGACGTCGCGGCACGCGGTCTCGATCTCGAAGCGATCGGGCACGTGATCAACTTCGACCCGCCGGAGGACGACAAGGGCTACACGCACCGCGTCGGCCGCACCGGCCGAGCCGGACGCGCGGGTCGCGGCAGCACGCTCGTCCTCCCCGACCAGCAGGCCGACGTCAGCCGCGTCGCCATGCTCGCCGGGCACAAGGAGCAGTTCGAGAGCACCGGCATGCAGACGGCCCGCCCGAAGCTGCTCTATACGAGCCGCCGCGGCCGCCGCTCTCGCTGGTAGAGCGCGAGAGCCCACCAGTCATATGCACCACCCGAGGCCCCGGAGACGGGGCCTCATTCGTGCCTGGGATGTGGCCGCTGTGCGGTTAAAGTTTGACAGTTCCTTATGTCTGGCATTAGCCTTCCAAACTCAAGTAACTCGATTGAGAAAGGTTGGACCTCCCTTGCGCCGTTCGCTCGCCCTTCTTGCAGCTCTCTCTGCTCTCGCCGCCGCGTCGGTCGCCACGGCGTCGACGGGCCGCTCGAGCGACACCACGCTCTCCATCGTCGGTTACTCGATTCCGACTGCGGTCTTCCCGAAGCTCACCGCCGCCTACTCGGCGACGCCGGCCGGCAACGGGATCAAGTTCACCTCGTCCTTCGCAGCATCGGAGGTGCAGAGCAAGGCGGTCGCCGCCGGGCTTCCCGCCGACGTCGTCAACCTCTCGGCGTCTCCCGATGTCGACCGGCTCGTCCAGGCCGGTCTCGTCGACAAGACCTGGGACAGCAATCCATACCACGGCATCGTTTCGAAGTCGGTGGTCGTGTTCGTGCTTCGCAACGGCAACCCGAAGCACATCCGCACGTGGGATGACCTCGTGAAGCCGGGTGTGCAAGTCGTCGTGCCGAATCCATTCAGCTCGACCGGCGCGAGGTGGGACATCATGGCTGCGTACGGTTCGCAGCTTCGGGAGAAGAAGACACCGAAGCAGGCGCAGTCCTACCTGAAGGGACTCTTCCAGCACACGGTGTCGCAGGATACGAGTGCCCGCAACGCGCTCAACACGTTCCTCGCCGGCAAGGGCGACGTGCTGCTCGACTACGAGAGCGATGCGAAGCTCGCCCAGGCGCAGGGGAAGCCGGTCTACTACCTGATCCCCAAGGCGACGCTGCAGATCGAGACGCCGCTCGCCGCCGTCAACGGCTCGAACAAGGCCGAGGCGCAGAAGTTCGTCTCGTGGCTGTACACGCCCGCCGCGCAGAAGATCTGGGCCGACAACGGGTTCCGCCCGGTGGTTCAGAGCGTCGCGAAGCAGTACACGAAGCAGTTCCCGCCGCGGCCCCAGCTGTTCAAGATCGGCTACGTCGGTGGCTGGGACAAGGTGAACACCCAGTTCTTCGATCCGACGAACGGGATCGTCGCGAAGATCGAGCAGAGTCTCGGAGTCACAACTGGCGGTTGACGTCGCCCGGGTGCCGAGAGCGCGGCGACGCGCTCTCGGCACGCCGGTGCTCAGTAGTGGATTGGCGCTGGGGTATCTCAGCATCGTCGTGCTCATCCCGCTCGCCGCGCTCACCGTCAAGGGCGCCGAAGGCGGTTGGCACCACTTCTGGGAGGTCGCGTGGAACCCTGAGTCGAAGGCCGCGCTCGAGCTGACGCTCGCCTTGTCCGGCGCCGTCGTGGCGATCAATGCGGTCACGGGAACAGCGCTTGCCTGGACGCTCGTCCGCGACGACTTCCGCGGGAAGGGATTCGTCAACGCGCTGATCGATCTGCCGTTCGCCCTGCCGACGATCGTCGCGGGGCTGACGCTGCTCGCGCTCTACGGCCCGACCGGCGGCGTCGGCGTCAACGTCGCATTCACCCGCTGGGGCGTGCTGCTGGCACTGCTCTTCGTCACGTTGCCGTTCGTCGTCCGCACGGTGCAGCCGGTGCTCATCGAGCTCGACCGTGAGATGGAGGAGGCGGCGGCCACGCTCGGCGCGAACCGGCTCACGGTCTTCAGGCGCATCGTCTTCCCGGCGCTGCTGCCGGCGCTGCTCTCCGGCGTCGCGCTTGCCTTTGCGCGCGCGATCGGCGAGTTCGGTGCGGTGATCCTCATCTCGGGCAACCTCCCGTTCAAGACCGAAGTCGCGTCGCTCTACGTGTTCCAGCGCCTGAACAGCGGCGACGAGCAGGGCGCCGCGGCGCTCGCGGTGCTGCTGCTCTTGATCTCCCTCGCGGTGCTTCTCGCGATCGGCGCCGTGCGTCGCTGGGCGGTGCGCTATGACCGCTAGACGCATGATCCGCTTCGGATCGCTTGCGTATCTACTGGTGATCCTCGTCGCGCCGGTCGCGCTCATCTTCTGGCGCGCATTCGAGCATGGCTTGCAGCCGTTCTGGGAGGCGATCTCGAATCCGGACGCCGTGCACGCCCTGAAGCTGACGCTCGAGGTCACGATCGTCGCAGTGCCGCTCAATACCGCCTTCGGCGTGCTCTGTGGAATTGCGATCGTGCGGCACCGCTTCCCCGGCATGGGTCTCGTCAACGCGCTCGTCGACCTGCCGATGGCCCTGTCGCCGGTCGTCGTCGGCATGGCGCTCTACCTCCTCTACGGGAGGCAGGGGTGGTTCGGGCCGTGGCTCCAGGATCACGGCGTACGCGTGCTCTTCGCGTACCCGGGCATCCTGCTCGCGACGATGTTCGTCTCGCTGCCGTTCGTGGTGCGCGAGGTCGTTCCCGTGCTGCGGGAGATCGGCACCGAGCAGGAAGAGGCCGCGGCCACGCTCGGGGCGCGCGCCTTCACGACGTTCCGGCGCATCACATTGCCCGCGATTCGCTGGTCGCTCGCATACGGCGTCGTGCTGACGACGGCGCGGTGCCTCGGCGAGTTCGGTGCGGTCGCGATCGTCTCGGGCGGAATCGCCGGCCGGACGCAGACCTTGACGCAGTACGTCCAGGCGTCCTATGAGAACTTTGACCAGACCGGAGCGTACGCGGCCTCCGTGCTCCTCGCGGCGCTCGCCATCGTGACGTTGGTCTTGATGACCAAGTTCAGACCGAGAGAGGAAGTCCATGGCAATCGAGGCGCGTAACGTCACGAAGAGGTTCGGGGACTTCGTCGCGCTCGACGACGTCTCGATCGAGGTGGAGAGCGGATCCCTGACCGCGTTGCTCGGGCCGAGCGGCAGCGGCAAGTCGACGTTGCTGCGTGTGATCGCAGGGCTCGAGATCGCCGACGCCGGCGACGTCTATATCTCCGGCAAGGAGGCCACGGCGCTGGCGCCGCAGAAGCGCGGAGTCGGCTTCGTCTTCCAGCACTACGCCCCGTTCAAGCACATGACGGTCTGGGACAACGTGGCGTTCGGCCTCTCGATCCGCAAGCGTCCGAAGGCGGAGATCGCAAAACGTGTCGACGAGTTGATCGAGCTCGTGCAGCTCGGAGGGCTCGGCAAGCGCTACCCGTCGCAGCTCTCCGGCGGACAGCGCCAGCGCATGGCACTTGCCCGTGCGCTCGCGCCGCAGCCGGAGGTACTGCTCCTCGACGAGCCGTTCGGCGCTCTCGACGCCCGCGTCCGCGTGGAGTTGCGCGAGTGGTTGCTGCGCCTGCACCACGAGATGCACGTCACGACGATCTTCGTCACGCACGACCAGGAAGAGGCGCTCGAGCTCGCCGACAGCATCGTCGTCATGAACAAGGGCCGCGTCGAGCAGATCGCACCGCCCCGCGAGCTCTACGACCAGCCGTCAAACGAGTTCGTGATGAGCTTCGTCGGCCCGGTCAACAAGCTCGGCGACGCCTGGGTGCGCCCGCACGACATCGAGCTCCGACACGAGCCGAACGGCTCGACGCGCGAAGCGCAAATCGAGCGCGTCGTCCGCCTCGGCTTCGAGACACGGGTCGATCTCGTGCGCGACGACGGCGAGCGGTTGCACGTGCAGCTCACGCGCGACGAGGCCGACCAGCTCGAGCTCGAGATAGGCGACATCGTGTACGTTCGCACGCGGCGCGAGCGCGTCTTCCAGTGATCTGAGCTAGCGACGGAGCCAGGCGTCGGTCGCCTGGGTGAGCTCGGTGACATGCGGCGGAAGTTCGCCTTTCGCGACGTCGGCCAGCGTGACCTGCTCGAGCACGGCGCGCACGCTCGCGCGCAGCGCCACCCACACGTCCCGGAGCCGCTCGGCGGATCCCTCGTACTCGAGCAGGTCGGGCGACATGCCGCGCACGTTCGCGAGCGGGCCCTCGACCGCGCGGATCACGTCGGCGAGCGAGATCTCCTCGGCCGGACGGCCGAGGAGATAGCCGCCGGCTGCTCCGCGGCGGCTCTCGACGATCCCGGCACGTCGTAGCTCCGCCAGGATGTTCTCGAGGAAGTTGAGCGGGATCGACTGTGCCTCCGCGATGTGCTCGGCCTTCACCGGGTCGCCGGCTCCGGCGGAAGCGAGCTCGATCGCCGCCCGCACGGCGTAGTCGGCTTTTGCGGTGGTGCGCATGACGCCATTATCCTCGTGCCGTGCCCGACTTTCCCTTGACAGGTGGATGTCTGTGCGGCGGAGTCCGCTACGAGATCTCCGAACCGCTCGTCTCCGCCGGGTATTGCCATTGCACGCGCTGCCAGCGCCGGACGGGGACGGGGTCGTCCGCGCAGGCGCGAATCGAACCAGGCTCACTCCGTATCGTCCAGGGTGAGGAGCTCGTTCGTGCGTACGAGCCTCACGACGGCAATCCCAAGTGCTTCTGCTCGAGCTGCGGCGGCGCGCTGTGGAGCACGGACCGGGAGAGCGGCGAGGTGATGAGCGTGCGGCTCGGGACGTTCGACGACGACCCCGGCATCAGGCCCACGAGCCGGGCGTACGTTTCCTACGCGGCGGCGTGGGAGCCGATCACGGACGACGGGCTCGAGCGCTTCCCCGAGCAACGCCCCCGTTAGGCAAACCTCTAGCCCGTCAGGCCGAGGTGGACGAGCGGGTGCGCCGACGGCTGCAGCCAGCGCAAGACCCGTACGAGCTGCCTCTCGGGGAGGCTCACGCAGCCTGCAGTCGGCCGTCCGGCGCTGACGTGCAGGAAGATCGCTGAGCCACGACCGGGGACAGCCGGCGCGGCGTTGTACTCGATCACCGTGAAGTAGCGGTACTGCGGCGAGATGCGCCACAGAGCCTCGCTCCCGGCGCCGAAGGCCGGCTGCGAGCCGCAGGCGACATGCGCGAAGGTGTTGTACGCCGCGGAGCGAGTGTCCTCGTTCCACCAGTCGCCGCACACCAGCCGGTGATATGTGCCATGCACGCCGGGGTTCGCCTCGATGCCGAAGTCGGCATCGCCGAGGCGATACGTCCCGGCCGGTGTCGCGCCGTCGCCCTCACGCTTGTGCGTCGAGAGCCCGCTCCGCCCGAGCCAGGCGCGCCAGGGGCCTGCAACGTGCCGCCAGCAACCGTCGCGCCGCTGCCACAGCTCGAGGGAGGCCGTCGTCACGCCGTAGGCGCTCGCGGCCACCGTGACGAGCTGCGTCGCCGACTGCGTGCCTGGCAGCCGGTTCACGGCGCCCGGGCACGGCGCCGTCAGCGCGGCGGCCCAGGTCGCGGCGATCGCCAGTACCCTCACCGCCCTATGGTTGCGGTCCCGGCCACGAGCGTGCCGCCCTTCACGGCAAACGTGGAGCACGTCACGAGGGCCGACCTGCGCTGGTCATGGCGTCCGGGCTGCCCGGTGGGGCCGTCGCAGCTTCGCCGGATCCGCCTGCGCTACATCGGCTTCGACGGCACGTCGCACGTCGGGACGATCGTCGTGAATGCGGCGGTGACGAGCCAGGTGGCCGCGGTGTTCGAGCAGCTGTACGGGGCGCGCTTTCCGATCCGGTCGATCCTGCCGATCGACGTCTTCCACGGCAGCGACCCGCGCTCGACCGCCGCCGACAACACGTCGGGATTCAACTGCCGTGCCGCCGTCGCGCCGGGCCCGAAGCACTGGTCGATGCATGCGTACGGCGAGGCGATCGACGTCAACACGGTCGAGAACCCGTACATCGAGAGCGGTGCCGTGTTGCCGGCGAACGCGAAGGCGTATGCCGACCGCGCGAAGGTCCGCCGTGGGATGGCGGTCGAGGGCGGCGTGCTCGTGCGGGCATTCGCCCGCGCCGGTTGGTCGTGGGGAGGGCGCTGGTCGCCCTCGCCCGACTACCAGCACTTCTCGACGAACGGCCGTTAACCCGATTGTTTCCGCCGCGGCGGGTTGCGGATCCCCACGGCGCCGATCACCCCGCCTGCGCCGAGCAGCACGGCGACGATCAGCATCGCCCGGTGGAACCCCTGCAGCGAGAGATGGTCGGAGCCTCCTGCGGCCGCGACGCCGATCACGGCGATCGCGATGAGCCCGGCGATGCGTGCGACGGCGTTGTTGACTCCCGATGCGATCCCCGCATCGCCCGGGCCTGCGTCGTTGAGCACGGTTGTCGTCAGCGGGGCGACCGTCAACCCGAGGGCGACCGCGAAGCCGACGAGCGGTGGGAACAGGTCGACCCAGTAGTTGAAATCCGGCGGGAGCCGCACGAGCGCCAGGACGGAGACCGAGGCAAGTAACGGCCCCGCCGTCATGAAGAGACGCGGGCCGAACCGCATCGAGAGCCGGCCGACGTAGCGCGAGAGCACGAACAGCCCGATCGTGAGCGGCACGGTTGCGAGGCCCGCCATGAACGGTGAGTAGCCGGCGATCTGCTGGAGGAAGAGCGTCAGGAAGAAACCCCACGCGGAGAGCCCGCCGTAGACGGCGAACGTCTCGATGTTCGCGGCCGAGAAGTTGCGGCTCCGGAAGAGGCGTAGCGGCAGCATCGGCATCGACGTGCGTGACTCGTAGAACACGAACGCCACGAGCAGAGCGGCCCCGCCGACGATCGTCAACCACACCGCCGGATCGCTCCAGCCGAGCCGCGGCTGCTCGATGAAGCCGAACACGAACAAACCGAGACCTGCGACGCACATCGCAGCACCCACGAAGTCGACCCGTACGGGCTTCCGCTTGTCCATCGTGTGTGGCAGCTGCGTACGCGCGAGCACGACCGTCGCGAGCGCGATCGGCACGTTCAGCAAGAAGATCACGCGCCAGCTCGTGAACCCGATCAGCCAGCCGCCGAGCAGCGGACCGACCACTGTCGAGATCCCGCTCCACGCTGTCCACGTGCCGATTGCGGCGCCACGTTCGGGGCCCGAGAACGTCGACGTGATCACCGCGAGTGAGGCGGGTGTGAGCAGCGCGCCCGCAACGCCCTGGATCGCGCGGAACACGATCAGCGCCGTCGAGGTCGGCGCCGCTGCGCACAGCGCAGACGCCACCCCGAACAAGGCGACGCCGAGCGTGAACATCCGCACCTCGCCGAAGATGTCGCCGAGCGAACCGCCGACGAGGATGAGCGAGCCCAGCGTCAACAGGTACGCGTCGACGATCCACTGCTGGGCCGCAAGCCCGCCCCCCAGGTCGCTCTGGATCGTCGGCAGCGCGACGTTCACGATCGTCATGTCGATGAAGGCGATCGACGAGCCGAGGATCGTCGCGATCAGCGCGACCCGCTTCGCGCGCGGGGAGAGCGTTACTGTTGCCGCCGCCGTCGCCATCACTCGATCGTAGAGACGGCCCACCTGGGTGGGCCGTCTCTACGGGTGGTGCTTGGAGGTGGACGCCCCGCCGGCGAGTCAGGGGAGAGAGGCCGGCGGGGGCGCCTCAACGGGGCCCCGCTAGGAGGGGCGGACCCCGAGCGTGACGTCGATCTTCATCGTCTTACCGTTGCGATCGACGGTGAGCGTGACCTTGTCGTTCGGCGCGTGCGCGGTGATCCCCGCCGTCAGGTCGTCGGCACTCGTGACCGGCGTCGAGTCGATCGCGGTGATCACGTCGCCCGCCTTCAGGCCGGCCTGCGCGCCGGGTGTGTCGGCCGTTACCGAGCTGACCTGCGCACCGGCTCCGTTCGGAGCGTCGCCGACGCGGATGCCGATGTACGCGTGCTGGACGGTGCCGCCGGCGATGATCGTGTTGACGACGCTCTTCACCGAATCGATCGGGATCGCGAAGCCGACGCCGTCGCTGCCGCCGCCGCCGCTCTCGATCTGCGCGTTGACGCCGATGACGTCACCGGCCGTGGTCAGCAGCGGGCCGCCCGAGTTGCCGTGGTTGATCGGCGCGTCGGTCTGGATCGCGCCCGCGATCGAGTAGTTGTTCGGGGCCTGGATCGTCCGGCCGATCGCGCTGACGATGCCGGAGGTCATGCTGTCGGCAAGGCCGAACGGGCTCCCGATCGCGACGACCTCCTGGCCGGGCAGCACGTTCTTGGACGAGCCGAGCGTCAGCGGATGAAGCTCACTCGCTGCGACGTCGACCTTGATCACGGCGATGTCGGTCGACGGGTCGGACTTGACGAGCGTTGCCTTCGCCGTCTTGCCGTCCTGGAAGTGGACGCTGATCGACGTGGCGCCGGCGACGACGTGCTCGTTCGTCACGATGTGGCCGCTCGTGTCGTAGACGAAGCCCGATCCCTCGGCCTGCGACGTGCCTCCCTGCTGGCCGAAGCCGCCGGCGGGCGTGTTCGAGTCGACGGTGATGTCGACGACGCCGGGCGTCACGTCCTTGTAGAGCTGCGTGAGGTTCGAGATGGTCGTCGTGACGGCTGCGGGCTGCCCGGACGTAACCGGAACGGTCACCGTCGAGGTCGCCCCTTTGCCGCTCCAGACGCCGGCGTAGACGCCCGCGCCGACCCCGGCGCCGAGCGCGAGCGCGGCTGCTACCGGGGCGCCGCGGCGGAGAAATGTCTGCTGATTCACCTTGAGGCTCCTGATTTCGTCACTGGGCTACATTCGTAGTGTTGCGGAGACCATGATTCCCACCGTGGTTAGGAGCCTCATGAGAGCCTCGTAAGGGTTCTTTAACGACCCTCAAGCCTGCGCTCGTCGCGGCCGATGAGAACTACGTGGAGCCGCTGACCCAACTCGATCCCGGCATCGTCGAGCGCTACGCCGAGCATCTCGCGCGGCGGGCCTCGGCCAGGGTCATCGCCTACACGATCTTCTTCGCCCTGGTCGGCGCGATGCTTGGCTCTGTGCCGCTCATTGCGCCGAACCGGGTGCTCATTCCGCACTCCCTCGGCCTGGCGCTGCTCCTCGTCGGGGCCGCCGCCGGCGGCTACCTCGGGTACACCGTGGGCGTCCGCCGCGCCGAGGGTCTGAGGCTCCAGGCACAGGTGACGCTCCACCAGCTCCGGGTCGAGATGATGCTCGTCCAGCCGGGCGCCGCCGGCGTGCGCATGATCGACCAGCTCGCCCAGACCGCGCCGCCTCCCGTCGTCGCCGCCCCGGACGTTCCCACGCCGGCACCTGCACCTGCCCCGGTCGCCCCGGCTCCCGTTGCTCCGACACCGCTTCCGCCCGAATCGCCCCCGCCGACGGCGCCCGAGCCGCTCCCGGCTGCTGCCTCCGCGGCGCCGCCGTCGCAGGCACCTGCGCCTGCAGTCGAGACACCCGCAGTTGCGGCGGCTCCAGTCGCGCCTGCGCCCGCCACACCCGCAACGCCGTTCGTCGCGCCGGTTGCGCGCCCGGCGATGCCGCCGCTCGTCTGCTCCCGCAACATTTGGGGCTCCCGCACCGCTCCGCATTGGGGCTCCCGCACCCGCCGCAGCCGCTGCGCCTGTCACCGCCGCTGCTCCGGCGGCCGCACCGGCAGCACCGGCCGCCGCCTCGCCTGCCGGCCCCCCGACGTCGGCTGCTCCCGGTCCCCAGCACGTTGCCGTCGCGCCCGCGCTCGCGGTCGCGCCTGCCGCGCCGACGGCTCCGCGTCTCGTCGAGGCTCTTCCCGAGAGCCCCCCGGCGATGATGCCTCCGATTTCAGCTCAGCGTTAGATCGCCACCGGCGCCGCGTCGAGGGCCGAGCGCAGCGACGCGACGTACTCCCGCAGCGCGTCCGGTCCCTGCTCCGCGACCTGCAAGGCCCGCGAGCCGACGACGATGCCGTCCGCGAGATCTGCCGCCGAGCGAGCCTGCTCCGGCGTCGAGATGCCGAACCCGGCATAGAGCGGAACGTCGACGAGCCGGCGTGCACGCTCGACGAGGCTCGGCAGCGCGGACGAGACCTCGCTGCGCACGCCGGTCGTTCCGGTGACGGTGACGAGGTAGAGCCAACCATCGGTTGAGGCTCCGGCGAGCGCGATCCGGTCGTCGGTCGACGTTGGAGCGACGAGCTGCACGCGACGTACGTCCGGACGCTCGTCGGCGGGCAGGTCGGCGACGATCATGCTCGCTCCCCCTGCAGCCTGCACATCTTCCGCGAAGCGCTCCCACCCGTACGCCTCGAGCAGCGACGAGTACGTCATCGGGATGAGCGGCGTCTCGGGCACGAGCTCGTGCGTCTGTCGCAGCACGTCGAGGCATGCACGCGTACGCATCCCCCGCGAGAGGGCGCGCTCGGCTGCGTGGCGGACCACCGGTCCGTCGGCGAGCGGGTCGGAGAACGGGAAGCCGAGCTCGACGATGTCTGCACCGCCCTCGACGGCCGCCCGGGCGAGCTCCGGCGTCTCGGGCTCGGCCATCAGGTAGATCCCGAGCTTCTTCATGCGAGCTTCTCCAGGCCCGCGAGCGCCTCGGCGAGATCCTTGTCACCGCGGCCCGAGAGGCAGACGAGGATCAGCTCCGCGTCCAGCTCGCGCGCCCGTGCGAGCGCATGTGCGGGCTCGAGCGCCGGGATGATGCCCTCGGTACGGGCGAGATCGCGGAACGCGCGCAGCGCCTCCTCGTCGGTCGCGCCGACGTACGTGGCACGACCTTCGTCGCGCAGGAACGCGTGCTCCGGACCGACGCCTGGGTAGTCGAGACCGGCGGAGATGGAGTGCGCGTCGGAGATCTGCCCGTCCTCGTCGGCGAGCACGGACGAGCGTGCGCCGTGCAGGACCCCGGTGCGACCCGAGCCGAGCGACGCAGCGCCTGCCGCCTCGACTCCGATGAGACGCACGTCGGCGTCGTCGAGGAAGCCGTGGAACATCCCGATCGCGTTGGAGCCCCCTCCGACGGCGGCGACGACCGCCTCCGGCAGCCGGCCCTCGGCCGCGAGGTACTGCTCGCGCGATTCCCGTCCGATCACCGACTGGAGCTCGGCGACGAGCTCCGGGTACGGCGCGGGGCCGACGCACGAGCCGATCAGATAGTGCGTCGTCTCGACGTTCGTGATCCAGTCGCGAATCGCCTCGCTCGTCGCTTCCTTCAGCGTCTTCGTCCCGAAGTCGACGGGGCGGACCTCGGCGCCGAGCAAGCCCATGCGCTCGACGTTCGGCTTCTGCCTGCGAATGTCTTCCTCGCCCATGTAGACGACGCACTCGAGGCCGAACTTCGCGCAGACCGTCGCGGTGGCCACGCCGTGCTGGCCTGCCCCCGTCTCGGCCACGATGCGTCGCTTGCCGAGGCGCTGCGCGAGCACGATCTGCCCGAGCGCGTTGTTGAGTTTGTGGGCGCCGGTGTGGAGCAGGTCTTCTCGCTTCAGATAGATGCGCTTGCCGGGCGCGAAGCGCTCACTGAGCGTGAGGGGTGTTGGGCGCCCTGCGTATGTCGTCAGAAGAGCGTGCAGCTCTGCGTGGAACGAGTCGTCGGCGAGTGCGTCCCGCCAGCCGCGCTCGAGCTCGTCGAGCGCGGGAATCAGCGTCTCGGGGACGTAGCGGCCGCCGTACGTCCCGAACGTGTTGGTCGTCTTCATGCTCGTGCCTCCTCGATGAACGCGCGCACGCGCGCGTGGTCCTTGACTCCCGGCTCGCTCTCGAGCGACGACGCTGCGTCGACGGCCCAGGGGTGCACAGCCTCGATCGCCGCGCGGACGTTCTCCGGGCCGAGTCCGCCTGCGAGCATCACGCGACCCTCCGTGACCCGGGCCTTCTCCCAGTGCTCAGGATCGTCTGCAAGCCATGGCAGGTCGGGGACGAGCGCCACGGGCTCGCCCTTTCGCATGAGCAGCGCGTGTCGGCCTCGGACCTTGCCGGTCTCGTTTCCATAGACCTGATCCAGATCGGCGCCGGTCTCGGTGGCTGTCCCGACGAACACGGCCACCGACAGCGCCGTGTCGGGAACGTCGAGCACGGCTTCGGCCCGACGGGGGCTTCCCTCGGCGAAGATGAACCCGAGCATGTCCGCGCCCGCCTCGACCGCCGCGTCGACGTCCTCCTGGCGGGTCAGCCCGCATACTTTTACGAGCGGACGCGAGAGCAGCTCACGCAGCTTCGCTCCGGGCTCTGCGGCCTGCATCAGCGACGTTCCGACGAGGACGGCATCCGCCCCCGCGAGCTCGGCGGCCGCCGCCTGGGCTCGCGTATGAACTGCGCTCTCCGCGATCACGATGCGATCCCGGAGGAGCGCAGCGAGGTTGACGAGCTCGAGCTGGGCTGCGCGGTCGATGCGGAACGTCGAGAGGTTGCGGGCGTTGACCCCGATGACGGGCGCGTCGAGCCGTGTCGCGCGCGCAAGCTCGTCCAGATCGTGCGCTTCGACGAGCGTGTCGAGCCCGATCTCGGCGGCGTATCGCATCAGGCGTGCAACCTGCTCGTCGTCGAGGTCGCGCAGGATGAGGAGCGCCGCGTCGGCGCCCGCATCGCGCAGCTCCCGCAGCTGATCCTCGGTCGAGAAGAAGCCCTTGCCGAGCAGCGGCACATCGGAGACTGCGCGCGCTGCCCGGAGATCGTCGATCGTGCCGGCGAACTTGGCGTCGACGAGCACGGAGACGGCGCTCGCGCCGTTCGCCGCGTATTCCGGCACGAGCTGCTCGATGCGTGCATCCGGGCGGATGTCGCCCATCGACGGCGAGCGTCGCTTGAACTCCGCGATCGCACGAAGGCCGGGTTGCGCGAGCGCGTCTGCGAACCTCATGCCGGCACCTGCTGCGAGAACGAGACGAGCTCGTCGAGCCGCGCGGCGGCGGCGCCGGAGTCGATGGACTCGCGCGCCCGGTCGATTCCTTCTCGCAGGTTCTCCGCATGGCCGGCCGCTGCGATCCCGCCGGCGGCGTTCAGGATCACCGCTGAACGGTGGCCGCCATCGGCGCCTGCCAGCACGTCGCGCAACGCCTGTGCGTTTGTCGCAGGGTCGCCGCCTTGCAGCTCGGACTGATCGCACCGGGCGATGCCGAGGTCGAGCGGATCCAGCTCGTACTCGCGGACGCTGCCGTTCTCGACCTCGCAGACGAGATTCGGCCCGCACGGCGAGAGCTCGTCGATTCCGCCTGCGCCGTGGACGACGTAGGCGCGAGTCGCGCCGAGCTGCACCAGCGCCGCCGCGAGCGTGCGGGTCAGCTCCGGCGAGTAGACGCCGAGCATCAATGCCCGCGCTCCGGCAGGGTTCGTCAGCGGGCCGAGCACGTTGAAGACGGTGCGTGTCGCGAGCTCCTTGCGGACGGGTGCGGCGTAGCGCATCGCCGGATGATGCGCCTGCGCAAAGAGGAAGCCGAAGCCGAGCTCGTCGATCGAGCGCTCGATCCGGCCGGGCTCGAGGTCGAGCCGGAACCCGAGAGCCTCGAGCACGTCGGCCGCTCCCGTCGCGGACGACGCCGCGCGGTTGCCGTGCTTTGCGATCCCCGCGCCGGCGCCGGCGGCGACGAGTGCCGCTGCAGTCGAGATGTTGAACGTGTTCGCGCCGTCGCCGCCCGTCCCGACGATGTCGACGAGGTCGGTGCGTTGTGGCCGAACGTGCAGCACGTGCGCGCGCATCGCCTCGGCGCAGCCTGCGATCTCGTCAGGCGTCTCGCCCTTTGCGCGAAGTGCGACGAGGAAGCCCGCGATCTGTGCCGGCGTCGCCTCGCCGAGCATGATCACGTTCATCGTCTCGCGGGCTTCTTCGCGCGAGAGATCGCGGCCGTCGAGCAGCTGCGCGAGCGCCTGCTGGATCACAGGAGCCCCTCGAGGAAGTTGCGCGCAAGCGTCGGCCCGTCCGGCGTGAGCACCGACTCGGGATGGAATTGCACGCCGACGACGGGCAGCGTGCGGTGGCGCACCGCCATCACCTCGCCGTCCTCGGCATAGGCCGTCGGCTCGAGCACGTCGGGAAGCCGCGTCGCAGCGAGCGAGTGATAGCGGCCTGCGTCGAACGGCTCGGGCAGGTCGGTGAAGATGCCCGTTCCGTCGTGCTTCACGGGGCTCGCCTTGCCGTGCAGCAGCTCCCGCGCATACCCGACCTCGCCACCGAATGCCTCGACGATCGCCTGGTGGCCGAGGCACACGCCGAGCGTCGGCGTCGTCGCGCCGAGGCGGCGAACGATGTCGACCGAGACTCCGGCGTCCGCCGGCCGCCCGGGACCGGGGGAGACGATCAGGTGCGACGGCGCGAGCCGCTCGGCATCGTCCAGGTTCAGCTCGTCGTTCCGCAGCACCTTCACCTCTACTCCCAGCGCGCCGAACAGGTGCGCGAGGTTGTACGTGAACGAGTCGTAGTTGTCGATCAGCAGGATCATCGCGGCTGCTCCTGCTCTGCGAGCTCGATCGCGGCCTCGAGGGCGCCGAGCTTGTTGAGGCACTCCTGGTGCTCGGCAGCCGGATCGGAGTCTGAGGTGATGCCGCCGCCTGCCTGCAGGTACGCGATGCCCTCGCGCAGGATGAGCGTCCGGATTGCGATGCACGTGTCGAGCTCTCGCTGTTGCGGGAAGACGTACCCGACCGCGCCGGCGTAGACGCCGCGGCGGTGACCTTCGAGCTCTGAGATGATCTGCATCGCACGGACCTTCGGAGCCCCCGAGACCGTGCCCGCCGGGAAGCACGCGCGCAGGAGCTCGAACGGCGTGCAGCCCTCGCGCAGCTCGCCGACGACCTCTGAGACGAGGTGCGTGACGTGCGAGTACCGCTCGGCCTCCATGAACCGCTCGACGCGCACCGTGCCCGGTACGCACACGCGCGACAGGTCGTTGCGGCCGAGGTCGACGAGCATCACGTGCTCGGCGCGATCCTTCTCCGACGAGAGCAATGCCTCGGCGTCGCCCTCGCCCGGCGCGATCGTGCCCGCGATCGGATTGAGCTCCGCGCGCGAGCCTTCGCACTTCACCACCGTCTCCGGCGAGCTGCCGACGAGGGCGAGGTCGTCGAGCTCGAGCAGGAAGAGATACGGAGACGGGTTGACGCGGCGGAGCGCACGATAGAGCTCGAGCGCCGACGCGGAGGTCGGCCGCTCCGCCCGTTGCGAGATCACGACCTGGAAGACGTCCCCTTCGCGGATGTGCTCCTTGGCCCGCTCGACGCGGCGCAGATGCTCGTCGCGCTCGGGGAAGCGCCGCAGCGGGCCTGACTTCCCGGTGCCGCGCGGGAGCTCGGGCTGCGGGACGGCGAGCACCTCCGCGACCTGCTCGGGCTCACCGATGAGCGCCTGGGCGATGCCACGCGCGTGATCGAAGCGGACGAGCACCTCCGGGACGACGAAAAGGCTCACCGGCGTGCCCGGCCCATCGCCGGGAAGCGGGACGGTCGGCTCGAGCTCCGCGACCACGTCGTAGCCGAGGTAGCCGACGACCGGCTCGCCCAGCGCCTCCGCCTCCGCGAAGCTCACGAGGCGCGAGCCGCACCCGACGAAGGAGTAACGGCCGAGGCGGCCACGTTCGACCGACTCGAGCAGGAACGTGCCGCGGGTCCCAGCGCGTTCGCGCAGGCGGAGGTACGCGCCGAGCGGCGTGAGGAGGTCGGTTGCGATGTCTGCGGTTGTCGTCATGGATATGAAAAAGGCTCCCGTAGGAGCCGAATCGAGCGAAAGCGGGCTGTGTGCGTCAGGTCAACGCAGGCTCCCGCCACGCTCGCTGCGCCAGGCCCACCAGTTGCGGGACGTGTGAGTCATCGCGCCCAGAGTACGGGTGCTCCGAGCGGGCGTCAACCGCCACCGGGTTACAGTTGCCCCGTGGCGGTCCCAGACAGTCTGATGCGCCTGCTGACCGCCCCCGGGCCGTCGGGGCAGGAAGAGCTCGCGGCCACCGTGTGGCGCGAGGAGGCAAGCGCCTTCGGCGAGGTGCACACCGACGTGCTCGGGTCGTCGTGGGTTCGCGTTCCCGGCACGGCGGGCGGGCCGCTGCTCGCGATCGTCGGCCATATCGACGAGATCGCGCTCGTCGTCACGCATGTCGGGAGCGACGGATACCTCGCCGTCCGCCAGCTGGGCGGCTTCGACCCGAGCGTGCTGCTCGCGCAGCGCGTCGAGATCCTGACGCGCGACGGCCGGCTGCCCGGCGTCGTCGGACAGCGCAAGCAGAAGCGCAAGCCGGGCGAGGACCGCAAGCCGGTCGGCTTCGACGATCTCTACCTCGACATCGGCGCACGTGACGCGGCCGAGGCGCGCGCTCTCGTGCGTCCCGGGGACACTGCCGTCATCGCTGGTGCGCCGATCGAGCTGCAGAACAACCGGATCGCCTCACGATCGCTCGACAACCGGATCGGCTCGTACGTCGCGCTCGAGGTCGCACGCCGCGTCGCCGCGGAGGGCGGGACGCCGGGCGACGTCGCCGGGCTTGCGGTCGTCCAGGAAGAGGTCGGCGACTTCGCCGGCGCACGCGCATCGGCGTTCGAGCTGCAGCCCGCGGTCGCGATCGCCGTCGACGTCACGTGGGCGACCGATGTACGCGGGGGCGATCCGGAGGACGAAGGCGAGAACAAGCTCGGTGGCGGCCCAGCGCTGATGCGCGGTCCGTCGATGCACCCGCGGATCTTCGAGCTCCTCCACGATACGGCGGAGCAGGAGAAGATCCCGTTCTCGATCGAGATCTCGCGCGGGCACACGAACACAGATGCCGACGCGATCTATCTGAGCAGGGTGGGTGTTGCAACCGGCGTCGTGTCGGTTCCGCTCCGCTACATGCACACGCCGGTCGAGACCGTGCAGCTCGACGACATCGAGGCGGTCGTGCAGCTGCTCGTCGCCTTCGCGCGCAGGCTGGAGCCGGGCACCTCGTTCTCGCGGTGAGGCGTACAGCTACGCTCGCTCGATGAGCCGCACTGTGATCGTCTCCGCCGTTCGGACGCCGTTCGGCAAGCTCGGCGGCGGCCTCAAGCACCTGCAGGCGACGGAGCTCGGGGCGATCGCGATCCGCGCCGGTCTCGAGCGCGCCGGCGTCGAGGGCGGCGACGTCGACTACGTGATCATGGGCCAGGTGCTGCAGGGCGGCGCAGGTCAGGCGCCCGCACGGCAGGCCGCGGTCGGCGCAGGGATTCCGATCGAGGTGCCCGCGGACACGATCAACAAGGTGTGCGCGTCGTCGATCCGCGCGGTCGAGATCGCCGATTCGATGATCCGCGCCGGCGACGCCGATCTCGTCGTGACCGGCGGGATGGAGTCGATGTCGAACGCGCCGTACATCTTGAAGCAGGCGCGTTTCGGGTATCGCCTCGGCGACGGCACGCTGATCGATCTGATGACGCACGACGGGCTCATCTCGACATTCGACGGGAAGCACATGGTCGAGCAGGCGTCCTTCGTGTCTCGCGAGCTCGGCATAGCGCGCGAGGATCAGGATCGCTGGGCGCTGCGCTCGCAGGAGCGAGCCGCGGCTGCGCAGGACGCCGGACGGTTCGACGACGAGATCGTTCCCGTCGGTGAGGTCGTCGCCGATGAGAGCGTCCGCCGCGACACGACGTACGAGCGGCTCGCAGCGTTGAAGCCGGTCTTCGATCCGGACGGGTCGACGACTGCGGGAAACGCGCCGGGCGTGAACGACGGTGCGTCGTGTGTTGTCGTCTGCTCCGAGGAGTACGCGAAGAGGCACGGCCTCGATCCGCTCGCGACCGTGCTCTCGCAGGGCTACGTCGCGGACGACTTCGCCTACCTCGCGCGCACGCCGGCGAAAGCGGGAGCGATGGCGCTCGAGCGTGCCGGCCGGACGATCGGCGACGTGCGGCGTGTCGAGCTGAACGAGGCCTTCGCATCGGTCGCGGTCAACTCGACCGCGCTACTCGGTGCAGAACCCGACACCGTCAATGTGAACGGCGGCGCGGTCGCGCTCGGCCACCCGATCGGCGCGAGCGGCGGTCGTATCCTCGGCACGATGATCCACGAGCTTCGTCGCTCGGGCGGCGGGCTCGGCCTCGCCGCGATCTGCAGTGGCGGCGGGCAGGGCGACGCTCTGCTCATCGAGGTGTAAGGGCTCGGCGTAGAGGGCTCGGCGGAACCCTGGCGGCGCGGGCGGTGTAGGAGTACCGTCAGCGTCTCAAGGAGGAACGATGACCCGCTTGCTCGTCTCCCTCATCGCCGTCGTCGGAGCGTTAGTGGCCGTGCAGGCCGCTTCGGGGGCCTTTCCGGCACCGTACGCCGTCCAGGGCAGCGACGGCCTGCCGAGCCTCGACGGCTCGCAGCATTTCGTCACCTTCAAGGTCGGCTCGAACACCCGCATCGAGGCGGTCGGCGCGCAAGGCGACGCGATGTCGACGTCGCGAACGGTTCGCGGTGCCTTCGGAATCGCGCAGCTCACGCAGGCGGGCCTCGCCGGCGGCCTCTTCCACGACGGCAGCGCGTTCGTGCTCCAGAGCATGGGTCTCAAGCCGACCTCGAGCTTCATGATCGTCGGCGCGAAGGATCTCGTGCCGCGCGAGACGATCAAGCTGAAGGGAACGTTCGGGTTCGACGCGGTCTCGCCGGACGGGTCGAAGCTCTATCTCATCCAGCACACCTCGACGCAGGACATCCAGCACTACGTCGTGCGCGCGTACGACCTGAAGAAGCACAAGCTCCTCCCGGGCCGCGTCGCCGACAAGACCCAGAAGAGCTGGGTGATGCAGGGATGGGCCGTCGACCGGGCGACGACATCCGACGGGCGTTGGGCCTACACCCTCTACGCGAACCCGGGCGGCTACCCGTTCGTCCACGCACTCGACACGGTGCGAGGTGTGGCGCACTGCATCGGGATTCCGTGGCGCGGTGACCAGAACGCTCCGTGGAACATGCGCCTCACGCTGAGCGATGACGGGAAGAGCCTCTCCGTCGACCAGATAAGCGGCGGCGCGACGTTCGTCGCCCTTGACACCACGACCTGGAAGATCTCCTATCCGAACGGCTGATCGCGGACGCCGCTACTGCGGCGATGCAGACAGGAGGAATTCGCGCAGCAGCTCGGAGACCTGCTCGGGCTCGCGAAGTGTCAGGTAGTGGTCCGAGTCGACCTCGGCGAGGCGGGCGCCCGGCACCTCACTCGCCACACGCCGGTCGGCCGCCTTCAGCCCGGGCGGGTCGTGCGTTGCGACGACGACGAGCGTGGGCGCCTGGATCTCGGCGAGACGGGTGTGTGTTGCCGGACGCGGCGTCTCGGTCGCGCCGTCCGGGAGGCCGAGGACGTCGGGTGTCGCGCGCCAGAGGTCGCGCAACGCGTCGTCGACGCCGAGCGGCGCCCATACGGCGAAGTCGACGTCCATCGCGGCGTCCAGCCGGCCGGCCTCGATGGCGGCCTCATACGCGGCCTCCTGTTCAGCCGAATAGACGTCGAGCGGCGCGCCGCTCAGGCCGCCGGCAACGTGCGCCACGGCCCACACGCGTTCCGGGTGCGTCAGTGCGACGTCGAGAGCGAGCGCGCCGCCGATCGACAGGCCGACCAGTGCCGCCCGCTCGACGCCGAGCGCGTCGAGAGCCCCGACGACGTCGTCGATCATCGAGAACTCGACGCTCGGCCCTGTGGACCGGCCGTAGAAACGCAGGTCGAAGCGAATGCTGCGGAAGCGGTCCGAGAGCGCGCGGGCCTCTGGCTCCCAGAGCCGCAGGTCGCCGAGCCCGCCGTGGAGGAAGAGCACCGCAGGTCCGGTTCCTTCCTCCTCCACCCAGAGCTGCGCACCGTTCACATCGATCGAAGGCACGTCCCGACGATAGCCTGACTCGCGATGGAGTTCGAACACGTGCTCGTGGTGGGCGCCGGCCAGATGGGCGGCGGCATCGCGCAGGTCGTCGCCGCGTCCGGCCGCAGGGTCTCGCTGTACGACGCCGCGCCGGGCGCGATCGAACGCGGGCTCGCAGCGATCGGCAAGAGCCTCACGCGGCTCGCAGAGAAGGGCGGAGGCGATCCCGGCGAGGTGCTCGCCCGCATCGAGCCGGTTGACGGCATCGTCTCGGCCGATCTGATGATCGAGGCAGTCGTCGAGAATGCGGACGTCAAGCGCGACATCTTCCGGCGTGCCGACGAGGTGCTGCCTCCCGCAGCGCTGCTGGCGTCGAACACGTCGTCGATCCCGATCACGCTGCTCGCCGCTGCGACGTCGCGCCCCGACCGTGTGATCGGCATGCACTTCTTCAATCCCGTGCCCTTGTTGAACCTCGTCGAGGTGATCCGCGGTCTCGAGACGTCCGACGAAACGGCGAAAGCGATCACGGCGCTTGCAACCGATCTCGGCAAGACGCCGGCCGAGGCGCGCGACCTCCCTGGGTTCGTCTCCAACCGGATCCTCATGCCGTTCATCAACGAAGCCGCGTACGCGCTGCTCGAGGGCGTCGCCGATCCCGAGGCGATCGACATGGTCGCGCGACTGGGATTCGCGCATCCGATGGGCCCGCTGGCGCTCGCCGACCTGATCGGGCTCGATACGTGCGTCGCGATCATGGAGATGCTCCACGAAGGCCTGGGGAATCCCAAATACGCTCCGTGCCCGCTCCTGCGCCAGTACGTGCAAGCCGGCCGGCTCGGCCGGAAGTCCGGGCGTGGTTTCTACACGTACGCCTGACACCGCAGGTTTCCGCGCTGTCAGGAGTCTTTCTTCACGGTGACCCTCGAATGAGGGATTTTGGGTTTTCACTCGTTGCCGAACGGGAAAACTAGTCGTGAAGGGGGGTGAACGCTCAGTGAAGATCTTGCTCGTCGACGACGAGCCGGCGCTGCGCGAATTGCTGCGCGCGACGTTCGAAGGCGCGCACGTGCAAGTGGACGAAGCTGCGTCAGCACTCGAGGCCGAGGCTCGGATCAAGACGCGCCGGCCGGACGTGATCGTGCTCGACCTGCGCATGCCGGGAATGAGCGGCGCTGAATTGTGCACGCGTCTGAAGGGCGAGTCGCGGACGAAGAAGATTCCGATCGTCCTCCTGACGGGCGCCGACGAGGAGGAGGCGCGGCGCGCGAAACGCTGCGGCGCCGAGGCGCTCGTGCGCAAGCCGTTCAGCCCGCTCGACCTGCTCGCCGTGGTCGAGCGGCTTGCGGGTGGGGAGCGTGGCATTCCCGCACGGGCATCGCGCAAGGCTGCGTTCGCCGAGGAAGAGGTGCTGCTGTATGCCCGCGATCTCCAGCATCTGCTCGAGGTCGAGCGCGGCCAGCGGACACTCCTGCAGGATTCCTATCTCGAGACCGTGACGGCCCTCGCGACGGCGCTCGAGTCGCGGGACACACACACGCACGCACACTCGTATCGCGTCGAGCGGTATGCGGTCGAGCTGCTCGCAACGATCGACCCCGAGCGTCTGACACTGGATCCCGGAGTCCGCTACGGCTTTCTCCTGCACGACGTCGGCAAGATCGGGATCCCGGACGGGATCCTGCAGAAGCCGGGGCCGTTGACTCCCGACGAGCGTCACCGGATGCAGACGCACACGGTTCTCGGCGAGCAGATGCTCGGAGGCGTCGCGTTCCTCCAGGGCGAGGGGCTCAAGATCGTCCGGTCGCATCACGAGCGCTGGGACGGGCAGGGCTACCCCGACGGCGTCGCCGGCACCGAGATTCCGCTTGGGGCGCGCGTGTTCGCGGTCGCCGACTCGCTCGATGCGATGACGAGCAACCGCCCGTACCGGAGCGCGATGCCGTGGACGAGTGCGCGTGACGAGATCTTCGAGCAGGCCGGGAAGCAGTTCGATCCGGACGTGGTCGACGCATTCCGAGACCGCCAAGCCGAGCTGCACGAAGTGCAGCTCGAGCTCTCTGCCGCCTAGGCGATCTTGCCGGGGTTCGGCTTCGGAACGGCGACCTGCTGCCAGAGCGTGATCTTTCCGTTCCGCACGACGAACAACGCAGCTGCTTTCATCCCGGGCGCGTCGCAGTGATGCTTCGGCCGCTCGCCGAGCACGAACGTCGCGACTGCGCGGTCTCCATGCACCGTGATGTCGGTGATGTGGCCGGCGCAGGGCAATGACGCGTTGAACAAGACCGCGATGGCGCGCGTCTTGAGCACCCCGTCGACGCCGGGCTGAACGATGTGGGCGTTATGGGCGAAGAGCGCGGCCGCTGCGGCGTTGTCGTTCGCGTTGAGAGCCTTGCTCCAGGCGCGCGCAACGGCGGCAGGCGATGCGGGGCGCGTTGCCGCGGTCGCTGCTCCCGAGCCCGCCACCACCACGACGAGCACGGCTCCGAGAGCCAGAAGACGGTTCACCTGCCCCGACTATAGTCCGCGCGTGGACTTCGAGCTTGCGCCGGAGCAGAAAGAGATTCAGGGGCTCACGCGCGACTTCGCGCGGCAGGAGATCGAGCCGTTCGCGTCGGGCTGGGATCGTGAGCATCGCTTCCCGCGGGAGGTGTTCACGAAGCTCGCAGAGCTCGGCCTGATGGGCGTCTGCGTGCCGGAAGAGTACGGGGGCGCCGGCGCGGACTTCCTGTCGTACATCCTCGTGCTCGAGGAGCTTTCGCGCGCCGATGCGGGCGTGGGGGTGACCGTGGCGGTGCACACGAGTGCTGCGACCCTGCCGCTGCTCGCGTTCGGGACGGAGGAGCAGCGGGCGCGGTTCGTGCCGCCGCTCGCGCGGGGCGAGCATCTCGGCGCGTTCGCGCTGACCGAGCCCGAGTCCGGATCCGACGCAGGCTCATTGCGCACCCGCGCGGAGGCAGACGGCGACGGCTGGCGGATCACCGGCGCGAAGCAGTGGATCACGAACGGTCGATACGCCGGCACGTTCCTGCTCTTCGCGCGGACCGATCAGGAGCAGCCGGGTGCGCGCGGCGTCAGCGCATTCGTCCTCGACGCCGAGCACGTTCGCGTCACGCGCGACGAGGAGAAGCTCGGCCTCAATTCGTCAGTGACGAACGACATCGTGATCGAGGGAGCGCTCGTCGGCCGCGACCGGCTGCTGCACGAGGAGGGCAAGGGCTTTCGGGTTGCGATGGGTACGCTCGACGGCGGTCGCATCGGGATTGCCGCGCAGGCGGTCGGCATCGCGCAGGCTGCCTACGACGTCGCACGCGAATATGCGAAGGAGCGCCATGCATTCGGTCGCGCGATCGCCGAGTTCCAGGCGATCCAGCAGAAGCTCGCCGACATGTCGACGGAGATCGACGCGGCCCGCCTCCTCGTGTATCGCGCTGCGTGGTTGAAGGAGAAGGGCGAGCCGCACACCGAGGCGGGTGCGAAGGCGAAGCTCTTCGCGTCCGAGATGGCGCGACGCCAGACCGGCGAGGCGATCCAGATCCTCGGCGGCTACGGCTACACGAAGGAGTTCCCGGTCGAGCGCTACTACCGCGACGCCAAGGTCACCGAGATCTACGAAGGCACGAGCGAGATCCAGCGGCTCGTGATCGCACGCGAGATCCTCGGTCTCACGCAGCGCACGCTCGCGCAGGGCTAGCCCCACAGTCGCCCGGCGGCGGCCTGCCCCCAACAGACACGGCCGGTGCCTGGCACCAGACGTGGCCGTTCGAGGCAATGTCCGCGTTCGGCTCAACGCGGCAACGCCTGCAGTAAGGCGCCTTTTTCAACGGTGGCCTGCCCCCAACGGACACGTCTCGTGCCTGGCACCGGACACGTCCGGATCCGGCTCATCTCCGCAGGTGTGCCGGCTGGCCCGGCTCAGCGGCCCGGTCGCCACGCGTACTGGACGTCGGGCGTCTTCTCCTCGTTGCCCTCGCCGTCGGTAAAGCGGATCGCCTCGAGGCCGTGCCGCTCGTAGAACGCGCGGGCGCCCTCGTTCTGCTGGAACGTCCAGAGGGTGAAACCGCCGGGCCTGCGCTCCTTCGCCAGGTCGAGCAGGGCGGTTCCGATCCCACGGCGGAACACGCGCGGCTCGAGGAAGATGTACCTGAGCACATCGTCGCCGAGCATCATGAAGCCCACGATCGTGCCGTCGTCCTCGTAGAGCCAGAGCTCGTCCCGCTCCATCACGCTCGAGAACCAGCGCACGTGCTCTTCGCGAGTGTGCAGAACGGGCAGGAACGTGAGCGTTCCGAATGAGCGCTCGTACAGCGCGGCGATCGACTCGATGTCTTCTGCAGTCCCGCGTCGGATCATCCACGTACTGTACGGCGATGGCGCGCGACAGAAACGAGCCCGTCCGCCTCACGAAGATCTACACGCGTGGCGGTGACGGCGGAGAGACGAGCCTCGGCGATGGATCGCGGGCATCCAAGCTCGATCTGCGGATCGTCGCGTACGGCATCGTGGACGAGCTCAACTCGCAGCTCGGACTGGTACTCGCCGCGCCGGACTTCCCCGAGACGTTGCGGCCGTCGCTCGACCGTGTGCAGAACGAGTTGTTCGACGTTGGCGCCGACCTCTCCGTTCCTTTTGCAGGGCCGGACGAGCGCCTTCGCGTCACGCAGCAGATGATCGACGGCCTCGAGCGGCTGTGCGACGAGCACAACGAGATGCTGCCCGAGCTCAAGAGCTTCATCCTGCCCGGAGGTACCGAGACCGCTGCGCGTCTCAATGTCGCGCGTGCCGTTTGCCGCCGCGCCGAGATCGCTGCGATCACCGCCGCCGGCGCGCAGGGCGTGAACCCGCTCGCCCTCGTCTATCTGAACCGGCTTTCGGATCTGCTGTTCATCCTCGGGCGCGCCGCCAATGCCCTCGCCGGGCGCGACGAGCCGCTCTGGCGCCCGGGCGCCACTCGCGAGCCCTAGGCGCTATCGGAGGCTGAGACCGGTGACGATGCTGCGGAGCAGGAACCCGGTCGTCCGCTTCGGCAGATAGACGTTCGCACCGACGTCGCGAGCGCGTGCGCGCTTCTTCGCATTGTTCGTGAGCACGACGATCCGCAACGAGCTCGAGGGGAAGAGGATGCGGAGGTTGTGGACGAGGTTCACCGGATACTGGTCGAGGTCGATGACGATCACCCGGACGTTGCGCTTCGGATCGCCTACGAACGCAAAGGCCGCGTCGGCGCTCGCCGCGACGAGACGGGAGCCCGGCAGCTTCTGCTTCGCAGCGAGCTGCCTCGTGAGGCCCGAGCCGACGAGCACGACGTCCTTCTTCTTGCTGTTGCGAGCCTGCGCCGCCGCGACCTTCGCGGTCTTCAGGATGCGAACGGCGATCGACCTGCGGACGACGTCTCCACCCGAGGTTGCAGTCCAGAGAAGCCTGTACGTCCCGGGCTTCCGCACCTTCTTCGGGAGCGCGAGCTTCGCGATCGAGACACCCGCTCGCGCCGTCTGGTGCCACGTGTAGACCCGGGTGCCGCGACTCGTGACGAGGTCGGCGCTCAGTGTCGTCAGGCGGGTCGAGGAGAGGCGCACACCGATGAAGGACCGCTGTGTGAGCACGAGGCTCTTCGTCCCGATCACGTTGAAGACGAACTTGGTCGCCGACTGACCCGGCCCGGCCGAGACCTGCAGCGGCATAGCCGAGCCGACCGGAGCGGTGACGGGAGGCGTGGGGCCGACGATGGTGCCGGCCGGCAGCGACGAGTCGACGACGGTGACGGCACCGACGCCGAAGCCCCTGGCGTTGAGCGCGTTGCGCGCGTCGTTCAGCGAGAGCCCGGCGAGCTTCGGCACGATCTTGACGGCCGCGCTGCGCTCGCTCCGGTTGCCGAGCGTGTCGATCTCGACGATCGAGAAGGCGCGCGAGTCGTTGGGATCGAACGTGCCGACCGCGTACTGGAGCTCGGTCGCGCCGAGGTTGCTGATCGGCTGGTCGTCGGCGAAGAGCACGAAGTTCGCGATCGTCTTGCCCTGCTGCTGGAACGGTGTCCAGCGAAGGGTGAACAGGCCGCCTTCGACCGAGCCGTTCAGATCGGTGGGGGCGCCCGGAGGCGTCTGATCCTGCACGAGCGCGAAGAGCGTGAGGTGGCGCGTGAGCACGTGCACGACGCCGTCGGTGCGCCAGTAGCCGTCGCTCCAGTCCGCCGGAAGCTCGCCGGCAGTGGGAACGCTGCGCAGCAGGCGCCACGCCGAGCCTTCGTAGGTGGCCGGAACGTAGCCCGGGTCGACGGTGTTCATGTCGATCGCGAGCGGGCTTGCGAACTGGTGGACCTCGTCGCCGGCCAGTGCCCAGCGTGCGGTCACGTCGACCACCGACTGGATCGGGAGCGGCGAGTTGAACGAGGACGGAAGCTCAGGGGCGATCTTCAGCACGAGCCAGTCACCTGGGTTCACCGTCGGCGACCACGCGTGGGCCGGCATGACGACGGTCGTGTCGCCGCCCGCCGCGACGAGGTTGGTCGTGTTCGCCAACCGCGTGTTCTTCTCGACGTACGGCGGCGTCGGCGTCGTCCCGGGTGTGTAGACCGTGAAGTGGAGGAGAATCGGGGACGTCTTGCCGGTCAGGTCGGTCAGCGTCGCCGAGAGCGTGTGTGGCCCGTCGGCGAGTGTGCCGGTCGCGAAGTCGACGTGGGTGCCGGTGATCGTCGGCACGACGGTAGACAGGCCGTCCAGCTTCACGTTGCTGAGGGTGGAGAGCTCGCTCTCGTCGAGCGTGATCGACGTTGCCGCCGAGACGACCTCGCCGTCGGCCGGCGACGTCGCGCCGATGCTCGGCGCCGTGTTGTCGATGCGGATGTTCGTCCGTACCGACGTGCCGACGTTGCCGACTGCGTCGACCGCTCTCGCGCGGATGTCGTAGAGCCCGTCCGGGACGATGCTCGTGTCGAAGCTTCCCGTCCAAGGGGACGTGTTGTCGGTGGAGATCGTCTGCCAGGTGTTGGCGCCGGCGGGGCTCACCTCGAACGAGACGCTGACGGCACCGGGGCCGGCGGTCGTCGCGCTCAGGGCCACCGTGCCGGTGAGGCTCGTGCCCGGGTCGTTGAACGTCGTGGTCGGAGCGGTCGAGTCGACGTGCACGGTGACGGGCGTCGTCGTCCGTACGTTGCCGGCGTTGTCGGTCACGAGGATGCGCAGGTCGTAGTCGTTCGTCGCCACGGCGGTCGCGTCCCAGGTCGTGTCGTAGGGCGCGCTCGTGACGGTCGCGATGGACGTCCAGCCGTTCGTGCCGGCCAGGGTGTACTGGTACTCGACGCTCTGCACGCCCGCACCGGCATCGCTCGCGGTCGCCTGGAGCTGCGAGTTGGGACCGCCGATGATCTGTCCGGCGCTCGGCTGGGTGATCGAGCCGGTCGGCAGCGTGTTGTCGACGACGACCGTCCGCACCGGGCTCGTGCCCGTGTGGCCCGCGCCGTCGGTTGCGATCGCGCGCAGCTCGTAGGTGCCGTCGGTGAGGCTGCCGGTGGCGAACGGGGTATGGAAGGGCGGACCGACCGTGGCGAGCGACGTCCAGGTCGCGGCGCCCTGTACGCGCTCCTCGAAAGCGACCGTCGCGGTGTCGGCGTCGGTGCTCGCCGAGAGCATCGGCGTGCCGGAGATCGCTGCGCCCGGATCGTCCACCGTCGGGCTCGGCGCATTGTTGTCGACCGTGACGGTCGTCTGGGCCGACGTGGTCGTGTTGCCTGCGGGATCGGTGGCGCGCACCTGGAGCTGCACGGGGCCGTCGCCGACACTCGTGGAGTCCCACGTGATGCTCGTCGAGTTGCCGCTCGCGATCACGGAGCCGTTGACGAGGAACGCATAGGTGAGCGGGTTCGCGTCGCCGGCGGTCGCGGAGATCGTCACGCTCGATCCGCTGACGAACGTTCCGGCGCTCGGCGCGCCGACCGCCGCGGTCGGCGCCGTGTTGTCGACGACGACCACGCCCGCGCCGCTCGGATGCAGGTCGATCATCGAGACGTTCGATGCGACGTCGGTGATTTTGGCGCGGAGGTGATATGCACCGTCGGCGAGTGCCGTCGTGTCCCAAGACTTGGAGTAGACGCCGGCGGCGCCGGTGTTGTCGATGCCGATCGTCGTCCACGTCGAGCCGTCAGGCGAGTACTGGAACGCGACCGACGCGATACCGGCGCCCGTGTCGCTCGGCGTGGCGGTCAGCGCGACGGTGCCGGAGACGTAGTCGGAGGACGAGCAGCTCGGGCAGGCGGGCGGCGTCGCATCGATCTGCACCGTGACGGAGTGCTGGTTCTCGATGTTGCCTGCCGCGTCGATCGACTGGAACGCAATCGTGTGCGAGCCGTCGTTCGAGCCGTCCGACGGAGCGGGGATGACGACGGAGGTGCCGTGCTGGGCCGTGCCGCCGTCGACCTGGTACAGCGTGTCGGAGACGCCCGAACCTGCATCGGTCGGGTTCAGCGTCACCGTGACGGTCGACGACGAGAAGCCGCTCGGGACGCCGGAGGCGGTCGTCACAGGCTTCGTGTTGTCGACGCGGCGTGCGGTCACGACGCTCGGGCTGCTGACGTTGCCTGCTGCATCCGTGACAGTGGCGCGAACGTCGTACATGCCGTCGGCGACGCCGGTCGTGTTCCAGGTCGTCGGCGCGGGCAGCCAGGTCACCCCGCCGTCGGGCGAGATCTCGAAGGTCGTCGTCACGATGCCGGAGGCGTTCGCGCCGCCCGGGTCGCTCGTGCCGGCCGGGTTCGTCGCGAGCGTGACCGTGGCGTGCAGGTTCGCGCCGGGGTCGACGATCTGGGCGACCGGCGCGGTGTTGTCCACGAGGCGGTTGGTGACGGCGACACCGTTGCTCTGGTTGCCGGCGACGTCGTAGGCGACCGTGCGGAAGTCGTAGTGACCGTCGGCGAGGGTCGACGTGTCGAAGCTCGCGGTGTACGGCGCGGTCGTCGCCGTGCCCACGGTCGTCCAGGAGTTCGCGCCGGTGGGGGAGACCTGGAAGTCGACGTGGTCCACGCCCGAGCCCGCGACACCCTGCGGGTCGTTCGGGTCGGCGGCCGTACCGCTGAGCGTGATCGTCGACCGCAGGAATGCGCCGGGGTCGTCCTGTGCGGTGACAGGCTGCGTGTTGTCGATCTTCACGTTTGCCACCGTCACCGAGGTCGTCGAGTTGCCGGCGTGGTCGGTGACCAGCACGTGCATGTTGTAGACGCCGTCGGTGATCTGGGTCGTGTCCCAGGCCGCCGGAGACGCGATCGGTGCCCACGTGATGCCGTCGCTCGAGTACTCGTACGTCAGCGTCGCGTTGTCGACGCCCGATGCGTAACCGTTGCTCGTCGGGTCGGCCGTGGTCGAGGCCAGAATGACGGTGCCGCGGATGGCGCGTGCTGCGTTGCCGGTAGCCGGATCGGTCAGTGTCGCGGTCGGGGCGGTGCGATCCTCGTGCCACGTCCAGCTAGCCGGGGATCCGTCGACGTTGCCTGCAAGGTCGGTGGCACGGACGTCGAGCGTGTGCTGGCCGTCCACCGGCGTCGAGCCGAGCGAATACGGGCTCGAGCACGTCGTCCAGGCGCCGCCGTCGAGCCTGCACTCGAAGCTCTGCGCAGCCTCGCTCGCCGTGAAGGTGAAGGTCGGATGCGCGAGGTTCGTCGGATCGCCCGGTGTCGTCACGAGGGTGGTGTCGGGCAGCGTGCGGTCGACGGTGACCTTGTGGATGTCCGTGCTCGTGTGGCCGACGAAGTCGCTTGCCGCCGCGCGGATCCAGTAGACGCCGTCGGCGGGCACCGTCCAGGCAGCGCTGTACGTGCCGGCGGAGCCGGTGGTGTCGGTGCCGATGGTCGCCACCGTGCCGCCGATGCAGGTCGCCGTCGTGCAGCTCGAGAACACGACCTGCTGGACGCCGGTGCCGTTGTCGTCCGCCGTCGCGGCGACCGTGAACGGGTCGGCCGAGGCGGCGTTGACATAGCTGTTGTTCGCCGGCAGGGTCGTCGCGACGTTCGGCGCCTGGTTGTCGACGGTGATATCGGTCACCGTGTCGCTGCCGACGTTGGTCGCCCAGTCGGTCGCCGTCGCCTTGATGTCGTAGTGGCCGTCGGCGACCGCGTCGGGGCCTGTTTTCGTGTTCCACGAGGCGGGGACGGTCGTCCACGTGGTCGTGCCGTGCGGCGCGACCTGCCAGACGATCGCGGGGCTCGGGTCGGCGTCAGTCGTGGTGACGCCGAGCGCGACCGTGTTGGCGACGCTGCCGCTCGAGAGCGGATTCGTGATCGTGACGGCCGGCGACGTGTTGTCGATCCGGAGATTCGAGATCGGAGTGGAGGTGGAGACATTGCCGGCAACGTCGTACGCCACGACGTGAAGGTCGTAGAGGCCGTCTGCCACCGCGTCGGCACCGGTCTTCGTGTTCCACGGCAGTGTCGCGATCGGCGTCCAGGTGCCGATGCCCGCGTCGCGATACTCGAAGGTGACGCTCGCGATGCCGGTCCCGCCGACGTCTGTCGACGTCGAGGAGAGCGCGATCGAGCCGCTGAGATGGGCGCCCGGGTCGGTCATGCTCGCGGCCGGCGGCACGGTGTCGAGCGACCAGCTGTACGTGGCCGGCGTGGAGTCGGTATTCCCGGCGATGTCGGTCGCGCGCACCTGGAAGGTGTGCGGGCCTTCACCGAGCGTCGGGAGGATGAGCGGCGTGATGCAGGGGCTGTACGCGCCGCTGTCCACCGAGCACTCGAACGTCGCGCCCGCCTCGTTCGAGGAGAAGCCGAAGGTCGGGGTGGCGCTCGAGCTCGGGTCGCTCGGCTTCGCACCGATCGTCGTGTTCGGCGCGATCGTGTCGATCTGGATCGTCTTCGTGCCGACGGCGGTGATGTTGCCGACGTTGTCCTCTGCGATCCACTTGACCGTGGTCGTGCCCTCGGCGGAGACATTGAACGACGCGCTCCCTCCGGCGACTTCCGTCCCTACGGTGACGGTGTCCGTTCCGTCGATCGTCGGGTCGCTGCCGTCGGTCGTGTAGACGACCCGCTCGACGCCTGATGCACCCGACTCGCCGCCGGTGGAGATCGAGAGCGCGATGGGGGAAGTGAGGTACCAGCCGGCGACGCATGGGGCGCCGTTGCAGCTGACTGCAGTAGTCGGCGCGCTCGGATCGGCCTTGGCGGTGAAGCTCGCGCCGGTGCTCGAGAGGCCGGCAGCGTTCTGCGCGGTCACGGCGCCGCTCTGCGTCCCAGAGCCGCTCGAGAAGGTGTACGCGCCTGCGGTGTTCGACCAGCCGCTGAACGTCGGGAACGCGTATGCGACCGGGCCGGAGTCGGCATCGGTCGAGCCGGTCGCGCCGACGGTGAAGCCGCCCGAGCCGCCGCCCTGGAAGTAGACCGTCGACCCGGAGCCCGGGTAGTACGCGTGCGAGAAGCCGGAGAAGGCGAGGGTCGGTGTGTTCGGCGCGGTCGTGTCGAGCTCGACGTCCTGTGTCGAGACGGTGGAGACGTTGCCGACGTTGTCCTCGGCGACCCACTTGATCGTCGTCGTGCCGAGCGCGGTGACGTTGAACGTGGCGCTCGCCGAGCTGACCGTGGTCGCGGTGGGGCTCGTGTTCGGGTTCGTGCCGTCGGTGGTGTACGAGATCGACTTCACGTCGGCGCCGCTGTCGGTTGCGCCGATCGCGATCGCGACCGGAGCGACCGTGTACCAGCCCGCAGAGCACGCGGCCGTGTTGCACGTGATCGAGCTCGACGGCGCAGTCGAGTCGGCCTGCGCAGTGAAGGTCAGACCGGAGGCGCTCGGGAGACCTGCGTTGTTCTCCGCCGTGATGGAGCCCGAGTCGGTCCCGGCCGAGCCGGTGAAGGAGTACACGCCGTTCGTGTTCGTCCAGCCGCTGCCGAACGATGGGTAGTCGTAGCCGAAGAGACCGGATTGCGCATCGCTCGCGCCGCTCGCCGCGACGGTGAAGCCGCCGGCGGTGCCGCCCTGGAAGAAGACCGTGGTGCCCGAGCCCGGCCAGTAGCCGTGGCTGATCGCCGAGAACGAGACGGCGGTCGGCGCGGACGGCGGCGTTCCGTCGATCTGCAGTGTCGCGGACTGGACGGCGGATGCGTGGCCGAGGTTGTCGACGGCGAACCAGTTGATGGTCTGCGGCGTCGAGAGCTGGAAGGTCGCCGTTGCACCGGGCACCGTCGTCGCCGTGGGGCTCGTCGTCGGGTCGCTGCCGTCGATCGTGTAGACGACGTGCTTGACGCCGGAGCCGGTGCCGTCGTCGCCGGCGATCGCGATGTCGACCGGCGCGCTGTTCGTCCAGCCGGAGCCGCACGGGTTCGTGTTGCAGGTCAGCGAGCTCGAAGGCGCGCTGTTGTCGACGCGGGCGGTGAAGCTCGTGCCGCTGCTCGAGAGGCCCGCGTTGTTCTGCGCGGTGACCGAGCCGGACTGCGTCGTCGCGCCGCTCGTGAAGCTGTAGTTGCCGCCGGCGTTCGTCCAGCCGGTGCCGCCGAGCGACGGGTAGGTGTAGCCCGCGAAGCCGGACTGTGCGTCCGTCGAGCCGCTTGCGCCGACGGTGAAGCCGCCGGCCGCGCCGCCGTCGACGTACACCGTCGAGCCGGTGCCCGGGTAGTAGGCGTGATTGAAGCCCGAGAAGGCGAGCGTCGGTGCCGTCGGCGCGGAGGTGTCGAGCTGAACGCTCTGCGTGGCGACGGCGGAGATGTTGCCGACGTTGTCCTCGGCGAGCCACTTGATCGTGGTCGTGCCGAGAGCGGTGATGTTGAAGGAGGCGTTCGCGCCCGTGACCTCGGTGCCGTTCGTGACGGTGTCGGCGGAGTCGATCGTCGGGGTGGAGCCGTCCGTGGTGTAGACGACGCGGCTCGTCCCGGAGGCGCCGGCCTCGCCCGCGGTCGAGATCGCGATTGCGACCGGCGAGCTCGTGTACCAGCCGCCCGAGCAGGCGCCGGCGTTGCAGGTGAGCGAGCTCGTCGGGGCGCTCGCGTCGGCCTGCGCGGTGAAGCTCGTGCCGGTGCTCGTCAGGCCGGCGTTGTTCGTCGCCGTCACCGATCCGCTCTGGGTTCCGGCCGCGCTCGTGAACGTGTAGTCGCCGCCGGTGTTCGTCCAGCCGGTGCCGAGCGCCGGGTACACGTAGCCGGCGATGCCGGATTCCGCGTCTGTCGAGCCGTTCGCTGCGACCGTGAAGCCGCCCGAGCCGCTGCCCTGGAAGTAGAGGACGGAGCCGACACCGGGGTAGTAGGCGTGCGTGAAGTTCGAGAAGGCGAAGCTGCTCGGCGCGCTCGGGGCGGTCGTGTCGATCTGCACCGTCTGGCTGTGGATCGTGGAGACGTTGCCCACGTTGTCCTCGGCGACCCACTCGACCGTCGTGATGCCGGGGCCGACGTCGACGGAGGCGGTCGCGGCATTGACGACCGTGGCCGTCCCGCTCGTCGTCGGATCGGTGCCGTCGGTCGTGTAGGTGATCCGCCTGACGCCGGACTCGCCGCTCTCGCCGCCGGCGGTGATGCCGACGGTCACGGGCGAGGTCATCGTCCAGCCGGCCGAGCAGCTCGAGCCGTTGCACGTCGCCGAGCTCGTCGGCGCGTTCGCGTCTGCGGTCGCGGTGAAGGCTGCGGTCGGGCCCGTCAGGCCTGCGCCGTTCGTCGCCGAGACGTTGCCGGTGGCATTCGACGTCGCCGAGCTCGAGAACGTGTAGACGCCGCTCGTGTTCGACCAGCCGCTGCCGAGACCGCCGTACGTGTATGAGGTGACGCCCGACTGTGCGTCGCTCGCGCCGGACGCGGAGACGGTGAAGCCGCCGGTGCCGCCGCTCTTGAAGAAGACGGTGGACCCGGTACCGGGGTAGTACGCCTGCGTCAGCGACGAGAAGCCGAAGCTGCTCGGTGCGGTCGGGACGCTCGCGTCGAGCTCGACGTTCTGGGTCGCGGCGGGTGAGACGTTGCCGACGTTGTCTTCTGCGATCCACGTGATCGCCGTGACCCCGGGGGCCGTGACGTTGAAGCTCGCCGCGTTGCCGGGGACGACAGTCGCCGTACCGCTCGTGGCCGGGTCGGTGCCGTCGGTCGTATAGGTGATCTGCTTGACGCCTGAGCCGGCGCCCTCACCCGCGGCTGCGATCGAGATCGCGACCGGGGAGGTCGTGTACCAGCCGGCCGAGCAGGCTGCGCTGTTGCACTGGATCGAGCTCGTCGGCGCGACAGCATCCGCCTGGGCGGTGAAGCTCAGACCGGTGCTGCTCGTGCCGGCGCCATTCTGCGCGGTGACCGAGCCCGTCTGGGTTCCGGCGCTGCTCGTGAAGGTGTACGCACCGTTCGTGTGCGACCAACCCGTGCCGAGGGCGGGGTAGGTGTAGCCCGCGACGCCCGTGTCGGCATCGCTCGAGCCGCTCGCCGCGACCGTGAAGCCGCCGGTGGCGCCGCTCTTGAAGAAGACTGTCGAGCCCGAGCCGGCGTAGTACGCCTGGCTCAGAGCGGAAAGGGCGAACGCCGATGGGGCGCTCGGGGCGCTCGTGTCGACCTTGACGGTGGTGGTGAGGGTGGTGGTGTTGCCGACGTTGTCGGTGCCGGTGAGGGTGAGTTGGTAGCAGTTGCCGGAGCTGACGGTTTGGCTGGTGGTGCCGGTGATCGTGGTCGGGGCGCCGTAGCTGCCGCAGGTGTTGCCGGTGAGGCTCGCGGAGGCGATCGTGAGCGTCGAGCTCGCGAGGCCCGAGTTGGTCGAGTCCTGCGATCTCGCTGAAGTTCGTGCGGCTGTCGATGGTGAGCGTCGTGCCGGAGGTGAGGTAGCTCGTCGAGCCGCCGCCGGTCGCCGCGGTGCCGTTGGCCGAGAAGGCGCCGCCCGTCGGCGCTGCAGAGTCGGCCTGGGCGGTGAAGCTCGTGCCCGGGCCCACGAGGCCTGCCTGGTTCGTCGCTGTCACCGAGCCGGACTGGGTGCCCGCCGCGCTCGTGAAGCTGTAGGCGCCGCCCGCGTTCGACCAACCAGGCCCGCCGAGGCTTGGATACGTGTACGACGCAACGCCCGAGTCGGCATCCGTGGCGCCGGTGGCCGTGACCGTGAATCCGCCCGCGGCTCCACCCTGGAAGTAGACGACCGGGCCGCTGCCGGGCCAGTACGCGTTCGCCGACAGACCCGTGACATTGAGCGTCGTGGGCGCGCTCGGTGCGGTGGTGTCGACCTTGACGGTGGTGGTGGTGGTGTCGGTGTTGCCGACGTTGTCGGTGCCGGTGAGGGTGAGTTGGTAGCAGTTGCCGGAGCTGACGGTCTGGCTGGTGGTGCCGGTGATGGTGGTGGGTGCGCCGTAGCTGCCGCAGCTGTTGCCGGTCAGGGTTGCGGTCTTGATGGTGAGGGTGGAGCTGGCGAGGCCGGACTCGGCTGGGGTTTGTGTTTCGGTGTAGTCGGTGCGGTTGTTGATCGTGAGCGTCGTGCCCGAGGTGAGGTAGCTGGTGGTGCCGCCGTTTGTGGCGGGGGTGCCGTTGGCGGTGAGGGCGCCGCCGGTGGGGGCGTTGCTGTCGACCTGGGCGAGGAAGGTTGCGTTGGGGCCGGTGAGGCCGGCGTTGTTGGTGGCGTTGGCGGTGCCGGCGCCGCTGGTGGGTGCGCTGAAGTTGTAGTTGCCGCCGCTGTTCGACCAGCTGGTGCCGCCGATCGGGTTGTAGGTGTAGTTGGCGATGCCGCTGTCGGGGTCGGTTGCGCCGCTGGCGGTGACGGTGAAGCTGCCTGCTGCGCTGCCGAGGACGTAGATCCTGTTGGAGGTGCCGCCGGTCCAGTAGGCGTGGTTGAGGGCGCTGAAGCTGAACCCGGTCGCCGACGGCGCGCTCGGGGCGGTGGTGTCGACCTTGACGGTGGTGGTGAGCGTGGTGGTGTTGCCGACGTTGTCGGTGCCGGTGAGCGTGAGTTGGTAGCAGTTGCCGGAGGCGACGGTCTGGCTGGTGGTGCCGGTGATCGTGGTCGGGCGCGCCGTAGCTGCCGCAGGTGTTGCCGGTGAGGCTCGCGGAGGTGATCGTGAGCGTCGAGCTCGCGAGGCCCGAGTTGGTCGAGTCCTGCGTCTCGCTGAAGTCGGTGCGGCTGTTGATCGTGAGCGTCGTGCCGGAGGTGAGGTAGCTCGTCGAGCCGCCGCCGGTCGCCGCGGTGCCGTTGGCCGAGAAGGCGCCGCCCGTCGGGTGCAGCCGAGTCGGCCTGCGCCGTGAAGGTCGTGCCGGAGCCCGTCGACGCCGGCGCCGTTCGTCGCAGTGACCGATGCCGTGCCGGTCGTCGAGGCCGCAGTGAAGGTGTAGGCGCCCGCGCTGTTGTTCCAGCCGGTGCCGGCGACGGCGCCGTATGTGTAGCCCGTCACGCCGGTGTCGGCATCCGTTGCGCCACTCGCGCGTCGCCGTGAAGCCGCCGGCCGAGCCGCCCTGGAAGAAGACGACGGAGCCGCTGCCCGGGAAGTACGCATTGGTCAGCGAGCCGAAGCCGAAGGCGCTCGGCGCGGACGGCCGGGCGGTGGTGTCGACCTTGACGGTGGTGGTGATGGTGTCGGTGTTGCCGACGTTGTCGGTGCCGGTGAGGGTGAGTTGGTAGCAGTTGCCGGAGCTGACGGTCTGGCTGGTGGTGCCGGTGATGGTGGTGGGTGCGCCGTAGCTGCCGCAGCTGTTGCCGGTCAGGGTTGCGGTCTTGATGGTGAGGGTGGAGCTGGCGAGGCCGGACTCGGCTGGGGTTTGTGTTTCGGTGTAGTCGGTGCGGTTGTTGATCGTGAGCGTCGTGCCCGAGGTGAGGTAGCTGGTGGTGCCGCCGTTTGTGGCGGGGGTGCCGTTGGCGGTGAGGGCGCCGCCGGTGGGGGCGTTGCTGTCGACCTGGGCGAGGAAGGTTGCGTTGGGGCCGGTGAGGCCGGCGTTGTTGGTGGCGTTGGCGGTGCCGGCGCCGCTGGTGGGTGCGCTGAAGTTGTAGTTGCCGCCGCTGTTCGACCAGCTGGTGCCGCCGATCGGGTTGTAGGTGTAGTTGGCGATGCCGCTCTCGGGGTCGGTTGCGCCGCTGGCGGTGACGGTGAAGCTGCCTGCTGCGCTGCCGAGGACGTAGATCCTGTTGGAGGTGCCGCCGGTCCAGTAGGCGTGGTTGAGGGCGCTGAAGCTGAACCCGGTCGCCGACGGGGCGCTCGGGGCGCTCGTGTCGACGAGCACGACGGCGGTGACGCTCGCGGTGTTCCCGACGTTGTCCGTGCCGGTGAGCGCGTAGGCGTAGCAGAGGCCGCTCGTCGGAACGGTGTCGCTCACCGTGCCGGTCGAGGTCACGTTCGCTGCGAGCGTCGTCGGGTTGCCCGAGATCGAGCCGGGAGCGGGGCAGACGCCAGGAGCGGACGGCGAGGCCTGTGTGCGGACGAGCGTGTTGCCGCCCGTGGCCTTCAGGCCCGATGCCGTGCCGGAGGCGCTCTCCGCGAAGAGTGCGGTGACCTGCGGCGACACATTCAGGGAGCTCGAGAACCCGCCGATCGACACCGCCCCGCCGGTGGGCGCCGTCGTCTCGTTGCGGAGCGTGAAGCTCGTCGTCGAGCTCGTGTTGCCGGCGGCGTCGGTCGTCAGCGCGTCGAACGTCGCGTTGCCGGTCGTGCTCGGCGTGAAGCTGAACGCGTTGGAGTCGAAGCTGCCGCCGCCCGGGTTCGTCGAGGTGCCGACGGTGTGAGTCATGTTCGAGCCGCCGTTGGCGAAGTTCGAGGTCGTGATCGAGGCGCCGCCCGAGCCGGCATCGGTCGTCGTCGCGCGCAGCGTGAAGCTCTTCGCACCGAAGCCGAGCGAGCCGTTGTAGAAGATCGTCGATCCCGTGCCCGGATAGAAGGCGACAGGCAAGCCACCGGAGGTGCTCACGCCGGTCAGCGAGAAGGCGTTCGTCGGGCCGCTCGTGTCGACGGTGAAGGCCCGGATCGCACCGTAGGCCGACGAGGCGCTCGAGGCGTCGACGCTCTTCGCGCGCCAGTAGTACGTGTTGCCGTCGACGAGAGCCGTGCCGCCGGAATATGTCGCCGAGCCGTTCGCGCCGACTGCGAGGTTGGTCGAGGTCGAGTCGATCGTCTGGAGCACGGACGAGCAGTCGTTGACCGAGCAGAGCTGGAACGTGACCTTGCCGCTGTCCTGGGTGTCGGGATCGGCGAAGCTCGCAGTCAGCGTCGGCGTCGCGGAGTTGACGAACTGGGCGGCCGTCGGCGTGACGAGCGTCGGTGCCGTCGGTGCGACGTTGGCCGTGTTGTTCGTGATCGACGCGTTCGCGAGGTTGCCGTCGGCGGCGACGTTGCCCACCGGCACGGCGAGGTCGCGGATCTGGTCGCCCGACGTCGGCGCTACATAGCTCAACGCGAGCGTGTCGAGATAGTGAACGGGCAGCGCAAGCGTGAATCGCGTCTGGTTCGCGGCCGGATAGGTGACGTTGGCCGCGGTACCGGAGATCGGCGCGCCGCCGTTCGGCGCGATCGTGAACGACGATCCGGGTACTGCAGTCTGCGTCTGGTCGAGGTTCGCCGACCAGGTGATCGTCACGGTCGTGCCGTCGGCGCCCACGGTCGCCGAGGTCATCGTGACCGACGCCGTGTTGACGACGAACGAGCGGATCGGGCTGTACGAGGACGCGTTCGAGTTCGCGTCGACGTTCTTCGCGCGCCAGTAGTACGTGTTGCCGTCGGCGAGCGCCGTGCCGCCGGAGTACGCAGCGGAGCCGGGGGAGCCGACGACGAGGGCGGTGGACGTCGAGTCGAACGTCTGGAGGACGCTCGAGCAGTCGCTGGCCGAGCAGAGCTGGAATGTGACCTTGCCAGTCATCGTGTTGTCGGGGCTCGAGAACGTCGCGGTGAGGGTCGGCGTCACGGAGCTGACGTTGACTCCGTCGGCGGGCGCGCCGAGGACGGGGATGGTGGGTGCAGAGGTGACGGTGACGGACGGGCTCGTGTTCGGGCTCTTGGCGCCGTTGGTCGAGTCGGAGGCGGTGACGGTGCGTCCGCCGGTCGTCCGGAGCGTGAGCGAGAAGGTCTTGGTGCCGGCGACGAGCGCGGCGTTCGCCGGGAGGCTCGCCTGGCCGTCCGACGAGGTGATCGCAACCGTGTCGTTGCTGCTGACCGGGTTCCAGTTGGCGTCCACGGCGTTGACGGTGACGTTGAACGCGGAACCGGAGGCCTGCGGGCTCGGTGTGCCGGTCTTGCCGCCCGCGCTGCCCGGAGCTGCGTTCTCGCCCGGCAGCAGGATCTGCAGCTTCGCGAACGCGCCCGCACCGACCGTGACCGACGGGCTCGTGTTCGGGGTCTTCGTGCCGTCCGTCTGGTCGGTTGCCGTGACAGTGGCCGAGCCTGCGGTGCTCAGAGCGAGCGTGTAGCTCTGCGTGCCGGCGGCGAGGGCGGCGGGAGCGGGCGGCGTCGCGCCCGAGTCGCTCGTGCTCAGCGCGACGGTGTGCGAGGACGAGACCGGGTTCCAGTTGGCGTCGACCGCGTTGACCGTGACGGTGAAGTTGCCGCCGGCCGTCTGCGCGCTCGGCGTGCCGGTCTTGCCGCTCGCGGTGCCGGGGGCGGCGGCTTCGCCGGGGAGAAGCACCTGGAGCTTCGCGAAGCTGCCGGCGCTGATCGTCGTGGCCGGGCTCGTGTTGGGGCTCTTCGCGCCGTCGGTCGAGTCGGTGGCGGTGAACGTGGCGGTGCCGGCCGTCTTCGGCGTGACCGAGAAGCTCTTGGTGCCTGCGACGAGTGCAGCGTTGCTCGGCAGCGTCGCGTTCGGGTCGGTGGACGTGATGCCGACCGTGTCGGTCGAGCCGACCGGGTTCCAGTTCGCGTCCACGGCGTTGACCGTTGCCGTGAATGCGCTGCCGGCGGTCTGAGCCGACGGGGCGCCGGTCTTGCCGCTCGCGGTGCCGGGGGCCGCGGTTTCGCCGGGGAGGAGGATCTGGAGCTTCGCGAAGCTGCCGGCGCTGATCGTCGTGGACGGGCTGGTGTTCGGGCTCTTCGCGCCGTCGGTCGAGTCGGTCGCGGTGAATGTGGCGGTGCCGGCCGTCTTCGGCGTGACCGAGAAGGTCTTCGTGCCGGCGACGAGTGCGGCGCTACCGGCCAGGGTCGCGTTCGCGTCGGAGCTCGTGATGGCCACGGTGTCGGTCGCGGTGACGACGTTCCAGTTCGCGTCGACCGCGTTGACGGTGACGTTGAAGGCGCCGCCGGCGGTCTGGGCCGACGGAGTGCCGGTCTTGCCGCTTGCGGTGCCGGGCGCGGCGGTCTCGCCGGGGAGGAGGATCTGGAGCTTCGCGAACGCGCCTGGGTCGATCGTCGTGGCCGGGCTGGTGTTCGCGGTCATCGACCCGTTGCTGATGTCGGTTGACGTGAACGTCGCGGTACCGACGGTCTTCGCGGTGACGGAGAAGCTCTTCGTGCCGGCCGCGAGTGCGGCGTTCGCCGGCAGGGCGGCGTTCGCATCCGTCGAGGTGATGCCGACGGTGTCGGTCGAGTTGACCGGGTTCCAGTTCGCGTCGACGGCGTTCACCGTGACGGAGAACGAGGAGCCTGCCGTCCGGTTGGACGGGCTGCCGGTCTTGCCGGAGGCGCTGCCGGGTGCGGCGGTCTCGCCGGGCATCAGGATCTGGAGCTTCGCGAACGCGCCCGCGTTGATCGTGGTGGCGGGGCTCGTGTTGGCGGTCATCGTGCCGTTGGTGACGTCCGTCGCGGTGAAGGTCTTCGAGCCGGCGGTCTTGGCCGTGACCGAGAGGGTCTTCGTGCCGGCGACAAGGGCGGTGTTGGCGGGCAGTGTCGCGTTGGCGTCGGTGGAGGTGATGCCGACGGTGTCGGTCGAGGTGACGGGGTTCCAGTTGGCGTCGACGGCGTTGACGGTGACGTTGAACGAGGAGCCGGCGGTCTGAGCCGACGGGGAGCCCGTCTTGCCTGATGCGGTGCCGGGAGCCGCGGTCTCGCCCGGGAGCAGGATCTGGAGCTTGCTGAAGGCAGCGGCGGTGATCGTCGTCGCCGGGCTCGTGCTCGCCGTCTTGCTGCCGTCGGTCTGATCCGTCGCCGTGACGGTCGACGAGCCCGCGGTAACGAGGGCGATCGAGAGGGTCTTCGTCCCGGCGACGAGGGCGGCCGGGGCCGGCGGGATAGCAGCTGCGTCGCTCGTGCTCAGGGCGACGACATCGGTCGCGGTGACGAGGTTCCAGTTGGCGTCGACGGCGTTGACGGTGACGTTGAAGGCGCCGCCGGCGGTCTGGGCGGACGGGGTGCCGGTCTTGCCGGAGGCGGTGCCGGGGGCGGCGGTCTCGCCGGGGAGGAGGATCTGGAGCTTGGCGAAGGCGCCGGCGTTGATCGTGGTGGTGGGGCTGGTGTTGGCGGTCATCGCGCCGTTCGTGATGTCCGTCGACGTGAAGGTCGCCGTACCTGCGGTCTTGGCGGTCACCGAGAGCGTCTTCGTGCCCGCGACGAGTGCCGCGTTGGCCGGGAGCGTCGCGTTGGCATCGGTGGAGGTGATGGCGACGGTGTCGGTGGAGGTGACGGGGTTCCAGTTGGCGTCGACGGCGTTGACGGTGACGTTGAAGCTGCTGCCGGCGGTCTGGGCGGACGGGGTGCCGGTCTTGCCGCTGGCGGTGCCGGGTGCGGCGGTCTCACCGGGCATCAGGATCTGAAGCTTTGTGAACGCGCCCGCGTTGATCGTGGTGGCGGGGCTCGTGTTGGCGGTCATCGCGCCGTTGGTGATGTCGGTCGCGGTGAAGGTCTTCGAGCCGGCCGTCTTCGCGGTGACCGAGAGCGTCTTGGTGCCCGCGACGAGTGCCGCGTTCGCGGGCAGCGTGGCGTTGGCGTCGGTGGAGGTGATGCCGACGGTGTCGGTGGAGGTGACCGGGTTCCAGTTGGCGTCGACGGCGTTGACGGTGACGTTGAACGACGAGCCGGTGGTCTGCGCGGACGGGGCCCCGGTCTTGCCCGTGGCGGTGCCGGGTGCGGCGGTCTCGCCGGGCATCAGGATCTGGAGCTTGCTGAAGGCCGCCGCGTTGATGGTGGTGGCGGGGCTGGTGTTGGCGGTCATCGTGCCGTTGCTGATGTCCGTGGAGGTGAAGGTCGCGCTGCCGGCGGTCTTCGCGGTCACCGAGACCGTCTTCGTGCCCGCGACGAGCGCAGTGTTGGCGGGCAGGGTCGCGTTCGTGTCGGTGGAGGTGATGCCGACGGTGTCGCTCGAGGAGACGAGGTTCCAGTTCGCGTCGACCGCATTGATCGTGACGGTGAACGACGAGCCCGCGGTTTGAGCCGAAGGAGCGCCGGTCTTGCCTGAGGCGGTGCCCGGCGCGGCGGTCTCACCCGGCATCAGGATCTGAAGCTTGCTGAAGGCCGCGGCGTTGACCGTCGTCGCCGGGCTCGTGTTCGCAGTCATCGCGCCGTTCGAGATGTCGGATGCCGTGAACGTCGACGAGGCTGCCGTCTTGGGTGTGATCGAGAAGGTCTTGGTGCCGGCGACGAGTGCTGCGTTCGCGGGCAGGGTCGCGTTCGGGTCGGTGGAGGTGATGCCGACGGTGTCGGTGGAGGAGACGGGGTTCCAGTTGGCGTCGACCGCGTTGACGGTGACCGTGAAGGCGCCGCCCGCGGTCTGAGCCGAGGGTGCGCCGGTCTTGCCGCTTGCGGTGCCGGGTGCGGCGGTCTCGCCGGGCATGAGCAGCTGGAGCTTCGTGAAGGCGCCGGCGTTGATCGTCGTCGAGGGGCTGGTGTTGGCGGTCATCGTGCCGTTGGTGATGTCGGTTGCGGTGAAGGTTGCGCTGCCGGCGGTCTTCGCGGTGACGGCGAGGGTCTTGGTGCCGGCGACGAGGGCGGTGTTGGCCGGGAGCGTGGCGTTGGCGTCGGTGGAGGTGATGCCGACGGTGTCGGTGGAGGAGACGGGGTTCCAGTTGGCGTCGACCGCGTTGACGGTGACGGTGAACGAGGAGCCCGCGGTCTGAGCCGACGCGGCGCCGGACTTGCCGGAGGCGGTACCGGGTGCGGCGCTCTCGCCGGGCATCAGGATCTGGAGCTTGCTGAAGGCTGCGGCGTTGACCGTGGTCGCGGGGCTGGTGTTGGCGGTCATCGCGCCATTGGTGACGTCGGAGGCGGTGAAGGTGGAGGAGGCTGCCGTCTTCGGCGTGACCGAGAGCGTCTTCGTGCCGGCGACGAGTGCCGCGTTGGCGGGCAGCGCGGCGTTCGAGTCGGAGCTCGTGATCGCGACCGTGTCGGTGGAGTTGACCGGGTTCCAATTGGCGTCGACCGCGTTGACGGTGACGTTGAACGAGGAGCCCGCGGTCTGAGCGGTGGGTGCGCCGGTCTTGCCGCTGGCGGTGCCCGGAGCGGCGGTCTCGCCCGGGAGCAGGATCTGGAGCTTGCTGAAGGCGGCGGCGTTGATCGTGGTTGCGGGGCTGGTGTTGGCGGTCATCGCGCCGTTGCTGATGTCGGTCGCGGTGAAGGTCTTCGAGCCGGCGGTCTTCGCGGTGACCGAGAGGGTCTTGGTGCCGGCCACGAGCGCAGTGTTGGCGGGCAGGGTCGCGTTTGCGTCGGTGGAGGTGATGCCGACGGTGTCGGTGGAGGAGACGACGTTCCAGTTGGCGTCGACCGCGTTGACGATGACATTGAACGACGAGCCGGCGGTCTGAGCGGACGGGGCCCCGGTCTTGCCGGAGGCGGTGCCGGGGGCCGCGGTCTCGCCCGGCATGAGCAGCTGGAGCTTCGTGAAGGCGCCGGCGTTGATCGTGGTAGATGGGCTGGTGTTGGCGGTCATCGCGCCGTTGCTGATGTCCGTGGAGGTGAACGTCGCGGTGCCCGAGGTCTTGGCGGTCACCGACAAGGTCCTCGTGCCCGCGACGAGCGCCGCGTTGGCCGGGAGCGTCGCGTTGGGATCGGTGGAGGTGATGCCGACTGTGTCGGTGGAGCTGACGAGGTTCCAGTTCGCGTCGACCGCGTTGACCGTGACGTTGAAGCTGCTCCCCGCGGTCTGAGCCGACGGGGAGCCCGGTCTTACCGCTGGCGCTGCCTGGCGCGGCGGTCTCACCCGGCAACAGGATCTGCAGCTTCGTGAACGCGCCGGTGTTGACCGTCGTAGCAGGACTCGTATTCGCGGTCATCGCGCCGTTCGAGATGTCTGATGCCGTGAACGTCGACGAACCTGCCGTCTTCGGCGTGATCGAGAACGTCTTGCTGCCGGCGACGAGCGCAGCGTTCGCGGGCAGCGTCGCGCTGGCGTCGGTGGAGGTGATGCCGACCGTGTCGGTCGAGCTGACGACGTTCCAGTTCGCGTCTACCGCATTCACGGTGACGGTGAAGGCGCCGCCCGCGGTCTGGGCCGAAGGGGCGCCGGTCTTGCCGGAGGCGGTGCCCGGTGCGGCGGTCTCGCCGGGCAGCAGGATCTGCAGTTTCGTGAAGGCGCCAGCGTTGATCGTCGTCGCGGGGCTCGTGTTCGCCGTCATCGCGCCGTTCGTGATGTCCGTTGCGGTGAAGGTCTTCGATCCGGCCGTCTTCGGAGTTACGGAGAAGGTCTTGGTGCCCGTGACGAGTGCGGCGTTGGCCGGCAGCGTCGCGTTGGCGTCGGTGGACGTGATCCCGACGGTGTCGGTCGAGTTGACGAGGTTCCAGTTCGCGTCGACCGCGTTGACGGTGACGGTGAAGGCGCCGCCCGCGGTCTGAGCCGAGGGAGCGCCGGTCTTGCCCGAGGCGCTGCCCGGTGCGGCGGTCTCGCCGGGCATCAGGATCTGCAGCTTCGAGAACGCGCCGGTGTTGATCGCCGTCGACGGGCTCGTGTTCGCCGCCATCAAGCCGTTGCTGACGTCGGACGCAGTGAAGGTGGCGCTGCCGGCGGTCCTCGGAGTCACCGAGAAGGTCTTCGTGCCCGCGACGAGGGCGGCGTTGGCGGGCAGCGTCGCGTTGGCGTCGCTCGACGTGATGCCGACGACGTCCGTGGAGCTGACGAGGTTCCAGTTGGCGTCGACTGCGTTGGCGGTGACGGTGAACGAGCCGCCCGCGGTCTGAGCGGTCGGCACGCCTGTCTTGCCGGACGCGGTGCCGGGGGCGGCGGTCTCGCCAGGCATCAGCAGCTGGAGTTTCGCGAAGGCGCCGGGATTGACCGTCGTGGCCGGGCTCGTGCTCGCGGTCATCGTGCCGTTGGTGATGTCCGTCGCCGTGAAGGTGGGTGCGGACGCTGTCTTCGGTGTGACCGAGAACGTCTTCGTGCCGGCGACGAGCGCGGCGTTGCTCGGCAGCGTCGCGTTCGGATCGGTGGACGTGATGCCGACGGTGTCGGTGGAGTTGACCGGGTTCCAGTTCGCGTCGACGGCGACGACGGTGACGTTGAACGAGGAGCCGGCGGTCTGAGCCGACGGCGCGCCGGTCTTGCCGGACGCGGTGCCTGGTGCGGCGGTCTCGCCGGGCAGCAGGATCAGCAGCTTGGCGAATGCGCCGGCGTTGATCGTCGTTGCCGGGCTCGTGTTGGCCGTCTTCAGGCCGTCCGTCGCATCCGTCGCGGTGAACGTGGCGGTGCCGGCGGTCTTCGCGGTGACGGAGAAGGTCTTCGTGCCCGCGACGAGCGCCGCGTTCGCGGGCAGCGTCGCGTTCGCGTCCGAGCTCGTGATCGCGATCGTGTCCGTCGCGGTGACGGGGTTCCAGTCGGAGTCGACGGCGTTGACGGTGACGATGAAGCTGCTGCCGGCGGTCTGAGCGACCGGTGCGCCGGTCTTGCCCGAGGGCGTGCCGGGTGCAGCGGTCTCGCCCGGGAGCAGGATCTGCAGCTTCGCGAAGCCGCCGGTGTTGATCGTCGCCGACGTGCTCGTGTTGGCCGTCTTCGTGCCGTCGGACGCGTCGGTTGCCGTGAACGTCGCGCTGCCCGTCGTCCGCGGCGTTATCGAGAAGGTCTTCGTGCCGGCGACGAGTGCAGCGTTGGCCGGCAGCGTCGCGTTCGAGTCGGAACTCGTTATCGCAACCGTGTCGGTGGCGGAGACCGGGTTCCAGTTCGCGTCGACCGCGTTGACGGTGGCGGTGAATGCGCTCCCTGCAGCCTCCGCGGTCGGCGTGCCGGTCTTGCCCGAAGGCGTGCCGGGTGCTGCGGTCTCTCCTGGGAGGAGGATCTGCAGCTTGGCGAAGGCTCCCGCGTTGATCGTCGTGGACGGGCTCGTGTTGGCCGTCTTCGTGCCGTCGGAGCTGTCGGTCGCCGTGAAGGTGGCGGTCCCCTGGGTCTTCGGCGTGACCGCGAACGCCTTCGTGCCGGCGACGAGTGCAGCGTTGGCGGGCAGCGCGGCATTCGGATCGGAGCTCGTGATCGCGATCGTGTCGGTCGCCGTGACCAGGTTCCAGTTCGCGTCGACGGCGTTGACCGTGACGTTGAACGACGAGCCGGCGGTCTGGGCGCTCGGGGCGCCGGTCTTGCCGGAGGCGGTGCCCGGCGCTGCCGTCTCACCGGGGAGGAGGATCTGCAGCTTCGCGAAGGCGCCCGCATTGATCGTCGCGGCCGGGCTCGTGTTGGCGGTCATCGCACCGTTGGTGACGTCGGTCGACGTGAACGTCGTCGTGCCGCCGGTCTTCGGCGTGACGGAGAACGTCTTGGTACCGGCGACGAGCGCGGCGTTGGCGGGCAGCGCCGCGTTGGCGTCGCTCGAGGTGATGCCGACCGTATCGGTTGAGGAGACCGGGTTCCAGTTGGCGTCGACGGCGTTGACGGTGACGTTGAAGGCGGTGCCGGCTGTCTGCGCGGTCGGGGCACCCGTCTTGCCCGAGGCCGTTCCGGGCGCGGAGGTCTCGCCCGGGAGCAGGATCTGAAGCTTCGCGAAGGCGCCGCCGTTGACGGTGGTGGCGGGGCTGGTGTTCGCCGTCATCGAGCCGTTCGACTGGTCGGTTGCCGTGACCGTCGACGAGCCCGCGGTCTTGAGGATCACCGAGAACGTCTTCGTGCCGGCGACGAGGGCGGCCGGTGCAGGCGGCGTTGCGTTGGCGTCGCTCGTGCTGAGCGCGACGGTGTCGGTCGCCGAGACGGGGTTCCAGTTCGCGTCGACGGCGTTGACCGTGACGGTGAAGCTCGCGGCCGCGGTCTGCGCACTCGGGGTGCCGGTCTTGCCGGATGCGGTGCCGGGAGCCGCCGTCTCGCCGGGCATGAGCAGCTGGAGCTTGGCGAACGCGCCGGCGTTGATCGTGGTGGCCGGGCTGGTGTTCGCGGTCATCGTGCCGTTGGTGATGTCGGTCGAGGTGAAGGTCGCGCTGCCGGCGGTCTTCGCGGTGACGGCGAACGTCTTCGTGCCCGCGACGAGTGCGCTGTTCGCCGGGAGCGTGGCGTTGGCGTCGCTCGAGGTGATGCCGACGACGTCCGTGGCGTTGACGGAGTTCCAGTTCGCGTCGACGGCGTTCACGGTGACGTTGAAGCTGGCGCCTGCCGTTTGTGCGGACGGCGTGCCGGTCTTGCCGGACGCGGTGCCGGGGGCGGCGGTCTCGCCGGGGAGGAGGATCTGGAGCTTCGCGAAGGCGCCGCCATTGACGGTCGTTGCCGGGCTGGTGTTGGCCGTCATCGCGCCGTTGGTGATGTCGGTCGCGGTGAACGTCGGGGTCGACGCGGTCTTCGGCGTGATCGAGAACGTCTTCGTGCCGGCGACGAGCGCGGCGTTCGCCGGCAGCGTTGCGTTCGGGTCGGTGGAGGTGATGCCGACGGTGTCGGTCGAGGTGACAGGGTTCCAGTTGGCGTCGACGGCGTTGACGGTGACGGTGAACGACGAGCCGGCGGTCTGAGCGCTCGGTACGCCGGTCTTGCCGGAGGCGGTCCCGGGTGCGGCGGTCTCGCCCGGCATCAGCAGCTGGAGCTTGGCGAAGGCGCCGGCGTTGATCGTGGTGGCGGGACTCGTGTTCGCGGTCATCGCGCCGTTCGTGATGTCGGTTGCGGTGAACGTCTTCGAGCCGGCGGTCTTCGCCGTTACGGACAAGGTCTTCGTGCCGGCGACGAGAGCGGTGTTCGCCGGGAGGGTCGCGTTGGCGTCGGTCGAGGTGATGCCGACGGTGTCCGTGGAGGTGACCGGGTTCCAGTTCGCGTCGACCGCGTTGACGGTGACGTTGAACGACGAGCCCGCAGTCTGAGCGTTGGGTGCCCCCGTCTTGCCGCTCGCGGTACCGGGGGCGGCGGTCTCGCCCGGCATCAGGATCTGGAGCTTCGCGAACGCGCCCGCGTTGATCGTGGTTGCCGGGCTCGTGTTGGCGGTCATGGCGCCGTTGCTGATGTCGGTTGCGGTGAACGTCTTCGAGCCGGCCGTCTTCGGGGTGACCGAGAGGGTCTTGGTGCCGGCGACGAGCGCAGTGTTCGCGGGCAGCGTTGCGTTGGCGTCGGTGGAGGTGATGCCGACGGTGTCGGTCGAGGTGACCGGGTTCCAGTTGGCGTCGACGGCGTTGATGACGACGTTGAAGGCGCCACCTGCGGTCTGCGCGCTGGGCGCGCCGGTCTTGCCGGAGGCGGTGCCGGGGGCGGCGGTCTCGCCGGGGAGCAGGATCTGGAGCTTCGCGAACGCGCCGCCGGTGATCGTGGTCGCGGGGCTCGTGTTGGCCGTCTTCGTTCCGTCGCTCTGGTCGGTTGCCGTGACCGTCGCCGAGCCTGCGGTCACGAGCGCGATCGACAGCGTCTTCGTGCCCGCGACGAGGGCAGCCGGTGCGGGCGGGGTGGCGCTCGCGTCGCTCGTGCTGAGCGCGACCGTGTCGACTGCCGAGACCGGGTTCCAGTTGGCGTCGACGGCGTTGACGGTGACGTTGAAGGCGGCGCCGGCGGTCTGAGCGGACAGGCGTGCCGGTCTTGCCGGACGCGGTGCCGGGGGCGGCGGTCTCGCCCGGGCATCAGGATCTGGAGCTTGGCGAAGGCGCCGGCGTTGATCGTCGTGGCCGGGCTCGTGTTCGCCGTCATCGCGCCGTTCGTGATATCCGTCGACGTGAAGGTCGCGCTACCCGCGGTCTTGGCGGTGACCGAGAGCGTCTTGGTGCCTGCGACGAGCGCGGTGTTGGCCGGGCAGCGTTGCGTTGGCGTCGGTGGAGGTGATGCCGACGGTGTCGGTGGAGGTGACCGGGTTCCAGTTGGCGTCGACGGCGTTGACGGTGACGTTGAAGCTGCCGCCTGCGGTCTGAGCGCGAGGGTGCGCCGGTCTTGCCGCTGGCGGTGCCGGGGGCGGCGGTCTCGCCCGGGAGGAGGATCTGGAGCTTGCTGAAGGCGGCGGCGTTGATCGTGGTGGCGGGGCTCGTGTTGGCGGTCATCGCGCCGTTGCTGATGTCGGTCGCGGTGAACGTCTTCGAGCCGGCGGTCTTCGGCGTGACCGAGAACGTCTTGGTGCCGGCGACGAGCGCGGCGTTGGCCGGGAGCGTCGCGTTGGCGTCGCTCGAGGTGATGCCGACGGTGTCGGTGGAGGTGACCGGGTTCCAGTTGGCGTCGACCGCGTTGACCGTGACGTTGAAGCTGCTGCCTGCGGTCTGAGCCGACGGTGCGCCGGTCTTGCCGGAGGCGGTGCCGGGGGCGGCGGTCTCGCCCGGCAGCAGGATCTGAAGCTTGGCGAACGCGCCGGCGTTGATCGTCGTTGCCGGGCTGGTGTTGGCGGTCATCGCGCCGTTGCTGATGTCGGTCGCGGTGAACGTCTTCGAGCCGGCGGTCATGGGTGTGACCGAGAGGGTCTTGGTGCCGGCGACGAGCGCGGTGTTGGCAGGCAGCGTTGCGTTCGCGTCGGTGGAGGTGATGCCGACGGTGTCGGTGGAGGTGACCGGGTTCCAGTTGGCGTCGACGGCGTTGACGGTGACGTTGAAGCTGCTACCGGCGGTCTGGGCGGACGGGGTGCCGGTCTTGCCGGATGGCGGTGCCGGGTGCGGCGGTCTCGCCCGGGAGCAGGATCTGAAGCTTGCTGAAGGCGCCGGCGTTGATCGTCGTGGCCGGGCTCGTGTTCGCCGTCATCGCGCCGTTCGTGATGTCCGTCGACGTGAAGGTCGCGCTACCCGCGGTCTTGGCGGTGACCGAGAGCGTCTTGGTACCTGCGACGAGTGCCGCGTTGGCGGGCAGCGTGGCGTTGGCGTCGGTGGAGGTGATGCCGACGGTGTCCGTGGAGCTCACGACGTTCCAGTTGGCGTCGACCGCGTTGACCGTGACGTTGAACGAGGAGCCGGCGGTCTGAGCCGACGGCGCGCCGGTCTTGCCCGACGCGGTGCCCGGGGCGGCGGTCTCGCCGGGCATGAGCAGCTGAAGCTTCGTGAACGCCCCGGCGTTGATCGTGGTGGACGGGCTCGTGTTCGCCGTCATCGCGCCGTTCGTGATGTCGGTCGAGGTGAAGGTCGCGCTACCCGCGGTCTTGGCGGTGACAGACAGGGTCTTCGTGCCGGCGACCAGGGCGGCGTTGGCGGGCAGCGCCGCGTTCGGCGTCGGTGGAGGTGATGCCGACGGTGTCGGTCGACGATGACCGGGTTCCAGTTGGCGTCGACGGCGTTGACGGTGACGTTGAAGCTGCTGCCTGCGGTTTGAGCCGAGGGTGCGCCGGTCTTGCCGGAGGCGGTGCCGGGTGCGGCGGTCTCGCCCGGGAGCAGGATCTGAAGCTTGGCGAACGCGGCGGCGTTGATCGTGGTGGCGGGGCTGGTGTTGGCGGTCATGGCGCCGTTGCTGATGTCGGTCGCGGTGAACGTCTTCGAGCCGGCGGTCATGGGTGTGACCGAGAGGGTCTTGGTGCCGGCGACGAGCGCGGTGTTGGCAGGCAGCGTTGCGTTCGCGTCGGTGGAGGTGATGCCGACGGTGTCGGTGGAGGTGACCGGGTTCCAGTTGGCGTCGACGGCGTTGACGGTGACGTTGAAGCTGCTGCCGGCGGTCTGGGCGGACGGGGTGCCGGTCTTGCCGCTTGGCGGTGCCGGGTGCGGCGGTCTCGCCCGGGAGCAGGATCTGAAGCTTGCTGAAGGCGCCGGCGTTGATCGTCGTCGCCGGGCTCGTGTTCGCCGTCATCGCGCCGTTCGTGATATCCGTCGACGTGAACGTCGCGGTGCCTGCGGTCTTGGCGGTCACCGAGAGCGTCTTGGTACCTGCGACGAGTGCCGCGTTGGCGGGCAGCGTCGCGTTGGCGTCGGTGGAGGTGATGCCGACGGTGTCGGTGGAGCTGACGGGGTTCCAGTTGGCGTCGACCGCGTTCACGGTGACGTTGAAGCTGCCACCTGCGGTCTGCGCGCTGGGCGCGCCGGTCTTGCCCGAGGCGGTACCCGGCGCGGCGGTCTCGCCCGGCATCAGGATCTGGAGCTTCGCGAAGACGCCCGCGTTGATCGTCGTGGCCGGGCTCGTGTTCGCCGTCATCGCGCCGTTGCTGATGTCGGTCGCGGTGAAGGTCTTCGAGCCGGCGGTCTTCGGGGTGACCGAGAGGGTCTTGGTGCCGGCGACGAGCGCGGTATTCGCGGGCAGCGTCGCGTTGGCGTCGGTGGAGGTGATGCCGACGGTGTCGGTCGAGGAGACCGGGTTCCAGTTCGCGTCGACGGCGTTGACGACGACGTTGAAGGCGCCGCCCGCGGTCTGGGCGCTGGGTGCGCCGGTCTTGCCGGAGGCGGTGCCGGGTGCGGCGGTCTCGCCGGGGAGCAGGATCTGAAGCTTCGCTGAAGGCGCCGGCGTTGATCGTCGTCGCCGGGCTCGTGTTGGCGGTCATCGCGCCGTTTGTGATGTCGGTGGACGTGAACGTCGCGGTACCGGCGGTCTTCGCGGTCACCGACAAGGTCTTCGTGCCCGCGACGAGCGCGGCGTTGGCCGGCAGCGCCGCGTTCGCGTCGGTCGAGGTGATGCCGACCGTGTCGGTCGAGCGAGACCGAGGTTCCAGTTCGCGTCGACCGCGTTGACGGTGACGTTGAACGAGGCAGCCCGCGGTCTGAGCGCTCGGCGCGCCGGTCTTGCCGGACGCGGTGCCCGGCGCGGCGGTCTCACCCGGCATCAGGATCTGCAGCTTCGCGAACGCCGCGGCGTTGACCGTCGTCGCCGGGCTGGTGTTGGCCGTCATCAGGCCGTTCGTCTGATCCGTGGCGGTCACCGTCGACGAGCCGGCCGTCTTGAGGATCAGCGCGAACGTCTTCGTGCCGGCGACGAGTGCTGCGGGAGCGGGCGGAGTGGCGTTCGTGTCGCTCGTGCTGAGCGCGACGGTGTCGGTTGCGGAGACCGGGTTCCAGTTCGCATCGACCGCGTTGACGACGACGTTGAACGAGGAGCCGGCGGTCTGCGCGGACGGCGTGCCGGTCTTGCCCGGAGGCGGTGCCCGGAGCGGCCGTCTCGCCGGGCATGAGGATCTGGAGCTTGGCGAAGGCGCCGGCGTTGATCGTCGTCGCGGGACTCGTGTTCGCCGTCATCGATCCGTTCGTGATGTCGGTTGCGGTGAACGTCTTCGAGCCCGCCGTCTTCGGCGTGATCGAGAAACGTCTTCGTGCCGGCGACGAGTGCCGCGTTGGCCGGGAGCGCGGCGTTGGCGTCGGTGGAAGTGATGCCGACGGTGTCGGTCGAGCTGACGACGTTCCAGTTGGCGTCGACCGCGTTGACGGTGGCGGTGAAGGCCGCCGCCCGCGGTCTGGGCGGACGGGGCTGCCGGTCTTGCCGGATGCCGCTGCCCGGGGCTGCGGTCTCGCCCGGCATCAGGATCTGCAGCTTCGAGAACGCGCCCGCGTTGACTGTGGTGGCGGGGCTCGTGTTCGCGGTCATCGCGCCGTTCGTGACGTCGGTTGCGGTGAACGTGGGGGATGACGCGGTCTTCGGGGTCACCGAGAAGGTCTTGGTGCCCGCGACGAGCGCCGCGTTCGCGGGCAGCGCCGCGTTCGGATCGGTAGAGGTGATCCCGACCGTGTCGGTCGACGAGACCGGGTTCCAGTTCGCGTCGACCGCGTTGACGGTGACGGTGAACGCCGAGCCGGCGGTCTGCGCGGACGGGGCTGCCGGTCTTGCCGGAAGCGGTGCCGGGGGCGGCCGTCTCACCCGGCAGCAGGAGCTGCAGCTTCGCGAACGCGCCGGCAACGACCGTGATGGATGCGCTGGAGGCGGAGTCGGCTAGCACGTCGCCGGCGGTCCGCTGCGCGATCAGCGTGAGTGACTCCGCCTTCGTGTACTGGACGCGTCGAGGAGCGTCTGCGAGCTCGTCCCGGCCGATGATCGTGCCGGTGTTGTTCGAGATGATCCCGGTGCCGGACGGGTTCAGCGTCACGCGCGGTGCCGGCGACGACGTTGGACGCGTTGCCGTACGCGTCCTCCGAGACAGAACGTGACCGAGAAGTTCGTGCCGGCAGTGACGTTGCCTGCCGGGCACCGAGGTCACCTCGAGCTTCGAGGCCGCGGCCGCGCTCGACCACGACGCCGAGCCTGTCGGCGCCTGCAGCGCTGATCGTGCCGTCCGTGACGGCGACGACTGGCGGACTCCGCCTTGAACAGCTTCATCGAGCCGCCGACGGTCGAGACGCCGTTCGCGAAGGTGATCGCGGTCGCGGAGCCGAAGTTGATCGCGGCGGCAGCGTTGTTCGTGACCGTCGGTGCGGTCACCGGGTTCGTGCTGCTGTTCGCACCGCTGAACGTGAGGCTGTGGCTGCCGGTGTAGCTCGTATCCGTGTTTCCGAACGCGTCGGCCGCCGTGATCGTCAGCGACTGCGCGGTGCCGGCCGTCTGGGTGCCGGCGCCTGTGACGATGAGCCTCGTTGCGGCGGCCGGACCGACGGTGAGCGAGGCGTTGCCGGAGATCGAGCCGTCGGTGACCGAGACCGTTGGGCTCTCGACCTTGTAGAGCTTCATCACGCCGTTGTTGGCTCCGGCGACGGTTGCGATGCCGTTCGTGAACGTGATCGTCGTCGCCGTGCCGAAGCTCGTTGCGGTGCCGACCTTGTCCGTCACCTTCGGCGTGGTCACGGGGTTGGTCGAGCTGTTCGCGCCGCTGAAGGTCAGGCTGTGGTCGCCGGTGTAGCTCGCGACGGTCCGGCCGCCGGAATCCAGCGCCGTGATCGTCAGGTTGTCGGCCGCGCCCGCCGCCGGGGTTCCCGATGCGGGGGCGAGCGAGAACGTCGTCGGGAGACCGAAGATGTCGATGTTCGCGCCTGTCATCGTCGACGTCATGTCCCTGCTCGTCGCGACGGTGAAGCCGGCCTTCGCATACGTGCCCTCGATCGGGTTCGTGATACCGGCGATCGTGAGCGTGCCGAGGCTGCTCGCGGCGAGCGTGCAGCCCGCGCCGAGCGTGATCGTCACGGTCGTGCCGGCCGTCGAGGCGCTCGGCGCTGCGCATCCCGCATAGCCCGCACCCGTGAGCGCGACCACGGGTGTGTCGGGGATGAGGAAGCCGTTCGGGAAGCTGACGGCGATCGTGTCACCCGCGCTGAGCGCGCCGCTCGCACTCGAGCTGAACTGTGCCGTCCACGTCGCGCCCGTCGTGATCGCCGCGCGCGTCGTCGCCGAGAACGTCACCGCGGTGGGCGAGGTGGAGGCGCCAAGGGTGACGGCGCTCGCGGGGCTCGCGGTGTTGGTATCGGAGCTCGTGACGATCGTCCAGCTGGTGGCCGGATATGACGCTGCGGGCGCGTTCGTGATGCCGGCGACGGTCAGGGATCCGTTGCCTGCGGCGGCGAGCGTGCAGCCGGCCGGCAAGGTGATGGTGAGGGTCGGCCCGGTAGCTGCTGCCGCTCGTGTCGGTGACGGTGGTCGCAGGGCTCGTGCAGGTGCCCGCGTAGCCCGCCGCCGAGAATGACCGTCGGGTTGGTGGGGATGGAGAAGCCCGCGGGGAAGCCGACCGTGATCGTGTCGGCTGCCTTGAGTGCGGTGGTGGCGGTGTAGCCGACCGTCCAGGTGGCGCGCGCGAGGCCGGTCTGCGGGGCACCCGCGAAGGTGACGGCGGTCGGCGCCGTCGCTGCGGTGATCGTGATGGCAGCCGCGGGGCTGGCCGTGGTGGTGTCCGCGCTCGTGTTGATCGTCCAGCTCGCGGCCGGGTAGGCGGCGGCCGGTGCATTGGTGATGCCGGCGATCGTGAGCGAGCCGTTGCCCGCGGCAGCGAGGACGCAGCCTGCCGGCAGGCGTGATGGTGAGGGTCGGCCCGGTGGTGCTGCCGCTCGTGTCGGTGACGCGTTGCCGCGGGTTCGCGCAGGTGCCGGTGTAGCCGGCGCCGAGCGTGACCGTCGGGTTGGTCGGGACTGGAGAAGCCGGCGGGGAAGCCGATCGTGATCGTGTCGGCAGTCTTCAATGCCGTTCGCGTCGCCGTGTAGCCAACGGTCCAGGTTGCGCGCGCGAGACCGACCTGCGGGGCACCCGCGAAGGTGACCGCGGTCGGCGCCGTCGCTGCGGCGATGGTGATGTTGCCGGCAGGGCTGGCGGGTGTGACGCTCGCGCTGGTGGTGACCGTCCAGTTGGCGAGCGCATAGGTCGCTGCAGGCCCGTTGGTGATGCCGGCGATCGTGAGGGCGCCCGACTGTGCCGCGGTCAGGGCGCACGTGCCGGTGAGCGTGATCGTGAGGGTCGGCCCGGCGGTGCTGCCGCTCGTGTTCGTGGTGGCAGTGGACGGGCTCGTGCAGACGCCGGTGTAGCCGACACCCGTGAGGGTCACGGTCGGGTTGGCCGGAGAACGAGAAGCCGGCCGGGATGCTGATCGTGATCGAGTCGCCGCTCCGGAGTGCGGTGGTGTTGGTGAAGCCGACGTTCCATGTTGCGCGCGCGAAGCCGATCTGCGGCGTGCCGGCGAAGGTGACCGCGCTCGGCGTCGTCGCGGCGGTGACGGTGATGGCGGCGGCCGGGGCGACGGTGGCCGTGTCGGCGCTCGTGGTGATCGACCAGTTGTTCGCCGCGTACGTGGCTGCCGGGCCGTTGGTGACGCCGGCGACGGTGAGCGCGCCGGACTGGGCCGCAGTCAGCGTGCAGCCGGCCGGGATCGTGATCATGAGGAGCGGCCCGATCGTCGTGCTGCTCGTTGTTGCGTCGTCGTAGAAGGGTTCGTGCAGGTGCCGGTGTAGCCGGCGCCGGTCAGCGTGACGGCCGGGTTGGCCGGGAGGGAGAAGCCGGGCGGGAAGCTGAGCGCGATCAGGTCGCCGACCTTGAGTCCGCCGGTCGCGCTGGGCGTGAAGGTCGACCGTCCAGGTGGAGCGGGCGCTTCCGACCTGGGAGGAGCCGGCGAACCCGGGCGCGTTGACGGTCGGGGAGGTCGCGGCCGCGATGACGACGTTGCCGGCGGGATTCGCCGCGGAGCGTGTCGGTGCTCGTCTTCGACGGAGAGGTTGGCGGGGACGATCGTCGTTGCGATGACATTGATGACGCCGGCGATCGTGAGCTGCGCGGCGCTGCTGTTCGGCACGGAGCAGGTGCCGCCGTTGTCGGCAAGCGTGACCACGACGGTCGGTCCCTGGTTGATCGCAGTCGTGCTCGTCGTGTTGATCGACGTTGCGGTGGCGCTGCAGTTCGTGAACCCGCTCGGCAGCGTGATCGTCGGGTTGTCGGGGGTCGAGATGCGCGCCGAGAAGCCGACGGTGATCGTGTCGCCCGTCGCGGAGAGCGCCGGTTGCCGAGGTGGTGAAGCCGATCGTCCAGGTCGAGCGGGCGTTCGCGGTCTGGCGGTGAGCCGGCGAAGGTCACTGCGGTCGGCGAGGTCGCGGCCGCGATCGTGATGTTGCCCGCCGGATTGGCGGGCGTGGTGTCGGCGCTCGTCTCGGCCGTCCAATTGGCGAGGGCGTAGATCGCGACGGGCCGTTCGTGACACCGGCGACGGTGAGTGCGCCGGACTGGCTCGCGGCGAGCGTGCAGCCCGCCGGCAGCGTGACGGTGACCGTCGGTCCGGTGGTGCTGCCGTTCGTGTTCGTCGTGACCGCGGCGGGGCTCGTGCAGGTTCCGCTGTAGCCGGCGCCGGTCAGCGTGACGGTCGGGTTGGTCTGCGATCGAGAAGCCGGCGGGGAAGCCGAGCGTGACCGTGTCGCCGCCCTTGAGTGCGCCGGTCGAGCTGGCGGTCAAGCCGACGGTCGTACTTCGTCCGCGCGCTGTCGGTCTGCGCCGCGCCGGTGAAGGAGACGGCCGTCGGGGCGGTCGCGGCGGCGATCGTGACGTTCGCTGCCGGGTTGCGCAGCGGCGGGGTCGTCGCTCGTCAGGAGCGTGAACCTCGTGTTCGCGTACGTCGCGGCCGACGGGTTCACGATCCCTGCCACGGTGAACGCGCCGGACTGGCCCGCGGTCAGGGCGCAGGAAGCGCCGCTGAGGGTGACGGTGAGGGTCGAGCCCGAGACGGAGCCGGTTGCCGTGCAGCTCGGTAGCCGCCGCCCGTGAGCGTGATCGCCGGGTTGGACGGCAGCGAGAAGTCGGAGGGAACGGCGACCGTGATCGTGTCGCCGCCGAGGAGGGCGCTCGTCGCGGTGAACCCGACCGTCCACGTCGAGCGTGCCGAGTCAGTCTGGGGCGCGCCGCTGAACGTCACGGCGCTGGGTGTCGACGTGGCGGTGAGCGTCACGGGAGTCGCGTTCGCGGCGACGGCGTCGCTGCTCGTCTTGACGGTCTCGGTCGATGACCCGGCAGACGAGTTCGTGATGCCGGCGATCGTCAGGGACGCGGCGGTGCTCGGCGGGAGGGCGCACGTGCCGCCGCTGTTCACGAGCGTGATCGTCGCAACGGCGCCGGCGCCGGTCGCGGTCGCCGAGCAGTTGATGAAGCCCGCACCCAGCGTGATCGCGGGCGAAGGCGGAACGGAGAAGCCGGACGAGAAGGTGGTGGTGATCGTGTCGCCGCTCTTCAGCGCGCCGGTGGAGCTCGGCGTGAAGTTGACCGACCACTTGGCCCGGGCGAGAGCGACGAGCGTCGTCGCGCCGACGGTGACCGCGGTCGGCGACGTCTGCGCGGTGATCGTGACCGAGCCCGCGTTCGCCGGCGTCGCGTCGGCGCTGGTCTTGACCGATTCGACCGATGCAGCCGTGGTGCTCGTGTTCGTGACGCCCACGATCGCGACCGACGCGACGGCGCTGTCCGCCAGCGTGCAGGTGCCGCCGAAGTCGGCCAGCGTCACCGTCGCGATCGTGCCTGCGCCGGAGACCGTTGCGGAGCAGTTCGTGAAGCCCGTCAGCTGCGCTGCGGTTGCCGTCGCCGCGTTGAAGCCGGCCGAGAACGTGACCGTGATGGTGTCGTTCACCTGGAGCGATCCGGTCGCGCTCGTCGTGAAGTTCGCCGTCCACGCGGCGATCCTGGCGGCCGTGAGCGACGTTGCGCTGACCGTGACCGCCGTCGGAGTCGTGGCGGCGGCGACGACCGGCGCGACGCCCACGGTGCCCGCATTGGAGTCGGTGCTCGTCTTGACGGTCCAGTTGGCAGCCGCCGGGGAGCCGGCTGCGCCGCTCGTGACGCCGAGGATCTGAACCTGGGCGGCCGCACTGTCGGCGCAGGGTGCAGACACCGCCGTTGTCGGCGAGCGTGATCGTCACCGTCGAGACCGCTCCGGTGGCAGTCGCAAGACAGTGCTGGAAGCCCTTCGTGAGGAAGACGGTCGGCGTTGGCCGGGACGGTGAAGACGGACGTGGCGTTCGGGAAGGCGACGGTCACCGTGTCGCCGCCCTGGAGCGAGCCGCGTTGCGGTCGAGGTGAAGCCGACCGTCCAGGTTCCGCGTGCGTTCGCGGCGAGCGTGGTCGAGGCGAAGCTCACCGCGGTCGGCGTGGTGGCCGCCGCGATCACGATGCTGGCGCCGACCTGGCCCGCGGTGCTGTCGGCGCTGGTCCTGACTGTCCAGTTGGCGGCGGTGACGGTGCCGGCGATGCCGCTCGTGACGCCGAGGATCTGAACCTGGGCGACGGTGCTGCTCGGCAGGCTGCAGACGCCGCCGTTGTCGGCGAGGGTGATCGTGAGGGTGGTGGTCGCGAGTGAGGTGGAGCCGACGGCGCAGTTCTTGAAGCCCTTCGTCAGGAAGACGGTCGGGCTCGCCGGGACGGTGAAGATGGAGGTGGCGTTCGGGAACGCAACGCTGACGGTGTCGCCGGTGCGCAGGGCGCCGGTCGCGGTCGACGTGAAGCCGACGGTCCAGGTTCCGCGTGCGTTCGCGGCGAGTGTCGTCGAGGCGAAGCTGACAGCGGTCGGCGTGGTGGCCGCCGTGATCACGATGCTGGCGCCGACCTGGCCCGCAGTCGTGTCGGCGCTGGTCTTGACGGTCCAGTTGCGCGGCGGTGACGGTGCCGGCGATGCCGCTCTTGACGCCGAGGATCTGAACCTGGGCGACGGTGCTGCTCGGCAGGCTGCAGACGCCGCCGTTGTCGGCGAGGGTGATCGTGAGCGTGGTCGTCGCGAGGGAGGTGGAGCCGACCGTGCAGTTCTTGAAGCCCTTCGTCAGGAGGATGGTCGGGCTGGCCGGCACCGTGAAGACGGAGGTGGCGTTCGGGAACGCGATCGAGACCGTGTCGCCGTCCTGGAGGGAGCCGGTTGCGGTCGAGGTGAAGCCGACCGTCCAGGCTCCGACGGCGTTCGCCGCAAGCGTGGTCGAGGCGAAGCTGACAGCCGTCGGAGTGGTTGCCGCGACCATCGTGACCGCGGTCGCGTTGGCGGCGGTCGTGTCGGCGCTCGTCTTGACGCTCGGCTGGACAGCTCCCGCGGTCGGCCCGTTCGTGACTCCGAGGATCTGCAGGTCGAGGACGTGAGCCGTTCGCGAGGAAGCAGGAGGCGCCGTTCTCCGCGATGGTGATCGTGACGACCTGTCCGGCCCCGGTGGCGGTCAACGCGCACTTCGGCGCGAAGCCGAACAGCGGGATGATCGTCGGGTTTGCCGGGACCGCGAAGCCGGCCGGGAAGGTGACCGTGATCGTGTCGCCGTCGCGGAGGTTGCCGGATCCGCTCACCGTGAAGTCCACCGTCCACGTCGCGCGGGCGTTCACGTTGAACGACGAGCTGTTCACGGTCACGCCGTTGACCGAGGTGGCGGCGACGAGAGTGACCGCAGTTGCGGCAACAGCGGTGGTGTCGGCGCTCGTCTTGACGGTCGGCTGGACGGCGCCGGTCGTGGGCCGGTTGACGACACCCAGGATCTCGAAGCTGGCGTCGCTCGAGTCCGGCAGCGCGCAGGTGCCGCCGCTGTCCGCGAGCGTGACCGTGGCGACGGTGCCGACGCCCGTCACGGTTGCCGAGCAGTTGATGAAGCCCGACTTGAAGAGTACAGGGGCCGGGCCGGCCGGCACGGTGAAGCTCGCGGGGTAGGTGACGGTGATCGTGTCGCCGGCCTGCAGGGCACCGCTCGCGCTCGTCGTGAAGTTGGTCGTCCAGGTCGAGCGGACGCCGACGGAGAGCGACGTGCTACCGACGGTGACTCCGGTCGGCGCCGTTGCAGCGACCATGGTGACGGCCGCCGCATTCGCCGCAACCGAGTCGGCGCTGGTCTTGACGGTCGGCTGCGACGGCGCCCAGCGTCGCGCCGTTCGTGACGCCGAGGATCTGCACCGTGGCGGCGCGGCTGTTCGGCAGCACGCACGTGCCGCCGTTGTCGGCGAGTGTGATCGTCGCGACGGTGCCGGCCCCTGTCGCGGTCGCCGAGCAGTTGGCGAAGCCGTTGACGAGGATGACGCTGGGGGAGGCGGGAACGACGAAGCCGGCGGGGTAGGTGACGGTCATCGTGTCGCCCGCATGCAGCGCGCCTGTGCTGCTGGAGGTGAAGTTGGTCGTCCACGTGGAGCGGGCGGAGAGTGCGAGCGACGTGCTGGCGACCGTGACCGCGGTCGGAGTCGTCGCGGCCGCCACGACGACGGCGGCGCCCGGATTGACCACGCTCGTGCTGTCGGCGGACGTCTTGATGCTGAACGTGTTGGCGAGGTAGGTGCTCGCGATCGGGTTCGTGAGGCCGCCGATGGTCAACGTTGCGGCTGTGCTCGGCGCGAGGGCGCACGATCCACCGGCGAGGGTGACCGTCACGGTCTGTGCCGCAGTGGTCGCCGTCGCGCTGCAGTTGACGAAGCCCTGGTTGAGCGCGATCGCCGGCGTGGCCGGGAGAGCGCCGAACGCCGCGTTGAAGGCAACGGTGATCGTCGAGCCTGCCGAGAGCGTCCCGGTCGAGCTCGAGGTGAAGCCGACCGTCCAGCTCGACCGCGCCCCGGCCGTCTGAGGCGAGCCGGCGAACGACACCGTGGTCACCGACGGGTCGATCGTGTACGGGAGCGGCAGCAGCCGGTCGTCCAGGCGAAGCTCCAGCATCCAGCCTCGCTTCGCATGCCGAAGCGACCAGCGCGCACCGGCAGGTGTGACGGCGTTGCCCGAGGCGTCGAAGATCTGCACCGCCGGCACGTGGAGGCCGATCGGCTTCTTGCCGCCGCGGAAGTGGACCGTCCCGTCGGCCCTCAAGTACGGCTTGAGGGTCGAGGAGCCGATGAGCCAGCTCCAGGTCTCGACCCCGTGATGCTGGACGATCGTGTCGAACTCCTCGACGCTGCCCGGGGTGACGGTGATCGTCTGGTAGCCGACCGACGTCCTGCGCGACACACCGTGGTGAAATGCGTCCACGGAACCGAGCCGCCTCGGGTGCTCGTCAGCGTGAGCCACTTCGAGCGACCGTCGGACGCGGTGTAGCCGTGCTTGCCGATCGTTGCGTGCAGCCCGCTGGTCGCGAGCGACGCCGGCTGCTTCGAGGTCGACTGCGTCGAGCCGAGCGTGTGCGTGACGAACGACGGGACGACCTGTTCGTGCTTCGCCCCGGGCCGCACGACGAGCAGAACGGCGAGGACGCCGAGCGCGACAGCGGTGAGGCCGAGGATGAGGCGCCGCGTGCTCACGCGACGGCTCCGTCCAAACGTGGCCGCAGCACCGACGAGGGACGTACCCCTCGCCGGGCGCTTCGGCGTCTGCTGAACCGCATGGTTGCCCTTGAAGCTGGCGAGCTCGAGGAGGGCGGATGCGGTGTGGGCGGCGGCGAGAGAAGCCTCCGCGATGGCGAGCGTGTTCCAGAACGTGCGGAAGCCCCCGGCAGAAGCCGAGGGCTGCGCAGTGCGCCGCAATTTCTGGAAGCTCGCCATTTTGTGTGATGTCCACGTGCCGTCGCGCGTGGTTCCCAGCGCAAGAATCGGCATCGGACGCCGCTTTCCGTGAGAGTCCTTTCGTGTAGGAAAGCGGTATGAGTTGCCGCAGATCCCCCGGGCGGGGTACGGTTTGGCCGCGAAACGAGAGGCAGTCGGATCGCGATCGAAGGACCGCTCGCGATGCGCGGGGACAGCGTCGCGCTCCGAGGGCCAAACGGCGGACTAAACCTCGACTAGAGGGTTAGGGTGGAGCCGATTCCGTCGTCTTCGCGGACCTGCCGAAGCCGCTCGCCGAGGACGTCCACGCACGACCTCGGCGGACGCCGTTCGAGCATCCGCGGTCGCCGGTGCCGGCGACGGACGTCCTGTACTTCGGCGCAATGGCGACCACCGACGACCGGGGCCTCGACGCCGCCGGCATCGACGCGTGGCGGGAGTCGTTCGAGGCGAAGCCAGAGCGTTCCGGCGAGCTCTTCTCGACGATGTCCGGGGTCGAGAACGAGCCGCTGTACACCGCCGGGTCGATGCCGCTCGACTACGAGCGCGACCTCGGCTATCCGGGGTCGTTCCCCTTCACGCGCGGGGTGTATCCGTCCATGTACCGCGGGCGGCTGTGGACGATGCGCCAGTTCGCCGGCTTCGGGACGGCTGCGGAGACGAACGAGCGGTTTCGGTATCTGCTCGAGCATGGGCAGACCGGGCTCTCGACGGCGTTCGACATGCCCACCCTGATGGGCTACGACTCCGACCATCCGCGCTCGGAGGGCGAGGTCGGCCGGGAGGGTGTGGCGATCGACTCGCTCGAGGACATGGAGACGCTGTTCGCGGGGATTCCTCTGGGTGAGGTGTCGACGTCGATGACGATCAACTCGCCGGCGGCGATGTTGCTCGCGTTCTACGTCTGCGTCGGCGAGCAGCAGGGTGTTGCGCGTGAGCATCTGCGGGGGACGATCCAGACGGACATCCTCAAGGAGTACATCGCACAGAAGGAGTACATCTTCCCGCCGGAGCCTTCGATGCGATTGGTGACCGACATGGTCGAGTTCACCTCACGCGAGATGCCCTTGTGGCACCCGATCTCGATCTCGGGGTATCACATCCGGGAGGCGGGCTCGACCGCGGCGCAGGAGCTGGCGTTCACGCTGGCGGATGGGTTCACGTACGTGGAGTGGGCGATCGAGCGCGGCCTGGATGTCGACGAGTTCGCGCCGCGGCTGTCGTTCTTCTTCAACGCGCACCTTGACTTCTTCGAGGAGATCGCGAAGTACCGGGCGGCGCGCCGGATCTGGGCCACGGTGCTGCGGGAGCGCTACGGCGCGAAGGATCCGCGCTCGTGGTTGATGCGCTTCCATACCCAGACGGCAGGTGTCTCGTTGACGGCGCAGCAGCCGGAGGTGAATCTGGTGCGCACGGCGCTGGAAGCGATGGCGGCCGTGCTGGGCGGCACGCAGTCGCTGCATACCAACAGCTTCGACGAGGCGTTGGCGCTGCCGACCGAGAACGCGGTCCGGTTGGCGTTGCGGACCCAGCAAGTGATCGCGCACGAGACCGGGGTCGTGAACACCATCGACCCGCTCGGCGGCTCCTACTACGTCGAGCATCTGACGAACGAGCTCGAGCGGCAGGCCTACGACTACTTCGACCGGATCGAGAAGCTCGGCGGCGTCGTCGAGGCGATCAAGGAGAACTTCTTCCAGCGCGAGATCGCCGAGGCGTCGTATCGGTACCAGTCCGAGGTCGAGGCCAAGCAGCGGATCATCGTCGGCGTCAACCGCTACGTCCTCGACGACGAGCAGCAGCCCGAGCTCCACCGTGTCGACCCGGCCCTCGAGACCCAACAGGTCGCACGCGTCCAGGAACTGAAGGCCCGGCGCGACTCCCAAGCCGTCCAGGCCGCGCTCGCACACCTCAAAGAGACCGCAGCCCACGACGACCGCAACCTCATGGGCCCGATCATCGACGCCTCCCGAGCTCACGTCACCATGGGCGAGATGTGCGACACCCTTCGCCAGATCTGGGGCACCTGGCGCGAGACACCTGTCTTTTAGTCTCATGCGCGCCTTCGCCGAGCGTTGGCTGCCCTGGGTGGCGTTCGTCGTTCTCGTTGCCGGCATCGCGGCGTTCGGGATCACGAGGCTCACGCACGACTCGTCGCCGGCGGCCCTCCCTCACAAGGCCGCGCCGCTCAACGCGGCCGAGCGCAAAGTCGCGTATGCGTTCCTCGACACCGCGGTCGCGCGCAAGCATCTCGACCGAGCGTGGAACATCGTTGCGCCGGAGCTCAAGCAGGGAATGTCGTTCGACGAATGGAAGACCGGCACGATCCCCGTGGTGCCGTATCCGGTAGGCGACGCGCACGTGATGCTGCACGTCATCAACTCGTTCACCGACAGCGCGCAGGTTCGCGTGACGTTCGTTCCCCGTGCAGGATCGAAGGTCGGAGCGGCCACCTTCACGCTCGGCCTTCGCAACGTCGGAGGGCGCTGGCTCGCCAGCGGTTGGCAACCGGCGTCGAGCATCGCTCCGCATCAGGGCGCGTAGACTTCGACGCATGACAGGCGGCAAGATCAGGGTCGTCGTTGCGAAGCCCGGGCTCGACGGGCACGATCGCGGCGCGAAGATCATCGCGCGCGCACTGCGCGACGCCGGGATGGAGGTCATCTACACCGGCCTCCACCAGACACCCGAGCAGATCGTCGAGACGGCCATCCAGGAGGACGCCGACGCAGTCGGCATCTCGATTCTCTCCGGAGCGCACATGACACTGGTCCCGCGCATCCTGGACCTGCTGCGCAGTGACGGAGCCGAGGATGTGCTCGTCGTCGTAGGCGGCACCGTGCCGCAGGACGATGCAGAGGAACTGAAGCAGCTCGGCGTGGCCGCCGTCTTCGGCCCGGGCGCCACAACAACCGAGATCGTCGATTTTCTGAAGGGCGCTGTTCCGGCGTGAGCATCGGCGTCGCGCACGACAGCGCGGTCGCCGTCGTGACGATCGACCGCCAGGAAGCACGCAACGCGCTGAACGTCGAGACGCTGACGGAGCTGCGCGACCGGTTGCGCGAGCTCGCAGAGGACAACGACGTGCGTGTCGTCGTGCTCACTGGTGCGGGTGAGAAGGCGTTCGCCGCCGGCGCCGACATCAAGTACATGAGCGGCCTCGATGCTCACGAGGCGAAGCGTTGGGGCTCGCTCGGTCATGAGACGGCCCGCTTGCTCGAGACGATGCCGAAGCCGACGATCGCAGCGGTGAACGGTTTCGCTCTCGGGGGCGGCTGTGAGCTCGCGCTCGCGTGCGACCTCCGCTACGCGTCGCCCCGAGCGACGTTCGGTCAGCCCGAGATCAACCTCGGCATCGTGCCGGGCTGGGGCGGGACACAGCGCCTCCCTCGAGTCTGCGGGATCGGCGTCGCGAAGGAGCTGATCTTCACGGGCCGCACGGTCGACGCGGAGGAGGCGCTCCGCATCGGTCTCGTCAACGCCGTCGCCGATCCGGTGCTCGACAAGGCACTCGAGACCGCGCACGAGCTCGCCGGGAAGAGCCGCGTCGCGCTCGCGCTCGCCAAGGAGCTGTGCAACCTCACCCTCGGCGTCGACCACGTGGACGGGCTTGCATCCGAGGCGGACAGCTTCGGCGCGCTGTTCTCGAGTGAGGACGCGAAAGAGGGCCTCACGGCCTTCGTCGAGAAGCGCGCTCCGAGTTTCTCAAACCTCTAGCCGAGCTGGACGAGCGCGGCGGAAAGCGCGCCGTCGGTACCGAGCATCGCCTTCGTCGTCGCAGATGCCGGCTGCGTCCACACGACGACCGGCTCGCCCTCGTAGGCGCTGAGCAGTCGCGGCGTCGGAACGCTCTTCTGCTGAATCGTCGCGGTCACCGGCACGGTGAGCGTCAACGGCGCCGCGAGGTTCTTCAGCTTCACGTTCATCGGAAAGCTCTGCAGAAGCGACACCTGCATCGTCAACGTCGTGTCGGTCGCCGATACGACCTTGCCGGTCAGCGCGAGTGTGAACGGCGTGCCGACCTTCGCGAAGAACAACAATTGCTGAGCGGACTGCAGATAGGGATACGGCGACACGGCGGCACCACCGTTTGGATGTACCTCGAAGTGCAGGTGCGACTCGATCCCGTTTGCGTCACCTGAGTCCCCGAGATATCCGACCATCTCACCCGCCTGTACGCGGGAGCGGTCCTTCAGGCCCTTCGCGTACGCCGTGCCGGCGACACACTTGCCGCGGTTGTCGTTCTTCATCGTCAAGTCGTTGTTGAGATGGATGTACTCGTACATCGTCCCGCTGTCGCCGTAGAGGTAGAGCATGCAGCCGGCGCTTGCGGATGTCGTCCAGAACTCGACCTTCCCGCTCTCGACCGCGACGACCGGCGTCTTCTTCACGCCCACCAGGTCGTTGCCCTGATGAGGTCCGCCTGCGCGTGCCTGGCCGAAGTCGTCGACGTACGTCACCGGACCGGCAACCGGGAAGATGAGGGTCGGTACGACCCCCTTCTTCGGGTTCGCAGCGGCCGCCGATGCGGCGAGGCAGAGCGCAAGAAGGAGGACGATTCCTCGGGCTGCGCAGGTGTTCCGGGGGCGATTCATCAGGTTCTGACCGGTTCGCGCTCGAAGGTGGGCACCCTACAGCGGATTTCGTAAAACCGGAAGCGTACGGGGGAGGAATGCCCGCATCTGCGCGGTATTTGGCCATCTATGCGCCTTCGGCTGGTATGTGCGGGCGCGCTCGCGGCAGGGTTGGTGGCAGCCGCGTCCGCCGGTGCGACGAACCCGCAACACGCAGGGCTCCAGGTTGCGCTTCGGGCGCAGGGTCTCTATCTGGGCCCGATCGACGCAATCGTCGGACCGCGAACGCTCGCCGCGGTTCGGACGTTCCAGCGTGTTCACGGCCTCCCGGTCACCGGTATCGCCGATGTACGCACGCGACGTGAGCTCGGTCCGCTCGGAACGCCGCTCTTCGGCTCGCGTCCGCTCATGCACGGGCGCTTCGGTTGGGACGTTGCGGTGCTGCAGTACCTCCTCAACAAACATGGCGTGCACGTGCCGTTGAACGCGTACATGGACCGGCCGACGGTCGCGGGCATGCGGCGCTACCAGCGGTCGATGCATCTCAAGCCCGATGGCGTTGCGGGTCCCGCGACGTTCACGGCGCTCGGTTTGCAGACGCACGTCCCTGTTCGCACCGTTCCAGTCGCGCAGCTCCTGCGTTACACGGTCAAGCCCGGAGACTCGCTCACCGCGATCGCCCGCCGTACGCACACGACCCTCAAGAGGCTTGCGCGCCTCAACCGCTTGAACCCCGCGCGCACGCTGCTCATCGGCACCAAGCTGCGGCTGCCGGCAGCGGTCAGTGCGTCGGCGCCGACGGCCGTCTCTGCGTCGAACGCGACAGAGGTGCGAGCGTCACTCGACAGGTGGGCATCCTTCTACGGCGTCGATCCGAGCCTCGCCCGCGCGCTCGCCTGGATGGAGTCGGGGTTCAACAACACCGTCGTTTCCTCGGTCGGGGCTCAGGGCGTCATGCAGCTGCTGCCTTCGACGTGGGACTACGTCGAGCGGTCGTTGATCGGACACCCCGTGCAGCACGACGCCGACGGCAACGTCGAGGTCGGCCTCGCGTATCTCCACCATCTGCTCGGAGCGTTCGGCGGCAACGAGAACCTCGCCCTCGCGGGCTGGTACCAGGGGGAGCGCGCAGTCAAGCTCGTTGGCCCGTACAAGGTGAGCAAGGTCTTCGTCGCCGACGTGCTCGCGCTTCGCCAACGCATGTAGCCGGATGGTGAGCCGCCCGTTCGGGCGTCCTCGATAGGATCGCGCATCGTGAAGATCGCGGTGTGCATCAAGCATGTGCCGGAGGGCTCGCTGAAGCTCGATCCGGGGTCGAAGCGGCTCATTCGCTCCGGTGAGGGCGCGCTGAATCATTTCGACGCGAACGCGGTCGAGGAGGCGCTTCGTCTGAAGGGCGACTCCGACACGGAGGTCGTCGTGGTGTCGATGGGTCCTGAGAAGGCTGCCGACTCGCTACGCAAGGCGCTGGCGATGGGAGCCGATCGTGCCGTGCTCGTGAGCGACGATGCGCTCGCCGGGTCGGACCTCGTTGCGACGAGCAGAGTGCTGGCCAAGGTGCTCGAGCGTGAGAGCGCCGATCTCGTGTTGTTCGGGCAGCAGGCGAGCGACGCCGACGGAGCGGTGCTCTGGGCCGCCGTGGCGGAGCGCTTGCGGCGCCCGGTCGTCTCGCAGGCGGCCGAGTTGTCGATCGCCGACGGCACGGTGCACGTGAAGCGGCAGACGGAGTTCGGCTACGACGTGATCGAGACCGGGCTGCCTGCCGTCGTCGCGGTGAGCGACGCCATCAACGAGCCGCGCTATCCGTCGCTGAAGGGGATCATGGGCGCGAAGAAGAAGCCGTCGGAGACGATTTCGCTCTCCGAGCTCGGTCTCGACGCGGGCGAGGTTGGCGAGGCCGGGTCGAAGACCGAGGTGCTCGCGCTCGGATCGCCGCCTCCGCGTGGCGACGCGCGGAAGATCGAGGGCGACGCGAACGCCGCCCAGGCGATCGTCGACTTCCTCGCCGAAAAGAGACTCGTCTAGTGGCCCCCACACTCGTCTTCCTCGAGCATCACGGCGACGAGCTGCAAAAGGGCTCGCTCGGCGTGCTCGCGAAGGCCGCACAGCTCGGCGGCGGCGAGGTGGCTGCGGTGCTGGTCGGGGGCAACGTGAAGGCGCTTGCGAGTGAGGCCGGCAGCTATGGCGCAACGAAGGTTCACGTCGCCGACGACGCGTCGTTCGAGCCGCCGCTGCCGCAAGCGCGCGTCGACGTGCTCGCGAAGGTCGTCCGGGACGGCGGCTACGACACGGTGCTCTTCGCGAACTCCGTGCTCGCGGCCGACGTCGCGGCCGGTCTCGCGGCGCGCCTGGATGCGGGCCTGAACTGGGATCTCGCAGACATCGCGCTGCAGGACGGCGTGCTCGTCGGCAAGCGGCCGGCGCTACAGGACTCGATCCTCGCCGACGTCGGCTGGAAGTCGGAGCCGCGGCTCGCACTCTTCCGTTCGGGATCGTTCGATGCCACGCCGACCGGGGGCGGCGAGCCGCAGGTGGAGGACGTCGCGGTCGAGCTCGAAGAGCATTCGCGCGGCGCGAAAGTCGTCGACCAGCAACTCGAGGAGTCGAGCGGCCCATCGATCGAGGATGCCGACATCATCGTCGCCGGCGGCCGCGGCCTGGGCTCGCCGGACAAGTTCACGCTCGCGGAGGAGCTCGCCCGGGCGCTCGGCGGGGCCGTCGGCGCGACGCGCGCGGTCGTCGACGCCGGCTGGTATCCGTACGCCTCCCAGATCGGGCAGACGGGCAAGACGGTGTCGCCGAAGCTGTACGTCGCGCTCGGCATCTCGGGCGCGATCCAGCACAAGGTCGGCATGCAGAGCTCGAACGTGATCGTCGCGATCAACAAGGACGGGAACGCGCCGATCTTCGAGTTCAGCGATCTCGGCGTCGTCGGCGACCTCCACGAGATCGTCCCGAAGCTCACCGAGCTCTTGAACCAGCGCAAGGCCTGACGCGTCATGGCAGTCCGCGCCTCCGACTATCCGCCTCCGTTCGACGCACGCGAGTTCGTCACCGAGCCCACCGATCCCGCCGACGAGCGGATCGAGGTCGGCATCCTGATCGTTGGTGGCGGCCCTGCAGGTCTCGCCTGCGCGATCCGCCTCGGCCAGCTTCTCGAAGAGCACCCGGAGATGGCGGCCAAGCTCGGTGAGGTGCCGGTGGCGCTCGTCGAGAAGGGCAAGCTGCCCGGTTCGCACCTGCTCTCCGGTGCGGTCGTCAACCCACGCTCGCTGCGACGTCTCTTCCGGGATCGCTACCGGGTCGAGGACATGCCGGGCTACGGCGAGGTGCACGGCGAGGCCGTGTATGTGCTGACGCGTCGCGCCGCGCTGCGCATCCCACCACCGCCGACGATGCGCAACCACGGCAACGTCGTGTTCTCGCTCTCGGAGCTCGGCCGCTGGCTTGGCGAGCGCGCGGAGGAGGGCGGCGCGATGATCCTCCCCGAGACTGCCGCCGAGAAGCTGCTGGTCTCGCACGGGCGCGTCGTCGGTATCCGCACGGGCGACAAGGGCGAGAACCGCGAGGGGGAGCCGATGGGCAATTTCGAGCCCGGCGCCGACCTCGTCGCCAAGGTGACCGTGCTCGCGGACGGAACGCAGGGTCATCTCACCGGCGTCGCGATCGACCATTTCGGGCTGCGCGGCAACGAGCCGCAGGTATGGGAGCTCGGCGTGAAAGAGGTCTGGAAGGTTGCGAAGCCCCTGCGGGACGTGATCCACACGATGGGTTGGCCGCTTCGCACCGCGGCGAAGTACCGCGAGTTCGGCGGCTCGTTCATCTATCCGATGGGCGACGACATGCTCACGATCGGGATGGTCGTCGGGCTCGACTACCGCGACGTCGAGCTCTCCGCGCACGATCTGCTGCAGGAGTTGAAGACGCATCCGAAGATCCGCAAGCTGCTCGAGGGCGGCGAGCGCGTTCAGTGGGGCGCGAAGACCATCCCGAGCGGCGGTTTCCATTCGCTGCCGGCGCGGTTGCACGCACCGGGTGTGCTCATGTGCGGCGACGGCGTCGGCATGGTCAACATCGCACGGCTCAAGGGCATCCATTACGCGATCGAGTCCGGCCGGCTGGCCGCCGAGTCCGCGTTCGCAGCCCTGCAGCCGGGCGCGACACCTGCAACCGCGCTCGGCTCGTACGACGCAGCCGTACGCGACAGCTTCATCTGGAGCGACCTCGAGGAGGTGCGCGACATGCGGCAGGTGTTCGGCCGCGGCTTCTTCGTCGGCGGCGCGCTCGCGAGTGCGATGACGGTGTCCAAGGGCAAGCTCAACGTCGGCAAGCTCGCAGCCGAGCCCGACGCCGACCAGCCGCTGCTGCGAACCAATCGCGCGTCGCAGTACCCGGCCCCCGATGGGAAGCTCACCTTCGACAAGCTGTCGTCGGTCTTCGCATCGGGCAACAAGACGCGCGACGACCAGCCGAACCACATTCGTGTCGAGCGTCGCGTTCCGCTCGAAGTTGCAGAGATGTGGGTGCACATGTGCCCGGCCCAGGTGTACGAGATCGGCACGGAAGGCGGAGACGGCACCGTCACGGTGCAGCTCGCTCCGTCGAACTGCGTCCAGTGCGGCGCGATCACCGCCAAGGGCGGACGCCTGACGCCGCCCGAAGGCGGCTCCGGTCCCGAGTACACGCTCACGTAGCGCGCTCTCGTGCTACGGCTTACGTAGGTCTTACGCGCACCGAACCGTGGGCTGACCGCGCGGGGAGATGTTCAACGCATCACGCTGTTTCCGACTGGAGGTCACCCGATGCGCACCAAGATCTTTCTCGCCGCCGTAGCTGCCTCGCTTCTTGCGACCGGCGCTGCGTTCGCCGGCGACGGCTCGGCGAAGATGCACTTCGCGTTTCTCGGCCAACTGACCGCGACGCCCGCGAACGGTGGCGTCTCGATCACGGTGGTCGGCGGCACGAAGGCCGCGCTCCGCGCGATGCTCGGCCAACCCGTCACGCAGACGTTCGCATACGGCGAGAAGACCGAGTTCCTGAAGTGGGCAGACGGCATTCCCACCGTGGTGAGTGCGGGCGATCTCGCCGCCGGTGATTACGTGCGCGTGAACGTCAACGCCCCGCGAGCTGCCACGCTCGCCGAGATCGAGCAGCAGCCGGCCGGCCTCGTCGGCGACCACGGCGCCACGCTCAACACGCCGAACCAGCCGCTCTACATGTTCCGCGGCACGCTGGCGTCGGCCACCTCGAGCACCGTCACGCTGCACGTCACCGGCGGCGATCGCCGGGCAATGAAGCTGCTGATCGGCCAGTCGGCCGACCAGACCTTCGCCGTCGGCGGCGAGACGATCTTCCTGCTCTGGCAGGGCAAGGTGCCGACCGTGATCGACGCATCGAAGCTCGTCGTCGGAGACAGGATCGTCGTGCGGATCCGCGCAGACAAGGGCTCGACGCTCCCGCAGGTCGAGGCCACCGCTGCCAACCACGTCGGCGACCGCGAACCGGCCGCGAAGTAGTGCACCACCCGTTTCTCCCGCAGCGAGGCCGCCTGGAGGGCGGCCTCGCTGCGTGTTTATTCGTCAAACGGGGTATTTACAGAGGACTTACGTGTTCTTCCGCCCCGGGGGCGATCATATGACTGTGAATCGCAGGCGTTTCATGCTCCTTGCTGTAGCGCTCATCGCGCTCAACAGCTTCTTCTGGCTTGCGCCCGGCGGCCTCGCCCTGTCGCGTGGGCTCATCGACCAGTTCTTCGGCCAGCGGATGATTCGCGCCGAGGTGGTCGTCCAGACGCCGACGGGCGTGCAGGACTATCTCATCGACCGCGGAGTGATCAAGGTGGTGACTCCGGCGTCGATCATCTTGAAGGAGAGGGACGACAAGATGGTGACGATCCCGTTGGCGACGACCGCGACCGTGACAGGCCCCGGCGGTCGCAGCGGCACCTCAGGAGCGCTGCGCCGCGGCATGCGTGTCATCGTGTACCGCGTGGCGAACGCGCCTGCGGATTCCATTCAAGTCGAAGGCGGGTAGAGGTGTCGACGGCTGCAACCGGCAGCGTGCTGCTTCTCGTCGAGGACGACGATGCAATCGGCCGGCTCGTCAAGTCGTATCTCGAGCAGCAGGACGGGTGGCGCGTCGTGTGGCTGCGGTCCGGCGAAGAGGCGGTCGCCGAGCTGCGACGGCATCCCGTGCGGCTCGTCGTGCTCGACATCGGCTTGCCCGGTATCGACGGCTTTGAGGTATGCCGGCAGATGCGCGCGCAGTCGAAGGTTCCGATCGTCATGCTCACCGCACGCGACGAAGAGCCCGATCGTGTTGCGGGTCTCGAGCTCGGCGCCGACGACTACGTGTCGAAGCCCTTCTCGCCGCGAGAGCTCGCCGCGCGTATCAAGGCGATCTTGCGGCGCGTCGAGCATCGCAGCGACGACGAGGTGCTCGCCGCGCACGACATCGTGCTGCGACGCGACTCGCGCGACGTAACGGTGTCCGGCTCGGAGATCGAGCTCACCGGCAAGGAGTTCGATCTGCTCGCCTGCTTCCTCGAGCATCCCGGCATCGTTCTCACGCGAGAGAAGCTCCTCGACCTCGTGTGGGGCATGACGTATCCCGGCGGCACGCGCACCGTCGACGTGCACGTCGCACAGCTTCGCCGCAAGCTCGGTGATCCAGACACGATCCGCACCGTGCGCGGAGCGGGGTACAAGCTGCTCACCGCGTGACGAGCCTCCGGACGCGGCTGTTCCGTGCGATCGCGCTGATCGTGCTGCTCTGCGTCGTGCTGACGTTCTCCGTCGGCCTCATCCTCACGCGACGCGCCGTTGACTCGGCTGCGCTGAAGGACCTGGCGCACCAGGCGGACCTCATCGCCGGCAGTCAGAGAAGTGCTCTGTCGCCGCTCACGCACCTACCGGACCTGCAGCCCTACTTCGATCGTCAGCACGAGAGCTACTTGACGAACTACGGGGCGCTGCCGCTGTCCGCGCGTCGCGCACTCAAGGCCGGCAAGCCCGTGCAAGGAACGGTTTCGCTCAACGGGGAGGCCTCATTCTTCGCAGCGCAGAGCGTCGACGGGAAGCCCTTCGTGCTCCTTCGTCCGAAGAGCTCATCGAGCGCCCGCCTCTCGCCGTTCGTCTACAGCCTCCTCATCGCCGCGCTCGTGAGCGGCGCGCTTGCCGCCCTCGCTGCGTTCCTGCTCGCGCGACGAATCGCGCGACCCGTGCATCGTGTCGCGGAGGCCGCGCGGAGCCTCGCACGTGGCACGCGACCGAAGCCCGTTCCCGCGGAAGGAGCGGCCGAACTGGCGACGCTCGCGGTTGCATTCAACGATCTTGCCGAGCAGCTGGCTCGGGCTCGCGAGGCGGAGAAGTCGTTCCTGCTCTCGGTCAGCCACGAGCTCAAGACGCCGCTCACCGCCATTCGCGGCTACGCGGAGGCGCTGCAGGACGGTGCGCTGGAACCTGAGGACGTCGCGACCACCGTCGTCGGTGAGGCCGCGCGACTCGAGCGGCTCGTCGGCGACCTGCTCGATCTCGCGCGCATGAACCGCACCGACTTCAGCGTCCATCCGAGCGAGATCGATCTTTCGGAGGTGGCGGAGGACGCCGTGCGGCGCTACGAACAGCAGGCCGACGTTTTCGGTGTGACGCTCATCGCATCCGCCGACGCACCGGCGCCCGCGGTTGCCGATGCGGATCGCGTGCTGCAGGTCGTTTCGAATCTCGTCGAGAACGCGCTTCGGCTGACCCCACGTGGCGGCACGGTCCGCGTGATCGCCGCTCCGGGTGTCCTCTGTGTCGAGGACACCGGCCCGGGCCTCGAGGTCGAGGACCGGGAGCGCGCCTTCGAGCGTTTCTATCTGCACGAGCGTTACGGTCGCGAGCGGCCCGTCGGTACCGGGCTCGGTCTCGCGATCGTGAAGGAGCTGACCGAGGCGATGGGCGGCACTGTCGAGGTGACGAGCAAGCCCGGCACCCTGACGGCCTTCACGGTGCGTCTGTCCGTGCCGACGCGGGAGCCTGCGCCGGCTGCGTAGAGTCTCCGCCCGTGGGATCGGAGAACGCAGTCACCGTCGACGACGTCGAGCGTGCAGCGCGGACGATCGCGGGTCGTGTGCACCGCACACCGCTGCTCCGCTCCGCCACGCTCTCGGAGGAGCTTGGCATCGACGCGCGCTTCAAGGCCGAGCTGTTCCAGCGCACCGGCTCGTTCAAGGTCCGTGGCGCGCTCAACCGGCTCTCGCAGCTGACCGACGAGGAGAAGCAGCGCGGAGTGATCTCGATCTCGGCCGGGAATCACGCGCAGGCCGTCGCCTGGGCGGCGCGCGAGAAGGGCATCGACGCGCTGATCGTGATGTGGCAGGGCGCCGATGCGTCGAAGGTCGCTGCAACGCGCGGGTACGGCGCCGCGATCGACCAGGAGGCAGAGGGCCCAACCACTGCGTTCAACCGGCTCGACGAGCTCCTCGTGGAGACCGGCCGCACGCTCGTTCATCCGTTCAACGACGCCGCGGTGATCGCCGGCCAGGGAACGGTCGCGCTCGAGATCCTCGAAGACGGTCCCGTGCCCGACGTCGTCATCGTGCCGGTCGGCGGCGGCGGTCTCGTCACCGGCGTCGCCGTCGCGTTGAAGGCGAGGCGTCCGGACGTGCGCGTCATCGCGGTCGAGCCGGAGCGTTCGACCGCATTGCACGATGCGCTCGCCGCGGGGCACTCGGTGCCGGTCACTCCGGCGAGCATGGCCGACGCCCTGAGCGCGCCGTTCGCGGGCGAGCTGTGCGTGAGCATCTGCGCCGCCCTCGGAGTCGAGCTCGTCCTCGTCTCGGACGACGAGTTGTGCGAGGCCTTTCGGTGGCTCTACGCCCGGATGAAGCTCGCCTGCGAGCTCGGCGCGGCGGCATCCACCGCAGCCGTTCTGTCCGGGAAGATCGCGGTGGATCGCGGCCAGAACGTCGTTGCCGTGGTCTCGGGCGGCAACGTGGCACCCCAGCAGGCCGCTGCTATTCTGGCCACGCGATGAAAGCCGAAATCCACCCCGACTACGTGCTTGCGACGGTGACGTGCTCCTGTGGGAACACGTTCCAGACGCGATCGACGACATCCGAGCTTCACGTCGAAGTCTGCTCGAACTGCCATCCGTTCTACACGGGCAAGCAGAAGCTGATGGACTCGGGCGGCCGGGTCGAGCGCTTCCAGAAGCGGCTCGAGCGCGCCGAGCGCGCGAAGCGCGGCGCGTAGCTCCTCATGGCAAACGTCGGAGGCCAGGCGGTCCTCGAGGGCGTGATGATGCGTGGCCCCGGCAACTGGGCCGTCGCCGTGCGCACGCCGAGCGGCACGATCGAGCACGTCGCTCGTCCTATCGATTCGGCGCAGGCCCGCCACTGGGTCTTTCGGCTGCCGGTGATCCGCGGCGTCGTCGCACTGGGCGAGTCGCTCGCGATCGGCTTCCGCGCGCTTGCGATCTCGGCGAACTACGCCGCGCAGGAAGAGCGGAGCGAGACCGACGAGGGCGAGCTGCCTCCCGTCGAGACGGAGCTATCGCGAGGCGCGCTCTTCTTTGCGTTCGCGGTCGCGATCGGCTTCGCGCTCGTCCTCTTCAAGGTGACACCGGTCGTGATCACCGATCTGCTGCCGATCAAGAGCACCGGCTGGTTCGTGCTCACCGAGGGCGCCATCCGCGTGTCGATCTTCGTCGCCTATCTCTCGCTCATCTCCCTGCTGCCCGACCTGCGGCGCGTGTTCCAGTACCACGCGGCCGAGCACAAGGCGATCAATGCCTACGAGGCGGGGGAACCGCTCGAGCCTGAGGTCGTGCAGCGTTACTCGCTGATCCATCCGCGCTGCGGAACGGCCTTCCTGCTGTGGGTGATGGTGATCGCGATCTTCGTCTTCGCGTTCTTCGGCCGTCCGGCCTGGTACTGGCTGATCGCGACGCGCATCCTGCTGCTCCCGGTGATCGCGGGGCTCGCGTACGAGCTGATCCGCTTCGCAGGGAAGCACCAGGGCAATCGCGTGCTGATGGCATTGCTCGCCCCCGGGCTGTGGCTCCAGCGTCTGACGACGCGCGAGCCGACGCTCGACCAGATCGAGGTCTCCATCAGGGCGCTCCGCGAGGTGCTCGATCTCGAACGGGACGACCCGCTCGAGCGGCCGAATGCGCCGCGCGTCGAAGTCATGGCGTAGTACGTTCCTCGGGTCAACGACGTTCTTACCGAGGGGAGCACCATGGCAACCGATCGCCGCGCCGAAGTGACCTGGAAGGGCTCTCTGCTCGAAGGCAGCGGAACCCTCGACTCGACGACGAGCGGCGCGCTCGGCGCGCAGAGCGTCAGCTGGGCTGCGCGTTCGACCGATGAGACCGGGGGAAGCACGAGCCCCGAAGAGCTGATCGCGGCCGCGCATGCTGCCTGCTTCTCGATGGCGCTCTCCGCCGGACTGTCGAAGGCGGAAACACCACCCGAGGAGCTCAAGACGACGGCCACGGTCACGTTTCAGCCGGGCGAGGGGATCACGAAGATCGCGCTCACCGTCGTCGGCCGCGTTCCCGGCATCGACGCGGCGGGGTTCGAGGAAGCCGCGCAGGGCGCGAAGGCGAACTGCCCGGTGTCGAAGGCGCTCGCGGGCGTGCCCGAGATCACGCTCGACGCATCGCTCGCCTGAGCAAACGGCGCGAGTACCCTTGTCAGCGGCATGGCCACTGACAACTTCGATACCCGGATCGACGAGCTCGAGCGCTCCTACACGGAGGCCCAGACACGTATGGGCGAGTCGTCCGTCTACAACGACCACCGCGAAGCGGCGGAGGTCGGGCGGCGGCTGAAGGAGCTCGAGCCCGCGTACAAGCTCATCCAGGAGCTGCGAGCAGCGCGCGACGACCTCGCCGCAGCACGCGAAGACTCGGATCTCAAGGAGCTCGTCCCCGAGCTCGAGGAGCGCACCGCGAAGCTCGAGAACGACCTGCGCGTCGAGATGATCCCGAGCGACCCGGCCGACCACAAGGACGTCATCCTCGAGGTGCGCCAGGGCGTCGGCGGCGACGAGGCGGCGCTCTGGGCCGGCGACGTCTACCGGATGCTCGCGCGCTACGCCGAGCGGCAGGGCTTCAAGGTCGAGGAGCTCGGAGCGAGCCCGAGCGACGGCGGCGGGTTCAAGGAAGTCACCTTCGCCGTCAAGGGCGACGGCGCCTACCGCACGTTCAAGTGGGAGGGCGGAACGCACCGCGTCCAGCGCGTTCCCGAGACGGAGTCGCAGGGGCGCATCCACACCTCCACTGCGACGGTGGCGGTGATGCCCGAGGCAGAAGAGGTCGAGGTCAACATCGACCCGAACGACCTGAAGATCGACGTCTATCGCTCGACGGGGCCCGGCGGCCAGTCGGTGAACACGACCGACTCCGCGGTTCGCATCACGCACCTGCCGACCGGCGTCGTGGTCTCGATGCAGGACGAGAAGTCGCAGCTTCAGAACAAGGACAAGGCGATGCGCGTGTTGCGCGCACGTCTGTACGAGCGTGAGCTCGAGCGGCAACGCCAGGAGCTCGACGCGACGCGACGCTCACAGATCGGAACCGGCGAACGTGCAGAGAAGATTCGTACGTACAACTTCCCGGAGAACCGCCTCACCGATCACCGAATCAAGTTGACGGTGCACCAGCTCGACCGGATCCTGCAGGGTGAGCTGGACGAGTTCACGGAGGCATTGAACTCCGAGGAACGCAAGCTCGCCCTCTCGGGCTGAACAGCAGACACGAGTGACGGCACGCGACCTGCTCGACTTCGGCACCGACCGGCTCGCGGGCGCGGGCGTCGAGAACGCGCGCCGAGAGGCGGAGTGGATCGCGGGACACGTGCTCGGCGTTTCGAGGAGTGAGCTCTATGCCGCTCCCGAGCGGCCGCTCAGTGCCGCCGAGGCCGAAGTCGCCGAGGCGCTCATCGTGCGCCGCGAGTCCCGGGAGCCCCTCGCGTACATCCTCGGCGAGTGGGGCTTCCGACACCTGACGCTCAAGACGGATGCACGTGCGCTCGTGCCGCGGCCGGAGACGGAGATCGTCGTCGAGCGCGTGCTCGCGCTGATCGAGGGGATCGAGACACCGAGCGTCCTCGACATCGGCGTCGGCTCGGGGGCGATCGCGCTCGCCGTGAAGGACGAGCGGCCGGATGCGCGCGTGACGGGCGTCGACATCTCGACGGCTGCGCTGTCGCTCGCGCGGGAGAACGCGAGCCGCCTCGGTCTCGACGTCGCCTTTCGCGAGCAGGGCATGGACGCTGCGACGGAGGGCTGGGATCTCGTCGTCTCGAACCCGCCGTACGTGGAGACGCTCGACGGCCTGCAACCGGAGCTCGACTTCGAGCCGGAGGAGGCGCTGCTCGGGACGGGATTCCACGGACGCATCGCACGCATGGCGCAGACGCGGTCTCTCGTCTTCGAGGTCGGGGATGGCCAGGCACAAGAGGTCGCCGCCGAGCTCGAGGCCGCCGGGTATGTCGACGTTGTCGTCACGCGCGACCTCGCGGGCCTCGAGCGCGTCGTGGAGGGGAAGCGTTGACGGGCGACGACGTGCTTCGGCAGGCGATCGACGCGTTGCGGGCGGGTGAGCCGGTGATCGTGCCGACCGACACGGTGTACGGCCTCGTGGCAGCCGCCGAGGGCGCGGCGCCGACCGGTCGACTGTACGCGTTGAAGGGCCGGGCTCCGGCACAACCGTCGGCGCTGATGACCGCCGATCTCGAAGCGCTGCTCGCGTCGCTGCCGGAGCTGCGCGGCCGCGACGAGGCGATCGTCCGTGCGTTGCTGCCGGGTCCTTACACGCTCATCCTGGCGAACCCCGCGCAGCGCTATCCATGGCTCGCCGGCCCGCGCCCGGATGCGATCGGCGTGCGGGTGCCGGACCTCCCGCTTGCGGCCGCCCGTGTCATCGGCTCCGTCGGCGCCGTCGCGTCGACGAGCGCGAACGTTCCCGGCGGCCCGGATCCGCGCAGCGTGGCGGAGATCCCTGCAGAGCTTCGCGACGGTGCCGGAGCAGTCGTCGACGGCGGAACGCTTCCGGGGGCGCCGTCCACCGTGCTCGACTTCACTGCTGCAGAACCGCGCGTGTTGCGCGACGGAGCAGCATCGGCGGACGCAGCGCTCGAGCGCGTTCGCGTGGCGCTTGCTTAGGAGGGCTTGGCGGAACAGAGGCTGTGCCGCCACGCCTCGCTGGACGCCGCGAATGCGGCGTCCTCGGTCGCCCCGATAGAAACACCGCTATCGAGGCTCCCTGCGTTCTTGCCTCGCGACGCCCATCGAACCCTGGCGACGAGCACCATTCCGCCAAACCCTCCTAGCTGCCGGCGCGCCAGGAAAGCGCGAACACCGGGTGCTCGCCGTCGACGGAGATCCTGTAGCGCATGCCGCGGTGCGCGGTGAACGACACGCGCGCATTCGAGGCCGCAACGGGCTGAAGACCGCCGACCGAGCCGCCGCGGTAGATCGAGATCCGCGTGCCGACGGCTCCGAGCTCGAGCGGCCCGCTCGCCGGCGCGCGCCAGCTGAACCAGACCGAATGGTGTGCATCGGGCTCCCGCTGCTCAGCCGTGGCGAACGTCGTCGAGCCCGTGGCGCGTCCCTGCCAGCCGGCGATCCGCTGCGCGGCGGCGAAGAGGTCATTGGCAGGAGGCGGCCCGAATCTCCAGGCGCCGCTTGCCGGCGAATCCGATGCTTTGCCGCGCGCCCCGTGGACGGCGGCGACCGTGACCGACGCATGACCCACGTTCCCGGCAGCGTCGGTTGCTTGCAGCTCGAGCACATACCGTCCTTCGTGCGCGGGCTTCCAGGCGAACGTGTACGGGGCCGAGTACTTGACGCCGGCGACGACGCCGTTCGCGACGAGCTCGACCTCACCGACGCCGATGTCGTCCGAGGCGACACCCGACACGGTGCCGTCGGCTGCCGGGCCCGAGATCGTTACAGACGGAGCGCTTCGGTCGGGACAGCTCGTGAGTGTCCCCGTCCGCGCGCCGACGGCGGCCTCGCGAATCGGCTCGAGCGACGACTTCGGTGTCCCGTCGGCGTAGAACGGCCCGGACTGCCATGCGGTGAGGGCGCTCTCGTCGACGACGTGGAAGACGTTGATCCCGATCACGTTCGGCTGGCAGAGGGCGAGCTTGAACGCCTCGGCGTAGTACCGCGCCTGCGTGGCTTCGTCGACCGCCCCTGAGGTCTGCGGCTCGACGCCGGAATATGCGCCGGCCTTCGTGGTCGGGATGGTCGTCTCGACCCCGAACTCGCCGTAGACGATCGGAAGGTTCGAACCGCGCTGTGCCGTCCCGTCGAACGCGGCGCCGAGCAGCGCGACGAGCTTCGTGTAGTCGGCTTCGGCGATCGTCGTGCTCGCGGTGTGCGGCATGCTCGGGGGCAGCGACGAGTTGTCGGCGTACACGTGCTGGTCGAAGACATCCATGATCGGCGTCGTCCGTCCGCTTGCGCGGTAGGCCGCCCCGAGATCGCGGATGAACGACGTCGGCGAGTGCGACTGTCGCGCGGCCGTCGGATCGTCCGCTCCGCGTGAGTCGAGGGCGCCCCCGACGACCGTGGCGGCCGGCCGGATCGCCTTGATCGCGTCGTAGGTCGCCGCAAGCAGCCGCTCGTAGGAAGTGGCGGCGACATCGCTGCCGGCGGTGTCGAACTGGGGGAGCCAGTAGACGTTCGAGTTCGGCTCGTTGCCGACGATGAACGTCGACACCTGCGGAAGGGCGAAGACAACGGAGCGGGCGAACTGGACGAACCGCGCCTGCGAGGCATCGTCGGTGGGTGTCGAGCTCGAGCCTGCGTTGTAGATCGCGACGATCGGCTGAATCCCGCGCGCGACCGCGGCACGGGCGGCGTTCTGCAGCCTGGTCGTCTGGCCCCGCGACAGCGACGCTGCTCCCGCCGTCCACTGCGCGGTCATCCGAACCGAATCGAAGCCACCGGCTCTCGCGAGGTCCATCTGCGCGTTTGGATTGCCCCAGATCGCTGCGTCCTCGACCGCTCCCACGTGAAGAGACGGGCCGGCAAATGCCGTGGGCGCCGCGAGGAGTGCGACGACCGCAGTGACCAGTCCGCAGCGAAAGCCCATTCACCGTGATCGTCGGGGTGCGGCGAGCGAACCTTGAGGGTTTTCACCACCTTGTTATGGAAAATCCCTGTAAAGCATTCCAGAACGTCACCTGGACGGTTTTCGCGGCGATGTCTGCCCGGGCCGGTCAGTACGATCCCGGGTCCCAGGAGAGGAGAGAAACAGCCGTGTCAGTCGCCCAGGAGACCTTTCAGCACCTCACGACCGCCGGCCTCGCCGACGTCGATCCCGACATCGCGGCGCTGCTCGGCAAGGAGCTCGAGCGCCAGCGGGGACAGATCGAGCTGATCGCCTCGGAGAACTTCACGTGGCCGTCGGTGCTGGAGGGCGTCGGCTCCGTGCCGACGAACAAGTACGCAGAGGGGTACCCGGGCAAGCGGTACTACGGCGGCTGCGAGGTGGTCGATCAGATCGAGCAGCTTGCGATCGATCGCGCGAAGGAGCTGTTCGGCGCGGAGCATGCGAACGTGCAGCCGCACGCGGGCTCGCAGACGAACATGGCGGTGTACGCGGCCGTTCTGCAGCCGGGCGACACGATTCTCTCACTCCGCCTCGACCACGGTGGCCACCTGACGCACGGACACAAGGTCAACTTCAGCGGCCGGCTGTACACCATCGCGGGTTACGGCGTCTCGCGCGAGACGATGATGGTCGACTACGACGAGGTGCTCGCGCAGGCGAAGGAGGTACAGCCGAAGCTGATCGTCTGCGGCGGCTCCGCGTATCCGCGCACCGTCGAGACCGACAAGTTTCGCGAGATCGCCGACGAAGTCGGTGCGCTCCTGCTCTGCGACATGGCGCACTTCGCCGGGCTCGTCGCCGCGGGGCTGCACCCAAATCCCGTCGAGCATTGCGACTTCGTCACATCCACCACGCACAAGACGCTGGCAGGTCCGCGCGCAGGCTTCATCCTCTGCCGTGAGGAGCATGCGCAGGCAGTCGATCGCGCAGTCTTCCCGGGCATGCAGGGCGGCCCGCTCGAGCACACGATCGCGGCGAAGGCGACGTGCTTCAAGATCGCGATGACGGAAGCGTTCCGCGAGTACCAGTCGCAGATCAGGCGCAACGCGGATGTGCTGTCCGACACGCTGCAGGAGAACGGGCTCGAGATCCTCACGGGCGGTACCGACACCCACCTGATGCAAATCGATCTGCGCAACTCCGAGTGGACGGGCAAGGCAGCAGAGGAACGTCTGCACGAGGTGAACGTGACCGTCAACCGCAACACGGTGCCGTTCGACGAACGGCCTCCCACCATCGCGTCCGGCGTGCGCGTCGGCACGCCGGCGATGACGATGCGCGGCTTCGACGAGGACGACTTCCGCGAGGTCGGCCGGCTCATCGTCGACGCGTTGCAGGACTCGCCCGACATCGGCGCATTGCGCGGCCGCGTCGATGCGCTCTGCGTGAAGCGTCCGCTCTATCCGGGCTTCCGCGGATACACGACGTACGTGACATGAGTGCACCCGCGCAGACGAAGCGGCTGACCGTCGTCGAGCATCCGCTCGTCCAGCACAAGCTTGCGTATCTGCGCGACCGCGAAACGCCCACGGTCCACTTCCGCAAGCTCGTCAACGAGGTCACGCTCCTCCTCACGTACGAGGCGACGAAGGACATGGAGACCGAGGAGTGGGAGATCGAGACGCCGCTCGAGAAGATGACGGCGCAGCGCATCTCCGGGAAGAAGGTCGCCGTGTGCCCGGTGCTTCGCGCGGGCGTGGGAATGCTCGACGGCGTGTTGTCCCTCGTCTCGAGCGCGCGCGTGGGTTTCATCGGCATGTACCGCGACGAGGAGACCCTCGAGCCGGTGCAGTACTACTCGAAGCTGCCCGTCGACCTCGACGAGCGCGATGCGATCGTGCTGGACCCGATGCTCGCAACGGGGCACTCGAGCGGAGCCGCCGTCGAGGCCGTCAAGGAGGCTGGTGCGCTCAGCGTGACCCTCGTCTGCATCGTCGCCGCGCCGCCCGGTGTCGAGTACATCCACGAGCAACACCCGGACGTGCACATCGTCTGCGCAGCGGTCGACCGTGGTCTCGATGAGCGAGGGTTCATCGTCCCCGGCCTCGGCGACGCCGGCGACAGGCTCTACGGGACGAAGTAGTCGTCGTTAGTCGAGCACGCGGCCGACGACGACGCGATACACGCGTCCCCGCCGCACGAAGAAGTCGGTGACGACGTGGCCGGCGGTATACGTCCCGAGGTGGCAGTGCCGGATGCCGCTTTCCGTCGCGCATGCAAGGCCCGTCACGCCGGCACGTAGTTGAGCCTCCGTTGAGCCGACGCCGACGCCGGATGCGGTGCGATCGACCGGTGAGGTGGTCTCGATCTGGATGACGTTCATTCCCGGTCCGAGCCACACCCGTAGGTGGGGGAAGATCGCGAGCTGCTCCGGACCGGCGCCGGCGTCGATGCGCTTGACCTGAGTCGCCTTGCCGAGACGGTTCGTCACCGCCCGGTGGCTCATCGAGAGGTTCACGCCGTGGATCCCGTGCTGCGGGACGATCAACGCGACGACGGCAGCGAGCTCGGCGACCATGAGCCGCGCATCCTGACCGGGGAAGGAAATCGCCGCAAGGGGCGCTAAGGTGACGCGTAGATGGGTGTCGTCGCCTTAGCGCGAGACCTGGGCTCGACGCACCACAGCGTGCTCGACGTTCTCGAGGACAACCTCCAGGTCGTGTGGGGAGCGCTCGTAGCCTTCGTCGTCGTGATGCTGCTCACGCCAGCGGTCGGCGGGATGGCGCGGCTGCTCGGCGTCGTCGACACGCCCGGCGGCCGGCGGCTGAACCTGAGGCCGGTGCCCCGGCTCGGCGGGCTCGCACTCTTTCTCGGGATCTTCGTTCCGTCGCTCGCGTTCCTGCCGCTCGACCGGGAGACACGTGGGCTTCTGCTCGGGGCCGCGGTCGCCGTCACGGTCGGCGCGATCGACGACTTCCGCGGGCTCCGCTGGTTTGAGAAGCTCAGCGGGCAGCTGCTCGCCGCCGCCATCCCGGTCGGATTCGGGATCTGGGTCGACCGCTTCACCTTCCCGTTCATCGGTATCCACACCGTGCCCGCCTGGGTCGGCGTGCCGCTGACGATCCTCTGGATCGTCGCGATCATGAACATGGTCAACTTCCTCGACGGCATGGACGGGCTCGCCGCCGGAGTGGCGGGGATCGCCGGGCTGACCTTCGCCGTGATCGCGCTCTCGCTCGCGAAGCCCGACGCTGCGATCATGTCGGCGATCGTCTTCGGAGCGTGCGTCGGCTTCCTACGGCACAACTTCTATCCGGCGCGGATCTTCATGGGCGACTCTGGGGCGCTGCTCCTCGGCTTCGTCCTCGCGGCGCTCACCGTGCAGGGGCTGCTGAAGACCGCCGCGACCGTGGCCCTGTTCTTTCCGCTGCTCGTGCTCGCCGTGCCGATCGTCGACACGACGTTCGTCGTCGCCCGCCGCCTGCGCCACGGGCAGAAGGTGTTCGAGGGCGACCAGGCGCATCTGCACCACCGCTTCCTGCGGCGTGGGTTCTCGCAGCCGCGCGCCGCCGTCACGATCTGGGCGTGGTGCGCATCCCTCGCCGCGGCGGCTCTTGCGACGCGCTTCGTCCCGTTCCGCGCTCACGGCGTCTGGCACACGTGGCCGACCGTCGCCGCCGCCGCGATCGCGCTCGTCGCCGTCGGCTTCTCGATCTACGTCGTCTACGTCCTCGAGATCGTCAAGGTCGCCAACCCGTACCACCGCCGCCGCGACGAGGAGCTCCGCAAGAGCGCCTGACACGAGGCTTTCGACTCACTTCCGTGACGCTTCCGCGAACGAGGTGTCTGACACCTGTCCCTCGGTCGTCGCGCGGTCCGAACGGCCTGACCAAGCCGCTCGCCAGAAAGCCGGCACACATTCGCGTGCAGAATCAGTCCCAGGTGTCTGACACCTGAGAGCCCGCAGGTGTCAGACACCTGCCCGTAGGTTTCGTCAGGTTCGGTTGTGCTGCTCGGCCCGCTCCACGAACGCGGCAAGGAGCTCGTTGAAGGGCTCGCCGAGCAGCTGCACGGCATGGCCGTTGCCGGGGAGCACTGCACGCTCGGCGCCGAGCCGCTCTTCGAGCACGTCGCACACGGCGTCGAACGCCTCGCTGTGCCCGCCCGAGACGACGAGCTTTGGAAACGGCGTCTGCGCCAGCGCGTCGAGCGGGATCTCCGCCGTCCACGGATAGCGCTCGACCATCAGCGTCCGCGCGCCCTGGAGCAGCGCGGGGGAGACCTCGCCGCGCGGCGGCGGCGCGTTGACCGCGGCGAGGAAGCCGCGCAGGAACGCCTCGGGCTCGTGCGGCCCCGCCTGCCACAGCTCCGTCGAACGGGCCGCGAGCTCGTCCGCCGCGGGATTCCCGCGCGCGACCGCGAGCGCCGGCGGCTCCACGACGGTGAGCGAGTGCACGAGCTCAGGTCGTCGCGCGGCCGCGTAGAGCGCGATCACGCCTCCGTACGAATGCCCGACGAGGTGCGCGCCCGGCTCGAGGAACCGGTCGAGCCAGGCCGCCTCGTCCTCGTAGTCGACCGACTCCACGTCGGGGCCGGGCGGGAAGCCGCGCCGGTTCGGGATCACGAGCTCGAACCGCCCGGCGAGCGGCTTCTGCGCCGCCCAGGTCGCATCGCCGTTGACGACGCTGCCGTGGACGAGGAGGACGCGGGGGCGCGGCACGAGCGCATCGTAGAGATGGCACGAAGTCTGCGATTTTTCGCAGAACGACGCCGCTCCGCCGTGTTACAAGCGATTCGACGACTCTGGTATTCTCGCCGTGCCGATGCAGGCAGCCTCCCCGTCGTCGTTCGAGCCCGCAGGCGCCGGTGGCCTGCTGCTCGCCGTTCTCGTTCTTTGTGTCGGCGTGGGCGTCGTCCTCGGCTGGCTCGCCGGCTCGCCCGGCATCGGCGTCCTGCTCGGCGCGGTCGTCGGGATCCTCGGCGGGATCTTCGCCGTGTACCGCCGCTACCGGGGCGTGATCTGAGTGTTCGGGACGCTGTTCTCGACCCCCCGCCCCGAGCCGGGGCATCTGATCCCTGCGCTCGGCGGCGCGTTCCTCATCCTGCTCGCGCTCCCTGTCTTCATCATCTTCGATCTGAGCATCGGTGGCTGGGCGCTGGCCGCCGTCCTCTGGTGCGCCGTGCACGGAATCGATCTGGTCCTGACGCAGACCCGCAGCCGCACCGGTAACCTCGCCGCGTCAGGGGTGCAGGCATTCGGACTCTTCTTCAAGGCGATCGGGCTTCTCGTGGTCCTACTCGTGGCCGCGGTGGCGAATCCACACCTCGCGGTGGCGGCGGCCTTGACGTACGCGCTCGCCTACACCTTCGAGCTCGGGCTTTCGATCGTCACGTACATGGGAGCCGCGCGATGAAGCGCCTCGGGATCCTCATCGTCCTGGCACTCGCCGCGCCGCAGGCGGCCATGGCCCGCGGTACCTTCGACCCCACGACGGAGTTCGAGCAGCACGAGTGGGTCCCGATCCACCTCGGCCCGCTGAACCTCTCGATCACGAAGGCCGTCGTCTACTTGATGATCGGCACCGCGCTGACGATCCTGCTCGGCGTCACGCTGATGCGGGCCAAGAAGCCGGGCCGTCGCCAGGCGCTCGGCGAGCAGATCTACGAGATCGCGCAGACCCAGGTCGCCGAGCAGGGGCTGCCCACGAAGGCGATCGGCCGCTGGTTCCCGTACGTCGCCACGCTGATGCTCTTCATCTGGGTCGTCAACATCATCGGCTTCATCCCCTTGCCGCTCACCGGGGAGCGTTGGCACGGCGTGCCGACCTGGGGCATCTACGCAGCGACGTCGTCGCTCTCGGTGACGCTCGCGCTCGCGCTGCTCACCTTCGTCTTCACACACGTCGAGGGCATCCGCTGGAACGGGCCGGTGAAGTACTTCAAGAGCTGGATCCCCGAGGCGCCGAAGCCGCTGCTCGCGCTGATCGTGCCGCTCGAGGTGCTCGGCCAGTTCATGCGGCTCATCTCGCTGAGCGTCAGGCTATTCGCGAACATGCTCGCGGGTCACATCCTGATTCTCACGTTCATCGGCCTGCTCTTCATCCTGCAGAACATCTTCCTGGCCGTCGTCGTGATCCCGGTCGCCGCCGTCTTCTACCTGTTCGAGGTCGTGATCGTCGTCTCGATCCAGGCCTTCATCTTCGCTGCACTGTCCGCCATCTACATCGGCTCGGCAATCGAGCCGGAACACTAGGGAGGGACCACACATGCATGTCCTACTCGCCGCTACCACGGGCGACGTGACGAAGGCCGGTAAGGCCATCGGCCTCGCGCTCGGCGTCGGCCTCGGCGCACTCGGCGCCGGTGTCGGCATCGGCAACATCTTCGCCTCGATGATCCAGTCGGTCGCCCGCCAGCCCGAGCTGCGCGGCGAGCTTCAGGGCATCCAGTGGCTCGGCTTCGCACTCACCGAGGCGGTCGTGTTCTACGGCCTGCTCGGCTCGATCCTCGCCTACGTCCTGGTCTAGGAAGAACGACCGATGCTCGCCGCAAACCCTCTCATCTCCGTCACCCCGGGACTGATGATCTGGACGATCATCTGCTTCCTCATCGCGCTCTTCGTGCTGAAGAGGTACGCGTTCGGTCCGATTCAGAAGATGATCGACGCGCGTCGCGAGCAGATCAGGCGGTCGATCGAGGAGGCCGACAACGCGCGCGAGCAGGCACGTGCGCTGCTCGAGGAGCACAAGGCGCTCATGCAGGAGGCGCGCGGCCAGGCGGAGGCGATCATCGCCGAAGCACGCAAAACGCGTGAGTCGATGGAGACGCGCATGCGCGACGAGACCGAGGTCGAGCGGCAGCGCCGGCTCGAGGAGACGCGCAAGGAGATCGCGGCCGAGACGGCCCGCGCGCTCCAGCAGATCCGCACGGAGGTCGCGGAGCTCACGGTCGAGGCGGCGTCGCGTGTCGTCGGCCGCACACTCGATTCCGACCGCGATCGCGAGCTGATCGCCGAGGCAATCGGGTCGCTCGACTTCTCGCGGCTCGAGGAGTCGGCATAGCCGTCGCGCACCGCATCTATGCCGACGCCCTTTTCGGCGCGGCGAAGGACGCCGGCCGCCTCGCGGAGGTCCACGAGTCGCTCGGCGACTTCGCGGCTGCGATCGCCCAATCGCCCGAGCTTCGGGCGGTGCTGCGCAACCCGCAGCTCGATCCGACCGCGAAGGCCGAGATCCTCGCCGACATTGCTGGCGACGAGGACCCGGTGTTCAAGAACTTCCTGCTCGTTGTGGCGGAGAAGGGCCGTGCCGGCGAGCTCGAGGAGATCGCCGCCGAGTTCGAGCGGCTGATGGCCCGCGAAGAGCGCCGGCTCACGGTCGAGCTCACGACTGCGCGCGAGCTCACCGACGACGAGGCTCGGGCGATCGTCGCGCAGATCGAGAAGGCCGCCGGACGCAAGGTTGAGGCGACGCGAAGCGTCGACCCCGGCATCGTCGGCGGCATCGTGTTGACGGCAGGCTCGCAACGTGCGGATGCAAGTGTCCGCGGAAGATTGGAACGACTCAGACAAGAACTCGTGAGGAGCTAAGGAGAAACCTTGAAGCTGCGCCCCGAAGAGATCACGTCGATCCTGCGTTCGCGGATCGAGAACTACGACGTCGAGACCGACCTCGCCGAGGTCGGCAGCGTGCTGCAGGTCGGCGACGGCATCGCCCGCGTCTACGGGCTCGAAAACGCGGTCTCGATGGAGATGCTCGAGTTCGAGCACGGCGTCGTCGGGCTCGCGTTCAACCTCGAAGAGGACGACGTCGGAACCGCGCTGATCGGCGACTGGGAGCTCGTCAAGGAGGGTGAGCCCGTGCGCCGCACCGGCAAGGTTGCGAGCGTTCCCGTCGGCGAGGGCCTGCTCGGCCGCGTCGTCGACCCGCTCGGCAATCCGCTCGACGGGCGCGGCCCGGTCGAGTCGACCGAGTCGCGACCGCTCGAGTTCAAGGCGCCGGGCGTCATCGAGCGGCAGCCCGTGAAGGAGCCGCTCCTGACCGGCATCAAGTCGATCGACTCGATGACGAACGTCGGCCGCGGCCAACGCGAGCTGATCATCGGCGACCGTACGACGGGCAAGACGGCGATCCTGATCGACACGATCCTCAATCAGAAGGAGACGGACGTCTACTGCATCTACGTCGCTATTGGACAAAAGCAGTCGACGGTGGCGCAGGTGTACGAGCTGCTGCGCGATGCCGGTGCGATGGAGTACACGACAATCGTCGCAGCGGCCGCGCACGAAGCTGCGCCGATCAAGTGGATGGCGCCGTTCGCCGGGGCCGCGATGGGCGAGCACTTCCTCTTCCAAGGCAAGCACGCCCTCGTGATGTACGACGACCTGTCGAAGCACGCGGACGCGTATCGCCAGCTCTCGTTGCTGCTGCGCCGCCCTCCGGGCCGCGAGGCGTTCCCGGGTGATGTCTTCTACCTGCACTCGCGGCTGCTCGAGCGCGCGTGCAAGCTCAGTGACGACCTCGGCGGCGGATCGTTGACGGCACTTCCCGTCATCGAGACGCAGGCAGGCGACATCGCGGCGTACATCCCGACGAACGTCATCTCGATCACCGACGGCCAGATCTTCCTGAACGCCGACCTGTTCTACTCAGGCGTCCGCCCGGCCGTCAACGTCGGCACCTCGGTGTCGCGTGTCGGCTCGTCTGCGCAGACGAAAGCGATGCGCAAGGTCGCGGGACGCCTGCGTCTCGACCTCGCGCAGTACCGTGAGCTCGAGGCGTTCGCGCAGTTCGGCTCCGATCTCGACCGTGCGACACAGCAGGCGCTGACCCGCGGCGAGAAGATGGTGGCCACGCTCAACCAGCCGCAGTACTCGCCGTGGCCGACGGAGGAGCAGGTTGTCGCGATTTACGCGGGCATCAACGGCTACCTCGACGACATCCCGACGGAGCAGGTGCAGCGGTTCCAGGACGAGTTGCGCGAGTTCCTGCGCTCGGAAGGCGCGATCTACAAGGCGATCCGCGAGACCGGCGAGCTTTCCGACGACCTCGTCGAGAGCCTCAACAAGGCACTCGAGAAGTTCAAGAACTCCTTCAACGTCCAGGAGGAATCCACAGTTGCCTAGGGACGGTCTCTGGCTGCCGTCGGCGGATTCCTCTATTGCAGGGCGGGGACTGACGTCTCTCTCCCGCTTTGTCCTTCTAGAGCGACGCCGCGAGCCTTAGCGAGTGGCGTCGCTCCAGGACATCCGCCGGCGGATCAACTCCGTCAAGAACACCCGCAAGATCACGAAGGCGCTCGAGCTTGTGGCCGGCGCGCGGCTTCGTCGTGCGCAGTTGCGTATCGAGGAGATGCGGCCGTACGCCGACCGGATGCAGGAGCTGATGGTCGGCACCGCGCGTGCTGCGTCATCGTTCCGCAATCTCGCGCTGCTGCAGCGGCGCGACGTGCAGCGCGTCGCGATCGTCGTCATCACCGGCGATCGCGGCCTCGCGGGGCCGTTCAACGGACAGGTGTTGCGCCAGGCGTTCGAGCTCGAGCGGTCGGAGCGTGCGGAAGGGCACGACATCGCCTGGCTCGTGACGGGCCGCAAGGGCGCGTCGACGCTGCGTTTCCGCCGCTACGAGCTGACGCAATCGTGGACCGGATTCGCCGACAAGCCCACGTACAGGGATGCACAAGCCGTCGCGCACGAGCTCGCAGAGCTTTACACGAATGCAGAGGTCGACCGTGTGGTCCTCGTCTACAACCGGTTCGTGTCGGCGCTCGTGCAGCGCGTGACGACCGTCGACCTGCTCCCGATCCCGGAAGGCGTGCTCGCGGCCGCGGAGCACGTGGAGGAGGAGGAGAAGGGTCCGGTGCGCGGCGATTTCATCTACGAGCCCGAGCCCGAGGAGATCCTCGAGCGGCTTCTTCCCGTGTACCTCGAGACGGAGATCTACCGCGCGTTTCTCGAGTCAGCGGCTTCGTTCCTCGCCTCGCAAATGACGGCGATGCGCAACGCGTCGAAGAACGCCGGCGAGCTGATCGATCGGTACACGTTGCAAATGAACCGGGCACGCCAGGCGCAGATCACGCAGGAGATCCTCGAGATCGTCGCCGGGGCGGACGCGCTCGCGGGATAGCCGCACCGACGCTGGGGCCCTCCCCGTGGCTTATTCGGCGATTTGATCGGTTATTCGTCCTAACTCCTGCCAACGGCTGCCGTCGTAGTCAGCATGGGAGTCGTCCAGACAACCGAGTGCGAGCGTGCCCGCATGCAGGCGTCGCTCGCGCTCGACGGTGAGCTTTCAGAGCTCGGACAAGCGTCGTTGCGCGCGCACATGGCGTCATGCGCCGCATGCGCGAGCTTCGAACATGAGCTGGCAGCATGGACGAGGGAGCTCCGATCAGCGCCGCCGGTGCTCTTTCGGGCGACGGTTGGCGTCGTCGGACGTCCCGCCTCCGCAGTGAGGCGACCGCGCCGCCGCGCAACCGTGCGCGTCCTCCAACTCAGCGCAGCCGCCGCTGCAGTGGTGCTCGCAGCCGGTCTCGGCAGCTTGTTCGGCTCCCTGACTTCTCCCTCTGCGACGACCACGACGACGGCGGGTGCGGCGCCGCTGCACGGCGCCGCTCTCATCAATCGCGGCTATGTCGCGATGGCGCCCGCGCAGCGGTTGCCCTCGTCGCGGATCCGGCGCGCGATCCCGCTCTAGAGCACGGTTCCCCGGAGGGCCGCCGAGGCCCTTCGGATAGACTCGCTTCGCTTTCGCAGGCGCCTTTTTGGCTGTGCCTGCCTGTCGCCCGACACACGCATTCCAGGAGACCCATGGCCGACCAGACGAACGCGAGCACGACCGGCAGCATCGGCAGGATCGTCGAGATCAAGGGCGTCGTCCTCGACGCCGTGTTCCCGGACGGCCTGCCCGAGATCAACCACGCGCTCAAGATCCAGGCGCCGTCACCGGACGGCGAGGGAACCGTGGAGCTGATCGCGGAGGTGCAGCAGCATCTCGGCGACGATCGTGTGCGTGCGGTGGCGATGGACACGACGGACGGTCTCGCCCGCGGGACCGAAGTCGTCGATACCGGCCAGTCGATCTCCGTACCTGTCGGCGATCAGACGCTCGGGCGGATCTGGAACGTCATCGGCGACCCGGTGGACGGCAAGGAGGCCGCCACGGGCGAGCGCTGGCCGATCCACCGCGATCCGCCGGCCTTCGACGAGTTGTCGCCGAAGACCGAGATCTTCGAGACCGGGATCAAGGTGATCGACCTGATCGCGCCGTACGTCCGCGGCGGCAAGGTCGGACTGTTCGGCGGTGCGGGCGTCGGCAAGACGGTGCTCATCCAGGAGTTGATCCACAACGTCGCGCAGCAGCACGGCGGCGTGTCGGTGTTCGCAGGCGTCGGCGAGCGCACGCGCGAGGGGAACGATCTGATCATCGAGATGACTGAGTCGAAGGTCATCGACAAGGTTGCGCTCGTCTACGGGCAGATGAACGAGCCGCCGGGCGCGCGTCTGCGTGTCGGCCTCTCGGCTCTGACGATGGCGGAGTACTTCCGCGATCAGGGCCAGGACGTGCTGCTCTTCATCGACAACATCTTCCGCTTCGTGCAGGCGGGCTCCGAGGTGTCGGCGCTCCTCGGCCGCATGCCGAGCGCCGTCGGGTACCAGCCGACGCTCGCGACCGAGATGGGGCAGCTGCAGGAGCGCATCACGTCGACGCGGAAAGGCTCGGTCACCTCCGTGCAGGCGATCTACGTGCCTGCGGACGACCTCACCGATCCGGCGCCGGCGAACACCTTCGCTCACCTCGACGCGACGACCGTGCTTTCGCGCGCGATCGTGGAGAAGGGCATCTATCCGGCGGTCGACCCGCTCGACTCGACGTCGCGCGCGCTTCAGCCGGGCGTCGTGTCCGACGAGCACTACCGGACGGCCGGACGCGTGCAGGAGACGCTGCAGCGCTACCGCGACCTGCAGGACATCATCGCGATCCTCGGCATCGACGAGCTCTCGGACGAAGACAAGGTCGTCGTGCAGCGCGCACGGAAGATCGAGCGCTTCCTCTCGCAGCCGTTCTTCGTCGCTGAGGTCTTCACCGGCACGCCGGGGGAGTTCGTGAAGCTCGAGGACACGATCCGCGGGTTCACGGAGATCCTCGACGGCAAGCACGACGATCTGCCGGAGCAGGCCTTCTACCTGGTCGGCCCGATCGAGCAGGCCGTCGAGCGCGCACAGAAGATGTCCGAAGACGCCGTCGCCGTCGCGTAGTTGTGCACTAGATGGCCGACCACCCGCTCTTCTCGATCTCGGTCGTCACGCCGGAGGGCGCGGCATTCGAGGGCGACGGCGAGATGCTGATCGTGCCCGGCGCAGCCGGCGAGATCGGCGTGCTCGCGCGGCACGCGCCGCTCGTCGCGATGCTCAAGGCGGGATCGACGCGCGTGCACACGGGCGACGGGCAGGTGCAGGAGTTCGCGACCGGCCCCGGGTTCTTCCAGGTACTCGAGGACCGCGCAATCGCGCTCGTCGACGATGCGGTTCCTGCCGGCGAGATCGACAACGAGCGCGCGCAACGGCAGCTCGAGGAGGCGCAGGCCGAGCTCGCCAAGGTCGAGGCCGGCGAGTCCGACGCCGACCGCTGGCAGCTCGAGCAGCGCATCCGCCACGCGGAGAACCAGCTTCGCGTCAGCGGCGCGGCCGGCTAAACGCCGACGCTCCCGCGGCTACGCGGTGGCGAGCTGGTCGATCAGGTCGATGTGAGCCGGCAGGTACAGCCGCTCGACGTATTCCATCACCATGCGGTTGGTGCTGAACTGCGTGCCGAGCTCCGCGATCGAGTGCCGCATCATCTCGATCCAGCGGGCCGGTAACCCGTTCTCGTCGCGCTCGTAGTACGTCGGGACCACCTGCTGCTCGAGCAAGGCGAAGAGCGACTCGGCGTCGGCGAGATCCTGCTCTTCCTCGGTCGCTGCGGGGTCCTCGGTGCCGATCGCGAACCCGACCTCCGGCGTGTACGCCTCGGCCCACCAGCCGTCGAGGATCGAGCAGTTCAGGACGCCGTTGAGCGCCGCCTTCATTCCCGACGTCCCCGACGCCTCCATCGGCCGGCGCGGCGTGTTGAGCCACACGTCGGCGCCCTGCACGAGCCGGCGGGCGAGCATCATCTCGTAGTCCTCGAGGAAGACGACACGGCCGGCCGCTGCACGGTCGCGGGCGAACTCGACCACCTGCTGGATCATGTCCTTGCCGCCTTCGTCGGCGGGGTGCGCCTTGCCCGCGACCAGAATCTGCAGCGGACGGTCGGTGCTGTTGAGCATTCGCTCGAGCCGCTCGGGCTGGCTGAAGAGCAATCCCGCCCGCTTGTACGTCGCGAATCGCCGCGCGAACCCGATCGTGAGCACGTCGGGATCGAGATCCTCGGCGCCGCGCGTGCGAGCGATGAACTCGAGCATCCGCAGCTTGGCCGCCCGGTGCGCTGACCAGATCACAGCGTCGTCGAGCTGAAGCGCGCGCTGGAAGTTCGGAGCGGTGAAGCCGAGCAGGCCCTCGAGCTCGTCCGAGATCCACGTTCGCCCGTGTACGCCGTTCGTGATCGACGTGATCGGCACTTCGTCGATCGAGCGCTCCGGCCAGATGCCTTTCCACATCTCGCGCGAAACGGCACCGTGGAGCTGGGCGACGCCGTTGGCGTAGCCCGAGGTCCGCAGCGCGAACGGGGTCAGCCCGAACACCGTGTCGCCGGGCTCGACCTTCCCGAGCTCCGCGAACTCGGGCCATGTGAGACCGCAGCGCTCCACAAGGGAGCCCACGTTGCGCTCGACGAGTGTCGGGTCGAAGGCCTCGTTGCCGGCGGGCACCGGCGTGTGCGTCGTGAAGACGGTCGAGCTGCGCAGGCGATCCATTGCGCGCGTCCGATCGAGCCCTTCTTCCTCGACGAGCACGCGGAGGCGCTCGAGCTGCAGGAACACGGAATGACCTTCGTTCATGTGGAACACGGTCGGCGCGAGACCGAGCCTGCGCAGGACGCGGACGCCGCCGACGCCGAGCACGAGCTCCTGGCGCAACCGGTTCTCGCGGTCGCCACCGTAGAGCGTGTCGGTGACTGCGCGCGCCCAGTCGGGATTGCCCTCGATCTTCGTGTCGAGGAGATAGAGCGACACCTGCCCGACCTGTGCGCGCCAGACCCCGATCCGCACGGGCACGAGGTTGCCGTCGTCGTTCGTGAGCTCGACGACCGGCGCCATCGGCACGAGGCTCAACGGAAGGCGGCTCGTGTCGTTGCGCGGGAAACGCTCGAGCTGCCGGTCGTTCGCGTCGAGCCGCTGCCGGAAGTAGCCGCGCCGGTAGAAGAGGCCGATGCCGACGAGCGGCACACCGAGCTCCGAGGCCGCCTTGAGGTGGTCGCCCGCGAGGATTCCGAGCCCTCCCGAGTAGACCGGGAGGCTCTCGTCCAGCCCGAACTCGGCCGAGAAATAGGCCACGAGGAAGTCGTCCGGCAGCCGGCGCTCCTGCCACCACGTGCGGCGCTCGTGCTCGACGGAGAGCCGCTCCTGCACGCGGCCGAGCTGCACGGCGTACTCCGCCGTCAGCGCACTGCCGAGGTCGTCGTCGGTGAGCTCCGAGAGCAGCGCAGTCGGATTGTGCCCGAGCTGGGCGAAGCGCTTGGGCGCGAGCTCGGCGAAGAGCGCGCGAGCGCCGGGTATCCAGCTGAACGAGAAGTTGATCGCGATCTCGGCGAGCGCCTGCCGCAGCGTCGCTCCATCGTGGACGTCGGTCATTATCGCCGCACCCTAACGATTGAAGACACTGCTAGCCTTTGACTACCCGGAGAGCTTTGAAGGCAGCTTGGCGACCGGGTTACCAAACGCCTAAAGAGCCCGCGCGCGCGCAGATTTCGGCGCCGCCGGACCCGTTAGGCGGGATCGGCAAGGGAGCGCAGATACCGATGGCAGGCACGCGACAGAGACTGGAAGGGATCCTCCGCGAGCGGATCGCCGTTCTCGACGGCTCATGGGGCGTGCTGATCCAGGGGCAGGTGCGCGGCGAGCAGGCATATCGCGGCGAGCGCTTCCGCGATCATCCGCGCGACGTCGCAGGCGATCCCGACCTGCTCAACCTCACGCGACCCGACGTCGTCTCGCGCATCCACGACGAGTACTTCGCCGCGGGCGCGGACATCGCGACGACCAACACCTTCACGGCCACGACGATCGGCCAGTCCGACTACGCGCTCGAGGCCGCCGTCCACGAGATGAACGTCGAAGGCGCACGACTCGCCCGTCGCGCCGCTGACGAGTGGACCGCTCGCACGCCCGACAAGCCGCGCTTCGTGGCCGGTGCGGTCGGTCCGCTCAACGTGACGCTCTCGCTGTCACCGCGCGTCGACGAGCCCTCGTATCGTGCCGTGACGTTCGACGCGGTCCGCGACGCGTACGCACATCAGATGCGGGCGCTGCGTGAGGGCGGCGTCGACTTCTTCCTCATCGAGACGGTGTTCGACTCGCTCAACGCGAAGGCAGCGATCGTGGCGGCAATCGAGACGGAACCGGACGTTCCGCTCTGGCTCTCGTTTACCGCCGTCGACAAGAGCGGCCGCAACCTGTCGGGCCAGACGGTCGAAGCGTTCTGGAACTCCGTCGAGCACGCCCATCCGCTCGTCGTCGGTGTCAATTGCTCGCTGGGCGCTGCCGACATGCGGCCGTTCGTCGAGGATCTCTCGAAGCACGCGACGACGTGGGTCTCCTGTTATCCGAACGCAGGCCTCCCGAACGAGTTCGGCGCCTACGACGAGCAGCCGCACGACACGAGCGGCGTGCTCGGCCAGTTCGCGCGCGACGGTCTCCTGAACATCGTCGGTGGCTGTTGCGGGACGACACCCGATCACGTCCGGGCGATCGTCGCGGCCGTCGAGGGCGTAACTCCGCGCAGCGTGCCCGAGGCCGTCCCGGGAACAGTGTTCAGCGGCCTGGAGCCCTTTGCGATCACGCCCGACACGAATTTCGTGATGATCGGGGAGCGGACGAACGTCACGGGCTCGGCGCGTTTCCGGCGGCTCATCGAGAGCGACGACTACAACGCGGCGCTCGAGGTCGCGCTCGAGCAGGTGCGCGGGGGCGCGAACCTCCTCGACGTGAACATGGACGCGGACCTACTCGACGGGCCGTCGGCGATGACCCGGTTCCTGAACCTGATCGCGACGGAGCCGGAAGCGGCGCGCCTCCCGATCATGGTCGACAGCTCTCGCTGGAGCGTGCTCGAGGCGGGCCTCAAGTGCCTGCAGGGCAAGGGGGTCGTCAACTCGCTCAGCCTGAAGGAGGGCGAGGAGCCGTTCCTCGAGCAGGCTCGCATCGTGCGTCGCTACGGCGCGGGAGTCGTCGTGATGGCATTCGACGAGGAGGGCCAGGCAGAGACCGTCGAACGCAAGGTCGCGATCTGCGAGCGCGCCTACCGGCTGCTCGTCGACGTCGTCGGCTTCCCGCCCGAGGACATCATCTTCGACATGAACGTGCTCGCCGTCGCGACCGGCATCGAGGAGCACAACGGCTTTGCGAAGGCGTACATCGAGGCTTTGCCCGTTCTGAAGGAGCGCTGTCCGGGCGCAAAGACGAGCGGCGGCATCTCGAATCTGTCGTTCTCGTTCCGCGGCAACGACGCAGTGCGCGAAGCGATGCACTCGTCGTTCCTCTACCACGCGATCGCGGCCGGCCTCGACATGGGCATCGTCAATGCCGGCCAGCTCGTGCTCTACGGCGACATCCCGCCCGACCTGCTCGAGCGCGTCGAGGACGTCATCTTCGACCGGCGACCCGATGCGACCGAACGTCTCGTCGAGTACGCAGAGACCGTGCGCGGCGAGGGAACGGTGCGCGAGCGCGATCTCGGCTGGCGTGACGCAACGGTGCAGAAGCGGCTCGAGCACGCGCTCGTGCACGGCATCGTCGATTTCATCGAGGAGGACGCCGAGGAGGCGCGCCTCGAGTACGAGCGCCCGCTCGAGGTGATCGAAGGGCCGCTGATGGAGGGAATGAAGGTCGTGGGCGATCTCTTCGGAGCGGGAAAGATGTTCCTGCCGCAGGTCGTCAAGAGCGCCCGCGCGATGAAGCGCGCGGTCGCGTATCTCGAGCCGTTCATGGAGGCCGAGAAGGCGGCCGGCGGCGCCGGCAGAACGCAGGGCAAGGTCGTGCTCGCGACCGTCAAGGGCGACGTGCACGACATCGGCAAGAACATCGTCGGCGTCGTACTCGGATGCAACAACTACGAGGTCGTCGACCTCGGCGTCATGGTGCCCGGCGACACGATTCTCGACACGGCACTCGAGCTCGGCGCCGACATCGTCGGGCTCTCGGGTCTCATCACGCCGTCGCTCGACCAGATGGTCGACGTCGCACGCGAGATGTCGAGACGTGGGCTCGACCTGCCGCTTCTGATCGGTGGGGCAACGACGTCGAGGCAGCACACCGCGGTCAAGATCGCGCCCGAGTACGAGCAGCCGGTGTTGCACGTGCACGACGCCTCGCGCGTCAGCGCAGTCGTCGGCGACCTGCTCGATCCAACGCGCAAGGTGCGGCTCGACGGCGAGAACCGCGACCTCCAGGAGACGTTACGACTGCAGTACGCCGAGAAGGAGCGCAAGCCGCTGCTCACGATCGCCGATGCGCGTGCCAATCGGCATCGCGTTGCCTTCGATGACGTTCCCGCGCCTCCATTCGTCGGCACGCGAATCCTCGAGCCGGCTCTCGCCACCCTGCGGGAGTACATCGACTGGCAGTTCTTCTTCCATGCGTGGGAGCTGAAGGGGCGCTTTCCGGCGATTCTGGAGCAACCGGCGGCCCGCGAGGTGTACGACGACGCGCAACAGATGCTCGACGAGATCGTCGCCGGCAAGCTGCTGCAGGCGCGCGGTGTCTACGGCTTCTGGCCCGCCGCCGCCGACGGTGACGACATCGTGGTGGAGGCCGACGGAGAGACGCGCTTCTGCTTCCTGCGCCAGCAGTCGGCGTACGGCGACTCGCGGCCCAACCGCTCGCTTGCCGACTACATCTCGCCGGCACGCGATCACATCGGTGCGTTCGCCGTGACTGCCGGGATCGGAGCGAATGAGCTCGCGGAGCGCTTCGAGTCGGAGCTCGACGACTACCGTTCGATCATGGTCAAGGCGATCGCAGACAGGCTTGCCGAAGCGTTCGCGGAGTACCTGCACGAGGTCGCGCGCCGCGAGTGGTACGAAGACGGCCCGCAGCTCTCGAAGGAGGATCTCTCGGCCGAGCGCTTCCGCGGTATCCGCCCGGCGTTCGGGTATCCGGCATGTCCAGACCACAGCGAGAAGCAGAAGCTCTTCGATCTCCTTGACGCGGACCGCGTCGGAATCGCGCTCACCGAGTCGTTTGCCATGACCCCGGCGGCGAGCGTGAGCGGCATCTACCTCGCGCATCCGGAGGTCCGGTACTTCTCGGTCGGCCGCGTCGCCCAGGATCAGGTCGCCGACTACGCCGTACGCAAGGGAATGTCGATCGAGGAGGCGGAGCGGTGGCTGCGGCCGAATCTCGGGTACGAGCCGACGCCCGACACGACGCGGGTGGCGGTCTAATCATGCGTCTCGTCGTTGCGTTCGTCCTGTTCGCTCTCGTCGTGCCGATGGCGGCAGGAGCGGCCGTCGATCCGCGGGCGCCGCGGCAGCAGCACACCGCTGCCGACACGAAGCTTGCGAAGTCGATCGTGCTGCGCCGAACCGACTTCGCGGCGGGCTGGGCGCTCGACCCGCCGGCGAAAACCAACCCGCCGTGCACCGCGGGCCCAGACGAGTCCAACTTCGTTCAGACCGCGAAGGTCAATCCGTCCTACACCTACAAGGACCACATCACGAACGTCGGCTCCGAGGTCGACGTCTTCCGCAAGGCGGCGGACGCGCGCAGCGACTGGCGTGCATCGACGCCGTCGCTACTCGGAACGTGCCTGGTCCAGAGCGCGAGCGCCGGGTTCGGAAAGAAGGTGCACGTGCGGCTCGCCTCGACCAAGCGCCTGCCCGCGCCAAAGGGAGTCGAGCGTGGCCTCCACTACCGGTACGTCCTGGTCGTTCGCTCCACGAGAACGACGAACTTCGTCATCGACGTGGTGGCCCTCGGCCGCGGCCGGGTGACCGCCGTCCTCTACACCTTGTCGGTGCAGGCACCGCTCCCCGCCCCGGCCGTGACGGCTCTCACGGGCCTGCTCGCTGCGCGGCTCAATTCAACGCACGGCGGAATCACCGCCTGAGCAGGGAGTTCCGAAGGGCTCCCGTACTCCCCGAGGACGCGCCGGACCCTCCGCTATCGTGATCGCGCCGGTGCCCACGGGGCTCCGCCTACCGTATGCGGACGACGCTCAAGAGAGGAATGGGTCGTGCCGCGACCGTGAACGGCAACGGTCGCGCGGTCCTGCCACCGCCGGTCCTGGAGCCGATGCGGCGCTACAAGGCCCCGGAGCCGCCCCGCCGCTCGACGCGTGGCACCGCCGCCAAGGTCTTCGGCTGGTTCCTGCTCGCGCTCGTGGTCGTCGTCAGCGGTCTCGCCGGTGGCCTCTATCTCTATGGCCATGAGACGCTGAATGCGATCGCGCCGCACACGGCTGCGGTCAAGGCGACGGAGAAGCATCTCAAGGCGCTTCCGACTGCATCCCAGCCCGCGACGGCGTTGATCATCGGCTACGACGCGCGTGCCGGCAGCGAAGGCTTCGGCCTGGCCGACTCGCGTTCCGACACGATCATGCTCGTCCGCGCGGATCCGACGACGAACACGTTGTCGCTGCTCTCGTTCCCGCGCGATCTTCAGGTGCCGATCTACTGCGATGCGACGACGGCGCTCAGCACGGACCGGATCAACTCGGCCTGGTCGACCTGCCGGAAGAGCCCGCCTGACGGGACGCTCGAGACGGTCCAGAAGCTCACCGGCCTGTCGGTGAACTACCTGATCACGATCAACTTCCACGGCTTCAAGTTGCTCGTCAACAAGCTGCACGGCGTCTACATGCAGGTCGACCACCGCTACATCAACACGGTCGGCGGTCCGGGCGGTTACGCAAAGATCGATCTGGAGCCTGGCTATCAGAAGCTCGACGGCCAGGAGGCGCTCGACTTCGTCCGCTTCCGCCACACCGACTCGGACGTCTACCGGCTCGCGCGGCAGCAGCTGTTCCTCGAGGCGCTCAAGGACCGCATGTCGTCGAGCCTCTCCCTCACGAGCCTGCCCGGTGTCATCGGCGCCCTGAAGAACAACGTCGAGATGGCGCGCGGCGGCGGCGGCGCGCCGGGCCTCTCGGAGATCCTCGCGTATGCGGGTCTTGCGTACCACCTCGGCGGCGGCCACCTGTTCCGTGTGTCGATCCCGAACCTCGTGGACTGCGGCTATCTGAACGCGCAGGTGTGCACGCAGCCGTCCGACATCCAGACGGCGGTGACCTCGTTCACGCATCCTGACGTGAGCCTTCCGGACCGAGCAGGCTCGGTGGCAGCAGGCATCAAGCCGAAGCGGCTGAAGCAGCCGAAGCTGAAGCGCGCCGCGATCTCGACGCTCGTCCTCAACGGGACCACGCAGGCCGGCCTCGCGCGCGACACGTCGTACAAGCTCGGCCTCCAGGGGTTCCACACCGTCCAGCTGCCGCCGACGATCCAGGCCGACGCGCCGACCCAGAACTACGTCAACACGCTCATCTACTACGACGCGGTTCAGCCGAACGCCAAGGAGGCCGCGCAGCAAATGCTGGTTGCCTTCGGCAAGAACACGCGTGTCGCGCCGCTCCCGCCCGGGTTCGCGTCGTTCGCGCAGGAGTCGGGCAACCCGCTGACGATCGTCGTCGTCGGATCGTCGTTCAGCGGGGAGCTCGTCGATCCGCAGGCGGTGATCGTGCCGACGCCGACGCGCCAGACCCCGTCGGTTCGCAACGATCCGGGGTACGCGCTCACATCGCTCCGGGACGTTCGTTCGAAGGTCGGCTTCCGGCTGATGGCGCCGCACGCGATCGAGAGCGGCTCGTATTTCGCGGCGCTCGAACCGGTTCGCGCGTACAAACCGGCCGTCGGGCACGGCGCCGTCTGCCTCACGTTCCATACGGCTGCGGGCAACGTCTACTGGCAGATCATGGAGACGAACTGGAACGACGCCCCGGTCATCCGCCACCCGACGCAGACGGTCACGCTGAAGGGACGCAAGTACGACCTCTACACCGCCGGCGGGAACATCCACATGGTCGTGCTCCGTCAGGGTGACGCGAGCTACTGGGTCGTCAACACTCTCCGCGACGAGCTCTCGAACGAGACGATGCTCGCAATAGCCAAGGGCCTTCAGCCGCTCGGGCAGTAGGCTGCTCCCATGGCAAAGATCGGAATGTTCGGCGCGGGATACGTCGGCCTTGTCACGGGGGCGTGCTTCGCCGACCTCGGACACGAGGTCGTCATTCGCGACGTCATTCCCGAGCGGATCGAGCGCCTGTGCGCCGGGGAGGTGCCGATCTACGAGCCGGGCCTCGAGCTCGTGCTCGAGCGGAACAAGGAGCGGATCCGTTTCACGCTCGACATTGCCGAGGCCGTGGACGGCGCCGACTTTCTCTACGTCGCGGTCGGCACGCCACCCACGGAGTCGGGCGATGCCGATCTCGCCGCGGTGTGGTCGGTCGTGGACGAGCTTCCCTCCGAGCTCCCGAACCGTCCGATCGTCGTCATGAAGAGCACCGTGCCCGTCGGAACGGGGATGCACGTGCGTGAACGGCTCGATTCCCGCGGCCTTCAGGGCGTCGGCTACGTATCGAACCCGGAGTTCCTCGCCGAGGGCAGTGCCGTTGCGGACTTCATGAGCCCGGACCGCGTCGTCATCGGCGCGTTCGACGAGGCCGACGGCGATCGCGTCGTCGAGCTCCACGGCTCGATCGACACGCAGTTCGTCCGGACGGACGTTCCTTCCGCGGAGCTCGTAAAGCTCGCGGCGAACGCGTTCCTCTCGACGCGCATCAGCTTCATCAACGAGATCGCCAACGTGTGTGAGCTCGTCGGCGCGGACGTCGTCGACGTCGCGCGCGGCGTCGGCCTCGACCATCGTCTCGGCTCGCACTTTCTGCGTGCCGGTGTCGGATTCGGAGGCTCGTGCTTCCCGAAGGACGTCACCGCCCTGAAGCAGCTCGCGGGCAACTCCGGCTATCCCTTCCTTCTGCTCCAGGCGGTCTGGGAGGTGAACGAGCTGCAGAAGCGGCGCGTGGTCTCGAAGCTGCAGAAGCATCTCGGATCGCTCCGAGGCTCGAAGATCGCGCTGCTCGGCCTCGCCTTCAAGCCGAACACCGACGACATGCGCGAGGCGCCGAGCCGTGTCATCGCGTACCGGCTGCTCTCCGAAGGTGCCGAGGTGCGCGCCTGGGACCCGGTCGCGCAGCCGGACGACCTGCGCGGCATCGACCTGTTCGACACCGTCGCCGAAGCGCTTCGCGACGCGGATGCCGCCGTGATCGTCACCGAATGGCCTGAGCTGCACTCGATGCTGACCCCCGAGATCCGCGATTCGATGGCGCGTCCCGTCATCATCGACGGCCGGAACCTGCTCGATCCGGTCGCCGCGCAGGCGGCGGGCTTCGTCTACGAGGGAATCGGACGCCCCCGCCACGCGTCACCGGCCGAGCCGGAGCTTCGGGCGCCCGAGTTCCAGCGCTGATGGAAGCACTCCTGCTCGCAGGAGGGAAGGCCGAACGGCTCGGGGAGGCGGCCCAGGGACTACCGAAGCCGCTCGTGCCCGTCGGAGGCTTCCCGCTCGCGGAGTACACGGTCGCGCGCCTCGCCGGCGCCGGCGTCACGCGTGTGATCGTCGCCTGTCGCGCGGGCCAGGAGGAGGCGTTCGTGAATGCCCTCGGAGGGCTCGGAGCGGAGATCGAGCCGGTCGGCGAGCCCGAGCCGCTCGGCCGCGGCGGCGGGCTCCGCCTCGCCGCCTCGCTGCGCCGCGACGAGGGCGCTGTGCTCGCGCTGAACGGCGACGAGCTGCTCGACGTCGACTTCACCGCGCTGCTGGCCGACCACGAACGCTCCGGCGCCGAGGCCACGATCGTCGTCGCGCAGGTCCGCTCCCCGTTCGGGGTCGTCGACCTCGAGGAGGACGGCCGCGTGACGGGCTTCCGCGAGGCGCCGCTGCTCGACGACTGGGTCAACTCAGGGGTGTACGTGCTCGGCGACGAGGCGCTTGTCCGGCTCCCGGAGAAGGGAGATCATGAGCAGAGCACGTTCCCGGAGCTCGCCGCAGAAGGGAAGCTCCGCGGTTTCCGACACGGCGGAGTGTGGCTCACGGTCAACACGCCGAAAGACTTGCGACGCGCGGAGGACTACATGTCGGAGCACCCGGAATGGCGGCCGCGACGGAGACTTGCATGAGCGGTCTCGACTCCCCGAACCTCGAGGGGCTCGATCGCTGGGTGTTCGAGCCGCGCCGTGTCGAGAAGCCCTGGGGCTGGGAGCTGATCTGGGCCGACACCGACCTCTACGTCGGGAAGATTCTCTGGGTGCGCGCCGGCTTCTCGCTGAGCCTGCAGTTCCACAACGAGAAGGACGAGAGCTGGTATGTCCAGAGCGGCAAGGCGACGGTCGAGCTCGGCGAGGTGGGGCAGGGGCCGCTGAACGCGGAGGTGATCGGCGAGGGCGCCAGCTTCCACTTCATCCCAGGCACCGTGCACCGAGTCACCGCCCTCGAGGACACGACCATCCTCGAGGTATCGACCCCTCACCTGGACGACGTCGTCCGCCTCGAGGACGCCTACGGCAGGGCGGGGACGAGCGACCCCTGATCCGGGCACCGGTGCCGCTCCGTTCTCACCCGCCGATTTGCAGGCATTTTTGTTGTACAGACCGGTTGCTCAGGCCGGTCTGACCGATCCGACCGGTCAGACCTGAGCAGACCGGGCCGAGCGGGATCCGCCGGAGCGTCGGTTGCCGTCTCAACCTTGACATCTCTGTGTTAAGGTGGGCCGCATGGACGGACTGAAAGTCGGGGAAGCGGCGGCAAGCACCGCCTGGTCGCCGCGGATGCTCCGGTATCTCGAACGCCTTGGCCTCGTCGTCCCGAACCGCACTGCCGCCGGGTACCGGCTCTACGGGCTTCGCGAGCTGAACCAGCTCCGGTCGCTCGGCGAGCTGCGCTCGCGATTCGGTCTCGAGATCACCGATCTCCTGTTCGCCGCGCGGCTCCGGCGTGAGCCCGAGCTTCGCAAGGCCGTCGACAACTGGCTCGCCGGCGCCGACGACCTCGCCTGGGTCGAGTGGGAACAGCGCAAGCACGAGCGGCTGCTCGCCGCATGAGGCTCGAGGTGGACCAGTCGCACGCACGGATGGTGGGCCATACGCTGCGCGCTTCGGCCGGCTCCGGCTTGAACGTAGAACCACTATGTCCGGCGCCGGATCCGGCCGAATCGCTTGGTCTGGCCCATCCCCGCACGCACGCCCGATCCACCTCAAACCTCTAGAAAGGAACTGATGGCTACGACGAAACGGTACGACGTGAAGGACCTCGCCCTCGCGGGCGAAGGCAAGCGGAGGATCGAGTGGGCCGACCGGCAGATGCCGGTGCTCGCAGCGATCCGCGAGCGCTTCGAGCGCGAGCAGCCTCTCGCCGGCTACCGCATCGCGGCCTGCCTGCACGTGACCACGGAGACTGCGAACCTCATGCGGACGCTGAAGGCCGGTGGCGCCGACGTCGTGTTGTGCGCGTCGAACCCGCTCTCGACACAGGACGACGTCGCCGCGGCGCTCGTGGACGAGTACGACATCTCGTGCTTCGCCATCAAGGGCGAGGATCACGACACGTACTACTCGCACATCGAGGCATCGGTCGACCACAAGCCGCACTTCACGATGGACGACGGTGCAGACGTGATCAGCGTGCTGCACTCCGCGCGCCGCGAGCAGCTCGGCGACGTGATCGCAGGTACCGAGGAGACGACAACAGGCGTCATCCGCCTGAAGGCCCTCGAGGCCGAGGGCAAGCTCGGCTTTCCGATCATCGCCGTCAACGAGGCGATGACGAAGCACATGTTCGACAACCGGTACGGAACCGGACAGTCGACGATCGACGGGATCATCCGCGCGACCAACGTTCTGCTCGCGGGCAAGAAGTTCGTCGTCGGCGGCTACGGCTGGGTCGGGCGCGGCGTCGCGTCGCGGGCACGCGGTCTCGGTGCGCATGTCATCGTCACCGAGGTCGACCCGATGAAGGCGCTCGAGGCGGTCATGGACGGCTTCGAGGTGCTGACGATGGAGGCCGCCGCGACGATCGGCGACATCTTCTGCACCGCCACCGGTGACAAGAGCGTCATCTCCGGCGAGCACTATCCGCTGATGAAGGACGGCGCGATCCTCTCGAACACGGGGCACTTCAACGTCGAGATCGAGATCCCCGCGCTGCGGGCGCTCGCGACCGAGACGCGCATGGCTCGCGAGTTCGTCGAGGAGTTCACGATGGAGGACGGCCGCCGCATCTACCTCATCGCCGACGGCCGCCTCGTCAACCTCTCGGCCGCCGAGGGACATCCGGCGCTCGTGATGGACATGTCCTTCGCGAACCAGGCTCTCGGCCTCGAGTACGCCGTGCAGCACGCAGGCGAGCTCGAGAAGAAGGTGTACCCCGTTCCCGCGGTGATCGACCACGAGATCGCGCGCCTGAAGCTCGCGACGATGGGGATCGACATCGACATCCTCACGGCGGAGCAGGAGAAGTACCTGGCGTCGTGGGACGAAGGCACCTGAGCCGACCGCGCGCCTATGCCGACCTGCCACGTCCCGCGAAGCACTCGCGGGACGTGGCATTTTAGGCGGCGTGCATTCGCCCGTGGGACACGAGCTCGAGCCGCACCGAATCGTTCGCCTCGAGGAGGACGGGCCGCGTGTCGTCCTGCTCGACCAGCGCCGACTCCCCGAGGAGGAGATCGACCTCGTCTGCGAGACCGCGGCCGGGGTCGCGGATGCCATTCGCACCCTCGCGGTCCGGGGCGCCCCGGCGATCGGGATCGCCGCCGCATACGGCCTCGCACTCGCTGCGCTACGCGGTGACGACCTCGTCGAGGCCGAGCGTGTGCTCGCGGCATCTCGGCCGACCGCGGTCAACCTCTTCTGGGCGCTCGACCAGATGCGCGCCGGCCCGACCGCGGACCGGGCAAGGGCCCTGCACCGCGAGGAGGTCGAGCGCTGCCGCCGCATGGCCGCGCACGCGGCCGAGCTCTTCGCGCCCGGCACGCGTGCGCTGACCCACTGCAACGCCGGCGGGCTCGCGACGGGCGGCTACGGCTCGGCGGTCGGTGCGCTCCGCGCCGCCTGGGAGCGCGACCTGCTCGCGAGCGTGCTCGTCGACGAGACGAGACCGCTGCTCCAGGGCGCCCGTCTCACGGCGTGGGAGCTCGAGATGGTCGGAATCCCGCACGCGGTGATCGCGGACTCGGCCGCCGCGTCGATGATGGCGCGCGCGGAGGTCGACCTGATCGTCACCGGCGCCGATCGCATCGCGGCGAACGGCGACACGGCGAACAAGATCGGCACGTACTCTCTCGCGGTGCTCGCAGCTCATCACGAGATTCCGCTCTACATCGTCGCGCCGAGCTCGACCGTCGATCTCGCGACGGCAACCGGCGCCGAGATTCCGATCGAGGAACGCGACGGCGCTGAGATATCGACGCGCTTCACGGCGCGCAATCCGGCATTCGACGTTACGCCTGCCGGGCTGATCGCCGCGATCGTTACCGAGAACGGCGTGCATCGACCGCCGTACGCCGCCTCGCTCGCGCCGGTTCGGGTGCCCGCGTGAAAGCGCTGATCCTCGCCGCCGGGTACGCAACACGGCTGTACCCGCTGACGCAGACGATCTCGAAGATGCTGCTGCCACTGGCGGAACGTCCGATGATCGACTACCTGCTCGACCAGATCTGCGAGGTCGATGAGGTCGACGAGATCCATCTCGTCACGAACCACAAGTTCGCCGACTCGTTCCTGCGCTGGGCGGAGGCGCACGAGGCGGAGGGCACCAGGATCGACGTCCACGACGACGGCACGTCGAGCGAGGACGACCGGCTCGGGGCGATCGGAGACATCCAGTTCGTCGTCGAGCGGGCCGAGCTCGCTGGGCACGACCTCCTGGTTGTCGCCGGCGACAACCTTTTCGATGCAAGCATCGACGACTACGTTCACTGGTGGAGGGACAAGGACGAGTCGAGCGCCGTCACGCTCTACGACGTCGGCGACCTCGAGCTGATGAAGCAGTACAGCAGCGTCGAGCTCGGAGACGACGACCGCATCGTGGCGTTCACCGAAAAGCCGGAGCACCCCGAGTCGACGCTCGCTGCAACGGCCGCATACATCTACGACCGCGCGCACGTCCCGCTCATCTCCCGCTACCTCGAGGAGGGCAACTCCCCCGACCAGCCCGGCCGCTTCATTGCCTGGCTCGTCCCGCGCGTGCCCGTCTACGGCTACCGCTTCGAGGGCGAATGGCGCGACATCGGCGATGCGGAGCAGCTGCGCGAGGCCGACAACCGCCTCCGGGACCTCGCCGGGTTGCCGCTCCGCGCTTCGTATTTCCTCGACTAAGGTTCGCCGGATGGCCACGACCGAGCCGCGCACGGACGACGTGCGCTGGGATCTCAACGACCTCTGCGCCGACGCCGCCGAGGCCCGCGCGGGCTGGGCTGCGCTCGTCGAGCGGTCAGCCGCCTTCGCCGCCACTCACCGCGGGACGATCGCCTCGCTCGACGCCGCGGCGCTGCGCGCCGTGCTCGACGAGGCCGACGAGCTCGCGCAGGATCTGTCGCGGCTCCAGGTCTACACCTTCCTGCGCCTGAGCATGGACGCGACGGACGTCGAGGCCAACGACCTCACGACGATCGGCCGGGACCGCGGCGGCGACATCGAGAACGACCTGATCTTCCTCGGCCTCGAGTGGATCGCGCTCGACGACGACCCGGCGAATGCGCTGCTCGCGTCGCCCGAGCTGGCGCCGTACGCGCACAAGCTGCGGGTCGAGCGTGAGGAGAAGCCGTACGTGCTCAGCGAGCCCGAGGAGCAGGCGCTCAATGCGCGCCGGCCCGTCGTCTCGTCCTGGCAGTCGCTGCACGACCGCCAGGTGTCGACGCTCGAGGTTCCGTTCGACAGCGGCGACGGTGTGCGGCCGCACACGGTCAGCGAGCTCCTGTCGTGCCTCTACCGCAGCGACCGCGAGGTCCGACTCAAGGCTCTTGACACGCTGTTCGAGGGCCTCGAGCCGCGAGCGGACGTGCTCGCCGCCTGTTACGACGCGCTCGTCGGCGACCGTCTGACGGTCGACCGGTTGCGCGGCTTCACCAACCCGATGCAGCCGACGAACATGAACAACGAGCTCGACGACGAGACGGTCGAGGCGATGATCACCGCGACCGAGGAGAACTACGGCATCGGCCGCAAGTGGTTCGACGCGAAGGCTCGCCTGCTCGGGCTCGACCGCTTGGCGCTCGCCGACCAGTACGCGCCGATCGGTGAGGCGCGCGCGTTCTCGTGGCCCGAGGCGGTCGAGGTCGTCGATACGTCCTTCGGCCGTTTCTCGCCGAAGCTCGCCGAGATCTTCCGCGGCTGTCTCGACGCCGGCCACGTCGACGCCTGGCCGCGCAACGGCAAGGCGCCAGGTGCGTACTGCACGGCTGTGTCGAAGCAGATCCTCCCCTACGTCCTCATGAACTACACCGAGCGGCTACGCGACGTCAGCACGCTCGCGCACGAGTTCGGTCACGCGACGCACAACGTGCTCGCCCTCGAGAAGCAGACCTGGCGCTCACACCGCTGCGGCATCCCGATGGCGGAGGTGCCGTCGACCTTCGCGCAGTCGATCGCCGACGACTACCTGCTCGAGAACGAGGACGATGCCGGCACGCGCGCGTCGCTCGCCGCCGACCGGCTCGAGAACGCCTTCGCCGCGATCTACCGCCAGACCGTGCTCGCGCGCTTCGAGCAGCGCGCGTACGGCGTGAGGGGCGAGGGCCTCGCGCTCGGAACGGAGCGGCTCAACGAGCTCTGGCTCGAGGAGAACTCGCGCTACTACGGAGAGTCGCTCACGATGCCGGAGGGGTATGCGTACGGGTGGTCGTACATCCCGCATTTCATCCACGTGCGCTTCTACACCTATGCCTACTCGTTCGCGCAGCTCGTCGCGCTGCTGCTGTACCGCCGCTATCGCGAGGATCCCGAGGCGTTCGCGCCGAAGTATCTCGAACTGCTCGCAACAGGCGGCGCGGCCTCGCCGGCCGACCTCGTTGCGCCGTTCGGGCTCGACCTCCGCTCGACCGATACGTGGCGCGAGGCGTTCGCGGAGCTCGACGCGATGCGCGTCGAAGCCGAGACACTCTCCGGCGCGTAAGCCTCCACAGTCTCGTAGCACCTGCAGAGCTAGCGTCGAGCCGTGCTCGACCTGCTCCTGCCGCAGCGTTGCCTCGTCTGCGACGCGACCGGACAACAGCTCTGCACACGGTGCCGCTCGTCCCTGCCTTCGGTTGCGCCGCCGCTCTGCGAACGCTGCGGCGCGCCGACGGCGTGGCCCGTTCGACGCTGCGGGGAATGCGCCGGCCGGCGGCTCGCCTTCGCAACGGCACGGGCTGCCGTCGCGTACGAGGGCTCGGTGCGGCTGCTCGTCGCCGGCTGGAAGGAGCGCGGCCTGCGACGACTCGCAGACGACGCGGCCAACGTCGTGGCCGCGCGCCTCCCGCAGCCCGGCGACGCGGTGCTCACATTCGTGCCGCCCGATCGCGACCGCCGCCTCCGGCGCGGCTATCACCCCGCCGAGCGGCTCGCCGACGCGCTCGCCGACCACTGGAGCCTTCCCTGCGAGCCGCTGCTCACCCGGTCCGGGCGATCCCTGCGGCAGCGTGGGCTCTCGCTCACGGAGCGCCGCCGCAACGTCGCGCACGCATTTCAGGCCGAGTGCGCATCCAGTGCCCGGATCGTGCTCGTCGACGACGTCTACACGACCGGGGCGACCGTGAGCGCCGCCGCGTCGGCACTGCGGGCCGCCGGAGCCCGTCGCGTCGACGTCGTCACCTTCGCCCGCGCGCTCCGCGGCTCCGCGGACCGGCCCCGTCGCCAGTAGGCTGAGGTGAGAGCAGCAGCCGACCTGAGGAGGCCACATGCAGCTCGAGATCAAAGGCAAGAACCTCGAGGTAAGCGACTCGATCCGAACGTACACCGAACGGAAGCTCGGGAAGCTCGACCGGATCATGCACCCCGAAGCGTGGGTCGAGATCGTGATGGCCGTCGAGAAGAACCCGTCGGTCGCCGACAACCAGGTCGTCGAGGCGACCGTGGGTCTGAAGGGCCACACGCTGCACGCGCGGGAGGCATCGGCGGACATGAAGGCGTCGGTCGACGCGCTGGCCGAGAACCTCACGCGCCAGGTGCGCGACACGCGCGACAAGCAAGTCGCGAAGCGGCGCACACCCGACAAGCACCTGAACGGCGGGCCGCCTGCCGAGGTGGTCGCGCCTCCCGTCGACCTGCCGGAGTGAGCGTGGCATTGTTCCGGCGGCGTGAGCCGCTGCACGAGCGTCTGGCCCGCGAGGCCGGACTCTTCGAAGCTCCGGCCCCGCTCGATCCGCGACCCGTGTGGCAGGAGACCGGCATCCACGGCATCCACCGCCCGCGCGAATGGGACGCCACCGTCACCGCGGACGCCCCCGGCGTCGAAGGAGACTCATTCCGGTTCGTGGCGCTTCCCGACGGCAGCCTCCTCGTCGAGGAGGGCCCTGAGAGCACGCTCGAGCCGCTTGCTGGCGCTGTCGAACAGGCCGTTCGGCCGCCCTACCGCGCACAGGCGATGCGCCAGAGCGAGACCCTCTGGGCGATTCAGGCGCGGCGCATCGAAGTGATCGAGCTACCGGATGGGCCCGACGGGGACGCGATCGACCTCACGCACACCGTGGACGGCTCGACGCTCGCGGTCGACGACATCCGCATCTTCGGCTCGCTGCCGCCGCTCGAAGCGCGAGGACTGCGGGAGGGCCGCGAGTACGCCGTCCACGCCGAGCGTCTCGACGGCGACCTCTGGGAAGTGCGCGCCTCGGCGCTCTGACATGGGCATTTTCCGCCGCCGTCGCGAGGAGACGCTGAACGAGCAGACGCTGAACGAGGCAGGTCTCGACGACGACACACAGGCGACCGCCGAGCCTGACGCTGATCCTGACCCAAGCGCGGACGCTCAGAGCCCGGCGGACCCGTTCGCGCTGACGTACGCCGCCTCCGACCCGATCGGGATCTGGACACGCGCGATGGCGCGTCCGGGCGAGTACGACGCCTTCCTCGAGGTGCACGCCCCGGAGATCGCCGGCGACACCGCCGAGTTTGCGACGCTGCCCGAGGGCGATGTGATCGTGGACGCCGAGCAGGGCGACGCGGATCTCTCCCCGCTTGCCGACGCCGTCGAGAAGCAGCTCCCGCCGCCGTACCGCGTTGTCGCACGTCGCGGCGAAGGCGGCAACTGGACGGTCGCCGCACGCGGCATCGACGTCCTCGAGCTCCATTTCACCGGCGGCGACCAGATCGAGCTTGCGTCGATCGACGGGACGATCGACCTGAAAGTCGACGGAGAGCCGTGGACGAGCCCCATTCCCGAGCTGGAACGGGCCGGCGAGGCGGCCGACGGCGAGGACTACGTCGTCCAGGCCGAACGGCTCGACGGCGACTTCTGGGAGGTCCGCGCCTCGCCCCTGTAAAGGTCGGCAGGTCGGTACCCTGAGCCTATGGCGCAACAGCTCGGCTCCTTCGAGAAGGTCCTCCGCGTCGGCGAAGGCCGGCGGCTCAAGCGGCTTGCCGAACAGGCCGCCTACATCGGCACGCTCGAGCCCGAGTTCGAGCAACTCTCCGACGAGGAGCTCGCCGCCAAGACGGCTGAGCTCCGGGAACGTCACGCGAACGGCGAGACGCTGGACGAGCTGCTCTTCGAGGCGTTCGCCGCCGTCCGCGAGGCGTTCAAGCGCACGATGAGCGTGCGGCTCTTCGATGTCCAGTTGATGGGCGGCATCGTCCTGCACGAAGGCGACATCGCCGAGATGAAGACCGGCGAAGGTAAGACGTTCGTCGCGACGCAGGCGCTCTATCTCAACGCAATCGCCGGGAACGGCGTGCACCTCGTGACGACGAACGACTACCTCGCCCAGCGCGACCGCGCGTGGACGGCCCCCGTCTTCGAGGCGCTCGGCATGCGCACGGCGTTCATCGAGAACATGATGCAGTTCGACATTCGCCGTGACGCGTACCTCGCCGACGTCACGTACGGGACGAACTCCGAGTTCGGCTTCGACTACCTGCGCGACAACATGGCCGTCTCGCTCGAGGGCATCGTGCAGCGCGGGCATCAGTTCGCGATCGTGGACGAGGTCGACTCGATCCTGATCGACGAGGCGCGCACGCCGCTGATCATCTCCGGCGAGCCCGAGACGGCGGCGCAGCTCTACTACGACTTTGCGCGTGTCGTCCCGAACCTGGTCGGACATCGTGCGAACCCGGGCGACCCGAAGGGCTCTGCCGAGACCGCCGGCGCCGACTTCGAGTTCGACGAGAAGCACAAGACGGTCTTCGTCACCGAGCAGGGCGTCGCCAAGGTCGAGCGCGCGCTGCGGATCGAGAATCTCTATGCGCCGCAGAACTCGCAGCTCGTCAACCATCTCGTCCAGGCGCTCAAGGCGCAGTCCCTGTACCACCGCGACATCGAGTACGTGATCGAGGACGAGGAAGTGAAGATCGTCGACGAGTTCACGGGCCGGATCATGGAAGGGCGTCGGTGGAGCGAGGGCCTGCACCAGGCGGTGGAGGCGAAGGAAGGCGTCCGCATCCAGGAGGAGCACCTCACACTCGCGACGATCACGTTGCAGAACTACTTCCGTCTCTACGAGAAGCTCGGCGGCATGACCGGCACCGCGAAGACCGAGGAGAAGGAGTTCGTCGAGATCTACAACCTGCACGTCGTCGAGATCCCGACGAACGTCCCGGTCGCACGTCTCGACGAGCACGACAAGGTCTTCAAGTCGAAGGAAGGCAAGTTCGAGGCCGTCGCGCGCGACATCAAGGAGCGCAGCGAGAAGGGCCAGCCCGTTCTCGTCGGCACCATCGCCGTCGAGACGTCGGAGTACCTCTCTGCGCTGTTGACGAAGAAGGGCGTGAAGCACACGGTGCTGAACGCGAAGGAGCACGCGCGCGAGGCCGAGATCATCATCGACGCCGGTCAGCCCGGCGCGGTCACGATCGCGACGAACATGGCGGGCCGCGGCGTCGACATCAAGCTGGGGGAGGGCGTCAAGGAGGTCGGTGGCCTCTACGTCCTCGGTACCGAGCGGCACGAGTCGCGGCGCATCGACAACCAGCTCCGAGGCCGTTCAGGACGCCAGGGCGACCCGGGCGAGACGCGCTTCTATCTTTCCGGCGAGGACGATCTCGTGCGCCTGTTCGCGGGCGACCGGATCAAGGGGATCATGGAGAAGTTCAAGATCCCGGACGACCAGCCGATGGAGGCGAAGATCCTCAGCCGCCAGATCGAAGGCGCGCAGAAGAAGGTCGAGGAGCAGAACTTCGTCATGCGCAAGAACGTCCTCAAGTACGACGACGTCCTGAACCGGCACCGCGGACGCATCTACGAGCAGCGCCGCCAGGTGCTCGACGGCGACGACATGTCGGAACAGGTGAAGCTGTGGATCGACGACCTCATCGAAGACACGGTGAACATGTTCGCCGAGGGCGCGTACTCCGAGGAGTGGGATATCGAGGCGCTCACGAACGCGGTCGCCGCGATCTACCCGACGGAGATCACCGCGCAGGAGCTGCGCGAGGATCTCGGCGCGGATGTCACGCGCGAGGCGCTCGTCGAGGAGTTCCAGACCGATGCCCGCGACGAGTACGAGGCGAAGGAGGAGCAGTTCGGCTCGGAGTTGATGCGCGAGCTCGAGCGGTTCGTGATCCTTCAGGTCGTCGACGTCCGCTGGCGCGAGCACCTCGAGAACATGGATTACCTGCGTGAAGGCGTGGGTCTCCGCGGTCTCGCGCAGAAGGATCCGCTCGTCGAGTACACGTCGGAGGGCGAGAAGATGTTCACGGAGCTCGGACGCGCGATCCGCGGCGAGGTCGTGCTGCACCTCTTCCACGCGGAGCTCGCGCCGCAGGACGCAGAGGAGCTCGTCCAACAGAACCAGAACGGCGGGAACCTCCAGTACGAGCACGAGAACACGCAGGGTGCGCAGGCGATCGCACAGGCGGGCGGCGCGGCCGTCGCGCCCGCTGGCGGCGCCACGCAGACGATCCAGGCGTCACCGCACGAGAAGCTCGGGCGCAACGAGCCGTGCTGGTGCGGGTCGGGCAAGAAGTTCAAGAAGTGCCACGGGGCGTAGAGGCCTGATGTGAATCAGGCGCACGCACGGATGGTGACCCAGACGCGGCGCGCTTCGGCCGGCTCCGGCTTGAACGTAGAACCACTATGCCCGGCGCCGGATCCGGCCGAATCGCTTGGTCTGAGCCATCCCCGCACGCACCCCCGATCCACATCAAACCTCTAGCGGTTTGACCGCAGTCGAGGGCATCGTCCTCTCGGGTCTCGAGAAGACGTTCAAGTCGCAACAAGGCCCGGTGCGCGCAGTGCGCGGGATCGACGTGTCGATCTCGGTGGGTGAGACCGTCGCGTTCCTCGGTCCGAACGGCGCGGGCAAGTCGACGACGATCGACATGCTGCTCGGCCTCCTGCCGCCCGACAAGGGCACGGTGACGCTCTTCGGCAGGCCGCCCGTCGAGGCGATCGCCTCGGGTGCGATCGGCGCGATGCTGCAGACCGGCGCGCTGATCCGCGATCTCTCGGTGCGCGAGCTCGTGACGATGATGGCCTCGCTCTATCCGGCGCCCCTCGCGGTCGACGACGTGCTCGACCTCACAGGCATCGCGGACATCGCCGAGCGCCGCACGCAGAAGCTCTCCGGCGGGCAGACGCAGCGCGTCCGCTTCGCCGTCGCGCTCGTCAGCAATCCGGATCTGCTCGTGCTCGACGAGCCGACCGTGGCGATGGATGTCGAGGGTCGCCACTCGTTCTGGACGACGATGCGCGGCTTCGCAGCCCGCGGGAAGACGGTTCTCTTCGCGACCCACTATCTCGAAGAGGCCGACATGTACGCCGACCGCGCGATCCTGATGGCCAACGGGCGCGTCGTCGCCGACGGACCGACGAACGAGATCAAGGCGATGGTCGGCCTGCGCACGATTCGCGCCACGCTGCCGAACGCCGATCTCGAGGAGCTCCGCAGGCTCCCCGGCGTCAAGGACGTCGAGCGGCGCGGCGAGTCCGTCATCCTCACCTGCTCCGACTCGGATGCCGCGATTCGCGCCGTGCTTCCCGCGTATCCCGATGCCCGCGACATCGAGATCGCGACCGGCGGCCTCGAGCAGGCATTCCTCCATCTCACCGGAGGAGACGACGAGGGATGAGGTATGTCCAGTACACGCGCTACGAGGTGCTGCGGACGTTCCGCAGCCGCCGCTTCTTCATCTTCTCGCTCGGTTTCCCGCTCGTCCTCTACTACCTGATCGCGGGGCCGAACCACCACGTGGAGAACCTGGGTGGCACCGGGATCAGCGCGCCGCTCTACTTCATGATCGGTCTCACCGCCTTCGGGACGATGAACGCGATGCTCTCGTCCGGCGCTCGCATCGCGGGTGAACGAGCGGCCGGCTGGAACCGCCAGCTGCGCATCACGCCGCTCCCGACGCGCGCGTACTTCCGGACGAAGGTCGTCACCGGTTACCTGATGGCCGGGACGACGATGGTCCTGCTCTTTGCCGCGGGCAGCTCACTCGGTGTGCGGCTCTCGGCCGGCGAGTGGTTGCGCATGGTCGGCCTGCTCCTCATCGGCCTCGTCCCGTTTGCAGCGCTCGGCATCCTGCTCGGCCATCTCGTCACGATCGACTCCATCGGCCCGGCGATGGGCGGGATCACCGCGCTCCTGTCGCTGTTCGGCGGCGTGTGGTTTCCGATCACCGGGAACGGCGCGCTGCACGACATCGCTCAGGCGCTCCCGTCGTATTGGCTCGTGCAGGCCAGTCACGTCGCAATCGGCGGCGCGGGGTGGGGCGCGCGCGGCTGGATCGTCATGGCGCTCTGGACAGCCGTCGCTGCGCGGCTCGCGGCGCGTGCGTACCGTCGCGACACCACCCGCAACTAGAGGCTTGATGTGGATTAGACGTGCGCGTGGCCAATCCGCATCAAGCGTCTGAGCCGTCGGTACCATTGGTTCTGCGATGGCAGATCAGCAAGAGCTCTCACTGCAAGATCAGTTGAAGGAGATCGGGGCCCAGCTCGACTGGGTCCGTGGTTACCTTTGACCCGGCTTCGCTGACGACCCGAATCGCGGAGCTCGAGGAAGAGCTCGGACAGCCCGGCTTCTGGGACGAGCCGGAGCATGCGGCGGCAGTCTCCGCCGAGCACGCGCGGCTCGCGCGCCGGCTCGAGCGCTACGACCGGCTCACCCGGGAGTTCGACGATGCGCGTGAACTGCTCGAGATGGACGAGAGCCTCGCGGACGAGGTGGCGACGTCGATCGTGCCGTTGCGCCGCGAGCTCGAGCGGCTGCAGGAGGACGCCCTCTTCAGCGGCGAGTACGACGACGGCGACGCCGTCGTGATGATCCAGGCGGACGCCGGCGGAACCGACGCGCAGGACTGGGCCGAGATGCTGCTGCGCATGTATCTCCGCTGGGCCGCGGATCGCGGCTTCAAGACCGAGATGCTCGACACGAGCCCAGGCGAGGAGTACGGCATCAAGTCGGCGACGTTCACGATCAAGGGCGACAACGCCTACGGCATCCTCAAGGCCGAGCGGGGCAAGCACCGCCTCGTCCGCCAGAGCCCGTTCGACTCGGCCCACCGCCGTCATACGAGCTTCGGCCAGGTGATCGTCGCCCCGCTGCTCGACGAGGTCGAGGGCGTCGAGATCGACGACGACGATGTGCGGGTCGATACTTTCCGCTCGTCGGGTGCGGGCGGCCAGCACGTCAACAAGACCGACTCCGCCGTCCGGCTCACGCACATGCCGAGCGGCATCGTCGTCTCGGTGCAGAACGAGCGCAGCCAGACGGCGAACAAGGACACCGCGATGAAGATCCTCCGCTCGCGTCTCGCCGAGAAGGCGGTCGAGGAGCGCGAGGCAGAGCTCGCGAAGGAGCGGGGCGGCGTGAACATGGGCTTCGGCGGGACCGCGGTGCGCAGCTACTTCCTCCACCCGTACCAGCTCGTGAAGGATCACCGGACCGACTTCGAGATGGGGAACGCCCAGGGCGTCCTCGACGGCGACCTCGACGGGTTCATTCGGGCGTATCTCCTGCAAGCGGCAGGAAACCACGGCTAAGTCGCCGAAGGGTCAGCTAAACTCGACCCTCGCCATCTGACCGGCGCGGGGAGAGCCCGCGGACGTTCGGCCCGACCGGAACACGATTGTGACAGACCTCCAGACAGAGCCTCAGCCCGCGGTCGCAGACCGTTCGAACGGCATCGCGCCGGCGCCTTCGGGTGCGGGGGCGATGATCGTGTTCGAGGGTGTCGAGAAGGTGTACGAGCCCGACGTCGGTGCACTGAAGGGCGTCTCGTTCGTGATCGAGAAGGGCGAGTTCGTCTTCATCGTCGGCGCGTCCGGCTCGGGCAAGTCGACGCTCGTGAAGCTGCTGCTGAAGGAGATCGATCCGACCGCAGGTCGCATCGTCGTCGGCGGCCGCGACCTGAACCGGCTCAAGCACAGCAAGGTGCCGTTGCTGCGTCGCAACGTCGGCTGCGTCTTCCAGGACTTCAAGCTCCTCCCGAGCCGCACCGCGGCCGACAACGTCGCGTATGCGCTCAAGGTGCAGGGCGAGAGCCGCGCGTCGATCCGCCGCAAGGTTCCCGAGGTGCTGAACATGGTCGGGCTCGCACACAAGATGAACTCGATGCCCGACGAGCTCTCCGGCGGCGAGCAGCAGCGCGTCTCGATCGCGCGCGCCGTGGTCAATCATCCGCCGTTGCTCGTCTGCGACGAGCCGACCGGCAACCTCGACCCGGACACGTCGGTCGGGATCATGCAGTTGCTCTACCGCATCAACCGCGCCGGCACGACGATTCTCATGGTCACCCACGACCGCGAGATGGTCGACAAGATGCGCAAGCGCGTCATCGCGCTCGAGGAAGGCCGTCTTGCACGTGACGAGCGGCGCGGCGGGTACGCATCCGAATGAGTCGCGTTCGCCTGCTCTTTTCCGAGGCATGGTCCTCGATCAGCCAGAACATCTCGACGACATTTGCGGCGACCATGACCGTGCTGATCGGCATGTTCCTGCTCGGCCTCTTCGTCGCGCTCGGCACATGGGTGCTTTCGTACAGCGACCATGTGAAGAAGGAGCTGACGGTGAAGGTGTTCTTCGCGCCGACGACCGATCAGGCGCAGGAATACGCGGTCCGTCAGAAGCTCATCAAGGACAAGACGCGCATCAAGACGATCGTCTTCGTCTCGAAGGAGCAGGCGGAGAAGACGATGGCCAAGAAGTTTCCGGCCCTGTACGCGACGCCGCTGCCGTCGAACCCACTGCCGGACTCCTGGGTGATCACGCCGACGAAGGCGGAGTACACGCCGGCGCTCGGAGCGGAGATCCTCAAGGCGCACTATCCCGGCGTCGACGACGTGCGCTGGGGGAGCAAGACCGCGCACCGCGTGCTCACCATTGCCGAGGTGATCTGGGTGGTCTTCCTCGTCGCGGTCGTTCTGCTCGTCACCGCGTCGACGCTTCTGATCGCGAACACGATCCGCCTCTCGATCTTCGCGCGGCGGCGTGAGATCGAGGTGATGAAGCTCGTCGGCGCGACGAACTGGTTCATCCGCGGCCCGTTCATGCTCGAGGGGTTGATCTGCGGCCTGGGCGGCTCGATCCTCGCGGTGGTGCTCCTGATCATCGGGAAGGAGCTCGCGCTCGGCTCGATCCTGCCCCACATGGGAGGCGGCACCGACGTGCACGCGCTCCCGTTCGCGCTGAACGCGCTGGCCCTGATCGGCGTCGGGCTCCTCCTCGGAGCCGCCGGGTCCGGGCTGACGCTTCGCCGTTTCCTGCAGGTGTAGCGCACCGGGGGCTGCGCTGCCCCTAGTCAGGGGCACGTTTCGGCCGTATGCTCACCGCGATCCACATGCGGCGTGCACTCGTCTTCCTGACGGTCGGCCTCGCGGTTGCAGTGCCGTTCGTGATCGGCTACCGGCTGTCGCGTGGTGACCGGGCGACCTCGCCCGTCGCGGTCGTCGACGAGGTGCGTGAGGCTCTCGCGGCGCGGTACTACCGGCCCGTGCCGCCGTCGGTGCTCCAGCTGGGATCGGTCCACCGGATGATCTCGGCGCTCGGCGATCCGTACACCACCTATCTCGCGCCGGTCGACTACTCGCTGCTCCGGCAGGCGACCGCGTCGCGGTACTCCGGCATCGGCGTAAGCGTGCTGCCCACGCCGCGCGGGCTTGTCGTCGTCTCGCTGCAGCCGGGACCGGCCGAGCGTGCGGGCGTTCGCCCAGGCGACACGATCGTGCGCATCGGCGGCATCCCAGCACGTCGCCTCGACCTCTCGTCCGCGATCGCGAGGATCCTCGGCCCGAGCGGCTCGCACGTTCGCCTCGTGCTCGCGCGCGCTCACGAACGCGTCGACGTCGACGTCCGGCGCACCACGGTGCAGGCGCCGCTCGCAGAGTCCAACCTCGTCTCGTATGCGGGGCGGCGGTGGGGCGATCTCCGGCTCGCGTCGTTCCGGGAGGGCTCGGCGGCAGCGCTGCGCCGGCAAATCGAAGGCTTGCAGCGCCGGGGTGCCGATGGGTTCGTCCTCGATCTTCGCCAGAACCCGGGCGGCCTGCTCAGCCAGGCCGTCGCCGTGTCGTCGCTCTTTCTGAAGAAGGGCGTCGTCGTCTCGCTCGTCGGCGCGCACAACCCGCGGCAGGTCTATCGCGCCGCCGGGCGAGCCGTGACGCGCCTCCCCCTCGTCGTGCTCGTCGACCGCTACAGCGCGAGCTCCGCGGAGATCGTTGCTGCAGCGCTTCGGGACAACCAGCGCGCGACGCTCGTCGGCGAGCGCACGTTCGGCAAGGCCCTCGTCCAGTCGATCGATCCGCTCGACAACGGCGCGGCGCTCGAGCTGACGATCGCCCGCTATACGACGCCTGCGGGACGGAACATCTCGGGCATCGGCGTCGTGCCGGCGATCCACGCCGTCGACGATCCGGCGACGCTCCGCGACGAGGCGCTCGAGACGGCGCTTCGTGTGCTCTCGGGCCCTACTAGCTGAGGCTCGATGTGAGCCAAGCCTCCAGCTACCGTGGCCGGGATGGCCGGTCGCAACCAACGGCAGAAGCGGCCCAGCCGGAGCAAGCGCCATACGGCGCGTCAGGCGCCTCGGAAGCCGGTCTCCGAGCTGACCGTCCGGCTGCCGCAGCGGAGGGTCGAGCCGGAGACCGTGATCGCACATCTCGGACCGACCAACTCCGGGAAGACGCACGATGCGCTGCGCTTCCTGGTCGAGAACGGCCGCGGTGTCTACGCGGCGCCGCTGCGCATGCTCGCGCAGGAGGCGCATCGCAGGCTCTCCGCCGAGCTCGGTGAGAACGGCGTCGGCCTCGTCACAGGCGAGGAGCGCATCAATCCCGACGCACCGATCATCTGCTGCACGGCGGAGATGGCTCCACTTCGCGGTGAGACGCTCGTGCTCGACGAGGTGCAGTGGGCGGAGGACGAGGAACGCGGCTCGGCCTGGACACGGCTCATGCTCGGCGGCGAGTACCGGCACATCCTCCTACTCGGCGCCGTCGAGGCGCTTCCGCTCGTCGAGCACGCCTTCCCGAACGCGGAGCTGCGCTTCTTCGAGCGCAAGGCGCCCGCTCGACTGGCTCGGCAAGCGCGGCGTCGCCGGCCTGAAACCGGGGACGGTCGTCGTCGCATTCAGCCGTCGCGCCGTGATCGGCCTCGCGGGAGAGCTGAACCAGTTGCATCCCGGCCGGGTCGCGGTGCTCTACGGCGCGATGCCGCTCGCCTCGCGGCGCGAGGAGATCGATCGCTTCATCTCCGGCGCGGCCGAGGTCTGCGCGTCGACCGACGTGCTCGGCCACGGTGTCAACCTTCCGTGCGAGACGCTGCTCTTCGCCGAGACCGAGAAGTTCGACGGGAAGGAGCGGCGCGACCTCGAGCCGTGGGAGATCGCGCAGATCGCCGGGCGCGCCGGGCGGTTCGGCTTCCACGAGCGCGGCCACGTCGGCGTCCTCACCGGCGTGCCGTGGGCGCATCCCGATCCGGAGCTCGTCCAGGACGCTCTGACTCCGCACGTCGAGCTGCCGGGCGGGCATCTCGGCTACCGCGTCGTCGACACCGGCCGCATCAGGCCGCAGCTCGCCGATCTCAATGTGACGCGGGTCGACGAGGTCGAGGCGGCGCTCCATGCGTGGCGCAACGCGGCGCTTCGGTTCTGGAGCATCGAGGGCTGGCTCCAGGTCGAGTCGATCCAACCGCTGCTCGCGCGGCTCGACGCGGTGCGCGATTCGCTGCGGCATGTGCGGAAGCGGCTCGAGCTCGCAGACGTGTGGAAGCTCATGCAGGCGCCGATCGACGAGGACGGGCTGCCGCTCCTCGGCACGCTCGCCGCCGCGGTCGCGGGCGACCAGCCGCAACGGCAGATCCTCGCCTGGCTCCTCGACCCCCACCGGCTGCGCTCCGTCGGCCTGGGGGAGGCCGAGGCAGCCGCGCGCGAGGCGTCGATCCTCCGCTGGTTCGCCCTCCAGTACCCGGGCGTCGGCGGTGTGACGATCGAGAAGGCCGCCGCGCTCGAGGAGGCGGCCGCCGCACGTGTCGTCCAGATGCTGCGCGCCGAGATCGAGGATCCGACGATCGGCCGCTGCAAGGTGTGCGGCTCGCGCACGGCACCCTGGGCGACGCTCTGCGACCGGTGCTTCATGGCCCGGGGCTATCGCACCGGGCGGCGTTGAAGGACTGCGGGTTTCCCGCTGTCTTGCGTCAAAAGGGGGATTGAAAATCGTGAAGATCGGTGCACGATAGGCACATGCCCACCGATCTCCACGACCGGATCATGGACTGGCACGACGAGCTGATGCGGATCGCTCCGAAGCTCAACGAGATGCCCGCCGCCGCCCGCCAGGCGGTGTACGCCGTGGTCGAGGAGTTCCTCCGTGAAGACGCGGGATTCGCCGACCTGCCGCGACTCGCCCGCGCGGCGTAATTAGCCCCCGCCCGCCCGGAGCACGAGCTGCGTGCACCGAAAAAGCGCCATGAGGCGGCCCTCGGCGTCGCTGACCGTCGCGTCCCACACCTGGGTCGTCCGTCCGCCGTGCACGAGCCGGGCCTCGCAGCCGATCCTGCCTTCGCGGGCGCTCCGCATGAAGTTCGTCTTCAGCTCGATCGTCGTGAACCCGGTTCCGCCCTCGGGAAGGTTGAGCAGGCAGCCGTAGCCGGCAGCCGTGTCGGCCAGTGCGACGAGCGTGCCGGCGTGGACGTAGCCGTTGGGCGCGAAGTGCTCCTGCCGGAGCTCGAGATGGGCGCGCACCGTGCCGTTCTCGACGCCGTCGAACTCGATGCCGAGCAGGCCGGGAAGGAAGCCGGCACCGGCCTCCTGAAGCTGGGCGAGACGGTCGTCCACGGCGGCGACCCTACACTTCCGCCCATGGCCAGGGCGCAGGGTGAGAAGACGATCGTCGACAACCGGCGGGCACGGCACGACTACCACCTCTCCGACAAGATCGAGGCGGGGCTCGTGCTGACCGGCACCGAGGTGAAGGCGCTGCGCGACGGCAAGGCGACCCTTCAGCAGGCCTACGCGGACGTGCGTGGGGGCGAAGCGTGGCTCGTCGGCCTGCACATCCCCGAGTACGGCCAAGGGAACCGAGAGAACCACGAGCCGAACCGGGCGCGCAAGCTGCTGCTCCACCGGCGCGAGATCGACCGCATGTATGCGCAGGTGCGCGAGAAGGGCATGACGATCGTGCCGACGAGGCTCTACTTCAAAGACGGCCGGGTGAAGACCGAGCTCGCGCTCGGGAAGGGCAAGGACCAACGCGACAAGCGCCGCGACGTCTCCGAGCGGGATGCGAAGCGGGACATCGAGCGCGCGCTGAAGAGCGTTCGCACTTAGGTACCTACGCGTAGCGTTCGGTGGCCTAGGCGCGCCGGGCGCTACGGGCGTATGCTCGCCTCGAGGCGGCAGCCTCGCCGCCCAGGATCGAAGGAGGCCACACGTGAGGAGCGTCTCGCTCACGGTCAACGGCGTCTCCCACGAGCTCGAGCTCGAACCGCGCGAGCTGCTCGTCTACGTGCTGCGTGAGCGGCTCGGTCTCACGGGGACTGTCGTCGGCTGCGACACCTCGTCGTGCGGTGCCTGCACGGTGCTGCTCGACGGCGAATCGGTGAAGTCCTGCACGCTGCTCGGTGTCCAGGCCGACGGCCACGCGATCACGACCATCGAAGCTCTCGCCGAAGACGGGGTGCTGAACGAGCTTCAGCAGAGCTTCCACGAGCACCACGCTCTCCAGTGCGGGTATTGCACGAGCGGGATGGTTCTCGCCGCGACGAGCCTGCTCGCCGAGAACCCGAGCCCGAGCACCCAAGAGATCAGGCAGGCGCTCGAGGGGAACATCTGCCGCTGCACGGGCTACCAGAACATCGTCGAGGCAATCGAGGCGGTGGCCCGATGAGCACCGCTCCGGTCGAGGTCGAGGTCGGGCGGATCATCGGGATGCCCGTCGACCGCAAAGAGGACAAGAAGCTCCTGATGGGGCAGGCGCAGTGGGTCGACAACATGCGCGTCCCGGGCATGGTGTATCTCGGCATCGTGCGCAGCCCGTACGCGCATGCGCGCATCGTGTCGGTCGACGTCAAGCCGGCGCTCGCGCACGCCGACGTCATCGCCGCATGGTCCGGCGACGACCTGGTCGACGAATGGGCGGGCTCGCTCCCTTGTGCCTGGCTTCCAACCGAGGACACGAAGGCTCCCGAGCACAAGCCGATCTCCAACGACAAGGCACGTTATGCCGGCGATGCGGTCGCGGTCGTCGTGTCGTTGACACGCGGCGGTGCAGAAGACGCGGCGGAGCTCGTCGAGGTCGTCTACGAAGCGCTGCCGGCGGTGGTCGACGTCGAGGCGGCGCTCGAGGACGGCGCGCCGATCGTGCACGAGAGCTTCGAGACGAACGCCTGCTACACGTGGCAGCTCGAGGCGGGCGACGTCGAGCGGCTGTTCGCGGAGGCCGACGTGACCGTGTCCGAGCGCTACCGACAGAACCGCTTGATTCCGAACGCGATCGAGCCGCGTGCGGTGTTCGTGCAGCCGTTGCCTGCAACGGGTGAGTTCACGATGTGGTCGTCGACGCAGGTTCCGCACATCGCGCGCGTCACGCTCAGCGGTGTGCTGGGCATCCCCGAGTCGAAGCTGAGGGTGATCGCACCCGACGTCGGCGGCGGTTTCGGCTCGAAGCTGAACGTCTATGCGGAGGAGGCGCTCGCGCTCGCGGTCGCGCGGCGGCTCGGCCGTCCGGTGAAGTGGACCGAGGGTCGGAGCGAGGGCTACCTCGCGACGATTCATGGGCGTGACGTGGTCCAGGAGATCGAGCTCGCCGCGACGTCCGCCGGAAAGATCACCGCCGTCCGCACGAGGCTGACGGCGTCGATGGGCGCATACCTTCAGCTGGTTACCCCGGGTATCCCGCTCCTCGGTGCGTGGTTGTATGCCGGCTGCTACGACGTCGAGGGGTACAGCTTCCAGTGCACGGGCGTGTTCACGAACACGACGCCGACGGATGCGTACCGCGGCGCGGGGCGGCCGGAGGCGACGTACGCGATCGAGCGGGCGGTCGACGCGCTTGCGCGCAAGCTGGAGATGGACCCGGTCGAGCTGCGTCGGATGAACTTCATCCGCGAGTTCCCCGCGACGATCGCCGCAGGCCTGACGATCGACTCGGGCGACTTCGACGCGTCCCTCGACAAGGCGCTCGCGAACGTCGACTACGAGAGCGTTCGGGACGAGCAGCGCAAGCGTCGTGCGGCCGGCGACACGAAGCGTCTCGGCATCGGGCTGTCGACGTACGTCGAGATGTGCGGGCTTGCGCCGTCGAAGATCCTCGGTGCGATCCGCTACGGCGCGGGCGGCTGGGATGCCGCGACGATCCGTTGCCTTCCGACGGGGACGGTGCAAGCGCTGACGGGCACGTCGCCGCACGGCCAGGGACACGAGACGTCGTGGTCGCAGATCGTCGCCGACCAGCTCGGCTACGAGGTCGACGAGATCGAGGTGCTGCACGGCGACACGGCGGTCGTGCCGCTCGGCATGGATACCTATGGGAGCCGGAGCCTCGCGGTCGGTGGCGTTGCGCTGTACTACGCGGGGGAGCGGATCGTCGAGAAGGCGAAGAAGATCGCCGCGCACCGGCTCGGCGTCGACGAGTCGCAGGTGGAGCATGTGCGCGGTCGCTTCATCGGCCCCGAGGACTCGATCACGCTGAAGGAGATCGCGCTCTCCGCGTGGACGGCGCACGATCTGCCGGACGGCGTCGAGCCTGGCCTCGAGGCGACGTATGTGTACGACCCGCCGAACTTCTCGTGGCCGGGAGGTGCGCATGTCGCGGTGGTCGAGATCGACACGGAGACGGGCAATGTCGAGCTGCAACGGTACGTCGCAGTCGATGACGTCGGCGTCGTGGTGAACCCGACGATCGTCGACGGCCAGATCCACGGCGGCCTCGCGCAGGGCGTCGCGCAAGCGTTGTACGAGGAGGCGGTGTACGACGAAGACGGGAATCTGCTGACGAGCAACATGGTGTCGTATCTCGTTCCGTCGGCGGCCGAGTTCCCACGATGGGAGCTCGATCGAGTCGAGACGCCGAGCCCGACGAACCCGCTCGGTGTGAAGGGGGTCGGCGAGACAGGTGCGATTGCATCTCCCGCGGCCGTGATGAATGCCGTCGTCGACGCGCTCGCAGAGGACGGGATCGCCAACGTCGACATGCCGGCGACGCCGGAGCGAATCTGGCGTGCGCTCGAGGAGGTGCGGTCATGATCCCCGCCCCGTTCGACTATGAGGTCGCAGAGTCCGTCGGCCATGCGTTGTCGCTGCTCGGCGACCGAGAGGATGCGAAGCTGCTCGCGGGAGGACATTCGTTGCTGCCCGTGCTCCGCCTTCGGGTCGCGCGTCCGTCGTTGCTCGTCGATCTCGGGCGGCTCGAGGAGCTGTCGTACGTTCGCGATGCGGGCGACAAGCTGGCTATCGGCGCACTGACGCGTCACCACGATGTGGCGACGTTGCCGATCGTGCGGGAGCACAACCCGCTCGTGTCGTATGCGGCGCGGCTGATCGGCGATCCGCAGGTGAGGCATCGCGGCACCATCGGAGGCTCGCTGGCGCACGGCGATCCCGCCTCCGATCTACCCGCGGTGGTGCTCGCGCTCGGGGGAGAGGTCGACATCGCAGGGAAAGACGGCGTGCGGACGGTCGCCGCGGCGGACTTCTTCCAGGGTGTCTTCCAGACGTCAGTTGGGCCGGGGGAGATGGTGACCGAGGTGCGGGTGCCGAAGCTCGGCGCGGATCACATCTGGAGCTTCTTGAAGTTCCGGCGCCGTGCGCAAGACTGGGCGACGGTCGGGGTTGTCGCGGTCGCGCAGCGCTCGAACGGGGGTGTGAGCGAGCCCGCCATCGGCCTCGTGAACATGGGGGAGACGCCACTTCGGGCAAGCGCGTCGGAGGCCGCCTGGGCCGCCGGTGCCGACCCGGGCGCCGACGCCGCCGACGGAACGGATCCGCCGTCGGATACCAACGGGAGCGCCGAGTTCCGGCGTCATCTGGCGGGCGTCCTCGTCCGGCGGGCCGTGGAGGAGGCGATTCGCCGCTAGAATGTGGAGGAAGTGACATACGGGGGCGACCTGGTTTCGACGTGGTCGATACATCCGGATGAGTTGCAAGCCGAGGTCGCCGGTAGGCCTCGTTAATCCACCGGCACAAACCAAATGCGAATCAGAATGATCTCGCACTCGCTGCCTAACTCGAACTAAGAGCTAGCTAGCGACGCCCCTCCGGATGGGCCTGTGATCCGGGGCGGCGCTAACCAACAGGCTCGGCACCGAGGGAACGCCAATCGCCCGAGGTGCGACGCAAAAGGATGGCTAGTCCGTTGGTTGGGCGGTCGCACTCCGGCCAACGGGTGACGTGAAAAGTGCGACCTATGCTTGTAGACGCTCAGCCGGTGCGGCTGCGGACGCGGGTTCGATTCCCGCCGCCTCCACTAAAACCCCATCGGCTTCCGGCGGGGACGACGCAACGATCTCGCGCGAGCGTACGTGTGCGCGCGCGGGAGCTTCGGTCTTTCGGCCCGGGGCACCACGTGGGAGGACGCAAGGATTTCTCGGTTTCGTGGCGTGGCCGGCTGCGCGGTTCGGGTTGATCAAACTCCCATTTCGGCGACGATGCGCCCGGAGGCTGCTGCCTCCTTCAGGCTGCGGTAGTCGCGGTCGTTTTGGTCGGCGTATGTCTCGGAAAATGAGGCCATCGCGCGGTCGAAGGAGTCGCTGCGGCCGAGGTAGGCGGCGATCGCGATGGCGTCGCCCGTGCGGGCGTGGGCTCTCGCGAGCGTCCAGCCGCAGATTTTGCCGTAGTCCTCGAGCTCTGACGGGTCCATCGCTTCGACCTCCACTGAGCCTTTGGCATCCCATAGTTGCCGGATGTAGAAGTCCCGTCTTTCCCCGTCGATCGTCACGATTCGCTCCCACCCGAGCAGGATGTCGGGCGCCGCCTGCATCATCCGCTGTCCTTCCACGACGCGTTGTCCGTGCTGGGTGTACTGGCTCTTGCCGAGGAACGGCTCGAGTACCGAGGCCTGCGCTTCCTTGAACTGGAGGAAGAGCGGGTCGTTGTTATCGCGGCCTACCATCAGGAGGATCCAGGCGCGGGTACCCACGCTGCCGACACCAACGACCTTCCGAGCGGCGTGCACGTATCGATAGCTCTCGAGCAGTTTGCGCCGGTCGCGCGGCAGCGTGCTTCGGTATGAGCGAATCATGCGCCGCGCGACGTCCTCCAAGTGATCCTGCTCTGCGTTTGGTACTACGTCCTCGATCGGTGTGACGAGGGGAGGGTTGCCGACGATCCGTAGCTCGCCGTCGACGGTCCGACACAGCTTTGTGAGGGCTCGCATGCTGTCCTTCGTACGCACCTTGGCGACGTCGTTCTGGAAACGCTTCATCTGCTTTCGAGACGCCGATGCTCCGAGTTGTTTGAGGATCGCGGTGACGTCGAGGCGCTGGTACCAGACGGCGATGTTGCGCATCTCCGCGAAGCGACCGATCGCTTCGCGGTACTCACGCGCCGTCGCCATCACGACCGAGCGGCAGACCGCCTGGTCGAAGCCGCGATCCCGGCCGGCGACCGCGACGCTCGCGGCGAGCCGCTTCAGGTCCCACTCGAATGGCCCAGGAAGTGTTTCGTCGAAGTCGTTGATGCTGAAGACGAGCCTCCGATCCGGCGCGGCGAAGATGCCGAAGTTGGAGAGGTGCGCGTCTCCGCAGAGCTGCGAGTACAAGCCTGTCCGCGGCCCATCCGCGAGATCGGCCGCCATCAGGTAGGCGGCGCCGCGGAAGAAGGTGAACGGCGACACCAACATGCGCCCGTACCGGATCGGGCCGAGCTCTGGCAGACGCGTCCGCGCCTGCTCCTCGAGGAGATCAACGGGATCTCGGCGTGCTGGCCCGGCCTCCCATTCGGCGTGTGCCGAACGCGGCAGCTCGCCGCGCGCGGCCTTGCCCCGGGCCGCCCGCTCGGCGGGTGTGAAGTGCGGCATCGCACTCGGCCGGGAAGAGCTCCCGTCTGCCGCTTCCCTCTCGTCCACGAGGTGCGTCGCAGGCCCCTCGGAAGCCGTCGCGGAGCCGGGGTCGAGTGATCGAAGGAGATCGTCCGCATTCCTCATCGTCCTACTCCTTTCGCTGGCTTCCGTTGCGCGCCAGGCTCTTCGTGATGACAAGGAGCGCCCACACACAGACAACCCCCAATGGCGTCCGCCACCAGCCATTCCGCGCCCGGATCCCGACAGCCAAGCGAAGATCGAGCTTCTTGTGAACCGACCGCGACCATGGCAACCACCGTCCCACGATAGGGACGGCTTTCGAGCGTGCATCGACCACATGGGATGAATCGAGTGGTGGAGGGTGCCTGCGTGCCGTTTGCCCCGCTCAGTGGCGTGGGACTCAGGCCGCTCGCGCGATCCCCTTCGAGTCGCACGGGATGACGATCTTCTCTTGCGCAAAAGCGCTCTCCTGTCGAAGCTGGGCGAGTGCGCGTTCCATGGCGACCGGGCGAAGGCCGCCCACTCCCGATTCGTAGGGATGGTCGAGGAACACCAACAAGAGCAGCGTCGAGGTGATGACGACGGCGACGCCGCCCATCATCGTCGCCTGCACGATTGCCCGTTCGGCGCTGTCGGCGAAGAACAGCATGTAGATGAAGATGACGCCGGAGGCGATGAGGAGAACGATCCAGATCGGAAGTGGGATTACTCCTTCGGCGCCGTGGATGCGGTCAGCGCGCCCGTTTTCTCGGTCGGATCGCTGATCGAACCATTTGCTGTAGGCCGTCTGCTCGGACGCCGAGCGTGGCTCCGTCGTCCGCAAGGTACGCAGCATCACCAAGCTCCATGGGTTTCTCAAACCGCCGATGGTGCCGGATTGCATCCGTGGCCACTCCTGGTGAATCACGGCGCGCGCGTAGCAGACGAGATCACCCGAGAGCCGCGGTCGCACAGCAATAGGCAGGAACTGCGCCGTCTCGAATTGCTGCACGACGGTACGAGCCTCTGCTTCGGCGCCGCTGCGCGACGTGTCGAAGCTCTCGAATGCGAGGAAGACAACGAAGCCGATCAGCACGGCGAAGCCAGTGGCCAGGACGCCGAAGATCCCGGATGCGCGATCGCCATCCTCGAAGTAGCTGCCTTCAGGGGCACCTCGGCGAACGAGCAGCATCGCTGCGACCGCCGTTCCCGCGACGCCGAGGACGATGAGGACCGCCCACACCAGATTCATTGCGCCATCACCGCCTCCCACTTCGCGTCGCGGAAGGAGGGTTCTGACTGCATGACGCGAGTGCCTCCCTCGGAGTGACGTGCCCTGAGTGGCTCAGTTGGGCCAATCTACCAACGCGGGTCGGAGACGATCCCGCCGACTCTCGGCGAGACGCAGCGTGCCGCTTCGACCCATTCGTCGCGCGTTGCGGAGCGCATGCTCAAAGCTAGCCGGTCGAGTCGGATTCAATTTCGTCCCGCCTGGATGAAGGCAGCGGATGCGTGAATGAACCGCGATCAACCGCAGCATGCGCCCGTCGAGGTCGCCTAGCCGGCTGAGATGATCACCCGGCCTTGGTGAACCTCCAGGCGCACCTCTTCGTGACAGCCGCCGCAGCGGGCTGAAACGGCGCGACCGACCCGTTCACCGGCGCCGACGGCGTGGAGCCGGAGACGACACGGATGGTCCGGCGGGTGACGATGGGCGGCAGCTGGGTCTCGAACGCCTCCAGCCCGACCGCACCGGGCGTCTGTGCAACGCCTCCGATCGTGACCTGCTGCGTCCCGGTGATGCCGTTGGGAACGCGGAGCTGAGCGTTCGCCTGACCGATGACGAGCTTGTGGTCCGACGCCCTGACGACGAACTGGAACTGCCCCGCGGCGGCGGCGTTCACGGTCCAGGTGATGTCCCTCGTCTGATCGCCCTGCGTCACCTGTGAGGAACCGCTGCCCGTATCCGTCCAGCGCGAAGGGACGAACTGAAAGCTCCCGCGGACCTTCGTAGGCCCGCTGACCTGCCATCGTTGCGTCTCCGAATGCTGGTACCCCGGTCCCGTCACGGTAATCGTGCACGAAGCGGAGCCCGACCAGCCGCGCGACCCAGCCGCTCCGGCCGAACCGGGATAGAGCGCGGCGGCCGATGTGGCCGAGACCGCCAGCGCTGCCGCAACGAGCATGGGGCGAGGCACGGCGATTAGTCTCGCACAGGCCGGCCCGCTCGTCGCCTCGGCCGAGCTCCGTCAGAAGGCTCGGCCGTGCGATTCAGCGAGGAATACCTATGCGCGGCCCGCGTCGGGTGGTACATCTACGGGGGGTCCCCAGACGCCAGCCCAGTTGGGCTCGGGAGGTGGAGCCGCGATGGTCACGCCGCCGGATCGTTGCTCGTCAGGGAGTCGCTGGACGTTCGCCGTCGCCGCGCTCCTCGCGGCGCTGCTCGTAGTGCCCGGTGCAGGCGCACGCGCACGCACCCGCGCACGCGAGGCCATCGTCGCCGAGCAGGCCCCTGCCGCCGCGGGCGAGTGCGGGCTGCCCGCTGCGAGCCCGCTGTGGATCGACTACGGGGAAGGCTCCGTGAAGTCGGACGTTCGGGCGGTCTTTTCGAGGCCGGGAGTCATCGTCGCCACGAGCGGAGTAGCGCTCGGCGCGACCTTCCGGAAGGCGGGTGTCGGCACGACCTACTTCGAGTTGCATCTGCCCCAGATCGTCGGCGATGTCGACGCTCCGGCCGACGCCGCCTCGATCGTGCCGGCCGCCGACGCGTTGTATGCGAAGGCGGTCGCGACAACCGGCTGCACGACGCCGTGGATCGCACTCAATGAGCTCCAGGGCTCGAATGTCGCGGCGCCCTGGTCGGCGTCATACGCCGCGTATCGCGCAAACGTCCTGGCGCTCGTGCAACGGCTGGCCGAGCACGGCGCACAGCCTGCCCTGCTTGTGCACGGCAATCCGACGGTCGCCGGTGAGACGGCGCTCTGGTGGCAGACGGCGTCGAAGTCCGCCTACATCATCTACGAGGCGTACTACGACGGAGCGAAGATGTACCCGCTCGGATCGCTGATCGCGAGCCGCCGTATGCGTCTCGGGATGCGCGACCTGATCGTGCAGTTCGAGGGCGCGGACGTGCCGCGGGCGCGCCTCGGCTTCATGCTCGGCTTCCACTCGGCGCAGACGCCCGGGATCGGCGGGCGGCAGGGGCTCGAGCCGACAGAGGCTTGGCTCCGCGTGGTCAAGTGGGAGGCATTCGCGGCTGACCAGGTCGCGCGGGAGTACGGAATCCGCACGCTGTGGTCTTGGGGTTGGGGCACCTTCGGCGCCGACAGCGTCGACGCGGACAAAGCGGTCGCCGCATGCACATGGCTCTGGGCCCGGAATCCGTCGCTCTGCGACGCACCGACGATGGTGGGCTCGACGTTCCAGTCGTCGCGCACGGAAGGCCAACTCGCCGTACCACGCGGTGCAGACTGCACGTTCGCAAACGGCGGGCGCGTGTACACGAGCGCAGTCGACCGACTGGCGAAGTTCACCAAGGACCGTCACGACGCACTGACGGTGCAATTCGCGCGCGCGGTACTTGCGGGCGCGGCGTATGTCGACGCGAAGTCGGTGCTCGCGATCGAGAACCGCGCGATCGCGAAGGTGTTCAAGGGCCGCCGCGCCGCCTACGAGAAGGCGCTCGCGAAGCGCGGCGCGTCGGTCGAGGTCGCCCGCGGGCTCATCACGGATGAGCTCCGCCGACGCGGAATTGCGAAGAACGGCCTCAACGGGGCGCCGACCATGTTCGACCGGCTGTCGGCGATCGAGACCGAGGGCGTCGACTCCGCGATGTGCCTCGGCGACGTCATGCCGGGCGTCTCCGAGCCGATCTCCCGCGGGAACGACGTGGATGTCGGAACCGTGCCGCTTCTCCGGAAGCTGCCATTCCTGTTCCGGGACACAACGCCACCGGCGGTACCGATCGCTCTCAGCGCGACGCGGAGCGCGCAGACAGTGACGCTGACCTGGACGAGCGGCTCTGAGAACGACCTCGCCGGCTATGAGGTGGAAAGGACGATTCCGGGCGGTGTACTCACGCGCCTGAACGATCACCTCGTCGGTCACTCGACGTTCGTCGACGAACCGTCGCCCGCCGGCACGACGTACACGATCCGTGCCGTGGACACGTCAGGCAACGCGAGCGGTTGGAGCGTTCCGGTCGCATCCTAATCTCACCCTTCGCCGGCCGGACACGCTCCGCAGTCTCGTGGCGCCTTACGGCACGAGGAGGAAGAAGGGGCCGGGGGCGCCGATGGGCGTGCCGCCGTTTTGTCCTCCACCGTAGGACCCGGTGTACACGTGAATCTCATTCGCTCCGGTGCAACCTCCGTTGATGACGGCCACGTAGGCGATGTTTCCATTCGGCCCCGCGGAGAAGTTCCCCGCGATGTCGGGCGTGACCGATGGGACGGCCCGCAGAGCGTCGATCGACGGGTCGAGCTTGACGCACATGGTTGTGCCGCTGACGCGTGCGCTGACGATGCCCTTACTCCCCTTGGATTGGTCGAGCGTGCCGTCGGCGAGGACGTGGGCATACGCGCGCACGAGCCCCGGGCTTCCGCCGGCTCCCTGCGGCCCCGGCGGCCCTGGCGCCCCTACCGCGCCGAGCGCAGCGGGAAGCTTGCCGTCGGAGCCGACGACTGGAATGTCGCCCGGCTTCGGCGCGGTCGAAATGCGGTGACCCACGACGAGCTTCGCGTTGGTTGCGACGTCGGCGAGCTTCGCGTGTTGCGCCAACCCGGCACGAGTGGCGAAGTCCGCGCGTTTTGCAAATGGCGGTACTGCCGTGATGACGTTCCTCGCGGCGCTGCCGATCGGCGTCGCACCGAAGAGCGCGACGACAAGCGCAGTACTCGCAAGGGCGATGGCAAGTCGGTCGCGCATTGGGTGATCCTCCTCGTCTACAGCCAGCATTGCCGCGACCGACAGTAGCTCAACCAATGCTGGGATCCAGTTCGGTTGGACCGAGGTCAGGCCTTGCAATCGCGCGCACGGCTTGCCTCGTGCGGCCGACTGGCTCAGACTCCGCTTGGGAAGGAGTTGTTTCGCGTGGCGGATGCGATCCTCGAGGACGTGGAGGGGAGCGTTTTCGGGCGTGAGTCCGAACTCGCTGCTGTCGATCAGTTCACCGGCGCGGACGCCGCCGTGCCTGCCGCTCTTGTCATCGAGGGTGAGGCTGGCATCGGGAAGACGACGATCGTGCGCGCCGCGCTGGCTCGCGCATCTTCGGCGGGCCTACGTGTGCTTCTTGCTCGCCCGGCGGCGGGCGAAGCGGAGCTGCCCTATGTCGGTCTCGGTGATCTGCTCGGGGGGTTCGACACCGATGCTTTCGCCGCGTTGGCAAGGCCGCAGAGCGAGGCAATCGAGGCGGCGCTCGCCCGCGGCCGGACCGAGAATCCGATCGAGCAGCACGCGCTTTCGCGCGGACTACTGGAGTTCCTCCGGAGCGAGGGGGCAGCGGGAGACCTCCTGATCGTCGTCGACGATGTCCAGTGGCTCGACCGGCCGACCGTCTCGGTGCTCTCGTTTGCACTGCGGCGGCTGGGGCCGGTGCCGGTGCGTGTGCTCGTCGCCGTGCGAACGGACGGCAGCGGCGCAGGTCAGCCGTTCACGTTTCCCGACTGGAGTGTTCGGCGGCTCGCGGTTGGGCCGCTTTCCGCGACGGAGCTGGGAGTGCTGATCCGCGAGCGTCTCGGCCGGCAGCTGTCACGTCCGCGACTGACGGCGCTCCGCAAGGCGTCCGGCGGCAGCCCCATGTTCGCCCTCGAGCTGATGCGGCAAGGAGGAGTGAACGACGCGGGCCGGTTGCCGACGCTCCCGCTTGCGCTTGCAGAGCGTCTGCGGAAACTGGATCCTGGCGCCCGCAGGGCGGCCACAGTTGCGGCGGCGGCGTTGCGGCCGTCGACAGAAATGCTGCTCGCGGCAGGGGTCGAACGTGCGGAGCTCGAGTCGGCGATCGAGGCCCGCGTTCTCGAGCTCGATGGGGAACGGCTGTCGTTCCCCCACCCGTTGCTGGCAGCGGCGGCGCTCGAGCTTCCGTTGCCGGATGAGCGGCGAAGGATCCACGCGCGGCTGGCGACTGTGAGTCTCGATGCGGTCGAGCGCGGCCAACACGTCGCCCACTCGACGGTCGACCGCGACGAGTCGGCCGCGAAGCTCCTCGACCAGGCCGCCGAGGAGGCAGCGGCGCTTGGCGACCACGCTGCCGCCGGAGCGTTCCTTCTCCGTGCAGCGGAGCTCTCGGCTGACCCGTCCAGCGATGCGGCCCAGATGCGAGAGGTGGCGGCGGCGCGGGAGTCGCTCCATGCCGGCGACGTCGAGGCATCCGCCGCCCTTTGTCGTCGCCTGGTCGAGCAGCTTCCAGCCGGGGTCGCTCGAGCGCGTGCCCGGCTAACGCTCACCTGGTCCATCGTGGGGTCGGAGCTCTCCTACGACGAGTGCATCGCTGAACTCGAGCTCGCACTCCGCGACTGCGAAGACGACGATCTGACTCGAGCCGACGTGTATCTGGAGATGGCAGAGACCTCGCTCGGCATGTGCCGTCTCGAGGATGCCGTCGCTCACGCACGGAAGGCGAGAGAGCTCGCGGAGGGTGCCGGGGCCGCGATGGCAGCGGTGCAGGGCCTCGCGTACGTCGGCTTCGCGGAGAGCATGCTCGGTCTCGGTGTGACCGAGGCGGCGCGTCAGGCGTTCGAGCGCTGGGACATGAGCGTTGCTTTGGCGAACTCGCCGCGGATGATACTCGGCTGTATCTGCATTCCCGCGACCCGCTTCGACGAGGCCGAGGCGTTGTTCGAGCAGGAGATCGTGTGGGCACACGAGCGTGGACTCGAATCGGTCGAGGTGGTGGCTCGTGCGCACCTGGCCGAGACCCAGCTACGCGCGGGACGCTGGCAGGAGGGCCTCGCAAACGCGAGAGTCGCACTCGAGCGTGCGCGGCAAGCGGCCGACGCGCAGGTTGTCACGGGCATCAACTATGCGCTGGCGATGCTCGAAGCCTCGGTCGGACACCACGACGAAGCGCGTGCGCTGGCGGTCACGGCACTTGCGGATGCGGAGGCGACGCACGACTTCTGGTTCACGGTGTCCCTTCGGGCCGTGCTTGGTCAGATCGCACTCACGGAGAACGACGTAGCGGGGGCGATCGGCAACGTCGAGCCCGCCTGGGAGTTGATGCTCGAACGCCGGCTCGGCGATCTCTCGCTCTTCCCAGTTGCGCAAGTCCTCGGGGAGGCGTACGTGGACGCCGGGCGACTCGACGACGCGCTGACCGTCGCCGCGTTGTTACGCGGCTGTCCGGTCGGCGAGGAGCCGTGGTGTCGGGCGATGGCGAGCCGGGTCGAAGCGCTTGTCGCCTCCGTGCGTGGCGAACGCGCGGCGGCACAAGCCGCATTCGCTGCCGCGCTCGACGCACTTGCGGACCTTCCCGAGCCGTTCGAGCACGCCCGCACGCTACAGCTGGTCGGGCGCGAAGAGCGGCGCGCGCGCAACTGGGGCGCGGCGCGCACGACGCTCGTCGACGCGCTCGAGCGCTTCGAGCAGCTCGGCGCGGCGACCTGGGCCGAGAACACTCGTGCGGAGATCGCCAGGCTGCCGGGCCGCCGGCCGTCCGGCCCCGACGTGCTGACGACGAGGGAGCGAGAGGTGGCCGAGCTGGTCGCGAGCGGGCTTGCGAACAAGGAAGTAGCCGCCCGCCTGCATATCAGCCTTCGCACCGTGGAGGCGAACCTGTCCAAGGTGTACGCGAAGCTCGGCGTACGCTCACGTACTGCGCTCGCCGCACGGATTGTGCGGGAGGGCGACTGAAAGTCTGTGGATTGCCACAATTGAAGCGGTCACCAGTCTTCTCCTAGCTTCAGATCTCCGCGGTAGTCAGACACATCCGCGCACTCGACGCTTTTCCTATCGGTCGGTGCGCCCCATGAGGAGGAGAGATGAAGAGGAAGACAGTTCGCCTGAGGACGCTCGTCGTCCTCACGGGTTGCCTCGCCGTGGTCGCCGCGATCGTGCTGTCGGCCGCTTCGGCGACGACCCGTCGAGCGGCCACGGTGCCGCCGGACGCGGTTCTGACCTGGAACACCTACACGGTGAACGCTGTCCGGGCTTCCGTGCCGACAAAGGTCCAGACCGATGGGATGGTCTACATGTCGTACACACAGGCAGCGGTGTACGACGCGGTGACGAAGATGATGGGGGGCTACGAGCCCTACCACGACTTCGCCTTCACGGTCGCGCCGGGTGCCTCGGTACAGGCGGCGGTGGCGACGGCTGCGCAGACGATCCTCGACCACTACCTGCCCGACCAGGCGCCGACGGTGGACGCCGAGTACAACGCCTACATCGCGACATTGACGGGCAACGTCGCCGACGGCCAAGCGGTCGGCCTGGCGGCGGCGAACGACATCATCACCCTGCGATCCGGCGACGGCCTCAACGCGGCGACGCCGAGCTACGGGCAGAACGGCCCGTGGATTCCCGGACAGTGGCAGCTGCAGCCAAACCAGAAGGTGCAGACGCCCTGGCTCGCGACGTTCCGTCCGTTCCTGCTCGACAGCCCCTCGCAGTTCCGCGCTCCGCCGCCGCCTGCGCTCACCAGCCAGCAGTACGCAAGAGACCTGAACGAGACCGAGGCCTACGGTGCGGTCAACAGCACCGTCCGCACGCCGGCCGAGACGGCAATCGCGTACTTCTGGGTCGGGAACAACATCAACCAGTACAACCAGACGTTCCAGACCGTCGTGGCGCAGCACAACCTGGACATCGTCGACGCGGCGCATCTGTTCGCGATCGGCAACATCGTCACCACCGACGCCGGGATCGCCTGTTACGACTCCAAGTTCTACTACCAGTTCTGGCGCCCGATCAGCGCGATCCAGAACGCCGACAAGGACAACAACCCAGCGACCACCGCTGACCCGAGCTGGCAGCCGCTGCTGCCGGTGCCCGGACATCCCGAGTACCCGTCGCAGCACGGCTGCTTTACCGCCGGCTTCAGCGACGCACTCGCGGCGGCGCTGCACACGCAGCACCTTGACGTCACTGTTCCGGGGGGTCAGAACGGGAGCACCGTCCTCACGACCACGCAGCACTTCAACACGGTTCACGACATCCAGGCTCAGATCGTCGACGCCCGAGTCTGGCTCGGCTTCCACTTCCGCAACTCGGTCCAGCAGGGCCTAAAGGTCGGGAACGACACCGCAAACTGGGAGCTCGGCCGGTTTTTCAAGCCGGTCCACTCGTAGCGCGGACGCCCGTCGATACGTGTGGCCCGCTCCCGGCGGGTCACACGCTCTCGTCCGTCCGAACCCGAGCAGATCGGGCTACGGTCGAGGCCGAGAGGCAGAAAGCGGGGGAGACGCGGTCTGTGCGCGCTTCCCCCGCCTCTGTCGATAGAGCGTCGCTACATGACCGCGACTGCGTCGGTCGACGGCCGTGCGATCAGATAGAAGATCACGCCGAAAAGCGGCACGAAGACGATCAAGACCGTCCACAGCGCCTTGGAGAGTCCGCTGTGGTCGCTGCGGCGGAAGTTGTCGATGAACACGTTGATGACGACGAAGATCCACATCACCCAGGCGAAGAAGATGAACATCCACCAGACGACGTCCCAGAAGCTGGGGTTGTTGACGTACGCGAGCATTTCGAGCTCCCTCCACTGGTTACGAGATGACATTCGATCGCCCCGACTCGATCGGTGATTTCACGCTACGACGGCGATGCTCGCCGCGTCATCAACCAAAGAGGGTGAGGTGGCGCCGATCACTCGATTGGGGTGATGCCAAAATCCGGGCGCCCCTGAGATCATCGACCCATGCACCGCCACACCCTCTTCGAACCACCCGAGGAGCCGATCGTCGGCGCGGTGCCGGGGGGAGCGCGATGAGCGTCGCAGTGCCGGTGGCGAGCGGGCCGACGAAGGGGCGGGTCCGCGTGAAGCGCCTGCTGGTGGGCGCGCTCGTCATTGTGGTCATCGGAGCGTTCGCAAACCTCGTCGGTTGGGACATCAGGGGGTGGTTCTCCGAGCTCTGGGACACGATCACGCAGATCTCGATCGGGTATCTGATCGCGGCGGTCGTGCTCAAGACGCTGCAGACGACTGCGACCGCGTTTGCCTGGTATTCGATCCTGCGCTACGCCTATCCGGAGCGCGAACGCTTTCTCGACATCCTCGCGTGCTACGCGGCCTCCGTGGCGTTGAACGGGATCTTGCCTGCGAACATCGGAACGCTCGTGATGCTCTTGATGTTCACCGCGATCATCGCGGGTGCGACGTTCGCCGGCATTCTCGGAGCGTACGCGGTGCAGAAGATCTTCTTCACCTTGATCGGGATCTTCGTCTACCTCTATCTCTTCCTGACGGTCGGCGGCTCGTTCGACATCAAGTTCGCGTTCGTGCACACCCACCCGTGGGCGACGGCGATCATTCTCGTCGGTGGAGGATTCCTTCTCTACCTGCTGATCCGACGGCTGTGGCGGCGCGTTGTGATCTGGTGGGAGGATGCGAAGGAGGGAGGGCGGATCCTCGCTCAGCCTCGCGCCTATTTCCTGCGCGTGTTCCTCCCGTCCTTTGTCGGCTGGGTGGCGAGCCTCGGGGTGATGGCGGTCTTCCTCGCCGCGTACTCGATCCCGGTGAGCTTTCACACGTTGATGCGGATCAGCGGCGGGAACTCGATTGCGAACGTGACGTCGGTCACGCCTGGTGGCGCCGGCGTGACCCAGGCTTTCAACGTTGCCTCGCTCAGCGGCATCGCCAGCCCGACCGATGCGGCGGCCTACTCCGTCGCACAGCAACTCGTGACGACAGCGTGGAACATCATCTTGGCCATCATCCTCGTCGTCTGGGCCTTCGGCTGGAGCGGCGGCAAGCAGCTCGTCTCCGACTCCTATACAGGCGCGAAGCAGAAAGCGGCCGAGCAGCAGGCTGCGCACAAGGCGAAGAAGGAAGCCAAGAACGAGGCCAAGGCAACCGGGTAGGCCGGTGACGAAGCAGTCGAAGCGCAAGCTGCTCCAGCGGGGCGCACTCGGAGCGCTCAGCCTCGCGATCATCATCTCCACCTTTGTCTACTTCCTGCCGACGATCGCGAACTACGCCGACGTCTGGAAGGTGGTCAAGCAGCTCTCATGGGAGTGGGCGGCTGCTCTCCTGGTTGCGACCGTCTTGAACCTGGTGACGTTCGCGCCGCCCTGGATGGTCACGCTGCCCGGCCTGTCGTTCTTCCGCGCCATGGAGGTGACGCAGGCATCCACCGCATTGTCGATCGTCGTCCCCGGCGGCGTCGCGGTCGGTGCGGCAGGAGCGTACGGCATGTTGCGGCGGCGGGGCTTTGCGCCCAGCGACATCGCGCGTGCAGTGACGCTCACGGGTCTGTGGAATCAGTTCCTCAACCTCTTGTTCCCGATCGTCGCGGTGTTCCTCCTGACGATCTCGGGGTCGCAGACGGCTGCGCTTGCGACCGTCGCTTTCATCGGTGTCGCCGTGCTCGGGATCGTTGTCGCCGGCTTCGTGGTCGTGCTCGTCAGCAACCGGCTCGCCCGCGACCTCGGCGACCTCGTCGCCCGGCTGGCGACCTGGGCGCGCCGCAAGCTGCGTCGCGGCCCGGTGACGTGGGGCGGCGCAAGCTTCGAACGGTTCCGCCGGGACGCCGGCGACTTCCTCGAGCGGCGCTGGCACCTCCTGACCCTCGCGTCGCTTGCGGGAAGCCTGACCGTGTTCGCAGTGCTCGTCGTCTCGCTCCGCGCCTTCAATGTTCCGCCGTCGCAGGTCTCGCTCATCGAGGCCTTCGCCGCCTGGTCGCTCGTGCGCATCATCGGCACGATTCCGATCACGCCCGGCGGGATCGGAATCATCGAGCTCGGGCTGACCGGTGCGCTCGTCGGCTTCGGCGGCAACAACGCCGGCGTCGTCGCGGCGGTCCTCGTCTACCGCTTCCTCACGATGGTCCCGACGCTCGTGCTCGGTCTCATCGCGGCCTTCACGTTCAGCCGTCATCATGGACCCCCTGACGTCGCCGAGGCCGCGGGGAGCGCGGGCTAGGGCGTCAGGCGCGGCCGGCAGCCCGTTCGCGCATCGTTGCTTCGATGCGCTGCGCGATCTCGGGATGCGTCTGCTGCAGCCGGCGGAACTCGGTTCCGAACAGGGTGAGCAACCGCGACGGGGAGGTGGTCGTCACCGTGGCGCTGCGCCGCCCGTCTCCGAGGATCGCCATCTCTCCGAAGAAGTCGCCGGGCGCGAGCGTGGCGATCTCAGCGCCGGCAGAGGTCACTGCCGCGCTCCCATCGAGGAGAACGAAGAACGAATAGCCGGAGGCGCCTTCGCCGGTCAGGCACACGCCCTCGCTCGCTGTCTCGACGTCGAACCAGCACGCGAGTTGTTCGAGCTCCGATTCTGCAAGCGAATCGAAGAGTGGGATCCGCGACAGTTCGGCGGCGGTGGCATGCACGGACTCGGTAGACACGGACTCGGCGAACCTAACGCTTCAGGAGCCGCTGTTCACCAGCTGTCACCAGCCTGTCACCCGGCGGCTACCAGAGAGTCACAGCGCGTTCGAACGGCGTCGATCAGACCCGATTTCTGATTCCTCAACGGCTGCGTTAGCGTAGGAGCGTGAGTAACGTCGGTGACAACGCCGGTGCGTACGTGCTCGGTCACTCCGATCAGGAGCTTGGTCGCCTCAATGCCCAAGCGCGCCTGATGTATCCGATCACGCGGAGATTCTTCGAGGAAGCCGGGGTTGGTGCGGGAATGCGCGTGCTCGACGTCGGCAGCGGCGGCGGCGAGGTCGCGCTCCTGGCCGCGCAGCTCGTCGGCGACAGCGGCGAGGTCATCGGGGTGGACCGTTCCGCGGAGGCGGTGTCCGCCGCGACGGCACGGGCCGAGGCCGAGTCGGCCGGCAACGTCTCCTTCCTCACGGGCGACCCCGCCGAAATGGTGTTCGAACGACCGTTCGACGCCGTGGTCGGCCGCTTTGTGCTCCAGTTTCAGGACGATCCGGCGACGATGCTGGAAAAGCTTGCCGGCCATCTGCGTCCAGGCGGCGTGATCGTCTTCCACGAGCTCGACTGGAGCGGCGCCCGCTCCTCTCCGCCGGCATCGATCTTCGACGACTGCCGTACGTGGGTATCCGAGACGATTCGATTGTCCGGTCACGAGATCCACATGGGAGCGAAGCTCCACTCGACCTTCGTGGCCGCCGGTCTTCCGGCGCCAACGATGCGGCTCGAAGCGCTGGTCGGAGGGGGAGAGCGCGCCTCTGGCCCGCTGCAATTGATGGCCGCGATCGCACGTTCCGTGCTTCCGGCCGCACAGCGCCTCGGCGTGGCCGGAGCCGCCGGAGTGGATCCCGAGACGCTCTTCGAACGCATGAGCAATGAGGTGCAGGCGAAGAACAGCTTCGTGACGGGCCTCTTCCAGATCGGTGCCTGGTCGCAGCTCTGAGGCTCGGCCTGGCGACGATGTGGCATAGGCCACCGGCTACAAGGCGACGGTCGCCGATGTGCCGAGGGCTGCGCCGGCGGCGTCGAGCGCGACGACGGCCACGCTGCGCGCCTGTGCTGCCGGCGTCAGCATCGTCTCGAATCCCGTCCGGGCGACGCGCGGGCCGCCCTGGAGAGCCGAGGCGCTCGGGCCTTGCAGGAGCTGCCACGACGCCACCTCGGTGGCGCCGTTCCAGCTCGCGTACACGACCGGCGGGCGTGGAGCGAGTACCGGCCGATCGGCGGGACGACCCACCCAGGGGGAGCGGAACGCGCGGTAGCTCTGGCCGCCGTGGGGCAGGCGGGCGTCGAACGCGATCGTGCCGTTCGGCGTGAACTCCGTCACGTACGGCGCACCGCCCCAGCCGACGAAGACGTTGCCGTTGTCCAGGAGCTGCGCGTTGCCGAGGAAATGGGAAAGCACCGGTTCGGGCCGGTGGGTGAAGGCCTGCTCGAGCGAAACGTGCATTCGTCTCGTGTCGAGCCGCAGCAGGAGTGCACGCGACTCCGGCTCTTCCTGAGGCGCCGCGGCGTTGTCGAAAACGGTCACGACGCCGTCGGCGTGCTCGCGAACGTCGTGCTGCCACTCGAACCGCGCGCCTTTTCCAAACGTGAAGTCACTCCGCTTGCCGCCGAGGCGCCACATGATTCGACCGGTGCGCCGAGCGATCTTGTAGGCGGCCCACGTGTTCCGCCCGGAGATGATCAGGTTGCCGTCGGGCGCGACGTCGATCGAGTTGATGTGAAAATAGTCGAAGCGCGGCCCGGGCCTCTGCTTGATCTCCGTCTCCGCGACTGCGACGTGGTCGAGGCTGCGCCACTCCCAGAGCAGGCGGCCGCTCGGAAGCGCCAGCTCCTGCACCACCCCGCCGACCACGCGGCCCCGGCGACTGCCTCCGACACTCGTCAGATTCCACGGCGTCGTCTCGTTGCTCGTCACGAGTGCCGTGTTCTGTGGAGTGATGACGAACTCGTGCAGGTCGCCGTGGAGGCCGCGCGCAGTTGAGAAACGCGCGAGCTCGCGATAGGACGAGTCGAGCACGACCCACTCCCCGTCTCCGAGGCCGTCCACCACCTTGCCTTCCCACCAGGTCAACACCGGCTTCCCGTGGTACTCCGCGACCTTGAAGTCGGTGACAGCCTTGTTCGCGACGGGGTGGAACCAGACGAGCTCGCCGGCGTCGTCGAAGATCATCGCGCCGCGTTGCCCCGGGCCAGACGAAGGAGCCAGGAACACGAGACCGCCCGCCGCGTCGCGTGCGGGCTGAAGGACGCTTGTCGTCGGCGGCTTCAGGTCGGGGCGCGACACAAACCGCTGCACGTTCCCGTCGGATGCTGCCAGCGCGTCGCGAACGTCGAGCTCGGCGAGCGCACGACGTGCTGAAGCTCCGACAAGCAGGAAGCCGGCTCCGCGGGCGAGGAGATCCCTACGCGTAAAAGCCAACGCTCCACAGCCTACTGTTGTGGCGTTCCTCAATCCGATCTGGAGGTACCCGTTGACCAGGTTCGTCGTCGATTCCAGCGCAGTGCTCCACCTGGTGCGCGAAGGGATCGAGGTCTCGGGCGAGCACAAGCTTCTCGCACCGACACTCCTGCGTTCCCAGACGCTGTCCGACCTGCACGAAGCCGTCCAGCGGGGTGAGATCGCGACCGATGTCGCGCGAGGTCAGCTCGCGCAGATCGGAAAGATGCCGATCAGGCTGCTCGGAGACGGCGTGCTCCGCCGTCGCGCCTGGGAGCTGGCGGACACGCTCGGATGGGCCGAGACGTACAACGCCGAGTACGTCGCACTGACGCAGCTCCAGGCAGACGCGTTCATAACGTTGGACGCAGAGCTCGCGCGCAGCGTCGAAGGGATCGTCGCGACAGCGTCGATCGACGCGCTGCGATAGGGGGCCGTCAGGCGCCGGTCGATTGTCGCACGTCAGGCTCAGGGACCGAGACGCGTCGACCGTCGTATGCCGAGCCGGCGCTGCACTGCGCGATCGTGGGCGCCGTCTTTCCTGGCGGCCCAGACGAAGAGCGCGCCCACGAAGAGCAGCGGGATGACGAGGAAAACGAGGAGCAGCACCTCGGCGAGAGTGTTCACACGTCCAGTGTGCCCGGTGCGGTGCGTGGAGTAACCGCGTCGGGCTACGCGCGCGGTGCCGGTCCGGCCGAGAGCGGGGTGGAGTGGCGGCGCCAGACCTGCCAGTCGCCGTTCTCGCGCACCCAGACGTCGACGAGGATGAAGATGCCGCTTCGCTCGACGCCCTTGACCACCGCAGTTTGATCGACTCGCTGGAATACGGTGCAGAGATCCGGCGATGTCTCGACGATTCGCTCCTCGACCGAGTAGCCGCGGACGTCGTAGTCGGGCAGCATGCGCAGCCATTCCTCTCGCTGCACCACCGCCGGCTGCGGCTGGAGGATGACGAGGGCGTAGTCGTCGGCAAGGAACTCCGCGGCGGCTTCGGCGTCGCGGGCTTCGATCGTGTGTTGCCAGCGATCTGTTCGGTCCTGCAGCTCGGCGTCGAGGTCCATCGGTCGATCCTACAAAGGCGACGCTTCGTGCTCCGGCTCAACGCTCAGACGTGAGCGAGAACGAGGTCGAGCGGCCGCGGCACCCGCGAGAGATCGAGCGCGTCGACGAGCAGACGCGCATATCGGATCTTCCGGCTGCCGCCGCTGCCCATGAAGCGCCGGAGCTGATCCTCGGTCTTCCGGCCTTGCCACTGAGACTGCTTCTGCAGGGTTCGGAATGAGCCCAGCTCGCCCTGCGCGGCGATGACGTCTTCCACCGCGGTGGCGCCGAGCGTGCGGATCAGCTCATCCTCCAGATCGGCGACGCAGACGTAGAAGCCGAGCTGCTCCAGGTCGGCGCGCGTGAGGCTCGCGCCGAGGCCGGAGCGTTCCAGGCCGCGCTGGAACGCGCCTTCCTCGGCGGCGTCGCATAGACCCGCCAGCCTGATGTCGAGCCCGTGCGGTCCGTAGCGGTCCAGGAACCTGCCGATCGCTTGCGCGCCGCCGATCGGCACGATCGAGACACCCTCCACGTCGAGATCGCGACCGCGGCGCTCGGCGAGCGCCGCGAGCGCGGCCTGATCGCTCGTCCCCTCGACGAGCACGACTGCATTCGTGTCTTTGCCGACGGGCGGGGTCATGCCGTTGAGGCTAATGGCAGTGCGGCTCAGGCCGCGAGCGACGCCTGCTCGAGCTGCGGCTTGACTTCGCTGAGGAACAGCTCCAGCGTCCGCTTCGCCTCGTCGAACGTCATGTCTCCCACCGGAAGTTGCAGCACGATGTAATCGATCAACCCGGGCTCGAGGATTGCCGCGAAGCGCTCCGCGATCTGATCTGCCGTGCCGGCGCCCGCGCTGATTGCGTCCTCGTGATGCGACAGGATGCTCCGTAGAGGAGCGAGGGCCGCCTCACACTCCTCCTCGGTCAGCACGAGTCGGTCGAAGCGGTGCACGTTGTGTGCGCGCCGGGTCAGGCCGTCCATGCTGCGGCGCGCGACCTCCAGCGCCTCGCGCTCGGTGGGAGCGATCGCGAGCAGCATCGTGCAGCCGACGCGAGGCTTGGCACCGGAGCCGTCGACGCGCAGCGTGTCGCCTATGTGCTTCTGCCATGTCTCGACGTACATGTCGTAGGTGCCCTGCTCGACCGGGCCGGCGCTCATCAGGCTCATGCCGTGCCGTCCCGCCGTTGCCGGATTGCCGGGGTACCAGAACGGGATCGATTCCTGGAACGGCTTCGTCGACAGCGGGATCGTGGGGAAGTCGTAGTACGTACTGTTCGCGCTCGAGATCTCGCCTGTGGCGAACGCATCGCAGATGATGCCGAGCGTGTCCTCGAAGCGCTCCTTCGACTCGGCCCACGTGCTGCCGAACCAGAAGTGCTCGATCGGCGCGACGCCTCGACCGACGCCGTAGTCGAGCCGTCCGCCCGTCAGCTGGTCGAGCACGCACATGTCCTCGATCAGTCGCACCGGATGATGCAGCGGCAGGAGCTTCACCATGGGCCCGAGCCGGATGGTCGTCGTGATCTGCGAGGCGGCGGCGATGAACGTCTCCTGATTCGGCGCCATGCAGAGGTCGGAGCCGTGGTGCTCCGCGAGGTGGTAGCCAGCCATCCCGCCTTCGTCGGCGAGCCTGATGAGATCGAGGCGATCCTGCAGCAGGCGGTGCGTCGACGTCCCCGGGATGCCTTCGATGTGGTCGAAAATGCCGAACGTGGGGGTCGCCACCGTGAAGCGTCCTCTCGGTCGATGCCGGCGTCGAGCAGAGTCTAAGACGCTTGGGTGCGCGAAGTGAGGCGCTTCTCGAACCAGTGATGTGCGTACGGCTCGTCGTTGAACGCGTCGACCTCGACGTAACCCGTAGAGCGGTAGAGGCCGATGGCTTCGCGGAGGCTCCGGTTCGTCTCGAGGCGCACGACCGTCACGTGCCGTGCGCGGGCGTGCTGCTCCAACTCGCTCAGAATGCGCCTGCCGACGCCGAGGCCTCGCGCGCCGGGCGAGACCCACATGCGCTTGAGCTCTGCGGGCTCTTTCCCGTGCAGCTTCAGGGCGCCGCAGCCGATGGGCTCGCCGCGTAGTCGGGCGACGAGCAGAAGACCGGCCGGCTCCGTGAGCTCGCCCGCATCGGCCGGGATGCTCTGCGCCGGATCGAACCCCGTGTCGAAGCGCGTGTTCAACTCGTCGAAGTACGACTGGATGCAGAACCGCGCGGTGTCACTCGTCGGATCCTCGACCTCGATCTCGACGAGCCCGGCGACGAGCAGCCGCTCGACGACCTCCATCGCCTCCACGAGCCGGTCGCGCTGGGCGTTGCTCAGCGGGGCCAGCAGCGATCGTGCGATCTCGTCGGCGCCGCGATCGAGCACGGCTCGTTCGGCCCGCCCGGCGTCGGTGATCCTGACGGTGCGAACCCGCTTGTCGGTCGGGCTCGCGTCGAGGGCCACGAGGCCGTCGTGTTCGAGCGTGCGGACGAGGCGGCTCAGGTAGCCCGAGTCGAGATCGAGCCGGGCGCGCAGGGAGCGGAGGTCGCTGCCCCTCTCGCCGATCTCCCACAGCACCCGCGACGCACCGAGCGGGCGCCCGCGGTTGAGGTACTCGTCCTGCAGCACGCCGATCCGCTGCGTCACCGTGCGGTTGAACGACCGGACTCGCTCCGTCGCCACGTCGGGCATATCTCTGACTCTAGTCAGAGAAAGACTTGGAGCGCAACACCTCGTACTCCGGTCGCGGTGCTGCACCTAGAATCGCCACGGTGAGCGAGCACCTCGACCAGCTGCGAGCAGTCGTCGCGGACATGTCCCCTGCGCCCGAGGCGATGGCGCCGTACCTCGCCAAGGTTCGCGAGCATGCATACACCGTCACGGACGGCGACGTCGAGAGGCTCGAGGACGCCGGCGTCTCGGAGGATGAGATCTTCGAGCAGACCGTCGCCACTGCGATCGCCCAGGGGCTGCACCGGCTCGATGTCGCAATGGCGGTGATCGGATGATCCGCCTCTCCGTCGTCGACCACGGCCATGAGCCCGACGCGGCGGCGTTCCTGCAGCAGGTCCGCGAACGCAGCGGGCGCGAGCCGCTCGGCGTTGTGAAGACGCTCGTCTACCGACCCGAGCTCTTCGGCGGCCCGTTCTCGGAAGAGCTCGACGTCGCGATGCGCGGTCCCTCCGAGTGGAGTGCCGGCGAGCGCGAGCTCTTCGCGGGGTTCACGTCGTTACTCAACCAATGCCCCTTCTGAGCGGGCTCCCACGGCGCAGTTGCGTCGTACGCGCTCGGTGAGGAAATCTGGCAGGCGGTCGTCGACGATTGGCGCACGGCGCCGGTGCGCCCCGAGCTCAAGGCGACGCTCGTCTTCCTCGAGAAGCTGACGCTCCGCCCCGACGAGTTGACGCCGGCCGACGCCGACGAGGCGCGCGCCGCCGGTGTCTCCGACCAGGCACTGCGCGACGCGGCGACCGTCTGCGCGCTCTTCAGCATGATCGTCCGCCTCGCCGACTCGTTCGGCTGGGACGTGCCGGAGTGGGACGCGCTGCTCCAGCGGGCGCCGGCGATGCTCGAGGGCGGCTACGCGATGGGCGCGATACTCAAGCGGTAGCGATAAGCGCTCAGGAACATTACGACGCGCATTATCGAACGGGTACAGAGAACCTCGAAAATAGCCTTGCGGAGACGTGCCGTTTCGAGTACGGTACCCATCGTCAATTCGCCGGAGACACCATGCAGATGATCCAGCCCACCCACACGTTCCTCGCCGAAGCGGCCTGCGCCGCGTCGTTCGGTGTCGCTCCGGCGCCGCTGAACGTCGAGCGCCGGATCGACGACGCGGAAGCCCTCGCCGGGAGGTATGCGAGCTAGCGTTTCAGCCGTATACGAGCTCGAGCGAGGGCGATCCGAGAGGGTCGCCCTCGTTGTTTTTCCACGATGCCACCGAGAACGGAAGGATGATGCCCAGCGTGAGAAGCCCTGAGAACACACGAGGCCCCGCCTAAGAGAGAAAGGTCCTGCTGCGTATTTCGCGGCGGGTTAATTCAGCGCTGAATAAGGCTCTGCTTTTGCCTGCCGATTTCCGGAAAAATGCAACGGCGCCGGGCTCCAATGCTCCTCCACGTAGGACGCCCGTCGGGCGATCCAGGGTCGAAGGGTAGGCGAGTGGCATAGACAAGATCGGTCGGCGCCACGTGCCGTCCGTGTCAGCCCGCATCAACGACGCTCTGCGTCGATCTCCCCCTTGTCTCACGCGACAAGGGCGCGGAGATGGACGGAGAGCGGATGGTCCGCTCCCGCGACGCTCTCGGAGAGGAGGGAACGTCATGCACGAGAACCAGTTGCTGAGCACGATGGATGTGCTGCTCAGCTTCGACTACACGGCGGGCGACGGGTACCTCGCAGCCTTCCTGCGGCGCGTCGCGTCCCGCGACCTGCCGCACGAGCGTCGCGTCGGGTGGGACACGACGGCTTCGCACCTCGACGGCGTCCTCGACCACGCCACGCTCTCGAGCGAGCTCTGGTGGGGGTCGGCCGCCTTGCTCGACCTCGAGGCGGAGACCGGATGCCTGGCGATCGTCGCGATTCGATCCGGCGTCGCCACGATTCAGCTCGTCGCCGAGACCGCTGACGTGCTGGTTGGCGGCGAGTCGTGGATCCGGCGTCGGATTCCGGAACGCGTGGCGGCGGACGACCAGACGATCCCCGTGGCCTCCCGGTCGTGCCGCCACACGGGCGCGCGCAAGACGTCGCGTTCGCTCCCGGCCCCGACCTGAGCCGACATCCGGTCGGGACATGTCTGGAATGTTCACCGCCCGGGGTCAGGCCCCAGGACGTGGCTGCAATGTCCGCGGCCGGGGGTCAGGCCCCGGGACGTGGCTGCAATGTCCGCGGCCGGGGGTCAGGCCCCGGGACGTGGCTGCAATGTCCGCGGCCGGGGGTCAGGCCCCGGGACGTGGCTGCAACGTCCGTCGGCCTGAGTCAGACCTTCGGCGCGGCGCTCTCTGACGGAGGGCGCCGCGCCCACCCGAACACGGAGAGGAGACGGAGATGCACCTGCATCTGGTCCGGTCTGCGGCGCGTCCTGCGCCTCCACGGCCGGCAAAGGTCATCCAGCTCGAGACGCGTCGCCAGGCGCGCATCGAGCTGGAACGCATCGAGCTCGAGCGCATCGAGCTGGAGCAGTTCGACCGGCCGCCCCCGCGGCCCGCTGCTTGACGCATCAGTACAGAGGGGCCTGCGAGAGCAGGCCCCTCTGTCGTTCTCGAGTGGTTTAGCCGGGGAGCGGAGCGCCGTTCTCCGTGAACGCCGGTGCGACGTACGCGGCTCCGGGAGTTCCGCCGATCGCGAGCAAGCGGCACGCCTCCGCACCGGTCGTGATCTTGCGGGTCGCATGGGGAGCGACCCGTGCGAACACGCCCGGCTCGAGCGGGATCTCTTGGCCGCCGACGTGCAGCGTCGCCGATCCGGCGAGCAGTGTGTACACCTCTTCCTGTCCGTCGTCTGCGTGGTCGTGCTCGGGAAAGTGCTCGAAGTTCGGCGGGAAGTTCTCGACCTGCATCCCGAACGCGGTCACGCCGAGCCCTGCTCGCGCGCGGCAGAACCCGCCGCCGTTCGGCGTGTCGAACTCCTCGATCCGCTTCACCGTCACATCCGACATCTCGTCCTCCTCGTCGTAGTTGCCCCGTTGGTCGCCAGACGAACGGGACGGCCGGGAATCGACACGCGGTAGCGTGGAGAGCTCGAACGGAACCTGAGCGACGGATGACAGGCCGGGGGTCGGCTGACGATGCGAGTGCGTGTCTGGATGGTGGCGGCCGGAGCTGTCGGCCTGGTCGTCGGCTGTGCTGCCGTTGCGGCGCTCCTTGCCTGGCCGAACGCGCGCATCGGAACCGTCGACGACGCGCTCGCGCGCGTCGAGCTACCGGGTTTCGCCGGGCACGTCGCGGCGATCGACGTCACCTCCTCCACCGGCGACCGGGTGCCGGTCGCGCTGCGCAAGGACAGACTGTGGCCGCTGCGAACGCTCGAGAGCGGCGAGCGCTTGACCATCGCGGTGACGGAGCGCCGCCCGGGCTGGGCAGGATGGCTCGTCGGCCGCACAAAGCGCCGGACGTTCACGATCGAGACACCGACTGCACATCTGCGCGGCCGGTTGCTCCAGGTGAAGGACGGCCGCGCCGTGACCCTCGCCTTCGACACGCCGGTGCGCCTCGTGTCGCTCGACGAAGGACACCCACGGCGGCTGAGCAACCCAAAGACCGTCGTCCCCATCGGCGTCATCGCGCGCGGCGCGCAGAGCGCGGGCTCGATCGAGGTCGCCGCGGCAGCTCGCACGTGGGAGCGGCTCCCCGCGCCCGTTCGCGTGAGCTGGTTCCCCGCGCGTCCGTATCCACAGCTGCTTGCAGAGCCGAGATCGGGCGCCGCGCTCGCTCCCGACGGCGAGCTGACACTGAGCTTCTCCGCTCCGGTACGCAGCGTCCTCGGCACGCGGCGTCCCCGCCTCACGCCTGCGGCGCCTGGCCGTTGGCGATTGCTGGACGAGAACACGCTCGCGTTCCGACCCGCTGGACTCGGCTTCGGCCTCGGGTCCGACGTCCAAATCGACCTACCGCGCGCGGTACATCTCGTCGGACACGAGACGAGCACGTCCCGACAGCTGCACTGGCACGTGCCCGAGGGCTCGACGCTGCGCCTGCAGCAGCTGCTCGCCGAGCTCGGCTACCTGCCGCTCGAGTGGACCGCGGCCGCCGACGCACCTCCGAGCTCGGTGCAGGAGGAGCTCGCCGACGCGCTCTCGCCGCCGACGGGCGTCTTCGTGTGGCTCTACCTGAACACGCCGGCGGAGCTTCGGGCGCTCTGGCGCCCCGGCCAGCCGAACGAGATCGTGCGCGGCGCCGTAATGATGTTCGAGAACACGCACGGCCTCGCCGTCGACGGCCTCGTCGGGCCGAGAGTCTGGCACGCCCTGATCGCAGACGCGGTTGCCGGCACACATCATCCGGGCGGCTACAGCTACGTCTTCGTGCACCGCAACGTGCCGCAGTCGCTCAATCTCTGGCACGACGGCAGGGTGATCCTCACCTCGCCGGGCAACACCGGCGTCCCGGCCGCCCCGACTCAGCTCGGAACCTTCCCGGTGTTCGAGCACATCCCCGTGGGGAGGATGAGCGGCACGAACCCGGACGGCTCGCACTACAACGATCCGGGGATTCGCTACATCAGCTACTTCCACCACGGCGAGGCCATCCACGCGTTCACCCGCTCCTCCTTCGGGACGCCCCAGAGCCTCGGGTGCGTCGAGCTTCCGCTCGCCGCCGCCGCCAAGGTCTGGCCGTACACGCCCATCGGGACGCTGGTCACCGTCGAGAACTAGCCCCGCCGCGCGCGCCTCGGCGCTTGTGGAGAAAGCGTCGAGTGCGGTACAACCACGGTGCGCAGAGCCTGTGCGCCGATAGCACCGGGTCAACTGAGCGGAGGGGTCTGCATGGGGGTGGCGCACGTGGGATCACGGCTGGGCTCAGCCCGGGAGCGGAGCGGGGAGCAACTCGCGCGCCGATCGAGCGCTCTCGCGGGCGGGGGCGCAGTCGCTCCCGGCGAGCGGCCGCTCCGGGGGCTCGAGAAGCCCGTCGCACGACGGCTGCTCGTCGTCGACGACGAGCCCGCAATGCGCCTGCTCTGCTCGATCAACCTCGAGCTCGCCGGTTTCGAGGTGAGCGAAGCCGCCGACGGCACCGAGGCGCTTGCACGCGCAGAAGACGGGGTGTTCGACCTTGTCCTGCTCGACGTGATGCTGCCCGACATCGGCGGCCACGAGGTCGCAAGACGGTTGGCGGCGAATGCGAAGACGCGTTCGCTTCCGGTCGTCTTCCTGTCGGCCTGCTCCGATCGCGACGACCTGCGCGTGGCGTACGAGCTCGGCGCCGCGGACTACATCACGAAGCCGTTCGACCCGGTGGCGCTCGCAGCACGGGTGGACGAGGTCCTCGATCGCATCGCGCGCGAACAGAGTGAGACCTTCCGGCTGGCACGGCTGGCGGAGCTCGGCGCGTAGTCGGGGCGGGGATTCAGCCGGCGGCGCTTCGGAGGTAAGCCAGCACTGCGAGGACGCGACGGTGATCGTCGTCCGACGGGGGCAGGCGAAGCTTCATGAGGATGTTCGCGACGTGCTTTTCGACCGCGCCGACGGTCAGCACGAGCTCGCGGGCGATCGCGGCGTTCGAACGCCCTTCCGCCATCTGGGCGAGCACCTCGGTCTCACGCGGCGTCAGCGTGCCGATCGGGCCGCCCGGTCTCTGGCCGGCGAAGAGCTGAGCGACGACCTCGGGGTCGAGCGCGGTGCCGCCGCCGGCGACCCGGCGCACGGCGTCGACGAAGTCGTCGACGTCCATGATCCGGTCCTTCAGCAAATAGCCGAGCCCGCCGCGGCCGTCCGCGAGCAACTCCGCCGCATACGCCTGCTCCACGTACTGCGACACGATCAGCACCGCGGTATCCGGAATCCGCTCGCGCAGCACGAGCGCAGCGCGCAGGCCCTCGTCGCGGAAGGTCGGCGGCAGCCGGATGTCGACGATTGCGATGTCGGGTCGTTCGAGCATCACGGCGTGTACGAGCGCATCGCCGTCGGTCACGGCGGCGACGACGTCGAATCCGTTGTCGCGCAGCAGTCGCGTCAAGCCGTCGCGCAGCAGCGCGAGGTCTTCGGCGATCACGACCCGCACGGCATCACCGCCCGCACCGTCGTCGGGCCGCCCGGTGGGCTCGAGATCTCGAGCGTGCCGTCGAGCGCCTTCACTCGGCGCGCCAGGCCGGTGAGCCCGGTGCCGGAGCCATCGGCGCCGCCCGTCCCGTCGTCCACGACCTCGACGACGAGCGCGTCGCGGCGACGTCGCACGAGGATGTCGACGTGCTCGGCGTGGGCGTGCTTGCCGATGTTCGCGAGCGCTTCCGCCACGACGAAGTAGGCAGCGCTCTCGACCGGCCCGGCGGGGCGCTCGTCGATATCGACGTTGACGCGCACGTGCAGCGGCGTCCTGCTTGCGAGCGCCGCGATTGCCGCTTCGAGACCGCGATCGGCGAGCACGGGCGGGTGGATGCCGCGCGCGAGATCGCGTAGCTCCTCCAGCGCCTCGCGCGCGCCGCGTCGTGCGTCCGCGAGCAGCTCCTGTGCGCCGGCGGGGTCGGAAGCGAACTTCTGCTCCGCAAGTCCGAGGCTCATTCCGAGCGCGACGAGTCGCGCCTGAGCGCCGTCGTGCAGATCGCGCTCGATCCGCCGCAGCTCCGATTCCTGCTGGTCGACGGCCCCGGCGCGAGACTGCTCGAGCACCGCGATACGCTCGGAGAGGCCGCCGCCGCGGATCGAGCGGATCACTTCGGCGGTCGCGTGGGCGATCACCGTTGCGAGCAGCACGAGTATCGGCCAGACGGGCCAGAAGTATCCGTGCGAGCTGAGCGCCCAGACGGCCACGAAAAAGAGCGCGAGCGCAAGCGCCACGCCGGTGTGGATTGCGATGCCCCGCCGGATGCCAAAGAGCGCGAGGAGATCCTGCTTCTCGAGCACGACGACGATCCAGCCGAACAACGCGACGCCGATCCCGAGCGTCACGATCGTCCAGGCCGGCCAGAAGTACCCGTGCGTCGTGGCGGCCCAGACGATGACCTGGATCACGCTGATACCGACCATCGCGACGGACGCGATCGCGAGCGCTTGCAGCCGGTTGCGCCGCGCGGGCGACGGCTGGGACGGCGGCAGGCGTCGGCGGCCGTCGAGCAGGGCATCGGCGAGCGACCGCCATGCAGTCGCGAACGGGCCGAGCAGATAGACGGCGACCATGAGCACGATTATCCCGGCGGGCACGAACAGGAGCGCGCGGCCGAGCGAGTCGATCTGCCACGAGCCGATCTCGGCGTTGTCCCAGCGGTAGTAGATCGGCTCCGCGATCGCTGCCAGGGCGAACGCGAGGAGCGCGAGCTCGCCGATCGCCATGGCGCCGCCGAGCACGTACCGGAGCAACAGGAACGACTGCCTGCGCCAGAACGCAGCATCCGACAACACGTCGCCCGCGTGCCGCCAGTAGCCGCCGCGATACCGCTCGCGCGCCGCCGGCTCTGCCGATGCTCCGATCAGCGTCCGGGCGAGCCACGCCTCTACACGGGCGAGCATCCCGACGACGTAGCGGAAGCCGGCGAGCACCGGGACGATGAGTGGGGTGATGGCGAGCACGGCGCTTGCGATCCAGCCCGCGAGCAACACCGCGGCCCCCACCGCGCCCATCGGCACGGCGGTGACCAGGTAGAGGAGCGCTCGGAGCTTTTCACCCACACGCGCCATGTGTCAGTCGACCTGCGGCATCGGGAGGCGCTCGCCGTGCGCGCTGAGTCGAGGCAGCCAGCTCAACGAGCGCGGGAGATACCAGTTCCAGTCGCCGAGCAGCTTCATCGTCGCGGGCAGGAGCACGCCGCGGATGATCGTTGCGTCGAGGATCACCGCGACCGCGAGACCGACGCCCATCTGCTTGATGTCGAGCGTCGAGAGCGTCGCGAAGATCGCGAACACCGCAACCATTACGAGCGCAGCGCTCGTCACCGTGCTCGCGGTCGTGCGGATCCCGCGGTCGACGGCCTCCGCGGTCGAGAGGCCTCCGTCGACGAGCTCGCGGATCCGGCTGAGGATGAAGACGTGGTAGTCCATCGAGAGCCCGAACAGCACGGTGAAGAGGAAGAGCGGCAGCCAGGTGACGATGCCGCCGTTCGAGCGGAAGCCGAGGACGCCCTGCAGATGTCCATCCTGGAAGATCCAGACGAGGATTCCGTACGCGGCGCCGACGGAGAGCAGGTTGAGGACGATCGCCTTCACCGGCACGACGATCGACCGGAACGTGAGCAGGAGCAGCACGAAGGCCAATCCGAGCACGAAGGCGAAGACGATCGGTGCTCGCGAGCGCATCGTCGAGGTGAAGTCGACGTTGCCCGCGGTCTCGCCCGTGACTGCGTACTCCGTGCCGCTGAGCTTCCCGAGCGCCGCCGGGACGACGTCCTTCCGCAGCGTCTTCAGGGCGGCGAAGGACTGCGCATCGTCGCCGTTCCCGATCAGGGGTACGTCGACCTGCGCAACCGTGTGCTGCGCATTGACGACGGTCCTGATGGGCTCCTTCATCACCCCGGACGCAAGCGCTCGTCGCCGCAGGTCCGCGAGCGCCGCTTTCGCGGCCGGGGAGCCGACGTCGGCCGAGTGAACGACGACCGTCGCCGGGCTCGGCGAGCCGGGGAACGCGTGCTGGACGCTTTCGTAGGTCTGCACGATCGGGAGACGCGCCGGGAGGTCGCCGAAGCCGGTCAGCTTCAAGTGCATCCCGAACGCCGGCAGCGCGAGCACGATCAGCATCGTTGCGGAGCCGGCCGCTGCGAAGACGGGATGGCGAAGCGACGGCCGTAGGACGGCAGCCCAGACCCGTGACTCCTGCCGGTCGCCCTTGAGCCGTTGGAGGATGGTTCGCCGGTGCGTCAGCCACACGAGCAGGCGAGGTCGACGGCGCAGCACCCGCATGATCCCTGCCGCGACGACGGCAAGCACGCCGCGGTCGATCCGGTCGCCGAGTCGGCCGAGCAGTGCGGGCAGCACCGTCAGCGACCCGACCATCGACATGAACACGACGATCATTGCGCCGATCCCGAGCGAGGTGAAGATCTTCGAGCCGGCGAGCAGCATCCCGGCCATTGCGATGAGCACGGTGATGCCCGAGACCAGAACGGCTTGCCCGGAGGTCGCGGCCGCGCGGTGCAGCGCATCGCGGCCCTCGCGTCCCGCCGCCCTCTCCTCGCGCTCGCGCTTCACGTAGAAGAGCGAATAGTCGACACCGACGGCCATGCCCATCAGCAGGATCACGGAGCTCGTCGTGTCCGACGCATGCGCGACGTGACTGATGAGCGCCGAGAGGCCGACCGATCCGAGTACCGCAGAGAGTGCGAGCAGCACGGGAACTCCGGCCGCGACGAATGCGCCGAAGGCGAACAGCAGGATGAGGAATGTCAGAGGGACCGACAGGCGCTCGGCGTGAGCGAAGTCCTTGCCGATCGTGTCGTTGAGGGCGAGATCCGCGCTTGCGCTCCCGAACTCCTCGATCCGCAGCGATGGGTGTGAGCGCTGCACGGACGCGACGGCGTCGAGCACCGGCTTCACGCGATCGGACGCGGTGTTCGCGTTGCCCTTCAGGTCGAATTGGACGAGCGCCGCGTGCCCGTTCTTCGAGCTCACCGTCGCCTGGAGCTTCGTCACCTCGGGCCGGGCGGCGAGTGTCGTGCGCACGTCGTGCACAGCGCGTCGGAATGCGGGCGACGCCGCCGTCTCGCCGGTCGACTCGACGAGCACGCTTTCGCTCGCAGTCGGCCGTATGCCGGCGTCGACCAGCATGCGTTCCGCGCGAGCGGTCTCGCCGTTCGCCTGCTCGACGTCCGCCAGTCTCTTCGTGCCGACGGCTGAGCCGAGCACGACGGCCGCGACGACGAGCAGCAGCCAGCCGAACGTTGCGGTCTTCCAGTGCGCCGCGCTCCAGCGGCCGGCGCGGGCGGCGAGATTCGGTCGCATGAGACGTCCTTTCGGGGTGGGTTCGGTCACCTCTCGAGACTCCGTCCGCACGGCGCGCGCGCCCAGCCCGGCCCCCGGCGTGTGGGGGTGGGGCTGGCACCAGGCTTCATTGCGCGCTATAGTGAGCGCATGTTCATGAGCAAGTGTTCATATCGTGTCGCCTAGGCGCGCGGAGGCAGTGCGCGACACGGCAGGAGATCCGGCTCTTGTCCTTCGCGAGCATCTCCTGGACACCGCCGAGCGGCTGCTGGCGGAACGAAGCGTCGCGGCCGTTACGACCCGCGATCTTGCGCGGGCCGCCGGCGTCTCGGACGGCGTCCTCTACAACTACTTCGCCGACAAGAACGAGTTGCTCGTGACCGCGCTGACGAGACGCTTCACCCGTCTCGTCGAGCAGATGCGTCACCAGATGCCCGAGCCCGGCGCCGGAACCATCGAGGGGAACCTGCAGGTCGTCGCGGCTGCGCTTGCCCGATTGCACTCCGAGGCGCTCCCGATCGTCGGCTCGCTCCTCGCAGAGCCGCCGCTGCTGCATCGGTTCATGGCCGCCATCCACAGCGCCGATGAGCCCTTCGGCGGCAAGCACATCAAGGACACGGTGGTCGCGTACCTCGAGGCGGAGCGCGCGTTGGGGCGTATCGCGGTCGCCGATCTCGAGGCCGCGACGCACATTCTGGTCGGCGCCACCGTCTCGCTCGTGCTCACCGGCCACCTCGTGCCCGGCCCAGACCCAGTCGACCGGTTGCCCGTCGTCATCGACACACTCGTCCGCGGCCTCGCGCCGTAAAGGAGAAGCCAATGAACCACACGACAACCGCGTCACATCCGCACACCGCGCTGATGCCTGGGCCCTTGCGGTACGACCTCAAGATCTGGGTTGCGTCGCGCGGCCGCGAAGGAGCGTTCCGCGAGCGGCAGCTCGATCTCGCCAGGGTGGCACCGGGCGAATCCGTCCTCGACGTCGGCTGCGGGACCGGAACGCTCGCGATCGCGGCCGCGCGGCGCGTCGGGGAGGGCGGGACGGTCACCGGCGTCGATCCGTCCGCTGCGTTGCTGGCGCGTGCCCGGAAGAAGGCCCGCCGCGCACGCTCCGGCGTCGCCTTTGAGCTGTCGGGCGGCGAGGCGCTGCCCTTTCCGGATCGCTCGTTCGACCTCGTTCTGAGCTCTCTTGTCCTCCACCATCTTTCGCACGACGCATTGCGTAGCTCAGCGCACGAGATGTACCGGGTTCTCAAGCCCGGTGGTCGCCTGCTCGTCGTCGACATCGGGGGACGGCAAGATCCCGATCGCCACACCATGCATGGGTCGCGCGTCGGTCAGGTCCCATTCGATCTCGATCGGATCGCCAAGCGCCTGCCCCACGTCGGCTTCACCGTCGTCGAGACCGGGCCGGTCGAGTCCGGGATGCGACGGCTGGAGCGGCTGCGCTACGTGCTCGCGCAGTCCACTGCGTGACGCACGGTCGTCGGCCCTGCGATCGTCGACGTCAGAGCTTCGCGATCACCTCGGCCGGGTCGGGATACCGTCGCTCGGCCTGCTTCGAGAACACGAGCGTGTCGCCGTCGTACACGTCGAACTGGCTCTTCTTGCCAGCGACGGCTGTCGCGGCTCGCCCCGTCTTCTCGGTTATCTCGGCGGCGAGACTCGCCGCCCGGCGGTCGTACCCGGATCAGACCGGGCAGTAGAAGATGCGGATGTCGGCCATGTCGCGAGCCTACCCGAGGGGTGGACGCGTTCGCGCCCACCCCTCGTAGGAGACTCCTACGCGCTTGCCGGAGCCGGCGGCGTGCTGCCGGCGTCGTACCCGGACTCGATGCGCTCGAGCTCTTCTTCCGAGCCCTGGCGAACGGGGCCCTTGAACCACTTGTGCGCCGAGATGACGTACCAGCCGCCGAAGAGCAAGAGGGCTCCTCCGACGGTGATCGGCGCGTAGTTCACGACGTTCCAGTCGAAGCCGGAATGCCACGGGATCCCCGTCGGCGTGATCGGCATCAGGAACAGCACGCAGATGAATGCGATCCAGATAATCGCGAGTGGATCGATCCACTTGTAGTGCTTGCCGAGGCTCCAGGCGCCGGTCTCGAAGCGGTCCTTCAGCCGCCAGCGCAGGATGATCGGGAGCACGAACGCGATATAGAGCCCGATCACCGCAATCGACGTGCCGACGAGATAACCGACGACGTTGTTCCAGTACGTCGGCACCATCAGCAACCACGACAGGAATACGATCGCGCACACGGAGTAGACGGGCACACGGCTCGCATTCACCCGGCTCCACCAGCGATGCCCCGGGATCGCGCCGTCGCGCGAGAACGCGAACATCATCCGCGATGCCGACGTCACCGAGGCCGTCCCGCAGAAGAACTGCGCGACGACTGCGATCACGAGCAGGAACTCGGCCCACCTCGTGCTCATCGACGTCTGCCAGATGTACGTCACGATGTTCGCGCCTGCGTCGATCCCGCCCTGCGTGCTGGGGATCGCGAACGTCACGGCAACGAGCAGCGCGAAGCCGAAGATGACGGAGACGACGACCGACATGACGATGCCCCAGGCGGCTGCACGCGAGGCGCCTCTCGTCTCTTCGCTCATGTGCGCGGACGCGTCGTAGCCCGTGATCGTGTACTGCGACATCAGTAGCCCGAGTCCGAAGACGAACCAGAACACGGGTGTGTGCCAGCCGGATCCGGCGAACCCGGAGTTGTTGACGGTCTTCGTGAAGACGTAGCTGACCGACTGATGATGGTTGGGAACGACGATGAGGACGATCACGATCAACGCGACGCCGGCCATGTGCCACCAGGCCGAGAACGTGTTCAACCCGGCGAGCAGCTTGACGCCGAGCAGGTTGATCAGGAGGTGCAGGAAGATGATCACGGTGAACGTGACGAAGATCGCGTGCCGCGTGTTCGGGAGCCCCGGGAACCAGAGGTTCAGCAGCGACGTGGTGAAGATGGCCGCGCCGTAGTCGATTGCCGCGGTGACGGCGATCTGCCCGACGAGGTTGAACCAGCCGGTGAACCAGCCCCACGCCGGACTGCCGAGCTTCGACGCCCAGAAGTAGAGCCCGCCTGCGGTGGGATAGGTCGAGGCTATCTCGCCCATGGCGAGCGCGACGATGATGCAGGCACCGCCGACGAGCAGCCAGCCCCAGGTGATCGCGACCGGGCCGCCCCATTGAAACGCGATGTAGTACGACGTCAAGCACCCGGCGAGGATCGAGATGATCGTGAACGAGATGGCGAAGTTCGCAAAGCCACCCATCTCGCGGTAGAGCACCTGCGCGTACCCGAGCCGGTGGAGCGTTTGCTCGTCGTCGCTCTGAGTCTGAACCCCTGAAGCCTCGGAGCTCATCTGCCCTCCTTGAATTGGTTGGACCCGCCTCTGAAGCTAAGCGCGTTGATCGGACGGTTTCAACGGAACGGAAGCCCTCAGATATGGTCGGCCCATGCTGACCCTCGAGGAGCTGCGGGCGGACGTCGAGACCGGTGCCGTCGATACGGTGATCGCCGCATTCACCGATATGCAGGGCCGTTTGATGGGGAAGCGCCTGCATGCAGAGTTCTTTCTCGAGGAGCTCGACGCCGGGCACGAGGTCGAAGGCTGCAATTACCTGCTCGCGCTCGAGATGGACATGGACCCCGTTCCGGGCTACGCGCTCGCGAGCTGGGAGACCGGATACGGCGACTTCGGGCTGCAGCCCGATCTGGGCACGCTACGGCGAGTCCCGTGGCACGAGGCCACCGCGATCGTGCTTTGCGACGTCCAGTGGCACGACGGCAAGCCGGTCGCGCCGTCGCCGCGCCAGGTGCTGAAGGCGCAGGTCGACCGCTGCCGCGCGCTCGGCTACGAGCCGATGTTCGGCTCGGAGCTCGAGTTCTTCCTCTTCCGTGAGAGCTACGAGGAGGCGCGTGCGAAGAAGTTCGACGACCTCACGCCGTCGGTGCCGTACATCCTCGACTACCACGTTCTCGCCGCCGGCTACGACGAAGAGTTCATGCGCGAGATCCGGCTCGCCATGGCGAAGGCCGGCATGCGCGTCGAGTCGTCGAAGGGCGAGGCGTGGCCCGGCCAGCACGAGATCAACTTCCGTTACGCCGACGCGCTCAAGACTGCCGACGACCATGTGATCTACAAGACCGGCGTGAAGGCGCTCGCCTACCAGCGCGGTGTCTCGGTGACGTTCATGGCGAAACCCGACCACCGCGGCGTCGGATCGTCGTGCCACATCCACTCGTCGCTGTGGCGGGACGGAAAGGCCGCCTTTGCGGACGAGTCGGACGTCTTCAAGCAGTACCTCGCCGGCCAGATCGCCTGCGCGTCGGAGCTGGCGATCTTCTATGCGCCGACGATCAACTCGTACAAACGGTACGCCGCCGGGAGCTGGGCGCCGACGACGCTCGCCTGGGCGCACGACAATCGGACGTGCGGCTTCCGGATCGTGGGACACGGATCGTCCCTGCGGCCCGAGACGCGGATTCCCGGCGCCGACGCGAATCCGTATCTCGCGTTTGCAGCGCTGCTTGCGTCCGGTCTGTACGGCATCGAGCAGCAACTCGAGCTCGAGCCGCCGCTCGAGGGCAACGCGTACGAGTCGGATGCGAAGCGCTTCCCGCACGCGTTGCGCGACGCGATCTCCGAGCTCGAGAACGGCACCGTGGCGCGGCAGCTCCTTGGCGACGAGGTGGTCGACCACTACCTGAACTACGCGCGGACCGAGCAGGAGCTCTTCGACAAGGTCGTCACGAACTACGAGCGGGAGCGGATGTTCGAGCGTGGCTAGGCCGGTTGTTGGGATCACGACCTACGTCGAGCCCGCGCGGTGGGGCGCGTGGGAGCTCGACGCGGCGCTGATCCCGTTCGCGTACGTGCAGGCGGTGGAGCGGGCGGGCGCGCGGCCGCTGCTCGTCCCGCCGAGCGTGGACGGAGTGGAAGAGACGCTCGACGCACTCGACGGGCTGTTGCTCTCCGGGGGAAGCGATCTCGATCCGGAGACGTACGGCGCCGACGCGCACCCCTCGACGAACGGCCTCCGTCCGGAGCGCGACCGCGCCGAGCTGGCGCTACTCGAGGCGGCGCTCGCGCGCGACATGCCGGTGCTCGCGATCTGCCGGGGCTTCCAGGTGATGAATGTTGCGCGCGGGGGGGATCTCGTGCAGCACCTTCCCGAAGTCGTCGGCGACGAGAAGCACCGCGAAGCGCCGGGGACGTTCTCGGATCACGAGGTTCGCATCGAGGACGACTCGAAGCTCGGCGCGATGCTCGGTGAGCGGGCACCGGTGAAATCGAGCCACCATCAGGGTGCCGGCACGGTCGGTGAAGGGTTGCGCGAGGTTGCGTGGGCCGACGACGGCACGGTCGAGGGCCTGGAGGATCCCGACCGCCGCTTCGCGGTCGGCGTCCTGTGGCATCCGGAGGCGGGGGAGGACCAGCGGCTTTTCGACGGGCTCGTCGCCGAGGCGCGCGCATACAGGGAGGAGCGGCGGTGAGCACCGTCCTCAACCCCGCGACGGAGGAGACGCTCGCGGAGATCGAGTCGGCCGGTGTCGAGGAGGCCGACGCGGCGGTCGCGCGCGCGAAAGCGGCGTACCCCGCCTGGCGGGCGGTTGCGCCGACCGATCGTGCGCGACTCTTGCGCCGGCTCGCGACACTCGTCGAGGAGCATCACGAAGAGCTCTCCCGGATCGAGTCGCGCAACGTGGGCAAGCCGATCAGCGGCGCACGCGGCGAGGTCGCGATGGTCGCCCAGGTCTTCCACTTCTATGCAGGCGCGGTCGACAAGCATCACGGCGAGACGATTCCGGTCGCGGGCGGCGTCGACATGACGTTCCGCGAGCCGCTCGGCGTCGTCGGCCTGATCACACCGTGGAACTTCCCGCTGAACATCGCGTCGTGGAAGCTCGGGCCTGCGCTTGCGTGCGGCAACACGGTCGTGTTGAAGCCCGCCGAGCTGACGCCGCTCTCGTCGCTCCGGCTCGGTGAGCTCGCTCTGGAGGCGGGGATCCCCGAGGGCGTCGTCAACGTCGTCGTCGGAAAGGGCTCCGTCGTCGGGCAGCGCCTCATCGAGCATCCCGACGTTGCGAAGATCGGCTTCACCGGCTCGACCGAAGTCGGACAGCAGGTGATGCGCGGTGCGGCCGGCACGATCAAGCGCGTCACGCTCGAGCTCGGCGGCAAGTCGGCCAACGTGGTCTTCGCCGATGCGGATCTCGAGAAGGCGGCCGCATCGGCGCCGTACTCCGTCTTCGACAACGCAGGGCAGGATTGCTGCGCCCGCTCGCGCGTGCTCGTCGAGCGCTCCGCCTACGACCGCTTCGCCGAGCTGTTCGTCTCGGCGACCGGAAAGCTGAAGGTCGGCGATCCCGAGGACGAGTCCTCGGAGATGGGCCCGCTCATCTCGGCGCAGCATCGTGAGACGGTCGCGTCCTTCGTGGAGGGCACACCGCTCTTCCGCGGCGAGGTCCCCGAAGGGAAGGGCTTCTGGTATCCGGCGACGATCGTCGAGGCGTCGACTCGCCGATCGCGTTGCCCGCGACGAGGTCTTCGGGCCGGTAGCGGCCCTGATCCCGTTCGACGACGAGGCCGACGCGGTGCGAATCGCCAACGACTCGCAATACGGGCTTTCCGGGTCGATCTGGACGCGCGACGGCGGCCGCGCCCTGCGCGTCGCGCGGGCGATCGAGACGGGCGTGCTCTCGATCAACTCGAACTCGTCGGTCAGGCCGTCGACGCCGTTCGGCGGCTTCAAGCAGAGCGGCTTCGGCCGCGAGCTCGGCATGCACGCGCTCGCGGGCTACAGCGAAGTGAAGAACGTCTACTACTCGACGGAGGCTTAGAGCACATGGCGGGACGTCTCGACGGCAAGGTCTGCGTGATCACGGGTGCCGGCGGCGGCATGGGCGCCGATGCTGCACAACTGTTCACCGAAGAAGGTGCGAGGGTCGTCGTCGCCGACGTGAACGTCGAGGCTGCGACGACCGTGGCCGAGAGCGTCGACGGGCTCGCCGTACAGGTCGACGTTGCCGATCCGGACTCCGTGCAGGCGATGTATCGCGCGGGCGCCGAGCGTTTCGGCGGCATCGACGTGCTCTACAACAACGCCGGGATCTCGCCTGCCGACGACGACTCGATCCTCGACACGGATCTCGACGCGTGGGAGCGTGTGCAGGCGGTGAACACGCGCGGCGTGTTCCTCTGCTGCAAGTACGGCATCCCGTACCTGCTGGAGCGTGGCGGCGGCTCCGTGATCAACGTCGCCTCGTTCGTCGCGCTCGTCGGCGCGGCGACATCGCAGATCTCGTACACAGCGTCGAAAGGCGCGGTCCTCTCGATGAGCAAGGAGCTCGGCGTGCAGTTCGCGCGGCAGGGTGTGCGAGTGAACGCGCTCTGTCCCGGTCCCGTCGAGACGCCGCTCTTGCTGCGTATCTGGAGCGAGACACCCGGCGCCGCCGAGCGCCGGCTTGTGCACGTGCCGATGGGGAGGATGGCGAAGCCGCGCGAGATCGTGAATGCCGCGCTGTTCCTCGCGAGTGACGAGTCGTCGTACGTGAACGCATCGACGTTCCTCGTCGACGGCGGGCTCACCGCCGCATACGTCACGCCCGAATAACGCTGTGGCGACGATCGAGGAAGGCCGCGTCCCGTTCCGCGGATACGAGACGTGGTACCGCAGGGTGCGCGCCGACGATCCGGCAGGCGTGCCGCTGCTCTGCCTCCACGGCGGGCCGGGCAGCACGCACCTCGGGTTCGAGGCGCTCGATGCGCTCGCCGACGAGCGCGACGTCGTCGTGTACGACCAGCTCGGCTGCGGCAACTCGTCACAGCCGTCCGATCCGTCGTTGTGGACGATCGAGCTGTACGTCGCGGAGGTGGCGGCCGTGCGCGACGCGCTCGGGCTCGACCGCGTGCACCTGCTCGGCCACTCGTGGGGCGGCATGCTCGCACTCGAGGTCGCGCTGACGCAGCCGGCCGGGCTCGCGAGCCTCGTGCTCTCGTCGACGCTGTCGAGCGCGCGGCTGTGGGAGTCGGAAGCACGGCGGCTTCGCGCCGAGCTCCCCGAGCCTGTCCGCAGCCTGCTCGACGCGCACGAAGAGGCCGGCACGACCGACGATCCCGCCTACGAGACCGCGGTGCGCGCGTACCTGCAGCGTCACCTCTGCCGAATCGATCCGTGGCCAGAAGTCGTCGAGGAGATGATGCGGACGACGAGGCTCGAGGTCTACAACACGATGTGGGGCCCGAACGAGATGGTCCCGACCGGCACGCTCGCGGGATGGGACGTGACACCGTGCCTTGGCGAGATCGACGTGCCGACCCTCGTGCTGTGTGGCCGCCACGACGAGGCGACGCCGCACCAGGCAGAGGTCATCGCAGCCGGCATCGACGGCGCTGAGCTCGCTGTCTTCGAGGAGAGCGCGCACATGACCCTCGTCGAGGAGCCCGAGCGCTATGTCGCCGTTGTCCGGGAGTTCCTGCGCCGCGCCGAGGTGTCAGACACCTGAGCGTGTCAAGGTGTCCGGAAGCGCCAGGTAAGCGGCGCGACGCTGTGCGCTACTCAGTGCCTACCACTTGGACGAGCCAGCGGCGGTCGCGCTCGCGGTCGAGCTCGATGAAGAGCACGCGCTGCCACGTCCCGAGCTGGAGCTCGCCGTCCTGCACGGGAACCGACTCCCCTGCAGTGCCGAGGAGCATCGCCATGCAATGCGAGTGTCCGTTGCCCTGATCCATGTCCTCGGGGCAGATGTTCTCCGTCCGGCGGTCCCAGTCGTCGTGGGCGTAGTAGTTCTCGCTCGGCACGAGGCGGCGCAGCAGCTGCGCGAAGTCTTCGAGGAAGCCCTCTTCGAGCTCGTTCACGCGCACGCAGCACGTGGTGTGCGGTGAGTAGATGCAGGCGATGCCTTCGTTGATCCCGCTCTCGCGCACCGCGCCCTGAACCTCGTCGGTGATGTCGGTGACCGTGAGACCTCCCGCCGTGCGCAGCTTCTTCTCGTGCTGGAAGACCTTCACCTGATCACCTCGCTGTCGGTTGCCGGGACGGATTCTATTGTGCGGTACGTGGGACCCGGTAAACGAAGAAACCGTCCGTCTCAGCAGAACCTGATCCGGCGCCGGCGTGGGATAGAGCCGGATCGCTAGCGTGTTCGGTCGATGAGCAGCGATCTTTCAAGCTCGGCGCCTGACCGGCCCCCGCCGCCGCCGAGCCCGGTCCTCTCGGCGGCGCAGCTCGAGTTGCTCGCCCGCCACGGCGAGGAGCGGACGGCGGCGGTCGGCGACGTTCTCTACCGAATCGGCGACCGGCGCTACCCCTTCATCGCAATCATCGAGGGCGAGGCGGCGATCCTCGACGCCGCGGGGAACGAGATCGTCAGGCACGGCGCCTCGGGATTCCTCGGCGAGATCAACCTCCTGTCCGGCCAGACCGTGTTCCTGACGGCGGTCGTGACCCAGCCGATGCGATACATCGCCGTCGACCGCGACGCGCTGCGACCGCTGCTCTTCGAGGACGGCCCGCTCGGTGACCTCCTGCTCTCCGCGTTCATGGCGCGCCGCGAGGCGTTGCAACAGGTCGACGGCGTCGGCGTGGAGATCGTCGGCCCGCGCTCGTCGGAACCGACGAGGCGGATCGTGGACTTCGTGCGCAGCAACCGCCTGCCGTACACCTGGCGCGATACGGACGACACGCAGGACGCGGCGATCGACGGGCTCGGCCCCGAGAGCCTCCCGCTCGTGCGCCTTCCGGGCGGCCAGGAGATGCTGGGCCCCTCGTCGGGCGAGGTCTCGCGCGCGCTCGGGATCGGCCTGGAGCTCGCACCTCGCGAGGAGGTCGATCTCGTCGTGATCGGCGGCGGACCGGCGGGCCTCGGCGCCGCGGTCTACGGTGCATCCGAGGGGCTGAGCACCCTCGTGGTGGAGAGCACGGCGCTCGGCGGGCAGGCGGGCACGTCGCGGCGGATCGAGAACTATCTCGGCTTTCCGGCCGGGATCAGCGGCTCGGAGCTGACGAGCCGGGCGGTCACGCAGGCACGCAAGTTCACAGCTCGAACGGCGACGCCGTATCGGGCCGTCTCGCTCGAGCCCGGGGAGGAGCGCCACGTCGTCCACCTCGAGGAGGATCGGGAGGTCGCTGCGCGCGCCGTCCTGCTCGCGACCGGCGCGGAGTACCGGCGGCTGCCGGTCGAGGGGCTCGCCGAGTACGAGGGCATCAGCATCTTCTACGCCGCCGGTCCGCCGGAAGCACATCGGTGCGGTGCCAGGCGCGTCGGCGTCGTGGGCGGCGGCAACTCGGCCGGCCAGGCCGCCGTGTGGCTCGCCCGCGGCGGAGCGCTCGTGACGCTCCTGCATCGCCGGGCCGACCTGCGGGAGACGATGTCCGACTACCTCGTGCTCGAGCTCGAACGGTACGGCGTCGCGGTTCGCGACCGCAGCGAGGTCGCCGAGCTGCACGGCTCCGACGGCAAGCTCGAAGCGGTGACGCTGCGGGACGGAGAGCGTCTGGACTTCTCGTTCCTCTTCCTGTTCCTCGGCGCCCTGCCGTGCACGGAGTGGCTCGGCGACGTGATCGCGCGCGACGAGAAGGGGTTCATCCTCACGGGCACCGCCGCCGGCGCCGACGGCCTGCTCGAGACGAGCGTCCCCGGGATCTTCGCCGCCGGCGACGTCCGTTCCGGTTCGGTGAAACGCTGCGCGACCGCCGTCGGCGAAGGGGCGATGGCCGTCCAGTTCGTCCATGCCCGAATCGCGGACCTGACGCGGCAAGCCGGCGCCGCCGTCGCTCCACCCGCGTAGCCCCACCGGTAAGACCCCCGGCCGTGTCCTGCGAAGACGTGTGGTGGGGTCAGGCCCCGGGCCGTGTCCCGCGAAGACGCTGATGGGGTCTGACCGACGCGGGGAAGATCGACCTCGCAGCGAGCGTCTTGTGCGCAAGGCACCTCAGGTCGTGAAAGGAGCACGTGATGAGCTTCAAGCACTTCGCCGCTATCGCGCTGGCCTCGGGATCGCTGCTCATACCGACTGCGGCCCTGGCCCAGGACAATGGCCCTACCGATCCCGGGGTTCGCTGCGCCGCCAAGGTCGGGCCGGGGCAGTACGAGTTCTATCTGCCAGGCGAACGGGCGACCGACGTCAACGGCAACAAGTGGGTCTGCGGCCCGGACGGCCAGTGGTTCAGGGACTACTCGGCGATCCTGCGCGCACGAACATTCTCCGTCACCCAGGTCGTCGGAACGGCGGTCTTGCGCTAGTCCTGCAAAGACGTGTGGTGGGGTCTGACCCCGGGTCGTGTCTCGCGAAGACATGTGGTGGGGTCAGGCCCCGGGTCGTGTCCTGCGAAGACGTGTGGTGGGTCAGACCCAGGCCGGGTCCTAGCAGCGTGTCAGGGCTGCGCAAGAACGAATACGACGGTAATGGCGGTGAGCGCGACGCCGCCGACGGTGAACAGCGCGACGGTGTGGAACCGCAGCGGGGCGTGTCCGCCTGTTCGAAGTGCATGTTCCAACTCGCGCTGACGTCGTGCCCCGACGATCAATAGCCCGACCGCGAGCGACGCATAGCCGCAGCCGAGCAGCATGTACGGCCAAGCCGCGACGCCGAGCAGGTGCGGGGCGAATCGGCCCACAGCGAGCGCACCCGCGGTGGCGCCCAGCGCTGTGCGCCACCACGCCAGCCAGGTGCGCTCCGCGGCCATCGACGTGCGTCGCTCCTGATCGAGTTCGGACGGCGACGTCGGACCTGCAGGCACTTCGTCTTGTGCTGTGTCGGTCTGCCCTGAACCCAGCGGCGGCGGCTGCGCCATAGCGGCATCTAACACAGTTCGACGGCCTTTCGCGCGCGGGGTGTTCGTTGTCGCTCGCTGACGCAGACGAGCTGCCGGACCCTCTGCCACGCGCAGCGTGTGGTGGGGTCTGACCCCGGGTCGTGTCTCGCGAAGACATGTGGTGGGGTCGGGCCCCGGGTCGTGTCCTGCGGAGACACTGAATTGGGGTCAGACCCCGGGGGCCGTGTCCTCTGTAGCCCTCGTCCTCGGAGTGCTGAGCCGTCGCGGAGCCCAACGTGTTGGGCGAGAGCAGTGATACCGCCCGGCCGCGAGCACAGGAAGAAGGGGGCCCATGGGGGAAACATGGTTTCCCCCGTGAAGCGAGCAACGCGGCCTCGGCCGCGTTGCAATGCGATGGGCCCGCCTGGACTCGAACCAGGGACCAATCGATTATGAGTCGACTGCTCTAACCAGCTGAGCTACGGGCCCGAGCACTGGATCGTAGAGTCATGCCCGGCGCTCGGAGGCGGCATAGACGCCGAATCGACCGAGTCGTAGACTCGGCCCATCGCTACGAGACAGAGAGCACATACGGTCGAGGGGCGCTTCCTCTACGAGATCATCTCGACGGTCGGGTCGTCTCTGAATCTCGAGGAAGTGCTCGACGGGGTCGTCAGGCTCCTCTCCGACGCGAGCGCGGTCCACGCGTGCTTCGTCTATCTGCTCGAGCGCGACCAGAAGCTCGTCCTCCGCGCCGCGTCCGACCCGTACTCGGCCCTCGCCGGGCAGATCGTGCTCGAACGCGGCCAGGGGCTCGCCTGGTGGGCGCTCGACCGGCGAGAGGCGGCGCTCATCCGCGACAACGCCCTCGACGACCCGCGCGTCAAGTACGTCCCCGAGCTCGAGGAGGAGAAGTTCCAGTCGCTCGTCGCGATCCCGGTGCTCGGCAAGCGCGGCGATCCGATCGGGGCGTTCACGCTCCACACGGTCGCGCCGCGTGAGTTCACCGACGCCGAGGTCGAGTTCCTCGTCACGAGCGCCTCGCTCGTGGCCGGCGCGATCGAGAATGCGCGGCTCTACGACGAGAGCCGCCAGCGGGTGAGCGAGCTCGAGCACCTGACGGAGCTCGCGGAGGCCGCTGCGGCGGCCGAGACGCTGGAGGCTCTTGGGCCGGACGTCGTCGCCCGCAGCCGGGCTCTCCTCGGCGCCGACACGGTTCACCTGTATCTGCTCGATCCGGATGCGGAACGGCTGAACCTGCGTTGGTCGTCACCGCGCGGCGCCGAAGCGCCGGCGACGCTCGGCCTGACAGAGCTCGGTCCCGAGCTCGGCAGGCGCGGCCGGGCTCCGCGCATCGCCGTGTCGCTCGTCGCCGGCGAGCGAGCTCGTCGGCGCGCTCGTCGCGTCGGGAACGCGCGAGCTCGATCTCGCGCGCGCGGTTGCGAACCAGGCGGCGGTGGCGATCAAGAAGATCCAGGTGCTCGAGCGGCTCACCGAGAAGAACCTGATCAAGGACTTCTTCGAGGATCTCGCAGCGCAGCGCGGGCGAGAGGGAATGGAAGGCCGGGCGGCACGCCTCGGCTGCGATCTCGAGCTCCCGCACGTCGTCGTCTCGGCCCTCAGGGCCGACGCGCCGCTCGAGAAAGCAGTGCGCGGTGTTGCGCGCGGCACCCTCCTCGACATGCGCGATCAGACGCTGCGCGCGCTCGTCCCGGTTCCCCTGGACGGCGCGGCACGCATGGTCGACGAGCTGAGGCGCATCCACGCCACGCTCGAGACGCCGGCCGCCGTCGGGGTGTCGAGCGTCTGTGTCGGTGCCGATGCGCTCGCGCACGGATTCGAGGAGGCGCGGCACGCGCTCCTCGGTGCCGCCGTGATGCGCCCTGCGCAGGGAGTGATGGGGTACGACGAGCTCGGCGCGTACAAGTACCTGCTGCGGATCGCGCTCGATCCGGGCGCCAGGGATTCGACGATCGACGCGGTCGGCAAGCTCGCCGAGTACGACCGCGAGCGCAGCGCGTCCCTGCTCGCCACGCTCGAGGAGTTTCTCTCCCGGCGCGGGAACATCAGCGCGACCTCCGACGCCCTGTTCGTCCATCCGAACACGCTCCGCCAGCGTCTCCGCCGGATCGGCGACCTCACCGGCATCGATCTCCGGCGCGACGACTGGCTCATGACCGAGATCGCGGTGAAGATGGTGCGTCTCAGAGAGGCCATCGAGGCGGACACGCCCCACACATAGACGGCCGCCAGATGTGGAGGAATGCGCCCTCCCGATTCTTCTGTGCCGGGTGATACAACCGGGCGGCCACCCACAAGGAGGATCGCCATGGCCGTCGCGACAGACCCGAGGCTCGAGGAGATCAGGAAGATCGCGAAGGGTCGAGGCGTCGAGTTCTTCTTCGCCCAGTTCGTCGACATGTACGGGCGGCCGAGCGCGAAGCTCGTCCCCGCCGCGAATCTCGACGACCTCGTCTCCGACGGCGCCGGCTTCGCCGGGTTTGCCGCCGGCGAGATCGGCCAGATGCCGAGCGACCCGGACATCGCCGCGATCCCGGATCTCGACAGCTTCACGCTCGTCCCGTGGCAGCAGAACCTCGCGCGCTTCGCCTGCGACGTCACCGTCGAAGGCGAGGAGTGGGCGTACTGCCCGCGCACGATCCTCCGCAGGCAGGTCGCGCGCGCGAAGGAGCTCGGCTACGACTTCAAGATCGGCATCGAGCTCGAGTACTTCCTCGTCAGCATGAGCGAGGACGGCTCGATCGAGATCGCCGACTCGCAGGACACCCTCGACAAGCCGTGCTACGACATGGCGGGCCTCACGCGCCGCTACGACTTCCTCACCACCGTCTCGAAGTACTGCAACGAGATGGGCTGGGGGAACTACGCGAACGACCACGAGGACGCGAACGGCCAGTTCGAGCAGAACTTCGAGTACGACAACGCGCTCGCGAGCTGCGACAAGGCGATCTTCTTCCGTTACATGGTGCACACGCTCGCCGAGCAGCACGGCATGATCGCGACGTTCATGCCGAAGCCGTTCACGCGGCTCACCGGTAGCGGCGCGCACTTCCACATGTCTCTCTGGCGGGACGGGGAGAACGTGTTCCTCGACGAAGCCGACCCGCGTGGCCTCGGCCTGTCGGAGACCGCCTACAACTTCGTCGGCGGCCTGAAGAAGCACGCGCGCGCGTACAGCGCCGTGACGGCGCCGACGGTCAACTCGTACAAGCGCCTGAAGCTCGGCTCGACGACGAGCGGCGCGACGTGGTCGCCCGTCTGGATCTCGTACGGCTACAACAACCGCACGCAGATGCTTCGCATCCCGGCTCCCGGGCGCATCGAGGACCGGACGATCGACGGCTCGTCGAATCCGTATCTCGCGGCGACCGCCGTGCTGGCCGCGGGGCTCGACGGGATCGAGAACCTGCTCGATGCAGGCGAGCCGAACGCCGAGAATCTCTACACGAAGTCGTACGAGGAGCTCACCGAGCGCGGCCTGCGGACCCTTCCCGGCAACCTCCTCGAGGCGATCGGCGAGCTGGAGGCGAACGACGTGCTGCGCGCGGCCCTCGGCCGCGGCAGGGGCGAGGACTACATCGATTACTACGCGCGTGTGAAGCGCGATGAGTGGTTCCGGTACCACGAGCAGGTCACGCCGTGGGAGATCCGGGAGTACCTCACGCGCTTCTAGGTGGAGAAAGGCGACATATCCGGACGGGGAAGATTGGCCGCCAGGTCGCTCTAACTGCCCGTAATCTCGCAGCACGCCGGCTCGCCGGTGTGGAGAAACCGTCCATGAAGCAGGAAGGCGCAGCGCATGTGTGGGATCGTCGGGCTGTTCTGCAAGTCGCCGGAGCTCGAGCCGCAGCTCGGGGAGTACCTCTCCGCCATGCTCGTCCAGATGGACAGCCGCGGTCCCGACAGCGCGGGCGTCGCCGTCTATCGCGACGCCGCGCCCGGCGGGCTGGGGCAAGCTCTCCCTCTATTCCGCCGACCCCGCCCAGGACTGGGACGCGATCTGCGGTGAGCTCGCAGCCGCGTTCGGCGGGGCCGAGGTCGTCTCCGTGCGCGCGAAGCACGCGATCCTGCTCGTCGAGGGCGATGCGGACGCGGCCGACGACTGGGTCCGCCGCCACCACCCCGAGCTCCGCGTGATGAGCGCGGGGAGAGTGATCGAGATCTACAAGGAGGTCGGTACGCCGCGCGCATTCGCCGACGCGTTCGCGCTCGCCGACTTCCGGGCACGCACGCCCTCGGTCACACGCGCATGGCGACCGAGAGCAAGGTCACGACCGAGGGCTCGCATCCGTTCTCCACGGGTCACGACCTCTGTCTCGTGCACAACGGCTCGCTCTCGAATCACAACCGCCTGCGGCAGCGCCTGCGCCGCGAGGGCATCGACTTCCAGACCGAGAACGACACCGAGGTCGCAGCCGGGTACCTCGCGTGGCGCATGCGCGAGGGCGCGACGCTCGAGCAGGCTCTCGAGGGCTGTCTCGACGACCTCGACGGCTTCTACACGTTCCTCGTCGGGACCGCGGACGGCTTCGCCGTGTTGCGCGATCCAATCGCGTGCAAGCCGGCGGTGCTCGCAGAGACGGACGACTGGGTCGCCATGGCATCGGAGTGGCGCGCGATCGCCGTGTTGCCCGGCGCCGCCGACGCGCGCATGTGGGAGCCGGAGCCGACCGTCGTCTACGCCTGGGAGAAGGCACTGGTCTAGGTGGTGGTCGAGACGAAGACCGACGTCGAGATCGTCGATCTCGAACGAACGTCGCTGCGGGAGCTGAACCAGCGCCTGCACGACCTGGCCGGCGACGAGCCCGTGCCGCGGCGCTGGCGGATCATCAACCCGAACGGCGCGCACGCCGTGGCCTGCGGCCTCGATGCCCCCCTCGACGTCGAGATCGTCGGCCACGCGGGCTACTACTGCGCCGGGATGAACAAGCGCGCCACGGTGCGCGTCCACGGCAACGTCAGCACAGGCGTCGCGGAGAACATGATGTCCGGCTCGGTGGTCGTCGAAGGCACCGCCGGCCAGTCGGCAGGCGCAACCGGCCGCGGAGGCCTGCTCGTCGTCCACGGCGACGCAGGCGCGCGCTGCGGCATCTCGATGAAGGGCATCGACATCGTCGTGCGCGGGTCGATCGGACACCTCAGCGGATTCATGGCGCAGCGCGGCTGCCTCGTCGTCTGCGGCGACGCGGGCGAGGCGCTCGGCGACTCCATCTACGAGACGCACATCTACGTGCGCGGCCAGGTCGCCGGGCTCGGCGCCGACTGCATCGAGAAGGAGCTCCGCGAGCATCACGTCGTCGAGCTCACCGCGCTTGCTCGAGCGGGCCGGGTTCGCCGACGTCGATCCCGCCGGCTTCCGCCGCTACGGCTCCGCGCGCGAGCTCTACAACTTCAAGATCGACAACGCCGGAGCCTACTGAGCGTGTCCGAGCGTCCCGGCCTGAAGGAGTCGTACCTCTACGACCGCAACGTCATCGCCGAGATCCAGCGCGCCGCGCGCGAGGGCATCTACGACATCCGCGGCTTCGGCACGAAGCGCAGGCTGCCGCATTTCGACGACCTCCTCCTGCTCGGCGCGAGCATCTCTCGATATCCGCTCGAGGGCTATCGCGAGCGCTGCGGCACCGACGTCGTGCTCGGCACCCGGTTCGCGAAGAAGCCGCTCGAGCTGAAGATCCCGATCACGATCGCCGGCATGAGCTTCGGCGCGCTCTCGGCGCAGGCGAAGGAGGCGCTCGGCCGAGCCGCCAGCGAGGTCGGGACGTCGACCACGACCGGCGACGGCGGCATGACTCCGGAGGAGCGGCAGAGCTCGAAGACGCTCGTGTACCAGCTGCTCCCGTCCCGCTACGGGATGAACCCCGACGACCTCCGGCGCGCGGACGCGATCGAGATCGTCGTCGGGCAGGGGGCGAAGCCCGGCGGCGGTGGCATGCTGCTCGGCCACAAGATCTCCGACCGCGTCGCCGCGATGCGCGACCTGCCGAAGGGAATCGACCAGCGCAGCGCCTCGCGGCACCCGGACTGGACCGGGCCGGACGACCTCGAGATCAAGATCCAGGAGCTGCGCGAGATCACCGACTGGGAGAAGCCGGTGTTCGTCAAGGTCGGCGCGTCGCGCCCGTACTACGACGTGCAGCTCGCGATCAAGGCGGGCGCGGACGCGATCGTCCTCGACGGGATGCAAGGCGGCACCGCCGCGACGCAGGACGTCTTCATCGAGCACGCCGGCATTCCGACGCTCGCCGCGCTGCCCCTCGCGGTCGAGGCGCTCGAAGAGCTCGGCATGCACCGGAAGGTGCAGCTGATCGTCTCCGGCGGGATCCGCACGGGCGCCGACGTCGCGAAGGCGCTCGCGCTCGGCGCCGACGCCGTGTCGATCGGCACCGGCGGCGCTGATCGCGATGGGCGACAACAGCCCCGAGCTCGACGAGCGAGTACCGCGAGATCGGGAGCGCCGCCGGTTACTACGACGACTGGCAGGCCGGCCGTCGATCCGGCCGGGATCTCGACGCAGGACGAGGCGCTCGCCGCACGGCTCGACCCGGTCGTCGCCGGACGCCGCGTCGCGAACTACCTGCGCGTGATGACGCTCGAAGCCCAGACGCTCGCCCGCGCGTGCGGGAAGTCGCACGTGCACAACCTCGAGCCCGAAGACCTCGTCGCCCTGACCGTCGAGGCCGCCGCGATGGCGCGCGTTCCGCTCGCCGGGCACGAACTGGATTCCCGGACGCACGTGAGCTTCCTGCTCTCCTGCCCGCACTGCGGGCCGCGCGACGTCAACGAGTTCCGCTTCCAGGGCGAGGTCACCCGCCGCCCCGGGCCGGATCCGTCGCTGCGCGAGCTCTGCGACTACGTCTACTTCCGCGACAACGTCGCCGGCGTGCAGCGCGAGTGGTGGTATCACCGCGTCGGCTGCGGGCTCTGGTTCCTCGCCGAGCGCGACACGCGCACGAACGAGGTGCTGCGCACCGAGGTCCCGCGCCGTCGGCGAGCCGATGAGGCTGCCGCCGCACGACGGTGAGCGCATCGACCGCTCGACGCCGGTCGCGTTCATCGTTCGACGGCGAGCCGGTCGCGGCGTTCGCCGGCGACACGATCGGGTCGGCGCTCTATGCGTCGGGCCGCCGCGTGTTCTCGCGCAGCTTCAAGTATCACCGGCCGCGAGGGCTGCTCTGCTGCTCCGGCGCTGCGCGAACTGCATGATGACCGTCGACGGCGTCCCGAACGTCCGCGTCTGCGTCGAGCCTGCGCGCGCCGGCGCGCACGTGACGCGCCCAGAACGTGCTCGGCTCGGTCGACCGCGACCTGCTCAGCGTCGTCGACCAGCGTCGGCGGGCCGTTCACGCCGGTCGGGTTCTACTACCGGACGATGATCCGGCCGCGCCGCGCCGTGGCCGCTGTACGAGAAGCTGCTGCGCAACCTCGCGGGCCTCGGGCGCGTCGCGGAGCGGCCGACGGCATCGGCCGCTACGACACCGAGCACCGGCGCGTCGACGTGCTCGTGATCGGCGGCGGCCGCTCCGGGCGCGCCGCGGCGGCCGCTGCCGAAGGCGAGCGTGCTGCTCGTCGACGAGCGCGGCGGTCACGACGCCGCCTACGAGGTGCTCGCGCCGGCGACGGCGCTCGCGATCTACGAAGGCGGCCTCGTCCCGGTCGACGCCGGCGACGTGCTCTACCGCATCCGCGCCGGCCGCATCGTCGTCGCGACGGGCGCGGTCGAGCAGCCGCTCGTCTTCCCCGGCAACGATCTCGTCGGCGTGATGCTGCCGGGCGCCGTGCGACGGCATCGTCGACGACTGGTGCGCTGAAGCCGGGAACGCCGCGCCGTCGTCGTCGCGACGATGCAGAGAGCCGCTCAGCGTCACGAGCCAGCTTGACGCGCGCCGGCGTCGAGATCGCCGCCGTTGCCGAGCGGCCGTCCCAGCTCGCAGCCGACGGGCACGCGGCGGCCGGCTCGACGTCCGTCGCTGCTCGACGGCGAGCAGATCGACTGCGACCTGCTCGTCATGTCCGGCGGCCGCCAGCCCGCGTACTCGCTGCTCGCCCAGGCCGGCGCGCGCGTCGAGTACGAGCCGCGGCGCGGCATCTTCGTGCCCGACCGACATCCCGCCGGGCGTCGAGGTCGTCGGCTCGGCTGCCGGCGCCATTCGAGCAGGCGCCCGCTCCGGCAGCGAGCCTCGACGGCGGCGGCGACAAGTGCTTCGTCTGCATCTGCGAGGACGTGACGACGAAGGACGTGAAGCGCGCGGTCGCCGAGGGCTTCGACTCGATCGAGCTCGCGAAGCGCTACACGACGGTGACGATGGGCCCGTGCCAGGGCAAGCTCTGCCAGCTCCCGTCGGTCCGGCTGATGGCGCGCGAGACCGGCACCGACGAGTCGGCGATCGGCACGACGACCGCGCGCCCGCCGTGGACAGCCGGTCGAGCTCGGGCTCCTCGCCGGCCGCCACTACGAGCCGCTGAAGCGCTCGCCGATCCATCACCGCAGCGCCACGAGCAGGCGGCGCGACGATGATGTGGACGGGTGCAGTGGAAGCGGCCGCACTCGTACGGCGACGCCGAAGGCGAGGTGCGCGCCGTGCACCAGCGCGCTCGGCGTGATCGACGTCTCGACGCTCGGCAAGATCCTCGTCGAGGGCCCGACGCGGCGGCCCTGCTCGAGCGCCTCTACCCGAACCGCTTCGCCGACCTGAAGCCCGGCCGGATCCGCTACGGCGTGCTCACGACCGACGGCGGCCGGATCATGGACGACGGCACGGTCGGCGCGGCTCGGCGACGAGCTCTTCTACGTCACGACGACGTCGACCGGCTCGGACGCGCGTCTGCGAGTGGTTCGAGTGGTGGAACGCGGTCTGGGGCTACGACGCCGAGATCGTCAACGTCACCGGCGCGCTCGCGGCGCGTGAACCTCGCCGGGCCGCAGGCGCGCGACGCGCTCGCGTCGCTCACCGACGCCGACGTCTCCAACGAGCGTCTTCAAGTACCTCGACGCGAAGGCAGATCCGAGGTCGCCGGCGTGCCGTGCCTCGCGCTGCGCATCGGCTTCGTCGGCGAGCTCGGCTACGAGCTGCACTGCGCGGCGACCGTCGCGCGAGCATCTGTGGGACGCGTTCGTCGCGCTCGGCGCGCGGCCGTTCGGCCTCGAGCCGCAGCGCGTGCTTCGCCTCGAGAAGGCGCACGTGATCGTCGGCCAGGACACGGACTCCGAGTCGAACCTGCTCTCGGCCGGGCATGCCGTGGATCGTCAAGCAGGACAAGGACGACTTCGTCGGCAAGTGGGCGCTGCCGCACGTCGATAGTGCGCGAGCGCCTCGTCGGGTTCACCCTGCCGATCGACGTCCTGCCGGCCGAGGGCGCCCAGGTCGTGCAGCGACGGCACGTCCGACCGGCCGCGTCACGAGCGCCCGACGTGAGCGAGCGGCTCGGGAACGGTGATCGGCCTCGCCTGCGTCGATCCGGAGCGCGCGGTCGAGGGCGAGACGATCGTCGATCCGGATCGACGGGGTCGAGCTCCACGACGCGAGCGGTCACGCTCGCGCCGTTCTACGACCCCGACGGGAGCGCTGCTCCGGTCGTGACGGGCCTCGACTTCCTCTCGCCCGATGCGGCGACGTCGCCCGGTCTCGCCGCTGCGGCACGTCCCGACGGCGTTCGTCGACGTCTCGCACCTCGGCAAGCTCGAGGTGCGCGGCGGCGTCGCCCGCGCGGCGCGATCCCGATCGGTCCCGGATCGCGCGCTCGTCGTCGCTCGAAGGCGACGCTGCGTGCCGAGCGCGAGCGCCTGCTCGCGCGAGGGCTACCGCGTCTACGACATGACCGCGGCGCTCGCCGCGCTCGAGGTCGAAGGCGAGGACGCTGCTGCGGCGGCTCGACCGAGCTCGACCTCGATGCGCTGCCCGCCGTCGGCTCGATCGCTGCGCGGCACGCCCGCCGTTGATCGAGCGCCGTGGCGGCGATCGCTTCCGGCTCTTCGTCCCGCAGGAGCTCGGGCAGTTCGTCGCCGAGGTCGTCGTCGACCTGGCGGCGGGGCTCGGCGATGAAGGACGTCTTCCGCGTCCGCCGGATGTGGCGCCCGCGCGGCGAGCTGAAGAACCGCTACGACGTCGTGATCGTCGGCGGCGGCTCGCACGGGCTCGCGACCGCGTACTACCTCGCGAAGAACCACGGCGTGAAGAACGTCGCGGTGCTCGAGCAGTCGTACATCGGCTCCGGTGCGTCCGGCCGCAACACGACGATCATCCGCTCGAACTACCGCACGCCCGAGGGCGCTGCCTTCTACGGCACGCAGCGTCGAGCTCTACGAGCAGCTCTCCGGCGACCTCGACTTCAACCTCATGTTCTCGCAGCACGGTCATCTCACGCTCGCGCACTCCGACCGTGCGATGAACACGATGCAGGAGCGCGCCGAGGTGAACCAGCTGCTCGGCATCGACTCGCGCGTCGTGCTCCCGCCCGAGATCGGCCGGCTCTGCCCGCAGCTCGATCTCTCGGACGCAGCCGACGTGGCCGATCATGGGCGCGCTCTACCACGCGCCCGGCGGGATCATCCGCCACGACGCCGTCGTCTGGGGCCTCGCGCGCGGCGCCGACCGCGCACGGCGTCGAGATCCACCCCTACACGACGGTCACCGGCGATCACGCAGGAGAACGGCCGCGTCACGGGCGTCGAGACGAACCGCGGCCGCATCGAGGCGGACGTCGTCGTGAGCGCGGCCGCCGGCTGGTCGACGCTCGTCTGCGGGCTCGCCGGCGTGCGGCTCCCGATCACGACGCACATCCTGCAGGCGTTCGTCACCGAGCCGATGAAGCCGTTCCTCGACGTGATCATCGTCTCGGCGCAGATGCACGTGTACGTCTCCCAGACCGACCGCGGCGAGTTCCTGATCGGCGCCGAGATCGAGCCGTACACGACGTACAAGTCGATCGGCACGCTTCCCGTTCCTCGAGTACTCCGCGCGGCACGTGCTCGAGCTCTTCCCGCAGCTCGAACGGGTCAAGCGTCCTGCGCACGTGGACGGGCCTCTGCGACCTGTCGCCGGACTACAGCCCGATCCTCGGCCGGACCGAGCTCGAGAGCTTCCACGTCTCGGCCGGCTGGGGCACCTACGGCTTCAAGGCGGCGCCGATCGTCGGCACGACCCTCGCCGAGCTCGTCGCGACCGGGAAGACGCCGGATCTGATCGCGCCGTTCGCGCTCGAGCGGTTCCATACCGACACGCTCGTCTCGGAGCTCGCCGCGGCCGCCGTCTCGCACTGATCCTGCGCGGGCGCGTGCGGCCAGGTCGCTCTACATTCCCATCGGCACGTACACGGCCAGCCGCTTCTGCGCGGCTGCGATCGCGCGGAACGCCTCGCGCAGCTGCGCCCGCGCGAGCGGCGGCAGCGTGTCGGGATCGACGACGTTCGTCGGCTCGGCTCGCCCGCGTCGAGCCGCGCGGCCTGATGCTCGAGCCGTACCCGCGTCGAGGATCTCGAACGCCTCCGCGAGCGCGGCCGCGGTGTCGTCGTCGAGTGCTTCCGCCTCGCGAACCGCCTCGAGGCGGTCGATCGTGCTCGAGATCGTCACGCCTGCCGAGAGCGCGAGGAATCGCGCCATGTTCGCGATGGGGATCACCCCGCCCGACTTGAGGTCGATGCCCCGAGTCTCTCCCTTCGAGGACGTCACGAGCGAGCCGCGGAAGCCGAGCGGCGGCTTGAAGTCGGTTGCGCTGCGCGCGATGCGGCGCACGAAGTCGGGATGGTTCTTTGCCTCGCGGAGCACGGCCACGAGCGGCGGCGCGATCTCGAGCCCGCCGGCGATCTGCCGGAAGTCGAACGCGACGTTGGCGCGGATCAGGTGCGAGCGGTCGGGCGAATCGAGGCAGGCCTGGAACGTCTCGATCCAGCGCGCTGCGGACATCCGCCACAGCGGATTGCTCGCGACGACGTCGTTCGGATCGAGTGAGAACCCGCACGCCTCGAGCCCTCGCGTGACGTCCTCGCCGAGGCCTGCGAAATACGCGTCGGCAGACGCCTCGCCGTCGTCATAGGCGAGCGCGTTCTCGATGTCCGATCCGAGCGTGAACTCGCGGCGGGCGGTGCTCCCGAGCGCGAGCCACGCCCAGGCCGCCGGAGCAGGGCCACGACGGGCGATCGAGAGCTCGATCAGGCGTGTGGTGATCGAGTCGACCTGCAGCGCGAGGACGCGACCGACGTCGAGTGCGCCGATGCCTGAATCGAGTAGCGCGACGAAGAGTGCGCGCATCCGTTTCGCCGCGGCGGCGAGCTCGGCCTCGTCGCGTGCGCCGAGGATCGCGTGGCGCAAGGCGAAGGGGCTCCGGGTCTCGAGGCCGGCGAGATCGGACGCCGAGAGCACGCCGAGCACCTGTCGTGAGGCATCGACGACGACGATGTGGTCGGTGCCGTTGTCGAGCATCTCGACGACCGCGTCGACCGCGATCCGGTCAGGCCCGACCTGCACTGCGGGCTCGACGACGCGCGAGACCGGATTCTCCGCCGACACCTCGCCGGTGACCACGCGGGCGCGCAGCACGGCGTCGGTGAGGATCGAGAGGTTCCCGCCGTCCCGCACGAGGATCGCCGACCCGTGGTCGGCCGTCATCAGCTCGGCGGCGCGCCGGATCGTGATCGCGCCCTCGCAGAAGAGCGGGGGACGCGTGACGAGCTCGCCGACCCGAATCGTGCCGAGCTCCGGCATCGCATGGACGACGTGGCCCGTCTGCACGAGCCTCGAGCGGAACGTACGGGCGAGGTGCTCGGCGCCGGCGGGACGCGCGTACAGCGTGAGCGCGGCGTCGCGCGGCACGAGCAGGCAGGCGGTCTCCTCGCGCGCCCTGACGGTGAACGCCGGCGCGAGCCCGCTCAGCGCCGACGGCTCGCCGAACACCTCGCCCGTGCCGAGCAGGTCGACGACCTCCCCGTCGTGGAGAAGCTCGACCGAGCCCTGGCGGACGACGTAGACGTGCTCCGACGGCGCGCCGTCCTCGAGCAGGATCGCGGCGCCCGGCTCGTACCGCCGCTCCTCGACTCCGGCCGCGATCGCCGCCAGCTCGCCGGGCTCGAGCGCGTCGAACGGCGGGAACTTGACGAGGAAGCCGGTGAGCTGGTCTGTGTGCATCGTCTCCACTGTTCGACGTCTATTCCTGTTCTACCGGTTCCTTGTAATAAAAGGCTCGTTCTGCCAGCTTCGGGGCGGCAGCACCACTCTCGTCAAGGAGGCCTCGATGTCGTCGCAGGATGAGGAGCTCGACTACGCAGGCGGTGGTCTGAAACAGGAGACGAACTGGTGGGGTGCGTTCGTCATCGGCCTCGCCGGGACGATCCTCGTCACGGGCATCGCCCCGGTCATGGTGACGACGCTGGGCGCCTCGTCGATCCCGATCATCATCATCATCACCATCACGGGGTACCTGCTCTGCCTGATCCTCGCGGAGCTCTCGGCGATGATGCCCGAGCGGACGGGCGGCTCGCCGTCGTACGCGTATCCGGCCTATCGAGAGAAATGGCCGCGTGCCGCGAAGCACATCAACGGCGTCACGGCGTGGGCCTACTGGCTCGGTTGGTTCCCTGTCGCGCCGTTGAACATGATCCTCGCGTCGGCGTACCTCGCCGACCGGTTCCACCTCAACACCACGAGCGGCTTCACGCCGATCCACACGTTCATCGCGTGGTCGACGCTGATCATCTCCTTCATCGGGATCCTGCTCTTCTTCATCCCGGCGTACCTCGGGATCCGTTTTGGGACGGTGTTCGCGACGGCGCTCGCGCTGCTCTCGATGATCCCGCTCACGGTGATCGCGGTCGCGTGGATCTTCAACCCGTCCGTGGTGGATTGGGGCCAGCTCTCCGGCTTCAAGCATCTCGACGGATCGGGATTCTTCACGGGCATGGGCGGCTACGGCTGGCTGACCGTCTACATCGCGTACTCGTTCCTGCTCACCTGGAACGTGATCGCGATGGAAGCAGCGGCCTGCTACATCGGCGAGTGCAAGAACCCGGAGCGGGACGCGAAGATCGCGATGAACCTCGAAGGCGGGTTCGGCCTCTTCATCTACACGCTGATCCCGATCGCGTTCATCATCGTCCTCGGCGCGACGGCACTCTCGAACTCGGCGCTCGTCGACCCGAAGACGATCTTCGTGACGTACGGCGAGAAGGTCTTCGGCGGCGCGGCGGGCAACACGCTCACCTGGTTGATCGTGCTGATGCTGATCATCGCGCTCGCGCTGTCGGCGTTGAACGCGATCATGGGTTGCGCGCGGTCGTTGCACCAGATGTCGGTCGACGGGCAGTTCCCGCGCTTCTTCCAGAAGATCAACAAGCACGGTGTTCCCGATCGCGCGATGTTCTTCAACGTCGTGTGCTCGCTCGTCGTCGTCCTTGCGGGCGGCGCGGTCGAGATCTATTCGTTCTCGAACGTCGGCTACACGTTCTCGTTCCTGCCGGTGCTCGTCGGCTACTACCTGCTGCGTCAGATGAAGCCGAAGGCGAGCCGGCCGGTGCGGCTGCCCGAGTTCTTCAAGTACGTCGCGCTCGCGATGGCAGTGCTCTACTTCATCATCTGGCTCTACGGGGGCATCTACTACTCGAAGATCGGCAACACGCTCGTGTACTACCTCTTGGGGTGGGCCGTCCTCGTCGCCTACCTGCCCCTCTACTGGTACCGCGTGAAGGTGGAGGACAAGCGGGACGCGCCGGAGGCACCGGCCACCGTCGTCCTTCCCTCGGGCTAGGAGCGGCGTGAGGGGCGTCGGAACACTCCGTCGCCCCTCCGCACCCGAGCAGGGTGCAGCCCCGGACGGCTGCATCCTGCTCGCGTCGGAGGGGCGGGCGATCCCGCCCGCGGCGATCGAGCTCACTGCTCGGCTCGCCGAGGAGCACGGGTGCCGCGTGCACGTGCTCGCCGTCGTCCGCGTGTGGGGGTCGAGCTACGGCTTCCCAAATCCGGGGTTGCTGCCGAACAAGAGCGAGTGGGAGGCGCAGCGCGCCGTGACCGCGGCGCCGTGAAAGCGCTCGGCAAGCGCGGCGTCAAGGCGACCGCTCAGGTGCTCGCGACGCGGAAGGCGACGAAGCGCATCATCGGCACGGCAACGCGGCTCGGATGCGGCACGATCGTGATGGCCGCCGACGAGCCGCGCAACCGGATCGTCGCGGACCTGATGTGGTCGCAGGAGCCGTACCGCGTGCAGCGCCCGGCGAAAGTGCCCGTTCTGCTCGTCACCGACTGAAAATCGCCGACGCAGACTCGGTCGAATTCGTACCCTGAGAGTCATGCATCTATTCAGTAAGCCAACAACGATGGTCACCGCCGAGGACGCGCTCCCGGGCCGCGACGAGCGAATGCCCGTTCCTGCCCGGCACGAGGTCCTCGGTACACCGCTCGAGCCGCCGTTCCCCGAGGGCTTCGAGCAGGCGATCGTCGGCATGGGGTGTTTCTGGGGCGCCGAGCGCGTCTTCTGGCGCGCACCCGGCGTGTACACCACTGCGGTCGGGTACGCCGGCGGCTACACGCCGAACCCGACCTACGAGGAGACCTGCAGCGGCCGCACGGGCCACACAGAGGCAGTGCTCGTCGTATTCGACCCGGCGCAGACGAGCTACGAGGAGATTCTGCGCCTCTTCTGGGAGAACCACGATCCGACGCACGGCATGCGGCAGGGCAACGACGTCGGAACGCAGTACCGCTCCGCCATCTACTGGGGGAGCGAAGAGCAGCGGGTCGCGGCCGAGGCTTCACGCGCCGCGTATCAGCAGGAGCTCTCGCGCGCGGGCTACGGCGAGATCACGACCGAGATCGCCGAGGCTGGGCCGTTCTACTACGCGGAGGACTACCACCAGCAGTACCTCGCCAAGGTCCCGAACGGGTACTGCGGGCTCGGTGGCACAGGCGTCGCCTGTCCGGTCGGACTGACCACGACGGCGCAGTAATTCGTCGAACGCTTGCGCGGGTGGGACGGCTGCAAAGCCGTCCCCGCCCGCGGGCGTGCGCTCTAGGCGGTCTCGCCGCCGTCGATCGAGATCACCGCGCCCGTGAAGTAGGCGCCTTCGTCGCTTGCGAGAAACGCATAGAGCGCAGCGATCTCTTCCGGGGCGGCGTGACGCCCGATCGGGATCGATGCGTTCACCGCTTCGAGCATCTCCGGCGAGTATTCCGCCTCCTGCATCGGCGTCAGCACATAGCCGGGACAGACGGCGTTGACCCTGATCTTCGGCGCGAGCTCGAGCGCCATCGTCCTGGCGAGCAGGATGACGCCGGCCTTCGACGCGTTGTAGTCGGCGTAGTACGCGTGGCCGGTGAGGCCGTTCGTCGACGCGGTCATGAGGATCACACCGCCGTCCGCCGCGTCCATGCGGCGGGCCGCCTGTTGCGCGCAATGGAAGATCCCCGTGAGGTTCACGTCGAGCACGCGCTGCCAATCGGCCGCCGCGATCTCGAGGAACGGCTTGCGAATCGAGATGCCCGCGTTCGCGACGAGCACGTCGACGCCCCCGAGCAGCTCGTCCACGCGCGCGAACGCGCCGGCGACCTGCGCCACATCCGCCACGTCGCAGCGCAGCGCGGCCTCGATTCCAGGGATCCGCTGCGGTGCCGTCGCCACCTCCTCTTCGCCGAACGCGAGCGCGACGACCCGCGCCCCTTCGTCGAGGAAGCGCCGGCTCGTCGCCTCGCCGATGCCGCTCGTGCCGCCGGTGACGACGACACGCTTGCCTTCGAGGCCCTTCACGGCGCGACTTGCAGTCGCTCGGCGAGATAGCGCAGGGCGAGCGGATAGCGGTACTCGATGGAGCTGTGCGTCCCGTCGAAGAGCTCGAAGAACACGTCGGTGACGCCGAGGCGCTCGAGCTCGACGGAGAACGCCTGCGCGCCGAGGTCGAGGAAGAACTGGTCGCGCCTGCCCGCGTCGATGTAGATCGCCCGCAGCCCGCGCAGAGCACCGGCATAGCGCTCCGCCATCCGCACAGGATCCCAGGCAAGCCACCGCTCCCACACCGCGTCACGCAACTTCCCCGTGTTCGTCTCGAACGGCAGGTCGACGGAGCCGTCGTCGTTCGACGAATAGCAGGCGGCCATCGCCCACATGTTCAGAAGCGGGAAATCCGTTCCTCTGGTGAAGGCGGGACGGCTGCGGAAGTCGTCCCAGAATGCGTCGTACGAGCCGTCGTATTCGTCGCGGAGCGCGCGGACGGCGTCGCGGATGTCCGGGAGGTAGCAGAGCTCGAACAACGCGTCACCGGCGTGCGTGGCGAGTCCGCCGAACAGATCGGGCCGCAGCATGGGCGTCACCATCGCGCCGTATCCGCCGCTCGACTTCCCGGTGATGCCGCGGTGTGCGGCAGCGGCCAGCGTGCGGTAGTGCGCGTCGACGAACGGGACGACCTCGTCGCAGAGATACGTGTGGTAGTTCCCGACGCCCGGCGAGTCGAGAAACTGGGAGCCGCCGTATGACGTCCACGCGTCGACGAACACGACGAGCGCCGACGGGCAGCCCTCCGCGGCAAAGAGGCGGTCGATGAGCTCGGGCACCGACGGCCTGAACGCCGAGCGGTTCCGCCACATGTCGAGCTGTCCCGTGTGCCCCTGGATCAGGTAGACGGCCGGGAAGCGGCGGTCGGGCTCCGCCGCGTACGCGGGCGGAGCATAGACCCAGAGCGGTCGCGTGCTCGGGTCGCCCAGCGGGTTGCCGCGCAGCGCCGCACTCTCGAGCGTGTGCTCGTCGAGGCTGCCGGCGAGCTCTGTCGACCACGGTTCCATGGTGCGATTCTTCCACCGATCCATCGGACGGCGCGGCTACAGTCGCGCCATGCTCAGGCGCTCGGGTTTCGTGCTTGCGGCCGCGCTGCTCGCCGTTGCCGCAGCCGGTTGCGGCGCGCGCAGCAACAAGCCGTACACGGCGGCCGGCACCGCGCCCTGCATGACGAAGAACGGCTTCACGCACGTCACGACCGACCCGTTCAAGGTCGGTCTGATCGCGGGGTTCGCGGAGAACGGCGGCTTGCGCGCCGTCACGTCGGACGGCAACAAGCTGACGATTGCCTTCGCCGCCGACGACACGACAGGCGTGGCGTCGACGGAGGAGGCGATCCGCACGCACGCGCCGGCCAGGCTCCGCCCGCGGCTCAACGACATCATGCAGTCGCAGCGCAATGCCGTTCTCCTCTGGACGACCTCGCCGTCGGCGCAGCAGCTCGCCGATGCCGAGAGCTGCCTGCATGACTAGGCTAGGATTGACGCATGGCTGAGTTCGGGACGATGCGAGTCAAGAGCGGCCTCGCAGAGATGCTCAAGGGCGGCGTGATCATGGACGTCGTCAACGCCGAGCAGGCGAAGATCGCCGAAGCTGCGGGAGCGGTCGCCGTGATGGCGCTCGAGCGCGTCCCGGCGGACATCCGGGTCCAGGGCGGCGTCGCCCGCATGTCCGACCCGGAGATGATCCAGGGCATCCAGGAGGCCGTCACGATTCCCGTGATGGCGAAGTGCCGCATCGGCCACTTCGCCGAAGCGCAGATCCTCCAGGCGCTCGAGATCGACTACATCGACGAGTCCGAGGTGCTGACGCCGGCCGACATCGCACACCACGTCGACAAGTGGAAGTTCACCGTTCCGTTCGTCTGCGGTGCCACGAATCTCGGCGAAGCGCTCCGGCGCATCACCGAGGGCGCCGCGATGATCCGGACGAAGGGCGAGGCGGGGACGGGTGACGTCGTCAACGCGGTTACGCACATGCGCGCCGTGTTCGGCTACATCCGCCGGCTGACGACGCTCGCCGAGGAAGAGCTCTACACCGAGGCCAAGAACCTCCAGGCGCCGTTCGACCTCGTGCGCTGGGTCGCCGAGAACGGGAAGCTTCCCGTGGTCACGTTCACCGCCGGAGGAATCGCGACGCCCGCCGACGCTGCGCTCTGCATGCAGCTCGGTGCCGACGGGGTGTTCGTCGGCTCGGGCATCTTCAAATCGGGCGACCCCGAGTTGCGCGCGAAGGCGATCGTCGAGGCGACGACGCACTTCCAGGACGCCGAGATCCTCGCGCGCGTCTCCGCCGGTCTCGGCGAGCCGATGGTCGGCATCTCGACGGCTTCGCTCGATCCGAGCGAGTTGCTCGAGACGCGCGGCTGGTAAGAGCCGGCGCTCGCGCCGTTGTCCGTCCGGTAGGGAGCGCACACTCCTGCACGTGGACGTTGCCAAGCCGCGCTGGAGCAGCGCGTCGTACCTGCTCTACCTCGGTGGGCTGACCGTTCTGATCGCGGCTGTCTACTCGCTCGGCTACCTGTCGAGCACGTACAGCAGCGCCGCGTACGTCCTCTGGTCGCTGCTCATCCTCGTCGTCCTCAAGGCGATCGCGCTCGTCTTCCGGCGCAAGAGCCGCTGGATGGTGGCCGGTCTCTTCGGGTTCGCGACGGTGATCGCGTATGCCGCATTCATCGCGGCGATCGAGTCCTGGTTCGGGTGGCTCCCGCACCACGTCTCGTTCGTCGGCGGCTTCCATCTCGGGCTGTTCCTCCTCGAGGTGCTGACGATCCTGGCAGCGCTCGCGTCGCTCGCGTTCTACCGATTCCCGCTGATCGCGGTGATCGTTGCGTTCGTCGGCTGGTATTTCGTCACCGACGTGATCTCGAACGGGGGGAACTGGACCGCGACGGTGACGCTGCTCGTGGGGCTCTTCTATCTGGCGCTCGCGACCAGCCTCGACCACAGCCCGCTCAAGCCCTTCAGCTTCTGGCTGCATCTGACCTCCGGCTTTCTGATCGGTGGGAGCCTCCTGTACTTCTGGCACTCGGGCGACACCGGCTGGTGGCTCGTGTTCGTGGTGGGGCTTCTGTACATCTTCGTCGCGCGCGTGACCGACCGCTCGAGTTGGGCGGTGCTCGGCTCAGTCGGCATCTTCGGCGCGGCCGTTCACTTCGGCGAGAAGTGGGCGCGAACAACGATCTCGTTCCTCGGCGGCTCGGCAACCTCGCAGCGTGAATGGGTGCCGCCGATCGTGCTGGCCGCGGTCGGCTTCCTGTTCGTGCTGCTGGGCCTCTGGCTCCAAGGGCGCCTGCACAATCGGGCGACCCCCGTGGCCGCGCCGCTGGTTCCCGAGTAGCCGCCTCTACAATTCGAGCATGACGCAGCTGCGAATCGGCGTCCTCGCCGTGCAGGGGAACTTTCGCGAGCATGCCGCGGTGCTGCGCCGGCTCGGCGGCCGAGCCGGTCGAGGTGCGGCTACCCGAGCAGCTCGACGGGCTCGACGGGCTGATCGTGCCGGGCGGCGAGTCGACCGCAATGACGCGGCTGATGCGCCTCTACGGGCTCGACGAGGCGCTCCAGGCGTTCGAGCAGCCGATCTTCGGCACGTGCGCGGGCATGATCCTGCTCGACCGCGACCATCTGGCGATCGCCGACATCAGCACGCGGCGCAACGCGTTCGGCCGCCAGGTCGCCAGCTTCGAGACGGATCTCGACATTGGGCAGGGCGAGGAGCCGTTCCGCGCGGTCTTCATCCGTGCGCCGTGGATCGAGCAGGCCGGCGAAGGGGTGGAGGTGCTCGCCGAGGTCGACGGACACCCGGTGTTGGCGCGCGAAGGCAGGATCCTCGTCGCCGCGTTCCATCCAGAGCTGACGGACGACACGCGGATCCACGAGCTCTTTCTCAACCAGGTACGGGAGGCGATGAGTGTCCGGGCATAGCAAGTGGTCGTCGATCAAGCACAAGAAGGGTGCCGCGGACGCGAAGCGCGGCAAGCTCTTCTCGAAGCTCTCACGCGCGATCATCGTGGCGGCGAAGGAGGGCGGTGGCGATCCGGCCGGGAACCTCGCGCTGCAGAACGCGATCGAGAAGGCGAAGTCGTACTCCATGCCGAAGGACAACATCGACCGCGCGATCGCGAAGGGCTCGGGCGCCGACGCCGACGCGTCCGCGTTCGAGACCGTCGTCTACGAGGGCTTCGGGCCGAGCGGCGTCGCGGTGATCGTCGAGGCGCTCACGGACAACCGCAACCGCACCGCCTCCGACGTCCGCCACACGTTCGCGAAGAACGACGGGAACCTCGGCGGCTCGGGTGCAGTCGCCTGGCTCTTCGAGCGACGAGGGATCGTGATCGTCGAGGCGGAAGGCGTCGACGAGGACGAGTTGATGCTCGCGGCCGCCGAAGGCGGAGCGGAGGACATCGCGCTCGACGGGACGACGTTCACGGTGACCTGCGACCCGCAGTTCCTCTCGAGCGTCCGCGAGGCGATCGAGGCCGCCGGCTTCACGGTCGACTCCGCGGAGCTGACGATGGTGCCGAAGACGACGGTGGAGGTCGCGGACGAGTCGGACGCGAAGAAGGTGCTGCGGCTGATGGACCAGCTCGAGGACAACGACGACGTTCAGGACGTCTACGCGAACTTCGACATCCCCGAGCGGGTGCTGGAGGCCGTCGCCGGCTGACCGGTCCCCCGCCGCCGCGCGAGGCAGGCAGGAGTCGTCCGACTCGATGCCTAACGTGTCCCCGTGAAGGTCGTCATCGGCATCGATCCAGGGACGGCTGCGTGCGGGTACGGGATAGTCCTCGAAAACGGCGGGCGCCTCAAGGCCATCGACCACGGGTGGTGGTCGACACCTGCAGGCGAGCGTCCAGAACTGCGGCTGAAGACCATCTTCGACGGCGTGGCGGCGCTCATCACGGAGCACGCGCCGGCTGCGGTGGCACTCGAGGAGTCCTTCGTCGGCGCAGACGCCCGCATCGCGCTCTCCGTCGGGCAAGCGCGCGGCGCCGTGCTCGTCGCGGCCGCGCTGGCCGGCATTGAATGCACCGAGTACCCGCCCTCGAGGGTGAAGCAGGCAGTGTGCGGCTACGGTCGCGCGGACAAGGCCCAGGTGCAGCGGATGGTGAAGGCGATTCTCTCGCTGCAGGCGCTCCCGACGCCCAATCATGCGGCCGACGCGCTCGCGGTCGCCATCTGCCACGCGCTGGCTCCCCCGATCCTGAAGCTGGCGGGCTGACGTGATCACGCGCCTCAGGGGCAAGCCCGTCGGCTCGACGCCGGAGGGCCTCGTGCTCGACGTCGGCGGCGTCGGCTATCTCGTCGCGGCCACGCCGAGCGCGCTCCGCCACGCAGACGGCAAGGAGGAGGTCGTCGTCGAGACCTACCTCCATGTGCGCGAAGACACGATGCAGCTCTACGGCTTCGCAGATCGAGCCGAGCGGGAGCTCTTCATCCAGCTTCTGACCGTCAACGGGATCGGCCCGAAGGTCGCGCTCGCGATCGTTTCGGGCTCGCCGGCCGACGAGCTCCGCCGCGCGATCGTTCGCGAGGACATTGCGCGCTTCCAGGTGATTCCGGGGATCGGCAAGAAGACCGCCGAGCGGATCGTGCTCGAGCTCAAGGAGAAGGTCGGCCCCGGCGTGACGGAGCTTGCGGCGACGCCGTCGGGCGACTCGCACGTCGTGGCGCGCGATGCACTCGTCGAGCTCGGCTACACGCTCGTCGACGCCGAGCGCGCGCTCGCCGACACCGATCCGGCGCTGCCGCCGGAGGATCGGGTGCGGCTCGCGTTGAAGAGGGCGGCATGAGCGCCACTCCATTTCTCGCACCCGCCCTCAAAGAGGACGAGGAGGCCGTCGAGCAGACGCTCCGGCCGCGCAGCCTCGACGACTTCGTCGGCCAGGAGCGCGTGAAGGAGCAGCTTCGAATCGCGCTCGCCGCAGCGAAAGCCCGCGGCGAGGCGCTCGATCACGTGCTGCTCGTCGGGCCGCCCGGACTCGGCAAGACGAGCCTCGCGAACATCATCCGCGAGGAGCTCGGCGTCGGCATCCGCTCGGTCGCGGGGCCGTCGCTCGAACGGCGGGACATCGCGGCGATCCTCAGCTCGGTCGAGGAGCGCGACGTGATCTTCGTCGACGAGATCCACCGGATGAGCCACGCCGCGGAAGAGATCCTCTATCCGGCGCTCGAGGACTTCCGGCTCGACGTCGTGATGGGGCAGGGAGTGTCAGCCAACACGCTCACCCTCACGCTGGCGCCGTTCACGCTCGTCGGAGCGACGACGCGCACCGGGCTTCTCACCTCGCCGCTGCGCGACCGCTTCGGCATGACCTTCCGGCTCGACTACTACGACCCGGGCCAACTCGCGCAGATCGTCAAGCGCTCCGCGCGGATCCTCGGCGTCGAGATCGCGGACGATGCAGCGGAGGAGATCGCCGGCCGCTCGCGCGGCACGCCGCGTATCGCGAACCGCATCCTCCGGCGCGTGCGCGACGTCGCCCAGGTGCGGCACGAGGGCTCCATCACGACGGCGATCGCGCGCGAGGCGCTCGAGCTGCTCGAGGTCGACGAAGCCGGGCTCGAGCGCATGGACCGTGGGCTGCTGCGGACGATCGTCGAGAAGTTCGACGGCGGCCCGGTCGGCCTCACGACGCTCGCTGCATCGCTCGGCGAGGAGCCCGACACCATCGAGGACGTCTACGAGCCGTTCATGCTCCAGCTCGGCTTCATCCAGCGCACGCCGCGCGGCCGCACGATCACCAAGCTCGGTCGAGCCCACATCGGCGCAGCGCCGGCGGAGACCAAGCTCTTCTGAGCGTCATCTGGACGCCGGTTCCGGAAGGGCCGCACGAGGCCTTCATCGAGCGCCTGCTCCGGGCGATCGCGGCGTTCGCCGAGACATCTGGTGTCGAGAAGCCGTTCGTCGAGATCGAGCTCGTCGACAGCGCCCGTTTCGTCCTCGATCGCCTCGATCCCGAGCCCGGCTTCGGCATGATCACGATCCACGTGCAGCGGGTCGAGGACGACGAGCCGGACGCGCTCATCATCCCGGTCGGGTCGATCCGCCGCATCGAGCTGCGCAAGACGGCCGAGGAACGGGTCGGCGTCGGCTTCTCGGTGCCGCGCCCGGCCTGACACGATCATCGCGGGACAGCGTTCGACACCTTTGCGAGGAGGGTGTCCGACACTTTGACGGGCAAAAGTGTCCGACACTTTGACGGGTAAAAGTGTCCGACACTTTGACGGGGAAAAGTGTCTGACACCTGCGGGGGAGGGCGTGGCCGCCAAAGGCCTGGCCGTCCGCGACGCCTTGACAGGGAAGAGTGTCTGACACCTGTCCGACAAGTCGTGGCCGACGCAGACGTGCCGGCCTGAGGCATGGTCGGCGGGCCAGCGGGCCTACAGCGCGCGTCCCGCGAGCGTGCCCGCGTAGACCGCGGCGAGGCCGACGAGCACGCTCGCGGCGACGTAGGCGAACGCGATCGCGACATGGTGCACCTCGCTGAGCTCGAATGTCTCCTGCGCAAATGTCGAGAACGTCGTGTAGCCGCCCACGACGCCGACGACGAGCCCGACCCGGACCCAGGGGGGAAGATGCTGCTTCTCGACGAGTGCCGCCGTCAGCAGGCCGATCACGAAGCACCCGCTGACGTTGATCGTGAACGTGGCCCATGGGAAGAGCGAGCTCGTCCGCTGTTCGATCACGCGGTCGAGGCCGTACCGTGCGGAGGCGCCGAGTGCGCCGCCGAGCGCGACGCCGAAGACGATGGGCATGCCGTTGCTCCTTCGTTGGTAGGAGCCATCAGCCGGTGTGGCGGTCGAAGGCGGGCCCCATCGCCGTGCGGGCCGGAGTCTACTCAGGCAGCGGCAGGCGCGAGCCGCGCACGCACCGTACGAGTGCCGACGACGAGCCACGGCGCGACCAGCAGCGCCATCACGTCGAACCACACGTAGCCGCTCGCGACGCCGCTCGGCGGATTCCCCTGTGCGATGCCGAGGCCCGGGAGCGCGGTGGCCCAGCGCCACACGCCGATCGACGTTCCGTACAACTCGAGCGCGGCGACGACGACGAACACCCCCGCGTATGCCGTGCGAAAGCGCGACCGCCACAGGAATGCGATGAGCAGCGGCACGCAGAGCGCACCCGCGACGTCGAGCCGCGGCAGCACCGTGATCCCGGCGAGCCCCCAGCCGATCGAACCCACCGCCGCGACCGCAACGAGCGGCCGCGCCGGGATCACCGCAGCGAGCGCGACACCGCTGAGATACACGAGCCCGTGTGCCGGCGGGATGAAGAGCGGCAGGTTGTGCAGCCGGTAGCGGTAGACGCCCCAGATGAGCGACCCGATGACCTCGGCGACGGTCGCGAACAGGATCACGCCGATCACCTGCGCACGCATGATCGTGACGAGCGGCCAGATGGCCGCGAGGAGAACGAGCCAGGTCACCGCACCGAGCACGAGCTGCACGTCGAGCCCAACCTGCGTGTCGATCGCGAGCAGCACCGCGAGATACGCGGGGCCCGCCGCGGCGTACCAGCGCGGGACGGTCACCGGCGGTACTGGACGTCCCGCCAGCTCGGCGTCGGGAGCAGCTCGAGCAGCGCGCGCCCGCCGTGGGGGTCGTGGTAGGAGAACTCCGCCGCGTCGTCGTCCCAGCCGACCTCGAGCTTCCCTTCCTTCACCCGATGGTCGAGCCAGGCGCCGCGGAACACGAGCTTCTTGAGCCAGTAGACGAGCGCCTCGCCCTCGACGAGGGAGATCTCGTCCCAATGGCGAACGAGATAGCGGCCGAGCGCGCTGCGGGGCTCTTCGATGGTGTCCCGTTCGACGAGCTCGACCAGGTCGGCCGTCTCGTCGTCGTCCAGCTCGTTCCCTGCCAGCAGGCCGAGCTTGACGGCGGCCGCCGTGACGCGCTGCTCGAAATCGGACGCGTTGAAGCTGAATCGGTAGCCGAGGAACTCGACCACGTAATCCTCACCGGAGCTGTAGTTCGCCTCCGAGTCCACGGGGGAAGCGTACCCTTGTCCCATGCGCTCGCTCCGCATCACGATCGCTTTCGGCGTCGTGCTGGTGCTCGTCGTCCTGACCGCCCTGATCATGGGCTGGCCGGTCGAGAGAGCGGTCTATCTCGCCCCCGTGATCGTCGTCGCGGTGGCCGCGCTGCTCGGCCTCCTCATCCTCTGGAGCAAGGTCGCGGTGCAGTCTCTGCGGGAGAGCCGGCGCCCTCGGCTCGTGCTCGGCCTCTGGCTCGGCGGGATCCTCCTGCTCGTCCTGTTGACTGCGCTCGGCGTCGAGCTGCCCCGCGAAGGCTAGAGAACGTGCGACAGCGCGTCGAGCAGCCGCTCGACGTCTTCCCGCGTCGTGTACGCGGCGATCGAGATCCTCAGCAGGTCTTTCTGCGGACGCATCACGGGGATCTCGATACGGTGCTCGTCCCAGAGCGTGCGCTCGAGCGATTCGCCAACGCCCACCGGAAGTAGCACGCTCGCCATCTGGAGCACCATCTCCTCCGGGGCGATCGGCTCCGTCCTGAGGAGCTCGCACAGCTCCCGCCGCGCTTCGCGGCACGCAGCGACGCACCGCGCGCGGACCTCGTCCCAGTCGTGCTCGGCCTGGAACGCGATCGCTGCGGGGACGCTCAGGTAGGCGGCCGCGTCACGAGTTCCCTGCTCCTCCGTCCGGGAGATGAACGTCGCGGGCTCCTCGTGCCCCCAGCTGACGATCGGCCCCTCGACGCGATCCTGATGCTCCGGCCGCACGTGGAGGAAGCCGGCTCCTTTCGGCGCGCAGAGCCACTTGTGGCAGTTCCCTGTATAGAAATCCGCGCCGAGCGCCTCGAGGTCGAGCGGAACCTGGCCGGGAGCGTGTGCGCCGTCGACGACGGTGACGAGGCCGGCCTCGCGGCCGCGGCGCACGATCTCGTCGACCGGCAGCAGCACGCCCGTCGCCGACGTGATGTGGGACGCATACACGACGCGCGTCCGCTCGGTGCGGGCGGCGAAGAGCGGCTCGACGACGTCGCCGACCGGCAACGGCGTCTCCACCCGGACGTAGCGCGCCCCGGTCTCCGCACAGATTGCTTCCCAGGCGAGATCGCACGCGCCGTACTCGAGCCCGGTCGCGAGCACCTCGTCGCCCGGTTGGAGGTCGAGCGAGCGCGCCGCCATGTTCACGCCGGTTGTCGTGTTCTGGACGAAGGTCAGGTCGTCCGGCGCGGCACCGACGTAGGCGGCGAGCACCGATCGAGCGTCGGCGAGCAGCCCGCCGAGCCGCCGAGTGATGAAGTCGACGGGCTCGCGCTCGAGCTCCCGTTGCCATGCCTGGTAGCGCTCGAACACGGGACGCGGGCAGGCCCCGAACGAGCCATGGTTGAGAAAGACGACCTCCGGGTCGAGCAGGAACTCCTCGCGCATCGCCCCGAGTCTCGCCGATCGGCGCCGTCCGACGGCCCCCGTAGCGTGATCGCACGATGCACGAGGGCACCTGGACAATCAGTCCGTGTCCGCACCGGGTGCAGGCCGAGCTTGCGGAGGCGCTGGGAATCAGCGAGCTCACGGCAAGCGTCCTCGTCCGCCGCGGATACACCGACGTTGCCGACGCGCGGGCGTTTCTCGCCGGCGAGATGGCGCCGCACGACCCGTTCCTGCTCGGCGACATGGGTCTCGCCTGCGAGCGGATCCGCGCCGCTGTCGCCGACGGCCGGCGCATCTGCGTGCACGGCGACTACGACGTCGACGGGATCGCGGCGACGACCCTCGCTGTACTGCTCCTTCGCGAGCTCGGGGCGGACGTCGACTGGCACCTGCCGAGCCGCTTCGACGAGGGCTACGGCGTGCGCAGCTCGACACTTGCGCGCCTCGCCGACGAGGGCTGCGGGCTCGTCGTCACGGTCGACTGTGGCATCACGGCGGTGGAGGAGGTCGCCGAGGCGAAGGCACGCGGCCTCGAGGTCATCGTCACCGACCATCACCGGCCCGGTGCGTCGCTTCCCGACTGTCCGATCGTCGCGACGCGCCCGTCGGACTATCCGTTTCCGGAGCTCTGCGGTACCGGCGTCGTCTACAAGCTCGGCCAGGCGCTCTTCGGCGTCGACTCCGACGTCCCGAAGCGGCATCTCGACCTCGTCGCGCTCGCGACGATCGCCGATGTCGTGCCGCTGCTCGACGAGAACCGCAGCATGGTGATCGCCGGCCTGCGCGCGCTCGCGCGTACGCAGAAGATCGGGCTCCAGGCGCTGATGCGCGTCGCCGGCGTCGACCCCGCCGCGATCGATGCGGGCGCCGTCGGCTTCCGGCTCGGCCCGCGCATCAACGCTGCGGGGCGCCTCGGCCATCCGAAGGCGGCGCTCGAGCTCCTCCTCACGGACGACCCCGACGATGCACACCGGCTCGCCAACTCGCTCGAGGAGCTGAACAAGGAGCGGCAGGCGGTCGAGGGCCGCATCGTGCGCGAGGCGATCGCCCAGGTCGAGTCGTGGCCCGAAGAGCACCGGCAGCGGCGCGCATACGTCGTCGCCGGGGAGGACTGGCACGAAGGCGTGATCGGGATCGTCGCCTCGCGGCTCGTCGAGAAGTTCAACCGCCCCGTCGTCCTGATTGCGGGCGGTGAAGGGGACTGGAAGGGCTCGGGCCGCTCGATCCCGAGCTTCGACCTCCACGGCGGGCTCGGAGCGTGCTCGGAGCTGCTCGAGCGCTGGGGCGGCCACCGCGCGGCCGCCGGGCTCTCGATCGCCCCCGGGAACATCGCGGCGTTCGCGGCGCGGTTCGCAGAGCACGCGGCCGGGCTCCTGCTCGACGAGGATCTCGCGCCCGTGACGCACGTCGACGCCGTCGTCCCACGCGGCCGGCTCCTGACGCTCGACCTCTGCTCGGAGCTGGCTCAGCTCGCACCGTTCGGTCTCGGCAATCCCGCCGTGACGCTGCTCGCAGCCGGCTGCGAGCTCGACGCGCTCTCGACCGTAGGCGACGGCAAGCACCTGCGCTTCCGCGTACGCCGAGACGGCACCGACGCCGGCAGCGCGATCGCATTCGGCATCGGCAGCCGCCTCGACAGCTATCGCCACGAGGGCCGCTGGGACGTCGCGTTTCGCCTCGAGGAGAACCGCTGGAACGGCACGGTCTCGCCGCAGCTCGTCGTGCGCCGAATCTTCGGCGCCGACGCCGGGTACGAAGAGCTGCGCGCCTGGCTCGTCTCCGAGTTCCGCAAGGCGCCGGAAGCGCGCAGCGCCGCCGCGGCCGCGGTCTTCGCGGAGCTCGAGGTCGGGGAGGCCGGCCTCGGCCGCCGCCATCTGCTCGAGTCCGAGCGCTTCCGAGCGCTGCTCGAGCTCGAGCCTGCGCTCGCCCGCGCGGCCTAGTACGGCTTGCGGGCGATGAAGATCGCCCAGCCGAGCAGCTCGCGCTGGAAGCTCAGGTAGTCGTCCCGCGCCTGCTCGTGCCGCTGGCGGATGTCGGGGGTGTCCGGGTCGCGCGGATTTGCCGCGAGCCACTCTTCGAGCGCGCGCCAGTGCTGCGACTCGTAGTGGTCCCAATCCTGCTCGCTCGAGGCGATCAGGCCCTCGAGCGCGAGGCCCGCGGACTCGAAGCGGGCGACCGTCTCGCGCAGCGCGACCCAGCCCTGGTCGTCGATGCCGCGCGGCAGCGGCCACTCCTTCCAGTACGGCTCGCCGATGACGACGTGGCCGCCGGGCCGCACCGCGGGCGCAAGCGCCTCGATCGTCCCGCGGAGGTCGTCCCAGACGAAGGTCGCACCGAGGCAGAGCGCAGCGTCCCAGGCTCTCGGCTCGAGCGGAACGGCGTGCGCGTCCGCCTCGACGACCTCGACGAGATCCCCGAGCCCTGCTGCTTCGATGCGCCGGTGCGCCGCCTCGACGAACTCGGGCGCCCGTTCGATGCCGTAGACGCTGCAGCCGAACGTCGAAGCGAGGAGCAGGGCCGGGCCGCCCTTGCCGCAGGCCAGGTCGAGCACGCGGGTCTCCGGGCCGAGGTGGAGGTAGTTCCCGAGCAGCACGATCTTCTCCGCGCTCGTCGCGTTCTGGATCTCGTGGTCGCGCTCGGCGACTGCGTAGTACCACGGCATGGGCGCAAGCCTATGTCGTGCGGCCTAGATTTCGTGCGGCCTAGATGCCGAGCGACAGTCGCCCGTCGCGCTTGCGCGCGGGGCGGACGAGGCGTGCCTGGTCGTCGAGCGCCGCGAACGCACGCGCGAGCTTCGCGATCTTCCGGGCCTCTTTGCGGCGGAGTCTGCGCATAGGACGCGTCATTTCGACCTTTCAACGACGGTTCCTGCCCGGGGGATGCGACCTCGGAGGCCCGGAGTACACTGAGGAAAATGGCAACGCTGGAGGCAGGCGAACGACACCAGGCGCTGCTCGAAGAGCTGCTCGCCGAGGTGTCCGGATACACGACCGCGGTCGACCGCGATCTCGTCACGCGCGCGTTCCTGTACGCCGAGGCGGCGCACGCGGGCCAGCAGCGCCAGTCGGGCTCCGACTTCATCGAGCATCCCGTCGGCGCCGCCCGGATCTGCGCCGAGCTGCGCCTGGACGAGCAGACGATCGCGGCCGCGCTCCTCCACGACGTGGTCGAGGACACGGAGACCGACATCGACGACGTGCGCGCCGCGTTCGGCGACGAGATCGCACGGCTTGTCGAGGGCGTCACGAAGCTGACGCGAATCAGCTTCCAGAGCCGCGAGCAGGCGGAGGCGGAGAACTACCGCAAGATGATCGTCGCGATGTCCGAGGACGTCCGCGTGATCCTCATCAAGCTCGCCGACCGGCTGCACAACATGCGCACGATCGAGTACCTCGGCAAGCAGAAGCAGATCCAGAAGGCGAAGGAGACGCTCGAGGTCTACGCGCCGCTCGCGCACCGCCTCGGCATCCACACCCTCAAGTGGGAGCTCGAGGACCTCTCGTTCCAGACACTGCACCCGCGCAAGTTCGCCGAGATCAAGGCGATGGTCGCCGAGCGCCGCGCCGATCGTGAAGGTCATGTCGCCGAGGCCGCCGACGTCCTCGCACGCGAGCTCGACAAGGTCGACATCCCGGCGGAGATCTCGGGCCGCGCGAAGCACTTCTATTCCATCTACGACAAGATGGCCAAGAAGGGCCGCGAGTTCAACGAGATCTACGACCTCACCGCGATGCGCGTGATCGTCGAGCGCGACGGCGAAGAGGGCACACGCGACTGCTACGGCGCGCTCGGCCTCATCCACTCGCTGTGGAAGCCGATGCCGGGCCGCTTCAAGGACTACGTCGCGATGCCGAAGTTCAACGGCTACCGCTCGCTCCACACGACCGTGATCGGTCCCGAGGGCAGGCCGCTCGAGATCCAGGTACGCACCCGGGAGATGCAGGAGACCGCAGAGCTCGGCGTCGCGGCGCACTGGGCGTACAAGCGCGGCACCAAGAGCGCGGCCGACGAGGAGTGGATGGCCTGGGTCAAGCAGTTGATGGATGCGCACGAGGACGACGCCGACGCGAGCGAGTTCGTCAAGTCGCTGCGCACCGATCTCTTCGACGAGGAGGTCTTCGTCTTCACGCCGAAGGGGGCGGTGAAGACGCTGCCCGCGGGCGCGACACCGATCGACTTCGCATATGCCGTACACACCGACGTCGGCCACCGCACGGTGGGTGCGAAGGTGAACGGCCGCATCGTCCCGCTGCACTACAAGCTCCGCAGCGGAGACCGCGTCGAGATCCTCACGTCGAAGGCCGGTCGCGGCCCGTCGCGCGACTGGCTCTCGCTCGCTGCGTCGTCTCGCGCGAAGAACAAGATCCGCCAGTTCTTCTCGCGCGAGCAGAAGGAGGATCTCGAGGCCAAGGGCCGCGAGGCTCTCGAGCATTCGCTGAAGGGACAGAACCTGCCGTACCGGAAGCTCGCGGGCTCCGCGGTGCTCGCCGGCGTGATCCGCGAATCGGGCTTCAAGAAGGCCGAGGACTTCTACATCGCCCTGGGCTCGGGAAAGCTGACCGCCGGCAGCATCGTCAACAAGGTTCTTCAGCGGCTCAAGGTGGAGGAGGTCGTCCACGAGGAGACGCTGCAGCCGCGGAAGAAGCCGCGTGCGCGCGACGCCCTCGGCAGCTCGACGTACGGCATCAACGTCGTCGGCGTCGACGACGTGCTCGTCCGGATCGCGAAGTGCTGCACGCCCGTGCCCGGCGACGAGATCGTCGGCTACATCTCCCTCGGCAAGGGCATCACGATCCACCGCGGCGACTGCCCGAACGTGCGCGCACTGATGCGCAATCCGGAGCGGTTCACCCCGGTCGACTGGGAGGGCGGCACGACGCAGAGCTTCCGCGTGCAGATCGCGGTCGACTCGTGGGATCGCTCGCGTCTGCTCGAAGACGTCGCCCGGACGTTCGCCGAGCACGGCGCGAACATCGTCTCCTACGGCGGCGTCGTCGAGGACCAGATGGCGAAGAACTGGTACGTGGCCGAGGTCGGCGACGTGAAGGCGCTCCGCGCGCTGCTGACGGCGCTCCGCAACGTGGACGCCGTGTTCGATGCGTACCGCGTCACCCCCTCGTAGCCCCTCGATCGAGGGACACTCGTTCGGTTGCACCGGGGTACCCCGTTAGGGGGATAGGTCCCGCGAAGCCGCTCAGCGACTCGACGCGTTCACTCGAACGAGGGATACCGCGGGGACCTCGCCCGTTCCCTGGGACGAGGGATCGACCGAACGCGCGTCCGGCGCTAGAACGAGTGAGGGGGAGGGGCCACACTGCTGTCGCGGCGCCCGGCGGCCTCGAGGACACCTGCCGGGCGCGCGGCGGCAGCGCGGGAATGGTGTGTCAGGACTCCCACGGCTCGCCGCCGGTGTCCCAGCCGACGAGGCAGTGGCCCGACACGAGAGCCGCGACGCGCTCGAGCGACTCGAGGTCGGCCGGCGCCCCGTCGACCGCAAGCTCGGCGACCTCGACGCCCTGCCAGAGCACCGGCACACGGGTGCGGGCGGCCTCGTCCTGCTCGCCCGCCTCGGGGCCGAGCGTCAGCGCTCCCTCCTCGACGAAGAAGAGCCCGACCCAGGCATAGCCGCCCCGATCGTGAAGCGCGTCCACGACATGCCGCAGCACGTCGTCCGCGTCGCCTCCGCGCGCGAGGATGCTCTCGACCGCCTCCAGTGCGTCGCTAGTGCTCGAGGCCTTCTCCTTCGAGCTCCCGGATCTCCACGCGGAAGTCGTCCGGCACCGGACACTTCTCCCGTCGTGCGAGATCGACATAGACGAGTGTCTGGTGTGCGGTCACCATCAAGACGTCGTCGCGTGCGCGGTACGCCGCGAACTCGAACGTGACGCTCGTCCTGCCGATGCGCGACACCCGCACGTGGACGTCGATCTCGTCGTCGAACACGGCAGGCGCGAAGTACTCGACGTCGTTGGCGCGCATGACGAACTCGCCGGGCCCGTCATGGTGCAGCAGGCCGAGCGACCGCAGGTATTCGACTCGCGCCAGATCGAAGTACGGGTTGTAGCGGCCGTAGTAGACGACTCCCTGAGCATCCGTGTCGGAGAAGCCGACGCGCGTACGCGCGGAGAACATGAAGGGCGGCTTGTCCGTCACGACCGGATCAGCGACAGCACCTCGTCGCGCTTCGCCTCCATCTTGGCGTGCGAGCCGCGCGCTTCGAGGTTCAGACGCAGCAGCGGCTCCGTGTTGGACGGGCGCACGTTGAAGTGCCAGTCGTCGGCGTCGAACGAGACGCCGTCCAGATGCGAAACGGTGCCTTCTGACGCATATCGCTCCTTCAGCTCCTGCAGCTTGAGCGCGACATCGGCAACCGGCGTGTTGATCTCGCCCGTGATGAAGTACTCGCTCCGGTACCGCGCGAGCAGCTCCGAGAGCTTTCGGCCGCTCTTGGACACGAGCTCGAGCATCAGCAGGAAGGGGACGACGCCGGAGTCGGCCTGCGAGAAGTCGCGGAAGTAGTAGTGGCCGGAGACCTCGCCGCCGAACGCGGCATGCTCTTTGCGCATTCGGTGCTTGATGTACGCGTGTCCGACGCGATTGACGAGCGGTGTTCCGCCGGCTCGCTCGATCGTCTCCGGAACGGCCCAGCTCGCGCGGACGTCGTAGATGATCTTCGCGCCGGGCTCCTTCGCGAGCACCGACTCCGCGAGCAGCGCGGTGGCGAAGTCGCCCGGGACGAACTCACCCGTGTCGTCGACGAAGAAGCAGCGGTCGGCGTCGCCGTCGAAGGCGACTCCGAGGTCGGCGCCTTCTTCGAGCGTCTTGGCCACGATGAACTCGCGGTTCTCCGGCAGCAGCGGATTCGGCTCGTGATTCGGGAACGAGCCGTCGGGATCGAAGTAGCAACGCTGCACCTCGATCGGCAGGCGCTCGAGCACCGGCGGCAACATCGCGCCCGCCATCCCGTTCGCCGCGTCGATCACGACCTTCAGCGGCCGGAGCGCGTCGGCGTCGATGAACGAGAGGACGCGATCGACATAGGCCGGCCAGATGTCGTACGGCGTGACGGTCGCCGGGGCCGCGCCGGCGGCGTCGCCGATCTTCAGTGCGCGGTCACGGACGTCGAGGAGGCCCGACTCGCCGCCGACCGGCAGCGCCCCGCGCCGCACGATCTTCATCCCCGTGTATTCCTTCGGATTGTGCGAGGCCGTGACCTCGATGCCGCCGTCGAGCTCGAGCTCGCCGACTGCGAAATAGACCATCTCGGTGCCCACGAGCCCGAGGTCGAGCACGTCCGCGCCCGCGTCGGCGGCCCCGCGGATCACCGCGGCGGCCATGTCGGGGCTCGAAAGGCGCATGTCGCGCCCGACGGCCATGCGCCGCGGCTCGAACTGCTCGACGTATGCCCGGCCGATCGCATATGCGCCGGACTCGTCCAGCTCGCCGGGATAGATGCCGCGGACGTCGTATGCCTTGAACACCTTCGGGTCGAGCACCGTGCTGATGCTATGGAAAATTGCCCGGTAGCCCGCCTGTTGACGACTACGATGAGGTCATGGAGCGGAAGCTCGCGACCGTCTTGTTCGTCGATCTCGTCTCCTCCACGGAGCTTCTGTCGGGCGCGGACCCGGAGATCGTCCGTCGCCGCGTCTCGCAGTTCTTCGAGCAGGTCTCGCGTTGCATCGTCACCCACGGCGGCATCGTCGAGAAGTTCGCGGGCGACGCGGTGATGGCCGCCTTCGGCGTGCCGCTCGCGCACGAGGACGACGCAGAGCGCGCCGTCAGGGCGGGGCTCGCCACGCTCGAGCGCGTCGGCGAGCTCGGACTCGCGGCGCGGATCGGAATCGAGTCCGGCGAGGTCGTCACCGAGGACGAGGCGGAGTCGACCTTCGCAACCGGGCGAGGCAGTCAATCTCGCCGCCCGGCTGCAGCAGGAGGCGGGGCCGGGCGAGATCCTCGTCGGCCCCGGCACCGCGCGGCTCGTGCGCGATCACATCGAGCTCGACCCGGTCGGGCCGCTCGAGCTCCGCGGCTGGGAGCACCCCGTCGCCGCACACAGGGTCGTCTGCCTCACCGAGCAGAACGCGTGGGATCGCGGCGCACTCATCCGCGGCCTTTCGTCGCCCCTCGTCGGCCGGGAGAGCGAGCTCGAGCTGCTCGAGAACACCTTCACGCGCGCGGTCCGCGACCGCCGCGCCTCGCTCTTCACCCTCTACGGCGACCCGGGCGTGGGCAAGAGCCGGCTCGCGCGCGAGTTCGTCGCGGGCCTCGAGGGCGCGACCGTGCTGATGGGACGCTGCCTGCCCTACGGCGAAGGCGTCACGTACTGGCCGCTCGCCGAGATGGTGAAGGCGTCGGCCGGAATCACCGACGACGACCCGCTCGACACCGCGCAGCAGAAGCTTCGCGACAGCTGTGAGGACGAGGCCGTTGCCGACCTCCTCGGTCTCGCGGTCGGGGTGCTCGAGGCGGTCGAGGGCGAGCGCGGCCAACAGGAGATCGCCTGGGCCGCCCGCACCTGGACCGAGCAACTCGCCCAGGCGCAGCCGCTGGTGCTGATGTTCGAGGACGTCCACTGGGGCGAGGAGCCGCTGCTCGAGCTGATCGAGCACCTGGCAGCCTCCGTCCGGGAGGCACCGCTCATGCTCCTCTGCCTCGCCCGCAGCGAGCTGCTCGACATCAGACCGGGCTGGGGCGGCGGCCGCGTGCGTGCGACCGCAATCGAGCTCGAGCCACTGCAGCCGCATGAGAGCGCGGAGCTCGTCGCATCGCTCACGGCTGCCCTCGAGCTGCCGATCGACACCGCCGCCGTGCTCGCGAAGACGGAAGGCAACCCGCTCTTCGTCGAGGAGACGATCCGAATGCTCGCGGAGCGCCCTCGCGCAGGCGCCGAACGGATCCCCGACACGCTGCAGGCGCTCATCGCGGCGCGCATCGACCGCCTGCCGGCGACGCAGCGCACGCTGATCCAGCGAGCCGCCGCCATGGGGCGGCTCTTCATGCGGGGCGCGCTCGAGCACCTGTCGCCCGAGGTCGACGACGTCGAGGCCGCGCTCGAGGAGCTCGTCGCACGCGACCTGATCGTCCGCGAGGCGCGCGCGACGATCAGCGGCGAGCACGCGTTCAAGTTCAAGCACGTGCTGATCCGAGAGGTGGCGTACGGCGGCCTCTCGAAGAGCTCACGCGCGGATCTCCACCACGCTTTCGCATCCTGGCTCGGCGAACGGGCAGGCGACGAGCTGCTCGAGATCAGGGCGTTCCACCTCGACCAGGCGGCCCGGCTGCTCGAAGAGCTCGACGGCACCGCACCCCCGGAGCTCGCCGGACAGGCGGCGGAGGCGCTCACGCGAGCCGGCCGGCGCGCATTGTCGCGCGAGGCCTTCCGCAGTGCGCGGAAGTTGCTCCTGCGTGCGGTCGAGCTCGCGCCGACGCTCGAGCGCCGGTACTTCGCCGCGCGTGCGGCGTGGCGTCTCGCCGACATGACGGCCGTGATCGTCGAGATGGACGAGGTCGCGAAGGGTGCGGCCGCAGCGGGCGAGACGCAGCTGCAAGGTCGCGCGCTGACGGCGCTCGCGGATGCTCTGCTCTATCAGCGCGCGGACGCGCTCGGCGCGCAGCGGCTGATCACCGAGGCGCTGGAGGTACTCGAAGGCGAGCCGCCGGAGATCCGCTTCGAGCCGCTCTCGATCGCCTCGCAGATCGCCGGCTGGCTCGGCGACAACGACGCGTTCGAGCGCTGGGCGAAGCTCGCGCTCGGAGCGGCACAGGTTGCCGGCCGGAAAGACCAGGAAGCGATCATCACGCACTCGCTCGCGATCGCGTACCTGCACCGGCTCGAGTTCGACGAAGCGGAGCCGCTCATCGAGCGCGTGGCAGAGCTCGCCGACGAGAGCGGCAGCGCCTTCAGCCGCGGCAACGCGCTCGCCGTGCGCGGCTCGCTCGAGGTGCACCGCTGCAACTACGCCGAGGCGGAAGCGGCGTTCGCCGCTGCGCGCGAGCTCTACGGCGAGATCGGCAACGCACTCCGCGAGGCCTCGATGACGCTGAACCTCGGCCGCACGGCAGTCGCCCAGGGCGACCTCGAGCGCGGCGAGAAGCTGCTCCGCGACTCGGAGCGCGCCCTGAAGGGCCTCGGCGGTCGTGGACAGCTCTGTGAGGCGCAGCGTGCGCTCGCGCAGGTCCTCGTCAGGGTCGGACGGCTCGAGGAGGCCGAGCGGTTCGCGCTGGAGGCGCGTGAGACGGTGGGTCCCGAGGATCGCGTGTCAGGGTCGACGACGAAGATCGCCCTCGCCGAGGTGCGCGCCGCGCAGGGGCGCGACGCAGAGGCGGACGCGCTCTTCCGCGAGGCGCTCGAAGGGCTCGAGTTCTTCGGCTTCCGCGCGTCCGAGCGGCAGGCACTCGAGAACGCGATCGACTTCTACCGCTCACGTGGGCGCGACGACGAGGTTGCGCGTCACGAAGCCCGGCGCGCCGACCTCTCGTCGAGCAGCACCGCGCCGATCGCCTGAGTCGACGCGTCGTCGGGCGACTCGCTGATGACGGTCGCCGGCCGTTCGAAGCGTGCAAGCGCGTCGCGAAGCGGTTCCGCGCGCAAGGTTCCCTCGCCGTACGGGAGATGGTTCTTCTCGTTGCGGTTCGCGTAGGCGATGTCGCTGAAATGGATGTGGAACGGCGCATCCGCCTCGATCACCGCGTCCGCTGCCTCGAGTGCCGACGCGAACGCCTCGACGTCGGTGAACGCGCCGTCACTCGTCGCGTGCATATGCGCGAAGTCGAGCACGGGTCGCACGAAGTCGACCTGCGACGCGATCGCGAGCACGTCGTCGATCGTCCCGAGCTCGCGGACGCGCCCCATCACCTCGACTCCAAACGGCACGAGCCGGTCCTTCGACTCGAGCCGTGCACGCAGGTCTCCGAGCTGGTCGACGACGTCGGCGATCGCCTGCTCGCGCTCGCGGCCCAGGAGGAAGCCCGGATGGAACACGATCACCTCGGCACCCGCGGCCTTCGCGATGCCGGCGGTGTGGTCGAGCATCCCAAGTGCCATTTTGAACTTCTTGCCACGGTCGACGTGCCCCATGAACGCTGCGAGGGGCGCGTGCACGGAGAGCAGGATGTCGTGTGCGCGAAGCGAGTCCCCGAGGACGGGAGCCGCTTCGTAGTCGAGCCAGAAGCCCCCCGCGAAGCCGATCTCGACAGCGCCGTAGCCGGCCGCCGCGAGCAGGCCTGCCGCCTCCTCGAAGTCCGCCGCGGGCAGCCCGGCGGGACCGATCCGAATAGCGCCCATGCGGCCAGCTTAGTGGCCTGAGGGATGCCGTCCGACGCTCTTTTTACCGTGTCGTACATGCCCAAGCAGCCCTCCAGGATCGACCTCCTCGAGCTCGACATCGACCTCCGCCTGACCGATCTCTGGCGCGAGGCCGCCGACATCTCCGAATGGAATCTCGATGTCGTCGCTGCTTTCATGCGGGCCGCCTACGGCAAGGGCTACTGCGATGCCCTCACCGAGGACCTGCCGGGCTCGCTCTGCCACGACCACGGGTACCGCGTTCCGGCGCGCCGGCCGCAGCCCTCCGAGCACCACTAGCGCCCGCCCGGAGCCCTAACCGGCGGTATCATCGGGTGCGTGAGACGGAGCCCGGCCAGGCTCGTGATCGCACTGTCGGTGGCAGCTGCGCTCGCGGTCTTCATCCTCTACACGTCAGTTGCAGGGGCGGGCACGCCGCAGATACAGCCGAGCGGTCTTGCAGCCCAGCACGGCGACGTCTTGCTCGTCGGCACGGTCGTCGGCGCCCCCGCAGGTGACGCGCACGCGGCCGGTGGGCTGCACTTCACGCTGAAGGACGCCAAGGGCAGCAACACGGCGGCCCGCGTTCCGGTGCGATACACGGGGACGGTGCCCGATCTCTTCCGGACCGGCCGTGAGGTCGTCGTCGAGGGAACGCTGCACAACGGGGTCTTCGTGGCGAAGCCGGGGACGCTCTCGACGAAGTGCCCCTCGAAGTACGCGCCGGCGCCCGCGAAGAAATCGACGTAATGGCCGAGCTCGGCCGCGCAGCGCTTCTCCTGAGCTTCGGGCTCATCGTCTATGCGCTCGTTGCCGGATCGCTCGCCGCGTGGAAACGCAGGCGCCGCCTCGCGCTGTCCGCGCAGAACGCGTTGATCGCCGCGTTCGGGACGACGGTGGTCGCCTCGCTCGTCCTCTGGGCCGCACTCGCGCGCCGCGACTTTGGGTTCGAATACGTCGCCGGCCACACGAGTCGCGAGCTCCCTCTGGGCTACCGCCTCGCCGCGTTCTGGAGCGGGCAGGAGGGCTCGCTGCTGCTTTGGCTCCTGATCCTCACCGGCTACGGCGCGCTCGCCGTGTGGCTCAACCGCCGCACGCGCGATCTCGTCGTCTGGGCAGTGCCGGTGCTCGCGGGCGTGGCGACGTTCTTCGTCTTCATGCTCTGCTTCATCTCGAGCCCGTTCAAGACCGCCGTGGCGCCGGCGGACGGCGCGGGCATGAACGTGAGCCTGCAGAACCCGTACATGCTCGCGCACCCGCCCTTGCTCTATCTCGGCTACGTCGGGCTCACGATCCCGTTTGCGTTTGCGATGGGTGCGCTCCTGTCGGGACGAACCGATGAGCGGTGGATCGTCGTCACGCGGCGTTGGACACTCGCGGCCTGGACGTTCCTCGGCGTCGGCCAGCTCATCGGCTCGCACTGGGCGTATGTCGAGATCGGTTGGGGTGGCTACTACGCCTGGGATCCCGTCGAGAACGCAGCACTCATGCCGTGGCTCGCAGCAACGGCATTCCTGCACTCCGTCATGATCCAGGAGAAGCGCGGCATGCTGAAGGTCTGGAACATGGTGCTCGTCGCGCTCGCGTTCAACCTCTCGATCTTCGGCACCTTCCTGACGCGCTCCGGCGTGATCAACTCGATCCACTCGTTCGCGCAGAGCTCGATCGGTGGCTGGTTCCTCGGCTTCATCGTGATCTGCGTCACCTTCTCGGTCGTGCTCATCTACGTACGCCTGCCGCTCCTGCGCACGAAGACGAAGCTCGAGTCGCTCGTCTCGCGTGAGGCGACGTTCCTCTACAACAATCTCCTGCTCGTCGCGCTGTGCCTCACCATCCTCTGGGGAGTCATGTATCCGGTGCTGACGGAGGCCGTGCGCGGTGAGACGCGATCCGTGTCGAAGCCGTACTACAACTTCTTCCTGCACAGCTTTGGGCTCCCGCTGCTGCTTCTCATGGGCATCGGACCGCTGGTCGCGTGGCGCCGCGCCTCGCTGCGTGCGCTCGGCAAGACGTTCCTCGTCCCTGCAATCGCTGCCGTCGCGACGGGTGTGATCTTGATCGCGCTCGGCTTCGGCTCGTCGACGCCCGGCCTGCTCGCGTACACGTTCGGCGCGTTCGTCGCGGCGTCGATCGTTCTCGAGTTCGTGCGCGGAACCCGCGCCCGTCACTCCCTTTCCGGTGGCTCATGGCCGGGCGCGCTCGTCGAGCTCGTCGGCCGCAACCGGCGCCGATACGGCGGCTACATCATCCACGCGTCGATCCTGATGCTTGCGATCGGCATCGCGGGATCGAGCGCGTACCAGACTGTCCGCGAGCGCGGTCTTCACCCCGGCCAGTCGATGGAGGTCGCGGGCTACACGCTCACGTATCAGCATCTTCAGACAAGACAGGAGGCGAACGCCGTCGCAACGCGTGCGGTGGTCGACGTCACGCGCGGCGGGTCGCACGTCACGACGCTGCATCCCGGCAAGAACGACTACCCGGTCGAGCAGCAGGTGTCGAACGAGGTCTCGATCTATCACGATCCCCGGAACATCGGCGATTTGTTCACGATCGCCGACCAGATCAACCCGAAGTCGCATGTGCTGTTCCTGAAGGTGCTCGTGAAGCCGCTCGTGAACCTCATCTGGGGTGCCGGCTTCCTGTTCGTGTTCGGTGCGCTCGTAGCGATGTGGCCCGATGCCGTCGAGCAACGCAAGCTTGCCGAGCGCTACGCGGCGGGCGCCGTCGCAGCATGACAATCGCGCTCGTGCTGGCGGCGCTGCTCGCGGTGCTCGTCGTCGCGTTCGTGGCCGGGCCGTTTGTGCGAGAGCCCGCCCCGGCGAGCGACCGGCTCGACGAGTTGAGCGAGCTCGAGCGCCGGCGGCTCCAGCTGACCGAGGAGCGCGACAGGGCTCTCGAGGCTCTGAAGGAGCTGGAATTCGACCATCGCACGGGCAAGGTCTCCGACGACGACTACCGGGCGCTCGTGGGGCCGCTCCGGCGGCGCGCAGCCGAGACGTTACGTGCGCTCGAACCGCGGGCAGAAGCGCGGCATGAACGCATCCCGAGCAACCGCTGAAGCCTGCGCCGAGTGCGGGGGCGAGCTCCCGTACGGCGCTCGCTTCTGCCCCGACTGCGGCGCAGCGACCGGCCCTGCGAGCGGTTCGACCGGCACGACCGAGATGCCACCGGGGGAGACCGGGCCGGCGTCCGTCTCGGATGAGCGGCCGGAGCCACGGCTCTTTGGCGTCGCGCCGCCGCTGCCTTTGCTCGGCGTCGCCGTCGCCACGCTCGTCGTCGCAATCGTGCTCTTCATCGCCGGCCTGTGGCCCTTCGGCCTGATCGTCCTCGGTGTCGGTGCGCTGCTGCTCGCCGCCTTCTTCGAGCTCGCAGGAAGGCGGCCGCATTCGACGCTCAGCCGCGCGACGATCGATGCGCGAGCCCGCACGGGATCCCTGCTCGAGACCTGGCGTGTGCGAGCCGAGGCGACGGCGAACGCGCGCAGGATCCACAACGGGCTTGCGCACGTCGACGCGGAGCGCCGAACGGTGCTGCTTCAACTCGGCGAGGCGGCGCACCGCGGCGACAGGATCGCCGAGGCCGACGCGAGGTCGCGGCTCGACGCGCTCGATCTGCGCGAGCACGAGCTCCGCGCAGAGCTCGACCTGCGACTGGAAGACGCAGGGGAGAGGATTCGCAAGGCTCGCTTCGCGGTAGACGAGACCATGATGGTCACGCCGAAGGAGCCCTATCCGCCGCCGGGCGAGGCGACGCCGCCGCAGCCCGCGGTCGTGCCGGAGCCGTATCCGCCGCCTGACGAGGGCACGCCGCCGACCCCCGCGCCGGTGCCCGAGCCCGGGCCGGATCCAGGCACGGACACGTAGCCCGGGACGCGCGGCCAGGAGGGCAATTCAGCCTGTTCGAACGCGCCGAAACGGGCTAGAGTCGGGCGGGAATTTGCAGGGACGCCTCACGTCCCGGCGAACATTTTCTCGATGGCCAGACGCCTCACGCTTCTGCTTGCTCTGGCGCTCGTGCTGGCCGCTCCGGCGCTCGCGGGCGACGGTCTGGGCCAGCAAAAGGCGAGCATCGACTCGAGGCTCGGCTCCCTCCAGGGCAAGATCGCGGCGTCGAAACAGCGGGCGTCGGCGCTCAGCACGCAGATCGGGCAGCTCACGGGGCAGATCCACACGCTCGAGGGCCGCGTCGGCGACGTCTCGAGCCGCCTCTCATCCCTCCAGTCGGATCTCGCGCTCCGCGAAGCGCGGCTGCACAAGCTGAACCAGCTCTTCCAGCTGCAGACGCAACGGCTTCGCTATCTCAAGCACGAGTACACGCTCTCGGTGCAGCGGCTCGATGCGCGGCTCGTTGCGATCTACAAGGAAGAGGATCCGACGACGATCGACCTGATCATCACCGCGAAGAGCTTCCAGGACGTGCTCGACCAGATCGACTATTTCGGCGCCATCGCGAAACAGGACAAGCAGGTGGCGGCTGCTGTCGCGACGGCGAAGCGGCAGGTGAAGGTCGCCCGCGCGAACACGAAGACGGTGCGCGCCGGCGTCGCGAACGAAGCGCGTGCGATCAATGCGCGCGTGCAGCAGGCCGCGATCCTGCGCGGCGAGCTGCTCGCGAGCCAGAGCAAGCTTGCGGGTGCGCGATCGAGCAAGTCGCACGCGCTCGTCGCCACGAAGGCGCAGATCTCATCCGAGGTCGGTGAGTCGAAGGCGCTCGCAAGTGCCAGCGCGCAGCTCGCGGCGCAGATCCAGGCGGCGCAGGCGGCAGCGAGCCGCTCCTCGAGCGGTGACGGCTCGACGGACGCGACGTCTCCCGCACCGACCACGGCGCCGAGCGGCGGCTTCATCTGGCCGGTGAGCGGCCCGATCACGAGCCCGTTCGGCATGCGCTGGGGCACGCTCCATCCCGGTATCGACATCGGCGTCCCCGAGGGAACCCCGATCCACGCCGCCGCGGCGGGCACGGTGATCTATTGCGGCTGGATGTCCGGCTACGGCAACCTCGTGATGATCGACCACGGCGGCAATCTCGCCACGCTCTACGGTCATCAGTCGCGCATCGCCGCATCGTGCGGCGAGACGGTGAGTCAGGGACAGGTGATCGGCTACTCAGGCTGCACGGGCTTCTGCACCGGGCCGCACGTGCACTTCGAGGTGCGGGTCAACGGCTCGCCGGTCGATCCGCTCGGGTATCTCTAGCCGAGGAACGTCTGCGAGAGCAGGAAGACGTTGAGGGAGATGATCAGCCCAGCGACCACCCATGCGGCGACGACCGTCACGCGATGGTTGACGAGCACGCCCATCAGCGATCGCTTGCTCGTGAACATCACGAGCGGGACGAGTGCGAAGGGGATGCCGAACGACAGCACGACCTGACTGATCACGAGCGTCCGTGACGGGTTGACACCGACGCCGATCGCGATGAAGGCGGGCGCCATCGTGACGAGGCGGCGAACGACAATCGGAATCTGCTTGCGGATGAAACCCTGCATGACGACCTGGCCGGCCAACGTGCCGACCGCGGAACTCGAGAGGCCCGAGCCGATGAGGGCGATGGCGAAGATCGCTGCGGATGCACTGCCGAGCAGCGGTTCGAGCGTCTTGTGCGCACTTTCGATCGAGCCGATGTCGGTCAGGCCCTTGTCGAAGAACGTGCTCGCTGCCATCACGAGCATTGCCATGTTGATCAGGCCTGCGATCGTCATCGCGACGATGACGTCGATCCGCGTATAGCGCAGCAGCTTCTTCGCCTCGGCGTCCGTCTCGGGGACGATCCGCGACTGCGTGAGGGACGAGTGCAGATAGATGACGTGCGGCATGACCGTCGCGCCGAGGATGCCGACAGCGAGGAGGATCGACTCCGTGCCCTGGAACTCGGGGAGGACGGCATGCTTCGCGACCGTGAGGAGCGGCGGGTTCGCGTAGAAGATCTCGATGACGTAGCAGAGGCCGATCACGCCGACCATTGCGGCGATCGTGGCTTCGAGCGGCCGAAACCCGAAACGCTGCAGTCCGAGGATCCCGAAGGACGCGATCGCGGTGAGGATCGCGGCAGGGAAGAGGTCGATGCCGAGGAGGAGGTTGAATCCGAGCGCGGCGCCGAGGAACTCGGCGAGGTCGGTCGCCATCGCGATCACCTCGGCCTGGATCCAGAGAAGCACCGATGTGCGCCGCGAGAAGCTCTCGCGGCAGACCTCCGGCAGGTTCATGCCGGTGGCGATGCCGAGCTTCGCCGAGAGCGTCTGGATGAGCATCGCCATGAGGTTGGAGGCGACGATCACCCAGACGAGCGTGTAGCCGAACTTCGACCCTCCGGCGATGTTCGTCGCGAAGTTGCCCGGGTCGATGTAGGCGACGGCGGCAATGAAGGCCGGCCCGAGAAACGGCAGGAGCCGGAACTTGCTGCCGCCCTGGAGGATCCGCTCACCTTGGCCGGCTCGCTGTGGGACGCCTTCGAGGCGCGTTCTCAACACGAAAAGTTAGCCTAGCCTAAATCATCGTCTCTCCGATGGGCCTCCCCTGCGGCTCCGAGGGATCCGACCGGCGCCTGCGAGCGGCCGGCGGGGACACGTCCGGTGCCAGGCACGGGACGTGTCCCCGCAGGGCAGGCGCCGCCGCGCTCAAGGCGATGGATGCCCGCTCTCCGCGGCGAACCGTCCTCGCCGACCAGGTCCCTCCCCGCCACGTCTGGTGCCAGGCACCGGACGTGGCGGGCGGGACCTGTCTCAAGGGTCTACACCGCGCGCCTCGGCGAACGGAGCGGGGCTCAGGCGGCCGGGGCGGCGCTGAGGTCGACGAGGCGCAGGTCGGGGAGCTGCCGCCAGCGCTCGTCGAGGTCGAAGCCGTAGCCCACGAAGAGCTCGTCCGGCACGACGAAGCCGACGTACCGAACGGGAAGGTCGTCGACGAGCCGGCGGTACGGGCGGTCGAGCAGCGTCACCGCGGCGATCGAGCGCGGCTTGCGGAGCTCGAAGGTCCGGACGAGATAGTGGAGCGTCAGGCCGGTGTCGACGACGTCCTCGACGACGATCACGTCGCGATCGAGGATGTCGGCGTCGAGGTCCTTGAGCACGCGGATCTGCTCGTGGCCGCCCATCTGGGCGCTGCCGTAGCCGGCGAGCTCGACGAAGTCGAGCCCGTGCAGGATGGGCATCGAGCGAGAAAGATCGGCGAGGAAGACGAAGCTCGCCTTCAGCGATCCGACGAGGATGGGCTCGCGACCTGCATAGTCGCGGGCGATCTCGGCGCCGAGCTCGCGCACCCGCGCTGCGAGCTCGTCTGCCGAGAGATAGACCTCGCCGATCCGTGGGTCCGTGGCGGAGCTCCTAGGACGCCAGATCGAGATGGAAGTGCTGGGCGAGGCGCTCGAGGTCTCGCTTGTAGAAGAGCTTGATCTTCACGTCCGGGTAGCGCTCGCGCAGCTTGCGGAGCTTGCGATTCTTCCGGGTGACGAGCGATTGCTTCATGAGGGTGATCTCAACGTACAGATCCTGCTCGGGAAGGTAGAAGTCCGGCGCGAAGGCTTCGAGCACGCGGCCGTCCTCGTCCTCTTCGAGGATGAACGTCGTCGGCTCGTATTCCCACGGCACGCCGTAGTAGTCGAGCACCTTGGCGCACTCGAGCTCGGGCTGACTCGCGAAGCGCGGTGGCTCGCTCCCGCGATATGCCTGGAAATCAGGGATTTCTAGCGCCAACACGGATCACCGTACCTTGAGTGTCGGACGACGAATCGAGCGGGTTGGTGAATGTCTGGTAAATAAGCGGAGCAAATGGCACGCCTGAGCCTTGTCCCGCAGAAGCGCGAGTTCTTCGCCCTCTACAACCGCGCCGCCGCGAATGTCGTCGCGATCGCACACGCGCTGATCGAGCTGCTCGAGGAATTTCCGGGCGGAGCGGACGCCAAGGTCCGTGACATCAAGGAGCTCGAGCACGAGGGCGACCGCCTCACGCACGAGGTCATCGACCTCCTGAATCGTACCTTCGTCACACCGTTCGACCGAGACGACATGTACCGGCTCGTGAGCGCCCTCGACGACATCTGCGACCACATCGACGACGCCTCCGAGAAGATCACGGGCTACGGGGTCCGCGAGGTCCGTCCGCAGGCGATGGAGCAGGCGCACGTCATCCACCGCTCGGCCAATCAGCTTCGTGAGGCGATCACGCAGCTCGAGGGCTTCAAGGACTCTCGCCGGCAGCTCACCGAGTTGCGCCGGCTCGAGGACGAGGGCGACCGGATCGAACGCCAGGCGGTCTCGGAGCTCTTCGCCGGCGGCTATGACGCGATCGCTCTCGTGCGCTGGAAGGACATCCACGAGTCGCTGGAAGAGGCCGTCGACGCGTGCGAGAACGCCGCCGACGTGCTCGAGGCGATTCTCGTCAAGAACCGCTAGCGCTTCCAAGCCGGCTGTATGAACAACACGCTTCTCGCTGTCGTGATCGTCGTCGGCCTGGCGTTCGACTTCACGAACGGCTTTCACGACACCGCGAACTACGTCGCGACGTGGGTCGGGACGCGCGCGCTGTCGCCTCGTATGGCCGTTGGCATCTCGGCCGCGGCGAACCTCGCAGGCGCATTCGTCACAACCGCCGTCGCGAAGACGGTCGCCGAGGGGATCATCGACACGAACCTCGCGACGCAGCAGACGGTGCTCGCAGCGCTCCTCGGCGCCATCGTCTGGAACCTCTTGACGTGGTGGATCGGCTTGCCGTCGAGCTCGACGCACGCGCTCATCGGGGGGCTCATCGGCGCGGCGCTCGTTCAGTCCGGCGCGGAGGGCGTGCAATGGCACGGCATCGTCGACAAGGTCGTGATCCCCGGAGCGGTATCGCCGGTGATCGGCTTCGCAGGCGCATTCCTGTTGATCATCGTCATCTACCGGATCCTCTTTCGTGCTGCGCCGGGCATGGCGCACCGCGGGTTCCGGTACGGGCAGCTCTTCACCGGGACGTGGGTTGCGTTCACGCACGGTGCGAACGACGCGCAGAAGACGATGGGCGTGATCACGCTCGCACTCATCGCCAACGGCAACCTGTCGAGCGACACGTTCAACGTTCCGACCTGGGTGAAGATCGCGGCCGGCCTCACGATCGCGGCCGGCACCTATGTGGGCGGCTGGCGCATCATCCGAACGCTCGGCCAGCGCATCTACAAGATGCAGCCCGAGCATGGCTTCGCGGCGCAGCTCTCGGCGGGAACGACGCTGTACGTCGGAACGCACTTCGGGTTCCCGATCTCGACGACGCACGTCGTCACGGGCTCGATCATGGGGGCGGGGGCCACGCGGGGCGTCTCGGCCGTCAAGTGGGGCATCGCGGGGAACATCCTGGTCGCCTGGCTGCTGACGCTCCCCGCTGCCGCGCTCGTGTCCGCGCTCCTGTATTACCCGGTCGCGTGGATCTTCTAGCGGCCCGCTGACTTAGACTTCCCGTCATGCCGCATGGAAGTGACGGGCGACCGTTCACGATCGTTCAGCTGTCCGACCTCCACTGCGGACAGCAGTTCTTCCTGCCGACGCTGCTCGAACGCGCTATCGCCGAGGTCAACGAGCTCGCGCCGGACGTCGTGGTCATCTCCGGCGACCTGACCTCGCACGGGTTCAAGGAGGAGTACGCCGTCGCGCGCGAGTACGTCGACGCGATCGAATGCGCGTCGCTCGTCGTGATCCCCGGCAACCACGACTCGCGCAACGTCGGCTACGTGCACTTCGAGGAGCTGTTCGGCGACCGAAACTCCGTGCTGCGCCTCGGCGGCGACGACGATCGTGGCGGTCGACTCGACCGAGCCCGACCTCGACAACGGGCAGATCGGCCGCGGGCGCTACGGGTGGATCGAGGAGCAGTTCGCAGACGAGGCCGACCTCCGCATCTTCGTGCTCCACCATCACCTGCTGCCCATCCCCGGCACGGGCCGGGAACGGAACATCTGCAACGACGCGGGCGACGCGCTCGAGTGCCTCCAGCGCTCAGGCGTCGACCTGGTGTTGTCCGGGCACAAGCACGTTCCCTATGCGTGGCGGCTCGAGGACCTCTTCGTCGTGAACGCGGGCACGGTGTCGTCGTCGCGGCTGAGAGGCAACGGCCGGCCCTGTTACAACGTCATCGAGGTCGACGGGACGCACGTATCGGTCTGGCGGAAGTACCCGTTCCACGACCAGGAGCGCATCATTCAGTTCTCGACGGAGACGAAGACCTATGAGAAGTACACGGCACGGATCGAAGGCGAGGTGACGAGCCACCGATGAAGGCGGTCGCGGTGATCGACGGCGAGCATTATCCAGACGTCGTCCGGGACGCCCTCGAGCAGCTCCCGTACGAGTTCGTCGGCGTGATGCTGGTCGGCGGCACCGAGAAGCTGCGGGGCGTTCCGGACTATGGCGTGCCGCTCGTGACGGAGCCGGGCGACGCGGAGATCGCCGTCGACCTGTCGGACGAGCCGATACTCGATCCGCAGACGCGCCTGCACCTCGCGAGCCGGTTCCTCGCCGACGGCATTTCGTACGTCGGAGCCGACTTCCGCTTCGACCCGCCGGCGTTCCAGCCGTTCGACGTTCCGTCGGTCGCGGTGATCGGAACCGGCAAGCGCGTCGGCAAGACGGCCGTGACCGGTGCAGTGGCACGCGCGCTCGCCCGCGACCGGCGCGTGGTCGTCGTCGCGATGGGGAGGGGCGGGCCTGCGACACCTGAGCTGATCGCGGCGCCGCCGACGCTCGAGGATCTCGTCGAGCTGTCGCGGAGCGGACGCCACGCTGCCTCCGATCATCTCGAGACGGCAGTGCTCGCCGGTGTGCCGACCGATCGGCTGCAGACGCGCCGGAGGCGGGATGGCCGGAGCGCCGTTCGTCTCGAACGTCGTCGAGGGTGCAGAGCTCGCCGCAAGTCTCGATCCCGACGTGGTCGTCTTCGACGGCAGCGGGGCCGCGATCCCGCCGATCGACGTCGACGCGCGCATCCTCGTCGCGCACGACGTCGTCTCGGGCCTGAACCCGTATCGCGTCCTGATCAGCGACGTCGTCCTCACGATGGACGAGCACGTGGCCCGCGACGTGCGGGCGCTCGGGAAGCCCGCGCTCCTCTTCGGCATGCGACTGCGTCCCGTCGAGCCGCTCACGGGCGAGCGAATCGCTCTCTTCACCACGGGCAACGTGCCGTTCGGGCATCTGCACGACGTCGCGTTCGTCTCGCGCAATCTGTCCGATCGCGCCGCGCTGGCCGACGATCTTCGAGCGGTGGACGCCGACACGTACGTCGTCGAGATCAAGGCTGCGGCGATCGACATGGTGGCCGAGGCTGCGCTCGAGCGGGGCGTGAAGCTCGTGTTCGCCGACAACGAAGTCGTTCCGCTGCCGGGCGAGACCGACCTCGACGAGCTCTTCCGCGGCCTTGTGCCGTCCACGGTGCGCGCATGACCGAGCCGCGGCGCATCATGCCGCTGCCGCTCGGCGGCGAGCACGGCCTCCCGTACTCGCGCGGCCTCATGGCTCGCGCGCTTGATCGCGGTGGGCGTGGCGCCGGAGCGCGCGTATGCACTCGCGCGCCGCGTCGGCGGCGACGTCGCCGAGCGCGGGACGGACGTCGTCGATCTCGGCCGCCTGGAGGCGCTCGCGGTCGAGATTCTCGGTGAGGTCGAGGGCACGGAGGCACTGCGCCAGCTTCGGCGCTACCAGGAGCTCCGCGAGCTCGACCTGCCGCTCGTGATCCTCGTCGGCGGCGCAACCGGCACGGGCAAGTCGACGGTCGCGACGGAGATCGCCTACCGGCTCGGTATCACGCGTGTGACGTCGACGGACTTCATCCGCCAGACGATGCGCGCGTTCTTCTCCCACGAGTTCATGCCGGCGATCCACTATTCGAGCTTCGAGGCGGGCGACGCGGTGCCGCTCGCCGACGATCCGCTCGTCGCGGGCTTCCTCGAGCAGTCGCGCAACGTGCTCGTCGGCGTGCGGGCATCGATCGAGCGCGCGCTGCAGGAAGGCTGGTCCATGGTGCTCGAGGGCGTGCACCTCGTACCGGGGCTGCTGCCGGCGATCGAAGAGGGCGCCATCGTCAGCGCATGCGTGCTGAAGATCGACGACGAAGCGGCACATGCCCAGCATTTCTTCTCGCGTGAGGCGGGTACGGAGAGGCCGATGGCCAAGTACCTCGACCGCTTCGACGAGATTCGTCGCCTGCAGGAGTACATCGTCGGGCGCGCCGAGCGCGAGAACGTGGCCGTGATCGAGAACGAGAGCGCGAACCGTGCGACGTCGCGGCTTGCCGAGCTCGTGCTGTCGGCGGCGGAGCGGGCGAGGGAGCGCGTGTGACAGGGGTCGACGTGGAGCCCGAGGTCGAGGAGACCCCGGCGCCGCACACCGAGCTCTGCCGGTGCCAGTCGTATCTGCGCGCGACGGAACGGGCCGCCCTCGCCGCCGCTCGGTGGCTCGGCCGGGACGATCAGGAAGGCGCGGAGGAGGCGGCTGCAACGGGAATGCGTGCAACGCTCGAGACCCTTCCGATCAAGGGGCGCATCGTGTTCGGCTCCTTCGACGACTCGACCGGGCTCACGCCGGGCTCGACGCTCGGTGCCGGCGGGCTCGAGGTCGACCTCGCCCTCGATCCGCTCGAGGGCCGGGGCGTCGTCGCGCGAGGCGGCAACGGCGCGATGTCGATGATCGCGGTCGGCGACACGGGCCAACTCGATGGGGCTGCCCGACATGTACATGCGGAAGCTCGCGGTCGGCCCGCGCGCCCGCGGCTCGATCGACCTGCTGCGGCCGGTCGCGGACAACGTCCAGGCGATCGCCGATGCCTTCGGTCGTCGCGTGAACGACATCACGACGATCGTGCTCGACCGCCCGCGTCACCACGATCTGATCGAGGAGATACGCAACTCCGGCGCTCGCATCAAGCTCATCCAGGACGGCGACGTGACGGCGGCGATCTCGGCGGCCATCCGCGGCACGAACGACCACCTGTCGATCGGGATCGGCGGCACGCGCCAGGCCGTGCTGTCCGCGGCGGCTCTTCGCTGCCTCGGCGGCGAGCTTCAGGCGCAATTCTGGCCGACGTCCCGGCGCGAGATCGACGAGCTCCGCGAGCTCGGCATCGACGACTACAGCCGCGTATTCCGCACGGAGGATCTCGCTTCGGGCGAGGTGATCGTCGCCTCGACCGGCGTGTCGAACGGCGATCTGCTGCGGGGCGTGCGGTTCCTCGCCGACAGCGCACGAACCCACTCACTCCTCATGTGCACCCGCTGCAACTGGGTGCGCTTCGTCGACGGCATCCACTTCTTCGCCCGCGAGCGGCGCGAAGAGGTGCGGCTCCTGGGGTATTAGAGGTTTGATGTGGATCGGGGGTGCGTTTGATTCGCATCAAGCCTCTCACTCAGCTGGAGAACTCGATCTCGGCCGGTAGCCGGTCGGATCTCGCTGACGACTCGGGAGCCAGCTTCTCGCGCACGCGCAGGTCGAAGTAGACGTAGATGGTGGCGAGCGCGACGAACGGCATCGCAACGGCGTAGACGACACCGGAGATGACGTTCAGCAGCGCGAGCGGAGCGTTCGTCGCGAGGATCAGAAGCGCGCCGAGGAGCGGCCCCGCGGCAATCGCCAACGCGGCGCCGACGACCGCGAGCGACCCGACCTTCAGCCACCCGTGTCGCACGAGCCGCCTGCTCCTCCGGAGCGCGCCGATCGAGGATTGCCCTTCGAGCTCGACGGTGGGGACGACCAGCGCCCAGCGGACGGCAACCCACACGGCGATCGGCACGAGGACGACGGACGTCACCAGCACGGAGATGACGAGTGCCGCGATCAAGAGCGCGCCGAGGAGCGGCCAGACGGCGTCGAGTGCGAGGCGGTACGCACGGAGCACCGATACCTTCCGGCCGGCGTCGATCTCGACGAGCGCCCGCGCGGTCGCCGCCATCACGATGCCGAGCCCGAGCAGGGTGAGGGCCGTGCCGACGACGACGACGCAGAAGACGAGGACTCCGCCGCGCTCGCCGTCCGTCTCGATGCCGATGACGCTCGAGGCGTGGAGCAACCCGGACTGGAGCACCGTCACGACGACGGAGACCGGCAGCGCCAACACGCCGATACCGAGGAAGAGCCATAGCCGCTTGACATACATCCGCGCGGCCGCAGCGAGTACTTGGCCCCACGCGCGCCGGCGCGCAAGCCGCAGGGGCGCCGCCGGCCGCCAGGACGTGCGCGAGAGCAGGTAGCCGATCAGCACGAGAAGCGCGGCAAGCACGCCGAGGGCCGGGAGCGGATTGTCCACGCTTCTCCGCAAGAGGTTGGATCCGCCTGCAACCGCGCCGCAGAAGAAGTCGGTCGCCCCGGTGCCGAGAGCGCCGCCGCCTGGCACCGCGATGCTTCGGTCACGCCAGTCCTCGGCGGACCAGCGGAACGGCTCGGTCCACTGCTCCTTCAGGTTCGGCCCGGTCGGGCCGTTGAAGAACGCGGGCTGGCGTTCGCCCCATCGTCCCGCGAATGCGATCCAGGGGAACGCGCTGCGGGCCGCGGCGGGATCGTTCGGGATCGTCTTCACGATCGGGAGGACCTGGAACGTCGGCCCTCTCGTGTCGTCGCAGCCGACGCCCTCGGAAGCCGAGCTGCCGAGATAGAGGTCTTCACCGAAGAAGTTCGCGTGCGCGCCCGCCGCAGGATGTACGACTGGATGGGTGCCGTCGACGAGCGTGAGCTTCGGGTCGTCCCATGCGGCCCGCTCTGCGCCCTCGTGCTGGCTGTAGCCCACGGACACCGGCTTCTCTGACAACGCCGCGTGTGCGGTACCCGCATCGAAGTTGAGCTGGATCATCTCCCAGTCCCCCTCGTGCGTGTTGTTCCAGTCGTTGAAGACGTAGAAGAACCAGTACTGCAGAGCGAGCTTGTCCGGATCGGCGGCATCCGTGGCGACGTGCGCATAGATAGTCGGCGAGGTTCCCGCGGTGATCAGGCGCCCCCACCGCTCGTAGTCGCAGCCGGGTTGAAGTGGATTGCCGGGGAAGTCGAGGTGGTACTCGTAGCGGGAGGCCGTGAGATCGCTCGCAGACGGCGCGACCTTCACCAGGTCGTCGCGACCCCAGGGGCCTCGCAGCGCGACGGTCGGTTGATGGAAGAGCGTGTTGACGTCGATCGGCTCGTACGACTCGCCGGTTCCGCATTCATGCGCTTGAGCGACCAGCGTGATCACGGGCGAGAAGTGTTGGGCCAGCGTCTGCTCGTCCTTCAGCCCGGCAGACGAAGCGGCGGGGACGATGAGCGCGACCGCGGCGAGGAGAGTCAGTGCGCGCCCGCTCACGCCTCGGGCTCCGAGACGAACAGATCGAGGCCGAGTTGCTCGGACAGGAATCGCGCGGCACGCTGGCCCTTGACGCTGTTGCCTGCATCGTCGAGCCGCGGCGCGAAGGTACCGAGGCCTCCCTTGCCGGGCGAGACGGTGACGATCCCGCCGCCGATACCGCTCTTGCCGGGCAGGCCGACGTCGTAGAGCCAGTCGCCGGAGGTCTCGTAGAGGCCCGCCGTCGTCATCACGGCGAGTGTATGACGGCAGACGGCCCGATCGATCACACGCTCCCTCGTCAGTGGATTGACGCCGCCGTCGGCAAGTGTCGCGCCCATCACCGCAAGATCCGTCGCGCTCACGTTCAGGCAGCACTGCCTCGTGTAGAGGTCGGTGGCCTCGGCGGGATCGGAGTAGATCGCGCCGAAGCGCTCGAGCAGGCAGGCAATCTCCTGGTTGCGGTCGTTCGTCGCCGACGCCGAGCGGTACACGGGTTCGTTGAGCTCGAGGTCGCGGCCCGCGAACCGAGACAGCCCTTCGAGAAGAGCTTGCCACTTGGCGTCGACGGTTTTACCCGGCACGAGGCTCGTCGTCGCGATCGCCCCCGAGTTCACCATCGGGTTCGTCCGACCGTCTGTGGTGCGCTCGACCGCTTCCACCGAGTTGAACGGCAGCCCTGTGCTGTTCACGCCGAGCCGGTCGCGTGCGCGCTCCGCGCCGATCGCCTGGCAGACGAGCGCGAACACGAACGGCTTCGACACGCTCATGATCGTGAACGGGACGTCGGCGTCTCCCACCGCATAGAGCGTGCCCCCGGTGCCGGCCACGCAGAGACCGAACAGATCGCCCGGCACCGACGCCAGCGCGGGGTACACACGCGACGTCTCCCCGTCGCGGTTCGACCGGAAGCGCTCGTGCGCGTCGGCAATGACGGTCCAGACGTCGTCGGGAGGCGGGAGATGCCCAGTGGAGACGAACTCCATCTCAGAACGACCAGAAGACGGGGACGAGAACCGTGGCGACGACACCGAAGAGCACGAGCAGTGGCAGGCCGAGCTTCCAGTAGTCGCCGAACCGGTACCCGCCGGGGCCCATGACCATCAGGTTCGCCGGCGTCGCAACGGGAGTGAGGAACGATGCGGCCGCCGCCACGGTCACCGACATCAGCACCGGTTTCGCCGAGACGTCCATGTCGGCTGCCGCCGACACAGCGACGGGGATCACGATCAGCGCCGTCGCCATGTTGCTGATCAACTGGCCGAGTGTGGCCGTGAGCACGAAGAGGCCGACGAGGAGCGCGTACGGTCCCGCGTCGCCGACGATCTGCACGAGGCCGTCGGCGAGCTTTGCCGCCGCACCGCTCTCCTGCATGGCCGTCGAGAGGGGGATCATCCCGGCGACGAGGATCACCGTCGTCCACGAGATGGCGCGGTAGCACTGTTCGACGCTGAGCACGCCGAGGAGAACGATTGCGCCTGCGGCGAGCAGACCCGCTACCACCGGCGGGACGGCGCCCGTGGCGAGGAGCACGACCATCACGGCGAGCACGACGATCGCGCGCTTCGCACCAGGCCCGAGCGGGACCGCCTGCCGACGGACCACATCGGGCTGGTCGACGACGAGCACCGCCGGATCGTCGAGGTTCTCGTCGAGCGCGTCCCACTTTCCCCGGAGAAGGAGCGTGTCGCCGACCGCGAGCACGGTCTCGTTCGGGCCCATGTCCTCGCCGTTGCGCTGCACCGCGAGGATCACGAGATCGCCGCTGTCGGTCACCATGCCGGGCGAGACAGTCTCACCGACCGCGCTCGAACGCGGCGGGATGACGACCTCCGCAACGCCGTGCTTGCGGGTGAAGAGCGCATCCGCCGTGTGGTCGAGCTCGTACTGCTCGACGAGCGTGCGTGCGTGTCTGCTGAAGTCGCGCGGAAGCGTGCGGGCGCTGCGTTGCGGCAGGAGCCGCTCGCCAAAGAGCACGACGATCGCGATCGTCCCGATCACGAGCGGCACGCCCACCAGCGCGAACTCGAAGTAGCCGAAGCTCCCGACGCCTGCCTCGTCCGCCGCTTCGGAGACGATCACGTTCACCGGAGTCCCCGTCAGTACGAGCAACGAGCCCGCGTGAGCTGCGAAGGCGAGTGGCAAGAGCAGCTGCGACGGGGAGCGGCCGAGGCGGACGGCCATCACGACGACCACCGGCACGAGCGCCGCCACCGATCCGTTCACACTGATCAGCGCTGTCAGCAGCGCGACGAGCAGCATCATCAGGACGATCAGCCGCGTGCGGCTCTCGCCTGCACGGTTGATCAGCTCCTGTCCGGCCCACGACGTCACGCCCGTCGCATCGAGTCCTTCGCTGACGACGAACAGCGACGCGATGAAGATGACGGCAGGGTCGCCGAATCCGTGGAGAGACTGGTTCAGGTCGAGGACGCCGGTCGCCCAGAGTGAGAGCGCCACGCCGACGGCGACGATCGCCACCGGCAGGCGGTCCCAGATGAAGATGACGACGACCGCGGCGAGCACGAGGAAGGTGATCGTCATGTCGCTCATACGGCGGGCCTGTTGCCGGGGCTCGCTCTACGCGAGCGCGCGGCGTCGCTTCATCCGGAGTGCACGGGCGCTCCGGGACCGAGCGGGATCCCGATCAGGTACCAGACGACGAAGAAGAGGGTCCACAGCACCGAGAGGAAGACGACGTACGGCAGCATCAACGAGACGACGGTGCCGATCCCGGCTTTCTTCTGATACCGCTGGACGAAGATGACGATCAGCGGGAAGTACGCCATCAGCGGCGTGATCACGTTGAACGGGGAGTCGCCCACGCGATAGGCCGCGAGCACGGTCTGCGGCGCCACGCCGAGACGGATGAACAACGGGATGAAGATCGGCGCGAGAAGCGCCCACTTCGCGATCGCCGCGGGAATGATCAGGTCGACGATGAACGTCACACCGATGAGGCCGAGCAGCAGCCAGACGGCGCCGATGTTCGCTCGCTCGAGCGCGTCGCCGAGCTTCACCGCGACGACCTGCGCGATGTTGCTGAAGTTGAAGTACGCGATGAATTGCGCGATGAGCAGGAACAGGAAGAGCAGGCTCGCGAGCCCGGACCATGACTTGGTGATCGAGCCGATCACCGCTGCGCTGCCTTTGATCGTCCCGGCCCCGTGCCCGTAGGCGAGCCCCGCGGCGAAGAAGACGAGCGTGATGATGAAGATCAGACTGTCCATCAACGGTGAGTCGCCGATGATCTTTCCGGTGTCGGGATTGCGCAGCGGCGCGCCCGGGATGGCTGTGAGGAGCACGACGACGAGCAGCACCGCGGCGGTCGCCCAGAGGGCGTAGCGCAGGCCGCGCGCTTCGTCGGCGGCTGACACCTCCGGCCCCTCCGTCTCTGCGGTGGTCTCGGCTCCGTCGGCGGGGTCGTACGGGCCGAGGCGGCCTTCGACGAGCCGCGCAGAGATGATCGTCAGGACGATCGCGACGAAGACGGTCGAGGCGATCCCGAAGTAGAGGTTCGCAGCGATGTCGATCTTGTGCTGGTCGCCGGCAAGCGCGCTTGCGTCGTTCGTGATCTCGGTGAGTACGCCGTCGAGCGGCGTGATCAGGAAGTTCACGCCGAAGCCCGCGGCGACGCCTGCGAACGCTGCTGCGATGCCGGCCAGCGGGTTGCGGCCGACGCTGGCGAAGGCCGCGGCTCCGAGTGGGATCAGTACGAGATAGCCCGCGTCGGAGGCGATGCTCGAGATGATTCCGAGCAAGACGATGATGAACGTCAGCGTGCTCTTCGATGACACCCCGACGAGCTTGCGGATCAGAGCTCCGATCAGCCCTGCGGCTTCGGCAAGGCCGACGCCGATCATCACCACGAGGATGATCGCGACAGCCGAGAAGTTCCTGAAGTTCGAGACGAACGACGTGAACAGGTAGCGAATGCCTTCTCCGGTCAGCAGGCCCTTCACCTTCGCCGTCTCCGTCTTGACCTTGTAGGCCGATGCCGGCACGGGCTCCGACGGCCCGACGTCGACCGGCTCGGTCGACCCACCGACGTAGGTCTGTTCTGTCGCCACCGGGGGCGGAGTGACCACCTGGTAGGTGGCCTTGACGTCGAACCAGTAGAGGACCTGCGAGATGACGATCACCGCGCCGCAGAGGGCGAGGAAGAGGATCGCCGGGTCGGGCATCTTGTTGCCCGCCCGCTCGATCCCGTCGAGAATCCGCTGGAGGAAGGTGTGCCCCTCCGTCTCCGCGGCGGCGCTCGCGCTCACGACGCCCGCTCCGCCCCGAACAGCCTGAAGAACTCCGCTTCGGCAAGGACGGCCTTCTCGAACTCGTCGACGAGAACGCGTTCGTTCGGTGCGTGGATGTTGCTGTAGCCGTCGGTGGTCCCGAGCAACAGGATCTCGGCGTCTGGCACGGCCGTGTGCAGTGCCATCACGAGCGGAATCGATCCTCCGCTCGCCGCGCTCGACGTGGGGCTTCCCCAGGCCGTCGCCAGCGCCGCGCGCGCCGCTTCGTAGGCTGGTCCGGAGGTCTCCGCCGCGAAGCCGTTGCCGGTGTCTTCCGCGTGCACCTCCAGACCGATCCCGAACGGCCGCACGCTCTCGAGGTGGCGGATCAACGCGGCCTGCGCTTCGACAGCGTCCTGCGCGGGATGCACGCGCATGTTGATCTTCGCGCGCGCGTACGGCGAGACGGCGTTCAGCGCGTTGTCGACCGACGGGACGTCGATGCCTGTGATCGTGATCGCCGGCCCCGACCAGATCCGCGAACCCAGATCGCCGGTGCCCATGAGCGGCAGCCCCGGCAGCACCTCCGCCAGTTCGCGAAACTCGTCCTCGCTGTAGGACGCGCCGGTCCACGCCTCGCGTTGCAGGCCTTCGACGGCGACGTCGCCATTCTCGTCGTGGAGGGATGCAAGCGCGTGCAGAAGGACGATCAGCGCGTCGGGAGCCGCGCCGCCGTACTGGCCGCTGTGCTTCGGCCCGGCGAGTGTCGTCAGCTCGATCGTCGCCATCGCCGTCCCGCGCAGCGCGACCGTGAGGGTCGGCGAGCCGGGGCGAACACTGCCCATGTCGGCGATCACCATCGCGTCCGAGTGAAAGACCTCGGGATTCGACTGGGGGTACGTGTTGAGGGCGCTGCCGACCTCCTCCTGGCCCTCGATGACGAGCTTGATCCCAACCGGCGGCCGTCCTTCCCAGGCGCGGAGCGCCCCGACGTGGGCGAGCACGTTCGACTTCGAGTCCGCGCTGCCGCGTCCGTAGATCGCGCCGTCGCGCTCACTTGCCTCGAACGGCGGCGATTCCCACTTCGACTCGTCACCCGCGGCGACGACGTCGTAGTGGCCGTACAGGAGCACCGTCGGCCCCCCCTCCGGGCCGGGGATCTCGCCGGTGATCACCGGCGCGGTGTCGGGCAGCTCGAGTGAGGCGATGTTCTGCACACCTGCTGCGCGACAAAGGCCGACGATCTCCTCATGCGCCTCGAGGAGCCGCGGACGCGTTGCTTCGGGATATCCCGGCGCCGAGACCGAGGGGATTGCGACGAGGCGCGCGAGGTCCGCTTTGAGGTCTGGCATCAACGCAGCCACGGCGTGCGTCAGCGACTGGGCAGACGCGGTGCTATTGGACACGGCCGTCTCCTTCGAACTCCGATATGAACCCAACACCTTCGATAGCGGCCGAGGCACCGAGCCTCATCCCATCTGGGTGATTTGACCTTCCTCGGCCGGGTCGGACCGCGGATGCCGCCGCTCCCAGATCGTCGCGTTGACGATCGCGGACGCGACGACGAGCCTTGAGACGAGGTAGAGGCCGAAGAGCAGGCCGGCGGCGACGCCGAGGACGCCGTACGCACTCTCGCCGCTGTTCACCCGCGTCGCGATCAGATACGTGCCGAGGCTCGCGACCAGCTCGAGGCCGACCGCCATGACGACCGCGCCCGGAATGAGCGCGTGCCACGGGACGTCTCGGTGCGGCAGCCGCAGGGAGCACAGCAACCACCATCCGAAGACCCCGACGAGCCCGACGACGGTCTTCAGGACGGGGCTCCCCGACCACGACTCGACATGCGCCGCAAGCTCCCGTATGGGGAAGTACAGGAGAATGAGGACAAGGAACCGGAGTGTCCGCCCCGGGGTGGCCTTCTGCGTGACGCCCCGCGGATCACCCCATACGAGCCGGTGTATGACGACCAGCGCGCGCAGCAGACCCCGCGTCGCCCAGAGGAGGATCGGAATCCCGATCAGGATCGCGTACCACCGCGAGGAGGTCTGCGACGCCTCGGCGACGGACTTCGACACAACGCCGCGGAGGCCAAGCGATCGCGCCGCGCTCGCCGGTGACTCCGATGCCACATCGGCTCCGATACCGATGCCCGCGACCACGACGAGCGAGAAGGGAAGGAACCAGATGAAGAGCCGGTAGGCCAACGAGCCGGCCATGATCCCGCCGCCGATCTCGCTGTCGCGGTCGAACATGACGTAGAGCGCGTCGACGGTGCCATGGTCCTGTCGCGACGCCTCGGCGGCTGCCGCGTAGCGCTCCGCGCGACTGCGAATGCCGACTGCTCTACTGCGAATCGTCACAGGTATCGATTCCGTTGGAGCCAGCGCATCGCGAAGAACCCCCAGAGCGGCGGCAGGTAGAAGGTCGAAAGCCGGTAGAGCAGCACGGCCGCGAGCGCCGGCTCCTCCGCCATGCCGGCAGACGTCAGTCCGAGTGTGAGGCCGAATTCGACGACCCCGACGCCGCCGGGAACGGGAATGAAGCTCGCGAGGAGCGAGACGCTCATGTTGATGACGAGCAGCGTGGTCAGCGTGATGTGCGCGCCGAGCCCGCGCGCGAACAGTCCGAGCGCCGACGCAAAGAGAACCTCGCCCGCGATGTTTCCGCCGAGCAGTAGCGCGAGCTTGTGTGGCGCACGTAGCGCCTCGAGGGAGATACGGAACTGCGGCCACCAGGCGCGAACGCGCTCGACGATCGCCCGGCGGATGCGTCCGACGACGACGGCGACGAGCACAACCGCGACGAAGAGCCCGACGAGGATCCACAGCAGACGCAGCGAGCCCGCATCTGGTGTATTCAGCTGGAGGTTCAGGCTCGCCTCGGAGAAGAGGAGGAGCACGCCGAGTAGCGTCGCCTGCACGATCGTGTTCGCGATCGAGTCGATCGCCCCGGCGGCGACCGCGGCGACACCCGGGAGGCCCTGGCGCTGGAAGAAGCGAATGCTGACGGCCATGCGGCCGAGGTTCGACGGCATCGCAAGGTTCAGGTACGACGTCGCGAGCTCCTTCATGTAGACGGGGCCGAAGGGGAGGCTGGCAGCGATCGAGCCGAGCGTCGAAGCGGCCTGGGCCAGGCGCGGCAGCTGCGCCACGACGAAGCCGAACGCGAGCCAACCCGAACCGGCGTCGGCGATGTCGGCGCGGAGCGCCTCCCAGTCGACGCTGCTCGCGGCGGAGATGATCGCTGCGGCCGCGAGCACGAGAAGCGTGATCTGGATCACCGTCCACCAGGTGACGCGGCGCAGTTTGATGAGATCGGGGACATCGGCATCGACGGCGGTGGCGACGCTCTTGCGAAGGTCATCCATGTCGATGCCCGCCGCCTTCACGGCCTTGCGCAACGGAGTCCGGAGCGCCGCCGACTGGAAATACGGGAGGAGGTCGGCGACGCCGTCGGTGCCGAGCGACTCGACGGCTGCTGCGACGGCGCGATCGGCTCCCGCGACCGTGGCGCTCGTGACCAGCAGTTGAACACGGTCGGTTTGAAGCTGATCCGTGCTCGGCGAGACCGTCGCTCCGGCGAAGTCGATCAGCGCCACGTCGTCCCCGACGATGGCGACGCTCGTCGGGTCGATCTGGAGATGCGCGATGTTCGCCCTGCCGAGGAGCGCCAGGGTGTGCCAGGCGGAACGGAGTGACGTCTCGTCGAGCTCGCCCGCTGCGACGTCCTGGATCGACCGAGCCGAGCCGCGGAGGACGAGGAGCGCGTCCCCTGCGACGGTCTCGCCGGCGGTGACGACTTCGCGCGTCGGAACGCCGCCGTTGCGGGCCAGCAGCGTCACGAAGGCTTCGTGCTCCGCCGCTTGCGCGCGACCCAGCCGGAGTGGCGCACCGCTGTCCTGGTACCACACCGTGCGCCAGAGCTTCGCGATCACCTGCGTGTCGTACGCGTCGCGTCCGTACACCTTGACCACGAGCGGCCTGCCGCTCGAGTCCTCGCCCTGCACCATGAAGACGCCGGCCGTCTGCCGGTCCGCGACCGCAAGGCCATCCGCCATGACGCCGAGCTCGCGAAGCGCACCCGCGACCGAGGCGAGTCCCGGCCTGCCGGCCGACGTGCCGAGGGCGAGCCGCACACCCGCCGCGGCGGCGATCGCGACGAGCAAGCCGGCGACGGTCCCGCTCGGTGTCGCCGTGCCGATGAGCAGCGCGGCGAGCACGCCGAGCGCGACGACCCAGCGACCGGCCGTCTGCAGCGGGCGGGTGAGATTCGGCGCGACGGTGAGGATGACCGCCACGCCCTCGGCGACAGGCACGGCCGGGAACACAGGCGAGTCGGACCGCCCGGGGAGGACCGATCCAAGGACGGGCCAGCCGCCGGTTGCGAGCCGTGTCGAGGCGATCGCACCGAGCAACGCCACCACGAATGCTCCGACCGCCTCGAGGACCACCGTGCGCCGTCTGGCCGCGACGGAGGCGATCACGAGCGCGATCGCCCACAGCCCGAGCAGGTCGTAGAGGAATCCCCACATGGGATCGAGCCACGCGGGGACGCTGGCCAGGAACGTCGCCAGCGAGCGTTCGAAGGCGGACGGCGGGTACGCGACGATGAGGAACGCCGTCCCGAGAAGGGCCGGCACGAGCATCAGGATGTCGGTCGCCCGCCGAAACCGCGGCTGCGTGACGGGGGAGGCGAAGATGCGAATGCCGCGGCGGAACCTGCCGGCCGTCGCCTGCACTCCGCGATCTCCACCGATCGCTACGTGGACGTCACTCGACTCCGGCATTGGTCCTTCCGTACCTGCGACGACAGGGTGAATCTACGGGGCGGCCAAATCGCCCTCCTCGCCCGGGAGGGGTGAAATGGAGCGACGGGTAGACTGGCGTCATGCCCAGTCAGAACGATCTGCTCGAAGCGCTCCGCCAGGTCGAAGACCCGGAGCTCGGTATGGACGTCGTCGATCTTGGGCTCGTCTACGAGGTCGAGGTCGAAGGTCCGAAGGTGAAGATCATCTACAGCCTCACGTCGATGGGCTGTCCTGCAGGCCCGCTGATCGCGGGTGACATGGAGCGCGTGTCGCGCGAAGTGCCCGGGGTGGAGGACGTCGAGCTCGAGCTCGTCTTCGATCCGCCGTGGACGCCGGACAAGATGTCCGACGACGCGAAGTTCATCCTCGGCTTCGGCTGAGCCGTCTCACGGCGCCCCTGCATGGCGCGAGCTTCGACCGCGCCGAACCCGCTGTCGAGGTCGGAGCGTTATTCCGTTGAGTCGGCGGTGACCCGATCCCGCCGACTCACGTTCTCCCGCGAGGGTCGGTTCTTGGGGATCGTCACGATCACCGGTAACAAAAGGCCCCGAAGACGTCCACATCTCCGGGGCCTGTGCACAGGAAGGGTTGGTTCCCCGTGCCGGCACGACGGTACCGGCGACGGTCGCAGTAGTCGCCTGTTACGCCACGTCGCTGAGCGCCTGCGTCTCCGGCAGCGCTCGCAACTTCCGCAGGCTCAGGTGCTCGATCTGGCGGATGCGCTCGCGGGTCACGTTGAACGCCCGCCCGATCTCGTCGAGGGTGAGCGGAGCCTGCCCGTTGAGCCCGTGGCGCAGCTCGAGCACGCTTCGCTCGCGGTCCGACAACGTCGAGAGCGCGGCCTCGAGCGTCTCGGCCCGCATGATCGCCTCTGCGGATTCATACGGCGCCGGCGTGCTGTCGTCCGCGAGAAGGTGCCCGAACTCCGAGTCGCCCTCGTCGCCGAGCGGTTTCTCGAGAGAGATCGGGGACTGGGCGATGCGCATGATCCGCTCCACCTCCTCCTGCTCGAGGTCGGCGTCAGTCGCGATCTCCAGTGAGGTGGGCTGTCGATAGAGCTCGGCGCGGAGCTTGCGCTCGCTGCGCACGATCTTGTTCAGGCGCTCCACGATGTGCACCGGCATCCGGATCGTGCGCGCCTTGTCGGCGAGAGCTCTCGATACCGACTGGCGGATCCACCACGTCGCATATGTCGAGAACTTGAAGCCCTTGCGGTGATCGAACTTCTCGGTCGCGCGAACGAGGCCGATCGTCCCCTCCTGGATGAGGTCGAGGAGCGGCAAGCCCTGGTTGTTGTAGCGTTTCGCAATCGACACGACCAGGCGGAGATTCGCCTCGATCATGTGTCGTTTCGCGAGGTCGTCGCCTTGTTCGATCCGCTTGGCGAGCTCGACTTCCTGCGAAGCCGTCAGCAGGTCGACCTTGCCGATGTCTCGGAGGAACGTCTGGAGACCGTCGGTTCGCGCGTCTTCCCGTAGTGCCACAGGCAGTGCACCCCTTCCACCCATTCCACGCGAAGGGGAGGCGCCGACGCGCCCTCAGTCCTCGTCTCGTGTTCAACCACACTAGCCCGCGTAGCGGCTGGTGACCGAAAACTTTGGGCCAGTAGCCGCCGGGCCTTGCAAAACCCTTACCACGCAGGCGTATCTGCGGGCCGACCTGCGCGGTTTGACCTGAGGTTGTCCGTTCAACGAGTCAGGGAGTCCACATGAAACGCAAGACATTCCCGCGCGTCGCTGCACTGTTGCTCGCAGCGGCTGTCGCGGCCTTCGCCGCAGCGACGGGTTCGGCGCGCACAAGTGCCGTGCCCGCCCAGACGTCGAGTCCGACGCTTCAGGGCCAGGCGACCCAGCCGTTCGTCGGCGACAAGCTGACGGTGACGAACGGGTCGTGGTCGGGTAGCCCCACGAAGTTCGCATACCAATGGGATCGTTGCGACCCGACAGGCGATCGGCAGAACTGCGTCGCCATCGCGGGCGCGACCTCGCAGTCGTACACCGTGGTGACGGCCGACATCAATCACACGATGCATGCCAACGTCCTCGCGACGAACGCAGAGGGCACGGGCAAGGCTGACACGCAGGGCAGCGGCGTCGTCGCCGCACGAGGGACGCCGAAGAACACTCAGCGGCCGACCATCAGCGGGAACGCCCTCGTCGGCGATTCGCTGAGCGTGAACAACGGCACGTGGACGGGCGCAGCGACGTTCTCGTATCAGTGGCAGCAGTGCGACCAGAACGGCAACAACTGCGCCGACATCGCCGGGGCGACCGGCAAGACGTACGGGGTCCGGTCGAATGACGTCGGACACGAGCTCCTCGCCGCCGTCAAGGCCGGGAACCGCTTTGGCTCGACGACTGCGGATACGGATCGCACGGTGCCGGCCACCCAGACGGTTCAGACGACAACGACCGTTGTGACGGTTCGTGGCAATCAGGCGCCGACGATCACGTTCCTCTCGCTCAGGCGCGTCGGCCAGCGTGTGTACGCACGCTTCCGCACCTGTGACGACTCGCGTGGCCGCGTCAACGTCACCCAGCGCGACACCAAGGCGCGGACGCTGTCGTACACCCGCCACTTCGCCGTCACGTGCGGCACGTACGCGCGCAACTGGCTGCTCATCAAGCGCTTCCGCTCGACGGGCCGCCTCGTCGTGACGCTTCGCGCAGCCGACAGCTCGGGCAAGGTCAGCAGGCTCGTCAGCCGCGGCATCGCCATCAAGTAACGCTCGCTCACGCCGGCGTCGCCGCACCGATGCGGCGGCGTCGGCGTATCAGGACGGGATGGTGAGGACGATCTTGCCGAGCTGCTCGCCGGCTTCGAGCCGCTCGTGAGCCCGGCGGATCTCGCTGAGCGGCAGCACCTCGTCCACGACGGGGTGCGCCCTGCCGGTGACAACGAGGTCGTAGGCCGCCTCGAAGTCGGCCTTCGTGCCCATCGTCGAGCCGAGCACGGTGAGCTGTTTCCACCAGAGCCGGTGCAGTGCGGCAGGTGGGTTGGGCCCGGACGTTGCGCCGCAGACCACGATGCGACCCTCGCGCGCGGCGACGTCGAGCGACGTGCGCCAGGTGGCCTCGCCGACGTGGTCGACGACGATATTGGCGCCGCGGCCGCCGGTCGCCTCCTTGACCGCCGCCTTGACGTCGCCGGTCGCATGGTTCACGACCACGTCGGCGCCGAGCTCGCGGCCACGCTCCAGCTTCGCGTCGCTCGACGACGTCACGATCGTCCGCGCCCCCAGGGCACGAGCGATCGCGAGGCCGGCGGTCGATACGCCGCTGCCGATGCCCCAGAGCAGCACCCATTCGCCCTCCTGGAGGTGCGCGCGGGTGACGAGCATTCGGTAGGCGGTCTCGAAGACGAGGGGGAAGGCCGCCGCGTCCTCGAAGGAGAGCTGGTCGGGAATCGGATAGACGTTCGTGGCCGGCACGGCGATCAGCTCGGCGTTCGTCCCGTCGCCGTGCTCGCCGATCACGTGGATCGCACCGTCCGCCGCCTCGACGCCGGGGTTGATCACCACGCGCTGTCCGAGCTCGAAGCCCGAGACTCCCTCGCCGAGGGCCTCGACGATGCCGGCGCCGTCCGCACCGAGTATCCGCGGCTTCGGCACCGACGGCAGGCCCTTCCGAATCCAGACGTCGAGATGGTTCAGCGCCGAGGCGCGCAGGCGCACGAGCACTTCGCCTGCAGCCGGAACGGGGTCGGGAACGTCCTCGAGGACGAGCACGTCGGGCTCGCCGTCCTCGTGGATCCGCACCGCCTTCACGGAGGGCAGACTATCCGGGTGACACGCGCAGCCGAACTGCAGGCGCTCGGCGAGGAGCTCGGGCTCGACGTCGTCGGTGCGACGCCCGCCGTGCCGTACGAGGACACGGAGCGCCACATTCGCGAACGGCGGGCAGGGGGCCTGTTCGCGGACATGAAGTTCACGATGTCGCGGCCGCAGGAATCGTGTCACCCCGAGTCCCTGCTGCCAGGCGCGCGCACGGTCGTGTCGGCGGCGCTCTGTTACTACGCCGACGAGCCCGAGCGGCCGGAGGGCGGCGGGCGGCTGCCGCGCTACACCTGGGACGACGCGTACACCGCGCTCCGCGAGAAGCTCGACGAGCTGGGGCAGAGGCTCGGCGGCGCATACCGGGTGCTCGTCGACGCGAACCAGCACGTCGATCGCGAGGGGGCCGCACGGAGCGGCGTCGGCTTCTACGGCAAGAACACGATGCTGATCACCCGGCGGCACGGCTCGTGGGTCGTGATCGGAACGCTGATCCTCGACCTCGAGCTCGAGCCCACACCGCCGCTCGACCTCGATTGCGGCTCCTGCCGCCTCTGTGTCGATGCCTGCCCGACCGGTGCGCTCGATCTTCCCGGCACGCTCGACGCGACCCGCTGCCTGTCCTACTGGACGCAGGCGCCGGCTTCGATCCCGGAGCCGTACCGCTTGGAGCTCGGCGCCCAGGTGTACGGCTGTGACATCTGCCAGGACGTGTGCCCGTGGAACCGAGGCGTCGAGAGACGCCGCGCCGGTTCGTCGCCCGGTCCCGCTGCGGAGCCGCATATCTCCCTCGTCGACTGGCTCCGGGCCGACGCCGCCGAGCTTCGCCTCCGCTACGACCGGCTGTTCGTCCCGCGCAACGACGGTAGGTGGCTCCGCCGGAATGCGCTCGTCGCGGCCGGGAACGTCGGTGGGGTGGAGGAGCGCAAGCTCGTGATCGACTATCTCGAGGACGACGACGAGATGCTGCGTGAGCACGCCGCCTGGGCGCTTGCGCGCCTCGACGAACGCGGTGTCTGAGTCAGGCGGTTACGCCGGCGCGCGGAGACGCTCGACGCCGAGCTCTTTCGCAAGCTCGCGTGCGCGCGCTGCAAGACGGTGACGCAGCTCGTCGGGCTCGAGCACGATCGCCTCGCCGCGCTTCGACAGGATCTCGCTCTCGAGCCACTCGTCGCTCCCGACCGGAATCTCGCGTAGTGCGCTTCCGTCGGCGAGCTTGCGGGCGCCGCGCTCGATCTCGTAGCGGGCGATCGCCTTCGTGTAGAGAATCCGCGCGCGCCGGGCACCGCGGAGGCGCGTCGGCTCGAAGCCTTCGCGCGGCTCGAACTTCTCGCGCGTGAGCTTCGCGCTGCGCATGCGGTCGAGCCGGAACGAACGCTCGGCGCCGCTCGTGCGGTCCCACGTGTGCACGTACCAGTTCGGCATCTGCCGCTCGAGCGAATACGGCTCGACGAGTCGCGTCGAGGCTTGCTCCTCGATCTCTTTCTGGTACTCGATCTCGACGAGCTTGTTCTCGCGCATGCCGCGGGCGAGCGTCGTCACGAGATCCTCCTCGGCGCGCTCGATCGTCGGCTGTGGCAGCTGGGCGAGCTCGAACTGGCCGAATGTCTCCTCGAGCTTCCGGCGGACGCCGCGCAGTTGCGTGTGGGCGTCGGCGGCGATCATCGGGCCGACGTACTCGAGCGCGAGCCGGATGGCCCGTGCCTCGAGCGGCGTCAGCCTGGGGGCGAGGCGGAACGTGTCGCCCCAGAGCTCCTTGTCGACGTGCACCTCGTCGCCGACAAGCTCGGCGTAGATCGTGTAACAGCCGCCGCCGAAGTTGACGAGGTTGAGCAGCGAGAGGTGCTCTTCCAGCTCCTCGGCCGGGACCGAGGGGAAACGGGAGAGCAGCTCGGCCGCAGGGATCACCGCGTCCTTGTCCTCGCCGCACGCCGCGAGGAGGTACGCGAGCAGCGCCTGGAGCACGGCGAACCGTTCGGGCGCGACCGGGCCTGCGGGCCGGTCGGCGACGCCGTCCGCCGCATGGACGGGGGACTCGCGCGCCGGTTCCGGCGCTTTCCCTTCGTGGCCGGCGCGCACCCGGCGGAGCGACGCAGCGACTTCGCGGCGCAGCTCCTCCGGCTCGAGCGGCACCGCGCGCCCGTCTTGGCGCAGTACCCAGGACGCGAGTTGCGAGAGCGACGCGTAGTCGGTGACGAAGCTGCCGTCCTCGAGGCGGCCGGTCAGGCCGTAGGCCCGTTCGACCCACCACGCGGTGTCGCCGCGCACGTCGATGCGCGCCTCACCGACGATCTCCCCGACCTGCCACGGCGGCCTGCCCCGGAACTGCTCGATGTCGAAGTCGGTCGGCGTGCGGAAGTCGCGCTCGCGGCGCGTGGCGAACTTGATCTCGCCGCGGATCCTCGACACGCGGAACGTCCGGATGTCGTCGCGGTCGAGGTCGTGCCCGACGACGTACCAGACGCCGTTGTCCGGGAGCAGGGCATAGGGGTTCAGGGTGCGCTCGGAGATCTCGTCCCGCGACATCGTGCGGTACTCGAACTTCACCGTGCGCTGCTTCGAGATCGCGCCCTCGAGCTTCGCCAGGCGGCCCGGCATCTCGGGGGAATAGTCGGGATCGAGGACTTCGACGCGCAAGGCGGTCTCGGTCGTCGTCTCTCCGAAGCCGGGCCGTCCGAGCGCGAGGTTCTGGAGCGCGAGCCGGAGCGGTTCCGCGTACGCGAACTTGCCCTCCAGGAGGAACAGCGCTGTCTGCAGTGCAGCGAGCTCGGCATCGTCGAGCTCGAGCTGCGGCAGGAAGTACTGCTCCGACCGGAGCGTGTAGAGCTCCTCGCCCGTGAACTCGTCGCGCTGCGAGTTGAGTGGAACGCCGAGTGCGAGCAGCTCAGCCCGATCGGAGTAGAAGCGGCGTGCGAACGCCTCATCCGACATTTCCGAATAGCCCTCGACGTTGGACTTCACGTCTCGCGCCGTGATCGGGCGCCGCTCCGCCATGAGGAACGCGACCAGCGAGAGCTGGCGAATCAGCTTGTCCGTATCGTGCGACACCCGGCGGTCACACTACACGGGTAACCCTGTGGATCGGGCCTGTGGAAAGGCTGTGGACTAGGCCGCGGCCTTCGCTTCCAAGTGCTGATGGGAGGGGCAATAGTCGCGTTCCGGCAGCGGCGTGCGCTGGCACGGCTTGCCTTTGCGGGTCGTCGCACGGCAGCGGGCGACGCCGCCGTCGAGTGCGCCGGCTTCGATCTGCTCGGCGATGAACTGCATCGCGGCGCTCACGCCCGCCTGCACGGCCCAGGCGACAGGCGCCTGCGCGGTGATCGGGAAGTAGCGCCGAATGTCCTGGAACAGAGCGCGATCCGGCTTGGCGAAGTAGAGCGGGTCGTTCGCGAGCCGCTCCATCGTGTGCTCGCAGGCCATCAGCACGGCCCGCCGAGACTCGATCTGGGACTCGCGGTCGCCGTAGGGGTCGATCAAGTCCTTCACCGACCGGTAAATCGCACGCGAGTATTGATACATGCAGTGTTGCAACTGGAGAGTCCGCTCTTCGATCACCAGTCTCCCCGCTTCCTGTGAAGTTCCCGCCAACGCTTTGTTAACAGCGGATTAGGGTGCGACGATCTCGTTCGCAGAACGATCTTACACACTCCCGGCCACTGTTACAAAGTGGGGATCAATGTTGTCAAGTGAGCCAACGCCACGTCGCCCGGCGCGGCTCCGGTCCGAAGGCGAGATGCCCGTTCTACGCCTTGTTACACCTCGAAATCAGCGGGTGATTCGAGTCTGGTAGGCGTCGGGAAAGCCGCGCGAATGGGCGTTCGAGACGGCCGCGCTCGCCTGGCCCTGCGATCCGTAGATCCCGGAGAAGACGACGAAGTACCCGGGATGAAGGCTCGAGTACTGCGAGGAGGTGAGGACGCCGACGGCCGGCAGGCCGGCCCGCTTCGCGGCCCGGGCGCGGGCGACTGCGTTTGCTCGTCCAGCGGCGAGCGGTAGCGACTCGAGGACGTTCGTATAGCCGGACTTGCCCTCCGGCCAGACCGCCAGCGCATTCGGATTCGGCGCGGGGGTGGTGACGCCGTTCGTCGACGGCGCGCCAGGCGCGTGGGGGAGCGGCCCGGTCGTGACGGTGACCTGCGGCGCGGTCGGGAGCGTGCTCGTCGGCGTGACCGTCGGAACGGCGGGCTGTGTCGCGCCGGGACCGACGGGAACCGGGGTGCTCGTTGCGACGATCGTCGATCCTGCGGCGTTCGTCCCGTTCGAGCCGGCCGCGACGGCTCCCGCGGTCGCGACGACGGTCAGCACGAAGAAGAACAGCACCGGCCAGATCCAGTCGCCCGGATACCACGGGATCCGTCGCTGCCACGCAGACGCGAGGACGCCGACCACACCTCGATTCGTCGGAAGGCGCGTGCCGCACTCGAGGCAGTACTCCTGGAGCGGCTCGTACGCCGCCCCGCAGGTGGGGCAGTAGTCGCGCGGAGTCTCGGGCGCCCCCATCAGGCGCCGTCGCCCGTCGGAGCGGCCGGCGAACCGGTCGCGCGCCCGCATTGCGCGCAGAATTTCGAGCCCCAGAAGATCGGTGCACCGCACTCGCAGCGTGCGGCCGGACGCGCGTGGCCGCGCGACACGGCTGCAGCGAGCAGCGCGTCGAGCTCGCCGAGGCGTTCCTCGATCGTGACGAGCTCGGCGCAGCGGTCGACGAGCAGATCCTGGCGGAACTGGTCGCGGCGGTACATCTCGAGCATCAGGCCTCCGAGGTCGCGCAGCCTGGCCTCACGGAGCTGGAGCAGGACCCGACGCTCGCGCCGGAGCTGCCCGGCCGGCGGCAGCGCGCGGCGGACGGTACGGGCCGTCGCGGCCGGCGGCGCCGGCGAGGGCGACTCGCCGTCGGAGGCGCGGCGAAAACCCGGCAGACGCGGCATCGAGCCTACGACTCTAACCGCCCGCATCGGTCGGCGGGCCGCTCGCGCCCACCGGAGGGGCTCAGCGCTGAATGACGACGAGGCGCTCTTCGGTCATCTCGCGCACGGCCCAGGCCGGGCCCTCCCTCGTGTTCCCCGACTCCTTCACTCCGCCATAGGGCATCTGGTCGCTCCGGAAGGTCGGGGCCTCGTTCACGGTCACGCCGCCGAACTCGAGCTCGTCTGCCGCCCGGAGCGCCGAATCGATCGATGCGGTGAAGATGCCGGCCTGGAGGCCGAACTTCGTGCCGTTGGCGCGTTCGATGCCTTCGTCGACGGAGTCGATCGCGTTGATCACCACAACCGGCCCGAAGACCTCCTCGCAGCTCACCTTCTGGTCGTCCGACACACCGGCGAGCACGGTCGGACGGATCAGCTCGCCCTCGACGCCTCCCGCGAGCAGCGTGGCACCGGAGGCCGTCGCCTCGTCGATCCATTCGAGGATGCGCTTGCGCGCGCCTTCGTCGATCACCGGCCCGACATCGGTGTCGTCGTCTGCTGGATCACCCACGACGAGCGCCTCGACCTTCGGGACGAACGCCGCAAGGAACGCGTCGTGCACCGCACGATCGACGTAGATCCGCTGCACGGAGATGCACGACTGGCCCGCGAAGGAAAACGCATTCCCTGCGAGCTTGGCGGCTGCGGCCTCGACATCGGCGTCTCCGGCGACGATCACCGGCGTCGAGTTGCCGAGCTCGAGCTTCACGCGCTTGCGCGGCGCACGCGCCTGGAGATCCCAGCCGACGCCGCTCGAGCCGGTGAACGTGATCAGCTTGACGCGATCGTCGCCGACGAGGACGTCGCCGATCTCCGACGCGGGGCCTACGACGACGTTGATCCAGCCTGCGGGCAGGCCCGCTTCGAGCTCGAGCTCGGCGAGGAAGAGCGCCGACAGCGGCGTCTGGCTCGCGGGCTTCAGCACGACGGGGCAGCCGGCGGCGAGCGCGGGCGCGATCTTGTGCGCGACGAGGTTGCAGGGGAAGTTGAACGGCGAGATCGCGCCGATGACGCCGATCGGCTTGCGCAGCGTGAAGCCGAGCTTTCCCTCGCCCGCCTGCGCGCCGTCCATGGCGATCATCTCGCCGGTGAGCTTGCGGGCCTCGGCCGCAGCGAACGTGAAGGTCGACATCGCGCGGGAAGCCTCGATGCGGGCAGCCTTGATCGGCTTCCCGGACTCGGCAGAGATCGTCCGGGCGAGCTCCTCGTGGCGCCGGCCGATGCCGCCCGCGACCTTGACGAGGACTTCGGCGCGCTTGTGCGCAGGGAGTGGGCTCTCGAGCGCGCGGGCAGCGGCGTCGACAGCGCGCCTCGCCTCGGCAGCGCCACCTTTCGCGACGCGGCCGACGATGTCGCCGGAGTAGGGCGAGCGCACCTCGACCCAGTCGCCGGTCTCGATCCACGCTCCGTCGATCAGCAGCTTGCGTTCGGTCGCGGTCGCAGCCATCTCCAGACGATAGCCGGACGGTCGTGCCCGAGGCGCCTAGCTGTACTCGTCGGGGAGGCGCGCCGCGATCGCTTGCAGGATCTTCAGCTGGAGCGGCGGCATGCGCCGTAGGAGCGCCTTGAAGTCGCGTGCGGTGATCACGAGCATGCGTGCCGGGCTGCTGGTCGTGACGGTCGCCGTGCGCGGTGCCCCCGTGACGAGAGCGATCTCACCGAGAAAGTCACCGGAGCCGAGCGTGTTCACCTTGCGGCCCTTGCGCCGCACGTCTGCGCTGCCCTCGACCAGCACGAGGAATTCGTGACCCGCGGCGCCCTCATGCGTCAGCTCCGTCCCCTCGCGGAGGCTCAACTCGTCCGCGATCGCGGCCACCTCGTCGAGCTCGCGCTTCGAGAGCCCGCTGAAGAGCGGCACGCGCTTGATCAACTCGATCTTTGCGTTCTTTCGCAGCACCGGCCGATTGTCCGTCGCGGTGGCCGTGCTGGTCAAGGTGGAGCGGTAGAGTTGTCCCCATGGCCAGACACACGGATGCGTTGATCGTCGACGCCGTTCGCAGCCCGATCGGCAAGAAGAACGGGACGCTCTCGCACATCCGTGGCGACGATCTCTCGGCCCAGGTCGTGAACGGCCTCGTCGGTCGAAACAACGTCGATCCCGCCGAGGTGGAGGATCTCCAGTGGGGCTGCGTCACGCAGATCAACGAGCAGACCTGGAACATCGGCCGCAACATCGCTCTCGCCGCCGGCTGGCCGGTATCGGTGTGTGGGACGACTGTCGACCGCCAGTGCGGCTCGTCGATGCAGACGAACTTCAACGCCGCCGCCGCGATCTGGTCGGGCCAGCTCGACCTCGTGATCTCCGGCGGTGTCGAGATGATGTCGCGCGTCCCGATGGGCTCGGGCAACGGCTCGATGTCCGAGGCGGTATACGACCGCTTCGACATCGTCATGCAGGGGATCTCCGCGGAGGAGATCGCGAAGAAATGGAATCTCTCGCGCGAGGAGCTCGACCGCTACTCGCTCGAGTCGCACGTGCGTGCGGCGCGGGCGATCGAAGAGGGACGCTTCGAGAAGGAGATCATCCCGATCGACCTCGACGTCCCGTCCTCGGACGAGGACGGTGGCGGAACGCTGACGATGACGCGTACGCGCTTCGCGGTGGATGAGGCAGTCCGCCAGACGACGCTGGAGAAGATGGCGTCGCTTCAGCCTGCGTTCATCCCCGACGGTGTCGTCACCGCCGGGAACTCGAGCCAGATCGTCGACGGCTCGGCGGCGGTGCTCGTCGCATCGGAGAAGAAGGCGTCGGAGCTCGGCCTCGCGCCGCGGGGACGGTTCCTCGGCTTCGGGATCGCCGGAGTCGATCCGCACCTGATGCTGCACGGCAACCCCGAGGCCTGCGACCGCGCGCTCGCGAAGGCGGGCCTCACCTGGGACGACATGGCGGTCATCGAAGTGAACGAGGCATTCGCATCCGTCGTCCTGCAGTTCCTCGAGGACACCGCGCTCGGTGAGCGCTACGAGGCGGGCGACGTCAATCCGAACGGTGGCGGCATCTCGCTCGGGCACCCCCTCGGTGCGACCGGCGCCCGGATCACCGCGACGTTGCTCTCCGAGTTGGAGCGGCGCAACGAGCGCTACGGCATCGCCGCGATGTGCATCGGCTTCGGCCAGGCCATCGCTGGCGTCGTCGAGCGGCTGTAACACTCCGCGGCGAGATCGCGATAGCGGCCCGTGGGTTCGGCAGGCTGCTCCGGACCACCGCTTCAATACGCTCGACGTCATGCCGGCGAGACACGTTCGGTCTGCGCACGTCGCGCTTGCCGTCGCGTTCATCGCCCTCGGTGCCGTCGACGGCGTCTGGGTCTCGCGCCTTCCGGCGCTGAAGCAGAGGCTCGACCTCGACAGCGGCAAGCTCGGTCTCGTGATCTTCGCGGTCACGCTGACGGCGGGAACGTCACTTCCGTTCGCGGGATGGCTCGCGTCGCACCGCGGGAGCCGCAGCCCGACCCGGCTCGGTCTGCTGATCGCATCCGCCGGCCTCACGCTGGCTGCGTTCGCGCCCTCGTTCGCCGTGCTCCTTCCGGCGGCCTGCATCCTCGGAGCCGGAATCGGGACGCTCGACGTGAGCGCGAACGCGCACGGCGTCACCGTCGAGAACCGTCTCGGTCGTCCGGTGCTCTCGGCGCTTCACGGGGCATGGAGCTTCGGTCTGCTCGGTGGGGCGGGGCTCGGTGCGCTCGCCGCCGCCGCCGGGTACGGCCCGCGGGTCATCTTCCCCGTCGTCGCGGCCGCGACGGTCGCGGTGGCGGCGTTCGTCACTCCGCGGTTGCTCCCCGGTTCGGAGGACGTCGCGGTCGACACCGCACGGTTTGCGCTGCCGCGTGGCGCGCTCGCTCTGCCGGCGGTCCTCGTGTTCTGCTGCATGTTCGTCGAGTCGGCGACGATGAACTGGGCAGCAGTCTTCCTGGCCGGCCCCGCGCACACGAGCGCGGCTGTTGCGGCTGCAGGGGTCGTCGCGTTCGCCATCGCGATGGCATTCGCGCGACTCGTCGGCGACCGATTCGCCGCACGCTGGGGCGTCGCCGGCCTTGCACGGGTCGGAGGTCTCCTCACGGTCGCCGGAATGCTGCTCGTCCTCGTGCCCCGGCTGCCGGTGCCGGCGCTCGTCGGCTTCGCGTGCGTCGGCGCGGGCTGCGCCGCGATCGTCCCGGCCCTGTTCCGCGTCGCAGCGTCCGCGCCCGGCATCTCATCGGGCGCAGGGATTGCAGCCGTCGCGACTGCCGGTTACACGGGCGGCGTGCTCAACGGCCCGTCGATCGGGTTCCTTGCGCGTGGCGTGGGGCTGAGCATCGCACTCGGGCTCGTCGCAGTGGCAGGGGTCGTGATCGCAGCGCTGGGCTCTCGCCTGCCGAGGTAGGGTCACGTCGTGCCGAAGTTGAACCAGAAGGTCGGTGTCGTCGGCCTGGGCGCCATGGGCAGCGGCATCGCACAGCTCTGCGTCGAGGCGGGACTCGAAACGGTCGCTCGCGAAGTCACACTCGAGCTCGGCGAGAAGGGGCTCGATCGGATTGCGTACTTCCTGACGCGAAAGGTGCAGAAGGGTCAGCTCGACGAGGCCGCGCGCGATGCTGCCGTCGGACGGCTCACGATCACCGCGGAGCTCGCCGATCTCGCCGACTGCGACATCGTGATCGAGGCGATCGTCGAGGAGCTCGCCCCGAAGCAGGAGCTGTTCCGCGAGCTCGAGCGCATCTGCCGCCCAGAGACGGTGCTCGCCACGAACACGTCCGCGCTCTCGGTCACCGAGATCGCATCGGCGACGTCCTCGCCGGGCCGGGTTGTCGGCATGCATTTCTTCAATCCGGCGCCGCTCATGCCGCTCGTCGAGATCGTTCGCGCGGAGCTCTCCTCGGACGAGGCGGTCGAACGGGCCTTCGAGCTCGGCACGCAGATCGGCAAGCATCCGATTCGCTGTCACGACACGCCGGGCTTCGTCGTCAATCGAGTGCTCATCCCATTGTTGAACGACTGCGTTCGGGTGCTCGACGAAGCGCGGGTCACCGTCGAGGATCTCGACGCGGGTATGACTCACGGCGCCGGCTGGCCGATGGGGCCTTGCGCGCTGCTCGACCTGGTCGGGATCGACGTGCACGTGCACGCCGCCGAGGCGATCTGGGAGAAACTGCGTGAGCCCCGGATGGCTGCCCCGCCTCGCCTCGTCGCGATGGCCAACGCGGGGCTGCTCGGCCGGAAGAGCGGCCGAGGCTTCTACACGTACGAGTGAGCCGGGCCACGAGGGCGGCGGGGGCGGAGATCCCGCTCCTCTCGAAGGCCTCGGCCCAATCGGCTGCTCGACCCCCTCACAGAACCTTTACGGTCCGCTCAATCGCGGGTCACGTGATCGGCCGATACTGTGATCATCGTGCGGCGAACAGTCGTCATCTGCGGAGCCCTGGCTGCGCTTCTCCTCCCTGCGGTCGCTCTGGCCGTGAGTGAGAACGTGGGCGACGGCACACTCGTGGTCAAGAACGGGAGCGCGCCGCGCGGCGTCCCGGTCGTGACGCTCGTGATCCACGGCGCCGTGATCGGCGAGGTCACCGGCGGCACGATCGTCATCGACGATCCGACGCCGCTCGACGGCTTCGCCCCGGAGGTGACTGGATACAGCTGGCAGAAGCAGACGGGTGACACCACCGCGAAGTACGGCGGCGTCGACTTCCGCTTCCGAGCCGTCGGCGGCACGTACCGGCTCACGATCTACGGCGCGGACGTCGATCTCGTTGCGAGCGGTCGGGGCACCGTGATCCTCGCCGGCTCGGCCGACACCCCGACTCAGGACGGGCGCTACTCACTCAACGGCGCCGACTTCAGGTCGCTGCCTGCCACGCCGACGAGGCTGCTGTCGGTCGGCGCGCCGACGGCTTCGTCCGGATAACCGGAATGGCCACGAAGCCGCAAACGGTGCTCGTCGTCGAAGACGAAGCATCCATCGCGTCGTTCGTCGCGGCCTACCTGAAGAACGCCGGCTACGCGGTGCGCACGACGGCGAGCGGTGCCGAAGCGCTGAAGCTCGTCGCGTCCGAGAAGCCTGCGCTCGTCGTCCTCGATCTGATGCTTCCCGACATGGATGGTGTCGAGGTCTGCAAGCGCATCCGGCAGACGACGGACATGCCGGTGCTCATGCTCACAGCCCGCGACGAGGACGTCGACAAGATCATCGGGCTCGAGGTCGGCGCCGACGACTACATGACGAAGCCCTTCAATCCGCGCGAGCTCGTTGCGCGCGTCCGCGCGATCCTTCGCCGCGCGACGACCGAGCGGGAAAAAGGCGAGAGCGCGGTGCTCGTCCACGGCGACCTCACCGTCGACGCAGGTCGGCGCGAAGCGCGTGTCGGCGAGGAGGAGATCCAGCTCGCGCCGAAGGAGTTCGACCTGCTCTGGGAGCTGCTCGATCATCGCGGCCTCGTGCTTACGCGCGATCAGTTGCTCGAGCGCGTCTGGGGTTACACGTTCGCCGGCGACACGCGTACCGTCGACGTGCACGTTCGTCAGCTTCGCCGTAAGCTCGGCGACGCGTCGCCGATCGTGACGGTCTGGGGCGTCGGCTACAAGGTGAGCCCGGCGCGCGAACAGCAGTCCGCGTAGAACAGTAGGCTCGCCCCGTGCTCGGGTCGCTGCGTTTTCGGCTGCCGGCGCTGTTCCTCCTCGGTGTCGTTATCTCGGGGCTGGTCGCGTCCCTGATTGCGATCCGCTTCTTCCAGTCGTACAACCACGCGCGCGCGGTCGACGAGCTCCGGTCCGAATCGGTTGGGATCGTGCGCCTCTACGCGCGTCAGAGCGGTGCCGCGATCGTGCCACTTGCGAGTCTCGAGCACGCCATCGGCGGCGACAAGATCTTCTACGTTCCGGCGTTCAAGGGCGCGCAGATCTTCCAACCCATCCCTCGCCTGCCGGCGACGACGATCGACGTCAAAAAGCTCGGCAACGGTCCAGCGAAGACGCTCGACCTGCGAGTCGACGAGAAGCACTCCGTGCTCGTCAAGAAGAAGCGCCAGGTGCAGGTCACCGAGAGGCACTACCTCGCGGTTGCGCAACCGCTCTATCTCGGCGACCCGCCCAACGCGCAGCTGCTCGGTGCACTCGTCGTGGCGAAGCCGACGGCGCAGCTGCGCAGCCGGTCGATCACACTCATCGAGCGGCTGGCGATCGCGTTCGGTGGTGGCGTCATCGTCGCCGGGCTCCTCGGCGTGTATCTGACGCGGCGGATCACGCGGCCGCTGCTCGCACTGTCGGCGGCCGCAGACGAGGTCGCCGGCGGAAACTACGACGTCGAGGTTCCGAGGCCCGTGGGCTCGGATGAGATCGCGCACCTCTCGTCGCGTTTCAGCGACATGGCCGCGAAACTCGCAGAGTCGGAGCAGCTCTCACGGAACTTCCTCATGTCCGTGTCGCACGAATTGCGGACGCCGCTTACCGCGATCCGAGGTCATGTTGCTGCGCTCCGCGAAGGAGTGATCGACGACGCAGCGATGCAGGAGGCCTCGCTCGGAGTGATCGGCGAGGAAGCGATGCGGCTCGAGCGCCTCGTCGGCGACGTGCTCGATCTCGCGAAGCTGGACGCCCACCGCTTCACGGTGCTGCAAGAAGAGGTCGACATGCAGCATCTGGTCGAGCGTGTGCACGCGGCGTTCGCCGAGATCGCGCGCCGCCGCGCGATGGACTATCGCCTCGTGATCCTTGCGCGTCCGGTGATCGTCACCGACGGCGACCGCGTGCTCCAGATCATCTCGAACCTGCTTTCGAACGCGTTCCGTTGGACGCCCGAAGGCGGGCGGGTCGAGTTGTCCCTCTCCGAGGACGATGCATGGATCTCCGTCGTCGTGTCCGACAGCGGTCCCGGGATCACTGCCGAAGAACGCGAACGGATCTTCCGCCCGTTCTGGTCGAGGGACGGTGGCGGCACCGGTCTCGGGCTCGCGATCGCGCGCGAGCTCGCAGTGGCGCTCGGTGGCTACCTCGACGTCCGCAGTGAGCCCGGCCTGGGCAGCCGGTTCGAGCTCCGGTTGCCGGCGGAACGTCCCGAGGACGCTTACCCGGCCTGACGCGTAGGAGGGCTCGGCGAAAAAGAGACTGTGACGAGCACCATTCCGCCAAACCCTCCTAGCCCGTCTGCTGGTCGGGAGCGCCCGGCTCCGACCGGTGCTCGCCGATCCGGTACACGGTTGCGCCGCGCTGCTGCTCGGCGATTCGTGCCTCGATGCGTGCGAGCCGCTGATCGACGCCCCGCCATCCCGAAGAGACGAGATCGACGAGGAGTGCCAGGTCGTCCACGCGCGCATGCCGCTCGGCGAGCAGGTCGCCTTCGACACGCTCGAGTCGGCGAAGCAGCTGGTTCATCAGGCCGCGCACCTCGGCCAGGTGACGTGCGACCGGCAAGACCTCGGCTCGGAGGCCGTCCTGGACGGCATCGCCGACGCGTGCGGGCAACGTCGACTCGAGCTCGGCCGCAGCGGCCGCGAGTGCCTCGACCTGGTCTCGCGCGCGCTCGAAGGCGGCGTCGACCTGTGCGGGCTCGACGCGGCCGGCGGCGGCCTCCCGAATGCGGGCCTGGGCGCGGGCGATCGCGTCGGCATCCATCGTGGGCGACGTTACCGTGGCGGTCGGATGGATGTCTCCGAGCTGGACTACGAGCTGCCGCGAGAGCTGATCGCGCAGCATCCCGCCGCGCGCCGCGACGACTCGCGGCTGCTCGTCTACGAGCGCGCGACCGGTGCCGTTCGCCATCGCCGTTTCGCCGAGCTTCCCGAGGAGCTCCACGGCGAGCTCGTGGTGGTCAACGACACGAAGGTCGTGCCGGCCCGAATTCCGATCGAGTCCCCGCGAGGCGAGGTTCTGCTGCTCGAGCGCATCGACGGCGACATCTGGGAAGGGCTTGCCCGGCCGACGCGCCGGTTGAAGCCGGGCAGGCGCTACGGAGCCGTCGAGCTGCTCGAGCATCTCGGCGAGGGGCGGTGGCGCCTGCGGCTCGACGGCGAGCCTGCCGGTGCGACGCCCCTACCGCCGTATATCACCGCGCCGCTCGACGACCCGTCGCGCTACCAGACCGTCTATGCCCGGGACGCGGGGTCGGCGGCCGCTCCGACGGCAGGCCTGCACTTCACTCCGGAGCTGCTCGAGCGCCTCGACGTCGAGCGCGTGACCTTGCACGTCGGTCTCGACACCTTTCGTCCCGTCTCTGAGGAGCGCCTCGAAGAGCACGAGATCCACGGCGAGCGCTACGAGGTCACAGCGGCCGCCCGGGAGCGAATCGGCGCTGCGGACCGTGTCCTCGCGGTGGGCACAACCACGGTGCGCACGCTCGAGACGCTCGCCCACGGAGGGCCGCTTGCCGGACGCACCGAGCTCTTCATCACCCCGGGCTTCGAGTTCCGGCGCGTCGACGCCCTGCTGACGAACTTCCATCTCCCGCGCTCGACACTCCTCGCGCTCGTGATGGCGTTCGCCGGCGTGGAGCAGACGCGCCGTCTATACGGGCTTGCCGTCGAGGAGCGCTACCGCTTCTACTCGTTCGGCGACGCGATGCTGCTCCTGTGACGAAGGCGGCACGTACGCGTTAATGGCCCATGGGTACACATGTGACATGCGCGTGAGATCACATGTGATGCTCGAACCGGAACACGTCGAGTACCTGGTCGGCGAGGCGGCGAGAACGGGGTTGAGCCGCTCGGAACTGATCCGGCGCGCGTTGGACGAGACGTACCGCCCGGAGGCCCGTTTCAGGGTCGGCGGGTTCGACATCGGGTTCGGCTTCTGGCGAGCGCCCGACGCAGCGATCGCGGGCCGGCGCGTCGGGCCGCGCTGACGAAGCCGCCGCCGCCGTTACGCTCGACGGCATGAGCTGCTTCACCCTCGCCGCCACCGACGGCCCGGCGCGCGCAGGCGTGCTGCACACGGCGCACGGCGACGTGCCCACGCCGGCCTTCATGCCTGTCGGCACGAAGGGGACGGTGAAGTCGGTCGACCCAGACGAGCTGCGGGGGATCGGCACGACGATCCTGCTCGGCAACACCTACCACCTGCACTTCAGGCCGGGCGAGGACCTCATCGCCGAGCTCGGAGGACTGCACTCCTTCATGAGCTGGAACGGCCCGATCCTCACAGACTCGGGCGGCTTCCAGGTGTTCTCCCTCCGCGACACGCTCATCGCCTCCGACGACGACGGCGTGACGTTCCGGTCCGTCTACGACGGCAGCGCCGAGCGGTTCACACCGGAGCTGGCGGCGCGGATCCAGGAGCAGCTCGGTTCCGACGTCGCGATGTGCCTTGACATCTGCCCGCCGTCGGGCGTGCCGCGCGCGCAGCTCGAGGACGCGGTGCGCCGCACGACGCTGTGGGCCGAGCGACAGAGGGACCTGCCGCGGGCACCCGGACAGCTCCGCTTTGCGATCACGCAAGGGGGCCTGGACGCGGAGCTCCGGCAGCGGTCGTCCGAGGGCCTCGTCCCGCTCGACTTCGACGGCTATGCGATCGGCGGCCTCAGCGTCGGCGAAGCGCGTGCACCGATGTTCGACGCGACGACGCACGCGGCGGCGTTCCTGCCTGCCGAGAAGCCGCGCTACTTCATGGGCATCGGCGACCCCGAGGGCGTGATCGAGGTGATCGCACGGGGCGTCGACATGTTCGACTGCGTGCTCCCGACACGCACCGCGCGCACCGGCAGCGCTCTGACCTGGGAGGGGCGACTCAACCTCCGGAACGCGCGCTTCGCCCGCGACCCGCGCCCACTCGACGAGGGCTGCGGCTGTCCGGCGTGCCGGAAATTCAGCCGCGCGTACATCAGGCATCTCGTCAATCAGGAGGAGATCCTGGGTCTCCGCCTTCTGAGCCTGCATAATCTGCGCTTCCTGCTCGATCTCGTCGCCGCCGCACGCCTGGCGATCGAGCGCGGCGCGTTCGAGACCTGGCGTACCGACGCGTTGGCACGGCTCGCACACTCGACCTCTTCGACCCCTACCCTGGAGACACTGTGAACGGCTCTGCCTTCCTGATTCTCATCGTTGCGTTCGGCTTCCTGTGGTTCGTCCTCATCCGGCCGCAGAAGCGGCGCCAGATCGAGGCGGCGCGGATGCTCAACAGCCTGAACGTGGGGGACGAGGTGCTGACCGCCGGAGGAATCTACGGCGAGGTCACCGAGCTGCAGGACGACGCGGTGATGGTCCGGATCGCGCCCGAGCTCGAGGTTCGGGTCGCCCGCAAGGCGATCGGCGCGGTCGTTCGGCCGGACGAAGAGCCGGAGGACGCCGAGCCGGCGGATGAGCCCGAGATTGACCCGAATGAGTCACCGAACCCCGAACACGACGGCTAACCTTCTGTTCGGAACGTGAGCGACCGCCGCAAGTACCTCCTTCTCATGAGCGCGATCGCGGTCGCGCTCGTCGGCGCGCTCCTGCTCGCCGTCCCCGGCTCGCCGATCCACAAGAAGCCGACACTCGGTCTCGACCTCCAGGGCGGGCTCGAGGTCGTATTGCAAGCCGTCCCGCAGAAGGGGCATCCGCTCACGGCGGACGACATGAGCCGCTCGGTCGCGATCATGCAGAACCGGATCAACAAGCTCGGTGTGTCCGAGCCGGAGATCCGCAAGCAGGGCAACGACCAGATCGTGATCCAGATCGCCGGTATCCACGACCCGGCGGCCGCGGCCAAGCTGATCGGCAAGACCGCACAGCTGATGCTCTTCGACTTCGAGAACGACCTGTACGGGCCGTCGAAGGATCTGAACGGCAACCCGGTCGCGACGCCCGGGCTCTATGACCTCCTCACACAGGTGCAGAAGCAGGCGGCGAAGGGCGCGCCCGAGTCGTATTACCTCTTCCACACGAAGACGGTGAAGATCCACACGACGAAGAAGACGACCGTCAAGGGCAAGAACGGCAAGTCCGTAACGGTGACCAAGCCGGTCACGAAGACCAAGACCGCGCACTCGATCGTCTCCTCGGCGAACACGCTGAAAGAGCTGCTCAGGCCGTACGGCGGCAAGGTGCCGCCGAACCACACGGTGCTCAAGGTCCCCGCCCACACGATGGTCGTGAGCTGCCAGGCATCCACCGGCTGCCTCGGCGCGAGTGTCGTGTCACCGAGCGGGACCTACTACTACCTCGCGCAGTACTACCCGAATCGCACGGACAATCCCGTCCCGGAGATGACCGGGCGCGACCTCGTGCTCTCGGGCACTCGCGCCGACTTCGGGCAGGGCGGCGGGCCGATCGTGACGCTGCAGTTCACGAACCATGGCTCGAGCCAGTTCCAGAAGATCACGAAGGAAGAGGCACAGCGCGGACAGACGAAGTTCGATCTCGCCGGCAAGCAGGGCGACTACAAGAACTACGCCCAGCACTTCGCGATCGTGCTCGACGGTCAGCTCGAGTCGACGCCGTTCATCGACTTCAAGCAGAACCCCGACGGGATCCCGGGGCCGAACGCCGAGATCGACCTCGGAGCGGGCGGCTCGATCGGTGAGGCGAAGAACCTCGCCCTGATCCTGCAGACCGGTGCGCTTCCGGTGACCTTCAAGCAGATCGAGCGCACCGACGTCTCTGCGACGCTCGGGAAGGACTCGCTCACCCAGGCGTGGCATGCCGCGCTCGTCGGCCTCGTCGTCGTCGCGCTCTTCCTGCTCATCCTCTACCGCTTCCTCGGCCTCGTCGCGGTGATCGGCCTCGCGATCTACGGCCTCTTCTACTACGCCGCGATCCTGCTCTTCAATGTCACGTTGACGCTGCCCGGCTTCGCCGGCCTCATCCTCACGATCGGCGTCGCGGCCGATGCGAACGTCGTCGTCTTCGAACGAATCAAGGAAGAGGTGCGCGCCGGCAAGTCCGTGCGCGCGGCCATCGCGGCGGGATACGGCAAGGGCTTCCACACCATCCTCGACGCGAACGTCGTCACTGCGATCACAGCGCTCGTGCTGTTCCTGATCGCCGTCGCGTCGGTGAAGGGCTTCGCGCTGATGCTGCTCATCGGCACCGTGATCTCACTCATCACCGCGGTCGCGGCCACACGCGGCTTGCTCGGCCTCCTCGCCGGGTTCAAATGGTTCGACAACCCGCGCTTCATGGGCGCCGAGGGACAGCAGACGGCCAAGTGGCTGCAGATCGACTTCATGAAGCGGCGGAACCTGTGGTTCGCGATCTCGGGCGCGATCGTTCTCGCCGGCGTCATCTCGCTGAGCGTGCGCGGCCTGAACCTCGGGATCGACTTCAAGGGCGGGACGCAGATCACGTTCAACACGCACACGGCGTATGCGCAGGGGGAGGTCGCGGCGGTCGCAGCACAGGACGGTCAGAAGGACGCGATCGTCCAGGGGCGCGGCACATCCACCGACGGCAAGTACAAGCAGTGGCAGATCCGTACGCGGTCGCTGAGCGGCCCGGCCCAGTCGAACCTGTCCACCGACCTGAGGACGAAGCTCGGGGCGTACGCGTCGGGCGTCAAGAACGTGTCGTCGAGCTTCGGCCACCAGATCGCGATCGACGCGATCTGGGGGATCATCGTCTCCCTCGTCCTGATCGTGATCTACATCACGCTGAGATTCGGCGCGAAGTTCTCGATGCCAGTCATCATCGCGATGCTGCACGACATCATCATCACCGTCGGCGTCTACTCGATCGCGTACAAGGAGGTGTCGGTCGCGACCGTCGCGGCCGTCCTGACGGTTCTCGGCTACTCGATCTACGACACGATCATCATCTTCGACCGCGTGCGCGAGAACATCCCCTTGATGCGCCGCCAGCCGTTCGCGACCATCACGAACGTCTCGCTGTGGGAGACGATCCGCAGGTCGCTGGCGACGACGTTCATCACGCTGCTGCCGATCATCTCGCTCGAGATCTTCGGCGGCCCGACTCTCAAGGACTTCGCGTTCGCGCTCATCGTCGGCGTCATCTCGGGCGCGTACTCCTCGATCTTCATCGCCGCGCCGCTGCTCACGATCTGGAAGGAGCGCGAGCCGGAGTTCGCCAGGCGGAAGCAACTCGCCCCGGGCGAAGACATCGGCACCACGGTCGGCGGGCGTCGCGGTCGCAGGAAGCTCGACGTTGGCACCGCCGCACTCGAGGCGTCCGAGCAGGCACTCGCCGCCGAGCCGACACCGGAGCTCGTCGACGTCGTCACCGCGGTGCCGTCCGAGCCCGACGCACAGGCGCGGCGTGAGAAGCGGCGCCAGCGCCGCCGCACGAGGCCGCATGGTCGCGCGCGGTAGCGAGCGCATCGTCGATGCGATCGAAGAGCTCATCCTCGAGCTGCCGGCTCGCGTGCGCGGCAGCCGCACGAAACTCTCGGAGCAGGCGCTCGGCGCGGTGAACGCACTCGTCGACGACCTGAACCTCGCCTCGCGTGAGGATCTCGACGAGCTGGAGCTTCGCGTCGCGCAGCTCGAGCACCGTCTGCGCTTGCTCGAGCAGCGCAGCGACGGGGCAGTCTCCTCCTAGGAGTCGTCGCGCAGGATGCGGCTGACCGTCCCCGGATAACGGAGGACAGTCTCCTGTAGGAAGCGCTCGACGTTGAAGACGATGAACCAGCAGATCGCAGCGAGCGGCAATTCGGCGAGCACTGCCTCGAGCACGGCTTCCAGGCGCTCGCCCGGCTGCGACGTGACGATGTCGAACCACGCGTCGCAGATCAGCATCGTCCCGGTCGCCGCCGCGGCGGGCACGAGCCACTGGGACGATCGCAGTGCGCATAGGCCGGTCGCGGCGAATCCGAAGAGCAACGCGATGTCGAACCCGACCCACGCGAGGTCGTAGTGCTGGGTCACGTGTCGGGCCGGGAGCGAATACGTCAGCCAGAGCGTCCAGAGCAGCAGGCCCGCCGACGTCATCGCCAGGAGAGGCACGAGCCACCGCGGGAGCGGCAGCCGGTCGGGCTTCGCAGGCGTGGCTGACGGCATCCTGAATGTATAGCCCGCCACGCCGATCCCGGAGCTACCCTGGCGTCGTGAGGCTGAGTCGCCCAAGGCCCGAGTCGCTGCTCGCGTGGGCCGCTGCGGTTGTCGGCGTGATCGGCATCGTCTCGGCGTTGACGCCGGAGATGCGCGACCGCTTCCAGATCGTCGGCGGCGTGCTTCCTCCGGACGGAATCGCGGCGGCACGCGTCGGTACGCTCGCCTTCGGAATCGCGCTCATCTGGCTGTCGCGATCGCTCGCCCGCCGCCGGCGCCGCGCGTGGCAGCTCGCGGTCATCGTCGTCATCGCCTCCGCCGTCGCCCATATGGCGAAGGGCCTCGACTTCGAGGAGTCGACCGCATCGCTCGTGCTCCTTGCTGCGCTGCTGCGCTACCGGCGACGCTTCGATGTCCCCGGCGAGCCGGCGACGACGCGTCCGCTGCTCGCCCTCACCACGGCGTTCTCCGCCGGAGTCGCAGTCTTCGTGGGGTTCGAGCTGCACGGCGGCGAGCTTCCCGACCGGCTCTCGGATGTCTTCACCGCACTCGGGCTCGTGCTCGGATTCTCTGCACTGTTCCTCTGGCTCCGTCCGCTCTCGCATGCCGTTGCCCAGACCGTGGGAGAACGGCGTGTCGCGCGAGCGCTCGTCGAAGCGTACGGGTACGACAGCCTGTCGTTCTTCGCCTTGCGTCGCGACAAGAGCTATTTCTTCTCGCCGACGCGGCTCTCGTTCCTGGCCTACCGCGTGGTCGCAGGCACGGCGCTCATCAGCGGCGACCCGGTGGGCGCCGACTCCGAGTTCGATGCGCTGCTGGAGGAGTTCCGTCGCGTCGCACGCACGCACGGCTGGCGGCTCGCCGTGATCAGCGCGTCGGAGACGCATCTCGACCGATACAGGAAGATCGGTATGCGCGCGTTTGCGATCGGGGAGGAGGCGGTGCTGGATCCCGCGACGTTCTCGCTCGAAGGCCGGCCGATCCGCAAGGTGCGGCAATCGGTGACGCGTGTGACGAAGGCCGACTTCAGCCTGCGCGTCGTCGCCGCCGAGGACGCCGACGATGAACTGCGCGCAACGCTCGACGAGGTCTCGGAACAGTGGCGTGGCAATCAGCCCGAGCGCGGCTTCTCGATGTCGATCGACGATCTCTACGTCCCCGGGACGGTCTTCGCGCTCGCCGAGGACGAGGACGGGCACGTCGGCGGCTTTCTCCATCTCGCTCCGACGCCGGCGGGCGGCGGCTGGTCGCTGAGCACGATGCGACGCAGGCCGCTCGCCCCGAACGGCCTCACCGAGTTCCTCATCGTCAAGACGCTCGGCTGGGCGAAGGAGCAGGGTGCCCTCGAGTTCTCGCTGAACTTCTGCGCTCTGACGGACCTGATCTGCCCCGAGCGTGCGAACACGGTCCCTCGCCGCCTTCTGCGTCGCGGACTGCTTGCGGCGGACGGCGTCTTCCAGCTCGAGCGCCTCTACTCGTTCAACCGCAAGTTCTTTCCCGAGTGGCGGCCTCGCTACCTGTGCGTCGAGCGGCTGAGCGACCTGCCGCTCGTCGGTCTCGCCTACCTCCATGTCGAGCAGTTGCTCGTGCCGCCGGGACCGTGGGTGAAGCGTGACCGTCGCAAGGTCATGTCGCACTGACGTGTAAGACTCCCGTCATGGCCCAGCCGGCGACGCGCAGCCTCGGACGCCTGTCGGAGATCGCACAGGTCATGGTGCGGCACGGATTCGGCTACTTCCTCGAGGCCCACAAGCTGACCGACCTGCTCCCCGGACGGTCCGCAGAAACGCGGCTTGCGAGCGCGGCGTCGAGTGTCGGCGCGGCCCGGGGCCAGCACCTGCGCGAGCTGCTCGACGAGCTCGGCCCGACGTTCGTGAAGTTCGGGCAGCTCCTCTCGACGCGACCCGACGTCGTCCCGCCGGACATCATCGCGGAGCTGCGCGGGCTCCAGGACGACGTGCGCCCGTTCCCCTTCGAGCAGGCCGAGCGGGTGATCGAAGAGGACCTCGGCAACACCCTCGACCGCCTCTTCCTCGAGTTCGAGCGGGAGCCCGTGGCCGCCGCGTCGATCGGCCAGGTGCACCGTGCGGTGCTCCCGAACGGGCGCCTCGTCGCCGTGAAGGTGCAGCGGCCGGGAGCGCCACGGCAGATCGAGGCCGACCTGTCGCTCCTCTATCAAGCTGCCAAGCTCGTGAGAGAACGCATCCATGCGCTCGACTTCATCGATGCGACTGCGCTCATCGACGAGTTCGCACGTCAGATCCGGCAGGAGCTCGACTACCGGCTCGAGGGGCGGAACGCGCAGACGTTCCACCGCAACTTCGCGGCGAATCCTCACGTTCGCGTGCCGAAGGTCTACTGGCAGTACACGCGCGCGCGAGTGCTGACACTCGAGTGGATCGACGGGACGCACGTACGCGACGTCGACGCGACACCGCTCACGATCGAGGAGCGCCGCGATCTCGCGTACCTCATTGCCGAGACGTGGATGGAGATGATCTTCCGGCAGGGGTTCTTCCACGGCGACCCGCATCCGGCGAACATTCTCGTGCTCCCCGAGGCGGGCATGATCGGGCTCGTCGACTTCGGTGCTGTCGGCAAGCTCACCGACGACGACATGTCGAAGCTCACGCGGCTCTTCATCGACGCTGCGGCGGAGAACGTCGACGTGCTGCCGAAACGACTCGCCGATCTCGGTGTGCGGTATCCGAAGGAACGTGAGGCGGAGTTTCTCGCCGAGATCCGCGAGCTGTACTACCGCTACTACGGTGCGAGCCTTGCTGAGATCGACCCGTTGCAGGTGATCCGAGAGGCGTTCCAGCTCATCTACGCGATGAACTTGCAGCTCCCCACGCGGTATCTCCTGCTCGACCGTGCCATCGCGACGGTCGGTGCGGTGGGGGTCGAGCTCTACCCGGACTTCAACGTCTTCGAGGTTGCGCGGCCGTACGCACGGGGCCTCATGCTCGAACGCTTCACGCCGCAACGCGTTGCACGACGTGCCCGCCGTGACGCGATTCGCTACGCGCAGATCCTCGCAGAGGCGCCGTACCAGTGGCACGACTTGATGGAGCAGGTGCGCGACGGCCAGATCGAGGTCGGGTTCGTACACAAGGGTCTCGACGACTTTCTCGAGAGCATGCAGCGCGTGTTCAACAGGCTCGTCGTTGCGTTGATCGTGGCCGGCGGCCTCATCGGGTCGAGCATGATCGGCATCTTCGCGACGAGAGGCCCGCAGCTGCTCGGGGTGAACGCGCTCTCGGTCATCGGATTCGTGCTCTCGACGATCCTCGGCGTGTGGCTGCTCTGGGGCGTCGTGCGCTCCGGGCGGCTCTAGGGCTCGACGAGGCGGCGGCGATGGTCCCCGAGGCACCGTTGGAGCAGGCGGAGACGGGCGTGCGGCCTGCCGGGCCAGGCTGGTTCGTCGTCAACGCACGCGAGCTTCCGTGGTTCGAAACCGACGGCTGTGGCTTCTTCACCGTATTCGAGCCCAAGGAGGCGCCTTTCGGTCAGGTCGGTCTTGGGCTGGGCATCCTGCGTCCCGGTGAACCGAGCGCGCTCTACCACGGAGAGGATGCGCAGGAGGACTTTCTCGTTCTCGCCGGCGAATGTCTCCTCCTCGTCGAGGGCGAGGAGCGACCGCTGCGTGCATGGGACTTCGTGCATTGTCCGCCGTGGACAGAGCACATCTTCGTCGGTGCGGGCGACGGCCCGTGTCTCGTCCTCGCCGTCGGCGCACGACGCAGGGGGCGCGGGCTGATCTATCCCGTCAGCGAGCTGGCGCTGAAGTACGGGGCCGGCGTCGAGAAAGAGACGACAGACCCCAAAGAGGCCTACGCCCGCTTCGGCGAGGACACGCCGGTCGTCTGTCCGCCCGAGTTCCCCGGCTAGGCCGGGCTTCGCGGCACGTCGACGACGAGCGCCGATGGGACGCGCAGGGGCGAGGGCTCGTACTCGACCTCGCTCTCGGGGAACGCGGGCTCGCAGCGCGCGAGCACGGCCGTGACGACACCTGCGGCAATCGCGAGTGCCGGGTCCGAGCCCGGGCACGCGCGAAAACCGTGCCCGAACGTCAGATGTCGCGGCTCTGCGCGCCTGGGATCGAAGCGGTCCGGCGCGGCGAACACGTCCGGATCCCGGTTCGCGGAATCGAAGTCGAGCTGCACGGTGCTGCCGGGCTCGATCGTCGCATCGCCCAATCTCCGCAGCGCCGTCGCGACACGCCGCGTGCCGCGGACCGGCGGGCGGTAGCGCAGGGTCTCCGCGAGGATGGCGTCGACGTCCTCCTGTTCCGGCAGGTGCAGAGCGATGTTCAGGCTGTTGCCGATGAGGCCCGCAGTCGCGTCACACCCCTGGGCGAGGAGGGTGAGCCGACAGACGGTTGCGTCGCTTCGCCCACCGAGGAGATCGACGAGACGTTCGACTGCGCCGTCGGCGCGCACCCGCTGCTCTTCCGTGCCGCCGGTCGGATACGCGGCGGCTGCCGTGGTCACATCGTCGACGAGCAGTCCCGCGTCCGCCTCGATTCCGAGTCCGGCGGCGAGGACCGAAATCGGCACATGGCGGGCGAGCGATCCCATCACGTCGAGCACACCGCCTACTGCGCGGTCGAGCAGGGCGTCCGTTGTCGTCTCGGACTCGCGACGAAGGCGTGCCATGTCGAGCTCGGCGATCTGCGCGTCGATCTGCGCCCGGCGCCGCGCGTGCTCGGTGCCGTTCGCGAATCGCGACACGTGGAACCGCAGCCAGTGGATACCGCTCTCGGCGGGCTCAGCGGCGGGAACGACGAAGGTCGGGTCGTCGAGCACCGCCGTCACGCCGCCGTGGCTGCGTACGAGGTGCAGCGTTCCCCCGCTCTGCGCCTGACCATTCACGGCCGCGAGCGTACCGCCGAGTCGCTTCGGGGTGGACCGAAGCGACCGGCTAGCCGTAGATCGAGCGTCCCGCGCCCGGCGCGGCGTTCGCGCCGTAGGGCTCGACGTCCTCGATGTAGCCGGGCTGCGCGGCGACGCGTTCGAACCAGGCGCGCACGGCCGGGTACGGCTCCAGGTCGATGCCTGCTTCGTTGGCGCGGTGGGCGTAGCCGTAGATCGCGACGTCGGCGATCGTGTACCGGTCGCCGACGAAGAACGGGTGCGCAGCAAGATGCTCGTGGAGCAGTTCGAGCACCTCGTGCGCTGCCGCCCTGCGCCGCCTCGCGTCCGGGTCGTCGGCCGTGAGCCGCCCGACGAGGAGGCGGAACCGCAGACCGCCCATCGAGGGCACGACGTCCGTCTGCTCGTAGATCAGCCAGCGCATGACGGAGGCGAGCTCGAACGGATCATCCGGAAGAAACGGCGTGCCCTGCGCGAGATACACGAGAATCGCGTTCGACTCGGGCAGGTAGCGGCCGTCGACGGTCTCGAGCACCGGCGTCGTCTTCATGGGATTGATGCGCGCGTACTCGTCGGTGAGTGTCTCGCCGTCGAAGATGTCGATCGGGACGCGCTCGTACGGGATGGCAAGCTGTGCGAGCAGCAGCCGGACCTTGTAGCAGTTGCACGACGGCGCATAGTCGTAGAGACGAAGTGTGTTCATGTCCTCTTCAACGCAGCACGCCGACGTGGTGTGAGACGGGCCGGCCCCGACGCCCTTGCTGCGTCGAGGCCGGCCAACGCCGGGTCTACTGGAGAACCTGGTATCGCGTGAGCATTCCGGCGCGGATGTGATCGTTGACGTGACAGTGGAACAACCAGATGCCGGCGTCGTCCGGGACCATGTCGGCGACGATCATGGAAGCGGGTAGGAGGCTGACCGTGTCCATGCGCATCCCGTTCGCGGTGACCGTGTTGCCGTGCCAATGCGGCGTGTGCAGGTCGACCTCGGTACCCATGCTCATCACGTACCACCGAACCCGCTCACCTGTGTGCATCGTCATCATCGGCTGGTTGCCGAAGACATACCCGTTGACGGAATGCATCAGGTTCGACTCTTCGAAGTCTTCGTCGTCGTCGTGCGGGAACGGTTTCTTTGCGAAGCGTTCGAGGTTCTGCTGGAGGTACGGGCTTGCGTTCTCGTTCATGACCGAGAAGAGCGCGAAGAATTCCCGGTCGACGTCCTTGGGGCTGCCGTCCGGTCTCGCCATTCCACGGGCGGTGATCTCGATCGGCCCCATCAGACCGGCGTACGTGTCTCCGATCTCGTCGGTGTGCGAGTGGTACATCCACATCACCGAGCTGCCGTCGCCGGGACCAGGGCCGGCGCGGTCCGGCACTTGCCAGGTGTAGGTGTGCGTCCCCCGGCTCGGCACGGCATCGTCGGCTTTGTCGGCGCCGCTCGTGCCGTCGTTGTACGGGGCGCCTTCGCTGTTCTTCTCGTAGAGCACTCCGTGCGGGTGAACACTCGTCGGGAAGGGACAGTTGTTGCGGAAGACCACCTTGATCGTGTCTCCCACCTCGGCTCGGATCACGGGGCCGAGCAAGCCGAGGTACTGCTGGTCCGTCGGCCGCGGTTGAAGCTGCTGGAAGCTCGGATCCGTGTACCCGTGGTAGACGCACTTCAGGTACTTCGAGCCGATCCGGCCTTGCCCTGACTTCACATAGGTGTCGGCGACGTCGTCGAAGGGCTTGCCGGTGATCTCGTTTCGCCCCTTCGGCGCATAGTCCCAGACCACCTGGTCGGCCGCGATGTAGTAGGTACGGGTCACCCCGTCACTGTGGAACACGTTGCCGCCGACGGCGGCCCAGTAGCTCGAGTCGGTCGCTGCTGAGTGAGACATTGCCATCCCGGTCATACCGGTCATGTTCATGTTCCCCATCCCCGCGGCGTTGGCCGAGCCGCTGCTCCTGCCGACGAACGCCGCGACGGTCAGCGTCAAGCACGCCACAGCCAGCGTGCCGAGTACGGCGGCAACAAGGCCGCCACGTCTCGTGTTGAAACGCATGTATCCCTCTCCCTTTGAGTCGGTATCAGCCCCGAAGTCCCGGGCGACCGTCCGCGCAGGCGGACGGTTCAGCTGGTGACTGCGTTACCGACTGGCGGTGCACGACCGCGCAGGCAAGACAGAGAAGCGAGCGAGCGAGGCCGAACGCGCTCACGAGCTTTGACGGCAGCCGGTAGCCACCCTGTCGAGCTCGGCCGCTCCCGCAGGAAGAACAAGCGCAGACCGTCGCCCGCGCGCAGCAGCAGTCTGGCGAGCAGATACGCGGCGAGTGCGAACGGCAACTGCAACGCAAGACCCACCAGGAATGTCGGCTGCAAAGCCTCGCCGAAGGGGATGACACCACGATTCAGGAGACCCTCGAACGCTTCGATCAGCACGAACGCAAGTGGCGGCAGGAACGCGAATGGCGCTGCGAGTGTTGGGGCATCGGTTGGAAGCGACCACCAACCCCCCACACGTAACGCAAGACCGACCAGGAGCACAGCAGTCGACATCGCAGCCACCAGCGGCACGAGCTGCGCCCCGGATGCTGCGCTGGCAAAGAGCTCGTACCGCCCCTCGGGCGAGCCGAAGACGGCATTGGCCAGCGCGTGCGCCGCCAGGACGCCGGCAAGCGTCAGCGGCAGACCGACAAGCCAGGCGCCGCCGCGCCTCCTCACGAGGCGGCCAGCCTATGCCCGTGGCAATCGAAGCGCATGCCGATCGCGATCAGGAGCGCGGGGGGCGATCCGGTGCTCATCCGGCCGACGTTCGAGCGCAGCGCCCCAACGGCTTCGCGCGTCGGGTGAGACGACCGAACTCCGCATTTCGGTCTGGCACCCGCCGAGCATATGCCCCTTTCAACACGAAGTGTTAGTCGTGAGTACACCGTCAGGCGTTGAACAGGATGGACGCCGGTGTTCCGGGCGACGAAGAAGTCACACTCTTGCGCGAAAGGACATCTGGCGCACGCGTTCGGGCGGCGGTAGGTTCGCCGCCATGACCGCACTGCTTCTCGCCGAGCCCGAACCGTCGATGCGCGGCTTCCTGGAGCGGCAGCTCTCGAGCGACGGCTTCGACGTCCTCGCGTTCAGCAGCCCCGACGAGCTGCCACGCGCGGCCTCCCCGGACGTGCTCGTGCTCGGCGACCCGGACGCGCTCGGCCGCTGCCTCGTGACGGGATGCCCGGTGATCGTGCTCGGCAGCGCCGACGCCGAGACGCGGTTGCGCGCGCTCGAACGGTGTGATGACTACCTTTCGCGGCCCTTCGTCTACGAGGAGCTCGTCGCGCGGATCCGGGCGCTGCTGCGGCGGCGCCCGATCCGCGCTGACGTGATCGATCTCGGCGAGCTCGTCGTCGACAGGCCGTCACGGCGCGTGATCGCGCAGGGTGTCGACATCGTTCTCTCGGCCAAGGAATACGCACTGCTCGTCGAGCTTGCCTCCGATCCCGAGCGAGTCTTCACGCGCGAGCACCTGCTGCGCGATGTGTGGGGTTACCGGAGCTACGTGCCGACGCGAACGCTCGAGTCGCACGCGTCGCGCGTTCGGTGCAAGCTCGCCGCCGCAGGCTTGCCCGGTTGGGTCGTCAACGTGTGGGGGGTGGGGTACAAGCTGCGGCCTACGCCGTGATCGGGAGCGCACCTTCGAGGCGGAGCAGCTGCGCCTTGCGCTCGAGGCCGCCGGCGTAGCCGGTCAGCTTGCCGGTGGACCCGACGAGCCGGTGGCACGGGATGACGACCGGCAACGGGTTGCGAGCGTTCGCGCTGCCGATCGCCCGGGCACCGTGAGCGAGGCCGAGGCGTCGGGACTGCTCGCCGTACGTGCGGGTCTCGCCGTACGGAATCTCGACGAGGGCGAGCCACGCACGGCGCTGAAAATCCGTTCCGACCGGATCGAGCGGCAGGTCGAATACGCGTAGCCTGCCGGCGAAGTACTCGGCGAGCTGCTCCTCGGCGGCCGCGACGATGCTCCGCGGGCCGACCGGTGCGGCGTCGCTCCACTCGAGCCGCTGCAGGCCGCGCTCCGAGGCGACGATCTGCAGCGGGCCGAGCATCGTCAGAGCAGGGCTCCTTCGAGTTGCAACAGCTGCACTTTCCGTTCGAGCCCGCCGGCGTAGCCGGTCAGATTGCCGTTCGCACCGACGACGCGGTGGCACGCGAGCACGATCGGCACCGGGTTCCGGTTCATGACCGTGCCGACGGCGCGTGCGGCGCCGCGGTTTCCGGTCTGCTCCGCGAGCGACCCGTACGTCGTCGTCGTCCCGTACTCGACCCGCGCGAGCTGCTCGAGCACCCGCTGGTTGAACACTGGAAGCACGCGAATGTCGGGCTCCACCTCGAAGTGGTGTCGCTTGCCGGCGAAGTACTCGTCGAGCTCCATGCGAACGCGATCCACCGGCGCCGACGAACGGAGCACGCGCGAGCCGTGCAGGCGGGCGAGCGTCTCGAGCTCGCGCTCGGGATCCGGGTCGTAGGAGATGCGGCAGACGCCGTGACCGGTAACGCCGACGAGCAGCGTTCCGACGGGCGTGTCGGGCAGCAGGTCGTATGCCACGTCGAGCAGTCCCTCGGCGGCAGCCGCCGCCCGAAAGCGCGCATCGAGCTCGGGAGAAACGATCTCGTTCATGTGGTCTCCTTCCGCAGCCGCCGCACACCGGCGGAGGCCGCTTGACGAGCGGCATCTTCGGACGAACCGAGCGCGGCGCCGATCTCGGCGTAGTCGAGGTCGTAGCCGTAGCGAAGCACGACCGCCGCGCGCTCCTTCGGCGGCAGTCCTTCCGTGAGCGGTGCCAGCTCCTCGAAGGCGGGATGCCAGTTCTCCTCGGTCGGAACCTCGGGCAGCTCGCCCGCAGGCCGCCTCTTCCTCACGTCGTCCAGGACGATCCGGCTGGCGATCGTCAGCACCCAGGCGCGAAGGTGATCGCCGTGCTCGAGTCGGGGATAGGCCCGCAGCGCACGGAGGAACGTGTCCTGGAACGCGTCGTCGGCCCGGTCGCGTCCAAGCCGCTTCGCGAGAAACCGCAAAACCTCGGTGCGGTGCGCTGCGTAAAACACCTCGAACGGGGGAATCGCCTGTGCCATCTACACCTTGAAACGTACTTCCACGCCAAGATGTGAGATGTGAAGCTCGCCGTCGTCGGTCACGTCGAGTGGGTCGAGTTCGTCCGGGTCGAGCACGTACCCGAGCCGGGCGACATCGTCCACGCCCTCGAAACCTGGCACGAGGCCGCCGGAGGGGGCGCGGTTGCCGCCGTGCAGCTCGCGAACCTCAACGGCTCGGTGGACTTCTTCACATCGCTCGGCAACGACGAGCTCGGGCGTCGCTCAAGAGAGGAGCTGGTTGCCCGGGGTGTCACCGTGCACGCTGCCACGTCGCCGGAGGCGCAGCCGCGAGCGTTCACGTACGTCGACGGCGACGGCGAGCGGACGATCACCGTGCTCGGCCGCAAGCTTCTTGCGTCGGGAGACGACGCAACCTTGCCGTGGGAGAAGCTTGCCCGTTGCGACGCGGTCTACTTCGTCAGCGGCGACGTCGCCGCCCTGCGGGCAGCGCGCCGCTCGCGCGTGCTCGTCGCAACGTCGCGCGAGCTGGCCACGATGCGCCGCGGGGCGGAAGAGATCGACGTGCTCGTCGGCAGCGCCACGGACCCCTCGGAACGCTTCGATCAGGGCGAGATCGATCCGCCGCCGAAGGTCGTCGTCACGACATCGGGTGCGCTCGGCGGCTGGCTGCGGCCGGGCGGCCCGTTCCGGGCGGCACCGATTCCCGGTCCGATCCAGGACGCATACGGCTGCGGCGACTGCTTCGCCGCCGGGTTGACGTACGGCCTCGCCGAAGGCCGCTCGCTCGACGATGCGGTCGCCCTCGGCTCCCGCTGCGGCGCCGCGGTCCTCACGGGCCGCGGCGCCTTCGCGGGCCAGCTCACGGATGCGGGTGAGGACGGCTGATCGGCCCCTCCGGGCCGTGGACCGCGTTCGACCACATCAGCTGGATCGGCACCCGGCCGCTTCCATCTGCGAGCGGCACCTCTTTCATCACGAGCCCGATGTCGCCGTGCGCCTCCGCCATCGGAATGTCGCCGATCTCGCCGCCGCGTGCCGAGTACCAGCCGAGCAGGTGCTCGCCGGCGGGCGTCGCGCCCGCACGGATCGCATCCTCGACGTCGGGGTCCGTGCGGATCTCGGTGAGCTCGTGGTACAGCGTCGCGCACACGTTCTGCCACGGCTCCGCGAAGGCGACGATGCCGTTTTCGCCTTCGGAGTAGACGGAGACCGCGTAGTACACCGTGTCGGTCTTGCCGGTATCGCGCTGGACGTGAACCGAGCCGTGATATCCGCCGAGGCCGTGCAACGAGTCGACCTGCGGCCCGGAGTCGCCGGAGTCGCCGTCGACGAGCACCGCTCCCTCCGGAAGCAAGAGGCAGACCGCGCTCGTGGCGAGATCGAGCCCCTCGAGCGCACCGCCGCGGTCGAGCTCCTCGACGGTTGCCTCGATCACGTCGCGGTAGACGCGCGTCGCGACCGCGCCTGGATGGGTGCGCGAGCCGGCGAACGTCGACGTCACCTTTGCGTCGGGGAAGTACTGCGCGAGCACGTTGTTGAGGTGCGGATCGGCCATTGCCGCGGCGAGGGCGCCGTCGAGCTTCGTTCGATCTGCGGTCGGCCACACACCGACATAGACGTTCGTGAACGTGAGCGCCGCAATGGTCTTCCCGCCGAGGTAGCTGAGGTCGAGGCCGGGCTCGGGCTCGAAGCCGGGAGCGAGGACGGCACTCCGGTAGGCCGCTTCCGCGGGCGAGTTGGGCCGAAGCACGACGTCGAGCGGCCGTTCCACCAGAAGCGGCCGGGTCTGCGTGGCCAATTGCGACTCCTTTCACGCTGTTGCCGCAGGCCGTTGCCGCAGGCCGATGAGGCAGTTCGAGCATACTGCGCGGCGTGGAGGGGGGCCACGTGATCGAATCGGCGGAGCGCTGGCGGCAGCCGTCGCCGCGGCTGCTCCACGTTCGACGGCTCGAGGTTGCCGCGGTGACTCTCGTCGTCGCCGCGATTGCGGGCGTCGTCGGCGTTCTCGCGTTCGGCGGGGTCGGGGGCGCCGCAGCCGCCGTCGTGCTCGCCTCGGGTCTCGTCGCCGAGACGTTCGTACACCGGCGCGTGCGCGCGTGGGGGTACGCAGAGCGTGACGACGACCTGCTCGTGCAGCGCGGCGTGCTCTTCTCCCGCCTGTCGGTCGTTCCGTACGGCCGCATGCAGTTCATCGACGTGACCGCCGGGCCGATCGAGCGTTCGTTCGGGCTCGCGACGGTGCGGTTGCACACGGCGGCTGCCGCGAGCGACGCGCGCATTCCCGGGCTCAGTCGTGAAGAAGCGGCACGATTGAAAGACCGGCTCGCCGAGCTCGGCGAGTCACAGGCTGCGGGCTTGTGACCGACGACCCTCTCGAGCCGGCGGTCTGGCACCGACTCCATCCTCTGTCGCCGATCGTGAGGGCCGGCCGCGTGACGATCGGGATCGGGATCGTGCTCATCCCGTCCGTGCTCACGGGCAGGTTCTCCTCCAGATCGTTCTACGACCTCGGCGTCGTCGGCGTCCTGCTCGTGCTGGGATTCGTCTCCTGGCTCGTGACGCGCTGGCGCGTCGAGGACGGCGATCTCCACATCGAGACCGGATTGATCCGGCGGCAGTCCCTCCGCTTCCCGCTCGCCCAGGTGCAGGCGATCGACATCGTCAGGCCCGGCCTCGCCCGCATGGTCCAGGTTGCGGAGTTACGGCTGCGCCTCGGCGGCAGCACCGGCGCCACCGCTCGCCTCGCCTATCTGCACGAGCGCGAGGCCGAGCCTCTGCGCGCGCGGCTCCTCGCGCTCGCTCACGGTGCAGTCGAGCCGGAGGCCGCGGCGGGCGAGGACGAGCGCGCCCCGACGGCGCACGAGGAACGCGTGCTGACCTCCATTCCGACCGGCCGGCTCGTGGGGTCGATCGTCCTGAGCAACGTCGGCTTCGTGTCGGCGGCGATCCTGACCGGATTGATCGTCGGCGCCGTCGTCGCGCCGTCCGTCGCGGCGTCCGTAGTCGGCGCCGGGATCGCGCCTCTCATCGCCGCGGCCACGCTCGTCTGGCGCCGCTTCAACCAGGAGTATCGCTTCACGCTGGCTGAATCCGCCGACGGGATGCGCTTGCGGTCGGGGCTCATTGCACTGACGTCGGAGACGATCCGGCCCGGGAGGGTGCAGGCGGTGCGGCTGGTCGAGCCGTTCCTCTGGCGCCGCCTCGGCTGGTGCCGCCTCGAGGTCGACGTCGCCGGCCGCCAGCGGAGCAAAGGGGAGGGAGGGCCGGAGCGCAAGCAGCTGCGTGCCGTGCTCCCCGTCGGGAGCCGTGCGACTGCGGGCGAGCTCCTCGCCCGGATCCTGCCGGACGTGCCGCAGCCTGATCGCGACCCGCCGCACCGCGTCGTCTTCAAGAGCCCGCTTCGGTATCGCTATCTCTCCTGGGGACGGTCCGACGACTGCGTCGTGACCTCGACCGGCCGCATTCGCCGCGTCACCTCCTGGGTGCCGCTCGCGAAGGCCCAGAGTCTCCGACGCACGCAGGGCCCGGTCCAGCGGCGCCTCCGGCTGGCATCCGTCCATCTCGATACGGCAGGGCGGAGCGTCCACGCGACGCTTCGCGACCGGGACGTCGCCGAGGCGGACGAGGCGCTCGGCGTGCTCATCGGGCTCGCCCGCGCGGCTCGCGCGTCGGCGTCCTAGCGCGCCCCGGCGCCTCTCGACGCTCCCGGCGGCCGCTCCGCTGCCGCCGAAAAGATCACCCCTCCGGGGGTCAGCAGGGTTGCCAAGTGGGACGATGTGGTTTATCGTGGGGGAAAGTGGTAGACAAGGAAGCCTGGCCCCGATGCTTCTCGGCGAGTACGAGCACACCCTCGATGACAAGAACCGTCTCACGCTCCCGGCCCGCTTTCGGCAGGCCTTCGCGGAGGGGATCGTCGTGACGCGCGGCATGGACGGCTGTCTGTTCGCCTACACGCCGGAGGACTGGGCCTCGCTCGTCCAGGGTCGCCTCGCTACGCTCGATCCGCTGAGCAAGGAAGGCCGCCGAATGCAGCGCTTCTTCTACGCAGGTGCGACGGAGGCGGAGCTCGACAAGCAGGGGCGTGTCGGGATTCCCGCTGCGCTTCTCGAGCACGCCAAGCTGGGCCGCGACGTGACGGTCGCGGGCGTCCACGACCACCTCGAGATCTGGGATCGCGCCGCGTGGCGGCTCGAGCTCGCCGAGGTCGAAGGGAGTGCGGAGCATGTTGCCGAACGTCTTGCAGCCCAGCGCGACTGACCATGTCCCCGTCCTGGCCGCGGAGGTGCGCGAGTCCCTCAGCGTGCACCCCGGCGAGACGGTGGTCGACGCAACCTTTGGCGCCGGCGGTCATGCCGCGCTTCTCGTCGACGATCTGCAGGGCCGCGGCAAGCTGATCGCGATCGACCGCGATCCGACGGTTCGAACGTACTTCGAGCGCCTCGACAAGCGCGCCGGGGTGAATGCACGCCTGCTGCGTGGCGATTTCGGCGTCGTCCTGCCACAACTCGCAGCGAACGGCGTGCGGGCCGATGCGATCCTGCTCGACCTCGGCGTGTCGTCGATGCAGCTCGACCGCCCCGAGCGCGGGTTCTCGTATTCCGTCGATGCGCCACTCGACATGCGCATGGACAGCTCGCAGGAGCTCGACGCGCGGACGATCGTCAACGAATGGGACGAGCGCGAGCTCGTGTCGATCTTCCGCCGCTACGGCGAAGAGCGCTATGCGAAGCAGATCGTCCGGGCTATCGGTCGTCGCCGGAAGGAGCAGCCGTTCGAACGGACGGGCGAGCTCGTCGACACGATCAAGAGCTCGATTCCCGCGCCGGCCCGGTTCGGCGAGGGCCATCCCGCGAAGCGCGTGTTCCAGGCGCTCCGCATCGCCGTCAACGACGAGCTCGGCTCGCTCGAGGCTGCGCTGCCTGCCGCGCTCGAGATGCTCCGTCCCGGAGGTCGTCTCGCGGTGATCTCCTTCCACTCGCTCGAGGACCGGATCGTCAAGCAGTTTCTCCGCGACAAGGAGCGTGGCTGCACGTGCCCGCCCGACTTCCCGATCTGCGTCTGCGGGCACGAGCCCGAGCTGCGCGCGATCGAACGTCGCCCGATCCGTGCCGGGCAGGCCGAGGTCGCCGCGAATCCGCGGTCGACGTCCGCCCGTCTCCGCGCCGCGATCAAGGCCGGAGGTGATGAGTAGTGGCTGCCGTCGACTGGTTCGCGACGACGGCGCCGGCGCCCCTCCCGCAGCGGCGGAGGCCGCCGCGTCATGCCGCAAAGCCCGCGGGGGCGCGGCGTGCGACACGCACGCGTGCGTCCGGGCGCAGGCTCACCGGCGGGATCGTGTGGATCTCGGTCTTCGCGGTCCTGCTCACCGGTGTCGTTGCACTCAACGTCGCGGTGCTGCGGACGAACATGGCGGTCAGCAAGTTCGACAAGCAAGAGCTGCAGCTGCGCGCAGAGAACCAGGCGCTTCAGTCGCAGGTGTCGAGCGCGGCCTCGGCGCGCCTCATCGAGGCGACCGCGCGCAAGCTCGGTCTCGTTCCGGCACCGGCGACGGACACGAGCTACCTCGACCTCGCGCGGAAGTAGACCGATGGCGCGCGTGGTGAACTCGCGCATTCGCCTGTTGCTGCTCGCGATCGTCGTCGTGTTTGCGGTGCTGCTCGGGCGCGCGACGTGGATCGCAACGGTGCGCGCAGCGTCTCTGTCGTCGTTCGCGCAGGCGCAGACGAAGGCGACGGTGATCCTCCCCGCCGGACGCGGAACGATCTACGACGCCATGGGCACGCCGCTCGCCCTCGGTGAGCAGGCGACGACGGTGTACGTCGATCCTCACGAGATCACGCATCCGCAGAGGGAGGCCGTCACCGCAGCGCGGGTGCTCGGGCTGAAGCCGAACGAGGTCTTCCGTGCACTGGAGACGCGCGACACGCACTTCGTCTACATCGCACGCAAGACGTCACCGAAGCTCGCAAGCGCGCTTGCACGGAAGAAGCTGGCCGGCTTCCACTTCTACGGTGAGGAGCGCCGCTCGTATCCACAGGGTGCGCTCGCCTCCCAGGTTCTCGGCTACGCCGGCATCGACAACAAGGGGCTCTCGGGGCTCGAGCTGGAGCTCGACCCGGCGCTCACCGGCGCGCCGGGAAGCCAGACCGTCGTGCGAGATCCGATCGGACGTCCGATCGCGATCCAAAGCGACGTGCCCGCGCGTGACGGCAAGTCTGCGTTCCTCACGCTCGATCACACGATTCAGGCGAATGCAGAGCAGGTCTTGCGCTCGACCGTCGCGCAATGGCATGCGAAGAGCGCAACCGCGATCGTGCTCGAGCCGAGCACGGGCCGCGTGCTCGCGATGGCGATGCAGCCGGGCTACGACGCGAACCAGGTCGCCAAGAAGGGCCTGCAGGGAGATGCCGCCGTCAGCGACGTCTTCGAGCCGGGCTCGGTCTTCAAGGTCGTGACGATCGCGGGCGCTCTCTCGGAGGGCACCATCACGCCGACCACGAGGTTCACGCTGCCGTACTCGATCCAGGTCGCGGACCGCGTGATCCACGACGCCGAGCTGCGTGGGACGGAGACGATGTCGGTATCGCAAATCCTCCAGCGCTCGTCGAACGTCGGCACGGTGACCATCGCGCGAACGCGACTGGGAGAGACGCACCTCAAGCGCTGGATCGATCAGTTCGGATTCGGCAAGCAGACGGGCATCGACCTTCCCGGGGAGAGCGCGGGCCTCTTGCCGTCGTACTGGTCCGGGTCGACGATCGGCAACGTTCCGATCGGGCAGGGCGTCTCCGTGACGCCGATTCAGCTCGCATCGGTGTACGGCGCGATCGCAAATCACGGCGTCTGGAAGCAGCCGCACCTCGTCGATCACGTCCAGGGTGAGAAGCCTCCGCCGGTCCGCACGCGCCGCATCCTCTCGGCGCGCATCGATCGCGAGCTGTTGACGATGCTGAAGGGCGTCGTCTCCGACACGGGCACCGCCGCCGGCGCCAGCGTCCCCGGCTACAGCGTCGCCGGCAAGACGGGCACCGCGCAGAAGCCGAGCCCGAACGGCGGCTATGCGCCCGGCAAGTACGTCGCGACCTTCGTCGGGATGGTCCCGGCGAACGCTCCACGGCTCGTGATCCTCGTCAGCGTCGACGAGCCGAAGCTCGCGATCTTCGGCGGCATCGTCGCCGCCCCGGCCTTCGCCCAGATCGCGGCATTCGACCTGCAATATCTCGAGGTTCCGCCCGACCAGTCGTTGCGGTGACCTGTCTCGCGGGTCGATCCGCGGCCGACGGTAGACTCGCCTCCCGATGATGGATCTGGAGCGCCTCGTCGCTGCGCTCGGGGGGCTCGAGGTCACCGGTCGGGCTGCGGCCGAGATTCGCGACCTCGCCTACGACACGCGGTCGGTCGTGCCGGGAGCACTCTTCTTCTGCGTGCCCGGGGAGTCTGCGGACGGGCACGACTTCGCAGCGGAGGCGGTGGAGCGCGGCGCCGTGGCGCTCGTGGTCGAGCGTCCGCTCGACGTTGCCGTTCCTCAGGTCGTCGTGCTCGACGCGCGCGCGGCGATGGCCGTGGCCGCCGACGAGTTCTTCGAGCGGCCGACCCAGGAGCTCGAGGTCGTCGGTGTGACGGGGACGAGCGGCAAGACGACGACCTCGTTCCTGCTCTTCGCGATCCTCGCGGCAGCGCAGCGCAGGCCGGGCCTCTTGGGCACGGTCGAAGCGCGGATCGGGGGCGAGCGGCGCGGGGTGCAGCGCACGACTCCGGAGGCGATCGACCTGCAGCGGATCTTCCGCGAGATGCTCGACATCGGCGACCGCTCGTGCGCGATGGAGGCGTCGTCGCACGCGGCAGAGCTGCACCGTCTCGACCGTGTGCGCTTCGCCGCTCTCGTCTTCACGAACCTCAGCCAGGATCATCTCGACTTCCACGGCGACATGGAGACGTACTTCCAGGCGAAGCGGCGGCTCTTCGTGGAGGGCAGCCCTCCGTCGGCGGTGAACGTCGGCGATCCCTACGGGCGCCGGCTCGCCGAGGAGTTGCCCGACGCGCTCACCTTCGGGTTCGCAGACGACGCGGCGATCGGTCCGGACCTGCTGGCCGGGATCGACGTGAAGCTGCGCGGCCGCTTCAACATCGAGAATGCGCTCGGTGCATTTGCGGCCGCCAGGATCCTCGGAGTCGACGACGACGCGATCGCGCGCGGCATCGAGTCGGTGCGCGGTGTGCCGGGGCGATTCGAGGCGGTCGACGAAGGGCAATCGTTCACGGTGATCGTCGACTACGCGCACAAGCCGGGCGCGCTCGAGAACGTGCTGCATGCGGCGCGTGACCTCGCGGCCGGTGCGCGGGTGATCTGCGTTGTCGGCGCTGGGGGAGACCGGGACCGCGGCAAGCGGCCGCTGATGGGACGGCTCGCCTCGGAGCTGGCCGACGTCACGGTCGTCACCTCCGACAATCCTCGGAGCGAAGATCCGCAGTCGATCATCGACGAGATCGTGACCGGTGTCGTGGGCGAGGTCGACATCGAGCCCGACCGCGCGGCGGCGATCTCGCGCGCGATCGAGCTCGCCCGCGACGGCGACGTCGTGCTGATCGCCGGCAAGGGAGCGGAGCAAGGCCAGCAGCTCGCCGACCGCACGATCCCGTTCGACGACCGCGAGGCTGCGCGCGACGCACTCAGGTCTCTGGCAGCACGCGCATGATCCCGCTGCCGCTCGATCAGCTGCGGCGTCTCGGCCGCCTCGAAGGGAACGCCGAGACCGTCACGGGCGTCGAGATCGACTCGCGCCGCGTCGGACCCGGCGACCTGTTCGTCGCGCTCGGCGGCGGTGTCGCATTCCTCGAGGAGGCGCGCACGCGCGGTGCGGCTGCCACGCTCTTGCCCGACGACGAATTCGCTGCAATGGCTGAGCTCGGTCGTGCAGTGCGCGAACGCAGCGAGGCTCGCGTCGTCGCGATCACGGGCTCGAGTGGGAAGACGTCGACGAAGGACATCCTCGCCGCGCTCTGCCGACCCGTCGCACGAACGATCGCAGCCGAGGAGGGCCACAACAACGAGATCGGTCTGCCGCTCACCATGACCCGGCTCGAACCCGACACCGAGGTGTTGATCGCCGAGATGGGCATGCGGGGCCTCGGCGAGATCGCGGCGCTCTGCGAGGTCGCGCGCCCGGAGATCGGCGTGATCACGAACATCGGCCCGGTCCATCTGGAGCGTCTGGGCACGATTGAACGCGTGGCGCAGGCGAAGGCAGAGCTGCTGCAGGCGCTCCCGACAGGGGGTATCGGCGTCATACCCGAGCACTCGCCCGAGCTCGAGCCGTTCGTCCCGGACGGCCTGGACGTACGGCGTTTCGCGCCGCCCGACGTCGAGATCCGCGACGGCGCGTCGATCATCCGCTTCGCCGATCGCGAGGTCACGTTCTCCTTCACCGCGCGGCATCAGGCCGCCAACGCGGTTGCTGCGCTCACCGTCGTCGATGCGCTCGGCCTGCCGCTGCCCGACGAGGTCGTCGAGGTTCCGTTCTCGCGCTGGCGGTGCGAGGAGTCGCAGCTGCCTGGTGGCGGGCTGTTGATCAACGACGCCTACAACGCGAACCCGGCGTCGATGCGTGCCGCACTCCAGCATCTCGTCGAACGTGCCGGCGGCAGGCACACCGTCGCGGTGCTCGGTGAGATGGCCGAGCTCGGAGACGGCGCACCGCGCTTCCACGACGAGATCGGAGCGTTCGCGCGGGAGCTCGGCGTCGCCGTCGTGCTCGGCGTCGGCGAGTTGAGCCGCCGCTACGGGCCTGACGAGTGGGCCCCCGACGCGGCGCGCGCGACCGAGCTCGTGCGAACCGTCGTCGCTCCCGGTGACGCGGTGCTCGTGAAGGGCTCGCGGGCGGTCGGGCTGGAGATCGTGGCCGACGCGCTCGTCGGAGCGCTGGCGCGGTGACACGCGTCCTCATCGCCGCCCTGGTGGCGTTGATCGTGTCGATCGCCATGGGACCCAAGTTCATCGCGTTCCTGCGGGCGAACGAGTTCGGCCAGCACATCCGTGAAGACGGCCCGCAGCATCACTTCGCCAAGCAGGGGACGCCGACCATGGGCGGGCTCATTTTTCTCTTCGCCGCCACGCTCGGCTTCCTGCCGGTGAGCCACTTTCGCCTGCAGTCGTTGACGGTGCTCTTCGTCACGCTCGCCTGCGGGTCGATCGGCTTCCTCGACGACTTCATCAAGTTGACGCACCGTCGCTCCCTCGGGCTGAGCGGACGGTGGAAGCTGCTGCTCCTCGCCGTCGTGACCGTCGTCGTTGCGATCGTCTCCCGGCACCTGCACCTGAGTACGGACATCTACATCCCGGTCGCGGACGTCTCGATCCCGCTCTCGTACGGGTGGTATCCGTTCCTCTTCCTCATCATCGCCGGTGCGTCGAACGGAACGAACCTCGCCGACGGCGTCGACGGACTCGCGGCGGGCACCGGGATCATCGCGCTCTTCACCTTCACCGCGATGATGGTCGTCTCGTTCGTCCGCTCGAGCGCCAACCCCGCGCACCGCAACCTGACGAAGCTCGACCTCGCGATCATCGGCGCAGCGCTGATCGGGGCCGTGATCGGCTTTCTCTGGTACAACGCCTTCCCCGCCGAGGTGATCATGGGCGACACAGGCTCGATGGCGTTGGGAGGAGCGCTCGCCGCCTTCGCGATCATGACGAAGACGGAGTTCCTGCTGCTGCTGATCGGCGGCATCTTCGTGATCGAGGCGCTCTCGGTGATGATCCAGGTCTTCTCGTTCAAGCGATTCGGGCGTCGCGTGTTCCTGATGACGCCGATCCACCACCACTTCGAGATGAAGGCGTGGTCGGAGACGAAGATCATGGTGCGCTTCTGGATCGTTGCGGGAATCTTCTGCGCTGCGGGCTTCGCGCTCTTCTACCGCTACTACTTCGGGCAGCCGTGAGCACGACCGCACTCGTGCTCGGCGTCGACGCGGCGCGCCGGTCGATCGGAGAGCTCGACGCCTTTGACGAGATCGTCGTGCTCGACCCGTCGACCGACGAGATCGAGCGGCTCGTCGCAGAGCTCGCCGACCCGCGGCTCGACTACATGCTCGGGGGGTTGCCCGTGCTGCCGCTTCCGGACGCGTCCGTCGACCTGCTGGTCGGCGCAGATCCCGAGGACCCGGAAGTCATCCGCGTGCTCCGGCCCGGCGGCACGGTCCTGCCGCGAGCCTGACTCTCTCGATGAGGATGCGGCGCCCCGGCGCCGAACGTTTCACCATCCGACCGAAAGCCGGCACACCGCTCTCACACTCCTCTGCGTACGCTCTCTGCAGGGGCCCGTACGCCCCCGGGAGGGGGGTGCGTTTCTCGTGACCGGGACAGGTCTGGAGGAGCCGCGTCCGCCCGCGGGCTGGCTGCCGCGACGGGCGCTCGTGCTCGGGCTCGCGCGCTCGGGGCGGGCGGCTGCGCTCGCGCTCGCCGCGCGCGGGGTCGAGGTCGTCGCGGCAGACCGCTCGCCCGAGGCCGACGCCGGGAGGCTTGCCGACGCGGGCGTCGAAGTCGTGCTCGGGAACGAGGAGGAATCGCTGTTGCACGGTGTCGAGCTCATGATCAAGAGCCCGGGGGTTCCGGGTGCCTCGCCGCTGGCCGCGGCCGCACGCGCGCGCGGTGTGCCGGTCTGGAGTGAGGTCGAGCTCGGCTACCGGCTCCTGCACGGGAACCCGCTGATCGGCGTGACCGGCACGAACGGCAAGACGACGACGACCGAGCTCGTCGCGGAGATCCTTCGCGCCGCGGGACGGCCCGTCGAAGTGGCGGGGAATGTCGGACGGGCGCTGACCGACGTCGCCGAGCAGGTCGACGTAGACACGACGATCGTCTGCGAGCTCTCGAGCTTTCAGCTGGAAGACGTGCACACGCTCACGTGCGACGTGGCGCTCCTTCTGAACCTCGAGCCGGATCACCTCGACCGTCACGGCAGCTTCGAGGCGTACCGCGATGCCAAGCTCCGCATCTTCGAACGTGCCCGCACGAAGATCGTGCCGCGGGGCTCCGGCCTCGACGGAATCGAGTTCGCCGCCGACGATCCGCTCCCAGCGGAGCCCTTGATCCCCGGCGCTCACAATCGCGAGAACGCAGCCGCTGCGACCGCCGTCGCGCGCGCACTCGGGATCGAGGACGACGCGATCGCCCAGGCGCTGCGCACGTTCGCCGGTGTCCCGCACAGGCTCGAGCTCGTCCGCGAGCTCCGTGGCGTGCGCTTCGTCAACGACTCGAAGGCGACGAATGCTGCGGCGGCCCGCCGCGGCGTGGCGAGCTACGGCGCATCGCCCTTGCGTCTCATCCTCGGCGGCTCGAGCAAGAACGAGGACTTCGGCCCGCTCGCAAGCGAGCTTCCGGGCACCGTGCGGTCGATCTTCCTGATCGGAGACTCGGCGGACGATCTCGCCCGCGCGCTCGACGCAGCGGGTCGGGCGTACGAGCACGCAGGCGATCTCGAAACGGCCGTCGCACGTGCCGCCGACGAGGCAGAGCCGGGCGACGTCGTGCTGCTCTCACCTGCGAGCGCGAGCTACGACCAGTTCGAGAACTTCGAGCATCGCGGCAGGGAGTTCCGCCGCCTCGTCGAGGAGCTCGCATGAGCGGACGCTCGAAGCAACGGCCGCTCGAATGGCAGCTGCTCGTCTTCGTGACACTCGCATTGACGTTCTTCGGCCTCGTCATGGTCTACAGCGCGACATCGGCGACGGCCGCTCTTGGCAACGGCAACCCAGTCGGCTACCTCGAGCGTCAGGCCACCTACGCCGCGATCGGCTTCTCACTGCTCATCGTCGCCGCGCGCTACGACTTCAGACGCCTCCGCGCGCTCGCGCCGCCGCTGATCGTCGCCTCGCTCTTCCTCTGCACGGCCGTGCTCGTCGTCGGTGCCCGCGTCAACGGTGCGCGCCGGTGGATCGAGCTCGGTCCGGCCGCATTCCAGCCGTCGGAGCTCGCCAAGCTCGCGCTCGTCATCTGGTGTGCGGGCTATCTCGCGCGCAAGCCCGCGCCGCAGACGCTCAAGGATCTCGCCCGCCCGATCGGCCTGCTCGTCGGCGTCTTTTGCCTGCTCGTGCTCGTCGAGCCCGACCTTGGGACCGTGATCACGATCGTCGTGATGGTCGGCGCGATGCTGCTCATCTCCGGCACGCGCCTGCCGACGCTCGCCTCCGCGTACGGGATCGTGTTCACGCTCGGTGCGATCGCTGCGTGGAGCTCGCCCTACCGCCGCGCGCGGCTGCTGATCTTCCTCGACCCGTGGAAGGACCCCTCCAACAACGGCCTGCAGAACGTGCAGGCGCTGATCAGCGTCGGCTCGGGTGGGATCTTCGGCCGCGGGCTGGGGCAGGGCATCGAGAAGATCCACTACCTCCCAGAGGCGCACACCGACATGATCTTCGCCGTGATCGGCGAGGAGCTCGGGCTCGTCGGCGCGGCCATCCTCTGCCTCGGCTATTGCGTCTTCGCCTACGCCGGCCTGCGGATCGCGATCGCCTGCAAGGATCCCTTCGGGAAACGGCTTGCCGCCGGCGTGACGGCGCTCATCTGTGGACAGGCCGCAGTGAACATCGCTGCCGTCCTCGGGCTCGCCCCGTTGACCGGAATTCCGCTGCCCTTCGTCTCGTACGGGGGCTCGAGCCTCGTCATCGCCCTCCTGTCGGTGGGAATCCTCCTTAACATCGCCCGTGGCCATGGTGGAAGACAGACAGCTGCGGTGCCTGATCGCGAGCGGCGGAACGGTGGGGCACGTCGCCCCGTCACTCGCAGTGGCCGAAGCCCTGCGCGCGCGCGGAGTGGAAGTGACGTTCGCCGGGTCGCCGGATCGGGTCGAGGCTCGGCTCGTTCCTGAGCACGGCTACGCGTTCGACGCCTTCCGGATCGCAGGCTTCCCGCGTCGTCCCAGCCTGCGGCTCGTTCGCGCTCTTCTCCTCGCAGCCGCGTCGCCCTTCGCCTGCCTGCGCATCCTCGCTCGGCGCCGCCCCGACGTCGTGCTCGGCGGCGGCGGGTACGTCGCCGGGCCGATGGTGCTCGCAGCGTGGCTGCGGCGCATCCCGGCGGCGTTGTCGGAGGCGGACGCCCATCTCGGCCTCGCGAACCGGCTTGCCGCTCCGTTTGCGAGGCGGCTGTTCCTCGCGTATCCGATCGACGGGATGCCCGCGAAGGCGCGCGTCGTCGGCCGCCCGATCCCGTCCACGTCGCACACCGTCGGGCGCGAAGAGGCCCGCCGGCGGTTCGAGCTGCCGCAGGACGGTCCGGTCGTGCTCGTGTTCGGCGGCAGCCTGGGCTCGCGAACGTTGAACGACACGGCCGTCGATGCCTGGGGCGCCGCAGGGCCGGCGGTCCTCCACCTCGCGGGCGAGCGTGACTTCGAGGCGCTTCGGGATCGCGTCTCACGGCCGGACTACCGCCTGCTGCCGTTCGTCGACGACTTCGGCACGGCGCTTTCGGCGGCCGACCTCGTCGTGTCGCGCGCGGGCGGATCCGTCTGGGAGGTCGCCGCCGCGGGAAAGCCCGCGATCCTCGTGCCGTACCCGGACGCGACCGCCGATCACCAGCAGAAGAACGCCGAGTACTTCGACCGCGCAGGCGGGGCGGAAGTCGTCACCGATGGGCGGGCGGCGGAGTGGGTCCCACAGCGCGTCGCCGGCCTGCTCGGCGAACCGACGCGGCTCGCTGAGATGGGGGAAGCCATGCTCGCCGCCGCCAAGCCCGACGCGGCGGAGAGGATCGCGGATGAGCTCATCGAGCTCGCAACCGCTCGCCGGTAGGCGCATCTGGATCGCCGGGATCGGCGGCGCCGGCATGAGCGCGTACGCGCTCGTCGCGCGCGCGTGGGGTGCCGAGGTGGCAGGTTGGGATCGCAACGAGACGCCCTATCTCGCGCATCTTCCGGCGGACGTCGCCGTGACGATCGCGGCGGAGCCGCCCACATCCCCGGCGGGCTGGGAGGTCTTCGTGTCGACCGCGTTCGCGGGCCTCGTCGACGGTCGGCCGCGCGCCGACCTGCTCGCCGAGCTCGTCTCCCTGCGCCGTTCGATCGTCGTCGCGGGAGCGCACGGCAAGACGACGACCACCGCGATGATCGCGTTCTGCCTCGATCGGCTCGGGCTCGACCCGACCTATCTGATCGGCGGCGAGATCGCGCAGCTCGGAGGGAACGCACGCGCCGGTGAGGGCTGGCTCGTCGTCGAGGGCGACGAGTCGGACCGCTCCGTCGCGGTGCTCCGGCCGGAGGTCGCGGTGCTCCTGAACGTCGACCTCGACCACCACACGACGTTCGGCTCGCGCGCGGAGGTGGCGGAGCTCTTCGACGAGTGGCTCGCTCATGTGCCGCGCGTCGTTCGAGCCGAGGAGCTGCCGCCCGTCGAGCTCGAGCTCGCCGTGCCCGGGGAGCACAATCGCCGCAATGCCGCCGCCGCGATCGCCGCGCTCGAGCTCGCCGGCGTCGCACGTCCGGATGCCGAGCGCGTGATCGTCGAGTTCGCGGGAGCGGGACGACGGCTCGAGCGCAAGGGCGACGCGGGCGGCGTGACCGTGCTGGACAGCTACGCACACCATCCCGCAGAGCTCTCGGCTGACCTTGCCGCAGTTCGCAACGGCGGCCGCGTGCTCGCGCTCTTCCAGCCCCACCTCTACTCGCGCACCCTGCACCTGGCGCACGAGTTCGCGGTCGCGCTCGCGGCGGCAGACGCCGTCTGCATCACCGACGTCTATCCGGCGCGTGAGGCGCCGCTGCCGGGCGTGACCGGCCGGCTCATCGTCAACGAGCTCGCGCAGGTGCGTCCGGGGATGCGACTCGCATACGCGCCGAGTGTGGAGGACGGCGCACGGGTCGTCGCGGGGTGGGCCCGCGCGGGCGACACGGTGCTGACCCTCGGGGCCGGCGACGTCGAACGGGCAGCGCTGCTCCTGCTCGAGGCGCTCACGTGAAGATCGAGCACGGCGTCGATCTCTCACGTTTCACCACCCTCGGCTCGGGCGGCCCCGCGCGCGCCTTCGCTCGCCCCGAGTCGGTCGCCGAGGTCGAGGAGCTGCTGCGCTGGGCTGCAGAGCGGGACACCGTGGTCGCGACGGTCGGGCTCGGCTCGAACCTACTCGTCGCGGACGACGGCGTCGACGCACTCGTGCTGAAGCTCGGAGGCGCGCTCGCCGAGGTCGAGGTCGACGGTGAGCTCCTGTGGGCCGGAGGCGGCGCCGCCAACGCGGTCGGGCTGCACAAGGCGCGTGCGGCGGGGCTCGGCGGGTTCGAGTTCGCGTGCGCGATCCCTGGCACGACCGGCGGCGGCGTCTGGATGAACGCCGGCGCGTACGCCGGCGAGTTCTCACAGGTTCTCGTGCGCGCCCTCGTCGCCACTTCGCACGGGACCGGCTGGCTGACCCCGGAAGAGCTCGGTCTCTCCTACCGGCACTCGAACCTGCAGCACGGCCAGGTCGTCCTTCGGGCCGAGCTGCGGCTTCGACCGCGGCCGCCCGCCGAGATCAAGGCCGAGGTGGCGGAGCTGAACGCCCGGCGCAAGGAGGCGCAGCCGACGAACAGGCGCACCTTCGGGAGCGTCTTCAAGAACCCCGACCACGAGCTGAGTGCGGGGAGGATGCTCGAAGCGTGCGGGCTGAAGGGACATCGCATCGGCGGGGCGCAGATCTCGCCGAAGCACGCCAACTTCATCGAGAACGCCGGGGGTGCCCGGAGCGCGGATGCGGTTGCCCTCATGGCAGAGGCACGCCGCCGTGCCCACGAGCAGTACGGCGTCGAGTTGCGGCACGAGGTCGAGTTCCTCGGCGCGCTCGAGCTGCCGCCGCTCGGCGCCTGACACGTAGGAGCGCCGTGCCGAGCGGCGAACCTGGGCTGGTGACCACCGAGCGTCGACCAGCCGCGAGCCGAGCAGCCGCGAGCCCGGCTCCGCGTGCGCGTGCGGCGTCGCTTCCGGCCGTTCGCGCGCCCCGCGCCGTCCGGCTCGTGCCGGCCCGCTTTCTCCCGTCGGGGCGCTCGCTGCTCATCGGCATGGCGATCGCCGTCGCTGCATGTGGCGCGTATCTCGCCGCCCGCGAGACCTCGACGTTCGCGGTCGCGCGGATCGAGATCGCCGGCGGATCCCCGGCGGTGCGGCAGCAGGTGCGCCGTACGCTCGCTCCGCTCGTCGGCTCGAGCCTGCTCGCGCTCGACGGCCGCTCGCTCGAGCGTCGCGTCGAAGCCCTTCCTACGGTCGTCTCCGTCGGCTACGACCGCGCGTTTCCGCACACGCTTCGCCTGACCCTCGTCCCCGAGACGCCTGTCGCGGTGCTCCATCGCGGCACCGGGACCTGGCTCATCTCTGCGCGCGGTCGCATCGTGGTTCCCATCCGGCCTGGGACGTATCCGGCGCTTCCGCGCATCTGGGTGCCTCACGCCACCGATGTCGCGGTGGGGGACTACGTCGATCCCGAGCGCGCGGGAAACGCCGCCCGCGCGCTCGCACTCGCCCTCTGGGCCCGCTTCCCGGCGCGGATCGAGACGGCGGCGGTGACCCACGGCGGCCTCGTGTTCCATCTGCGCTCCGGCGTCGAGCTCCGTCTCGGCGATCCAACCGACGTGCGCCTCAAGCTCGCCGTGGCACGACGCGCCCTGCGAGGACTTTCGGCCGGGACGGCGTACTTGGATGTCAGCGTGCCGGAGAGGCCCGTGGCTGGAACTCAACCCTCGACTCTCAGGTAGAGGTTGAGAGTATGAACAATCAACCTCTGATTGACAGCCAGAAGCGGTGTATCTACGCTGCGCCGCGAACGCGTTTTTACGCCCCTACGCTCCACTGAAGGTTCAGGTGCAGTCCTCATGAGCATGCGCGACCAGTCGGGTAACTATCTCGCTGTCATCAAGGTCGTCGGCGTCGGCGGCGGCGGCACGAATGCCGTCAACCGCATGGTCGACGCGGGCCTCAGCGGCGTCGAGTTCATTGCGGTGAACACGGACGCGCAGGCCCTGATGATGTGCGACGCCGATGTGAAGATCCACATCGGGTCGAACGCGACGCGGGGGCTCGGAGCGGGCGCCGATCCGGCCGTCGGCCAGGCCGCCGCGCAGGAGAGCCGCGACGAGTTGAAGGAGGCGTTGAAGGGCGCCGACATGGTCTTCGTCACCGCCGGCGAGGGTGGCGGCACGGGCACCGGAGCCGCGCCGATCGTCGCCGAGCTGGCCCGGGAGCTCCAGGCCCTTACAGTCGGAGTGGTCACGAAGCCGTTCGCGTTCGAGGGTCGGAAGCGCTCCCAGCAGGCCGACCTCGGCATCGAGAATCTCCGCGACCGCGTCGACACGCTGATCGTGATCGAGAACGACCGGCTCCTTCAGGTCGTCGAGAAGCGAACCTCGGTCACCGACGCGTTCCGGATGGCCGACGACATCCTCCGGCAGGGCGTCCAGGGCATCACCGACCTCATCACGGTGCCCGGCCTCGTGAACCTCGACTTCGCAGACGTCCGCACGATCATGCGCGACGCGGGCTCTGCCCTCATGGGCATCGGCTCGGCGTCCGGCGAGAACCGGGCGAGCGAGGCGGCACGCGCCGCAGTCTCCTCACCGCTGCTCGAGACCTCGATCGAAGGCGCCACCGGCATCCTGCTCAACATCACGGGCGGCGCCGACATCGGCCTGTTCGAGGTCAACGAGGCGGCCGAGGTCGTCACGAGCGCCGCCGACGCGAACGCCAACGTGATCTTCGGCGCCGTGATCGATGACGCCATGGGCGACGAGGTGCGCGTGACCGTGATCGCGACCGGCTTCGGCGGGCTCCGCCGCCGGCGGCGCCGAGAGGCAAGCGAGGCTCCCATTCCGTCGGCTCCGATTCCGGGCGGCGGCTTCGAGATCCCGGACGATGCGCTCGACGTGCCTTCGTTCCTCCGCGACGACTGAGCCGGTCGCCGCCGGTCGTTGTGAGGTCCGGCGATCCTGAGGTTTGAGTTCGCGAAGGCGCGGTACACAGCGGGTGCCCTCACAGGGTTGGCCTCTAGGAAGACCAACCCCACGACCCGGTTACCGCCCCGGCCCATCTTCGGATGAAGCCGGGGCGGTCCCCGTTTCCAGGCGTTTTGCGGCAGCGGGAGCCGTGCGGTCCTCCGGTGTCCGCGGCGGGCCAGTCACTAGGATCGGCGGTGCATGGCGCAGACGCTTCAGCGCACACCCCTGTACGAACGGCACGTCGCGCTGGGCGCGCGCATGGTGCCATTCGCCGGCTGGGACATGCCGGTGCAGTACGAGGGCGTGATCCCGGAGCACCGCGCCGTCCGCACCGACGCGGGCGCATTCGACGTCTCCCACATGGGCGAGATCGAGGTCGAGGGTCCTCGCGCGCTCGAGCTGCTGCAGGGCCTCCTCTCGAACGATCTCGAGCGCCTCGAAGCGGGCGATGCGCAGTACACGCTGCTCACGAACGAGCGCGGCGGGATCATCGACGACCTCATCGCCTACCGCCTCGACGCCTTTCGCTTCCTGCTCGTCGTCAACGCGTCGAACCGTGCGGCCGATTTCCGCTGGATCAAGGACAATGAGATCAGCGGCTCCGACGTGCGCGACGTCTCCGATGAGTACGCGCTGATCGCGGTTCAGGGACCGAATGCCATCGCAAAGCTCGGCCTCGAACCGGCGAAGCAGTTCACGTTCGCCGAGGAACGGATCGACGGTGTCGAGGCGATGGTGAACCGCACCGGTTACACGGGCGAGGATGGGTGCGAGATTCTCTGCATGGCGGAGGACGCTGTCGCACTCTGGGATGCGGTGCTCGCCCGCGGCGTCGTGCCGTGCGGGCTCGGCGCGCGCGACACCCTGCGTCTCGAGGCGTCCCTGCCGCTCCACGGGAACGACATCAGTCCTGCGACCGATGCCATCGAGGCCGGCCTCGGATGGACGTGCGCCACCAACGCGAAGGAGTTCACCGGCGTCGACGTCCTGCGGCGGATCAAGGCCGACGGCCCGGCGCGTAAGCTCGTCTCCTTCGTGATGGAGGAGAAGGCGGTCCCGCGCCAGGGAATGCCGATCGTCGGCGGCGGTGTCGTGACGTCGGGCTCGCACTCGCCGATGCTCGACGTCGGGATCGGCATGGCATATGTGCCGGCCGCACGGTCGGCGCCCGACACTCACTGGACGGTCGACGTTCGCGGAAAGCTCCGGAAGGCGCGCGTCGTGCCGAGACCGATCTACAAGAGGGAGGACTGAATTGGCCGCCGTGGAGTCGTATCCCGACGACCTCAAGTACCACCGCGAGCACGATTGGGCTCGCATCGACGGTGACGAGGCCGTCCTCGGCGTCACGTGGTTCGCTGTCGACGCGCTCGGCGAGCTCGTGCACTTCGAGCCGCCCGAGGCAGGTGCGACGGTGACGCAGGACACGGCGTACGGCGAGGTCGAATCGGTGAAGGCAGTCTCCGACGTGATCGCGCCGCTCTCGGGCGAGGTGCTCGAGGTCAACCAGAAGGTCGTCGACGCGCCGGAGACCGTGAACGAGGACCCGTACGGCGAGGGCTGGTTGATCCGCGTGCGCCTGTCCGCGCCGGCGGAGGTCGACGCGCTGCTCGACGCCGCGGCATACCGGCAGTTCCTGGCCGACCAGTGACCGAGCCGCTCGTGACGCAGCACCCATTTCTCGCTCTCACCGACGACGACCGGGAGTCGATGCTCCGCACGATCGGCGTCGCGTCGATCGAGGAGCTGTTCCGCGAGATCCCTGCGGGCGTCCGCCTCGACCGCCCGCTCGATCTCGAGCGCCCTCTGGCAGAGGCGGAGCTCTCGGCCCACCTCGGCGAGCTTGCCGGCCGCAACGCCGACATGGCAAGCGAGCTCTCGTTCCTCGGGGCCGGCATCTACGACCACTACGTCCCTGCCGTCGTCGACACGCTGATGCAGCGCGGCGAGTTCCTCACGGCGTACACGCCGTACCAGCCCGAGATGAGCCAGGGCGTCCTGCAGGCGATCTTCGAGTACCAGACGGCGATTTGCGAGCTCACCGGCATGGACGTCTCGAACGCTTCCGGATACGACGGGACGACGGTGGCCGCCGACGCATGCTTCATCGCGAAGCACGCGCGTGCGGGCAAGACGACGATCGTCGTCACCGAGGCGACGAACCCGCAGGTACGGCAGGTCGTGAAGACCTACGCGCCCGGCTTCGGCCTCGAGATCGTCGAGGTGCCGCATCGCAACGGCACCACCGACCCCGACGAGCTCCGGCGCGCCGCCGAGGGCGCGGCGGCGGTCATCTTCCAGCAGCCCAACGTCTTCGGCTGCCTCGAGCCGGCGCCGGAGCTCGCGGCGGCGGCGAACGACGCCGAGGCGCTCGCGGTCGCGCACGTCGACCCGCTGTCGCTCGGCGTGCTCGAGGCGCCGGGCCGGTACGGCTGCGCGCTCGCAATCGGCGAAGGGCAGGGAGCGGGGAACTTCCCCGCCTATGGCGGCCCGCACTACGGCTTCCTCGCCGCACGCCAGGAGTTCATCCGGCGCATGCCCGGACGGATCGTCGGCGAGACGGTAGACACCGCGGGTGAGCGCGGCTATGTCCTCACCCTGCAGACGCGCGAGCAGCACATCAGACGCGAGAAGGCGACGTCGAACATCACGACGAATCAGACGCTTCTCGCCCTCGGCGGCCTCGCGTACCTCACGTGGCTCGGGCCTCAGGGGCTACGCGAGGTGGGGGAGACCTGTCTCTCGCTGGCCGCGTACGCGAAGCAGCAGATCCAGGAACGTGCCGGCCTCGAGCTCGTGTTTCCAGAACGGGCAACATTCAAGGAGTTTGCGGTGCGCGTCGGACGGAATGCGCGCGACGTCATCCGCGACGCACGGGCGCTCGGAGTTCATCCCGGGTACGCGATCGGCCGGGACTACGAGGGAATGGACGACGTGCTGCTCGTCGCCGTTACGGAGAAGCGGACGCCCGCGCAGATCGACCGTCTCGCCGGCGTACTCGCAGAGGTGGGCTCGTGAAGCTCATCTACGAGAAGTCGCAGCCGGGCCGGCGCGCGTCCGCGATTCCGCGCTATGACGGACTGCCGGCTCCGGACGTACCGGAGGAGTTGCGGCGCGCCGAGCCGCCGCGGCTGCCGGAGGTGCCCGAGTTCGAGATCGTGCGTCACATCACCGAGCTCTCGACGCGGAACTTCGGCATCGACAGCGGCTTCTACCCCCTGGGCTCGTGCACGATGAAGTACAACCCGCGCGTCAACGAACGGCTCGTCGGGCTGCCGGGCTTCGCGAGCCTCCACCCGCTGCAGGACGAGGACGGCATCCAGGGCGCGCTCGACCTCGAGTGGCGTCTGCAGGAGATCCTCGCCGAGGTCACGGGCCTCGATGCCGTCTCGCTCCAGCCCGCGGCCGGCTCGCAGGGTGAGCTCACCGGGCTCATGCTCGTGCGCGCGTACTTCGAGGAGCGCGGCGAGTCGGAGCAGCGGCGGAAGGTCGTGATCCCGGACACCGCGCACGGCACGAACCCTGCGTCGGTCACGATGGCGGGCTATGAGGTGACGCCGGTGAAGACGGACGCGCGCGGCAACATCGACGTCGAGGATCTTCGGACGAAGGTCGACGAGCACACCGCCGCGCTCATGCTCACGAACCCGTCGACACTCGGCCTCTTCGACGAGAACATCGAGGAGATCGAGAGGATCTTCCACGGCGCAGGCGCGCTCATGTACTACGACGGCGCGAACCTGAACGCCGTGTGTGGCATCTCGCGGCCCGGCGATATGGGCTTCGACATCGTCCACATCAACTTGCACAAGACGTTCTCGCAGCCGCACGGCGGCGGCGGTCCCGGCGGTGGCCCGATCGCCGTGCGCGACATCCTCGAGCCGTACCTGCCGGTGCCGGTGGTCGTCCGCAGCGAAGACGGCACGTTCGAGCTCGACTTCGACCGGCCCAAGTCGATCGGCAAGGTGCGCGCGTTCACCGGTCCGTTCGGCGTCTTCGTGCGCTCGTACGCATACATCCGTGCATACGGCCCGCGTCTTCGCGAGATGTCGGAGACGGCGGTGCTCAACGCGAACTATGTGCTCGCGCGGCTCAAGGACGCCTACGAGCTCCCGTACGACCGCCTCTGCATGCACGAGTTCGTGCTCTCTGCACGCAACCTGAAGCGCGACTACGGCGTGACCGCGCTCGACGTCGCCAAGCGCCTGATGGACTACGGCTATCACCCGCCGACGATCTACTTCCCGCTCGTCGTTCCCGAGGCGTTGATGATCGAGCCGACGGAGACCGAGACGAAGGAGACGCTGGACGCGTTCTGCGACGCGATGCTCGCGATCGCGAAGGAGGCGGCGGAGCATCCCGAGCTCCTCAAGGGGGCGCCTCACAACCGCCCGGTGCGGCGGCTGGACGAGGTGCGCGCTGCGAAGCATCCGGTCGTGAAGTACGGCTTCGAGCAGCACTCGGAATCGGACGTTGCTGCGCAGCCCGTCGCGGTCGAGGCGCCCAAGGGCGTCTAGCGATGAGACGGAGACGGCGCATTGCGGTCGTGGCGGCGCTCGTTGTCGTCGGCATCGCGCTCGCGCACGAGGCGCTGACTCCGGCGTCGGTCCATCATGTGCGGCCGTCGGGCGTTCTCGTGCTTGCTACGGGGATTGCGCTTGCCCTGCTCGTCCTTGCGCCGCGCATCCCGTCGCTCGGTGTCGCGTACGGCGCCGGCATCTCCGCCGGCGGTGCGCTCGGCACGGCGGTCTCCGGCATTGCCTGGAGCGGCGTTCCGGATCCACTCATGCGCGGAGGCATCGCCTTCAATCTCTCCGATGTCGCGATCGGCGGCGGCGACCTCCTCCTCGTGGCGTCGGTGCTCGTCTACGCCGTGCGGCACCGCAGTCGGCTGCGCGAGCCGGTTTAGCAACCGGCGCGAATACTTTTCCTGTGCACGGGTAACTCCTGGCGTCTGGACCAGTAACTGATCGTCGCAATGGAGGGGGTTCCATGCGTAGGGTCTTTTCGACGGTCGTCGGCCTCGCCTTGCTCGCTGTGGTCGTCACCACAGCGGCGCAGGCGCGGCCGCACAACGCCGCCGCCGGTCCGTCAGGCAATGTCACGCTGGCGGGCTGGGCGTCATCGGGTACCGAGTTCGACTTCCTGAACAACGTCGTTCAGGACTTCGAGAAGAAGTACCCGAACATCCACGTCACCTATCAACCGATCAACGGCAACTATCCGCAGACGATGCTTGCGCGTTTCGCATCGCACACGCCGCCGGACGTCTTCTACGTCGACTCGAGTGTCGCGCCCGACTGGATGGCGCAGGGTGTGCTCGAGCCGCTGAACTCGTACTTCGCGAAGTACAAGTTCTCGACGTCGAAGTTCTTCCCACGCCTGATCAGCGGCTTCACGTACAAGAGCAAGGTCTACGGCCTGCCGAAGGACTGGTCGCCGCTTGCGATGGAGATCAACACCGCGATGCTCCAGAAAGCCGGCGCTGCAGTTCCGACCAACTGGACCTCGCTGATCAACGTCGCGAAGAAGATGCAGACCACCAATGCCGTCCCCGGCGGGGCGCCGATCTGCCTCTCCGCCGACTGGGCGCGGCTGCTGCCGTTCGTGTATCAGGCGGGCGGCTCGTACCTGAACAAGGCGGGAACTGCTCCAACGCTCAACACGCCGGCGGCCAAGAAGGCGATCAACTTCTATGTCGGTCTCGCCACCTCCGGGCTCGCCCGGACGCCCGACCAGCTCGGTTCGGGCTGGTGCGGTGAGGCGCTCGGCAAGCAGAAGGCCGCGATCATCTTCGAGGGCAACTGGGCCTTGCCGTTCATGCACGACACCTATCCGAGCGTGAGCTACGCGACGTATGCGATGCCGAAGGGCCGCACCACGGGCGATCTCGGCTTCACGACGTCGTTCTCGATGGCCAAGGACTCGAAGAACAAGCCGGCCGCCTGGACGCTCCTGTCGTACCTCACAGGCGCCCAGGGCATGAAGAAGTGGACCGATCAGGGACTCGCGCTGCCGTCTCGCAGCGACGTTCCTCCGGCCGCTGGGCGTGCCGTGCTCCTCAATGAGGCGCCCTACTCCCGGGCGTGGTCGTTCTTCCCGGGCTTCAGCAGCGTCTACACGATCATGAACAACGATCTGACCGCCGTCTTCCAGGGGAAGGAGGACGTGCAGGGGATGATCAACGACATCCAGAGCGCGACAGCGAAGGCGCTCAAGAAGTAGATCGACGGACGGCGGCCCTGCCTCGCGCAGGGCCGCCGGTCTCTCACGATGAGCGCCGTCACGTATCGGGTTCGCGGCGGCCGTCCCGGACGGCTGCGCGAAGCGCTGGTCGGCTACGGGTTCGTCGTCGTGCCGATGGCGATCTTCGGCGTCTTCTTCCTGTTTCCGATCGGCTATGCGATCTACATCAGCCGTTACAACTGGGGCGTCTACGGCCCCGATCCGACGAACCCATCGGCGGGCTGGCACAACTACGGCTGGGTGCTGCACGACCCGCTCTTCTGGCGGTCGATGCGGAACATCGCCGAGTACACGCTGTGGGTCGTGCCCGCGCAGATGGCACTCGGCCTTTTCATGGCGGTGATCGTCAACCAGAAGCTCAGGGCGCGGACGTTCTTCCGCAGCGCCTTCTACTTTCCGTCGATCGCGTCCTCCGCGGCGATCACGACAATCGCGATCTTCATCCTCAACGCCGACGGCCTGCTGAACAAGGTGCTGTCGTTCTTCGGCGACGACCATCACACTGCGTGGTTCTACACGACGACGACGGCATTGCCCGCGATCGCCGGCCTGAATGCGTGGACGACGTCCGGCACGATGATGCTGTTCTATCTCGCGTCGCTGCAGGCGATTCCGAATGACGTCTACGAGGCTGCGGCAATCGACGGCGCGGGCCGGTGGCGTACGTTTTGGAAGATCACCTTTCCGCTCCTGAAGCCGGGTCACTTCTTTGTCGCGGTCGTGTCGATCATCGGCGCGGTGAAGCTCTTCGACCAGGCGTACATCGTCTCGGGCGGCGGCGGCGGGCCCGACTACGCGACGTTGACTCCGGTGCTCCTGCTCTACCAGGAGGCGATCCAGAACATCCGCTTCGGCTACGCCGCAGCGATGGGCATCATCCTGCTGGTCTTCATGATCCTGCTGACGCTCGCGCAGCGGCTGCTCTTCGGCCGCTCGGAGGCCGCATGACCGCCATCGAGCCCGTGCCATCCGCTTCGCAGATTGCGATCGAGAATCTCGTCGCCGGGAACGTCGGGGGAAGTGAGCCCCTCGGCGCGATTCCGGGCCGCGCGCGGTCGGAGCGGCTCCTCCGCCTGCTCGCCTACGTCCTGCTGACGGCTATCGCGCTCCTCTACTTCGTTCCATTTCTCTGGACGGTCTCGACGTCGCTGAAAACGCTGCCGGAGACGGCGTACTTCTCCCTCATCCCGCATGACTGGACGGTGCAGGCGTACAAGGACGTCTGGACGAAGTACGACTTTGCCCGCTACATCGAGAACAGTGCGGGGCTTTCGGTCGCAATCACGCTGATCACGCTCGTCGTCTCGGGCATGGGCGGCTACGCGTTCGCGCGGCTGCGCTTTCCAGGACGCGAGATCCTCTTCTTCGGCGTGCTCGCCACGCTGATGGTTCCCGACCAGCTCCGGCTCGTGCCCGTGTACCAGATGCTCGTGAAAGGGCATCTGATCGACACGTACACGGGGTACGTGCTCGTGAAGCTCGGGCTCGCGACGAGCTTGTTCCTGATGCGGCAGTACTTCCTGACCATCCCGAAGGATCTGGAGGAGGCTGCGAAGCTCGACGGTGCCGGGTACTTCAAGACGTTCTGGCGCGTGATGCTGCCGCTCGCGGGGCCCGCGCTTGCTGCGGTCGCGATCCTGGAGTTTCAGGGCGCATGGAACGACTTCTTCTGGGCGAGCCTGGTCCTTCAGTCGCCGGCGCACTATACGGTGCAGTTCGGCCTGGCGCAGTTCGTCTTCCAGTACCACACCGAGTGGCCCAAGCTGATGGCGGCGAGCGTGATCGCGATCGCACCGGTCGTCGCCGTGTACGTCGTCTTCCAGCGGTACTTCGTCGCCGGCGTCGCGTCTGCGGGGGTGAAGGGTTGACGGCAGCTGCTTCGCTTCGCGCGGCGCTCGGCAAGGGGTACCGCCATTCGATGCGGCTCGTGCTCCTGAACTGCGCCGTCGGCACCGTGGTGGTGCTGGCTGCCGCCGGAGCCGCCTTCGTGCTGCCACTCGCCCTCGTCGCGATCGGAGCCGGCCCGCTCGTGGCCGCGCTCGTGCACTGCGCCGTCGTCGTAACGCGCACCGACGAGCTCGGGTGGGCCGATGCGCGTGAGGGCCTACGCTTGCACTGGCGGGTCGGCGTTGCCCTCGGCGCACTCGGAACGGCGGGCATCGGCCTCGGCGTGCTCGCGATTCGCTTCTACTCACGTCACGGCGTCTGGCCGCTCGCGCTGCTCGCGGCATACATTCTCGCATCCTTCTGCGTTTGGCAGCTCGTCGCGTGGCCGCTCGCGATCGCGGGAACGGAGCGTCCGCTCGCAAGCGCGGCACGTGAGCTGCTGCACCGGCCGCTCTCGGCGCTCGCGCTCGGCGCCGTGCTCCTCGCGGTGAACGCGCTCGGCACCGTCGCAGTGGTTCCGGTGCTGACGTTGACGCTCGCCTACTCGTTCCTCGCGGCCGCCCACTTCGTACTGCCCCTCGAAGAGGCTTCCACCTGATGGCAAGCGTGACCTTCGAGCATGTCAGCAAGCGGTACGACGGCACGATCGCCGTCGACGATCTGAACCTCGAGGTGGCGGACGGCGAGTTCCTCGTGCTCGTCGGGCCGTCGGGATGCGGAAAGACGACGGCTCTCCGGATGATCGCCGGCCTCGAGGAGATCACCGACGGGCGCCTGCTGATCGGCGACCGCGTCGTCAACAACCTCGCGCCCACGCAGAGGGACGTTGCGATGGTGTTCCAGTCGTACGCGCTCTATCCGCACATGACGGTCTACGACAACCTCGCCTTCGGTCTCCGGAACAACAAGGTGCCGAAGGACGAGATCAAGCAGCGCGTTCAACGAGCCGCGGGGATCCTGGATCTCGACCAGCTGTTGAAGCGCAAGCCGAAGCAGCTGTCAGGCGGGCAGCGGCAGCGCGTCGCACTCGGCCGGGCGATCGTGCGCGAGCCTGCCGTCTTCCTGATGGACGAGCCCCTCTCCAATCTCGACGCGAAGCTGCGCGTTGCGACGCGCGCCGAGATCCTGAAGCTTCATCAGCGCGTCGGCGCGACGACGGTGTACGTCACGCACGACCAGGTGGAGGCGATGACGATGGGCGACCGAATCGTCGTCATGAACACCGGCGTGCTTCAGCAGGTCGGATCACCAGAGGATCTGTACACGAAGCCGGTCAACATGTTCGTCGCGGGCTTCATCGGCTCCCCCGCGATGAATCTCGTGCCTGCGCGAGTCGTCGGCGTCGACGATGACGGGAAGATCGCCGGCTTCCGGCCCGAGCATGTGAACGTCGGGAACGGAAACGCGGCCGCGATTCACTTCGACGGGCGCGTCGAGGTAGTCGAGTACCTCGGCGACGAGCAGATCGCGCACCTCGTGGTCGGTAAGACGGACGTCGTTGCGAAGCTGCCGATCGAGGACCGACTCTCGGGCGGAACGACCGAGACGTTCACGGTGGACCGCGACAAGCTGTACCTGTTCGACGCGCAGACACAGCAGGTGGTTCCCGGCTGAGCTGCGTGTCAGAGGAGCTCAGCGCCGCGGCCGGCGAGACGTGCGGCCGAGCAGGTGGGCGACGTTGACATCCCAGCCCCAACCGAAGGCCCTCGGCACGAACAGTCGCGGGTCTTTGGGATTCCACCAGCGAGACTTGACGCGTCGCCAGGTCGGCTTGCGCCAGTCGTACGGGACGCCGAGGAACGTGCCGTGCCTGCGTCGTGCCATGTCTCGAGTGTAGGGTGCCGGCGCCCGGTCAGGACGGAAGCGTGATCGACCCGTCCTCGCCGACGATCCAGCCGGGGTTGTGCGCGACTTCCCACGGGTGGCCGTCCGGATCGATGAACGCGCCCGAGTAGCCGCCCCAGAACGTCTCGGCGCCCTCGCGCGCGATCGTCGCACCGGCGGCGCGCGCTTCCTCGATCACCGCGTCGACCTCGGCGGGCGAGCGAACGTTGTGCGCGAGCGTGACGCCGCCCCAACCACCCGAGTCGACCGTGCCGCTGTCGTGTGCGAGCTCCTCGCGGCTCCACAGGCCGAACACCATCCCGCCCGCCTGAAAGAAGACGACGCCGAGCTCGGGATCGGAGCCCGACGTCCAGCCGAGCGCCTCGTAGAAGCGCCGAGCTGCGGCGAGGTCGGCGACGCCGAGCGTCACGAGGCTGACGCGCTGCTCCATGGTTGGAGTATGCCGTCAGGTACCGGCGGGAAGCGCTACGAGTGCGCGAAGCGGGTCGACCGCGGCGCCGTCCACGCGCACCTCGAAATGGAGATGCGGGCCTGTCGCGTCACCCGTCGATCCGACGCGACCGATGATCGTGCCTCCTGCAACCCATTCGCCGACATGGACGCGGATCGTCGAGAGATGTGCGTACATCGTCCGCACGCCGTCGGGGTGCGCGATCGTCACGAGGTTGCCCCAGCCACCGGCACGCGGCGCGGCCCACGTCACGACGCCGGGAGCCGCGGCGATGATCGCTGTCCCGGCCGGCGCGGGCAGGTCGATTCCCGCGTGGAACCGGTGGCCGCGCGGGCCGAACGCATCTCCGACCGGCGCAAGGAGGGGCCAGCCGAGCGGGATGCCGGCGCGGCGCGGTGCGGCACGCAACAGGGCGATCGTCGAGGGGCCTGCGGCACCGTCGACGTGCAGGCCTGCGGCCCGCTGGAACCTGCGCACGGCGTTTGCGACGCGAACGCCGAAGCGGCCGTCGATCGTGCCGGATGGAAAGCCATGCCAGGCTAGAGCCAGCTGCAACTCGCGAACAGCAGTGCCGTGTCGTCCGACGCGCAACGTCGTTTGGCTCGAGAGCGTGTGCGAGCGTGCTTGAGGAGCCGCCGCTGCAGGCGCTGCAAGGCACAGCGCAACGATCAACACCGACAAGCGGATGGCTGTCGACGGCGCACAGTGCGTCTGGGAAGAGACTCTTAGCATGGTCGTTCGTACCTTGCGCTACCGAACGAACGGCGCCCTCGCACTACGGAACGCTAGCAAGCCTCACGCGGGCGTCAAGCTGAGCTACGTGGGAGCAGGGATCTTCCGGGCTCGTGCTCTGGGTGCGGTTGCAAGCTGCCCGCAGGCCGCTTCGATGTCGCGGCCGCGTGTGAGACGCACCGTCGACGGCACACGGGTCCGGTCAAGTGCGAGCTTGAACGCGGCAATGCGATCGCGCGAGGAGCCGTCGTACATGCCCGTGGGGTTGTACGGAATGAGGTTCACCTTGAAGTGATCGCGCCCGAGCAGCTTGCCGAGCGCCTTGCCCTGCTCAGGCGAGTCGTTTACGCCCGCGAGCATCACGTACTCGATGTAGACGCGGCGGTTCGTGCGCTCGACGTGTCGCCGGCATTCGGCGAGGATGTCGCGCAGCGGATACCTGTCGTTCACCGGCATGATCGTCGACCGGAGCTCGTCGTCCGGCGCGTGCAGCGACAGCGCAAGTCGGATCGGCACGTCGACCTCGTCGACGAAGCGCTTCAAGCCCGGCAGCCAGCCGACCGTCGAGATCGTCGTGCGGCGATGCGTGATCCCGACGTCCGGGAGCCTGCGCGCCGCGGCGACGACCTCGTCGAAGTTCAGCATCGGCTCGCCCATGCCCATGAACACGGCATGGTCGACCGGCGTCAGGCGGCGGAAGTGCAGCGCCTGGTCGAGGATCTCCGACGCGGTCAGGTTGCGGCCGAACGCCATCTGCCCCGTCGCGCAGAACGTGCACGTCAACGGACAGCCAGACTGCGACGAGAGGCAGAGCGAGCGGCGGCCGTCGCGGTAGCGCATCAGAACCGCCTCGACCGGATGGCCGTCCGTCGTCCTGAAGAGGGTCTTGATCGTGCCGTCCTTTGACTCCCGCTGCGTCTCGAGGGTCAGCGTCGAGAACGGGACCGCGGCGGCGAGATCCTCGCGGAGGGCACCCGGCAGGTTCGACATCGCGCCATAGCCCGCGGCGCCGCGGGCCGCCCAGTCCCAGACCTGGCGGGTGCGGTAGGCAGGCTCGCCGCGCGCGCGAAGCGTCGTCTCGAGGAGCGTCAGATCCATTGGGCCACGGTAGCGGCCGGTCTCGCCGCTGGCGTGAGGCGCGCTGCGCTAGCGTCTCCGCCGTGATCGATCTTCGCTCCGACACCATGACCCGCCCGAGCCCGGCGATGCGCGAGGCGATGGCGAACGCCGTCGTGGGCGACGAGCAGTACGGCGAGGATCCGACCGTCCTCGACCTCGAGCAGCGCGCTGCGGCTTTCCTCGGCCACCAGGCGGCCGTCTTTGTCCCGACTGCGTCGATGGCGAATCAGATCGCGTTGCGGATCCTCACGCAGCCGGGCGACGAGCTGCTCGCCGAGGAGAACGCGCACGTCCTCATCAACGAGCAGGGTGGACCCGCGGTCTTCAGCGGGCTCGTGATGCGCGGGCTGCCCGGCCGGCACGGGACGTTTGCCCCGGAACAGGTGAAGGCGGCCGTGCGCGACTGGAGCAGCGGCCACATGCCCCGCACCCGGCTCGTGTCGGTCGAGAACACCCACAACTCCTCGGGTGGGCGAACGTGGTCGCTCGAGCAGATCGACTCGATCGTCGAGACGGCGCGGGAGCACGAGCTCAACCTCCATCTCGACGGAGCCCGGCTCGTGAACGCCGCCACGGCGCTCGGCGTCCCGGCGGCGGAGATCGGTCGGCGTTTCGACGCAGTGACCCTCTGCCTCTCAAAGGGGCTCGGCTGTCCGCTCGGCGCGGTGATCGCCGGCTCGACGGACCTGATGGTCGCCGCCCGGCGCGGCAAGCACCTCTTCGGAGGCGCGATGCGCCAGGCCGGGATCGTCGCCGCTGCCGGTGTCTACGCGCTCCAGCACAACGTCGAGCGGATCGCGGACGACCATGCCCGCGCCCGTCGGCTCGCCGAGGGCTGGGCAGCGGCCGGGGTTCCGGTCGATCCTGCGCAGACCGAGACGAACTTCGTCCAGATCGACATCGCGCCGCTCGCACTCACCTGGCAGGAGGCGGAGGCGCGCGCAGCAGCCGAGGGCGTCGGCATCTCCGACACCGTCCATCCGACGATCATGCGGGCCGTCTTGCATCTCGACATCACGGACGACGACGTCGACCGTGCGATCGAGGCGCTGCCGCGCGCGCTCGGAGTTGGTGATCGTGTCGGCGCCTGAGACGCTCACGTCGGAGCTCGAGCGCCGCATGCGCCATGAGCAGCGCGACCAGCGGCTGCCGAGCATCGTCGCCGCGGTACTTCGCGACGGTGAGGTCGCCTGGGAGAGCGCCGTCGGAGCCGCCGACGTCTCGACGGAGCGTGAAGCCACGACGGACACGCAGTATCGCCTGGGCTCGATCACCAAGACGTTCACCGCTGCGGCCATCATGCAACTCCGCGATGCGGGCAAGCTCGACCTCGAGGACACGCTCGACAAGCACATCGATGCCGCCGCACATGCACCGACGCTCCGTCGGTTGCTCTCGCACACGTCGGGACTACAACGCGAGACGCAGGACGACGCGTGGTTGAAGGCGCGGTTCGCTGACGTGCCGGAGTTGCTCGAAACACTCGGCGACGCCGAGCAGGTGCTCCCGCCCGGTGCGCGCTTCCACTACTCGAACCTCGCGTTCGCGTTGCTCGGTGTCGTCGTCGAGCGCGCATCGGGAATCCCGTACGCGCAGTACGTGCAGGATCGCCTGCTTGCACCGCTCGGCCTCGTGCGCACGACGTTCGAACCGGAGGAGCCCGCGGCGACGGGTTATGTCGTGCAGCCTTACGTTGAGGACGTGTGGACCGACGGTCCCGTGAGCACGGGAGCATGGATCGCGGCGGGCCAACTCTGGGGGACGGTGCACGACCTCTGCACGTGGGCATCCTTCCTCGCCGCTCCCGACGAAGCGGTGCTTGCACGTTCCACCGCCGAGGAGATGCGGACGGTTCAGACGATCGACGATCACGTGCGCTGGAGCGGTGGCTACGGGCTCGGCGTGATGCTTCAGCGCGACGGCGAACGCATCCTGGCCGGCCATGGCGGCTCGATGCCGGGCTTCATCGCCGCGATGTACGTCTCGCCGGTGGACAAGGTAGGAGCTGCCGTGCTCACGAACTCGAGCGGCGCCGCGCTGGGGGAGCTCGCGAAGAAGCTCGTTGCGGTGACGGTCGACCGGTGGCCCGTGCCGCCCGAGCTCTGGAAGGTCGAGGAGCCGCCGCCCGACGACGTCGTGCCGCTGCTCGGGATCTGGTTCATGGAAGGCGACGCGTTCACGATGCGCTGGAAAAACGGCAAGCTCGATGCGCGGTTCCCCGACGATCCGGCGTGGAAGCCGTCCGCTGTGCTCGTCCGCGAGAGCGAGGACCGTTGGCGCATCGAGTCGGGCTGGGAACAGGGCGAGGTACTGCGCATCGAACGCAATGGCGACGGCGGCATCACGCGGCTCGTGCTCGCCGGCTACCCGGTGACGCGCGAGCCCTCGCTCTGGGTCTGAGCTTCGCCTACTGAACGTCAGGCGAGAGGACGCTGTCCCAGCCCAGCGGTACGGTTCGTCGGCGCGCAGTGTTAGATAGATGGATGGGTCGCGACTTGGGCAGGGATCGCTCGACGATCCGCGATGTTGCGGCGGCCGCGGGCGTTTCGATTGCCACCGTTTCACGTGTGCTCAACGGTCGTCCAGACGTTGCAGCGGGCACTCGCGAGGCTGTGCTTCAGGCCGCGCGCGAGTTGGGTTTCAGCAGCAATCGCAGCGCGCGAGCGCTCTCCGGGGGGCGCACGTCGCTGATCGGCGTCACCGTGCCGCTGGTCGACATCGAATACTTCTCGCGGATTGTCGCAGGCGTAGCCGATGCGTTGTTCGAGCACGACCTTCAGATCGTGCTTGCACCGACGCTGCATCTGCGCGACCGCGCAGCGACATCGCTCGCCCGTCTCACGAATGGATCAACGGACGGCGCCGTGCTGATCCTGCCCGAGGAGTCGAACGCGGAACTCGCCGCGCTCATGCAGACTGGTTACCCGTTCGTTGTCGTCGACCCTATCGAGCAGCTCGACGACGGCGTGCCCACGGTCTCGGCGGCGAACGCCCTCGGCGGTCGCGCCGCGACCGAGCATCTGCTCTTGCTGGGGCATCGCCGCATCGGCGCTATCACTGGCGTCGCTGACTGGCTGGCCAGCATCGAGCGTCTGAGCGGATATCGATCCGCGTTCGCCGCCGCCGGGCTGCTTGCTGACCCCAGTCTCGTCGTCGAGTCGGGCTGGGCGGTCGAAGGGGGTGAGGAAGCCGCCTACACGCTGCTCGATCGACATGACCCGCCGACGGCGATCTTCGCGTTCAACGACAACATGGCGCTCGGCGCGCTTCGTGCGGCGCGGTCGCGCGGATTGCGGGTACCCGAGGATCTCTCCGTCGTCGGCTTCGACGACTCCGAGCAGGCAACGACCGTTGCGCCGGCGCTGACGACGGTCCGCCAGCCGCTCGCCGAGATGGGCCGCATGGCCGTTAGCCTGCTCGTCCGCCTGCTCGAGAGTCGGGCCATTCAGGGCATAGGCATCGAGCTGCAGACCCGCCTGGTCGTACGCGAGTCCAGCGCCTCGCCCGGCGGGTGACGGTCACGACCGAGCGCCTCAAGTGACATTCCCGAACGCTGGCGCAGGCGAGACGTTTGTTGCGGCACCCGCGCCCGTCTGCCACCCGCTGGAGCGCAGGTGGCAGACAGACGGGTGGGAGCAAGTAAGCGACTAAAAGCCGCTCAACAGACCAATGCACTGACCGGTCGTCTTGCCGCCGACGATGTTGAACTCGCCGGGGATGGCCCCTCCGGTCAAGCGCGGGCCGAGGTGCTCGCAGTTGAGGTTTTCCCCGATCGTGTTGACAACGACGCTGACCGCGGCGTTGCCGTCGTCCTCTGGGTCGGTCGCCGTGATGTTCGTTAGCGTCAGGTTGCCCCCGATATGGCTGAACAGCACTCCGAGCCACTCAGGCGTGACGTTTCTGACCGTGAAGTTGTGTCCGACCGTGTTGTTCTTCAACGCCCAGGGGATCTCGCCGCCCCCTCCGGTCAGCGTGACGTTCCCGTTGACGGTGATCCCGTTCAGCAGAACGGTGTCCGCATTGGTGGCGGTGACATTTCCGTTGATCGTGATGACGGAGTGGCCCATCGCCTCCACGGTGCACGGGTGTGCCGCGTGAGGGACGTAGCCGAACGGCTGGCAACCCAGGCCGAGCAGCGAGCCTGCGCCCGCGGTGACATTGTGTCCGATTGTGATGGTCGACGGCGCGCTCTGCGCATCCAAGACCGCTCCCGCGGCGACGTTCAGGTTGTCGCCGATGCTGATCACGGCGTGAGGCACCACGTCGCAGACGCCCGTGACCGTGATGCTCGCGTAGTTCCCCGAGGGGATATGACCACCACTGCACGTGTACGGCTGCGCGCCGGACGGGGCCGCGCTAGCGATACCCGTGACACCGAGCAACGCCACCACCATGGCAGCGCCGAACCAGATACGAAACCCCATAGTTTCCCCTTCCTCGGTTGTAAGCGTCCAGCCGCCGCATGCCGCAGTGGAGGCTCGATCGCGTGATTCTCCCACTCCGAGCGAAAATTTCAACACACGCCAGGGACACTCCCGCACACTGGCCCAGGCCGCGATTCTCGGTTCCTGGCCCGTTTCCGTGTTCTAGGCTGCTGGGATGGATCGCTACAAAGAGACGCTCGAACTGACCGGGGCGGACCCTGTCGCGGGATGGGAGCGGCGCCTTCAAGTCGTCGTGTCGCCGACCGGAGAAGCCGCGCGATTCTTTCGCGGCGACGTGGGGAGAGGGGTCGGCTTGGATCACTCGCACGGAGGCCGAGACAGTGATCGCGTTCCTGAACGACTGGCTCGTCCAGACGTAGCCACGACCGAACCGACAGCGAGCATCTAACTGCCGTAGCGGGCCGCTCGTCGGGGGACATTCCCGCACACTGGCCCAGGCAGGTCTGACACCTGACGTGGCCCTAAGGCGCCTTGAGTTTCCGCCAACCGCCGGCGCGGTTATTGGCGACGATCCGCTTGAGCATTGCCGTTAGAGGTCGCGCGTTGATCGATTCTTCACGGCGGTACGCGATCGTCCTTGCGGTCTTGTTGTCGTGGCCGCCGGTGATGATGCCCTCGGGATCAGGAACGATGCCGCCGTCGTAGAGGAAGAGGTTGACGTGATCCTTGGCAGCGAGCAGGGCGCAAACGTTGCCGTCGAGTACAAAGTACGGGCGATTGCGCCGCTTGACGGTCTCGCCCATTTCTGGGTCGATGCGGTGGATCAGGTCTCGAAGCCGTCCACAAGTCTCTCGCTGCCAATCCGGCAGTCCGGCGAGATACGCGTCTACGCGTGGATCGCGGTCGTGATTCGAATTCGGTGCCATACACGTCAGCCGGATTCGCTTGCTACCGGGCTATGGGCGAACAGCTTCCAGTGCCCCTTGGGAAATGACTTCGACGGTGTCGTCGACCACTTGTATGGCAGTGTCGTCGTCGATTGCGTATGCCGGATTCGCCAAGCCGGAAGCCCAACGTTCTGCCTCGCCCATGGTGTTCTGCGGCAGATCCGGGTGATCCACGTGCGGGAAGATCGAGAAGTCGACGATACCCAGTGTTTCGTCGCTGCCGCTGGGCGACTTCCAGCCGACGAAGTCCTCGCCGATCCGAGGGGCCAGCACCATGCTCCCGGCGCTGAATCCGACCCAGACGATGTTTCGCAGCGATGGCAGGAGATCCGCGAGACCGGATTCCTGTATCCAGTGGCACAGATAGAGCGCGTCGCCGCCGTTCACCAACAGAGCGCCGGTCTCGCGCACCCATCGGACCTAGCGGTCTGAACCCATGCTGGTAAGCGCCGTTAGCTCGAGCATGCCGAGCGACTTCCAACCGAGCTCGGTCATCGGCTGGTCGGACCGTCCGCTGATGAACCGCCACGGACCCGCCGGAGTGCCGTAGGAGCTCCCGTACGCCGCGGTCGGTATGCAGAGAGCATTGGACTCGGCGATGGGCTTGCCCAGCAGGGCGACGAGCGCGTCCTGGATGCGCGGGTTCTTGATGCCAGCGGACGTGAGCAAGAGCTTCATGCGGCCTCCGGGAGTCTTTTCCTGCGGGAAGAGAACGTTCTGATTGCCTTTAAATCCGTACGGGGTGGAGACTGACGGGCCACCGAGAACTCATCGGCCTCGACACTGGCCGAGCTCAGGTGTCAGACACTTCGTCCCGAGAGTGTGTGACGCGCGGCCGATGCTGTCACCACTCCAGTTAACTCGGGGGGCATTCCTGCACACTCGCCCAGGCGAGCAGCCCGCCACCTGGGTGCCGCCGTCGCTTTATGCTCGCGGTCGTGTCGAGTCGCGCCAGAGTCGAATCGTTCTGGGCTGCCATGCAAGAGAATGACTGGCACCGTGCGGCCGGTCACTTCACAGAGGGCTGCGAGATCGACTGGCCGTGCTCGGGCGAGCGCATCGTTGGCCGAGAAAACTTCGCAGCGATTCAATCGCGGTATCCGACGAACACCGGCCGATGGAGCTTCGATGTGCACCGCATAGTTGCCGAGGAAGACATCGTGGTCAGCGAGGTGACGGTCACTGACGGAGAGCAGGCTGCCCGCGTCGTTGCTTTCTCGATTCTCGACGGCTCGCAGATCGCGCACCAGATCGAGTACTGGCTGATGGCGTACGACCCGCAGCCTGGTCGCGAGGGTTTGACGCAGCCCATCGGTCGCGTCCCGTGAAGACTTAGGTGGCTCCCAGCAGTTCAGGCGTCATTCCGGAATACTGGCCCAGACGACGCTCGTCGAGTCCAGGTCGTCGAGCTCAGGCGCCGACCGCTATTGCTTGCGCGCGGTAACCGAGACGAACCCAATCTGTGCGCCCGTTTCACCCTCAAGTAGGTCGAGCACTGCCGCTTCCGCTTTCCCGCTCACGCTCTGTAGGGCTTCGACCCACCGAATCCAATTCTCACGGCTGTCGGGGAGCCACGTTGACTCGATCCCTTCGAGGAGTCCGCTCAACTCCCAGTGTCGGCGCCACCACTCCGGCGTGTGCCACGCCGCGACCTCGTACGCCCACAGCGACCAGACCGCGTCCGGGACATCAGCCTCGTACGGGTCCGGCTCGAGGCCGGGCGTGGTCATCCCAATCGTCCCACCCGACTTCAGGACACGAAGCAGCGCGGGTAAGAGATGAACATCGGTACCGAAGTATTCGAACGCATCGATGCTCACGATGGCGTCGAACTCCTCATCCGCAAACGGGAGTTGGCGTACGTCCGCATTCACCGCTCTGACAGAACGCTCGACACCGGCCTCGCTGAAAACACCTGCCAGCTCTTCCACACTCACCCATAGGTCGCACGCCGTAACCGTCACCCCACACTCACGCGCGAGAAAGACGGAGGTTGCGCCGCGGCCGCAGCCGAGATCGAGAACCCGACTTCCCGGCTCGAGCGCGAGCGCCGGGAGAATGTCTTCGAGCTGCCAGAGCGGATGCGGCCCCATTTCGAGCGCAATGACCCACTGCGGGTCGTACCGCGACGACAGTGGATAGCGATCGGGCCTGATCAGCGCGCTGATTGCAGACACCGGCGAAGCCTACGGCCAGCGATTCCCGAACGCGCCCGACACGGGCGGGCATCCCATTAGCCAGACCACGTCTGCACTTGATCGGCCGATCCGCCGGTCGTCTTGAGCGGCGACGTCTCGGGGGACATTTACGGAACGTGGCCCATACGAGGCTAGGTAACCCCCGAACGCTGGTGCAGGCGTATGACCTTCGTGTGGCTGAAACGTCACCGGCTTTCCGCGAGCCGTACAGCGATCAGCTTCTTGACGAGTGTCTTTGGCAGCGACTGATCGACGGCGAAGTGCAGGGCGCTCTTCGTCATCGTGTAACCCTGGAGCTCATCGGTCAACTGCGACAGGACTGAGCCGCTGAACGGCAGGTAACTCAAGTGGTCCCGAAATGCGGCAAAGCCCGCGAACGTCATACCTTCGACCCGGAACGCAGGTACACGATACGAGATGACCTGTTCAGCCTCGGGGACAATCTCGAGGATCGTGCTGCGAAGCGTCTGAAGCGTTCCGCGTTTCGGTTCCTCCAGTCCTCGCAGGTACTCATCGACGCCGGCGGCGGCCACTGATCCGGATTCTACGGCCGCCTCAAGGGACATTCCCGAACACTGGCCCATCGAGGCGAGCCGTCGCCCGAGGCAAGCGCGGCGTATCGCGCCTTCTTAAGGGGTGGCCGTTATGGCACGGCAACACGCGAGCACTAGAGTGCACCAGGGGTACTAGCTATGCATCAACGAGTGAACCGGCAGGTCAGACTGAAGTCCAGGCCGTCTGGCATTCCCCGGGCGGAGCACTTCGAGATCGTCGAGGCGCCTGTGCCTGACCCGTCGAGTGGTCAGGTTCTGGTGCGCAATATCTACCTGTCGGTGGAACCCGCGATGCGCGGTTGGGTCAGCGCGGTTGCCAACTATTCCGAGCCTGTCGCGCTTGGTGCGGTCATGCGCTCGCCAGCCGTCGGGCGGGTCGAAGAGTCGCGAAGTTCTGATTTCCACCCGGGCGAGTACGTGACGGGCATGTTCGGCTGGCAGGACTACGCTGTGGTGGACGCCGAGGCGATCGAGCGCGAGGTCGGCGACTCAGGCTTGCCCATCTCGACAGCGCTTGGCGTCCTCGGCCTCAATGGTCTGACCGCCTATTTCGCCCTCCTGGAGATTGGCCAGCCCAAGGCCGGCGAGACCGTGGTCGTTTCCACGGCAGCGGGAGCGGTCGGGTCATGCGTCGGTCAAATCGCCAAGATCAAGGGGTGCCGTACCGTCGGCATTGCCGGCGGGCCCGACAAGGTGCGCGTGTGTCGCGCGGAGTTCCGCTACGACTCCGCCGTCGATTACAGAGCTGACGATTTTGAGGCGGCACTCGATGCCGCCTGCCCTGCCGGCGTCGATGTCTACTTCGACAACACGGCCGGCGCTATCAGCGATTCCGTCATGCGACGTCTCAATGTCGGAGCACGGATGGTCATCTGCGGCACGGCGTCCATCGCAAGCTGGGACCCGCCGCCCCAAGGGCCACGCGTCGAGCGTCATCTTCTCGTCAAACGCGCGCGAATGCAGGGTTTCCTCATCTTTGACCATGTCCAGCGCAATCCCGAGGCACTGCAAGAACTCGAAAGCTGGGTGCGCAACGGACAGATCCGCTATCGAGAGGACATCCTCGACGGAATCGAGCAGGCACCGGGTTCGATCGCAGGGCTGTACCGCGGCGAGAATCTCGGCAAGCGTCTGATTCGGATCGCTCCGGATGTCCAGCCCTAGAGACCCTTTCCCTACACGAACCTAGATTTTGGTCTCGCCACCTGGAGGGCTATCCGATGATCCCCGAGCGTGGGAAGGACGTTTCATGGGCGAGCTCAGCGTCACGGGGACATTCCCGAACACTGGCCCAGGCGAGCGCGGACTCTCCCTGCTGGAGGACCGATGCAGCGGCGCATGACGCCATGGGTGAGATCTGCCTGCCTGGCACTGTCACTTTTCTTCACGGATATCGAGACGGGAACGGAAGATGATTCGGCTATTCCGCCGCGCGGGATGCGCCAGAGTAGCCACGCGGGTTGCGGGTCTAGCCCGACTCCAGCGAACGCCTCAACGACTTGACGGTTCGCGTCCGTTCGCTTCTTGCCAACAGCGCCGCAACCGGCTTCATCAATCGCATCAAGCCGAAGAGCTCACCCTCCGCGATGTGATGAACGATCGTCCTGTCCCGGTCCGCTTCGAGGAGGTACTCGGGTCTCGCCTCCATCAGGTCGGAGCCGAACCACCGCAGAGTCTCGCGGAACCCGATCCGCGACGGCGGCTGGTAGTCCGTTATTTGACCGCGGAAGGTGCCCATCCTCGTGGCGTCGAAGTACGCGGTTCCTGGGCCTGGAGGACCGTCAGAGGTCTTGGCCGGACCGGCGGAACAAGCCCGTACGGTGCATCCACGTTCGGTAACCATCGACGTCCGCCAGTCGCGCGAACACATCGCCGATCGGTCGGTCGATCGTCGTGCGCGTCTCGTATCGAACCGTAGTAGTACCCGTCTTCTTCATGCGCTCACCGCGCCACGCATCCGATTCGACTCTCACCGCTGTCCCTCCGATCCGAAACTCTGCATACCCCTACCTGGAGAACGCGCAAGCGTTGAGATCTATGCCGTCCTACGTTCAGGCGTCATTCGTGAACGCTGGCGCACCCAGCAGGCCTCTCTCCGGACGCGCGCTAGCCCAACAGCTCTCGTGCGCGAGTCCGCGATATGGAGACAGCCAGTCGTCCCACTGTGCCGGGTCGGAGGTCAGGATCTCGCCCTGCTCGTTTACGCTCCATGACGTCCACGACACGAGATCGACCAGATCGGCGTTAGACACGCTCGATGGAATCTCGCGGCGTTCCAACTCGGTTCTCAAAGAACGCGGCCATCGCGACAAATCCTTCTTGGGCGGTTGGCTCGTCAACAGTGACCGGGGGTTCGTAGGCGGTCACTCGTCTCTGAACTCTGCGCCAGATTGCGTCGAAGCTCGTGCACGTCGGACGCCGCCCCTCGCTCGATGAATTGATCGAGGAACGAGAGCACCGCATCGACAAACTGATCGACCGTCATAGTTGCAATATGCCCGGGTCGAACCCTGGACCGACTTTGGTCGAGGGACATTTACGGACCGTGGCCCATCCCAGAGTGCTGCTTTCCGACGGCGGCCATGCCGAGCTTCTCGCGCCTCTGGCAGCCCTCAGCCGAACGCAGCTCGACCGAACGATCGTCAGCTCACGCGGCTGCAGACGACCGGGCGCCACTAGGGCGCGACCACAAGACGGGGCGTAGATTGCGCCGGTGAGCTTCGCCGTGGACCCCGACGCGTACGACCGTTACATGGGCAGGTACTCACGGGTGCTTGCGCCTCAGCTCGCCGATTTCGCAGCGATCTCCGTGGGACAGCGGGTACTCGACGTCGGATGTGGCCCGGGCGCATTGACATCCGAGTTGGTCAAACGACTCGGTGCGTCCGCGGTATCTGCAGTCGATCCATCGGAGCCTTTCGTCACGGCGGCGGCGGAGCGGCATCCTGGCGTCGACGTGCGGCGAGCAGCCGCCGAGCATTTGCCGTTCGGGGACGCGGTGTTCGACGCGACCCTGGCGCAGCTCGTCGTCCTTCTCATGCAGAACCCGACGTTGGGAATGGAGGAGATGGTGCGCGTGACTCGGAAGCGCGGTGTCGTAGCGGCGTGCGTCTGGGACTACGCCGGCGGTAGAGGTCCGGTCAGCGTGCTCTGGGATGCGGCGCGCGGGCTCGACCCCGACCTTGTGGACGAGTCCCACCTCGCAGGCGTTCGCGAGGGCCATCTCGGCGAGCTGTTCGAGGCCGCCGGACTGCACGAGGTCGAGGAGGCGGTTCACTCGATCCGCGTCGAGCATTCGAGCTTCGAAGAATGGTGGGAGCCGTTGACGCTCGGCGTCGGACCTGCCGGAAGCTATGTCGCCGGACTCGATCCCGCGCAACAAGCCCAGCTGCGGGAACGGTGTCGCGAGAAACTCCCTACAGCGCCGTTCCTGTTGACGGCGCACGCCTGGGCAGCACGAGGACTCGCATAGCCCAGCCTCGGGATCGATCGCGCCCTAGTCGGCGCCGATCGCTGATCCCAGGCAGCGTCAAGGGACATTTGCGAAGACCGGCCCAGCCGGAGATCATCGCCTCCGGCGTATTTCAGCCAGCTTTCATAGGATTTTCAGCGCCGCTTCAGTAGCTCGTGCTTTCCTCGTCAGAGGTGCGCGTAGCCACTGACGATACGCCTCGGAGTGGGCTGGGTTGGGCCAGCTCGACGGTCGGGATCGCTGTTTTTGTGTCCCTTGCCCTCGTCGTCGCGGGCTGCGGTGGTGCCGGCTCTCCGAGCGTCGCAAGCGTCGCCTCCTCCACGACCAACACCCGGGGCAGCTCCTCCAGCAACTCCTCGCCGGCGGCGGCGCGAGGGAACACGGCGCTTGCCTACTCCCACTGCATGCGTTCCAACGGAGTGCCGAACTATCCCGACCCGAACAGCAACGGCAACCTCCCCAAAGGCAGCGCGCAGACGTTCGGGGTCAGCACCTCGCAGTACCAGGCAGCCGAGCAAGCGTGTGGGCACCTGCTACCCAGCGGCGGTAGTGCCTCGCTGACACGGTGCCTGATGACGGGCGACTGTCCGCGATCCGTAGTGCGGCCGGCGCTGGAAGAAGGTCGGAAGTTCGCTCAGTGCATGCGCAGCGACGGGGTCACGAACTGGCCTGACCCCACCGTCGACACGCTGGGGCGCCCTTCCTTTCCGGTCACCAAGGCGGGCATTTCCATCGATGCCACGCGTTCACCGCAGATGCTTTCCAAGATTGGCGATTGCCAGCGCGAGCCCGGCGCTTTACTCCTGCGGCAGGAGTGAGGCGCGACGACGAGACGCATTGCCTGAGCGACGACTCGCACTCCGATCAGGGGACATGTACGAACACTGGCCCAGGCATGAGACCTGACGCCTGCGCGTTGATCAGGTGCGTTTCTGTGGGTAGATCGTCTCGCCGCGGGCCAGCATGTCGACGAACTGCATGATTCTGCGTTCTCGCGTTTCCGCTCGTTTGGCGGTAGTGATCCGATAGAGGATCGCGTAGCGGTTCTGGCGGCTCAGGCTCTCGAACATTGCGAGCGCTTTCGGCTCGGCGGCCAGTGCAGCACCGAGATCGTCAGGCACCTCGATGCTGGCAGAGCCCGCGTAGGCGTCTTCGCTTCGACCGTCGGCTCTCGCACTCTCCAGCTCGGCGCTCCCGGCTGGATGCATGCGACCTGCTGCGATCAAACGCTCCGCGATCTCGATGTTCCGCTTCGACCAGGCGCTGCGCCTGCGGCGGCGACTGAAGCGCTGGTAGTAGGTGTCGGCGTCGCGGCCGCGGAGCTGGCCGTCGATCCAGCCGTGGCACAGTGCCTCTTCAAGCGCTTGATCGTGGTTGAGACTGGTCGGTTGGACAGTCTTCTTCTTGGCCAGCACGAGCCATATCCCCGCCGAGGAATCATGGTGCTTCGCCAACCAAGCGCGCCAGTGTGCTGCATCACGCACCAGCAGCTCCGGTGCATCCTCCACGATCCGATTCTAAGGGCATGTTCTTCAGGGTTACTCCGTAACGATAGAGCGGCGGAGATACCTGACTCCGCATTGTCAGCCTCAGCACCGGGAGGGAGAATCACCTCTCAAGTCCAGGCAGGAGGTGAGGATGTCCACGCAGGGAGGCGACGAGCCGGCGGAGGCAGCTTCAGTGGCTGACACATCCAGCGACTCTCAGGGCCCAGCTTTGCCGCCTGTTGACGAGCCCCACGCAACCGGTTGAAGGAAGGGAGAGCAAATGACAGTTCGAGAGATTCTCGCCGCACACCCACGGTCCAACCCTCTTGATCGTGACCTGCTTCTGCGCTGCATCGAGGACTGCATCGAGTGCGCGGCGACGTGCACGAGTGACGCCGACGCCGACCTCGCCGAACCGGATGTGCAAGAGATGGTCCGCTGCGTTCGCCTCTGCCTGGACTGCGCCGACGCCTGTGAGGTCACTGGTCGCATCCTCATCAGGCAGACCGAGCCTGATCTCGGCTTCCTCCGTGCGCAGATCGAGGCCTGCGCGGTAGCCTGCCGGGCCTGCGCCGAGGAGTGCGAGAAGCACGCCTCCCACCACGAGCACTGCCGGATCTGCGTCGAGGTCTGCCGCCGTTGCGAGCAGTCCTGCAGAGACCTGCTCGCAACGATTCGAAACGAGTAGGGGCAGGCTCGAAGACGGAGGCAACTTCCGGTAAACGATCACGGGCCTTTTCCCGAACCCTGGCCCAGGCGAACGGGTACGCGCCCGTAGCTACATTCCGGTCATTCCGCTGGTCGGGATGACGAAGCCGGGGATGGAATCGGGTGCGGCGAGAACGCCGATGGCGAGCGTGAGCAGAAGTAGGGTCGTCGACCAGACGGCGATGCGTCGCCAGGGCAGCAGCTTCTCGATGGTGATGAGGGCGGCGATGACGGCCATCCAGAGGATGCTCATCACGCCCAGGGCGAACAGTGCGGCCATCAGTGCCCAGCAGCAGCCGACGCACCAGGCGGCATGCCTGTAGCCCATCGAGAGGGCGCCGCGGACGCCGTCCCGCCAGGTTCCGATCAGGAACCCGAGCGGGCTGCGGCACTTGCCGAGGCAGACGTCCTTCAGCGGCGTCAGCTCATATAGGGCCGCGACCAGGAGCACGCTGCCCGCGAGCCAGCGGCCGCCCGCATGCCAGGCGAGCTGCGTCCCGAGAAAGTGACGGCCGAGTGCGTACACCGCATAGGCGCCGACGCCGGCTGCGCCCCAGACGACGAGATAGCCGCTCGTGAACGCGACCGGACGGGCAAGGCCGCGCTGCCGCGTCATTCGCGCGTAGAGGGCGACCGTCGGCGAGACCGCCGGAAGCATCATCGCGGCCATCATCACAACCCAGACGCCGACGAACCAGCCGAGCACACCGAGTTCGGCCGAGGGACTCGTATCCATGCCCGCCATCGCCCGCACGGTCGACCACCACGCGAGCGCCGCGAGTGCGATCAGGAACGCGACCAAGCCGAGCCGCGTGCCTGCGGCCGGGAGCGCCGGCAGCTCGCGCGAGCTCACGCTGCCCAGGCGAACTCGGAGCGCGAGAAGGCTGACTTCCCCTCGTAGGAGATGCCGAAAGCGTCGATCCGCGACCGCGTCGCATGGGCGACCGTCAACTCGGGCCCAGCCGGATGGAAGATCCCAACCAGCCGCGCCGGCTCGCCGGTCTCGACACCGAACGAGACGATGTCCTCGATCTCGAAGTCGACGGCGTCGCCGATCTTCACCGAGTGCGTCAGCCCGTCCTCGCGCACCTCGATCGGAGCCCGCTCCACGCCCAGGCTCTCGCCGACCAACGGCCCAAGCGCCTCCATCGGCCCACCCAGCGCGCCCGAGAACACTCCGCCCAGCTTCTCCGCCTGCGTGTCGGAGGCGGCCGCATCAATGAACACACCCAGGCGCCAATTGCCCTCGGTCATCACCTTCGGCGTATCGGCGACCGCGGCCACGGTCAAGCCGCTCACGTCGACGCCCTCAACCTCACCGTCCTTGATGTGAAAGACGAGCACGACACGGCAGTAATCGTTCGTCGCACCGAACGACAGCGACGCAGTGCACGGACACACAACCTCGCACGAGCACGTCTCGAAATACGAGCCAGCGATCCTCCACGACATGGGGCCTCCTCCGTTCAGAGTCGCGGAGATTCTCCCGGTCCGACACTGGACAAGTCAACTCATCCGACGCGGGTTCGTCGCTCGGGTGACATTCCCGAACACCGGCCCAGCGGGCCGTCTTCTAGCCCGGCAGCAGTCGCTGATCCATCGGGCTCCCCAATGCCGTCGCGCCACTCGATCGAGGAGCTTGGGCGCCGGAGGCTCTTTCCGACACACCTCGACTGGCGCTGCCACTCGCCGAACAGCCGTCGAGCGCTTCATGACCTCCGCGAAGATGTGGGCGTGGGATGGGAGGCACTCGATCAGTGGGGTGACGACGTCGCCCGTATCGAACCGCTCACTGGCGGAGTTGGCGTCAACGAGGTGTGGAGCGTGCGCGTCAACGGGCAGCTCGCCGTCGGTCGGCTCGGCAACCGCAGCGACGCCGACCTCTCGTGGGAGACCGAGCTGTTGCGACACCTCGACCGTGAAGGGATGACGGTGCCGGTGCCGATCCCGACCACGGACGGCCGGTACTTCGACGACGGTCTGGTCGTGATGACCTACGTGGAGGGCGGACCGCCCGAAACGGAGGCCGACTGGCGTCGCGTCGCCGACACACTCCGCCGGCTGCACCGACTGACGCACGGCTGGCCCCAACGTCCGGGCTGGCGATCGTCGACCGACCTCCTGCACGCGGAAACCGGGACGAAGATCGACCTCGGTGCGATGCCGCCTGAGGGTGTCGTTCGATGCCGAGCAGCGTGGGCGCGGCTCACCGGACGAGAGCGATGCGTCGTCCACGGCGACCCCAACCCGGGCAACATCCGCATGACCGCGGATCGGGTCGCGCTGATCGACTGGGACGAGTCGCACGTCGACGTCCCCGACCTCGACCTGGTGTTGCCACACAACGCCGCCGGTCTCGACGACGACACGCACGACGTTGCCGCGCAAGCACGGGCCGCATGGGAAGCCGCCGTCTGCTGGGACCCCAGCGGGACCGACGAGTTCGCAGTCACGCGGCTCGCCGAAGTTCGAGCGGTCTGAGCAGGAGCAGCGAATCGACAGAGCGCACCTCACGCTGCACTCGGTCGAGTAAAGCGAACACAGGCTTCGGGTGACATTCCCGCGCACCGGCGCAGGTGGCGCTGCCGCCGCTGGTGTCGTTAGCTGAGGTTGGCCGCCAGGTCCTGATAGGCAGGGTGGAGCTCGTCCCATCGCGCCTTGCCGTCGTCGCGGCGCTCACGCCCGGCGAGGTGGTCAGCGAGATCTTCGACATGGAGCTGCACCCCGGCGCCGTAGGCGGAGAGCAGGTCGAGGGGCATTCCCCGTTCCTCCCAGACCACGATCGTCTGGTCGCCGTCGGCGGTCAGCGTGGCCTCGATCTCGTTCTCGTCCGGCTCGTCCCCGTTCTTGATGCGCACCAGCAGCCGCCGCGGCGGCTCGCACGCTTCCACGCGCCCGGTGCCTTCCCATCCGCTTGCGAAAAGGCGTGCGCGGTACTCACCGCCGAGGCGCAGGTCGCCTTCGACCTCGCCGTACCAGCGGGCCAGACGCGAGGGGTCGGTGAGTGCCGACCACACGTCGTCGACATCGGTGTCGAAGCGGTCTTCCATGCGCACGATGCCCTTTCCGTCGGCTGATCCCAAGCTGCCCAGGATGCGGCCGCCTCCACGTGCGTTGCTCGTCATCTGGTGCTCCTTCATTCGCGGGCGGGGAGTGGTCCTTCCTCAGAGACTCGGCCGGCGCGCACAAATCATCGGTCGGTCCAGCCGTCGGGGGACATTCCCTACTGGCCCAGCCCAGAGCGATCTACTCTGGACGCGAGATTTCGCTGAAGTGATGTCGATTCCAGGTCGACCTGAACGGGTGGTTGCCGGCTCCTACGATCAGCAACTTCGCCCCTGAGTCCAGGGCGGTCGCGCTACGGCGAACAGCGGGATCGGTGACCGCGACCGCTGTGCCTCGACCGAGTCGAGCTTCTTCGCCGTCCAAGTGGAACGCAACCTCTCCTTCGAGGACCACATACAGCTCTTGTTGGCCGCTCGTCCGCTCGTCGTGCTCCTCGACGAGCGTCTGGTCAGCGTGCGTCGCCACGAACAGATTGGCTCCGAAGGTGTCGATCCCGAGCGCGTGCTGGAGCGGATACCAGGTGGGATCGTCACGGCCGCCGTCTGAGACGGTCGGAATTGCCGCAATCTCCTTTACCGTCCAGCGTGCCACGGCGGGAGCTTAGGCAAAGCTGACAGCCAGACCCTCAGGGTCATTCCCGAACACCGGCCGCGGGCACCTGGCCACTGTCTGACCTCAGCGTTTCCTCACGACTCTGCCCGCTTATCATCCGGCGACCGACCGTGACAATTCCCCGATCGCGTCGAGGATCAGCCCGAATCGCATAGTCGGCGCCGACGAGTCAAGACGGTGGACGCCAACCCCTGGGCAGGGTTGTCTGACCCACCTCGATCAGGTAGCCGTCGGGATCGCGGATATAGCAGCGGATCTCGGTCTCGTGCTGTTTCGGCGGCGTCAGGAATTGGGCGCCCCGCGCGCTCCACCGGGCGTACACGGCTTGGATGTCCGCAACCCGGATGTTGAGGAAGCTGCTCACCCGATCTGGGTCGGCCGGCGTCTCGAGCGTGACGGTCGGCTTGTCATCAGTCGGACCTCCTCCGACGTTGATGATGATCCAGCTGTTGGCTAGGGCGACGTACGTCACCTCGTCATTCAGTTCCCCGCCGATGACTGTCTTGCCGCCGAGTACCTCGGTGTAGAAGCGGCGGGAACGCTCGACATCATCTGAAACGATGAAGTGGGCCAAGACGAACTCCTCGTCGATCGTGCTCATGCTGACCTCCGTTTGTCGGCATTGACGTACTAGTCGCGCCTTATACCGCGCATCGCGTCTGTGCGTGCCCCATGGCTCGCGGAGCGCTTCGGCGCGCTCGAGGGACCCAACCGCCGCGCGCATGACGGTTCTGGCCGCACGTCTGATATCGAGGGACATTCCCGAGACTCGCGCACGTGGCGTACCGCTTGCCCGGCGTCCCTTGAGCCAAGGTTCTACGATTGGTCGCGTGGAGGAGTTCGTCCCGCGTGACTTCGACGTCCCTCGGCGGCTCGAGGCGCCGCAGTTCGTGCTCGAGCCGCTCGACCCCGAGCACAACGACCAGGACTACGACGCGTGGACCTCGTCGGTGGAGCACATCCACGCGACGCCCGGATGGGAGGACAGCCGCTGGCCGCGGGAGATGACGCCGGACGAGAACCGGGCAGACCTGCAGCGCCACGCCGACGACTTTCGCAACCGGACGGGGTTCACGTACACGGTGCTCGATCCGGCGAGCCGCGACGTGATCGGGTGCGTTTACATCTACCCGCGGCCCGACAGCGACCACGACGCCCGTGCGCTCTCCTGGGTACGGGCGAGCCACGCGCAGCTTGACACGCCGCTCTGGCGCGTCGTGAGTGAGTGGCTCGCGTCCGACTGGCCGTTCGGGACCGTCGAGTACGCGCCGCGCCCAACTGACGTGGCGCTTCAACGGATGGACAACGTCGGCATCGTGGTGGAGTCGCTCGATGCCGCTATCTCGTTTTTCGCCGAGCTGGGCCTCGAACTCGAGGGGCGAGCCATGATCGAAGGAGACTGGTCAGGGCGCGTCACTGGACTGCGCGACCAGCGCGTCGAGACCGCCATGATGCGTATGCCGGACGGCCACGGCAGGATCGAACTCTCGCGCTTTCTCACGCCGCCTCCGGTCGCCGATCACCGGAACGCACCGGTGAACGCCCTCGGCTACCTGCGCGTCATGTTCGCGGTGGACGACCTCGACGATACGCTGGCCCGGCTCCGCGAGCACGGTGCGCAGCTCGTCGACGAAGTGGTCCAGTACAAAGACGTGTATCGGCTCTGCTACGTCCGAGGCCCCGAGGGCATTCTCATCGGGCTGGCCGAGCAAATCGGCTGACGCCCACGCCCAAACGCGCTTGGGCGTCATTCGCGAACACTGGCCCAGGCGACCCCCGTGATCCGCGTCGAGCCATCTCGAGGCGGTTATTCTCGTTGTCGTGGCGGTGTACATCGTCAAAGCCCTGGACGAGTCGACCTGGCCCGCGTTCGCCGCGCTGGTGGAACGCAACAACGGCGTCTTCGGTGGCTGCTGGTGCATGGGGTTCCACGAAGACAGCAAAGGCACGGTGCCCCCCAAGCGCGAGCGGAAGCTCGCTCGAGTGCGGGCAGGCACGGCGCACGCGGCCCTCGTGTTCGACGGCGACGATTGCCTGGGCTGGTGCCAGTTCGGCGCGCCCGCCGAGGTGCCACGGATCAAGAGTCGCGCCGCGTACGAGAAGGGCCTGACGACACTGCCGGACTGGCGGATTGCGTGCAACTTCGTCGGTAAAGGACACCGGCGCCAGGGTGTCGCGACCGCTGCGCTCGCGGGCGCGCTCGACCTCATCGCGGGTCTTGGCGGCGGGAGGGTGGAGGGCTACCCGGAGGACGCGGGCTCGGTCCCTGCGGGCTTTCTCTTCAACGGTGCATCGTCGACCTACGAGGAGCTCGGATTCGTCCGCGATCGCCAGATCGGCAAGCATCGCTGGGTCGTTACAAAGCTGGTCGACCCAAAGCCGTAGGCGGCGCCGCGCTCAGGGGACATTCCCGTAACGTGGCACCCGCCACCTACGAGCCGCCGCCTCCCCGGGCGGGGCTATTCCACGCGGGTTCGCGCGCGGCGAGTTGTTCGAGCGTCTCGACGGCTTGCCGCGGGTCGGGCATTGCGTCGAACTCGTTCTTGATGCGCTGCGCCGCTTGTCGGAATGTGTCGTCGTGCAGGAGCATGCGAACGGCGTCACGAACTGCGTCGGCGGTGAGGCGATCAGGCACGAGCTGGACTCCGGCGCCTGCGGCAACGACGCGTTCGGCGTTGTAGAAGTGATCGGCGCCTTGGGGGACGACGAGGAGCGGCAGGCCGAATGCGAGCGCACCAAGGGTCGACCCGGCGCCGCCGTGCGTCACGACAGCGGCGCAATGAGGGAGCAGTAGCTCCTGCGGGATGTACTGGTGCACGTGGACGTTCGACGGCTGCCGACCGAGCATCGCGGGGTCGTTCTGCTTGCCTACCGTGACGACGATGTTCAGCGCTTCGTCGCGGAGGCCGTCGAGCAGCGCCCGAAACACGTCGAGGTTGCGGTTGTAGACCGTGCCGAGCGTGACGTAGACGATCGGCAGCCCGCGCAGCGCATCCAGCCACGGGAGCTGCGTCGCCGGTGGCTGAGTCTCGACTGTGCGGATGCCCTGCACCACACCCGTAACCGCTTCGGGTACCTGGAGGCTGGGTGGGCACACGTCGAGGTACAGGTAGCGGTAGAAGCCACCGAGGGGGTGCGGCGCGAGGCCGTGCGATGCTCCAGAAGGGCGCGGCGGCCTCGCCGGCGGCACGGATGACGTCGTCCTGAATGGCAGGTCCATAGCTGTGCTCCACATACGGGATGCCGCTCATGGTCGCGACGAGCGGTGCGGCGAACTCCGCCACGTCATGTACGACGAGGTGCGGCTTCCACCGCTCGACGACCTTGAACAGGTCGTTCGCACGCGGCTCCAGCTCGACCCGGACGAAGAGCTCCGTGAAGACGAACGGGCGGACTCTGCGAAGGAGGAAGCGAGGCGGCACGATCTCGAACGCGGCGGGCAAGCGGCTCCACGGAGTCCAGTTCCAGCCCGACGCGAAACGCCGTGAAGCCCTCCGCTTCCGCTTCGCCGGCGACAGGTTCGCCCGATGCGAACGCCACGTCATGTCCCGCCTCTGCCAGGGCACGTGCGAGTGGCAGCATCGGCCGATAGTGACCCGCCAACGGTCTGCAGGTCAGGAGCGCGCGCATCGCGCAAGGCTATCCCGAGCCTGTTCCGCGGCGGATCTTCGTTAGCGCGGCCTTCGCTCGGGCTCTACTCGTACTTCAGCGCGTCGAGGATGTTCAACCGCCCGGCTCGGCGTGCTGGGAAGATCGCGGCAATGAGGCCGGCGATGATCGCCGCGATGACGAACACGATCAGCGTGCCCCACGGGATCGTGAAGGCCGGATAGTCGATCGCCTTCCCGACCATCAGCGCGAGGACGACGCCGACCGGGATGCCGAGCGCGGCACCCAAGAGAGCCGTGATGATGCTCTCGTGGCGGATCATGTTGCGCACCTGGCGGCGCTGCATGCCGACGGCGCGCAGCATCCCGATCTCACGTGTGCGCTCGAACACGGTCAGCACGAGCGTGTTCACGATCCCGAACAGGCTGATGATGATCGAGAGCGAGAGCAGCACGTACAGGAGCTTCAGGAGCAGGTTGATCCCGCCTTCCTGCGTCTTGATGAACTCCGACTTCGTCTGGATCTTCGCGTCGGGGAACGGCGCGAGCGCCTGCGTGAGCCGCGTGGTCTGTGCGTCGGTCACTCCGTCGACCGTCTTGACGAAGGTGAAGAGGTTCTGCGGGTTCGGGTACTCGCGATCGAAGCGCTGCGCGGAGATCGTGATGTCACCGAACGGCGAGCCGCCCTTCGGCGGGTCGAAGACTCCGCGGAGCTTCAGGTTCAGCGTCGATCCAGTCGGCGTCTTCATTTCGATCGGCGACCCCAGAACGAGATGGTGGTCCTTGGCGTAGCTCTTCGCGACGAACGCACCGTCGTCGCCGAGCTGCGCCGGCGTGGCCGCGCTTCCTTCGATCCACTTGAGGTCGATCACCTTGCTCACGGTCGGCTCGACCGCCGTGATGCTGATTCGATTGCCGAACGCTTGCGCCTGTCCCGCGCGGACGCCGCTCACGACGGTGACGCCCTCGACCCCGCGCAATGCCTTCTCGGAGGCGGTCGACGACGGCGTGAAGCCGTTCTGCGACGTGAGCGCGTAATCGGCGACGAACAGCTTGTTCACGGCGTCCCCGAACGTCGTCTTGAGGCCGGCAGCGAGCACGGAGACGAGCGTCACGAGTGTGAGCCCGATCATCAGGGCGGACGCGGTCGACGCCGTGCGCGACGGATTCCTGATCGAATTGCCGCGCGCAAGCATTCCGGCCGCACCGCCGAAGCGCGCCGCGGGATAGCCGAGGACGCGTGCGATCGGCGGGACGAGCGTCGGCGCGAGCATGGCGACGCCGATGAAGACGCCCACGGCCCCGATGCCGAGGGCGAGCAGCCGCAGCTTCGTGGAGCCGCCGCCGAAGAGCCCGAGGAGCATGAGACCGATCGAGACGACGATCACGCCGATCGCGATGTACGGCCCGAAGCGGGCGAGACGCGACGTCGGCAGCACTGCGCCCTCGCGTACCGCGGCGATCGGCTCGACGCGCGTCGCCCGCAGTGCGGGGCGGATCGAGGCGATGAGCGTCACGACGGTGCCGACGAGCAGGGCGACGACGATCGTCCTCGTCGCGAAGACGGTTCCAACCTGCGGCAGGTCGATCCCGAAGGAGATGAAGAGCTGATTGAGCAGCTTGGCCAGCCCGAGCCCGAGGAAGAGGCCGATCACCGAGGCGATCACGCCGATCACCAGCGCCTCGAGCACGACCGACCAGTACACCTGCCGGCGCGTCGCGCCGAGCGTGCGCAGTGTTGCGAGCTCGCGCATCCGCTGGGCGACCGTGATGCCCATCGTGTTGGCGATCACGAAGATCCCGACGAAGAGCGCGACGAAGCCGAACGCGAGCAGGAAGTACTCGAGGATGCTCAGGAAGCTATTCGTGTCCTTGGCCGCCTGTTTCGCCTCCTGTTGGCCCGTGCGAACCTGTGCTGTCGGTCCGAGCAGGGGCTCAATCTGCGCAGCGAGTGCCTCCGGCGTCACGTTCGGCTTGCTCGCGACCCCGATCGAGTCGAACTTGCCTTCCTTGTGGAAGAGCTTCTGCGCGGTCGGCAGGTCGAAGATCGCGAGCGTCGCGCCGCCGAGCGAGCTCACGCCGCCGAACTTCACGAGCCCTGTGATCCGGAATTTCTGCACCGGGCCACGCGTGAGCACTCCGATCGTGTCTCCGACCTTGAAGTCCTTCGACGAGGCAGTCTTTGCGTCGATCGCGATCTCCTCGGGACCGTTCGGCCATTGCCCTTCGGTGAGGGCAAGCGGATTGAAGCGCTGGTCGCCGGTCGGGTTGACGCTGAAGGCGAGACTCGGCGCGCCGCCGCGCGAGACGACCTTGTTGTTGTGATCGACGAGCTGCGCCTGGTCGGAGATGCCGCCCTCGGCGAGAGCGACGTCGGGCAATGCGCGCACTTCTCCGAGCAGCGACTCCGGCAGCGACGGAGGCGTGACGCCGTTGTTCTCGTTGCCGCCGATCGCGCTCTTGCCCGTGATGACGGCGTCGGTGTTCTTGTAGACCTGCGTGAAAACGGTCCCGAACGCGGCCTTGATCGTGTCGGTCAGCACGTACGTGCCGCTGATCATCGCGACACCGAGCACCACCGCTACGGCCGTCAGCGCGGCGCGAAGCTTCCTGCCGAGCAGGCCTTTGAGGGCGACCCCGATCACGAGCTGAGGCTGCTCATCACCTCGAGCACCTCGGCGGCCGTGGCGCCGCGCCGTTCCTGGACGATCAAGCCGTCCGCGAGGAACAGCACGCGGTCGGCGATCACGGCGGCGCGGGGCTCGTGCGTGACCATCACCATCGTCTGCCCGTAGGTGTTCACGGAGTTGCGGAGGAGGTCGAGGATCTCGCCACCGGTCTTCGAGTCGAGGTTGCCGGTCGGCTCGTCGGCGAAGAGGATCGTCGGCCGCGTGACGAGTGCACGCGCGAGTGCGACGCGCTGCTGCTGGCCACCGGAGAGCTCCGACGGACGGTGTGAGCGCCGCTCGGTGAGGCCCGTCTGTTGCAGGAGCTCGTCGAGCCACTTCTTGTCGGGCTTCTCACCTGCGATCGAGAGCGGGAGGATCACGTTGTCCTCCGCGGTCAGCATCGGCAGCAGGTTGAAGAACTGGAAGACGAAGCCGATGTGCTTGCGACGGAGCCGCGTGAGCTTCGAGTCGGCGAGCTTCGTGATCTCCGTGCCCGCGATCGTCACCGTGCCCTCGGTCGGCTTGTCGAGCCCCGCGAGGATGTGCATCAGCGTCGACTTTCCCGACCCGGACGGCCCCATGACGGCGACCAGCTCGCCTGCCTTGACGTCGATCGAGACGCCACGAAGTGCCTCGACCGCGGTCGAGCCCTCGCCGTACCGCTTCGTGAGGCCCGTGGCCTCCACGACCGTGCCACCTGCCTGTGCGGGCGCCGGAACACCCGTTTCTTCGATTGCGCTCATGCCCGAAAACCTACCGGCGCGCCCGGACCACCTGTATCCGTAACCTCCCGGAGCGGCTACGGATCAGCGATTCCCCGCCAGGAGGAATCCCACGGCCACGACCACGTAGACGCCGAGCAGGAGCCAGCCCTCCCAGCGCCTCGAGCGCCCGTCGCGCACGATCAGCGCTACGAGCCCGACCGAGCCTCCCATCGCGACGATCTCCTCCCAGCGGAACGCGAGCGGCAGCGGGTGCGCGAAGAGGAGCGAGAACAGCATCACGGTCGGCGTGACGAGCAGCGCCACCTGCGCGCTCGAAGAGACGGCGATCTCGCTCGCGAGCTCCATCTTTCCGGCGCGGGCGATGACGATCGCTCCTCCGTGCTCCGCTGCGTTGCCGACGATCGCGACGATCACCGCAGCGATGAAGAACTCGCTCGCACCGACCGCGTGCGCGAACGAATCGAGCGAGTGCACGAGGACCTCGCTGACGAACGCGGTGAGAATCGTCGCCACGCCGAGCACGGCGAGCGCGGTCGGCAGTGTCCACGCGCCAACTGCGGCTTCCGCCCGCTCCGTTCGGCTGTGACGGCGGAGATTGCGGCCGGTGACAGCGAGATACAGGATGAGGAGGAGCACAGAGACGGGGATCGACGCAAGCACCGCCGTGTGCCGTTCCGGATCGCCCGTATAGCCGAGCACGACGGGCGCCAACACCGCGAGCACCGCCACGCCGCAGAGCCCGAGCTGCGTCAGCAACGACCTGCGGTCGATCGGCGCTCGGTCCGGTCCGACGATCTGCGCGACGCCGAGGACGAGCAGGAGGTTCGAGATCACGCTGCCTGCGAGCGATCCGCGCACGACCTGCGGTAGGCCGTCGTTGACGGCGAGGAGCGCGATGATCAGCTCGGGCGCGTTGCCGAAGCTCGCGTTGAGAAAGCCGCCGACCCCCGGGCCCGTGTGCTCGGCCGCCTGCTCTGTGGCCTCGCCGATCACCCAGGCGAGCGGGATGAGCGCCAGACCCGCCAGCACGAACATGAGTGTGTGATCGAGGCTCGCGAGGAAGTTCAGCGCGATAGTCGCGGGCGCGAGGGCGAGCGACGCCCAGAGGATGCGGCGTGCCACGGCGCGGGTAGCCTACCCGGCCGTGCTCGATGCAGTTCTCTTCGACTGGGGCGAGACACTCGTACACTGGGAGTGGGATCCCGGCCTGCTCGAGGCCGGTCATGCCGCGGGGCTCCGGGCGTTGGGCCACGAGCCGCGGCCCGAGCTGACGGAGCGGTTCGTCACGACGTACCTGCCGCAGCTCGACATTCCCGGGTCGCTCGAGAGCGTCGACTACGGAGCAGTGGTGATGCAACTCCTCGCGGACGTTGGGATCTCCGTCGACGAGGCGGGGCTCGACCGCTTTCTCGAAGCCGAGCACGCGTTCTGGCTGCCTGCGCACCGGCTCGCCTCGACGACGCACGCGCTGCTCGAGCTGCTGCGGAGCCGCGGTCTCAAGCTGGGAGTCGTCTCGAACGCCTTCGACCCGCCTGCGCTCCTCCGCCGCGACCTCGACCAGCTCGGGATCACGGACCGGATCGACGTCGCGGTGTTCGCGTCCGAGGTGGGGTGGCGCAAGCCGCATCCGGCGATCTTCGAGTGGGCGCTCGAGGGGGTCGGAGTCTCGGCGGAGCGAACGCTTTTCGTCGGCGACTCGCTCGCCGTCGACCTCGCCGGCGCGGCAGCGGTCGGCATGCGGACGTGCCAGGCGCTCTGGTTCCGGGCCGACGACGATCCGGCGGCGGCGGAGCCTGACTTCCGGGCGTTCACCCAGATGGACGTCCTGACGGCGGTCAAGCGCCTGTCGTGAGTGGCGACTCCGTTGCCGCTAGGCGAAAACGGCCGAAAAATCAAGTCTTGCGGGGAGGGAAAGACGGCGCACACAATGAGCCCAGATGAGCGACGTCTCGCAACGGCTCGAGAAGGCCACGCTTCCGCTCCGTCCCCAGGATGCCGTGGACTGCCGTGGCTGCGAGGTGCACTGCGACAAGGTGGTCTACCCCTCGGCGTGCCTCGACCGCTCGTGCCCCTTCGTCTACGCCTACGAGGAGCACGGGCATACGTTCATCGGATGCATGCAGAAGATCTACGAGGCGGAGATCGACCTCGAGATGCTCCGGATGGCCGAGAGCAAGCGCGACGGGTTCGGTGCGGTGCGGGCCATCCGCGTGCCGTTGCCCATGTGCCGGTCGGAGATCGAGCCGTGCTATGAGCACCGGGGCGGTGAGCTCGGCTGTGTGAACCCGGAGTTCAAGGAATTGCCGGCGGGATCGCCGACGTTCCGCGTGATCGCCCGTCTTCGGTAGCCGACGACACCCGACGCAGTGCAAGGAGGCCGAGCGCCGGGAGCGCGGCCGCGGCAAAGAACGCCGCGCGCCATGAGGTAGCCGCGACGAGCGCCGCGAACGCGGGCGTCCCGATCGCGGCGATCACGCCGAGCACGGTCTGCTGGAACCCGAGTGCGGCGCCGCTTCGGCCCGTGCCCGCCATCTCTGCCGCGGCGGTGAACGCGACGCCGTTCCAGGAGAGGCTCAGCACGCCGGCCACCGCGAGTGTCGGCACGAGCACAGCCAACGGCGCATCGATGAGCAAGGCGACGGCCGCCGTGCCCGCGGAGATGAGCAGGCCAAGGACACGCAACGGCCCCACGCGAGATCCGACGCGATCGGACCATCGGCCCGCAGCGATGCGTGCCGCGATACCGAAGACGTTCATCGCCGCGAGCACAAATGCGGCTGAGTGCGTCGAGAGGCCTCGGTGTTGATGCAGGAACAGCACGGAATAGCTTGTCAACGCGATCTGTGCCACGACGAAGAGCCCTGAGCCCATGGCGAGCAGCCAGTTGCGCAGGTCGCGGAGCGGTCGCGCAACCTCGGCCGGATGGATCTCCGGTCGCGCCGGCGCCTCCCGCAAGAGCAGGGCGGCAATCCCTGCGCCGACAATGGCCGCCGCGCCGAGGGCGAGGAACGCCTTCGCAGGATCGCCGTTCGACGCAAGCCACGGGATCCCGACGGCTGCCGCGGCGCCGCCGATCGGCACGGCGGTCTGACGGATCCCGAGCGCGAGCCCTCGCTGTTCGTGCCCGAACCAGCCCATGACCGCTCGTCCGCTCGCGGCGTTGATGCTCGACCCGAGTGCGCCGAAGACGACGAGGAGGGCCACGAGCGCGGCGTAGGTGACAGTGAACGCGATCGCACTCATTGCGATCCCGGCGCTTCCGAGCCCGAGCCCGATCACCGTGCGCTCACCGATCCGGTCTGCCAGCAGTCCCCACGGCAAGAGCGTCGGGATCATGCCGAACGAGATCGCTCCGAGCACGATCCCCACCTGGCCGAGCGAGAGGTGGTAATGCGAGCGCAGCACAGGGGCGAGCGCAGGCAGGCCGACGAGCGCAGCCGAGAAGCTCGCCTGGGCGAAAGTGCCCGCGGCGAGGATCACCCACCGGTACCGGCTCACTGCGCGGCGAGCGCGCGCTCGCGGATCTCCTTCGTCTTCCGGATCTCGTTGGAATCGGGGCCGCGCTTGTCCGGCCCGGCGGTCTCGAGCACGGCCGGTAGGCCCTGGAGCCGTGGGTGCCCGAGGAAGACGCCGAGGTTCTCGCCGAGCAGTCCCTCGCCGATGTTCTCGTGCCGGTCGCGGTTCGACCCGAGCGGCGCGGCCGAATCGTTGACATGCAGCGCGCGCAGGCGATCGAAGCCGATGAACGAGTCGAGCTCGTCGAGCGTGGCATCGAGCGCGCTGCGGTCGGTGACGTCGACGCCCGAGACGTAGAGGTGGCACGAGTCGAGACACACACCGAGGCGCGGATGTGCGTCGAGCCGCCTGAAGATCGTCGCGAGCTCGTCGATCGAGCGGCCGATCGTGCCTCCGGCGCCTGCGGAGTTCTCCATCAGCAGCCAGGTGTCGTCGGAGCACAGTTCGAGCACCTGCTCGAGCGCAGGGACGACGCGCTCGAGCCCCTTGTCGAGACCGGCGCCGAGATGCGACCCGACGTGCACGACGACGCCGTCGGCGCCGATCGCCGAAGCGATCTCCATCGTGCTTCGCAACGCCACGATCGACTTCTCGTAGATCGCGTCGTCGGGCGCCGCGAAGTTGCAGAGGTACAGCGCGTGGCAGAGCACTCCGCCCATGCCGGATTCCACGCGCCGTTCCCGGAAGCGGTCGAACGTGGCAGGGTCGTGATTCGTCTGGCGCCAGGTGCGGGGGCTCTGGGTGAACACCTGCACGGACTCGGCGCCGATCGCCTCGGCTCGGTCGATCGCGGTGTGGATACCTCCGCTGGACGAGACGTGTGCACCGATCTGCATCGGCCCTCGACGCTACCGGAGCCACGCCTCCAGCCGCGCCGCCTCGTCCTCGACCTCACGTCGCGCGACGCGGGGGAGGGGAGCGTAGGGCGTCAGCGCGATCTTCCCTCGCTTGTCGGCGACCCATTCTCCGGCGACGACGCCGTCAACGAGAAACGCCTGAGATACGTCGCCGTTCTTTGCGATCATCAGCTTGCGGTACTCCTCCGAGAGCACCCGCGTGCGGTCGTCGTGGCTGAGCAGGAGGTTGTCCCACTTCGGGAGGAGCCGCACGGGCGCCGGCACGTCGGCGGAGGGGAGCGGTGCGCGCGCGAGGTCGACGAGGTGCCGCCCGCGCTCATCGCGGAAGCGCCGGAGCGGCTCGAGCGTCTCCAGCGCCAGCGCGAAGTCGGCGATGCGCATTCCCGACCAGGTAGCGATGTCGGCACGGGACGCCGGGCCGAACGCCGCGAGGTAACGTCGGACGACCTCTCGGACGGCGGCGAGCTTCTCCACGGGCTCGGGCTCGTCGAGAGGGGCGAAGAGCCCGCGAGGGCGCGCCGACCACAGAGCGGTTTGCGGCGCGTGCATGACGTGCGAGCGCGTGCGCGCGACGTGCCAGACCCGCATTCGGTGCACATCGAAGAGCCCATGCTCGCTCTCCAGATACGCGAGCGCGTCCTGGCTGCTCAGCGGGCCGCTGAGAGCAAGCTGCGCGGACGAGCGGCGCGAGGCGGACACCATCGGCGATCGCTTCGGCGTCAGGCCACGATGGGATGTCGTGCAGCGCGGTCCAGAAGGCGGGGTAATCGCGACGGGTGACGATGTGCAGCGTGTTGCGCATGAGCGACGCTTTGACCACGTCGCCGGCAAGGAGAGACCGCTCGAGCGTCGCTCGCTTGAAGCTCGTGGTGCGTGACCAGATGCCGACATACGGCGCGGGCGGCCACTGCGCCTGCATGCCTCCGAGCTGCTCGATCACGGCAGCTGCCGACACCCGCTTTCGCCGGAGCAGAAGCTGCCGAGCGAGCGTCGCGCGGTTCAGCTCCTTCTGCGTCAGGACGCGCTCTGCCAACGGCTGAGCGCCTCCTCCGCATACGGCTGTTCGTTCTCGATCCCCGCCGCGACATGGGCGTCGAGATCGAATGGGATCCGCCGAAACTCGACGCCACCGCCCGTGAGCACGGCGTACTCGGCGGCCGGCGTGAACAGGACGTCATCCGCGGGTTGGTGGCGGTCGTAGGGAACGCCGATGCTGCCGGGGTTCACGTAGAGCGCTCCGTCGATCCAGCGGGCCCATTGCAGGTGGGTGTGGCCGCCCGCGAGGACGTCGACGCCGCTGCCGCCGAGCAGCCGCTCCGCTTCGCCGTCGGTCGTCTCGGGCAGCACGACGTCGTCGTAGGACGTCGGCGACCCGTGGAACGCGCGCAGCTCGAGCCCGCCCTCGACCTCGACGTCGAGCGTCAAGGGCCACGAGGCGATCTGCTCGAGGTGCTTCGACTCGAGTCGCGAGAGCGACCAGGCGCGCACTTCGAGCTGGCGCGCCGTCACCGGCTCCGGCGAATCCTCGGGGATGCGCAGCAGGAAGTCGTCGCTGTTGCCCAGGACGACCGGCCATTCGAGGGCGGCGAGGCGATCGAGGACCTCCGCCGGCTGCGGACCGCCTTGCACTGCATCGCCGAGGCAGATGACGCGCGTGATTCCGAGCCGCTCGAGCTCTGCGACGACCGCCGCGAGCGCGACGTCGTTGCCGTGGATGTCGGAGACGAGGGCGAGCGGCACGGCACTACGATAGGTCGCGATGTCCGTCCGCGTTCGCATGGCTCCGAGCCCGACCGGCTTTCTCCACATCGGAGGGGTGCGCACGTTCCTCTTCAACTGGCTCTTCGCGCGCCATCACGGCGGCGAGTTCCGCCTGCGGATCGAGAACACCGACACGAGCCGGGAGGTCGCGGAGGCGGTCGACCAGATCCAGGACTCGCTGCGCTGGCTCGGTCTCGACTGGGACGGAGAGATCACGTTTCAGCTCGACAGGCTCGACGACTGCCGCGAAGTCGCGCAGAAGCTCGTCGCCGAGGGGAAGGCGTATGAGGACGACGGCGCGATTCGGTTCCGGATGCCGAACGAGGGCGTGACGGCGTGGGACGACGTCGTGCGCGGGCACGTCGAGTTCCCGAACGAGAAGCTCGAGGACGTCGTGCTCGTGCGCGGCGACGGACGCCCGACGTACAACTTCGCCTCGCCGATGGAGGACGTGTGGGACGGGATCACCCACGTGATCCGCGCCGAGGACCACATCTCCAACACGCCGAAGCAGATCAACATCATCCGCGCAGTCGGCGCCGAGCTGCCCGTGTACGCGCACGTTCCGAATGTGAACGGTCAGGACGGGAAGAAGCTATCGAAGCGCCACGGCGCAACCGGCGTCGACGAGTTCCGCAAGGCGGGATACCTGCCGGACGCGCTCGTCAACTTCCTCGCGCTGCTCGGGTGGGCGCCGGACGGCGAGACGACGATCATGAGCCGCGAGGAGCTGGTCGCGCGGTTCGCGCTCGACCGCGTCACGTCAAGCCCGGCGCAGTTCGACTACGCGAAGCTCGACTGGATGAACGGTGTGTACATCCGCGCGCTCTCCGAAGAGGACCTCGCACACGCGCTCATCCTCTATCTCGGCGAGCAGGGGTACGACTGGGATGCGGTGCTGGTGCGCAAGACCGTGCCGCTCGTGCAGGAGAAGATTGCGAGGCTCGCCGAGTATCCCGGCGTTCGCAGGGTTCTTCTTCCACGAGGTCGATCCCGATTCCGAGGAGCTGCGGGCAGGCGCGCCCATGTTGGATGCGGCGCGGGTGGCTCTCGAGACGCTCGAGCCGTTCACCGCTGAGGCGATCGAGACGGCGCTCCGTGCGGCGGCCGACGAGCTCGGCCTCAAGCCGCGGCAGGCGTTTCAGCCGATCCGCGTCGCGGTCACCGGGTCGAAGATCTCTCCCGGCCTGTTCGAGAGCATCGCGCTGCTCGGCCGCGCGAAGACGCTCGCCCGTCTCGGCGTTCGCGCGGCGGCGTAGTCAGCGTTCGCGGCGGCGCATCGGGAGCGGCCGCGGTGGTGCCAGTGGATCGAGAACTCGTTGGAACTGCCGCCACGCCCGTCGGCGGAACGTCGCGCTGGGTGTCGGGAGGCCTTGTATCGCCTCGTCGTGCTGGGCTCGAGTGCCCTTCATATTGCCCCGTCTCTTTTCTTCTTCTCGACCTGTAAACGGCCGGCGGCTCCTCCGGGGTACGGGGGCTAGACTTCGTGGGTGCAAACGGTAAGAGCACCGGTTGTTCTCGTGGTTGACGATGCGCCGTCCCTGAGGCTCCTCTGCAGGGTGAATCTCGAGCTGGAGGGCTACCGGGTTCTCGAGGCGGCAACCCTCGCAGCGGCGCGCGCGCTTCTCGACCGCGAGCCCGTCGACGTCGTGCTCCTCGACCTGCACCTGGGCCGGGAGCGAGGCGATGTGCTCGTCGACGAGCTGCGGCGGCGTGAGCCGCGGGTTCCGGTGGCGATCGTCACCGGGTCGGCCGAGATCGGGCCGGGAGCGGAGGGAATCGACGCCGACGCGCGGCTTCCGAAGCCGTTCACCATCGACGCGCTGCTCGACACCGTGCGGTCGCTGGCCCCGCGCGCCCCAATTCGGTCGTAGGACGATACTCTTCAGGCGATGTCGACAACGGCCGTCCATACACCTGCCGAGTACGAGGCGCAGCTCCAGAAGTACTACTTCGAGCGCGCCGAGGAGGGACGCGCGGTGCGGGTCGGCGAGAAGGAGGTCTCCGAGCAGGCGGCAATCGTCGCCCGGTATCGCTCGCTGTTCTCGCGCGCCCAGCTCGAAACGCTGCGCGAGGCCGAGAACACGGCGTCCGGCGACGAGCGGGAGCGGCTCTACCGGCTGCGGAAGACCTGCGAAGGCGGTCTCGTCTCGTCGGAGCTCGCCGAGCAGGAGGACGCACTCGAGAACGCGATCCTCGGCGCCCGTGTGACGTTCGCCGGTGAGGAGATGCCGTTGCGCTCGGCCCAGGCACGGTTGGCCGTGCTCGAGTCGTACGACGATCGCGAGGCGCTCGGCGAGCTGGAACGGGCCGAGTCGGCTCGCTTCAACGAGGATCGCATTGCGCTCATGGCCGCCGGCGAGCAGCTCGAGGGCGAGCTCTCGGGCGAGCTCGATCCCGTGAAGCGGAACGAGGAAGAGAAAGCGATCTCGCTCCATCGGCTCGAGGAGGTGCTCGTCAAGGCCTCGGATGCGACGACGGACGCGTACGGCCGTTTGCGCGACACGTGGTTCGACAAGCTGCTCGGCCCGAAGCGTGCCGAGCTTCCGACGAACGCGCACGTGCACTACCTCCGCAGGTTGTCGCCGCTCGAGTCGACGTACACGAAGGAGCGCTCGGTCGACGTCTGCATGGCAAGCGTGCGGGCGCTCGGCTTCGACATGACCGCGATTCCGAACATCCGTCTCGATCTCGAGGACCGGCCGCAGAAGAATCCGCGCGCCTGTGTGATCGCCTCGGACCCGCCGGACGTCGTGCACCTGATCACGCGGGCACAGGGCGGCCTCGCCGACTACCAGGCGTTCATGCACGAGGCCGGCCATGCACTTCACTACGCGGGCGTCGATCCGCGGCTGGCGTACACGTTCCGCAGGATCTCACGCGACCATGCATTGACGGAGATCTACTCGTACATCTTCGAAGCCATCACGCGCGAGCCCGGGTGGCACGCGCTGCACTTCGGCCTCACCGACGCGCAGGCGGAGGAGAACGCGCAGGCGACGCTGTTCCTCGAGGCGCTGCTCTACCGCCGCTACACGGCGAAGCTGCGCTACGAGCTGGGCTTCTGGTCGAGCTTCTCGGAGGAGCACGGCCGTTCGCCGCGCGACTACGCGACGCTGCTCACCGAGGCGACGGGCATTCGGTACGACCCTCGCGGCTACGTCGCGGACATGGACTCCGGCTTCTACTCCGCCGACTACCTGCGGGCATGGATCCGCGCCGCGCAGCTGCGCGAGTACCTGATCCGCGAGCTCGGTGAGGACTGGTGGCGGAGCCCGAAGACGGGCGACATCCTCCGCGAGTTGTTCGCCGAAGGCACGGGGCCGACGAGCGAAGAGATCGCCGCGCGGCTCGGGTTCGACCCACTCGACACCGCCGCGCTCGTCGCGGATCTTTCCGCCGCTTAGGGCGTCTTCAGCAGCACCGCGTAGGCGGCCTGGGTTGAGAGCGCTCCGGATGACGTTTCCGGTGGCGCGATCGTTCAGGAGCCGGTCAGGCAACGCGAATACGCTCATACGGATGGCGAGCGTGCGTCCCTGGGTCGCGTTGGCGGCGGTCGCTCTCGCGTCTTCTGCGCTGGCCGCGACCGCGCAGGGGGGTGGACGCTCGGCGCACGCCACGCCGGCTCCGCGGACCGCTCGACGGCGGCTGAATGTCGTTCTGATCCTGAGCGACGACGAGCGCGTCGACGGCAGCACGGTGATGCACAACGTGCACCGGCTCCTCGCCCAGCACGGCGTGACCTTCTCGAACTACCACGTGACGACGTCGGAGTGCGGCCCGTCACGCGCGAGCATCCTTCAGGGCCAGTACTCCCACGATACGGGCGTGCTCGACAACTTCGGCCTGCACAGCTATCCCAAGTTCGACTCGTCCTCGAACCTCGCGGTGTGGCTCCACGCGGGCGGCTATCGCACCGCGCTCGTCGGGAAGTACCTCAACGACTACACGATCTACGGGCACAACGCGATCCCGCCCGGCTGGGACGACTGGCAGGCCATGGACAGCATCCCCATGGAGAAGTACTACGACTACAAGCTCAACGAGAACGGGCGGATGGTCGAGTACGGATCGGCGCCCGCGGATTACTCGACGACGGTGCTGACGCAAAAGGCGACGAGCTTCATCAAGCAGCAGCACGCAGGCAAGCCTTTCTTTCTGTACTTCGCGCCGACGGCGCCGCACCTGCCCGCCATCCCGGCGCCGCAGGACCAGGGGAAGTTGATCAACATCGCGCCGTTGCACACGCCGTCGATCGACGAGGCGAACATCGGCGACAAGCCGTGGCGCGCATGGCATCGAGATCTGCTGAAGGCGGCGGCCGACGTCTATCAGAGTCACGTTCGCATTCGCCAACTCGAGTCGTTGCTCGCTCTCGATCGCTCCGTCAAGTCGATCGTCTCCACGCTCAAGCAGCGAAAGCTGCTCGACAACACGGTGATCATCTATACGAGCGACAACGGCTTCCTGTGGGGGGAGCATCGGCTCGGCGGCAAGCTCTGGCCGTACGAGGAGTCGACACACGTGCCGCTTGTCGTCCGCACGCCGTGGCGCGCCGGCAACGGGACGGTGAACACCAAGCCGGTTCTCAACATCGATCTCGCGTCGACGATCAGCGACCTCGCGGGCGTCATGCCGGGCAAGCCCCAGGACGGCGACAGCTTTGTGCCGTTCCTGCGCGGCAAGTCCGTCCGGTGGAGGCATGCGTTCATCGTGGAATACCTCGGCCGCGACACGTTGAAGGTGGGAGGGCCGCCGCCGTACGTCGCGGTCCACACCAAGCGCTATCTCTACGTCGAGTACACACGCGGCTGGCGCGAGCTCTATGACCTGCGCAAGGACCCATGGGAGCTGCGGAACGTCGCGGGCGACCCGGCATACGCGCCCGTCCAGCAATCGCTTGACCTTCTGCTGCACCGGCTCGATTCGGCGCAGCCGCACGCACCTGTCGCATGACCCTCGAGGGCGTTCGAGGGCACTTCATCTCGCACCTCGCAGCGCTACACTGAAAGGCACCGTGCCGTGTCTTGGACATCCCGGTTTGAGGGCTCGACTGTTCCGATCGCTCCTCGACCCGCCCGAAGCGAAATGGGCGTAGGGCATGGCGTCTCTGCGGACAAGCCTTCTCTGGTCACACGGCGCATAGCTGCAGCATGTGCCGGTCTTGCAGTCGCGCTGGTTGTGCTCATAACGTCCATCGCGTTCGCAGTCTTCGACAGCGATGACGAGTTTCCATGGTTCGTGCTGGCGCTCGTCGTGGGCGCGCTGATGCTCCTCGGAGTCGTTTTCGCGCTCCGGACCATCTGGCGAACCGACGAGCGAGAGCCCTACTACCTGCGCTAGCGGTCGCGGTCCCGCCGGCACGTCTTGGCAGTCACGCCCGTCGGATTTACGATCCTCGGGATCATTGTCGAGGGGAAGGCAGGCCATGGCTACGACTGCAGGTGTTCAGACCGAGTTGCTGGACGCTCTTCGAACATCGTTCTCGGGAAGCGTGCTCGCGCCGGGCGATCATGGATACGACGATGCTCGTCGCGTTCACAACGGTCTCGTCGACCGACGTCCGGCGCTGATTGCGTGTTGCCAGAACGCCGCCGACGTAGCGGATGCGGTTCGCTTCGCTCGTCAGAGTGGGCTCGAGGTCAGCGTTCGCGGCGGCGGACACAACGTGGCCGGTCGCGCTGTTGTCGACGGAGCCTTGATGATCGATCTCTCACCGATGAAGGGCATCCATGTCGACCGGGACGGACAGACGGCCAGGGCGCAGGGCGGCGTCCTCTGGCGGGAGCTCAACCGCGAGACGGCGGTGCACGGGCTGGCCGTGACGGGTGGCGCGATCTCGACCACCGGGATCGCGGGCCTCACGCTCGGTGGTGGCCTCGGCTGGTTGATGGCGAAGCACGGCCTCGCAGCGGACAATCTGCTCGGCGTCGAGCTCGTCACGGCGGACGGCCGCATTCTCGATGTCACGCAAGAGTCGGATCCGGATCTCTTTTGGGCGATTCGAGGCGGCGGCGGCAACTTCGGGATCGCGGCATCGTTCGAGTACCGCCTGCATCCGCTGAGCATGGTGGTCGGAGGTCTGATCGCTCATCCGATCGATGCCGCCGGCGACCTGCTCCGCTTTGTTCGCGACGAGGTCGAGTCGGCCTCGGATGACCTGACGGTGTTCGCCGGCCTCGTCCATGCACCGGATGGGTCGGGCCTGAAACTCTCGGCGATGGTCGTCTTCCATACGGGCACGCCGGAGGAGGCGGAACGCGATCTCGCTCCCTACAAGGGGTGGGGCTCGCCGCTCGTCGTCGAGGTCGGCCCGATGCCGTACAGCGTGATGAACACACTGCTCGACGCGAACTATCCGACCGGGTCGCTGAACTACTGGCTCTCGAGCTTCACGAGCGGCATCCCGGACGGCCTGATCGATGTGGCTCTGGAGCGATTCGCGACGGTGCCCTCGCCCATGAGCGCGATCCTGTTTGAGCGCTTCCACGGCGCAGTCTGCCGCGTGGGCGTCACCGACACCGCCGTTCCGCATCGCGAGGTGGGCTGGAATCTTCTGCTCCCGTCGGTGTGGATGGACCCCGCGGATAACGACGCGAACATCAGTTGGACGAAGGAGACGCATGCCGCTCTCTCGCCGCACCTATCCGAGCGGCGATGGCTCAACTATCTCGGAGACGATCAAGGCGACGACGCGGTTCGCGGTGCGTACGGTCCCAACTACGACCGCCTCGTCGAGCTGAAGCGGAGGTACGACCCGGAAAACGTGTTCCACCACAATCACAACATCGCGCCCTGAGGCGGCCGTCTCAGGGCGATGCTTCGTGCGGCGTCTGGGCCGAGCGGGCGCTGATGGATCGCAACCACTCGATCACGTTCTCGCGTTGGGTGCCGAGGCCCGTTGCGGCATCCAACGCTGTGCCATGTGCGTAGTCCGGCTCCCAGTCGAGCTCAGCACCGGCGGTCAACAAGCGCTCGGCTGCGCGGCGTTGGCCGGCGGCGCAGGCGTGCCAAAACGCCTGTGAAATCTGCTCAGGGTCGATCTCGGGCACGAGGAGTTCGTCCAATCGGTCCAGCATGCCGAGTGCGCCCGCGTGCCAAAGCTTCTCGACGTGGGCGCCACGCATGACGAGGAGGCGAGCGACGTGCCAGCAGCTGTATCCCACCGCGTTGTCGAGAGGCGTCCCGATGGATCCGCCCGGCGTCTCGAGATCGGCGCCCCCATCGATCAGTGCGACTGCAACATCCACGTCGTCGCTGCTCGCGGCCCAATGCAGCGGCGTCTCATGGGGTGCCGGGGTGGTAGCGGCATTGGGATCGGCGCCAGCGCCGATCAGCAGCCTCACGATGTCCGGACCGCCAGGGAAGTAGCCCGGCCAGTCTGCCACGACATGGAGCGCCGTGCGCGTACCGCCTCTGACCTCGAATCTCGCGCTCGCCAGATCAGGTTTGTCCGACAGGAGGCGTCGCATCAGGTCGATGTCGCCGGCGCGCACGGCCGCCCGTAGCTCCACCGCTACCGGCGCATCAGCGGGGAGCGTGACGGTCGCAAGCGGGTCGGTCATGAGGGGCCGTCAGCCGCTGCGACTTCGTCTTCCAACTGGATCGTGCCGCCGACGAGAATGTCAGCGCGCAAACCGGCGCGATGGACAAGGGGACGGAGCAATCCCGGCCGCGTCAGTTTCTCGAGGTGCGCGCAGGGTTCCGCCAGTCGTCGGCCGATGCACTCGACGGAGCCGATCCGGAACCGACGGCCGACGAGGCCGTTCAACTCGATGCCGCGAGTCACGATGTTCCGCCTTGCCTCTTCCCACGAGAGGCCGACGGCATCGAGCGCTTCCGCCTGCACCAACGTCAGTTGGTAGCCGCGCCCAGGTCCGCTGAACGTTCCACCCTCGGTGGCATACCGGTCTCCCTCGAGGCCGCTTCCCGCGAGCGCCAGAACCGTGTCCACCCGTACGAGAGGCGCCTCGGCCTCTGGGGCCACGAGCAGACCGGCAACTCGCCCGACGCCCGTCTCCGAGGCATATGGCTGGTCCGTCGGTAGCTGAAGATCAAGCGGCGCGAGGAGCCAGCCTTCCTCGATGATCCCGCCGCTGGAGAGCGCGCCGGACGGATCTGAGACGGCGCCCGATGGCGAGCCGTACATCACGACGGCGTGGTCGGTGTTTGCCACACGAACCCGAGCAAGCCAGAGACCCGGCCACGCGAACCGATCCGGGTCAGCGATCGGAACCAGCCCGAGGTTACGTTCGGCAAGCCACTGGCCATAGAGCCGCATCTCTACGAGCTCAGGCGACGGTGGACGCTCTCCGAGCACCTCGTAGAGGCCGTCGACGAACTCTCGCTCAAAATCCGACACCCTCGAGATCCTAGGGGAGCCTGCCGGCTCTGTCGCAATGCCGGGCTGTCGGCAGCGATCGCGCGCCTATGCTTTCCGGCAGTGGCCGTGCATGTGGAGAGGGTGGATTTCGTGTCGTTCCTGACGACGGACATCAAGCGTGCTAGGCGCTTCTATACGGAGATGCTGGGGCTGGAAATCGAGAGTGAAGGCGAGCACGACATCGAGTTCCGTGCGGGCCAAGTGACACTCGACATCTTCGACCCGTCGAGCATCGGCCAGCCGTTCGCTCCGAGTCCAGCAGGGCTGTCGCTGCGAGTTCCCGACGTCGTAACCGCGCGAGCCGAGCTCGAGGCCAGAGGGGTGGAGTTCGACGGCGAGACGCTCGACACCGGTGTGTGCCAGATGGCCTCGTTCCGCGACCCCGACGGGAACGCACTGATGCTCCATCGCCGCTACGCACCGTTCGAGGACGGCCGCGAGCCCTGACGCGGGGATGGTCGCGTTGATTGCAGCGGTTGCGCTTGCTCCCTGGGCGCAACCATTACGCTTCCGGCCGTTGCCGGGTTGGCAAGCCGGAACGAACGGAACCTTCAGCTCCTCCTATGGCCCGGCCCCGGGCATCGCATCCCCGAAGGAATCGACCGCGTGGATGGCGAGGGGCGTCCGCTACCGGGACGCGCGGACAGCGGATCCGCCCGAGGCGACGCTCTCGCAGCTTCCGCGGGGCGGCATCGTCGTATTCGCGACGATTTACCAAGCGGCGCAGAATGCGCAGAGACGGATCGATCTGCGCCTCGAGGCGGCGAAACGCTACCCCTGTTGCGATGGCACGTATGTCGCGGGCGGCGAGTACGGGCTTGCCGGTGCAGGCCCAGGCGCATATTCCGTGATCGTCCGCGTCTACTTCGGCTCGTCCCCGACGTGGTCACTTCGCGCGCAGGCACAACGCGCGATCGACCATCTCGAGCTGCCGTTGCCTCGGTAATCGCTCGAGGCGACCGGCCCGTTTGCTCGTAGGCGTACCACGAACGCCGACGCTGAGCCTACTCGCGAGAGTTTGGAGAATCGTAAGGTTCTCGTAGCGTCCGTGTTGGTTTTCGAGGATATGTATGTCGTAGGTCGAGGCGGCTGCTTCGATCGGCGATAGAGCTGGCGCGTGCATCGCACTGGGTGTTGTGTGCCGCCGGCTCGGAAGGAGTGCATATGAGATCCGTCTTGCTCGCGGCAGCGTGCGTTGCCGCCGTGTCGCTCTTTGGTGTTTCGCAGGCGTCTGGTGCCGACAGCGCCACAGGTAAGGCAGCAGGTCGTCGCGACGGGTGCTGTTTTTGTGCAGACGAACGAACTCGGTGGGAACACGATTGCCGTGTACGCGCGTGTCGCGAATGGGTTGTTGACTCCTGCCGGCAGATTCGCGACCGGCGGTAAAGGCGGAGCAGCCGTCGGAGCCGTTTCCGACAAGCTCGCCTCCCAGGGATCGCTCGTCTATGACGGCGTGCATCGTCTCTTGTTCGCGGTGAACGCAGGCAGCAACTCCCTGTCCGTGTTCGGCGTCGAGGGTGTTCATCTGACCCTGCGCCAGGTGATCTCGTCGGGAGGAGACTTCCCGGCAAGTATCGCCGTACACGGGAACCTGGTCTACGTCCTGAACGCCGGCGGTGTCGGCCGACTCAGCGGCTACCAAATCGCGGGCGGCACGCTCACCCCGATCGCAGACGGGACGCGGTCGCTCGGGCTTGCGAACACGAGTCCGCCCTTCTTCCTGAGCTCTCCCGGCCAGGTCGGATTCTCACCGGACGGGCGGCAGTTGATCGTGACGACAAAGGCGAGCGGCAGCCACATCGACGTCTATGGCGTCGACGTAGGCGGAAGGCTCAGCGCCGTGCCGGTGGTGAACGCGTCAGCGACTCCCGTGCCGTTCGCATTCACCTTCGATCCCCGAGGTCGACTCGCCGTCGGTGAGGCGGGAGCAAGCAGCCTCACGACCTACACCCTGCAGTCGAACGGCACGCTCACCGGTGCGCAGTCACAACCCGACGGACAGGCAGCGCTGTGCTGGATCGCGAAGGCCGGCGACTATTACTACGTCGCAAACACCGGCAGCAGCACGCTCAGCTCCTACCGGATCTCGCCGACCGGCCAGCCAAGCCTGCTGAGCCCCGTCGCCGCAACGACTGAGACCGGCTCCATCGACCTCACGCCATCACCAGACGGCCACTTCCTCTACGCCGAGGCCGGCGCAGCCGGAACCCTCGACGAGTTCCAGATCAATAGCGACGGCAGCCTCACGAAACTCGCCGTCATCGATGAGGGACTCCCGGCCGGACTCGAAGGAATCGCCGCGAGCTAGAGCCACAGCGGCGTGTGACACGTCCGACCCGCATGGTTGAGCCGTAGCGGCCCAGCCATGCGGGTCGTGATAGCGCATACGGGATTCGAACCCGTGCTACCGCCGTGAGAGGGCGGCGTCCTAGGCCACTAGACGAATGCGCCTCGGGACCGGTCGGATTGTAGCGCCCGACGCCGGGACGGGGCACGCACCCTAGGACGCCGGCTGCGACAGCCGGACGGCCAGTGCCACGGCGAGCACCGCTGCCGCCGCGCCGAGCACCGTCCAGGCGAGCCCGGTGCCGGGAGCCAGCGAAAGCGCGACGATGAGGCCCGCGGCGGCGATGCTCGCGACGACGAGCGCGCCGAGCGCGGTCGCACGTCCGATCAGCACAGCGCGGTCCCCGGCGATCGCATGCCGCTCGTCGAGTGACCACGCCGCAAGCTCGGCGCAGACGAGCAGGCCGGCTGCGACGAGAGGCGCCCCTCCGTCGACACCGTGGCCGCGCAGGACGAGCGACAACGTGTAGGCGCCGCCGAGCAAGACCAGCGCCCACGGCAGCAGATCGTCCATTCGGCGAACGAGCACGAAGCCGAGGAGCACCGCCCCGACTGCGCCGATGCCCGTGATGAGCCCGGCGAGTCTCGGCTCACGGATCGCGGCGTACGCAAGAACACCCGCGTACGCGACTGCCGATCCGGTCGCGAGCACTATGCGCGCGCGGTGCGTGCGTATCGCCTGAATGTCGCCACCTCCTCGAGCGCAACGTTCAGCGGAAGGCCGTCGGTCCACTCGATCACCGGCACGCCTGCCTGCTCGTACCGCGCGCGCAGCGACTCGCGCGTCAACCTCCACAGTCGATACGAGAGATCTGCGAGCTCGCCCTTTCCTGCCTGGACGAACGGAACGGGAGAGACCTCGATCACGACGAGGTCGAAGCCCCGCGCGCGCAGGTCGAGCAGGGCCGATGCCGATCGAGGATCGAGCAGAGGAGAGAGGGCGATGACGAGCGCTCGCGGCGGGAGCGTGCGCGGCGGGAGGACATCGACACCCTTCGACGCGAAGCTCAGCACGATGTTCATCTGCAGCAGCGAGTCGACGATGCGGTAGAGGTGCTGCGTTCCGGAAGCCGGCAGCAGCCATGAGAGATAGCCACCGAAGCTCACGAGGCCGACGCGATCCTTGCGCTGCAGATAGAGATGGGCGAGCGACGTTGCGGCGCGCACGGTCATGTCGAAGGTTCCGCGGTCGTCGTCGGACTCCACATCGACGAACGTGTCGAGGAAGAGCACGACGTCTGTGTTGCGCTCGGGGTGCTGCTCGTTCACGAGCAGCGGACCGCTGCGGCGGGCGCTGGCGCGCCAGTTGATCTTGCGCACGCGGTCGCCGGGAGTCCAGTCGCGGATGTCGGCGAACTCCACGCCCTCGCTCTTCGCACGCGAGACCTGGTTGCCGACGTACGGCTGCGTCTCGTGCGGCACCAGCAGCGCGTGCAGCGTCTCGACCGTCGGATAGACGCGCAGCGGCTCACGTCCGCCGAGGCGGGTCTCCCAGGATGTGAATCCGAGCCGGTCGCCGCTGCGGAGGAGCAGCGGGCCGAGCGCGAATCCGCCGAAGCGGGCGCAGTGCAGCGGCAGCTCGAGCGTGCGGGTCGCGCCGGCGGCGAGGCGAACGGCGATGGGGTTCGGCCGTTGCGCACGCAGCACACGCGGAAGCGTGCAGAAGCACGTCGACGCGGTCGGCGCCGGACGACGATGCGAGCTCGATGCGTGCGGTGACCTCCTCGCCTTCGAGCGCGCGCTCACGGTCGAGGGTGAGCGTCGCCTGAAGATCCGGCGTGCGGGTCGACGCAGCGGCGCCGACGACCGCGGCAAGCGCAAACGGTGCTGCAAGCGCGATCAGCTCCACGCGTCCCAGAACGAGGCCTGCGAGCAGGGCGATTCCGGCGAGGCCGGCGTACGCGGCGAGCCGCGGCGAGACGATCCGCGTCATCCTGCGACTTCGAGGACATCCTCGGCCGGAGGCGTCGGCACTGTCTCGAGTGCCTCGGCGACGACGTCCTCGCCGCGCACGCGCTGCACCCAGAGCTCCGGCCGCAGCGTGAGCCTGTGCGCGAGCGCCGGAATCGCGATCGCCTTCACGTCCTCCGGCACGACGAAATCGCGGCCCGAGACCGCAGCCTTCGCGCGGGCGAGCTTCAGCAGCGCGAGGCTGCCGCGCGGGCTCGCTCCGACGGACAGGCGCCGCGACGCACGCGTTGCCGCGACGAGATCGACGATATAGCCCTCGATCGATTCCGAGACGTGCACGTGCTCGAGGGCACGTTGCATTTCGAGCAGCGTCGCCGTGTCGACGACCGGCTCGAGCTCGAGCTCGTCCTCGCCCCGGCCGAGTCGCCGCGCGAGCATTTCGATCTCGTGCTCGCGGCTCGGATACCCGACGCCGATGCGCATCAGGAAGCGGTCGAGCTGCGCCTCCGGCAGTGGATAGGTGCCTTCGTACTCGATCGGATTCTGCGTCGCGAGCACGATGAACGGCCGCGGCAGTGGTCGCGTCTCGCCTTCGGTCGTCACTTGGCGCTCCTGCATCGCCTCGAGCAGCGCAGCCTGTGTCTTCGGTGGGGCGCGGTTGATCTCGTCGGCGAGCAGGAGGTTGGCGAAGATCGGGCCCGGGAGGAACGTGAACTCGCTCGCGCGCTGGTCGAAGATCGACGAGCCGGTCACGTCGGAGGGCATCAGGTCAGGGGTGAACTGGATTCGCGAGAAGTCGAGCGACGTCGCCTGTGCGAACGACCGGGCGATCATCGTCTTCGCGAGTCCGGGATAGTCCTCGAGCAGCACGTGCCCGTCGGAGAGGAGTGCGAGCAGGATCAGCTCGAGCGCGCCGCGCTTGCCGACGATCGCGCGCTCGACCTCGTCGAGCACGCGGCTTGCGTGCGCGCGAAGATCGACGAGCTCCATCAGAGCCGCTCCAGCGTCGACACGACATCGCGCAGACGCCGCATCGAGATGCCGGGGGCGTTGCGGTCGTGCGGCTCGGGACGGTCTGGGCGCAAGAGGTCCCACGCATCTTCCCCGAGCAGCGCCTTCGCCGCCTCGGGGCGGCGCTCCAGATCGACGTTGTGGCCGGCCGAGAGGCGCGCCGCTGCCGCCTCCCGAAGGATTGGAAGCAAACGCTGGTGCAGGTGTGCGGCACTCGAGACGCCGAGGGTGATCTCGCGCTCGGTGCGCACCAGCTCGGGCGGACGCGAGCGATCGACGGTGCCGACGGCGAGCGCGGCCTCGAAGCTCGACTGCGGTGGGAGCTCGGACGCGCTGCGCGCGACGCGGGTCAAGGCTGCGAGAGCGATCGCTGCGAGAACGAGAATGTAGGCGGCGAGGATCTCATGGGCCGAAACCGGGCCGATGCCGAGCGTCACCGCGAGCAGTACCGTGGCGCCTGCCGCCGTCGTCGCTATCCGAGAGCGCTCGCTCTTCATGCGATCGCCGCCTCGACGGGGTGTCGCAACTCGTCGCGCACCGCGATGAGTGCGTCGATCGCGTCGTCTCTCATCTGCGTCTCCGGCTCATGCTGGCTGAACTTTGCCCATTCGAACAGGTCGGTGAGACGCCGCGCGCTCTGGGCGCTCGTGTCGAGCTCTCCGAGTGCCCGCTCGACGTACTCGAGCGGCGCCTCGGCCGGCCGCCTGGGCAGGCCGCTCACGGCGAGTGCGTGCTCCATCCGTGCGTAGGCGGCGATGATGGCGCGGCGGAGGTCAGGCTCGTTGCGGAGGTCGTCGAGCGATTCGTCGAGCGCCTGCGACACCGCCTCGTGCGAGCGGATCCGCCACGGACGGGGTGGGCGCTTCGCGCGCCGTCCGGAGGCGGCGAGCACCACGCAGCCCGCGACGAGAGCGACGACGACGGCGACCTCGTCCCAGCGCACGCGCGCGTTGCGGGCTTCCGTCCCGGGCTTCCCGTTGTGGGCGCCACCCTGCTGCGCCGGCTGGCTCTGCGCGTTCAGGCGCTGGAGGCGCTTGCCGAGGTCGCTGTGCAGGAAGATCAACGCGGCCGCCGCGCTGAGGAGCGCCGACATGAGAGTGCTCAAGAGCCGCCACCGGGATCGAGGCGGGCCGAACGATCCGGGCCGCTGCAGCAGGAGCGCGACGAGGACGATCAGGGTGATCGCGACGACAGCGATCACGATCGAGGTGAACATGTAGTCGAAGAAGGTCGTGCTCGGCCCGGTGCCGCGAGACGAGGAGAGCGGACGGCCGCTGCTCGCAACTGCCGCGACGGCGAGCAGCGCGGTCACGCCGAGGCCGAGCAGCAGCAGGCGTCCGCGGTTCACGGCCCCGAAGTCTGCCCGTATCGGCGGGCGTCCGCGTATTCGCAGTCGGAGAAGGTCGCCTGTCCACAAAGGCCACGTCTGGTGCCAGGCACCGGACGTGGCTCTTTGGGGCGCTGTCCGAACGGGAACGCCGGACGGGGACTGAGCTCGACGGCCCCCTGTCCAGCGGAGCCCGGGCTCGGGCGGCCACGTCTGGTGCCAGGTAGCGGACGTGGCCGTTGGGGGGCGGTCCGACGTCGCCGCAGGTCGGCGAGCCGCTGGGCGGGCGGGCGGGCCGGCCGGCTGCGGCTAGGCCGAGCGGCGGTGCTGTGCTTCGAGCTCCTGCTCGACTGCGTCGAGGACCTCGTCGACCTCGCCCGCTCGCTCCTCCGGCTCGCCCCAGTTCCACGCCTCGAGATATGCGCCGCTCTCGAGCAGGCCTTGCGCCATCGCGCGACGGTCGATCTCCTGCTGGAACCACTGGTCGAGCTCTCTCGACACGGGCGTCCCGTCGTCGGCGAACGCCTTCACGAGCGACGGGACGTCTTGCCAGTAGAGGATCTGGAAGCGCGCCATCACGCTCTGTTCTGCACGTGCTGGTAGCCGAACCGCCCCTTGATGCAGAGGTTGCCCCTCGTGACGTCGTGGTCGTCGGGCGAGCTGACCTTGACGATGTCGTCGCCTTGCACGTGGAGCGTCAGGTTGCAGCCGACGCCGCAGTACGGGCAGATCGTGTCGACCTGCGTCTGCTGCGACTCGTCCCAGGTGCCGTCGCGCCGCATCTCGAACTCGCTCACCGGCATCAGCGCACCGGTGGGACAGACGGCGATGCAGTTGCCGCAGTAGACACACGCCGACTCTGGCAGCGCGACATCGAGCTCGGTCGAGATGTGCGCAGCGAAGCCGCGTCCCGCAACCGCGATCGCGAAGGTGTTCTGATGGTCGTCGCCGCAGGCCTCGACGCACTTGTAACAGAGGATGCATTTTGCGTAATCGCGCACGTACAGCTCGTTGTCGACCTTCACAGCCTGCGCGACCGTCAGCGAGTCGGCGCCGAAGCGGTCGGGCTCGGCCTCGTATTCGGCGATGTAGCGCTGCGCATCGGGAGCGGTCGAGAGGTCGACCGACGACCCGAGCAGCTCGAGCACGAGGCGCCGGCTCGTCTGTACGCGTGGCGAGTCGGTGTGCACGACCATGCCTGGTTCGACCTTGCGCGAGCAGGCGGGCACGAGCGCCCGTGCGCCTTCGACCTCGACGACGCAGACGCGGCACACGTTCACCGGCGTGAGAGTGTCGCCGTAGCAGAGCGTCGGTGTGTCGATGCCGACGCGGCGGCATGCATCGAGGATCGTCGAGCCGTCCGTGACGCGCACCTCCTGGCCGTCCACGGTCAACTCGATCATCCGCTTGACGGCGTCCACGCTGATCACGGTCATTGGGCGAGCACTCCGAGGTTCATCATCGCCGACTGAACGGCGGTCGCGGCGGTCTGACCGAGCCCGCAGATCGATGCGTCGCGCATCACCTGCGCGAGCTCCGAGAGGACGACCGCCTCGTTGCCGTTCGTCTTTCCCGAGACGAGGCGGTGCAACGCCTCCTCTTGCCGAACGGTTCCGACGCGGCACGGCACGCACTGGCCGCAGGATTCGTCGCGGAAGAACTCCGCAATGCGCAGGACTGCATCGACGAGGTCGGCGCTCTCGTCGTAGACGATCACGACGCCCGAGCCAAGCGTCGCCCCCGCGGCGCGCGCGTCCTCGAACGTCAGCGGCAGGTCGAGCTGATCGGGCCGCAAGAACGATCCCGCGGCGCCACCGAGCAGGACGGCCTTCGGCGGCTCCGCCTCCGCGAGCTCGAGCAGCTCGCGCAGCGGCGTGCCGAACGGCACTTCGTAGAGGCCCGGACGGCCGACGTGACCGGAGAGGCAGAAGAGCCGTGTGCCGGTCGACGCCTCGGTGCCGGTCTTTGCATACGCGGCGCCGGTCTCGGACACCACCTCGAGGACGTTGAAGAGGGTCTCGACGTTGTTCACGACGGTCGGCTTGCCGAAGAGGCCGACCTCCACGGGGAACGGCGGCTTGTTGCGCGGCTCGCCGCGGTAGCCCTCGATCGACTGGAACAGCGCGGTCTCTTCGCCGCATACGTACGCACCGGCGCCGATCCGCAGCTCGACGTCGAAGGCGAAGCCCGCGCCCATGACGTCGTCACCGAGAAGCCGCTGCGCGCGCGCCTGTTCGAATGCGTTCTCGAGTCGCTCGTGCGCGAGCGGATATTCCGCACGGACGTAGACGAAGCCGTGCGCGCAGCCGGTCGCATACGCGGCGATCGTCATCGCCTCCACGAGCGCAAATGGGTCCTGCTCCATCAGCACACGGTCCTTGAACGTGCCGGGCTCCGACTCGTCGGCGTTGCACACGAGGTAGTGCGGCTGCGCCGGCTGCTTCGCGACCGCCTCCCACTTCGTCCCTGTGGGAAATGCTGCGCCGCCGCGGCCGAGCAGGCGCGAGTCGGCCACCTCGCTCAGCACGCCTGCGGGACCGAGCTCGAGCGCCCGGCGCAGGGAGGAGTAACCGCCCATCGCGACGTACGCATCGAGCGACGACGGATCGAGGTCGTCTGCGATGCGTCGCAGGAGGCGCAGGCCCGGCTGTCCGTGCTGCGGCAGCGGCGGCCCCGTCTCCGGGATCTGGAGCTCGTGCGGCGCATCGCCGGCGACGGTGCGGAGCGCGGCCGGCGCGCGGTCGCACAGCCCGAGACACGGGCTCGGGTGTGCGCCCTCCGGCAGTTCGAAGCCGGCGAGCCTGCACGAGAGATCGGTGCAGACGTGGAGGACGTCGGCCGGCCGTTCCTCGAGCGCGATCAGTGCATAGAACGTCGCGACGCCGTACGCCTCGGCAGGTGGGACCTCGAGGCGCCGGCACACGTAGCCGAGCGCGCCCTCCGTCACCCACCCAACGCGCCGCTGCGCCGCGCGAAGTGCGGGCAGGAGGAGATGCCGCCGCGTGCGATCGCTGCGCGACACGCGCCCGTCGTCGAACGCAGCAATGCCGACCACGGCATCGATCGCCTCGCGCTCGGCGTCCGTCGGCTCAGCCGCGAGCAGGCGCAGATCTGGCACTAGACCGCCTCCACGCGGATCGCAGTCGCCTTGAACTCCGCCGTGCCCGACTTGGGATCCTGGGCGTCGATCGTCAGCACGTTCGTCGCCACCTCGTCGGGGAAGTGCAGGTTCATGAACGCGAGCCCCGGCCGCAGCGTGTCGTCGTAGCGCGCTGGTGCCTCGACGGACCCGCGGCGTGAGACGACGCGCACGACACCGCCGTCGGCGATGCCGTACCGCGCGCCGTCCTCCGGTGCAAGCAGGATCGCGGTCCCGCCGCGGTGGAGGGGAGAGCTGAACCCGCCGGTCTGCACGCCGGTGTTGAACGACTCGAGCCGTCGTCCCGTCGTGAGCCGGATCGGGAAGTCGTCGTCGAGCAGGTCGACGGGGGGATCGTGGAGGACGGCGTGGAACGGCGCGCGCTCGCCGACCTCGTCCTTCCACAGGCGCGCGTGCAGGAACTGCTCGCCCTCGTGCGTCTCGTCCCAGCATGGCCAGGGGATGCCGCCGAGCTCCTCGAGGCGTTCGTACGACATCCCGGCGTGCATCGGCGACAGGCTTCGGAGCTCCGTCCACACATCCTCTGCCCGTGGCGAGCCGAGGTCGACGCCGAGCCGCTTGCCGAGCTCGTAGACGATCTCAACGTCGTCCCGCGCCTCGCCGGGCGGATCGAGCGCCTTGCGCACGCGCTGTACGCGTCGCTCCGAGCTCGTGACGGTGCCTTCGGCTTCGGCCCAGCTCGCCGACGCGGGGAGCACGACGTCCGCCAGTTGCGCGGTCTTCGTCAGGAAGATGTCCTGCACGACGAGATGGTCGAGCCCTTCGAGGAGCTCGATCGCGTGCTGCTGGTCGGCCTCCGACTGCGCCGGGTTCTCGCCGATCACGTAGAGCGCGCGTAGCTCGCCGCTCTCCATCGCATGGAACATCTGCGACAGGTGTCGGCCGTTGCGGGGCGGGATCGGCGCGTTCCACTTTTCCTCGAAGCGTGCTCGCGCAGCGTCGTCTTCGACGTCCTGGAAGCCCGGCAGCTTGTTCGGCAGCGCGCCCATGTCGCCGCCGCCCTGCACGTTGTTCTGACCGCGCAGCGGTGAGAGGCCCGAGCCGTAGCGTCCGACATGCCCGGTCAGCAGCGCGAGGTCGATCAGTGCGAAGACGTTGTCGACCGCGTTGTGATGCTCGGTGATCCCGAGCGTCCAGCAGAGTTGCGCCCGCGGGGCGGTGGCGTACGCGTGTGCAAGCTCGCGGATCGCGTCTGCCGGAACACCGGTGACACGCTCCGCTTCCTCGAGTGTCCACGGCTCGACGGATGCGCGGTACTCCTCGTACCCGGTCGTCGCCCGCTCGATGAACTCCGGGTTCGCGAGACCTGCGGCGATGATCTCGCGGCCGACGGCGTTCGCGAGCGGAATGTCGGTGCCGACGTCGATGCCGAGCCAGAGATCGGCCCACTGCGCCGACGAGGTGCGGCGCGGGTCGACAACGATCAGCTTCGCACCGCGGTGCAAGGCCTTCAGCACGTGGTGGAAGAAGATTGGGTGCGCCTCACGGGCGTTCGATCCCCACAGAATGATCAGGTCCGTGTTTCGAGTCTCCTCGTAGGAGCTCGTTCCCCCGCCTGCACCGAACACTGTCGCCAGACCGACGACGCTGGGTGCGTGTCAGGTTCGGTTACAGCTGTCGATGTTGTTGGAGCGCAGCGCGACCCGAGAGAACTTCTGTGCGGCGAAGTTCAACTCGTTCGTGGTCTTGGAGCAGCTGAAGAGGCCGGTCTCGGCCCCTGCGTCGAGCGTCCTGCGAAAGCCGGCCGCGGCGCGGTCGAGCGCCTCGTCCCAGCTGGCAGGCCGCAGCTCTCCGTTTTCACGAACGAGCGGTTGGGTCACCCGGTTGTAGCGAGGTGGCATGCGCCCACTCTAGACCGGCGCTCACACGCGCGGCGGCGATCGCACCCGGCGGATCAGCGCGTGGAGACGGGTGCTTCGCCGGCGAGGGCACTTCCTGCGAGCCAGCCTGTCGTACGCCGGCGCAGCACGTCCTCGTCGGTGACGGCCCACTCGTGCGACCGCGCATAGACATCCTGCGCCCGCAGGTCGAGACCTCCCTCGACGAGCGGCTCGAGCAACGACGGATCGTCCGCCGCACCCGCGAGCACGTCCGGTGCGAGCGAGCCGTAGAGGTGCAGAAGATGCGCTCGTGTCGGCGCGTCGAGCTCGACGGGCCATTCGATGCGGTCGAGCCCCGACGCGCCGGGCAATGGACGCGGCTTCCTCGACAGGCCGCGCACGCCGAGGTGATCGAGGGCGTCGAGCGCGATCCGCCTGTACGTCGTCAGCTTGCCGCCCGCAACGCTGACCATTCCGGTCGGCCCGGTCGAGTACACCGTCTCGCGGCGTGCGTTCGCCGTCTCGCCTTCGCCGCCCGGGAGGACGCGCAGGCCGCAGAACGTCGCGCGCGGCGGCCCGAGACCGTCGACTGCCACCGCCGCCTCAGCCAGGACCTGCCGCACGTCCTCGTCGGTCACGCGGACGTCCTCCGGCTCGCCGTCGTGCTCGGTGTCGGTCGTGCCGAGCAGGAGGCGGCCTTCCCACGGCACGGCGAAGCTCACGCGCACCTTGTCGTGGGAGATCGTCAGCGCGGCGTCCCAGTCCTCGCCGCCGTCGACGAGCACGTGCACGCCCTTGCTCAAGCGCATCGAGCGCTTCGCGGCTGGATCCTCGAGACGCCGCACGCGGTCGACCCACGGGCCTGTCGCATTCACGATGGACTTGGCGCGAACGGCGATCGTCCGCCCGTCGACCGAGATCGCAGCGCCTTCACCGGCGCGCAACTCGACGACCTCGGCGTAGTTGAGCACGGTCGCTCCCGCATCGGCTGCGGCTCGTACGTTCGCCAGCGTCAGCCTGCCGTCGTTCGTCCACGCGTCGGCGTAGAACGCACACGAGCGCAGCTGCTCGCCGCGCAGCTCCGGGACCATTCGGTGCGCACGCTCGACGGACACGAGCCCGTTGAGCCGCGCACGCGCCATCGTCGAGTAGAGCAGGATGCCGCTCTGCACGAACCACGGCCGGTATGGGCCGTCTTCGTAGAGCGGGAAGAGAAACGGAAGCCGGCGCACGAGATGCGGCGCGACGACGTGCATGAGCAGGCGGCGCTCGTGGTGTGCCTCGCGCACGAGGCCGACGTCGCCGAGACGGAGGTACCGCAGGCCGCCGTGGATCAGCTTCGAGGACGCCGTCGAGGTCGCGCAGGCGAAATCTCCCTTGTCGACGAGCAAGACGGCAAGGCCGTGCGCACTCGCCGCCTCGGCGATTCCGGCCCCGATGATCCCGCCGCCGATGACCAGGAGGTCGAACTCGCGCGACGCGAGCTGCTCGACCGCAGCTACGCGATCCACAATGCGTTCGTCCAGGCACGGCGTCCGGTCGCGTCGGCGACCTCGAGCCGGCCGTACGGCGTGTTCCAGGGCTTCTCGAGCCGGCACGCCGTGATCAGCCCGGCGGAGTCGCGCTCGATGATGTCCGCGTTGTTCGGGTACCCGAGCCGTCCCGCATTGGCGCGCGCGCCGCGCATCCGGCTCGAGACGAGCGTGACGCTTTCGACGGGGCTGCATCGCACCGTCACGGCGTCGTCGGCGACCTCCACGCTCGTGATCTCCGGCCCGGTCGAGCCGTAGAACGAGCCCGCGCGAAGCGCGGCGAGCACCGCCTCCTGCGTCTTGTCGGCTGCCCGCACCATCGTCCAAGCGAAGCCGCTGTCGAACCCGGGGTGGTGTGAGTCATCTGTTGCGAGTGCGAAGAAGCTCTTGCCCCGTTCGAGCGCCTCGTCCCACTGCAACGACGAATCGCCGCGTCCGATCTCGAGCTCGCAGCCCGTGTTCCAGACCTCGAGGCCGAGAAGGCCCTCGCAGTCCTCCCACTGGTCGGTTCGGAGTCCGCTCCAGTAGGTGTGAGCGATGTACGGCACGCCGCCGTTCTCATCGATCCACGAGACGACCTCCTGGAGCGGCGCGAACTCGCCCTCCGGGATGACCGGGTCGGCCTCGACGCCGAGAGCGAGGACGTGGGCGTCGTGCTCGGGGCCGCCGCACTGGGCATTCAGCTCCGTGGAGGGGATGACCAGGAGCTTCCGGGTCGAGCGCTCGACCGTCCTCACCCAGTGATCCGTGATCGCGAGGACGTCGAAACCGGCCCACTGGTAGTGCCGGACCAGCATGTCCGGCGCCAGCTCGCCGTCCGAGTTCGTCGTGTGGGCATGGAGCGCACAGCGCAGCCACACGCCGTCGCCCTCAAACGGGGTCATGAGGGCGAGCCTAGCGCCCCGATCCCGCTTAGGGAAACGGATTGGCCCACGATACGCAACGAAGTGGTGAACGGCATTGAAGCGCCGGGCGATTCGTGCTTCGATCACCACTCATTCACATTGTTCGGACTGGGAGGGCGTATGGAGGACTACGAGGCACAGGAGCAGGAGTTCTGGCGCAAGCTCGAGGAAGGCGAGATGAGCCGCTCCCAGATGCTCAAGCGGAGCGTCGCCGCGGCTGCGGGACTGACCGTTCTCGGCAGCTCCGGTGCCGCATTCGCTTCCCGCGGGGCGGCAGGCGCCGCTCCGCCTCTGAAGGGCAGCTCGATCTCCATCAAGGAGCTCGTTGCCGAAGCGAAGAAGGAAGGCCACCTCAACACGATCGCCCTACCGCCCGACTGGGCCAACTACGGCGAGATGATGTCGACGTTCCAGAAGAAGTACGGCATCGGGATCACGAACGACAACCCGAACGGGAGCTCGGCCGACGAGAACCAGGCCATCGTCTCCCTGAAGGGCGACTCGCGCGCTCCCGACGCGGTCGACGTCGGCGTCTCGTTCGCCGTCCTCGGTGCGGCGCAGGGCCTGTACGGCAGGTACTACGTGTCCACCTTCTCGACGATCCCCCGCGCGATGAAGGACACGCGCGGCCTGTGGTGGGGCGACTATTGGGGCGCCATCTCGATCGGCTACAACGGCAACCTGATCAGCAACCCGCCCAAGACGTGGAAGGACCTGTTGAAGCCGGAGTACAAGGGCAAGGTCGCCATGAACGGCAGCCCGCTCTCGTCGAACTCCGCGGTCTCAGGCGTCATCGCGGCGGCAATCGCCAACGGCGGCTCGACGTCGAATGTCGGCCCCGGCATCGACTTCTTCGCGACGCTGAAGAAGTCCGGGAACTACATCCCGGTCGGGACGACACCACAGACGGTCGCATCCGGTCAGACGCCGATCTCGATCGACTGGGACTACAACAACCTCGCCTACACGAAGGAGTTCCCCGCTGCGAAGTGGGGCGTCGCGATCCCGAGCGACGGTGTGTACGGCGGCTACTACGCGCAGGCAGTCAACGCGACCGCTCCGCATCCGTGGGCGGCACGTCTCTGGCAGGAGTTCATGTTCTCCGACCAGGGTCAGATCATCTTCCTGAAGGGCTTCACGCATCCTTCGCGGTTCAACGACCTCGCGAAGCGCAAGAAGCTCCCGGCCTCGCTGCTGAAGGCATTGCCGGCGCCCGAGCTCTACGCGAAGGCGAAGTTCGCCAGCATCCCGCAGCAGTCGAAGGCGAAGGCGACGATCGCGACGGACTGGCCGGCGAAGGTCGGGTCGTAGGACATCGCAGTTGAAGTAGCACCGACCGAGGCACTCCGGCCGGACGTCAGGTCCGGCCGGAGACGCCTCAACTGGGCGTGGCTCGCGACGGTCCCGTTCTTCGCGTACACGTTCATGTTCCTCTTCCTGCCGGCGGGGTCGGTGCTGCTCGGTGCGTTCAAGAGCGTGACGGGCGGCTTCACCCTCTCGAACATCCGGCTGATGTTCGATCACCCCTACATCGATGCGTACAAGACGAGCATCGAAGTGAGCCTCGTCACCGCCGTGCTCGGCGGGCTGTTCGGGCTCGCGATCGCCTACGCCGCCCTCCGCGACGGAACACCCAAGTGGATCCGGTCCGGCATCACGACCTTCTCGGGCGTTGCTGCGAACTTCGGCGGCATCCCGCTTGCGTTCGCGTTCATCGCGACTCTAGGGCCGCTCGGAATCGTGACGGTGTTCCTGAAGGAGCAGCTGCACATCGACCTCAGCGCCCACGGGTTCAGCCTGTTCAGCAAGACCGGAGTGGAGATCGTCTACTTCTACTTCCAGTTGCCCTTGATGATCCTCGTGATCTCGCCGGCCATCGACGGCGTGAAGCAGGAGTGGCGCGAAGCGTCCGCGAACCTCGGCGCAAGCTCGTGGCAGTTCTGGCGGTATGTCGGCTTCCCCGTCCTGATGCCGTCGATCCTCGGCGCGACAATTCTCCTCTTCGGTAACGCGTTCGCCGCGTACGCGACGGCGTACAGCCTCACTTCGGGCACGGTCAACCTCGTTCCCATTCTCATCGGCGCCTACTACACGGGCAACGTGCTCAACAATCCGCACATCGCGCAGGCACTCGCTTTCGGCATGTTCGTCGTCCTTGCTCTGATGATGATCGCGTACATCCCGCTGCAGCGTCGCGCGGCAAGGTGGGCGAAGTGAAGCGGCGTCGTGGCATGGCACCGAGCGCGTACGTCTGGCTGATCCTCGCGGCGCTCTATTTCTTCATCCCGCTGGTCGCGACGCTCCTGTTCAGCCTCAAGAGCAACGAGACCGGGAAGTGCTGCACCGCAGCAAGCTACAGCTGGGTGATCCACAACGGCGACTTCTGGCACACGCTGAAGATCTCGCTGCTGCTCGCGGTCGAGACGGTCGTAATCAGCCTGATCATCTTCGTCCCGACGATCTATTGGGTGCACCTCAAGGTGCCGCGCCTCCGCCCGGTCATCGCGTTCCTCGCCTTGATTCCCTTCGTTGTGCCGCCGATCGTGATGGTCGTCGGGCTGCTCGCGGTCTACAAGGGAACGCCGAGCTGGTTCTATGCGCAGCCCTGGGGGTTCCTCGCCGCGGCATATGTGATCCTCGCGTTCCCGTACATGTTCTTCTCCCTCGACGCAGGCTTCCGGTCGATCGACGTGCATACGCTCACGGAGGCGTCGCAGAGTCTCGGCGCGAGCTGGCCGAGGACCCTGCTCAAGGTGATTCTTCCGAACATCCGCGCCGCTGCTCTCGCGGCGTCGTTCCTCACGCTGGCGATCGTGATGGGCGAGTTCACGATCGCGAACCTCGCGGCGTTCGAGACGTTCCCGCGCTTCCTGCAGTACGTCAACGAGACCCAGGCGTATCCCGCCGCCGCGCTGACGCTGATGAGCTTCGCCCTCACGTGGGGCGCGATGTTGTCCCTGCTGCTCGTCGGGCGAAAGCGCGGCACCCGGGCGGCTGTCCTCACAGGAGCCCGCTGATGGCATACCTCGAGTTGCAGAACCTCCAACGCGAGTTCGCGGGCGGCGTCCGTGCGCTCGACGGCATCGAAGTCGAGCTCGGGCAGGGGGAGTTCCTCTCGCTTCTCGGCCCGTCGGGCTGCGGTAAGACGACCGCGTTGCGCCTCGTCGCCGGGTTCGACCGGCCCGACGAGGGACGCATCGTCATCGACGGCAAGGACATCACGAAGATGGCGCCGAGCAAGCGGGACATGGGCATGGTCTTCCAGGCGTACTCGCTCTTCCCGAACATGACCGCCGCGCAGAATGTCGAATACGGGTTGAAGATCCGCGGCAAGGACAAGCGCCAGCGTTCGTCGCGCGTCGGCGAGCTGCTCGAGCTCGTCGGCCTCGGCCATGCGGGCACACGCTATCCCCATCAGCTCTCGGGCGGCATGCAGCAGCGCGTTGCGCTCGCGCGCGCACTCGCCATCGAGCCGCGCGTCCTGCTGCTCGACGAGCCGCTTTCGGCTCTCGATGCGAAGGTGCGCGTGCAGCTGCGCGAGGAGATTCGCCGCATCCAGCTCGAGCTGGGCATCACGACGCTGTACGTGACGCACGACCAGGAGGAGGCACTCGCCGTCTCCGACTACGTGGCTGTCATGTACCGCGGCCGTATCGAGCAGATCGGCCCGCCGGCCGAGATGTACAGCCGGCCCGCAACGCCGTTTGTCGCGGAGTTCATCGGCACGATGAACCGCCTCGAGGCGACGATCTCCGATTCGTCGACGGGTACGGTCGAGCACGGCGGTGTCACGCTGACCGTCGACGCGGCGCGCGGTGGTGCCAGGGGCGCGCGGGTGCTCGTGCTCATCCGCCCGGAGACTGTCGAGCTCGCGCCGGAGAATGGTGGCTCCGGCGGCGCGAACACCCTCTCCGGCGAAGTGATCGCGCAGACGTTCCTCGGGCCGGTGACGCGGCTGAAGATCGTCGGTCCGGGCGCCGACCTGATCGCCGACGTGTCGACGGCGAAGGCCGCGACGCTCCCGATCGGCATGAGAGTCACGGCTGCACTGCCGGCCGGCGACGCGCGTGTCTTGCAGCTCAGCGAAGAGCCGAGCTCGACCGCAGTCGAAGAGCTAGATCCGGCCGGTCCGTGAAGATGCCGGCGACGCCGGCGTGCTCGAGCTCGAGCATGCGCGCCGGCTCGTTCACGGTGTAGACGAGGGGGACGAGCTCGAGGGCGAGCGCAGCGGCGATCCCACGCGACGTGACGCGGCCGTTCGAGAAGCCCGCAGCCCAGGCATCGCGTGCGGCGCGAATCGAGACCCCGAACCCGACGTGCTGGCACGTGCGAATCTCGGGGCGCAGGGCACGGGCTTCCTCGAGCGCCGGCCGTTGAAAGCACAGCAAGACGTCGTCGTCGCTGAGCAGGCGCACTGTCCGCTCGACGACGCGACTGCGCCGGTACCGTCGCGGCGTCTTCAGCTCGGCCATGACGCCGATACGGCCGCGGCACACCTCGAGAGCCTCGTCGAGGGTTGGATACGAGCCGCCTCGCTTCGGAGCGTCGTGCGTGATGACAAGTCGCCCGGTCGCATCCGCATGCACGTCGAGCTCGACGAAGTCCGCGCCGAGCTCGATCGCGCGCTCGAACGCGGGCAATGTGTTCTCCGGCCGTTCCCGCGAGGCGCCGCGATGCGCGATGACGAGCATCAGCCGAGAACGCGGCGCATCAGCTCGACGTCGATCCGGTCGATCAGCTCGTCGGCCGCGGCGAGCCGGTGCGGATCGAGCGTGCCGGTCTTCGCGAAGGTGAGCAGTCCGGCGGCCTTCGCGGACGCGACGCCCGCCTCGGTGTCGTCGATCGCCAGCACCTGGCCGGGGTCGACGCCGCCAAAGAGCCCGAGCGCCTGCAGATAGCCCTCCGGATGCGGCTTGCCGTCGGTGACGTCGTCGGAGGACACGATGCCGCGGAGGAACTGCGCCAGGCCCGCGGACGCGACGACCGGCACGATCTCGGCCCGCGCCGCCCCGGAGCAGATTGCGAGCGGGACGCGCGCTGCTGCGTACGCGACGGCCTCGCGCACGTGCGCGTGGACCGTCGAGCCGTCGGCGACCGCGTCGCGGTAGCGCTGCACGCGCTCGCCGACGGCTCCGTCGACGTCCGGGTAGTCGCGGCCGAGCCACGTGAGCACGATCTCGGGATCGGAGAGGCCGGCGAGCTGGTCGTAGTACTCCTGGGCCGAGAGCGGCCGGCCGCGCTCGGCGAACATCTCGATGAAGATGTCGCAGAGGACGGGCTCGTCGTCGGAGAGTGTTCCGTTGAAGTCGAAGACGATCGCGTTGACTGGGTTCACGGGCTAGCGAGTATCGCGGACTCCCACACGACGCGGGTGCGGTCGCCGCGGAAGACGTCGCGTGAGCGTTCGACCGGTCGTCCGGCGGCCGAGTACGCCGTGCGGTCGACGAGCATCACGGGCGCGCCGCGCTCGATCCCGAGTGCTTCTGCCTCGTCGCTCCGTGCGAGTGCAGGCTCGAGCCGCTCGACAGCGCGCACCGGGACCTGGTCGTAGCGACGCCGCATCAACTCGTAGAGAGAGCCCTCGAGCTGCTCCTCGAGCAGGCCGGGGAAGGCGTCGGCGGCGTACGCGCCGCGCTCGAGCGCGACGGGCTCGCCGTTTGCGAGACGGACGCGTTCGATCGCGACGACGCGTCGCCCGAGCACTGCCTCGTCCGGTGTCGCGTCGCGCTCGGTTGCGTGGAGGAGCACGGCGCCCGCCGCGACGCCTAGGCCGCGGAGCTGGTCGGACAACCCCGACGTGCCGGCGAGCTCGAGCTTCGGCACCGCAACGAACGTCCCGCCGTAGCGGCCCTTGCTGCGCTTGAGCCGTCCTCGCTGCTCGAGTGCGCCGAGTGCCTGCCGCAGGGTCATGCGGCTCACGCCGAAGCGCTCAGCGAGCTCCCGCTCGGCGGGTAGGCGGTCGCCGCTCGCGAGCAGGCCACGGTCGAGTGCCCGCTCGAGCGTCGCCTCGATCTGAGCGTGGGCCGGGCCGCGGCCGGGCTCGACGGGAGGGAGCCGAAGTTGCGTCACAATGGTCTAGACTTTAGCGCGTGAACGTGGCCGTCGACCGCCGGACGCTGACCATCGCCTGGCCGTCGGGGCGCGAGCACAGGTTCCATGTCCTGTGGCTCCGCGACAACTGTCCGTGCGGGGACTGCCGCCACGAGAGCGGCCAACGCCTGCTCGATACACGCTCGCTTCCCGACGACCTCGAGCTCGTCGACGCCGCGGTGGACGACACCGTCCGCGTCTCGTTCACCGATGGGCACGCGAGCAGCTTCGACGCCGACTGGCTTCTGAGCTTCGCATCGCCCGACGGCCCTCACCGCCGCCGCCGGCTCTGGGGCGCCGAGCTCCAGGACGAGCTTCCGACGGCGCGCTATGCGGACGTCGCCGGGGGCGGCGCTTTCCTGCGCGACTGGCTCGCGGCGGTGGACGAGCTCGGCTTTGCCGTGCTCACCGGCTGCGGTACCGAGCGCGGGACGGTCACCCGGGTCGCAGAGCTCTTCGGCTACGTGCGCGAGACGAATTACGGTCGACTCTTCGACGTGAAGACGGTCGTCAATCCGACCAACCTCGCGTATACCGGGCTCGGGCTCGGCGCGCACACCGACAACCCGTATCGCGATCCGGCCCCGACCCTGCAGTTGCTTCACTGTCTCGCCTCGAGTGCGGACGGTGGTGAGAACACCCTCGTGGATGGGTTCCGCGTCGCGCAGGATCTGCCGCTCGAAGATTTCGAGCTGCTCAGCGGCTGCGCGATCGTGTTTCGGTACTCCGACGCGGAGACCGAGCTCGAGACCGAGACGCCGGTGATCGTCGCCGACGTTCGCGGCGATGTGGAATCGGTGCACTACAACACCCGTGCTGCGCAGGCGTTCCGGCTTCCCGACGACATCGTCGGCGACTACTACGAGGCCTACCAGCGCTTCGGGCGCATGCTCGAAGCGCCGGAGTACCGGATTCAGCTCAGGCTCGCTCCCGGGGATCTGTTCATCGTCGACAACTTGCGTGTCCTGCACGGCCGCACCGGGTACGCGTCGTCCGGCGGCGAGCGCCACTTGCAGGGCTGCTACGCCGACCGCGACGGACTGCGCAGCAAGCTCGCGGTTCTCTCGCGTGGGTAGCTAGCGCTGCCTGCCGAGGCCCTTGCACTCGCGTTGGCGGCGGCGGTCGTCCACGCGGCCTGGAACCTCTTGCTCGCCGACGCACGTGACACGCAGGCGTTCGCGGCGGTCGCGCTGGTCGTCTCGGTCGTTGCCGGGGCGCCCTTTGCGATCGTCTTCTGGCGCTTCGACAGCGGTGCCTGGCCGTTTCTCGCTGCGGGCTCGCTGCTGCAGCTCGTCTATTTTGCGCTGCTTGCGTTCGCGTATACGCATGCCGAGCTATCGGTGGTCTATCCGGTGGCGCGCGGTCTCGCGCCGGTGTTCGTGCTGATCGGCTCGGTGGTGTTGATCGGCGCCGCGACGACGTCGATCCAGATCGCCGGTGTGCTGCTCGTTGCGTCCGGCGTCCTGCTCGTACGCGGCGCGCGGCGCGGGAGGGGAGCGCTGCTCGCCGTCGCGATCGCGTGCGTGATCGCGACGTACACGGTCGTCGACAAGCACGGTGTCGTGCACGCGTCCCCCGTGGCCTATCTCGAGCTGATGTGCATCTTCACGGGCGGCGTGTACGCAGCGTTCATCGCCGGGACGCGTGGGGTTGCTGTGCTCCGCGCGGAGGTGAACCTCCGCTCCGTCGTTGCCGGTGTTGCGACGTTCGTGGCGTACGCGCTCGTGCTCGCCGCGCTCCAGCTCGCCTCGGCGGCGTCGGTTGCGGCGGTGCGGGAGAGCAGCGTTCTGGTGGCGACCGCCCTCGCCGCGATCGTGCTGCGGGAGCGTGTCACGGTCTGGCGGGCAGCCGGAGCCGTCGTCGTCGTCGCCGGGATCGTTCTGTTGGCCCTCTAGACGGCTCGGCGCCGTCCGCAGGCATTGACACGGTTGTCTCGAACGTGGATCAATCGAGTCTCCCGACCAGGAGGGCAACCACGATGACGGACGTTTCCCGCGACGAGCAGGACCTTGCTCGCTTCGGTTACAAGCAGGAGCTGAAGCGGAGTCTCGGCGTCTTCAGCTCGTTCGCAGTCGCCTTCAGCTACATCTCGCCGTCGACCGGCATCTTCGCGCTGTTCTTCCTCGGCTTGACAACGGTCGGCGGCGTCTTCATCTGGAGCTGGCCGATCGTCGCGGTTGGGCAGCTGCTCGTCGCACTCGGATTCGCGGAGCTTTCGAGCCACTACCCGGTGGCCGGCTCGGTGTTCCAGTGGACGAAATACCTCGCCGGCAAGACGTACTCGTGGTTCGCAGGGTGGATCTACCTCTTCGCGGGGATTCTCACCGTCGCGTCCGTCTGCGCCACGCTTCCCATCGCGCTGATCCCGGCGTTCAACAACATGGGCTGGAACCTCGCGAACACACTGAACAACCAGCGGTGGATCGCGGTCATCACGCTCATCGCGATCACGATCATGAACATCTTCGGCGTTCGTCTCGTCGCGATCGTCAACAACACCGGCGTTCTCTTCGAGATTCTCGGCATGGTCGTCTTCGCGTTCGTCGTGGCGCTCTTCCATCGCCACCAGAGCGCGGGCGTCATCTTCGATACCGGTGGAACCAATCTGACAGTCGGCACGTTCCTCGTCGCGATGTTCATGTCGCTGTACGTGATCTACGGTTTCGATACTGCGTCGACGCTCTCGGAGGAGACCAGGAGCCCGCGGACAGAAGCGCCGAAAGCGGTGATCGCCTCGATCATCGGCGCGTTCGTGATCGGTGGGATCTTCCTCTACGCGATGTTGCTCGGCATCCCCGACATGGGCGTCGCGATCAAGGAAGGGTGGGGACCGGCGCAGATCATCGACGCGAACTTCGGCAACGCGTTCTCGACCGTGTTCCTGCTCGTCGTCGCGGCCGCGATCTTCGTCTGCTGCCTCTCGATCATGACGTCGACGATTCGGCTCTGCTTCGGTATGTCCCGTGACGGCGTGCTGCCGGGCTCGAGTGTGCTGAACAAGGTCAATCCGAAGCTGCACACCCCGGTGTTCTCGTGCATCGTGGTCGGCCTGCTGGCGGCAATCCCGATGATTCAGTACGCGGGCGTCGCGATCATCGCGATCGCCGCGACCGGGATGATCTATCTGAGCTACCTCATCGGAAGTCTCGCGCTTCTGCGCGCGCGCCTGACCGGCTGGCCGAAGACGAAGGCGCCGTTCTCGCTCGGCAAGTGGGGTATCCCGACGACGATCCTCGCGCTCATCTACGGCGGCGCGATGCTCGTCAACATCGCATGGCCGCGCGCGGCAACGAACCCGCGCCCGGATCCGGAGGCTCCGGCGCTCAACTTCCACTGGGGCTGGCTGAACGGGCTGCCGGTGCTGTGGTCCGTGCTCGGCGTGATCGTCGCCGTCGGCGCCGTCTACTACGTCCTCGTGCAGCGGAAGAGACCGGCACACATGCAGGCGCCCGAGGGCGAAGTGCCCGACGCGGCGCCGCTTCCGACATCGTGAGACGAAGGGGCGCCGCAAGGCGCCCCTTCAGTCTTCCCGCTGTACCTCGTTGAGCATCGACTCGAAGTCGGGGCCGTCGAACTCCGAAACGGCGCGCTCGTACTTCTCCATGCCCCAGGACCAGAAGTCGAACTCGAGCTCGGACACGCCGTCCTGTATCGACGCCCAGAGCATCCAGCCGTATTTCGCAACGACGCCCCACAGCCAGGCGCGCGCGATCTTGTTGCGGAGCGGCGCGCCGTAGTAGAGCGTGACGAGCTCGTCGAGCTGCGTGCGCGCGAGGTTCGACTCGCTCCAGATGTTGCCGAGCTCGAAGCACGCGTCGTTGTTGCCGGAGTACTCGTAGTCGATCAGCTTCAGCTCGCCGCCGACGTCGATGAAGTTCTCCGCGAGTAGATCGTTGTTACACGGGACGGGCGGCTCTGCGCGCACGCGCATTGCCTCCTCGATCGCGCGTACCTGGGACTCGAACTCCAGGTAGCGATGCGGAAGGTGGAACTCGCGCTCTTGCACGACACCGAGATAGCGGCGTTGCATCTGGAACATGTCGAAGTCGTGGAGAAACGGGCGCGCGGCATGGAGGCGCCGGCATGCGCTCGCGACGAGCGGCATCAGATCGCCGCGATCGCGGAGGTCGTTCGGGGTCAGTGCCCGGCCCTCGAGGAAACCGATCACCAGCGCGTCGTGCTCCGGGAGAGCGGCGACGAACGGAGCGCCGACGCCGGCCTCTGCGGCCGCGATGGTGTTGTACAGCTCATTCTCCCGGTCGATGGCCAGCAGGCCCGAGTCCTTGTGCGAGATTCGGATGACGTATGAGCCGTCGGGCGTGATGACCTTGTAGTTCGTGTTCGTGAGCCCGCCCGGCAGCGGCTCGACGTGCTGCGCATTCCGCAGCTCCGGCACCGACTCGAGCACTGGCTGCAGGGACACACGGCGATCCTAGAGGTCTGATCTGGATGAGACGTGCGAACCTGGGATACTCGCCGCGGTGATACCGGAGCGCGCACGGGCGGTGGTGATCGGCGGCGGAGTCATCGGCTGCTCCGTGCTCTACCACCTCGCAAAGCTCGGCTGGACGGACTCCGTGCTCGTCGAGCAGTACCAGCTCACGCACGGATCGACCTGGCACTCGGCGGGGCTCGTCGGGCAGCTGCGATCGTCGCTCTCGCTGACGAAGCTGATGCAGTACTCCGTCGGTCTCTACGCAGAGCTGAAGGAGCTGACCGGCAATGATCCCGGCTGGCACCAGCTCGGCGGCCTGCGGCTCGCATCGTCGGAAGCGCGGCTCGAGGAGATCCGGCGGCAGGCCTCGTGGGCAAAGACCTTCGGCTTGCCGATGGAGATCGTCTCACCGCTGGAAGCGCAGGCCCTCTTCCCGCCGATGAGCACGAGCGGTGTCCACGCGGCCGCATACATCCCGGACGACGGCTATCTCGATCCGAGCCAGCTGACGTTCTCGCTCGCCGATGCAGCGCGCCGACTCGGCGCGCAGATCGAGGTGCGCACCAGCGTCACCGGGGTCGAGACACGCGACGGACGCGTTATCGCCGTCGAGACCGACAAGGGGCGGATCGAATGCGAGGTCGTCGTCGACGCGGCGGGAATGTACGCGCCGGAGATCGCACGCATGGTCGGCGTCGATCTTCCGATCATCCCGTACGGCCACCAGTACCTGATCACCGAGCCGTTCACGCCGCCGCTCGAGCCGCTGCCGACGCTGCGCGACCCCGACAACCTCATCTACTTCCGAAGCGAGGTCGGCGGGCTCGTGATGGGCGGTTACGAGCGCAGGCCTGCCCCGTGGGCGCTCGACGGCATCCCCGAGGGCTTCGAGGCGCAACTCCTGCCCGAGGAGTGGGACCGTATGGAGGAGCTCTTCACCAACGCGATCGAGCGGGTGCCGGCAATGGAGACGGCCGAGGTGAAGAAGTTCTTCAACGGGCCGGAGGCGTTCACGCCGGACGCGGACTTCCTGCTCGGCGAGACCGACGTTTCGGGCTTCTGGGTCGCGGCCGGAGGGTGCGCGCACGGGCTTGCGGGCGCCGGGGGCATCGGCAAGGTGATGGGAGAGTGGATCGTCGACGGTCTCCCCGAGTGGGACGTCTGGCCGCTCGACGTGCGCCGCTTCGGCCGGCAGTACCGCAGCCAGGAGTACACGCTCGCCCGCTCCTACGAGGCGCTCTCGCAGTACTACGACATCAAGTATCCGGGCGAGGAGAAGCAGGCGGGCAGACCGTTGCGCGTCTCGCCGGCATACGCTCGCCACCAGGAGCTGGGTGCGGCGTTCGGCGAGAAGGGCGGCTGGGAGCGGGTCAACTGGTACGAGTCCAACGCTGCCGCCGGCGACGAGTCCCTGCGCCCGCGCGGCTGGGCCGGCGAGAACTGGTCGCCTGCAATCGGAGCGGAGGCACGCGCGGCGCGCGACGCGGTCGCCCTGTTCGACCAGTCGAGCTTCTCGAAGCTCGAGGTGCTCGGCCCGGGCGCCCTCGCGTTCCTCGAGGGGTTGTGCGCGAACAGGATCGACCGTCGTGTCGGCACGCTCGTCTACACGCAGCTGTTGAACGGACGCGGAGGCATCGAAGCCGACCTCTCGGTGCTCCGACGCACCGCGGACCGTTTCATGCTCGTCACCGGCACCGCGTTCGGCAATCACGACCGCGCCTGGATCGAGAAGCATGCGCCGCGTGACGGCTCCGTCGTCGTCGACGATGCAACGTCCTCCTACGCGTGCCTCTGTCTCTGGGGGCCGAACGCACGGGCCGTGCTGCAGCCGCTGACGAAGACGACGCTCGACTTTCCCTACATGAGCGCACGAGAGCTCTCGGTCGGCTCGGTCCCCGTCATTGCATCGCGGGTCACGTACGTCGGCGAGTTCGGCTGGGAGCTCTACTGCCCGACGGAGTACGGGGCGCGACTCTGGGACACGCTCGTCGCAGCAGGCGAGACGCACGGGCTCGTCCCGGGCGGGTACCGCGCGATCGACGCGCTCCGCCTCGAGAAGGGCTACCGGGCGTGGGGAAGCGACCTCACGTCGGAGACCACGCCGTTTGAGGCGGGCCTCGGTTTCGCGGTGAAGCGCGACAAGGGAGACTTCATCGGCCGGGATGCGCTCGACCCGGCCCCGGCGCAGAGGCTCGTGTGCCTCGTGCTCGACGATCCGCGCTCGATCGCTCTCGGCTCGGAGCCGGTGCGCACGCCCGGGGGCGAAACCGTCGGCCGCGTCACGAGTGGCGGCTACGGCTACGCCGTGAACGCGAGCATTGCTTTCGCGTATGTCCCGGTCGCGCAGGCTGCGCCCGGAACGCACGTCGAGGTCGACATCTTCGGAACCTGGGTGCCCGCCGAGGTGCGCGCCGATCCGCTGTACGACCCCGAAGGGCAGCGCGTCCGCGGGTCCTAGGCCGCAGCGCAGGCGCCCGCGGCGGGTGCGCCGCCGGGGCCGCTCTCGTGCACGACCGTCCCGTCGACGGTCGTCTGGAGGCAGTACGTCTTGTCCGTGGCCTGCGCGAGCGTCACCTGGGAACCGACGGGCAGTTCGGCACCGACATACGTGCCGTTCTGGGCGTAATCCGCCTGGAGTGCCTGGCCGACCTGCGCGAACGTCTGCGCCGACGCGGTGACGAGCGCCTGCGATTCCTCGTGCTGCACCTGGGGCGCGTTGGGGCCCTGGGTCTTGCTCTGCATGGCCATCAGGCCGCCGACGATGGCGAGCGTGATCACGACGAGCAGCAGTCCCATGCCTCTGGTCACCCGGCATGTATCGGCAGAAGCCGGCGTTTTGTTGAGGCCTAAGAGGGGCCGCGCGCCACTCGCAGTGAGGTGCAGGCGACCGAGATAGGCTGCGCGCGTGCTCGTCCTCACAAGCCTCCGCTACGTGCTCCATTGGCCGATGCACGGCGGCTACAACTTCGTGAGCGGACCGCTCGCCGACATCACGCTCGTGACGGCTTTCGTCGGAACGCTCTACCTCTGGCTGCGCAGCCACAACTGCCACGTTCATCGTTGCTGGCGCCTGGCGTGGCATCCGCACCCCGTCCACGGCCACCCGGTCTGTAAGCGGCACCATCCCGAGAGCAGGGCCGTCCGGGCCTAGGAGGGTTTGGCCCTCAGGGTGGGGGCGGCGTCGATCCGTCGGCCGTCTGCTCGACCTCCGATCGGACCGGAGACCTGGCCTGGATGCCGACCGCGGCGAGGACGACGATGCCGCCGGCGAGCGTTGCCAGGCTCGGTTGCTCCGTGAGGAAGATCCAGACCCAGAGTGGGCCGAGCACGACCTCGAGCAGCGTGATGAGGGCAACCTCCGCGGCGGGGATCAGGCGACCGCCGATCGTGAGCAGGACGAGCCCGAGACCGATCTGGCCGATGCCGAGCGCGATGAGCAACCCGAGGTCGTGGGCTCCGACCTCGCCCGGGTGGGCGAAGGACACGGCGCAGAGGAGCACGAGAACCTGCGACAGGCACGTCGCCGGCGCCATCGACACGTCACGGCGGTGGCGGGTGATGACGAGCGTCGCTGCGAACGACACCGTCATCAGGAGCGACAGTCCCAGCCCGAGCGCGCTCGGGTGACCGGGACCGCCGACCATCAGCCCGACGCCGCCGAGCGCGATGATCATGGCCAGCCAGGTTCGCCGCGAGACCGGCTCGCCCAGCACCGTCGCCAGCACGGCGGCGAGGATCGGCGCGAGCGCTTGCATGAAGAGCACGTTGGCAACCGACGAGTGGTTCAGCGCGATGATGAAGGAGCCGGAGGAGACGGCCATCAGGCCGGCGACCGCGAGCCCGTCGCGACCGATCGAGCGAAACGCCTGCAAGACGGCGCCCTTCTGCGCGACTGCGACGTATGCGAGCAGCCCGAGCACCGCGAAGAGCGCACGCCCGGCGAGCTGCGTGGCAATGTCGAGCGAGAGCTCGCGCTGCAGGATCCCTGCCGTGGACCACGCGACGGCGGCAAGCGCAACCATCACGCGGCCGCGCCGATGCTGCACGGCAGAGAGCCGCGGAGAGGCGATTGCGGAAGCGATCGTCAAGACGTCGTCAGGTCGCCAGACCGCTCGGCGAGGTACCCGCAGAGCGGCCAGGCTCCGTCGGTCGTGTTGGAGATGACGGTGTACGTGACGTTCGTGTGCGGCTCGTGGACACTCCGGAAGGAAACGCCTGCGTCGCAGCCCTCGAGGATCACGGCATCGCCGGTGGGGTGTAGCCAGAATCCGAGCCCGTACCGCATCGACAGCGAAGGAACCTCACTGCGGGGCCGAACCATCTCGTCGATCCACCACGGCGACACGATGCGGCCGGCGAACACCGCGCGCCAGAGAGCATGGATGTCCGCCAGCGTCGAGTAGATGCCGCCGTCACCGCTCCCACGCACGGGCAAGTGGAAGACGTTGGTCCTCCAGGCGCCGTGCATCATCACGTACCCGACGGCAGCGCGGCCGGGAAGCTCGTCCGAGCGGAGAAACGCCGTATCGCTCATGCCCGCCGGTTTGCAGACGCGCTGGTGGACGAGCTCGTGAAACGGCGACGCCGCCGGCCCGCTCGGCGATCAGCGCCAGGACGACATAGCCGCCGTTGCAGTACGAGAAGCGCTCGCCTGGTGAGAACTTCTCCGGGTGACCGTCCAGCACCGTGAGGTATTGCTCGGTCGTCGCGAGCTCGTGCACCGGGACAGGCATCAGATACTCGGTCAAATCGAGGTCGAGATCCTCGTCGACGTAGTCGCCGATCCCAGACCGGTGTGCGAGCAGATGCTCGACGGTCACGTCGTCGCGGATCGAGGGCAAGTCGTCGCCGAGCACCGAGCGGGCCGTCGTCGAGAGGTCGAGGCGACCCTCCTCGACAAGGCTCACCACCGTCAGCGCCGTGAGCCCTTTCGTACCGCTCGCGAGGGCGAACTGCGTGTCCACGACGTTCGGGACGGCGTACGGCCGGTTCGCAAGCCCGTAGGCCTTCGCGAGCACGGCACCGTCCGGCCCGTCGACCGAAACGACGCCCGAGAACGCCGTCGCAGCAGCGATTGCATCGAGTCCTTCTTCGACCCCTGACACGATTGAGACGTTATCGGTGACGACGAGGGGCGGCGCGTAAGCGCCGCCCCTCGTCGACAACAGCACGTGCGGGGTGGCTACTTACCGAGCCACTTGTTGACCTTGGCCTGGTTCGCCGCGATCCACGCCTGCGCCGCCTTGTCCGGGTCGACGTGCTTTCCGGCGATGGCGCCGGCGACCGAGTTCTGGTCGGCATTCGACCAGCTGAAGCGCTTCAACACCGCGACAGCGGGTGAACCGCTCTTCGCGAACTTGGCGCTGAAGAACTTCAGCAGCGTGTAGCTCGGGTACGCGCACGCGTACTGCTTCGGGTTGCCGCCCTGCTTCTCGTCGTCCTTGCAGCCCTTGAAGCGCGGGGGCAGCTGAACTTGCGAGAGCTTGTACTGGGCATTGAGGTACTGCGGGTCGTACCAGTAGAACAGCACCGGCTTGCCCTGCTTGTAGAGCTGGGTCCACCGTGCGACCTGCGCCGGCTCTGCGCCGACGCTCACGAACTTGAGGTTCAGTCCGAGCGCCTTGATCAGCGTCTGGTCCTTCTGCTGATACGACGGGTCTCCGCCGAGGAACATCCCCTGCGAGCCCGACTCCGGGCTCTTGAAGAGCGACTCCTCGCCCTTCAGGCCCTTCCACGTCTTGAATTCGGGATGTTGCTTCATCAGGTACGTCGGGATGTACCAGCCGATGACGCCCGTGACGCCGTTCGGACCCTCGCGAACGACCGTCTTCTGCTTGTCCACGTACTGCGCCCACTGCGGCGTGTGGCCCCAGTCCTCGAGGATCGCGTCCGTCTTGCCGTCCGCCATCGCCTGGTAGACCGGGACCTCGGCGATCTTCGTGATGTTGACCTTGCAGCCGAGCGACTTCTCGAGCACGTTCTTGGCGACGTACGTGTTGGCCGTCGAGCCGGCCCAAGCCTGCTCGTTGATCGTGACCGTGCCGCACGCCGCTCGCTTCGCTCCCGCTCCACCCGCGGTCAGCGCGACGATCGCGATGGCCGCCAGCACCGCCAGCCCTCCTGCACGAACCTTCATCCTGCCTCCTTTTGAGCGTTCCCTCTGTTGAGACGTATGTCAGGTCAATTCGATGCGCTTGCGGCGTCGGCCCTGCGTCACCCGGTCGAGCGCGATGCCCAGGGCGAGGATCGCGAGCGACGCCAGCAAGCCCTGGCCGAAGAGGCTCTGCTGGAGCCCCTGGGCGACCTGGTAGCCGAGCGCGCCCGACCCGACGAGCCCGCCGATGACGACGACGGCGAGCACCATGATGATCCCCTGGTTGACGCCGAGCATGATCGCGTCCCGCGCCAGGGGGATCTTGACCTTCGTGAGCGTCTGCAGGCGCGTCGCGCCGAACGAGTCCGCTGCCTCGACCGGATGCGACGATACGTCGCGCACGCCCGCGTCGACGAGACGGATCACGACCGGGGATGCATAGAGCACGGCCGCGAGGACGCCCGGCACGATTGAGACGGGCATCAGGTAGATGAACGGGATGATGTAGACGAGCTGCGGCAGCGTTTGCAGGACGTCGAGCACGGGTCGCATCGCCTTGCGCACGCGCGTGCTCTCGGCGGCCCAGACACCGAGCGGGATCCCGATGAGCAGCGTGAAAAGGATCGCTACGAGCACTTGGGAGAGCGTCTCCATCGCCGGCTCCCACTCGTTGATGACGCCGATCATCAGGAGCATCAGCAGCGTCGTCACCGCTGCCCGCCGGCCCGAGATGAAGAACGCGATCCCGGCGAGGCCGAACACCATCGCCGGCCACGGCGTCTGGACGAAGAAGTTGCTCAGCGGCGTGAGGAAGTACTGCACGAGGAAGTTCCCGATCGGGCTCGTGATGTGGAAGATGAACGTCGACGGGTTCTGGATGTAGTCGAGCACGCTCTGCACCTGCCTGAGCAGCCAGTCCTCGATGGTGGGGTGTGTCCACGAACTGGCGGCGCCGAACAGATAGCCGAGCCCGACGGCGAGCCCGACGCCCGCCGCACAGGCGAGCGTGTACAGGTGCAGCCGGCGGCGCTTGGCATCGGTCAGATGGCGCTGCGTCGGGTCGGTGCGATTCGCCATTGCCTCGGTGGAGCGGTCGAGCGCGATTGCCATCACCACGATCGCGCCACCCGCAACGATCGCCTGAGCAGGATTCGAGTAGAGGCCGCTCGTGACGACGTCGCCGAGCCCTTGCCCGCCGATCAGCCCGGCGATCACGACCATCGACAGTGCGAACAGGATCGTCTGGTTCACGGCGAGGAGGAGCATTCGTCGCGCCATCGGGAGTTGCACCTTCGTCAGCGTCTGACGCCGGGTCGAGCCCATCGCTTCCGCCGCCTCGACGGTATTCATCGGGACGCCGCGGATCCCGAGCGATGTGATGCGGATCGCAGGCGGGATGGCGTAGATCAACGTCGTCGCAACGGCCGCCCCCGGTCCGACCGAGAAGAGGATCACGATCGGCATCAGGTACGCGAAGGCCGGGACGATCTGCATTGCGTCGAGCACGGGCGTGATGAAGCTCTGGAAGCGGTCGGAGCGGCCCGCGAGCACGCCGAGCGGCAGCCCGATCGCGAGTGCGAGGCTGACGGACGCGATCGTGAGGGAGAACGTCTGCACGCTCGGCTCCCACAAGCCGGTCAGCGCGAAGACCGCGAACGCAGCGACGACACCGAGCGCGGCGCGACGACCGCCGTAGCGAAGCACGACGAGCGTGCCGAGCGCCGCTGTGCCGACCCATGTGAGCTTGAAGAAGAACGACGTGATCCAGCCGACGAGATCGTCGAGGAATGTCGCAATCCCATTGAAGGCGACGAAGAAGAAGCTCGGATCCGGCACGTTGCGGCTGTCGCTCAGCCAGGTCTGGAAGTTGTCCAGATACCCCGCGAGGGAGTTCCAGGTGAGCCATGCGGGCCACGGCACCTGGTTCTTCCAGCCGAAGAACGCGATCACCATGCCGATCGTGATCGCCAGCACCGCGCCGACGCGTCCGCGCCACCATGGGCGTGGCGCAGGCACGGCGACTCGCCCCGCTGCGTGCGCGACCATTAGTGCCCCGCCCAGTGATGCCGCCCAGGCGAGAAGCGGGCATGTATTGCTGGTGGGGCACTAACTCTCGCCCGCGATTGCGGTGAGCACAGCCTCGCGGTCGACAACGCCCACGATGGCATCGCCGTCGGTTGCGCAGACCGGCCGCTCGCTCCCCACGATCACAGGAATCGCGTTCCGCACGGTCGTGCGGACGTCGAGCTTCGGCCCGGTCTCCTCGCCTGCGTGGGCGTCGCGCATGATCCAGCGCAACGTCAGCACATGACTGCGCGGGATGTCGCGCACGAAGTTCTCGACGTACTGGTCGGCGGGCGAGCCGACGAGCTCCTCCGGCGAGCCGAGCTGGACGATCGCACCGTCGCGCATGATTGCGATGCGGTCACCGAGGCGCAGCGCCTCCGGAAGGTCATGGGTGATGAAGACCATCGTCTTGCCCGTCTCGTGCTGCAAGCGGATGACCTCGTCCTGCATGTCGCGGCGGATCAGCGGGTCGAGCGCACTGAACGGCTCGTCGTAGAGCATCACCGTCGGCTCGACCGCGAACGCGCGTGCCAACCCGACGCGTTGCTGCATACCGCCGGAGAGCTGGTCGGGGAACTGGTTGGCGGAGTCCTCGAGCCCGACGAGGCGCAGGATCTTCTCCGCGCGCTCGAGCCGTTCCGATTTCCCGACGCCCTGGATCTCGAGCCCGAACGCGACGTTGTCGATCACGCGGCGATGCGCGAGCAGCCCGAAGTGCTGGAAGACCATCGACGACGTGTGGCGGCGCAACTCCCGCAAGTCCGCCTGACTCGCCGCGATCACGTCCTTGCCGGCGATCTCGATCTGTCCAGCCGTCGGCTCGATCAGGCGGATCAGCGTGCGCACGAGTGTGGACTTGCCGGAGCCCGAGAGGCCCATCACGACGAACACCTCGCTCGGCCACACCTCGAACGAGACGTCGCGAACGGCGGCGACGCAATCGTGCTTCTCGCGCAGCTCGGCGCGGGGGAGATCTGCGTCGGGCGTGCCGATCACTTTGTCAGCGTGGCGACCGAAGATCTTCCAGACGCCTTCGGCGCGGATCAGCGGATCGCCGCTGCGATCGATCTCGTGCCCGGGGGCGACGGAGCTGTCGGCCACCGCTGTCACGGCTCTACGCTATCCCGCCTATCGCTCGAAACCAAGACTCAGAAGAGCCCTACGGTCTTGCCGTCTTCGTCGATGTCGACGTTGAAGGCGGCGGGCCTCGCTCCGTAGCCGGGCATCGTCTGCATGTCGCCGCAGAGCGCCACGATCCAGCCGGCGCCCGTATAGGCGCGCAGGTCGCGGACGGTCACCGTGAATCCCGTCGGGGCGTTCGCGAGAGCCGCATCGTGGGAGAGCGAGAGATGCGTCTTTGCCATGCAGATCGGCAGGCGGTCGAGGCCGGCGGCCGTGAACTGCTGGATCTTGTCCTTCGCCGTTTTCAGCAGGTAGATCCCGTCGGCGCCGTACACGCGCTTCGCGATGGCTTCGATCTTCTCCTCGATCGGCGCGTCGATGGGGTAGAGGAAGTCGAATGACGACGGCTCCTCAGCCGCGGCGACGACGGCCTCCGCGAGCGCCGCAGCTCCCGCGCCGCCCTGCACGAAGCCGTCGTTGACCTCGGCGGCGTACGCGCCGGCCTCGAGCGCGAGCGAGCGCACCCGTTCGATCTCCTCGGTCGTGTCGCCCGGGAAGCGGTTCACCGCGACGACGGGGTTGATCCCGAACTCGCGCACGATGCCGATGTGCCGCGCGAGGTTCGCCGCACCCTCCTCGATCGCTGCGATGCCTCCGTCGGGGTCGCCCGCGTGATGCTTGAGCGCCTTCACGGTCGCGACGACGACGACGGCGTCGGGCCGGAGATTCCCGGCCCGGCAGACGATGTGGAAGAACTTCTCCATGCCCATGTCCGAGCCGAAGCCGCTCTCGGTGACGACGTAGTCGCCGAGCTTCAGCGCGACGCGATCGGCGACGAGCGAGTTGTTTCCGTGCGCGATGTTCGCGAACGGTCCGCAGTGGATGAGCGCCGGCTGGCCCTCGAGGGTCTGCACCAGATTCGGCTTGATGGTGTCCTTCAACAACACCGCCATCGCGCCTGCGGCGCCGATCTGCTCGGCGGTGACGGAGTTCCCGTCGAAATCCTGCGCGACCGTGATCGCGCCGAGGCGCCGGCGCAGATCCTGCAGGTCAGACGCGACCGCGACGATCGCCATCACCTCGGAGGCGGCCGTGATGTCGAACCCGGTCTGCCGGACGTAGCCGTTCGCACGGCCGCCGAGCCCGATGGCGACGTCGCGGAGGGCACGGTCGTTGATGTCGAGGCAGCGGCGCCAGCTGATCGAGAGCGCGTCGATCCGCAACGTGTTGCCGTGGAGGATGTGGGCCTCGAGCAGTGCGGCGAGCAGATTGTTCGCAGCGCCGATCGCATGGATGTCGCCGGTGAAGTGGAGGTTCATGTCCTCCATCGGGACGACCTGCGTGTAGCCGCCCCCTGCGGCGCCGCCCTTGATCCCGAAGACGGGACCGAGTGACGCTTCTCGGAGGCAGAGGACCGGGCTCTTGCCGATGTGCCCGAGGCCCTGGGTCAGCGACACGGACGTCGTCGTCTTGCCCTCGCCGGCCTTGGTCGGCGTGATTGCGGTGACGTCGATCAGCTTTCCGTCGGCCTTGGCCGCGAGCCGCTCGAGCACGCTCAGGTCGATCTTCGCCTTGTAGCGGCCGTACGGCTCGATCTCGTCGGGCAGGAGCCCGGCGGCCGCAGCGATCTCGGAGATGGGCAGGAGGGTCGCCTCCTGGGCGATCTCGAGCGAGGAGGGCATCTGGGTCGCCACGGGTTAGTCCTCCATCAGGTCGACGCAAAGAATATGACTAGTATATGTCAATGCCGCAGACGGTTCAGCCCGTTTCGCTCGCGGAGAAGGCGTACCACGCGATACGCGACCTGATCGTCTCGCTCGAGCTCGCGCCGGGAGCCGTGATCGAGGAGCCGGAGCTGATGGAACGGCTCGGGATCGGCCGAACCCCGGTGCGGGAGGCGCTTCGCCGGCTTGCCCACGAGGGCCTCGTCGAGGTCTATCCGCGCCGTGGGATGTTCGTGACCGGCGTCGACGTCCGCGAGCTCGCCCGCCTTTCCGAGGTGCGCGTCGTGCTCGAGCCGGAGGCCGCGCGCCTCGCCGCCGAGCGTGCGACCGACGCCGACCGGACGGCGATCGGCGAGCTGCTCGACGAGCTCGCTGCCCCGGGCCGCGACGATCGCGAGCTGATGGCGCTGGACGAGCGGATCCACGGAGCGGTCTACCGTGCCGCACACAACGACCTGCTCGAGGTGACGCTCGCCCAGTACTACGTCCTTGCGCTTCGCATCTGGTCGATGGCGCTCGATCGGCAGCACGAGCTCGAGGAGGCGGTCGACGCGCACCGCGTGCTCCTCGAGGCTATCCGCGACGGAGACGGCGTGCGTGCAGCCGACACGATGCGCGCCCATGTCCAGAACTTCGAGCAGGCGATGCGTCGCGTGCTCCTGACCGTATAGAGGGGCCGAACAAGCGTGAGCGACTTCCCAGCAACAGCCCGTGCCGTCGTGATCGGCGGCGGCATCGTCGGCAACAGTCTTGTCGGCCATCTTGCCGAGCTCGGCTGGCGCGACCTCGTGCACCTCGACAAGGGTCCGTTCCCGAACCCCGGCGGCTCGACGGGTCACGCGTCGAACTTCATCTTCCCGGTCGACCATTCGAAGGAGATGACCCAGCTCACGCTCGACTCGATGCGCCAGTATGAGGCCGCGGGGACACTGATCGAGAGCGGCGGCATCGAGGTCGCCCGCACCGAGGAGCGGATGGAGGAGTTGCGACGCCGCATGGCGTCGGCGAAGTCGTGGGGCGTCGACGACGTGAGGCTCGTCACGCCGGCCGAGGTGAAGGAGCTCGTGCCGTTCATCGACGAGTCGGTGATCATCGGCGGCTTCTACACGCCGTCGGTCGCCGTCGTGGACTCGCTCCGCTTCGGGACGATCATGCGCGAGCGCGCGCAGGAGCTCGGCGCGGTGCAGGTGTTTCCGAACACCGAAGTGCTCGGGATCGACGTCGAGAGCGGCCGTGTGACGCGTGTGCGGACCGATCGCGGCGACGTCGAGACGGACGTCATCGTCATTGCTTGCGGTGTCTGGAGCCCGCGGATCGCGGCGATGGCCGGTGCGAGCATCCCGCTCACGCCTGCGGTGCACCAGATGATCGACGTCGGCCCGGTGCCGCGCTTCCTCTCGTCGAAGAGTGCGATCGAGTTCCCGATCGTGCGGGACATGGACACGAACATGTACGAGCGGCAGGACGGGCAGGGCCTCGAGGTGGGGTCGTACGCGCACCGCCCGATCCTCCACGAGCCGGACGACATCCCGTCGATCGCCGAGGCGTCGCTGACCCCCACAGAGCTGCCGTTCACGCAGGACGACTTCGAGCTGCAGCTCGAGCAGGCGCTCGAGCTCGTGCCGGAGATCCTCGGCGACGAGTCGGTCGGCATCAAGTACGCGATCAACGGGCTGCTGTCGCTGACGCCGGACGGGCTCCCGCTGCTCGGCGAGACGCCCGAGGTCAAGGGACTCTGGTCGGCCGCGGCCGTCTGGGTGAAGGAAGGGCCCGGCGTCGGTCGCGCCCTCGCCGAGTGGATGACGCGCGGCGAGTCGGAGATCGACCTCCAGTCGTCCGACATCGCACGCTTCTACGACGAGCAGAAGACCCCGGAGAATGTGAAGGCGCGGGCGTCGGAGGGCTTCAACAAGACGTACGGGATCGTTCATCCCTCGGAGCAGTGGGCGTCGAATCGCGGCGTGCGTGTCTCGCCGTTCAACGAGCGCGAGAAAGAGCTCGGCGCGGTGTTCTACGAGGCGGCGGCATGGGAGCGGCCGCACTGGTACGAGTCGAACGCCGGGCTCGTCGACGAGTACGGCGTGCAGACGCGCCCGCACGAGTGGGATGCGCGCTGGTGGTCGCCGATCATCAATGCCGAGCATCTTGCGATGCGCGATCGCGCCGCGATGTTCGATCTGACCGCGTTCTCGATCTTCGACGTGAAAGGCCCGGGCGCTCTCGACGTCGTGCAGAAGGTCTCTGCGCGCCAGATGAACGTGCCGAGCGGCCGCGTCATCTACACACCGGTGCTGACCCCGAGCGGCGGCTTCAAGTCCGACCTGACGATCATGAAGATGGACGACGAGACGTTTCGTGTCGTCACGGGTGGCGCACACGGCATGGCGGACAAGAAGTGGTTCGCCGACCATCTGCCGGACGACGGCTCGGCGACGATCGAGGACCTCACCACACAGGTGTCCACCGTCGGGCTCTGGGGTCCTCGTGCGCGAGACATCCTCTCGTCGATCACGAGCGACGACGTCTCGAACGAGGGCTTTGCCTTCAGCACGTGGAAGAACGTCGACGTCGACGGCCTGCAAGTGCTCGCGTCCCGCATCTCCTACGTGGGAGACCTGGGCTGGGAGCTCTACGTGCCGATGGGCGACGGCGCGCGGCTCTGGGATGCCGTCTGGGAGGCCGGGCAGTCGTACGGGATCGTTCCCGCGGGCATCGGCGTCTACGGCACGACCGGTCGTCTCGAGAAGGCGTATCGCGCCTTCGGCGCCGAGCTCGACGCGGACTTCAACGTCGTCGAGGCAGACATGGCGTGGTGGAAGGTGAAGGACGAGGACTTCGTCGGCAAAGAGGCGCACATCGGGCACCGCGCGGCCGATCCCGTCGCCGAGCTCTGCACGCTGACTGTCGACGACCATGTGTCGAAGAGCGGCGTGAAGCGCTACCCGCTCGGGCGCGAGCCGATCGTCACGCCGGACGGCGCCCCAATCGTCGATGCGCACGGTCGGCGCTCGTATGTGACGAGCGCAGGCGCTGGGCCGTCGCTCGGCAAGCACATCCTCATGTCGTATCTACCGCCGGAGCACGCAGAGGAAGGCAAGACGCTCGCCGTGGAGTACATGCACGAGCTCTATCCCGTGACCGTCGCGATCGTCGGCTCGAAGCCGCCCTTCGACCCGGAGAACGGGAGAATCCGCTCGTGAGGATCCTCGTGTGCGTCAAGCGCGTCCCGATCACCGGCGGCACGATGGTCCTCACCTCCGACGAGCAGGCGATCGAGACGCGGCACCTCGGCTTCACGATCAGCCCGCACGAGGAGTGCGGGGTGGAAGAGGCGGTCCGAATCGTGGAGGCGAACGGCGGCGAGACGGTCGTGCTGACGCTCGGGCCTGCTGAGGCGGAAGAGCAGCTGCGCGACTGCATGGCGATCGGCGCCGACCGCGGCATCCTCTTGAAGACGGACGGCGCCGACTGGGACGCGCAGTCGACCGCCGCCGCGATCGTCGAGGCGATAACGGCGGAGGAACCGTTCGACCTGATCCTCTTCGGCAACGAGTCGGCGGACACGGGCAACTACCAGGTCGGGATCCGCGTGGCGGTCGCGCTCGGGCTGCCCGTGGTAAACGGGCTGAAGAAGATCGAGCTGCAGGATGGAAACGCCCGCTGCGAGCGCGACGCCGGCGGTGCGCGGGATGTCTATGTCGTCCCGATGCCCGCGGTGCTGAGCGTGCTCGAGGGCCTGAACCTGCCGCGTTACCCATCGGTCCCGGGGCGGTTGCGTGCGAAATCGAAGCCGCTCGCAGTCGTCGAGCTCTCCCGGCCCGAGCAGAAGCTCGAGAAGCTGCGCCTCGTCGTGCCCGAGGGCCAGGGGAAGCAGGCGGAGATCCTCGGCACCGGGCCTGAGGCGGCACAGAAGGTCGTCGAGCTGATGCAGCAGCTCGGTGTCGCATGAGCGTGCTCGTCTTCGTCGAGCCGGACGACGAGCTCTCGCTGCAGGCGCTTGGGCTCGCGCTGTCGCTCGGAGACGTCAAAGCCGTATCGGTCGACGGTACGTACGCCCCGGCGGCGTGGGCGTCGGCAATCGTCGAGGCGTCGCAAGGAGCTGATGCGATCGTCGCGGCAGGCTCCGACCGCGGCAACGAGCTGCTTGCCCACGTAGCTGCGCACCTCGAGCAGCCCTTCGCCGCGAACGTCACAGCCGTCGACGGGGACGTGGTCACGCGCATCCGCTGGGGCGGGAGCCTCCTCGAGCAGGCGCGTCTGCACGGCTCGCCCAGGATCCTGACCGTCGCGCCGCACACGCGGCCCGCCGCCGAGCCGGTGCCGGTCGAGCAGCTCACGCTCGGAGCGGATGCCGACACGAGCGTCCGCGTCCTCGAGACCGTCGCCGAGTCGTCGGGTGGAGTCTCGCTGCGCGACGCCAAGGTCGTCGTCAGCGGCGGTCGCGGGGTCGGCTCGTCAGAGGCGTTCTCGATCATCGAGGAGCTCGCCGGCCTGCTCGGCGGCGCCGTCGGCTGCTCGCGTGTCGTCACGAGTGCCGGCTGGCGGCCGCACACCGATCAGGTGGGGCAGACGGGCACGAAGATCTCCGCCGATCTCTACGTCGCGTGTGGGATCAGCGGCGCGACGCAGCACATCGCGGGAGCAAAGGGCGCGAAGAAGATCCTCGCGATCAACTCTGATCCCGAGGCGCCGATCTTCTCGACCGCCGACTATGCCGTTGTCGGCGATCTGCACGAGATCGTGCCGGCGATCAGCGCCGAGCTGCGAAGGGTCCGCTCATAGGCGCGGTCGTCCTCGGCGCGCTGCTCGTCCTCATCGGCAGCAGCACGCTGCTCCGCACGAAGTTCCTCGTCGGGCAGGTTCGCCGCGCGAGGCCGAACAACCAGCCTGCCGACGTTCCCCTCCGGGTGAAGAACGAGGTCGAGATCGTGCTCGGCCAGCGCAAGCTCCTCAAACGGCTCGTGCCCGGCCTCGCGCACGCATTCGTCTTCTACGGCTTCGTCGTGCTCCTGCCCACGATCCTGATGGCGATGATCGCCGCGGTCGACAAGCATGCAGAGCTTCCGTGGCTCGGCCGGCAGACCTGGTTCGGCTGGCTCGTCGACCTGTTGGTCGTGATGGTCCTTGCCGGGGTAGTCACGGCCGTCGTGATCCGCAAGGTCGTGCGGCCGAAGCGCTTCGAGGGCTCGCACCTCGGTGAGGCCGACTTCATCCTCTTCATGATCGCCGGAGTCGTCGTGACGCTGCTCTGCTGGCATGCCGCCGCGCACGCGCAAGGGCTGAACGACGACGTCGGTCCGCTGTCGGCGCTACTCGCGAGAGCGTTCCCGAGCCATGGGTACGAAGAGCGCGTCTTCGTGTGGTGGCACCTCGCATTCATCCTCGCGTTCCTGCGCTACCTGCCGTCGTCGAAGCACCTGCACATCGCGACTGCGGGGGTCAACGTCTGGATGGCCCGCACGCGCGCTCCGGGCCGGCTCGAGCCGCTGCGCTTCGACGTTCCCGACGACCAGATGCGCTTCGGCGTCGCCACGATCTTCGACCTCACGAAGAAGGAGGTCATGGACGGCTACTCGTGCACGGAGTGCGGCCGCTGCCAGGACGCCTGCCCGGCACACGCGACGGGAAAGCTGCTCAACCCGAAGCTCCTGATCATGGGGGTGCGCGATGCGGTGTTCGCGCAGAGCGAGGCCCCGATCGTCGGCTCGACGGTGCCGGAGGAGATGATCTGGGACTGCGTCACCTGCGGCGCGTGCGTCGAAGCATGCCCCGTCTCGATCGAGCACATCGACCACATCGTCGATCTGCGGCGGTCACGGGTGATGGTCGACTCACAGTTCCCCGCGGAGGCCGAGCCGATGATGCGCGACATCGAGCGGACCGCCAACCCCTGGGGCAAGCCGCAGAACGAGCGCGCCGCGTGGGCCGCGGAGCTCGAGGTGCGCGTCCTGCAGCCCGGCGATCCTGCGCCCGAGTACCTGTACTGGGTGGGCTGCGCCGCGTCGTTCGACGAGCGTGCGAAGAAGTCGGCCGAATCGACAGCGAAGCTCCTCAAGAAAGCGGGTGTCGACTTCGCGATCCTTGGGCCGCGCGAAGCGTGCACCGGCGACCCGGCGCGGCGTATCGGCAACGAGTACGTCTTCCAGGAATATGCCCAGCAGAACGTCGCGACGCTCAACGAGTCGCACGTGCGCAAGATCGTTGCGAGCTGTCCGCACTGTTTCAACACGCTCGCGAACGAGTACGGCGACTTCGGCGGGAACTATCAAGTGATGCACCACACGGAGCTGCTGTCGCAGCTCGTCGACGAAGGCCGCCTCAAGCCCGTCATGGGCGAGCAGTCGATCACCTATCACGACTCGTGCTACCTCGCCCGGCACAACGACGTGCGCCTCGAGCCTCGAAAGCTGCTGAACGTGATCGGGCAACCGACGGAGATGAAGCGAAGCGGCAAGCAGACGTTCTGCTGCGGTGCGGGCGGCGCACACATGTGGATGGAGGAACGGGGCACGCAGATCAACGAGGAGCGCGCGCGGGAGGCGACGGCGACCGGCGCGGAGACGCTCGCGGTCGCGTGCCCGTTCTGCACGGTGATGCTCGACGACGGGGTGAAGGGCGTCGGCTCGGAGCTGCGCGTCGCCGACGTCGCGACGCTGCTCGCGGAGTCGCTCGGGGTGTGAGGGAGGAGCCGCGCTGCCGCGGCCCCTCCCGTGTGACGCTTAGTGCTTCGCTTCGATCCGGGCGAGCGTGTTGACGCCGCTCACGAGCGAGCACTTGATCTCTGCCCGGTCGCCAACCTTGAGCGTTGCCGCCTTCGCCGCGAGATTCGAGCCGATCGCGCAGGTCAGTCCGCCGACGGTCAACGAGGTGGGCGAGATCGCCGACACGGTGCCGCGCGCCTCGCTCTTGTCCTTGATCGTCTTGGTGGGCGCGCACCTGGCGGGGCCGACCTCGACGGCTGATCCGCCTGCCGTGCCGCCACCGATCTTCCCACCGGTGAAGCCGGCGGTTGGGCTGAAGCTCGCTGACATGTTGGCGAGGAGCGCGACGTGCTCCGCTGCAGCGTGACCGGACGCGAGCCCGGCGACGGTCCCATGGTCGTACACGCCGTCGAAGTGAGCGGTGGTGTCGCCGCCCGACGCGTCGATCTTCAGCCGGCCTTGGACGATGCCGAGGCCGTCCGTCGTGTCGATCGTGCTGCGGACCTGAAGCGTTGCGGTGCCGGTGAGGTCGGCGTCACCGGCAGACGTACCGGTGTAGGTCGCGCTTGTGATCGTGATCGCCTTGCCGTCAGTCGTCGTGCACGAACGCGTCTGGCTGTTCCCGACGGTTGTCGCGGTGAACGTGCCCGCCGCCGACTTGACGTTCTTTCCGCTGTCGACTCCGTGTGCGACCGCGATCCCCGCCGTCGCGAACATCGCAAATGCGGCCATCATCAGTATCAGCTTGCGCATCGAACTCCCCCTGTTGGTGTTCTCAGCGACATTGATGCCGTCCCTCCCTCCGGCCTTGTGTCAGGGGCGCGTAAAAGTCGTGTAAAGCCCCATGCGGGCGGCGACGCTGCGGGCGTGGAACACCCTGAACGTGCAGTAGTAAGCTCGCCGGGGAGTGGGAGAGCTCGAGCCCAGGCGACGGTTGGAGGGAAGCGAGGAGCGCATCCGTGCCTCGTTCGTCCCCGACTCCGAGCTCGGTGAGTCGCCGCTGTGGCCGACCGCCGCGGTCGTCTCTGCGGCGGCGCTGTACGTGACGCTGCCGGAGCGGTTCATCGTCGGCCGCGGCGCGCAGGGCATTTTCGGGGACATCCGGTGGATCGTCCTCGGGATGACGATCATTCTTCTCGCGGCGCTGCTGCTGACGTTTCCGCACGGCCTCGTGCAGAGGTCGCTCGGCGTGGGCGCACATCGTCTGCGTGTCGGCCGTCGCGTCCTCTCGCTCACGATCATCGGGATACTTACAGCGGCGAACTCGGCCTCGATCTACCTGCTCGTCCACGTGCTGATCAACGGTGGCACGGTCGTCGCGTCACCGCTCCTGCGAGCTGCAGTTCATCTCTGGTGCGTCAACGTGCTCGTTTTCGCGCTCGGTTTCTGGCAGCTCGACGGCGGCGGCCCGGTGAAGCGGCGCAGCCTCGACATCCCGGATCGTGACTTCTTCTTCCCGCAGCAGGCCGACTCGGAGCTCTTCGGCACGACGTGGCAGCCGACGTTCATCGACTACCTCTACGTCTCGTACACGAACTCCGCTGCGTTCAGCCCGACCGACACGATGCCGTTGAGCCGCTGGGCGAAGGTCCTGATGCTCATCCAGTCGGCGGTTAGCCTGACCCTCGGCCTGATGGTCGTCGCACGAGCCGTCAACATTCTCCGCTAGTGCTGGTCGGCCTCGGCCATCTCGATCTCGTGTGTGGCGACCTCGCGCGCTCGCTGGCGTTCTACCGAGCCGTCTTCGGTCCGCTCGGCCTCGAGGAGCCCGCGCTCTTCGACGGCGAGCGCGGAGAGAAGATCCACTATCTCCGTTTTCCGTCCGCCGGTTCCGGATCGGTCGGGCTGCGGCAGGCACTCGAGACGCAGGAGTTCGAGCTCTACGCGCCAGGGCTGCATCACGTCGCGTTCGCAGTCGAGACGCGGGCGGACGTCGACACCGCACATGGCGCAGCGGTCGACGCCGGGGCGGAGGTGCTACACGCGCCGCGCCTCTGGCCGCAGTATCGCGCCGACTACTACGCGACGTTCTTCCTCGATCCGGACGAGTTCCGGCTCGAGGTGGCGGTGGCGCGGGACGCCAGAGTCGTCTAGGGCTTCGTGCCGGCGTGCTGGACGGCGCACGCGGCCGGATTCGGCACGTAGCGAAGCGCTCCGACCTTTGCCGCGACGCCGCGGCCGTCTCCGAGCCCACCGAGCGGGGCAGCGGTGAACGCGAAGCTGACAACGCCGGCCTTCGAGCACACCGGGAGCGAGATCACCCGCGTGCGGCCGTGCATCGTCTTGAAGGTGTAGTGCTTGCCGCCGGCGCCGTTTCGCGAGAGCGTGATCGTGGCCGTGTCGCTGCCGCCGGGTGAGTCCACCGGAATCTGCAGCGTGCCCGCGAGGCCCATTTCGCCCGCCGTCGGCCAGACGACGATGACGCCGCGGCCGCCCATCCAGCCGTCCTCGTAGAGACCGAACCCGAGGATCCGGAAGCGAAGCGGGCCGTGCGGCCGATAGAGCGCACCGGCGACGGTCCGCTTGACGAGCGACGCGTTCTGGAACTGCATCGACGTGCCCCAGTCGTCGACCGCCACGGGGCCGCTGACCGTCTTGCCTGCCGCCATGACGAGGCCGTTGTTGCCGACGTCGACGGTCGTCGAGGCGAAGGTGTCCGGCGGCTTCGTCCCGGGGATCATCAGCAGGCGCCGATCGAGCGACTTGTTCCAGAAGAGCTTGGCATCGGTGATCCTGCCACCGGGTGCGATGAGGAGCGTCGTCTTGCCGACGCCCGACTCGTCGACCCAGGAGGCGTCGCTGCCGACGACGATCGAGCGGATCGCAGACGCGTTCGACTGGTCGTACTTCGTCGCGGCAATCGACGCACCCGCGGTTGCGAGGAGCGCGACGGCGACCGCAAAGTGCGTGACGTAGCGGGGCCATCGGAAGGCGAGGCTCAGGAGAGCGACCACGGCGGCGCCGGCGACGTAGGCGATGAGCACAGCGGCGGCCCCGGTGCTGCCGGCCGGCTTCGAAAGCCAGACGAGGGCGAAGAGGAACGCGGAGTGCGCCTGGCCGCCGTTGACGGCGTACGTCGAGAGCGGCAGCGCAAGCGCTCCGGCGACGAGCCCGACCGCAATCACCGCGTGGGCGATCCGCAGCGGCCAGCCACGCTGGACGTAGAGGAGGAACGAGATCGTCCACAGCGGCAGCAGATAGAAGAGGTAGCGCTCCTGGACGAACCCGAGGTCGCCGTACAGCACCGACTGGGCGAACAGTGCCGCAGTCAGGAGCAGGGTCATGATCCCGAAACCGAGCTCCGCCCGCGCCTGCGGGCTCTTGACGGCGAGCCAGAGGCCGATGAAGGCGCCCGGCACGATGACGAAGCCCGACGCGAAGACGAGCACGAGGAGATCGGCGCCGAGGTACTCGAGTGCGGTTGCGCCGTGGAAACCCGGGATGTACAGGAGGCTCGGGTAGTACCCGGTGTTGCGCGCGGGGCCGAGGGCGAACAGGACGCCGCCCACCACGACGAAGAGGGCGAGCGGGATGCGATGCTGGCGCACGAAGGCGAAGAGCCGGCGCTCGCGCACCGCCACGAGCACGACCGCGAGCAGGAAGACCGGCAGCAGGACCGCAAACTGCATGCGTGCGAGGGTCGCCAGGGCGGCGAACCCGAGGAAGAGCGAGTACGTTCGCCAGCTCGGCCGGTCGAGCGCGTGGACTCCGGCGAGCACGGCGGCGATCACGAAGGGATAGGCGATCGGCTCCGACACGATGAAGCTCGAGAGGAGCAGCGAGGGGATCGTCAGGCTCAGCGCAGCGGCGACGAGCGAGAGACGCGAGGTGAGGCCGAGCCGCCGGGCGAGCAGGTAGACGGGGATCGCGGCGAGCGACATGAAGGTCGCCTCGATCGCCTGGACCGCGCGATAGCCGTGGTCGACGCCGGGGAGGAGCCAGCCCGGCGCCGTGATGAGCGGCATCAGAATCGGGAGGAAGTGCGCCGAGACGCCGCGCACGGCCGGCAGATGTCCCTGCGCGATCGAGCGGCTGAACTCGGCGTACATGTACTCGTCGGGGAAATACGCAGGGGTCGCGCGCGACCAGGCGACCACCGTTCGAGCCACTGCGCTGATGAGGACGAGTGCGGTGAGTGGGGCGACGGCGACCCGGACGGCGACGGTGCGAATGGCGACGAGAGGCTGAGTAGCGACTGCGCTCACAGACTGTCCTATCGGCCGTGAGCTCGAAGTCCTTAAGTCATCTCTCTCGCTGCCCGATATCCCTCATGTGGGCCTTTCTGTCTCCGTCATTGTCGTCGCGTACGACTCAGGCCCCGGCCTGCTCCCCTGCGTTGCATCCATCTGGGCCGACCGGCCGGACTGGGAGGTCATCGTCGTCGACAACGGAGGCGGCGGGGACGAGCTCGATGCCGTCGAGGCGGCCGGGCGAGTAACGCTCGTCCGCCCACCGACGAACCTCGGGTTTGCGGGTGGTTGCAACCTCGGGGCGAAGATCGCGACGGGCGACACGCTGGTCTTCCTCAACCCCGACACGATTGCCACGGCGGGCTCGCTGCAGCGTCTGATCGCGCCTCTGAACGATCCGGAAGTGGGGATCGTCACCGGCCGCCTTCTGCTCTTCGATCAGCCTGAGCTCCTGCACGCAGCGGGCACCGTTGTGCACATCAGCGGACTCGGTTGGTCGAGTGGCTACGGGACGACGGTCGACGGAGCGACGACGCCCACCGACGTGACGGCTCCCTGTGGAGCCGCGATGGCGCTCCGGGCCGATGTCTTCGCCGAGCTCGGCGGTTTTCACGACGAGTTCTTCCTCTACCAAGAAGATGTCCAGCTCGGCTGGCGAGCGCAGATGGCAGGGCGCCGCGTCGTCGTAAGCCCGGCCGCCGACGTGTGGCACGACTACGACTTCGAGCGGCACGCGTCCAAGCGCTACTTCATGGAGCGCAATCGAATCGCGTTTCTCGGCACATGCTTCTCCGTGCGCACGCTCATCGTGCTCTCGCCGCTCCTCATCGCCACCGAGCTCGCGATGCTCGTGCTTGCCCTTCGGCAGGGCTGGCTCCGCGACAAGCTCGCGGGGTGGTTCTGGCTCCTGAAGAACGTCAAGAAGCTGGCGCGGCGGCGTCGCGAGACGCAGAAGCTTCGATCGGTGCGCGACCGCGACCTGATCGGCCTGCTCACCGCCGCAGTCGAGCCGGGCATGTTGCCCGTGCCGGGGTTCCTGAAGATGTTGAACCCACTCGTCGTCATCTACTGGGCACTCGTTCGCCGGGCCATCTGAGTACGGAGATCTCGCCATGGAACGAGTCGACCATTCACGTTCGATTGCCCGCAACACCGGTCTTCAGTCCGGAGCGCACGTGCTCGGGCTCGTGCTCTCCGTCGGCAGTGCGGCGATCATCACGCGGTATCTCGGCGTCCGCGCGTTCGGCACCCTCAGTCTGATCACCGTCCTCCTGACGCTCCCGCTGACGGTGCTCAACGGCAGCCTCGACACACTCGCTGTGCGCCACCTGTCCGTCGAGAACGACGACGACGGCCACTTCTTCCGCAACGTGCTTGCGCTCAAGGTCGCGATCGCCGTCGCGTTCGCGTCGGTCGCGGTCGCGATCTCGTGGCTCACCCCACTGCCGTTCGCGCTGCGCGTCGCCGTCGCTGCGTTCGGTGTCGCAATCGTTGCGTCTGCGGTGCAAGGCACGCTCATCGCCGTCGAGCAGGTTCGTCTGAGGTTCCAGCTGCCCGTGCTCGTCGACGTAGGCACGAAGCTCTTTGTGCTTGCCGGCCTGCTCCTGCTCGCCACGCTTCCCCACCCGCTCGACCCCGCCAAGCGCGTGGCACTCTGCGTGTGCGTCACCGCGGCCGCCGCGCTCGTGTGGCTGACGTATTCGATCGTTCGGCGGCGCCGATCCGTCACCCTTCGGCTCGGCCGCGACCGCAGTGCCTGGGCTCGACTCGGACGGGCCGCGGGGCCGCTCGCCCTGATCAATCTCCTCGGGCTCGTCAACTACCGGCTCGACGTCGTCGTGCTGGGAGCGCTCGCGGGCGCCCATTCCGTCGGGATCTACGCGATCGCAACGCGGTTCATCGATGCGGCGCTGCCGCTGGCAGGCTTCTTCGTTGCAGCGAGCTTCCCGGTGCTCGCCATGACCGCTGCAAACGCTGCTGCGAGCAGACAGCGCCAGGTGCAGCGCGGTGCGGAGTTCCTCCTGCTCGCCTCGGTGCCGATCACGCTCGGGGGGTGGATCTTCGCCCCTGAGCTCGTCCACCTGATTGCGGGCGATCAATATCGCGCCGCCGTCCTGCCGCTGCGGCTCCTTCTGATCTCGCTGCCGTTCAGCTACGTCAGCACGTTCCTGCTCTATCTCGTCATCGCGGCGGATCGGCAGCGACGTGTGCTCCCGCTTCTAGGCGCGAGCATCGCGCTCAACCTCATCCTCTGCGTCGCGCTCGTGCCGTTCTACTCGTACAACGGGCCTGCCGTCGCAACGCTCGCGAGCGAGGTTGCCGGAACCGCTGCGCTGATGGTGATCGTGCGCCGGACCCTCGACGTTCGCATCGTGCTTCGCCCGCTGATGAAGACTCTGGCGGCCGGGGCCGCGATGGGAGCTGCCGCGCTCCTGCTGCAGCCGATCGACACGATCGTCGCGGTCGCCGGCTCGGCAGCCGTCTACGTCGGCGCGGCCTTTGCCCTTCGCGCAGTTCGACTGCTCGATCTACGGCTGCTCGTGGGGAGAACGACGTGAACCCCGCAGTCGGCGTCGTCATCGTCAACGCGAACGCGGGCCGGTACCTGGAGCTCGCACTCGAGAGCCTGGAAGGGCAGACTCTCCCGCCTCATCGGGTAGTCGTCGTCGACAACGCGAGCATCGACGGCTCGCTCGACGGGCTTGCCGACCGCTTTCCCGCAGTCGAGCTCGTTCAGCTCGACGACAACGTCGGCTTTTCCGCCGCCAACAACCTCGCAGTCGAGCTCTGCACAGACTGTGAGTTCATCGCGTTTCTCAACCCCGACGCGTTTCCCGAGCCGCACTGGCTCGAGGCGCTCCTCGCGGCTGCGGACGAGCATCCCGAGTGCGGCTTCTTCGGCAGCAGGCTCGTGCTCGCTGCAGACGACGGGACGCTTGACGGAACCGGTGACTCGTACCACGTGAGCGGCCTCGCGTGGCGGCGCGACCAGGGCGAGCCGACGAGCATCGAGCGCCCCGCAGGCGAGACCTTCTCGGCGTGTGCCGCGGCGGCCCTGTACCGGCGCGCGGCGCTCGTCGACGTCGGCGGCTTCGACGAATCGTTCTTCTGTTACTACGAAGACACGGACCTCGCGTTCCGGATGCGGCTTGCGGGCCACGGATGCCGCTACGTCCCGGAAGCCGTTGCGCGCCATGTCGGATCGGCGACGACCGGTCTGCTCAGCGATTTCACGATCTACCACTCGTCGCGCAACACGGTCTGGACCTTCGTCAAGAACATGCCCGGACTGCTGTTTTGGCTCTACCTGCCGCAGCACCTCCTCGTGAACGCGATGACGACATTCGTGTACGCGATCCACGGGCAAGGGCGGGCAGCGCTCCGCGGGAAGCGCGACGCACTCCGCGCGCTTCCGCGCGTGCTCGGCGAGCGCAGGCAGATCCAGGCCGCACGGGTCGCGTCAACCGGCGATCTGCGCAGCGCGATGGCGCGCGGAGGCTCGGCCTACGCCTTTTCGTTCCGGAGCCGCTTCCGCCGCCGGCGGCCGCGGGTCCTCGAGCCTCAGGGCGGCCCCGTTTCGACTCCGGATCGAGTCGTAGCCGCCGGTGCCACACCTTTTAGGGGGATGCTCTCGGCCGAGCCGGGCGCCGACCCACCGTGTATGGCGCCGTCGTCCTCCGATGCATGCTTCTCGGCACGCCGCATCCTCATTACGGGCGGTGCGGGATTCGTCGGGGCAAACCTCGCTGTCGAGCTCGCCGGACGCCATCCCGGCTGGGAGATCGTCGCACTCGACAACCTCCGTCGGCGTGGCTCTGAGCTCAACCTCACGCGGTTGCGCGAAGCCGGTGTGAGCTTCGTCCACGGCGACGTGCGAGAGCTCGACGACCTGCTGGCGCTCGATCCAGTGGATGCGATCGTCGAATGCTCTGCCGAGCCTTCGGCGCTCGCGGGAGTCGACGGCTCGCCGTCGTACGCGCTCCACACGAATCTGCTCGGCGCGTACCACTGCCTCGAGCTTGCGCGTCGAGATGCCGCGCAATTCATCTTCCTCTCGACCAGTCGCGTCTATCCGATCGGCGGTCTCGCGGCGGTGCGCTATGACGAGCACGCGACGCGATTCGAGCTCTCCGGCCTTCAGGAGTCACCCGGCGTGTCCAGCGACGGCATCTCGGAGTCCTTTCCGCTGCTCGGCGCGCGAACGATCTACGGGACGACGAAGCTCGCTGCAGAGCTGCTCGTCGCCGAGTACGCCGCAGGCTTTGGGCTCCCGGCGACCGTCAACCGCTGCGGCGTCATCGCCGGCCCGTGGCAAATGGGCAAGGTCGATCAGGGTGTGTTCACCTACTGGCTGCTTGCGCATCAACTCGGCCTCCCGCTTCGCTACCTCGGTTACGCGGGAACGGGCAAGCAGGTCCGCGACCTGCTGCACGTGGACGATCTCATCGATCTCCTCGACGACCAGCTCGCCCGTCCCGAAGTGTGGGCCGGGGCGACGGTCAATGTCGGCGGGGGACGCGAGCGCAGCCTTTCGCTGCAAGAGACGACGGCGATCTGCCGCGAGCTCACCGGCAACGACGTCGAGATCGTGTCAGGCGCCCAGGAGCCGCGGCCCGGCGACGTCCCGATCTACATCTCCGACTGCGCCGGTCTCGAAGCGTTCTCGAGCTGGCGTCCTCGGCGCTCGGCACACCAGACGCTCTCCGACACGTCGACGTGGCTCCTCGATCACGAAGCCGAGGTCAGGCTCGCCCTCGCGACATGATGCGCGTCGCGATCGTCACCGGTTCAGGAGGGCTCGTCGGCTCGGAGTCCGTCCGCGCGCTCACCGAGGCGGGCTTCCATGTCGTCGGGCTCGAGAACGACACGCGCGCACAACTCTTCGGCACGTCGGCTTCGACGGCCCCGCAGACACGGCGCCTGCTCGACGAGCACGCCTCGTTCACATCTCTCGCTGTCGACATCCGCGACGCGGACGGTGTCGCCAGTGTCTTCGCGAAGTACCGCCGCAACCTCGATCTCGTCGTCCACACGGCCGCGCAGCCGTCGCACGACTGGGCTGCCTCGCAGCCGCAGGTCGACTTCGGGATCAACGCGAACGGCACGCTGAACCTTCTCGAGGCGACGCGGCGATACGTGCCCGATGCGACCTTCGTCTTCACGTCGACCAACAAGGTCTACGGCGACACACCGAATCGCCTGCCGCTCGTGGAGCTCGACACACGACTCGAGCTTCCGGCCGACCACCCGTGGTTCGGCGGCGTCGACACCTCGATGTCGATCGACGCGAGCATGCACTCGCTGTTCGGAGTGTCGAAGGTCGCCGCAGATCTGCTCGTGCAGGAATACGGCCGCTACTTCGACATGCCGACCGTCTGCTTTCGCTGCGGCTGCCTCACCGGGCCGGCTCATGCAGGCACCGAGCTGCACGGCTTCCTCTCCTACCTCATGCGCTGCACGATCGCCGGCACGCCCTACACCGTCCACGGTTACGACGGACGACAGGTTCGCGACAATCTCGCGAGCGTCGACCTCGTGCGCGCCTTCCTGCTCTTTCACGCGCAGCCGCGCGCCGGCGCCGTGTACAACCTCGGCGGCGGGCGCGTCTCGAACTGCTCGATGCTCGAGGCCATTGCCTCGTGCGAGGAGATCGCCGGACGCCGTCTCGACTGGAGCCTCGGCGACCAGGCGCGCATGGGCGACCATCGCTGGTGGATCAGCGATCTCTCCGCGTTCCAGGCCGACTATCCGGACTGGGCGCCGACGATCGACACGGACGACATCCTCCGTGCGATTCACGACGAGAACGCCGAGCGCTGGGCGCCGCCTGCGGTGGCGGCATGAAGCTCTCGATCGTCATCCCGGCGCACGACGAGGTCGACTCGGTCGCGCCGACCGTCTTGGGCCTCGTGTCCGTGCTCAATCGCGAGCGCCGCGACTACGAGATCCTGGTCATCGACGACGCGAGCAGCGACGGCACCGCCGGCGCGGTCGCGGAGATCACTGCGACGAACGCTCGCGTGCGATGCGTCAGGTCGCATCTGCCCTCCGGGTTCGGTTTTGCCGTCCGTGCAGGGCTCGAGCTCTTCACGGGCGATGCCGTGGCGATCGTCATGGCCGACGGGTCCGACAATCCCGAGGACGTGTTGCGATACCTGTGCTTGCTCGAGGAGGGCCACGACTGTGTCTTTGGCTCCCGCTTCATGCGCGGTGCCACGGTGAGCGACTACCCCCGTGCGAAGCTCATGCTGAACCGCCTCGCCAACTGGGCTGTTCGGGCGCTCTTCCGGCACGGCCTGAATGACACGACGAACGCCTTCAAGGCGTACCGGCGCGAGGTCATCGAGAGCGTTCAGCCGCTCGTGTCGAACCACTTCAACCTCACGGTGGAACTGCCGCTGAAGGCGATCGTGCGGGGCCATTCCTACGTGATCTGCCCGATCTCCTGGCGCGGACGCCGCTTTGGTGCTTCGAAACTGTCGCTTCAGGAGATGGGAAGCCGATACGTGTTCATCGTCCTCTACGTTCTCTTCGAGCACTGGCTCAGCCGCGGCGACTACTACCGCGGCGGGTTCGAGGGCTGGCAGTCGCATCGGCTGCGCCCCGCTCGGATCGCCCCCGAGACGCCGCGGCTCGTCGCCGGCGGTCGCTGAGCCGATGATCGATTCCCAGCGTCTCTACGAATACCGCTTCGAGGGCATCGACCAGGCCGCACGGGAGGAAGTCTGGCGCGAGATCGCCGCATACGTCTACGACGTGCTCGGCCGGCCGGAGCGCGTCCTCGATCCCGCTGCCGGTCGCTGCGAGTTCATCTCGGCGATCCCGGCGCGCGAGCGGTGGGCAGTCGACGAGGTCGCGTACCCAGAGGCCGTCGCCGACACCGGCCTCACCGTCGTGACGTCGGACATCATGGCGGCGGACCTCCCGACGGATCACTTCGACGCCGTGTTCGTCTCGAACTTCCTCGAGCATCTGCCCGATCAGACCGCCATCGCAGCGTTCCTTCGCAAGATGCGTGAGGTCACGCGCTCCGGAGGACGGATCGCGATCCTCGGCCCGAACTTCCGCTACTGCGGAGCCCGTTACTTCGACTGCGCCGACCACAACGTCGTCCTGACCGAGATCGCCGTCGCGGAGCATCTCCACGCGGCAGGATTCCGCGTGACACGCGTGACTCCCCGCTTCCTGCCGTATTCGTTCCGTGGCTCGCTTCCCGCCTCGACCCTGCTCACGCGCCTCTACTTGCACGTGCCGCTCGCCTGGCGGCTGCTCGGCCGGCAGTTCTTCCTCGTCGCCGAGAAGCCTTAGCCGACGCGGACCGCGTAGAAGTCGACGCGGAGCGGAGTGGGCAGGCCCTCGATGCGGACTGTGTTCAGCTGCGCTGCGCGAAGCCTTAGCCGACGCGGACCGCGTAGAAGTCGAGCGGAGCGGATGGGCAGGCCCTCGATGCGGACTGTGTTCACCTGCGCGGCGCGCAGGCCGCTCGAGGCGAAGCCGGCCGACGCAGGCATCCGCATGAGGAGCGGGCCGGAGGCGTTTGCGGCAACGAGCCGGTAGGACCTGCCGTCGAGCACGATCGCAGGAATGTGCGCAGGCTTCCAGAGCAGCTCGCGCAGACGGTCGCCGAACGGTGTCCGGATCTCGATTCGCGCAAAGACGAGCTCGTGCCGCCCCGCGCGTGGTACGCGCGCCGCCTGCCCCGTCGCCAGAGTGAGGCCGCCGAGCCGACGCGGCGCGCCGCAACGATTGCCGGCGTGTACGAGCACTTCGACCACGCCGTTCGCGTACGTCTGGCGGTAGTTGCACACGAGCGAGAGAAAGGCATTGGGTGCGTCGAACACAGGGTTGCGTTCGTCGATGCTGTACAGCGGGTTCACCCGGAGAACTCGCTCGGGAGCGCGCGCGGACGCGAGGAAGTCGGCGTTGAGGCGATCGAGCGCCGGGGTGAGAACGGCGTAGCTCTGGAAGTCGGGCTCGGGCCGCCAGTGCAGGCCGAGCGTCCAGGCTGCGGTGGTCTCCGTCGGTTGCACGTCGACCGTGTGCGCGCGCAGATCGCGAAGAACGTTCGAGGGCAGTCGCAGGCTGCGGAGCATCGTCGCGCGCGCATCCGAGCGCATCGCGTTTCGATCCGAGCCGTTCACCACGAGCTTCAGCTCGGCCGCCGTTCCGTCGAGTCGATCCGTGTACTGGAAGAGCGCGGACGCATGGACGCCGAATGCCGCAAGCGCCCAGATCGACGCGACGACGGCGATGCCGGCACCGGCGATCCGCGCGATCCCGCCTCGCGCCAGTGCGGCCCCAGCGAGCGCGGCGGAGAAGAAGAACGTCGCGGAGTGCCCGTCGTGACGGACGAATCCCTGCTTGAGCATCACGAACGCACCGATTGCCCACACGAGGGCAAGGGCGCGTCGCCGGCTGCGCGGCAACCCGGCCGCGACGCGCCAGACGAGAGCGGCGGTGACGACGAGGAGCAGCCCTGCCTCGACGAGCTCGTGGTGCTTCGCCGGATCCTCATATGCCATGCCCGCCGTGTAGCCCGCAACGAGCTGCGCCGAGCCGCGGAGCCACGGCACGATGTCGGAGGCATTGTTTCCCGTCGCGAGCCAGAGGCCCGTGAAGGAGACTGCGAATCCCGCTGCGAGCTCGCCGAGCCTGCGAAGACGTGCGGAGCCGCAGATCCCGACCGCGGCCGCGACCAGTGCGAGAGCGAGCGCGCCGGTAGTCGGTTTGATGAGCACGAGGACGCCGGCGGCGACGCCGCCTGCGACGGGGAACCAGCTCGGCACGCGGCGTTCGCCGTCGAGCAGGACCGACAGTGAGAGGGCGAGCACGATCGCGGCCCCGATCTCACCCTGCGCGCCGGAGGGTGCCGCCACGGCGATCACGTAGGTGACGACGAGTGCGACGAGGGCCGGCAGATCGCGTGCCACGTGCAGCACCGTCCGGCAGAGCAGGACCTGGACGAGGAGGGCGAACGCCAGCGCGACGAGTCCTGACCAGACGACGAAGAGCTGCGGCGTGGCGAGAAAGCCGAGCGGCCCATAGGTGAAGACGATGTCGCGGCCGAAATGGAGCCCCTGCTCCTGCGCGAGCGCGAGGCCGGCCTGCCAGGAGGCGTCGACGCCGGCGAGCGGAGTGAGCGGCTGCACCGGGAAGCTGAGCACGCCGATGGCGGCTGCGGCCGGCCAGCGCCACCAGGAGGGAACCCGGACCGCAGCAGACCGCCGGCCGCGGGCAACCGTCCGGTGATTCGCTGGCTGAGGGGCGGTGATGGACACGGGGACGGCCGGAGTGTCCCGGCACTCCAGTCATCGGCGCGGGTGTTTCGGGGCTTGAGAAGCGCGCCTGCAGATTTGACGCGGGCCGCCCGCGCAGCCACACTCCTTGTGGAACAGTCGTTCCACCATCTGAGATGGCAAGCGAGCCCACGGGCACCCAGGCGATCGACCGCGCAGCGCAGCTCCTCTGCAGCGTCGTCGAAGCCGTGCACCCGCCCTCGGTCGGGGAGCTCGCAGCACACGCCGGACTGCCGAAGAGCACCACGTCACGGCTCCTCGGCGCGCTCGAGCGGCAGGGCCTCGTCCAGCGGCTCGGCGAGCGCGGCCGCCTGCACCCTGGGCCTGTGCTGCTTCGCTTCGCCACAGGAGACTCGTCGGCCGCGCTCCTCGAGCTTGCCGCGCCGTCGCTGCGCCGCCTCGCCGATGCGTCGGGCGAGACGATCAACCTCGCCATCCCCGGGCCTCTCGGCGTCGAGCACATCGCGCAGGAAGACACGGCGCACTTCGTCGGCGTCGCGAACTGGGTCGGCCGGCGGGTGCCGCTGCACGCCGCCGCGAACGGCAAGGTCTTCCTCGCGCACGGCACGACCCGTGTCGCGCCGCTCGACCGTCTGACGCCTCGCACGATCGTCGATCCTGCGCAGCTCGAGGCAGAGCTCGCCCGGGTCCGCGCCCGCGGCTATGCGACCAGCGTCGACGAGCTCGAGCACGGGCTCTCCGCGGTCGCAGCACCAGTCTTCGGTCCCGACGGCGACGCGTTCGCCGCACTCTCCATCTCCGGGCCCACCGCCCGGCTGACATCCGAGCGCATCGTGAGCCTCGCGCCTCTTCTCGTCGAAGAGTCGGACAAGCTCGCGGCGCGGCTCGGCCACCGCGACCACGCACGAGGTGCCGCATGACCCATGACGAAATCCTTCAGGGACTCTTCGACAACACGCTCATCGGCAACGCGCCCGAGGTGAAGGACCTCGTCAACGCGGGTCTCGCCGACGACATGGAGCCCGAGTCCATGCTCTACGACGCGCTCATCCCGTCGCTGGAGGAGGTGGGCGCACGGTTCGAGCGCGGCGACTTCTTCGTCCCCGAGATGCTCATCGCCGCGCGCGCGATGCAGGGCGCCCTCGACATCCTCCGCCCGCTGCTCGCCGAGACGGGCGCACAGCAGGTCGGCACCTATGTGATGGGCACCGTCAAGGGCGACGTCCACGACATCGGCAAGAACCTCGTCAACATCATGCTCGAAGGCGCCGGCTTCACCGTGCACGATCTCGGAGTCAACGTCGCACCCGAGAAGTTCATCGAGGCGATCAACGAGTTCAAGCCCGACGTCGTCGGCTTCTCCGCGTTCCTCACGACGACGATGCCGATGTTCAAGGCGAACATCAACGCGCTCGAGAAGGCCGGCATGCGCGACGACATCATCGTCATGGTCGGCGGCGCTCCCGTTACGCAGGAGTACGCAACAGCAGTCGGCGCCGACGGTTACGCGGCCGATGCGTCGAGTGCCGTGCGCCTCGCGAAGGACCTGATCGAGAAGAAACGCTCCGCCACAGCGGTACCGGCGTAGTGAACACCGTCATCCAGTCGCCGTCCCGGACCGTCGTCATCGGCCCGGATCAGCCGTTCTGCGTGATCGGCGAGCGCATCAACCCGACCGGGCGCAAGGCGTTCCAGGCGCAGCTCCAGCAGGGCGACCTCTCGCAGCTGGAGACCGACGTTGCGCAGCAGGTTGCAGGCGGCGCCGACCTGCTCGACATCAACGTCGGCGATCCGCTCGCCGACGAGATCGAGCTGATGCGGAGTGCCGTACCGATGGTGCAGGGGCTCACCGACCTGCCGCTCTGCATCGACTCATCCATCATCGAGGCGCTCGAGGCCGGGCTCAGCACGTACCAGGGCAAGGCGCTCGTGAACTCCGTCACCGGCGAGGACGAACGGCTCGAGGCGATCCTGCCGATCGTCGCCAAGTACGGCGCTGCGGTGATCGGGCTCGCGAACGCCGAGGACATCCCGATGGAGCCCGAGCGCAGGCTCGAAGTCGCGAGGAAGATCGTCAAGGTCGCCGGCGATTACGGCATTCCCCCCGAGGACATCCTCATCGATCCGCTCGCGATGCCCGTCGGCGCCGAGCCGCGCGCCGTCACGCTCTTTCTCGAGACGCTGCACCTCCTCCGCGACGAGCTCGGCGTGAACACGACGTGCGGCGCGTCGAACACGTCGTTCGGCCTCCCCGGCCGGCACACGCTCGGTGCCGCGTTCCTCGCCGTCGCCCAGAGCCACGGGCTCACGAGCGCGATCATGGACGCACGCCGTCCGGAGACCGTCGAGGCCGTCCGTGCGACGGATTTCCTGCTCGGCCGAGACGAGTGGGGCGCCCGCTGGATCGCCGACTTCCGCAAGAAGCAGGCCGAGGCGGCAGCCGCGGCGTGATCGACCGAAGGGCGACCCGACGATGAGTGCCGAGCCGATCCTCGAGCTGGACGAGCCCGGGCCCGAGCGGGTCAAGCTCCGCTTCCTCCAGTCGGGCGAGGATCACGCCGTCAAAGAGGCGCGCGTGCTCTCCGGCACGACGGTCTTCGACGCTGCGAGCTGGAACGGCGTCGCCATCGACTCGACGTGCGGCGGCCACGGCACCTGCAAGAAGTGCAAGGTGCGCGTCGTCTCCGGGCACGCGCCGCTCAGCACGATCGATCCCCGGGCCTTCACCACCGAGGAGCTCAAGGGCGGCTGGCGGCTCGCCTGCCGCTCGATCGCACAGGAGGATCTGACGATCGAAGTGCCCCCGCTCCAGTCGCGTCCGAAGGCTGCGCTCGTCGGCGTCGGTCGGCACGTGATCCTGCGACCGGCAGTCCAGAAGCGCTACCTGGAGCTCTCCGAGCCGACGCTCGAAGACCAGACGTCCGACCTCGAGCGCGTGCTCGAGGGGATGGACGACCTCGAGCTGCGGGTTCCGCTGGCGGCCATGCGCACGCTCGGCAGGACGTTGCGCGAAGCGGACTGGAAGGTCACGGCCGTGATCGCGGACGACGTCCTCATCGACGTCGAGCCCGGCGACACGTCGGGGCAGCGACACGCACTCGCCTTCGACCTCGGCACGACGACCGTCGTCGCGACACTCATGAACCTCGAGACGGGCCAGCCGGAAGCGGTGCAGTCGATCCTCAACAAGCAGCAGCCGTTCGGCGCCGACGTCATCTCGCGGATCTCGGCGACGATGATGGATCCCGACGCGCTCGGCATGCTCCAACAGCATGCGCACGCGACGTTGCAGCAGCTCACGGACGAGGTGTGCACCGAGGCGGGTGTCGACCCGGCGAACGTCTACGAGGTCGTCGTCACCGGGAACGCGACGATGATCCAGATCGCGCTCGGCATCGATCCGGAGCCGCTCTCGATGGCGCCGTTCACGATGGCGGCACGCAAGCTGCCCGAGGCAAGCGCGCAGGATTTCGGTATCACGGTGCACGAGCGCGCGCCCGCCGTGATGTTTCCAGCGCTCGGCGCGTACGTCGGGCCGGACATCGTCGCCGGTATCCTCGCGACGGGCCTCACGCTCGACCGGCGCATCCGGCTCTTCATCGACGTCGGCACGAACTCCGAGATGGTGCTCGGCTCATCCGCCCGTGCGCTCGCGACGGCCGCGCCCGCCGGCCCGGCGTTCGAGGCGGCGCAGATCCGCTGCGGCATGCGTGCGTCCGACGGGGCGATCGAAGGCGTGAAGGTGCGTGACGGCGAGATCGACCTGACGGTCATCGGCGACGTTGCGCCGGTCGGGCTCTGCGGCTCCGGCCTCGTCGACGCAGTGGCCGAGCTCGTCGGCGCAGGGATCATCGACAAGTCGGGCCGCTATGTGCTCGGCTCGCACGAGCGGCTGGGGAAGATCGGCGAGGAGAATGTGTTCTACCTCAGCGAGGACGTCTATCTGTCCCAGCGCGACGTGCGCGAGCTGCAGTTCGCGAAGGCGTCGATCGCCACGGGCTGGGCGCTGCTCTGCCGCGACCTCGGCGTCGATCCCGAGGAGATCTCGCAGGTGCTGCTCGGCGGCTCGTTCGGCTCGTACCTTTCCGCCTCGAGTGCCGTCAAGATCGGTCTCGTGCCGAAGCTGCCTCTGCCGCGCATCGTCTCGGCCGGGAATGTCGCCGGCGAGGGCGCGAAGATCGTCGCGCTCTCGGTCACGGAGCGTGCCGCTGCGGCCGCGATACTCGACGAGGTGGCCTACGTGGAGCTCTCGGGCCGCGCCGACTTCAACGACCTCTTCATCGACCAGCTCAGCTTTCCCGTCATGAGCCAGGTCGTCGTCGCCTGTGGAGCGCTTGCGCTCCACGTGAAGAAGATCGCCGCGCGGCGGGGCTGGGACCTCGAGGTGCGCCCGGTCCCGCCCGAGCTGCACAACCGTCCCGAGAAGATCCGCGCGGCGGTCGAGGAAGCGGCAGGCGGCGACGACGTGCTCGTCGCGTACGCACATTGCGGTGCCGATCTCACGGGCTTCGCCAGGCTCGAAGGCGCGCACTGCTATGAGGTCTATGGAGCCGAACACGAGCCCGCGACGTACTTCCTCACCGACTTCCTCGTCCGTAGCTTCGATCGCGTCGTCGTGCGCGGTCTCGGGCTCGACCGGTACCCCGAGCTCCGCGACGACTACTTCCGCAACTACGAGAAGGTTGTCTGGCTCGCACAGGAGCCGACGCCGGAACTCCGCGTCGCGGCCGAGCGCGCGGCTGGGATACTCGGGCTGCCGCTCGAAGTACGCGAGACCGGCGACGCCGGCCTCGAGAACGCACTGGAGAAGCTCATCGACGCCTCGCAAACCAAAGCCACGGAGGGCACGTGCTGATCAACGAACTGCCGCGGTACGAGATCCTCGATGAAGCCGCCATCATGGAGCTGGAACGCGGCTGGCGGCGGATCGTCAGCGAGCTCGGCATCGAGTTCCTCTATCCGGAGGCGCTCGAGTATTTCGAGCAGGCGGGCCAGAAGGTCGAAGGCGAGCTGGTGAAGTTCGACCCGGACTGGATCCTCGAGCAGGTCGCGAAGGCCCCGTCGGAGTTCACGCTCCAGGCCCGGAACCCCGAGCGGAGCGTGCAGATCGGCGGCAAGCACATGGTCTTCTCCACGGTGTACGGCTGCCCGTTCGTGCGGGAGGGGCACGAGCGGCGAAGCGCGACCTACAACGACTTCGAGAACCTCGTGCGGCTCGCTCAGTCGTTCCCCGAGCTCGACTCGCCGGGCGGAACGATCTGCGAGCCCGACGACAAGCCGCTCGACTCGCGTCACCTCGACATGGTCTACGCGCTGATGACGCTCTCCGACAAGCCGTTCATGGGCTCCGTGACGTCAGGCCCGAACGCGCGCGACACGATCGCGATGGCCGAGATCGTGTTCGGCAAGGAGTCGCTCGACGAGACGCCCGCGATCATCTCGCTGATCAACGTCAACTCGCCGCTCCGCTACGACGACCGCATGCTCTCGGCCCTCGTCGAGTACGCGAAGGCGGGCCAGGCGACGATCGTGACGCCGTTCCTGCTCATGGGAGCGATGTCGCCGGTCTCCGTCGTCGCCACGCTCGCGCAACAGATTGGCGAAGCACTCGCCGGCATTGCGCTCGTCCAGACCATCCGGCCCGGTTGTCCCGTCGTGTTCGGCTCGTTCCTCTCGAACACCGACATGCAGTCGGGCTCGCCGAGCTTCGGCACCCCCGAATCGGCGGTCGGCCTGCTCTGCACCGGCCAGATTGCGCGCCACTACAACCTGCCGTTCCGCGGCGGCGGCGCGCTCACGTCGTCGCAGGTCGTCGATGCGCAATCGGCGTACGAAGCGATGATGACACTGTGGCCGACGTTCCTCGCGGGCACGAACTTTGTCATGCACTCGGCGGGCTGGCTCGAGTCGGGGCTCGTCTCCTGCTACGAGAAGTTCATCACCGACGTCGAAGGACTGCGGATGCTCAACGAGGTGTTCAAGCCGCTCGAGGTGAACGAGGAGACGCTCGCCTACTCCGCACACCAGGAGGTGGGCCAGGGAGGACACTTCCTTGGTGCGGTGCACACGCTCGAGCGCTTCCGCGAGTGCTTCTACCGCCCGCTGGTGTCGTCGACCGAGAACTTCGAGCGCTGGAATCGCCTCGGCGCGCGCGACACTGCGACCCGTGCGGGGGAGATCTGGCGCAAGACGATCGACGAGTACGAGCAACCCGCGATGGACGACGGGTTGAAGGAGGAGCTGAAAGCGTTCGTCGACCGCAGGCGCATCGAGTTGGGCGACTAGACAACCGAGCGATTCGACCGAGTTCGAGTCAACACAGGGGAGAGCGAGATGGCCACCGTTGCAGATGTGATGTCCCGTAAGTTGCTGACCGTCGAGCCGGCGACGGACCTGTCGGAAGCGGCGGAGAGGATGGTCGAGCGAGGGGTCGGTGCCGCACTCGTGCTCAGCGGCGAGGCGGTGTCCGGAATCCTCACGGAGCGCGACGTCCTTCGCGCCGTGGCGACCGGTTCGGTCGAGGGGACGCACGTCGCAGCCTGGATGACCCGCGACCCGGAGACCGTCGACATGGCGGAGTCGCTCGGCCGCGCCGCGGCGATCATGATCCACGGGGGCTTTCGCCACCTGCCGGTCCTCGACGAGGGCAAGCCTGCCGGAATCGTCTCGATCCGCGACCTGATGCGCGTCGTCGTCGACGACGAGAGCCCGCGTGGCGCCTAATTGGTGACCGCCGGCATGTTCATCGACGGTGCGTGGACGAACGCGCTGTCAGGGGAGACATTCGACGCGGACTCGCCCGCGACCGGAGAGACGATCGGCTCGGTGCCGCGCGGCGACCGCGCCGACGCGCAGCTCGCGATCGGCTCGGCGAACCGTGCAGCAGACGGCTGGTCTCGCACGACGGCCTTCGAGCGGGCTGCGGCGATGCACCGCGTTGCCGACGAGGTAGAGAAGCGGCGCGACGACCTCACGCGAACGCTCACGCTCGACCAGGGAAAGCCCATCGGCGAGGCGCGCGACGAGGTCGAGGAGCTCGTTCAGTACTGGCGCAACGCAGCAGAGGACGGCAAGCGGCTCGAGGGCCGCCTCCCGAACTCGATCTCGCCTGGAAAGCGCGTCCTCCTCGTCAGGCGGCCGCGCGGGGTGATCGGCGTGATCACGCCGTGGAACTGGCCCTACACCATGCCGGCAGAGCTGATCGCGCCCGCGCTCGCCTCCGGCAACACCGTCGTCTGGACGCCTGCGACGACCACGGCGGTCGCCGCCGTCGCGCTCGCAGAGTGCGTCGCCGAGGCGGACCTGCCACCCGGCGTCTTCAATCTCGTCACGGGGCCGGGCTCGGTCGTCGGCGACGAGATCGCCCGCAACCCGGGAACGCACGGCGTCGGCTTCATCGGCTCGACGGAGACGGGGCGGAAGGTTGCAGCGGCAGCCGCGGGCAAGGCGGCGATCCTCGAGCTCGGGGGCAACGGGCCGATCGTCGTCCTCGACGACGCCGACCTCGATCGTGCCGCCGAGGCGACGGTGACGGCTTGCTTCCTGTGCGCGGGGCAGAGCTGCACTGCCGGCGAGCGGCTGCTCGTTCACAGTGACGTGCGCGAGGAGTTCGTCGCAAAGCTCGCGCGCCTCGTGACGCAGCGGGTCGTGCTCGGCGACCCGTTCTCCGAGGCGACGACCCTCGGCCCTCTGAACAACGCCGGCGTGGCCGAGAAGATGGACGAGCACGTCGCGGACGCGCTCGAGCGTGGTGCGACCGTCGTCAGCGGGGGCGCCCGCGGCTCGGGCTTCCCGACCGACCTCTACTGGCAGGCGACGATCCTCGACGGCGTTCCGGCCGATTCCCTCGTCGCGCAGGAGGAGACCTTTGGCCCTGTGGCCCCGGTCGTCGCGATCGACTCGCTCGAGGAGGCCATCGAGCTCGCAAACGCGTCGCCGTTCGGCTTGCTCTCCGCGATCTTCACGCGTGACGTCGCCAAGGGGCTGCAGTACGCCGACTCCGTGCGAACCGGATGGGTGAACGTCAACGAGTCCTCGAACTACTGGGAAACGCATCTGCCGTTCGGCGGCCGCTCCGGCAGTCAGAGCGGCATCGGCCGCGTGGGCGGCACCGCGCCGATGGAGACGTTCACCGAGCTGCAGACGGTCGTGCTCTCGTGACGGACGCGCCGGCGCTGCTCGCTTCGGACGCCGACCGCGATCGCACGATCATGGTGCTGCGCGAGCACACGGCGGTCGGGCGGCTGACGCTCGAGGAGTTCATCGACCGCATGTCGACGGCGTCGCTCGCACGGACGCAAGCCGATCTCCAGGAGCTCACGCGCGACCTTCCGGCCGTACAGGCGCCGGTTGCGTCGCGTCGTGCGCGGACGCGCTTCCTGGTGGCGATCTTCGGCTCCACGGAGCGTGACGGGCGCATCCGGGTCGGACGCCGCATCGCCTGCCTGCTCGGATTCGGGAACATCGACCTCGATCTGCGCCAGGCTTCGACCGAGCAGGACATCGTCACGATCTTCGCGTTCGGCATCTTCGGCGCGATCGACGTCTACGTTCCCGAGGGCGTCGAGGTCGATCTCCACGGGCTCGTTGTCTTCGGCCACAAGGGCGCACACGGCAACGATCCTCCGCCGCATCTGGGGACGCCGCTCGTCCGGCTCTACACGCTCTCGCTCTTCGCCGGCATCGACGTCTGGCGCGTCCCCCTCGCCTGGACGCAGAAGACCTGGCGCGAGGTCATCCGAGGCATCCGCGCCGGAGACCACAAGGAGCTGGAAGTGTGAGCTACGACGTCGTGATCGTCGGCGGCGGCTCAGCCGGTTCCGCCCTTGCGAATCGTCTCAGTGCGGATCCGTCGACGCGCGTGCTCGTGCTCGAGGCGGGCCGCCCCGACTACATCTGGGACCCGTTCATCCACATGCCCGCGGCGCTCGCCTTCCCGATCGGGAACAAGCGCTACGACTGGATGTACGAGTCCGAGCCCGAGCCGTTCATGAACGGGCGGCGTGTGTACCACGCCCGCGGCAAGGTGCTCGGCGGCTCGAGCAGCATCAACGGGATGATCTTCCAGCGCGGGAACCCGCTCGACTTCGAGCGCTGGGCGGCCGACGACGGCATGGAGAGCTGGGACTACCGGCACTGCCTGCCGTACTTCAAGCGCATGGAGACCTGCCTCGCGGGCGCGGACGTGTACCGCGGCGCGGGAGGCCCACTCGTGCTCGAGCGCGGGCCGGCGGTGACGCCGCTCTTCGACGCCTTCTTCGAAGCCGTTCAGCAGGCGGGCTACCCGCTCACGAGCGACGTGAACGGGCGGCAGCAGGAGGGCTTCGCGAAGTTCGACCGGACGATCCACCGCGGCCGGCGTCTCAGCGCGGCACGCGCGTATCTACACCCGGTCAGTTCACGGCCGAACCTCGAGGTGCGCTGCCGGACGTTCGTCGATCGCATCGCCTTCGAGGGGACGCGCGCAGTCGGCGTCGAGGTCGGCGGCGAGGTGATCCGAGCCGGGGAGGTGATCCTCTGCGGCGGCGCGATCAACTCGCCGCAGCTCCTGCAGCTCTCAGGCGTGGGCAACGCCGACGAGCTCTCGGCGCTCGGTGTCGACGTCGTGCACGACCTGCCGGGCGTCGGCGAGCACCTGCAGGACCACCTCGAGGTCTACGTGCAGTACGCCTGCACGAAACCGGTGTCGGTGCAGCCCGCGCTGAAGAAATGGAAGCGCCCGTACATCGGTGCGCGCTGGCTCTTCTTCCGCAGCGGTCCGGGGGCGACGAATCACTTCGAAGCGGGCGGTTTCATCCGCTCGAACGACGACGTCGAGTATCCGAACCTCATGTTCCACTTCCTGCCGGTCGCGATTCGCTACGACGGCACCTCGCCCGCCGGCGACCACGGCTACCAGGTTCACGTCGGGCCGATGTACTCCGATGCGCGCGGCTCGGTGAAGATCAAGAACACCGATCCGCGTGAGCATCCGGCACTGCGCTTCAACTACCTCTCGACCGACCAGGACAGGCGCGAGTGGCTCGAGGCGGTTCGGTGCGCCCGCACGATCCTCAACCAGCCGGCGTTTGCCGAATACAGCGGCGGCGAGACATCGCCCGGCCCGACCGTCGCCAGCGATGAGGAGATCCTCGACTGGGTGGCGCGCGACGCCGAGACCGCACTGCACCCGTCGTGCACCTGCCGCATGGGTGTCGACGACATGTCGGTGGTCGACCCCGAGACGATGCGCGTACACGGTCTCGACGGCCTGCGCGTCGTCGACGCGTCGGTGTTCCCGTACGTCCCGAACGGCAACATCTACGCGCCGGTGATGATGGTCGCGGAGAAGGCGTCCGACCTGATCCGGGGCGACACGCCGCTGGCCGCGGCCAACGTCGACTTCTACCGGCATCGGGAGGCGCATGCTGAGCGAGCAGTCCATCGGTGAGTTCCTCACCGCGCTCGGTGAGCGCACCCCGGCTCCGGCAAGCGGCGCGGCGACTGCGCTGACCGCCGCGCTCGCGGCTGCGCTCGTCGAGCTTGCGGCGCGCTTCGCCGGAGACCGCGACTCGGTGCCGAGAGCGAAGGCCGCCCTGACGCGCCTCGTCGAGCTCGCCGACGAGGACGGCGCCGCCTACACGGACTTCATGGCCGATCGCAGCGTGGAGAACCGTGCGCGGATCGTCGCCGTGCCCGAGGAGATCGCCGCGCGGGCCGACGAGGTCGCAGAGCTCGGGGAGAGGGTCCGAGCCCAGCTCAGCTCGAGCGTGGCGGCCGATGCCGAAGCTGCGGTCGAGCTCGCCCACGCGGCTGGCCGCGTCGCGCGCAGGCTCGCCGCGCTGAACGCCTGATCGGATCGCAACTCGATCGTCTCCGCTACCGTGCCGCGATGCGGCGTATCCTCGTACTCGCGTGTGTCGGCCTCCTCGGCGCAGTAGCGGCAAACGGTGCCGCGGCTCGAGTGACCCTCGTGCCGTGTCAGAACGCGGAGCCGCGACAGCACAACGAGGTCGTCTTCGGACACTTCCCCTCGCGGGCCGAGGCGCTCGCGCTCTCCCGGAAGGCGGGGAAGCTCGGCTTCAAGGGCATCAAGATCGAGGACAAGGGCTGCGGCAACTATCAGGTTGCGATCGGAGGAGCCGACGATGTGGCGGATCGCGTGTCTTTCGCGCGAGAGGCCGCGCGGGCCGGCTTCCAGGTGACCTTCGAGCAGACGGGTCCCCCCATGCAACCGCCGAAGGGTCAAGCCGTTGGCATCTTTGCGCGCCTGCACACGCTGCACCAGGCGAACGCGCTCGCCGGACGGCTCGCAGCGGTGAACTTCCGCTACATCGACATTGTCAAGATCGGCCGCACATGGGCCGTGGTGATGCCGCAGGTGCCGGTCAAGAGTGCGCTCTCCGTTGCCGCCGAAGTCCACCGCGCCGGCTTCTCGATCGCCTTCACGAACGGCTGAGCGAGCGGCGTGCCGCGTTTCGAGTCGCTGCCTCCGGCGCATACTTCGAAAATGGGAAATACCGGCTGGTTCGAGTTTCTGCGCGGGTCGGAGCCCGGGCACGGCGCGCAGCTCTACGGCGACCTCTCCGAGCTGGCAGGCTCCGTGGCCTCGTTTCTCGTGTCGGGCTTCGAGCTCGGTCAAGGCGCAATCGTCGTCTCGACGGCGGAGCACCGTCCCGGCATTCATGAGCGCGCTCGACGCCGCGGGTTGGGACGAGGCGCGCATCGAGCACGAAGGCCTGCTCGTCACCGCGGACGCGGAGGAGTCGCTCGCCGCGATCCTGGACGGCGGGGAGTCACCCTCGCCGTCAGCCTTCGCCCGTGAGGTCGGAGCGATGCTCGACCGGTTCCCCGGGACCCACGTCCGCGTGTTCGGCGAGATGGTCGACGTGCTCTGCAAGAGCGGTCGGCAGGACGCCGCGATGGCGCTCGAGGAGCTGTGGAACGGGCTCGCCCAGCGCCGGGACTTCTCGCTGCTCTGCGGCTACAACCTCGACGTCTTCGATCGACGGTCGCAGGCCGACACGTTGCCGCACGTGTGCAGGGCGCACTCGCACGTGCTTCCGGTGCTCGACCCGGCACGTCTCCAGCGCGCCGTCGACCAGGCGCTCGAGGAGGTGCTCGGTGCGGCAGAGGCCGGCAAGGTCTACGTCGTCGTCAGCCAGGAACTTCGCGGCGACCGCGTGCCGATGGCGCAGGTCCTGCTGATGTGGATCAGCAAGAACATGCCCGCGCTCGCAGAGCGCGTTCTCGCCTCGGCGAGGCTGCGCTACGCCGCCGAGCCCGTCGTCGGCCTCTAGCTCAGTCCGGCTTCCGCCACGGCGACGGATGGGCCTGGTCGTGCCGCCGTGCGCTCCGAAGTCCGAACCAGAAGATCGCGATCGCGAGGATCGGCCCGACAACCGCGGCCGCCGCGAACACGATGTTCATCGCCGAATTGCTGGTCATGCCGAGCATGGCAGCCAGTGTAGGTAGAACACCGACATGGCGATGTTCCTCGTCGTGCTCCGTCAGGCCGGGCCTCGGTGGGATGCGTCGAAGCCGCTGGAAGAGCAGTCGGACTGGGACGCGCACGCCGCGTTCATGGACGGCCTCGTCGACGACGGCTTCATCATCCTCGGCGGACCGCTCGCCACCGACCGCCGCGTCGCGCACGCTGTCGAGGCTCAGTCGAAGGATGCCGTCCAGGCCACCTTCGCACGCGATCCGTGGAGCGAGACGCACCTCCTCGTCGAGCAGATCGAGCCGTGGACGATCCGGCTCGACGGTCGGGGGACCTAGGTTCGCAGCGAGAGAGGCGTGTCGACCGGTCGACCCGCGGCGCGCTCGCTCCGCACCTCGATCTGCTCCACGATCCAGTAGCGGTCCCTGTGCTCGACAACCTGCTCGATCTCAGGCGTGTAGTGGTCGTCGCTCGCAACGACGAAGAAGAATGCGTCATCCACGTGGATCGCCTCGTATTCCTGGACGGACGCATCCACGACGCCGCTGCAGGCGGGGTTCGCGCACTCGCAGATCCACTCTGTTGGGCGGCTGAAGGCAACATGGCTGACGCTGTGCTGCGCGCCGAAGAACGTCTGCAGAGCACGGCGGTTGCCGGCCACCCGCATTGCGCGGTCGCATTTCACCGAGATCGACACGTTCACCCCATTTCGACGAGCGTAGGGGCGAAGTGCCGGCGCTGCTGTCGACGATCGCCCGTGGGCCAACCTAGGAGCATCTCGAGCGGGCCGCGTCCCCCAAAAAGGGAAGAGCCATTCCGGAACCGTCTCAAAACGGGTGGTCGTGGATACGCGCTCTCGCATCAGGGCCACGGCTTGGGGCGCGCTCTGTGGGGTTGTCGACCGTCCGTGGCGAGGCGTACGATCCCGGTGTGGATGTGGATCTGTGGCTCCTCGTGCTCATGGTGGTCGTCATCGGACTCGTCCTCCCACTCGTCTACGAGGCCGGCTGTAAGCGGGGTCGGGCCGGCGCAATGCGTGACGTGAACGGCCCACCCGAACCAGAACCCTTGCCCGTCCGAGGTCGGCTCCATCGCGTCGTAGAGGGCGAGGGGCAAGGCGAGGCACAGCCCAACAAGGCCGGGCCTGCAAGCGGTAGCTCGCAAGGGCCGTCTCGTCGCAGCGTGTGGAGCGCAATAGCGCACCTGCTCATTCCTGAGTAATCCGAGGGAAACGCGCCGTTGATGCCCGAGTCCGACCCGACCTCGAGGGGGTAGGCCGCCCGCCAGCGGTCCGACGCTAGAAACTCTGGTCGCAGCAGCAGCGTTAGATGGTGGGACACCCCTGGCTGCGGCGGCCCCGGGGTGTCCCATTCAACGTTTTCCCTTAGGCGGCCGGCTTCCCTTCAGTACTTCTCCAGCGTGTCAGCCAATTGCTCTGCCTACGCACGGTTCCGCGCGGCCAAGCCCCTAGAACGGGTGACATAGGCGAAGAACGTAGTACCTCGAACGAGCGACGCGCTGTTTGAACGGCGGGGAGTGGATCAACGCATGTTCGAGATGAGGCGCCCATGACCCCGCTGCCCAACACCAACGCAGGCCCGCCCGATGAAACACCGAGAGTTGATTGCTATTCCGTCGTCCGAACACCAGGCGGCAGGATCGGCTCGGTGATCGGGTTCTACCGTCGCGGCACCGAAACGGCACTCGTCAGGTTCGCCGCCAACGACTGCACCGAGTTCCCTCTGTCTGACATCGAGCCCTGCCGACGCATCGTCGCGGACATACGCATCTGGATCGGGTGGGATTGAGTCGGTGCCGCAAGAGAACGAACGCGCTGACGTTGCCAGCGTACGGTTGCGCGTCTGGATCGCGGGGTGAATCTGCCGGATGCCGTCCCTTGACTCGTCATTGCCGAGTGGGGCCGGCGGGGATGACTGCGGGACAGGGATTCGAACCCCAACTTCTGGTTCCAGAGACCAGCGTCCTACCGTTAGACGATCCCGCATCGGATCGGCCTCGATTGTAGCCGGGCCGCCCGCCAATCGCCGCGGACTCAGACCTCGAGGCGGTAGATCTGGACGAGGCGCCGCTCGGTCTCCGTGTCGATGTGGGCGACGACCTCGACGTAGGGCTCGAGCCCCGAGCCTCGCAGCTTGGCCTTCAGGAGCCCGTCCACCTGGAAGAGGCCCGAGGAGTTGTTCATGAGGATCTCGATCAGCACGGGCCGCTCCTCGCCGTCGCTGATCGTGACGTCCTCGATGGCGGCGGCGGAGAGGGAGTGCATGGAGACCCGGCCGCGCTCGAAGGGGATGCGCGAGCGGCCCTTCGCCATGTCGAGGGCGTCGGCGACACGGATGATCCCGGCCTCGATCGTGAGGGGCTGCCCGTCGGCTCGATGGCTGATGATCGCCTGCAGCACCTCGGAGACGATCACCGTCAGGTCGGGCTCTTCGTAGATCCCGGTGAGAAGCTCGCGCAGCTTCGGCTCTGCGAGGAAGAGGCTGAAGTCCTCGTGGCCGTGCCGGTGGATAGACATTCCGATGCAGTGGGTGAGCGAGGCAAGCGTGACGACGATCTCGGAGTCGTCCTGCGTCATCGCGTAGTCGCGAACGACGGACGGCTCGACGTGGTGCTTCGTCAGTTGGCGCAGGAGCTTCAGGGCGATGTTGGTGACGATCTGGATGTGCACCCACGAGTGGTCGTTGATCTCCATGCGGGCGACCGCGTTCACATTCGAGACGTGCCACCAGCCCTTGAGCTGTGGGTCGGCGTTCACCCGCTCGATCACCGTCCGGAGCTTCCGGTTACCCCGGACGGGCACGTTGATCCGCATCCGCTGGATCGCTTCGACCGGCGTCAGGCGTGCTTCAGCCTCCGCTTCCGCCGCGACCGGCTGGTCGATCCGCTCGGCGGTCTCCTCGTCGATGTCCACGATCTCGCCGTCGATTTCGCCGTCGATCGCCATCGACGGGAGTGTACGTCCGCCCGATACGGCATTAATGCCGCATGCACCCAGAACATCCGGTCAAGCTCGTCGTCGAGGATGACCTCCGGAGGAACCGGTGGACGGTCGTCGTCCGGCTGATCCTCGCCATCCCGCTCTTCATCTGGCTCTTCCTCTGGACGATCGCGACGGTCGTTGCCGCCATCATCAACTGGTTCGCGACGCTGATCGTCGGCCAGCCCCCCGACGGCCTTCATCGGTTCATGTGCGCGTACGTGCGCTTCGTCACGCATGTCAACGCGTACGTCGGCCTGCTCGCCAGCCCGTATCCGGGCTTCGTCGGGGAAGAGGGGGAGTACCCGATCGACGTGATCCTTCCCGCCCCCGCGCCTCAACCGCGCTGGAAGACGTTCTTCCGCATCTTTCTCGCCATCCCGACGCTCCTGCTCTCCACTGCGCTCGGCGGCGGCGGCAGCTTCAGCGGCTCGTATGCCAACGGGAAGAAGGGGTATCGCGGCCAAGGCGGTGGAGGAGCCCTCGGAGGCGTCTGCGGAGTCCTCGGTTGGTTCGCGATCATGGCGCGCGGCACGATGCCGAAGGGTCTGCGCGACGCGGGGGCCTATGGCACCGGCTATACGGCCCAGATGCTCTCGTACCTGCTGCTCGTCACGGACCGCTATCCGAACGCAGACCCGACGGCGATGCTTTCCGGCGTCGAACGGCCGCCGCTCCACCCCGTGCACCTCGTCGGCGACGCGGACGACCTGCGCTTCTCGCGCGTCACGGTCTTCTTCCGGCTCCCGCTCGCCATCCCGCACCTCGTCTGGCTGGCGCTCTGGACGGTGGTTGCCATCCTCGCGGCGATCGTCATGTGGTTCGCGACGCTCTTCACCGGCACGCCGCCCGCCGGCCTGGATCGCTTCCTCTCCCGCTATCTTCGCTACTCCCTGCACGTGAGTGCCTTCATCTACCTCGTGGCGAATCCGTTCCCGGGATTCGCCGGCGAAGAGGGGCGCTACCCGCTCGACCTCGAACTGCCTGGCCCCGCACGGCAGAACCGCTGGAAGACAGGTTTCCGGATCTTCCTCGCCATTCCCGCGCTGCTCGTGAACGGGGCACTCGGCGGGGGGCTCATCGTCGCCGCGTTCCTCACGTGGTTCGTCGCGCTGGCGACCGGCGCTGCGCCGTGGGGCCTCCGTAACTTCTCTGCGTATGCGCTCCGCTACGCGTCACAGGTCAACGCCTACACGTTTCTCGTCACCCAGGCCTATCCGCACGCGAGCCCGCTGGAGGGTGCGGCTCCGCAGCAGCTCGCGTTCGACGAACCCGCATGACCCCGCGCGGAGCGGCGCGAGCGGTCACGCTCGCGCTGCTCGCCGCAGCGTGGGCGGTGGCGGCGCTGCTCCTGTGGCGGTCGAGCGTCGTTCCGCGGTCTCTGCATCTTCCGCATCTCGACGAGCACCGCTACTTCACCGCGGCGCAGCTGCGCCATGCGGCCTCGTTCGGCCGCTTCACCTTCATCGAATGGGTGCTCACGACGGCTGCGGTGCTCGTGGCGCTCGCTGTGTACTCGACCAAGGGTGTGCGGTTCATCCGTGAATCGGCCGCCGGACGGCTGGGCACGGGAATGCTGCTCGGCATGCTCGGCTTCGCGCTCGTCTGGGCGGTGCAACTGCCGTTCGGCATCGCCGACCTCTGGTGGCAGCGCCGCCATCATCTGACGCACGTCGGGTATGTCGGCCACATCTTCGGCGACTGGCTCGCACTCGGCGGGCGGTTCGTGTTCCTCTGTCTGGCGCTTGCGATCGTCATGGGTCTCGCACGGAAGCTTCCGGATCTCTGGTGGGCGGCCGCGGCACCCATCTTCATCGGCCTCGCGCTGCTCCTCGCGTTCCTCAATCCGTATCTCCTCACGACGCATCGGCTGAACGACCCGCGGCTCCGCGCAGCGGCGGTGCGGCTCGAGCGCATCGAGCACATCCGCCACATCCCTGTCGTCGTCGAGAACGTGCACGACGTGACGTCGTTGCCGAACGCTGAAGCAACGGGGCTCGGACCGAGCCGCCGCGTCGTCCTGTGGGACACGATGGTGAGCGAGTTCACGCCGCGTGAAGTCACCGTCGTCATCGGCCATGAGCTGGGCCATCTCGCGCACAACCACATCTGGAAGGACATCGGCTGGTACGCACTCTTCGCGTTTCCCGGCCTCTTCCTCATCGCGCGGCTCACGCGAAGAAGGGGTGGCATGGCGCAGCCGGAGGCAGTGCCGCTCTCCCTCTTCGTGCTGGTCGTCCTGACGCTCATCTCCCAGCCGATCCAGAACGCCATCTCACGTCACATGGAGGCAGAGGCCGACTGGTCTGCGCTCCAGGCGACGCGCGATCCCGTCGGCGCGAGCGCGCTGTTCCGTCACTTCGTCCCGACGACGCTCGACGAGCCGGACCCGTCGACGTTGGAATACATCCTGCTCGAGAACCATCCGACGATCATGCAGCGCATCGCAATGACGCAGGCTTGGCGTTCGCGGAACGGCAGGTAGACCTAGGCGGCGTTGGACGCCCAGTCGCCGTACAGCGACGTGTAGAGCCCTCGTGAAGCGAGCAGCTCTTCGTGCGATCCCTGCTCGACGACGCGGCCGTGCTCGAGCACCACGATCAGGTCGGCACCGCGGATCGTCGAGAGCCGATGCGCGATGATGAAGGCTGTCCGCTTCTCGAGCAGGAGCTGCAACGCTCGCTCGATCTTCCGCTCGGTGCCGATATCGACGGACGACGTCGCCTCGTCGAGGATCAGGATGCGCGGATCGGCGAGGAGGGCACGTGCGAACGCGATCAGCTGCCGCTGGCCGAGCGACAGGCGGGAGCCGCGCTCGCCGAGCTGTGTCTCGTAGCCGTCCTCGAGCCGCAGGATGAACTCGTGCGCGCCGACGGTCCGCGCGGCGTGGAGGATCTCCTCCGGCGTCGCGTCGGGCTTCCCGAAGGCAATGTTGTATGCCACCGTTCCGGCGAAGAGGAAACCCTCTTGCGGAACGACGCCGAGCTGGCGTCGCAGCGAGGACTGGCGGACGTCGTTCAGATCGAAGCCGTCGATGGTGATTCGGCCGTGCGTCGGCTCATAGAAGCGTGCGATCAGCTTGGCGATCGTCGACTTGCCTGCGCCCGTGTGGCCGACGAGCGCGACCGTGGTCCCGGCGGGAACGTCGAGGTCGATGCCGTGCAGCACCTCGTCGCCACGGGCGTAGGTGAAGCGAACGTTGTCGAAGCGCACGTGACCGTCGATCTCGGGCAGGTCGACGGCATTCGGCGGGTCGAGGACCTCGGGCTGCTCGTCCAGCACGTCCATGATCTTGTCCAGCGCCGCGGCGGCGGACAGGAACGTGTTGTAGAGCTGCGAGAGCTGCTGGACGGGATCGAAGAAGTTCTGGACGTAGAGCAGGAACGCGAAGAGGGTTCCGAGCGAGACTGCGTCCGCGAAGTACAGGTGCCCTCCATAGCCGAGCACGACGGCGAGCGCGAGGGTCGCCAAGAGGTCGACGAAGGGGAAGTAGAGGCCGTTGAGGACGACCGTCCGCATGTTCGCCTGGCGATAACGGCCGGCGACGGCGCGGAAGTTCGCGTATGCCGCGTCTTCCCGTGTGAACGACTGAACGATCCGCATGCCGGCGATGTCTTCGGCCAGGGTGGCGGTGACGAGACCGAGACGCTCGCGCACCGCGGCGTAGGCACGCGCGGACCGCGTGCGGAATATCACTGTCCCGATGCTCATCAGCGGGATCACCGCACACGTGGCGAGCGCGAGGCGCCAGTCGAGGACGAACAGGATGATCGCGGTGCCGACGAGCATCAGCGTGCTCTGTACGAGCGTCGTCACGCCGTCCGTGACGAGCTGGTCGATCGCCTCGACGTCGTTCGTGAGACGGCTGATGATCACGCCGGCGCGGTTTCGTTCGTAGAAGCCGAGCGAGAGCCGCTGCAGCTGCCGGAAAAGACGGATGCGAAGGTCGGCGAGGATTCGTTCGCCGACCCAGCCCGTGAGGTACGTCTCGACGTATGTCATGACGCAGTTGGCGAGACCGACCACGACGAAGATGGCGACGACGACGTAGATACCGGTTCCACCACCGTTCTCGATCGCGTCGTCGAGCGCGATCTTCGCGAGGTAGGGCGGCGCAAGCGCGGTCGCAGTCGCGGTGAGCAGGGAGAGAACCGACCAGGCGGTGCGCGCGCGATAGGGCTGCGTGAGGCGCCAGAGCAGCCCGATGCGCCGCCGTGTGCGATGCCACGACCAGTCGTCGACCCGCGCGCCGCGCTCTTGCATGAGACTGCTGCCGGCCTGATGGACCCGCATCAGGCGACCTCTGGGATGTCGACTCGCGCTTCGACCGCGTCCGCGAACTGCTGCTCGAGGAGCCCGTGCTCGTAGATCTCCCGGTAGACAAGGCTCGACGTGATGAGCTCGTCGTGCGTTCCGCGCGCGACGATGCGGCCGTCGTCGAGCACGACGATCTCGTCGGCCAGCGCGATGGTCGAAAGCCTGTGCGCGATGATCAGGGTCGTCCGGTTGCGCATGGCTGCGCGGAAGCCCACCCGGATTCGCGCCTCTGTCGTCGCATCCACGGATGCGGTCGCGTCGTCCAGGATGAGAATGCGCGGGTCGATGGCCAGTGCGCGGGCGATCGCGATGCGTTGCCGCTGACCTCCGGAAAGCGTGATCCCCCGCTCGCCGATCACGGTGTCGTACCCGTTCGGCAGGTCCTCGATGAACTCGTGCGCCTGGGCTGCGCGCGCCACGTGCTCGATCTCCTCGAGTGAAAGATCGGGACGGCCGAAGGCGATGTTCTCCCGCACGCTGGCCGAGAAGAGGAACGGGTCCTGCGCGATGACGCCGACCGCGCCGCGAAGGGACTTGAGCGTGACGTCGCGAACGTCGGCTCCGTCGATGACGACCCGGCCCGTCGTCGTGTCGTAGAAGCGCGGCACGAGCGACGTCAGCGTCGTCTTGCCCGAGCCGGTGTGCCCGATCAAGGCGATCGTCTTCCCCGCGGTGACGTCGAGATCGATACCGCGCAGCACCGGCCGGCCCGGGGCGTACTCGAAGCTGATGTCCTCGAACCTGATGTTGCCGTCGCCCGGCGGAAGCGGTTGTGCGCCCGGGCGGTCGGCGATCTCCTCCGGCTCGTCGATGATCTGGAAGATCCGCTCGCCCGATGCGGTGGCCCGCTGCGACTGACCGATCCACATCCCGAGTGCCCGCAGCGGGACGACGAGGATCGCGAGATACAGGTTGAACGCGACGAAGCTTCCCGGCGTCAGCGTTCCGTCGGCCACCATCCGGGCTCCGACGAGGAGCACTGCCGCCTGTGCGAGCAGCGGCACGAACGAGATCAGCGGGACGTAGAGCGCACGCTGTCGGTTCGCTCGGAGCGTTTGATCGAAGACGAGCTCCGAGCGGACGCGAAACTTTTCCTCCTCGGCCGGCTCCTGTGCGAACGCCTTGACGACGTGCACTCCGACGATGTTCTCCTCCGCGACGGTGGCGACGTCGGCGAGGCGCTGCTGCACCTCGCGCAGCGTCGGGTGCGAGACGTGGCTGTAGCGGTACGCGAGGAGGACGAGGAGCGGAGTGGTGGCGAGCAGGATGAGCGCGAGCTTCCACTCGAAGAAGAAGAGGACGATCGTCACGGAAACGACCGTGAGCACGTTCTGGAAGAAGAAGATCAGGCCGTAGCCGAGGAAGAAGCGGACGCCCTGGAGGTCGACCGTGGCCCTGCTCATGAGCTGCCCCGTCTGATGGCGGTCGTAGAACCCGAACGACAGGCGGACGAGCCGTGCATACAAGCCGCTGCGCATGTCCATCTCGACGTCGAGCGCCTGTCGGCCCGAGAGGATCCGCCTCCCCAGCATGCACGCGGAGCGCACGATCCCGAGACCGACGATCGCCGCGATGTCGAGCCAGAGGGCATGCGCGTCGCGATCGGTGAGCGCCGTATCGATCACCCCACGGCCGGTGACCCAGATGAGGGCGATCCCGGCCGCCTGCGAGCCGACCGCGAGGAGGATCGAGACGATGACCCCGCGCCGGTAGGGCCGCAGGAAGCCGAGCAGGCGGAAGAAGGTCGTACGGTAGGGAACTGCACTCACGAAAAGCAGCGTACCGAGGTGCCTATGCGGCACCGAGACGCCGGAGCAGCGTCTCGCGCGACGCCGGCCGCAGTGCATAGACGGCGGCGAAGAGCGCCTCGCGGGCAAGGCGCTGCGGCTGATGGTCGAGCAGGATCGAACGACTCCCCGTCGCAACCATCAGCGCGGTGGCCGCGCGAACGGCGAGCTCGCCGGCGTCTGCACGATCCGCGGCGATCCGCTCCGGGTCGAGCTCGGCGAGTCGTGCTCGACAGGCGGTGAGCTGATCGTCGAGCGGGCTCGGGCCGAGGAGCCTGCAACAGCGGCTCGTGACTCCGAGCGGGAGCGACGAATGGATCCGGAGAACCTCGGGCGGAGTCGTGCCGGGCGAATACGGCGCGATTGCGACGACGCGCTCGTGCGGCACGAGGTGAGCCTCGAACTCTGCGCAGACGGTCACCGTGGGGCGGAGCGCCATGAGCTCTTGCAGCTCGACGCGGAGACTCGAGGATTCCCGGGCGTCGACGAACAGCCAGAGGAGGCGTTCGTCGTCGGTGCGGGCACCGGCGTGCACGACGTCGATCTGCCCCCAGCCGGAGAGCCACGGCGAGCTGCCGTCGAGAGACCAACCGTCGCCTGTCTCGCGGGCGCGGATGAGCGGAGGCCCTGGCAGCGCGCCGCCGAGTGCGAGCCCCCCACGGCGTACGCCGCGCGCCAACGGCTCGGCCCATTCCTTCCGGATGTGGTCGCGGTCGCTGAACACCGCGGCGCGCAGGACTCCGAGGTGTTGCATCCAGACGAACGCGGTCGAGAGACAGCCCCCGGCGAGCGCCTCGAGCACGGCGCATGTCAGCTCGAGATCGTCGGGAAGGCTCGTGCCATAGAGACCGGCGGCGGCGAGCGTGTCGAACGTCGCGATCGGGATCGCGCCGGCCGCATCATTCGCGAGCGCCGTCGGAAAGAGCAGCTCGTCGGCGAGCTGCTGGGCGGTCTCGACGGCGTCCATCGGCGCGAGCGTACGCCTTATAGGCGAGCGAGCTCGGACCCAACGTGCGAGAGGGCGCGGCGCAGTCGGTCGCTGTTGCCGGGCTGATGCGGCCAGCTGCTTGCGCCCGACGGGTGGGGCAGCGGTACGACGGGCACGCCGTCGCGCTCGAATCGCTCGCCGATCGCCGCGGTGAGATCGGTGAGACCGAGCATGCCGCGAAGCGCGAGGCCGCCCACCGTGACGATCAGCCGGGGCCGAAGCAGCTCGAGCTCCCAGTCGCGCCAGAACTCGCAGAGGTCCTGCTCACGCGGCGTCGGTGCGCGGTCGCCGCGACCCGACGCCATGCGTCCGGGATAACAACGCGTCACTGACGCGCAGTAGAACGTCGCGTAGAACGCCTCCTCCTCGAGCTCGAGCCAGCGACGGAGCTTCTGGCCGGCACGCCCGCGCCACGGGAGCCGCTCCTCGCCCTCCACGATCCCGGGCGCCTGTCCGAAGAGATACGCGTGCTGGCCGGCATACGGGGCCTTCACCGGCAGCGACTCGAGTGGGAATCCGGCCTCGGCGCAGGCACGGCAACGTGAGGTGTCGCGCTGCAGCGACATAACCGATCGATAGCTCGACTTGCGGACGGTCACGCGAAGTACCGTGAGCCGCGGATGCGCGAGCTCTTCTCATTTCCGAATCCGGTCAACGAGACCTCGGCGCGGCTCGTCGCGGGCTCCGTTGCCGTGCTCGCGTTGCTCACCATCGCATTTCAGCAGGGTTGGCTGATTCCCGTGCTGGCCTTCGGCTTCGTCGCCCGGACACTGACAGGCCCGAAGCTGAGCCCGCTCGGGCTCGTCGCGACACGCATCGTCACTCCTCGGCTCCACGTGCAGCACCGGTACTCGCCCGGCCCCGCGAAACGCTTCGCTCAAGCGATCGGTGCGGTCTTCACCGTCGCCGCGACGATCCTCTACTACGCCGCGGGCCAGCACACCGCCGCGTTTGCGCTCGTCGGCGTGATCGTGGTCTTCGCGTCGCTCGAGGCGGCATTCGGCCTCTGTGTGGGATGCAAGACGTTCTACCTCGGCATGCGGCTCGGGCTCGTACCGCCGTCGATCTGCGAGGACTGTGCTCGCATTCTCGCCGGCACCACCGCGTAGTCTCCCGTTCGTGCAGCTCCCGCTGGAGTCGGTTCCGAACGTCTCGGAAGGGCGCGATCGCGCAGTGATCGACGCCATCGGTGCGGCGCTCGCAGGCCGCGCGAGGCTGCTCGACATCCACACCGACGTCGACCACAACCGCTCGGTGTTCACACTCGTCGGCGACGAGCAGCAGCTCATCGGCGCGCTCATCGACGGCATCGCATGTGCGCGTGAGCGGATCGACCTGCGCACGCACGCCGGCGCGCATCCCCGGATCGGCGCGGTCGATGTGGTGCCGATCGTGCCGCTTCGTCCTCGGGACATGGAACGTGCACGGGTGACGGCGCTCGAGCTCGCCGGCCGAGTCGGCGACGAGCTCGGTCTTCCGGTCTTCCTCTACGGCGAGCTCGCCCCGGACCGCGGGCCTGCGTTCTTCCGGCGTGGCGGGACCGAGATGCTGCAGAGCAGGATCGACGAGAACGAGATCGTGCCGGACTTCGGGCCGTCGCAGCTCGATCCGGCATGTGGCGGCGTCATCGTCGGCGCCCGCCGGCCCCTGATCGCGTTCAATGTCAACCTCGTCGGCGCGCATGTCGAAGCGGCGCAGGCGATCGCGCGCGTCATTCGCGAGCGCGACGGTGGCTTTCCCGGCGTGCGCGCGCTCGGGCTTGCGCTTCCGGATGCGGGTCATGCGCAGGTGAGCATGAACGTCGAGGACTGGGAGGCCAGTCCGCTCCACGAGATCGTCGAGGCGATCGAACGCGAAGCGGCTGTCCAGGGCGTGCAGGTCGCGGGCGCGGAGCTCGTCGGGCTCATGCCGGCCGGCGCCGCGGCGGCGGCTGCCGGTGCCGCCTTGCGCATCGACGGCTTCGATGCGTCGCGATTGCTCGAGCTACGTCTGCTCGACGACGACGGCTAGCAGGAGCCGACCCCGACCGGGCTCTAGACTCGCCGTGTGGCGCAAGGCACGGCGATCGGCCTCACCGGCGACGACCTGACGGTCGCCGACGTCTGGGCCGTCGCGGTCGACCGGCAGCCGGCCGGCCTGACGGAGGTGGCCCGCGACAAGATGCAGGCCGCCCGGGAGCTCGTCGAGCGGGCGGCGCACGGCACGAGCGAGCACACGTACGGCGTCAACACGGGCTTCGGCCGGTTCGTCAACCGCTCGATTCCCGAAGAGCTCACCGGCGAGCTGCAACTCCGCCTCCTTCGTTCGCACGCTTGCGGCGTAGGCGAGCCGTATGCCGACGAGATCGTGCGAGCTGCCATGCTCCTCCGCGCGAACACGCTCGCCAAGGGAACGTCGGGCGCCCGAGTCGGCACGGTCGAGCTGTTGCTCGAATGCCTCAATCGCGGCGTCCTGCCCGTCGTGCCGGCGCGCGGTTCCGTCGGCGCGTCCGGCGATCTCGCACCGCTCGCGCACCTCGCGCTGCCGCTCGTCGGCGAGGGCGAGGCGTTCGTCGAGGGTGAGCGGCTGCCCGGATTGGAGGCGCTCAACCGTGTCGGGATCGAGCCGATCGTGCTCGAGGCGAAGGAAGGCCTCTCGCTGATCAACGGCACGCAGTTCATGGCGGCGGCGCTCGCGCTCGGCCTCGTGCGCGCGCGGCGGCTGTCGAGCATCGCCGATCTCGCGTGCGCAATGTCGATCGAGGCGCTTCAGGGATCGCGGACGTCGTTCATGCCCGAGATCCATGCGCTACGACCGCTGCGCGGGCAGCGCGACTCCGCCGCGAACATCTGGCGGTTGCTCGACGGCTCGGCGATCATCGAGTCGCATCGCTGGTGCGACAAGGTGCAGGACGCCTATTCGCTGCGGTGCGCAGCCCAGGTGCACGGCGCGTCTCGTGACCTGCTCGACTACTGCGACTACACCGTGTCGGTCGAGCTCAATGCCGCGACCGACAACCCGCTCGTGCTCGTCGAGCAGGACACCCTGGTCTCGAACGGCAACTTCCACGGCCAGCCGCTGGCGTTTGCGCTCGACGCGCTGGCGATGGCCGCGGCCGAGCTCGCGAGCATCTCCGAGCGGCGCGTCGAGCGTCTGGTCAATCCCAACCTGTCCGACGGCCTGCCGGCGTTCCTCACCTCGGACGGCGGGCTGAACAGCGGCTTCATGATCCCGCAGTACGTCGCCGCGTCGCTCGTGTCGGAGAACAAGGTGCTGTGCCATCCTGCATCCGTGGACTCGATTCCGACGAGCGCGGGCCAGGAGGATCACGTGTCGATGGGCAATGCCGGCGGCCTGAAAGCGTGGCAGGTGCTTGCGAACTGCGAGCGCGGCCTTGCGATCGAGCTCCTCGCCGGCGCGCAGGCCGTCGAGTTCCTCGCTCCGCTCGAGCCCGGTCCCGGAGTGCGCGCCACGCGGGCGGCGATCCGCGAGCTGTCGCCGCGGCTTCGGGACGACCGCTCGCTCGCGGCGGACATCGAAGCCGTTGCGACGGCGATCCGCGACGGCTCGATCCTTGCTGCCGCGGAACGTGAGATCGGGGAGCTGCAATGAGCGCGACCGACACCCTCGCAGCGCGGGTCGATGCGCTGTGCGGCGATCTCTCGAGCATCCGCGCTCCGCGAGGCCCGGAGCTGAACGCGCGTCAATGGTCGACGGAGGCGCCGCTGCGCATGCTCCTCAACAATCTCGACGCCGAGGTGGCGGAGAAACCGGAGGAGCTCGTCGTCTACGGCGGCTCCGGCAAGGCTGCACGCAACCACGAGGCGCTGCGTGCGATCGTCGGAGCACTGCTCGAGCTCGGCCCCGACGAGACGCTGCTCGTGCAGTCGGGAAAGCCCGTCGGCATCTTTACGACGCACGAGAACGCTCCGCGTGTCCTGATCGCCAATTCGCTGCTCGTGCCGAAGTGGGCGACGTGGGACGAGTTCCGGCGGCTCGAGGCAGAAGGGCTGACGATGTTCGGCCAGATGACCGCCGGCTCGTGGATCTACATCGGCACGCAGGGGATCCTCCAAGGCACGTTCCAGACATTCGCCGCCGCGGGGGAGAAGCACTTCGGGTCGCCCGACCTCGCCGGGCGCACGATCCTCACCGCCGGGCTCGGCGGCATGGGCGGCGCGCAACCGCTCGCGGGCACGATGGCGGGCGCCGCGATCCTCTGCATCGAGGTGGATCCGCACCGCATCGAGCGCCGGCTCGAGACGCGCTATCTCGACGAGGCGACCGAGTCGCTCGACGACGCGCTTTCGCGCATTCGCTCCGCCGCCGCCGACGGCCGCCCGCTGTCAGTCGGCCTGCTCGGCAACGCGGCGGAAATCGTGCCGGAGCTCGCCGCGCGCGGTGAGCGCTTCGACCTCGTCACCGACCAGACCGCCGCGCACGATCCGCTCACAGGCTACGTCCCCATCGGGTTGGACGTCGACGCGGCCGCCGGGTTGCGCGTGTCCGATCCAGACGAGTACCTCCGCCGCGCTCAGGCGTCCATCGTCGCGCACGTCGAGGCCATGCTCGAGTATGTCCGGCTCGGCGCGTATGTTTTCGATTATGGCAACAACCTCCGAGGGGAGGCCCGTGACGGTGGCGTAGCGGAGGCCTTCTCATACCCGGGCTTCGTCCCGGCCTATATTCGGCCGCTGTTCTGTCGCGGCGTCGGGCCGTTTCGCTGGGCAGTGCTGTCCGGCGACCCGGCCGACATCGAGACGATCGACGAGGAGCTCCGGGCGCTGTTCCCGGACGATCCGCTGCTGCAGCGGTGGCTCGAGCTCGCACCCGAGCGGGTCGCATTCCAGGGGCTGCCCGCGCGGATCTGCTGGCTCGGCTACGGCGATCGCGCGAAGGCAGGACTCGCGATGAACGAGCTCGTGCGGAGCGGCGCGGTGACTGCGCCCGTCGTGATCGGCCGCGATCACCTCGACGCCGGCTCGGTCGCGTCGCCGTATCGCGAGACCGAGGCGATGCGCGACGGCTCCGACGCAATCGCGGACTGGCCGATCCTCAACGCCCTCGTCAATGTCGCGGCGGGCGCGACGTGGGTGAGCGTGCACCACGGCGGCGGCGTCGGGATCGGCAACGCGATCCACGCCGGCATGGTCGTGCTCGCCGACGGCACCGACGCGGCGGCGGAGCGGCTCGAGCGCGTGCTCACGACCGATCCTGGAACGGGCGTCATGCGCCACGTCGACGCGGGATACGAGGATGCGATCGACGCGGCCCGGCACGGCGGGATCAGCATTCCTTCCGCCCCGCACGACGCGTGACGACGCCGCCCCGGCTGCTGATCCGCGACCTCGCGCAGCTCGTGACGCCTGCGAGCGGAGCCGTGCCGCTCCGCGGTACGAGCCTCGGCGCGGTCGAGCTGCTCGAAGGTGCGTACGTCCTCTGCGCGGGCGACACGATCGAGGCGGTGGGGCGGATGCGCGACCTGCGGCCGCTCGACGGGGACGTCGTCGAGCTCGATGGACGTGGCCGCTGCGCGATTCCTGGCCTCGTCGACAGCCACACGCACCCGGCGTTCGGCGGCGACCGCGTCGAGGAGTTCTCGCTCCGTGCGGGCGGCGCGAGCTACGAGGAGCTGCACGCCGCAGGCGGCGGCATCCAGTCGACCGTACGCGCGACGCGTGCGGCAGGCGAGGACGGCCTGCGCACGGCCGTCGAGCGCCACCGGGGTTGGATGCTCGCGCAGGGCACGACGACGTTCGAGGGAAAGTCGGGCTACGGGCTCGACCGCGACACCGAGCTGGCGTCGCTCCGCGCGGTACGCGATACCGGCGGCATTCCGACCTGGCTCGGCGCGCACGCGGTTCCGCCGGAGTACGAGGGCGACGCTGACGCGTATCTCGACTTCGCGCTCGGCGAGGTCCTGCCTGCTGCGGCGGAGCTTGCCGAGGCGGCCGACGTGTTCCTCGAGCGCGGCGCGTTCGACGCGGCCCAGGCGCGCCGGTACCTCACAGCGTGCGCAACGGCCGGGCTCGCGCTCCGCCTGCACGGAGACCAGTTCACGGAGTCGGGCGCGATCCCCCTCGCGATCGAGCTCGGCGCGCGCTCCGTCGACCATCTCGAGGCGACCGGCGACGAGGGCGTTCGTGCCCTGGCGGCGAGCGACGTCGTCGGCGTCGTGCTGCCGGCGAGCGCCCTCTTCCTCGGCCGGCCGATGCCGCCCGCGCGGGCGCTCGTCGACGCCGGTGCCGCGATCGCGCTGGCGACCGACTTCAACCCGGGCAGCGCATTCTGCGAGAGCCTGCCGCTCTGCTGCTCGCTCGCCGCCACCCAGTTGAAGCTCTCACCGGCCGAGGCGCTCTCGGCGTGCACCGTGAATGCGGCCCACGTCCTCGGCCGGGGAGGCACGGTCGGTCGCCTGGCGCCCGGGTATCGCGCGGATGTCGTCCTGCTCGACGCCCCGGACTGGCGCTATCTCGCGTACCACCTCGGCGGCCGACTGGTCGACGAGGTCGTGCTCGCAGGCACGAGCGAGCTACGCTGACCCCATGCCGACGAGAAAACAGCGCCGCCGCGAGCTCAAGAAGAAGCGGCACGAGTTCGAGTTCGTCTACGTCGACGGCGAGGGCAACGAGCTCGAGGAGCTCCCCGAGGGCTTCGAGGAGCCGAAGAAGGAGCGTCCGGCTGCACGCAACGGCTCAAAGCCCACGGCCAAGGCGCAGCCTCAGCGCGGCGGCCGCGGCTCCCGCACGCCGCCTGAGCCCTCATGGAACCGCGCCTTCAAGCGCGGTGGTTTGCTCGGCGTCGTCGTCCTCGTGCTGTTCTCGATCACCGCGAAGGGACACTGGGCGAGCGTTCTGCCGCTCGCGGTGCTCTACACCGTGCTGTTCGTTCCGTTCACGTTCGTGATCGACCGCTTCGCCTATCGCCGGTGGCAGGCAAAGCAGCCCGGCGGCGCGTCGACGTCTGCTAAGAAGCGGTAACGCCGGTGGCCGACGGCGTGTCGCCGCGGTAGTGCCCCGCGCCGGGCCACGGCGCGAGCAGGAGCATCAGCCGGGCTCGTCCGTCAGCGGTCACCGAGTGGCGCTCGTCCGGGTCGAAGCGGAAGAGCTCGCCGACGCCGGCGTCGATCGACTCGTCGCCCGCCTCCACGTGCACGCGGCCGTCGACGACGAGCAGGAACGCAGACTCCTTCACCTGATGCTCGCCGAGCTCCTGGCCCGGATCGAGACCGATCAGCACGACACGGCTCTCGCCCTCGAGCGAGTGCAGCACCGCGGGCGAACGCGAGCCGTCGGGTGTCTCGATCTCGTTCAGCTTCCAGTGACGCATACGACGACGGTGCCCAGGAGTGCAGGGAGTTACACATCACGCGGCTAGACTCGCCCGCGTGACACTCGTCGTCGACCAGTACGGGCTAGGCCCGATCCAGACGAACTGCTACGTCGTGCGTGCGAACCGCGAGGCCGGCGACGCAGCTGTCGTCGATCCGGGCGGCAACGCTGCAGACCTGCGCCTCGAGCTTGCCCGCAGCGGCGTTTCGTGCAGTGCGATCCTGATCACGCACGGCCACTTCGACCACGTGGGCGGAGTCGCGGACCTCGCTGAGGGAACCGGCGCGCCGGTGTACATGCCGGAGGGCGAGCGCGACCGGCTCGAGCGCTATGCCGAGTTCGCTCCCGTCGGCGCGCCGGGTCGCTCGTACGTGCCGGACCATCTGCTCGAGGGCGGCGAGACGGTCGACGTCGCCGGCATCTCGTTCGATTGCATCGCAATCCCCGGCCATTCCCCCGCGCACGTCGCCTTCTACGCCGACGGCGCGCTCTTCAGCGGCGACCTCCTCTTCGCAGGCTCGGTCGGCCGCGTCGACCTGCCGGGCGCCGACTGGGACACACTCGTGACGTCGGTTCGCACCCTCGTCGACCGCTTTCCGCCGGAGACGGTCGTCTATCCCGGTCACGGTCCGCAGACGACGCTCGGCGACGAGCTCGCCCGCAACCCGTTCCTCGCGGAGCTCCGCGCGTGACGCGCATCGAGGCGCCGCGCGGCACGCACGACGTTCTACCTTCCGAGCAGCCGGTCTGGCAGAAGGTGACGCGGGAGATGGAGCGTCTCGCGGACCTCTACGGCTACCGGCGCATCCAGACGCCGGTGTTCGAGGACGTCGAGCTCTTCCAGCGGACGTCCGGGGCCGGGTCCGACATCGTGCAGAAGGAGATGTACGTCTTCGAGGATCGGAGCGGACGCAAGCTTGCGCTCCGTCCCGAGGGCACCGCGCCGATCTGCCGCGCGTACGTTCAGCACGGCATGCAGCGCGAGCCGCAGCCCGTGAAGCTCTTCACGATCGGGACGATGTATCGCTACGACAAGCCGCAGCGGGGCCGTTACCGCGAGCACTGGCAGCTCTCCCTCGAGAACATCGGGTCCGCAGACCCTGCCACCGACGCAGAGGTGATCCAGCTCTATGACGCCCTGCTGAAGAATCTCGGCGTCGAGCGGTACGAGCTCCAGCTCAACTCGATCGGCGACCGCGAGTGTCGGCCCGCCTATCTCGAGAAGCTGAACGCCTGGCTCGACGAGCACGCCGACGTCCTCGACGAAGACGCACGCCAGAAGCGCGCGACGAGCCCGCTGCGGGTGTTCGACGTCAAGACGCCGAGCGTCCGCGAGGCGCTGAAGGACGCACCGAAGATCGGCGATTCGCTCTGCGATGCGTGCGCCGAGCACTTCGCGCACGTGCGCGCCGGTCTCGACGCGTACGGCGTCGCCTACACGATCGTGCCGACGCTCGTGCGCGGGCTCGACTACTACTCGCGTACCACCTGGGAGTTCATCGGCCCGGACGAGTCGACGCAGGGCTCGACGATCAGCGCCGGTGGCCGTTACGACTACCTGATCGAGGAGATCGGGGGCCCTCCGACGCCGGGCGTGGGCTTCGGCGCGGGCTTCGAACGTCTCGTGCTTGCGCTCGAGCTCGAAGGCATTGCCGCAGACCCTCCGGCGCTCGACGCCTTCCTCATCGTCGACGGCGGCTCCCGTGCGGAGGCCCTCGTGCTGCTCGCGCAGCTTCGCGCACGCGGCATCGCCGCCGACACCGACTACGCCGGCCGTTCGCTCAAGGGTCAGCTCACGCAGGCACAACGCGTAGGCGCACACGACATCGTCATCTTCCGCGACGGTTCGATCACACTCCGCCGCCGGGGAGAGCAGGATGTCGAAGTGCAACCGGACGAGCTCCTCGCAAAGCTGGCGTCGTGAGCAGCTGGCGCGACACCACGGTGGGCGTGCTCAGCGCTGCCGACGCAGGCAAGCGCGTCAAGCTCGCCGGCTGGACCGACACGCGCCGCGACCACGGTGGGCTCGTCTTCATCGATCTGCGCGACTTCTCCGGAAAGGTCCAGCTCGTCGTCAATCCCGAGCGCGCCCCCGAGGCGGCCGCAGTTGCGCCCGCGATCCGCAACGAGTTCGTCCTCCAGGCGGAGGGCGAGGTGGTGCTGCGCGCGCCCGACGCGATCAACCCGAACCTGCCGACGGGCGAGATCGAGGTTCAGGTCGACACGCTGACGATCGTCTCGCGCTCCGAGCCGCTGCCGTTCCAGATCGGCGAGGACGTCGACGAGGTGCTGAGGCTCAAGTACCGCTGGCTCGACATGCGCAGCGACCGCATGCAGCGCAACCTCCGTCTCACGCATACCGTCATCGCCGCGATCCGTCGCGCGATGGACGAGCTCGAGTTCGTCGACGTCTGGACGCCGAGCATGACGAAGGGGACGCCTGAAGGTGCGCGCGACTTCCTCGTGCCGGTTCGCCTGCAGCCGGGCAAGTTCTTCGCGCTCGCGCAGTCGCCTCAGCTCTTCAAGCAGCTCTGCATGATCGGCGGGCTCGACCGCTACTACCAGATCGCCACCTGCTGGCGCGACGAGGATCTCCGCGCCGACCGGCAGTTCGAGTTCCGCCAGCTCGACCTGGAGATGTCGTTCGTCGACCGTGAGGACGTGCTCGACGTGCTCGAGGTGGCGGTCGTCGCGTCGTTCGACGCGCTCGGCCGTCCTGCACCGCGCCGGCCGTTCCCGCGCTTGACCTACGGCGACGCGATGCGGCTCTATGGCACGGACAAGCCCGACCTCCGCTTCGGCCTCGAGATTCAGGACGCGACGGAGCTGACGCGGACGTCCGAGTTCGGCGTCTTCTCGAAGGCTCCGACGGTCCGGTATCTCGTCGTTCCGCGTGCCTTCTCCCGCGCCGAGCTCGGTCGGCTCGAAGAGATCGCGAAGGAGTGGGGGGCGAAGGGGCTCGCATATCTCGTCAACGACGGCGGCGAGATCCGCTCGCCGATCGCGAAGTTCCTCACCGAGCCGGAGCTCGCGGTGCTGACGCCGCCGCCGGGGTCGACCGCGCTCTTCGCCGCCGACTCCGACGCGGTCGTGTCGCGGGTACTCGGCGGCCTCCGCACGCATTTCGGCCGCGAGCTGCAGCTCGCCGACGGGCAGCCGGATGCATTCCACTGGGTCATCGACTTCCCGCTCTTCGTCGAGGACGAGGAGAGCGGCGGCTGGACGTTCATGCACCATCCCTTCACGGCCGCGATCCTGGGCGACGAGGAGAAGATCACGACCGATCCCGGCAGCGTGGTCGGCCAGCACTACGACCTGATCTGGAACGGCTGGGAGCTCGGCTCGGGCTCGATCCGGATCCATCGCGCCGAGCTCCAGGAGGCGGTCTTCGCCGCCATGGGCCTCAGCGCAGAGGAGCAGCGCGAGAAGTTCGGGTTCCTCCTCGACGCGCTCCGGATGGGCGCGCCCCCGCACGGCGGCTTCGCCATGGGCATCGACCGGTTCGTCGCGCTCATGGCAGGCGAGCCCGACATCCGCCAGGTGATTGCGTTTCCGAAGGTTTCCAGCGGCTCGGACCCGCTGACCGGCGCCCCGACTCCCATGCCGGATACTGTGCTCCGCGACCTCGGAATCCGGACGATCGTGGAACCGGATCAAGGCGAGGGAACCGACGGCCGATGAAGAAGTCATACTTCTGACAGCGGCTCGCCGCGTCGACGCACTCAACAGGAGGGGAACCGCCAGATGGCTACCGAAGGTCCGGGCCGCGCAGGGGTCCCGTCGCTGACTTCCCTGCCGCGCTATGAGGACATTCCCCAGGTGGGAGACGGGCTCGACGCGGCGCGCGTTCGCGACGCCTTCGACGCCTTCCGCCGGCATGCCGCACAACTGCAGGCACAGCTGCGAGTCCTCCAGGCCGCCGGCGCCCGCACAGGCCCGGCCGTCGAGCCGACGGGCCACGCCGTCCGCATGGACGCCCTCCACCTGATTCGAGCCGCCGCAGAGTTCGCCGACACGATCGAGCGCGATGCTCAGACCGCCGCCGGCGCCCAGCTCGGGAAGACCGAGGAAGAGGTGAGCCGCCGCCAGCGCGAGCTGCAGGACCGCGAGGCGGAGATCGAGCGTTACCGGCTCGAAAGCGAGCGACAGCGCGCCGAGATGCTGAACGCAACCCGCAACGAGACGCGCGAGCTTCTCGCGAAGGCCCACGCCGACGCGACCCGCGAGCTCCAAGAGGCGGAGGCCAAGGGCAGCCGCCTGCTCGAGCAGTCGCGCCATCAGGCAACTGAGCTCACGAACGCCGCCCGCGCCGAGGTCGAGCAGACACTCGAGTGGGCGCGCGCACAGGCTTCTGCCGTGCTCGCCCGTGCCCAGCACGGTGCCGAGCAGCTGTTGTCGGCAGCCGGCCTCGGCCAGGAAGCGATCGGACAGGTCGCGGGCGCGATCATGCGCGCCGCGGAGAGCGCCGGCGAGGCGGCTCGCCCGCAGCCTCCTGCGGTTGCGTTCTCCGGCCCCGCCGCGGTCTCGGCCCCGGAGGAGCCCGAGGTGCCTGAGCCACCCGTTTCCGCTCCACCGGTCTCGGACCCGCCGCCGGCGTCGTCACCGCCTCCTCCGCCCGTCTCGGGCAGCTCGTCCACGCCGTCGTCCGAGGATGACGCAGCCGCGGACGAGGAGCCGTCCGAGCACCAGCCGTAGGCACCCGGGATGCGGCGCGTCTTCGGGCCCAGAACGGTCGTCGAGGCCGCGTTCCTCGTCGCCGTCCCGGTGGTCGCTGCCGCGCTCGGTGCGGGCATGTGGACGATCATCGCCGCGAGCGCCGTCGGGTATCTCGCGATCGTCCTGCTCGAGGCGACGCTCGGTCGCGGACGTGAGGGCGCCCTCGCGCGCGGCCGTTCCCGCATCCGAATTCCGTCCCGCACGGCGCTCGTGCGACGTCCCGGCAGGACGCCGTCGCCAACGCCTGTCGCGCCTCCGGCGGAGAGCAGCGCCGTCGAGCGTGAGACCGAGGAGACGGTGATCGTGCGCGAGCCGCCGAGCGAGCTCGAGCCGGAGCCCGTTGTGGAGCCGGTGGCCGCCGCACCGACGGAGCCTGCGAGCGCGACGCCGTCGGATCATGTCCGCGTGCTCCGTCCGGCCGAACCCGAACCCGAGCCGGTCGCGGAATATCCGCAGCTCGTCGCCGTCCCCGAGCCGGAGCCGGAGCCGGTCCCGATCGCTCCGGCGCCTCCCGAGCCCGTGCGGCAGCCGTCGACCGTGGTGCCGATCGGCGTCGCCGCCGGCCCGCGGCAGTGGAATCTCTGGGACCTCGAGCGACTCACCCGCGAGCACACCGGCTCGGATGTTGCGCAGGACGAGGAGCGGCAGTTCCTGCTCATGTATCTCCGCGAGTTCGCCGATACCGCCGGACTCTTGCCGCTCGACTTCGACGGCCTCGTCCGTGACAGCTTCGGTGAGCTCGTGGGGGCCCGGTGACCGGTTCACCCGGCCCGCGCGCCGCGATCCTCGCCGCCGTCGCGCTCCTCGCGATCGCCGGAGCGGTCGCGATCCACAAGCACTCGAGCAAAGCCTCGGACCTGCCGGCCGCTGCGGGCAGCTGGTACTCCGCTCTCGCCGCTCCGTATACGCCGTCCGGCAAGCGCACGAAGAGCGCGTGCGGTGTCGCGATCGGCGCGGGCACCGTCGGTGTCGCGCACCCGGTCCTGCCGTGCGGTGTCAAGCTCTACGTCGAGTACAAGGGCAAGCAGGTGCTCACTCAGGTTGTCGATCGAGGCCGCACCGTGCCCGGCCGAGAGTTCGATTTGACGCGGGCACTCGCGAAGCTGCTGCACGTGGAAGGGCCGCAGACCATCCAGTGGCGTTTCGCCAGATGAGGTGTAACCTGCGTCGGCTCGACCCTGTGCGCCGCTCCGGCTTCAATGTAGAACCAACGCCTACATAAAGGGAGCTTGTGTCCCGACCGAGGCCGCTCCGGCGGCCGGAGAAAGGCATGGCACCCACCTGGTTCGCCAGGTTCACATAGTCGGAGCGAACCGGCAGGTTGGAGTTCGCGGACGGGGCCGAAAGGCCCCGTTCGGTTTTCGTGCACTACCGTGTGCCCGTGATCGAGAGCTTCGGAGACTCCACGCGCGACGGCGAGTGGGCCGCGGTGCGGATCGTCGTCGACGCCGACCGCATCGTCGAAGCCGATGCGCCCGGGATCGACCGGGGTCTCGTCGGGTTGACGCTGCTCGAGGCTGCGTGTGTCGGCGGCGATGTCCTCGCGACCGACGCGCTCGCGAACGCGCTCGCGCCGGTGTTCCGTGCGGAGCCGAAGGTGGGAAGGACAGCGGTCGCGATGAGCGGCGGCGTCGACAGTGCGGTCGCGCTCCTTCGAGCAGGGCGCGAGGCGATCGGAGTGACGCTGCGGCTGTGGCTCGACCCGGACGGACCGAATGCCGAGCGCGCGTGCTGCTCGCCGGCGGCCGTCCTCCAGGCTCGAGCGACGTGTCACGGGCTCGGGCTCCCGCACGTCACGCTCGACCTGCGCGAGGAATTCCGCTCAGCGGTCGTCGGGCCGTTCGTGCGCGGATACGCGCGCGGGGAGACGCCGAATCCGTGCATCCGCTGCAACGGCGGCTTTCGCTTCGGCGAGTTGCTCGCGTTCGCCGCCCGCGCAGGCTGCGATCGCCTTGCAACCGGCCACTACGCGCGAATTGTCGAGCATCGCGGCCGGCGCCTGCTCGCGCGCGGCGCCGATCCGCACAAGGATCAGTCGTACATGCTCGCGCAACTCGATCCGGCGGAGCTCGAGCGCATCTGGTTCCCGCTCGGCGAGCAGGACAAGGCAGAGACGCGCGCGGAAGCGGAGCGCGCCGGGCTCGACGCCGCCCAACGTGCCGAAAGCCAGGAGGCGTGCTTCCTCGCAGGCGACGACTACCGGACGTTTCTCGCACGTCACGGCTTGGCGTCGCGGCCGGGCGCGATCGTCGACGAGAACGGCGTGACGGTGGGAAAGCACGACGGCTTCTGGCGGTACACAGCGGGTCAGCGCAAGGGACTCGGTGTCGTGGCCGAGCGGCCGCTCTTCGTGCTCGGTGCCGATCCGCACGCGAACACCGTGCGCGTCGGGCCGCGCGAGGCGCTCGCGCAGACCCACGTTGCGGCATCCGGGATCCTGTACGTCGACGTCGAGCGTGCCGAGGCGAAGTTGCGCTACCGCTCGCCGGCGGTGCCTGCAGGCGTCCGTGCCACGGCCGCCGGCTTCGATCTCGAACTGGACGAGCCGGCGTTTGGTGTCGCGCCCGGGCAGGCCGCTGTGCTCTACGAGGGGGACGCCGTGGTGGGATGCGGCCTCGTCTCGTCCGGCCGCGACAACTAACATCGGTGGGCATGCTCGTCGCCGCGTTCACGTGGGAAGACCTCTGGCGACTCGCCCTCGCGGTGTTCCTGTTGGCCACCGGGCTCTCCTTCGCCTTTCTCCTCATACGCCTGGCCGGAACCGCTGGGCGCCTTTCCGCGTTCATACGAGGAACGGAAGAGGAGATCTTGCCGGTGATCAACAAGGTCGGAGGCAGCGTGGATCGCATCAACACCCAGCTCGACAAGGTCGATCTGATCACGGACAGCGCCGTCGATGCAGCCGACAGCGCCGACACGGCCATCCGCGCCGTGAGCATGGCGGTGACCCGCCCGGTGCAGAAGGTGTCCGGGCTCGCGGCCGCGCTGAGCTTCGGCATCTCCGACTTCAAGGCCAAGCACGACTGGAAGCACGCGGTGCAGGCCGGCAAGGAAGCAGCAGCGCGGCGCGAACAGGAGCTCGGTGACGAGCTGCGCGACGCGGGCGGCACGGAGTGAGCGATCAGATCAAGCTGACGATCCCTGCCGAGCAGGACTTCCGTCCGATCGCCCACCTCGTCGTCGGAGGGCTCGGCATTCGGCTCGATCTCACCTTCGAAGATCTCGACGATCTCCAGGTCGCGCTCGAGGCGCTGCTCGGCTGCCGCGACGACGATGGTGACATCGAGATCGTCGTCGACGCAAGCGACGGTGCGGTCCGCGCGTCGGTGGGGCCTTTCGCGCGCGGTGATCTCGACTCGCTCGAGCGCAGCGACGCGCCGCTCGGCCTGCATCGAGTGCTCGAGACCGTCTGCGACACGTTCGAGATCGACGAGCGCGACGGCGGCGCCTGGGTGGAGCTGACGAAGAGGACGACCTCGCCTGCCGGTGCCGTCTGATGCCGCGGCTCGATGACAAGATCCTCCTCCGGAAATACCACGAGGAGGGCGATCTTCAAGCGCGCGAGAAGCTGATCGAGCAGTACATGGCCCTCGTCCGGTCGCTCGCCCGCCGCTACTCGTACCGCGGCGAGCAGCTCGAAGATCTCGTGCAGATCGGGGCGATCGGGCTCATCAAGGCGATCGACCGCTTCGACATCGACCGCGGAGTCGAGCTGACGACGTACGCGACGCCCAACATCATCGGCGAGATCAAGCGGCACTTCCGCGACAAAGGCTGGTCGGTTCGCGTGCCGCGCGGCCTGCAGGAGCTGAACGTGCAGCTCTCGCGCCTCGTCGAGACGCAGACCGTCGAGCTCGGCCGGTCGCCGACGATCCCAGAGCTCGCGAAGGCCGCGGGAGTCGAGGAGGAGGCAGTGCTCGAGGCGCTCGAGTCCGGTCGCGCGTACTCGTCGCTCTCGCTCTCGGCGGGCGGCGGCGACGGTGAGGACGACCTCGACCCGATGGAGTCGATCGGCACCGAGGAGCACGAGTTCGAGGTGTCGGAGGACCGCGCCGTCCTCGCCCCGGGCTTCCGCGTCCTCGACGAGCGGGAACGGAAGATCCTCCAGCTGCGCTTCTTCGACGGCCTCACGCAGTCGCAGATCGCCCAGCAGGTCGGCATCTCCCAGATGCACGTCTCACGGCTCATCCGGCGGTCGCTCGAGAAGATCCGCAGCGAGATCGCAGCGGACGAGACGAGCACGCCCAGCGGCAGCCGCTGACCCGCGTGTCGGGGCACCGGAGCAGAACGATCCGGATGTCGTTCGGCGTGAGTACGCGACCGAGGACGGCCTCGCGGCGAGGATGGCGCTGTGGGCGCGGAGCGGCCTGCGACCGCAGGACATCGCGTTCGACGAGATCCTCGCAGCCGAGCCGACGCGAGTGCTCGATGCAGGGTGCGGCCGCGGCGAGCTCGCCGAGCGGCTCGTGCACGCCGGCGTCGACGTCATCGCGCTCGACCAGTCGGAGCGCATGGTCGAGCTGACACGCGCCCGCGGCGTCGACGCGCGCGTCGGCGACGTCCAGGCGCTTCCGTTCGCGGACGGCGAGTTCGACGTCGCCGTTGCGAACTTCATGCTCTACCACGTTCCCGACGTGCAGCGCGCACTCGGCGAGCTCGGCCGCGTCTTGCGTCCGAACGGCACGCTCGTCGCGGCAACCAACGGCGTGCGCCAGCTCGCCGAGCTCTGGGAGCTCGTCGGGCGCGACCTCTCCGACCGCTCGAAGCTGTTCATGCGCGAAACGGGCGAGGAATTCCTGAAGCGCGATTTCGCGCACGTCCGCTGCATCCCGCTCGACGGCACGGTCGAGCTGACCGCCGACGACATGCGCGGCTACATCGCGAGCTCGGTCGCGCACAAGAGCGCGGTGGACGCCGTTCCGGACTTCGAAGGCACACGCATCGTCACGACGTCGTCGGCCGTCTTCGTCGCGACCCGCTAACGGCCCAAAAGGCCACGTCCGGTGCCTGGCACCAGACGTGAGGGTTGGGGACCTGTCCGGGAAGGCGCGATGGTCGGCTTGCGGCTTCTGATGCCGCTTCTCGGAGCAAGTGTGGCCGAACAGCCATGTCCGGTGCCTGGCACCTGGACATGGCCGGAACGGCGCGCGGCTACGCGCTGAGCGTCGCGAAGCCGAAGTCGAGCAGGCGCTTCGCGTCGGTGTACATGTCGGGCGAGTCGAGCACCACGGCGATGAGCGACACGCCGTTGCGCGTGGCCTCGACGACGACACACGGGCCGGCCTTGTGCGTGTAGCCGGTCTTGACGCCGATCGCGCCGCGATACGTGCCGAGCATGCGGTTGTTGTTGACGTAGATCTTCGCGTACGTCGGCGCCTCCCACGCGACATGCTTCACCCGCGTTCGGACGATCGTGCGGAAGCGCGGGTTCCGCATTGCGACGCGCGTCAGAGCCGCCAGATCCCAGGCGGTCGAGTAGTTGTGCGCGTCGACGACGCCGCTCGGTGAGACGAAATGCGTGCCCGTGAGCCCGAGCTTCTTCGCCTCGGCGTTCATTTCCTTGACGAACTGCCACTTGCCGCCGCCCGCTGCGATCGCGAGAGCGAGAGCGTCGTCGTTCCCGGAGTAGAGGAGCAACGCGTACATCAGCTTCCACGCCTCGACCTGCTCTCCGGCGCGCAATCCTTCTCGTACGAGCGGAACGCGCGGAACCGATTTGTCGACCTGAACGATGTCGTGCGGCCGGAGCTTTTGCAGCGCGAGCATCGCCGTCATGATCTTCGTCAGCGAGGCGACATGACGCCGCTCGCGGGCGCGCTGCTCCCACACCACGCGGCCCGTTCTGGCGTTCACGAGGATCGCGCTCGCGCCGAGGAGGCCCGGCTTGAAAGCGTGCGAGACGACCGCACCCCCGACCAGCAGCCGCTCGGGCGCAACCTTCGGCGCGGCGACCTTCGGCGTGGCGACCTTCGGCGTGGCGACCTTCGGTGCAGCGACCTTCGGTGCAACAACCTTCGGGGCAGCCGCGGCGACCACCGGCACGCGCGGCGACGCGGCCGACGCGATCGGGTCGGATGCCTGGTGCGACCCGACCCATGCACCCCCGGCGCCGGCGAACAGCACGATCACGCCGACGGGCGTCAGTCGGCGGAGGCGATACCGGTAGCGCTTCTTCCGTTGACGCGGGGCATACGTCGCCGGGGCAATGAGGTCAGGAGCCACCGCGTTGGAGCATACGGCCCCAGCCTGATGTCCTCAATCGGACACGCGTGGGCACGGGCCTACAATGGCCGCCGTGCGCACGACTGCGGAGATCCGTGAGGGCTTTCTGTCCTTCTTCGAGGAGAAGGGCCACCTCCGCTGTCCCTCGGCATCGCTCGTGCCGCGCGCCGACGACCGCTCGACGCTCCTCACGACAGCGGGAATGCAGCCGCAGATGCCGTACTTCCTCGGACGCGAAACGCCGCCGGCGCCGCTGACGACAACCGCCCAGAAATGCTTCCGCACCCCCGACATCGACGACGTCGGCCTCGACACCTATCACCTCACGTTCTTCGAGATGATGGGCAACTTCTCGTTCGGCCAGTACTTCAAGCAGGTGGCGATCGAGTACGCAACCGAATTCGTCCGCGAGCGTCTGAAGCTCGACTGGGACCGCATCTGGGTGAGCGTCCACGCCGGCGACCCGGAGCTGAAGCTCGGCCCCGATCAGGTCGCGATCGACCTCTGGGAGAAGATCGGCATGCCGCCGGAGCGGATCGTGCCGCTGCCGTCGTCGGAGAACTTCTGGTCGGTCGGCGGCCCAGGTCCCTGCGGCCCCGACTCCGAGATCTACTACGACTGGGGTGAGGAAGTCGGCTGTGGCGAGCCCGACTGCTTGCCCGGGTGCACCCGCTGCGAGCGCTTCCTCGAGTTCTGGAACCTGGTCTTCATGGAGTTCGAGCAGAGGCCCGACGGAACCCTGACGCCGCTCCCGAAGCAGAACATCGACACCGGCCTCGGGCTCGAGCGCACCGCACGCATCGTCCAGAACGTGCCCTCGGTCTACGACACCGACGGCTTCCAGCAGATCATGTCGTGGGTCGCCGAGCAGTCGGGCGTCGCATACGGCGACTCCGTCGACGCGACGAAGGCGCACCGCGTGCTCGCCGACCACGGTCGCGGCATGACGTTCCTCGTCGGCGACGGCGTCACGCCGTCGAACGAGGGCCGCGGCTACGTGCTGCGGCGTGTCATTCGCCGTGCGGCACAGCACGGGTTGCGTATCGGCATGGCTGTGCCTTTCATCGCGGAGCTTGCAGATGTCGTGATCGAGCAGATGGGAGATGCGTATCCGGAGCTCGTGGAGCACCGTGCACAGATCAAGCGGGTCCTGGCGGCGGAGGAAGCGCGCTTCGGCGAGACGCTCGAGCGAGGTATGAAGCTGTTCGAGGAAGCTGCCGCAGGCGGACACATCACCGGTGACGACGCCTTCACGCTGCAGGCGACCTACGGCTTCCCGATCGAGCTGACGCAGGAGCTCGCCCGCGAGCAAGGCCTGGAGGTGAACGACGAGGAGTTCACACGGTTGATGGAAGAGCATCGAGAGATCTCGCGCGCCGGCGTTGCAGGCGGCAGCGCACAACGCGCAGCGGAGTTCTCGAACGACGCCGGCTTCCGGACGGATTTCGTCGGCTATGAGAAGACCGAGGTCCTCACGCAGATCGGCGCGCTCGAAGTGCTGGAGGAGGGGCTCTTCCTCGCCAAGCTGCGCGAGTCGCCGTTCTACCCGGCGGGCGGCGGCCAGGTCACCGACACGGGGCTCATCGAGAGGGAGGATGGGTCACAGGCGACCTTGCGCGAGGCGTATCGGTTCGAGCACGACCAGGTGCTGCTCTTCGAGGGCACCGGCTTCGCTGCGGGCGACCGTGTCAAGGCGGTCGTCGCGTGGAACGCACGCTTCCCGACGCAGGCGAACCACACCGGCACCCACGTCCTGCACCAGTGCCTCCGCGAGGTGCTCGGCGACCACGTCAAGCAGGCAGGGTCCGCCGTCCGGCCCGACAAGCTGCGCTTCGACTTCACCCATCCGCAGGCGCTCACCGCCGACGAGCGGACCGAGGTCGAGCGCCGCGCCAACGAGCACATCTTCGCGAATCTCCCCGTACGCACGTACGAGACGCCGATCGCCGAGGCGCGCTCGCTCGGCGCGATGATGCTCTTCGGCGAGAAGTACGGCGAGATCGTGCGCATCGTCGACATCGGCGGCTGGTCCATCGAGCTGTGCGGCGGCACGCACGTCCGCTCGACGGCGGAGATCGGGCCGTTCGTGATCCTCACCGAGAGCTCCGTCGGAGCGGGCGCACGGCGCATCGAGGCGATCACCGCCGGCGAGGCGTTCGCGTATCTCCGCGAGCAGGCGCGCGAGGCCGACGTGCTCCGCGACGACCTCGAGCAGGCGCGACGGGAATCGAAGAAGCCCAGCGGCGAATCGTCCGCCGACTTCGAGATCGTCGGCCGCGAGGGCGACGTGCTGCTCGTCGAGGCGAAGGCCCTGAAGGGCGGGCCGCTGCGCGATCTGTCGGACCGTCTGCGCCAGCAGGAGAAGGCGGCCGGCGCCATCGTCGCGTCGAGCGACGACGGCCGAGCGTTCCTCGTGGTCAACCTCGACGAGTCGCTCGTCGCAAAGGGTCTCGATGCGTCGAAGCTCGTGCGCGACCTCGGTGCGCAGATCGGCGGCGGCGGCGGAGGCAAGCCGACGCTCGCCGAGGCGGGCGGTAAGAACCCCGGTGGCGTGCGCGACGCGCTCGAAGCCGGGCGCAAGGCCGTCGCGGAAGCGCTCGCATGAAGGTGATGGCACTCGACTACGGCTCGGCGCGGACCGGGGTGGCGGTGTCGGACCCGACCGGCGTCATCGCGCGGCCGCTCTGCGTGATCGAACGGGTCCGCACCGATGCGGGCCTCGAGGCACTCGTGCAACTCGTCCGCGAGGAGGACCCGGAGCAGCTGATCGTCGGCCTGCCGTTGACGCTCAGCGGCGAGCACGGCGAACAGGCACGCGAAACGGAGGCGTTCGCCGAGAAGGTCAGGGGCGTCGTCGACGTCCCCGTTCTCCTGTGGGACGAGCGCTTCACGACCGACCTCGCACAGCAGACGCCGTCGACGACATCGGAGGACGCTCGCGCCGCAGCACACCTCCTCTCGGGATACCTCGCATGGTCGAGCGACGGCCCGGCGTGATGCCGCCGAAGCCGGGGCCGCCGCCCCGGCAGGTACCGCCCGGACGGCTCATGCGCCGCCGCGCTGCCGCAATCGCCGGCGTCGTGATCGTGGTCGCAGTGGTCTTCGCGCTCGTGAAGGTCGCGAGCAACGGCTCGTCTTCCACACCGCCGGCCACGACGGTTGTCGCGCCTCCGAAGCCCTTCCGCATCGTCTTTCCCGAAGGCTTCTCGCGGGCGGAGATGGCACAGCGTGTCCAGGGCGGTCGCGCTGATCGCTCAGCACAAGCGCCACAACAAGAAGGTACGTCTCTCGAAGCGCGCATATCTGCTCGAGTCGCACCCGCGCCACGTCGCCGGCTTCGGTCCGAAGAAGCGCTCGCTCGAAGGCTTCCTGTTCCCGGCGACCTACGACTTCCTTGCCGGCACGACGTCGGCGCAGCTCGTTCAGCAGCAACTTGACGCGTTCGCCGAGAACTGGAGCAAGGTCAATCTCTCGTACGCGCGGAAGAAGAACCTCACGCCCTACGACGTGTTGATCATCGCGTCCCTCGTCGAGAAGGAAGCGCTCGTGCCGGACGAACGCCCGAAGATCGCGCGCGTCATCTACAACCGCCTGCACGCCCACATGAACCTCGGCATCGACGCGACGACGCGCTACGGCCTTCACGTCCCCGGTACGAAGTCGCTCACGCAGTCGGAGCTCGAGAGCAACAACCCCTACAACACGCGCAACCCCGACATCACCGGCCTGCCGCCGACGCCGATCGCGAACCCGGGACTCGCCTCAATGCAGGCGGCGGCACATCCGGCGCAGGGCGACTGGCTGTACTTCGTGCGGAAGCCCGATCTCCAGCACCACTACTTCACCGCGAACTACAACGACTTCATCAACCACGCAAATCAATACGGCTTTCATTGATCACGTCGACCACGCGTCTCGTCGCGCTCATCGGCCATCCCGTTGCGCACTCACTCTCACCTCGGATGCAGAACGCCGCGTTCGCCGCGCGGGCGCTCGACTGGGCATATGTCGCGCTCGACGTCTCGCCCGATCGGTTCGAAACAGCAGTCCGCGGCCTCGTCGCCTGCGGCTTCGCGGGTGCCAACGTGACGATCCCCCACAAGCGCGCTGCCGCCCAGCTCTGCGACCAGGCGGAGGGCGAGGCGGTGAACACGTTGGTGTTCAGCGAGGGCCGCATCGACGGCTTCAACACCGACAAGGAGATCGTCGCCGCGATCGACTCGAAGCGGGTTTGCCTCATCGGCGCCGGTGGGGCCGCCGCCACGCTCATGCCCGGGCTGCGCGGCGAGGTGCGTCAGTTCTCGCGGCGCGGCGAGTGGCCGCCGAGCGCGGACGGCTGCGATCTCGTCGTCAATGCGACGCCGGTACGCGACGAGCTCCTCGTGCAGCCGCAAGCGGGTCAGACCGTCGTCGAGCTCGCGTACGGGGAGGGCGACACCGCGCTCGTGCAGGCTGCGCGCGCGGCGGGTTGTGCGGTCATCGACGGCCGCGAAGCCCTCGTCCTGCAAGGCGTCGCGAGCTTCGAGCGATGGACGGGAACGCCGGCGCCTGTGAGCGTGATGCGCACGGCTTTAGGCTTGCCTGCGTGACGCTCGACCTTGCATCGGCGGGAGAGTCGCACGGGCCGGCGCTCGTGGCGATCCTTTCCGGCCTGCCGGCCGGTCTGACGCTCGACCGCGAGGCGATCGACGCCGACCTCCGTCGGCGGCAGCAGGGCTACGGCCGCTCGCCGCGCCAGCAGATCGAGACGGACGAGGTCGAGGTGCTCGCAGGACTCCGCCGTGGCAGGACTCTCGGGACGCCTCTCGCGCTCGTCGTCCGCAACCGCGACCACAAGAACTGGACGTGGGGGATGAACCCGTGGCCCTCCGAGGGCGAGCCGGAAGGCAAGGGCGTGAAGCCGGTCACGCTGCCTCGGCCCGGCCATGCCGACCTCGCGGGCGTCCAGAAGTACGAGCTGCCCGACGTCCGCGACGCGCTCGAGCGGGCATCCGCGCGCCACACTGCCGTGCACGTCGCAGCCGGCGCCGTCGCGAAGGCGCTGCTCGCGCACATCGGCATCGTGGTCACGGGCCACGCGCTGCCCGAAGCGGGAGCGGATCCGGAGACGGTCGACGAGGCGCGTAAGGACCGCGACACGCTCGGCGGCGTCGTCGAGGTTCGCGCGACCGGCGTGCCTCCGGGCCTCGGCTCGTACGCGCGCAAGGACGACCGGCTCGACGCACGGCTGGCCGCGGCGCTGATGGGCATCCAGGCGGTGAAGGGAGTGGAGGTCGGCGACGGCTTCGCGCTCGCCGGGATCCGCGGCTCCGCCGCCCACGATGAGATCGTGCGCGACGAGCGCGGCGTTCATCGCAGCTCGAATCGCGCCGGCGGCGTCGAGGGAGGTATGTCGAACGGGGAAGAGATCGTCGTCCGCGCGGCGATGAAGCCGCTCCCGACGCTCATGCAGCCCCTCGCGTCGATCGACCTCGCGACGGGAGAGCCCGCGCAGGCGCTCGTCGAGCGAAGCGACGTCTCCGCCGTCGAAGCGCTCGCCGTTGTCGCGGAGGGGGCGGTCGCGTGGGAGCTGGCGCGCCTTGCGAAGGACAAGTTCGGGGGAGACGCGCTCGGCGACTTCGTCGCTGCATGGCGGGCATACGTCGACCGCATCGACTGGACCGCACGCTGACGAGACACGTCGCGCTCATCGGCTTCATGGGCGCCGGGAAGACGACTCTCGGCGAAGAGCTCGCGCGCCGTACGGGCCGTACCTTCACGGATCTCGACCGCGTCGTGGAGACGACGTCGAAGCGCACCATCGCCGACCTCTTCCGCGAAGGCGAGGAGCGGTTCCGCGAATACGAGCGGCGCGCGTTGAGCGTCTTCATGTTCCAGCCGCCGCGTGTCATCGCTCTGGGAGGCGGCGCGATCACGCAGCCGCAGGTATTGCACGTGCTGCACGAGCACGCAATCACGCTTTGGCTCGACGTCGACGTCGATACCTGCTGGGAGCGGGTCCAGGGCAGCGATCGTCCGCTTGCGCAGGACGAGGCGACGTTCCGCAGGCTCTACGAGGAGCGCCGTCGTCTCTACGCCCAGGCGGCCGACTTCACGGTACGAGACGCCGACGACGGTGTTCTCGCCGCCGCAGGCGTGCACGTCGAGCGAGGCGCGCTTCGTCGCCTCGGCGAGCTCGTGCCCGATGGCGGCAAGGTCGCGCTCGTCTCCGACCCGAACGTCGCCGGAATCCACGGAATGGATGCGCAGCTCGCGCTCGGCCCGCGGCTCGGGCAGGTGCACGAGCTACCGGCGGGGGAGGAGGCGAAGACGCTCGCCGCGATGGACCGGCTCTGGCAGGACCTGCGACTCGACCGTGCGGGCACCATCGTCGCGCTCGGCGGCGGCTGCACGACGGACGCCGCAGGCTTTGCGGCCGCCACGTATCTCCGCGGCGTGCCGTGGGTCCCGGTGCCGTCGAGCCTCGTCGCGCAGGTCGACGCGGCGATCGGCGGCAAGACGGGCATCGACCTCCCGCAGGGCAAGAACCTCGTCGGCGCGTTCCACTGGCCGGTCCGCACGATCATCGATCCCGCGCTGCTCGAGACGCTCCCACCGGCCCAGCGCCTCGAGGGGATGGCCGAGGTCGTCAAGACCGGCCTGCTCGCGGGAGAGCCGTTGTGGGATCTGCCCGACGACGAGCTCGTTCGCCGGTGCGCGTCGTTCAAGGCGGCGATCTGCCTGCGCGATCCACACGACGACGCGGAGCGGAAGATGCTCAACCTCGGTCACACGTTCGCGCACGCGCTCGAGGCGGCTGCCGGCTATGACGGCGTGAGCCATGGCCAGGCGGTTGCGCTCGGGCTGCTCGCCGCCCTGCGCCTCTCCGGACGCGACAGCAGCCAGGTGGAGGAGATCCTGCGGCCGAAACGCGTCCGCGTCGACCGCGCACGGGCCTGGGCGGCGATGCAGCGCGACAAGAAGAACGTCGGCGGCGAGCTCCGCCTCGTGCTGCTCCGGGAGGACGGCCCCGAATGGGACGTTTCCGTGCCTGCGGAGGACGTCCGCCGCGAGCTCGACGCCCTGATTGCGTAGCCGAGCAACTAGCATCGCCGCGTGCGAATCATCGTCCTCAACGGCGTCAACCTGAACATGCTCGGTCGGCGCGATCCGGCGGTGTACGGCGGCCTCACCATGGCCGAGCTCGAAAGCCGGATCTACGCCTGGGCGCGCGAGCTTCAGCTGACGGTTCAGTGCCGCCAGACGAACAGCGAGGGCGAGTTCATCAAGTGGTGCCACGACGCGTACGACAACACCGACGGCATGGTGCTCAATCCCGCCGCCTGGACCCACTACGCGTGGTCGATTCACGACGCCCTCGAGCCGCTCACCGTGCCGGTGGTCGAGGTGCACCTGTCGAACGTCGACGAGCGCGACGCATGGCGGAGGCAATCCGTCATCTCCGACATCGTCGCCGCACGCTTCGTCGGTCACGGGCCGGACGGCTATCGGATGGCCCTCGAATATCTGAAGGAGAACGCGTGAACGACCGCATCGAGCGCCTGCGCGCGCTGATCGACGAGCCGCTCCTCGTCACGACTCCCAAGAACGTCGTCTATCTCGCCGGCTTCGAGAGCTCGAACGCAGCGTTGCTCGTCGACCAAGAACGCGTGCAGCTCTTCACGGACTTCCGGTACATCGAAGCCGCGCGCGCAGTCGAAGGCGTCGAGGTCGTGCAGACGAAGCGCGGAGTTGTCGGTGCGCTCGCCGAGAAGCTGTCGGGAACGATCGGCTTCGAGGCAGCGACCGTCGTCTACTCCGACTTCCAGACACTCGAGGGCGGCGGGCTCGAGCTCAAGGCGCACGTCGGTCTCGTCGAGTCGCTGCGCGCGATCAAGGAGGAGAGCGAGCTCGACATCCTCCGCCATGCGTGCGCGATCACCGACCGCGTCTTCGAGCGCCTCACCGAGGTGAAGTTCGTCGGACGGACCGAGCGCGAGGTCGCATGGGATCTGAGGCGGCTCTTCCAGGAGGAAGGGGGCGACGGCCTCTCCTTCGAGTCGATCGTCGGCGCCGGGCCAACCGGTGCCCGGCCGCACGCACGTGCGACCGACCGGACAATCGCGGCCGGCGAGCTCGTCGTGATCGACGCGGGCTGCACCGTGGACGGCTACGCGTCCGACTACACGCGCACGTTCGCGACCGGGCCGCTCGACGACGAAGCCACGGAGGCGTATGAGGTCGTGCTCTCGGCCCAGCTCGCCGGGCTCGAGGCGATCAAGGGGGACATCCCGGCGATCGACGCAGACCAGGCCGCCCGGCGCGTGATCGAAGACAGCCCGTTCGCGGGAACGTTCGGCCACGGGCTCGGACACGGGCTCGGCCTGGACGTGCACGAGTTGCCGACGGTGTCGAGCGAGTCGAAGGACGTACTCGCGCCGCGCAACGTCGTCACCGTCGAGCCGGGCGTCTACCTGCCGGGGAAGTTCGGCATCCGCATCGAGGACGACGTCGTCGTCACGCAAGACGGAATCGAGAACCTCACGGGGTTCCGAAAAGACCTGGTCGAGGTCGGCTAGAGGCTAGACTGCGCGCCGCGCATGGCTGACACCGTCAACACCAACCAGTTCAAGAATGGGATGCACATCGAGGTCGATGGGCAGCCCTGGCGCATCGTCGAGTTCCAGCATGTGAAGCCGGGCAAGGGCGGCGCGTTCGTTCGGACGAAGCTCAAGTCGCTCGGCGCCGGCGCCACCGTCGACCGCACCTTCCGTGCAGGCGAGAAGTTCACGCGCGTCCACACCGAAGTCAAGAACGTGCAGTACCTCTACGACGACGGCTCCGACGTCCACTTCATGGATCCGGACAACTACGAGCAGTTCTCCGTTCCGCACGCCGAGCTCGAGGACGAGCTGATGTTCATGCAACCGAACGCGACGGTGCAGGTGCTCGCGGTCGACGGCAAGCCGTCCAGCGTGCAGCTTCCGACGACGGTCGAGCTGACAGTCGTCGACACCGAGCCCGGTGTGAAGGGCGACACGGTGTCGAACGTGACGAAGCCGGCGACGCTCGAGACCGGGGGAGTCGTCAGCGTTCCGCTCTTCGTGAACGTGGGCGACAAGCTCAAGATCGATCCGCACGAGAAGCGCTACATCAGCCGCGTCTAGCGGCGTGTACGGTCTCTCGCGGTTTCTGGTCTGCCTGCTCGCCGCCGCGGTCGCGGCCACGCTCGGGGGACTGCTCTTCGCCCTCCTGCACGGCGGCACTACCGTGACCCGGTCGATCGCGTACGCGTTCTGGATCGCCGCTGCCCTCACCCTCGTCGCGATGGCCGTCGCCGCCAGCAAGCACCTCGCCCGCTGGTTCGACCTGCCGTTCATCGAGGGGTGGCTGTTCGTTGCGGCCTCCGCGCTGCTGACCGGGGTAGGCGTCGTTGTCGACGTGCTCGGGACCTGACGGCGTGAACGGCCCGCTCGCGACGGCGCGGTAAGGTCCCCCCGTGCCGACCCTCGCCGACACGACGATTCGCCTGCTCGGGCAGGAGCCGCTGGCCGGCCGGATGCCAACCGCCGACCAGCTCCGCCTCGCCGAGATCCTGGACCGCGCCGGGTTCGCGTATCTCGAGGTGTCCGGCGGCGGATGCTTCGACGCGGCCGTCCAGCGCGGCGTCGAGAGCCCGTGGGAGCGCATTCGCGCCCTCAAGGCGCGCGTCAAGACGCCACTCGGCATGGCGCTCCGAGGTCGATTCCTCGTCGGCTCGCGTCCCGTCGACGCCGACTTCGCCCGGCGCTTCGTCGCCTCCGCCGCCGAGAACGGCATCGACGTCTTCCGTCTCCATGACCCGCTGAACGACGTGTCGAACCTCCGCGAGGCCGCGGAGGCGATCGTCGCCGCCGAGCGTGACTTCGAGGCCGGCCTCGTCTACAGCCCCGGCCGCACCGGCGAGGTCGACACGCTCATCGAACGCGCCCGCATGCTGCCCGACCTCGGCGCGGTACGCGTGCTCCTCCACGATCCCACCGGTTCATTGCAGCCGCACCGCGCCGCAGAGCTCGTCCCCGCCCTTGCCGAGGCGAGCGGCCTCCCGGTCGGGATCTACGTCCAGGGTGCCGGCGGCAGCGCGCTCGCCGCGACGCTCGCGGCTGCCGGCGCCGGGGCGCAGTTGATCGCGTGCGCCGTCTTCCCGCTGGCGCTCACCTTGCACCGCGTCTCGGGCGAGGCACTCGGCGAAGCTCTCGCCGGCATGGGTCTCGATCCCGGCATCGACGTCGCGACGCTCTGGGACGCCTCCGACCTCGTCGACGAGCACATCGGCGACGAGCCTGTCGCGCCACTTGCGCCGCGGATCGCCGTTCGCGCTGCACAGCACGACCTCCCGGCCGGCCTCGTCGCCGGCGTCGATGCGACCCTGCGCGCGCAGGGCGCCGGTGACCGGCTCGAAGAGGTGCTCGAGGAGCTGGATGTCATCCGCGCCGAGGTTGGCTGGCCGCCGCTCGCCGCGCCCATCGGCCAGGTGCTCGCGTCGCAGGCTCTCCTCAACGTTCTCTCGGCGAGCCGGTATCTGACGATCGTCGACGAGCTCCGCGCGCTCGTGATCGGTCGTTTCGGCACGCCGCCGCACCCGATCGATCCAGCGGTGCAGCGCGCCGTCGCGCTCACGCACGACCCCGACACGCAGGAGGACGTCGCACCCGCGCTCAGCGAGGTGCGCGAGCAGGCCGAGGGAATGGCGGCGAGCGAGGAGGAACTGCTGCTGCTCGGGCTCTTCGGCGAGGACGCCGAGCGCCTGCTGCTCGGCATCCGCGGCCGCGCGAGCGGCGAGCAGGACGACCTCGCGTCCGTCGACAAGGCGCGCGCCGAGCGGATCCGCGAGCTCGTGCGCATCGTCCAGGAGTCGGGGATCGGCGAGATCACGATCGAGGAGGACGGGTTGCGCGTATCCGTGCGCTCCTCTCCCGACACGCCGATGGAGGTTCTCTCCCAAGCGCCGCTTGCGCTTCCCGAAGACGTTCCCGAAGCGCCGGTGCCGCGACCAAACGGTTTCGTCCGGATCGAGTCGCCCATGGTCGGAACCTTCTACCGCGCGTCGCAGCCTGGTGCACCGCCCTTCGTCGAGGAGGGCGACGTCGTCGCGGCTGGGCAGACGCTCTGCATCCTCGAGGCGATGAAGCTCATGAACGAGGTGAAGACCGACGTCGAGGCGGTCGTCCGGCGGATTCACGTCGAGAACGCCGAGCCGGTCGAGTTCGGGCAGGTGCTCTTCGACCTCGAGCCGCTCACGGGCCGACCGCTCGACGCAGTCTGATGTTCTCGCGAGTCCTCGTAGCGAATCGCGGCGAGATCGCCGTGCGCGTGATCCGCGCGCTGCACGAGCTCGACGTCGAGGCCGTGGCGGTCTACTCGACCGCCGACGAAGATGCACTGCACGTGCGGCTCGCCGATCGAGCGGTGCGCATCGGCCCGCCGGCGGCAGCGCAGAGCTATCTCAACATTGCAGCCATCATCTCCGCAGCAACGACAACCGGCTGCCAGGCAGTTCATCCCGGCTACGGCTTCCTCTCCGAGAACGACGAGTTCGTCCTCGCGTGCGAGGACAACGACCTCGTCTTCGTCGGCCCGCCGGCGGACGTGATGGCACGGATGGGCGACAAGGCACACGCGAAAGCCGAGATGCGTGCGGCGGGCGTCCCGCTCGTCCCCGGTGCGGAGGGAACGGCGACCCCAGCCGAGGCGCGCGCAGCGGCGGATGAGCTCGGCTATCCCGTCCTCCTCAAGGCCGCGGCCGGCGGCGGCGGCCGGGGCATGCGCCTCGTCAACGGTCCTGACGAGCTTGCTGCCGCCTACGCGCAAGCCTCGAACGAGGCGATGGCGGCGTTCTCCGACGGAAGCCTGTACGTCGAGAAGGCGATCTCTCCCGCGCGCCACGTCGAGATCCAGGTGCTCTGCGACGCCTACGGAGGCGTGCTGACCTGTGGCGAGCGCGAGTGCTCGATCCAGCGCCGACACCAGAAGCTGATCGAGGAGTCGCCGTCGCCCGCGCTCGACGCAGAGCGCCGCGAGGCGATGGAAGACGCAGCCGAGCGCGCGTGCCGGCACATCGGCTATCGCAACGCCGGCACGTTCGAGTTCCTCGTCGGCCCCGATGGGGTGTTCTCGTTCATCGAGCTGAATGCGCGACTCCAGGTCGAGCATCCGGTCACGGAGCTCGCAACCGGTCTCGACCTGGTGCGCGAGCAGGTGCGCATCGCGGCAGGCGAGCGACTTCCGATCACCGGGCGCGCGCCGCGCTCCGGACACGTGATCGAGATCAGGATCAACGCGGAAGACCCGTCTCGCGGCTTCATGCCGGCGCCCGGAAAGCTCGTGCGCTTCCGCCCGCCGCTCGGACCGGGTGTGCGTGTCGATACGTTCGCGGAGGAGGGCTCGGTGATCCCGCCGCACTACGACTCGCTGATCGCGAAGGTCATCGTCCGTGACGACTCGCGCGCGGCCGCGATCGAGCGCGCCCTCCGCGTGCTGGGCGAGTTCGAGATCGCCGGCGTGCCGACGACGCGCGACGTCGCCCTCGACATTCTCGGAAGCCCGGAGTTCCGAAGCGGCGAGTACTCGACCTCGTTTCTCGAAGAGGCGGGCGCAAGCCTGCCTTCGCTGGCGGCGGCATGACGTACGTCCTTCGAAACAACGACGGCTCGATCACGCTCGCCGACGCTGCACTGACGAACATCGTCGTGCAGTCGGCCGAATCGGTCGACGGTGCTCGCATCCGCCGTGCGCGCCGGAAAGTCGCCGTCGATCTCGACGGCAAGAGCGCGCGCGTCGAGCTCGAGTTGACCGTCGCGTACGGCAAGGTGCTGCCCGACGTCGCGCAGGACGTGCAGGTGCGCGTCGCCGACGCTCTGACGGAGATGTGCGGTGTCGAGGTCTCTGCCGTCGACGTGACGATCGAGGAGCTCGACGGATGAAGGTCCCGAAGCCGAGGCCGGTGAGCCGTCGCGAGGCGCGCCGAGCTGCCGTGTTCGTCCTCTACCAATGGGACGTCACCTCAGCGCCGCTCGGCTCGCTCTACGAGGGCGAGGTCGACGAATACACGCAGACGATCGCGGACCGGGTAGCGGCACATGCTGCGGAGCTCGACGCGAAGATCACCGACGCATCGGACGACTGGACGGCCGACCGGCTCGGAGCCGTCGAGCGGAACATCCTCCGGGTCGCGATCGAGGAGCTCGACGCCGGGGAGATCCCGAAGGAAGTGGTGCTGGACGAGGCTGTGACGCTTGCGAAGCGGTACGCATCCGACGACGCTGGAAGACTCGTCAACGGCATTCTTGGCAAGATCGCGGAGGAGGAGAGGGCATAGCGTGGCCACCGAAGACTCACTGAGCAGAGCGGAGGAGCTTCTCGCGAAGCTCGAGGCGGCGCGGGTCGAGCTCGACGGCATCGCGCAGACGGAGGGCGGATCGCCCGATCGTGCGCTCGAGATCCTCGCAGAGCTCTCGGAGCTCGCGAAAGCGGTCGAGGAGGAGCTCGAGCGTGCGAAGCGTGCAGCGGAGGCCGATGCCGCTCAGTCCTGAGGAGCTGCGACCGTTTGTCGAGGACTACCTCGAAGGGCTGGAGCTCTGGCCCGCGTTGCACGGCCAGGCCGATTCGGTGCGCTATTCGATCACCGTCGGCGGCAAGCGCGTCCGGCCGGTGATCTGCCTCGCCACGGCTGAGGCCGTCGGCGCCAACGCGGAGCGGGCACTGCCGGCGGCGTGCGCGCTCGAGCTCGTCCATACGTTCTCGCTCGTGCACGACGACCTGCCTGCACTCGACGACGACGAGGAGCGCCGCGGTCAGCCGTCGACCTGGAAGCAGTTCGGCGAGGCGACCGGCATCCTCGCCGGCGACGCGCTCCTTGCGGAGGCTTTCCGGCTCGCGACGTCGTACGACACACCGCACGTCGCACGTGAGCTTTCGCAGGCCACGCTCGGAATGATCGGCGGCCAGTACCTCGACATCACCGGCACTGCGCCGGACGAGGCGACGCTGCACAAGTTGAAGACGGGCTGTCTGTTCGAAGCGTCGGTCGGGCTCGCGCTCTGGGTCGCGGACGTCCCGGAGACCAACCAGCTGCCGTGGCGTGCATTTGCGAGCGAGCTCGGGCTGCTCTTCCAGATCGTGGACGACATCCTCGACGGCGACGGGTATGTGGTCGTGCACGGCGTCGACGGCGCCCGCCGTTTCGCCGACGAAGCAGCCGATCGAGCCCGCGAGCGGCTCGTCACCATCGATGCCGACACGAGTGTGCTGCGCGAGATCGTCGACGGCCTCGCCGTCCGCACCGCCTGAACGCAAGCCAGGCCGCGCTGCTCGCCTCCGACTCCACTCTCGTGCAGCCCGACGAGGAGTAGCCTCCCCGGATGGCGATTCCACCATCCGGCGCGCAGTACGAGATCGCCTTCGACGACCATCATGTGACCGTCGTGGAGGTGGGCGGCGGCCTACGCGCTTATCGGATCGGCGACCGCGAGGTGCTCGACAGCTACGACGCCGACGCGATCTGCGGGTCGGGACGAGGCCAGGTGCTCGCCCCGTGGCCGAATCGGATCGCCGGCGGAACCTATGAGTGGGACGGCGAGCAATTCGAGCTCGCGTTGACCGAGCCGGAGAACGGGAACGCCATCCACGGGCTCGTCCGCTGGGCGAGCTGGGACGCCGTCGAGCACGAAACGGCGCGCGTCTTGATGAAGCACGTGCTGCACCCGCAGCCCGGCTTTCCGTTCGCGCTGCTTCTGCACGTCGAGTACAGGCTCGGCGCCGACGGGTTGACCGTATCCACGACCGCCGAGAACGTCGGCGTCCGCGCGTGCCCGTTCGGCGCGGGTCATCATCCGTATCTCAAGGCGCCGAGCGGTCGCGTCGACGACCTCGTCGTCGACGGCGAGCTCCTCGGCTCGAAAGTCCTCGACGATCCGAAGCGCATGGACGCACCGTGGCGCATCGCGGTCGACGACATCACCGTCTGGGCCGACGCGTCCTGGAAGCACGTGCAGCTCTTCACCGGCGACCCGCTGCCGGACGTGGCTCGACGCAGCCTCGCGGTCGAGCCGATGACGTGCCCGCCGAACGCATTCCAGACCGGGGAGGATGTGATCCGGCTCGAACCGGGCGACGTGTTCACGGGAACGTGGGGGATCGAGGTCGCGGGATGAAGACGATTGCGGTGGCGAGCGGAAAAGGCGGCGTCGGCAAGTCGACCGTCAGCCTGAACCTCGCGCGGGCGCTCGCGGCACGCGGCTTCGCGGTTGGCCTGCTCGACGCGGACATCTACGGGCCTGACATCCCGCTCATGCTCGGCCTCAAGCAGACGCGGCCGCTCGGCTCGTGGGAGCTCGGCCGCAACCCGCGATTCGGCGCGATCCGTCTCGAGCCGGTCGAGATCCTCGACCTGAAGGTGATGTCGGTCGGCTTCCTGATCGCCGAGGCACAGGCGCTGACCATGCCTGCCATGCTCGTCCAGAGCCTTGCGCGCCAACTGTTGGACGACGTGGACTGGGGGAGCCTCGACTACTTGATCGTCGACCTGCCTCCGGGAACCGCAGACCTGCAACAACAGATCTTCGCGACGTTCGGGGTGGTCGGCGCGATCGTCGTGGTCGGACCGCAGGACGCGGCGCATCTCGACGCTCGCAAGTTGCTGACGATGCTGCGCAACAAGAACGTGCCCGTGCTCGGCGTCGTCGAGAACATGACGGCGCTCGAGTGTCCGCACTGCGGCGAGTATGTCCACGTGTTCCCGCCGGTGGCCGACGAGCGCTCGATTCTGCGTGAGCTGCCGCTCCTCGGGTCGATCCCACTCGATCCGTCGCTTTCAGTCCTGAACGGCGTGCCACCGCCGTTCGCCGAGATCGCCGCTCGCGTCGCGGACGCGCTCGCGTGAAGAAGCGGCTCGACGTCCTACTCGTCGAACGCGGGCTCGCCGTTTCGCGCACGCAGGCACAGGCGCTCGTGATGGCCGGTCTCGTGCCCGGCTACGACAAGCCGGGGCACCAGGTCGACGAGAGCGCCGAGCTTTCGATCGTCCGTGGTCCGGCCTACGTTTCGCGCGGAGGCGAGAAGCTCGCGCACGCACTCGACGCCCTCGAAGTCGATCCGACGGGGCTCGACGTAATCGACGTCGGCGCGTCGACGGGGGGCTTCACCGATGTCCTGCTTCAGCGCGGTGCCTCGCGCGTGATCGCAGTCGACGTCGGCTACGGGCAGTTGCACCCGAAGCTCCGCGACGATCCGCGCGTCGTCGTGTTCGAGCGCACGAACGCGCGTGCGTTGACGGAGCTGCCGTTTGCACCGCAGCTCGTCGTCTGCGACGTGTCGTTCATCTCGGTGCGCACGGCGCTGCCGCCGGTCCTCGAGCTCGCGACTCCCGGCTGGGAGGCTGTAGTCCTCGTGAAGCCGCAGTTCGAAGCCGGACGGGCCGACGTTGCGAAGGGAAGCGGCGTCGTCCGCGACCCCGTTATCCGTGCGCGGGTGCTGCGCGAGATCGCCTACGCAGCGCTCGGCTGGCGGGCGCAGGTGGCCGGGGTCGTAGACTCAGGGCTCCCCGGGCCAAAGGGCAACCGGGAGTTCTTCCTTCACCTGAGACACAATGACGACCCAAAACTTCCGGATGACCTCGACGAGCGAATCGACAAAGCCGTCGCCGCGGGTTGAAACCGCGGCGGTCGTCACGCACGGCCAGGTCGACGTCGAGAGCGGAGTGGAGCGCCTCCGGAATGTCGCAAAGCGGTCAGGCGTGACCCTCGTCGACGACCCGCGGGACGCAGATCTCACCATCGTGCTCGGCGGGGACGGAACGATGCTCAGGACGCTCGCCCGGCTGCTCGGCAGCGAGGTCGCGGTGCTCGGCGTCAACTACGGGCGCGTCGGCTTTCTTGCCTCGATTCCGCCGGCGGATCTCGAACGCGACCTCGAGCGCGCCTTTGCCGGGGAATACGTCACCGTCCCGCTCCCGACCCTTCAGGTGCGGCTCGACGGCGAGCGGTACATCGCCGTCAACGACGTCGTCGTCACGAGCTCGACACTCGGCAAGATGATCGAGCTCGCCTGGGCAATCGGCGGCGAGGATCTCGGCGTCGTGCCATGCGACGGCATGATCTGCTCGACGCCGTCGGGCTCGACGGCATACAACCTGTCGAACGGCGGCCCGGTGCTCGTACGCGGGCTGGATGCGATGGCGGTGACGTTCATCGCGCCGCACTCGCTCCACGCCCGGCCGTTCGTTGTCCCGCGCGGGGTGGAGGTGACGGTCAGGAATGCGACGGTCGCTGTCGCCGCGGCGCTTCTCGTCGACGGCCAACGCGTTGCGGAGGTGGCTCCGGGCGACGAGGTCGGGATCTACCTCGCCGAGGAGCGCAGCCTCCTCGCGACGCTGCCCGAGACGTCGTTCTTCAGCCGGTACCGCGAGACCTTCTCCTCCTGAGAGCCGGGAGAGGCGGCGGGACACCTGCCCCGCGCTGGGAGCGCACCGCGTCCACCTACGGCATGTGCATGGGTGCACATGCTCAATGGGGGTGTGATCACACGCCCATGCCGGGCGCGAGACGCGCAGCGACGAGTCGGAGAGCCGAAAAGGACAATGTTCGGCGTCGGGTGCCCTCTCTACGATGGTCGGCGATGCTGCGACGCCTGCGAATCGAGAACCTCGTGCTGATCCGCGAGGCCGAGCTCGAGCTCTCGCCCGGCCTGAACGCGATCACGGGCGAGACCGGAGCCGGAAAGACGATTCTCGCCCAGGCGGTGGGCCTGCTCCTCGGGACGAAGGGCGACGACTCGTTCGTCGGCCCTGCAGGCGAGGAGGCATACGTCGAGGCGGAGCTCGATCTTCCCGAGGAGCTCGACGAGCTCGGCGGGCTGCGCCCGGAAGACGAGGACGCTCTGCTCGTCGCGCGCCGCGTCTTCGGCGACGGCCGTACCCGTGCGTACGCCTGGGGCAGAGCCGCCGCGCGGGAGGACGTCGCCGCCACCGTCGAGCGCGTGCTCGCGATGTCGGGGCAGTTCGAGCAGCGGCGCCTCGCGCGGCCGGCCTACCAGCTCGAGGTGCTCGACCGCTTCTGCGGCGAGGAGCAGCTCCGCCGCCGGGCCGACGCACGGACGGCGTGGCGCGACCTGCTTGCCGCGCGCCGTCGGCACGAGGAGCTGACGGCCGGCGCTGCGCTAGCCGAAGCCCGCCTCGCCGAGCTGCGCGCGCTCGTGGAGGACACCGAGGGCCTCGAGCCGGGCGACGAGGACCGTCTCCGCGACGAGCGGGAGCGCCTGCGCCACGTCACGGACCTCGCGGAGGCCGCCGCGGCCGCCGCAGATGCCCTCGCGCCCGAGGAGGGCGACGGCGCCGCAGGGCTCGTCGGAATCGCCGAGCGGGCAGTGGCGCCGCTCGAGCGGCTGGCACCGGAGCTGCAGAAGGCGGGCGACGAGTTGCGCGACGCCGAGCTGCGCCTTCGCGAGACGGCGTCCGACCTGCACGCCTTCCTCGGCTCGCTCGAGGCGGAACCGGGTCGCCGCGACGAAATCGAGGCGGGGCTCGACCGGATCGCCGAGGCGAAACGCCGGTTCCGCGCCACGAGCTACGACGAGCTCATCGGGCGCGCCACCGACGCACGGGCGGAGCTGGCGGCACTCGACGACGGCGTCGATCCTGCCGCCAGTGCAGCAGCGGCGCTTGCGGCGGCGGATGCCCGGGTTCAGGACCTGATGGTGGAGCTCCGGGCCGAGCGGAACTCCGCTGCGCCCGCATTCGCCGACGCCGTCGCGGCCGAGCTTCACGACGTCGGCATGGGCGAGGGCGAATTCGCCTGCGAGCTGCGGGAGCGGGACCCGTCGAGCACCGGTGGCGACGAGGCGATCTTCCTCGTCCGTCCGAACGCCGGCATGCCCTTCGGCCCGGTCGCCGAGACGGCCTCGGGCGGCGAGCTCTCCCGCATCGCCCTCGCGATCGCCGCCGTCGCCGGCGGCGAGACGCTCGTCTTCGACGAGATCGACGCCGGGATCGGGGGCGAGACCGCCAACGCCGTCGGCCGTGTCCTGAAGCGGCTCTCGGAGCGCGCACAGGTGATCACAATCACGCACCTCCCGCAGATCGCGGCCCTTGCCGACCGGCACTTCCGGGTCGAGAAGGTGCCGGGCGATCCGACGCACACACGGATCGAGCAACTCGACGACGCCGACCGAAAGGCGGAGCTCGAACGGATGCTCGGCGGCCAGGAGTTCCTGGCGACCGTCCGCTGATGGACGCCGTCGTCCGGGCAGTCGCCTCCACCGGAGCCGTCGCGTAGTGCCCCGCTATGTCGCCGAGCGCACCCTGCTCGCGCCGGTCGAGGACGTCTGGGCGTTCCTCGCCGAGCCGTACCACCTGCCCGACTGGTGGCCGGGTCTCAGCGGTGTGCAGCCCGATCGGCGTGGAGTCGCACCGGGCGCGCGGTGGCAGATTCTCGGCGCGAGCTCGCTGTCCGAGGAGTCGCTTCGGCCGATCTTCGGCCCGGGTATGTTCAGGCGGCCGGGCGCCGCAGGCACGCTGCTCATCCTCGACGTCGTCCGAGGACGGAGGCTCGCCTTCCAGCTCGTCAACGAGAACATCACGGCGGAGATCGAGCTCTCCCAGGTCGATTCGGATCACACCTCGGTCTCGCTCACGGTCGATGCGTCGTGGGGCTCGGTGCGCCGTTCGTTCGCGAAGGATGCGCTGCGGCGTCTCTACGACCTCGTCCAGACCGCGGACATGCCCTGAGCACGTCCGACCGCAGTCGCTGCTACCCTGAAATCCCGTGAGCCAACGGGCCCCCAAGTACGTGTTCGTCACCGGGGGCGTCGTGTCGGCACTGGGGAAGGGAATCGTCGCCGCATCGCTCGGGCGGCTGTTGAAGTCGCGCGGGCTGCAGGTGCAGCTCCAGAAGTTCGATCCGTACCTGAACGTCGATCCGGGGACGATGAGCCCGTTCCAGCACGGCGAGGTCTTCGTCACCGAGGACGGCGCCGAGACCGACCTCGATATCGGCCACTACGAGCGCTTCGTCGACGAGAACCTCTCGCGCAATTCGTCGCACAGCGCAGGCGCCGTGTGGGAGACCGTTCTGCGCAAGGAGCGCAAGGGCGAGTTTCTCGGCGCCACCGTGCAGGTGATCCCTCACATCACGAACGAGATCAAGGCGCGCATCCGCCGCGCCGCCGAGGCGACGCCGACCGACGTCGTGATCTCCGAGATCGGCGGCACCGTCGGCGACATCGAGTCACTGCCGTTCCTCGAGGCCCTGCGCCAGTTCCGCCGGGAGGTCGGCCCGGAGAACGTGATGTACATTCACGTCACGCTCGTGCCGTTCATCGAGGCCGCCGGCGAGCTCAAGACGAAGCCGACACAGCACTCAGTCAACGAGCTGCGCCGCATCGGTATTCACCCCGACGTGATCGTCTGCCGCTCGCACGAGGAGCTGTCGCGCGACATCCGCGACAAGATCGCGCTCTTCGCCGACGTCGATCCAGGCGCCGTCGTCGCCTGCCCGGACGTCCGGGACGTCTACCTCGTGCCGGGCGTGCTCCAGGAGGAAGGGCTCGACCGGCTCGTCTGCGAGAAACTCGCTCTCGAGACGCCTCCGGTCGATCTCGCAGAGTGGGGCGACCTGATGCATCGCATCGACGAGCGGCGCGAGCTCGTCGAGATCGCGCTCGTCGGCAAGTACGTGAAGCTGCAGGACGCGTATCTCTCCGTGCACGAGGCGCTGAAGCACGCCGGTCTCCATAACGGCTGCTCGGTGAGTGTGCGCTGGGTCGACGCCGAGAACATGTCGTACGAAGAGACAGCGGCGCTGCTCGAGACTGTCGACGGCGTGCTCGTGCCGGGCGGCTTCGGCTCGCGCGGGTGGGAAGGCAAGATCCTCGCCTGCCGCGCCGCGCGCGAGAACCGTATTCCGTATCTCGGCATCTGCCTCGGTATGCACGTCGCCGTCTCCGAGTTCGCGCGACACGTGGTCGGGCTCGACGGCGCGAACTCGACCGAGATGGATCCCGAGACGCCGTACGCGGTGATCGACCTGCTCCCGGAGCAGAAGGGGATCGAGGATCTCGGTGGGACGATGCGGCTCGGTGCGCAGGCGGTCGAGGTGCGCGCGGACACGGGCGCACGCGAGCTGTACGGGGACGCAGTGATTTTCGAGCGCCACCGTCACCGTTACGAGGTCAACAATCTCTACCGCGAACAGCTCACGGCCGCAGGTCTCGTCGTCTCGGGCACGTTCGAGGAAGGCCGGCTCGTCGAGATCGTCGAGCTGCCGGATCATCCCTGGTTCATCGCGAGCCAGTTCCATCCGGAGTTCAAGTCGCGGCCCACGCGGCCCGCGCCGCTCTTCCGCGGCTTCGTCGGCGCGGCCCTCGTCCGCGCTCGCGAGCGCGCCCGTCAGACCGCCGCAGTCTCGTAGCCACCGCCGACTACGATCCCGCGATGGCCGCCGAGCCCGCCGACGACGTCCTCCCGCTCTTTCTCGAGCTCGCTGCACTGCCAAGCCCGCCGGGCGAGGAGCGCGCCGTCGCCGATGTCGTGCTCCGCTATCTGCGCGACCTGGGGCTCACGCCGGACGAGGACGGCGCCGGCGCGGAGATCGACAGCACGATGGGAAACATCTACGCACGGCTCGAGCCGACGACCGAAGGGGTGCCGCTGTTCTTCTGCGCGCACCTCGACACCGTCCCTCCGTCCGGCCCGCTCCAGCCTGTCGTCGAGGACGGCATCGTCCGCAACGCGGGCGGCACGATCCTCGGCGCCGACAACAAGTCGGCTGTCGCCGGCATGCTCGAGGCGGTCCGCCGCGTGCTCGCCGAGGGCCGGCCGCATGCCGGCATCGAACTCGTCTTCACGCCCAAGGAGGAGGTCGGACTGATCGGCATCGCGGAGTTCGACCACGATCGCCTGCACGCCGACCTCGGCTACGTATACGACCAGGCCGCGCCGATCGGCGAGATCATCCTCGGGGCGCCGCATGCGCAGGCGATGCACGTGACCTTCCACGGCCGTGCAGCGCACTCGGGCATGTTCCCGGAAGAGGGACGTTCGGCGATCCAGGCCGCTGCGAAGGCGATCGCCGACCTGCGGCTCGGACGCATCGACGACGAGGCGACGGCGAATGTCGGCACGATCGTAGGTGGCACTGCCGGCAACATCGTTCCCGAGTGGTGCTCGTTCCTCGCCGAAGCCAGGTGTCAGGACGAACGGCGCCTCAACGAGCTCGTGCAGGAGATGCTCGACGTGTTCACCTTCGCGGCGACGTCCTCCGATTGCGAGGTCGAGACCGAGACACGCAAGGACTACCGGGGCTATCGCTTCAGGCGCGACGACGATGTCGTCGAGCTTGCCGCGGGCGCGCTCAAGCGCTGTGGGTACGAACCCACGTACGCGCTGTCGGGCGGAGCCGCCGATGCGAACGTCTTCAACGAGCGCGGACGTCGCTGCGTGAACCTCGCCAACGGCATGACCGACATCCACACGCCCGACGAGCGGATCGCAGTGGCGGATCTCTCGGCCATGGTCGAGGTCACGCTGGCGATCGTCGAGGGTGCGCTCGCACCGTGATCGCCGTGCTCGCCGCCTCGCTTGCCCTTGCCGGTCATCCGCAAGCGCTGCCGGACTGTCTTGGCAAGCCGCACGTCCGCCCGACGGAGGTCGTGCTCGCGTGTGCCGACGCGAACTTCGGCGTGCGTAAGCTGCGCTGGACCGGTTGGGGCGAGTCGTTCGCCGCCGCGACGGGGGTCGCATACGCCAACGACTGCACGCCGAATTGCGCCGCCGGGCACATGCACACGTACCAGGCGGTGATCGTCGTATCCGGGACGCAACGCTGTACCGGCACGACCGCATACAGTCGAATCGCCGTGGGGTTCATCGGCCCGTCTCCATACCCGAAGTCGAAGGCCGGAGACCTGATCTATCCGGCCCACTGTCGCTGAGCTCGATGGACGAGCGTCGGCTCGGGCCTGTCGTCGGCCTCGGAACGTGGAACACGTTCGGCGCGGATGCTGCACGGGCACACGAGGTCGTCGGGGCAGTACTCGAGAACGGCGTGCGCGTATTCGACACGTCGCCGATGTATCGCGGCGCTGAAGGCGCCCTTGCAGCGGCCATCGACGGGCGGCGTGTAGGCGTCACCATTGCAACCAAGATCTGGGCGAGCACCGTGGCCGAGGGTCGCGAGCAGTACGCGCAGCAAATCGCATGGTTCGGCCGCATCGAGATCGAGCAGGTGCACAACCTCCTCGCGTGGCGCGAGCAACTCGAATGGCTGGAGATCGAACGTGCCGAGAGTCGCATCGACCGCCTCGGCGTCACGCACTACTCCGCCGGAGCCTTCGGCGAGCTCGCCACGGCATTGCGCACGGGGAGGTTCGACACCGTGCAGCTTCCGTACAACCCACACGAGCGCGAGGTCGAACGGGAACTGCTGCCGCTTGCAGCCGAGCTCGGCGTGCCCGTGATCGTCATGCGCCCGCTGGGCGGCGGCGAGCTCGTCCGCCGGGCTCCGAGCGCCGAGGCGCTCGCGCCGCTCCGCCCGTTCGGGATCGAGACCTGGGCCCAGGCGCTGCTCAAATGGGTGCTCTCCGACGAACGGGTCGACCTCGCGATCCCGGCGACCGCACGGCCGGAGCGGACCGCGGAGAATGCCGCCGCCGGATCTCCGCCGTGGTTCGGGCCCGGTGAGCGTGCACTCGTCGAGGAGCTCGCACGATGATGCCCGACGAATCTCGCGTCGTGTACCACGGCAACTTGATCGATGTCACGCGCGAGCGCTGGGGGAACCGGGAGCGCGAGATCGTCGAGCATCCCGACGCAGTCGCCATCGTGGCGATCGACCGCGACGGGCTCGTTGCGCTCGTGCGCCAGCTGCGCGAGGCGACGCGGGCCAGGCTCGTCGAGCTACCTGCGGGCAAGTGCGACGAGGGGGAGGAGCCGCTGACGACGGCGCAGCGCGAATTGCGCGAGGAGTGCGGCCTCACCGGCGGGAGCTGGACGCTCCTCAGCACCTTCTGGACGACTCCGGGCTTTTGCCGCGAGCGCATGCACGTCTACCTCGCTGAAGGCGTCGACGCCGGAGAGCCCGAGCCGGACGAGGACGAGGAGCTCGAGCTGCTCCGCTGGACGCCCGACGAGCTGGAGGCGCGGCTGCCGGAGCTCGAGGACGCCAAGACGATCGCAGGCGTGCTCCTGTACCTCCGGCATCGTCGTACCCGCTAGAGTCCCGCGCGTCTTGCGCATAGGTGTCGCCAAGGAGATCAAGACTGACGAGTACCGCGTCGCGCTGACCCCGGCGGGCGCACGCGAGCTCGTCCAGGCGGGGCACGACGTGCTCGTCGAGGCGACCGCCGGAGACGGAAGCTCATTCTTCGACGCCGACTACGAGCGCGCAGGCGCGCGCATCGTCTCCGTCGACGACGTGTGGGGCCAGTCGGAGCTGCTGCTTAAGGTCAAAGAGCCGATCGCATCCGAATACCCGCGCATGCGCGAAGGGCTCGTGCTCTTCACATATCTGCACATCGCGGCTGACGAGCCGCTCACGCGCGCGCTCGTCGAGAGCGGCATCACCGCCGTCGCCTACGAGACCGTCGAGACCGACGACCGTCGGCTCCCCCTGCTCGCGCCGATGAGCGAGATCGCAGGTCGCCTCGCCGCGCAGGCCGGCGCGTACTTCCTCGAGAAGCCGCTCGGCGGGCGCGGCGTGCTGCTCGGAGGCGTTCCGGGTGTCGCACCCGGACGCGTCGTCGTGCTCGGAGGCGGCATCGTCGGCTACAACTCGGCGATCATCGCGATCGGGCTCGGCGCCCAGGTGACTGTGCTCGAGCGCTCGATCGACCGCATGCGGCACCTGGATGAGGTTCTGTCCGGGCGGGTTAGCCTCGTGATGTCCTCGACGCTGCAGATCGAGTCGTCGATCGCAGAGGCGGACGTCGTGATCGGAGCCGTGCTCGTCCCCGGCGCACGCGCACCGAAGCTCGTCACGCGCGAGATGCTCGGCGTCATGAAGAAAGGCGCCGTCATCGTCGACGTCGCGATCGACCAGGGCGGCTGCATCGAGACTGCCCACGCCACAACCCACAGCGACCCCGTCTACGAGGTCGACGGGATCATCCATTACTGCGTTGCGAACATGCCCGGTGGTGTGCCGAACACCTCGACGAAGGCCCTAACCAACGCGACGCTCCCGTACGTCGAGGAGATCGCGAACAACGGGCTCGTTCGCGCGGTCACCGCCGACCCGGCACTGGCGCGAGGCGTCAACGTGCTGGACGGCAGGATCACCTATGCGGCAGTCGCGGAGGCGCACGGTCTCGCGTACACCCCGCTCGACGACGTCCTGCCGCTGACGGCCGCATAGTAGGAGGGTCTGGCGGAATAGAGACTGTGCCGCCACGCCTCGCTGGACGCCGCGATGCGGCGTCCTCGGTCGCCCCGATAGAAACACCGCTATCGAGGCTCCCTGCGTCCTTGCCTCGCGACGCCCATCGAACCGTGTCGACGAGCACCATCCCGCCAGACCCTCCTAGCGCGCGACGCGGCTCAGTCGCAACAGACCCATCCGTGCGAGAGCAAACGGAAGCCGGCCGCGCGGGTGCATCTCCGCGGTGTGGTCCCATGTGCCGACCACCTGCACCACCGGAGCAGTCGGGTTGAGGGCCTGGATCGCCCGGTAGAGCAACCCCGACTGCGACGCCTGATCGACGACCACGCGGTCGCGCGTGCTCCACCAGAGCTCGAGCGGGACGTCGGAGAACGCGAGCTCGCGGGAATAATCGATCGGGCTGCGGTCCGCCCACGCCTCGCCGGCGAGGCGGGGGATGCCACCGAACTCGAGGCGGGCGAGCTGTTGGAGCCTGTGCCCGTCGCGGCGTTCCGGGAACTCGGCGTACCGAGCCGCCATGTTGGTCGGCGCGTCGAAGGCGATCGCGCCGGCGAGCAGGCGCGGATGGGTTGCGAGCAGGAGCAGCGTCTCTTGGCCTCCCATGCTTCCTCCGATGGCGTACACGCGACGCGGGGCGATCCGCAGCCACGGGAGCGCATGCTCGACGATCGCGGGCATTCGGGCGAGGTCCGCGATCTCGCCGGGGTCTCCCCACGAGTACAGCTCGAGACGCCTGCCCTGTCCGTCGGGGTTGATGACGGCGAAGCGGCCGAGCGCGGGCAGGTTCCCCCAGCGTCGCGCGTTCTCTTGTGGCTCGACGCCGCTGCCGTGCGGCGAGATCACGAGCGGAAGCGGAGGATCGTCATGGGGGCCGTACCAGCGCGGAAGCACGACGACCGCGCTGCGCCGCAACCCGTCGTGCGCGATGTAGCCGATCGTCAGCCGGCGCACGAGGTCAACGCGCCTGCTGAGCGCGCGCCAGTTCGCACTCCGCCACGACGCCACCGCACGCGCGAGGTTCCCGGGCGGCGCCGCCCAGCCGAGCGGCGGCGCGGCGGCGAACGTTGCAGGAGCTGCCCACAACGCGAGGCCCGCGACCGCCAGCGTCACTGCGTGCCCTGCCCTCATGCTCTCAGCATGTGCCCGGCGGCGTGAACGCGAACTGACCGCTACCGCGGCTCTGCGATTACGACTTGGAGTCCGCGGCGGGCTTCGGCTTCTTGGCCGGCGTCAGCCGGACCACGAGCCAGGTCACGCTTGCGGCGACCGAGACGATCGCCACGATGTACACGACGAAGAGGATTAGTCCGATGGCGGAAGACATCCAGTTCCTAGAATAGCCGCATGCCCAGAGCCTGCGTGATCGTGCTCGATGCCGTCGGTGCCGGCGCTCTTCCCGATGCCGACGAGTACGGCGACGAGGGATCGAACACGCTCGGCAACGTCGCGACTGCAGTCGGCGGCCTCGATCTTCCCAATCTCGAGGCGCTCGGCCTCGGGAACGTGGAACCGCTCGCAGGGTGCCCGCCGCAGCCCGGGGCCCCCGCGGTCGCGGGCCGCCTGTTCGAGCGCTCGAAGGGGAAGGACACGACGACGGGGCACTGGGAGCTCATGGGGGTCGTCACCGCGACGCCCTTCCCGACGTATCCGCACGGCTTCCCGCACGACGTGATCGACCCGTTCATGCACCGCACGGGCCGAGGCGTGATCGGCAACAAGCCGGCGTCGGGGACGGAGATCATCCAGGAGCTCGGAGAGGAGCACCAGCGGACGGGCAAGTGGATCGTCTACACATCGGCCGACTCCGTCTTCCAGATCGCGGCGCACGAAGAGACGGTGCCTCTCGACGATCTCTACGCGGCGTGCGGTGTCGCGCGCGAGATCCTCACGGGCAAGCACGCCGTGGGACGCGTGATCGCTCGGCCGTTCACCGGTGCGCCCGGAAGCTACGAGCGCACGCCGAATCGTCACGACTACTCGCTCGAGCCGCGCCGTCCGAACTATCTGAGCCTCGTCCGCGACGCGGGCATGACGGTGCACGGCGTCGGAAAGATCAGCGACATCTTTGCGGGATGCGACATCGACGAGTCGCATCCGACGAAGTCGAACGTCGACGGCATCCACAAGACCGAGCAACTGCTGCAGGAGCTCGACGAGGGATTCATCTTCACGAACCTCGTCGAGACGGACAGTCTCTGGGGGCACCGCAACGACCCTGTGAACTTCCATCGCTGTCTGCAGGATTTCGACCGGCGGCTGCCCGATCTGCTCGAGGCGCTGCGGCCCGGAGACCTGCTGATCCTCACGTCCGACCACGGGTGCGATCCCACGACCCCGTCGACGGATCACTCGCGAGAGCACGCGATGCTCCTCGCGTATGTCGCCGGCCGCAACGCATCCGGCCAGATTCACGAGGGCGAGTTCGCCGACGTCGGCGCGACGGTGAACGCATGGCTCAAGGGAAAAGCCCCCTCACGGGGAATCCCTGGGCAACCGATCCTGACTCCATGAAGCTCGACAATCCACTCCTGGTCGGCTGGGAGTACGCGAGTGAGGAGCGCTTTGCGAAACGCACTGCTCTCTTCCACGCGTTGCTCGTCGGCGACAATCCCGACCACGTCGCGTACGACATCGTTGCCGAGGCGAAACCGGCAAGTGTGCTCGACGTCGGTTGCGGGCTGGGGGAGACGACGGAGCGGTTTGTGAAGGAGCTCGGCGCCGACGTCCGCGCGATCGACATGTCTCCGCGCATGGTGGAGCTCACGCGCGCACGGGGTATCGACGTCCAGGTAGGCGACGTACAGCAGATTCCCTTCGAGGACGGGGCCTTCGACTGCGTCTTCGCGGGTTGGATGCTGTACCACGTCCCCGACCTCGAGCGTGCAGTTTCGGAGTGTGCGCGCGTGCTCCGGCCCGGCGGGCGGTTCGTCGCATCGACGGTCTTCGAGACGAACATGGCGGAGGTGTGGGATCTCATCGGGGGCGCCGGTCAACGCGAGCTCCTGAGCTTCAGCCAGGCAAACGGTGGCGAGCGGCTCGAGCGGCATTTTGCGATCGTGGAGCGACGCGATCTCGAGGCGGACGTCGTGTTTCCCGACGCGGAGTCACTTCGAGACTTCGTCGCCGCGACGATCGACCGCGCGCACCTTGCGCCGCTCGTGCCGGAGCTAACCGAGCCGCTCCACGCGACGGCGAGGCACGTCATCTTCGTTGCGGAGAAGGCCGCGTGATTCGCGCCGCGGAGTTGATCCAGCGCAAGCGCGACGGTGAGGAGCTCGGCGGGGAGGAGTTGGCGGAGCTCATCCTCGGCTATGCGCGAGGCGATGTACCGGACTACCAGCTCGCGGCGTTCTGCATGGCGGTGTACTTCCAGGGCCTGTCGAGCTCCGAGACGTTCGCGCTCACCGATGCGATGGTGCGGAGCGGCGACACGATCGATCTCGGCTCCGCGATCGGACGTCGCGTGGTCGACAAGCACTCAACGGGTGGCGTGGGTGACAAGACGACACTCGTCGTCGGCCCGCTGGTGGCGGCGTGCGGGGTGCCGTTCGGAAAGATGAGCGGCCGCGGTCTCGGGCATACGGGCGGCACGCTGGACAAGCTCGAGTCGATACCCGGCTTCCGCGTCGAGCTGACGACGGAGCAGCTGATCTCCCAGGTACGAGACATCGGGCTCGCGATCGTGGGCCAGACGGCGAATCTCGTCCCGGCGGACAAGAAGCTCTACGCGCTGCGCGACGTCACCGCGACGGTCGACAACGTGTCGCTCATCGCGGCGAGCATCATGTCGAAGAAGATCGCGGCGGGCGCGGATGCGATCGTGCTCGACGTCAAGGTCGGCGACGGCGCCTTCATGAAGTCGCTGCCGGATGCCGTCGTGCTGGCCGAGACGATGATCGCGCTGGGGCAGCACGCGGAGCGCGACGTCGTCTGCGTGCTTACGGACATGGACCAGCCGCTCGGCAACGCAGTCGGAAATGCACTCGAGGTGAGGGAGGCAGCCGCGACGTTGCGCGGCCAGGGGCCGTCCGACCTGACCGAGCTGGCGCTCGACGCCGCGGCGCACCTCCTGGCGCTCTCCGATCTCGATATCGACCAGGCTGAAGGCCGGCGGCGCACCGAGGCGGCGGTCGCCGACGGCTCTGCGTATGCGATGTACGAGCGCTGGGTCCTCGCGCAGGGCGGCGACCCGAGCGATGCGGCGCTGCCGACAGCGCCGTTCGTGCGTGAAGTCTTCGCGCCGCAGGCGGGCTACGTCGGCGCGGTCGGGGCGCTGCACGTCGGGCTCGCGGCCCTTCACCTCGGTGCCGGCCGGCAGGACAAGGACGACGCCGTCGACCATGCGGTCGGCGTCGTCTGCCTGAAGAAGCGCGGCGACGCGGTCGAGGCAGGCGAGCCCCTGGCGGAGATCCATGCGCGGGACGCGTCGACCGCCGACGAGGCCGCGGCCGACGTCCTTGCCGCGTACGTCGTCGCCGACGAGCCGCCGCGCCCTCGGTCGATCGTCCTCGAGACGATCGGCTGAGGTGTCGGACACTTTCCGGCCCTCAGGTGTCGGACACTTTTCGGGTCTCAGGTGTCGGACACTTTTCGGCCCTCAGGTGTCAGACACTTTTCGGGTCTCAGGTGTCAGACACTTTTCGGGTCGCCTCAGGTGTCAGACACTTTTCGGATCTCAGGTGTCGGACACCTTCGCGCAGCTGTAGCCCGCGCAGCACTGTCTAGTCTGGACCGATGCCCGAGCTGCCCGAGGTCGAGACCGTTCGCCGCCGCCTGGAGCCCGTTCTCGCCGGACGTCGGTTCGACCGCGTCGAGATCTCCGATCCGCGGCTCGTGCGGCCGTACGACCCCCACGCCGTCGCCGCGGAGCTGCAGGGCGAGCGCGTGGCGTCCGTCGAGCGGCGCGGCAAGTATCTGATCCTCCGGTTCGAGACCGACCGCGTTCTCCTGATCCATCTGCGGATGACCGGAAGCCTGCGCCACAGCATGAACGGGCTCGAGGACGATGCCCACCGGCGGGCGCTCGTCCGGCTCGATGACGGCTCCGACATCGCCTACCGCGATGTGCGCCGCTTCGGAACGTGGTTGCTCCTCGAGCCCGGCGAGCTCGACGCGTACCTCGCGCCGCGCCTCGGTGATGAGCCTCTCGACGCGCTCTTCACCGCAGCACGTCTCGGCCGGCTGCTCGCACGTCGACGCGCGCCGGTCAAGGCGGCGCTGCTCGACCAGCGAACGCTCGCGGGCATGGGAAACATCTACGTCGACGAGGCCCTGTGGCGGGCGAGGATCCACCCGCTGCGTCCGGCGGAGAGCCTCCAGCGCAATGAGCTCGCCCGCCTCCATCGGGCTGTGCGCACAGCGCTCGAGCACGGTCTCGCACGCCAGGGCTCCACGCTCCGCGACTACAAGCTGCCCGACGGCGGGTCAGGCTCGATGCAGCACGAGTTCAAGGCCTACGGGCGCGACGGCGAGCCGTGCGACCGCTGCGGGACACCGATCGCGAAGATCCGCGTCGCCGGCCGCGGCACCTGGTTCTGCCCGACCTGCCAACCGGAGCAGACGGGTCAGGCGGCGAGCAGGTCGTCGAGCGCACCGGCGCGGTCGAGGCGCCAGAGCTCGGTGTAGCCGCCGATCGGCCTGCCGTCGATGAGGATCTGGGGCACGGTCCAGCCGCCCGTCAGCTCGTGGAGGGTCTCCCGGAACCGTTCGTCGTCATCGAGGTGGATCTCCTCGTAGGCGAGCTTCTTGCCGTCGAGCAGCGTCTTGGCGCGGACGCAGTAGCCACACCAGCGTGTCGTGTACATCTGAATCCGAGGCATGTGGGTTACAACGCAGAAGGCTTGCGATCCGTTCCCGTCGCTAGCCTGAACGGGCCATGGCCTCCCGCTCCTACAAGACCGAGGCCGTCGTGCTCCGGTCGTTCCGGCTCGGCGAGGCCGATCGCGTGCTTCACCTCTACACGCTCGACCGCGGCCGCGTCGGCGCCGTCGCGAAGGGCGTCCGGAAGACGAAATCGCGGTTCGGAGCCCGGCTCGAGCCGCTCTCACACGTCGCCCTGATGCTCCACCAGGGCTCGAGTGACCTCCAGACCGTGACGGGCGCCGACCTCATCCGCCCGCACAGCCCGACGCGCGAGGACTACTACCGCCTTTCGGTCGGCCTCATCGGCGCCGAGGCGATGCTCCGCCTCTTCAGCGAGCAGGAGGCGAACGAACGCGCCTTCACCGCGCTGACCCGCTTCCTCGACGTCCTCGACGAGACCCCGACCTCCGACGGACGCGCCGCGCTCGACCCGCTCGTGCTCTCGTTCCAGCTCAAGCTGCTCTGGCTCTCCGGCTACCTGCCGCACCTGACGAGCTGCGCGGAGTGTGGCACCGCAGGCGTGCCGCTCGTCGGCTACTCGCCGCGTGCCGGAGGCGGCGTCTGCGCGCCGTGCGCGGGCCATACGGAGGCGCTCGGGCTGAGCCCCGAAGGTGTGCGGGGCATCGAGGAGCTGCTCGGCAGCCCGCTCGCCGATGCAGCGGGAGTCGGGCTCGGCGAGCGCGCGAGTCGCGACGCGCTGAAGGTCATCACCTCGTCGTACGAGTACCACGGTGGCTTCCGCCTGAGAACATTGAGCGCGTGACGCGAGACCTCGGCGACGGATACGAGCTCGACGACGAGCGTGCGCGGCTCGATCGCGACGCGGTTCATGCCTACCTCGGCGGCGAGGCGTACTGGTCGAAGGGGAGAACGCGCGAGCAGCAGGACGCGCTGATCGATGTGAGCGACGTCGTCGTCGGCCTCTACAAGGACGATCGGCAAGTCGGGTTCGCGCGGGCGGTCGACTGCGTGGGCGCGAACTTCGTCTACCTCGCCGACGTGTATGTCCTCGACGACCACCGCGGGCGCGGGCTCGGTGTCGAGCTCGTCCGCGAGATCGTCGAGAACGGCCCGTTCGCCGACAGACGCTGGGTCCTGCACACGCGAGACGCACACACGTTGTACGCAAAGCTCGGCTTCGGACCGAACGAGCGGCTCATGGAACGCAGCGTCAGGACGCAGCAGTGAACGCCGAGAAGCTCAAGGCGCCGTGCTCGCAGACCGGCGTCGGCGGGCTGATCGCCGCATTCACCGTTCCGCTCGCGGCGGCGACCCGGATGAAGTAGGCAGTGCGCTCGCACGGGCCGGTCTGCTGCTCGCCCGTCCCGGGCACATCGGGTGAGAAGCGCGCCTCGGCCTTCGCCGAGTCGCCGGGCTGCAAGACCACAGGCCCGCTTCCGCCGCCCGGCGCCGTCGAGACCTGCGTTGGCAGCGCTCCCTCCGTCTTGTCGAGGAGCGTCGCAACCGGAACGCCGGAGACGGAGCACGCAGCAGCCGAGGTATTCGTGAGGCGCAACTCGTAGGAGATCTGACCGGCGCCCGCGCTGCCCGGCACGACCGAGAAGCTCCCCTGCAGGTCGTCGCCGCTGCACGGGTTGGCGGCCGCCGGCTGCGTGGTCGTCGCCGACGTCGTCGCCGGGGTCGTGGTCGTGGTCGTCTTCACGGTGGTGACGGTTTGCGTCACGGTGACGGTCTTCGTCGAGCCGCAGCCGGCAGCGAGCACCGCGAGCGCGGCGCCGATCACAAGTGCGCGCCTCATTGCTTCGGCGAGCGCCAGGGCCGATCGAGGGCATCCTCGAGCCAGCCGAGGACGCCGGACAACGGCAGGCGCTCCTGTGCGAGCGAGTCGCGCTCGCGTACGGTCACGGTGTCGTCCTCGATCGTCTGATCGTCGATCGTGAACGCCCACGGCGTGCCGATCTCGTCCTGGCGCCGGTAGCGGCGCCCGATCTGGCCGCCCTCGTCGTACTCGACCATGTGGCGGTGACGCAGCTCGTTCTGGAGCGAGCGCGCCTTCGAGACCATGTCACCGTTCTTCGCGACGAGCGGCAGGATCGCCGCCTTGATCGGCGCGATCTGTGGATGCAGCCGCAGCACGGTGCGGTCTCGGTCGGCGACGACTTCCTCGTCGTAGCCGTCGACGAGCATCGCGACGAAGATCCGCTCGATGCTCACTGCCGGCTCGATGACGTACGGGGTGTAGCGCTCGCCGTCCTGCCCGACCCACTCGAGCTTCGTGCCCGAATGCGTGGTGTGTTGCGTCAGGTCGAAGTCGCCGCGGTTCGCGACGCCTTCGAGCTCCTGCCAGCCGATGGGGTAGAGGTACTCGATGTCGCTGGTTCCGCTCGAGTAATGCGAGCGCTCCTCCGGATCGTGCTCGCGGATGCGTAGCTGCTCACGGCGCAAACCGAGGTCGAGGTACCACTGGAAACGCTGCTCGAGCCAGTACTCGTACCAGCGCTGCGCCTCGTCGGGCGGCACGAAGTACTCCATCTCCATCTGCTCGAACTCGCGGACGCGGAAGAGGAAGTTCCCCGGCGTGATCTCGTTGCGAAACGACTTGCCGGTCTGCGCGATGCCGAACGGGGGCTTGCGGCGCGCAAGCTGCATGACGTTCTTGAAGTTGATGAAAATGCCCTGCGCCGTCTCGGGACGGAGGTACGCGGACGAGCTTCCGTCCTCCATCGCGCCGACCTGTGTCTCGAACATGAGGTTGAACTGCCGCGCCCCGGTGAGGTCGCACTGGGCATCCTCGCCTGGCCGCTTGCTCGGCCGCTTGCCGCAGTGCTCGTCCTCGAGGCGGTCGGCCCGGAAGCGCAGCTTGCAGGTCCTGCAGTCGATGAGCGGGTCGGTGAAGCCCGCGACATGACCCGACGCCTCCCACACCTTCGGGTTGAGGATCACCGCCGAGTCGAGCGCCACCATGTCGTCGCGCTCCTGCACCATCGACCGAAACCATTGGCCCCGGATGTTGTTCTTCATCAGGACGCCGTAGTGTCCGTAGTCGTACGTCGAGCCGAGACCGCCGTAGATCTCCGATGACGGGAACACGAAGCCGCGCCGCTTGCACAGCGACACGATCTTGTCCATCGTCACCGCTCCGGTCTCCTCCGCCATGTGGGTGAGGTTACCGAGTGCCCAGGTTACGCTGGACGACATGGCGTCCACGCCCGCAGTCGCGGCGGCCGAAGAGGCCGGCATCGACTTCTCACTGCACGAGTACGCACACGATCCCGCGGCGGAGTCGTATGGGCTCGAGGCGGCCGAGAAGCTCGGCGTCGACCCCGCGCGCGTCTTCAAGACGCTCGTCGTGTCGGTGGACGGCGACCTTCATGTCACCTGCGTTCCAGTCGCGTCGCAGCTCGACCTGAAGGCACTCGGCAAGCGCGCGCAGATGGCCGACCGTGCAAAGGCGGAGCGGACGACGGGCTACGTCACGGGAGGCATCAGCCCGATCGGCCAGCGCAAGCGCCTGCCGACCCACCTCGACGCGTCGGCTCGAGACCACGCGACGATCATGGTCAGCGCAGGGCGCCGCGGCCTGCAGATCGAGCTCTCGCCCGGCGACCTCGTCGCGTTGACGGACGCCCGCGTCCATCCGATCGCGGCAAACCTCTAGGGTCCCGCGGACGATGCCCCCCGCGCAGACACCGGTCGAGCTGCATGTCGTCTCCGATGCGACCGGCGAGACCGCCGCGCGTCTCGTCACCGCGCTCGAGGCGCAGTTCCCCGATCAAGAGTTCGTCGAGATCCGCCATCCGCGCGTCGAGTCGGAGGACGACCTGCACCTCGCCGTCAATCGGATGAAGGGCCGACCCGCCGTCGTCGTCTACACGCTCGTGCAGCCCGAGCTGCGCGACGCGATGCGCACGCTCTGCCGACGGGCGAAGCTCCACTACTGCGACCTGCTCGGACAGCCGATCGACGCGGTGGCCCGCGTCTCGGGGATGGCGGCGAAGATGACGCCGGGCTCCCGGCCGCCGCTCAACTCCGCGTACTTCAAGCGGATGGAGGCGATCGAGTTCGCCGTGCGCTTCGACGACGGCGTCGGGCGCGGCCTGCGCGATGCCGACCTCGTGCTCGTCGGCGTCTCGCGTACGTCGAAGACGCCGCTCTCGATGTACCTCGGCTATCTCGGCCACAAGGCAGCCAACGTGCCCGTCGTCAAGGGAGTCGAGCCGCCGAAGGAGCTCTTCGAGGTCGACGCGCGCAAGGTCGTCGGCCTGACGATCGATCCCAACCGCCTCGTCGAGATCCGGCGCGCGCGCCTGCGCACGATGGGCGCGCGCAACCGCCAGTACGCCGAGCTGATGGAGATCTACGACGAGCTCGAGCAGGCGACGAAGCTCCATCGCAAACTCGGCTGTCCGGTGATCGACATCTCCGAGCTCTCGATCGAGGAGACGGCCCACCGCGTTCTGCGCGTGCTCGAGGAGCGACGGGGCGAGACGGTACGCACGTGAAGGAGAAGGGCCCGGTCCCGCTTCGCTACTGGGCGCTCTGGTGGGCGATTCTCGTCGTCGCCGACTTCGTCTTCTACATCCTCCTGACACCGATCTGGATCGGCCTGCGCGTCGTCGCGTGGCTCGCGGAGTTCCGCTCGCGGCGCACGCGGGCGGGGTAGAGGTCAATCCGCCAAACGAAGGCCGCGGACGTAGTCCACGACGAACGCCTTGGGATACGTCGAAGGCTCGCGTCGGTCGCCGTCCTCCGGCGGGAACTCGTAGATGCTCAGCATGAGCTGCATCGGATAGGCCGGCGACTGCAGCACCACCTTCACCACGTCGCCGTCGACGAAGAACGCGACCCGATCGGGCGTCCACTCCATCGCGTAGACGTGAAACGTACGCGCGTCGATCGGCAGGCGCACGGAGGAGAAATCGTCTACGAGAGATGGGTCGCCGAACGGATGAACACCCATTCCGACCGACGCATGATCGGCACCGACGTCCCGGCCGAAGATCTCGCAGACGCAGATCTCCGCCGAGCGTTCCGGTTCGTCCTCGTAGCCGATCAACCAGAGGGCGACCATCGTGCGCGGGTCGTCGAGCGCCTTCGCACGCAACTCGATCCGCCCGTACTGCGGCGTGTAGAGCCGGACGTTCTGCTGGGTCTCGCGCACGATCGCGCCCGCGTTGAAGCGATGCTGGCCGACGGCGCTCCCGACGGCGCCGGCGAACGCTCCGGTCTGCAGCGTCGACACGCGCAGGTCGCCGTCGAGGTCGGGGCACCACGGCTGCTGATCTTCGGAGATGAGCAGGTGCAGGCAGCCGTCGGCGATGACCCATCGCGCAGCCGAACGTTCGCGCGTGCTCCAGTGCGGGAGGTAGTGCGGAATCCATCGGCCGCGGTCGAGCAGATCGTCGGCGAACGTGTCCTCGAACTCGAGCTCGTAGCGCACGGTCTCGCGTCCCGTCCCTAGAGCACGCGCGTCGCGAGTGGCTCCTCGCCGTCCCGCCCCACGCCGTAGCCGCCCGAGCCGGGCTGCGACGAGACCACTTCTCGCAACTCCGTCCCGACGTAGTGCGCGCCCGCAGCGTCGTCGAGCGCGATGCCGGCCGGAAAGCCCTCACGGACGAGACGCCGGTAGACGGGGCGTCGGAGCTCCTCGCCGTCGTAGTGCGGGCAGGCGCTGCCCGCGAGGAAGCCGAGCCCGTCGCGCATGCCGTCGAGCTCGGGCCTAAACGAGTCCGTGACACCGGCCTCGAACCAGCAGATCATCCCCGCGCTCCATCCGGTGAGAAGGACGCCCGCCTGCCAGGCCTCGCGGAGGATCTCGTCGAAGCCGTGCACGCGCCAGATCGCGAGCATGTTCGCGGTGTTGCCTCCGGGAACGAGGATCACGTCGTGTGCGAGCGCAAGCTCTCGAAGGCCGGCGGGCGGCCACGGGTTGAAGCGCACCGGCGTCATCTCGGCCCGACCCTGCAGTCGCTCGTACCAGACCACGGTCCACGCGGGATCTTCGTTCGCTGCAGTAGGCACATAGAGCACCTTCCGGCCGCGGGCGAGGCTCAATGCGTAGTCGAGCATCGCGTCGTGCGGGTTACCACCGAGGCCCAGGATCTGCGCGGAGTCCATCCGTATATCTATGACAAGATTCGCGCCGGTGCTCAGATATGTCTATGGATTCGACGAGCCCTCCGAGGGAGGGCGCGAGCTCCTCGGCGGGAAGGGGATCGGCCTGGCGGAAATGACGCAGCTCGGCGTGCCCGTGCCGGCTGGGTTCACGATCACGACCGATGCGTGCCGCGCGTACATGCTCGAGGGGGGTCTGCCGGCCGGTCTCGACGCGGAGATCGGCGAGCACATCGCGCGGCTCGAGGAGCAGGCCGGCAAGCGCTTCGGCGACGACGGCGACCCGCTGCTCGTCTCGGTCCGCTCGGGTGCTGCCGTCTCGATGCCGGGGATGATGGACACGATCCTGAACCTGGGCCTGAACGACGTGGCGGTCGAAGGTCTCGCCCGCACGACGGGGAATCCGCGCTTTGCGCGCGACTCGTACCGGCGGCTCGTGCAGATGTACGGGGAGGTCGTCGACGGCGTCGACGGGCATCGCTTCGAACAGGCGATCGGCGACCTGAAGCGCGAGCGTGGTGTGCAGCAGGACGTCGATCTCACGGCCGACGATCTCGCGCAGCTCGTCGAGACGTTCAAGGGGATCTATCGCCAGGAGACGACCGACGACTTCCCGCAGGATGCGCGTGAGCAGCTGCGCCGTGCGGTCGCTGCGGTGTTCCAGTCGTGGCAGAACCCGCGCGCGGAGGTGTATCGCCGGACGTATGGGATCGCGGACGACATCGGCACGGCAGTGAACGTCGTGCAGATGGTGTTCGGCAACAAGGGCGACCGTTCCGCAACGGGCGTGTGCTTCACACGGGATCCGTCGACGGGCGTGCAATCCCTGTACGGCGAGTACCTCGTGAACGCGCAGGGCGAGGACGTCGTCGCCGGCATCCGGACGCCGCAGCCGATCGAGGAGATGCGCGAGCGCCTACCGGATGCGTACGACCAGCTGATGGACACGATGGCGCGGCTCGAGCAGCACTACCGCGACATGCAGGACATCGAGTTCACCATCGAGGAGGGGACGCTCTACATCCTGCAGACCCGGTCGGCGAAGCGCACGGCCGCAGCAGCGCTACGCGCGGCGGCCGACATGACGAACGAAGGACTGATCACACGCGACGAGGCGATCGCACGTATCGATCCCGTCCAGCTCGACCAGCTCCTCCATCCGATGCTCGATCCCACGGCGACCTACGACATCGCAGCGCACGGTTTGAACGCGTCGCCCGGCGCGGCGTGCGGCGCGATCGTGCTCGACGCCGACTCGGCCGAGGAGCATGGGAAGGCCGGCGAGTCGGTGATCCTCGTCGGGTGGGAGACGAGCCCGGACGACATCCACGGGATGATCTGGTCGAAGGGCGTCCTCACCGCGCACGGCGGGATGACCTCGCACGCCGCGGTCGTCGCGCGCGGCATGGGCAAGCCGTGCGTCGCCGGCTGTGAAGAGTTGAGCATCGACGCCGACACGAAGACGGTGCGGATCGGGAACCACGAGCTGCGCGAAGGCGACACGATCACGATCGACGGTGGAAGCGGGAACGTGATCCTCGGCGAGGTCTCGCTCGTGCCGCCGCAGATCAACGAGGACTTCGAGACGATCCTCGGCTGGGCCGACGACGTCCGACGGCTGAAGGTGCGCGCGAACGCGGACAACGCGGAGGACTCGGCGAAGGCGCGCGAGTTCGGCGCCCAGGGGATCGGCCTCTGCCGCACCGAGCACATGTTCTTCGGCGAGGAGCGGCTTCCGGTGATGCAGGAGATGATCCTCGCCCGGGACGAGGAGGGCCGGCGCTCGGCGCTCGACCGCCTGCTCCCGTTCCAGCAGTCGGACTTCGAGGCGATCTTCGAGGTGATGTCGGGCCTGCCGGTGACCATCCGCCTGCTCGATCCGCCGCTGCACGAGTTCCTGCCCCCGATCGAGGACGCGACCGACGAGCGGATGCGCCAGCGGATCCGCCTTCTGCACGAGGCGAACCCGATGCTCGGTACGCGCGGCTGCCGGCTCGGTATCCAGTGGCCGGAGATCTACGAGATGCAGGTGCGCGCCATCGCACGCGCCGCGCGGGCTGTCCAGGAGCGAACGGGCGAGACGCCGCTGGTAGAGATCATGCACCCGCTGGTCGGATTCGCCGAGGAGCTGCGCCTGCTGCGCGAGCTCACGATCGAGGTCATGCAGGACGAGGCGCCGGAGATCGAGTACCTGTGCGGCACGATGATCGAGTTGCCGCGCGCGGCGCTTCGCGCCGACGAGATCGCCGAGCACGCGGACTTCTTCTCGTTCGGCACGAACGACCTCACGCAGACCACACTCGGCATGTCGCGCGACGACGCCGAAGGGAAGTTCCTCACCTTCTACCTCGAGGAAGGCATACTCGAGTCGAATCCGTTCGAGACGCTCGACCAGAGCGGCGTCGGAGATCTGATGCAGATCGCGGTAGAGCGAGGGCGCAGCAGGAAGCCGGAGATCAAGCTCGGCATCTGCGGCGAGCACGGCGGCGAGCCGCGCTCGGTCGAGTTCTGCCACGGGCTCGGCATCGACTACGTCAGCTGCTCCCCGTACCGCGTGCCGCTGGCACGGCTCGCTGCGGCACAGGCCGTGCTGAAAGAAGGCAGTCGAGCGCAGTACGTCGCCGCCGGAGGCTGATGGCGCGGTACGTGCTGCTCGTCGACGGGGACACTCGCGGCAAGGCGGGCTCCGACGATGCTGCCCGCGCGTGGCTCGCGGCCTACTGCACTGAGCACGCGTTGGACGACCCGGACGCGACGCACGTGCAGGTGCGACGGCTGTCGCGGTTCTCGTGGCTGACCGGAGGCTCGCTCGTCCCGCGCGAGAACTTCTTCGAGCGTCAACAGTCCGCGTAGACCGTGCGTTACCTCGTCGTCATCGTCGCAGTGCTCGTCTTGGCCGCGCCGGCAGGCGCTGCGCTGAAGCCCGGTGACGTTGCGACGATCGACGTCGCGGTGGCGACCCTCTGGAAGGCACCGAACCTCTTCCGCTCGATCGACCGGCCGTCGCTGACGAACCCGGTCGACCTCGATGCGTGGAACCGCAATCTCTCGACGACCGAGTCGCGCGTGTGGCTCGACTCGCACGTCCAGACGCAGGCGCTCTACGCGCAGACGGTGACGGTGCTCGCGCGCAGCGGCGGTTGGGCGAAGGTCGCAGTGCGCGACGAGCCGGATCCGCAGGATCCGCACGGCTATCCCGGCTGGCTGCCGGCGTCGCAGCTCACGACCGGCTTCGACTCGAGCGGGCGGTACGTCGTCGTCGTCGACCGCAGTGGCCCACTGGCCGTGCACGGCCGGACGCTGAACCTCAGCTACGGGACACGCCTGCCGCTCGTGAAGTGGAGTGGCGACGTTGCGGTCGTTCGCACGCCCGACGGCACAGGAACCGTCTCGGGCGTCGAGGCGCCGTTCCGTCCGTCGGCCACGTCGATCGTCAACCAGTCGAAGCGGTTCGTCGGCCTCCGCTACCTGTGGGGCGGGCTCTCGAACTGGGGCTTCGACTGCTCCGGACTCGTGTGGGACGTTTTCCGTACGCACGGCATGACGATCCCGCGCGACGCGGACCCGCAGTTCCGTCACGGAGTGCCTGTCGCCCGCAATGCCCTCCGGGCCGGCGATCTCGTCTTCTACGGGACGCAGCACTACGTTCATCACGTCGCGATCTACGCCGGTAACGGGCTGATGGTGGAAGCGCCCGATTCCGCGCACAGCGTTCGCGTCGTGCCGTTCCGCACGTCCGGCTATGCCGGCGCGCGGCGCTACCTCACTGGTTAGCGAGCTTCGCTTCGATCTCGTTCAGCTTGTTCATCACGTCGCTGAGCGAGGGCCGCGGCTTTGGCGTCGCGTTGAAGATCCCCTCCGGCTCGAGCGTGACCTTTTCGGTGTCCTCGAGCTCGAACCCCTGGCGGCGGAGGCCCGCGACGAGCTCGCCATGCGTGAGGGTGAGATGCCGAAGCTTCTCCTCGTCTGCCTTGCCGTCCACGGACACCGTCGTGGCGCTCCCCTGGAGCAGCCAACCGATGCGCGGATGGTCGAAGGCGGCGCGCACGACCACGTAGTTCAGACCGATCAGGATCGCGGCGCCAAGCAGGCCGCCCACCAGCGAGTCGTCGGGTCCGATGATGGCGTTCTGGACGACGTTCGAAAGCAGGAGCAGCACGACGAGGTCGAAGGAGTTCAGCTGCGCGAGCGCCCGCTTGCCCGCGAGATGCAGGAGGCCGAGGATCGCCGCGTAGACAACCGCCGTGCGAACCGCCTTCTCCCATGGTGGGATACCGAGATGGACGAGGTGGTGAAGCACCCCGTCACGGTTCGCTATGCGTACCCGCGAACCTTCCAGTACGCGATTGCGACGCTGGCGGCAGCGACCGCCAGGAGCCCCAGAGCGCCGCCGACGCCGAGCTGCCCGTAGGCGGACTTGCCTCGTCCCCAATGCGCATAGGCGAGCGTGATGAGGATGCCGCCGATCAGGCCGCCGATGTGCCCGCCCCACGAGATGCCCGAGAACGTGAAGCTGAAGACGAGATTGATGACGATGAGCGTCATCGCCTGGCCACCGAGCCGGCCGGTTGCCTGCCACTCGATGATCAACATTGCGCCGAGGATCCCGAAGATCGCGCCCGACGCGCCGACGACGGGTGTGAGAGGGCTCTGGAGCAATGCGCCCGCCGAGCCGGCGAGACCGGACACGAAGTACAGGCCGATGTAGCGCGTGCTTCCGAGGTACTGCTCGACCGGCCGGCCGATCACCCACAACGCGTACATGTTGAAGGCGATGTGGAGCAGGAAGCCGTGCAGGAACATCGAGGTCGCGAGGCGCCACCAGTCCCCCTGGGCGACGAACGGCCCGTACAACACCGCCTTGACGTACAAGGACCCGCCGGGACTGTTGATGCCGGCGCCCTGGACCGCGGTGATCAGGTAGACGGCGACGTTGATGGCGATCAACGCCTTCGTGATCGGTGCCTCGGTCGTTCCGATCTTCGTGCCCGGTGCACGGATGACGGGACGCGGCTTGATCCGCGGCGCGCGGCGCCCGCCCGCATGGTCGGGGCAGCGAAGGCCGACCGGCCCGGCAGTCATGCAGTCGGTGCAGATCGGTCGGCCGCATTCCGAGCACGAGAGCCCGGTCTCGCGGTCCGGATGCCGGTAGCACGTCGGCAGGCGCGTCTCGGCGGTCGACATCGCAATCAGCGTAGACGACCGGTGCCGCCGCATCGATGCTCTAGGCTCCGCCGTGTGACTGGAACGGGGGAGCTGGGCCGTGGCGGGCGCCTGCGCGGGGCCGCTGCGGGCGAGCTCGTCGCGGCCGCGTTCGCGGCAGAGAGCGCGCACGGGCCGCGCCTCGCACACGGGCTGTCGCTCGCCGACCTCGCGCACGCGGTCGCGCTCGTCGAGGGCGGCGACCTCCAGGGCGAAGACGCAAAGGCGCTCCTGCGCGGACTGCTCGAGCTCCATGCGATCCCCGGCGACGAGTTCCCGTGGGATCCCGCGCTCGGCGATGCCTTCAACTCGCGCGAAGCCGAGCTCGAGCGGCGCGTCGGCCGCTCCGCCGCGGGCTGGCTCAGTGCGGGGCGCCCGCGGCGGGAGGCGTTCCGGGTCGGCTTGCGGCTGACGGCCCGGTGGCAGGTACGCGAGCTGCACGATGCCCTCGTCGACCAGGCCGCCACGCTCGCGCGCCACGCGCACTCCACGTCCACGGCGCTCGCCACCGACTACACATATCTACAGCCGGCCCAGCCGACGACCGTAGGCCACCTGCTCCTCGCGTACGCCTACCCGGCGCTGCGCGACGCAGCGCGGGCGCGCGCCAACCACGACGCCCTCGGCGCGAGCGTCGCCGGGGCGGGCGGCAGCGCCGGCTCACGCTGGGCGCTCGATCGTGCGCGCCTCGCCGAGCTACTCGGCTGCGACGGCGTCGTCGAGCACGCGAAGGATGCCGCGTGGCAGGCCGACGTCTACATCGAGCTCCTTTCGACTCTCGCAATCGCTGCAACCCACGAGAGCCAGCTCGGCCAGGACTTCGAGATCTACGCGAGCCAGGAGTTCGGACTCGTCGAGCTCGCCGACGCGCACAGTCGCGCGAGCGCGCTCATGCCGCAGAAGAAGAACCCGTACGCGCTCGCCGCGATCCGCGCGCAGGCGGGGCAAGCCACGGGCGACCTCGCGGGCGCGCTCGTCGCCCTCCACACGGGCTCGGCGCGGACCGACCACTTCCACCTCCTGAACGGCACGATCCCGCGCGCGCTCGAGGAGGCTGTGTCGATCGCGCGGCTGACCGCGTCGGTGCTGGACGGGATCGAGCTGCACGTCCAGCGTTTCGAGCAGATCGCCCGTGAGAGCTTCGTCACCGCCGCCGACGTCTCGGACGTCCTCGCACTCGGCGGCGACATCGACTATCGCAGCGCTCATACGGTTGTCGGACGCGCTGTACGTGACCTCGTCGAGGCCGGCGAGCCGCCGTCCGAGCTGACGCCGGCCCGGCTCTCCGCCGCCGCCGAGGCAGCGATCGGCCGGCCCGTCACGATCGACGACGCGACACTGCGCGACGCGCTCGACCCGGCCGCGTGCGCCGAAGCGCGCCGCCAGACGGGCTCCTCTTCCGCCGAAGCGATGTCATCGATGCTGGCCGGTCTCGAGGAGACACTCGCCGAGCACGACCGCTGGAGCAAGGCGGCAGATGCGCGGGAGACGGCCGCCGAGGCCGCGCTGCTCGCCCGCGCCGCCGAGCTCGGCTAGCGACCCGCGTGCGCGTTCACATCGCATTCACTCCGGGCGAGCAGACACCGGCGCCGGTCGGCATCGTCGTCGACGTCCTCCGGGCGACATCCACGATCACACAGGCTCTTGCATCAGGGTACGAGCGCGTGCTCTGCTGCGCCGAGATCGAGGAGGCTCGCGAGCTCGCGCAGACCGAAGGGCCGGCGAAGCTCGCCGGCGAGCGCAGTCTCGAGCACATCGAGGGCTTCGACTTCGGCAACTCACCGAGCGAGATCGCCGGCGAGCCTCCCACTCGGACGCTCATTCTCTCGACCACGAACGGCACGCGTCTCCTCGTCGAGGCGGCGGCCCGCTTCGAACGGGTCTACGTGGGCTCGCTGCTCAATCTCGACGCCGTCGCTGCGGCCGCCGGCGAGAGCGGGGAGGACGTCGCGGTCCTGTGCGCGGGCATGCTCGGCCAGCTCACGCTCGACGACGCGTACTGTGCCGGTCGCATCGCCGAGGCTGTCGGCGGCACGCCCGCCGATTCCGCGATCGTCGGGATCAGGCTCACACGCAGCTTCGGCTCGGCACTCGACGCGCTCGGCTCGAGCTGGAGCGCAGACAACCTCCGCCGGCACGGCATGGACGCGGACATCGCGTGGTGCGCGCGGGAGAGCGTGCTCGACGTCGTCCCGAGGTTCGCTCGCACCGTGGGTGCGGCCGCCGAGGTGACGCGCTGACGTGCGAAGACGACGCACGGCTAGGCTCGGGAGGATGAGGATCGCCGCCGTAGCGGGCTTGATCGCCCTCGTCTGTCTCGCTGCCGGGTGGAGCGACGGCGGAGGAGCGCCCGCGAAACCGTTCCTCTGGCAGTGCGAGCAGATCCACCTCGACGTGGCCAAGGACGCGTGTTACTCGCGGCTGCTGCTCCAGGACATCGACAAGTCGGGCAACCCTGCGACCGAGTTGCCGCGCATCGACCGCCGCGCGCGCGCGGCCGGAACGGCGCTCTACGGCCGCTGCCACCTCCTCATGCATGCGATCGGCCGCGAATGGGCGGCCGAGCACCACCTGACCATCGAGCAGCTCCAGAACGTCGAGCCGCGCTCGAACGATCCCGGTTGCTCCGCCGGCTTCGGCATGGGGCTCGTGATGTACCTCGGCCCGAAGATCATCTCGACCGGCGGGAAGAGCGCCCTGCCGTCGTGTGTGCACCTGCCGACGCAGTACCGGCGCTACACCTGCGTTCACAGCCTCGGGCACGCGCTGATGCGCGGGTATCACGAGGCGCTCTTCCTGGCGGTCAACGCGTGCACGAAGCTCGGCCCGCGCTTCGCCGCCGACTGTGCGCAGGGGGCGTTCCACGACTACTGGATCGCGCTGCGCGGAGCAGACGACACGATGTCGCCGATGCAGATCGTTCGCTCGCCACGCGTGCTGTGCAAGTCGTATCCGCGTTTCGCCGTGGGCTGCTGGTACCGCTACTTCATCGAGCGTGTGCCGGTGCCGATCATCTCGACGGGCGCGGACATCGAGCACACGTGCCGCGGCCTCGCCGGTGCCCAGCGCGCCGGCTGCGTCGGCGGTGCATCGCTCGCGATCGCCGGGGAGACCTTCGATCAGACGCGGCTGTGCTCGAAACTCCCCGCACGCGACGCAGTGCCGTGCCTGCACGGCGTGACGGTGCAGGGCGCCGTCGCCAAGCAGGTACAGCAGCGGCGCCTCATCGGCGAGTGCCGTACGTTCCCCGGAAGCGCAAGGAGCGGCTGTGCCCGCTGGTTCGGCCTGACCCTCAACCTCGTCACGAACGGCGGCTTCGCGCGCGTGTGCCCGACGCTCGCGGCGGTGAGCGAGCGAGCGCCTTGCCTCGCCGGTGCACGCGCCTACACCGGGCCGATCGTCACGTTCTCTTAGAAAAGGCTTCGGTCGGCCGATTCTCATCCGCTTCATAGCTCGCTGCGTGACATTTCAACGATGGACGCGACGACGGGTGAGTTGCCGACCGATCTGCCGCCCAGGGCAACTCGACGATTCGGGCTCGCGCGCATCCACAACGTGCGGGCCTTCAACGCTCTGCTGGCGGGCGCCGTCGCCGCAGCAGGCGTAGCGGCATATCTCGTCGTCGGCCAAAGTGCTGCTTCGTCGCAGACGACGACGCGAACGGCTGATGTGACGCGCGGCGTCGTCCTCTCGACCGTCTCGGCGACAGGCACGCTGCAGCCCTCGACGGAGCTTTCGATCGGGTTCCCGACAAGCGGCATGATCAGCTCGGTAAACGTCGAGGCGGGCCAACGAGTCCGTCGCGGTCAACTCCTGGGGCGGCTCGACTCGCTCTCGGCGCGGCAGAGCACGCAGCAGGCGGAGGCATCGCTCGCCTCCGCTCAGGCGCAATACGAGCAGACGTTGACCGGCGAGACCGCTGCCCAGCGTGCACAGGATGCCGTTGGCGCCACGCAGGCGCGTGCGTCGGTCGCGACGGCGAAGACCGGTCTCTCCGCAGCGAAGAGGGCGATCGCTCTCGACAGGCGGACGTCGGCGGCGAGCGTCGCCCAGGCGCAGCAGCAACTGCGCGTCGACCAGGGTCAATTGAAGGTCGACGTTGCCAAGCGCGGCACGGACTCCGCGACGCAGGCGAGCGTGGACGCTGCGGCTGCAGTCGTCGCGAACGACAAGGCCGCCCTCCAGGCGACTCAGACGACACAGCAGAACGACCAGCAGTCGCAGCTCGACGCGCAGGCGCAGCAGACGAGCCACAACGCCGCGCTCAGCAACGACCAGAACAGTCTGAAGACGGCGCAAACGAACAACGACGCCGCGGGGATCGCCAGGTACGACGCCGCCGTCGCGGCCGACCAGAGCCTGCTCGGCAACGACCAGACGGTGCTCGCCGCGTTGCAGAAGACGCTCTCCAACGACAGCTTCCAGATCGCCCAGCTCCAATCGCGGCTGTCGGCCGACCAGGCGACCCAGTCGACCCTGACGAGCGACGAGCAAGCGATCAGGGGCGACGAGTCGAAGATCGCCGCCGACCGCAGCTCGATCGCAAACGCGAAGAACAATCAGGCGTCGAGCGCAATGAAGGACACGCAGAGCCTTCAGTCGGCGCAGCAGCAGGTCGCCGCCGCGAAGCTGTCGCTCACGTCGGCGCTCGCGGGGATCGCCGTGAAGCAGGCGCCGGCGACGCCGGCGGCGATCTCGGCGGGGCGGACCAGCGTCCTCCAGGCCCAGATCGCTCTCGCCAACGCGAAGAAAGCGCTCTCGGAGACCGTGCTGCGCGCGCCGGTTGCCGGCATCGTCGCAAGCGTCGGCGACACCCCCGGCGAGCAGGTCTCGGGAAGTGGGATCAGCGCCGCGACGTCGTCGTCTTCGTCCGCCTCGTCGTCGTCCGGCGCGTCGTCGTCCACTGGGGGCTCGTCGGGCTCATCGGGGAGCAGCTCTGCGTTCGTGACGCTGACGGGGCTCGAGGGCATGCAGGTGTCTGCAGGCTTCGCGGAGACGGATGCCGCGAAGATTCGTCCCGGGCAGGCTGCGACGGTCACCGTCGATGCCCTGCCGGACGTGCAGTTCCCCGCGCACGTGCTCACGGTCGCCGGTACGGCAACGAGCTCGTCGAACGTCGTCACGTACGCCGTGACGTTTGCGCTCGATCGCCGAAACGCGCAGCTCAAGGAGGGAATGACGGCGAACGTCGACGTCGTCACCGGAGAGGCGGACAACGTCCTACACGTCCCCACCGCTGCGGTCCGGGGAAGCGGCGCGAACGCGACGGTCACAGTGCTGCGGAACGGACAGCAGGTCAGCGTCCCAGTCGTCGTCGGGCTTCAGGGAGACTCCGCGACAGCGATCGTCGGGGGAGGGCTTCGGTCGAGCGATCAGGTGGTGCTGCCGTCGGTGACGATCGCGAGCTCGAGCTCGACCGGGGGCGCGACGTCCACGACGGGGACGACGGGCGCCGGCACCGGCGGCGGGCGGTTCCGCGGCGGCGGGTTCGGCGGCTTCGGTGGGATCGGAGGATGAGCCGGGAGCGCAGGCGCCGCACGACGCTCGCGCTCCGCGCCGTCTCGAAGAGCTATGGAACGGGCGACGTTGCGGTTGCAGCGCTGAGCGACGTCGACCTCGCAGTCGAGCGCGGCGACTTCGTGGCGGTGATGGGTAGCTCGGGCAGCGGCAAGTCGACGCTCATGAATCTGATCGGCTGCCTCGACGTACCGACGAGCGGCCGGTACCTGCTCGAGGGGATCGACGTCGCCGAGCTCGACGACTTCGAGCTGGCTTACATTCGCAACCGCAAGATCGGCTTCGTCTTCCAGAGTTTCAACCTGATTCCGCGCACGAGTGCGCTTCGCAACGTCGAGCTCCCGCTGATCTACGCCCGCGTTGCAAGGACCGAGCGTAGAGGGCGTGCCGTCGAGGCGCTGCGAGAGGTCGGGCTTGCACATCGGATGGAGCACGATCCCTCCGAGCTCTCCGGCGGACAGCAGCAGCGTGTCGCGATCGCACGCGCGATCGTGACCAGGCCGGCGCTCATCCTCGCCGACGAGCCGACGGGAAACCTCGACAGCGCGTCGACGGAGGAGATCATGGAGATCTTCGCGCGCTTGAACGCGGAGGGGCGAACGATCGTGGTCATCACCCATGAGCCGGCGGTGGCCGCACACGCATCGCGGGTGATCCACCTCGTCGACGGCAGGATCGACTCCGATGTGCGTCAGGCCCCGGCCGCACCGGCGTCGGCACTGCTCGCTGCGGAGCCGTCTGCGTGAGCGTGCTCGAGGCGATGCGAATGGCGGTGCAGGGCATCGTGGTGAACCGTCTGCGCGCACTGCTGACAATGCTCGGGATCACCATCGGGGTCGCCGCCGTGATCATCCTCGTCGCGGTCGGCAACGGCTCCGCCGTCGCCGTCCGGAAGCAGATCGAGGGACTGGGCACGAACATCGTCACCGTCCAGCCCGGCGGTTTCGGCTTCGGCCGCGGATCCGGCGGGTTCCAGAGCTCGTTCACGCAGCTCACGCTGAAAGACGTCAAGGCCCTTCAAGACCCGACGGCCGCGCCCGACATCAAGTCGGTGACGCCCGTTGTCACCGGAACCGTCACGGCAACCTTCGGGTCGGCGAGCTATTCGCCGAATCAGTTCATCGGTACGACGCCGTCGTATTCCGAGGCGCGCAAGACGCCCGTCGAAGCCGGGACGTTCCTCACGCAGGCCGACGAGACGGCGCACAACCGCGTCGTCGTGCTCGGCCAGACGGTCGTGACGAACCTCTTCGGCAACCAGGATCCGCTCGGGCAGACGATCAAGCTCAACGGCATCGGCTTCGAGGTGGTCGGCGTACTCGCGCCGAAGGGAACGAACGGCTTCATCGACCAGGACGACATCGCGATGGCGCCGTTGACGACCACGCAGAGCCTGCTCACCGGCGTCACCGGCGGATTGAGCCAGATCATCCTCGAGGCGAAGTCGTCGCACCAGGTCAATGCCGCCGAGGCGGAGGCGACGTCCATCCTCACACCGACGCACTCGAGCAACGGCACCGCGAGCTTCCGCGTCCTCAACCAGGCGTCGCTGCTGCAGACCACGGCGTCGAGCGATCACGTCTTCACGGTGCTTCTGGCCGCTGTGGCCGCGATCTCGCTCCTCGTCGGCGGCATCGGCGTGATGAACATCATGCTCGTGACCGTCACCGAGCGGACGCGTGAGATCGGGATCCGCAAGGCCATCGGCGCACGCCGTACCGACATTCTCGCGCAGTTCCTCACCGAGTCGGTGCTGCTGTCTGTCCTGGGAGGGATGCTCGGCGTGGCCGTCGGGCTCGTGGGCAGTCGCTTCAAGATCGTCGGCGTGCAGCCGGTGGTGGAGCTCTACTCGGTACTGCTCGCGCTCGGCGTCGGCGTCGCAGTGGGCCTCTTCTTCGGCATCTATCCCGCGAATCGAGCGGCCGTGCTGAGGCCGATCGAAGCGCTTCGTTACGAATAAGGAGTGACGTCATGACAACGATCGAAAGCGACTTCGGACCGCCTGAGGACGACGACGCCCTCGAACTGCTCGCGATCCGCCGCCGCCGCAGGCTTCCCGTCGTGACGGCCGTGCTCGTCGTCGCCCTCGTCGCGGCCGCGGCATTCATCGGCGGCGTCGAGATCCAGAAGCACGAGGGAGGCACGAGTGCTGCGCGCGGAACGGGGGCCTCTGCGTTCACCAGTACCGGCTTCGGACGCCGCAGCGGTGCGACGGGCGCAGCCGGAGCCGGAACGGCGGGCGCTGTCGCGGGAGGCGGCACGACCTTCGGCACCGTCAGCGTGATCAAGGGGACGACGCTCTATGTCACCGATTCGAGCGGGAACACCCTGAAGGTGACGACGTCGCCGTCCTCGCGGGTGACGAAGACGACGACTGCGACGATCGCCCTCAGGGGCGTTCAGCCCGGTGACACCGTCGTCGTGCGAGGAGCGCAGCAGAAGAACGGCAACATCGCGGCGGACACGATCACGCTCGGCGGAGCCGGATTCGGGTTCGGGGGCGGCGGGGCAGGGTTCGGACGCGGCACGGGCGGCGCAGGTGCAGGCGGCGCGGGTGCAGGCGGCTTCGGCAGCACAGGCGGAGCAACGGGCTTCGGCGGCGGCTCGACCGGGGCGGGTGGCTGAGATGCGTGCGGCAGCGAGAACGGCTGCGTGCGCGGTCGCACTCCTCGGTGCGACGGTGGCGTTCACCGCCTCGGCCGCGGAGGCGGCCAAGCCGGTGGTGGGATCCGTGTCGGGACCGATCACGTCGGTGAAGGGCGCAAGGTTCACGCTCACGACCACGCTCAGCCCGACGGGCACGTCGACCGTCTCCGTCGGCTCGAAGACGGTGATCACCGAGCAGGTGCCCGGCACGATCGCCGACGTGAAGAAAGGAGCATGTGTCACCGCGCTCGGCCAGAAGTCGGCGACGGGCACGATCGCGGCGATGCGGATCACCCTGACGCAGCCGGTGAAGGGTCAGTGCACCGGCGGCTTCGGACGGCGGCCCGGCGGCCGTCCGCCGAACGCGCCCCCGCGCGGGAGCGGAGCGGGGAGGCCCTCCGGCAGGTTCGGCGGTGGGTTCGCAAACTTCGGCTTCGCATTCGGAGAGGTGTCCGCGGCGAAGGGCGACACCGTCACGGTCAAGGGCTCGCAAGGCTCGACCACCGTCGCGCTCTCGAAGAAGACACAGGTCGGCGAGGTGAAGCGGCTGGGCTCAGCCGCCATCGACCCGAAGCTCTGTGCATTCGTGCAGGGCACGAGCGGGAATCGCGGGGTGACGGTGGCGGCAACGGCCGTCGGCCTCTCGAAGCCCGTCTCGGGCAGCTGCACGGGCCGTTTCCGACAGAGATGACGTGAACCGGCCAGGACAGGGAGTACGCTGTCGGCAGTGCTGGAGCGAACGAACACAAAGGCGTTGCCGCTCCTCAACCGGGCCGTTGATCTCGCGCCGGCAGCGCAGGCGTGTTGCGGTGTCTGCCGGTCGTGCATGACCACCAACATCTTCACGCTTGCGGCAGCGGGACTCGTGGCACTCGCCGCCTACGCCAAGCGGATCGTTCGTCCTGCCGGAACCGGCTTGACGTAACTATTGCTTGACAGGGGAACGTGTGTTCGTGTAGAACATACGTTCCTGTGATCGCCTGCCTCTCCATTCCCGGGTTCGAGCTGAAGGCGGCGCTGCGGAAGGCGCCGTCCCTGACGCTGCGCCCGGCGGCGCTCTCACCGGAGCCCGGTGGAGAGCCGTTGCTCGGCCCGGTTACCGCCGCGGCAGAGGCAGCGGGCATCCGGCCGCAGATGCGTCTCGGCGAGGCGCTTGCGACCTGCCCGCGGCTCGTGCTCATCGAGCCGGATCCTGCGGCAGCGGAGCAGGCGTGGGAGGAGATCGTCCGCTCGCTCGAGGACGCAGGCTTCGCGGTCGAGTCGGCTGCGCTCGGGATCGCGTACTTCGAGACTCGTGGGGTGGAGCGCCTCTACGGCGGCCTCGACGCGGCGCTTCAGCGTGCGCTCGCCGCGGTCGGCACTGCATGGGATGCCCGCATCGGCGCAGCAGGCCGGCGGTTCGCCGCGCTCGCGGCCGCGTCGGTCGCACGCGCAGGGCAGCTGCTCGTCGTCCGCGACGAGGAGGTGGGGCGGTTCCTCGCGCCGCTGCCGCTCACGCTCCTGCCGCTCGAGCGGCAGCGCTACGACGAGCTGGAGTCGCTCGGCGTGCGAAAGCTTGGACAGCTTGCCGGGCTCCCGGGTGGCGCCGTCGCCGAACGATTGGGGCCGGACGGCCGGCGCGCCTGGAGCCTGGCGAGGGGTGGAGCGGCCGCGCGGGTGCGCGGTCGCCGTCCGCCGGCCGAGGTAGCCGAGACGCTCGAGTTCCCTGAGGCGATCGGCAACGAGCTGACGTTGCGCCGCGCGCTCGGCGCGCTCGTCGACACCGTGCTCGCACGGCCGGAGCGGCGTGACCGTTTCGTCCGCAAGGTGGCGCTCTCGGCGAAGCTCGTCGGCGGCGGCTCCTGGCGGAAGTCGCTGACGCTGCGCGAGCCGAGCGCCGACGCCGACCGCATCCGCATCGCACTCGCACCACGGCTCGCCGAGTTGCCTGCTCCGGTGCTTGCGCTGCGGCTCGAGCTCGTCGAGCTCACCGAGCCCGCCGGACGCCAGCTCGAGCTGCTCGCCGCCGGCGCCGAAGATCGCAGCCGGCTCAGCGAGGGGCTTCGCCAGGTTTGTGCAAGCACCGGCTCCGGCTCCGTTTGTACCGTCGTGGAGGTCGCACCATGGTCGCGCATTCCCGAGACGCGAGCCTTGTTCGTACCGCGGGACGACTGAACGAGCCGCGCCCTGCGCGCGTCGAGTCGAACTTCGACGGCACTCCCTGGCAGGTGAACCACCAGTCGGTCGCGCTCGTGCGCGAGGAGTGGCGGGTGCTCGACCGCTGGTGGACGGAGGAGCCGATCCTCCGCCGCTACTTCGAGGTCGTGCTCGAAACCGGCGAGAACACCGTCGTCTTCCATGACGGCGCGGGAGGGAGGTGGTTCACCCAGCGGGGAGCATGAACGCTGCCTCGTCGGGAGACCGTGGGGCCTGCCCGTGGACAGGCCCCGGTCGATCGCTCAGAAGTCGAAGAGGTCGAGCAGATCGCTGATCGTCTCGAGCCCGTCCCGCGGTGGTGCAGGAGCGCCGGCCGTGTCGTAGTCGCCGCCGGTCGGCGTCGCCGTGTCGAAGGTGTGGTTGATCGAGGCGAGCGTCGGGAGGCCGTGAAGCCGCTCGATCAGCTTCAACGTCGAGACGTGCTCTGCCGGCTTCCGTGACTTCACCGGCCCACGCCGGGCATACGGCGAGATGACCCAGAGCGGCACCCGAACACCGAGGCCGTACGCGTCGACCCGCGGCGGGGCCACGTGGTCGAAGAAGCCGCCGTGCTCGTCGTAGGTGAGGAGAAACGCGGAGCTCTGCCATGCGCGCGACTGGCGAAGCGCGGTGATCATCTGCTGCTGGAATCCCATGCCGACCGACACGTCGGCAGGGGGGTGCTCGTCGTAGCCCAGGTGGAAGCTCGGGATGATCCACGAGACTTGCGGCAGTCGCCCGCTGCGGCAGTCGTCGAGGTAGTCGTCCTGCGTCGCCGTCGTGCGCGGGTCGTGGGCCCAGCGGCTCCAGAAGACGGCGACGTTGTCGCTGTCACCGCTCGGCACATCGTCATCGCCGATGCTGTAGATCTTCCAGGTCACTTCCTGCTGGTCGAGGAGGTCGAGGATGATCGGCCACCGAGTTGAATCGAAGATCCCATATCCCCACTGGCCGTTCGTCGTGATGCCGCCCGACGTGCCGGACATGAGATAGAAGCGGTTCGGCCACGTCGGCCCCAGCACCGAGCAGAAGTAGTTCGCGCACAGCCCCGAGTTGCGGAACAGGCTGTAGTAGAACGGCAGCTCCCGTTCGGTGTAGTAGCCGATCGCGACGTTGCCGTCGCCGGGAAACACCTGGGACATCTTGTAGAAGCCGTCCATCCTGCCGCCCGCCACCTGCTCGTGAACCGCCTGCCACCAGTGCGGCGGGTCAGGGCTCGTGAGCGACGTGAGCTCGAACGGGGCGTGCCGACCGCCTGTTGCGTCGGGCTGGAAATAACCGCGCGGCGGTCCGTAGCCCGCTGCCTGTACCTGGGGCGCGTAGCCGAAGTAGTGGTCGAACGAACGGTTTTCCTGACACGAGATGACCAGGTGCCGAAGCGGAGTCTCCGGCCTACCGCGACGCGCGCGCGCCGCTGCCGGTGACGTCGCCCACAGTGTTCCGCCGACAACTGCGACACCCGCCGCTCCCGTCTTCTTGAGGAACGTGCGGCGCGAATAGGTGTCGTCGTCGTGCGACATATGTCCTCCTCCTTCTCGTTGACGGAAGGGGAGGGAGCCGCAAATCCTCTCCCGGCGGCGACACTACTACGAGCAGCGTCCGCCGGCGATGCCTTTCCGGTGAACATGGTGTTGCGGGCCGTTGACAGTCACGCCAGGTCGTACGAGTCGTACTGTTGCGAGTCGACGTTCTCGCCGGCGTCGAGCTTGCGCAGGTACTCGACGAACCCGCATGCCGGCGCATGCACGTTGAGGAAGCGCGCGCGGCCGACGCTCGTGAACGCGTGCGGGACGCCCGGCGGGACCACCACGGAGGCGCCGGGTCCGGCGCGGACGACGTCGCCTTCGACCGTGAGCTCGAGCTCGCCTTCCAACACGTAGAAGCAGTCCGCGTGGCGAAGGTGCACGTGTCTGCTCGCGCCGTCATATTCCGGCCCGACGAAATAGTCGAGAACGGCGAGCTCGGGCAGCACGAGCTTGACCAGTGCAAGTCGGTGCTCCTTCGCCAGACGGTCGCCGTCACCGGGGCCGTTGCCCACCGGGCGTGCGCCTGGAGACGCCTCGGCGGTGCCGAAGAACGTATCGAAGTACTCCGGCTGCTCCTTTGCGGCCGCGCCTCGGGCGAAGACGCCGGGCGCGTGCAGATTGAGATAGCGGGCGGATACGTCGCCCGGGTTCCTGAATCCATGGACGAGTCCTCGAGGCGCACCGACACACGAGCCCGCGGGAACGCGAACGGTCTCGTCGCCCAGACGAAACTCGAGCTCGCCCTCGAGGACATAGAAGACGTCCGCGTGCACTCGGTGCGTGTGCGCCCGCGCTCCGGCGGCACCGGGCTCGAGCGTCGCCTCGAGCACCTCGAGTTGCGGGAGAAGTGTCCGCACCCGCTCGCCGGGTGCCGTGACGATCGCGCCTCCGGACGGAAGCTCGGCTCGCAGCTGCTGCGCGGCCGCCTGCGGGTCATCAGCGTCGCGAATCGCCCGCACGACGGCGACGCCGGGTGCACCCGCAATGACGATCGCGGCGACGGTGTCGAGCTCGACGCCGCCGATCGCGAACCACGGCACAGACACCGTGTCGCGTGCCGCCCGGACGAGCTCGAGGCCGGCCGGCTCTGCTTCCGACTTCGTCGGCGTGCCGTAGACGGCGCCGACCCCGAGATAGTCGGCCTGGCCCTCTACCGCGGCAAGCTCCCCGAGCGTGCTCACCGAGAGGCCGACGATCCGTTCGACGCCCACGACGTGTCTCGCATCGGCCGCCGGCGCGTCGCTCTGGCCGACGTGCACGCCGTCGGCGTCGCAGCGCTCGACGAGCTCGGGGCGGTCGTTCAGGACGAAGAGCGCCCCGTGCGCGTCGCACGCCCGCCGGAACGGCGCCGCCGCGGCCACGAGCTCATCGTCCGGCAGCTCCTTGTCCCGAAGCTGGACGACGTCGACTCCGCCGCGGAGCGCGGCGTCGAGCAGATCGGCTGGGTCCTGCCCGTGCGGGCGCGCGTCGAGGACGAGATAGAGCCGAGATCGGGCGAGTCGTGCGCGCCTGCTGGTGCCGTCCACGGCGGCAGACCCTATCGTCCCTCCTCGTGGAGCGATTCGATGCGGCGATCGTCGGCGGCGGGATTATCGGCCTGGCGTCGGCGTGGCGTGCGATGCAGCGTGGCCTGCGCGTGTGCGTCCTCGAGCGCGAGAGTGCCGGCTGCGGCGCCACGTTCGCTGCTGCGGGAGTGCTGGCCCCCGATCCCGAGACACCCGGGTTCACCGCGCTCGCGCACCGGTCGGCCGAGCTCTGGCCGTCGTTCGCCGGTGAGCTGGTGGACGAGACCGGTATCGATCCGGGCTATACGCGGTGCGGATCGCTCGTGCTCTCGTTCGACGGCGCCAGGGACGACACGCTCGGGGGCGAGTGGCTCGAGGCCGACCGGTGCCTGGCGCTCGAGCCAGGGATCGCGGCCGACTGCCGCGGCGGCCTGCACCTGCCGCAAGACGCGCAGGTCGATCCCCGACGCGTCGTCGCCGGGCTGGCCTCGATCCTCGGAGACGCGGTTCGGGCCCACGCCGACGTCGTGGAGCTCGACGACTCGGGCGTCGTCCTCGCCGACGGAACACGCGTGCACGCAGAGCGAGTTGTGCTCGCCGCGGGCGCATGGTCGTCGAGGCGGCTCGTGAAGCGGCTGCCGATCGTGCCGGTGAAGGGCCAGACACTACGGCTCCGCGGGCCGCTTCCCGCGACGCGGATCATCCGCAGCGAGCACGTCTATGTCGTGCCCCGCGCAAGCGGCGAGACGGTGATCGGCGCGACGATCGAGGACGCCGGCTTCGACACGACGACGACCGAAGCGGCGACGGAGCTCCTTCTGAGCCAGGCGCGACGTGCCGTGCCGGCGGTGGACGAGCTCGAGCTCGTCGAGTCGGTTGCGAGCCTGCGCCCGGCGACCCCGGACGGCGGCCCGCTCATCGGCGAGTGGGAGGGCCTCCTCATCGCGGGCGGCCATTACCGGAACGGCATCCTGCTCGCCCCGATCACCGCCGAAGCCGTAGCGGCGATGCTCGTCGGCGAAGCGCCGCCGCCCGAGACGGAGCGGTTCGATCCACGCCGCTTCGCCGTCTAGCTGTCTGACCCAGACCGTGGCTCTCACAGACACGTCCCGGGGCCTGACCCCAGACCGCGGCTCCCGCGGCAGACCGTGGCTCCCACAGACACGTCCCGGGGCTGACCGCAGACCTGGCACCCTCAGACACGTCCCGGGGCCTGACCCCAGACCGTGGCTCCCACAGACACGTCCCGGGGCCTGACCCCAGACCGCGGCTCCGACAGACACGTCCCGGCGCCTGACCCCAGACCGCGGCTCCCACAGACACGTCCCGGGGCCTGACCCCAGGGCGGGGCCGCCGTGGACAGGTCAGAGGTGAGAGGAGGGCACCGGTCTATTTGACACGAACATATGTTCGTGTAGAACAGAAGGGTGCCGTACACCGAGCTCCACGCCCACAGCGCATACTCCTTTCTCGACGGAGCGTCCCAGCCGGAAGAGCTTGCGGCGCGGGCGGCCGAGCTCGGGTACACGGCACTCGCGCTCACGGATCACGACGGGATCTACGGCTCGCTCGAGTTCGCGCACGCGGCGAAGCACTTCGGCGTCCGGCCGATCACGGGTGCCGAGCTGACCCTCGACGGCGGGTCGCACGTGACCTTGCTCGTCGAGTCGCCGCAGGGCTACGCGAACCTCTGCCGGCTCATCACCGACGCTCATGCGCGCACGCGGCCGAAGGAGGGAAGAGAGCCGCTGCCGCCGTCACTCGACCCGCGCAGGCTGGAGCAGCTGAACGACGGTCTCGTCTGCCTCTCCGGCTGCGCCCGCCACGGGCTCGCCGTGCACGACCCCAACATGGCAGCGCGCATCGCCCGCGCCTTCGGCCGCGACCGCTTCTTCGTCGAGATCCAGCGTCCATACGAACGCGGCGACGTGCGCCGCAACGCAGCCCTGCGCGACCTCGCCGAGACGCTGAAGGTGCACACCGTCGCCACCGGCGACGTGCATGCACACGATGCGCGACGTGCCGCGCTGCAGGACGTGCTCGTCGCGATCCGCTGCCGCACCTCACTCGACGGCTGCGAGCGCGAGCGCCGCGGCAACCACGAGTCCGTTCTCGCCGCGCCGCTGGACATGCTCGACCGCTTCCCCGACGATCGCGATGCAGCAGTACGCACCGTCGAGCTCGCCGAGCGGCTGACGTTCGACCTCACGCAGGAGCTCGGTTACCGCTATCCCGACTTCTCCGACGGGGCCGAGCCCGCGATCGTGCAGCTGCGCACCGTCTGCGAGCACGCGTTCGGCGAGCGCTACGCCAATCTCAACGGCCACAAGCGCCGCGTGCGCGAGCGGCTCGAAGAAGAGCTCCTGCTGATCGACGAGCTCGGTCTCGCCGGCTTCTTCCTGCTGCACTGGGAGGTGCTCGAGCTCGCGCGCGAGATCGCCTACGAGGTACGAGGCCCCGGCTCGATGCGGCACGTGCTGCCGCCGGGGCGCGGACGCGGCTCGTCTGTCGGCTCGCTCGTCTGCTACCTCACCGGGCTGTCACACGTCGATCCCGTCGCGAACAACCTCTCGCTCGGCCGCTTCCTCAACCGCGAGCTGTCGTCGGTACCCGACATCGATCTCGACTTCCCGCGCGACATCCGCGAGAAGCTGATCGTCGGCGTCACCGAGAAGTACGGTCGTGAGCACGCATCGCTCGTCGCGAGCTTCGCGACGTACAGGTCGCGCGGCGCGATCCGCGACGTCGGCAAAGCACTCGGACTTCCGTACGCCGACCTCGAGCGCCTCGCGAAGCTCTCCGACGGCTGGAACGCCGCGCGGGTCGGCGAAGAAGTGCTGATGCTCCCCGACGCTGCGCAGAAGATGGCGTCGCCGCGGTGGCGGGCATTCGCCGAGCTGTGCACCGAGATCGGCGGCTTGCCGCGCCACATCTCGCAGCATCCGGGCGGCATGGTGATCTCCACGCGACCGCTCGTCGAGATCGTTCCCGTGCAGCCGTCGGCGATGGCGGGACGGCAGATGTGCCAGTGGGACAAGGATTCGTGCTCCGACGCCGGCTTCCTGAAGATCGACCTGCTCGGGCTGGGAATGCTCTCCGCCGTCGAGGAGTGCGTCGACCTGATCGCGCAAACACGCAATGAGCTGATCGACCTCTCGCGGATCGATCTCCACGACGAGGGCGTGTACGCGGAGATCCAGGCCGCCGACACGGTGGGCTGCTTCCAGATCGAGAGCCGCGCGCAGATGCAGACGATCCTGCGCACGAAGCCCGAGAACCTCGACGACCTGACGGTGCAGGTAGCGCTCGTGCGCCCCGGACCGATCCAGGGGAAGGCCGTCCACCCCTACATCGAGCGCCGCCAGCTGCTGCGCGAGGACCCGTCGTACGAGCCGCCGGCCGATCATCCGCTGCTGCAGGAGCCGCTGCGCGAAACGCTCGGCGTGATCGTCTTCCAGGATCAGGTGCTCGACGTCGCGATCCATCTCGCCGGGTTCACCGTCGGCGAAGCGGAAGGGCTGCGCCGCGCGATGAGCCGCAAGCGCTCGCTCGCCGCACTCGAGGCATATCGCGAGCGCTTCATCACAGGCGCGATCGGCAAGGGCGTCGACGAGCAGATTGCCCACTCGGTCTACGACAAGCTCGTCGCATTCTCCGGGTTCGGGTTCCCGAAGTCGCACTCCGCCGCGTTCGGGCTGCTCGCGTACCAGTCGGCCTGGCTGCGCCATCACTACAGCGCCGAGTTCCTCACAGCACTGCTCAATGCGCAGCCGATGGGTTTCTATCCGCCGGCGACGCTCGTCCGCGACGGGCAGCGGCGCGGCGTCGAGACGCGCCCGCCCGACATCAATCGCAGCGGCGTCAATTGCACGATCGAGAACGGCGCCGTTCGCGTGGGGCTCAAGTACGTGCAAGGCGTGGGGGAGGACGACGCGACCGTCGTCGACGACGAGCGCACCCGCAACGGACCGTACGGCTCGATTCGCGATCTCGCGCAACGCGTCTCGCTCAGCGAAGCCGAGCTCACCGCACTGGTCGAGTCCGGCGCCTGCGACTCGTTCGGACTGAAGCGCCGCGAGCTGCTGTGGCAACTCGGCCTCGTTCCGCGCGCGCAGACCGTGCCGGGCTCGCGCGGCGAGGAAAAGCAGCTCGCACTTCCACTCGAAGCCACCGTTGCGACGCCCGACCTACCCGACCCGACTGTCTGGGAACGAATGCTCGACGACTACCGCACGACGAGCCTCTCGGTCGGCGTGCACCCGCTCGAGCTGCTGCGGCCGCACCTTCCCGCAGGAACGCTGTCGAGCGTCGATCTACTCGACCAGCCGAACCGGACGACCGTGCAGGTCGCCGGCATGGTCGTCGCACGGCAACGACCGTCGACGGCAAACGGCGTCGTCTTCATGCTGCTCGAGGACGAGCACGCACAGCTCAACCTCATCGTGCCGCCGCAGGTGTACGACCGGTTCCGCGCGCTCGTCCGAGGCGAGCCGCTGTTGCTCGCCCGCGGTCGCTACGAGCACGTCGACCGCAACCGCAATGTCCTCGTGCGCGAGCTCGTCGGACTGGGCCGGCTCGCACGCGAGCTCACCGAAGGGGCGGACGTGCACGGCTCGCTGCCGTCCGCGCACCACTTCGGTCACCGGTAGAGAAGCATCGAAACTACGAATGCTCTGCGTGCCGACGCTTCATCGGCGACGGCAGATGCGGGACGACGTTGAACGCGGAGTTGACGAGCGCGAGGTGGGTGAACGCCTGTGGGAAGTTGCCGAGCATGCGCTTGGCCACCGGGTCGTATTCCTCGGAGATGAGGCCGACGTCGTTCACGAGCGCGATGAGACGCTCGAAAAGTGCGTGCGCCTCGTCGTGCCGCTCGAGCAGCTCGAGGCAGTCGACGAGCCAGAACGAGCACGGCAGGAACACACCTTCGCCCGCCGGCAGGCCGTCGACGTCTCCCGTTTCGTGCGTGCGATAGCGGAGCACGAACCCGTTTTCGACGAGCTCTCGCTGGACGACGTCGATCGTCCCCTGGATCCGCGCGTCGGAGGCCGGTAGAAAGCCGACGAGCGGCAGCATGAGGAGGCTCGCGTCGACATCTTTGGACCCGTAGGACTGCGTGAACGAGCCGAGCTCCTCGTCGAAGCCCTTTGCGCAGACCTCCGTCCGGATGGTGTCGCGGATGACCCGCCAGCGGTCGACGGGGCCGTCGAGCCCCTGTGTCTCGACCGAGCGGACAGCGCGGTCGAATGCGACCCATGCCATCACCTTCGAGTGCACGAAGTGGCGCGGTTCGCCGCGAATCTCCCAGATGCCGCTGTCCGGTTGGTTCCAGATCTTCTCGAGATAGTCGAGGAGGACACGCTGGAGCGCCCAGGCAGGCTTCTCGATCGGAAGCCCGTGGACTCGGGCCTGGTACAGCGCATCCATCAGCTCGCCGAAGACGTCGATTTGCAACTGATCGCTCGCGGCGTTGCCGACCCGCACAGGCTCCGAGCCCTCGTACCCCGCGAGCCAGGGCAGCTCGTACTCCGCCAGCCGGCGTTCGCCGGCGACGCCGTACATGATCTGGACGTCTGCCGGATCGCCTGCGATCGCGCGCAGGAGCCAGCGGCGCCACTGCTGTGCTTCGTCGACGTAACCGCAGTTCAGCAACGCGAGCAATGTCAGCGTTGCGTCGCGGAGCCAGCAGTAGCGGTAGTCCCAGTTGCGCACGCTTCCGATCCACTCCGGCAGCGACGTCGTCGGTGCAGCGACTATGCCGCCGGTCGGCCCATAGGTAAGGGCCTTCAGGAGCATGAGCGAGCGGCAGACGACGCCTCGCAGCTCGGGAGGAAGCGCGACGTCGCCGTCGTCGAGCCACTCCCGCCAGAAGGTCTCGGTCTCGGAGAGCGCCACCTCGGGGTCGATCACCGCCGGCGTCGCTTCGTGCGATGGGAACCACGTCAGCACGAACGGAACTCGCTCTCCCTCCTCGACGACGAACTCGGAGATCGTCCTCATGTTCTCGCCGTGCGTCGACGCCGGCGTGCGGAAGCACAGCCCGTCGGGGCCTGCGATCGCGAGGCGCGCACCGTCGGCGCGCCGAACCCACGGGACGATGTTGCCGTAGTCGAACCGAATCACGAGCTCGGAACGCATGCGCACGCTGCCGTGCAAGCCTTCGATGATCCGCACGACGTCCGGCGCCTTTCCGCGTGGCGGCATGAAGTCCAGCACGCGCACCGACCCTTCGTCGCTCTCCCATGTCGTCTCGAGCACGAACGTGTCGTGCAGGTACCTGCGCTTTGTCGTGCCGCCGTTGACGGGTGCGATCACCCAGCGGCCGTTCTCCTCGGTACCGAGGAGGGCTGCAAAGCAGGCGCCCGAATCGAAGCGCGGGAAGCACAGCCAGTCGATCGACCCGCCGCGCTCGACCAGCGCAGCCGTCTGCATGTCGCCGATCAGGGCGTAGTCCTCGATGCGTGCCCCGTTCATCGGTTCTCGATCTCCAGGCCGAAATGGGGCCAGCGTTTCTTCACCGCGCGATTGAACGCCTCCTCGTACTCCTCGCCCGCCGCTTCGTCGAGTGTGCTCCGGAAGCGATAGCGCATCTCGGCGAGCGCCTCCGTTGCAGCCTCGACGACGTCGACATAGTCGCCGTAGGCTTCCTCGGCCTCGCTGCGTTCGGCGCGCTCGTACAGCCCCTTCTTCTCACGCACTTCCTCGAACAGCCCGGTTGCCTCGTCCTCCGCGAAGACGTCGAGTTGCCGTGCGATCACGTCGGCGAAGCGCTTGCGCCGGAAGATCACGAGCATCCGTTCGCGAAGAGGACAGACGGAATCGTCACACGATCTCCTCATAGATCTGGAGGTGCGCGCGAGCTGCAGCATCCCAGGTCAGCTCCTCGCGTGCGCGTCGTGCACCCGCGCGCGCTTCCTCCAGTGCGGCCGGATCGCCGAGGAGCTCGCGAACGGCAGCCGCGAGCGCCTCGATGTCACCCGGCGGCACGACTCGCCCGGCGCCGAACCGGCGTACGGGCTCTGCCACGCCGCCGACGTCGTATGCGACCGCGGGAACGCCGGCCCCGAGCGCGCGGAGCAGAGCGCCGCTCTGATCGAGCTCCGGCTTGTACGGGAAGAGTGCGATCGTCGCTTGGCCGAATGCGCGGTCGACCTCGGCCGGGGACAGATAGCCGAGGCGCCAGTCGACATCGAGGCCGGCGGCAGCCGCTCGGTACCGCTCGATCGGCTCGAGCGGGTCGCCCGCGACGATGAGGCGCACGTCGCCGACACGGCGCACCGCTTCGATCGCATCGTCGAGTCCCTTGTACGGACGGATCACGCCGAAGCAGAGAACTGTGCGGCCGTCGTCGTCGCGCGGCGGATCGCTCGGGAACACCGGATGCGGCACGACACGCGAGCGCGTCGCGTCGACGCCGAGAGTTGCGAGCGTGTCCCGGCCGCTCTCACTGTGAACGACGACGCGCTCGAAGCGGTCGAGCAGCCGCCGCCAGAGATCGGACCGCGTGGCAGTGCGCCGCGGCAACAAGTCGTGCGCGGTGAACACGGCGGGCAGGTGCGGACGAAAGAGGCGTGCGTCGAGCTCCGGGGCGGATAGCCATTGGAGGTGCAACACGTCCGCCTTGCGCCGGCTCAGCGCAGCCAACCCGAGCGGGTGCTCCGCCGCCTTCAGCGGCAGGCGAAGACGCGACCGGCGGAAGAGTCGCGACGAGAGGGGATAGAAGACCTCGGAGCGGACGTATCCCTCTGGAAGCGGTACCTCGCCGAAGCGAAACCGCGACGTCACGAGCTCGACGTCGGCACCGGCGCGTGCAAGCGACGCTGCGAGCTCATGGTCGTACGTCGGCGTGAACGCGGGAGGGTCGGCAAGGAGGACGCGCATCTGCAGCCGTAGGCTACGCATGTGCCACTCCTCGTCCGCACGTGGAACCTCTTTCACGGCAACGCCGTGCCGCCGGAGCGGCGGGCATTCCTCGAGGAGATGGTCCGCTTGGCGAGCGCCGACGCACCGGCCGTGCTCTGCCTCCAAGAGGTTCCTGTCTGGGGGCTCGCGCACCTCGGCGCCTGGAGTGGGATGACGTCCATCGGCGCGGTCGCCGCACGGCCTCGGCTGCTCAGCGCCGCGCTCGGAAAGCTCATCACCGAGCTGGACCACGGCCGACTGCGGTCCGTTGTCACGGGCCAGGCAAATGCGTTGCTCGTCGCGCAGGGGCTGTCCGTCCGGGAGCAATGCACGTTCACGGTGAGCCGACGCGGCGAAGGCGAGCGCCGCGTGCTCCAGACGGTGCGGATCGACGACCTCGGTCTCGTCGCCAACGTCCACGTGACGAGCGGGCTTGCCGACGAGCAGTTCCTCCGTGCGGCGACGATCGTCGAAGAGCTTGCAGAGCCCGACGAGCCCGTGATCCTTTGCGGCGACGTGAACGTGCGCCCGGGCTCGGGCCAGGCCTACGGCCAGCTCAGCGAGTGGGGGTACTCGGAGCCGGCGCCTTCGATCGATCAGATACTCGTCCGCGGCCGTCCGTCGACGCCGCCGCTCGTCTGGCCGGACGAGCGTCGGCGGATCGGTGGTCGGCTCGTCTCCGACCACGCGCCGGTAGAACTTCACGTCGGATGACCTTCGAGGAAGCCCGCGCGCAGTTCCCCGTGCTCGAGCGCCACGCGTATCTCAACGCGGGCACGAACGGGCCGATCGCGCGTGCAACGGCCGACGCGGTGATCGACCAGACGCGGCGCGATCTCGAGCATGGGCGAAGCGGGAAGGAATGGATCGAGCGGATCCTCGCCCTTCGTGAAGAGGCGAGAACGGGTCTCGCAGCCGTGCTCGACGTCGATCCGCTGCACGTCGCGCTCACCGATTCGACCTCGCGCGGCTGCTCGATCGTGCTCTCCGGCCTCGGCCTCGGCCCGGATGACGAGGTCGTGATGACAGACCAGGAGCATTTCGGCCTCACCGCAGCCGTGCATGCGGCAGGGGTTCGGGTCGTTCTGACCGAGGGCGACGAGGACGCGATCCTCGCGGGCGTGACGCCGCGCACGCGACTCATCGCCACGTCGCACGTGCTGTGGACGGACGGTCGGCGGCTCGACCTGCGCCGCGTGCGCGAGCAGAGCGGTCTCCCGGTGCTCGTCGACGGCGCGCAATCCGCCGGAGCGATCGTTACGGGCGCGGGCGACTTCGACTTCTACACGGTGTCGGCGCAGAAGTGGCTCTGCGGGCCTGAGCCCACCGGCGCCCTCTTCGTGCAGGATCCGGAGCGGCTGGGCGTCGCCTTTCCGAGCTATCTGTCGCAGACGTCGTACGAGCCCACCGGCGCGTTCGTCGCAAAGGAGGGATCGCCGCGCTTCGACGCCGGCTGGATCCCGACGCCGATGCTGCTCGGGCTCCTCGCGGCACTCGCCGCCCATCCCGAGTGGCGCTACGAGCGGGCGGCCGACCAGGCGGCCCGGTGCCGTGAGCTTCTCGAGCCGCATGTCGAGGTCGTGACGCCGCCCGGGCACTCGACGCTCGTCTCGTTTCGCCCACCGGGCGATCCGCCCGAGCTCGTCGCCGCACTCGAGCAGCAAGGCGTGATCGTGCGGGAGCTCCCGGGCCGGAACCTCGTCCGAGCCTCGTGCGGCTGGTGGACGAGCGAGGACGACCTACAGCGTCTCGTCGCCGGCGTCACCGCGGTGGGCTGAGCCGCGCTAGGACGCGGGGAGGCCGAGCTCGGCGGAGATCGGCTGCAGCGCCTCGACGACCATGCGGATGTGATCGTCGAGCTCGACGCCGAGCTCCTCCGCGCCTTTGTAGACGTCTTCGCGGTGGACGCCGGCCGCGAACGACGGCTGCTTGAGCTTCTTGCGCACGGACTTCGGCTCGAGCCCCTCGAGGCCGGTGGGCCTCACGAGACCGCACGCGTGCACGAAGCCCGAGAGCTCGTCGCACGCGAAGAGCACCTTCTTCAACGGAGTGTCGCGCGGTAGGCCGAGATGCTCGGCATGGGAGAGCACGGTGTCGATGACCTCGTCCGGATATCCCTCCTCGCGCAGGATCGGCGCCCCGTCCTGCGGATGCTTGTCGAGCGTCGGATGCATCTCGTAATCGAAGTCGTGCAGGAGCGCCGAGACCCGCCAGAGCTCTTCGTCGCCACCCAGCTTGCGCGCGTACGCGGCCGTCGACGCCTCGACGGCGAGTGCATGCCGGAGCAATGACTCGCTCTTCGTGTACTTCGTCAGAGTCTGCCAGGCTTGCTCACGTGTGGGCGACGGCACGTGGCTAGGATAGCCGCGCTCATGGCCCAGAAAGCATCAGATGCGTTCGTGATCGAGGGTGCGCGCCCGCTCAACGGCCGCGTTCGCGCCGCGGGAAACAAGAACGGTGCGTTGCCGATCCTCGCCGCGTGCCTCCTCACCGAGCACGAGGTCGTCCTGCATGACGTGCCGCGCATCCTCGACGTCCTCACGATGATCGACCTTCTCGTCGACCTCGGCGCCGAGGTCGAATGGATCGGCCCGAACGACGTGCGTGTCCGCGCGGCGAACGTCACGAAGACGGAGCTCAACGACGAGCTGTGCAAGCTCATCCGCGCTTCCGTGCTGTTGGCCGGCCCCTTGCTCGCGCGTTTCGGGAGCGCGATCGTGCCGCCACCCGGTGGAGACGTCATCGGGCGCCGGCGCGTCGACACCCACATTCATGCGTTCGAGCAGTTCGGCGCCGAGATCCATTCGAACCGCAAGTTCACGATGACCGCAGACCGCCTGATCGGCAAGCACATCTTCCTCGACGAGGCGAGCGTCACGGGCACCGAGAACGCGGTCATGGCGGCGTCGCTCGCGAAGGGGCAGACGGTTCTCGGCAATTCCGCCTGCGAGCCGCACGTGCAGGACCTCTGTCGATTCCTCGTCGCGCTCGGCGCGAAGATCGAAGGCATCGAGACGAACGTGCTGCGGATCGAAGGGGTCGACTCGCTGCACGGAGCCGAGTACACCATCGGCCCAGACCACATCGAAATCGCAAGCTTCATCGGCCTCGGCGCCATTACCGAGGGCGAGATCGTGATCGAGAACTGCCGGCTCGAGGACCTCATCGCGGTGATGCCGGTGTTCCGCCGGCTCGGCGTCCAGACGGAGACGAACGGCACCGAGATCCGGGTGCTCGACGGCCAGAAGCTCGTGATCGAAGACGACATCGGCGGCGCGATCCCGAAGATCGACGACGGGCCGTGGCCGGCGTTCCCCGCCGACCTCACCTCGATCGCGGTCGCCGTCGCAACGCAGGCGCACGGCACGGTGATGATCTTCGAGAAGATGTTCGAGAACCGCCTCTTCTTCGTCGACAAGCTCGTCGGCCTCGGGGCGCGGATCATCCTCTGCGACCCACACCGCGTCGTCGTCACCGGCCCGGCGCCCCTGTACGGAGAGCGGATGTCGAGCCCCGACATCCGCGCCGGCATGGCGATGCTGCTCGCCGCGCTCTGCGCCGAGGGAACGTCGACGATCGGAAACGTGCGCGAGATCGACCGAGGTTACGAGCGGATCGACGAGCGGCTCCGCGCACTCGGCGCGTCGATCGAGCGCGTCGACGGCTAGCCGCGCGGCCGGGCAGCGACTGACACCGTCAGCGGCGTCGAGGTCGCCGTCGCGACGCCGGCTGCGTCGAGCGCCGTGACGGTGAACGAATACGAGTGGCCCCGCGAAAGCGTCAGCCTCGTGCTCGTCTGGGTACCCGAGAGCACGGTCGTCGCCGGGCTCGCGTCCTTGCTGAGCGAGAGCGAGTAGCGCGCGCCGTCCCCGCTCCAGTTCAACTGCACGTGCGTATTGACGCGGCTGCCGGAGAGCAGGACACCCGGCACGCCGTCCTGGGCGCGCGCGACTGCCGCCGCGACGTCGATGACGCCGAAGCCGAGCTCCGGCGTCCACCGGCCGCCGCCGGACGCCGTCTCCTTGAGGACCTGCGCGACCTGGGCCGCGGTCAGCAGCGGATTCGCCGCCCACACGAGCGCGGCTGCACCCGTGACCTGCGGTGCGGCGAACGACGTTCCGCTGCCGTAGCCGTACAGACCGCTGTGCGCGCCCGGCAGCACGCTTCGCGGGTAGAGCATCGGGTTGGAGCCCTGCGCCACCGCGCCGAAGACGTTGTCGCCGGGCGCCGCGAGCGACACCCACGAACCGGTGTTCGCGAACGACGCGCGCGATCCGCTTGCCGTCGAGGCGGTGACGGCGAGCCCGGAGCCGCCGACGCCGTTCGATCCTGCGGGTTGCAGAAGCGCAGCCGGATACTCCACCGGGTTGCCGCGGTCGTATTCGTTGCCGGCGGCTGCGACGACGAGCACGCCATGATCCACGGCGTACTGGATTCCCTGCTGCTCGGTAACGGACGTCGTGGGCCCACCGACGCTCAGGTTGATGATCTTCGCGCCGTGGTCGACCGCATACATGAGCCCGGCCGCTTCGTCGATGTCCGTGAACGAGCCTCGCGCATTCCCGGCTTTGACGACGAGCAACTGCGCGTCGCCGCCTGCACCTGCAATGCCGTCGTCGTTCGTCACCGAGCCGGCGGCGAGCGAGGCGACGAAGGTGCCGTGACCGTTCTCATCGCTCACGTCGGCGGTCGTCGTGCGGGTGTTGTACGTCTGAGGCGCTTTCGCGGCGAGATCCGGCGCGGTGAGATCCGCGCCCGTGTCGATCACGGCGATCGTCAGCGAGGACGCTGCACGGAGAACCGACGCGGGCACCGCGTCCTCATGGGTCGCGTGGGCCTGCCACTCCCAGACCGCGCGAGGTGTCATCGACGCGAGAGTCAGCGCAGGCTCACCAACAGAGGTGCGGGCGGCCGTGCGCTGCACGAACCGGATCCCGCGAGCACGACGCAAGCGGTCGACGACCCGCTGCGGAGTCGTCGTGCTGACCTCGGCAACGTGGAGTCGACCGAGTCGCCGCACGACGACGGCATTCGTCGCGCGGAGGGCAGCGGCCAGTGCGCTGCCGCTGTCGTAGCCGACCGACAGATGCGCCGAGAGTGGTCCCGGGGTGGCGCGTGCGGAACCATCGCGGTCCGGTGAGATGAAAAGCCCGATTCCCCCCACGATGACCACAAGACCTACCGCCGCTCCGCACCGCACACTCCCCATATGCAGTGCTCTGACCGTATGTCTCGGATCACCCTAAAAGGGAGGGCCGTTCGGCCCATCTTTTGAATCCATAATGTCGCGCTCCGGCCTCCGGTAGCCTGCGCCGACGATGGGAGCGCGCGAGCACGCAGCGGGTCGGAGTGGGATTCGCGTAGAGATTCGTGGGACCGGAGTGGCGACGATCGACACCGGCCTGCCGGTGTTCGACCGGCTGCTCGAGCGCCTCGTCGAGGTCGCGCGGTTCGACGTCACGCTCGAGGTCGAGCCGGATGGGGCGGAGGCGGAGGTCGCCGAGGCGGGGAGCGCCTTCGGCCGAGCGCTCGCGGGGCCGCTCCGCGAGGGACGGGGCTACGGCTCGGCGATGATGACGTCGTCCGAGGCGCTCGCGAACGTCGTCCTCGAGGCGTCGGACACGCCGCTCCTCGTCTCGAACGTCGACCTCACCGAGGCCCGCATCGGCGGTCTCGGCACCGACGTCGCGCGCCGCTTCCTGGAGCGCCTTGCCGAGGGAGCGGGGCTCACGCTGCACGTTCGGCTGCTGAACGGGAAGGACACCCAGCACGTCCTCGAGGCGATCTTCAAGGCGCTCGGCGCTGCACTGTCCCAAGCCTGTGAGCAAAGGAGCTAGAGGGTGGCTGACAAGAACGTCGTTCGTACCGAAGCTGCGCCGGCGCCGTTTCAGGGAGCGCCGTACTCGCAGGCCATTCGCACGGGAGACCTCGTATTCGTCTCGGGCCAGCTCGCGCTGAAGCCCGGCGACAAGGAGCTCTCCGGCGGCACCATCGAGGAACAGACAGAACAGGTCTTCGCCAACCTCGCAGCGATCCTCGCCGAAGCCGGCACGGGCCTCGACAAGCTCGTGAAGACGACGGTGTTCCTCCAGAACCTCGACGACTTCCAGGGCATGAACTCGGTCTACGCCGCGTACGTCGGCGACCGCCCGCCGGCGCGCTCGACGGTCGAAGTCGCCAAGCTTCCATCCGGCGCACTCGTCGAGATCGAAGCGATCGCACATCTGTAGTACGCGCGCGGGAGAATGGGGCTCGTGAGAGACGAGCTCGAACAGTATGTACGCGGGCTGGGTCTCGATGCCTATCTCGTCGGCGGCGCAGTGCGCGACGAGCTGCTCGGCCTCGACTCGAAAGACGCCGACTTCCTCGTGCCCGGGCTCGACACCGAAGGTCTCAAGCGCGCGCTCGAGCCGCACGGCCGCGTCGAGGATCTCGTGGTCGCCGATCGCCTCGTCGGCGTGCGGCTGTACCCGAACGACCGAGCCGTACGCCGGCTCGCCCCCGCGGGAATCGAGTTCGCGCCTCCGCGCAAGGAGGTGAGCACCGGCCCCGGGCGCCACGACTTCGAGATCGTCGCCGATCCTTCACTTCCCATCGCCGACGACATGCGCCGCCGCGACTTCACGGTGAACGCCATGGCGCGGCGGCTCTCGACGGGCGAGCTCGTCGATCCTCTCGGTGGGAAGGAGGATCTGGAGCGGCGCGTGCTGCGCACGACCTCGCCGGCGAGCTTCGCGGAGGATCCCTTGCGGCTCGTGCGAGCGCTGCGGTTCGTCTCGCAGCTCGGGTTCGATCCCGACCCGTCCATGCTGCAGCAGATGCGCGACGAGGCGGCGTCCGTCCGTCGCGTCTCGGGCGAGCGCATCGGCGGCGGGCTGCACGCCGATGGGCTCGGTGAGCTCTCGAAGCTCCTGCTCGGGACGGAGCCGGGACGTGGGCTACGGCTCGCCCGCGACACCGGGGTGCTCGTCGAGCTCCTGCCGGAGTTCGAGCGTGCGATCGGGTTCAACCAGGAGAGCCGCTATCACGATCTCACGGTCGACGAGCACACCTTCGCGGTCGTCCAGGCCGCCGCGGATGCCGGAGCGTCGCTCGCGGTTCGTCTCGCCGCGCTGTTCCACGATCTCGGGAAGCCGTGGGTCGCGTGGCGCGGCAAGGACGGAAGGTTGCACTACTACGCGCGGCCCGGGTCGTCGCAGCGGAGCCACGAGCAGGTCGGCGCCGAACTCGCAACACAGGCGCTGAGCCGGCTTCGCTACCCAAACGCGCTGCGTTCCCTGGTCGCGCGAATCGTGCGACATCACATGTTCAGCATCGGGGAGGGCGACGCGCGCCGCGCACGCCGCTTCCTCGCGAAGTACGGCGACTCGCTCGCCTTCGAGCTGATCGACCACAAGGAAGCCGACTACCGCGGGAAGCGGAGCCCGGGGGAGGCGCCGATCGCCGATCTCGAAGCACTGGCCCGCTTTCGCCGCACGCTCAGGAGCGAGCAGAAGAACCCTCACCGATTGGCCGACCTCGCGATCGACGGCAACGACCTCATTGCTCTCGGCTTCACCCCCGGGCCGGAGCTCGGGCATGCGCTGCAACGTCTCCTGCACGACGTCGTCGACGAGCCTTCGCTCAACACGCGAGACGCATTGCTCGAGCACGCGGACGCAGTTCTGAAAGGCTCTCAGTCATGAGCAACGTCGAAGTCGTCGAGTGGCGCGCCCCGGGGCCGTACCGCGTCGCGTTCTCGACGCGGGTCGGCGGCGTGAGCGAGGGTCCGTTCGAATCGCTCAACCTTGGCATCCTCACCGAGGACGATCCTGCGAGCGTCGTCGAGAACCGGATCCGTCTCTGCGACTCCGTCGGCGCCGATCCGGACGGAGCGACGATGGCCTGGCAGCGGCACGGTGCGACGGTCACGCGCGCGCAGCCTCGCGGCATCGTCACGCCCGGCACCGTGTACGACCACTGCGACGGGTTGTGGAGCGACGAGCCTGGCCGGGCGATGCTGTTGCTCACGGCGGACTGCATCCCGATCGCACTGGCACGGGCCGGTGACCAGTCCGCTCCCGCTGTCGGCATCCTCCACGCGGGCTGGCGCGGGCTCCTCGCGGGGCTCGTCGCGACGGGCGTGCGCGCAATCGGCACGCGCGACCTGGTCGCCGCGATCGGCCCCAGCATCGGCCCATGCTGCTACGACGTCGGGGACGAGGTCGCCGAGCCGTTTCGCGAGGCGTTCGGTGACGACGTGGTCCGCGACGGCAAGCTCGACCTCTGGACCTCGGCCGAGCGCGCGCTCCGGGCCGCCGGCTGCGAGCGGGTCGACCGGTTCGACATCTGCACCTCGTGCGACGCCGACCGCTTCTTCTCGCACCGCCGTGACAGCGGCAAGACCGGACGTCAGGGTGTCATCGCGTATGTCGGCTGACGAGATCGCCGAGCGCTACGCCACCCTGCGCGGCGAGGTCGGCCCAGGCGTGACCGTCGTCGTCGCGACGAAGTATCTGTCGGTCGACGGGCTCAAGGCTCTCGTCGACGCGGGAGTGGACGTCGTCGGAGAGAACCGGGCGCAGGATCTCGACGAGAAGCACGCACGTTACGGCGACGCGTTTCGCTGGCACTTCATCGGCCATCTGCAGAGCCGCAAGGCGAAGACGCTCAATGCCGTCTGCGAACTGTGCCACTCGCTCGACTCGGAGTCCGCCGCCGCGAAGCTCACGATTCCGGCCCTCGTCGAGGTGAACCTGTCGGGCGAGCCGACGAAGTCGGGCGTCGCGCCGGAGGCCCTCGGCGCGTTCCTCGGCTGCTACGCCGACGTCCGCGGGCTGATGACGATGCCGCCCGCGACGGACGACCCGGAGCAATCGCGTCCGTACTTCCGCCGTCTCCGCGAGCTGGCCGCCGAGCACGGACTCGCCGAGCTCTCGATGGGCACGAGCCAGGACTACAGCGTCGCGGTCGAGGAGGGCGCGACCTACATCAGGGTCGGCTCGTCCTTATTCGGCAACCGCCGACCGCAGTAAGATTCCGCGTCATGGGCTTTGCGGACGTCTGGAACAAGACTCTCGTCTACTTCGGGATCGCCGAGGAAGAGGACTGGGACGAGGACGGCTATCTCACCGACGAGGAGCTCCAGCGGGTCTATGCCGACCGGCCGAATGTGCGCAGGCTCGCCCCGCGGCGCCGCGGGCGGGAGGAGTTCGACGACTGGACCGACCCCGAGTCCGGTGCCCCGGCGGCGCGGACGAGCGTCCTCCGACCCCCGGCGGCACCCCGGAACAGCGAGCCGCGGAGACTGCGCGGCGTCGAGAGCGTCCCGAGCGCCGGAGGCGGATCTGCGTCCCGCGTGCACCTCGTTCTGCCCCGCAGCTTCAACGACGCGCAGCAGATCGCCGACCGGTTCAAGGAAGGCGTGCCGGTGATCCTCAATCTGCAGGGATCGGACCAGGAGCTCGCCAAGCGTCTCATCGACTTCGGCAGCGGCCTCACGTATGCCCTCGACGGCGGGATGCAGCGCGTCGCCGACAAGGTCTTCCTGCTGACACCGCGGAACGTGGAAGTCTCCGCCGAGGAGCGGGCGCGCATGCTCGAGCGCGGCGGCTTCTTCAACCAACAATAGGCGAGGCGCGCAGCGCCTCATTCCGTTAGTCACCTGGTCGCAACCGGGTGTGATCCGTTCGCCCTGTCCGCACCGCTATTCACCCGGTTGCTCGAGCACCCGGTGACAGACGTTGCTCTTCATGCTGGAGCCGGTCCCGACCCAGCGGAACTGGAAGTCAACGTCGCGGCTGAGCAACCGGGTCGACCGAGCGACACGACACCGACGTACAGTGCGGCGACCCGGTTGCGAACCAGGTGCTAATGGAAATGGCGCTCCACGCCCGCTTGTTCAAGGAAATGTGGCATCCATCGCGAACCGCGGTGGGATGGGCGTAATAGCCATAGCCACGCTGCTCGGCGACGCGATCGACCAGGCGAAGACGTTCATCAACGTCTTTGTCACGGTCTACACGCTGATCATCCTGGCGTACATCCTCACCAGCTGGCTGCGGCTCCCGTACTCGCCCTGGTTGAACAGGGTCCAGCGGTTTCTGTACGACGTGTCAGAGCCATACCTCCGGCTCTTCCGCCGAGTGCTTCCGCCGATGGGACCGCTCGACCTGTCGCCGATGATCGGGATCGTCGCCCTGATCATTTTCGACCGGTTGCTGGAGACGATCCTGGATCAGTTCCACTAAGAGGGAGAAACGAATGGCACTCACACCAGTCGAGATCAGACACATGACTCCGGGTACCGGTCTATTCGGCTACAAGCGCGCCGCCATGGACCGGTTGCTCGATGAGATCGCCGCGAGCTTCGAGGACGTCTGGCGCGAACGCGCGGACCTCGCCGACAAGATCGAGCAGCTCGAGACCGACCTCGTTCGCTACCGGGAGCTCGAGGCGCTCCTCCGGACGACGCTCGTCTCGGCAGAGCGTGCCTCTGCGGATATGAGAGAGCAGGCGCGTCGCGAGGCCGAGCTGATCCTCGCCGAGGCGCATGCGGAGGCCCGCGCCGTCCAGCGCACCGCACGGAGCGAGAACGAGCGTCTCGCCACCGAGTCGCGCAAGCTCCGTGCGCAGCTCCGCGCCGCGCTCGACGCGATCGAGCAGGTCGACGAGGCATGGCCGGCCGCCCAGTCCCAGGAGGCCGAGGCCGCCTAGAGGGGCCAGTACACTTGGGCGCATGGCGGCAGCGTCCACCCGAGTACGGCTGCGCGTCAGTCCGGGCGCGGGTCGCGCACAGGTCGTCGGCCGGCATGGAGACGCCTGGAAGATCCGTGTGACCGCTGCGCCGGAGAACGGACGCGCGAACGACGCCGTCCTGCGTCTCCTCGCCGAGGTACTGGCGGTGCCCCGCGACACCCTCGCGCTCGTTTCGGGCCACGGGGCACGGGACAAGATCGTCGAATTGACCGGACTCGGGCCGGCGCTCGTCGACCGCCGCCTTGCGTCCGCATCCGCGCCCGACCGAGGCAGAAAGGACCGGCGAGCATGAGCATCGACCTCGACCGCTTCCAGGCGATCCTGCTCGAGGAGCGCGAGCGCGTCGAACGTGCGATCGCGAACCTCCGCGAGGATCATCCGGGCACGATCGACGACGAGGTCGAGGAGATCTCCGGCACGAGCGACAACCATCTCGCGGAGACGGCGACCGCGACGCTCGATCGAGAGATCGACTACACGCTCGAGGAAAACTCGGGCCAGGTGCTGGCGGAGATCGAGGAGGCGCTGAAGAAGATCGACGACGGGACATACGGCACGTGCGCCAGCTGCAAGGAGCACATCGCGGAGGCGCGCCTCGAGGCGTATCCGCGGGCGTTGTTGTGCATCGAGTGCGCACGACTGGCGGAGCGGCGGTGAGCGAGCGGCCCGTGGAGTCGCAGCGCGCACGCGCGCCGGACGTTCGTGTCGGCTCGATGCAGAATGGGCTCTCGCCCGTGTCCGTCGCCGAGCGCTCGCTCGGTGCCGGGCTCGTGCAGTGGGTGAGCCTCACGGCAATCGCGCTCGCGGCGATCGCGGCCGACCAGCTGACCAAGCAGATCGTCACGAGTCAGCTGTCGCTCGACGACGCGACGCACGTCGTCGGGCCGTTCTGGATCCATCACGTCCAGAACTCCGGAATCGCGTTCGGGCTCTTCTCGAGCAAGACCGCGGCCGTGATCGTCCTCACCGGGATTGCAGTCGCCTGGATGCTGATCTTCTTCGCCCGCTCCGGGTCGCGGCACCCCGTGCTGCCGGTCGCACTCGGCCTCGTGATCGGGGGCAGCCTCTCCAATCTCCTCGACCGCGTCCGGCTCGGCTACGTGACGGACTTCCTCGACCTCCGCTACTGGCCCGCCTTCAACCTCGCCGACAGCTTCATCGTCATCGGCGTCGGGATCCTCCTCACCGCGCTGCTCGCTTCGGAGCGGGAACCGCGCCGGTCGCGGAACGTTCGTGATGCGGCTGCACGTCCCTGACGGCGCAGCGGGCCGGCGCCTCGACAGCTTCCTGGCCGACGTGCCGCAGGTCGGCTCGCGAGCGGTGGCGGAGCGGCTGCTCGGAACCGGGGGAGTGCTCGTCGACGGACGTATCCGTCTGAAGAGCCACAAGCTCACCGGCGGCGAAGAGATCGAGTTCGAGCCGCCGGTCGCGCCGAAGAGCACGCTCGAGCCGGAGGCGATGGATCTCGACGTGCCGTTCGAGGACGAGCACCTCCTCATCGTCGACAAGCCGGCCGGCCTCGTCGTGCACCCCGCGCCTGGACATGCGAAGGGCACGCTCGTGCACGGATTGCTCGCCCACGACGTCGAGGGGGGAGACGAGCCGGACCGACCGGGCATCGTGCACCGGCTGGACCGGGACACCTCGGGGCTCCTCGTCGTCGCACGCTCGCCGGAAGCGCACAGACGGCTCCAGGAGCTCGTGCGCGTCCGAGGACTGACCCGGGAGTACAGCGCACTCGTCGTCGGCCGACCTCGCTCGCGCAAGGGCACGATCGACGCGCCGATCGGCCGCGACCGAAGCGACGCGCAGCGGCACTCGCTGGACACCGATACCCCGCGCGACGCCGTGACCCACTTCGAGGTCGACGAGCTGCTCGAGCGGCATGCGCTGCTCGCGGTGACCCTCGAGACCGGGCGCACGCACCAGATCCGGGTGCACCTCTCGGCGATCGACCTGCCGGTCGCCGGCGATCCCACCTATGGGGTGCCGGGAGAGCTCGGGCTCGAGCGCCAGTTCCTCCACGCAGCGCGCCTGTCCTTCGAGCACCCGTTCACCGGCGAGCGGGTCGACGTCCGTTCGCAGCTGCCTGACGACCTCCAGGCCGCGCTGGCTGCCGCCCGAGGCTGAGAAGCGGCCTCGAGCGGGCTCCGGCTAGACTTCTCCGTCCAGTCCCTACTCCCCGGCGGGAACCAATGCCGTGGCGCGGTGCCGACCTTTGAGGCCGGTGCGTCCCGAGCCCCGCCGGCAGCAGCACCCAACCAACTGAGGAAGGAGCACCATGGCAGTCGTCTCCATGCGCGAACTGCTGGAGGCCGGGGTCCACTTCGGCCACCAGACACGACGCTGGAACCCGAAGATGCGCCGTTTCATCTTCACCGAGCGGTCAGGCATCTACATCATCGATTTGACGCAGACGGCGGAGCGCCTCGAGGAGGCCGCGCAGTTCGTCCGCAATCTCGCCGAGCGGAACGGCACGATTCTGTTCGTCGGCACGAAGAAGCAGTCGCAGGACGCCGTCGAGAACGAGGCGAAGCGCGTCGGCATGCCCTACGTCAACCACCGCTGGCTCGGCGGCCTGCTCACGAACTGGCGGACCATGTCCGACCGGATCGAGCGGCTGCACGAGTTGCGCAGGCTCCGCGACGAAGGACAGATGGAATTGCTCCCCGCGAAGGAGCGCATCTCGATGGCCGGTGAGCTCGAGAAGCTCGAGGCCAACCTCGGCGGTGTCGCAGAGATGCGCCGCCAACCGGATGCGGTGTTCATCATCGATCTCAAGAAGGAACAGCTCGGCGTACGCGAGGCTCGCCGCCTGGGGCTGCCTGTCGTCGCGCTCGTCGACACGAACTGCGACCCCGACGAGGCCGACTACGTGATCCCCGGCAACGATGACGCGATCCGGTCGTGTGGCCTGATCACGCGCGTGATCGCGGACGCCGTGGCCGCCGGCAAGCAGAAGGTCACGGCGCAGGAGATGGCGGCCGCCGCCGCACGCGAGGCGCGCGAGGCCGCCCAAGCGGCAGCCGAGCAGGCCGCCGCGAGCGAGAACGGGGCGTCCGTCGCTCCCGTGGAGGAGGCTGCTCCGGCAGCGGCCGCAGAGCCGGAGGCAGCGACCACGGCTCCGGAGCCGGACGCTCCGGCGGCGGCTCCCGAGGCGACCGAGGTGCAGCAGTAATGGCAGAGATCTCTGCTGCGCTCGTCAAGGAGCTCCGTGACATGACGGGTGCCGGGATGATGGACTGCAAGCGCGCGCTGCAGGAGACGAACGGCGACATGGAGGCCGCGGTGGTGCTGCTTCGGGAGAAGGGGATGGCAGGAGCGGCGAAGCGAGCGGGACGGGAGACGACCGAAGGGCTCGTCGGGTACCGCCTGGCCGACGACGGCTCGAAGGGCACGATGGTCGCCGTCGGCTGCGAGACCGAGCCCGTGTCGAAGAACGACGAGTTCCAGGCCTTCGCGAAGAAGGTGCTCGACACCGTCGACGCATCCGGTGCCGACGCGACCTCGGAGCTCGAGGCGGAGCGCGTCGAGCTCGCGGCGAAGCTCGGCGAGAACATCGCCGTCGCCGGAACGGCACGCTTCGAGGCCGTCGACGACGGGCTCGTCGCGGCGTACGCACACCCGCCTGCGAACAAGCTCGGAGTGCTGCTCCAACTGCGAGGCGGCGATGACGAGCTCGGACGCAAGCTCGCGATGCACATCGCGGCCGCCAACCCACAGTGGATCGACCGCGATGCGGTGCCGGCCGACGCGCTCGCAGCCGAGCGTGAGATCTACGCGAACTCCGACGAGGTGCAGTCGAAGCCGGAGCAGGCCCGCGACAAGATCGTCGAGGGGATGCTCGGCAAGCGATTCTTCGGTGCGAACGTCCTCGTCGACCAGGAGTGGATCCACGACTCCGGGAAGACCGTCGGACAGGTGCTGAAGGAGGCCGGCGCGGACGTGCTGGAGTACCAGCGCTTCTCGCTCGCCGGCTGACGCCGATGAGCGCGCCCGAGGAGACGATCGACGCGCCGGAGACCGGAACGACCGGCTTCCGGCGCGTCCTGCTCAAGCTCTCGGGCGAGGCGCTCATGGGCGACCGCGAGTACGGCATCGACCCGGGCATGGTCGAGCCGCTCGCGCGCGAGATCGCAGTCGTGCGCACGTCGGGCGTCGACGTCGCGATCGTCGTCGGCGCCGGAAACTTCTACCGCGGCCTCGCCGCCGCGGCCGAGGGGATGGAGCGGGCGACGGCCGACTACGCCGGCATGCTCGCAACGCTGCTGAACGCTCTTGCGCTCCAGGACGCGCTCGAGCGGGCAGGTGCCGATACGCGCGTGCAATCGGCGCTCGAGGTCTCCGAGGTCGCCGAGCCGTACATCCGCCGCCGCGCGATCCGCCACCTCGAGAAGGGGCGGATCGTCATCTTCGCGGCCGGCACGGGCAATCCGTTCTTCACGACCGACACGGCGGCGGCCCTGCGGGCACTCGAGATCGGCGCCGACGTGCTCCTGATGGCGAAGCACGGCGTCGCCGGAGTCTTCGACGGCGATCCCCGGCTCGACCCGCACGCGAAGTTCCTGCCGCACCTCACGCACCTGGAAGCGATCGAGAGAGGGCTCAAGGTGATGGACACCACGGCTCTTTCTCTCTGCATGGACAACAAGCTGAGCATCCACGTCTTCGAGCTCGCCGATGGCAACATTGGTCGCGTCGTCTCCGGCGAGCACGTCGGCACGGTCATCGAGACTCCGTAGGAGGGCACGAGCATGGCAACCGTCGAGGAGCTGATCAAGGACGCGCAGACGCGGATGCAGAAATCCGTGGAGCATGCGCGCAACGAGTTCAACACCGTCCGCACCGGTCGTGCGTCTGCGGGGCTGCTCGACCGCATCGACGTCGACTACTACGGCTCCAAGACGCCGCTGAAGCAACTCGCGACGATCGGGGTGCCCGAGGCGAGGATGCTCACGATCCAGCCGTTCGACCCGGGCTCGATCCGCAATATCGAGAAATCGATCATGGAGTCGGATCTCGGGCTGACGCCGTCGAACGACGGGAAGATGATCCGCCTGCCCATCCCGCAGCTCACCGAGGAGCGCCGGAAGGAACTCGTCAAGGTCGTGCGGGGCCTGGCGGAGAATCATCGCGTCGCAGTCCGCGAGATCCGGCGCGACGCGGTGAAGGGGTTGAAGGAGCTCGTCGATTCGGGGGTCGTCGGCGCCGACGAGGAGCATCGCGCGGAGGAGCAGGTGCAGAAGCTCACCGACGATCACACGAAGCAGATCGACGACCTGCTGAAGCACAAGGAAGCCGAGGTCATGGAGGTCTGAGCGGCCCGGCCGCTCGTCTCCTGCCGCCGTGTCACTGCTTCCGCACACCGACGCCGACCCTGCCGACGCCCACGGCCTGCCGGAGGTCGCACGCGCCGTGGCGATCATCATGGACGGCAACGGGCGCTGGGCGAGCGCCCGGGGTGTGGGCGTCGCGGACGGCCACCGCGCGGGGTCGCGCGCGCTGCGCCCCGTCGTCGAGACCGCCATCGACCTCGGCGTCGAGTCGCTCGCGGTCTACGCGTTCTCGACCGAGAACTGGTCGCGTTCGGGCGAAGAGGTCGAAGCGCTGATGGAGATCTTCGGCGAGACGATCGACCGCGAGCTCAACGATCTCGCCAAGGAGGGAGTGCGGACGCGCTTCGTCGGGCGCCGCGACCGCGCGCCCGACTGGCTCCAGACGAAGCTCGCCGACCTCGAGGTGGCGACGGCCGACAAGTCGAGGCTCAATCTGTGGATCGCCTTCGACTACGGCGGGCGCGCCGAGCTCGTCGAGGCGGCCCGGCGGATCGCCGAGAGCGGCGTCGAGCCGGAGGACATCGACGAGACGATGCTCGCGCGGCATCTCTACGCACCGGACATGCCGGATCCCGATCTCGTGATTCGCACCTCCGGCGAGTTGCGCGTCTCGAACTTCCTCCTGTGGCAGTCCGCATATGCGGAGTTCGTGTTCGTGGACACCTTGTGGCCCGATTTCGGACCGAGCGAGTTTCGCGCCGCGATCGAGGACTACGTGAGTCGCCGCCGTAGATTCGGCGGACGATGACCTCCTTCATCTCTCGGATCCTGGTCGGCGCGATCGGCCTTCCCGTCGTGCTCGGTGCCGCATGGGTCGGCGGCTGGTGGCTGTTCGCTCTCGTCGCGTGCGCCGCCGCCGTCGCGGTGCACGAATTCGTGACGATGGCGCGCCCGCTACGCCCGCTTGCGCCGGCGGTTTACATCGGCATCGGGCTCGCGCTCGTCGGTGCGGAGAAGGGCGGCGTCGTCTGGATGCTCGGCGGCGTGCTCGCCACCTTCCTGCTCGCGTTCGTGTTGAACGCCGTCGCAAAGACGCGCGCGCCGTCGACCGTCGCCATCGCCGCGACCGTGCTCGGCGCGACCTGGATCGGGTTCGGGCTCGGCCACATCCTCCTGTTGCGCGAGCTGGAGGACAAGGCCCGGCTGCTCGTCTTCACCGTGCTCATCACCGTGTGGGCGGCCGACACGTTCGCGTATTTCGCGGGCCGACTCTTCGGCCGCCACAAGCTTGCGCCGTCGCTGTCGCCCGGGAAGACGTGGGAGGGCTTCGTCGTCGGCTCGCTCGCCGGCATCTTCGCGTCCTTCATCGCGCTCTACGACACGCGGGACACGTATCTGACGAGCTGGCAGGCCATCGTCCTCGGCCTCGTCGTCGTCCTGGCCGCGGCGGCCGGGGATCTCTTCGAGTCCATGCTCAAGCGGGACATGGAGGTGAAGGACACGGGGCGGCTCCTCGGGGCACACGGCGGCGTGCTCGACCGGATCGACTCGCTGCTCTTCGCCTCGGTGGCCGCGTTCTACCTCGTCCTCGCCTTCGGCTACGCATAGAAGGCCGGGATGGATCGGGCGGCGGGCGGCGGCGGTCGGCCGAGCCCCGGTCCCTACACTGATCGCGTGAAGCGCGTCGCCCTCCTCGGCGCCACCGGCTCGATCGGGCGTCAGGCGATCGAGATCGTCGCAGCGCACCCCGAGCTCACGCTCTGCGCCGTGGCCTCCGGCTCGACGCCGCTCGACGACGTCGACGCCCCGCTGAAGCAGGTCGGCGGCGATCTCACCGAGCTGCTCGAGCGGGCACAGCCAGACGTCGTGCTGAACGCCGTCGTCGGGTTCGCCGGCATTCACGCCACCCTCTGGGCACTCGAGAACGGCATCGACCTCGCGCTCGCGAACAAGGAGAGCCTCGTCGCCGCCGGCGAGCTGGCGCTCGCCGCAATGCGCCGCGGCGGTGGACGCATCCTCCCGGTGGACTCCGAGCACTCCGCGCTCGCCCAGTGTCTCGAGGGCCGAGAACGGGAGCAGGTGCATTCGCTCGTCCTCACAGGCTCGGGCGGCCCGTTCCGCGGACGCACACGCGACGAGCTCGCCGACGTCACGCCCGCGCAGGCTCTCGCACATCCGACGTGGACCATGGGCCCGAAGATCACGATCGACTCGGCGACACTCGCCAACAAGGGCCTCGAGCTGATCGAGGCGCACTTCCTCTTCGGTATCCCGTACCGGGACATCGAGGTCGTGCTGCAACCGACCTCGATCGTGCACTCGCTCGTGCGGTTCCGCGACGGCGCGACGCTTGCGCATCTCGGAACGCCGGACATGCGCGTGCCGATCTCGTACGCCCTCACATATCCGGAGCGCGCAGCGACACCGATCCCACCGCTCGACGTCGCCGCGCTGACGCTCGTGTTCGAGACGCCGGACACCGAGACGTTCGCAATGCTTCCGCTCGCACGCGAGGCGGGGGAGAGCGGCGGGACCGCACCGTGCGTCTTCAACGCGGCGAACGAAGTCGCGGTCGCTGCGTTCCTCGCCGGCCGCCTGCCGTTTCTCGGGATCGCCGAGGTCGTCGCCGAGACGCTCGAGCAGACGGATGTCGCCCCGGCGCGCGACCTGCACGAGCTGCTCGAGGCGGACGGCGCAGCCCGGCGGCTCGCAGAGCAAGGGCTATCGGTCGCGTGACCTGGCTCGTCGTCGTCGGCGGCCTGCTCCTGCTCGTGTTCCTGCACGAGCTCGGACACTTCAGCGTCGCACTGCTCGTCGGCGTGCGGCCGCGGAGCTTCTACGTGGGCTTTCCGCCGGCACTCTTCAAGGTGCAGCGCAAGGGCATCGAGTACGGCATCGGCGCGATCCCGCTCGGCGGGATGGTGCGCATCCCCGGGATGAACCGCCCGGCAGGCAGGGACGTCGAGGCATTCATGAGCTCCGCAATTCGCGAGGACCCGGCGCTGCTGCCGATCGTGCAGCGCGTGCGCCGCTCGGTCGACGACGAGGACTTCGCAGGCGCCCGCACGGCGCTGCCGGAGCTCCACGCCGAGGTCGCGCGCGCGCAGCTCTCCTCGGGGGCGCGACGCCAGGCGAATCGCGCGTTGCGCGAACTCGACGAAGGCACGGGTCCCGATGCGTACTGGCGGCAGGCGACCTGGAGGCGCATCGCGATCATCGCGGCCGGCCCCGCTGCGAACATTCTCGTCGCCTTCATCATCTTCTTCATCGTCTTCGTGAGCGGCGCGCCTTCGCAGACCCCGACGACGAAGGTGGGCCAGGTCGAGAGCAAGACGCCCGCGGCCGCGGCGGGTCTCCAGGAGGGCGATCGCGTCGTCGCGGTCAACGGCCGCAGGGCGGCGACGTTCGACAGCGTCTCCAAGCTGATTCGCTCGAGCCACGGCGCCCCGATCACCGTCACCGTGCAACGCGACGGCCGGACGGTGACACTCGGTCCGAGGAAGACCGTCAAGGTGAACGGCCGCTGGATCTGGGGCTTCGTCCCGAGCGCGAGACTCGTCTCGTATCCGGTCGGCACGAGCATCGTCAAGGCCATACACGAGTGCTGGGCGGTCGTCACCGGGACGGTGAAAGGATTCGCGGGCCTCTTCCATTCCGCCGATCGCTCGCAGATCTCCGGTCCGGTGGGAATCGTTCGGACCTCACAGGCGGCACTGAAGATCGGGTTCAGCTGGTACCTCGAGCTGCTCGCCTTGATCAGCATGTCGCTTGCACTCCTCAACCTCCTGCCGCTGCTGCCGCTCGACGGCGGGCACATCCTCTTCTCGCTCATCGAGGCCGTCCGGCGCCGTGCGCTTGCACGCGAGGTCTACGAGCGCGTCTCGATGGCCGGGATCGCGCTGATCCTCCTGCTGATGTACATCGCGCTCAACAACGACTTCACGTCGGGATAGTCGGCTAGCCTCAGCGTCCGCTGAGCCTCGAGGAGCGCACTACCGTCGGGCTAGACTGAATCGATGGCCAGCACGCGCCAGATCTCGGTTGGCGGCGTCAAGATCGGAGGCGGCGCAGACGTCGTCGTCCAGTCGATGACGCTGACGAAGACGCACGACGTCGCGGCGACGACGGCGCAGATAGCGGCGCTCGCATCCGCCGGGTGCGAGATCGTGCGCGTTGCAGTCCCGAAGCTCGAGGACGCCGAGGCGCTCCCGCGCATCGTCCGGCTCTCGCCGCTTCCGGTCATCGCCGACATCCATTTCAACGCGAGCCTCGCGTTGAAGGCGATCGAGGGCGGCGTCGCCGCGGTGCGGATCAACCCGGGCAACATCGGCGGCCCCGACAAGGTGGCCCTCGTCGTCGAGGCTGCGAAGCGTGCGGGAATCCCGATGCGCATCGGCGCGAACTCAGGGTCGCTGCCGAAGCACCTTGCCGAGCTCGCGCAGCAAGACCAGGCCGAGGCACTCGTCGAGGCGGCGCTCGAGGAAGTGCGTCTGCTCGAGAGCCTCGACTTCCACGACTTCAAGATCTCCGTCAAGTCGAGTCATGTGCCGACGATGATCCGTGCGTACCGGCTCCTCTCGGAGAAGGTGCAGTACCCGCTCCATCTCGGCGTGACGGAGGCCGGCACGCCGTTCTCGGGCTCGATCAAGTCCGCGGTCGGGATGGGCGCGCTGCTCGTCGACGGGATCGGCGACACCATGCGCGTGTCGCTCACCGCGGACCCGGTCGAGGAGATCAAGACCGCGTTCGAGATCCTCAAGGCGCTCGGCCTGCGCGAGCGCGGCCCGGTGATGATCGCCTGCCCGAGCTGCGGCCGCGACAACGTCGGCGTGCAGACGCTCGCCGAGAAGGTCGAAGAGCGTTTGCACACCTATCCGCAGCACTTCGAGGTCGCAGTCCTCGGCTGCGCCGTGAACGGACCGGGGGAGGCCGGCGACGCCGACTTCGGCATCGCCGGCGGACGCGACGTCGGCTTCGTGTACGCGCACGGCCGGGTCCTGAAGAAGGTGTCGTCCGACATCCTCATCGACGAGCTCTTCTTCGAGATCGACAGGTGGATCGCCGAGGGGATGCACCGTCCGAAGCGCCTCAAGATGGCAAAGCCGGCGGCGCTCGCGATGGCCGAGGCGTCGTTGATCCCGGTCGAGTAGCCTCGTTCGGCAACAGATGATCGCCCGAGCCTCTCAGCTCTTCATTCCGACGCTGCGCGCCGACCCCGCCGATGCGGAGGCCGCGTCGCACAGGCTGCTCGTGCGCGGCGGCTACATCCGTCAGATGAGCGCCGGCCTCTGGACGTACCTGCCGCTCGGGTGGCGCGTGCACCGGAAGGTCGTTCAGATCATTCGTGAGGAGATGAACGCCATCGGTGGACAGGAGATGTCAGCGCCGGTGCTCACGCCCGCGGAGCTGTGGGAGACGAGCGGGCGGTATGCGATCCCCGAGGTCTTCAAGCTCGAGGATCGCAGCGGCCGGCGATTCGTCCTGCCGTTGTCGCATGAAGAGGCCTTCACGTTCCATGCGACCGAGATTCAGTCGTACAAGCAGCTGCCGCAGATCTGGTACCACTTCCAGACCAAGGATCGCGATGAGCCACGGCCGAAGGCGGGCCTCCTCCGGGTGCGCGAGTTCGTCATGAAGGATGCGTACTCGTTCGACCGCGACGACGCCGGCCTCGACGAGAGCTTCCGCAAGCACGGTGAGGCGTATGCACGGGTCTTCGAGCGCTGCGGGCTCACGTTCCGGCGGGTCCAGGCCGAGTCGGGACTGATGGGCGGCACCGAGAGCGAGGACTTCCTCGCGCCGGCGCCCGCAGGCGAGAACACGCTCGTGACCTGCGAGAACGGCGACTACGCAGCGGACATGGATGTCGCGCAGGGCATTCCCCGGGCTCCTGTCTTCCCCGATGCGCTCCCTGAGCCGGTCGAGATCGAGACGCCCGGCGCCGACACGATCGAGAAGCTCGCAGCGTTTCTCGAGATCGACGAGGCGGCGACGTCGAAGGCGATGCCGGTCACCAAGCCCGACGGAACGGTGGTGCTCGCGCTCGTGCGCGGCGACGACCGCCTCTCGGAGGAGAAGCTGCTCGAGGCGCTCGGCACGGACTTCGGGCCGGCGACGGCCGACGAGATCCGCACGGCGTTCGGCGCCGGCGGCGGCTCGCTCGGGCCCGTCGGCTTCGCGGGCGAGGTCATCGCCGACGAGGCGCTCCGCACCGGCCAGTTCGTCGCCGGAGCGAACCGCGACGGTTGGCACCTGCTCGGGGTCGAGGCCGGCCGCGACTACGCGCCGCGCTTCGCCGACATTCGCGCCACGAAGGAGGACGACACGTGCCCGGTCTGCGGCGGCAGGCTGATCGTCCAGACCGCGATCGAGCTCGGCCACATCTTCAAGCTCGGCACGTACTACTCCGTTCCGTTCGGCGCGACGTTCCTCGACGAGGACGGCAGCGAGAACCCGCTCGTGATGGGGTGCTACGGCATCGGGCCGGGCCGTGTGATCGCCGCGATCGTCGAGCAGCACCACGACGACCGAGGCATCGTCTGGCCTGCAGAGGTCGCACCGTACGACGTCCAGGTCGTCGCCCTGCAGGGAGCCGAGGACATCGGGCTTCAGGCAGCAGAGGCGTATTCGGCGGCGGGCTACTCCGTTCTGCTCGACGACCGTCCCGCGCGCACGGGTGAGAAGTTCGCCGACGCCGACCTCATCGGAGCGCCGATCCGCGTCACCGCGGGGAAGAAGAGCCTCGAAGACGGCAAAGTCGACGTAAAGAACCGTGCGTCGGGTGAGGAAACGCGGTTAGCGCTTTCGGAACTCGGCAAGAAGACTTGACGATGGCGCGGAGGCGGCGATTCAGCGAGGAGCCTTTCGGCCCCACCATCGAGGGCCTCATGGCGGAAGCGGGGGTCACCTACCGGGAGCTCGCCGCCCGAACGGGGCTCTCGGCGGGCTATCTCAACCACCTCGTGCACGGGAACCGGCCGGTTCCGTCCACCGACGTCGTCCGCACGCTTGCAGAGGCCCTCGGAGTCGAGGCGGAACACTTCCGGGAGTTCCGTCTCCGCTCGATCACCGAGCGCCTCGAAGCGATGCCCGAGCTGATCGACCGGCTCTACAAGCGTCTCGGCGATTAGTCCCGCGATACGAGGTATCGTGCGCGCCTTCGGGGTGTGGCGCAGCCTGGTTAGCGCGCTTGTCTGGGGGACAAGAGGTCCCGAGTTCGAATCTCGGCACCCCGACTGAAAGCCCCGGTAATCGGGGCTTTTCGGTTCTCAGACCTTGCGATTCGAGGGGCGGCGGGCTCACAAAAGCTCCGTTCGGTGCGCGCGTCGCGTTCGGGTCGCGCGGCCCGGTCTCCGCCAAGGATGAAATTCGGACAGTCACTCGACGGGGGGACGTTCGGTATTTGGTGGCGTCCTACACTTGCGGTTGACCGGACAACTCGCCAGGTCACTGCGGAGGGAACAGAAATGCTCTCGAGAGACGTTCGTATGCGGCGCGAGAATGAGCTCCTGGGCGCGGGACGACTTTAAGGCCGAGCGGCTGCCAAACGGCTGGATCAACCTGAAGCGTGATCCGGCCGGCTATTGGCGCATGAGGTGGCTGCCGGACGGCGAGCGCTCGGGTGTGCCGGCGCGCACGTACTCGCCGGCCGACCCGGATCTCCCGCCCGGATACCCCGGGCCGTACGATCCCGCCGCGCTGCTCGCATGGGGTCGCGAGTTCCATCAAGCCGCCTAGGAGGTTTGGCGGAATGGTGCACACCCTCTGTTTCGCCAAGCCCTCCTAGGGCCGGAAGCGACAACACGCGCGGATAGCACCGTCGGACATTCCGACGGTGCGGTGTTCGACGACTGAAGAGGGGCGAGAGGCCGACGCCCTCATGCCCCGACCTACCGCCCCCGCCACACACCGCCACGGTAGAGGCACATCGCGCGAGCTCTGTCCCCCTTCGAGGGAACATGACAATTGTCGGCGCGTGGAAACTTTTACGGCGGCGCCGCGTCTGGTTGTCGTGAGCGGATATTCGAAGAGTGCGCGGCGATGAGGCAAGCACTCATCGCCATGGCCGCGACGGCGGTTCTCGTCGTGCCGTCCGTCGCTCTGGCGAGTCCCTCCCGGGTCGATCCAGGCGAGACCGTTCTCCTCGCCTCGCCCACGAAGGTCGAGGGCTGCACGCTGAGCCCAAACCCCGATCGTCGCTGCTCGACCGGGGCGTACTACAAGAAGCTCACCAAGCGCGTGATCTGCTCGTCCACGTTCCGTACCGGCGACTACCGCAACGTGCCTGCCTCGAGGAAGCACGCAGTCGAAGAGGCGTACGGGCTGGCGCCGAAAGCCTACGGATCGACGCTCGAGATCGACCACATCGTGTCGCTCGAGCTCGGCGGATCCAACGACATCGCGAACCTCTTTCCGGAGCAAGCTGCTCCAGGCCCCGGGTATCACGTCAAGGACAAGCTCGAGAACAAAGTGCATCGGCTCGTGTGCGCCGGAGCCATGACGCTTTCCAGTGCACGACATCAGATCGCCACGAACTGGCAGAAGCTCTACAAGAAGGTCTATGGGGTTGCGCCGTAGGACGAACCGACGTGGCGCACGAGCGCCCGAGGTCGTGTGACAACACGTTCTGATCGCGAGTGACAGAGAGGGGTGGGCCGTATGCAGGGATCGACAGCCGTCGGTGGTTATGTCGTCGCGTTGGGCATGCTCTCCGGGGCCTTCGCCTTGGTCGTTGCGGACCCCGATGACAGCCGCGCCTGGATCGTGGCGGGTATCGGAGCTCTCGGCGTCTTGGTTCTTCCATGTGTCGTCTTGCTGATCCTGAATGTCCTGCCAGCCCGCCCGGATGCGGCCGGCAGAGGCCTCGGGAAGGCACGAACACAAGGGTGAGCTCCCGTTGCTGTAGGAGAGACCTCTGCGGAGCCGAATGAAGGGCTCTCGACCGTCACTGCCAGGTCGCGGTACGCGGTGGCTTACCCCACCGCGTACCGAGACCCTCGCCGGTCATGGATCAGGCCTTGAGTGCGAGCGTCCGGGGGGATCTAGCAGCGGATTTCAGACTCCTTTTACGTACGGAAACACACGCCTTGCTTCCATTTCCCCGTGGGGCTCGCTGCCGTAGTCGCCGCCGCATCACTCGCACTCGCACCGGGGCCGGGGTGGGCGCCGGTGAGCACCGGGCCGGACGGCGGCCTCGTCTGGCAAGGGCGGATCCCGAACACGTTCGTTCGGTCGGACCACCGGCCGAGCGCCGTCTACCTGCCGCCCGGCTACGACCCGACCCGTCGCTACCCGGTCGTCTACCTGCTGCACGGGATGCGAGGGAGCCCCTCGTCGTACTGGGACAGCCTGAAGCTCGCGTCGGTGGCGGACGTGCTGATCGCGACCGGCCGAACGCCCCCATTCATCGCGGTCATGCCGGTCGCCGGCCCGATCCTCCACCCGGGCAAGGGCGAGTGGGCAGGCGTCTGGGAGAGCTACGTCGTCGACGACGTCGTCCCGTGGGCCGATGCGCATCTCTCGACGAGCCCGAGCCCTCGAGGGCGCGCGCTCGAGGGGCTTTCCGCGGGCGGCTTCGGCGCCGTCGACATCGGGCTCCGGCACCCCGGGATCTTCGGGACGCTTGGATCGTGGGCGGGATACTTCACGCCGGTCTTCCATGACGGCCCCTTCGCGCACGCCACACCTGCCGTGCTGGCGGCGCACGATCCCGAGTTGCTCGTCCGGCGCGATGCGCGGAGGCTCAGGCGCGACGGCGTCCGCTTCTACATCTCGACCGGCGACGATCACGGGGCCATCCGCTCGCGCTGGTCGGTCTCGTTCGCACACGAGCTTCACCTCCTGCGTCTCCGGCACGTTCTCTGGGTCTCGCCGCCGGATCTGCGCCGCACCTACTGGCGCGCGACGATGCCCTCCGCTCTTGCCTACGCGGTCGCGCCGCTCGGCTGAGCACGGATCCCTCGGTCGAGGGAACCTGCCCTGGGCGGGATGTCCAATCCGCGCCACCGTTCCGGCTAGCCCACTGTTCAAGCCGGATTCGGGCATCCATTCTCTGTGCCGCCACTCTGGGCTCGTGGCGGCGAATCACCCATTTTGGGCTACCTCTATCGAGCAACGTACGCCGATACAAGAGCCAGCCATTTGCCATTTCGTCAGATCGGGGAACCGCACATGCTGACTCGCGTAAAAGATCGTCTCGGCTCGGAACAGGGTTTCACCCTGATCGAGCTCTTGGTGGTCATCATCATCCTCGGCATCCTGCTTGCCATCGCAGTGCCGTCGTATCTCTCGTTCAAGGACCGCGCGAACAAGTCCGCCGCACAGGCGAACATCCGGGCAGTACTCCCGGACGTCGAGTCCTACAACGCCGACAACGTCCCCGCCGGCACCGCCGACCCGGACATGACCGGTGCGCCCGGTGTCGTCGGCACGGGTAGCTCGGTCGACAACGGCTACACCGGCATGACCGTCGCGATCATCAGGGCCGCCTACGACCAGGCGTTCCCGCTCGGCGTCTGGGTCAACAGGCCACCGCCGACCCGGTCGGCAACACCACGACCGCGACCTCCGTGCCGATGCCCGCGACGATCACGAACGCGGTCACCGCAGGTGCCACGACCTACTGCATCGTCTCGCAGAACGGTAACTGGTTCGCCTGGAAGAAGGGCCCGGGCGGCATCCTCACGGTCAGTGCCGATCCGACACAGGTCTGCACGTAGTCCTCGAAAGACCCGGCAACTCCCGAGGGGGGCGCGTTCGCGCCCCCCTCGCCGTTTGAGGCGGGGTGCAGGACTCCAGGCCCTCGGGTGATACTGAGTCGGCCTTGACGGAATCGACCAACCTGCGCCTTTTCGACCTACTTGCCGCAACGGCGCAGGAACTCCTCGACGGCGTCCCGGCGGACGCCTGCAGCGTGTCGCGCGTGATCGGCGACGTGCTCATCCTCGTGACAGAGCGAGCGCCCGAGGGCCGGACGCTGCAGCTGGGCCAGGGCTATCTCGTCCCCGACTATCCGATGACGCAGACGGTGCTGTCGTCGGGCACGCCGTATGCGTTGACGCTCTCCGATGAGAACGTCGACCAGGCAGAGGCGGCCGTGCTCGAAGAGCTCGGATTCGCGTCGCTTCTGATGCTGCCCATCGCGATCGGCGGCTCGACCTGGGGGCTCGTCGAGATCTACCGCATCCCGCCGGTCGCGTTCGACGCAGACGCAATACGCACCGCCGGCGAGATCGTCGCGCGAGCCTCGAAGCGAGCGGACTCGGGCTAGTCCACTACGACGTCGGCGCAGCACGAGGCCACGAGTGCTCTCGTCGGATCCTCGACGCCGCGGAGTTGCGGATGTGCGGCGTCGATCTCGATCGACGGCCACGTCTCGAGCCCGAGTGACGCGGCGCCTTCGTCGGCCCCGATCGAGAGGAGTGCGTCGACCGTCAGGACGTCGCGACGGCCGGCCTGCCTGCGCGCGATGCCGTCGAGCTCGCGGAGCTCCTCGAGCGGGTCGATGCGCACGTTCGAGTCGGAACCGATGCAGAGCGCGATGTCGCGATGGAGCACGCGCTCGACCGGCAGGAAGCCGTCGCCGAGGTTCGCCTCGGTGGTCGGGCACGCGCAGACCCGTGCGCCCGCCTGGCCGAGAAGGTCGAGCTCCCGCCCGTCGGCATGCGTCGCGTGTACCACTGTCGTCCGCGCGCTGAGGCAGCCGGTCTCGGCGAGCAGCTCGATCGGACGCATCCCGTGCTCGGCGACGCACTCCGCGATCTCGCGCGGCTGCTCGTCGGCGTGGACGTGCAGGGGCAAGCCCTCCGCCGCCGCATAGCGGCCGAGCTCCACGAGCCAGTCGCGTGAGCACGCGCGCACGGAGTGGGGGGCGACGCCGACGCGCACGCCGTCTCCCCGGAGCTGCTCGAGCTGGCGCAGGTACTCGCCGACCGACTCCTGGCGAAAGCGCTCGAGCCCGCCGCGCTCGTAGGCGACGTAGAGCAGCGCGATCTCGACACCCGCCTCGCCTGCCGCCTCGACTGCTGCGCGAGCCTCCGCCAGACCGAGGTAGTGAAACTCGCCGACTGCGGTGTACCCGGCGGCGCGGAGCTCGCGATAGACGGCCGCGTACTCGGTCGCGGACACGTCCCGGGGTCTGACCCCGGGCGAGCTCGAGCATCGTGTCGCGCCACGCCCAGAAGTCGGCGCCTTCCGTGCGACCGCGCAACGCCCGCTGGAAGGCATGGCAATGCGCGTTGACAAATCCCCGCATCTGGATTTTCTCCGCCATGTGAGGGAGGATACGCAGGTGCTGCGGCGCCTCCTGGTCGTGGGGCTGGCATGGGCGTGTTTCGGCGCGCCCGGTTCTGCCTGCGCCGGAACGGTGGCGATCTTCTACTACCCGTGGTACAGCACGCCCGCCACGGACGGCGCCTGGCAGCACTGGAGCCAGAACCGCCACAAGCCGCCGAGCGATCTCTACTCGCGCTTCTATCCGGCCCGCGGGCCGTACTCGAGCGACGACCCGGCCGTCGTCGACCAGCAGATGGCGGAGATCGCTGCCGCCGGCGTCGACGAGATCGTGTCGTCCTGGTGGGGCCGCGGCTCGACTGAGGACACGAGGCTCCCGATGGTCATTGCGGCAGCGCGCAGGCATCGGCTCCAGCCGGCGATCCACCTCGAGCCGTACCCGGGCCGCTCGCCCGAGACCGTGGTCCTCGACCTCAACTATCTCGCGTCGCTCGGAGTGCGCGACGTCTACGTCTACCACCCGCGCGACTTTGCCGCGTCCGACTGGGCGGCGATCCGTCCGCAGGTGCCGGCATCGCTTCGCCTCTTCGCCGGCACGCAACTCGTCGGCTTCGCGGCGGCGGGGCACTTCGACGGCTTCTATCTGTACGACTTCATGAACTTCGGCGGCGGCAAGTTCGTCCGCCTCTGCAACCAGGCGCACGCCGTGCACCTGCTCTGCGCGCCGAGCGTCGGCCCAGGCTACGACGGCGTCCGTGCCGGCGAGGCCGTCGTGCTGAGCACCCAGAGCTCCCGGCGCGGCGGCGTGACGTACGACAACCTGTGGACGGCTGCGCTTGCGGCCAAGCCGGACATCGTGACGATCACGAGCTACAACGAGTGGGGTGAAGGGACGCAGATCGAGGCTGCGGCGCCGCACCCCGGCTACCGCAGCTACGACGGCGCCTGGGGCCTGCTGGGCCTGGCCGCCGACAACGCCTACATGATGCGCACGGCGTACTGGACCGGCCGCTTCCATTCCGGCCCCTAGCCGCCCGTAGAATCAGCGGGGATGGCCTCCCGCGCGGTTTCGGCTCCATTGGCCCAGCTGCCGAACGCGCTGACGCTCGGGCGCCTCGTCCTCATCCCGGTCTTCGTCGTGCTCATGGTGCAGGCGGGGGACGCCCCCTCGTGGCCGGCTGGGATCGTCTGGCTCATCGCGGGGATCACCGATCAGATCGACGGCTTCCTCGCCCGCAGGTGGCACGTCGAGTCCCGGTTCGGAAAGATCGCCGACCCGCTCGCCGACCGCTTGATGATCGACTCGGCCGTGATCCTGCTCGTGGTCTACGGGCGGCTGAGCTGGGTCGCGCTCGCGATCATCCTGGCGCGCGACCTCCTCCTCCTCATCGGCTGGCGCGTGCTGACGCCCCGCGGCATCGACATCGACGTGAACCGGCTCGGCAAGGCCGCGACCTGGATCCTCTATCTCGCGATCGGCTGTCGGATCGTCACCCACGACGACACGACGTGGCCGCTCTGGCTCTTCTGGACCGGCCTCGGAATGGCGCTCGTCGCAACGATGTTCTACGTGCGCGATGCCTGGAGAGCATTGAGAGCATGAAAGCCGTCGTCATGGCGGGAGGAGAGGGCACCCGCCTGCGTCCGCTCACCTCGAACCAACCGAAGCCGATGGTGCCGATCGTCGGCAAGCCGTGCATGGAGCACATCCTCGAGCTCCTGAAGTCTCACGGCTTCGAGGACGTGATCGTCACCGTCGCGTTCCTGCCCCAGGCGATCCGCTCGTACTTCGGCAGCGGCGAGACGTTGGGGATGGAGGTCGGCTACTCGGTGGAGGAGTCGCCGCTCGGAACCGCCGGCTCCGTGAAGCTCGCCGCGGGCAGGCTCGACGACACGTTCCTCGTCATCTCCGGCGACGCGTTGTGCGACGTCGACCTGACACGCCTCGTCGAGTTCCATCGCGAGAAGGAGGCGTCGGTCACGATCGGCCTGAAGTCCGTCGAGAACCCGCTCGAGTTCGGCATCGTCGTGACGGACGAGGACGGCCGCGTCGAGCGCTTCCTCGAGAAGCCCTCGTGGGGCCAGGTCTTCTCCGACACGATCAACACCGGCATCTACGTCGTCGACGCCGAGGTCATGAAGCACGTGCCGACCGACCGGCCGTACGACTTCTCGAAGGAGCTCTTTCCGCTATTGCTCGAGATGGGACGCCCGATCTACGGCTGCGTGCTCGACGGCTACTGGCAGGACATCGGCAACCTCGAGCAATACCGCCAGGCGAACTTCGACGCGCTCGACGAGAAGGTGCGCCTCGACATTCCCGGCATCCGCATTCGCGGCAACATCTGGGTGGGGGAGGGCGTCGACCTGCACGACCTCGATGCGATCGAGGGACCGGTCTACATCGGCAACTACTGCCGGATCGCTCCCGACGCCTCGGTCGGCCCGTACTCCGTGCTCTCGACGAGCGTGACACTGCGCGAACGCGCGCGTGTATCGCGGTCGGTGATCGACGCATCGACGTACGTCGGCCGGAGCGCGGTCGTCGAGGGCGCGATCATCGGCCGCGCCTGCGACCTGCGCGCGCACACGCGCGTGCACGAGGGGGTCGCGATCGGCGACGAAGTGAAGATCGGTGCCGAGAGCGTGATCATGCCGGGCGTACGGATCTACCCGTACAAGGAGGTCGAGACCGGCTCTCACGTCTTCGAGAGCCTCATCTGGGAATCGCGCGGCACGACGCGCGTCTTCGGCAAGGACGGAGTCACCGGCCTCGTCAACGTCGACCTCACGCCCGACACCGCAGTGCGACTCGCCGCCGCGTTCGGGACTGCGCTGAAGCGCGGCGCCCGCGTCGTCGCGTCGCGCGAGGGCCTGCCGGCGTGCCGGATGATCAAGCGCGCAATGATCTCCGGGCTGTCGTCGACCGGCATCGACGTCGCCGACCTGCGCGTCATCCCCGCCGGCGTCGGACGCCACCTCGTGAAGTCGGAGAACTTCGCCGCGGGCTTCCACGTCGGCGTCAGCACGACCGATCCCGAGGCGATCCGCATCCAGTTCTTCGAGCAGCAGGGCATCGAGATGACGCCGGACATGCAGAAGGAGGTGGAGAAGCATTTCACGCGCGGCGAGCTGCGCCGCGTCGCCGCGGGCGAGGTCGGCTCGATCTCGTATCCGGCGCGCGTCCGCGAGAGCTACGCAAGCGACCTGCTCGAGACGCTCGACGTGGAGGCGATCCGCCTGCGTGGTTTCCGGCTCGTCGTCGACTACGGCTTCTCCGCGTCGTCCTACGTCCTGCCGCTCGTCCTCGGGCCGCTCGGGGTCGAGGCGGTGGCCGCCCACGCGTTCCCGAGCGAGGGCAACGGCGGGCCGCGGGGCGGCCTTGCAGCCTCGATGGGACAGGCGAAGCGTCTCGTGCCGGCTGTAGGCGCCGATCTCGGCGCGGTCTTCGACCGGGCGGGCGAGCGTGTCTATCTGATCGACGAGCAGGCCCGGGAGATCCCCGTCGAGCAGGCGCTGCTTCTCTATCTCAGCTTGATCGCGTCGAGCGGGCGCACGGGCAAGCTCGCCTTCCCGGTGACGGTGACGAGCCACGTCGATCGCCTGATCGAGGGGACGGAGCTCGAGATCATCCGGACGCGCGCCTCGCTCCCCGAGCTGACGCTGGCGGCGGCGGAGGAAGGCGTCGTCTTCGGCGGCGCAGTGGGGGGCGGCTACGTCTTCCCGGACTTCCTGCCGGCCTACGACGCCGTTGCGAGCCTCGCGAAGCTGCTCGAGCTGCTCGCGACGATCGACCGACCGATCTCGGAGCTCGTGGCCGAGCTGCCCGCTCCGACGCTGATCCACCGCCAGATGCCCTGCCCGTGGTCGCTGAAGGGGTTGATCATGCGAGTGCTGAACGAGCGCATGGCCGGCCGGGAGGTCGACCTGACCGACGGGATCAAGGTCTTCTCCGACCGCGGCTGGGCCCAGGTGCTGCCGGACCCGGACGAGCCGCTCATCCACCTGTACGCGGAAGGCGAGACGACGGAGGAGTCCGAGGAGCTCGCAGCCGAGCTCCGCGGAGTGATCGAGGAGATCGAGCAGGGCGAAGCCGCCGCAGCCCGAATCTAGAGATCTCTCAGCGCAGATCTCGACCTCAGGTGTAGACAGCCTCCCGGCAAAGGCTAAAGTTCAGCTTTACCCTCCGAAAGCGAAAGGTCGCTGTGGAACCGCTTCCCGATCTTGCATCGACGTCCGACGAAGAGCTCAAGAGCCTCATCGACGAGTACACCCGGGAGGAGCAGGAGGTGTCGTACCGCCGCCGCATCCTCCACGGGAAGATCGACATTCTCCGCGCGGAGCTCGTCGCCCGGCTCCAGAAGACGGGCGGGCGCAGCGTGCTCGACGACGTGAACGTCGCAGCGCTGACCGAGATCCTCGCCGGAAAGGCCGCTCCGCCGTCCGAATGAGCCACATCTACTGTCCGGAATGCGGCTTCCAGAACCCGGAGGCCGCGAACTACTGCGCGAAGTGCGGCGCGCTCCTTCACAACCCGGAGAGCGTCGAGATGACGCAGACCTTCAGCCCCGAGGAGGGAGCGGAGGTCCTCGACGCGCTCGGCGACATCGGCGTCCAGGGCCCGGCGCTCGTCGTTCGCTCGGGCGGCGGCCGGTCCGGCGAGACCTTCGCCGCGGCCGACGGCGGCACGACGATCGGGCGCTCGCCCGACTGCACGGTCTTCCTCGACGACGTCACCGTGTCCCGCAAGCACGCGGTCGTCGTGGAGCGCGACGGTCACTGGCTCATCGAGGATCAGGGGAGTCTCAACGGGACGTTCGTGAACCGCGAGCGCGTCGAGTCCGCGGAATTGAGCGACGGCGACGAGATCCAGATCGGCAAATATCGGTTGACCTTCCTGACCCGCTGATGGCTGCGACGGCTCCCGCACGCGAACGGCTCCTGACGATCGGCACCGTCTGCCGGCGTCTGAAGCCCGAGTTCCCCGACATCTCCATCTCGAAGATCCGCTACCTCGAGGACCAGGGCCTGCTGACGCCGAAGCGGACGCAGGGCGGGTACCGCCTCTTCGCGGAGGACGACGTCGAGCGGCTCGAGACGATCCTGCGCTTGCAGCGCGACGAGTTCCTGCCGCTGCGCGTGATTCGCGAAGAGCTCGCATCCGGCGCGTCGGAGAAACGTCGGCGCAAGCGCACGGCCGCGCTCGGCGAGCAGGAGGAAGGGCTCGACCTCGACGCGCTGTGCGAGCGTGCGGGCATCGACGCGAGGCGTGCGCGAGAGCTCGAGGAGTTCGGACTACTGGAGCCGCGCGTCGAGAGCGGGCAGCGGATCTACACGGAGAACGACGCCGACATCGCCGCCGCATGCGAGACGCTGTCGCGCTACGGAATCGCGCCGCGGCACATGCGCGCGTTCCGCACGGCCGTCGACCGGGAGACGGGGCTGCTCGACGCGGTGATCGCACCCGCGTTGCGCTCACGAAACCCGGAACGCCGCCGGGCCGGGGTGGAGGACCTCCAGGCGATGGGCGAAGCGGCGCACGAGCTCTCTCAACTCCTCTTCTGGCGCAACATTCGTAGACTCGCGGGGCAATGAGCGTCATCGACTTCAAGTCGCTCGTTCGGGAGGTGCCAGACTTTCCGACGCCCGGCATCGGCTTCAAGGACATCACGCCGCTGCTCCTCGACCCCGACGCGCTGCGCGCCTCGGTGGCGGAGCTGGCCGCCTGGACAGCCGACCGGCAGCCGGACCTCGTCCTCGGCGCAGAGGCGCGCGGCTTCTGGCTCGGCGCGGCGATCGCCTGCGAGGTCGGGTGCGGCTTCGTGCCTGCGCGCCGGCCCGGCAAGCTGCCGCCGGACACCGTGTCGGCGAGCTACGCGCTCGAGTACGGCGAGAACGCGCTCGAGGTGAACGCGCACACGATCGCCGACGGCGCGCGGGTCGTGATCCACGATGACGTCCTCGCGACCGGGGGAACCGTCGAGGCAATCGCAGGCCTGGTCGAACAGCTGGGCGGCCACGTCGTCGGGATCAACTTCGTCATCGAGCTGTCGTTCCTGAACGGCCGTGACCGGCTCGCCGCAGCACGAGCTCTTCTCGCTGATCAGCTACTAGCTCTACGAGGCGCTCGCGCGCCGCTGCCAGCGGTCGTCCCAGTTGTCCTGCGTGAGCGCGGAGACGATCGCGCGGCGGACGAGCCTTCCGTCGTTCGCACGCCCGAGCAGGTGCACGCGACGCGGCAGCTCGCCGAGCGCCAGCTCGACGCTCGTTGTGTTGCCGGGGAGGTTCAGCGTCTCGCGGACGACGTACTCCGACCGTGCGTCGGCGCGCTCGCTGAAGCGCACTTCCCAGCCCGTGACGGCCGGGGAGCCGTCCCAACTGAGCATGACGCCCGCGTCGGCGCGTGACCGGCGCACCTCCATGTTCCCGGTGATCGTCGGCTGCGCTCTGAAGGTCGTCCGGGCGCGGGGCCGCACCGGCGGCGGTGACGGGGCGGCGGAGGGCGGAGTGGGCGGGGCGGCGAGCCGTGCCCGGGCACGCTGGACGGTCAGCACCCGCTCGAGCTGCTCGAGCGCCTTGGCGCCGCCGCCCGCCTTGCGGATGCGCGCTTCGAGCGCCTTTTCGTCGGGATCGCGGCCCGCAGCCACCTCGGCGCGGGCCGCATCGAGGATCGACGCGAGATCGTCGGGGCCGGTGGATCCCATGTCCCTAGCATCGCGGAAACCGATAGGCCTCTGTTTATCGTCCGGGATGCCGATTAGAACTAGGTGATGTACGACGCCTTGACCGGCCGGTACACCTTCGCGTGCCCCCTGCTCGGGGAGAGCCGGGTCGCGCTGTCCGATTTCCGCACGATCGAGCGTCTGGAGGGCACGGCGCATCCGGTCGTCTATCGCGTCCGCTTCGCCTGTGCCTGCGGCGGCGAGCACGACGGCCTCGTCCGCCACGACGAGCTCGACTGGGCGCCGCTCGGCCTCGAGGCGGGCATCTTCCTGAACCTGATGACGTCACGCGTCGAGCCGGTGGCGAGCGAGCTCGGCCAGGTCGCGGCATCGAGGATCAAGGCGGGGGAGTGGCCGTGGACGTTCTTCTGCTACCCGGAGGACCGGCCGCGGCCGGTCTCCCCGTCGTCGTTCCATCTGCTGACGCCGGGTGACGGCGCGGTCGGGCTGGCCGTGCGCTGCCCCGCCTGCCACCGGCTCTCCGTCAATCTCGTCTCGCACGCGCACGTCGACCTGCCGTTCCACAACGACCGGCGGGTCGGGGTGGTGGAGCACGTCTTCGGCGACGACGCCTACGCGACGGTCGAGGAGTTCCGGGCGCACCTCTGGTCGTCGAGCTTCGACGCACGCCGCCTCGACCTGTAGGCCGCCGGCCGCACCTCGATCGGCCTCTGAGCCGTTCTTCCGACAGACCACTGACACGAAGAGGGGTGATCGGGATGCGCAGATACGGACTGTACGACACCAGACGCGGACTGATGACGGCGCTCGCGGCCGGAACCGCCGGTCTCTTGCTCTGGGTCGCGACGCAGGTCGGCCAGCAGAGCACGGGCCGCTTCTGGGCGTCGATGGGCATCGTCGCCGGGGCGGGGCTTGCGTTCGCGATCCTGCACGGTCTCGGCGGCTGGACGAAGGGGCTGCGCCTGCGCCTGTCGCCCGGGACGTTCGTCTTCGGCTTCCTGCCGACGCTCGTCGTCGCGGGCTGGGTGCTCATGGCGACGCAGCCGGGCAACGGCTGGCACGGGGGCAGGATCGCCTCGTGGAGCTCGAGCATCGGCGTCCTCGACGTCGTGCACGCCCTCGGCCTGTGGCACGGCGTGCTCGCATTCGGCATCGGGCTCGTGCTCGGCCTGTCGCTCGACACGGTGCCGGTGGCGTCCGAAGTCGTGGTCGCCGACGCCGTGCCTGCGCCGCAGGACGCGCCCGTCGTCGTCACGAAGGACGCGGGAGCGACACCGGAGCCGGCGGACCGGTGGGTCGCAGACGAGCCGCTCGCCGCGGAGCGCGATGCCGCGCACAACGCGGAGCCGCGCACCGTGGTCGTCGGCCCGACGCGAGACGAGTAACCCCGCGGCAGCCAGGGAGCCGTCTGCCTACGCGGGCGGCTCCCAATCCCCAACCGAGGGGATCATGCGGCGAGGACGTCTCCGTCGATGATGACATCGAGATGGACGCCGTGATTTCTTCGCCGCACGCACGTGGGCTCGATCGTCTCCTCGCACATTGCGCAGGACTCGATCGGCTCCTCGCCGATGAGCAGGATCCGCCGGCCTTCGAGCGGCTCGAAGCGCTCGTGGGACGCGATCTGGCGCACACGCTCGTCTTCGCGCTCGGCATCAACTCGCCCGGCAGCAGCGCGCGCGACCAGCGCTTCGCCGCCTAGGCGAGCCCGGCGCTACGCGGACCGGCCGTCTTCGCCGCGCGTGCGGACGAAGAGCCAGATGAGGAACGCGGAGACGGCGGAGATCACGAACGAGAAGGCGCCGTCAGAGCCTGTCGCGACGAGGAAGAAATAGAGATACGTGCCGAGCGCGATCGCCCAGAAGAAGGCGGTGACGCCCTTGTCGATGCTCGGCGCGTGGAAGTGCACGGCGCGATTCTACTCAGGCAGGGATGACGAGACGGCGCACAATGAAACAGGCCCCCTTGCGGGGGCCTGTCAAGAGATTCGCCGAGTCTGTCGCGGTTTCGTCCACAACTCCGGTCGACTTTCCGATCTCAGCCCTTGCGGACTTCCTCGTACAGCCTCTCGGTGCTGCTTCAACCTACTTCCGCGCCGCGCTCGGCGCACTTGTGAATCTAGGGGGTGGGGCAGCCAGTTGCAAGCGCCCAAAACACGAAAAGCTCGCATTTTGCGGATTTTCAATAATCAACATTTCCACAGCACACCGTGCAGCCTGTGGAAAAGCCCGCGAGCGTTCCTTCGGGCCATGTCCGGTGCCAGGCACGGGCCGTGGCCACCGCCGACGCGTCCCGGCCGGCCGACCTGCGCAGCCATGCGGCGGCGCCTATCGACCCGCGCGACTTGGCATGTCCACGACCGCCACGTCCGGTGCCAGGCACCGGACGTGTCTGTTCGAGCGCTGTCCCGCTGAGGAGGGTGAGAGGAGCTCGACGATCTCCTCATTCTTCAACTTGACATAACGCACGTTCCCGTGCATGCGTGACGTGGCCGTTCACGAATGACGCCAGCGGTGACTCCTAGGCGGGTACGGTGGGCGGTTGCGAACGGCCCCGGCTCAGCCACAGCCATGTAGCGAAGCCAAGGGCGACGATTGAGAGAAGCAGGAGGATCCACTCGACCGGGGCGGATGCGCTTGTGGTGACGACTTGCCCGCCGGCGGCGGGCGGTACTGAGGTCGCTGGTGGCGCGGGAAAGTGCGGTGGTGTTGTTCTGGACGTGACGAGTGAGACCTTGGGCTCCCCGGTCACGAGCAGCAACGCTGCGACGATCAACGTGATCGCTGCAAGGGCTGTGAACGCCACGAGCACGCGCGGTCTGCGGCGGGCGTTCCCTCGGCTTGGTGGTGCGGGGATGATTCCTCGCTCGGCCGCCCAGGAGGCGGCGAACGAACGCGGATCAAAGATGCTGCTTCCGAGGAACTCCTCGCCGGAGACGCCTTCGGCCTCGGCTTCTCCGAGGTCAGCGGCCAGGTCTGCCGACATCTCCTCGGCGAGCGGATCGGGGACACCGAGGCGCTTCCACTCCTGGCGGCACTGTTCGACGAAATCACTCATGAAGTCACCTCAATCTTGACGGGAGCGAGCACCGCATCGACGGCATCGCGGGCAGCTCGCCACTCGGACACACCCATCGCGAGTGCCACCCGCCCCGAGCCCGAGGGGCGGTAGTACTTCCGGGGCGGGCCTCCGTTACTCGCGGCCCGGTATGTCTCGACCAAACCGTCACGCTCTAGGCGTCCGAGCAACGGATAGATGGAGCCCTCGCCGACGATCGCAAGGCCGCGGTCGCGCAACCGCTTCGTCATCTCGTAGCCGTACGCAGGCCCCTCGGCCATCACCGCCAGCAGGCAGAGATCGAGCACGCCACGCAGCAGCTCCGTTCGTCGCTGAGAACCGACTGCCATGCCTCACATGCTACCACCAGGAGCCTTGCCTCGCAAGACTTTTCGCTCAGGCGCTCCAGGGCGCCAAGCTCCCCTCTCCTGAGACCTACTGCCGTCCGATCTCACGCCACGGAGACGGATGCGGGCCAGCCTCACACAGCTCCCCCACCCTCGTCGAGCGTGCCGACGTCGAATCGCTCCGGACTCTGGCCGGCTCTCGCGCCTCTCGCACGAAACGATCCGACGACTGACAACCGACAAGCCCGGCTAAACGTCTGGCACGTTCCCGTGCACCCGTTTCTCAGAGGTTCCCGACGGTGTCTGCTTCATCCGCATCGGGTGACGAGCTCGATGCGCGGCTTCCGTAGTCTGATGCGCGGGCACCCCCAGGGCGTGCCGTCAGATCACAACGAAGGTGCACAGTGACCCGCGAGAGGGCAACGGCAGACTCGGAACACGCGAAGCCGAAAGCTCTCTCCCGGCCGCGAGGCGCCTACGAGAGGGCTTCGAGTCGGGGGACGGCAGTCTACGGTCGCGGCCACCTCTGGATCGAGAATCAGGACCCCGCTTCGCGCAAGGGAGCGACGATCGGCTGGTTCAGGCGCTACCAGGCCGCCGACGGGCAGCTCTATGCAGTCCTTCTATCCGCGTACCTCTTTCTCACCGTTCTCCCGCTGCTGCTCGTCTACTCGAGCTACATCTACAGCGATCCCGACGCGCTCGCGAAGCGAGTCGAGCGTCGACTCGGGCTCGGAGGAAGCACCTCGAAGCTGCTCGAGACGGTCCTGGCAGGCTCGTCCGGCCACAAACTCTCGGCGGCGGCGATCGCGATCATCGACCTCTTCTTCTTCGGACTCGGTTTCGGCCGGGTGCTGCAACTCGCGCACGCACGCTCTTGGGGGATCGACCTGCGCAAGAGCGCCGTCATGGACCAGGTCCGCTACTTCGAAGTGTTGGGCGCGATTGCGGTGATTACCCTTCTCTTCACCCTCCAGACCAAGGCCCTGCAAGGCGACCCGGCCTGGATCGGCTGGGTGCTCGACATCGGCTGGTTCGCGCTGCTGCTCGGGTTCTTTGTCTGGGCGCCGCGACTCCTGCTGCACAACCGCGTCGCCGCCCAGGACATCCTGCCGGGCGCGATCTTCACCATGCTCGGCTTCGTAGGCATACGCGCCGTCTCTGGTCTTCTGCTCAAGCACTGGCTCGACTGGTACTCGAGCACATACGGCGCACTCGGAATCGTGATGGCGATCTTCTTCTGGCTCATCATCATCGCCACGATCTTGATCCTCGCAGCCGCCCTCTCTCCCGCGCTGGCGCACCGCCGCGACCTGCGGCGTGCCCGGCTCACCGAAGGCGAGCAACCCGTGATCGTGCGTTGAGTGTGTCGCGCCGGCAGCGCCTCTCGGACGCCGCCTCTAAGGACCGCGGACGATGGTGACAAACTCGCCGAGGGGCCACTCCTCAACGAACTCTTCGCGTCCCGTGACCCGCAGCGTCGCACGGACCGTCGCGTCGGTTCGATCGATGTCTCGGACCACCGTCGCCTCGACGTCGGTGTCCTGTCCGGGCGCACTGATCAAGATGACGTCACCGATCTGGAGCCGCTGCACGACCACCGCCATCGCCATCGACGAATCATAAATGGGTCAGGTGGTGCTAGAGCAGCTCGACCTCGGGCGTGAAGAACTCGGCTGAGTCGCCGGGGCCGAATCGCACCAGCACGGAGTCGGATTCGCGGCGGTAGAAGCCGATCACCTCGCCGGTGCGGCCGTCGGGCACGCGAACGTGGTCGCCAAAGGCGACTGGGGAGAGCTCCAGTGGGGATGCGGCAAGCGGTGTGATGGTCGGCTCCTTCGGCGGCGCGTGCGATTGCGGAAGCGGTGTTGTCTTAAGTGTCGTCACAATCGAGCTGGATGCATCCCCCATCGGGGTACGACGTGGTCGGATCACGATGGACTCCCTCCAAAGGGGGTAGTCTCGAGTGTCCGCCTGGCCGAGACACAAGTCAACAGGGTTGGGGAAAGCCGGGTATGCCTCGCCGCAGGGGCTCCGGTAGGAAGCTCGCCAGCATCCGTGCCCACCTGTCTCGAACGGCCCCGTCTCCCAGCGGGGCCGTTCCCTGTTCGGCGCCCGTCCGCTCAGCAGGCCTCGCGCGACAACCGCACGACTTCGACCGCTCGGAACTCGGCAATCTCGCCCGGCGCCAATCGCACGAGCACCGTCGGCCCAGGCCGTTGGTAGAAGCCGATCACCTCGCCGATCCGTCCGTCCGGCACACGCACTCGGGCGAGCATGGGAAGAACCTTCGAGAGATCGTCGACCTGTGGATCGGCGTCCGTGATGGTGCGGCCCTTCGCCCGTGTTCGACCCTCAAACGCCTCCGCAGTATCTCACCGCTGACGCCCGACAACGCAACTCTGGCAAGACCGACCGGTCTTGCGCGAGTTGTGACCCGATACTTGCGTTCGGGGCCCGCAGCGTGTTTCGCTCTTACGGCGGCGCGGAAGAACGGTTGCCCAGGACCCGCAGATCAGGGAGAGGAATTTGAGCACGGTCGAGATCGAATCCATCCTCGCGGCCGAGGAGATCGTGGTGTTGCTCGAGGCCGGCGAGGTGAGCGGACAGATCCGCCAGGCCGAGCTGCAGGAGTTGCTCGAGCCGCTCGAGCTCGACGTCCTGGAGCTCGAGGCGGTGCACATGGAGCTCGACCGCAGAGGGATCGAGCTCGTCGCCGAGGAGCCCGAGAAAGAGAAGGAGTCGGCTCCCCCACCCCCGGCGGCGACAGCGCCGGCCGAGACGACGACCGACGCGCTGCAGCTCTTTCTCCGCGAGGCGGGGCGGCACCAGCTGCTCACCGCGGCGCAGGAGGTCGAGCTCGCGAAGAAGATCGAGACCGGCGACATGCTCGCGAAGCAGCGGATGATCCAATCGAACCTCCGCCTCGTCGTGTCGATCGCGAAGAACTATCGCAACCAGGGCCTGCCCTTCCTCGACCTGATCCAGGAAGGCACGCTCGGCTTGATCCGCGCCGTCGAGAAGTTCGACTGGCGGCGAGGCTTCAAGTTCTCGACGTACGCCACCTGGTGGATCCGCCAGGCCGTCGCGCGGGCGCTCGCTGACAAGGCGCGCACGATCCGCATGCCCGTCCACATCGTCGAGCGGATGCAGAAGATGAACCGGGCGGAGCGGACGCTCTGGATGGAGCTCGGCCGCGAGCCGACGCTCGAGGAGATCGCCGAGGAGGCGTCGCTCCCGATCGAGCAGGCGCGCGAGGTCAAGGCCGCGGCGCGTGCGTCGGCGAGCCTCGATCAGCCGGTCGGCGAGTCCGACGACGCCGTCTTCGGTGACTTCGTCGCGGGGGACGACCCGCTCCCGGAGGAACGAGTCGAGGTCTCGCTGCGCAGCCAGGCGCTTGCACTCGCCCTCCAGGCGCTTCCGGAACGCGAGCGGCACGTGCTCGTCCTCCGGTACGGGCTCGTCGACGAGGAGCCGAAGACACTCGAGGAGATCGGGAAGCGCCTCGGGCTCACCCGTGAGCGTGTGCGGCAGATCGAGCTCGAGTCCCTCCGCCGTCTCGCCGGCCTGCGCGAGATGCAGGTCATGCAGTCGAGCTGATCGATCTACGCGCGGAGGTAGAGCTCGAGATCGGGTGCGGCCGTGCGCAACTCCCGCAATGCACGCGCTTCCAGCTGGCGGACACGCTCTCGCGTGATGCCGAGTCCGGCACCGACCTCTTCGAGTGTCTGCGGCTTCTCGCCGTCGAGACCGAAGCGGAGCGCAAGCACACGGCGCATCCGAGGGTTCAGCTTGGCGAGCGCAGTCGCGAGCTCCTTGGCGCGGAGGACGTGCGAGGTCTTTTCCTCGGGCTGCGCCGAGTTCATGTCCTCGATCAGGTCGCCGTAGAGGCTCTCGCCGTCGCCCACTGGAACGTCGAGGCTGACCGGGTCGTCGACGAGCTCGAGCAGGTCCTGGACGCGCTGCTCGGGCAGTCCGCTCTCGTGTACGAGCTCGTGGATCGTCGGCTCGCGGTTGAGCTTCTGGGCGAGCGCGCGGCGTGAGCGGAGAAGCCGGCGTACCTGCTCGGCGACGTGTACCGGCAGTCGGATCGTGCGTCCCTGGTCGGCGAGCGCGCGGGTGACCGACTGGCGGATCCACCACGTCGCGTAGGTCGAAAGCTTGTAACCCATGCGGTAGTCGAACTTCTCGACCGCCCTGATCAGCCCGAGGTTGCCCTCCTGGATCAGATCGAGGAGCGGGACGCCGGCCTTCGTGTAATTGCGTGTGATCGACATGACGAGGCGCAGATTCGCCTCGATCAGCTCCCGCTTTGCACCCTCGTCTCCCGCATCCTTGCGGCGGGCGAGCTCGCGCTCCTCGGCGCGGGTGAGGAGCGGGCCTCCCTTGATCGAGCGAACGTAGAGCTTGAGCGGATCCTGGGTGACGGGCGCCGGCACGAGAATATGCACCTCGTCCGGATCGGCGTCGGCATCGGACTCGACGTCGTCGATCTCGATCTCGCCGGCCTCCTCGACCTCGTCGACCTCGACCGCGTCGACGTCGTCGAGCGCAGCGGGATCATCCACGGCCGGGAGCAGCTCGAGCCGGGGCTCGGTGATCTCCGCGGACGTGAACATCGGGTTGACGAGCGGCCGCTGCTCCATTCTCCACCGGGTATCGGCGTCCCTCGACCGAGGCTTGAGCGCTTCGTCAACCCTCATCCGGGGGATGCCGGACGAAAAACCGCGAGAGGGTGACCCGAGGGAGCATCGAATCCGCCGTCTAACTTAAGAAGTACTCGATTCGTCCGATACAGAGAGTGGGACGGCACCGCCGTCCGGAGCCTCGACCAGGATTGCCACCATCTGCGGGATCGCGGGATACAGCTTTTCAGCCAGCAGCAACGTCGATCGGACGCTGGCCGCACAGTCGCTGCTGGCCGGCATCGCCGAACGCGGCGCGGACGCCGTCGGCTACGCCCATCGGGGGCCGCGCGAGGAGTACGCGGTCGTGATGAAGCAGAGAACCCCCGCGAGCGAGCTCCTCGAACGCATCGCAGTTCCCGCGAGCGCCACCGAGCTCCTCGTGCACGTCCGTGACTACACGAAGGGCCACCCGTCGATCGCCGCAAACAACCATCCGGTCCGCCACGGGCCGGTGGTGGGCATCCACAACGGCATCATCCTGAACGACGACGAGTTGCTCGAGCCGCTCAGCTGCGCCCGCTGCGAGCCGCGGATGACGGTCGATTCCGAGGCGATCTTTGCCCTCGCCGCCCACTCCCGGAACGACCCACGGGCCCTGGAGGACCTGACGGGCTCCATGGCGGCGGCCTGGCTCGACTCGCGCGTCCCGGACACGATCTTCGCCGCACGCGGCGTCGGCCGTCCGCTCTGGATCGGCAAGACCAAGCACGAGCTCTTCTTCGCATCGACGAAGGCTGCGCTCGAGGTCGTCGAGCGCTACACGCGCGTCCGGCTCAAGAAGCGCGAGATCGGCGACGGCACCTTCCTCGAGATCTCGGGAGCACGCATCACGCGCGAGGAGCGTTTCCGGCCCGATCACAGCTATCGCGACCCGATCGCCCTCCCTGCCGTTCGCGCGCCGGGTGAAGGCGTGTCGTGCCTGCGACGGCTCGCCGTGCTCGCCGCCGCGGTCTAGCTCCTCCTACCTCCGCGCGAGAATCCGGCCGTCCGACCCGACGCGGGTCCCGTGCTCCTCGAGCCGCTCGCGGACGAGGAACTGGAACGTCGACCACGCGCCCCGGCGGGCGTCGAACATCCGGTACACCTGCCACTCCGTGAGCAGGGTGTCGTCCTGCTTGCGGGCCTCGGCCCAGTCCGCGAACTTCGGCAGCCGTCCGAGGGCACGCGCGAGCTCGGTGCCCTGCTCCACGGCGCGCTCCAGGCGCTCCTCCCCCACCGGCACGTCGAAGCCGGCTTCCCGCAGGGCGTTCGAGAGCGAGCCGAACGTGTGCCAGTAGAGCGACTTGGACGGAAGCTTGCCCTTGTGCTCGTCGATGTCGCGCGCCGTCGGCGGGTGCCCGAGCTCCGCGCCGAGCTCCTTCAGCAGGCCGAGGAGCTCCTCACGGGTGGCGAAGCGGCGCGGGACGAGCCCGGCCGACCGCTTGGCGGCGTTCCAGGAGCCGAAATGCTCGATCACCGTCTGAGGGTGCACCGACGTCTGCTCGTCGCCCGCGAACTCGCGCATCGTCGGCGAGCGGCCGAGTCGCTCGGCGCTCGCTCGTAGCTCGGCGAGGATCTGCTCGTCGGAATACCGCTTGCGGATTCCGGCCTGGAAATCCGCCAGCGCAGACGGGTCGATCGCTGCGACCGCCCGAAACCGCGGCTTGTCGGCCATGCCAAGAATGGTAGAGCAAGCTGAGGATTCCGCAAGTCGAGCCGTGCGGGCCGCCGAAGCGACGCCGTGCGCTACGAGGCGGCGACGATGAGCTCGGGGCGCGGCGTCTGCGCCTCGGGCGGCAGGTCGCCGACGATCGACTCGAGCGGCAGGATGCGCTCGAGCGCCTGCACGCAGCGCGGGCAGAACTGCGAGCCCGACTTGTTCTTGACCTCGGCGAGCGCCTCGTTCACCGGGCGCGCAGCGCGGTAGATCCGGGTGGTCAGCATCGAGTCGAGCGCGTCGGCGACATGGATGATCCGTGCGCCGAGCGGGATCTCCTCGCCCGCGATCCGGTCGGGATAGCCCGTGCCGTCGAAGCGCTCGTGGTGATGGCGGATCGCAGGCACCGCGTCCTGGAGGAAGCCGAGGCGGTCGATGATGCGAGCGCCCTCCTCGGCGTGACGCTGCATGAGCGCCCACTCCTCCGCGGTCAGGCTCGCCGGCTTCAGGAGGATCGCGTCGGGGATCGCGAGCTTGCCGATGTCGTGGAAGAGCGCGGCGTGGCCGAGCAGGTCGAGCTCCGCCTGCGAGAGCCCGAGCTCCCGGCCGATCGCGAGCGAGAGCTGCTGGACGCGGCGGGAGTGCCCTGCGGTGTACGAGTCGCGTGCGTCGACGGTGGCCGAGAGCGACTCCATCGCTGCGGTCGACCGCTCGCGGAGCAGGCGGTTCGCCTGCTCGAGCGAGACGTTCTGGGACTGGATCGTCTCGGCGGCCTCGCGCAGCTTCGTGGCCGACTTCTGCGTGTGCTTCAGGTACGCCTCCTGCGTCTTGCGCATGAGGAGGAGCGGCACCGCGAAGACCGCGAGCGCGATCATCCCGACGAAGTGGTACGCGAGGCCCATGACGGCCCCCATGAACCCGTAGACGAGGTAGTGCGGCAAGAGCCAGGCGAAGCGCTCGTGGAAGACCGACCACGGGCTCTCGTGCCCCTCCACGCCGGAGGCCAGGCTCAAGAGAGCCATGTTCACGAGGAAGTAGACGGTGCCGCCGAGGATGCCGAGCGCCACGGTGACGAGCTGCCTCACGGTGCCGTCGCCGCCGAACGCGAACGAGAAGATCCCCGCCGCCGCCAGCGAGGAGAGCGACAGGGTCGCGACGTTGTACACCACCTGATGGAGCGACTGGCGCCGCGCGCTCCACTCGACGACGCAGATCGTCACGGCGAGCGGCAAGGCGGCCCGGTAGTCGAAGAGAGCGGCGCCTGCAATCGAGCCGACTGCGCTCACCGAGATCGTGCCTTCGACCTCGGCGAGCTCGAACGACAGCGCCTGGCCCCCGCCGACCAGCCCGATCACGGCGAGCAGGCCGTAGATGTCGGTGCTGTGCCCGAAGATGAGCCCTGCGATGCCGGCGGCGAAGCCGACGACGCTCACGACGCTGACGACGACGCCGAGGCGCCTCGAGAGCGAGAAGAACGTCGGTCCGTGCAATGCGTGCGGCCGCGGATGGCGGCGCTCCTCGGACGGCTCGAATTGCTCCGCTGCGGGGAGCGGCGTCACGTGGTCGCCGTCCTCACGAACGGCGCGCAGCTTTGCGCCGCGCTCGGCCGCGAGCAGCAGCGGCTCCGTGCTGGCGCCGAGGACGCGGTTGCGTCCCTGCAGCTTGGCGCGGTAGACCGCGAGGTCGGCCTGGTGGATGAGCTCGTTCGCGTCGACGCCGTCCTTCGGGAACGCCGCGACACCGAGCGACACGGTCGCCCGGATCGGCTCGGTCGCCGTCTCCACCTCGAACTCGCGCTCGGCGACCGCGCGGCGGATGCGCTCGGCGATCTCCATCGCCTGCTCCGGGGGCGTCTCCGGAAGGAGGATCGAGAACTCCTCGCCGCCGAAGCGGGCCGGGACGTCGTAGTGGCGAAGCTGCTGACGGAAGATCTCGGCGATGCCCTTGAGGACGGCATCGCCGGCGAGGTGGCCGTAGCTGTTGTTGATGTCGCGGAGGAGGTCGAGGTCGGCCATGATCAGCGACATCGGCCGCTCGAAGCGCCCGGCCCGCGCGATCTCGGCCTCGAGCGTCGTCGCGAAGTAGCGCGCGTTGTAGAGGCCGGTCTTCGGATCGACACGCGCCTCCGCCTGGAGCTGCGGGACGCTGAGCGAGCGGTGGACGACGACGAGCGGCGCTAGGGCCGCGAAGATGAGCCACGGGTTCCAGTGCCAGAACGCTGCGAGCGAGACGCCGAGGATCGTCAGCACGAGGTCGATCGAGATGCTCTCTGCCGTGAAGAGCCCCGTATCCCGGAACGTGTGGCCGCGGCCGAACTTCAGGATCACCGCGACGAGGATGTGGTTCATCGCGACGAAGAAGACACAGGCGGCAAGCCCGGCGATCGCGAAGCGCAGATGGGCATCCGGGATCAGCCCGGAGCCGTGAACGCGGATGAGGTGGGAAACGCCCCAGGCCGCGAGCGCGTCGAGGGTGTAGTTCGAGATGTTGAAGACCTGGATCGGCCAGGGATAGCGTTCCTTCAACCACTCCGGGATCGTCTGGACGAGCGGAATGAGGACGATGAGCTCCGGCGGAAGGAGCAGCGCCGCCGCGACGAGGAAGACGACCGACGTGTGGTACATGAGGTTCCGCGGCGACTTCACCGGGAACACCTGCGCGACGGTGGCCGCGGCCGCGAGGATGACGAAGGTCACCCAGTCGTGCTTGATCGCCGGCACGTTGAGGTAGAACTTGCCGGCCGCTGCGAGCGTCGCGATCGCGAGGCCGACGAGGTAGATGCGCGCGGCGCGCGGAAGCCCGGTGGACTCGTCAACCGAGTCGTGGTGCCCCGGGAGGTCGAGCGAAATCTCGCTCGGAAAGGATTCGGGGACGGCGCTCACAGCCACTTCTCCATCGGGCCGGGGAGGCCAAGGGTGGCATCCCTCGATCTAGGGACTCGTGGCCGCAGAGCCATGCACGGAGCGTATGGGCGGTTCAGAAAGGAGGCATCCCCCCTTTGGACCATTCCGATCTCGACGGATCGGGTGCCCGGTAACGGCAAAACGGGCCCCGTTGCCGGGGCCCGTTCGCACGTCAGGGTAGAAGCGCTGCTCGTTACGGCAGTGCCGGAGGTGTCGTGCTGGTCGTGCTGACCGGCGTGCACGTCGTGACCGTCGGATCGCAGTTGGGATCGACGATTCCGAGCTGTGCGAGCATCGATGACTGGTCGAGTGCGCTGACCGGGTCATCCGCCGTGGTCGAGACCGTCTCGCCCTCGGCTCCGTCGGCCCAAGCGGCGTCGGCCCAGGCCGCGTCGCTCCAGGCTGCGTCGCTCCAGGCCGCCGAGCCCCAGGCTGCAGAGGCCCAGGCCGCATCCGACCATGCCGCGCTGGCCCAGGCAGCCGAAGACCAGGCTGCGCTGCTCCAGGCAGCATCACTCCACGCTGCATCTGCCCATGCTGCGCTTGCGTGGGCTGCAGAGGCCCAGGCAGCCGAGTTGAAGACCGCCGTTCCGTCCGCTGCCGCGCCGACGAACTGGTCGAGCGCCGCATTGGGGTTCGGGATCTTCCACACGTTGAGCCGACGAGCAGACGCGACGTTCACGTCACCGACGCCGAGCTGACCGAGCTTGACCTTCGGCTCTGTCGTCGCGGTGAGCATGAGCGCGCCCTTGACCTGATCCGGCGTCCAACTCGGATGCTGGCCCAGGAGCATCGCCGCCGCACCCGCAACCACCGGGGCCGCGAACGACGTGCCACTCAGCTGCATGTATCCGGCCGACGTGACGTGATCAGGCCGCTCGCTGTAGAGCACGCCGCGCGTCGGCACCGGTCCGATCATGTAGCGACCGGGTGCGCCGATCTCCGGCTTCATGAAGCCGTCCGGCGTGTAGCCCCAGGCCGAGAACGGAGCAGGAGTGTCGTCGCCGGCACCAACGCTCGTGCCGATGTCCGCCGCTCCGACGGTGATCACGAACGGGTCGTTGCCCGGCGCGAACTGCACGCCGCTGTTGGCACCGTCGACCGCGTAGTTGCCCGACGCGGCGACGACGACGACACCGTTGAGCCACAGCTTCTCGACTGCCTGGTCGATCGGGTCGAACTGGATGCTCGCCCGGTTGACCGCGTGCAGGGAGAAGTTCGCGACCTTGATGTTGTACGTGGCCTTGTTCTGCAGGATCCAGTCGGCAGCGGCGACGACATCCGCAACCGTGGCCTGACCCTGGTCGTTCATGATGTCGACGGACATCAGGTTCGCCTTCGGGGCGACGCCGGCATAGCCGGGAGCCGCGCCTGCCGCGATGCCTGCCACGAACGTGCCGTGGCCGTAGCCGTCACCCGTGGCCGTGTTGCCCGGGAGACTCGTGAGGTTGACCTGGCCGATAACGCGACCTGCGACATCACGCCGCGTGGCGTCGATGCCGGAGTCGACGATCGCAATCGTCGGCGTCGTCGGCGTGCCGTTCACCCAGTCGACCGGGGTGCCGGTCGCCCACGGCCAGAGCTGCGTGTTGTACGTCGGCATGGAGAAGGCCGTCTTCTCGACCGTGTCGTTCGAGAGGATCGCAGTGGCCGCACCCGTCTTCGCCAGGAAGAGGATCTGCCACCCGGTGAGCGTCATGCGCCCGCCGACGATCGACTGGAACTCCCGCTTGACGCTGCCGGCGCCAACGTTCTCCGTTGAATTGCCGGACTTGTCCTGAATCATCTTCTGGATGAACCCGTGGGTCTTCTGGTTCGGGTTACCCGTGACGATCACGTCGAATGACTGCCTTGGACTCTGCTGAATCGCGCTCAGCAGCGAGCTCGAGACATAGGCCTTGAGCGAGCCGAAGCCGCCGCTCTTGCCGTTCCCGAACATCGGCCCTCCGGCGCCAGCCGCCGTCGCCGACGCCGCGAGGGCGAGGACAACAACGAACGACGCCATGATCGAGCCGGCACGACGGCCGCCACGACCCCAGAGCGCATTCGAACGGTGCTCGCCGCGCGAGCCCCGTCCCCAAAGAGCATTCGAGCGATCGGTGCTGGAATTCGCTCGGTTAGGCCGCATCTACCCTTCTTTCATTTCATGTCTCCGCACAGGTGTGCGCGGAGGCCGCAGAACACGTAACGCTGATTGACCCTAGGGCGGAAACTGGGGACGGCCCTCCCCCGGAAGGGTCAGGACCCTCGTTGTTTCGCGCAAGTTCACTCAATCGAGGGACGTCGCCGGTCGCATACCCTCGGGCCGTGCAGCTTCGCGTCCCCCTGGCCGCGGAGATCGCCGCGGCGCGCGGCGTCGCCGCGCTGTCGCGACTCGCCGGTGCCGGTGGAGGTACGACGGTGCCCGGAAAGCTTCTCTCGAAGCTCGATCCGGGCGCGATCGACCGGCTGGCGGCCCGACTGCCCGCAGGGGCAGCCGTGATCTCCGCGACGAACGGCAAGACCACGACTGCCGCGATGGCGGCGCAGATCCTCGGTGGGCGCTTCCGCCTCGCGCACAACCGCTCCGGCGCGAACCTCGTCTCCGGCGTGGCCTCCACCCTGCTCGCGTCCGGCGGAGCCGAGCTCGCGCTGCTCGAGGTCGACGAGGCAGCGCTGCCGGAGGTGATCCGGCGAGTTCACCCGCGGACGGTCTGCCTCGGCAACCTCTTCCGTGACCAGCTCGACCGCTACGGCGAGCTCGAGATCGTCGCCGACGGGTGGCGAGACGCGGTCGCGACGCTCGACGGGGCCTCGACGCTCGTCCTGAACGGGGACGATCCGCTCCTCGGCGCTCTCGCCTCCGAGCACCGGCTGACAACGGTGTACGGGCTCGACGATCCTCGGGTGGCGCGGCCCGCGCTCCAGCACGCGGCCGATTCGAAGTACTGCGTGCGCTGTGGAACGCCCTACGACTATGCGGCCGCATACGTCGGCCACCTGGGCGACTACCGGTGCCCGGCCTGCGGTCACGCGCGCCCGCCGCTCGACGTCGCCGCGAGGTCGATCGAGCTCGCCGGGCTCGACTCGGCGTCATTCGACCTCGTCGCGCCGGAGGGCTCACATCGCGTCGAGCTCGCGCTGCCGGGCCTCTACAACGTCTACAACGCGGTGGCCGCCGCGGCGCTCGCCCGCGCGCTCGGCGCCTCGCTCGACGAGATCGCCGCCGGGCTCGGACGGTTCAGCGCAGCGTTCGGGCGCTTCGAGCGGATCCCGGTCGGCGACAAGGGCGTCCTCCTCCTCCTGATCAAGAACCCCGCAGGTGCCAACGAGGCCGTCCGGACGCTGGTGGACGGGGGCGCGCCGCGGGTCGCCGTCGTCGCGTTGAACGACGGAATCGCCGACGGCCGCGACGTGTCCTGGATCTGGGACGTCGACTTCGAGCCCCTGCTCGCAAGCCTCGAGCGCGTCGTGGCGAGCGGAGACCGCGCCGCCGAGCTCGCGCTCCGCTTTGCCTACGGCGGTCTCGCCGAGTCTGCGATCGAGGTCGAGCCGAGCCTCGAGCGTGCGCTCGACCGTGGGCTTGCGCTCACTCCGGCCGGCGGAGAGCTCGTCGTCCTCCCCACCTACACGGCGATGCTCGGGCTCCAACGGATCGTCTCCGCACGCGGCTTCACCAAGCCCTACTGGGAGCAGACGGCATGAGCACGATCCGCGTCGGGCACCTCTATCCCGACTACCTCAACATCTACGCAGACCGCGGCAACATCGCCGTGCTCACGCGCCGCGCCGCACTCCGAGGACACGACCTCGCGGTGAGCGCCCTCGGCATGGACGCCGCGATCGTCCCCGGCGAGCACGATCTCTACTACGTGGGCGGCGGCCAGGACCGCGAGCAGCTGCTCGTCGCCGAGAACCTCGCGGGGAAGGCCGAGCCACTCAAGGAGGCCGTGCTCGAAGGCGGCGCGGCGCTCCTCGCGGTCTGCGGCGGCTACCAGCTCCTCGGCCGCGGCTACCGCGGCTTCCACGGCGAAGACATGCCGGGTGTTGGGCTGCTGCCGCTCGAGACGGTCGCCGGCGACCGACGGATGATCGGCGACGTCCTGCTCGAGTGTGAGCTCGAGCCCGGGGTGGTCGAGACCCTGGCCGGCTTCGAGAACCACGTCGGGCGCACGAGGCTCGATCCCGGCGCCGCCCCGCTCGGACGAGTCGTCGCGGGCTTCGGCAACGACGGCGAGAGCGGCTTCGAGGGCGCCCGCGTCGGCCGAGCGATCGGGACGTACCTTCACGGACCGCTGCTGCCGCGCAACCCCTGGCTCGCAGACTGGCTGCTTGCCCAGGCGCTCGCGCACCGAAGCGGCGGCGAGCCGCCCGAGCTCGCGCCGCTCGCCGACGAGCTGGAAGCTCGCGCCCATGCCGTCTCCGCGGAGCGTGCCCGCTCGCGCGGGGGCCGTTTCTGAGCGGCCCATCTGAGCGGCCCATGTGTGCCCATGTGAGATGGGCGTGTGATCACACGCCCACGCGCCCAGGTGCGGTTCGATCGCCGCCTTACGACCGGGCCGCGCGCAGCACCTTCTCGACCGCGACCTTGAGCGGCTCGGGCACGTGCTCGTTGTCGAAGTAGCGGCGATATGCCTTCCGCGGCTTGCGTCCGCGCCCGCGCGCGGCCACCCCGGACACGGCCTCGAAGTCCGGGGCGAGCACGACGGTCCGCCTCCTCCCCGCCACCTCCTGGATCTGGCGGTTCATCACCCGTTCCGACTCGACGGGCCGCTTGCCCTCAGGTGCGTCGCGGTCGTGGACGACGACGTACGGAATCCCGCAGTGATTGCAGATACGCGCGAAGAGCGGGATGTTGCCCTTGCCGCCACACTCGAGGACGAGCACGCCCTCCTTGTCCGCCTCGATCCCGAGCGCGTCGAAGACGAGCGGGAACGTCATCTTCTCGGTGCGACCCTCGACGAGGAGGGCGGCCCGCGCCAGGAAGAGCTCTGCGCGGTCGCTGTCGAACTCCGACAGCGCGCGGAAGCTCTCGGCCTCGGCAAGCGGCTCGGGCTGGAAGAGCGACGTGCCGTCGTCGGCGGTGTGACGGATGAGCGCGAGCTCCTCCATCCGGTCGACGCTGAGGAAGACGGGTGCGTGCGTCGAGTAGAGAATCTGGTTCCCGCGCTCTGCGAGCTCCCGGATCACGCGGTGCAGGTGACGTTGCGCGTGCGGGCTGAGATAGAGCTCCGGCTCCTCGATCAGCAGGACGAACTTGCGAAGGTTGGACGCAAGCACGCGCTCCATGCCCTGGACCAGCGCGAGACCGCCGTCTGCGGCCGCCCAGTGGTGAGCTGCGAGCGGCGGCCGGAGCAGCTCCGCGACGTCGGCAGCGCCCGATCCGGTTGCGGGCGCGACGAGCGTTCGCGAGCGGAGATTCGCCGGAAGGAACAGCACGGGTGGCGCGCCGGCCCGGTTGAGGTTGAGCGTGTCGGGTGGCGTCGCGTCGAGGAAGATCGAGCCCCGCTCGAGCTTGGCCTCGAGGTGGATGCGGCCCGTCGAGCCCTGCGATACGTCCTCGATGGTCGGCGGGGGCGCGGCAGCCTCGAGCAGGGTCCAGATCGCGGTGAGCACGGTCGACTTGCCGCTCGACGCCTCGCCGACGAGCGCCATCAGCGAGCCCGGCTCGAACTCGAGCTCGCGGGCGGCGCGATAGCCCTGGATGGTGATCCACTTCAGGGGCGGTGAGGGCACCTGACTTCTATGGTGCCCACAGTGCGCCGAGGTATACCGCCGGGTCGCCGGACTCCCAGCGCCGGAGGAAGCGCTGGATCGGCGGGTGGACGATCACGCCGTCGAGCTCGAGTGAGTCGAAGAGCCGGTGTCCACGAACTGCGGCGTCCTGGGACGTCACCGCCTCGAGCGAGCGCCCCGACAGATCGGCGGCGAAGATGATGTGCACGACGTGCTTGGCGTAGCCCGGCTCCGGCGAGATCGAGTCGACGATCGCCACCGGCCCTTCGATCGGCATCTCGTCGTCGATGCCGCACTCCTCCGAGAGCTCGCGGTGCAGCGCATCGGTCAGGCTCTCACCGGAGTTGACACCGCCGCCCGGCAGCAGCCAGTACTCCCCGCGGCCGGCCTTCACGTGCCGGCAGAGCAGGATGCGGTCCTCCCAGCGAAGGACAGCCGACACCCTGATGCGCGGCTCCGCGCCCATCAGACTGCCGAGCTCCCGAAGCCGCGAACGCCTCGCTCGCTGTCCGAGAGGTCGTCTACCTCGGTCGGCACGACATCCGGAACCTCAAGCACGACGAGCTGTGCGATACGCATCCCCGGCTCGACGACGAACGAGTCGCGCGCATCCGTGTTGAGCAACGTGACCTTCACCTCACCGCGATAGCCGGAGTCGATCAGCCCGGGAGCGTTCACGATGGTGATCCCGTGCTTCGCCGCGAGACCCGAGCGGGGCTGGACGAAGCCGGCGTACCCCTCCGGGATCGCGACCGCGAGGCCGGTCCCGACGGTGGCCCGCTCGCCGGCCGCCAGCTCGACGCGCTCGCACGCCGCGAGATCGAGCCCCGCATCGCCGGCGTAGGCCCGGCTCGGGACGACCGCGTCCTCGCGCAGACGCCGGATCGGCAGCTCGATCACGCGGTCGACGTGTGGTGACTGGCGGCTTCGGCGATGAGATACGGCGCGAACCGGCGAATCTCCCGCCGCGGCAGCCGCGCCACGACGAGGACGCCCTCGTCGGTGTCCTCGCGCTGCTCGATCGGCGTGCCGAGCGCATAGAGCTCGTTGAGCTTGCCGCCCTCGTCGTATGGAATGAGAAGCCGCACTGCCTGGAAGCGCTCGGCAAAGCGCTCCGCGACACGCGCCCGTAACGCGTCGAGGCCCTCGCCCGTCACGGCGGACACCTGCAGCGCGTCGGGGTAGCGGTTCGCGAGCCTGCGGCGGTGCATCGGGTCGACCGCGTCGATCTTGTTCACGACGAGCTCCATCGGCAGGTCGTCCGCTCCGATCTCGTGCAGCACCGAGTTCACGGCGTCGATCTGCTCGATCAGGCGGTCTTCGGTCGTTGAGCCATCCACGACGTGAAGGATCAGATCGGCGACGAGCGTCTCCTCGAGCGTTGCCGCGAAGCCCTCGACGAGCTGATGGGGCAGGCGGCGCACGAAGCCGACCGTGTCGGTGACGAGGTAGCGCCGCCCGTCGTGCTCGAAGCCGCGCGTCGTCGGATCGAGCGTCTCGAAGAGGCGGTTGCGAACCGAGACCGCGGAGTCCGTGAGCGCATTGAGCAGCGTCGACTTGCCGACGTTCGTGTAGCCCGCGAGCGCGACGGTCGGCGTTTCCGTCCGCGTCCGCTCCTTGCGACGCACGTCGCGCTGCTTCGACAGCACCTTGAGGCGGTTACGCAGGAGCGAGATTCGCCGGCGGGCGATGCGGCGGTCGGTCTCGAGCTGCGACTCGCCGGGGCCTCTCGTCCCAACGCCGCCGCCAAGCCGTTCGAGGTGCTGCCACATGCCGCGCATGCGCGGGAGGATGTACTCGAGCTGCGCGAGCTCGACCTGCAGCTTTCCCTCGGCGCTGACGGCGTGCTGGGCGAAGATGTCGAGGATGAGCAGCGTCCGATCGACGACGCGCGACTTCAGCTCGTTCTCGAGCAATCGCTGCTGCGACGGCGACAGCTCGTCGTCGACGAGCAGCACCTCGGCACCCGCGTCGGCGTACGCCTGCTTCAACTCTTCGAGCTTGCCCTTGCCGACGTACGTGCGCGGGTCCGGGCTCGCACGATGCTGGACAAGGCGCGCCACGGGCTCGACGCCCGCCGTACGCGCGAGCTCATCGAGCTCGGCCAGCTCGTCGTCGGCGTCGACGCCCTGAGCGAGCACGGCCAGGACGAACCCGCGCTCGGGCTCGAGGCCCGGCGAGGGATCGGGCTGACGCGGCGTCATCGACAGTCATTATGACGACTGCCGTGCCGATCCCCGACCTCGCCGCCCGCACGCTCGAGCTCGTCGACCTCCCCTCGGAGAGCCGGCACGAGGCCGGCCTCGTGGCTCTCGTCCGGGAGCTCGTCCCGCTCGAGCCGTTGTACGACGACGGCGACGTGCTGCTCTACGGCGACCCGGAGGCACCCGTGCTGCTCGCCGGGCACCTGGACACGATCCCCGCGCAGGGCAACATCCCGGGCCGGATCGCCGACGGCGCCGTCCACGGTCTCGGCGCGAGCGACATGAAGGGCGGGATCGCCGTGATGATCGAGCTCGCCCGCGCCGGAGCTTCCGGCCGTTACGTCTTCTTCAACCGTGAGGAGGTGCCGGTGTCGGAGAGCCCGCTCCCTGCGCTCTTCGCGACCCCGCTCCTCGACGGCACCCGGTTCGCGGTTGTCCTCGAGCCGACCGACTGCATCCTTCACGCAGGCTGTCTCGGCAACATCCAGGCGCGCGTCACGTTCCACGGAGAGAGCGCGCACTCTGCGCGTCCCTGGACGGGCGTGAATGCGATCCACGAGCTCGTGCGCGGCCTCGAGGAGCTCGTCCGGCTCGAACCGCTCGACGTCGAGCTCGACGGCCTCACCTTTCGCGAGGTCGTGAGCGCGGTCCGGGTCGAGGGCGGCATCGCCTCCAACGTCATTCCGGCGGCGGCAAGCGTCGAGCTCAACTTCCGGTACGCGCCCGGCCGCACACGGGCCGACGCCGAGGCGCGACTCCGCGAGCTCGTTCCGCATGGTGAGCTCGAGCTCTTGAGCAACTCGCCGTCCGCCCCGCCCGCGCTCGGCAACCCGCTCGCTCGAAAGCTCCGCGAGCTCGTCCCCGACGTCGCTCCGAAGCAGGCGTGGACGCCCGTCGCTCAGTTCGCGGAGCAGGGCATCGACGCGATCAACTACGGGCCTGGAGCGACCGCGTACGCACACAAGGTCGACGAGCAGATCCCCGTCGCGAACCTGGAGCAGTGCTACGCGACCCTCCGCTCGTTCCTCGATAGCGTCTAGCGCATGATCTCGATCGCGCCGACGCTCGCAGAGATGGCGTCTTATCCGTTCGTCCGGCTCGAGGACGCACGGCGCCGCCTGGTCGCGCAGGGGGTCGAGGTGATCGACTTCGGCAAGGGCGATCCGAACGAGCCGACCGACCCGATGATCCGCCAGGCACTCATCGACGCTCTGCCCGAGCGTTCCCCCTACCCCCTCGCTCGGGGGCTGCCGGAGCTCCGCAACGCAGTGGCCAACTGGTGCACGCGCCGGTTCGGCGTGACGCTCGATCCGGAGACGGAGATCATCCCGACGTACGGGTCGAAGGAGGCGATCTTCTCGCTGGCCCAAGTGCTCGTCGATCCACATGCCGACAAGCGCATCGTCGTGTACTGCGAGCCCGCGTATCCGGTGTACGAGCGCGGTGCGCTCTTCGCCGGCGCGGAGCTGAGCACCCTGCCGCTTCTCCGCGAGAACGACTTCCTTCCGGATCTCGACTCGGTCGACGACGACACCTGGCGACGGACCGCGATCGTGTGGGTGAACTATCCGAACAACCCGACCGGTGCGCTCGCACCGACTGCGTTCTACGAGCGGCTCGCCGAGCTTGCAGCGCGATTCGACTTCGCGATCGCCTCCGACGAGGCCTACACCGAGCTCTGGTTCGACGAGCCTCCCGTGTCTGCGCTGCAGGTCGCCGACCGGTCACGCGTGATCGTCTTCCAAACCCTGAGCAAGCGCTCGTCGATGACGGGCTATCGCTCGGGCTTCGTCGCCGGCCCACCGGAGGTGATCGCAGCGCTCAAGTCGTACCGGCCGAGTGTCGGAACCGCACCGCAAGAGTTCGTCCAGCGTGCATCCGTCGTCGCCTGGGACGACGAACGGCACGTCGAGGAGACACGAGCCCGCTATACCGCCAAGCGTGATGTGCTCCTGCCCGTGCTCGCCGCCCGGGGCTGGGAGGTCGTCGCGAGCGAGGCGACGATGTATCTCTGGGTTGCGATTCCCACGGGTGAGAGCGCCGAAGCGGTGGCCGAACGGCTGCTCGAGCGCGGCGTGCTCGTCTCCCCCGGTACCTTCTTCGGGCCGAGCGGCGAGGGATACATCCGGTTCGCGCTCGTCCCGACGCTCGAAGAGTGCGAGCGTGCGGCAACGATCATCCAGGAGGCGTTGTGACGACGGAAGAGACGATCGCCGCGCTCGACCGCGGGGAGATCCGCGTCGCCGAGCAGGTCGACGGGGAGTGGCGGGTCAACGAGGACGCAAAGGCTGCCATCCTCGACTACTTCCGCATCCGCGAGATGGAGACGATCGAGCTCGGGCCGTATGAGTACCGCGACAAGATTCCGCTCAAGCGCAACTTCGAAGAGCTCGGCGTGCGCGTCGTGCCGCCCGCGACCGCGCGCTACGGATCGTTTCTCTCGCGTGGCGTCGTGATGATGCCGAGCTATGTGAACATCGGCGCCTGGGTCGGGCCGAACACGATGGTCGACACGTGGGCGACCGTCGGCTCGTGCGCGCAGATCGGAGCGGATGTCCATCTGGCCGGCGGGGTCGGCGTCGGCGGCGTGCTCGAGCCCGTCCAGGCGCAACCGGTGATCGTCGAGGACGGAGCCTTCATCGGCTCACGCTGCATCCTCACCGAAGGCGTGCGTATCGGCGAGCGCGCAGTGCTCGCGCCGAACGTCTCGCTCACCGGCTCGGTTCCCGTGATCGACGTGACGGGTCCGGAGCCGGTCGAGCACCGCGGTTACGTGCCGCCCTATTCCGTCGTGGTGCCCGGTACGCGGCCGAAGGAGTTCCCGGCCGGCACATTCCAGCTCGGTTGCGCGCTGATCATCGGGCGACGCAGCGAGCAGACCGACCTGAAGACGAGCCTCAACGACGTCTTGCGCGAGTACGAGATCGGCGCGTAGCGGTCAGACGACGGGCTCGGCGGGCCCGGTGAGCCAGGCGCGACCGTCCTGCAGGCGCACCCGCAGGTCACCGCCGGGGAAGTGCACGAGGACTTCGCCGTCACCATGCGTCGCGGCGGCGACCGCGACTGCGCTCGAGCCGGACGCAGTCGTCTCCCCCACGCCGCGCTCCCACACCCGCGCAGTCACGTCCCCCGGCCCGTCGAGGCGCACGACCTGCACGTTCGTCCGGTTGGGGAAGCGCGGATGGGTCTCGAGCAGCGGGCCGAGCCGCGTCACGTCGTCCGGTTCGCCCACCACGACCGCATGCGGGTTTCCGACGTCGACCGTCGTCAGCTCGATGCCGTCGACCGTCTCGAGCGACCCGAGCGTCACCTCTCCCATCTCCGACTCGTAGAGACCGTCGCCAACCGCGCGGACCACGACCGTGCGTGGCCCGACCACGACGTGTGCGTCGCTTCCGCCGTAACGGGCCATCAACCATGCGCCGGCGATCCGGGTCCCGTTTCCCGACATCTCTGCGAGCGAGCCGTCGGTGTTCCAGATCGCGATCTCGACCGTGTCGCCGTCGACACGCAGTACCTGAAGGATTCCGTCGGTGTCCCGTGCTTGCTCGCGTACGCGCTCGGGCGTCAGCGCGTCGTCGTCAGATACGAGGTAGACGTTCCCGTGTGCGTGCCAGCGAGACGATGTCATCGGCGATCTCGCCCACCGGGCGGTCGCCGTCGACGATAACGATGCCGGGGACTCGCCGCATCCACTTCCGCTGATAGCTCGCATACCGCCGAGTCCGCGCGACGAGTGCGGCGCAGGCTTCGTCGGGCGGAAGGGCGGCGATCTCGTCGATGCCAATCGTCTTTCGCGCGGTCGCCGAGATCGGGCCGTTGAGCGCGCGCTGAACTTCGTCCTGGACGCCGGCGCTGAACATGGCGCGCGTGCGCACGGCGATCCGCTCGTCGAGGACTGCCTTCGGCACGTCGAGGCCGATGACGACGGTCGGGTGCCTCGGCTCGCCCGCCCAGAGCCGGTCACGCGCCGGTGCGAGCGACGAACCGGCCTCGGCGAGCTCCAGGGCGCGCACGACGCGGCGGCGGTCGTTCGGATGCACCGCCTCGGCGGCCCTGGGGTCGATCGAGGCCAGACGCTCGTGCGCCGCCTCCGGGCCGCTCTCGTCGTAGAGCGCCGACCACCGCTCCCGCGCTCCAGGCCCCGGCGCGGGCGGCAGATCCAGGTCGGCGAGGGCGGCCCGGAGATAGAGACCGGTGCCACCAACGACCACCGGCGTGCGGCCCGAGCCGAGGATCTCGTCGATCGCGGCGTGGGCGAGCGGCCCGTATTCCCCCACGGAGGCCTCCCGGTCGAGCGGCCAAATCCCCACCAGCCGAGTCGGATAGGCAGACTGGTTGGTGAGGATAGGCAGCTCTCGATAGACCTGCATCGCATCCGCCGAGACGAGCTCAGCAGGAGTCCGCTCCGCCACCGCCTCGGCAATGCGTGACTTGCCACTCGCGGTCGGGCCGAAGATGCCGATAACCGTCACCAGAGCATTGTCTCGCGCGTTGTAGTGGCGGGAGCCGGGAAAAGGAACATCGAATGACGATCGGGCAGTTCGCGCGCAGGACCCATCTGGAACGAACACGGGCCGAGACCCTCGTCTTCGTCGTGGGCAGCACCGGGATAGCGCTCGGCACCCTGTTCGCGATCGCCTGGGTCGCCGGCTTCGGGCACGTTGCCGCGCGGCTCCACGCCGTCCAGCCGATCTGGTTCCTCGTCGCGCTCGGCGCCGAAGCGGTCGCCTATGTCGGCTACGTCCTCAGCTACCGCGAGGTCTCCCGCGTCGAGAGCGGCCCCGAGATGCCCGTGCGCGACGCCCTCGCCGCGGTCAGTGCGGGCTTCGGCGCGTTCGTCGCACAGGGCGGCTTCGCCGTCGACTTGCACGCCTTCCGCGACACCGGCATCTCCGACCGTGAGGCGCGCGTACGTGTCCTCGGACTCGGCGCGCTCGAGTACGCACTGCTCGCACCCGCCGCATGCGTGACCGCGATCGTGCTGCTCGTCAACGGGGCCGTGCACCCGTCCCCCGCGCTGACACTCCCATGGGCGATCGGCGTTCCACTCGGGTTTGCGGTAGCGATCTGGGCTCTCGGTCATCGCGCACGCTTCCACAACACGACCGGCTGGCGGGATCAGGTTGGGCAAGGACTCGACTCGATCTTCGTCCTGCGCTGTCTCTTCTCTCGGCGTGCGCACCTGGCAGCCCCGATCGGGACGGCGGTCTACTGGTTCGGCGACATCGTGTGCCTCTGGGCGTGCCTTCAGGCTTTCACGCACGGCACGCCGGATATCGAGGTCCTCCTCATCGGCTATGCCACCGGCTATGCGCTGACGCGGCGGACGCTGCCGTTCGGAGGCGCCGGCGCAGTCGAGGTGCTCTTGCCGCTGGCTCTCTCCTGGACGGGCATCTCGCTCGCCGCAGCGGTGCTCGCCGTGTTTGCGTATCGCGTCTTCAACTTCTGGCTGCCGCTCATCCCTGCGGCGCTCGGACTCCGGAGCCTGAAGGCTGCGGACTCTGCGCTAGACGACCACGACCGCGAGCTGCGAGCCGCCTAGCGTCGTCGACGTCGCGCGCTCGATGCGCACGTCGACGAGCTCGCCCGCCTCTGCGTCGCCGGTGAAGTTGACCGTCGTGTTCCGCCGCGTTCGACCGCGGAGGAAGCTCGGATCGGTGCGGCTCGGCCCTTCGACGAGGACCTCTTCGACGCGACCGATGCGCTCGTCGTTCCGGTCGCCTGCGATGCGCTGCACGACGTCGACGAGCCGCTCGATTCGATCGCGCTTGACCTCGTCCGGCACCTGATCCGTCATCGCCGCCGCATCCGTTCCCGCGCGCGGCGAGTAGACGAATGTGAATGCGCTGTCGAAACGCACTTCTTCGACGACGGCGAGCGTCTCGAGGAAATCGGCTTCGGTCTCGCCCGGGAAGCCGACGATGATGTCGGTCGAGAGCGCGAGATCGGGAATGCCGGCACGCATCTCGTCGACGAGCTTGAGATAACGCTCCTGCGAATACGTGCGGCGCATCTTCTTCAAGATGCGTGTCGACCCGGATTGCAGCGGGAGGTGCGCGTGCTCGCAGACAGCGGCGCACTCGGCCATCGCCTCGATCACGGGGCGGCGGAAGTCCTTCGGGTGCGGGCTCGTGAAGCGGATGCGCTCGATCCCTTCGACCGCATCGCACGCCCGCAGGAGCTCGCCGAACTCCGTGTGGATGTCGGGCAGCAGGTCGCGCCCCCACGAGTTGACGTTCTGACCCAGCAGGGTCAGCTCGCGGACACCTTCCTGCGCGAGCTGTGTCACCTCGGCGAGCACCTCGCCGGGACGGCGGCTCACCTCGCGGCCGCGCACCGCGGGGACGATGCAGTACGAGCACGTCGAGTTGCACCCCATCGAGATCTGCACCCATGCCTGGAAGCCGCGCTCGCGATGCATCGGCAGCTTGGCCGCAAAGCGCCGCTCGTCCGCGATACCCCACATGCCGCGGTCGACGGCGACGCCGCCTGCGCCGAGCCAGTCGCCAAGATGCGAGATCGTCCCCGGGCCGAACGCGACGTCGACGTCCGGGTAGAGCGAGAAGAGCCGCTCGCGCTGGGCTTCCGCATAACACCCGCCGACGGCGATGACCACGTCGGGATGCTGCCGCTTGAGGGCGGCCGCGTTGCCCATGTACGCCGCGAACTTCGTATCGGGCTTCTCACGGATCGTGCAGGTGTTGAGCACGATCACGTCGGCCTCGTCCTGCGTGACTGCCTCGCCCAGCCCGAGCTCCTCGAGCATGCCCTTGATGCGCTCCGAGTCGTGCGCGTTCATCTGGCAGCCGAACGTGGTGACGTGGTAGCGCTTCACCAGGAGAAGGGTAGCGACGTCGGTCTCCGCCTTACGACATCCCTCGTCTCACTTCGGGCTGTCGTGGGCGGCTTCGTCTTCGAGTAGCGCGAGCACGGCGTTTGCCCAGTCGGCGACGTCGTCGAGCGGCTCCTGGTCGCGAATGGTCGTGAAGCCTGTGAAGAGGCCGTCGAACTCCCGTTGTGTGAGGACGGGGTCTGCGTCCGCCGTGAGATCCGTTCGACCGGCGTCCGCCTCGGCCTTGCGGCGCTCGGCGAACCGGACAAGCGACTCGTGGCCGCCGCCGGCCGTCACGAGCTGTGCCAGAAGCTCGTCGACCCGGGCCCGCCCCTCGGGCGTCAGCGACGCGACCGCTCGCGCCAGATACACGCTGTGCTGGTCCGCCATCAAGGCCTCCTTCCCTTGGCCGACACGTACTGAACCGGTACGGGGCGGCAGGGCCGGAGCTCGACGCTCCGGCCCTGCCCGTCCTCGATCAGTGGTGCAAGTCCGACAGCCAGTTGAAGTAGTTCGAGGTGAGGCTGCCCACTCCGGCGACGTCGTCCCAGCCCCGGTTCGTCGTGAGAGACGAGTCCTGGTCGAACGTCCGGACGGAGTAGAGGATGCCGTCGTTCCCGTTCTGTCCGTTGGCGTAGTCGGCGCGGACGTTGCCGGGATCACCCTGCGGCGTCACGTCGTAGAACTCGCCCGGGCTGCGCGCGAGGAAGTAGATGAGCGGGTTGGCGAAGCCGATCCGCCGTCCGCCCTCGTTGGCCTGGGCGACCGCCTGGGCGCCGGCGAAGAGCGGCGAGGCGAGGCTCGTGCCGCCGATCCGGTACTCGCCGTAGTGGACGCCTGCCGGCCCGAAGGTGCTCGGCAGCGAGAAGTTCTGCGTCTGACCGACGAGCATGCCCGTCGTCGGGTCTGCGTCCATGCCGACGTCGGGCACCGCGCGGCCGGTCACGTGGCCGACGATCCCGCGCTGGTACGCGGGCTCTGGGAAGACCTGGCTGATGCCGCCGCCCGCGCCGTAGAGGAACGGGACGGTGAGGGCCCAGCTGGTTCCGTCGGACGAGAGGCCGTACTTCTCGGTGCCCCAGCCCGTCTCGAACGCTCGGTTGTTGCGCCTGTCGATCGCGAGCGAGGTGCCTCCGACCGACGTGACCCATGGGTCGCCGGTCGGATAGTCGGGATGCGCATAGCCCGTGTTCGCGAGCTCGTCGCCGTCGTCGCCCGAGGAGAACATGAAGCCGATCCCCTGGACGGCGCCCTGCTTGAAGATCGACTCGTACGCGGCGACAAGGCTATCGTCGATCGTCGAGAAGAGCTGGCCGTCGACCACGAAGAACGTCGGCTCGCCCCACGAGTTGGTGACGATCGACGCCTTGTTGTCGTGCACGACCTGCGACAGCGCGGCCAGCAGGTCGTCGTCGAAGCAGCTCGCTGCTCCGTAGTAGAGGACGTTCGCGCCGGGAGCCATCCCGTGCACAGCCTCGACGTCGAGCGCCTGCTCGCCGTACCAGCCGTTGCCTCCGCAGTCGTCACCGGTCGACGCGTCCTCGGGCACGCTCCGGTCCTGGAACTGTCCGCGCGAGAACGGCTGGTCGCCCTGCCGCTGCGCGTACCTGTTCGCGTCTGCGAGCAACGATGGCTCGTCGTACGCGTCCGTGATCGCCACGGTCTGGCCACGGCCGAGGCTCTGCGTGTTGCCGAACCCGTCGACGCCGTAGGCGCCGCGCAGCTGCTTCGGGGCGTACCCACAAACGGCGTACGGCAGCGTCTGGTGCTGGAACCGCGGCAGCGTCCTCGCCGCCTGCTGGCCGTAGTAGTTGGAGCACGGCGTGGCGTTGACGAAGGCGTCGGGCGCGCCGAAGTCCGCAGGCTTCACCGCGTGCCCGAGCGTGCTGAGCCCTGTGACGGCGGTGATGAGCCCGGCGAGCGAGTCGGGCACCGACACGTCGGTCGACGGCGCCTGCGTCTTCTTTCCGTTGACGACATAGTCGGCGAGCGGCGTGCCGAACGCCGATGCGATCGCCGAGGCACTGCCCGCAACCGCAACGAAGTGATTGTCCGGACCGGTCGCAGTCACACTGAGGCCCGACCCTGTGAGCCACTGCGTCACCTGTCCGACCTGGGTGGCAGTCGGCGCGTACTGGGCGTTGTACTGGTCGGCCGTGAGGAACTGGCCGTACTGGGCGCTCGACGGATCGCTGACGGCCTGCGCCAGCGCGTCGAGCTGGGCCGCGTTCCTCGGCGTGAGCCAGACCCGCGCGTGCACGAGCCGCCCCGACGGGACCGCGGTGGGTTGCGGCGCAACGGACGTCCACGCGGGCTTTGACCCCGGCAGGATCTCCCTGACCGAGCTCGACGGGCCGTTCGTCCGGGCCGAGGCCCCGGCTGTGACGACGAGCGTCGCGAGCAGGATCGCGCCCGCGATCGCAACGACGACTCGCCCAAGGCGTATTGACGGCATGTGCCACTCCCCTCGTAATGTTTTGACGCCGGCGCTGCGGATCCCGGCCGCACGATCCTGAACTACCGGCGTAAACCGTGCAACTCACATCGGCGCATGTAGGCCGAGCACGATCGCCGCTCCGGCGAAAAAGATCGAATCAGGCCGCCGGCGGACCTAGACGTACCCCCGCCGCCTGAGCCACTGCAGCGAGAGATATCCCCAGATGGGCGGCAAGTAGTACGTGCAGATGCGGTGGGTGAATGCGATCGCGAAGGCGGTCGAGTTATCGACGCCCATCGCAACGAGACCGGCGGTCAGGGTCGCCTCGGCCGCTCCGACCCCGCCGGGTGTCGGAATGAGCCCTGCGAAAGCGGATGCCGCCGTGTTCACGAGCAGGAGTTGCGCGAAGGTGAGGTCGACGCCGTACGCCAAACAGGCCGCGCCGAGCGTCAGTGCAAAGAGACACTCGGAGCCGATGCTGCCGCCGAAGAGCTCCAGTCGCTTCTTGCGGTCGCCGACGACCGTCCGGAAGCCCGTCAGCGCGCCGCGGAGCGAGGGAAGCAACTTGGTGCGAATCGCCGGAACGCTGAGGACAACGGCGACGATCGCTACAAGGACGAGAACGACGGACGTGATCAGGCGACCGGAGGGTGCGCTGAGCTTCAGATCCCCCTTGTTGACGGCGAGGTCGACGAACGGGAGGGTCAGCAGTACGAGCGCGATCTCGACGATCGTGTCCGAGAGGTCGTCGACTGCGCCGCCCGCAACGGCTTCGCCGGTTTGCGTTCCCATCCGTTGGAGGAAGCGGATGTTGATCCCGATACGACCCGCCGAGCTCGGCACCGTCAGGTTGATGAACTTGATCGCCGACTCGAGCGCGACACACGGAAGCAGTGCGAGGGGGGTGGCAACCGCACCCCGAAACGAGATCGCGGCCGAGACGAAAGTGAGCTGGGCGAGGATCACTCCTACGACGATCCAGGCCACGTCGGCCTGACGAAGCTCGTGCGCGATCGTGCCGAACCCGATCTGCGCGAGCTGACTGATGAGCAGATAGGCCGCGAACACGACGGCGGCGGTGACCACGAAATCTCGCGCCCGCATTCGACGGAGCGGAGCAAGCTCGGGTACCTGCTGACCCGTGGCCGTGGCGGCAGCGGCTCGGAGAGCCTTCAGCCCAACCTCGTGTGAGCGTGCGAGGTCGCGGAGGTGTGGCGTCAGCGCGGCCCGCTGCAGGTACGGCAGGACACGCGCGACGGTCTCGCTCCGTCCGGCGTCGACAGCCGTGTCGAGCGCACGCTCGGGGCCGACGAGCACGGTGCAGGCGACGAGGAGCTCCGCCACGTCGATGTCGAGCGCCGATTGCGGAGCGCCGAGTGTGGCCGCGGAGAGGTCGACCAGCATCGGTCGACCGTCGACGACCAGGACGTTGCTCGCGTTCAGCCGTCCGTGCGAGATCCCGGCCGCGTGGAGCGTTTCCACTTGTCGCCAGAGATCCTCGAGCAACTCGTCGCTGACTTGATCGGCGTTTTCGAGCGGCTCGACGTCCGGTTGGCGGGTCACGACAAAGGCGTCACCCCCCGCGCTGAGAACGGCAGTCGCGACCCCGGGCACGCGAACGCCGGCTTGTGAGGCCATCAATGTGGCGAGCGCCTCATGCTCCACTTGCTCGAGGCGGCCGACCGGTGTGCTGCGCGATGGATCTCTGTACGCGAGAAGGCGCCAACGGCGCGCAAGCCGTTGCGTCTGCTCCGCATCGCGGCCCAGAACGCGCGCCTTGAGGGGTCGGCCGTCCGCGTCACGGCCGACGTACTCCGCGTATCCGACCCGTTGACGTGTTGCAGGCCTCAGATCGCTCGACGCGATGCCGACCGCCGCGAGCGCCTCGCGCACGCGGGCGGTCGGCGGCATGCCGGCCGCGGTCCCAAAGACCAGTCGCGTCACGGCGCCGATACTCAGTCCGAGCGCCAGAGCGCCGACGGCCGCCGAAGGGAGGGCCGCACCGCTTACGACGGCGCTTACCGCCGCAAGCGGGACGAGCGCAGTCGTAAGCATGCGTACCGGGCGAACGAGCTCCGGTGCAACGACGACGATCGCTGCCGTCGCTGCGGCAACCCTGAGCTCCGGGTATCCCCAGCGCGACAGGACGTGGAGCTCAACCGGCGTCCAATCGGACGCCACGACCCGACCGAGAATGGCGCCGGTTCCGATGAGGGCGAGTGCCGACACAAGGAGATCGCGCGCCAGGCGCCACCGCCTTTGGACGAGCACGTCGATCACGATGACCAGCGTGAGGACGAGCGTGGCCACGAACACCGTCCGCCAGAGCGCTCCGGCCCAGCCGAAGAGAGTCATCAGCGAGTGCGCGACGTCTTCGTCCGTCTTGGGCGCGTTCTTCGCGATCACCGCGGTCAGCCCCAGCACGACGGCCGCTCCGGCGAAACAGATCGAGTCGATTGTTCGCCTGTTACGGCGTCCGGGCTCGGTCGCCGTCAGCAGCGCAGAGTCCGACCTACGTGCGGCCGACACGGGCTCGGTTGTCCCGGCTCAGGCCCGCGACCGAGATTTCAGGCGGCGTGCTGCAGCTCGCGAACGCGGAACGCGAGAACGATGTCCCTGACTCCGCGGACGATCGTAAACCCTGCAATCCAGGCCACGAGCAGAACGGCGCTCCGCCCGTAGTAGCCGGCCGCCCAGAATCCGAGCACGACCTCGATGATCCCGCCGACCAGCTGCAGCCACCACACCTCTATCTCGCGACGAGCCGAGATCGAGATGATGATGTCGAATGTTCCTGCGAAGACCAGGAAGAAGCTGAAGACGCCTGCGAGCGCCGCGAACGTGTTCCCCGGGTGGATGAACGCGACGATCCCCGCGACGATGAAGGCAAACGCAAGGATCCCGTGGAGGAGTTTCCACCAGCCGGCAGCGAGCACCAACGCGCCGATCTCCAGCACGCCGGCAGCGATGGCGACGCACCCGAAGAGGATGGAAATCGCACTCACCGACGTGTAGTTGAAGCGCAACAGGATCATCGCAACCAAGATCCAGGCGACACCCGTCAGAAGCCACAACCACCAGGGACCGAGAGAACGTCCGAGCGTGTGCTGAGCAGCAGCGAACGACATGAAAGACCTCCCCTGATCTCGCGTCACCGCATGTATATCGCCGCGCCGCGAAGTCGTCAATCAGCTGGAGCTTGACCCTCCCCTCGCGCGCTTGCGTAGGCGTGAACTGCCTTCGTGAGCTCGAGGATCTGGTGTGACAGGTCGAGTAGCTGTTGGTTTTGCTTGTCTTCCTCCTGAACGGTGCGCCACTGCAGGTCGGCGACCACTTGACGTTTGGTATCAGCCCGGTTCTGGCTGATCATCACGAACGTCGACAGGAAGATCGCCTCGAGCGAGACGATCATCGTCAACAGGCCGTAGGGGTAGCCCTCGACGCCGAAGGCGATCCAGCTGCCGAACCAGACGATGTGCAGGTACACGAACGCCATCGAGCCCGCGAACGCGGTGATGCGATCGGCAATCCGGTTCTGCACGCTCTCCGCTCGCTTGCGAGCGTGCTCGACGAGCGCCGGGTTCGGTTCGAACGATACGCGTTGGACGAGGGACCGCTGCGCCGTCAAAATCGCCTCCTCTTCGCAAGTGTTTGTGCTCCAGCGACGTGAAGGTTGCCGCACGATGTGCCGGAAGTCGAGTCGGCCGGCCACCATCCCGCGGTCGGAAACATCCACGCCGGCGGAAATAGACTCGTCCCATGCTGTTTCAGCCGGAGGCGCACGAGGCGCCCACCGAAGAACCGTGGAGCACGGAAAGGGTGCGGACGGCGATCACTGCGATCACCGCCGACGCAGAGAGCGCGTTCGACGACGGCTGGCCGACGCATCCACAAGATTCAGATCAGCCGACCGACGCATCGACGCGGTTTCGGACGGTGTATCTCGGAGGTGCGGGGGTCGTGGATGCGCTCCACCGCCTCGCCGGGCGGGGCCTCGTCGAGTTGCGACGGAGCTATGTCCCGTATCTCGAGCACTCGCTCGAGGCGGCGCCGGACTTTCCCGACGAGAGCGGCGAGGCCAGCCTGTGGATGGGCGAGACGGGAATCCGGCTCGTGTTGCAGCGGCTCGCACCCTCGCGGGCGAATCTCGAGCGGCTGTCGAAGCTGATCTCGGCGAACGGTCGAGACGAGCGTTGCGAATTGATGTGGGGCAGCCCCGGAACGATCCTCGCGGGTCGCGAGCTCGGGCTCGATGTGACGGACAGCATCGAGTGGTTGCACGGCAGGCGTGACCCGGACGGTCTCTGGACGCAGCAGCTGTACGGTCAGAGCACGCGCTATCTCGGTCCGGCACACGGGTTCGCGGGGTGCGTACTCGCGCTCGGCGATGTCACTGCCGTCTCGGAAACGCTGCACCGTTTTGCCGTCGAGGAGGATGGGCTGGTCAACTGGCCCGGCCTCGCAGGGACGCGACTCGGCGCAGGCCGCGACGGCCAGATCCGCACGCAGTGGTGCCATGGCGCTCCAGGGATTGTTGCGACGCTTGCCCACCTCCTCGACGACGAGCTCGCGCAAGCGGGCGGAGAATTGACGTGGCGTGCAGGGCCGCTCCGCAAGGGGGCGAACCTCTGCCACGGCACAGCGGGGAACGGATACGCATTCCTGGCGCTCTTCGAGCGCACGGGAGACGAGCGGTGGCTGGCACGGGCGCGCACGTTCGCGATGCATGCTGCAGGTCAGGTGGAGCAGAGCCGGTCGGAGGTCGGGCGCGGTCGCTACACGCTCTGGACGGGCGACCTCGGCACTGCCCTCTATCTCGCCGACTGCGTCGACGGTCGCGGAAAACTACCCCTCCCCTAGACCCCCAGAGCTCCCGGCATCCGGAAGGACCGCGAGTCGGATCAAGTCGCGCCGCAATGTCTTCGCGTCGGTGAAGTGGATCGCACCGAGCCCAAAGGTTCTCGCCGCGTCGATGTTCGCCGGGGAGTCGTCGACGAACAATGCCGCTGCCGGATCGATCCCGAACCGCTCTACGAGGTGCTCGAAGATCCGCCGATCGGGCTTGTTCACACCGACCTCACCTGAGATCACGATCCCCTCGAACCATGCAAGGAAGTCGAACCGCTCTTGCGCGATCGGAAACATTTCCGCCGACCAGTTGCTGAGTGCGACCAGTCGGATGCCGGTCGCACGCACGTCGGTGAGCACGTCGACCGTTCCCGGGATCTCTCCGGCCAGCATCTCGGGCCAACGCCGGTGGAACGCCTCGATCAGCTCGCGGCGCTCCGGATACTCGGCGACCAGCGTCTCGACGGCGTCTGCCCAAGGCCGCCCCGCGTCCTGGTGCGCGTTCCACTCGGCGGTCGTCACCTCGGCGAGAAAGGACTCCATCTCGTCCGGGTCCTCGAACAGCTTCCGGTAGAGGTGGCGCGGGTCCCAGTCGATGAGGACACCCCCGAGGTCGAAGACCACGGTGGTCGGGATCGACTCCGGCATGTGGCAACGCTAGCGGCGGTGGTTCGGTCAGCCGTCGGGGAGCGTCGCAGACGCGCTGCAGGTGAGACCTCGAGGACCCCAGGCGCGGGCGGTCACCGTATCGGCGCCGGGCAGATCCGGCAGCAGGCGTCTCAGCTCGAAGGAGCCGTCCCGCGCGGTGCTCCGAGCCGCGCCCTTCCACACGATGCGGCGCTCCTGCACGAACGCGACCCGCCAGGTGGATCGCGCGCGAGTTCGCTCGACTTCGAAGCGAAGCTCGATCGAGTCGGATTTCGACTTGAGCCTCAAACGTGCGGTGACGCCGCCGCTACAGACTCCGGCCACCCGCACGTCGCCGCCTCCTCCGTCATCGCCTGTTCTCGCCCCCGCGGGCTGTGCAGAGAGAGCAAGCAGCGCGAGGACCAGGACAAGACAGGCGCGAGTCATGTGTCAAGTGTGCGGAGGCCGTGGGCCGGACGCAACGGGACTTTGGTCCCGGCGACGCCTACGGCGCCAGGTCGCTGCGCAGCCCGTGACGCTCGGCCCAGAGGATCACCTGGACGCGGTCGGTGACGCCGAGCTGGCGAAAGATGCTCGTGAGATGGGACTTCACGGTCTTCTCACTGATCTCCAGCCGACGGGCTATGAGCTTGTTCGGCATTCCTTCCAGCAGCAGCGCGAGCACGTCCCGCTCGCGTGGGGAGATGCCCGCCAGGGGATCCGGTGCCGCCTTCCCTTCGAGCAACGTGCGCGCGGCACGGGGATCCAGCGGGGAGCCGCCCGACGCAGCCGTGCGGATGCCGTTCACCACTTCATCCGCGGCCGCGTCCTTCAAGAGATAGCCGACCGCCCCAGCGTCGAGCGCGCGCACGATCCGCCGGTGATCGGAGAAGGACGTCAGTACGAGCACCGCCGTCTGCGGCCTCTCCGCAAGAATCGCCTTCGTCGCGTCGATGCCGTCCATGATCGGCATCTCGAGATCCATCAACACCACGTCCGGCGCTGCCACTCGGCAGATCTCGACAGCCTCCGCCCCGTTCGCGGCGGTGCCGACGAGCTCCATGTCCGCGTACGACGCGATCACGCGGCTGAGTCCGTCGCGGAGCACGCCATGATCGTCCGCGATGAGGACACGGATCATGTATTCGCCAGCTCGAGCTCGACGCGGGTGCCGACGCCCTCTGTCGAGGTCACCTCGAAGCGACCGCCCGATTGCTGGACGAGCTCCTCGACGAGCGACAAGCCGAGGTGGCCTTCCGCCAATCGCTCTTCTCGTACCCCGACTCCGAAACCGCGCCCGTCGTCGGACACGACAAATCGAATGAGCTCGCCGTCGACCGTCAATTCGACGCGAACTGTGCGTGCATCGGCATACGCAATGACGTTCCGCACGGCTTCTTGTGCAACTCGGTAGACGATCGCTTGTCGCTCGGAGTCCAGCCTGTCCGCACCCTCGACCAGCACGTCGACCGAGACGCCTCGTGCTCGCAACGGGCTGACGAGATCACCGAGGGAAGCCTCGAGGCCCGCGGCCGCCAGGTGAGGTGGATGCAGGTCGATCAATAGGGCACGCAGGTCGCGAACGGTGCTTCGAAGGCGGTCGATCGTCCTCCGCAGCTCGCTTGCTTCGCCGGTTGCGCCACGCGCGTCTGCGGCATCGGCGAGCGGCGCGATCGAGAATGCGAGGCCGGCGATGTCCTGGACCGGACCGTCGTGCAGATACGACGCGACCCGCCGGCGCTCCCGTCTCGACGCGGCAACGGCGTTCGCAAGCAGCGCCTCGCGGTCCTCGTACCCGCGTTGCAATCGCCGGGTCAACGACCAGACGAGCGGAACCTGGACGAGCAGGATGAGTGCGATCGCACCCAGGATCGGCGCTGCGAGCGCCGTGAGCAGGCGCCGTGCGTTCGCCGTGACCGAGCCGAAGCGCTGGTAGATCTCGAACAGCACGGGTGTTCCCGACGGCGTCCTGATTCGCGTATACGCCTCGATCAACTTCCCTTGACTGCGGTCGAGTGCGTTCTCGGGACGGCTGAGATCGCTCACCTCGACCTTCGCTCCGCCGTCGCGCAGCAGACGTTGCTGGCCGGGGTCCAGGGCGTAGCGAGCGCCGATCTGAGCAGCGTCGTCGGAGTACAGGACGCGGCCGTTCGCCGACCAGATCTTCACCCGCACGATCGAGCTGCTCAGCACGCGTGCGACGACGACATCGTCGACTGAGCGCACGGCCGAAGGCTTGCCCGCTCGCAAGCCGTCACTGATGGTCGCCTCGACGAGCTGTCCTGCTTCCTGCACCTTCGTCCGCGTCTCGCGCTTCGCCTCGTCGATCGCAACGGAACGCAAGGCGAAGTAGCCGCCGACGAGCGCGACTACGATCGCGGCGGCGCTCCCGAGAGCAAAGCGGGAGAAAACGGAACCCGCATTCGGCGGCCGCCCGACGGGACGGGTCTCTCGCGTACGCAGCGGCTTCACACGCCCATCATGGCGTCTCTGTCCGTGCGATGGGTCCCGCCGGGACCATTGTCCCATTGCCGCTCCGACCGGCTGTTCGCGAGGCTTCGGCTCATCCAACGAGAGGAGCACGACATGCAGAACTTCCGCATCATCAGTCTCGCCGCCGCGGGTCTCAGCTGCGCCGCCCTCGTCTCCGCGCCGCTCGCATCGGCCAAGGGCGGCGACCCCATCAAGGTGCGTGGACAATGCACGCAGAGCTCAACGGCGAAGTTGAAGCTCAGCCGCGAGGACAGTCGCATCGAGGTCGAGTTCGAGGTCGACCAGAATCGCAACGGCACTCCATGGAAGGTCACGCTACGCAAGAACGGAGCGGTGGTCGCCTCCGCTACAGCGGTCACACGGGCTCCCAGTGGATCCTTCTCCCTGCGCCGCGTGATCTCCGGCACCACGGGGACCGTCGTCGCCGTCGCCACCCGGTCGAGCGGCGAGCGGTGCTCGGCTCAGGCTCGCATCTGATTCGGCGTCACGTGCTTCCTTCGAGAGCGGACGGTCGGCAGACGGCCGGCCGTCCGTTCCGCCTAGCGCGACCCGCTCTCCGCACGGAACGCCGCGAGGGCCTCATCGACGGTGTCGAACACGCGGACGTTGCCCACCCTCGTCACGTCGAAGCGTTCCAGCTCTTCGCGTACCGCCTCTCGGATCGATGCCCCGGCCACCGTGATCCCACTCTGCCGTAGCGCGGCTCCGAGCTCGGCGAGCGTCTTGCCGCCGGTGAAGTCGATGTCGTCGATGCTCGAGCCGTCGAGGACGAACCAGCGGGGCGGCGTGTCCCCGCCGGTCAGCGCGAGCACCTCATCGGTAAGACGCTGCGCATTCGCGTAGAAGATCCCGGCGCCGAAGCGGTAGATGACGATTCCGGGCTCGGTGACGACTCCCGGTCCGGGCTCGCGGTTCTGTGGATGTCCATTCGCGTCCCACGCGAGCACCACGTCGTGCGGCTCGTAGTGACGGCGGACATGCAGGATGAGCGACAACACGATCGCGAGGATCACGCCCTGCTCGACGCCGATCACGACGACGACGATCGTCGTAATGAGAGCGACGACGAATTCGTCCTTGCGTACGCGATAGACCTCGCGCATGTTCGCGATGTCGATCAGCTTGAGGCCGATCAGGAAGACGACCGAGGCGAGCACCGCGTTGGGGAGGTACTGCAGGGGCTTCGTCAGGAACAACAGGACAATTGCGACGATCACACCGGTGGTGAGCTGCGCCACCTGCGTATGGCTCTTCGCCTCGTCGGCCATCTCCGTCTTCGTCGGGCTGCCGTTGACCACGAAGGTGCTGCTGAAGCCGGCAGCCAGGTTGGCCAGGCTGAGTCCGACGAGATCGGTTCCCTCGTCGAACGTCTCGCGGTACTTGACGGCATAGGCGCGGGCGGTGGCGGCGCTCTGCGCAAGAATCACGAGGAACATCGACGCAGCCGTTCCGATCAGCGCGGCCGTGTCGCTCCAGGTGACGCCGTGCGGGAAGCCGATATGCGGCATACCGCTCGGCACGGGGCCGAGGGTCGAGACGCCGTGCGCGGCGAAGTCGAAGATCCAGCTCGCTGCGATCGCCCCGATGACGGCGACGAGACCACCGGGCACCGCCTTCACATAGCGGGCGAACACGATCAGGATCGTCAGGACCGCAATGGAGACGAGCGTCGTCTGCCACGACGCGTCGGCGATGTCCCACAGCGTCAGCCCGAACTTGCGCAGCGTGCCGCTGAAAGCGCCGACGGACACGTCCGGCGACGGGATCCCGAGCATGCCTCCGACCTGGCCGAGCGCCACCTGGATCCCGACGCCCGTGAGGAACCCGATCAGCACGGTGCGCGACAGGAAGTTGGCGAGAAACGCGAGGCGCGCCACGCGCGCGAGGAAGAGAAAAGCCGCCGCGAGGAGCGCGCTCAGGCTCGCGAGCGCGAGCCACTGCGGCGTGTTCGGTTGCAGACCCGTGATGCCGAGGCCGGCGATACCCGCGTACATGATCGCCGCCGTGGCAGAGTCGCCGCCGACGACGAGATGACGCGACGACCCGAACAACGCGTACACGGCGATCGGGATCAGGATCGTGTACAGCCCCGTGATCACCGGCGTCCCGGCGATCTTCGTGTAGCCCATTACCTCCGGGATCGCGAGAGCCGCGAGCGTGACGCCCGCGATGATGTCCTCCGACAGCCACTCCCTGCGATACGGGCGGATCCCGCCGAAGACGGCGACGTACCGCCGCAGACCGCTCGGTGGCGCTTGTGTCAAGACAACTCCTCCCCGGCGACATGGTTCGCGGCGCGAGCAATCCTCGCACGGACGAGGCGATGAAACGCAAGGCGCGCCTGCGTCTCATCATCCGATCCGGACGAAGCCGGCGTCTATCGGGACGGGAGCACCGCTCCAGCGACAATTGCGTCGTGACGCACGGGTGCCAGCGAAGCCGACCCCAGCTCCGATGCGCGCGTAGGCGAGCCCGACCCTCCAGTACGCGATGCCCTCGTTCCAGAGCAGCAACATGGCCAGGAAGCCGACCAGGCAGAAGGCGGAGCACATATTGTGGGAATCCTCCATTCCACCGTCGCAAAGATGCGGTCCGCGTTTCCGATATCTCCCGTGGCCGACTCGCTCGATCGGACTGTCCCGACGGCGAGCATGCTTATGCAGGCAGTCCTTCACGGTGTTCCATGAAAGCTTCCGGACTCGAGAGGGCTGTCGTTGAGGACGACGTCGTCAACGTGGAGCTTCCAGCCCGAGGCAGAGTGTGGACGCGACGGTGGGATTCGAAATCAATCGGATAGGTAACGCCGTGCCCGTCCCCTCGCAAGTGGGAGGCGGCGGCAATGTCGTTGAGCAGCCCCTGCCAGGCGAGATGGGCGGCCCCAACGGATCGAGGGGGCGAACGTGAACAGCTCCAATGCTCCGTCATCGCAGCCAGCCACTCCTGCCGACCCGCTCGAGCTTCTCCGCAGCCGGAGCTACCTTGTGCTGTTGGTCTTCGGCGCGATCGTGGGCGTGGTGGTCGCCTTCGTCGCCTACTTCTTCCTCAAAGGCGTATCCGACACTCAAGAGTACGTCTTCACATCACTGCCGAAGGACCTCGGGTTCAGGGCTGAGCCTGTCTGGTGGCCTCTTCCCTGGCTCTCACTGGCAGGGCTCGTAGTCGCCCTCACCATTCGCTACCTGCCGGGCAACGCGGGGCACAAGCCGGCCGAGGGGTTCAAGAAAGGTGGCCCCGTGTCCCCCATCGAGCTGCCCGGCATCGCGATCGCGTCTCTGGCGACCTTGTGTCTCGGTGTCGTGCTCGGGCCCGAGGCACCGTTGATCGCGATCGGCAGCGGCATCGGAGTGCTCGCACTGCATCTCGTCAGAAAGAACGCCCCTGCGAACGCAATCGCAGTGATCGGTTCCGCAGGCAGCTTCGCCGCAATCAGCACACTGCTCGGGTCGCCGCTCGTCGGGGCGTTCCTGCTGATGGAGATCGCCGGGCTTGGCGGCCCGATGCTGGGTGTCGTTCTCGTGCCCGGCCTGCTCGCCGCGGGCGTGGGCTCGCTCATCTTCGTCGGACTGGACGCCTGGACCGGCTACGGGACGTTCTCGCTGGCAATTCCGAGTATCCCGCCTTTCGGCAGCCCGGACGGCGCGGAGCTCCTCTGGGCCGTCGCCATCGGCGTCGCTGCCGCCTTCCTCGGCTCGGCCATCCGGCAGTTTGGCTTGTTCCTCCAGCCGATTGTCGAACGGCGCAGCATCGCGCTGACGCCGCTCGTCGGCGTGGCCGTCGCCGGGCTGGCGATCGCGTTCGCCGAGACAACGGGCAAGAGCACGTCGGAGGTGCTCTTCTCCGGCCAAGACCAGCTCCCCCATCTCATCCAGAACGCCGGCGACTGGTCCTTCTCGGCGCTCGTGTGGCTAATCGTCTGCAAGGGCCTTGCCTACGGTCTCTCGCTGAGCAGCTTCCGAGGCGGCCCCGTGTTTCCCGCCCTCTTCCTCGGAGCCGCCGGCGGCATTGCGTTCTCCCACCTACCGGGCCTGCCCATGATCGCAGCTGTAGGGATGGGTATCGGCGCAATGAGCGTGGCCATGCTGCGGCTACCGCTCACATCCGTCCTTCTCGCAAGCGTCTTCCTCCAAGCCGACGCGCTCACCCTCATGCCACTCATCATCGTCGCCGTCGTCGTCGCCTACGTCACCTCCGCGAGGCTCGATCCGCGAAAAACCTCGCATGAAGGCCGGCCCTCGGCTATCGCACCCCGTTGAGTCGGATTGCAGCGGTGTGTCCCTCAGCCGCCGCCCTGCTGGAGACAACATCCTGCGACAGGTCTTGGGGACACATTCGAGGACCCGGGGGTGCGCAGGGAGGCGGAAGCATGCCTCGAGGAAGTGGTAGGGAGGGGACTGCACTTCGAGCCCGTCAGAGGGCTTCTGGCCAACGCAGCAGCAGAGCAGCAACTGGCCTTTTGCTGCTTCGATCGGGGGATGCGCCTCCGCGAGTCTGTCCCTGGGATCGGCGACGCCGGGCGACGTCGGACGAGGCCGCGAACCCACGTCACTACCGGGTTCACGGCCTCTGAAGCGGACGGAAGGATCTGCTCAGCAGCCCATGTGTCGGATCGGGTCGCAGATGCCGCCATCCCGCATGATGATCCCGTTCGACTTCGCGGAGGTCTGCTTGGCCGGCGCCTTGATCGAGTAACCGGAGATCATCGTGTTGTTCAGCGTGTACGCCGAACTCCGTGTCGGCGGCTTCTCCGCCGTCGCGGCCGAGGCAACGCCTGCCGAGACGGCGAGTACCGCTACGGCAGCGAAGGTCGTGAGCGTGCGGGACATCGTGGATCTCCCTTCTGGTCGATTGCTTGCACCTGCGAGGACACCGAAATGAAGGCGTCTATTCCCCCGAAGCGCTGGCCCAGAAGTTCGGTGCCGTTCGCCGCTGCCTCGGGCACGGCGACTCGGCGACGCGTTCGTCGCCGATCCCCGCCTCGCAGCCGACGTCGATGGTCTCGTCGCCCGAGAAGATGAACGGCATCGTCCGCTCGACCGGCCCTCGCCGGCCGGCACGCCGTCGGCGACGGCCAGGTTCAATTGGCGACTGCCGCCACCAGGATGAGCGTGATCAGGCGAGCTTGGCTCGCACGGGCGCCGTCCCGGCATGACTGCCGGTGGCGTGCACTTACGACGCCGTCGCCGGCGCCTTCGCGCCCACGGCCGCCTTCACCTGCTCGGCGCTCTCGCGGTCGACCTTTTCCTTCTTCACTGCGTCCGCGTTCATCAACGCGCGATCGACACTGTCGCCCCAGCGCTCCTCGAACACCGCGACGATGCCGGAGCTACCAGGAGGCAGGAATCCCTCGACTTCTGCCTTGATCTCTTTCTTCTCGTGATGCGAGATGAGGCTGCCGGCACCGGCTCCGAGACCGGCTCCGACGACCCCCGATGCGAGCAGGGCGGGCGGGAAGATGAGCCCAACGACGAGGCCGCCGACGGCGCCGAGGATCGAGCCCTTGCGCACTTCGTGCGTATCCTCCTTGACGTGGATCTTGCCCCCAGCGTCGCGGCTCACGAGCACGAGCCCGTCGAGGGTGATCATCCCGTCCTGCGCGAGCTGCTCGAGGTCGGCCCAATCGCGCCCGGCGGCATCCGGGTCGGAATAGGCGGCGATGTAGAGGTCAACGGGACGGTCGTCGGCCATGGCAATGCCTCCTTGGTGTGGTAGGCCCGATTAACCCTGCTTCCAGGCGTTTTGGCATCACACCGTTGGGATGAAGCCCAACAAGGAGGTGTTCGGCCGGTTCACCCCCTCCGGGCGATGCTCCGTGGGCTCGTGTGCGAGATCCTCTGTGACGGCCCGCCAGGCCGTCGTGCTCTGCTGGCTTTCTGGAGCCATCCGCTGACCGTGCACGTCTTCGTGAAAGGGGACCGAATCGTGACCGACACCGAGACCACTACCGCGGAAGCCGAAGCCAAGCCGACGGCTGCGTACAAGGTCACCCACTTCACGACGGCCGAGCGTGCCGCCCACGGCCGCGCCGCACGCTCGGACGCTCCTCGTACGAGCCAGTCGACCTTCGACACGCATCCCGAGCGCGACCCGGTTGCGATCATCGCCGCCGAGTCCGAGTCGCGTGTACCCGAGCTCGTCCCGATCCGCTACGGGCGGATGCTCGTCTCGCCGTTTACGTTCTACCGCGGCGCAGCCGCGATCATGGCCCACGATCTCGCGCCGACGCCGCGCGCGGGGCTCAAGGTACAGCTCTGTGGCGATGCGCACCTGTCGAACTTCGGCGGTTTTGCCTCACCCGACCGCGCGCTGGTCTTCGACCTGAACGATTTCGACGAGACCGCGCCCGGGCCGTTCGAGTGGGATATCAAGCGTCTGGCGACGAGCTTCGAGATCTGCGCGCGCGATCGAGGCTTCGACGAGACCGTGCGCCGTAGTGTCGTCTCCGGCGTCGTTCGCTCCTACCGCAATTCGATGCGTGAGTTTGCAGCGATGGAAAACCTCGCGGTGTGGTATTCGCGGCTCGATGCGAACGTGATCGCGGAACGACTCCGTGTCGAGCACGACCGCAAGCAGGCCAAGGTGATGGACAAGACCCTTGCGAAGGCGCAGACGAAGGACAATCTCAAGGCGCTGGCCAAGCTGACGCATGTCGTGGACGGCGAGGTGCGAATGAACTCGGACCCACCGCTGATCGTTCCGATCGAGGAGATCGTCGGAGCGGCGAACTATCACGACATCGAGCATGAGATCCACGCATTGTTCCGTGGGTACCGGCGCTCTTTGCAGCACGACCGTCGCAAGCTCGTCGAGTGATTCCGTGTGGTCCACCTCGCGCGCAAGGTCGTCGGGGTCGGAAGCGTGGGGACACGAGCCTGGATCCTGCTCCTCCTCGGTCGCGACGACACCGATCCCCTGTTCCTCCAGATCAAGGAGGCCGGGTCGTCCGTGCTCGAGCCGTACCTCGGCAAGTCCGAATATCGCAACCACGGTCAGCGGGTCGTGGAAGGCCAGAGGATGATGCAGGCGGCAAGCGACATCTTCCTCGGCTGGATTCGCAACCCGAAGGGCATCGACGGCAAGCAGCGCGACTTCTACGTCCGCCAGTTGTGGGACTGGAAGACGTCGGTGGATCTCGACACGATCCTCCCGCGCGGCCTGGAGATCTATGCAGACGTGTGCGGCTGGACGCTCGCACGTGCGCATGCCCGCTCCGGCGACCGCGTTGCGATCGCGTCCTACCTCGGCAAGAGCGACGTCTTCGACCGCGCGCTCACCGACTTCGCCTTCGCGTACGCCGATCTCAACGAGCGCGACTACGCAGCGATGCAAGCGGCGGTGTCGTCCGGCCGCCTCACTGCCGAGGTGGGCGTCTAAGGACCACCCTCACGGTCTTCACAGGGATTGCTCAGTTTCGCCCGCTACCGTCCAGGCATGGACGATCATCTGGACAAGCCGATCACCCGACGGGGCTCGCTGCTCGCCCTCGGCGGCCTCGCAGCCGGCGCCCTCGGCTGGAAGACGGACTCCGCCCTCTCGGCGGGTAACGGGCCGGCCGGCGTCGCCTCGGGCGCCATCACCTGCGTGCTGACGCCGGAGATGACCGAAGGGCCGTACTACGTCAGCGGCGAGAAGGTGCGGAGCAATATCACCGAGGGAAGGCCCGGCGTTCCGCTCGGGCTTGCGCTCACCGTCGTCGACGCGTCGACGTGCAAGCCGATCAAGGGCGCGGCCGTCGACATCTGGCACTGCGACGCGCTCGGCGTGTACTCGGGCGTGCAGGGCAATAGCGGCACGTTCATGCGCGGCGTTCAGCGAACGAATGCGAACGGGCTCGCCCGGTTCACGACGGTGTATCCCGGCTGGTACACCGGCCGCGCCGTGCACATCCACGTCAAGGTGCACGTTAGCGGCAACGTCGTGCACACCGGCCAATTCTTCTTCGACGACGCACTGACCGATGCTGTGTACAAGCGCGCGCCGTACAACCGGCGCGGAGCACGCGACGTCCGCGATTCGAGCGACTCGATCTACCGCAACGGCGGCAGCAAGTCGTTGCTCGCCGTGAAGAAGAACGGCGCCGCGTACGCCGGCTCGATCACGATGGGCGTCCACCGCTCTTAGATCTTCATGTCAAGTCTGCTTGACACATCAGTCGTGTCAAGCTAGCTTTACATCATGGAGAATCGCGTCAAGGCCCTCCGGACGGAGGCCGGCCTGTCGCAGGCCGAGCTTGCGGAGATCGTGGGCGTGTCGCGCCAGACGATCAACTCGATCGAGAAGGAGCGCTATGTGCCCTCCCTCCCGCTCGCGCTGGCGCTGGCGCGCTATTTCGACAGCAGTGTCGAGGAGGTGTTCGACGTCAATGGCCGTTCGTAGATATCCGAGGTGGTTCCTCGCGGCGTTCTCGCTCGTGCTCGGCGGGGCTTGCCTGGCGGCGTTCTGGATCGGCGGGAACCCAGGGCAAGGCCTGTTCTCGTTCGCGGTGATCGGCGGGCTCGGCGTCGCGAGCCTCGTGCTCGGCCGGAGCGAGCTCGTGCGCGGCCTTCGAGGGGACGGCCGAGACGAGTACTGGGCGGCGCTCGATCGCGATGCGTCGCTCTTCGCCGGCCTCTTCCTGATCACGCTCGTGATCGCAATGTGCTGCTGGGAATGGGCTCACGGACGGAGCGGCTCGCCGTACACGCAGCTCGGCGCCGTGAGCGGCCTCGCGTACATCCTTGCTCTGGTCGGCCTGCGGCTCCGGCGGTAGCTACGCAGCCTGGATCGGCGAATCCTCGACGGCAGACGCGTCGATCTGGGGAGCCTCGATCGGCGTGTCGAGCGCTCTCCCCGAAGCGTCGCCGTTCGCCCCGGGCGTGTGGTTGCGCGCGATGTCGACCGAGCGGCTCTCGCGGATCACCGTGACCTTCACCTGGCCGGGGTACTCGAGCTGGTCCTCGATCTCCCGGGCAATCTCGTGCGACAGCAGCGCCGCAAGGTCGTCGTCCACCTCGGTCGGGCGCACGATCACGCGGATCTCGCGTCCGGCCTGCAGTGCGTAGACCTTGTCGACGCCGGGCTTCGACGCTGCAAGTTGCTCCAGTGACTCGAGCCGCTTGATGTAGTGCTCGAGCGATTCGCCGCGTGCGCCCGGGCGCGAAGCGGAGATGGCGTCGGCGGAGATGAGCAGCACGGCCTCGACCGTCTGCGGCTGCACTTCGTAGTGGTGCGCCTCGATCGCGTGTACGACGCCTTGCGACTCGCCGTAGCGACGCGCGAACTGCGCGGAGATCAGCGCGTGCGAGCCCTCGATCTCGTGCGTCATCGCCTTGCCGAGGTCGTGGAGCATCGCGGCGCGCTTCGCGGTCTGAACGCTCGCGCCGAGCTCCGTCGCCATGATCCCGGCCAGGTGGACGACCTCGAGCGTGTGCTTCAACACGTTCTGCCCGTAGCTCGTCCGGAAGCGCAGGCGTCCGAGGATGTTCACGAGCTCCTCGTGGAAGGGGCCGCAGTTCGCCTCGAACACCGCCTGCTCACCTGCCTGGCGGACGACGTCCTCGATCTCCGCCTTCGACTGGTAGTACATCTCCTCGATCCGGGCCGGGTGGATGCGCCCGTCCTCGATCAGCTTCGTCAGCGTCAGGCGCGCGACCTCGCGGCGCAGGCCGTCGAACGACGAGAGGACGACCGCGTGCGGCGTGTCGTCGATGATGAAGTCGACGCCTGTCAGATGCTCGAGGGCGCGGATGTTCCTCCCCTCACGGCCGATGATCCGTCCCTTCATGTCGTCGGACGGGAGCTCGATGACCGTCACCGTCGTCTCGGCCGCGTGGCTGGCAGCGACACGCTGGAGTGCGTCCGCGACGAGGTTGCGCGCCCGGCGCTTCGACTCCGCGCGCGCCTCCTCCTCGAGCATGCGCACCCGGCGCGCGAGATCGTGGCGAACGAGCTCTTCGCCGCGCTCGAGCAGATGCGCCTTCGCCTCCTGCAGCGTCATGCCGGCGACACGCTCGATCTCCGCCTGCTGCGCCGCCTTCGCCTGCTTCAGCTCGTCCTGCAGCTGACGCAGATGCACCTCGCGATCGGCGAGGCCCTGGTCCTTGCGCCCGAGCTCGACGAGCTTCCGCTCGATCTCCTCTTCCTTCGCGAGGACGCGCTCCTCGATCTTCAGCACCTGCGCGCGCCGGTCGGCGTGCTCTGCATCGATGTCGGCCCGGAGCTTGATCGCCTGCTCGCGCGCCTCGATCTGCGCCTCGCGGCGCATCGCCTCCGCTTCGCGCTCTGCATCCTCGATCAGCTGGCGGTGGATACGTCGCGCCTTACCGACACTCGTCACGCCGAACACCTGAACCGCGAGGAGGACCAGCACTGCTCCGACTGCGATCCCGGCGGCAACTGCGATCCCGATGTGCACGTGCGACGCACCTCGCTCGGTTGGGTTCACCCCATCCGGCATTGCGCCCGCTTGCGGATCGCCGAAAGTCGCTCAGTTCGCGGCGCACACGTCGTGTGCGCCGTCAGACGGCCGCCCTACTTCGCCGTCGGTCTACCTCTGGATCGTCTCGAGTATTTGGCTCTCATGATGGGCGTGCGATTCGGAAAAACGCTTTGTGCAGGCAAAATGTCGGGTGAAGCGTGTTATCAAATCCTAGCGGATCAGAAGTCGTCCGCAACTCCGCCGAGCACGTCCTCGACTGTTGAGGGGTCGAACCCCTTGGTTGCGAGCCAGCGGCCGGTCTTCGCGTCCGCCCCCCGCCGTTCCATCAGCGCCCGAGCCCGCTCCGGCTCGGGCTCCAGGCCGCCGACCGCCTCCTCGATCAGGTCGCCGGCGATGCCCTCTCGCTCGAGGTCGTAGCGAATCGCCGCGTCGCCGAACCCTCGCTCGGCGAGCGACTCGGCCCTCGTCGCCGCGACGCGCGCGTCGTCGACGAGGCCCGTCCGCTCGAGGAGGTCGAGTGCGTCCCCGCGGGCGCGGGCCGGCACCCCTGCCATCGTCAGCCGATGTTCGAGTGCCCGCCGCGAGCGGTCACGCGGCCGCAGCGCGCGCGCCGCGCAGGCGAGCGCGTCTGCCCGCCGCAGCTCACGGCCGAGCGTCCGTGCCGTCTCCCGGTCGAGGATGCGCCCGACGACGAGGCCGGAACGGACGACGGCATCGGTCGGCACGAGCCGCCACGGGGCGCCGTCGAGGTCAACCTCGACACGCCCGCGCGGCTGCTCGCGCAACGCCGTGACGACGCGTGCGCTTATGCGGCTTCGGCCTCTTCGCCGTCCTCGCCGCCGGCACCCGCCCCCACTGCGGCGGCGACCGCTGCGACCGCTGCGGCCTTCGATGCCTTACTGCCGTTGCCGTTCTCGGGAGCCGCGCCGTTATCAGGCACGTCGGCGACCGGCTCGAGGCGGGCGGAGATGACGTGGTCGGGGCCGATCTCCTTCTGGATTCCCTGGAGGATCTGCTGCATCACGTCGGGATGCTCGCGCAGGAACGCCGTCGCGTTCTGGCGTCCCTGGCCGAGCCGCTCGTCGCCGAAGCTGAAGTACGAGCCCGACTTCGAGACGACCTTCCGCTCGATGCCCGTGTCGAGCACCGTGCCCTCCCAGGAGAAGCCGGTGCCGTAGATGATGTCGAACTCCGCCTGCTTGAACGGCGGCGCGACCTTGTTCTTGACCACCTTGACGCGGACGCGGTTGCCGAACGCCTCGGTGCCTTCCTTCAGCGTCTCGATGCGGCGGATGTCGAGCCGCACCGACGCGTAGAAGCGCAGTGCCCGACCGCCGGGCGTCGTCTCGGGGTTGCCGAACATGACGCCGATCTTCTCGCGCAGCTGGTTCGTGAAGAGGCAGATCGTGTCCGTGCGGTTGAGCGTGCCGGCGAGCTTGCGCAGCGCCTGGCTCATCAGCCGTGCCTGGAGCCCGACGTGGCTGTCGCCCATCTCTCCCTCGATCTCGGCCTTCGGCGTGAGGGCCGCCACCGAGTCGATCGCGACGACGTCGAGCGCGCCGGAGCGGATGAGCAGCTCCGTGATCTCGAGCGCCTGCTCGCCCGTGTCGGGCTGCGAGACGAGAAGGTTGTCGATGTCGACGCCGATCCGCTTCGCATACGCCGGATCCATCGCGTGCTCCGCGTCGATGAACGCGCAGATGCCGCCGCGGCGCTGCGCCTCGGCGATCACGTGATAGACGAGCGTCGTCTTGCCGGAGGACTCCGGGCCGAAGACCTCGACCACCCGGCCGCGCGGCAGCCCGCCCACGCCGAGCGCGATGTCGAGGGTGAGCGAGCCGGTCGAGACCGCGCCCACCGAGACCGCGGCCTGGTCGTTCATCTTCATGACCGAGCCCTTGCCGAACTGCCGCTCGATCTGGCCGAGCGCGACGTCGAGTGCCTGATTCTTATCCACTGGTACTGACCTCCCATGAAGTGCCGACTGCTACCGAGTCGAGGATTTCGTACTGCGCCCCGCTCGGCCGCAGTCGTGACAGGTAAGCAGAGGCGTCGGACGGAATGAGAACATATGTTCCCCTATTCGGCAAGGGCGGCGCCAGCCCTCTCGGCTTCCGAAAACGCGCCACGGTCAGGTGGGGAAGCCATTCCCGTGCCTCGCGCCGGTAGACGCCGAGCGCCTCGAGCCGTTCCTGGAGGTCGCCGGCGAGCGCCGCCGCGCGCCCTCCCTCGTCCTCGAGGACGAGCATCCCGACGCTCCGCGTCTCGCGGTACCGCACGGGCACGAGCCGGGGCGGCTCGGCGACCCTGTGAGCCGCAGCGCGGAGCGCCTCGAGGATCCCCGGCAATTCGCCTGCCGGCCGGTGGCCGAGGAACGCGAGCGTGATGTGGAGATGCTCGCGCGGGACGACACGGACGTCGGCGGTGAGGTGCTCCCGCTGCCAGGCGGCGAGCGTGTCGAGCGCTGCGTCGGGTGGCCGCAGCGCGAGAAAGAGGCGCAGCCGTTCATCTCCTTGCACGCTAGACGGCGAAGCGTGACGCGTTGTTCACGACTCCATGATGAGACGTCGCACGAGATGGAGTGCTCCGACGACCGAGCGGGCACGGATCGACGCCCGGTCGCCCGGGAAGCTGAACTCGCGGCCGACGCCGCCCGCCGGCCCCGCCGCGTGGAGGTAGACGAGGCCGACGGGCTTCTCCGCGCTGCCGCCGTCCGGGCCGGCGATCCCGGTCACGGACACCGCGACGTCGACGCCGAGCCGCGTGCGGGCGCCCTTCGCCATCGCCTCGGCGACCTCGGGCGAGACGGCGCCGAGCTCGGCGATGAGAGCCGCCGGCACGCCGAGCTCCCGCTCCTTGACCTCGTTCCCGTAGGCGACGACCGCGCCGCGGAAGACCTCGCTCGAGCCCGGGATGCCGGTCAACCGGGCCGCGACGAGCCCGCCGGTACAGGACTCCGCGGTGCCGAGGGTCAGGCCCCGCTCCCGGCACAGAGCGAGCACGTGCGCCTCGATCGGCAGCTCCTCGCGCGAGTAGAGCCACTGCTCGATCGACGGGAGAAAGGCCGCCTCGAGCTCGTCGGCGCGCCGCTCCGCGCCGGGCTCGACGACGAGGTCGACGTGGATCTCGAAGTCACGGGCGCAGATCGTGACCTCCACCCCGTCGCCGTCTCCTCCTGCCTCGGCGAGGGCGCGCGCGACCGCAGACTCGCTCACCCCGAAGAGGCGCATGACACGGCGGCCGGGCGGCCGGCCCCGGGCGAGGAGCGAGGCGAACGTCTCCGACTCCAGGGCGCGGGGCCACAGACGCTGGAGCTCCATCGGCGGTCCCGGCAGCACGACCGCCACGCGGCCGTCGCCGTGGCCGATCACGAGGCCGGGCGCGGTGCCCGCGAGCCCGAGCGAGACGGCGCCGTCCGGGATCGTCGCCTGCTTCGTGACGCCGGGGGCGAAGTCGGCGTAATCGCGCCTGAGCCTCACCGCGGCCGCGCGCGAGACCTCCTCGATCTGCGTCTCGAGCTCCGGGTCGACGTGCAGGCCGACGCCGAGCGCCTTCGCCACCATCTCCACCGTGCGGTCGTCGTGTGTCGGGCCGAGGCCGCCCGAGACGAAGCACGCGTCGGCGGCGAGACCTTCCCGGAGCGCCTCCTCCAGCTCCTCCGCGGAGTCGCCGACGATCGCGATCCGCGCCGGCTCCAGGCCGAGGCGGAGCGCCTCGCGTGCGAGGAACGGCCCATTCAGATCGCTGCGCTCGCCGCGCACGAGCTCGCTCCCCGTGACGACGATGAGGGCGCGGGGCCGGCTCAAGCGCCTGCGCGCGCCGTACGGGTGGGTGTGACGAGCACCTTCAGGTTGTGGCCGGCCGGTAGAGCGACCGCCTTCCCGCCGATCGACACCCGGACGCCCGACACGCGGCGCACGTACAGCCAGAAGCGCCTGCCGTCGACCCGCTCGACCTTCCCTTTGGCGAGGGTCGCCTGGAGGAGCACCGGGCCGCTGGAGGAGCCGCGGCGGACCTCGACGTACGTCCCGTGCTTCACGCCGGTCAATTGGAGCCCACCGGCGGCGACATGCGCGGCCGCCGCGGGCGCTCGCGGGTGCACGGGCGGCGTCGCGGAGCCGCCGCCGCCGAACTTCCAGGCCACGATGACGAGAGCGGTCAGCACAGCGATGCCGACGAGGGCGACGACGAGCACCTTGCGCTCGATCCCACGGCTCTGGTGGACGCGCGGCGACGAGACGCGCCTCGGAGCGTCCTCCATCCCGTCGCCGACGAAGCGGGAGCTGAACTCGTCGACGTAGAGCTGGCCGTCGAGCCCGAGGTACTCCGCGTACGTCCGCAGGAATCCCTTGACGTACGTGTGCGCGGGGAGCATCTCGAACTGCTCGTCCTCGAGCGCATGGATGTATTTCGCGCGAATCTTCGTCGCGAGCTCGATCTGCGGGTACTCGAGGCCCTGCCTGACCCTGGCCTCGCGCAGGCTGTTGCCGATCTCGAACACGCCCCCAGTGTAGAGGCGGGCCCGGTTTCCCCAGGTCAGTGCTCGAGCCGGACGAGCAGCTCGTAGAAGCCGACGGCGATCCCGCCGGACAGGGCAAAGCAGATGCCCGCGATGCCGAGGATCCGGCCGAGCCGTGCCCGGCCCGCTCCGCCGGCCCGCTCGAGGGTCCGCTGGATCCGGCCGCGGGCGCCGCGCACGAAGAGGAGCGCGATGATCCCGGCTGCCGCTGCGACCGGAACCGCCCAGGCAGCGTCGACGAGGTCGAGGCCGGCGAGGCGCCCGCTGACGACGATGCCCGCCGGAACCGCTGCGACCGCCACGAGCCCGAACAGGACCGCGAGCGACGCGCGGTGATTACTGCTTCGCGTAGGGCCGGCCAACAGATGCGGGAGGCACGGGGCGTCCGATGACGCCCGCGACCGCGATGAGGGTCAGGACATAGGGAAGTGCCTGGAAGAGCACCGCCGCCGAGTCGGAGTACGTGGCGAGGCGGAACGAGAGCGCCGTCGAGGCTCCGAAGAGCAGTGCGGCGGCGAAGGCGCCGAACGGCCGCCAGTTGCCGAAGATGAGCGCTGCGAGCGCGATGAAGCCGCGACCGGCCGTCATGTTCTCGTTGAAGGAGCCGACGAAGCCGACGGAGAGGTAGGCGCCACCGAGCGCGGCGAGCACACCGGACAGCGTCACCGACGCGTAGCGGATCAGATACACGGAGATGCCGACCGTCTCCGCGGCGCGCGGGTGCTCCCCCACGGCCCGGATCCGCAGGCCGATGGGCGTCTTGAACATGACGACGTACGCGACGATGAGCAGGACGAACGACAGCCAGATCATCAGGTTGAGCGAACCGAATGCGTCCCCGAGGAACGTCACATTCTTCAGGCCAGGGATGTTCACGTTCGGAATGCGCGGGAGATCGCCGGGAGAGCCGTCATCGCCGTAGATCTGGATGAAGAAGTACCCCGTCACGCCGAGCGCGAGGAAGTTGATCGCAGTACCGCCCACGATCTGGTCGGCGCGCAACTGAATCGCGAAGAACGCGTGCAGGAGCCCGAAGCAGCCGCCCGCCACTGCCGCGAGGACGAGGCCCATCTCCCACGAGTTGAACTTGTCGGCGCCGAGCACGCCGAAGAACGCTCCCGAGAGCATCATCCCCTCGAGGGCGATGTTCACGACACCACTGCGCTCGGAGAACATGCCGCCGATCGCCGCGAAGGTCAGCGGCGTCGCCCAGATGAGCGTCGACGACACGAGCGCGCCCCAGGAGACGACGATGTGGAGGTTCGTGCCGGACGACCGGGTCGCGAGCACGCCGAGCAGGATCCCGAGCACGCTGACGGTCACGGCGCCCCACGCGGGGCGTCCTACCCCGCGGGTGATTCCCCAGATGCCGCAGGCGATGCCGACGAGCCCGACGAGGAGCGGTACGAGAGGCGCGCGGGCTTCGACCGGCGGCAGCGCGAAGAAGAACGCGAGGATCCCGAAGCCGATGCCGATGCGCGCGATGTGCGGCGCCCCGATGCGCAGCCGGTCCCTCGCCGGCGCAATGGCGCTCATGTCGCGACTCTTTCAGGCGTCGCCGACCGCGCTTTTCGTTTCGTTCGGCCGACCTTCTTGCGTGAGTTCCACAGGGCGAGCACGAGCACGTCGGCGCCGATGAAGAGCAGCACGAGCGCCTGGATCATCAGCGTCAGGTTGCCGGCGAGCTGAGGCGGGAAGACCGTCGGATCGAGGCCTCGCGTCGAGGTGCCGTTCACGAGCGCACCGAAGAGCAGCGCCGAGAGGCCGACGCCGACCGCGGTGTTGCGCCCGAGCAGGGCCACTGCGATCCCGATGAAGCCGACATTCGACACCTGAATGTCGAGCACACCGAGGCGGTACTGCCAGCCGAGGATGTCGATCGCGCCGCCGAGCCCCGCGAAGACACCCGAGATCGCCATCGCGTACACGTAATTCCTCGCGACGCTGATACCGCCGTAACGCGCAGCTTCCGGGTTGAATCCGACCGCGCGCACCTGATAGCCGAGCGTCGTGCGGTTGAGGATCAACCAGAACACGACGAGCGCGCCGAGCGCGATGAAGAAGCCTATGTGGAGCGCCTGGAGCTGCGGGTTGCCCCAGAACGTCGGCAGCTTGGCGCTCGGCACGACATCGCTCGAGACGGGGACCGAGACGTCGAGCTTGTTCTGCAACGGTCCGCCGCGGCCGAGCGCATAGCTGCCAACCCAATAGGCGATCCAGTTGAGCATGATCGTCGTGATCACCTCGTGCGCGCCGACGGTGGCCTTCAGCACGCCCGCGACGGCCGCGATCGCGGCGCCCGCAAGGCACGCCAACACGATCGCGAGGAAGATGTGGAGGCCCTTTGCCATGTGCGCCCAAGACGAGCCGACCCAGACGGCAACCACTGCACCGGTGATGTACTGCCCCTGCCCGCCGATGTTGAAGAGGCCGCAGCGGAACGCGAACGACACTGCGAGCCCGGTGAAGATCAGCGTCGTCGTCAGGAGGAGCGTCTGCGACAGGTTGTACGGCGCGAGCGCGTTCGCGTTCGTGTCCCACCAGAAGAAGACGTGGGTCGACGTGAAGGGAAGATCGATGTTGTAGTGGCCGAAGTGGAAGAACCAGTTCAGCCCGGTTCCGTCCCAGATGGCCTTGTACGTCCTGAGCGGGTTGTGGCCGGTCGCCAGCACGACGAGCCCGCCCATGAAGAAGGCGATCGTCGCCGTCAAGATCGGCGTGATGATCCCGCCCGCGCGCTGCGCGATCGCGAGGCGCGCCGCCGAGCTCGGCCCCATGCCGTCGGGGTCGTCGCCTGTCGGCGGGACGCCGGCGTCTTCCGGAAGCTCGCTCATGCCACCGCCTCGCTCCGGCCGCCGGTCATCGCGATCCCCAGCTCCTCTTCGGTGACGCTCGGGCCGTACTCGCCGACGATCCGGCCCTCGTAGATCACGAGGATGCGGTCCGCGAGCGAGATGACCTCCTCCAGCTCGAGCGAGACGAGCAACACGGCGCGTCCCCCGTTCCGCTCTTCGACGATGCGGCGGTGGACGAACTCGATTGCCCCGACGTCGAGACCGCGCGTCGGCTGTGCAGCGATCAGCACCTTCGGGTTTCGCGAGACCTCACGGGCGACGACGACCTTCTGCTGGTTGCCGCCCGAAAGCGCGGACGCCCTGGTCTCGGGCGAGCCGCCCCGGACGTCGAACTCCTTGAGCAGCCGTCGCGCCGAGGCGGTGATTTGCTTGAGGTGAAGAAAGCTCCGAGTCGCGTTCGGCTCCTTCGCGTAGTCGTGAAGGATGAGGTTCTCCGCGAGCGAGAACTCGAGGACGAGGCCGCGCCGGTGCCTGTCCTCCGGGATGTGCCCCACTCCGTGGTCGAGGAACGAGTGCGCGCTCTGGCCCGCAAGCTCCACGCCGTCGACGACGATGCTTCCCGACACAGGCTTCGTGAGACCCGTGATCGCGTCGATCAGATGTGTCTGGCCGTTGCCGTCGACCCCGGCGATCGCGACGATCTCGCCTGCGCGCACCTCGAGCGAGACGCCGCGCACCGCTTCGAGGCCGCGCTCGTCGAGCACCTCCAGGTCCTCGACGTGCAGGAGCACGTCGCCGGCCTTCGACGCGGCCTTGTCGACGCGGAGCAACACATCGCGGCCGACCATCAGCCGGGCGAGACCTGCCTCCGTTGCACCCTCACGCGGGATCGTGTCGACATTCCTCCCGCGGCGGAGCACCGAGATCCGGTCGGCGATGTCGAGCACCTCGTTCAGCTTGTGCGAGATGAAGATGACCGACATCCCTTCGGCGACGAGGCGGCGGAGGATCTCGAAGAGCTCGACGGCCTCTTGCGGCGTCAACACGGCCGTCGGCTCGTCCAGGATGAGGATGTCGGCCCGCCGGTACAGCGCCTTGAGGATCTCGACGCGCTGTTGCTGACCCACCGTGATGTCCCGGACGCGCGCGCGGGGGTCGATGTGGAAGCCGAACTGATCGGCGAGCTCGCGGACGCGGCGCTCGGCGGCGGCTGTGTCGAGCAACACGCCGTTCCGGCGCGGCTCCGACGCGAGCACGATGTTCTCGGCGACGGTCATCACCGGGATCAACATGAAGTGCTGATGCACCATGCCGATGCCTGCGGCGATCGCGCCGTGTGGCGAGCTGAACTCGGCCGGCTTGCCGTTGAGAAGGATCTCGCCCTCGTCGGGCCGGTAGAGCCCGTACAGGATGTTCATCAGCGTCGACTTGCCGGCGCCGTTCTCGCCCAGGAGGGCGTGCACCTCGCCGCGGCGAAGGTCGAGGTCGACGTGGTCGTTCGCGAGGACGCCTGGGAAGCGCTTCGTGATGCCGCGCAGCTCGAGGACGGGCGTGTCGGAGTCGGCGGCCACAGTCGTGGCGATTCTAAAGAGGAATCGGGAGGGCGGGCACGAGTGCCCGCCCTCCCGCTCTGGTTCAGGTGGTTACTTGACCTTCGTCGGCGGCACGATCTTGCCGGCGACGATCTGCGCGCGAAGGAGCGCGACCTTCTTGAGAACCGAAGCCGGCACGACCGGGCTGATCTTGCCCAGGGCGACGCCGTTGTTCTTCAGGTTGAAGGTGAGGTTGCCGCCACCCTTGAACACGCCGCTCTGTGCACCCTTGATGGCGAGGTAGACGCCGTTGTCGACGCGCTTGACCGCGCTCGTCAGGATGTACGGGCCGAGGTACGACTGGTCGACGTCGACGCCGACGCCGTAGACGCCGGCCTGCTTCGCCGCGTCGAGCGCGCCGAGGCCGCACGGGCCGGCGACTGCGAAGATGACCGCTGCGCCCTGGTCGATCTGGTTCTGGCCGACGGTCTTGCACTTCGCCTGGTCGATGAAGTCCTGCGAGTAGCCCTTGAGCACCTTGACGCCCGGCAGGCACTTCGCAGCACCGGCCTGGTAGCCGGCGAGGAACGTGTCGACCGGCGGGATCTTCACGCCGCCGACGACGCCAATCGTCGTGCTGCCCTTGATCTTCGCCATCGAGGCCGCGATGCAGCCGACGAGGTACGAGTTCTCCTGCGTCGCGTACGTCAGGCCCTCGACGTTCGGGGACTTCTTGCCGTTGAACGGCGCGCCCGAGACGTCGTAGTCGGTGATCGCGAACTTCGTGTTCGGGAACTGCTTGGCGACCGTTGCCTCCTGGTTCGCGAGCAGGAACCCGGCACCGATGATGATGTTGACGCCCTTGCGCGCAAGCGACGCAAAGTTCGGCAGGTACTCACTCGACGAATGCGACTCGAGCGCCGTCGTCGTGAGGCCCGAAATGTGCGCCTGGGCGAACTTCAGGCCCTTGAGCTGACTCTGGTTGAAGCCCTTGTCATTGAACCGGCCGACGTCGGAGACGAGACCGGCGCTGTACCCGGCCTGCTTCTTCGCCGGCGCTGCGGCACCCGTGCCCGCGAGCGCGGCCACGATGATGGCCACCGTTGCGAGCGCCGCAAGCGGCGCCACAAAACGAACCTTCTTCACGTATGCCCTCCTGATTTTGTTCAGACCCGAACGCCGGGACGTTGCGATGCTAGTACGCCCGAACCTCGTTGGCTAGGCGCATATAGGCTAAGACTCCCGGCTCGATCAGGGGTTAGTCAGACCGGCCCGCTGTGTGGCGTCTGCCACGAGCCCGTCGGCGGCCGCGACGATGCGAGCCCGCTCCTCGCTCGTCGCCTGGGCGACCCTCGCGGCGACGAGCTGCTCGCAGCGCTCGAGCACCTCCGGCCACCCTTCGGCATCCTCCCCGCGCCGCTCGAGCAGCTCCTTGAGCCAGCGGCGGCCGTATTCGGCATGGAGCGTCTCGTCCGCCCAGTCGAACTCCATGTCGGTCTCACTCGTCGTATCGCCCATCGCGTGGAAGGCCGCGGCACGCTCCCGCTTGCGGCCGATGTTCTTCGTCTCGAAGTAGCCGAGCATGCCGAGCCGGTAGAGGGGGTCCTGGCCCGCGCAGGCCTCGTAGATGTAGCCGCCGAGCGGGATGCGCCCGGCCGGCAGGCCCCACGCCTCGAGCCGGCGCTTGCCCATCAGCATGTGGCGGGCCTCGTCGTAGGTCCACCGGCCGGCGTCGCGGATCCACTCCCAGCCGAGCTCCGGCGCGAGGCCGTGAAGGATCGCCCCGGCGGTGTCGACCGCCCACACCTCGTTCAGGTGGCTGACGGCCGAGCGGACCTGGAGCGCGACTCCTTCGCCGTACGGATAGCCCGGCACGATCGCGTCGGGCCAGTAGAAGCTCGACGGGAGGTATGCGTCGTCGCGCCCCGGCTGCTCGGCGAGGCAGAACGGCGTGCCGGCCGGCGGCACGAGCGTCGCCAGCGCCTCGTGCAGCGCGGCGGGCCATGACCCGGGGTCAGACCCCGGGGCGTGGCCGCCGGGATCGTGTCCGCGCGGGGCGTGGCCGAGGGCGACCTGCTGTTCCTCGACGTCGGCGAGCGCCTGGCGGACGATCCGGACCGTTGGCCCGTCGTCGAGCTCGTCCGTGTCGTCGAGGAACGCGGCGAGTCTCCGGGCGTAATCGGGCAGGACCTCCTCGGCCACGCCGGCGAGGAATGCGTCTGCGCCGGGTGCGTCGATAGCCGCCTCGACCACGCGGATGAGCGGCGCGTCGGCACCCTCCTCGAGAAAGCGGTTCGGATACCGCAGTTCGAACACTCGCTCGCGGAACGCGTCGCCCGCGAGCGTCTGCTGCCACGCGGCGCGCGCCAGAGCGGCCTTCGTATCGAGCCGCGGCGTCGCTGCGATCCAGCCTCCGCAGGCGAGCGCGACGGCACGCGAGATGAAATGGAAGCGGGTCAGGACCTGTGCGGTGTCGACCCGCTCGCGCAACGTCTGGGTCGAAGGCAGCGTGCTCATCCGATGATGCCGACGAAGAGCTCGAGGAAGCCCTGCGTGTCGAAGTCGGTCACGAGCGTGCAGTTCGCAGGCTTGCCTGTGATCCCGAGCTCGTCGATCGAGCTGAAGCCGCGGGTGAGCTCACCGTGCGTCTCGACGTCGACATGAACCTCGCGGGTCGCGCGTACGAGCTCCGGCGCGACGATCGCGGCCGCGACCATCGAGTCGGGGTGCGTCGTGCCGGGGACGCCCATCGACCGCTCGAACTCCTCGGCCTTGCGCGTCACCTGGCGATAGAAGCGCGCGAGCGGCGTGTCGACGGCCTCGATGCGCGCGAGGTCGTCGTCGAAGAACACACCGTGCGACAACGTGAGCGTCCAGGTGAACAGCGTGATCGGAAAGCCCGCCTTGAAGACGATCTTCGCCGCTTCGGGGTCGACATAGAAGTTGAACTCTGCTGCGGGTGTGATGTTGCCGACGCCGCCCCCCATGATCCAGAGCCTCTTCACCTTCTGCGCGATCGACGGGTCGCGCGTCACCGCCGCGGCGATGTTCGTCAGCGGTGCCTGGGCGAGAAGGTTGAGCTCGCCGGGCGACTCGTTGATGCGGCGCACGAGCTCATCGACGGCGTGCTCCGGCTCAGGGCGCAGTGTTGCTTTCGGAAAGAACGAGTCGCCCATCCCGTCCTCCCCGTGGACGTACGCCGCGTCAACCCAGTCGGCGACGAGCGGCTTGGGGCAACCGGGGTAGACGGGAACGACCTTCCCTGCCTGCTCGACCGTGTACAGCGCGTTCTCGACCTGCTGGTCGAACTTCACGTTGCCGTTGCAGATCGTGATGGCGTCGAGCTGCGCGTTTGGATGGAGCAGCGCGATGAGGAGCGACGTGACGTCGTCGCCCGCCGTATCCGTGTCGACGATCAGGCGCTCGGTCATGCAGGCCCCGCGCCCAGCGCCGATTCACGTGGAGCGCCGAGTCGCGCCTCGAGTTGCGCGCGCGTCGGAAGGCCGGGCACGACGCCGGGGTGCTCGACCATGTGCGCGCCTGCGGCGCAGCCCCAGCGCACTGCATCGAGATCGGAGAGCCCTTCGGCGAGCGCGACTGCGAACGCCGCCGTGAAGGCGTCCCCGGCCCCGGTCGTGTCCACCACCGTTGCGGGAAACGCGGCCACGTTCACGGAGCCCAGCTGCGCGCCCTGGTCGCCGAGCGTCAGCACGAGCGTGCCGCGCGTGCCACTCACCGCGGCGGCTTCGGTCTCGTTCGGCGTCACGTAGTCGACGATCGGCGAGATCGGCTGCGCAGGCGCGGGCGCCGGGTTGAGAATCGTGCGCACGCCGGCATGCCGTGCGACCTCGAGTGCGTAGAGCGCAGTGTCGAGCGGGATCTCGAGCTGCACGACGCACACCTCGGCCCCGGCGATCCGGTCGGCGAACGCATCGACATGCTCGCGGGAGAGTCGCGCGAGCGCCCCGGGCACGACGACGATGCGGTTCTGGCCCGACGGCTCGACGAGGATCGGCGCCACCATCGTCGCCGCATCGGTGATGACGGCATCCGCGCGGACGCCCTCCTCCGTCCACAGGACGGCGGCGTCCTGCCCGAACCCGTCGTCGCCGATCGCCGTGAGGAAGTCGACCTCCGCGCCGAGCCGCGCACAGCCGACCGCCTGGTTCGAGCCCTTGCCGCCGTGGTCGCGCCGGAACGTCCGGCCGATCACCGTCTCCCCCGCGCCCGGCACCCGGTCGAGCTCCACCGTGAGGCCGACCCCGTAGCTCCCGACGATAGCAATGCGCGCCACGCGGCAAATCTACTGCCCGGTCCCGTCGCGGAGCGGAACTTGTTCCGCGAGAGCAGTGATGCCGCCCGCCGCGAGCGCAACAACCAGAAGGGGGCCCACGGGGGAAACTGGTTTCCCCCGTGAAGCCAGCGTCAGCGAGGCGTCATTTGGGACTCGTCTATAAGCACGCGGCGGGGCTTCGAGCCTTCGTAGCCGCTGATGATCCCGCGCCGCTCGAGCATGTCGACGAGCCGGCCGGCCCGGGTGTAGCCGACGCGCAGGCGGCGCTGGATGAGCGAGACGGAAGCGGTCTGCGTCTGCACGACGATCTCGATCGCCTTGTCGAGCAGCGGATCGTCGTCCGGGTCGAAGTCGCCGTGCACGTTGTCGTCGGCGTCGGGATCGACGAACACCTCCGGCAGCTCGAGGTACGCCTCGTCGAGCACCTGCTCACGCTGCTTCGTCTGCTCGACGACGAGCGCGATCTCCTCCTCGGAGACGTACGCGCCCTGGACGCGCTGGAGCCGCGACGTGCCGAGCGGCTTGAAGAGCATGTCGCCCTGGCCGAGCAGCGACTCGGCGCCGCCCTGGTCGAGGATCACCCGCGAGTCCGTCATCGACGACACAGCGAACGCAATCCGGGACGGCACATTCGCCTTGATCATGCCGGTGATCACGTCGACCGACGGCCGCTGCGTCGCGAGGACGAGGTGGATGCCCACGGCACGAGACTTCTGCGCGAGCCGGATGACTGCGTCCTCGACCGCCTGCGGCGCGATCATCATCAGGTCGGCGAGCTCGTCGATCACGACGAGCAGGTACGGAATCGTCGACTCGCCGCGCTGGCGGAACGCCCGGTTGGCCTCGTTGAGATTGCGCGCGCGGACGGACGCGAGCCGCTCGTACCGGCGCTCCATCTCGGCGACGCAATTGGCGAGCACCGCGCTCGCCTCCTTCGGGCTCGACACGACAGGCGTCAGCAGGTGCGGAACCGATTCGTAGTGGTTGAGCTCGATCCGCTTCGGGTCGATGAGAATCATCCGCATCTCGTCCGGCGTGGCGCGCAGGAGGATCGACGTCAGCAGCGCGTTGATGCAGCCTGACTTCCCCGACCCCGTCGTGCCGGCGATGAGCAGATGCGGCATGCGCGCGAGGTCAGTCCACACCGCGGCGCCGGAGATGTCCTTGCCGAGCCACACGGAGAGCGGGCTCGCAGTCGCAGGCAGGTCGTCGAAGATGTCGCCGAGCGTGACGAGATTCGGCGAGAGGTTCGGCACCTCGACGCCCACGGCCTGCTTGCCGGGGATCGGCGCAAGAATGCGGATCTCCGTCGTGGCGAGCGCGTACGACAGGTCGTCCTTCAGCGCTGCCACCTTGGCGACCTTCGTGCCCGGCGCGAGCTGCAACTCGTAGCGCGTGACGCGCGGACCCGAGATCTGGCCGATCACATTCGCGTCGACGCCGAAGTGCGAGAGCGTCTGGACGAGCAGGTCGGCGATGCGCGCCGCTGTCTCCTCGGATGCGCCCTCCTTCACGGGAGAGATGCGCAGGACGTCGCGGTCGGGCAGCTTGTACTCCGCGTGCTCCGAGGTGAGGTCGTCGAAGAGGGTCGGCGGATCGTCGACGAGCTGCGCGTGCTGGCCGACGAGCGGCGCGGGCTCGTTGCTGAACATCGGCGCGGGCGCCCATACGGCGGGAACGGGCTCGTCGCCGACGACATCCGGATACGCCTCCTCGGCGTCGAGGACGGGCTTCTTCGACCGCGTGGCGGGCGCCGCCGCGATGCCTGTGGTGAGCACAGGCTCGTCCCAGCTGTCGGCTGGCGCGCGGCTCGCGCGGCGCGCGCGGGAGGCGGACGCGACGGTGCGCACGCGGTGATGCGACCGCCGAAGGATCGCGCCGAGCGAGGCGCCGGAGAGAAGCAGCGCGCCGACGAGCAGCAGCAGCGCCCCGAGAATCGTCGAGCCGGTGGCGCCGATCGCGACCCCGACGGCCCCGCCGAGCACCTGGCCGAGATATCCGCCCTGGTCGCGGCCGAGGGTGATCATCAGGCCGGCGGTGAGGACACCGAGACCCATGCGGAACGGGCGCACGTCGACCAGCGCGCTGCGCGCGACCATCAGGCCGCCGACGGCGACGAGCGCGACCGGGAGCCCCCACGAGGCCCCGCCGACGAGCGCGTGGAGGCCGTCGACGAGCGCGCCACCGACATAGCCGCCGTTCCAGCCGACATACAGGACACTGCCGAGAAAGAGCCCGAGCGCCACGAGGCCGAGGCCCCACAGCTCCGGGTGGTTGAAGCTCCAGGTCTTCGCGGCCTTCGAGGCGGCCTTCTTCCTCCTGGCAGGAGGCTTCCGACGCAGCGTGCTCTTGCGCGTGGTGCGCGGCATGAAGGCCCTGTTCGCCCGCGCCGCGCACGCTCCTTCCCCCAGGGGCTAGGGAATCACTCCAACGAGCCGATCCGGTCGACGAGCAGCTCGAGGAACCGGGCCGCGTCCACGTCGATGCCGGCGTCGGCGTTCCGGGGAGCGTCGTCCAGCACGAGCCAGCGATCGACGACCGTTCGCCCGTCGCAGTACTGGGAGGCGGTCTCGATCGCGATGTTGCAATTCAGCGTCGTCACGAGCGACGGGTCGATCACGTGCGCGACCGCGAGGGCATCGTGGATCGGCGATCCGTCGAAGCCGTAGCGCGACTCGTGGAAGCGCTGGAAGAAGTCGGACAGCTCGGCCACGACGCGACCGGCGGCACCTGTGTCGCGCAGGCGGTCGGCGTGCGCACGGGTGAAGAGCGCCTTGTGTGTGATGTCGAGCCCGATCATCGTTACGGGGATCCCGCTCCCGAAAACGAGAGCAGCGGCCTCCGGGTCGACGAACGCGTTGAACTCCGCGGCCGGCGTGACGTTGCCCTCTGCGATGGCGCCGCCCATCCACACGATCCGCTCGAGCCGATCGCGCACGTCGGGGTGGCGCTCGAGCATCAGGGCGACGTTCGTCAGCGGCCCCGTCGGCACGAGCACGACGCCCGGCTCGATCAGCTCGGCGAGGACGTCCGCCGCGTGGCCGTCGACGACCTTCGTCGTCGGCTCGGGTAGCGACGGCCCGTCGAGCCCGCTCTCGCCGTGCACGTTCGCCGCGACACGGAGCGTGCGCCGCAACGGCGCGTCGGCGCCTGCTGCGACCGGAATGTCGGCACGACCGGCCAGCTCGAGCACCTTCAGCGCGTTCCGCGTTGTCTTCTCGAGCGTTTGGTTGCCGGCGACGGTGGTGATGCCACGCAGCTCGACCTCGGGAGACGCGAGGGCGAGCAGGATCGCGATCGCGTCGTCGTGGCCGGGGTCGCAGTCGATGACGATTGGCGTCGTGCTCACAGGAGCGCGTCGACCTCCTCTGCTGTCGGTAACGATGTCTGGGCGCCGAAGCGCGACGCGGCAAGTGCGCCCGCCGCGCATGCGCGCCGGAGCGCCTCGTCGCGCGCGCGGCCCTCGAGCAGCGAGACGACGAGGCACGCGGTGAACGCATCGCCGGCTGCGGTGCCGTCGACTGCCACGACGGGCGGCGGGGCGGCGCGCGCCACCTCGTTACCGTCCTCGAGCAGGATCGCCCCTTCCGCTCCGAGAGTGACTGCGATCAGGCCGCTTCGATTCGTCAGCGCCTCGAGCTCGTAGTGGTTCACGACCGTCAGGTCCGCCTGCGGGATCCGCTCCGGGTCGTGCGCGGGCGCGGCGTTCAGGTAGAAGTCGCTCGGCGCGACGAGCGAGACTTGCTCGACGGTCTCGAGCGGTATCTCCAGCTGGCAGAGCACCGCGTCGTCGTCGGGTAAGGCGATGTCCTCGGGACGCAAGTCGAGGTTTGCGCCGGGCGCCACGACGATCACGTTCTCGCCGTCGGCGTCGACGGTGATCAACGCGACGCCGGTGGAGCCGTTCGTGCGCTTGAGCCTGTCGAGCACGACGCCCGCCTCCTGCAGGCCTGAGAGGGCAGGAGCGGCGAGCTCGTCGTCGCCGACGCAGCCGATCATCGTCACCACTGCGCCGAGGCGGGCCGCCGCGACGGCCTGGTTCGCGCCCTTCCCGCCGGGAATCCGGCTGAAGGTCGCTCCGGTGACCGTCTCACCGGGACGCGGCAGCCGCTCGGCGCGCGCGACGAGGTCGAGGTTGATCGAGCCGACGACGGTGAGCCGGGGAGCTGCCACGCCGGCGAATCTATCGAGCTACGAGATCGCGAGCGCGCGCAGGTCGTCGAGCGCGCGGCCGAGCAGGTTCTCGCGCAGGTCGAACAATCCCGCCCAGAGCGACGACGGATCGGGCATCGCGTCGATGCGTGCCGAGGCGCTGAGCCCTTCGAGCGCGCGTACGAGAACTGCGAGCTCGAGGTAGGCCTGCGCGACGCGCTCCGGCATGACGTTCACGCCGGCTCGCGTGAGGACCGGCTCCCAGTCGACGAGCTCGCCGGCTCCAGGCCCGCCGTACCACGAACGCCCTTCGGCCGCGTCTGCCTCGAGCTCGAGCAGGTACCGCTCGAGCGGCTCCTCGAGCCCCGCAAGCGCGGTCTCGATCCGGTCGGCGGCGTGACGCAGTGCAGCCTGGCGCGCTCCGGGGGTCGGCGGCTTCGCGTCGCCGCGTGCCCAGCGTTCGAGCAAGCGGCAAAAGGAGAGTGCTGACGCCTCGCAGGCACCGAGCTGGGCGATCAGACGCAGCGCCGTCGGCTGCTCGATCGCGTGCTCCTCGAGGACATCGGCCCACGTAGGCTCGTACCGGAGCCCGGAAGACACTGCTCCTAGACCTCCACCAGCACGGGCAGGATCATCGGGCGGCGGCGCGTCCGGTCGTAGACGATGCCGCCGAGGGCGTCGTGCAGGTGCTCCTGGAGCAGCTTGATCTCCGTCACGTCGTCGCGCAGCAGGTCGCCGATGACACGGCCCGCCTCCGCGCGAAGCTCGTCGAGGAGCGGCTCGGCACCGTCGCCGAACCCACGAGCGATCAACTCGGGCGGCGCGGTCAGCGCGGCGGCACCGTTGCCCTGGGCGAGCGTGGCGACGACGATCAGCACACCGTCTTCTGACAGTCTGCGGCGATCGCGCAGCGCAACGTCGTGCACGTCGCCGACGCCCAGGCCGTCGACGAACGTCATACCGGCGTGCACGGTGTCGACGATGCGGCAACCTCTCTCCGACAGCTCGACGACGCTGCCGTTCTCGGCGAGGATGATTCCCTCTTCGGGCACGCCGCTCTCACGCGCGAGCTGCGCGTGTGCAGCGAGCATGCGGAACTCGCCGTGCACGGGCATGACGGCCTTCGGTCGCAGCAGCGCGAGCACGGTGCGCAGCTCGTCGGCGCGGCCGTGGCCCGAGACGTGCACCGGCGCGTTGTCCTCGTGGAGCACCTCGGCGCCCGACCTCGCGAGACGGTTGATCGAATCGTGGACGCGCAGCTCGTTGCCGGGAATCGGCTTCGCCGAGATGATCACCGTGTCGCCCGCCTCCACCGTGACCTGCGGATGGTCGTTGTAGGCGATGCGGGTCATCGCCGACATCGGCTCGCCCTGGCTGCCGGTGCAGAGGATCAACTGCTGCTCGGGCGGGAGCTCGGCGATCTCCTTCGGGCGGAGAATCACGTTCTCCGGAACGTCCATGTACCCGAGATTGCGCGCGATGTTCGAGTTCTTCTTCATCGAGCGGCCGACGAAGGAAACCTTGCGACCGCAGTCGATGCCGACGTCGATGGCCTGCTGCATGCGATGCACGTTCGATGCGAACGACGCGACCAGGATGCGGCCCTTGCGGCTCGGGAAGATCTGACGGAACGCCTCGCCGACGACCTTCTCGGATTGCGTCACACCGGGGCGCTCCGCGTTCGTGGAGTCGCCGAGCAGGAGGTCGACGCCGCGGTTGCCGATCTCCGCGAGCTTGCCGACGTCGGTGCGCTGACCGTCGACGGGCGTGTGGTCGATCTTGTAGTCGCCGGTGTGCACGATCCGCCCGCCGGGCGTCTCGAGTACCACCGCTGCGGCGTCAGGGATCGAATGGGCCATACGCACGAACTCGATCCGAAACGGGCCGAGGTTGAAGGGCTCGTCTCCGGGGGCGTACTCACGGAGATCGGCATCGCGCAGCAGCCCGTGCTCGTCGAGCTTCGACTTCACGAGCCCGAGCGTGAGCCGCGTCGCAACGATGACCGGGATCTTCACCTCGCGCATGAGGTAGGGCAGCGAGCCGACGTGGTCCTCGTGGCCGTGCGTGAGCACGACGCCGCGGATCATCGACTCGCGTTCACGGAGGTACGTGAAGTCCGGGAGGACGAGGTCTACGCCCAGATGCTCGTCGCGGGGAAACGCGAGACCGGCGTCGACGATCACGATCGATCCGTCCGCCTCGTAGGCGGTCATGTTCTTGCCCACTTCGCCGAGACCGCCGAGCGGGATGATGTGGCAGACGCCCATTTGCGTCCGCAGTGTAGTTAGCGCTTCGCTGCGCTCGCTTCACGGGGGAAACGTTGACGAAATCAGATCGAAGCAGGCTCGAGCATGCCGGCTCGCTCGAGGCACGAGCGCACCGCGTCGAGCTCTTCCTCGGTCGGCTCGACCATCGGCAGGCGATACCCGCCGAGCTCGTGGCCGAGCAGGTTCATCGCGGCCTTGATCGGAATCGGGTTCGTCGCGATCTCCAGGAGGTCGAGCGCGGGCCGCATCTCGTCGTTGAGGCTGCGGGCGCCTTCGGTGTCGCCCGCGTTCCAACGGCGGACCATCTCCTTCGTCTGCGGTCCCCACACGTGTGTGTGCACGCAGATACCGCCGACCCCGCCGAGCCCGAGGAACGGGAAGACGAGCTTGTCGTCGCCGGCATAGAGATCGAGACCGAGCTCCGGGATGATGCGTGCCTGGTCGAGATCGTCATGTGCCTGCTTGACGGCCCGGACATTCGGGATCTTGGCGAGGTGGGCCATCGTCTCCGGCTCGACGTTGACGATCACGCGGCTCGGGATGTTGTAGACGACCACCGGCTTGTCGGTCGCGGCCGCGATCTCCTGGAAATGGCGGACGATTGCCCGCTGAGGCGGCTTGTTGTAGTACGGCGTCACGACGAGGATCGCGTCGACGCCGATCTCGTGCGCGAGCTCCGTCATGTGCACCGAGTGGCCCGTGTCGTAGGTGCCCGTGCCGGCGACGACTGTTGCGCGATCGCCGACCGCGTCGACCGCGGCGGCGAAGAGCTCGAGCTTCTCCTCGTCTCGAAGCGTCGGGCTCTCCCCCGTCGTCCCCGCCACGACGAGCCCGTCTGAGCCGTTGTCGACGAGATACGCGGCAAGCGCACGGAACTTCGAGATGTCGACGGAGCCGTCCGGACGGAAGGGCGTCAGGATCGCGGTCAGGACCTCGCCGAGCATTGGAAAAGTCTACGGGAACGACAAGTCGGGCATGTCCGGCGCGGCTCTCTGGAAGCACGCCTTCAGGTCGTTCATGCCCTGTCCCGACGCCTGGCAGTCCTCGACGACCGCCTGCCAGACCGGCAGGCTCCGCGAGTCGACGACGCTCTCGCCGCGGAGCAGCTCGAGCACTCGATAGTCGTCGTGGCCGAGCTCGAGCATGAACACACGCCGGTTGGTCCCGGCCAGAACCGGCCCCTGCAGTGGGTACGTCGTTCGAGTGTGGGCTGTCGTGATCCGTAGCGCAGTCGCATCCCTGCTGACGATGCCCGCGAGGAGGTACCGAATCGACGACCGGTCACCGGTGCTGGACGACACGAGGCAGAGCGCGGTGCATGGATCTGCCCGATCGTCCCCGACGCAGGGGCCGAAGACCGGGGTGCCGCCGCCGTGCACACGCGTCGCCTCGAGGCAGAGGCGCGATGCCCGGTTGCGCCACGCGATCAGCAGGTCCTGCCCGTGCAGCTCGGCAACGGTCCGCGGCGATGTGCCGGCCGCCGGGCGGATTCGGTCTCGATGCTCAGCGACCTGCGCCTTCATCCTGCGCAGGTCACGCGCCGTACACGGCTTCGGCGTGCACACCGCGTCGAGGGTGACCGAGATTGCGCCACCGCTTTGCACTACTCCGAGCTCCGCGTCGAGCAACCCGGTCACGACGTCGGGCGGTGGCGCATCCACGGCGCGAACCGGCGGAGCGCGGCCGATGGTCGACGCGACCTGTGACGGCTGCCGCGCGCTCCACGCGAGCACGGCAATCACCGCACCGAGGCCGAGCAGCAGCCAGAACGTCATGGAGCGCGCTGAGCGCAAAGAGGCCGGCCTCCGAGAACGTGGGATGCGGCTGGATCGTGTCGAGCAGTACCTCGACGGGTGTACCGCTCCGCACCGCGAACGTCAACTGTCGCCCGGCGGAGGGCACCGGCGAAACGCTCGCCGGTCGACCCTCCACCGAGACGACGACCTCTACTACTTGAGCTTGTTCGCCGCGAGGAACGCCGAGGCGACCTCTTCCGGCGATTTCTTGTCGATCGCGACAGCCTTGTTCATCGCGATCATCGCCTTGACCGAGAGCTTCGACGAGACGGCGTTCACCGTTGCCGCGAACTTCGCTCCGCCGGCTGACGCCAGCTTCTTCGAAAGGACCGGCACGACGTTCTGGAAGCCGAAGATGTGCTTCGTGTCCGTCAGGATCGTGTACTTCGAGCTCGCGAGCTGCGGATCCGTCGAGAACACGTCGCCTGCCGTGGCCTTACCCTGGTCGAGCAGCGTGTAGACGCTGATCGAGCCGAGTGGGATGAACTTCGTCTGCGTCAGGCCGTAGATCTGCTTCAACCCGAGCAGGCAGGTGATGCGCGTCCTGCACTCCGGGAATCCCGCGTACGAGAACGACTTCACCTTCTTCATGTCGTCGATCGTCTTGACCCCGAGCTTCTTCGCCGTCGACGTGAGCATCCCGAACGAGTCGGAATCGTAGAACGGCGTCGGCTTGAAGACGGTGTTGCCCCGGCCCTCTTCGAACTTCTTCGCGGCCGCGTACGCAGCAGCGGCGGTCTTCGGCGCAGACTCCTTCGCGAGGTCGGCGACGATGACGCCCGTGTACTCCGGGTAGAAGTTGATCTTGCCCGACGTGAGGGCGGTGTCGATCAACTCGGAGCTACCGATGTTCTCCTTGTAGACGACCTTGTAGCCCTTCGCCTCGAGCGCCTGCTTGTACAGCTGGCCGAGGACGTACTGCTCCGTGAAGTTCTTGGTGCCGATGGTGACCGTCGGGTTCGCCGCGGCGCTCTGGCGTGCCGCGGAGGCTGACCCACCCAACAGAAGTGCGACACCGGTCGAGATGGCGAAGGCGGCCTTTGCCGCGCGCCGAGTGTGCTTTCTGAACACCTTGCTCCCCTTCTGTCGTGGACCGTTGGAGCTTAGGTCGCGGGACCCCGGCTAGGCGAGGCCCACCCGGAGGAGGAGAGCCAACAATCCTGCAGCCAGGAAGGCAAGCGCCGAGACGCAGACGGAGGCGGCGATCACGCCGGCAAGCCCGTAACTCGCCTGATTGACGATGATCTCGCCGAGGCCGCCGCCGCCTGCGACCGCCGCGATGGTGGCCGTGGCGATGACGAAGATCGCAGCGATTCGAATACCTCCGATGACGAGCGGAAGGCCGAGCGGAAGCTCGACACGGCTCAGAATCTGTCTGTCGGTGAGGCCCATTCCCCGCGCCGCCTCAACGACATCGGGGTCGACCGAGTCGACGGCGAAGTACGAGTTCATGAGGATCGGCGGTACCGCCAGCACGACGAGCGCTGCGGTGTTGTTCCAGAAGCCGACGCCGAGGATCGTCAGGCCGAACGCGATGAGCACGAGGCTCGGCAGCGCACGCCCGACGTTGGAGACGCTCGCGGCGAAGAAGAAGCCTCGATGCCGGTGGCCGAGCCAGAGCCCGAGGGGTAGCGCGAGCACGAGCCCGATGCCGAGCGCGGCGCCCGAGAGCTCGAGATGCTCGACCGTCTTCGACAGCAGCAGTCCGGGGTGATCGCCGACGAAATGAACGGCATCCACGAACGTCCCGGGACTGAACTGGTCGCCGAGGATCATGCGGCGCGCGTCCAGGGCGTGATTCGCCGCTGCGCGAGCACGATCAGCCCGTCGGCGCACAGCGCGAGAGCGATCGTGAGCAGTCCGGCGGCGAGAATCTCCGTCTTGAAGATGTCCTGCTGCAGCGCGGTGTAGATCGGCAGTCCGAGGCCCTTGGGAATCACGAGCGCCGCCACCGTCGCGATCGAGATCGTGGACACGGTTGCGATCCGCAGACCCGCGCCGATCGCCGGCAACGCAAGCGGGAGCTCGACCTGGGTGAACGTCTGCCGGCGTGTCAGACCCATTCCGCGTGCCGCCTCGAGCGCGTCGGGCGGCACGGCACGGAGGCCGGCGATCATGTTCCGGTACAGGATCAGCAGCGTGTACGAGATGAGCGCGATCTCGACGGTCGTCACGGTGAGACCGGTGAAAGGCACGAGGAGCTGGAAGAGCGCGAGGCTCGGGATCGTGTAGAGAAAGTCCGCGAAGAGCCCGATCGGCGGGTCGAAGAGGCGATAGCGGAAGCCCACGAGGGCAAGCGCGGTCGCGAGCACGAAGCCGATGCCGAGCGCGATCAGCGAGAGCTCGATGTGCTGGATGAGCGCCGGCTGCAGCGTGTCTCCCCAATGCGCGCTGAGCCAGTCCGTGCAGAACCAGCCGTTGCTCGTCTCACAGGCGCTGCCCGAGCCGAAGTTCGGGATGACCGGACCTGCGGCGATGACGTTCATCGCAACACGTCGTCCTTCGTCACCGAGCCGATAACGGTGCCCTGCTCGTCCGTCACGGCGACGACGTCGGCGTGTGCGTCGATCAGGAGCGCAAGAGCGCCTCGCGAAGCGTCGTATCCGCAGTGGCGTGCGGGCCGTCGCGCGGCGGGCCGAGCTCGAGGTCGCCGAGCGTGTGCAGCGACAGCACCTTCAGGGCGCGATCGCGCCCGACGAACTCCGCGACGAAGTCGTCGGCCGGCCGCCGCAGGATCTCCTCGGGCGTGTCGTACTGCGCGAGCTTGCCGCCCTGCCGGAAGATCGCGATGCGGTCGCCGAGCTTGATCGCCTCGTCGATGTCGTGCGTGACGAAGAGCACGGTCTTGCGAAGCTCCTGCTGCAGCCGGAGGAACTCGTCCTGGAGCCGTGAGCGCACGATCGGGTCGATGGCGCCGAACGGCTCGTCCATGAGCATCAGCGGCGGGTTGGCCGCGAGCGCCCGCGCGAGGCCGACGCGCTGACGCTGGCCGCCGGAAAGCTGTGCCGGGTAGCGCGGGCCGTCCGCCACCGGGTCGAGCCCGACGAGCTCGAGCAGCTCGGCCGTGCGCTCGAGGACGCGCTGCTTCGGCCAGCCGAGCAGGCGCGGCACGGTGCCGACGTTCGCCTCGACCGTCATGTGCGGGAAAAGCCCGACCTGCTGGATGACGTAGCCGATGCTGCGGCGGAGCTCGGTCACGTCGAGGTCGTAGATCTTCGTCCCGTCGATGCGAATCTCGCCCTCGGTGAGGTAGATGAGCCGGTTGACGAGCTTCAGCGCCGTCGTCTTGCCGCTGCCGGAGGGTCCGACGAGGACGCAGATCTCGCCGGCCGGAACGGTGAGCGACAGGTTGTCGACCGCAGGCTCGGCCCGTCCCGGATAGAGCTTCGTCGCCTTGTCGAAGACGACTTCTGCAGCGGTCGTTGGCATTGAGCGGCGAACTATCTCCTACGGGCACATGTCTAGGGTGAGCGGACGGCGGGCTACAGGTAGAACCGCGTGATGCAACCGCGTCAGGAGGCGATCGACACGCGCCGTCTCGTGCTCGTGCCGCTGGCGGTCGCGACGGCCCGCGCGATCCTCGGCGGCGACCTCTCCGCCGTCGAGCATTCCGCGGGCTGGCCTCATGCCGACACGCTCGACGCGGTGCGGATGGCCGCGAGGGAGCCCGATCCGTGGCCTGTGTGGCTCGTGACGCTCGACGGCCGGGCCATCGGCGACTGCGGCACCGCCGGCCCGGTGGACGACGCGGGCGACATCGAGATCGGCTACGGGCTGGCCGCCGAGCACCGCGGCCGCGGTTACGGCACAGAGCTCGTCACGGCGTTCTCGCGGTGGCTGCTCGAGCGGCCCGGTGTCCGTCGCGTCGTCGCCGACGTCGATGCCGGCAACACGGCGTCGCGGCGGACGCTCGATCGTGTCGGCTTCGTACCGGAACGATCCGAAGGCAACCTGATCCGGTACGTGCTCGCCGGCTGACTCCTCAGAGGAGGCGGTCGAGCCCGACCGTCAGCCCGGGCGGCAGCGTGTCGAGCTTCTCGAGCGCGAGCAGCACGCCGGGCGCGAACGACTCGCGCGCGGTCGTGTCGTGGCGGATGGTCAGCAGCTCGCCCTCCCCACCGAAGAGAACCTCCTGGTGCGCGACGAGACCTGGCAACCGCACGGAGTGGACGACGGGACCGCCTCCGATGAGCTCTGCAGTCGTCTTGGCGGTTCCCGACGGTGCATCCTTCTTCGCCTCGTTGTGCAGCTCGATGATCTCGGCACGTGGGAAGAACGCCGCCGCTTGCTGCGCGAAGCGCATCATCAGCACGGCGCCGATCGAGAAGTTCGGCGCGACGAAGAGGTGCAACCCTTTCTCCTCAGCGAGGCCGTGTAGCGAGCTCGCATCCCAGCCCGTGGTCCCGACGACGCACGAGACGCCCTGTTCCAGGGCAGTCCGCACGTTCGCCGGAGCAGCATCAGGCATCGTGAAGTCGACCGCCGCGTCGAGCCCGCGTACGTCGATCTCGTCGCCGATCTCGAAGCCCCGAACGTCGTGCCCGGCGCGCTCGAGCGCCGGCACGAGTGCCCGGCCCACTTTCCCCTCGGCGCCGAAGAAGGCGAGCTTCATGCCGCGGCGCGCGCGACGAGATGTGGGTTGGCGAGCTGCACAGCGGCGCGGAAGCGATCCTCGTCCGGCCCGACTCCCGATGCAGAGAGCCGGTCGGGCGAGAGCAGCACGCCTGCAAGCTCCGCGATCCCGTCCTCGTCGACGCCGTCGATCTCGGCGATGATCCGTTCGAAGGTCAGCAGCTCGCTGTCCGAGACGAGTGATTTACCGAGCCGGCTCATCCGGTTGGACGTCGATTCCATCGAGAGCATGATCCGCCCCTTGAGGCTCTCCTTGGCGCGGTCGAGCTCGCCCTTGCGCAGCTTGCCCGCCGCGATCTCGCCGATCTGCTCGGAGCAGATCTCGACGCACGGAGCGAGGTTCTCCTCGCGCGTCCCGACGTAGACCCCGACGAGCCCGGTGTCGGTGTACTGCGACCCGAAGCTGTAGACGGCGTACGCCATGCCGCGCTTCTCCCGGATCTCCTGGAAGAGACGCGACGACGCCGAGCCGCCGAGGATTCCGTCGAGCAGCGAGGCGGCGAACCGCCGCCGGTCCGATCTGGCGATGCCGGGAGCCCCCAGGCACAGGTGGTACTGCTCGGTGTCCTTGCGCTCGAACCGCAGGCCCGGTGCAGGCAGCTGCGCGATCGGCCGCCGCACATGGGGGGTCGTGCGCGTCGCGACCGTGCTACGCGCTTCGAAGCGCTGCAACAGCGACACGAACGTGTCGTGCGTGATGTTCCCCGCCGCCGAGACGACGATGTTGCCGCCGGTGTACATCGAGCGGTGGTAGCCGGCGATCGCCCGCTTGCTGATCGTGGAGATGACCTCTGCCGTGCCGATCACGGGCCGGCCGAGCGCATGCGAACCGAAGACCGCCTGTGAGAAGAGATCGTGGACGAGATCCTGTGGGGTGTCCTCGTACATCGCGATCTCCTCGAGCACGACCTCGCGCTCCTGGTCGACCTCGGCGAACACGGGAGCGAAGACCATGTCGGTCATCACCTCGAGGGCCGTCTCGACATGGCGGTCGGCGACGCGGGAGTAGACGACGGTGTGCTCGCGCGACGTCGCCGCGTTGAGCTCGGCGCCCATCGCGTCGAACGTCTCGGCGATCTGCTGCGCGTCGTACGAGCGCGATCCCTTGAACAAGAGGTGCTCGATGAAATGCGACACCCCGGCACGATCGGGACGCTCGTCGCGCGACCCGGCGCCGATCCAGAACCCGAGCGCGACGGAACGGACGCTCGGCACGTGCTCCGAGATCACGCGCTCGCCGGAATCGAGCTCGGAGAGGACGTACTTCTGCATGTCGTCTAGCCTATGCGACGAATTCGAGGCCGGAGCCGGTGCGCTTCGCCTCGTACAGGGCTTCGTCGGCAAGCCGGAAGAGGGTCTGCGCGTCGCGCGCGTGCTCGGGGCACGACGCGATGCCGAAGCTCGCCCGCGGCGATGCGACATTGGCGGCGATGCGCTTGATCACCTTGCGCGCCTCCGCCTCCCCCGCTTCGGCGAGCACGAGTGCGAACTCGTCGCCGCCGATCCGGAACGCCTCGTCACCCTTCCGCAATGCCGCCTCCAGGACACGCGAGAAGATCTGGAGGGCCTCGTCACCTGCGGGATGACCGAACTGGTCGTTCAGCACCTTGAAGCCGTCGAGGTCGCAGATCACGAGACCGAACGACCGGCGGTAGCGGATCGCGCGCGCGACCTCTGCGTCGAGCCGGTCGACGAACGCGCGCCGGTTGAGGAGCCGAGTGAGCGGATCGTGGTCGGCGAGGAACCGCAGCTCCCGCTGGTGCGCCGCCGAGACGATCGCTGCCGCTGCCTGGTTCGCGAAGATGCGCAGCGCCTGCAGCTTCTCCTCCGACGGCAGAAGGCGGTCCTCGGGCTCGTCCGCCCAGATGAGGCCGATCACGGCGCCCGCGCTGTTGTGGAGCGGCACGAGCAGCCAGTGGCGGTCCCATGCGTGCGGGCCTCGGCCGTTTCGATGCGAGACGTACGGAACGCTCGTGATCGAGATCCGCTGTTCGGCCTCGTCGTTCGGGAGGAGGAAGCAGCCGGACACCTCGAATGCGGGATCGAGCAGCGGCTCGACGTCGCCGAGCACGAAGTCCGACGTCAGCGCGGGCTCGTCGAGGTTCCAGCCGACGGCGGCGCGCGCCTCGAGGCGGCCGCTCTCGGGATGGATCAGCTGTGCGGCGACATGCTCGAAGCCGAGGGCGTCGCGAACGCCGCGACAGACCGCGCGAAGGATCTCGTCGGCGACCGGCTCGGCGGTGAGGCGGGACGAGATGTCGAGGAGCTGCTCGAGCGCAAGCCGGTGGCGGGCCGCCTCCGCCGCCTCCTGGGCGGCCTGGACGGCGAGAGCAGCGTGATCGGCGACCGACACGAGCACGTCGAGCTCCTCGTCGCGCGGCCGCTGCCGGTTGACCGGCTCGTCGACCGACAGGATGCCGAGCAGGTGGCCGTCGGAGTGGCGCATCGGGAGGAAGAGCGCGTCTTCGGGATGCCAGTCGCCCGGAGCGCTGCCAGTCTCGGCGGCCGGGACATAGCTGTAGCTCGCCTGTTCCCAGTCGTAGCTTCCAGCAGGCACGTGGTAGGCGCCCCGGCGGTGAAACGCGTCGCAGATCAGGGTGTCCCATTCCGCGATCGTGCGGACCTGGCCCATCAGCGCCTTGTGTACGACTGGGCTTCCGTGCACGGTCGTGACGGTGAAGTCGTTCCATGCCGGGCGGTAGAGGTTCACGACGACGGTCTCGAAGCCGAGCGAGTCCGCGATCGTCCGCGCGATCGCAGCGAGGAGGTCGGGCAGGTTCTCGTCGGCGCGCACGAGGCGGGTTACCTCGAGAAGCCCCTGGAGCGGGGAAACGGATGACGGCGAGGGTCGGCCCACAGTGGCGGGGTTGGTCGTCCCCACTTCGGTATCGGCAGTGGAGGCGGTTTCCTCAAACGGCCTCCGAACGCACATTCCGCCTACAAATGTCCATTCCTGCGGGCGGAAGTGCGCGGAGGAACGAGAGAGGGCGGCCCGTGGGCCGCCCTCTCGGTGCGTTCAGCAGGCGAGACTGCTACCTGCGGCCGCCGCGGTCGCCGCCACGGCTCCGGCCGCGGTCGCCGTCACGGCGCGGCTCGGCGGGCGGACGCGGCGGGGCGTCCTTCGCCCGCTCGACGAGCTCCTCCGGCTGGATGAGCTTGCCGTCCTCGTGCTTCGCGACGAGCTTCAGGCCGATCCGGCCGCGGGCCTTGTCGACCTCCTGGACGATGACGTCGACGACATCGCCGCGGGCCATGACGTCCTCGATGTGCGCGACCCGTCCCGGGCCGACGTTCGAGACGTGGAGCAACCCGTCGGTGCCCTTCTTCAGCTCGACGAAGGCGCCGAACTCCGTCGTCTTCACGACCTTGCCGGTGTAGGTGTCCCCCACCTCCGGCGTCTTGGTGAGCGCGCGAATCGCCTGGATGGCGGCTTCCGCCTTCTCGCCGTCGGTCGCATAGATGAGGAGCGTGCCGTCCTCCTCGATGTCGATCTGCACCTCGTAGTCGCCTTCGAGGCCGCGGATCGTCTCGCCGCCCTTGCCGATGATGAGGCCGATCTGCTCCTGCTCGATCTTGATCGAGGTGATCCGCGGTGCGTTCTGCGAAAGCTCTGCACGCGGCTCCGGGATGACGTCGAGCATGATGTCGAGGATCGCGTTGCGCGCGCGACCAGCCTGCTCGAGCGCGTTCCGCATGATCTCCTGCGTGACGCCGGTGATCTTGATGTCCATCTGGAGCGCGGTGATGCCGTCCCGGGTCCCGGCGACCTTGAAGTCCATGTCGCCGAGGTGGTCCTCCGCACCCTGGATGTCGGTGAGGATCACGTAGTCGTCGCCTTCCTTGACGAGGCCCATCGCGATGCCGGAGACCGGCGCCTTGATCGGGACGCCTGCGTCCATCAGCGACAACGTCGAGCCGCAGACCGAGCCCATCGACGACGAGCCGTTCGACTCGAGGGTCTCCGACACGATGCGAATCGTGTACGGGAACTCCTCGGCCGGCGGGATCATCGCCTCGAGCGCGCGCTGCGCCAGGGCGCCGTGCCCGATGTCACGCCGCTTCGGGCCTCGCATGAAGCCCGTCTCCCCGACCGAGAACGGCGGGAAGTTGTAGTGGTGCATGTAGCGGCGATCGGTCTCGAGCGACAGGTCGTCGATCCGCTGGCCCTCCTTGGCGGTGCCGAGGGTGAGCGTCGAGAGCACCTGCGTCTGGCCGCGCTGGAACAGGCCGGAGCCGTGCGCACGCGGATTGACGCCGACCTCGCACTCGATCGGGCGGATCTCCTCCGGGCCGCGCCCGTCCGGACGATGCTTCTCGACCGCGATCTTCTTGCGGACGAGGTCCTTGTAGATCGCCTCGGAGGCCTTCTTGACGTAGCTCTTCGTGAGGCTGTCCTTGACCGCCGGGGCATCGCCGTCGACGGTGGCCGGGCCGACCGGGAACGGCAGCTCGACCGTGTTCACGATCTTCTCGAAGAGCAGCCGCCGCTTCGCGGACTTGAGCTCCTTCGAGTCCTGCTCGGCATCGGTGAGCGCCCGCAGGTCGTTCTCGAACTGCTCCCGCACCGGGCCTTCGACGGCGACGAGCCGCTGCTTCTCGAGCAGCAGGTCGAGGCTCGCGCGCACCTGCACCTGGCGCTGGATGTCCTCCTCGGTGGAGTCCATCGTGATGTCGCCGGCGAGCTGCGTCGAGAGCTCGTCGACGACGACGGCGGCCTCGCGGAGCCCGGCACTCTGGATGCGCTCCCAGATCGTGTGGCCGTGCTCACGCTCGATCTCGGCCGTGAGGTCCATGTCGAGCCACTTGGGCTTGCCCGCCTGGCGGCGGAGATCCTCCTGCGCCTCGCAGAGCCGCTTGATCTCGCCGTGGGCGAGCTCGAGCGCCTCGAGGAGCACGTCCTCGGGGACCTCGTCGGCGCCGGCCTCGACCATCGTCAGGCCGTCCTTCGTGCCGACGACGATCAGGTCGAGCGACGTCTCCTCCCAGTTCTGCTGCAGCGTCGGGTTGACGACGAACTCGCCGTCGATCCGCCCGATGCGGACCGCCCCGACGGGGCCGAAGAACGGCAGCGGCGAGAGCATGAGCGCCGCCGATGCCCCGTTGATGCACAGGATGTCGTGCGGGGTGACCATGTCCGCGGAGAGCACGGTGCAGATGACCTGCACCTCGTTGCGGAAGCCCTTCGGCCACAGCGGCCGGATCGGGCGGTCGATCATGCGGGCCGTGAGAGTGGCGCGCTCGCTCGCGCGTCCCTCGCGCTTGAAGAAGCCGCCCGGGATCTTGCCCGCGGCGTACATGCGCTCCTCCACGTCGATGGTCAGCGGGAAGAAGTCGGCGCCCTCACGGGCCTCCGGACGTCCCACTGCGGTGGCGAGCACCATCGTCTCGCCACTGCGGACGACGACAGCGCCGTCCGCCTGCTTCGCGAGCTTGCCGGTCTCGAAGCTGATCTCCTGGTTGCCAACCTGGACGGAGACCTGAGCCCGGCGCTCGGTCGCGATACTCATTCGATTGTCCTCCACTCTGCTTGTACTTGTGGAGGGCGGGAGTTTGAATCAGCCCCTGGAAGAGCTCACTCAAACCTCCGCCCTCCTGGGCGTCAGTCTGGAGCTAGCGGCGTAGGCCGAGCTCCTTGATGAGGGCGCGATAGCCCTCGAGATTGTGCTTCTGGAGATAGTTCAGGAAGCGGCGGCGCCGGCCGACGAGCTTGAGGAGCCCGCGGCGGGAGTAGTGGTCGTGGCGGTGGGTGCGCAGGTGCTCGGTCAGCTCGTTGATCCGCTGCGTGAGCATCGCGATCTGCACCTCCGGCGAGCCGGTATCCGCCTCGGCGCGGCCATGCTTCTTGATGATCTCCAGCTTTGCTTCCTTGGTGAGGGCCATTGGGCCTCCTGTGTCGTTGTCTCCCGGGCCCCCGCCCGCCGCGCCAAGGAAAATGCAGCGACGAGCCGAGACAGGGTCGACGGCTAGGGTAGCAATCCCGCATGGTTCCTGCGTTTCAGCTCGAGGAGATCGTCCGCGACGCGCGTGCCCGCACAGGCGTACCGGGTGTCGCGGCGGCGCTCCACGTGGACGGACAGGTGGTGTCCGTTGCCGACGGGGTGCTCGAGCTCGGCAAGGACGACCCCGTGCGTCCCGACACCCCGTTCCGCATCGCGTCGATCTCGAAGCCGTTCACGGCCTCGCTCGCGCTCTCGTGCCTGCCGGCGGACGCACAGCTGCTCGCGTGGCTCAGCCACACCGCCGGACTGCAGCAGGAGCGGGCGGAGCCGCTGCCGGAGTCGGCGCAAGGGCTCTTCTCCTACTCGAATGCCGGCTACTGGGCTGCCGGCAGCGCCGCAGCCCTCGCCTGTGAGACGACCTTCGAGGCGGCGATGCGAGAGCGGATCATCGAGCCGCTCCGGCTCGCGGCGACCGGCTTCGAGGAGCCCGAGGCTCCGGCCCGCGGCCACGCGAAGGAAGGCGAATCCGGGCACCGTGCGCTCGGCGTCGACACCTATCCGACCGCGCGGCGGTCGTCCGGCGGGCTCTGGTCGACGGCGGCGGATCTCCTGCGCTTCGGCGCGCATCACCTGGGCGGGCGCGGGCCGCTCTCCAGCGAGACCCGCGCGCTGATGCGCGAGCCGCAGTCGCAGGCGCTCGGCGCCGGGTACGGCCTCGGCTGGTGGGTGCGCAACGCCGGCGGACGGATTGCCCTCGACCACGAGGGCTCCATCGCGGGCTACCAGTCGCTCCTCCTGCTCGTGCCGGACGAGCGGCTCGTGCTCGCCGTGCTGACGAACAGCTGGCGCGGCAGCAGCCTCGTGCGACATGTGGTCGAGCAGCTCGGGCTCGCGGCCTCTCTGCCTCTGTCACGTCCCGGGGTCAGGCCCCGGGACGCGGCCGGACACGAGCTGTCCGAGCACGCCGTGGCCGGGCGGTACGAGCTCGACGATGCGTACGCCGTCGTCGAGGAGTTGGGCGACGAGCTGATCGTCGCCGAGAGCGAGACCGATCCGGTCACGCGCGAGCCGAACGAGGGGACGCCCGTGCGCGCGAAGCCGATCGGCGGCGGCGTGTACGGCTACGCGGGCGGCGGGCTGATGAGCCACCGCCTCGACTTTCCGCGTCCCGGGATCGGCCGGATCGGCTGGCTCGCGCTGCCGCGGATCGAGCGATGAGAGCAGGCGTCGCGGCCGGCCATCCGGCGACCGCCGCGGCCGGGGTCGAGATCCTCGAGGACGGCGGCTCGGCCGTCGATGCGGCGGTGGCCGCCGGGCTCGCGTCGTGCGTTGCAGAGACGGTGATGACCGGGCTGCTCGGCGGCGGGCACGCGATCGTGCTCGACACACGCAGCGGCACCGTGCGCAACCTCGACTGCTTCTGCGCCGTGCCGGGGCTCGGAGCTCCGCGGCGCGAGGCGGAGCTCTTGCATCTCGAGGTGCCGTTCGGAGCCGAGATCGTGCACTACGCCGTCGGCCCCGCATCGTGCGCCGTGCCCGGTGTGCCGGCCGGTCTCGGCGAGCTCTGGCGCGCGCACGGCCGCCTCCCGTGGCGCCGGCTCGTCGAACCTGCGCTTCGCCTCGCCCGGGACGGCGTGGCGATGCCGGAAGCACATGTGGCGTGCCTGCACATGCTCGAGCCGGTGATGACCATGCGCGAGGGCGCACGGATGTATGCGCCGGGCGGCACGCTGCTCGAGCCGGGCGAGCGGCTCCGGCAGCCGGGCCTCGTCGCCGCGCTCGAGTCGCTTGCCGAGGAAGGTGCGCAGGGCGCCTACACGGGGGCGATCGGGGAAGCCCTGCTCGCGCTCTCCGACGAACGCGGCGGCCTCCTGACGCGCAACGACCTCGCGGCCTACGAGGCGCGCTGGAGCGATCCCGTCGAGACGGCGTGGCGTGGGATGCGGTTTCTCAGTCGCGGCGGACTGACCGGCGTCGCAGCCGCACTCGGGCGGCTCCGCCCACTCCGCGGGCTGTCACCAGCGGAACGGGTGGTTGCTCTCGTCGAGGCGCTCGACGGTACCAGCGGCCCGGAGACGCACACGACGAACCTCGTCGCCGTCGATGCAGAGGGCAACGCCTGTGTGCTGACGACGAGCCTCGGCCTGGGCTCGGGGGACTGGTTGCCCGGGCTCGACCTGCATCTCAACAGCATGCTCGGTGAGGCCGATCTCATCCGCGGCCCGCTCGAGGCCGGCGCGCGGATGGAGAGCATGATGGCTCCGAGCCTCGTCCTCGACGCGGAGGGGCTCGCGCTCGCGATCGGCGCGGCCGGCGGCACGCGCCTGCGCACCGCGCTCGTCAGCGTCGCTGCCGGGATCCTCGACGAGGGCCTCGCTCCCCAGGTCGCCGTCGACCGGCCGCGCGTCCATCCGGCGGACGGCGTCGTCAACGCCGAGCCCGGCGCCGACGAGGACGGGCTGCGCATGCTCGAGGCGTCCGGGCGGACGGTCCGGCGCTGGCCGGAGCGCCATCACTATTTCGGCGGGGTCAGCGCGATCGGGAGGACTGGGGCTGCCGCCGATCCGCGGCGGAGCGGTGCGGCGCGGGCGCCTCGGCCGGCAGGCTGACCGGGATCCAGCCCAGGTAGCCGCAACCGGGGCAGCCGGGATTCGCGTGGACCGTGCCCCCGCCGACCGGCTTCGCGTAGATCTGTCCGCACTCGAGGCAGCAGACGCTCTCGAGCGCCCGGAGCGGGCTCAGCGCGTCCCCGGCGGGTGGTTCCACATCGCTTGAGATCCCGGCCGGTGCGAAAACTTGCAGTCCCGCTCCTCAACTCGTCGGTGGACCGGGCCTGACTGCGGCGCGCGTCTGCTCGACGTCGCTCGCGATCGCGGCGATGAGCGCTGCCTCCGACTCGAATGCCGCCTCGTCGCGCAGCCGCTCCCAGATCTCGACGACGAGCTCCTGCCCGTAGAGGTCGCCCTCGTAGTCGAGCAGGAACGCCTCGACGCGGCGCTCGGTTCCGCCGTAGTGCGGGTTCGTCCCGATCGAGATCGCCGCGCGGCGGCCGAGCGCAAAGCCCGCGTAGATGCCGTTGGCGGGAACGATCTGGTCGGGAGGCAGCGCGAGATTCGCCGTCGGAAAGCCGAGCGTGCCGCCGCGCTGGTCGCCGAGGACGACCGGGCCTTCGAGTGCGAACGGGCGGCCGAGCAGTGTCGCGGCTTCGCCGATCTCGCCCGACGCGATCAGCTGCCTGATCCGCGTCGAGGAGATGCCGCCGGCGAGCGGCACGCGCTGCACCTCGAAGCCGAGACGCTCCAGCAGGTCGAGGTCGCCGCTTCGCCTGGCCCCGAACCGGAATCCCTCTCCCTCGACGACGACCTCGACGCCGCTCGGGCGAAGAACCGTCTCGGCGAACGCCTCGGGTGAGAGCTTGCCGAGCTCGTCGTCGAAGTGGAGCAGCAGCACGTCGTCGATGCCTGCGGCGGCGAGCAGCGCGAGGCGCCGCTCGGTCGTGCACAGCAACTCGACACGATTGCCGCGCACCGTCCGCGGGTGCGGCTCGAAGGTGACGACGAGCGACGGCAGCCCCGACGCCTTGACCACGTCGAGGATTCGCCGGTGCCCGAGGTGAACCCCGTCGAAGATCCCGATCGACGCCGCACGAGCCGTCGGCGCCAACTCGTCCGGCCGCCGGACGACGCTCACGGCAACACCCCCGTCGTGGTGCGATAACCCGCGACGAGCGCCAGCACCGCCTCCTCGGACAGCAGGTCGCCCGGAGCGAACGCCGACGGCGTAACGGCATCGGCAACGTGGAACGGGCCGACCGCGGTGCGTCGAAGCGTGCTGCAGTGCCCGCCGAGCGCGTGCGCGATCGCACGCACGTATGTCCCGGAGCTGACGCGCATGTCGAGAGTCGCCGAGTCGCCTGCGAACGCGACGACGTCGAGCGAGTACACAGTCGAGCGCCGAAGCGGCATCTCGACCTCGACACCACGACGCGCGAGCGCGTAGGCACGCTCGCCGCCGATCTTCACGGCGGAAGCAGCCGGTATGGGCAGTTCGATCACGCCGCGCAGCGCAGCGAGGCGGCGCTCTAGCTCTTCCTCGTCCGGAGGCTCGAGCGTCTCGACGATCTCGCCCTCGGGGTCGCCGGTCGAGGTGCGCGTACGCAGGTCGACGTCGGTGAGATAGCGCTTGTCGAGACCGACGAGCTCCGGCGTGAGCTTCGTGGCCCGGCCGGAGAGCAGCAGCAGGAGCCCTGTCGCGAACGGGTCGAGCGTGCCGGCGTGACCCGTTCGCGCACCGGTCGTCCGTCGAATCTGCGAGACGACGGCGAACGACGACGGCCCGCGAGGCTTGTCGACGAGCGCGACACCCGCGGGGTCAAGCGCTCGCGGTGGCACGCTGCGCGACGAATCCCTGGCGGACGATCTCGGTGATCTCGTCGATCGACTTGTCGCTCGAGAACCCGGCCGCCTGCCGATGGCCCCCGCCGTCGAAGAGCCGCGCAATCGCGGAGACGTCGAGCTCGTCGATGCTCGCCCGCAGCGAGACACGCCGCAGCGGGCGATCGTCGCGCGGCGGCTCGCGGATCAGCACTGCAAGCTCGGCGCCTTCGACCGCGCGCAGGTAGTCGATGATCCCTTCGGAGTACGCCTCGACCGCACCGGCGTCGGCGAAGTCGGTGCGCACGAGGTGCGACACGACGATTCGTCCGCCCTCGAGAACGCGTGCGCGATCGAGCGCGCGCGCGAGCAGCTTCAGCTTCGCGAACTCGACCGACTCGTACACCTGCTGGAACACCGCGTGCACGTCGGCCCCGGCCTCGACGAGCTCGGCCGCGAGCCGCAGCGACTTCGGCGTCGTGTTCGTGTACTGGAACCGACCGGTGTCGGTGACGAGCGCGATGTACAACGGCTCGGCGATCTCCGGCGTGATCTCCACACCGAGCTCGGCGAACACGTCGCGCAGCACCTCTCCGGTCGACGATGCGTCCGAAACGATGAGGTTGACCGAGCCGAAGCGCGTGTTGTCGTGGTGATGGTCGATGTCCACGATGAGCTTCGCGCGCTCGACCGGTGAGAGGTCGGGCCCGATCCGCTCGGCCTTGGCGCAGTCGACGGCGACGAGCACACGCTCGCCCATATCGTCGGGAAGCTCGCGGACGAGCCCGTCGAGCCGCATGAATGTGTACTCCTGCGGCACGCTCGTGCTCGCCGGCATGAACATCACGACGTCTTTGCCGAGCTGGCGCAACGCCACCGTCGTCGCGAGCAGCGAGCCGAGCGCGTCGCCGTCCGGGTTCTCGTGCGTGACGACGAGGAACCGGTCATTTGCCCGGAGCGTGTCGGCTACCGCCTGCAGGTCAGTCGTTTCAGTCATCAGCGTCGGGGGCCAGCTCGTCGATCAGCTGTGTCATACGCACGCCACGCTCGACCGACAGATCGTACTCGAAGGTCAATTGCGGTGTCCGCTTCATCCGGAGCTGACGCGCGAGCCGGCCCTGCAGCAGCCCGTGCGCGGCCTCGAGGCCGTCGAGCGTCGAGCGCCGCTTGCGCGCGTTCCCGAGCACGCTGACGTACACCGTCGCGATGCGCAGGTCGGGGCTCGTCACCACGCCCGTGATCGTCACGAGGCCGATCCGCGGATCCTTCAGCTCGGGCAGCGCCTCGGCGAGGACCTGCCTCACCGACTCGTTGACTCGCCGCATGCGCTCGCTCATGGGTCATATTCAAGCCGGTGCACGGGCTGGTGTTGGCGGGCGTCGGTCTCTGGTGCTTCCTCGTGGCGGTCGCGGGGGGGCTCGTCGGCCTCGTTCTCGGCAATATCCGGCTGCCGGTCATGCTCCTCGCAGGCACGAGCCCCGCGGCTGTGGGCGGCGCGAACATCGCCGTCTCCGGGATTGCGGCGGCCACCGCGTCGGGCACCCACATCCGGGCCGGCCGGGTCGACTGGCGCCTCGTCGCCTGGATGGTGCCGCCGTCGGTCGTCGGCGCCGTGGCCGGTGGGCTTGCCGCGTCCTCGATCCCTGCGGACGCGCTACGGATCGTGATCGGTCTGGCCCTCCTGGTCTTCGGTGTCGACCTCCTGCGCCCGAAAGCAGCGGGTTCCTTTCGTCCGGCCGGTGCCGGGCTCGATGTCCGCGCCGCCGTCCTCAGCGGTCTCGTGATTGGGGTGCTCGGCGGGTTGATCGGGCTCATCCTCGGCTCCCTCCGGATGCCCGCCCTCATCCGCTGGGTCGGCGAGGAGCCCACCCGCGCGATCGGCACGAATCTCGTCGTCGGCATCGCCGTCGGCGCCGCGGGCCTCGTGGGCCATCTCCCCGGCGGCATCGACTGGACGCTTCTCTGGGTCGGCGCCGTCGGATCCGTGCCGGGCGCGCTGATCGGCTCTCGGCTCACGGGCCGCCTCTCCGCGCCCGCGTTGCTGCGAGCCGTCGGGGTGATCCTGCTCGTCGCCGGTACGGCAGCCATCCTCCAGGGTGCGCTTTAGCCCTCTTCGGGATCGACGAGAAACCGGTCGACGAGCGCGACCTCCCACTCCTGGCCGCGAAGCCAGCGCTCGGCCTCGTCGAGGAGACGCTCGATCTCGCGATGCTCGCGGGCAACGCACGCGACGGTGAGGCGTGCGCGCTGCCAGACCTCGTGGTGGTCGACCTCCGCCACCGCTGCGCCGACGCGGTTCTGCAGCTGCGCCTTCGCCGAGCGGACGTAGTGCCGCTTCTCCTTCAGCGAATGCGCCTCGGGGAAATGGAGCTCAAGGTGAGGACACCGACATAGCCGCTCGGCATGGCCTGATTCAATCTGATGGGATGACGATCTTCGAGCTGATCGACGACGGCGACGCGGAGGGCGTCCGCGAGCTGCTGGCGCGCGAGCCGGACGCTGCTGCCGCGCGGGACGAGCAGGGGCTCTCGGCGTTGATGCGCTCGTTCTACCGCGGCGGCGGCGAGGTCCTCGAGGCGATCCGCGCGGCCGACCCGCCGCTCGACGCGTGGGACCGGCTACTCGTCGGCGAGTCGGACGGCTTGCCCGCGCCCGGAGAGCGCAGTCCCGACGGGTTCACGCCCCTTCACATCGCGGTCTTCGCGCACAACGCCGACGCTGTCCGAGCGTTGCTCGCTGTCGGCGCGGACCCGAACGAGCTCGCAACCGCATCGTTCGCGCAGGTGACGCCGCTCGGTACCGCAGCGACGTTCGGTGCGAACGAGATCGCCGAGCTCCTGCTCGACAACGGCGCCGACACCGAGAAGACGTCCGATCACGGCAACACACCGCTCCACGCGGCCGCCGCGAACGGCAACCGAGCGCTCGTAGAGCTGCTGCTCGAACGCGGCGCGAACCCCGGCGCGACGACGACCGACGGGAAGACGCCCGCCGACCTCGCCGCGAGACGACGAGATCCGCGCGCTGCTTACGTCGTCGAGCTAGTCGTCCGACTTCGCGGCTGCCGCCGGCGCGAGCTCGTCGAGCGTCGTCCGCTCGATCTCGCGGGTCTCGAACGCCTCGAGCACGTCGCCTTCCTTCTCGTCGTTGAAGTTCTCGAGCAGGATGCCGCACTCGAATCCTTCTGCGACCTCGCGGGCGTCGTCCTTGAACCGCTTGAGCTGGGAGATCGTCGTCGTGTAGATGACGGTGCCGTCGCGGATGACGCGCACCTGCGAACCGCGCCGCACGACGCCACTCGTGACCATGCAGCCGGCGATCGTGCCGAGCCGCGACACCTTGAACGTCGCGCGCACCTCGGCCTCGCCGATCGTCTCCTCGGTCTTGATCGCGGAGAGCTTCCCGACGAGAGCCTGCTCGATCTCCTCCGTCAGCTTGTAGATGACGGTGTAGAGCCGGATCTCGACGCCCTCGCGCTGCGCGAGCTCGCGTGCCTCGGCGTTCGGTCGCACGTTGAAGCCGACGAGCAGTGCGTTCGACGCGGACGCGAGCATGATGTCGTTCTGCGTGATCGCGCCGACGCCCTGGTGGATCACGTTCAGCCGCACCTCGGAATGCTCGAACTTCGAGAGCTCCGAGACGACGGCCTCGACCGATCCGACGACGTCGCCCTTGATGACGAGGTTGAGGTCTGCGACCTCGCCCGCCTGCATCTGGTCGAAGAGGTTCTCGAGCGACACGCCGCCGCTGCGCTGGGTCGCGAGCTGCTCGCGGCGCAGACGCTCCGCACGCCGCTGCGCGTGATCGCGTGCGGTGCGCTCGTGGTCGACGACGCGGCCGAGCTCGCCGGCGGGCGGCGGCTTGTCGAAGCCGAGGATCTCGACCGGATCTCCGGGGCCTGCCTTGTCGAGCTTCTCGCCCTTGTAGTTGTAGAGCGCTCGCACCTTGCCCCACGCGTCGCCGGCGACGATCGCGTCGCCGATCTTCAGCGTGCCGCGGTGGACGAGCAGCGTCGCGACAGGACCGCGCCCGATGTCGAGACGCGACTCGATGATCGGGCCCGACGCCTCCGTGTTCGGGTTGGCGCGCAGGTCGAGCTCGAGGTCGGCGACGAGCAGGATCTTCTCGAGCAGCTCGTCGAGACCCACCTGGGTCTTCGCCGAGACCTCGGCGAACTGCGTCGTCCCTCCCCACTCCTCCGGCTGCAGGCCTTCCTGCGCCAGCTCCGCCTTCACGCGGTCGAGGTTCGCGTCGGGCAGGTCGATCTTGTTGATGGCGACGACGATCGGCACATCGGCTGCGCGCGCGTGCGCAGATCGACTCCTTCGTCTGCGGCATGACGCCGTCGTCGGCCGCGACGACGAGCACCGCGATGTCGGTGACCTTCGCGCCGCGTGCGCGCATGGCGGTGAACGCCTCGTGGCCGGGCGTGTCGAGGAACGTGACCTTGCGCCCGCCCGCGTCGACCTGGTACGCGCCGATGTGCTGCGTGATGCCGCCGGCCTCGGTGTCGACGACGTGCGACTTGCGGATCGCGTCGAGCAGTGTCGTCTTGCCGTGGTCGACGTGGCCCATGATCGTGACGACCGGCGGGCGCGCTTCGAGCGCCTCCTCGGGATCGTCGTACGACTCCGGCTCTTGCTCTTCCTCGCCGGCGTGCTTGATCGTGACCTCGCGCTCGAGCTCGGCTGCGATCAGCTCGACCTCTTCGTCGGTCAGCGACTGGGTCGCCGTCCGCATCTGCCCGAGGTTCATGAGGATCTTGATGATGTTCGGCATCGAGACGCCGAGCGCCTGCGAGAAGTCGCGGACGCTGACGCCGGATTCGACGGAGACGGGACCGGTCGGGGCTACAGGCGCCTGTCGGGGGCCGTCACGGCGCGGAGCGTCGTCGCGGCCGCGGCCTCCCTGGCGCGGGTCGCGCGGACGCGCCGCCGCGTTGTCGATGACGACACGACGCCGTCTGTTGCCCGGGCCGCTGCCGCCGCGAGGGCGGAGCGGGCGATTCGGTTTGCCTCCGTTAGCCATTTGCCTCCTCGTAAGTGTAAAGACGTGAGAGCTCCGGATCGACCCGGACGCCCTGTCGTAGTGCCCGTGCGAACCCCCGCTGCGCCTGAGCCCGCTCGAAGCAGGCGAGGCGCCGGCAGGTGTACGCCCCGCGGCCCGGTGCTTCCGCGGCCCGAGACGAGCGTGCCGTCGAGCGCCGTGAACCGCAGCAGGTCGCCTTGCGGCGCGCTCCGGCCGCAGCCGACGCAGCGCCGAACGGGCTCGTTGGATCTACGCGTCGTCCGGATTCGCCTCCTCGGCGGGAGCCACGACGGAAACCTCCACGGGCGCAGCCTCGGCCTCCGGCTCAGCGGGAAGCGTCGTCTCCTCGGCGCCGAGGTCGTCGCCGGCCCCGTCGATCGCGGAGTCTGTCGTCTCGGGCGTCGCCTCGGCCACCATGCCCTCGGCGCCGTCGTCGACGGCCTCCTGGGTCGAGGCGGCCTCTTCCTCGGCGAGCTTCGCCTTCGCTGCTTCCTCGGCTTCCTTGCCGCCGACGTAGTCGGAGCCGGAGCCCTCGAGCGCCTGGTGCGCCGGCACGCCGCAGAAGCGGGAGCCGGGGAGCGACGCGTTCGGGCACCGCTTGCCGTTCGCGAGGATCGCTGCGCACCGTCCGGAGAGCTCTTCCTCCCCGCCGCCGCCGCCGAAGGCCACCTCGGCCTCGGCCTGCGCGAACTCGGTGTCGGACTGGATGTCGATCTTCCAGCCGGTGAGGCGCGCGGCGAGCCGTGCGTTCATGCCTTCCTTGCCGATGGCGAGCGCGAGCTGATCGTCGGGGACGACGACCGTCGCCTCCTTGCCGTCGTCGTCGAGATAGACCTCGCGGACGCGGGCCGGCGACAGCGCCTTCGCGACGAAGCGCGCCGGCTCGTTGTTCCACGGGATGATGTCGATCTTCTCGCCGCGGAGCTCGGACACCACCATGCGCACGCGCGAGCCTCGCGGCCCGACGCACGCGCCGACCGGGTCGACGCCCTGGGCGTGCGACTCGACGGCGATCTTCGACCGGTACCCCGGCTCGCGCGCGACGCCGCGGATCTCGACGAGCCCGTCGGCGATCTCCGGGACCTCGAGCTCGAACAATGTCTTGATCAGCTCGGGATCGCGGCGCGACAGGATGACCTGCGGGCCCTTCGTGCCCGAGCGAACCTCGGTGATGACGGCCTTGATGCGCGAGCCCTGCTCGTAGCGCTCGCCGTCGACCTGCTCGGAGCGAGGCAGGAGCGCCTCGACCTTGCCGAGGTCGACGAGCACGTTGTTGCGGTCTCCCGCCTGCTGGACGATGCCGGTGACGACCTCGCTGACTCGGTCGATGTACTCGTCGTACATCATCCGGCGCTCTTCCTCGCGGATGCGCTGGAGGATGACCTGCTTGGCCGTCTGCGCGGCGATGCGGCCGAAGCCTTCCGGCGTCACGTCCTCGCGCTTGATCTGATCCTCGGGGATCTCGGCCCAGTCGACGTCGAGGTCGTCGTCGGAGATGAGCGTGTGCTGGCGCTCGCCCGTCTCCTCCTCGAGCCGCTCGAGCTCGTCGAGCTTGCGCTCGCGGGCGTCCTCGAGCAGGCGCGTCTCGATGTCCGGCGGGCAGCTCGATCGAGAAGACGCGGAAGTCGCCCATGTCGTCCATCTCGACGGTCGCATGTCGTGATGCGCCCGGTGTCTTCTTGTACGCGGCGAGCAGCGCGTCCTCGAGAGCGGCGACGAGCGCGCCCTCCTCGATTCCCTTGTCGCGCTCGATCTCGCGAACCGCTTCGATGATCTCCTGGCTCATGTCTACCTCTCGTCGATCAGATTGCCCCGCACGATCGCGTCGTACGGAATGTCCACGTCGGCGCCGTCGATGCTCATCGTCAGCGTGTCGGCGCCGGCCTCTCTGACTTCACCTTTGAACTTGGAGCGTCCCGCGATCGGCTCGCCGGTGCGCAGCGCGACCTTCTTGCCGACGGCGTCGGCGAAGTGCTTCGGCGTGCGAACGGGCCGCTCGATCCCGGGCGAGGAGACGTCGATGGTGTACTCGCGCAGGAGGTCGCGAAGCACGTCCGTGACCTGCTTGCAGAGCGCGTGGTCGACCCCCTCGGGGCGGTCGACGTACACGCAGAAGCGCGACGGCGTCATGAGCTCGAGCGCCAGCACCTCGACGCCCGCGAGCTCGCTCTCGATTCTCGGTGCAACCTGCTGAAGCAGCTTCTGTTCCTTTTCGTATGTGGTTGCCATCGGTCTTGCCCCAAAAAGTCGTGCGTCTCGAAAAAAAATGGGCCCGCAGGGCCCATTTCGCCAACGATCGGTGAAACGCGGTGACCGAAGTGTAGCAACTGGAGTAGGCCGAACGGCCTATTCCAGTCCAGCCTTTGTCCCAGTTCAGAGCAGGATCGGGACCGGCCCGTCAGGCCGATTTCGTGCCGGTGAAGCAAAACTGCGTGGTCGAGAAGTAGAACTCGTCTCGTTCCATCAGCTCGCGCTGCTCCGCGCCCCACGCTTCGGCTTCCGCCTCGCCGATCCCTTGCCTGCCCGCAACAAACGTCGCGATGAGCGGCACGAGCGCCGCTCCGAATCTCTCCGGGTCACGCCCGCTCGCAGCGAACGCGTGCGCCTCCACGCCTACGCCCTCGAATCCGGCCGAGCGCAGCTGCGGGCCGAGCGTTCGCGGCAGCGACGGGTGGGCGAGGTGCTCGTCCCAGGCTCGCAGCACGCGCCTGGTCAGAGCGCTGTCTCGCGAGTGAATCGACACCGTCGCCCAGTCCAGGTCCCAGACGACTACACGTCCGCCCGGTCGAAGGGCGCGGTGCAATTCGGCGAGCGCTGCAGCCACGTCCGAGACGTACTCGAGAACCTGCACGCAGATCGCGCCGTCGAATGTCCCGCTCTCAACCGGGAGCGCTGTGGCCTCTCCTTCGAGGAACGCGACGTTTTCGCGGCCGGCGCAGCGGGCGCGCGCAAGCTGAAGCATCGCGGGGCTCCCGTCCACGCCCAGAACGGAACCGGACGAACCAACGATCTCCGAGAGCTCGAGACAGTAGAAGCCCGGCCCGCATCCGACGTCGAGGATCCGGTTGTCCCGGACTGCCCCGAGTGCCTCGCGAACCAGCTCGCGACGATGCACGGCATCGCGAATGAGGTAGAGGGCCTCGATCCGGCGGGCGGTGTCGGCATCGAACTGCAGCTGGGACGCACTCACGGGGAACTCCCGGTCCGGTTCCTAATCGACGTCGAGGATGATCGTTACAGGTCCGTCGTTCACGAGCGAGACCTCCATCCTCGCGCCGAAGACGCCGGTCTGCACCGGGACGCCTAGCTCCCGCAGTGCATCGCAGAAGCGCTCGTAGAGGGGCTCCGCCTCCTCCGGCGGTGCTGCGTCGATGAAGCTCGGCCGGTTTCCCTTCGTGGTGTCGGCGAGCAGCGTGAACTGGGAGACGACGAGCGCCGAGCCGCCGACGTCGACGACGCTCCGGTCGAAGCGCGCCTGGTCGTCGGGGAAGATCCTGAGGCGGGCGATCTTCGCGGCGAGACGCGCCGCATGCGCAGCGGTGTCGCCCTGGGCCACGCCGAGCAGGATGCAGAGCCCGGTTCCGATCTCCGCCACCACCGTTCCCGCGACCCGGACGCGGGCCTCGCTCACGCGCTGGCAGACGGCCCTCATGCTCCGGCGATCGTAGTTCGACCGGCCCCGCGCCGAAGCGCCCGCCGCCGGAGCAGGGCGGAAAGAGCCACGTCCGGTGCCTGGCACCAGACGTGGCTGCGGTGGACGAGGCTGCTGAGGACGGGCTGAGCCGGGATCGTGCTTCTGGACACAGAAGCTTGGATCGCGGACGGCCCAAAGGGCCACGTCCGGTGCCTGGCACCGGCCGTGTCCGGTTCGGGCGCATGCGCCCGAACGCCGACGGGACTCCTACTCCAGCTCGCGAATGCGGGCGCGGTACTGGTTCGAGCTCGGACGCAGCGAGCTCGCGAGCTTGTAGTGGCCGTTCGCCTCGCGCTTGCGGCCCTGCTTCTCGAGGCAGCGGCCGAGGGCGTAGTGCGCGTAGTCGTTGACGGGCGAGAGCTCGACGAGCGTGCGGAACTCGGCCTCCGCCTCCTCCCAGCGGCCGATCCGGAAGTACGCGATGCCGAGTGCCTCCCGGATCGACTCCTTCTCGGGCTCGCGCTTCTTCGCCTTCTCGAGCGCCACCGTGGCCTGCGCGGGCATGCCGCGCTTGAGGTGCGCGCGGCCCTTCTGGAAGAGGCTGTAGGTGGATTCGCTCATTGCCCCAGGTAGGGAACGTTCTCCTTCACCAAGTCAACCGGAAACGTCAAGTCGCGGGTCCTGCCGATCTCGATGCCCGCAATCGGCTGGTCCGATTCCAGTGCGCGCAGGAACACGTCCGCCAGCTCGAACGGCGGGCCAGAGAGCTCGTCGAGGAACGGGAGGAGCTCGGGCCCGAGCATCCAGAGCGGCGCGCTGCCGAGCCGGTTCGCCGGATCGTTGTCCACGAGCTTCACGACGACGCCCGTCCACGATTCGGAGGCCGTCACGGTGGTGCGGGACCGGCGGCGGGTCGCTGCGCCCGGCCATCGCCCCCGCCGCGCCCGAGGCGCCGAACGCCTCGACGAATCGCCGCACGTCTCCCACGGAATAGACCGTATCCGCCGCGGTCACGAGCAACGGCGCCTCCGCGCCGGCCGCGAGCGAGCGCCGCACCGTGTCCGCCGACCCCAGCACGCCCGGCTGTCGGACGAAGGTGATCTCCAGGCCGAAGCCCGAGCCGTCGCCGACGAGCGACTCGACCTGCTCGGCGAGATGGCCGGTGACGACGAACGTCCGCCGGATTCCCGCCGCCCGGAGCTCGCGCAGGAGCGTCGCGATCACGGGCCGCCCGTCGATCGGCAGGATCGGCTTGGGCCAGCGCTCGGTGAGCGGCCGCAGGCGCGAACCTTCGCCCGCGGCCATCACGACCGCATCCATCAGGGCGCGAACCCGAGCGACCGGAGGGACAGCAGTCCGCGCAGCCGCTCACGTGCGCTGAGACGCGCGCGGACGACGCGGATCAGCGCCCGAAGCTCTCGCCGCGCATCGCGCGCCGCCGGCCGCGCTCCGGCGGGCGGGCCGAAGCGGGCCGCGGTTGCGGCCGCGACGAATCTGTCCGGATCGACGGCGAGCTCCTCGCGCACGATTGCGCCGAGCTCGTGCAACGTCGCGCTTCGCGCCGCGTCGATCCGCTGATCGAGCAGGTAGTCGGCGAGCTCCCGCCTGCACGCGGCGGCGACGCGACGGGGATCGCGGGACGCATACCGCAGGCGGCGCACCCCGACCTTCGCCAGCCCGATGGCGGCGAATACCGCAACGAGAGCGAGCGCGAGCACTAGCGAGCAGGTTTCCGTGCCCGCCGGACGGCGACGACGCGGCGGCGGACGCGCCTCCCGTGCTCCTCGGCGCCCCGGTCTCGCCGTGACGGTGCGCCGCCTGCGCCGGGGCGATCGGGCCGCCGGCGACGAGGATGCCGGTCGAACGCAGCGAGAAGCGCGGCGACGCCGCTGAGTAGGGCGCCGCGAGCAGTCCGCGCTCGGGCCGCCCCGCGCTCGGCGTCGGGTCGAACGGCAGCCAGCCGTAGCCGCGGAACCAGGCCTCGACCCATGCGTGCGCGTCGTGGTCGGTGACCGTCCACACACCCCGTTTCGCGTCGTACGTGCCGCTCGAGAAGCCGACAGCGACGCGCGCCGGCACGCCGAGATATCGCAGCATGAGCGCCATCGCTCCGGCGAAGTACTGGCAGTAGCCTGCGCGCGTCTCGACGACGAAGCCGACGAGCGGCGCTTCCGAGAAGACGGCCGGGTGGTTGGCGTAGGTGAAGTCGCCGCGCGTCCGGAACCACGACTCGAGCGAGATCGCGGCCGCGTACGGGCTGTGCGCCCCGCGCGCCACCGTGAGCGCGGCCTTCTCGAGCGGGATGTAGCGCGAGATCTCCGGATGCGCGTCCATCAGCGCAGTCAGCTGCCGCGTGCGCTGTGCGACCCCGAACGGCGGAGGCGTGACGCCGGGCCAGACGTCGAGCAGCGACGTGCGGCCGCGTGAGCGCCGACGGATAGACGCGCCTGCGACCGGTTCAGCTCGGCCGGCGTCGGCTGCGGCGCGTAGCTCCACACGGTGTACTGCAGCCCACGCGTCAGCCGCTTCGGGGAGCGCCGCGCCGCCGGTCGACGCCCGGTCGATCGGCGCGTCGCCGGCGTCGAAGGCCTCCTCCGTCGCCGCGCCGACGAGATGTGTGTCCGCAAGCGCCTTGACGGTGACGTCTCTGGCGGATCCACATCGTTCGATCTCGCGCCGCGGGCGGCTCGAGGAAATCGGCCGGCGTCGGCGGCACCTCGATCCAGCGGTCGCCGGCGAACCGGTCGAGCAGCGCGGCCCGCCAGTAGAGCGCCGTGGCAGGCGCCTTGATCTCGAGCACCGTCGTCCGCTTCGTTGGGAAGTCGATCCCGTCGTACTGCGCGTTCCAGACGAACGAGACGCTCACGGGTGCGTCGGGGGCGTTGTAGAAGTCCCAGCCCTGCCAGTGCGACGAGCTCGCCCTTGGCGACCGCCGAAGAGCTCGAGACGGCGAACGCCGCCAGGGCGAGGCAGGCCCCTGCGACGAGAGCAGTCCGAGGAGCGCGCCGGGCGGTGAGCCCACCGAGGACGACGAGAACGGCGACCAGGATCGCGACCCCGGTGCCGAGCCCGCCCGCGGCGCCGGCCAGCGTCGCGGGCCAGCCTGCGCCGACGAGGACGACGAGCGTCGCTGCAAGCGGACGGCGGGCGGCGATCGCGATCCCGAGCGCGAGCACGAATCCGAAGACGGCGACGAGGATCACGCTGCGCATCTCCGCATGCACGCGCGGGTCGAACGGCACCTGGACGTCGTAGAAGTCGAGGAAGCCGTTCTTGAACGCAGCGGCCACGCGGATCGGATGGCCCCACCACCCGAACGCGATGCGCGCGCCGACGACGAGGCTCAGCACGAGCGCGACGATCCGCCAGATGCGCGGCCGGACGAGTGCCGGTACGAGCGCGAGCACCACGACGGCAGCGACGCGGTTGGGATCGTCCCTCGGATCCTCGAGGCGCAGCCACGTCGCGGCGATCACGACGGCCGGCACGAGCGCAACCAGGGCCGTCCTACGCAACACGCGCCTCCGGTGCGCCGAGCGCGGCGGCGAGATCGTCTCCGGCCCGCACGACGGCGACGGGAATCCCGACCGCCTGGAGACGGAGGAGCTGCGGTTGCGGGCCGGGAGCCGCCTCGACGTACACGAGCGACACGCCGCGCCGCGACAGCGCACGCTGAACGAGACGGTCGACGAGCGGTGCGTCGACGCGCGAGGTCACGACCACGAGCTCGAGCGAGCGCGCGGCGATGCCCCCGTCCGCCTGCAGAAGTGCATACGCGGGCGTGTGCGCGGTCGGCTCCGCGCCGGCGAGGATCTCGAGCGCCCGCCGCCAGTTCGCATCGGACGCAATGGCCTGCGTCTCGCGCGCCGCCGAGTTGACGACGAGCGCGCAGCGCCGGCCGCGCCGGTGGTGCGCCTGCAGGATCGACCCGGCGGCCCTGACTGCGACGTCGAAGCTGTCGTCGAGCGGTTGCGCTCCGGTCGCCGTCGAGCAGCACCGCCACCTCGTCACGCGGAGCATCCTCGAGCTCTTTCACCATCAGCTGCCCGCGCCTCGCGGTCGAGCGCCAGTGCACCTTCCGGAGCGAGTCGCCGTGGACGTAGTCGCGCACGCTGTGCAGCTCGAACCCGGTCGGGCGCTGGAGCAGGAGGCGCCTGCCCTCCTGGGCGTGCGCCCCGCCTTCGGAGAACAGACGATCGAGGGGCACGAGCCGCGGATAGACGACGAGCGCCTGGGGCTCGCCCTGCTCGAGCTCGGCGCGCGCCAGGGCGAACGGGTCCTCGATGGTGAGCCGGACGGCGCCGAACGCATACCGGCCGCGCGGGACCCTGGTGAGCTCGTACCGGGCGGAATGGTGCCCGCCCCACGACGACGCGAGCTCGACCCGGCGCTCGCCGAGGCTTCCAGGCCGCTCGTGCGCGACGAGCGTCGGCGGCGGCACGGCCGACGTTCTTCGGACCTCGAGCCAGATCCAGACGTCATCGCCCTCGAGGAGGTCGCGCGCGACGCCGTGGCGGCTCACGTGCACCGGCCGGGACGAGAGCCGGACCCACCCCACCGCCGCGACGACGGCGAGGACGAGCCCGGTTCCGACGGGATACAGGGCGCGTGAGCCGAAGATCCAGGCCGCGGCATAGACGACGACGCCCAGAGCGAGCACCGCGCGTCCGCGCGAGGTCATACGGGGACGGGCGTCTTCTCGAGCGATTCGGCGACGATCGCCTCGCCGCCGAGGCCGGCAGAGCGCGCCTCGGGACCGAGGATGAGCCGGTGTGAGAGGACCGGCACCGCAACCGCCTTCACGTCGTCGGGAACGAGATAGTCCCGCCCGTCTGCGAGCGCCCGGGCCTTCGCGACACGCAGCAGCGCGATCCCGGAGCGCGGGCTCGCGCCGAGGTAGAGACGCGAGTCAGACCGCGTCTGGCGGAGGAGCGCGACGACGTAGCGGCTGAGACTGTCCTCGACGAAGACCTCGCGTGCCCGCTCGGCGAGCCGAATCACCTCGTCCGCACGCGCCACGGGATCGAGCGACTCGAGCGGCGGGTCGTGCGTCTGCTCGTCGAGCATCTTGGCCTCCTCGGCGAGTGACGGGTAGCCGAGCGCGAGCCGCATCGTGAAGCGGTCGAGCTGTGCCTCCGGCAGCGGATACGTGCCCTCGTACTCGATCGGGTTCTGCGTCGCGATCGCCATGAACGGCCGCTCGAGCGGATAGGTCACGCCGTCGACGGTGACCTGGCTCTCCTGCATGCACTCGAGGAGCGCGGCCTGCGTCTTCGGCGACGCGCGGTTCACCTCGTCGACGAGCAAGAGATTCGCGAACACCGGCCCGGGACGGAACTCGAACTCGTTCGTGCGCTGGTCGAAGACGTTCACCCCCGTGACGTCGGAGGGCAGCAGGTCGGGGGTGAACTGGAGGCGCGAGAAGCGGCAGTCGAGCGAGCGGGCGAGCGCCTTCGCAAGCATGGTCTTCCCCACCCCGGGGAAGTCCTCGATGATCAGATGGCCTTCGGCGACGAGGCAGAGCACGACGAGTCGCAATGTCTCCTTCGGCGCGTGGACGACGCGTGCAAGGTTCGCCGCGATCGCCGCGACGAGGTCGGCCGGCTCCGGAGCGAAGGCCGGCTCAGCCAACCAGGCGCTCCACCTCGTCCAAGATCGCCGCCGCGATCTCGTCCTTCGGCGCTCTTGCGACGGTTCGCTCCCCCGCCGCGGACACGAGCGTGACCTCGTTGTCCCGAGCGTCGAAGCCGATGTCGTCGCGCCCCACGTCATTGAAGACGAACAGGTCGGCGTGTTTGTTCGTGAGCTTCCCGCGTGCACGCTCGAGGCCCCGCTCGCCCTGGTCTGCCGCGAATCCGACGAGCACCTGCCCCGGAACCTTGACCCGTCCCAGCTCCGCCAGCACATCGGTCGTCGGCTCGAGCTCGACGGCCCAGCCCGCGCGATCCTTGGGACGCTTGACGGCGAGCGCCTCGGCCGGGCGATAGTCGGCAACGGCCGCCGCCATGATCACGACGTCCGCCTCGGGGCCGCGTGCAAGCGCTTCCCGCTCGAGCTCTGCGGCGGTCGGCGTCTCGACGAGCTCGACGCCAGGCGGCGCCGGGACGGCGAGGTTCGCCCCGAGCAGCGTGACCTGCGCGCCGCGCCGGCGCGCCTCGGCGGCGAGCGCAATGCCCATGCGTCCGGACGACCGGTTGCCGACGAAGCGGACTGCGTCGATCGGCTCGCGTGTGCCACCGGCGGAGATCAGGATGCGCTTGCCGGCCAGCGGGCCGGCGCCGGCGAGCAGCTCTTCCGCGGCGCGCACGATGTCCTCCGGCTCGGACATCCGGCCGACGCCGAGCTCGCCTTCCGCCGTCTCACCCTCGTCCGGCCCGATCAGCACGATGCCGCGTGACCGGAGCGTTTCGGCGTTCGCCCGCGTCGCCGCGTGCGACCACATGCGCGGGTTCATCGCCGGTGCGACGAGTGTCGGGCCGCGGTGCGCAAGCGCCGCCTCGGTGAGAACATTGTCGGCGAGCCCGTGCGCGAGCTTCGCGAGCGTGTTCGCGGTGCACGGCGCAATGACCAGCAGGTCGGCGCGCGTCAGGTGGAGATAGACGTCATCGCCCGGTGGACGCCGCGCGAGCGCGCGGAAGGTCTCGGCGGTGACGAATCGTTCGGCGGCCGGTGTGACGAGCGGCACGACCTCGTGACCGCGTCTGACCAAGAGCCTGCAGACCTCGCACGCCTTGTAGGCGGCAATGCCGCCGGAAACCCCGAGCAGGACACGGGCCATGGCCCGATTGTGCCTACTTGCTGGGCTTTACGTATTCGTAGGCCAGCATGCCCTCAGAAATTTCCTCCATCGCCATCGTGAGGTAATTCTTCGAGCGCGATTCGACGAGCGGCGGCGGATTGTCGTCGAACGTGCCTTCGCCGAGCTGGTGGTGGTAGTTGTTGATCTGCCGGGCCCGCTTGGCGGCCACGATGACCAGCGCATAGCGTGAGTCGACGTTTTGGAGCAGATCGTCTACGCGAGGATGAATCATTGCTTCGGCATGGTAGCTGCCGGAATGGCATACCGGCGCACGAGGTCGGACAGCTCGTTCACCGCGCGCTCCAGATCCTTGTTCTCGACCACGTGATCGAACCGGCCGGCGACGGCCAGTTGCTCCCTCGCGACCCGCAGCCGCTCCCCGATCTCGCCCGAGCTCTCGGTTGCCCGCTCTAGGAGCCGCCGTTCGAGCTCCTCGAGCGGCGCGGTCACGAAGATCGTCACGGCCCCCTCGACCCGGTCGGCGACGTTCAGCGCGCCTTCCGTCTCGAGCTCGAGCACGCAAACCTCCCCGTCCTCCCCGATGCGGTCGATCTCGGAGAGGAGCGTGCCGGAGCGCTGGCCCCATGGGAACTCGTGGTACTCGAGGAAGTCGCCGTCTGCGAGCCGCCGATCGAACTCCTCGTCGCTGATGAAGTAGTAATGGACGCCGTCAACCTCGCCGGGGCGTTGGGCGCGCGTCGTCGCCGACACGGCGAGCCGGAGCTGCGGGAACACCTCGAGAAGGCGCTTGATCAGCGTGCCCTTGCCGGCTCCCGACTGGCCGGTGATGACGAGAACCGGCAGCGGATTAGCGGTTGAAGAGGTCAATCAATTCGGCACGTTGGCGGTCGGAGAGGCCCCCGACCGTCTTCGATTGGCTGATGCGGCACGTGTTCAGGAACCGCGCTGCCTTCACCCGACCGAACTTCGGCACGGCCATCAGGATGTCGATCACCTTCGCCGTCGAGACGTATTCGGGAGGCGCACCGAGGATCGTCTCGATACGCACGCGGCCGTCCTTCAGGTCCTTCTTCAGCTTCGCCCGCCTGACCCTTACGTCGTTCGCGCGTCTGAGTGCGTCCATTCGCTGGTCGAGGGAGCGGACCGGCGCGTGTGCTTGCGTTTTTGTGGGCGACATCGGAGCGCACGATCATAACAATGCATCGCTCGCGATCAAGCTGCGACTATTGGCGCAATCTCCAGGCGTTTTTCGAGAGCATGCGCGCGGCCGTACGCGTCGCCTGGCTGGGCAACACCGAATGCCTCCGCGGCGTGCTGCAGCTCGGTGCGAATTCGCTCCGGCGCCTCGGGATCCGAGAACAGAATCGTGCCGAGCGCGACGTGACGTGCGCCGCACGCGATCAACTCGAGTGCGTCCTGCCCGTTCGTCACTCCACCCATGCCGACGATCGGGAGTGCAGTCGCTGCGAAGCACGCGTGCACGGCGGCGAGCGCAACGGGCTTGAGCGTCGGCCCCGAGAGGCCGCCCGTGCCGCGCGCGAGCACCGGTTCGAGCGTCGTCGGATCGAGCGCCATGCCGCGCAGGGTGTTCACGAGCGACAAGCCGTCGGCACCCGCGTCGGCGACGGCGCGTGCGACTGCCGTGACGTCCGGATGCGCTGCCGACAGCTTCGCGTACAACGGCAGCGCAGTCGCCGCGCGGCAGAGCGCGACGATCTCGGCGGCGGATTCCGGCGCCTCGTCGACGTTCGGACACGACAGGTTGAGCTCGATCGCCTCGACGTCTTCCAGTGCCGCGCACGTCTCGGCGTAGTCCCGGGCGCAAAAGCCGCCGACGGAGATCCAGAGCGGAACGCCCAACTCACGGAGCCTGGGCAGGTTCTCGGAGAGGAACCGCTCGCGGCCCGGATTCGCGAGACCGATCGCGTTCAGCATCCCGTGTGCCGTCTCGGCGATGCGCGGCGCGGCGTTTCCCTCGCGCGGGAGCGGCGTGATCGTCTTCGTCACGAATCCGTCGAGAGCGCGCGCGACCTCGGGCGCAGTCAGTGCGTCGAGGCAGCCGGAGGCGTTAAGCAGCACGGAGAACCGGCCCTTCGACGCAGAGGCGCTTGAGCTCGCCGTCGATCTCCACCGCACAGCCATAGCAGGCGCCGTAGCCGCAGGCCATGGGCGCCTCCCACGCGAGCTGCGCACCCGGACAGCGGTCGCCCACCGCGTGGAGCATCGGCTCCGGACCGCACGCGAGCACGTCGTGGCCGTTCGGGATCAGCTCGGTGACGAACGTCGGATCGATCGCGATCTCTGCTCCCGGAAGCAGGACGGCAGCCTCTGCGTGACGCTCGCTCCGAAAGCCGAGCACGACCGGCGGGAAGCGCAGGGTCTCCGCGAGATACGGCAGCGGCGCCATCCCGATGCCGCCGCCTACGAGCAGCGGACGCTCGACGTCGAGGTGGAAGCCGTTCCCGAGCGGACCGAGGACGGCGATCGACTCGCCCGGCTCGAGCTCGCAGAGCGCGGCTGTTCCCGGACCGATCGGATCGATCAGGAACGCAAGCTCGCCGGGCGGCGCGAGGCACAGCGAAAGCGCGCGCGGCAGCAGCCGGCCCGGCGCCTCGAGCATGAAGAACTGACCCGGGATACCCGGTTCGATCCCGCCGCGCTCGAGCCGCAAGAGCACGTAGGGGCCGACCGCCTCGACGGCGGCGACCTTACGCCGTTCTCGTCTCGGCATCGATCCGCTCCTGCAGGGAGACAGCCTGTTCTGCCCGCGCGTTCGCGATCGCGTGGACCGCCGCCGCCGCGCCCGCCATCGTCGTGATGCACGGCACCCGCCGCGACAGCGCCGCCTCGCGGATCGCGTAGCCGTCGGACCGCGCACCACGGCCTTCGGGCGTGTTGATGACGAGGTCGCAGCGCCCGCGCCGGATGAGATCGATCACGGTCGGCTCGTCGCCTCTCGCCTCGCTCAGCTTTCGCACCGCCTCCACCTCGAGACCGGCGTTCGAGAGCGTCCCCGCCGTGCCCTCCGTCGCGAAGAGCTTGAAGCCGAGACCCAGGAGCGTCGCCGCGATCGGCACGGCGGACTTCTGCTCCGCGGGGCGGATCGACAGGAACACGGCGCCCGAGTGCGGAAGCGCGCGACCGGCTGCACGCTCGGCCTTCGCGAGCGCGGTCGGCAGGTCCGCGGCGCTCGCCATCACCTCGCCCGTCGCGCGCATCTCGGGGCCGAGCACCGGGTCGCTCCCCGGGAAGCGGGCGAACGGCAGCACCGCTGCCTTCACGCTCCATTGCTTCGGCGGCCGCTCCTTCTGCAGGCCGAGGTCGGAGATCCGCACGCCCGTCGAGAGCCGACAGGCCGACGCGACGAGCGGGATGCCGGTCGCCTTCGAGACGAACGGGACGGTGCGCGACGCGCGCGGATTCGCCTCGAGCACGTAGAGCCCGCCGTCCGGCGTGATCGCGAGCTGGACGTTGAGCAGCCCGACGACGCCGAGCGAGCGGCCGAGCACACGGACCGTACGCTGGATCTCTTCGGTCTGGGAAGGCGTGAGCCCCGGTGCGGGCAGGACGCATGCGGAGTCGCCCGAGTGGACTCCTGCCTCCTCGACGTGCTGCATGATCGCGCCGATGTAGACGTCGTTTCCGTCGCAGAGCGCGTCGACGTCGATCTCGACCGCGTTCTCGAGGAAGCAGTCCACGAGCACGCGCCCGAGCACCGGCACCTTCCCCACTTCCTCGTCCGTGTAACAGACGCGCATCGCACGTCCTCCGAGCACGTACGACGGACGGATGAGGACGGGGTACCCGATGTCGTTTGCGACCCGAACCGCGTCTTCGCTCGACTCCGCCATCCCCCACGCCGGCGACCGCAGATCGTGCGCGCGGAGCAGGCCGGCGAAGCGCTCGCGGTCCTCGGCAAGGTCGACTGCGTCGTACGGCGTGCCGAGGATCGTGTAGCCGGCCGCCTCGATCGCGCGCGCGAGCTTCAGCGGCGTGCCGCCGCCGAACTGGATGACGACGCCTGCGGGACGCTCGCGATCGCAGACGGCGAGCACGGCCTCCGCGTCGAGGGGCTCGAAGTAGAGACGATCCGAGGTGTCGTAGTCGGTGGAGACGGTCTCGGGGTTGCAGTTGACCATGACGGCCTCGTAGCCGAGCTCGCGGAACGTCGCGACGGCGTGGACGCAGCAGTAGTCGAACTCGACGCCCTGACCGATGCGGTTCGGCCCGGAGCCGAGGATGACGACGCGGGGGCGGTGACCCGTCGGCGGCGCCTCGTCCGCCTCGCCCCAGGTCGAGTAGAAGTAGTTCGACGCAGCCTCTACCTCGGCGGCGCACGAGTCGACGCGGCGGTACACCGGGCGAACGCCGCAGTCGCGCCGTCGCGCCCGCACAGCCGATTCGGGAACGTCCGCGGCGCCGGCGATGTCGGCGTCGGAGAGACCGAGGCGCTTCAGCCGCAGCCAGTCGTCGGCGACGAGATCGTCGATTGACGTGCCGGCGATGTCGAGCAGCGCCTCCTGGATGCGCCAGATCTCCTCGGTGAAGAACGGGTGCACTCCCTCCGGGACGTCGGCGAGCGTCTGCCACGGCGTTGCGGCGCCGGGGTCGAGCTCGCGTGACCGCATCGCCTTGAGGAACGCTTCGCCGAACGTGCGGCCGATCCCCATCGTCTCGCCGACGGACTTCATCTGCGTGCCGAGCGTGCGGTCTGCGCCGGGAAACTTCTCGAACGCGAAGCGCGGGAACTTGACGACGACGTAGTCGAGCGTCGGCTCGAAGCTCGCCGGCGTCGTTCCGGTGAGGTCGTTCGGGATCTCGTCGAGCGTGTAGCCCACCGCGAGCTTCGCCGCGACCTTGGCAATCGGATAGCCCGTCGCTTTCGACGCGAGCGCGGACGAGCGCGAGACGCGCGGATTCATCTCGATCACGCGGATGTCGCCGCTCACGCGATCGCGCGCGAATTGGATGTTCGAGCCGCCGGTGTCGACGCCGACCGCCCGCACGACGGAGGCCGCCGCGTCACGCAGCTCCTGATACGCCTCGTCGGGCAGGGTCATCTGCGGCGCGACCGTGACGGAGTCGCCCGTGTGCACGCCCATCGGATCGAGGTTCTCGATCGAGCAGATGATCACGACGTTGTCGAGGCGGTCGCGAACGACTTCGAGCTCGAACTCGTCCCAGCCGCGCACCGACTCCTCGACGAGCACCTGTCCGATCGGGCTTTCGCGCAGCCCGATCTCGACCTGCGCGCGCAGCTCGTCGGCCGTGTTCGCAAACCCGCCGCCGTGACCGCCGAGCGTGAATGCGGGCCGAACGACCGCCGGCGTCGCGACACCCTCGATCTGTGCGATGTCGGTGACGATGATCGACGTCGGAACGCGCAGGTTGCACGATTCGACAGCGTCCTTGAACAACTGCCTGTCCTCGGCGCGGTTGATCACGTCGAGCTTCGCTCCGATCAGCTCGACGCCGAGCTCGTCGAGGATCCCCGATTCCGCGAGCTCCCGCGCGAGGTTGAGCGCCGTTTGGCCGCCCAGGGTCGGGAGCAGCGCATCGGGGCGCTCGCGGCGCAGGACATCGGAGACGCCTTCGAGGTCGAGCGGCTCGAGATACGTACGGTCGGCGAATCCCGGGTCGGTCATGATGGTCGCCGGGTTCGAATTGACCACGATCGTCCGGTAGCCGTCCTCGCGCAGCACCTTCAGCGCCTGGCAGCCTGCATAGTCGAACTCCGCGGCCTGCCCGATCACGATCGGGCCGGAGCCGATGAGGCAGATCGTGTGGATGTCGGTGCGCTTCGGCATCCGCTAGCCCGCGATCCCGTCGACCCAGTGCTCGATCAAAGGCCACGCATCGTGCGGGCCGGGGCCAGCCTCCGGGTGGAACTGCAGCGACCGCGCGTGCAGGTCGGGGAAGTCGAGCCCTTCGACGGTCTCGTCGTAGAGCGAGATGTGCGTCGCCTCCTTCGCGTCGGTCGCACGCACGGCGAAGCCGTGGTTCTGGCTCGTGACGAGCACGCGGCCGTCGGCGCGCTGGAGGACGGGATGATTCGCGCCGCGATGACCGAACGGAAGCTTGAAGGTGTCGTGCCCGGTGGCCATCGCGAGCACCTGGTGGCCGAGGCAGATGCCGAGCACGCTCGTGCGGCCGAGTAGGTCGCGCACGATCTCGGCGTGATGCTGCAGCGGCGCCGGGTCGCCCGGCCCCGGTGAGAGCAGGACGCCGTCGTAGCCCGCGAGCTCATCCGCGTCGACGTCATGCGGATAGACGCGAACGGCGGCACCTGCCGCCGCCAGGCGGCGCAATACGGAGCGCTTGACGCCGTAGTCGACGACGGCGACGCGTGCGCGCCCGTCCTCGGTGTAGGTGTAGGGCTCCGTGGTCGACACCGCCTCGACGAGTGCACGGCCCGCCATCGACGGCTGCTGCGCCGCCGTCGCCACCGCTTCCTCGACATTCGCGGGACCGGAGACGACGACCGCCTGCATCGCGCCCGAGTCGCGCAACTTGAGCACGAGCGACCGTGTGTCGATGCCGGTGAGCGCGATCACGCCGCGCTCGTGCAGCCAGTCCGTCCATGCGGGTCCGCGGGCCTCGCGCATCAAGACCGCGCGCGCGTGCGCCTTGCGCGACTCCGACCGCTCGTCGGCAACGCCGTAGTTCCCGACCATCGGCGCCGTGAAGCAGACGAGTTGCTCTGAGAAACTCGGATCGGTCACGGCTTCCTGGTAGCCCGCCATGCCCGTTGTGAACACCGCCTCGCCGCACGCGAAGCCCTCGGCGCCGACCGAGTCCCCCCGGAAGACCGTGCCGTCCTCCAGCGCGAGAAAGCCCTTCACCGTGGATCCGCTCACGCCTGTGTCACCGCGAGCCGTTCGTAGGCGAGTGCGCCGGCGACGATCGTGGCTGCGACGGATCCCTTGAGCGCCTCGTCGAGCAGCCAGGAGTTCGACGAGCGCGACCAAAATGCGTCTTCGCGCACACGCCACTCGGCGTCGAGGTCGAGCAGGACGAGGTTCGCGTTCGCTCCGACCGCGACTCGCGGCCGGTCGATTCCGAAGATGCGTGCTGGCCCGGTCGACATGCGGTCGATGAGCGTACCCAGAGGGAGAAGGCCGGGCAGCACGAGTTGCGTGTAGAGCACGGCGAAGGCGGTCTCGAGCCCGGTGACGCCGAACGGAGCAGCCTCGAACGGAGCTTCCTTCTCGTGTCGCGCATGCGGGGCATGGTCGGTCGCGATCGCCTCGATCGTGCCGTCACGGAGAGCGTCGAGCAGTGCGACGCGATCTCGTTCTGCACGCAGCGGCGGGTTCATCTTCACGTTCGGGTCGAGCGACCTGACCGCTTCGTCGGTGAGCACGAGATGGTGCGGCGTCACCTCGCCGCTCGCGCGCACGCCCGCGTCGCGCGCACGGCGCAGCGCAGCGACCGATTCCGCAGCGGAGAGATGCAGGAGATGGAGGGGCTGGTCTTCGTAGCCTGCGAGCGCGAGATCGCGTTCGACCATCACCGACTCGGCGACCGACGGGTACCCGGCGAATCCGAGCTCCGCGGCGACCGCGCCTTCGTGGACGTGACTGCCGTGCGAAAGGCTCGTCTCCTCGCAGTGCAGCGCGAGCGGGCGGCCCGTCACCGCCGCGTACTGCAGTGCGCGGCGCATCAAGCCGGCCGACGCGACGGGGACACCGTCGTCGGAGAACGCGATCGCGCCCGCGTCGGCGAGCTCGGCCATATCCGTCAGAGCCGACCCCTCCTGCCCGCGCGTGATCGCAGCGAGGAATCCGACCTGCACGTCTCCCTCACTGCGCGCGGTCTCGACGAGCGCACCGAGGATGGCCGCCGAATCGACGACGGGATCGGTGTTCGGCATGGCGAGGATCGCGCAGAAACCGCCGGCTGCAGCGGCGGCCGTTCCGCTCGCGATCGTCTCCTCGTCTTCGCGTCCCGGTGTGCGCAGGTGCACATGCGGGTCGACGAAGGCGGGTGCGAGCACGAGGCCCGACGCGTCGACGATGCGATGCTCGTGGTGCTCGACTTGTTGTGCGATCGCGGCGATGACGCCGTTGTCGATACGCACGTCGAGCGTCGCGTCGATTCCCTCGGTGGGATCGACGACGCGCGCGCCGCGCAGCACGATGTTCTCGCCGGGCCGTTCTCTGGAGAAGAGCATCAGGCCACCTCCGCCGCTGCGAGCGCGCGCACGCCGACCGGGCCTCCGGTCAGCACGTCGTAGAGGACTGCCATTCGCACGACGAGCCCCGACCGCACCTGTGCCTCGACGAGCGAGTCGGCGGAGTCGGCGACGCGCGGGTCGATCTCCACGCCGCGGTTCATCGGCCCCGGATGCATCACTTTCTGCCCCGGCTGCAGGCGCTCGGGAGTGATGCCCCAGCGGGCGGCGTACTCGCGCAGGCTCGGCACGAAGTTCGCGCCTTTCTCCATGCGCTCGTTCTGCATGCGCAGGACGTAGACGACGTCTGCGTCGCGAATCGCACCGATGTCGGTGGTCGCCTCGACCCCGAGGTCGCGCGGCAGAAGCGCCGGCGGCCCGACGAGCGTGCAGCGAATGCCGACGAGCTCGAACGCCTGGATCAGCGACCTCGCCACGCGGCTGTGGAGCACGTCCCCGACGATCGCGACGTGCAGCCCGTCGAGGTGCCCGAGCTCCTGCTGAAGCGTGTAGAGGTCGAGCAGCGCCTGCGTCGGGTGCTGGTGCTTGCCGTCGCCGGCATTCACGATGTGCGCACCCGTCACGTTCGCAACGAGCTGCGGCGCACCGATCTGCGGGTGCCGGATCACGATCACGTCCGGGTCGTACGCGCCGAGCGTCAACGCGGTGTCCTTCAGCGACTCGCCCTTGTCCACGGACGAGCCGACGGACTTGATGTTGAGCGTGTCCGCCGACAAACGCTTCGCGGCGAGCTCGAAGCTCGACGATGTTCGCGTCGACGACTCGTAGAAGAGATTGACGATGAGGCGTCCCTTCAGGGTCGGGAGCTTCTTCAGCTCGCGGTCCATGGAGGAGGCGAACGTGCCCGCGGTGCCGAGCAGGCGCTCGACGTCGTCGCGGGTCAGGTCGGCGACCGAGAGCAGGTGGCGGCGCGGCGGCGGTCCGGGCGGCCGTAGTTCGTCACGGACGAGTCTGATTGACGTCATCGGGATTCCTCCTCCGGTGAGGACACGAGCAGGATGTTGTCGACCTCGTCGATCTCGACGAGCTGCACCTGGATCCGCTCATCCCGCGCGGTCGGCAGGTTCTTGCCGACGTAGTCGGGGCGGATCGGGAGCTCGCGGTGGCCCCGGTCGACGAGGACGGCGAGCTGGACGCGGGCGGGCCGGCCGTAGTCGAAGAGCGCCTCGATTGCCGCGCGGATCGTGCGGCCGGTGTAGAGGACGTCGTCGACGAGGATGACCGTTCGCCCTTCGAGCGGGAAGTCGAGCTGCGTCGCACGAACGAGAGGCTGCGCGTGGAGCGGGGCCTCGCCGCCACGGACGCGCACGTCGTCGCGATAGAAGGTGATGTCGACGGCGCCGAGCTCGGGCGCTTCGCCGGCGCGCTCCTCGATCAGGCGCGCGAGGCGCTGCGCGAGCGGGACGCCGCGGGTCTGGATGCCGACGAGCGCGACCTGCGCGAGGTCGGGGTTTCCCTCGATGATCTCGTGCGCGATCCGCGAGAGGGTTCGCGCGAGGGCGTCTGCGTCGAGAAGGGATTTTCCCGATGCCTCCACGGCGCTCACAGCGCAGGGGGCGTCGGCAGGACGGGGACGTGCATGGTCAATCGACTCCTTTCCGGCCTCACTGAGCCGGGTTAAAGGGGTGCGTGGCGAGATCCACGTTACCGTGTGCACCGGATGGACGCGAATCTGCTCGAGCGCTACGCAGATCTCATCGTCTCGGTCGGCGCGAACGTGCAGCCCGGCCAGGTGCTCACGATCGAGGCCCTGCCCGAGGCGCAGCCGCTCGTCGCTGCGCTCGCGCGCGCGGGCTACGGCCGCGGCGCGCACTATGTCGAGGTCCAGTACTTCGATCCGCAGCTGAAGCGGATCCGGGCCGAGCTTGCGTCCGCAGCATCCCTCGAATGGGTGCCGCCGTGGCTCGGCCAGCGGATCGAGGGACTCGGCGACCTCGACGCGGCGCGGGTCGTGCTCGTCCCCCTCGTCCCACCCGGCCTCCTCAACGGCGTCGATCCGGGGCGTGCCGGGCGCGACCGCCTGCCGACGCTCAAGGAGACCTTCAAGACGATCGACGACCGCTCGATCGCCTGGACGTTGTCGCCGTTCCCGACCGCATCCTGGGCGAAGGTGGTCTTCCCGGACACGCCGGCGGACGAGGCGCTCGAGCTGCTCTGGCGCGACATCGCCCATGTGTGCCGTCTCGACGAGCCCGATCCGGCCACGGCGTGGACGGAGCGAATCGACCAGATCTGGCAGGTCGCGAGCCGCCTCGACGGCCTCTCGCTCGACGCCCTGCATTTCGAGGGCCCCGGGACGGACCTCACCGTCGGCCTGCTTCCGAGCTCGCGGTTCGCGAAGGAGGGCGGCGCGTCGCACACGCGCACCGGGATCCGGCACGTCCCGAACATCCCGACGGAAGAGGTGTACACGACGCCCGATCCAGAGCGGACGAACGGCTACGTGACTGCCACGAAGCCGCTCGACGTCGCCGGTTCACTCGTCACCGGCCTGCACATCCGCTTCGAGAACGGGCGTGCGGTGCAGATCGACGCCGATACGAATGCCGAGACGCTGCGGTCACGCTGCGCGGCCGACGACGGCGCTGTGCGCCTCGGCGAGGTCGCTCTCGTCGACGGCGAGAGCCGAATCGGCAGGCTCGGCCGAACGTTCTTCACCACGCTGCTCGACGAGAACGCGGCGAGTCACCTGGCGCTCGGTGACGCCTACTCGTCTCCGATCGGCGATCCCGCCGATCTGCCGCGCATCAATGCGAGCGCGGTGCACATCGACTTCATGATCGGCTCGGACGAGGTCGAGGTCACCGGCACGACGAAGGCCGGGGAGACGGTGCCGCTCATGCGACGCGGCGCCTGGCAGATCTAGTGGATCTCGCCGCGATCGGGCACTAGCCCGCTTCGACCTCGTCGTCGCCGTCCTCGGACTCGGCGAGCGTCTCGATGGCGTCGAGCGCGTTCTCGAGGTCGTTCTCGGGCACGAGCACCTTCAGCGCGTCCGCCTCGTCCTCGGGCTCGATCGTCGCGTCGATGCCGGCTCCTGCAAGCAGCTCCTGCAGCTCCTCGGCTTCGGTGGCGTCACTCGCCAGCGCGACTTGGACCATCTGCGTCATCGACGCTCGATGATACGGCCCTCGCGCCGTTCTTGACGAGCTGAGGGGCGCCGCGTTCGGCGAACGGAACCTCGATCAGGTCGAAGTCTCTCGGCACCACCGTGTCGGGGAAGATCTCGCGGGCCTCGCGGGCGAGCTCAGGGCCGAAGTAGCGCGTCGACACGTGCGTGAGCGCGAGGACGCGCACCATGGCGAGGCGAGCGACCTCGGCGGCCTCGGCGGCCGTTGCGTGGAGCGTCTCGCGGGCGCGCTCCTTCTCCTCGGCCGCGAACGTGGCCTCGTGGACGAGCAGGTCGGCTTCGTGCGCGGCCTGGACGACGGTCGGCGAGGGCGCAGTGTCGCCGGTCAGCGCGACCTTGCGGCCCGGTCGGCCCGGGCCGAGGACAGCGTCGGGGGTGATCACGCGTCCGTCGGCGAGCGTGATCGGCTCGCCGCCCTGGAGGATCCCACGTTCTCTCCCGGGCGGGATGCCGAGCGCATCCGCGGCGTCGACGTCGAAGCGGCCGGGACGCTCGTGCTCGACGAAGACGTAGCCGACCGCGGAGACGCCGTGATCGACGGCGAACGCGTCGATGCGGTACTCGCCGCGCTCGAGCGACTCGCCCGGCTCGAGCTCGACGAGCTCGAGCGGATACGGGAGACGCCCGAGGAACGGGCGCAGCTTGCCGAACAGGTCTTTCAGCCCTCTCGGCCCGTGCACCGTGAGGGCGGGCTCCTCCCTCCCGCGCAGCGCAAACGTCTTGAGCATCCCCGGCAGTCCGAGGAAATGGTCTGCGTGGAGGTGCGTCAGGAAGATGTCTTCGAGGTCGGGCAGGCCGACGATGGAGCGCTGCAGCTGGCGCTGTGTCCCTTCGGCGCAGTCGATGAGCAGCTTTTCTCCGCCCCGCCGCAGCAGGAACGCCGCCGGCGCGCGTTGAGCGGTCGGCATCGACGCCGACGTGCCGAGAAAGAGGAGGTCGAGATCCACGGAGGGCGATTGTAGGAGTCATCGCGCTGCTCGCCTGTGCCACGGTAGATTCCGCGCCGCGGTAGATTCCTCGCATGGCCGACCCCACCGTCCTCGCGGTCTACCGGCGCGAGATCACGCCCGAGCTCTACACGGAGATCAGGGAGCTCTACAAGACGCATTCGATCGCCGAGGACGCGCGCGACTTGCCGGGCCTCATCTCGACGTTGACCCCCGATTGCGTGTACGAGCTCGTGCAGACCGGCCACCGCTGGGAGGGGCACGAGGGTGCCGCGCGGTTCTACACGCAGCTGCTGACCGCGTTCCCCGACATCCGCTTCGACCTCACGGACATCGTGATCGGCCCACAGGGCGTCTGCGAGGAAGCCGATGTCACCGCGACCCACCAGGCACCGTGGCTCGGCGTCGAGCCGACCGGCGAACGGCTCGACTGGAAGGTCGTCATCTGGTTCCCGTGGGACGAGGAGCGGCGGCTCTTCCGCGGCGAGAAGGTCTACGTCTCGGGGCTCGCCATACCCATTGCGCATGGCCCCACGATGCAGCCTGCGGCCTAGCCGGGAAGCACGAGGGTCTGGCCCGGGCGGAGCGTCGCCGAGCGCAGGTGATTGCGCTGCTGCAGCTTCCAGACACCCTCGCGCGTGTCGCCGGCGTAGCTCGCAACGGCGATCGACCAGAGGGTGTCGGAGGGCTTCACGACATAGGTCCGCTCAGGCCCGGCGCCGTGCGACGTCCGGGCGATCATCCCGACGGCGAGCGCCGCGAGGACGAGTACGATGATGAGCTTGGCGAACATGTGTTCGTGATACTAGAGCGAACATGCGTTCGTGTCAAGTCAGGCGCACGAGCTGGGGCGAAACGGCTCCGCCGGCGACCTCGAGGAGCAGCATCGAGTGGAAGGGGCCTCGTCGCCGCTCGGTCGGCGATCCCGGATTGAGGATCCAGACACCGCTCGTGCCGCTCGACCTGCGGCAGGTGCGTATGGCCGTAGAGCACGGCGTCGCAGCCCGGGAAGCGCCGAACGAGGCGCTCCTCCCTGCCCGCACCCGGGCCGGGAATGTGGACGATCCCGATCCGCGCCCCGCCGGCGTCCACGACGAGCTCCTTCGGCAGCAGCTCCCGGAGCGCGGGCTCGTCCGCATTCCCGTAGACGGCGTGGACGGGCGGGCCGAGCAGGCGCAGCTCCTCGAGCACGGACAGCGCGGAGAAGTCGCCGGCGTGGAGGATCACGTCGGCCGCCCGCAGCCGGTCGAGACATGCCTCGGGGAGCCGTCTGGCTCCCCGAGGCAGATGCGTGTCGGAGATCGCCGCGACGAGCACGGCGAAGAACGCTAGTGCTTGTTCCCGTGCTTCGGCTTCGCCGTGTGCCGGACGTGCTTCGTCTTCTTCACGAACGGCTTCTTGCCGCCCTTGCCGGCTTTGACGGTGCCTCCGGTGGTGCCCCGCGGCGTCCACACGACCTGCGCGCCCTTGCACGCTCCGCGCCCTGCCGCGAAGTCGGCGGCGAGTTGCGAATACGCGGGCTTCGGCTGTGCGACGCCCTGGCCGCCCGCCGTGAGCAGGCCGCTCTGCCAGCCGCCGCCGAGCACCGTGCTGCCGTCCTGACTGCGTCCGTTGCGGGTCGGCTCGTCCCCGAGGAGGAAGAGCTCCACGTCGGTGACGGTCGGGTCGCAGGCGAAGTACTTCTCGGCCGTCGTCTTGAGGTAGTCGGCCTGCCGTTGCTCGCTGATGACCTTGACGTTCTCCTGGTTGTAGTACTGGGGATAGCTCGTCGTGTCGGTCTGCCAGCCGAGCTCGTCGATGCGGAACGTCAGCCCATTCACCGTCGTCGGCTGCCCCGTCCCGTTGAAGGCGTCGTAGACCGCCTGCTTGACCCGGTCGAGATTCGACACGCCGTAGTTGTTCGTGACGGCGTAGCCGACGTCGGGCGAGTCGGTCGGGCTGTTCGGGTTCGGGTAGGGATGAACGGAGAGCTGATCCATGATCGGGGTCGTCCGTCCCGACGCCCGGTAGGCGGCGCCGACGCCCGCGATGAACGGGATCGGGGCGGTCTGCGACGGGCCGTTCGAGCGCGGCGAGAGACCGAACCCGATCACGCGTGCCTGAGAGTCGGCCGCATGGATCGTGTCGTAGCAGTGGGCGAGCAGCGCCTCGTACTTCGCCGGTGCGCTCGCGTCCTGCGGCGACCAGTAGAGGGCGGTGTTCGGCTCGTTCCAGACGATGAAGTCGTGGATGCCCCATTGCTGTACGAGCGTCGCGACTTGCGCCGCCCAGGCGCAGAACACGGTCGGGTCGTTCGCCGTGGCCGGCCGCCCGTAGAGCGCGAGGACGATGTGGATGCCTGCGGCCTGCGCCGTGGGAGCCGAGCGCTGGAGGAACGGGAGCTCGTTGATCGCCGTCGGATTGGCGGGATCGAACGAGAGCGTCCAGCGGTTCTCGGTGAGATTCGCGCCCTGCAGCTGCCCGTAGAACCAGCTGCCGCCGTCGTCGGCGTACTTGGAGCCGTCGTCGGCGACGCCCCAGTTGATCGGAGGCGCATCGGTCAATTTCGCGCCGGTCGACTGACGGCCGGTCGCCGCGCCCGCAACAGCGGTCACGACGAGCGCACAGCCAAGCAGTAACGCCGCAGCAAACTTCTTCAAGATCGTCCCTTTCGTTCTCTGGCCCGGTTACGTCGTACGGGAATCGGCAGTAGTCGACGGTCCACAGCCGGGCCGACCGGCCCATCTTTCGGGCGTGTCGGACCTACCCCTTCCGAGCAGCAGCAGCAGCAGCGGCCCACAACGGCGCACGCGCACCGGTGCGGGTCGGGATGACCCGGTTCATGCCCTCGTTCCCTTCAGTCGATCGTGGTTGCCCGCAGTAGATCGCGCCGGAGCGCCGCTTTCAACCCGTGAACGCGCCGAGGATCTTCCCCGCGCCGAAACGAACCGGGTCGTCGGCGGGCAATCCGGTCTCGCTCTCGACGGCTGCGATCGCCGCGCGCGCCCCGTCCTCGCCGAGATCGCTGGTGTTGAGCGCGATCGCCGCGACGCGGGCGCGGTCTCGCAGGCAGTGCGAGGCGCTCGTGCAGCTCGACGAGCTCGCTGAGCGGCGGGATGGGGTGCGGGCCGCCGCCCGCGCCCTCGATCTCCGTCTGCCCCGGACGGTGGCAGAGGAGGAGCAGATGCGGCGCGCTGCCGTGAAAGAGGCCGACGGTCACGCCGGAGTAGACGGGATGGATGATCGAGCCCTGGCCCTCGACCCACAGCAGGCCGCCGTTCCCCCCGTCTGCCAGGCGCTCGGCCCCCTCGACGACGAGCCGTTCCGCCGCGCCGGCGATGAAGTCCGCGACGACGGCATCGACGGCGATCCCCCAACCGGCGATCGCGATCCCCGTCTGCCCGGTGGGCACGAAGATCGAAGCGAGGCCGCGCCGTCGCGCTTCGAGGTCGAGCTCGAGCGCAACGGTCATCTTCCCGATTGCGCAATCCGATCCGACGGTCAGCACGACCGTGCCGGGCACGTCGAGGTTCGCGCCGGTCGCGGTCGACAGATCGGCCGGCGGCCGGCGCAGGTCGCGCAGCTGGACGTCGTGGCGCGCCGCGAGCTCTCGCAGCTCAGGATCGTCGGTGAGGAAGACGTGAAGCCCGTTCTCGACGTCGAGCCCGTGGACGATGCAGCTGCGCAGGATGTCCATCCACGCCGGTGGGAAACGGCCGCCCTGCGTGGCGACCCCGACGAGCGCCGTGTCCGGCTCGAAGCGGAGCGCATCGTCGACGGTCGCGACGATCGGCACGCCCTCCTCCGTCTCGCCCGCGGCGCGCGTGGAGTCGAGGATCGCAACGACGTCGTCGCGCCGGTAGCGAAGCACGCCGCGCATGGTCTTCCCGTAGTGCACATCCGCCGAGAAGCCTTCGGCGAGGATCAGGTAGCGGGTCACGACGCCGCAGGCGCGACGCCGAGCCCGGGGAGCTCCGCGGGTGTCTGGACACCGTCGAGGAACTCGACACCGGGCCACGGGTCGTGTGCGATCAGGAGGTTGCCGTCGAGGTCGACGTGGTCGAAGAGGCTCGCGATGTGCGCGCCTGCCGCGATGCCGAGGCCCGACTCGACCATGCAGCCGAGCATGCAGCCGAGCCCGAGCGCGCGTGCCGCATGGACCATCCGCACCGCCTCGCGAATGCCCCCGGACTTGGCGAGCTTCACGTTGACGCCGTGCGCGAACGGCGCATGCTCTGCGACGTCCTGGAGCGTGTGGATGTTCTCGTCGAGGTAGATCGGGATCGGCGACGCCTGCTTCAGGTCAGGGTTCGACGCGACTCTGGCAGCTTCGATCGGCTGCTCGCAGTATTCGACGCCGAGCGGCTCGAGCTGCTTCAGGTTGTCGAGCACCTCGGCTTCGTCCCACCCCTCGTTCACGTCCACCTGCAGCGGGACCTCGCGTGACGCCTCGCACCGCGCGGACGCGATCGACGTCGAGGCCGTCGCCGGCGCCGAGCTTGAGCTTCAGGCGCTTGAAGCGGCCGCCCACCTTCTCGGCGCGGCGCGCCATGTCGTCGGGGTCGCCGAGCCAGATCGTCCACGACGTCGGCGGGCCGATGCGCGGCAAGCCGAGAAGCTGGTAGACGGGCCGCCCGACGAGCTTGCCCTGGAGGTCGTGCAGCGCGGCGTCGATCGCAGCGCGCGCCGCGTACTCGCGCGCAGGGAGGCGCGCCATGATCTCCTCGAGCGCGAACGGGTCGTCGCCGATGAGGCCTGCGTGCTCCTCGACGTAGGCGAGTGCCGATTCGTGCGATTCGTCGTAGTGCTCGATCGGCGCCGCTTCGCCGTGCCCCCGGACGCCGCTGCTCGTGAGCGTGACCTCGACGACGTCCTCGGCGTCACGCGCACCGCGAGAGATGACGAAGGTCTCCGCGAGCTCGAGCGTGACGATGCGCGCGGAGACGTCCACGCGGCGGAGGCTAACAGCGGTGCAGCAGTGTCCAGCGCGCCGACGGGAAGCGCTGCGCACACCAGTGCCCGGGAGGCCGCACGGAGACGCGCGAGCCGAGCAGCACCCAATCGAGCCCCGCGGGCGACTGCTCCGGCAGCCAGACGAGCGTGCGCCCGAGGTTCGCGCCCCACCACGGATACTCCCAGTCGAGCGGCCGAAGGTCGATGCCGAGCCTCGCGTTCGAGGGCACGCGTGTCTGCGACGGCGTCGAGCACGGGCCGCAGCTCCGGCCAGCGAATCGCCTGGGTATCCGCGCGACTGAGGTTCCAGACCCCACGCGGCTTCGACAGGTCGTGCGTCAGCGCGACCGCGAGCGTTGCGACGGCCAGCGCCGCCACCCCGAGGCGCAGCCAGCCGCGACGAAGCACGGCCGGCGCCAGCGGAAGAGTCAGCGCGGCAGGCGTGACGAGGAAGCGGTCGACGTAGAGGTTCCAGCGGGTGCCGAGCGCGAGCGCGACGATGTAGAGCGGAAACGCGAGCGCGAGTGCACCGCGCGTGCGGTCGGTGCGGCGCAGAGCCCACGCGACGAGAAAGCCGAGCGAGAGCGGCACGAGCAGGAGGAAGCCGAGCGGCCCGAGCGCCGACGAGTCCTCGCTTGCCGCTGTGTTGGTCTCGTACGTGAACTCGAACGTCCCCTTCGCCGTCGACGAGGGCGGGTTCGGCGGAATGTGCAACGCCTCGAACGTCCGCTTCGCCGCGCCGGCGATGTGCGCGGTCAAACCGCCCGGCGGCTCGAAGCCTGAGAGATCGACGAGGCGGTATCCCGTGCGGGCGACGCTCGACACCGTTCCGACGAACGTCACGTGCGGTGGCAGCGACGACACCTCGTGCGCCTTCCCCTGCGGACGCCCGGTCTCGACGATGTTCTGCACGTAGCCGTACATGCCCAGCGCGGCGAACCCGGCGACCGCTGCGCAGGTGAGCTCGAGCAACCGCCGCCGCGGCAGGGCGAGGAGGCCGATCGCGACGAGCGCCGGCACCGCGTAGAGAAACGTCAGCTTCGTCCCTGCAGCGAGCCCGAGCGCAGCTCCGGCGAGCACGGTCTCGGCCCGCGTCTTGCCGAGTGCGAGCGCGACGGCGGCCGCGACGAACGAGGCCTCGATGAGATCGTTCTGGGTGGTCATCGACTCGAGCGCGACGATGGTCAGCGTCGGGAAGAGCAACGCGGAGAACGCGGAGGCGCGCCTCTCGTAGCCGATCCGGCGGGCGATGACGAACACCGACATCGACGTCGCGAGCGACGCAAGCAGTTGCGGCAGAGCGGCAACGACGTCTCGCCCGAGGAAGGTGACCGTCCAGAGCACGAGCAGCTCGGCATTCGGTGGGTACGCGTTCTCGATCGAGTTGTGCGTCGGGAAGTAGCCGAGATCGCGTTGCGCATGCCAGGCCGCGACGCGCGCCAGGTGGTAGTGCATCGAGTCCCAGTTGTTCGGCGCCGACGCGACGAGCACGAACAGCTCGTAGCCGAGACCGGCAACGACGGCGAGGGCGAGCAGCCCGACGATCGAGAGACGAAACGAGGGCCGCGACGGCAACGGCGGCCGCGGGCGTCCGGCGCGCACCCACGCTGCGAGCACCACGAGGAGGAGTGCCACTTCGACGAGCACGTAGCCGAGCGGCCGCACCGCGTGCACGAGCGACAGCAGCTCTGTAGCAGCCACAACCTCGGCACAGACGATCAACCAGAGCGCGACGAGGAATACCGACGGCGAACGGAGCCGCAACGTCGACGCGGCGAGGACCGCGGTCGCCGCGAGGACCGCGCCCGCGAGAAAGAAGCCGATCACGGACGGCTACACTACGGCTCCCCACGCGCCCGTAGCTCAGGGGATAGAGCGCGCGCCTCCGGAGCGCGAGGTCGGAGGTTCGAATCCTCCCGGGCGCATCGCATTGCACTCGGCCGAGGCCGCGTTGCTCGCTTCACGGGGGAAACCATGTTTCCCCCGTAGGCCCCCCTTCTTCCTGTGCTCACGGCCGGGCGGTATCACTGCTCTCGCCCAACACGTTGGGCTCCGCGACGGCTCAACACTCCGAGGACGAGGGCTACAGAGGACACGGCCCGGGGCCTGATCTGACCCCGATCCAGTGTCTCCGCAGGACACGACCCGGGGCCTGACCCCACCACACGTCTCCGCGAGACACGACCCGGGGCCTGACCCCACCACACGTCTCCGCGAGACACGCCCTGGGGTCTGACCCCGATCCAGGGCCGTTGTCGGCGTGACTCCTGCAGGGTCTTGGGGCTACCATGGCGAACATGCCTGCGCTGTCGACGATCGACCCTCTCAGTACCGATGCCCAATCTGCCCCGCATCCGTACTCGCCGTGCTCCCGCGGGCATGGTCCCGGCCGCCGAGCGGCCGCCGGTCTCTGAGCTCCACGAGGACGGGCTCACCTGGATCCACCTCGAGGCTCCCACGCACCGGGAAGCCCAGATGCTCTCCGACCGGTTCGGCTGGCACCCGCTCGACGTGGAAGACGTGCTCTCGCGCCGCCAGCGGCCCAAGGTCGACGTCTACGCGGAGGACGACAGCGGCGGCTATCTGTTCGCCGTCCTCCACTTCCCCGTCTTCGACGCGAGCGTCGGCCGGCTGAACGCAGGCGAGCTCGACGCGTTCGTCGGACCGGACTATCTCGTCACGCTCCCGGCCGTCGAGCTGAAGCCGGTCACCCGGCTCTTCGACCGCTGCCGCGACAACGCCGAGTTCCGGCACCAGCTCTTCTCCCGCGGCTCGGGCCGCCTGCTCTACGAGGTGCTCGACGATCTCTATGACTACTGCTTCCCGATCCTCGACAAGATCAATTTGAAGCTGAGCCAGATCGACGAGGAGATCGACGACCTCGGTCCGCGCGCGAAGGATCGTGTGCGCGACATCCACAAGGTCAAGCAGGAGATCATCTCGTACCGCAAGATCGTCCGTCCGCAGCGGCCGACACTGCGTCTGCTCGAGCGCGGCGTCGAGCGCTTCCTGCCGGAGGAGCTCGACCTCTACTTCGACGACATCGTCGACGCCAGCGAGCGCATCTGGGACCTGCTCGACAACTACAAGGAAGTGGTCGAGGCACTGGAAAGCACGAACGAGTCGCTGATCTCGCACCAGCAGAACGACATCCTCTACGTGCTCACGATCTTCAGCGTCGTGATGCTGCCGCTGACGTTCATCACCGGGCTCTTCGGCATGAACGTGCGCTTTCCGGGCTTCGAATCGGCGGACGGCTTCTACGTGACGCTCGGCTTGATGGTCGTCACGATCGTGGGGATGCTCGGTTTCTTCCGCTGGAAGCGCTGGCTCTAGGAGCGTTTGACCGTGGAGCGGCTGTGGGCGCCGTGGCGGCTGGAGTACGTCCAGAACGCGGACAAGCAGGACGGGTGTTTCTTCTGCGCCGCAGCCGCCGCTGACGACGATGCGGGCCACCTCGTCGTGCATCGCGGCGAGCGCGCGTTCGTGCTGCTCAACAAATTCCCGTATGCGTCCGGGCATCTGCTCGTCGCGCCGTACCGGCACGGAGTGAACTTCGGCGACCTCGACGAGGCCGAGGCCCTCGAGATCCATCGGCTCGGCACGCAGGGTCTGGACGCGCTGACGTCGATGTACGGCCCGGAGGGCTTCAACCTGGGCTGGAACATCGGCCGCATCGCCGGCGCCGGCATTCCCGATCACGGCCATCTCCATGTCGTGCCCCGGTGGGCAGGAGACACGAACTTCATGCCGGTGCTCGCCGACGTCAGGGTGATCCCAGAGCACCTGCTGACGACGCGGGAACGGCTCGCCGCCGCCTGGCCGCGCTAGCCCGTGCCCGGGCTCATCGTCCGAACACTCGGCGAGCTCGCCGCCTTCACAGCCTGTGCGTTTGCGTGCGGCTCGCTTGCACTCGCCGGAGTGAGGCGTCTCGCCCACACCGACAGAGAGGTCGCGCCGAGCGTACGCGGCGCAGCGACCCGTGTGCTCGTCGGCTTCGGGTGCGTCGCGTACGTCGCCCTCGTCCTCGGTCTGCTGCACGCACTTCGCTGGTGGGTGCTCGCCCCGCTCGGCGTGGCCGCTCTGATCGCAGCGCGACGCCACATCAGGGAGTACGCAGCTGCTGCTCTGCGGTGGCCGGGACGCGATCCGATCACGCTCGGCCTGCTCGGCCTCGCCGGCGTGATGGCAGGCGGCGAGTTCCTCGCGGCGCTCGCACCGCCCGAGGCATACGACGAGCTTGCGTACCACCTCCCCACCGCACAGGCGATCGCGTCGTCGCATGCGGCGCACCAGCTGCTGCATGCCGGCGACGTCTACGGCAACCTGCCGGCGCTCGCAGAATGTCTCACCGCCGCCGCGCTGGCTGCCGACGGCATCGCGCTCGCACACGCACTCCACTACGCGATCGTGCTCGCGTTCGTCGCCCTTGCCGCTGCGCTCGTCCGCGAGCTATGCGGCGCTCGGGCGGGCGCGTTCGCGGCAGTCGCCATCCTCGCCTACCCGACGTTGACCTACAACGCGACCACGGGCTACGTCGACGCGGCGGCGACGGCGTTCGAGGTGGGCGCTTTTCTGCTCACGTTGCGCTGGCTCGCACGTGACGAGCCCGTCGATCTCCTCACCGCCGGACTGCTGCTCGGCTTTGCGTTGAGCGTCAAGTACACCTCGCTCTTCACGGCGGCGTTCCTGGGCCTCATCCTCGCCGTGGCCGTCGTGCGACGACATGCCGTTCGCCTGGGCCTCGTGACCGCCGCGCTCACCGTCGCCGTGAGCGTCTTCTGGTACGGCAAGAACCTCATCCGGTTCGGCAATCCGCTCTGGCCGTTCTACTTCGGGCACCGAAGTCTCGACAACAGCACGTACACCGCCTTCATCAACGGCGTCCACGCATTCGGTCCGCGCACGCCTCATGCGTTCCTCGAGGTCCCCTGGCGCCTCGCGTCCGATGCATCGATCGTGCCGTTCCTCGCTGTCTCGCTCGTCGTGTTCGCGCTTCTCGCGAAGCCCGCCCGCGCACCGGCCGCTTATGCGCTCGTCTTCGTGACGTACTGGTTCTGGATCGCGACGCACCAGGTGCGCTTCCTGCTCACAGGAGTTGTTGCATCCATCCTCGCGGTCGTGATCGCGGTCGCATCCGGCGGTCGCTGGCTCCGCGTGACGTTCGCGGCGGCCGCGGTCGTCGCCGTCGGAGTCGTGCAGACACACCTCCACCCGTTCTCCATCTCGTCCGCCGGCGGCGCCCTCGCCGCTCAGGTCGGTTCGCCGAAAGCGCGGTACGCACTCGGGCTCGATTCGCGCGCCGTCTATCTGCGTCGATACTTCGGCTGCGAGGCGGACGCGGTCACGTACCTCGATGCGCATCCAGCCCTCTCACCCGTGTTGATGCGCCAGACGGCGCTCGTACCGTGGTTCGGGCGGACGACACGCTTCGGGAAGCTTCCGCTCAGCGCCGTCACTCCGGGCCGGGCTGTTCGAGCATTGGACGACGAAGGGTTCAGGGCGGTGTTGGTGCGCGCGAGCGAGCCGGGAACGCTTGCAACCGGGTCGTTTCCGAGCAGCGCCGTCGAGCGACGGCTCCGACCGCTCTGGCGACAAGGCGACTGCGCGATTCTGCGGGTCGCGCGCCCCGGCTAGCCGCCGTCCCGCGGGTCGGCGAGGTCAGCCACGAGCCCGGCGTGACCGTCCTTCTCGACGATCAGGAAGCCCGGCTGGGCTCTCGATGACGAGCTCGACCGCGATGTCCTCGTGCCCCGGCACCACGAAGAACCGTGTTGCCTCCGCACGGATGTGCTCGTACTGCTTCAGCGTCAGCGAGATGCGGTCGAAGCAGCCGGTACGCGCGCATTCGCAGATGAACTCGTATTCGTCCAGGCCCCCGAATTCGATCGCCTGCTGCTCGATCGCCTCGTTCACCGACCGGAACAGGACCTCGTTCCGTGCCAGCCGCTCCTCGCGCGCTTCGTCGGCCGGCTGGAGCTCGTCGGTCACGCGCGCACAGTAGCCGCGAGCGGCGGGCTCGGTACAAGAGGGTGTACCAGGTGCCGCTCACGGCATCCGAACCGTCCGCGTTCGGCACAAGGAAAAGGCACCTCGAAATCGGGTGCCTTTTCTTCGTCGCGGAATGCGGGGCCGCCCGCACCCGCGCGAACCTCGATTTGTACCACCATGCAGGGCTTGTTACTAGTGCCGCGCCCATCGAAACGGGTGGACGGGCCAAGTTGCTTCGTCGACGTGTCAATGAGGTGACACGCATGAAGACGTGCTTGGCACTCGAGCGTGGTTGTGACAGGTTGCGGCTTCGACGAACCTCGACAGGACGACAGAGAGGACGGCAGAGAAATGGCTATCGGCTTCTACTTCACACCCAGCTCGTTCACGCCAGACGTGTACGACGACACGCTACGCCGGCTCGAAGAGGCTGGTGCAGGAGCTCCGGCCGGAAGGCTCTATCACTTCGCTCTCGAGACCGACGGACACATCCAGGTATTCGACGTCTGGGACTCTCAAGAGTCGTTCGAGGCCTTCGGCGCGACACTCCTGCCGATCATGGATTCACTCGGGGCCGATCCCGGCCAACCAAGCGTCTCGCCCGTGCACAACATGATCGTCGGGTGAGAATCTCCCTCGGGGGGTCGACGTGAGCCAGAACCCCGGACTTTGGTCCAGTAAAGGACTCGTTCCCGTCTGCCGATAGCTTCAGTGCGCGTACGAACAGATCGCCATAGGGCAGAGTCTTCCTCGGGCCACTTCGTCTCTCAGAGGTCAGGACTTCTCTCGGCTCTTGGCAGGCCGCACCGGCAAATCGGCGCCCCCGGGGCGCCGATTTGCGTGCGTGACGCAGCACGAGCACGGACTTCATACGCTGCTCTGCCTCTCGAGGGCGGGCAAGGCTGCAGCCTCACCCACGGCTACGTGGAGCGAGGCTGCAAACCGGTGGAACGAGAACGCCGCCCGCAGGCCTCCGAGAAGGAAGAGGTGGCGCGTCGGCGAGCCTATTGCACGTAGCGCGGCCTTCATAGGCTCTCTGCCGCGCCGCCTAGGTAACCCGGGCTTCTTTCGGGAGGGTGCGACCGCTTCTGGGCCTCGCGCTGCCGTACGCGAAAACGCGTCGATCCATCGCCTAAAGGGTGAGGGGCAGACGCGTCTTTCGCTCGACCGGCCTCACGCCAGAGACCGATCCCCCTTTTGGGGGCACGAAGCTCGCAGCGATGCCCCTAGGTTGGCCCACCAGGGCGGGTGGTCGACAAGCAACGCCGGCGCTCGCCCTTACGTCCACCGCAATGGCTGTTTTGACGAGGAGTCCCCATCGCGGGAGCGGATCGCATTCGGTTGGAGCTTGACCGGCTGTTCGCCGGTCCAGAAACAGGCGGCCGAAAGTTCATCTCAGTTGTCGAGTTCGGCGACGGACTGCGTCTCGCGAGCCCGAACGATCCAGCGTCGCGCCCGTGGTTCGGTACGACAGAACTGGCACTCCTGCTCCTTGCACCGTTGAGAGACGGGGCAGGCGTCGAGGCCGTGCGCCACGCTCTCGGCATTGATCAACCAACCCGAGGAGATTGACGGGGGCTCGGGCACCTACGAGGAATTTGAGCCGCGCCGCCGCGCTACCCGGCCGAGTCCGAGTCGCTTAGCGCAGGTGGATCGCCGAGACGCTGAACTCGACCGTCTCCGTGAGCTCCTCGATGGGGACATGTCGGAGCGTGCTGCCCCGTGGACCGAGATGCCAACTGTTTTCGATCCAGGCGGCTTCGCTGACCAGCCGCGACTCAGGCACCTCGAGTGTCCCTGAAGGGTCGAGCCGGACGAGGACCATCCGCTCTTTCCTCGCGTAGAAGCCGATCACGATTCCAGCTTGTCCGTCGACGATGACGGCGTCGTGAATGCTGATGGTGGTCCTGTTGGACCTTTCCGCATGCATGCTGTCCTGCTTCCGGTTGATGCCGTTTCCTAGCTGCCCAACGTCGTTTTGGTCGACGGGGTACGGCGAGGACGGGTGAACCGGTAGACCCGAACCGTGCGTAGGCGAACCGATTTGAGCGATCGATACGCGCTTCCGAAGCGGACGATGGGGCTCGAACCCACGACCCTCAGCTTGGGAAGCTGATGCTCTACCAACTGAGCTACGTCCGCGTGTGCCGTGATTCTAGCCAGGCGAACCGCACGCCTCTCGGATCCAGGAGTTGTGACCTTTGCCTGCGGCCTCGCGGCCGCTGCGGCGATACTCAGGGCTGACCGAAATCGGACCAGAGAGAGGCTTCAGCATGGCCCACAACGAGCTCCACGACATCGCACGCGCCATCGTCTCGGACGGCAAGGGAATCCTCGCCGCCGACGAGAGCACGGGCACGATCAAGAAGCGGTTCGACTCGATCGGGGTCGAGAACACCGAGCCGAACCGGCAGGCGTACCGCGACCTTCTCTTCACGACACCCGGCGCGGAGGAGTACATCAGCGGCGTCATCCTCTTCGACGAGACGATCCGCCAGAGCGCGCTCGACGGCACACCGTTCCCGAAGCTGCTCGAGTCGAAGGGCGTCATCCCGGGCATCAAGGTCGACCAGGGCGCGAAGCCCCTCGCGCTCGCCGACGGTGAGACGATCACCGAGGGGCTCGACGGCCTGCGCGAACGGCTCGCCGAGTACCACAGCCTCGGCGCCCGCTTCGCGAAGTGGCGCGCGACGTATTCGATCAGCGACGAGCTGCCGAGCGAGTACTGCATCTGGACGAACGCACACGCGCTCGCCCGGTACGCCGCGCTCTGCCAGGAGGCGGGCATCGTCCCGATCGTCGAGCCGGAGATCCTTCAGGACGGCACGCACACGATCGAGCGGAGCTACCACGTCTCGTGCAAGGTGCTCGCCGCGCTGTACACCGAGCTGTCCGACCAGCGCGTCGACATCGCAGGAACGCTGCTCAAGCCGAACATGGTGCTCTCCGGCTACGAGGCGCCAAAACGCGCCGGTGTCGAGGAAGTCGCCGAGTGGTCGCTCAAGTGCTACTACAAGCACGTGCCGGCGGCGGTGCCCGGAATCGTCTTCCTCTCCGGCGGACAGTCGGACGAGGATGCGACCGCGCACCTCAATGCCATGAATGCGAGAGGCCCGCACCCGTGGAAGCTCTCGTTCTCGTACGGCCGTGCGTTGCAGGCACCCGCCCTGAAGGCCTGGCAAGGCAAGCCCGAGCAGGTCGAGGCTGCCAAGCGTGCGTACTACCACCGCGCGAAGCTGAATGGCGCCGCGACCAGCGGCCTCTACGCGCCGGAGATGGAACGCGAGACAGCGAACGTCTGAGACGTGATGAAAGGGGGGCGCCGCGAGGCGCCCCCCTTTATGAGCGAGGGACTAGCGGTATTCGAAGCCCGTGAGGGCGGAGAGCTTCTCGAGCGACTGCTGCGCGCTGATGCGGCGCACGGTGCCGGAGCGGGAGCGCATCACGATCGAGTCGGTGACAGCGCCGCCCGGGACGTACTGCACGCCGCTCAGCAACGGACCATTCGTCACACCGGTCGCAGCGACGAACACGTCCTCCCCGCGGACGAGGTCGTTTGTGTAGAGCACGCGCTCCGGATCGAGCCCCTCGGCAACGAGCTGCTTGCGCTCGTCGTCGTCGCGTGGCCACAACCTGCCCTGGATTCCGCCACCGACGCACTTCAACGCAGCGGCGGAGATGATGCCCTCCGGCGTGCCGCCGATGCCGTACAGGATGTCGACGCCGGTGCCGGGCTGTGCGACTGCGATCGCCGGAGCGACGTCACCGTCGCGGATCAGCTTCACACGCGCACCCGCAGCACGAAGTTCGGCGATCAATTGCGCGTGCCGGTCACGCTCGAGCACGACCACATCCACCTCTCGCGCAGTCTTGCCGAGTGCCTCCGCGACGCGAGCGATGTTCTCGCCCGGCGACTTCGTGATGTCGATCGCGTTGACGGCACGCGGACCGACGGCGATCTTCTCCATGTAGAACGCCGTCCCGGGAAAGAGCATCGTCCCGCGCTCGGCGACCGCGATCACGGCGATCGCTCCGGGCTGGCCGAGCGCGGTGAGCCGCGTGCCCTCGAGTGGATCGACGGCGACGTCGACCTCCGCGCCCTCCCCGCTCCCGACCTCCTCGCCGTTGTAGAGCATCGGCGCCTCGTCCTTCTCCCCCTCCCCGATCACGACGACGCCGCGCATCGCGACGCTGTCGAGCACGAAGCGCATCGCGTCGACTGCAGCCTGGTCGGCGCTCTCCTTCTCCCCGCGGCCGATCCAACGCGCTGCGGCCATCGCGCCCGCCTCCGTCACCCGGACGAGCTCCATCGCGATGTTGCGGTCGGGGGCGTGGCGCGCGCTCACAGCGCGGGATCCTACGGGAGGAGGCTTGGCGCGAGTTGGCACAGCCCTCTCCCACCGATCCCTCCTAGCCCTTCTCGATGGGGTGGCTGACGAACCACGCCACCACGATCTGAAAGACGATCAGCACGACGAGCAGCGCGATCCCGCCCTTCAACGCCCCCCGTGGCCTGCGCGCGGTCGTCGCGATCACGAAGCCGATCAGCACGGCGAACACGGCCATCGTTGCCGCCACGGCAACCGCTCCAAGCGCGGCGGCGATGCCGACGAGCACGAGCGACGGCCCAGCCCCCGCGGCGAGCTTCAGCCAGAAGGTGCGAACGCGTTCCCGACCGGTGAGCAGCAGTCCGTCTGCCACAGACGAAGTGTTACATGCTGTCGGGCGCGGCGACACCGATGAGGTCGAGAGCCCGTGCGATCACGATCTGGGTCGCGCGGCTGAGCGCGAGCCGGAACGCCTGCTCGTCGCTCTCGAGCACCCGATGCTCGTGGTAGAAGCGGTGGAAGTCGTCGGCGACGCGAATGGCGTACGTCGGGATTCCCTGCGGGCCGCGCTTCTCCGCGGCCTCGGCCGCAACGGATGGGAACTCGGCGAGCCGCTTGATCAGCTCGCGCTCCTCCGCTGCGAGCGGGCCGTTCGGCTCGGGAGACATCTCCGCGTCGCCGGCGTTTCGCAGAATCCCCGCGGTGCGCGCGTGCGCGTACTGGACGTAGTACACCGGGTTCTTCTGCGATTTCTCGGCTGCGAGGTCGACGTCGATCTCGATCGTCTGATCGGGGCCACGGTTCACGAGGTACCACCGGGCTGCATCGACGCCGATCTCGTCGATGAACTCGTCGAGGAACACCACGTCGCCGCGCCGCTTCGACATCTTCGTCTGTTCGCCGCCTCGAGTCAGGTGCACGAGTTGATAGAGGAGCACCTCTACGCGGCTCGGGTCGTAGCCCAGCATCGCCGCGGCCGCCTTGAGACGCGCGACGTAGCCGTGGTGATCGGCGCCCAGGACGTAGATCGCGACGTCGAAGCCGCGCTCGAACTTGTCCTTGACGTATGCAACGTCGGCCGCGAAGTAGAGATACGAGCCGTCGGAGGACCGGATCAGCGGCCGGTCCTTGTCGTCGCCGTGCGCGGTCGTGCGCGCATAGAGCGTTCCGTCGGCTTCGTAGGTGTCGAGCCTCGGCAGGAGCTCGGCGACGTGCTGCTCGATCTCGCTCTGATTCACCCACGTATCGATGTGGATGCGGAACCGCTCCAGCGAGTCCTCGATCTTCTTCCGCATGGCCGGCACCGGGTCGCCGTCTTCCCTCGCGAGCTCCGCGACGTACGCGCCCTGGTATCCGTCCTCCGGAGGCTCCTCGCCACGACGGGCGGCGTCGACCGACGCGCGGAAGCGATCCATCTGCGTGCCGGAGTCGTTGTAGTAGTACTCCCGCGCCACCTCGTTGCCACCGAGCTCGAGAATGCGCGCGAGCGAGTCGCCGTACGCGCCGTTCCGCGCCGACGCAACGGTGATCGGTCCGGTCGGGTTCGCCGACACCATCTCGACCTGAATGCGTTGCGCCGGGTCGGCCCAGCCGCCGCCGAACGATTCACCCGCGTCGAGGATCGCCCGGAGGGTCGACGCAAACCACGCATCCCCGAGGAACAGGTTGACGAAGCCGGGGCCGGCGATCTCCGTCCGCTCGACGCCCGGCAATTGCGCTGCGTCTGCTGCAAGCTCGGCGGCGATCTCGCGCGGCGGCCGCCGCTGCGCTCCAGCGAGCTTCAGCGCCGCGTTCGTCGCGTAGTCGCCGTGCGCTGCATCGGCCGGACGGTCGAGCACGACATCAGCGCCGAGCGCAGCCGCGAGCTCTCGTACGGGATCAGCTGCCAACATGACCGACTGCGGCAAAGAGGTCTTCGAGGCGCCGCAGTTCGTCGGCCGTCCCCACACTGACGAGCACGTCGCCGGGGTCGATGCGCACGTCGGGCTCCGGCGTCGTGTCGAAGGTGCCATCCCGTTTGCGCATCGCGATGATGATCGCGCCCGTCTCGTGCCGCACGCGAATCTCGCGGATCGTCTTGCCCGCGTGCGTGCTGGTGTCAGGGACCTCGATCTCTGCCATGTGCAGGTCGGGGCCTGTCGCCGTCGTCACGGCGTCGAGGAATGCGGTCACGTGCGGCTTCAACACGAGATTCGCCATCGTGCGTCCTGCCGTCGCGTACGGCAGCACGACCCGGTCGGCGCCGGCGAGCTTCAGCTTCTTCTCGGCGTCCTCGTCGGATGCGCGCGCCACGATCTGGATGTCGGGTCGCGCAGAGCGCGCCGAGAGCGCGATGTAGAGATTGTCCGAGTCGGAGTCCGCGGCCGCCACGAGTCCCTTCGCCCGGTCGAGGCCGGCGCGGCGCAGGTCTTCGTCCTCGGTCGCATTGCCCTCGATCAGCAGGTCACCCTGCTCCTTGGCAGCGCTGACGGCGTCCTCGTGGTAGTCGAGCACGACGTACGGCTCTCCGGACAGCCGGAACTCCTCCGCGACGCGGCGGCCGACGCGGCCGTAACCGCAGATGATGAAGTGATCGCGCAGGCGTTCGATCGTCTTCTCCTTTCGTCGCTCGGCCAGCACTCCGGACAGCACCCCGCCGGCGATGACCTCGACGATAACCGCACCGGCGTAGCCGACGATCGTCAGACCGGCGATCACGAGGAGAATCGAGAAGGCCCGCGCACCATCGCTTGTCGGCACGGTGTCGAGCCCGGCGAGCGTCGCGGTGACGAAGCCGCGATAGAACGACTGGAACCACCCCTCGTCGAGGATCAGGTGGAATCCAATGGTTCCGACGATCAGCGTCACCACAACGGCGGTGGCCAGGCGGATCGTGTGGCGGAGGCGGAGGCTCATGTCCATGTCCTCGTAGTATCGTGGCCGCGTGGACGAGGAGAACCAGCCCGAGCCGGAGACGGGCGAGCGCAGGCTCAACATTCACCTCGACCCGCAGGACATCGCGGGGGCGTACGCCAACTTTGCGAACATCAGCTTCTCGCGTTACGAGTTCACGCTGACGTTCGCCCGCATCGAGCACGAAGTCGAGGAAGGCGACGTCCCGGGTGCAGTCGTTGCACGGGTCAACGCCTCCCCGCGCTTCATGGAGGAACTGATCGCAGCGCTCCAGGACTCCTGGTCGAAGTGGCAGACGACCGAGGGGATTCGGAACCTTCCCGAGGCGCCTCCGCCGGACCTGCGGTAGTCGCCCGGGACGCCGCCGGTAGCTTTCGGCGCCGATGCGCATCGCTGTTGTCTCCGACATCCACGGGAACCTGCACGCCCTCGAGGCGGTGTTCGCAGCGCTCGACGAGGACCCGCCGGACGAGCTCTGGTGCCTGGGCGATCTCGTTGGGTACGGCGCTCGTCCGAACGAGTGCTGTGCGGCGATCGAGGCACGCGCGAGCATCTGCCTCGCGGGGAACCACGACCTTGCCGTGCGGGGGACGATCGACCTGATGGAGTTCAGCGGCGACGCCGGCACCGCCGCGCGCTGGTCGCGCGAGGTGCTCTCGGCCGGCTCCCTCGCATACCTCGAGTCGCTCGAGCCACAGGGGACGCGCGCCGACGTCGCGCTCTTCCACGCGAGCGCCCGCGATCCCGTGTGGGAGTACGTGCTCTCCGACCGCGTCGCCATCGCCACGCTCGAGCTGACCGAGCAACCGATCGTCCTCGTGGGACACAGTCACGTCGCACTGCACGTCAAGCTCGCGGGCGACGCCTTCACCGGCGAGCTCTCGCCCGGCGGCACCGAGCTCGACCTCTCGGACGCCCGCACCCTGCTGAACCCGGGCTCCGTCGGCCAGCCCCGCGACGGCGACCCGCGTGCGGCGTATCTCCTGCTCGACCTCGACGAGCGGACAGCGAGCTTCCGCCGCGTCGAGTACGACATCGCCCGCACGCAGGCCGAGATCCGGGAGGCGGGCCTGCCCGACCTGCTCGCCCAACGGCTCGAGGCCGGCCTGTGACCGACACGGGCCGACAGATATGTCCGGCCGGGCTCGCGGCCTTGCTGCGGCGCGAGCCCGCGTGGGGTTAGACGGAGGGAGCGGCGGCGGTCGGAGCGATGACGGCGTCGGCCTCGGACTCGCCGTAGAGGTGGATCCCCTCACGGGCGAGCGAGAGCTGCACGTCTTCGCGCGCCTTGTAGATCCGCCACTTCACGGTGGCGAGCGTCACCTCGAGCGAGTCCGCGATCTCCGTGTACGACAGACCGACGATGTCACGGAGCAAGAGCGCCATCTTCAGGTCGACGTTCAAGCCCTCGATCGCGCGCCAGACCGCATCGATCGCCTCGAGCCGCTCGAACGGCGCGTCGAGCACCTCGAGCGGCGGCACGTCTTCGATGTCGACGACCGCGCGCGGCCGGCGCTCCATCGCGCGAAGCTCGTCGAGCACGCGGTTCTTCGTCACCTGGAAGAGCCAGGTCGTGAACTTCGAGCGGAGCGAGAAGCGCGGAAGCCCCTGGAAGACGCGGAGGAAGACCTCCTGCGTCAGATCCTCGGCGAGCGACCTGTCGCCCACGAGCCGCAGGACATAGTTGAAGACCGGCACCTGGTAGGCGCGCACGATGATCGAGAAGGCGCGTTCATCACCACGCTGGGCCTTCCGCAGAACGCCGAAGTCAGGCTGGGGCAGCGACAAGGTTCGCCATGATAGCCGGGTTATCGGGGGACATTGGCGAGATTCGAGCCCGTCATGTGTAAGGGTTTGGCAAGTTCGAGAAGGGCCAGAGCCGTCGGAACGAGGTCCGAAAGCTCGCCGTCGCCTCTCAACATGAGGCCGTTTTCCGTACAAATCAAGGGCACGGGATTCGTCGTGTGCGCTGTGTGCGGGCTGACCCCGTCGTCTTCGAGCATCTTCTCCGCATTTCCGTGGTCGGCCGTGATGAGACAGACCCCGCCGGCGGCCTCCACGGCCTCGACGACCCTGCCGAGGCAGGCATCCGCCGTCTCGACCGCCGCGACGACGGCCGGGATGACCCCGGTGTGCCCGACCATGTCCGGATTCGCGAAGTTGAGGACGGCGAACGCGTAGCCCTGGCCGATCTCCTCGACGAAGCGGTCCGTGAGCTCGACGGCCGACATCTCCGGGGCGAGGTCGTAGCTCGCGACGTCGCGGCGTGACGGGACCATCAGGTGCGTCTCGCCGGGGAACTTCTCCTCGCGGCCGCCGTTGAAGAAGTACGTCACGTGTGCGTACTTCTCCGTTTCCGCCATGTGGAGCTGCCGGACGCCGTGGTCGGCCAGTACCTCGGCCATCACCATGTCCACCTTCTGCTCGGGGAACGCGATCGGGAATGGGAAGTCGTCTCTGTACTTCGTCATCGTCGTCAGATCGGTTTCGAGCCCGCCGAGCCTCTCCGAGAGCTGGCGCGCGCGGTCGGGCCGGAAGTTGAAGAAGATCGCGGTGTCCACGGAGGGATCGAGCCGCGGCCGCCCGTCCACGACCACGGGCACGATGAACTCGTCGGTTAGCGCCGCCTTGTAGCTCTCCTGCACCGCGCGCAGTGGGTCCGCGTCGTGCGCGCCTTCGCCGGCGACGATCGCGTCGAGAGCCAGATCGGTCCGCTCCCACCGCTTGTCGCGGTCCATGGCGTAGTACCGGCCTGCGACTGTCGCAATCCGGTCCGCCGGGAGCTCGGCGAGGTCGCGCAGCGCCGCGTGTGGCGAGACGTCGCGGCCGTCGGTGAACGCGTGGATCCACGTGCGATGTGTCATCCCGTCCCGCTGCGCGAGCTCGAGCAGCGCACGGAGGTGATCGATGTGCGAGTGGACGCCGCCGTACGACACGAGCCCGAGCAGGTGCACGTCTCCCCCGCGTTCCTGTGCACGGCGAAACGCGCCGACGAGCGCCTCGTTCTCGTAGAAGCTCCCGCTCGCAACGGCGCGATTGACCCGCTGGAAGTCCTGGTCGAGCACGCGGCCCGAGCCGATCGTCAGATGGCCGACCTCGGAGTTGCCCATCTGCCGCGCCGGCAGGCCGACGGCCTCGCCGGACGCGGCGAGCTGCGTGTGCGGATACTCCGCCCAGAGACGGTCGAAGACCGGTGTGTCCGCGAGCTCGACCGCGTTCCCCGGGCCTGCCGGGGCGATGCCCCAGCCGTCGAGGATCACGAGCGCTACGAGCGGGATCGGCGGGCCTGACCTGGGAGGCGCCATGATGTCAGGTCAGACTTCCGTTGAGTCTGATTGCACAGGGCGTGCCGCCCGTGCGGCTGCTTCGCATATCGAGGCGAACGATTCGATGTCGAGCGAAGCGCCGCCGACGAGCGCACCGTCGACGTCGGGTTGCGACATGAGCTCGTCCGCGTTGTCGGGCTTCACCGAGCCGCCGTAGAGCACGGGGAGGTCGAGCAGCGACTTGACGAATGCGTGCGCCTCCTGCGCCATCTCGGGTGTCGCCGTGCGACCTGTTCCGATCGCCCACACGGGCTCATAGGCGATGACGAGCTTGTCGTGCGGGCCGCATGCGTCGCGGATCGCGTCGACCTGGATGCGGAGCACCGTCTCCATGCCCCCGGAGTCGCGCTCCTCCTGGGTCTCGCCGACGCAGGCGATCACGCCGAGACCCGCCTGGAGCGCGGCCAGCGCGCGCCGGGCGACGTGGGCATCGGTCTCGCCGAAATACTGCCGCCGCTCCGAGTGGCCGACGAGCGAGCCGCCGACGTCGAGGTCGAGCAGCATCGGCGGCGAGATCTCTCCGGTGTACGCGCCCTCCGGTTCCCAATGCACGTTCTGCGCGTACGTCGTGAGCCCGGCCGCAACACAACGGGTGAGCGCGACGTAGGGCGGGCAGACGATCGCGTCGACTCCCGTGACGCCGGAGAGACGCTCGGCGAGAGCGACAGGGTCCGGGCCGGGAAACATCTTCCAGTTGCCCGCGACGATCACGCGCCCACCTCAGACGCGGAGGGAATCGCGGCGACGCCGGGCAGCTCCTTGCCCTCGAGCAGCTCGAGGCTCGCGCCGCCGCCGGTCGAGACCCAGGAGATCCGGTCCGCGAGACCGAGCTCGTTCAGCGCCCGGACGGAGTCGGCGCCCCCGACGACCGAGAACGCCTGCTCGTTCGCAGCGACGGCCTGCGCCACTGCCTTCGTGCCGCCGGCGTACGCGGGCCACTCGAAGACACCCATCGGCCCGTTCCAGAAGATCGTGCGCGCACCCGCGATCGTGCGGCCGAACCGTTCGCATGTCTCGGGACCGATATCGAGGCCGAGCCAGCCGTCGGGAAGGTCCTCGACTGCATAGACGCCCGACTCGGCAACCTCGGCGAACTCGGCTGCCCCGACGACGTCGCTCGGCAGCTCGACGTCGAAGTCGAGCGGATTCTCGACGCGCACCTGCTCCGCCATCTTGCCGCCGATCAGCACGGTGTCCGCCCTGCCGCCGAGGTTCTGGAGCACGCCCAGCTTGTCGTCGACCTTCGCACCGCCGGAGATCAGGACGAATGGCCGCTCGACGTCGCCGAGGAGTGTCCCGAGATGCTTCAGCTCCTCCTCGAGCAGCAGGCCGGCGTACGCGGGTAGAAGGTGCGCGACGCCCTCGGTCGACGCATGCGCGCGGTGTGCAGAGCCGAACGCGTCGTTGACGTAGAGGTCGCAGCCCTCGGCGAGCTCCCCGGCGAACGCCGGATCGTTCTTCGTCTCCCGCCCGTCGAAGCGCGTGTTCTCGAGCACCGTGATGCGATCGTCGGGCAGCAGCTCGCCCAGCCGGTCGCGAACGGGCTGCATCGAGTACTTCGCGCGGTCCTCCTCCGATTTCGGCCGGCCGAGATGGGAGCACACACGCACCTCGGCCGCGCCTCCGTCGAGAAGCAGGCGAAGCGTCGGCAGCGAGGCACGGATGCGCATGTCGTCGGCGACCGCGCCGTTCTCGAGCGGCACGTTCAGGTCGGAGCGTACGAGCACGACCTTGCCCGCGACGTCGACGTCGCGAACGGAGCGCGGAAGTCGCAAGCGACCTCCTGCTACGCCGCGACCGCGGCCGGCAGCGACTTGGCGATCTTCGCGACGAGGTCGACGAGGCGGCAGCTGTAGCCCCACTCGTTGTCGTACCAGCCGAAGACCTTCACGAGGTTGCCGTTCACCATGGTCAGATCGCTGTCGAAGATCGACGAGTACGACGAGTGGACGATGTCGGTCGAGACGAGCGGCTCGTCCGTGTACTGGAGGATCCCCGTGAGATCGCCGGTGTCCGCCTTCGACCGGAAGAGGCCGTTGACTTCGTCCACGCTCGTCTCGCGCGACACCTGCACGACGAGATCGACGATCGAGCCCGTCGGAACGGGCGCTCGCATCGACATGCCGTCGATCTTCCCCTTCAGGTCGGGCAGCACGACGCCGATTGCGCGCGCAGCGCCGGTCGATGTCGGGATGAGGTTGATCGCCGCCGCGCGTGCCCGCCGCAGGTCCTCGTGCGGCAAGTCGAGCGTGCGCTGGTCGTTCGTGTACGCGTGGATCGTCGTCATGAAGCCGCGCTCGATCGTGTACGCCTCGTGGAGCAGCTTGGCCAGCGGCGCGACGCAGTTCGTCGTGCAGGACGCGTTCGAGATGATCGCGTGCTGCTCGGGGTCGTACTCCTTGTCGTTGACGCCGAGCACGATCGTCACGTCGGGATCCGTGGCGGGAGCAGAGATGACGACCTTCTTCGCACCGGCGTCGAGGTGCTTCTGTGCGCCTTCGCGCTTCGTGAAGAATCCGGTCGACTCGATCGCGATGTCGATGCCGAGCTCGCCCCACGGCAGTTGGCCGGGGTCCCGCTCGGAGAGGAACGCGATCTCCTGGTCGCCGACCCGGATCGAGCCGTCGCCGACCTCGACCGGGACGTCGAGATTGCCGAGCGTCGAGTCGTGCCTCAGCAGATGCGCCATCGTCTTCAGGTCGCCGAGGTCGTTCGCAGCAACGATCTCGAAATCGCTGTCGCGCTCGAGTTGGGCACGGAAGAAGTTTCGCCCGATCCGCCCGAAGCCGTTGATCCCCACCCTGGTCTTCGCCATGTCCCTAGAGCCCTTTCGTTTGCGTTTTCGAGGCGAGTCTAACGACGGCTGCAGGACCGACTCCCCGAGGGAGACCGCACAACGCCTGCGGTGTCTGAGGGCTCCGCGGACAGCGGTGGCCGCCACGAGGTGCCGAGGCTGCATCGGACGTGCGCGCGGGACGGGCCGGAGGGGAAGCTCCGAGGACGACCCTCCCCTCCGGTTTACCACACCCATGACCGTGGCGACGAACGGGGTCTGAATTCGCCGCCGGACGAGCGCGGACCCGCCGTTGCCGAGTATGACGACTAGCTACCGACAGACGCTAGACGAGTTGCAAGTCGTAGGCGTCACGCATTGTCAGTCCGCGGCGAGCTCGACGAGCCGTCGCAGCCGGCGGTAGGCAGACGCCTTCGTGATCGGCGGTCGGCACCGTCGCGCGAGCTCCGCGATCGGGAGCGTCGGGTGACGGACGCGAAGCGACGCGAGCTCGCGCAGGTCGTCGGGAAGCGAGTCGACGTCGAGCTTGCGTACGGCGTCGAGCTGCGCGTGGGCTGCGCGGCTCGTGCGCACGAGGTTCGCATGGTCGGCATTCGCGAGGCGATTTGCATCGGATCTCGTTGCGCCCATCACCGCGTTCTCCTCGAGCACGAGCACCACGTCGCTCGCCCCTGCCGCGATCAGAACGTCGGCGATGGTCTCGACTCCCTTCGCATACGCGACCGCGTGCCGTGCTCGCTCGTGCACATGCAGCTCGGCTCCTTCCCTCGCAGCGACCTCGGCGAGAAAGTGCGCACCCTCCACCTCTGCTGTCCTGATCTCCAGGTGCACAGTGCGCGGTCCGCTCAGCGAGCCTGCGCCGAGGAGCGCGCCGCGAAGATACGCGCCCCGGCAGCATCGTCGCGCGACGACGCGCTGCGGGGGCCGTTCGAGAGGCCGGTGCGACGCATCGAGCACGCCTGCGCGGTGCAGCGTCTCATACGCGTGCGGCGTTCCTTCGACATGAAGCTGGTAGCGCGTCGCGCGAGCGAATGCGTGCTGCTGGTACGTGCGAATCTCCGACTCGACCTCGAACGCCCGCAATAGGCTGAACGCTCGACGAGCGACCGCCGAGCTCACGAGGTCGAGATGCACGTCGACCACGCCGCGGCCGCGCAGATGCACGCTGCCCGCGACGTGAAAGAGCCCGGACAGCTCGGCGAGCCGGTCGCAGTCAGACTCCGGGGCGATCGCCGCAAGCTCGTCGCGCAGGTCATCCGACAGTGGCAAGTGCGCCCTCCAGCTTCAGCAGGCGCCGTTTGTAGGCGAGCCCGTAGGACCCGTACGAGCCGAGCCCGCCGGCGGCGACGACGCGGTGGCAAGGCACGAACAAGCCGAGCCGGTTGCGCGCGCAGAAGCTGCCTGCTGCACGAGCTGCGCCGGGAGCACCCGCGAGCGCGGCGAGCTCGCCGTAGGTAACGACCTCGCCGCGGGGGATCTCGCGCAACGCGTGCGCACAGCGCTCGAGGAACGGCGTCTCGTGCTCGAGGTCGACGGGCACATCGTCGAACGAGACGTCGTCGCCGGCGAAGTACGCCTGGAGCCGCTCCACGAGCTCGTCGCTTCCCAGCTTTCGCGCGACGTTCGACGGATGCGGCAGCTCGTGCCAGACGACGCGGCCGTCCTCCCGCCACAGCTCGCCGATCCCCCAGCCGTCGACCTCGTACGCGAGCTGCTTCACCGCCATCAGTCGACGATCTCGATTCCGACGGCGTCGGCAAGCTCCGCCGCGGCATTGACGACATCCGCCCACGGCATCCGCACCCCGCGCAGGCATTCCGGGTTGCCGGCGCCGCTGAGGTCGACGCTGCGCATCTCGCTCCGCGTGAACGAGACGTCCGACCAGCTCGACCGGGTGAGCACACACTCGTCGAACACGCACGACGAGAAGGCGGCGCCCTGGAAGTCCGCCTCTTCCATCCGGCAGCGTTGGAACCTGACGGACGTCAGCTTTGCGCTCCGAAACGACGCGAGATCGAGGCGGCAGTCGACGAAGGCGACGTCGTCGAGCTCGCTGCCGAAGAGCTCCGCGCCTGTCAGCCGGACGCGCTCGAGCTCGACACGCCGCAGCACGATGCCTGTCGCCCGGACGTTCGCCCAGCTGCCCTCGGTCACGAAGACGTCGCGGAACGTCGCGTACTCGAGCTTCGCACCGGAGAGGTCGACGTCGGCGAGCCGCGACTCGACGAGCCGAATGCGGCTCGCGTTCGCGTCCGAGAGATCGGCACGCTCGAGCAACAGCAGCTCGAGCTCCTGGCCGAGGAGCTTCGCGGGAGGCTCCGCCGCCTCGAGCTCGTCGGGCAGATCCGGCGGCTCGGGGGCGATTGGTGCTTTCGAGGCCACGATCCGCAAGTGTCGCATGGCCCTGGGATTGGGAGGGATTGGCGGGAGAGGGGCTGTGTCGCCCGGTCAGGCTGGACGCCGCGATGCCGCGTCCTCGGTCGCCCCGATAGAAACACCGCTATCGAGGCTCCCTGCGTCCTTGCCTCGCGACGACCATCGCAACCGGTCAACGAGCCAACTCCCGCCAAGCCCTCCTAGAATCGCCGCATGAGCACCCATGCGATCTTCCGTGTCCCAGAGCCGATCAACGAGCCGGTTCGCAGCTACGCGCCGGGCACACCCGAGCGCGAGGAGCTCCGCCTGCGGCTGCAGCAGCTCGAGTCGCAGCAGCTCGACATCCCGCTCGTCATCGGCGGCGAGGAAATCCGCACGGGCAACACGTTCGAGGCCGTCGAGCCGCACAACCGGTCGCACGTCCTTGCGACCGTGCACAAGGCAGGCGCTGAGGAGGTCGCGCGCGCGATCGCAGCGTCGCAGGTGGCGGCTGCGGACTGGTCGCGGACGCCGTGGGAGGAGCGCGCGACGATCATCCTCCGTGCCGCGGAGCTGCTCGCGGGCCCCTGGCGGCAGACGCTGAACGCGGCGACGATGCTCGGCCAGTCGAAGACCGCACACCAGGCGGAGATCGACGCGGCGTGCGAGCTGGTCGACTTCCTGCGCTTCAACGTCAAGTACATGACGCGGATCTACGAGGAGCAGCCCGTCTCGTCGCCGGGTGTCTGGAACCGGCTCGAGTACCGGCCGCTCGAAGGCTTCGTCTTCGCGGTGACGCCGTTCAACTTCACGGCGATCGGGGGCAACCTCCCCACCTCGGCGGCGCTGATGGGCAACACGGTCATCTGGAAGCCCGCGTCGACGGCGGCGTACAGCGCGCACTTCCTGATGAAGCTCTTCGAAGAGGCAGGCCTGCCTCCGGGTGTCATCAACCTCGTCTACGGCTCGGGCGCCGAGGTCGGCGACCCGGTGCTCGCGAGCCCCGATCTCGCCGGCATCCACTTCACCGGCTCGACGGCCGTCTTCAACGGCATGTGGCGCACGGTCGCGAAGAACCTCGAGGGCTACCGCAACTACCCGCGCATCGTCGGGGAGACCGGCGGCAAGGACTTCATCCTCGCGCACGCCTCCGCCGATCCGGCCGCGGTGGCGACGGCGATCTTGCGCGGCTCGTTCGAGTACCAGGGGCAGAAGTGCTCCGCCGCTTCGCGGCTCTTCATGCCGTCCAACCTGTGGCCCGAGGTGCGCGACCAGCTCGTGCAGGAAGTCGGCGGCCTGAAGGTCGGCAACGTCTCCGACTTCGGGAACTTCATGGGCGCCGTCATCGACGGCAACTCGTTCAAGACACAGAAGGCAGCGATCGACGAGGCCAACGAAGCCGGCAGCGACGCATCAGTGCTCATCGGCGGCGGCTACGACGATTCCGACGGGTGGTTCGTGCAGCCGACGGTGATCGAGACCACCGACCCCGAGTTCCGGACGATGAAGGAGGAGCTCTTCGGGCCCGTCGTGACGGCGTACGTCTACGACGAGAAGAAATACGAGGACACGCTCGACCTGATCGACGGAGGCGCGCCGTACGGGCTGACGGGCGCGGTGTTCGCACGCGACCGCGATGCCGTGGTGGACGCGCAGCAGCGTCTCCGCTACGCCGCCGGGAACTTCTACGTGAACGACAAGCCGACCGGCGCGGTGGTCGGGCAGCAGCCGTTCGGCGGCGCCCGTGCCTCCGGCACGAACGACAAGGCGGGCTCGATGTGGAACCTGATCCGCTGGGTGTCGCCGCGGACGGTGAAGGAGCTCTTCGTCCCGCCGACCGATTACCGGTACCCGTTCCTCGGGCCGGAAGACGGCGGCGCCTAAAGGTTCGACTCGGCCGCCGCGGGGGAGCCGAAGACGAGCTCTTCGAAGGCGGCCCAGCGCGCGGCATAGGCCTCGACGTCCGCGATCGTCTGCACGAACAGCTGCTCGTACCAGGAGTGCTCGCGGAGGTCGTCTTCGATCAGGTGGAGCGGCATGCCCCGAACCTAGGCAACCTTCGTAAGCGTTCGGTGATGGCTGTGTAAGAAGTAGATCACGCCCGCGATCGCGAGCACCGGCAGGGCGAGCACGACACCGGCCGTGCGAACGCCGAAGGCGCCCGCGATCGCGCCGTCGGCCAGGCTCGCGATCGGCCGGAAGCCGAGGAACGCGACGCTCCAGAGCGCCATGATCCGCCCGCGGTGGTGCTCCGCCACGTCGAGCGTCAGCCGGCTCGTCGCCGCGGTGTTCGACGCGAGATAGCCGAAGCCGGCAACCACGAGGAACACGACGCCGAGTGAGAGCCACGGGACGAGCGAATACGCGACCATCCCGCCGCCGAGCACGGTGAGCGTGACGGCCATGCGTCTTCGCGAGCCGGTGACGCGGCCCGCGACGAGGAACGCGGCGAGCACAGCGCCGCCGCCGAAGGCGCCAATGAGGTACCCGGCGTCTGTGTCCGGACGCCCGAATGCCTCCGCGAATGCTGGCGACTCGGTGTTGACCGGGTCCGAGGCGAAGCCGACCGCGGTCACGATCAGCAGGAAGGCGAGCAGCCGCGGCTCGTCGAGAACGAGTCGAATGCTCTCCCGCAGGCGCGCTTCTCCCCTCGAGGCCAGACGCCGCGGAGCCGGATGCACCATCAGCAACGCGACGACGAGCACGAGATACGAGCCGGCGTTGACGGCGATCGCGGCCGGGATCCCGATCGTGTTCACCGCGATCGCGGCGAGCACGGGCCCGACGGCGCGCGCGAGGTTGTATGTCATCGAGTTGAGCGCAACGGCGGAGCCGAGGTGCTCGCGCGGCACGAGATCGCCGATAAGCGCCTGCGAGGTGGGCGCCGCGAACGCGCTGCCGATCCCGAGCACACCGGCACACGCGATGACAACCCAGACCGGTGCGAGCCCGGCCCACGCAAGCACCGCAAGGCCGGCGCTTACGATCGCCGATCCAAGCTGCGTGACGAGCAGCAAGCGCTTGCGATCGAAGCGGTCGGCGGCGCTTCCGGCCCACGGTGCGAGCAGCAGCACCGGCACGAAGTTGCAGAAGTTGAGAACGCCGAGAAGGAACGCGGAGTGCGTGAGCCGGTAGACGAGCAGCGAGGCGGCGAGGTTCTGGAACCAGGTTCCGCTCGCGGAGCTCGCGTTGCCGAAGAAATACGGCCCGAAGGTCCGGTCGCGCATAAGGCGCAGAGCCGTACCCGGCCCGGGCTGAGGCAACTCCGCCACGCGGCTGTCAGCCCCGGCCGGCCTTGTGCAGCTGGGCGTAGATGCGGCGCGCGGTCTTCGACGGCACGCCGGGTACGCCCTCGAGCTCCTCGGCGGTTGCAGCGAGCATCTGCTCGACGGATCCGAAGTGCTGGAGCAGGGCGCGACGCCGCGCCGGCCCGACACCCTCGAGCTCGTCGAAGATCGACGCGAAGCCGCGTGCGTCGCGGCGCTGGCGATGGAAACCGAGCGCGAAGCGGTGCGCCTCGTCGCGGACGCGCTGGAGCAGCTGCAGCCCCGGGTTGCGGCGCGACAGGACGATCGGGTCGCTCGAGCCCGGTACGAAGACCTCCTCGATCCGCTTCGCGAGCGCGATCACCGCGACGCGCGGCAAGTCGTATGCCTGCATCGCCGCAAGCGCGGCGGAGAGCTGGCCCTTTCCCCCGTCGATGACGACGAGGTTCGGGGCCGACGCGAACGAGTTGTCGTGGCTCTCTCCCGTGCCGTCCGAGAGCCGTGCGAAGCGGCGCGAGATCACCTCCGCCATCGCGGCGAAGTCGTCGGGGTCCTCGCCCGCGGTCTTGATGCCGAACTTGCGGTAGTCGGCCTTCTTCGGAACACCGTCCTGGAAGACGACCATCGACGCGACAGGGTCCTGCCCCATTGCGTGGGAGATGTCGTAGCACTCGATGCGGATCGGCAGCGACTCGAGGTTGAGCGCCTCGCGGAGCTCCTCGAGCGACTCGACGCGGCGGAGCATCTTCTGCTCGCTCTGCGCCTGGTCGGTCGACAGCGCATGGCGCGCGTTCTCGTCGGCGAGCTCCTGCAGGCGCCGCTTCTCGCCGCGCTCCGCGGTACGGACCTCCACGCGTGCGCCTCGCTTCTCGGAGAGGAACTCGGCGAGCGCCGAGAGGTCGCCTGCGTCGCGCGGGACGATGATCTGCGGTGGGACGCTCGGTGCCGATCCGTAGTACTCGAGGCTGAACGACTCGAGCACGGTCGTCAGATCCTGCCCGCCGACGTTCTCGACGTGGAACGAGTGGCGATCGACCATCTTCCCGCCCCGAAGCGGAAAGATCTGCACGACGGCACGGTCGCCTTCGGCCGCAAAACCGATCACGTCGACCGTCCCGACCGACTGCCGGTCCGCGCCCTGCCGCTCGACGAGGTGCTGCACTGCGTGCAGCCGGTTGCGGTACCGCGCCGCCTCCTCGAACCGCTCGTCCTCGGCCGCCGCGAGCATCTTCTGCTCCAGCTCACGCTGCACCGGCTTCACGTTGCCGGAGAGGAACTCGATCACGCTGTCGATGATCCGCCGGTAGTCCTCCCGCGAGACGTACCCGACGCACGGTGCCAGGCACCGGTCGATGTGGTAATCGAGGCAGGGGATGCCCGAGTGCCGGCCCGGCTTCGGCCCTTCGCACGGCCGGTACGGGAAGACGCGGTTCAGTACGTCCAGCGTCTCGCGCACCTTCTTCGCGTTCGCGTACGGTCCGAAGTACCAGACCCCCGGCCGATGGCGCTCGCGGGTGAACATCACGCGCGGATACTCGTCGTCTACCGTGACCGCGATGTATGGGAAGGATTTGTCGTCTCGGAGCCGCACGTTGAACGGTGGGCGATGCCGCTTGACGAGGTTCTGCTCGAGGTGAAGCGCTTCGACCTCGCTGCCCGTGACGATGACCTCGATGTCGGCGACGCGCTCCGGGAGCATCTGGATCGCGGCCCGGCTGTCCGGGGATTTCTGGAAGTACGACCGCACGCGCGGCCGCAGCGTCTTGGCCTTGCCGACGTAGAGCACGTCGCCGGCGGCGTCACGGAACAGGTAGACGCCCGGCTTCGCCGGGAGCGTCTCGAGCTGCTTCTCGACGCGGTCCGAGGCCATCGATCAACCGTAGCCGAGCCCCTCCGGCGCATGGCGTGCCTCGCCGCCGTGGTGGGAGCGGCATGCCTGACGCTTGTGCCGGCAGCCCATTCGGCCGGGCCGAGCCTCACGATCGGCGCCACCGAGGATGCGGTGCGCTCGCCGTTGCCCGCAGTCGCCCAGGCGCAGATGAGCCTGATCGCGCTCGCCGGTTTCCGCGCCGTACGCATCACGCAAACGTGGACGCCGGGAGAGCAGGCCGTGTCGGCGGTCGACGCCGGGACGCTCCGGAACGTCACGGCGGCAGCGGCGCTGCACGACATCGACGTGTACGCCAGCGTCCTCAACTTCGGCAGCGCCACGACGCCGCTCACCGATGCCGACCAGGCCGACTTCGCGGCGTACGCCGCCTCGGTGGTCAGCGCCGCGCCCGGGATCGAGGCCGTGATCGTCGGGAACGAGCCCAACCTCAACCGCTACTGGCTCCCGCAGTTCAACGACGACGGCAGCGACGCGGCGGCACCTGCGTACGAGACGCTGCTCGCGCGCACCTACGACGCGGTCAAGGCCGCCGACCCGGGCGTGAGGGTGCTCGGCGGCGCGGTCTCACCGAGAGGCGGTGACGTGCCGGGAGTGCGGCCCACCCACTCGCCGACGGTCTTCATCCGCGACCTCGGGGTCGCATATCGGGCGAGCGGGCGGTCGACACCGATCATGGACGGCTTCGCGTTCCACCCGTATGAGGACAACTCGAGCATCGCACCCGTGAGCGGCGCGCACCCGAACACCACGACGATCGCGATGGCGGATTACGGAAAGCTCGTTGCGCTCCTGGGCGAGGCGTTCGACGGCACCGCGCAGCTCGGATCGACACTCCCCATCACGTATGACGAGTTCGGCGTCGAGACTCAGGTCCCGCCGGCGAAGACACAGCTCTACACGGGTACCGAGCCGGCCGCGACGAGACCGGTGACGGAGCAGGTCCAGGCGGAGTACTACCGCCAGGCGATCCAGCTCGCCTTCTGCCAGCCCAACGTCGAGGGTCTCTTTCTCTTCCACGCGTTCGACGAGACCGCGCTCGCCGGCTGGCAGGCCGGTCTCTACTACGCCGACGACACGCCGAAGTCGAGCCTGGGGCTGGTCCGGTCGGCGATCGACCAGTCCCGCCGCGGCAGCGTCGCGCGGTGCCCTGGACTGCAGCTGCCGGTCAATGCGTCGGTGACGCAGCGGGGCGCGCGCGTCTTCGTCCTCTGCGACCTCGACTGCTCGTACGTCGCACAGCTCTACAGGCTCCCCGGCCGCCTGCTCTTCTCGCGGAAGGGCCAGGCGATCGGCGGAATCAAGCGTGCACTGCCGTTCCAAGTCCCGGTCGGCGCGGGCAGATACCGCCTCCGCCTGTCGACCTCGGCGTCGGTGAACCCCGGTATCCCGTCGACGCTGCTTCGCCCCCTCGCGCCGGGCTAGCATTCACACCATGGAAGGCCAGTACGTCGCGTACACGTTCTACCGGGTCGATCCGGCCTGGCGGCGCTTGCCGGTCGAGGAGCGGCAGGCGGGCAAGGACGCGTTCGCGGAGGTCGTCGAGGAGAACGCCGACCGCTTCGACCACCTGCGCGCGTACACCACGACCGGCGTGCGGCCGGAGACGGACTTCTTCCTCTGGAAGATCACCGACCGCTATGACGCACTGGGCGAGCTCGGCGCCGCTCTGAACGGAACACCGCTCGCGGGCTGGCTCGAGACGCCCTACTCCTATCTCGCAACGACGAAGGCCTCGCAGTACACGAGTGCGCGCCGTGCTCGGAAGATCACACCCCAGGGGTCGCCGTACCTCGTCGTCTATCCGTTCGAGAAGGTGCGACCCTGGTACGCGCTCTCGACCGAAGACCGGCAACGCGCCATGGACGAGCACATCACGATCGGACGCGAGGAGTTCCCGGGCATCAAGAACCACACCACGTACTCGTTCGGAATCGACGACCAGGAGTTCATGACGGCGTTCGAGTGCGAGGAACCGGCCGACTTCATGCACCTGATGCTCCGCCTCCGCGACAGCGAGGCGTCGGCCTACACGCTGCGCGATACGCCGATCTTCGTCGGCCAGCACGTCGCGATTCGCGAAGCGCTCGCCGCGCTCGACGGGGCGACCGCCCGCGTCGAAGCCTGACCGCGCTGCGCTACGCGTAGTGGTGCTGGTCGCGCCAGGTGCGCCACATGGCGAGGCCGCAGCACACGAGCACCCCGACGAACGCGAGCACCTGCAAACCACTAGCACCGCCGTACCAGTCGACGGCCAGGTCGACGACCGCGAGCAAGGCGGCGCCGTAGAAGACGATCCGCGCGCGAAGCGGCCACACCGCGATCTCCTCCCGCCGCTCGCGCCACATGAGGAAGACGACGAACGCGATCGCGAGCAGGAACGCGATCCGCGCGAGGATCAGCAGGGCAGCGAGCGTCGCCTCCAGCTGCAGCACGACGACGAGCAGGACGATCGTGAGGATGATCAGGAACCCGCGCAGGGTCGGGTTCATGCGGGAGAAGAAGGATCTCATGTGCCGGTCAAGTACGCCCGCACGGCGAGCGCTCCTGCCACCAGGGTAGCCCCCGCGAACCAAGCGAGCCGCCTGCGCCGGTCTGCGGGCGCATAGAGCCAGGGCGCGAGCACGGCGGCGAGCGCCAGCGCACCGTAGAGATAGTGCAGACGGTGCGGCGAGCGGCGGTGCTCCGAGAGGAGCAGGAGGCCGAGCCCGACCTGGGCGACGATGAGCGTCTGGGCCAGCGCGAGGAGATGCGTCACGAATCCGCGCGGCTCCCGCCGGCGGTAGTACGCGATCCCCGCGAGGATCGCCGCCGCCCAGGTGACCGCGAGGACGAGGAATGCGACGGTGTGATGAGCCGTTAGCATCGGCGGCGAACGCTACAGAGCTACAGAGAGGAACAGATGATCGAGGAAGGCAAGCCGGCACCGGACTTCGAGCTCCCGAGCGACAGCGGCGAGACGATCAAGCTCTCCGACCTCCGCGGGAAGCCCGTCGTCCTCTACTTCTATCCCAAGGACGACACACCGGGCTGCACGACCCAGGCCTGCGGCATCCGCGACGCGTACGGCGAGTTCGAGCGCGCCGGGGCCGTCGTGCTGGGCATCTCACCCGACGACGAGAAGTCGCACGTGAAGTTCAAAGACAAATACGAGCTGCCGTTCACGCTGCTCGCCGACAAGGACCACGCGGTCGCGGAGCAATACGGCGTGTGGGCCGAGAAGAGCTTCGCCGGGAAGAAATTCATGGGCGTCAACCGGTCGACGTTCGTGATCGGAGCCGACGGAAACGTCACGCGCGTGATGCATGCCGTGAAGCCCGCAACGCATGCTGATGACGTGCTGGCGGCTCTCGGCGCGTCGTAGCGCAACCGAAATCCCCCAAAAGGGGTGGCGGTTCCTACCGCGTCGGGGGGCGCCGCTCCTCGCGCTGCCCGCGACGATTCGACGAAGCAGCACCCACCACCCCCAACATGCAGCTCCTCATCCGCGATCCGGCCTACACCGAACGCCTGGCCTCGTTCCTTCGGAGCGTTGGGCAGGATCCGATCGTGCGTGGACCGGCAGTCGTGGCACTCGATCCTCCGGACACGCCCACCGATCGGGCGGAGCTCGAGATCTACCTCCGCGTCTGGACCGTGCTCTATCCGGACGCGGTCGTCGAGCTCGACGACCGCTCCAGCTGACGTAGCGTCGTCACTCCTTGCCACACGAGGATCGCCGCGATGAGGAGCGCGCCTGCGGGATCGACCCATGACCAGCCGAAGGCGCGATGGAGGACGAGCGCAATCAGCGCGACGGCTGCGAGCGCAACTCCGGAGGCGGTGAGGATGCTGTCGGCGCGGAGTGCGCGGCTGCCGATCCGAAGCGCCAGCGTGTACTTCGCGCGCGCGAGGAACGGGAGGACGAGGAGCGCCGCGGCAGCCTCGACGATCCCAAACGTCGTGGACTCGGAGTTGCCGGAGGTTGCGAGCGTCCTGATCGACTGCACGGTGAGGTAGAACGCGATCATCAGGAACGCGACGCCGGCGAGCCGCTCGGCTCGAGCCTCGGCGCGTTCTGCCCGTTCTGCGTGTCCTCGGTCCTCGGCGTGGAAACGCCACACGAGCAGGACGGAGACCGACGAGTCCACAACCGCGTTGATGCCGAACCCGATCAGCGAGAGACTGCCGGTGGAGACTGCCGTGCCAACCGCGGCGGCGCCGATGATCGTGTTCCAGACGACGGTGAACGCACTGAGACCCATCGCCTTGCGCGCGTCGGACCGCGACTCGGGGAGTGCCTCCTGCTCGGCGTGTTGGTCCATGCTCCTCATCGTATGGAGCGCACGAGAACACGTCCGGGCTTCCGCGTAGCCTCGTCGCGTGATCAGTACGCAACGTCTTCTCGTTCTGTTGGCTTTCGTCGTTGCTACGTCGGTATTGGCGACGCCGTCTGCGCGAGCAGACATCGTTGCGACGCCCCAGGCGACGCGGATCTGCGCGGGGCTCGACGGCAGCGGGATCCGTTGGAGCATCGGCCTCAACGAGGGCTGGCATCCGAGTAAGAAGCTCCACTATCGCGTCACGCTCACCGACCCGCACGGTGTGAAGCGCGGCTTCCAGAACGGCAGCACCGGTGGCTACTGGGACTCCGGCACGCTCGCGCAGGCTCGCGACATCTACGAGAAGACGGAGTATCCGGCGCACACCGGCACCTATACGTTCGTGCTCGAGCTGAAGGTCGATCCGGGGTACGCCGACATCGGAGTCGGCCCGAATGCCTTCTGGCCACGGCATGCAGGACGCTGGGTCGCGCGAACGTGGAAGATCCGGGTCTTCACCTGCTCCTGACGCGCGCCGCCGTCCTGACGGACGTCGGCCCCTCGACGCGGCAGCGGTGAACCACCGGGATGAACTACCGATTCAGCGATCCCGTCAACCACGCCGAGGGGCCGACACAACGAGGAGTGAGAATCGACTTGAACCTGCGTGAGCGTTGGCCACGCGCCGAGCAGCGAAGCCCCGCCGATCTCGGCGAGCCGGCTCTGAGCGAACACGTCGTGCGTTTCGTCGAATCTCTGGGGAAGGCTCCCCTGAACGACGACCGGCTGGTCGCTGCGGCCAAGCTCTTCGAGCGAACGGCGTTCGAAACCGTCCGATTCCCCTGAATGGGGTAGGTCGACCGACCCATCGATGTGAATAGTTCGGCCAACAGGTTCGGGGACGCCGGTACCGCGCCGCAGTGGTTTCGGTGCGAAGCTCGCCAAGCTCCATCCCACCTGTCTCTGAACGGCCCCGACGGGGGCCGTTCGCCTTTTCGCATCGGCTCAGATTCGGCCGGCATTGTTCGGCGCCCGTCGCATCCACAGAGATGCGACGTAGCGCGCGAACTGGATGGCCGCGGTGATCTTTCCCGGTGTCTTGCCCACGACGACGACGCTACGCCGAGAACGCTGACGAACGCCTGACGCCGTCACGCCTTTTGGGGATCCCCCTTTCACCCGAAGCGTGAGTAGCCAGCCGCTCCTGACGGAGGAGAATGAGGCGTACAGGTTCTGGATCGAGGCCACCTCGCCGCAGGGGAAGCCCCGATCGGAAGCCCGCCAGGCGACCATCGACCTGTCTAAACGGCCTCGCCCTCAGCGGGGCCGTTTTCTCGTCTGCGGCCGACCTCCCGCACACGGCACAGACCAACTCCCTGCATCGCACCACGAAGCTTGAATTGCGTCGTCACGCTCTCTATCGTCCGGTCCCAGTGACCACGCAGCCAAGTCGCCTCAGCGCGTCCTTGCACACCCTTGCCGTCGGTGGCGGACTCGTCGCCGGTTTCGTTGTCGCGCTGCTCGGCACAGCCCTGAGAGGATTTCGGCCGCTCCCGAAGCGCTGACGACCGACCTCTGCTGCGCGCAGCCCTCGCAATTCGCTTGCTGCGAGAGCCGCGCGCAGTTTGGCTCGTTACGTCGTCTCGGTCGAAGTGGTCTCAGGTGCCGGCGTGGGCTGCGTCGGCTTCTGTCGCGAGTTGGGTGATCGCCGCAAAAAACGCCGGCGTTTGGCCGATGAAGAGGCCGTCGGCGGTTAGTCCCTTGACCGCACCCATCGCGGCGCCCTGGGTATTCGTGGGTCGGATGATCGAGCAGACAGGGAACTTGCGGCTGAGAAACGCGGTGGGCTCGGGCATGATCAGGTTCGTCTGGAAGTCCTCGCCGCCGAATGGTGGCGCGTTGAGATCCGGAAACTCGAGACCGTTGGTCGGATCCCTGAGCGCAGGCGCGTTCCCGGCCTTGTCCATCCAGGTCTGGAAGTGCATCGTCTCGGTCGGGCCGATGCTGAGCAGGATGCGCAGCACCTCGGGGTCGCTCACGCGCTGCGCGAGCGATGGGTAGAGACTGGTGCCGCCCTGCTCGATGAACGCGAAGTGGAATCCTGCCGTGTTTGCGATCGCCTGTAGGTGGTCCTTCGGCTCGAGGTCGGCGTTCGTCCTCGGGATCGCGGGAAACTGTCCTCGCGCGAGACCGGGTACAGCCTGTGGGAAGGTGTCGCCGAGGTCCGGGTTCTTCGTGCGGCTTCGATAGCGCGTCCACCAGCTCGTGTCGACGGTGAGCCGCATCAAGTTGGTCAGGCGGCCGATCTGCTGTGCACCGGTGGCCTTGCTCGAGGGCAGCGTCCGGAAGCGATCGAGATTGACCGGTGCGGCTCCTCGGGAAGCCAAGTAGGCATTGATGAACGTGAAGTGCGAAAGCTCGTCCTCGGTGTTGTCGTGGATGTACTGATTCATGTCCTCGTCGAGCACGCCCAGCGCTTCCGTATAGCGCTCGTTGCCGCTTCCGCCGGGCACTTCGTCGTCCTGGATGCCGCCGAGCTCGTTGTACTGCTGCCACAGATCCGTCTCGATGATCTCCGCAGCGGCAAGGAATCGCAGAATCGCCGCATCACCCGCGGAGAGAGTCCCGCTTGCGGCGAACGCCGCCCGTCCGCCGGTAAACAGCTTTCCGGCCCCAATGGCCCCCGCGCCGAGCGCCAGCCCCTTCCCTACAAAGCTGCGCCGGCTGCTTCTTCCTTCAAGCAGGTGCGCGTCGGTGCCCATCCTTCCTCCTTCCTGGCGAATGACCCCGACGAAGCTACGCGGTGCGTCGCCCAGCGGATTTGCCGACATCGGATTCGGTGCGCGGTGGCGCTCCGCCGACACGACGGCGAGCGGCGGTACCGGCTACGGAACTCGGCGCCCCGTCGTCCGGCTCACTGGCCTCGCGTATGCGGGTCGACGCCCGCGAACGTCAAGAAGTCGATCATCCGGAACGAGCCGTTCTTGCTCGGCAACGTCGGCTGCCAGTGCGGCTGAGTGGCGATGTACGAGCCCGGGTCGGCCTGCAACAGGCCGATGAAGACTTCGGCGACGATACGCCCGCCCACCGGGCCTAGGTGGAGCCCGTCGGCGACGACCTCGGCCTCCTTGAGCACGTAGTACCAGAGCGGCGTGCTCCGCTCGAAGCCGACGCCGAGCGGTACGAGTTCCTGTAGGTCTGCGGCCGCCAGTGGCGCGGCGCCGATCTTCTGCGCGACGCTCTGACCGGACGGAAGACCCCAGGTCAGGTGTCGCAGAAGATTCCGCTGCGGCAGCGCCGTCGGCGCGTCGTGGCTTGCGATTGCACCTAGGGGCAACGTGAAGAGTGCGGTCGAGATCTTGGTGTCGATCTTCTTGTTCGGCTTGACCTCTCCGTCGCCGAAGTCGAAGAAGGTCTGCCACCCGACGAACCGCCTCGGTGCGCGAACACCTCCGCGGAAGTCGTCCGGGTCGGCCTTTCCCTCCTGCGAGGGGTCGAAGATGAAGCCGAAGAACGGCTGGCCCTTGTCGCCGGCGAGATTCGCGCGGTACGAAGGCCTCACCATGCTGTGTCCCATCCGGTACGTGCCGGTCTGGAACTCCACAGGCATGTACGCCTCACCGAGCGACGGCGTATACAGGCGGCGTCCGCGCCGGAGCACATCGTCGACCATCGCTTGCCCGACGATCTGTGGCAGGAACTCGTGCAGCGTCAGCCACTGGTAGTGCCACGTCGTGAGCTTGCGCGCCTCCGCGAACACGTCCGTCGTGTCGACGAGCTTCCCCTGTTCGCGGACGTAGTCGACTGCGTGGTTGTGGAAGAGCAGGAACGCACAGTGAAGGCCTGCGATCATCACGTGCTCGTCGTTGCGTGGATCGCCGATGATCGCGGCACTGTCGGCGCGTCGCGGTAGATCCTCGAACAGACCGCCGCTCTCGACCTTCAGCTTGATGTGATCGCTGGGGTCGTAGAGCTCCTGCTGGGCGACGGGTCCCGCACCGTAGACCGAGTCGAGGTCGAGGGCCGGCGTGCGGAAGTTGCGCGCATCCTGGGGGTTGGTGGGGTGCGCCAGCCTCGAGCTCGCGTCGAAGGTCATGTCGTGGTCGAGGAACTGCCCGAAGAACGTCGTCCCCGCGGTGTGCGTCGGATTGTTCGGGTTGTTTGCGCTCAGCGAAAGGTCGACGATCAGTTGCTTCGGCCCGGCCGAGAGCGGATCTTTTGCGTCGAGCAGGCCGCCCGGTTTCCCGAGCTCGATCAACGCCGCTTCGACGCCTGGGCTCGCCTCGGCGAACGGCGGAAGTCGGAAGATCCGGCCGAAGTGATCGGTCCGCGCGTATGCCTGCCCGTGGTCCGGGGGCGCGGCCAGCGCGCTCGCCGGGCTCAGAGCCATGGCGCCCGCCCCTGCGCCGACAGTTCCCAGGAACCTTCTGCGACTGATTCGGTGTCCGTCGCTGCTCATTGCTGCCTCCTGTTCGCCGGGCCGCCCGCCTGGCTACAAGACGCAGACTCTCGGTGGGATCTTCCCCGGGTGATGTGCTCTGGCGGAGGGCCGACCGGTATGCGACGACCTGCTCGCGGCGAGAGGTCAAAGGTCTACGAACACCAGAAACGGTCGTAGCCCGATCTTTTTGGTCAGCGGCCTGTCCCCGCCGGCCAAGGTAACCGTGACGCCGTCACAGAATCCGATCTAAGCTCTCCGGCTATTACTGAGATGCAGATCGACTGGTCCACGGCCAGCGTGAGATTTGTAGGAGAGAGCGGCCAGCTCATCGTCTTCCTTGCCGAGGAGCCGGACCGCGCGTGGATTCGCGCCTACAACGCGATCGCTGAGCGCGAAGGGGGCGGCAAGCTGTGGCGCAAGAAGAAGTGGGGGCTTGCCTCTCACGCGTATGGGGTCGGGAGACGAAGCGTGGTCGGAATGTTCGGCTCGCGGCCCTGCGATGAGGAGGCGTTACGCGCGCGTCTCGTTTCGGTCGTCGAAGAAGCAAACTGGAACGCCGAACTCGTTCGCGCCGAGGATGCAAGACGACTCGAGGTGGAGGCTCACAATCGACCGTCGTCCGAGGATCTCGCACGACGTTTCCGGACGGACTTCTGACGAGCTGTGCCACGAGCGGAGCGCCACATCCTTCAGTTGCGGCTTGGAGGCGCCGATACCTGAAGAGTGTTGCCCGCGATCGCGAACACCAGCTACGGCCTCCTCGCCGCCATCGTCGTCATCCTGCTGCTCATGACGATCCTCTACTACTCTCGGAGGGCTTGACGGAGGCGACTCTGACCGTCCGCGGACACATGGCCCGGAGGGAACGTGTCAGCGGAGGTGTTGCCGGCGATCGGTACCTGTCCGTCGATCGTCGCCGCTGCGCTGGAACGTGACTGACCCTTCCTGGGAAACTCGAGGGTCGGTACCGGAGCGTCGCTCTCCGCCGACCCGCCGATCGGGAGCGCGCTGTTTCTTCTCTGCTCGCCTGCCGGTTCTTGCAAGCGCGAGCGCGAGAAGCTGGTCGGCCGCCTGACCCTCGCTGCGTTGGAGCTCTTCTCGCATCGAGTGAGAGCATTCCCAGAACGAGAGGTACCTAACGCCTCGGCGCCCTCGAAACATCCGCGTTTACGCGCGACGTCGATACGTGAAACGAGTGACACCGAGCTACAACCCGCCGTGCCTCCAATGCTGCTGCTACTCCTGAGACGTTGACCTGGGCACCGAGTCGGTGCTCGTGAGCTTCTCAGCCTCAAGCGAAGACTTTCTCAGTACCGAGGTCGTGGCGATGGCGTAGAGCCGCGCCTTGCGCATCGGGGGCAGTACGCGACCGGTAGGGGTGGACTGTCGTCGCTCAGATACATGCGCCAGCGCTCGATGCTCGTCAGCCATGCCCGCCTGCATTCCTCACAGGTCAGGATCGTCTTGAACGCAGCCGAAACCGAGGTCGCGGAACCGGCGTCGAGGTGCACTCGGTCGTTCTTCATCGCTCTTCCCACTGGTCGAAGCTCACCGACCGTACGAATGAGGTCGGCCGAAGATCGGCTCCAACCCGCGCTCCTGTGGGGAGGAAGGTCGTCGGGGCACGACGATTGAGACCCGACGAGAGTCGCAGCACCTGATGCGTCTCAGCCGCAACGCCCGGGTTGACCCTACCACTGCTGACACGGACGCGCAGTCGCGCGCAAGCGGCCCCACCCCACTCGAAAGCGGAGGTTGCGCGAGTTGTCCGTAAGACCGCCCGTTCTCCCGTTGTACGGAGCTGCGGAACCTGCAAGCCTCGCAAGACGTGCCGAGAGACCAGGGCCGCCTGGCCTCTCGGCACGTACATGTATCGGTATCACGACGCGTCGCCGGGAAGGTAATTTTCTTGTAGCAGTCCCGTTGCGAGGTTCCGGTGCCGCGATCCGAACGCGAAGCGCTGACTAGCGGCCGTTCGAGCGGCTGACCGAAGCGAACGTGGAGCGCGCCGCCACTGCCGTGACCCTCACGAGCTTTCGGAGAAGGATCGCCGCGGCCGTGCCGACGAAGGCAAACGCCAAGTCGACGATCTCGAAAATCATTCGGGATCCGATGCTTTCACGAACAAACGTTAGGCGGGCTCCGCGCACGAGACAAGAACGAAAAAGGGACGAAGGACGGCCCACATTCGGTCGTCGGTAGCGGCGGTCGAGGATCGCCTGCCGGCCGCGCCGTGCGAGGCGGACGCGCATGGGAAGGACCGCAAGATCCGCGCGGCCGCGGCGTCTCAAGCACCAGACCACGAAGGCGCAAGGGGGTCGCATGGATGAGAACTAGCGCCGCGGCATCTCGGCCCGCCGTTCGGGTCGCTTTGATCTCCGCAGGTACGTGGGCGATCGCGGCAGCTGTCCGCAACGCTGTCATCGAGCTCAAGCGGGAGCCATCGCCGCAGCGGGACATCTGGGACGCGGGTCTCGTTGCACGTCCTGTCGAGAGCCCGGACGGGGTCGCCGACGAGGCGGCGGACATCCAGCCGCTCCCGAGTGCGCCGTCGGATGCCGAGAAGTACCTGTACGTCGAGCGGCGCAAGGCTCTCCTGCTCTTCCTCTCAATGCTGAGCTTCGGCGGCCTGCTGGCGAGCCAGGTCAGATTCGCCAGCTCGTCGCCAGGTTTGGTCGCGCTCTTCCCGTTGATCGCCTTCACGTTGATCTACTACGTGATCGCGCTCGTGGTGAATCTGCCGACGCGCGGCTTCGACGTGCAAGAGCACGAACGGCTCGTGCAAAGCTGGAGGCCGCGTCGCTACCCGAGCGTCGACGTCTTCCTGCCCGTGTCCGGCGAGGATCAGGAGATCATCGCCAACACCTGGAACCACGTCGCAGCGCTGAGCTATCCGGGAAGGATCACCGTCTACTGCTTGGACGACGGCGCGGACCCCGCCCTCGAGCGGATGGCCGCTCGCCTCGGATTCGTCTATCTATCGCGCCCGAATCGGGGGCAGTTGAAGAAGGCAGGCAACCTCAAGTTCGGCTTCGACAACTCCGCCGGAGACTTCATCGTGATCTTCGACGCCGACTTCTGCCCTCGCTCGGATCTGCTGACTGAGCTGATGCCGTACTTCGACGCGGATGCCGGCTTGGGCATCGTGCAGTCACCTCAGCACTTCCGGGTGCTGGGGAATCAGGATTGGCTCGAGCGCGGCGCGGGGGCAGTTCAAGAGTTCTTCTACCGCTTCGTCCAGGTTTCTCGCGAGTACCACGGCGGCGCCATCTGCGTCGGCACGAACGCGATTTACCGTCGGGCAGCGCTCGAGACGAACGGCGGGCCGACGCAGATCGAACACTCCGAGGACGTGCACACGGGATTCGACCTCCGTCTCAGAGGCTGGCGTCTCAAGTACGTCCCCGTGATCTACGCGATCGGCGTTTGCCCACCGCACATCCCATCGTTCGTGGCGCAGCAATACCGCTGGTGCATGGGGTCGATGAGCCTGCTCGGCTCAGCGAAGTTCTGGAAGGCGAAGCAGCCTCTGCGAACGCGCCTTTGCTACTTGTGCGGCTTTTCGTACTACGTCCACACCGCACTCTTCACGTTCATCGGACCAGTCATTCCGTTGCTCCTGCTGAGCTTGCATTCGGAAACCGTGAGGCTCCGGAACTATGTCTGGATCCTGCCGGGAATCGTGTACTCACTCGTGCTGTTTCCGCTCTGGCATCGACAGAGCTACCGGCTCGAAGCTTGGGCGGTGAAGATGATCTACGGCTGGGCTCACGCGTTTGCGCTTGTGGACATTCTCTGCGGGACCCGTCGAGGCTGGCAGCCGACCGGCGGCCGGGGATCGAGGCAAGGCGGCATCGGCCGCCGCGTCTGGTGGGGCATCGGGCTCTGGGGCGGTGGCGTCGCCGCAGCGTGGATCGGGCTGGCCTCCTGGGAGATCGCCGCGAATGAGTGGTTCAACTTCCTGCCGATTCTCCTGTGCGGACTGTTCTACGCGCTGGTTGTCGTTCGCTCTCTGACGTCGACCCATGCGAGGCGCCCGTCCGGACGCCTCCGTCGGATCAAGCCCGTAGCCGCGCGCACCGGCTTGAACGTGATGTGACGGTGGAGGACTAGCCGGTCAGGAAAGGGGCGAGAGCCCAGTCCTGCCGACCACCTGCAGCGCGGACGCTCACGAACAGCGTGAACGAGCCCCGCCCCACTCGATCTCCTCGGCTCGTCGTGCCGTTCCACGCGAAAGAGGCGAGGCCGGGCGCCAGGTGCACGCGGGAGGCGATGGTCCGGACAACGCGTCCCGTCCCGTCCCGCACCGTCACGGTCGCAGTCAGCGGCGATCTCGCTCGGAACGTGACGCTCACCGGAAGCGACGCGGGCGGGTGCGAGGCTCGTACTTGCAGGTTCCAGATCAAGCCCCGCGGCGCCGCCAGGGCCTGGGCGCGTGTGTTGAAGAACCGAGTCGAGGCCATTGCCGCGTACGCGGCGAGACTGGCCTTCGACGAGTCGAAGCGCCAGTCGTGGCTCCCGGTGTTCGCGTCGAACCAGACGAACGCCGCGATATCCGGGAACGAGTGCTCGAGCTCGCCGGCCGCGTCCTCGATCCACCGTGCCTTCTGGTCACTCACGTCGTCGACCGACCCGGCCTCACCGATCATGATCGGCTTCCGTCTGGCGTAGTCCCGGTAGAACGGCGTGACGAGGCGCGCGAAGTCAGACCATGCAGTCGCCTGGCGGTTGTACGTATCGACGCAGACCCAGTCGACGTACGCGTCGCCCGGGTAGTAGCGGCGCCACGAGTTCCATCCGGCGTCGGGGACGCTGGTCGCTGTCGGGCACCAGACCCACAGCACGTTCGATGCGTTCGCGGCCGCGAAGATGTCGTGCACGTGGCGCCACGCGGCGACGTACGCAGCGGCGCCGTCGGACTTCCCGTTGTGGTACCCGTCCCAGGGATACCAGTCGCCGTTCATCTCGTGTGCGAAGCGGAGGAAGATCGGGCCGCCGAACGTCCGCAGCGCCTCGGCACGCTGGCGGATCAAGGCATCGTCCGCTCCGGACGCGATCTCTGCGAGCGAGGCCGTCCACGGCTCCCACGTGACGAGTGGGATGCGACCGTTGGCGACATCCCAGTATTGATCGGCATTCGGAAACACGTCTCGCCAGGCGTAGAACCTGTGGTCGATGTCGAACCTGCGGCCGATCTCCGCTTCGACGGCGGACACTCCGCCGCGGCTCCAGACCGGGCCAGATTGAACCCAGGCTCCAAACAGCGCTCCGTAGGCGGGCACGAGTTTCCCGTGCACGCGGGGGATCGCGAGCGGCGGCCGGGATGGAGACGCGCCTGCGAGGGCCGAGGAAGCCACCGCGAAGAGCAGGACCCCAAGGGCGGCCGCGAAACGATGCCGCGAAGTCGCGCCGATGGCGAGAAATCGTATCAGCGCCCCGTTGCGGTTCCGGCGTAGCGCTCAACGTCAGCGCGTCGGGCCGATCGTTTCAAGGTCACGCTGAACGACCAGCTCTACAAGCTCGGGATCGTCATCAGAGGGACGGCACGTATGCCTACATGCAGCTCGTAGCCCGATGCCGACGTGGGTGAAGCTCGCGCTCTGGTTCCTCGGCGGCCTGTTCGCTCTCATGGTCGTCTGGGTTGTTCTGCAGTCGATCCCTGCGTAGCCCGCGACTGACGATGTAAGCGGGACGGGCGGCCATCGCCCTCATAGCTCCGAACCGCCCGCCCACACCCACCCAGCGAGGCTGGATGCCCTAGTCGGTCCCGCACGCTTGGGCCGCAGGTCAAGCGCGCGAGACGATGAGTGCCGAGTCAGACCCCTTCTGCTGCGGCTCGAAGACTTCTTAGACAGAAGCGGCTGTTACGAAACCCTGACCAAACGCCCGCTCGATCGGCCTGCCGGCGCTCAGGAAAGCCACCCACCTGGTCGTGGACGACGTTGGGGGTCTCGGTTTGCCCGTCTCCGGCCGATACCGAAGTCAACGCGTCACACATGACCGATGTACGTGGGGTGGGTGGCCATCGCCCTCATAGCTCCGACCACCGCCCCGCCACACACGACGCCCCGCCACACACGTACGCCGAACCTCTGGCGGCCACTGTCCCCCGTCGGGGGGAACCGCCTCACCAACGGCACAACATTCCGCGGCCGCGAGGTCGCGCGGTGGCGCGTAGGGGAACGCCCGCATCCAGCGAACAGACGGTGACAACGTGGTCTCTGCGGATTGACCGCCGCTGGATGTTCGCCTACCGTCCGTGGGGTCAGTCGGGGAGTGGATCGTATTCGGGGATCGACAGCAGTAGCCGGTTTCGTAGTGGCGTTGGGCGTGCTCGTCGCGGCCTTCGCCGTCGTTGTCGCGGACCGCGACGATGGCGTCGTCTTGCTCTTGGCATGTGTCGCTGCCGTCGTTGTCTTGATCTCCCCGGCTCTCGTCCTGTTGATCCTGAATGTTTGGCGCGGCGAGCAGGAGCCGTACAGCCAGCGTTAGCTGGTCATGTCACTGGCGACGCTGAGCTTTGCCTGCTCGCGCTCCGCGGTCAGGCAGGCGGGTTCTCGGCGAACTGCGGCGCGTCATCGCCGATCTCGTGCCAGTTGGCCTTGTATGCGACCTGAAGGTGAAAGCTCGGCTTGAGTGCAAGCTCGCGCATCAGGCCTGCGGCCACGAAGTACTTCTCGCCGAGATCGTCGTACAAGCTGGATCCGCAGTTGCTGCAGAAGTTGCGCGGCGCGAACTCGCTCTCATAGCGCGTCACCAAGTCCTCTCCACCGCTGAACCTGAAGTTCTCCTTGGGCACGACCACGCCGGCGAGACTCGAGCCCGTCCATCGCTGGCAGCGAGTGCAGTGACAGTAGCCCAGCGACTCCGGATCCTGAACCTCGTATTGAACGCGACCGCACAAGCAAGCTCCCGTGAGCGTTTCAGTCATGACGGCCTCCTCTCGAGTTGAGTTGGACGACGGCGGGAATCTACCAGCCGATCGGCAACCGGGAGACGCTGTAGCTGGGACCGTCGTGCGATGCCCGGCCGGCGATCTACTGCCCCGGCTACGCGAGGCGAGAGTTCGCGGACTAGAGCTTTGCGTTCAGCTTGGTCTGCACGGCACGCAGGTGCTGGACGTGGCAGTGCTTGCCGCGACTGCAGTCAAGACGATCAGTGGGATGGGGTGCCTGATCATCGCTTCAGCACAGGTACGGACTTAGAAGCCAGCCGAATCGCCGCCGATGGCAGCGGCCTCGAACGGTCGTCCTGTCAGGCCGCGAGCGGTGCGTACGCGTATGGGTGGTGGAAGATGTCGAGGACGTTGTCGGGCCGCGCGGCGAGTGTGAAGCACCGCCCGTGCCCGAGGTCTTCGACCACGACGCTGAGCCGGTTGCTGGACCGACTCCACCGAAGCGAGACGGCGATCCCGTTGCTCTCGCGGTAATCCAGTTCCGTGATTGTCTCGTCGGGAGTGAAGCGGGTCATCACGTTCTCCTACGTCGGACGGGAGTAACAGTCATGGACGCCGCGGATCGGCAGCCGAACGCGTGCGGATGCGCCGCCGGCTGACCGCCGGGGCGACGAGGAGGACCCGCGGCGCCGATGATGTCGAGGTTGTCCATGTCCCTACAAGGACGCCGGCGCGTGATGTTTATTCCGGCGCCGGACCGCGCCGCCACGTGGGCGGAAGGACTCGAGATTCACCGGCGAGAAGTTGGCCGGCATCATCTCCAGCTGCGAGCGTCGCCTCGAACGCTTCGCGACGGACGCTGCTAAGCGGCCGCTAAGGGAACGCGAAGCCGTTGCCTGTACCACTTCTCCCGATGACCGCGAACGAAGGCTGAGCGCAGACGCGTCGGCACCAAAAATGCAAGGAGGCAACGATGAAACGAACGGAAACACGAGGTGCGAAGCAAGATCGGGCGTTGGCACCATCCTGGGATCAGCCGCGTGCAGGCGACTGGGCGAGGGTGTTGGCGACGTTCCCGCTCTTCTCGGGCGTCAGCAGGCGGCAATTGCGAAAGCTTGCACGGCAAGCGACGTTCGTCGAGTTCGCTCCGGGCGACATCGTCATGTCGAACCCCGAGAGCACCGACTGGCTCCACGTCATTCTCAGCGGCTCTGCGAAGGTTCTTGGGAGGCCCGCGGCCCGGCCTCTCCGCACTGGAGACTACTTCGGCGAGTTGGCCTTGCTCGAAACGCGCCCCGGTCCGCATCGGTCGTCGCCACACGAGAGCTGCATGTGATCAAACTGCCTCGGCATTCCTTCCTGCGGCTTGCGCGGAACCACCCTGCGGTCTCGCTCACGATGCTGAGAGATCTGAGCACACACTTCCGACGCCTCGAGGGGCAAGCCGAACTCGCGCACTAAGGAGCCGCACACCGAAATCTCGATGGTGAGGAGCGGTCGATGCTTCGAGCCCGTCAGAGGGCTTCACGGAAAGCCGCTATCCAGTAGCGCTTCGTTGCGAGGCGCTGTCTCGTTTGGCAGCGGTGACTGAACTGCGTGACCTAGACGGAGATGAGCAGGCTCAGAACCTCTACCACCAGATGGCCGACACGCCGGAGAAGTACTAAAGGGAAGCCGGCTGCCTAGAAGAAAAGTTAAACGGGACACCCCCGGTGCCGCAGCCAGGGGTGTCCCGCCATCGCACTCTAAGGCACCTGCGCGTGTTCCTTATTTACGCACTTGCGCGTGACCACAACTCCCGGCGCACACAACGTTGACTCTGCCTATATGGCTTTAGGGACTATGCGGATGGCATCACTAGAAGAGCGGTGGCACCCCGTTCATGAACAGCCACCGGGCGAAGGTAGACCCCCCACTCGCGTTGGTCTAATGGCCGAACGGATAGTCACCCGCGTTTTGTTACAACGTGTCCGCGCCGAACAGAGGAGTGGGTCTGACTCGGCACTCATCGTCCCGTTGCGCCTGGTCTGCGGCCAGAGCGGGCGCGCGGGACGCTGTAAGCCGGCGGCCTAGGTTGCCGCCCGGGTCGCCGGCTTACCTTCGCCTAGATGGCTCTCAACGACCGGGAAGGGCGATAGCACCCCGTTCACGAACAGCCACGCTCTCCTCCAGAAGTTGATCGCACCGGCCGGCTGGGGATTTACGTGTGACCCAGGTACCGGAAGAGGCCCTCGAGCGCGACCCAGTGCGGGGGCTCGCATCACCCCCTAGCGTCAGCCGCACGAGCGGCCGACGATCTTGGCGAGCTACTGGACGCTCAGCTTGTCGAACACAAGCGCCGGAAGCCGGTCGGACTTCCTCACGGTGCGACTCGAGCCAACCACACGTCCGCGTCCGCACTCGAGGCGAAGAGCAAAGCAGCGCTCCGGTCTCTACAACTTTTTGCTCTGTGCGGTTCCATTCATCAATGCGTGACCGCGAGAAGTGACTGGAGAGGCACCGGCGTTACAACACTTCCGATAAGGGCGCGAGCGATCCCAGAGATACCAGGAGCAACCCCACATCCAGGCGGAAACGGGCAAATCAGAGAACTTTTTAAGAATCAGGATTCGCTTCTACTAGCCCTGCCGCGCAACTCCGGAGGCAACCAAAAGGGGCACCTTCGCGGGTGCCCTTTCTTGTTGCCTCGTCCGTAGTGGTGTCAGTCACGGTGTCTCGTAGCCTGAATCTGGCTATGCGGATGAGAGGACTTGAACCTCCACGGGGTTGCCCCCACACGGACCTGAACCGTGCGCGTCTACCAATTCCGCCACATCCGCGGGCCGGAGGATTGTAGCCGGGCCCGACCCAGCACCGAAACGGCCGGTCGTGCGTACCATGCCGCTTCCTGCGCCGTCTCGCTCTCGTCCTCCCTGCGGTACTCGGCTCACTCGTGCTGCTCCTTGCAGCCGGAGCTACTGCGCAGCCTGCCGCAACACCGGACGGGCTCGTCGAGGTCGTCGTCACCCTGCCGCAGCCGCCCCTGGCCGCGGCGATCCTGCGCGATCGCGAGCTCGCAGCCGCGACGACGACGAAGCACCGCCTGAACCTCCGCGCCCCGGCGAGCGTCTCGTATCTCCGCACGCTCGCAGCCGCGCAGCGCACGTTGCAGGCACGCATCGTCCAGGAGATCCCGGATGCGAGCACCCGCTGGCACTACGGCGTCGTCGCGAACGGGATGGCCGTCGTCGTCCCGCGCTCCCAGCTCGCACGGCTGAGCGCCATGACCGGCACGACCGTCTGGCCGTCCGTCACGTACCACGAGCTCCTCGACCGCACGCCGCAGCTGATCGGCGCGCCCACGGTCTGGGGGCCGACACTCGCGACGTCGGGGAACGGGATGAAGATCGGGATCATCGACGACGGCCTCGACCAGACGCACACCTTCTTCGACCCGACCGGCTTCACGTACCCCGCGGGCTTCCCGAAGGGGAACACGGCGTACACGACGCCCAAGGTGATCGTTGCCCGCGCGTTCGCGCCCGCGACACCGGTATGGAAGTACGCGAACACGCCCTTCGACCCGAAGAACTCCGATCACGCGACGAACGTCGCCGGCATCGCCGCCGGCAACCACGACACGGTCGCGAACGTGCCCGGCGAGGGAAAGGAAAAGGTCTCGGGCATCGCGCCGAGCGCGTACCTCGGGAACTACAAGGTGCTGACCATCCCCACCTCCGGCTTCGGGCTGGACGGCAACTCGCCGGAGATCGTTGCCGGCATCGAGGCTGCGGTGAAGGACGGGATGGACGTGATCAACCTCTCGCTCGGCGAGCCGGAGATCGACCCGAGCCGCGACATCGTCGTCTCGGCACTCGACAGCGCCGCCGACGCGGGCGTGGTGCCCGTCGTGGCGGCCGGCAACGACGGCGCGGGGGCAGGCTCGGTCAGCTCGCCCGGCAATGCGCTCAAGGCGATCACCGTCGCTGCGTCCACGGAGGGGAGTGGCCTCGGTCCTGCCGACGTCATCGCCGACTTCTCCTCGGCGGGGCCGACACCGGTCTCGCTCGAGATGAAGCCCGACCTCACGGCGCCCGGTGTCGACATCCTCTCCTCGCTCCCGGGCAACCAGTGGTCGCCGCACGACTGGAGCGGCACGAGCATGGCGACGCCGCATGTCGCCGGCGCTGCTGCGCTGCTCAAGCAGCGACACCCGACATGGACCGTCGCGCAGATCAAGTCGGCGCTGACGACGACGGGCGATGCCGTGCACGGCGCGGGCGCAGTGAAGGAGACCGGCGCGACCCGCGAAGGCGGAGGCCGGATCGATCTCCCCCGCGCCGACAACCCGTTGATCTTCGTGTCACCGACGGGTCTCTCGTTCGGTCTCGTCCACCGTGCGCAAACGGTGGTGCGGACGATCGACGTCACCGACGGCGGCGGCGGACCGGCGCCCTGGAACGTCGCGGCGGCGCCGCAGACCTCGCCCTCCGGTGCGACGCTCACCGTCACGCCGACCGTCGTACCGGGATCGCCTGTCACCGTCACGCTGACCACGGCCGCCGACGCGGCCGAGGGCGAGGCGTCCGGCTTCATCGTCCTCACGCGCGGCACGGACACGCGCCGCCTGCCGTACTGGTTCCGTGTGACGGCCCCGCAGCTCGGCACCGAGCCGCACACGCTGCTGCTCCACCAGGGCGTCTACCACGGCAACACGAAGGGCAAGCCGGCACGGGTCTCGACGTACCGCTATCCCGAGCTCAGCACTGCCGCCACGATCCCGCTCGATCTCTCCGGGCCCGAGCAGGTCTTCCGGTTCGCGTCGAAGATCCCGCTCGTCAACTTCGGCGCCGTCGTCACGCATCGCGCTCCGGGTGTGAAGGTCGCGCCCCGGCTTGTGTTCGCAGGCGACGAGAACCGACTCGTCGGCGAGACCGGGCTGCCCGCCAACATCAACCCATACCAGCGCTACGGCGACGCCACGTCCGCCGTCGGTGCGGTGCTCTCCGCACCCGGTCAGTACGACTTCGTCTTCGACACGCCCTCCCAAGGCAAGCCCGGTGCGTTCACGTTCCGCTTCTGGGTCAACGACACGACGCCACCGCGGATCCGGCTGCTCGCCCGCAGAATCTCGCCGCCGCGGCGGATCCGTTTCGCGGTCACCGACGGCGGCTCGGGCGTCGATCCGACGTCGATCGCCGTCACCGTCGACGGCAAGTCGCACAGCCACGTGTACGCGCGGGGGATCGTCTCCGTGCCGCGCGTCGCACCCGGGACGCACCGCATCAAGGTGACCGCCTCCGACTATCAGGAGACGAAGAACATGGAGGACGTCGGGCCGATCCTCCCGAACACGCGCACCGCGCAAGCGACCGTCGTCGTCCGCTAGGCGCACACGTCAGTTGCGGCGGTCGGTCTCCTCGATCGTCGGCAGCTGCGCGAGGTCGCGTTCCACGCTCGCCGCGAAGTCGTCCGCGTCGGTGCGCACCACGCGAAGGGTCGCTTTCCGCTTGGCACGGTCGCGCCTGCGTCGGGCCTCGGCTCCGAAGTGCACACCCAGGCGGGACTCCAGCCGCGGCCACTCCGCGCCGACAAGGATCGCGACTGCCAGCGCGAGCAGGGCGATGTAGAGCCAGCTCACCACTCGATCTTAGCGAAGCCCGATTGGCAGATCAGGGTAAATCTTCCGACCGGTTCCGCCGATACACCCGGAATGAGCGACCCCCTCCTGATCCTCTACGTGCTCCTGTGGGTCACCCTGATGCGGGCTCTGCTCGTCAAGGCCCGCGTTCTTCCGCCCACCTGCGCGCGCTGCGGCCTGATCTACGAGCGGAAAACGCTCGGCGAGCGGGTCTGCACCTGCCACGACCACTAGCCCGCCGGGCACCCTCCTAGGCGACGGCTGCCGGGTAGAGCTCCCCGAGCTTCCGCTCGAGGTACCGGAGGTACGGCGCGGCATCGATCGGAGAGCCGGTCACGCGCTGGAGCAGCTCCTGCGGCGCGAACGCCCGGCCGTGCCGGTGCACGTGCTCGCCGAGCCACTCGCGCAGCGGGCCGAACTCGCCGCGCTCGAACTGCTCGTCGAGGTCGCCGAGGTCCGCGGCGGCCTTCTCCCAGAGCTGAACCGACACGACGTTGCCGAGCGCGTACGTCGGGAAGTAGCCGAAGCTCATGTCCGACCAGTGGACGTCCTGGAGCACGCCGCGCGAGACATCCGGCGGCTGGAGTCCGAGGTAATCGCGCATCTTCGCGTCGAACGCCTCCGGGAGGTCTTTCAGCGAGACGGCGCCGCTCAGCATGTCCCGCTCGAGCTCGAAGCGGAGAATGATGTGCAGGCAATAGGTGACCTCGTCCGCGTCGACGCGGCGTAGCGACGGTTGCACCTTGTTCAGCGCACGGTGGAAGTCCTCGAGCGGCACGTCGTCGAAGGAGGGGAACTCGCGCCGCATCGACAGGTAGAAGAACCGCCACGTCGAGATGTTGCGGCCGACGAGGTTCTCCCACATGCGGCTCTGCGACTCGTGGAATGCTGCCGACACGCCGTGGGCCAGAGGCGTCCGCACGTATGCAGGGTCGACCTGGCGTTCGTAGATGCCGTGCCCGAACTCGTGGAGGCACGAAAGGATGCCGTGCAGGCTGTCCTCGTGGAAGTTCGTCGTCAGCCGGATGTCGGTGGGCGCCATCGACGTCGCGAACGGATGCACCGTGCGGTCGAGCCGCCACGCCGCGCGGTCCATGCCCCATCGTTCGAGGATCTCGAGCGAGAGCCGCCGTTGCGCGTCGCGCGGGAAGCGTCCGCGCAGACAGGAGTCGTCGACCGGCGCCGCGTCGCCGACGGCGCGGATCATGGGCACGAGCGCCGCCTTCAGCTGAGAAAAGATCGTCTCGACCTCGGCCGTCGTCATGCCGGGCTCGTAGTCGTCGAGGAGCACGTCGTACGGGTCGCCCTGCGGCTCGAAGCACGCGACGTACTCGCGGCGCAACTCGAGGCTGCGCTCGAGGTACGGAAGCATGATCCCGTAGTCCTCCTGCTCGCGCGCCTGCAGCCACGCGCGGTAGCCGAACGAACCGGCGCGCGTCAGCTCGGCCCGCAGGCTCGACGGGACGCGCACCGCCTTCTCGTAGTCGCGGCGGGCGACGCGGACGAGGCTCGCCTCGAATGAGTCGTGACCGTACTCCTCCTCGAGCGGCGCGAGCTCCTCGAGGAGCGCCCCGAGCTCGGGCTTGATCTGGAGATCGTGGGCGATCCAGTTGAGGGTCGCACGCTGCTCCGCCCGGGCCGTCGCGCCAGACGGAGGCATTTTCGTCTCCTCGTCCCAGGAGAGCAGGCCGGCCGCCTTCTCGAGATCGTGGATCTCGCCGAGGCGCAGGCGAAGCAGGTCGAAGCGGTCGGTCACGCGCGGCAGACTAGCGGCTCGACGACGGGGCGGCTACGCCCTTTCAGGGCGTTCTTCCGGGTTTTCCACGCCGGGCGTGAGAGTCGATCGCGAGGCCGAAACGGCAATTTCACCCCCGATGGATGACGCAGACCGGCCGTCTCGGCTGCGAGCCTCGTCTGGAAGCGAGTGCGTGTGTGTGCCAAGCGTCGTTCGGGAGGGACCCTCATGAGCAAGCCGTTCGCAGGCGTCGTCAATCTCGACATTCGCGATTCCGTGCCCGACTGGTCTCCGTTCGAGCCGCCGAAGGCACCGGACGGCGCGCCGAACGTCTTGTACATCGTCCTCGACGACGTCGGCTTCTCGGCGATGAGCTGTTACGGCGGGCCGATCGAGACGCCGAACATCGACCGGATCGTCTCGAAGGGCGTCCGGTACACGCAGTTCCACACGACCGCGCTCTGCTCGCCGACCCGTTCGTGCTTCCTCACGGGCCGAAACCACACCCGAAACAGCATGGCCTGCATCACCGAGGCGGCGATCGGCTTCCCGAATGCGAGCGGCACGGTCCCACCCGAGAACGGGATGCTCCCCGAGATCCTCGGCGAGCTCGGGTGGAACACCTACATGGTCGGCAAGTGGCATCTGTGCCCGACCGACGAGATGAACCTCGCTGCGACGCGGCGCAATTGGCCGACCGGGCGCGGCTTCGAGCGCTGGTACGGGTTCCTCGGCGCCGAGACGAACCAGTGGTACCCCGACCTCGTCTACGACAACCACCCTGTCGACCAGCCGAGAACCCCCGAGGAGGGCTACCACCTCACCGACGACATCACCGACAAGGCGCTCGAGTTCATCAGCGACGCGAAGGCCGTTGCGCCGGAGAAGCCCTTCTTCCTCTACTACGCGCCCGGCGCCTGCCACGCGCCGCACCACGCGCCGAAGGAGTGGATCGAAAAGTTCAAGGGCCGCTTCGACATGGGGTACGAGGCGATCCGCGAGCAAACGCTCGCCAACCAGAAGAAGCTCGGCATCGTGCCCGCCGACACCGAGCTGCCGCCGATCAACCCGATCGGAGACGAGACGCGCACGGGGCCGGACGGAAAGCCGTTCCCCCTGCTCGACGTCACTCGGCCCTGGGATTCGCTGGACGACGGCGAGAAGAGGCTCTTCTCCCGCATGGCCGAGGTGTATGCAGGGTTCCTCGCGCACGCGGATCATCACATCGGCCGCCTGCTCGACTACCTCGAGGCGAACGACCTCCTCGAGAACACGCTCGTCCTCGTCGTCTCCGACAACGGCGCCAGCGGCGAAGGCGGGCCGAACGGCTCCGTGAACGAGATGAAGTTCGCCAACGGCGTCCCCGACGACCTGGCCCAGAACCTGGCCATGTTCGACGACCTCGGCGGTACGAAGACCTACAACCATTACCCGAACGGCTGGGCGATGGCCTTCAACACGCCGTTCAAGATGTGGAAGCGCTACGAGTTCAACGGCGGAACGAGCGACCCGTGCATCATCTCGTGGCCCGCCGGCACGAAGGCCCGCGGCGAGATCCGTGAGCAGTACCACCACGCGATCGACCTCGTCCCGACGATCCTCGACGTCCTCGGCGTCGAGCCGCCGGCGACGATCAAGGGGTATACGCAGTCGTCCTTCGACGGCGTCAGCATGCGTGAGAGCTTCGACGACGGGTCGGCGGAGTCGAAGCGGAAGACGCAGTTCTACGCGATGCTCGGCTCCCGCTCGATCTGGCACGAAGGCTGGAAGGCCGTGACGACGCATCCGACCGTCGCCGGCTGGGGCCACTTCAACGACGACGTCTGGGAGCTGTACCACACGGACGTCGATCGGTCCGAGCTCCACAACCTCGCGGCCGAGCAGCCGGACAAGCTGCGGGAGCTCGTGAACATCTGGTTCTCGGAGGCCGGCGCCAACGGAGCCTTCCCGCTCGACGACCGCTCCCCGGTCGAGATCCTCATGACGCCCCGTCCGCAGCTCACCGCTCCACGCAACCGCTACGTCTACTTCCCGGATACGGCGCCGGTGAGCGAGTGGCAGGCCGTCAACACGAGGAACCGCTCGTTCGTGATCGGCGCGCTCGTCGACATCCCGGCGCCCGGGGCCGAGGGCGTGCTCTTCGCGATGGGGTCGCGCTTCGGCGGGCATGCGCTCTACGTCAAGGACAACCGCCTTCACTACGTCAACAACTTCGTCGGCGCCGAGGAGCAGATGATCGTCGGCACCGAAGACGTCCCGACGGGCGAGAACCTGGTCCTCTCGGCCTCGTTCGAGAAGGAAGCGACGGAGCAGACGTGCGCCACCGGAACGCTGTCGCTGTATCACGGGAAGACGAAGGTCGGCGAGGGCAAGCTCAAGACGCAGCTCGGGGCGTTTGCGATTGCGGGCTCGGGACTCTACGTCGGACACCACAGCGGTGAGCCGGTGACCGACGATTACCCGGGCGAGCCTCCATACGCCTTCACCGGCGGGACGATCAACAGGGTCGCAGTCGACGTCAGCGGCAAGCCGTACGTCGACCTCGAGCGTCAGGCAGAGATGCTGATCCGGTCGCAGTAGGGACGTGATGAGCGACGACCTGACCTCGTGGCACGACACGGGGACGCGCCAGGCGATCGTCGAGTTCGTCGAGCGAGTGACGACGGAGGGCGGGCCGGACTACGTCCCGCCCTCTGAGCGGATCGCGGTCTTCGACAACGACGGCACCCTCTGGTGCGAGAAGCCGATGCCGATCGAGCTCGGCTTCATCCTCATGCGGCTCGCGGAGATGGCGGAGACCGATGAGACTCTGCGCGGCCGCCAGCCGTGGAAAGCCGCCTACGACAAGGACTACGGCTGGCTCGGTGAGGCGATTACGAAGCACTACCACGGCGACGAATCGGACGTGAAGCTGCTCATGGGCGGCATCATGCAGGCCTTCGCCGGGCAGACGGTCGACGAGTACTCAGACGCCGCCGACGCCTTCCTGCGCCGGCGGGAAGCACCCGACGCTCGGCCGCGCCTTCGACCAGTGCGGATACCAGCCGATGATCGACCTGCTGGGCTACCTCGAGACGAACGGGTTCACCAACTACATCGCCTCCGGCGGCGACCGCGACTTCATGCGGCCCGTCACGGACGAGATCTACGGCATCCCCTCCGAGCGCGTGATCGGCAGCTCGAACGCGCTCGCCTACACCGACGACGAACACGGAGGCCACGTCACCTACCAGGCAACGATGGACGTCTTCGACGACGGCCCCGTCAAGCCCGTACGGATCTGGAGCCGCATCGGCCGGCGCCCGATCATCGCCGGCGGCAACTCCAACGGCGACATCCCGATGCTCCGCTATGCCGGCGGAAAGGAGCGTCCCGCGCTCCGACTGCTCGTGCTCCACGACGACGAGGAGCGCGAGTTCGCGTACACCGCCGGCGCCGAGAGCTCGCTCGAGACGGCGGCCGCGCAAGGCTGGACCGTCGTGAGCATCAAGGACGACTGGGCGACCGTGTTCGGCAGTTAGCGGTTGCCGCAGCGTCGCACCTCGGCGGCGGATTCGTTCGTTAGCTCCCTGGGTTGAACTCGAACCGACCACTCCCTCAACGTTGAGGTCACTCCGGCCGATGGGAGAGGCCGCTAATGGACACGCCGACTCCTCCCCAACCGTCGACATCGCCACGACGATTGCGCGTCGTGAAGAGCTCGCCGCTACCGGCGATTGCGCTGACAGTTCCGCCGCATCGCTCGCCGCCGGCCCTCGGGCCGGTAGCAGTATCGTCGTTGGCCATCTGGGCTCCTATCCCACTTTCCACGGGAGCCAGCCGCCGACGCGAGCCGCCGGATCGCGCCGTCAGCGCGGTCTCCGTGCCGAGTCTGGACCGCGTGACTTCGCGGGCTCGCGCGCCCGCGCCGTCCGGCCCGTCGCGAACAGGCGGCAGCGAGCGCAGCGTCTGGCATCGACGAGAGCGTGCCAGGCTTCCGACGCCTGGGCCGCCTGGGCCCGGGCCACCGACGCACAGTGAGACCATCGGCGCGGGTGATCGGTCATGTCGGGCCGCGCGACGCCGGAGTTGCCATGTCCCATCGCGGCGCGTCGCAGGTTGGCTCGGGCACGTCGAACACGCGGATCGCCATCCCGAAGATCGCCCGCTGGAATGCCGTACGCGAGTGCCGCTCATGTTCGGTCACCTCATGCCGCCCGCAGTGGGAGAGGACACGCGAAGCGGGAGGGTCTGCCGAATCGAGAGCCGCGCAAGCGAGGCGCACGGCACCTGGACGTGCGTGGGCTGGCAGGAACCGCCCGATGGCTGGCGGATCGTCGAGCCGATCAACCCGGGGGGACATTGCTCGTACCGCGTCGCTGACGAGGTGACAGGCGTCTGGTCGTGCCAAAGTGGAACTGCGCAGGACGCACGCCAAACCAGCTAGATGAGCGTTCGCGCTGCGCGGAACAGCAGTACTAAAGAGCTCCCCGGGTTGGACTCGAACCAACAACCCTCCGGTTAACAGCCGGATGCTCTGCCAATTGAGCTACCGGGGATCGGCGCGGCAATTCTAGCGGGGCGCTACGCGAACTCGCGGATAGCCGTCCTGATCTTCAGCAGGGCCTGCTGCAGGTCGACGAGCCGGCCCTCGTCCGCTTCCGAGAGCGCGGCCAGCTCGCGCTGGATCTTCCGCTCGCGGAGGCGAAGGAGCAGCTGCTCGGCCGTCTGCTCGGTGATGTCGTCCTCGTCGGCCAGGGCGTAGAGCTCGGCGAGGAGCGGCGTCAGTTCGCCGTCGGCCCCCTCCTGACCGAGGAGGTGGGCGCAGGCGCGGCGGTTCAGCGGGTCGTCGAAATGCTCGGGACCGAGCTCGGCGAGAAGCTTGCCGAGTGAGGGATGCGCCGCCACCCCCGCCAGGGCTGCGCGCTCGAGGCGCGAGCCTGCATCGAGCAGGCGCGCCGACACGACGCCGGTCGAGCGTGCACTCCCGCGTGCCGGCGCCAGCCCCGCCTGCATCTCGGGCGGCAGGTCGAGGAGGTCTGTCGCGAGCCGCAGCGCATCCTGGCGCTCCGGCGAGTCCGGAAGCGAGGCGAGAAACGTCCGCACCGTGGCGAACGACGCGTTCTTGTCGCGCGCGCGCTCGTGCAGCAGTCGCACGCGGTGCACGGGATAGCTGACCGGCCTCGCGAGATGCGCTTCGAACGCCTTCGGATCGTCGGCCGGATCGGTGCCCTTCGGCAGCGAGACGACCTGCACGTCGAAGCCGAACGGCTCCGCGACCGCGAGCTCCATGCCGCGCAACGTCGCCTCGGTACCGGCGGCGTCGGAGTCGAAGCAGAGGAACAGCCGGTTCGTCAGGCGCTTCAGCTCTCGCAGCTGCGCAGTCGTCAGCGCGGTGCCCATCGATGCGACAACGGGCAGGAAGCCCGCCTGCCGCAAGGCGATCACGTCGGTGTTCCCCTCGACGATCACTGCACGGTCTTCCTTGGCGATCGGCTGTCGCGCAGTGTCGAGGCCGTAGAGCAGGTCACCCTTCTTGAAGAGATCGCTCTCCGGCGAGTTGACGTATTTCGCCGTCAGCCGGTCGTCGTCGTAGAGCCTCCGCGCCTGGAAGCCGCGCACGTTGCCGCGCGCGTCGGTGAGCGGGAAGAGCAGCCGGCGCTGGAAGTAGTCATTGCCGCGGCTGTTGGCGAGCCCTGTCGCGAGCAGGTCGTCGCTCGTGAAGCCCTCCTTCTGCGCGCCGCGCCCGAGCGTCGCGCCGCCGGGAGCAAAGCCAAGACGGAACGCGTGACAGACGTCCTCGCCGAGCCCGCGCGACGCGAGGTACTCGCGCGCAAACGCACCCTGTTCGCTATCCCACAGCACGCGCTCGTAGAACACCGTCGCGCGCTCCAGCAGCTTGCCGAGACGATCCTTGCGGCGGCGCGCGAGGTCGGCCTCGGGTGAGATCTCCTCGTACTCGATCTCCACCCCGAAGCGCTGCGCGAGCTTCTCGATCGCGCCGACGAAGTCGAGCGAGTCGAGCTTCGTGACGAACGAGATCGCGTCACCGCCTTCGCCGCATCCGAAGCACTTGTACGTGCCGCGTGCAGGGGACACCGTGAAGCTCGGCGTCCTCTCCTGATGGAACGGGCAGAGCCCCTTGTACGTGCCGCCTGCCTTGCGCAGCCGCACGTAGTCCTCGACGAGCGGCAGGATCTCCGCCGCGTTCTTCACCGCCTCGACCGACGAATCCTTGATCCGCGCCATCAGTCGAGCTCGTCGGCGTATGCGAGTGCGAAGCGGTCGGTCATCCCGGCGAGATAGTCGGTCGCCTGCTCGACGTCGTCGCCACGCTCGTCGACGAGGTGCTCGAAGATGCGGCGGATCGTGACGTCGATCATCGCGTGCTCCGCACTCGTGTGCGGACCGAGATAGACCCGCTCGAACATGAACGAGCGCAACGCGAGCATCGCACCGCCGATCTCGTCGCTCTGTGCGATGTCGCCGGCCTGCGCCGACGTCTCGACGAGGTCGTGCACGAGCGTGTCGATGCGACGGGAGCCTGTCTCGCCGAGCAGCGCGATCTCGGCCTGGGGCAGGTCGGCAGCCTCGAGCATGCCGGCGCGGATCGCGTCGTCGATGTCGTGATTGATGTACGCGACGCGGTCGACGATGCGCACGATCTTCCCCTCGAGCGTCTCGGGCTCGTCGGGGCCGGTGTGCTTGAGGATGCCGTCGCGAACCTCCCACGTGAGGTTCAGCCCACGCCCATCGCGTTCGAGCTTCTCGACCATGCGCAGCGAATGCTCGTTGTGCCGGAACCCACGCTCACCGCGCTCGCGGAGAAGCGCGTCGAGCGCCTGCTCGCCCGCGTGCCCGAACGGCGGATGGCCGAGATCGTGGCCGAGCCCGATCGCCTCGACGAGGTCCTCGTTCAGCCTGAGCGCACGCCCGACGCCGCGCGCGATGCCCGTGGTCTCGAGCGTGTGCGTGAGCCGCGTGCGGAAGTGGTCGCCCTCGGGATCGACGAACACCTGCGTCTTGAGCCGCAGCCTCCGGAACGCCTTCGAGTGGACGATGCGGTCGCGGTCACGCTGGAACGGCGTCCGGAGCCGGCACTCCTCCTCCGGGAGGTTGCGCCCCCGCGACTCGTAGGAGCGCACGGCGAGCGGTGACAGCCAACGTTCCTCGTGCTCCCGCACGAGCGATTCGAAGGCGTCAGCAGTTCGACCGGCGAGCTCCGGCATCGTCAGTCAGCGTAGTCGACTCTCCTGCTGTCAGACCACCGGCTCCTTCGGCGTCAGATGATGATCGGAACGGTGCCGCCGTCGGCGCTCCACGCGGCGCCGGTGACATAGCCCGCGCGCGACGAGCAGAGGAACGCAATCACCGACGCGATCTCCTCCGGCTCGGCGAGCCTGCCGAGCGGCCGGCCCGCGCCGACCGCGGCGAGCACCTCGTCGCGCGTCTTGCCGCTTCGCGCCGCCTGCTGGTCGGCGAGACCTCCCGCGCCGAGCCAGGCCTCCGTCGCTGTGGGCCCGGGCGCGACCGCGTTGCAGCGGATCCCGTCCTTCGCGTAGACGTCCGCGATGAGGCGCGAGAGCGAGAGAACCGCCGCCTTCGTCACGGAGTAGTCGGGCATCGACGCCGACGGGCGCTTGCCTGCCGTCGAGGAGACGTTCACGATCACTCCCCCGCCCCGCTCGCGCATCGCCGGAAGCGCGGCGCGGATCGTCCGCACGTAGCTCATGACGTTCAGGTGCCACAACTCGTCCCACTCCTCGTCGGTCACTTCTTCGAAGGTGCGCTGGAAGGCGGCGCCGACGTTGTTCACGAGGCAGTCGATGCGGCCGAGCTTCTCCTCCACCTCGCGGACGAGACGCTCGGGCTCGCCGGCGCGACCGAGGTCGGCCGCGATGTGCATCGCCTCGCCGACGCCGGGCGCCTCGGGACGGCGACCGCTCGTGACGACCTTCGCTCCCTCGGCCGCCAGAAGGCGCGCCGACTCGAGGCCGATGCCACCGGTCGAACCGGTGACGAGGATGACGCTACGCTCCAGGCCGAGATCCACGGCTGGCTAGCCTAATCATTGGTGACCACCTTGCTGCTCGTACGACACGGCGAAACCGACTGGAACGCCGAGGGCCGGCTGCAAGGTCACACGGACCAGCCGCTGAACGACTACGGCCGCAAGCAGGCGCGGGCGCTCGCCGACCGGCTCGCCGGCAACGACATCGCGGCCATCTACACGAGCGATCTCTCCCGCGCCCGCGAGACGGCCGAGATCCTCGCCGAACGGCTCGCCCTGCCCGTCGTCGCCGACCCCGACCTCCGCGAGCGCAACTGGGGCAACTGGGAAGGCCTCACCGGGACAGAACGCGACCGGATCGAGCATGTGGGCGAGGCGAACGACGCCCACTCGGAGCGCGTGCTCCGGGCAGTGCTCCGGATCGCCGCGGCGCACCCGGACGACCGCGTCGTCGTCGTGACGCACGGCGGCTCGCTCCGCCGCATCCAGGTCGCCGCGGTCGGGATGGCGCTGCCGGTGATCGAGAACTGCGCCGTCTGGGAGGTCTCCCACGAGAACGGCGCCTTCAGGCCGATAGATTAGGAAGTCGTGGAGGACTACACCGGCAAGTACAAGGGCGAGCAGGTCGAGGTGGCGCTCTTCGGCGGCGAGTACCAGGAGGGCGTCCTGACGGCGTATTGCTACGTCGACGAGGTCGCCCACATCGAGCTGAACGGGCACATCCTGGTGCCGCTGCAGAACATCGCTTCCCTGCACTGTTCCAGCCGCTGCGACGCCCAGCAGAACGAAGACTGGCCGCCCCGCGGACTGCTCGACGACGACGGTCCCGGGCCGAGCGAGCCGGACGACCCCGCGTAGCTCGCCGTGCGCGGCTTCATCGCCTTCCGGAACATTCTCAAGGCATGGCTCCTGCTCGCGGGGATCTGCGGTGTGCTCGCGCTCGCAGGTTGGCAACTCGGCGGGGTTCGCGTGCTCTCGCTGTTCGTGTTCGCCGGGCTGTTGCTCGTCGGCGGCGCGTACTGGTCGTTCGACCGTGTGGTGCTGGGGATGGTCGGCGCGCGCGAGTTGCCGGTCGGCGAGGCGCCGCTCCTGCATTCGACCGTGGAGCGGCTCGCGGCGATCGCCGGCGTCTCGAAGCCGCGCCTCTATCTCATTCCGGACGGGCTGCCTCGCTCGCTCGCGACGGGACGAGGCCCGCGGGCGTCGTCGCTTGCGCTGAGCACCGGACTCGTGGCCGCGTGCCCGCCCGCGGAGCTCGAGGGCGTGATCGCACACGAGCTCGCGCACGTTCGGCACCGCGACGTCGCGCTCCAGACGGCTGTCGTCGTGCTCGCCGCGTCGATCATCGAGCTGAGCCGCATCGGCGGCTGGTTCCAGCGGTCGCTGCTCTTCGTGCTCGGTCCCGTCGCCGCCGCCTGCGTGCACCTGCTCCTCTCGCCGAAGCGCGAGTTCGAGGCCGACCGCGCAGCAGCCGAGATCTGCGCTTCGCCGCACGGTCTCGCGGACGCACTGCTCCGCCTCGAGCAGGCAGCCGAGCTCGTGGCGTTCAGCGCGAGCCCCGCGACCGAGCCCCTCTACCCCTTCAACCCGTTCATGGAGGAAGGCCTCGCCGCGCTCTTCGTGACGCACCCGCCGCTCGGCAAGCGAGTGCAGCGCCTACGGGATCTCGACCCGTCGTGGCGCGAGAAGCTGCGCACCGAAGCCGCATGAGGATCACCGTCGAGGAATTCGCGGCGCGGCGCGCGGTACTTGCGCAGCGCCTCTCTGGGGCGAGCGCCGCCGTCCTCTTCGACCCGCATCACGTCATGTACTACACGGGCTTCGCATTCATCCCGACCGAGCGGCCGATCGCGTTCGTGCTCACCGCAGACGGCCGCGGCGGGATGCTCGTACCGCGCCTCGAGCTCGAGCACGCGGAAGCGAATTCGGCTGTTGCCGAGATCTCCCACTACGACGAGTTCCCGGGCGAGCGGCATCCGATGGCGCTGCTGAGGGAGCTGCTCGACGCGCTCGGCGTCCGCGGCGGGCTCGCCGCCGACAACCCGGGCTATCCCTGGATGTTCGGGTACCGCGGCCCATCGCTCGCCGAGCTCTACGGCGAGGAAGTCGGTGAGATTGCGGGCACGGTCGAGGATCAGATGCAGATCAAGAGTCCCGCCGAGATCGCGCTGCTCCGCGAGAGCTCGCGCTGGGCCGGGATCGCCCACCGGCTGCTGCAGGACTACACCCGGCCCGGTGTCACCGAGACCGAGGTCGAAAGGCGCGCGTCGACGGAGGCGACCGACGCGATGCTCGCCGAGCTCGGCGCCGGCTACCGCGGCCAGAGCCAGTGGTACCAGGGCGTCTGGGCCGGCTACCGCGGGCAGATCGGGCGCAACGCCGCGATCCCGCACACGTTCGCCGGCAACATCGTCTTCGAGCCGGGCGACGTCCTCGTGACCGAGGCCACGGCTCCGCTCTGGGGCTACCACTCCGAGCTCGAGCGGACGATGGTGATCGGGCCGCCGAGCGACGAGCAGCGGCGGCTATTCGACCACATGACCGCGCTGCAGGAGCTTGCGGTGGCCGCGCTTCGCCCCGGGCGCACGTGCGCGGAGGTGGACGAGGATGTCCGCGCCTACTACGACGCGCACGATCTCTGGGTCAACTGGCGTCACCACACCGGGCACTGCATCGGCCTCCGGTACCACGAGGGACCGTTCCTCGACCACGGCGATCCGACGGTGATCGCGCCGGGGATGGTGTTCACCGTCGAGCCGGGCCTCTACGACCCGGCGCTCGGCGGGTTCCGGCACTCGGACACGATCGCCGTCACGGACGACGGCGTGGACTGGCTGACGGACTATCCGCGCGACCTCGAGAGCCTCACGCTGCCGGCCTGACCGCGGGCCTGGAAATGCGAAAGGCCCGCCTCGCGGCGGGCCTTTCGACCAAAGAAATCGGCGGCGACCTACTCTCCCGGGAGGTTGCCCTCCGAGTACCATCGGCCCTGGCAGGCTTGACTTCTCTGTTCGGAATGGGAAGAGGTATTTCCCCGCCGGTAAGACCGCCGAACTGTCAAAGGCGCAGCACCATTTGCCGGCGCGCAACCCTCAAAACTCCATAGCGACATGGCAACCAGAGTTCAAATCAAGACCTCGGGCAATTAGTACGGGTGCGCTGAACACATTGCTGTGCTTACACGTCCCGCCTATCGACGTGGTGGTCTCCCACGGCCCTTACTCCTTCTAGAGGATGGGAGCTCTCATCTCGAGGTGGGCTTCCCGCTTAGATGCTTTCAGCGGTTATCCCATCCAGACGTAGCTAATCAGCAGCGCCGTTGGCACGACGACTGATACACCAGCGGTCTGTTCATCTCGGTCCTCTCGTACTAGAGACGACTCCTCTCAAAGCTCCAACGCCCATGGTGGATAGGGACCGAACTGTCTCACGACGTTCTGAACCCAGCTCGCGTACCGCTTTAATGGGCGAACAGCCCAACCCTTGGGACCTGCTTCAGCCCCAGGATGCGACGAGCCGACATCGAGGTGCCAAACCCTTCCGTCGATGTGGACTCTTGGGAAGGATAAGCCTGTTATCCCCGGAGTACCTTTTATCCGTTGAGCGACGGCACGTCCACTAGTTACCGCCGGATCACTAACACCTGCTTTCGCACCTGCTCGACATGTCTGTCTCGCAGTCAAGCTCCCTTATGCGTTTGCACTCTGCGCACGATTTCCAACCGTGCTGAGGGAACCTTTGTGCGCCTCCGTTACATTTTAGGAGGCGACCGCCCCAGTCAAACTACCCACCTGACACTGTTCCCGCCCCGGATCACGGCAGCGGGTTAGAAGCCCAGAACACGAAGGGTGGTATCCCAAGGTTGCCTCCACGAGGACTAGCGTCCCCGCTTCAAAGGCTCCCACCTATCCTGGACAACGTACCCCAGACTCCAATGTCAAGCTGTAGTAAAGGTTCACGGGGTCTTTCCGTCCAACCACGGGTACTCGGCATCTTCACCGAGACTACAATTTCACCGGATCCCTCGTTGAGACAGCGCCCAAGTCGTTACGCCA
>CAWDUL010000004.1:0-31706 GCA_963805575.1 uncultured Actinomycetes bacterium | reverse complement strand
ACTGCGGTTCTCTTCCACGCTTCGCCGGCGTTGCACGCGCTCGGGTCGGCACCTAGAGTCAGCGACATGCGGCGCCTCGTCGTTGTGTTCGCATCTGCGTTCGTGTTCGCGTGTGCCGCAGCAAACGTGTCGGGGATTGCCGCTGCTACCGGCCAGCGTGTACTTCGTGCAGGGGGAGGTGCTTAAGCCGGTGTCGAAGGGAGCTTGCCCGGCGATCGGTTCCCTCGGCGATCGGCGCGCTCTTGCAGGGGCCGACGGCCGCCGAGGCGTAGGTCGACGTGCGGCAGATAGGTGCCCCGCGCAACACGGCTGCGCACGGCTACGGTCAGTGGCCGTGTCGCCACGATCGACCTGACGCGTCCATACGTCGAGGGGACGGACAAGGCATCGCTGCAGGAACGGCCCGCCCAACTCGTGTGGGGACCGCGATCCGCTGTACCCGGAGTCACGGGCGTGCGCCTGTGGATCGACGGACGTGCCGCAGGCTCCCTCGGGCAGGGTCTGTCGGTCGACCGCACACTCACGCGCGGGTGTCGACCGGCCTGCAGCCGTCGCTGTGCCCCCCGACGACCGTCGTCACGTAACCCGGCTCCGTTGGCGGCGTCACCACGAAATGGGTACAGCAGCGGTTGGTTGCGCTCGGCTATTTGCCGAACAATGCGATCACGCATTCACTCCGCCCCTGGACGCGATCGGCCGTGCTCGCGTTCCAGGGCTGGGAGAAACTCGTCCGTGACGAGGTGCCGGGTCCGAAGACCGTGGCTCGCCCCGCCCCGCGAAGTGCCCTACGCCAGGCGCCGGGATCGGGAAGCGATCCAGGTTTCACCCGGCCTCGCAGATCGCCTTCCTCGAGGACGGCTGCGTGTTGTGCGGATCCGCAAGGTCAGCACCGGGGCGCCCGGATTCACGACCCCACGGGGTTCCTACACTATCTACCGGAAGCATCCGCGAGACTGGTCATACCCATACTCGGTCTGGCCGCCCTATGCGAGTTACTTCGTCGGCGGGATTGCGTTCCACGAGTCGCCCGACGTACCTGCGTTCGCCGCATCGCACGGCTGCGTCCGCGTCCCACGCGACGACGCGCCGATCGTCTACTCGTTCGCCGCGCTCCACCGCCGGTCACCGTGCTGCAGTAGGCAGAGCCCGTTCGGGCGCGGATCAACGTCCGTCACCGCGAGGCTTGTAGACGCCCCACATCGTGCCTGTCGGCTCGCTGGCCGGACGCTTCTCGAGGAACGCGAGGAGACCCTCCTGGCCCTCGTCGGCTTGCTCGCCGATCTGCGATCCAGCGCGCGGTCTCCGCGCCCGGTGGCCGGCTCGCGGATCGAGGCGCTTCGCCCACCGCACGGCGAGCGGCCGGCGGACGCTCGCCGAGCACGCGGTCGGTCGCGGCGTCGAGGTCGTCTGCGACCTCATGCACGAGCCCGACGCCAACCGCGCTGGCGTCGAACCGCTCGCCCGCGAGGAAATAGCGCCGCGCGGCGCTCGGACCAGTTCCGCGAGCGCGAACGGCGAGATCACCGCCGGGATGATCCCGGCGCCCTCCACCTCGGAGAACGCGAAGACGGCGTCGCTTGCTGCGATCGCGATGTCGGCAGCCGCGACGCGGCCCGCCCCGCCGCCCAGGGCGAAGCCCTGCACGCGCGCGACCACCGGCGCCGGACACGTGTCGATTGCTTCCAACATGAGCCGAAGGGCATGCGCGTCGGCGATGTTCTCTTCGTGCGACAGGTCGACCGAGGAACGCATCCAGTCGACGTCCGCACCCGCCGAAAAGCTCTCGCCGTCGCCGGCGAGTACCACTGCGCGCGCACGTCCGACGTCGACGAACGCTTCGGCAAGCTCCCCGATCAGGGCCGCGTCGAAGGCGTTATGGCGGTCGGGGCGTGCCAGCGTGACCCGCAGGAGCTCGCCGTCACGCTCGATCCGGAGGTTGTCCACCGCGAGAGAGCATAGATTTCTCTCGATGCTGCACGGAGCGATCGGCGCCGCCTTGACCCCGCTCACGGGCGGAGGAAGCACCATCGACGAGGCCGCGATCGCTCCCTACGTCGACTTCCTGGCCTCGCACGGGCTCGACGGCGTCCTCGTGCTCGGCACCACAGGCGAAGGCGTCCTCTTCGACCTCGACGAGCGGCGCGAGATCCTCGAGCTCTTCATGGAAGCAGCAGGCGCACGTCTCCAGGTCGCCGCGCATTGCGGCGCGCAGTCCACTCACGACACCACGATGCTCGCCGAGCATGCGGCGCTCGTCGGGGCGGACGCGGTCGCCGTGATCGCACCGCCGTACTTCGCACTCGATCCGGACGAGCTCTTCGAGCACTTCGCTGCGGCAGCCGCAGCGTGCGCACCGCTTCCCTTCTACATCTACGAGTTCGCTGCGCGAAGCGGTTACGCGATCCCGCTCGAGGTGATCGCACGACTCCGCGACGAGGCGTCGAATCTCGCCGGCCTCAAGGTCTCGGACACTCCGTGGGAGAAGTTCGAGCCGTACCTCGTCGAGGGGCTCGACATCTTCGTCGGACCTGAGGCGCTCATTCCGCAAGGTCTCGGCGGGGGCGCGGTCGGTGCCGTGTCGGGTCTTGCAAGCTGCTTCCCGGACGCGGTCGTTCCGCTCGTCCGGGAGCCGACGCCGGAGGCGGGAGCCCGCGCCGGCGCCTTGCGCGCGTCACTGCAGCGTCTTCCATTCCACGCCGCGGCGAAGATGGTGCTCGGGCTGCGCGGTGTTCCCGTGAGAGGCGCAGTACGCCCGCCGCTTCGCGGTCTGAGCGAACACGAGCGCAGCGAAGTCGAACGCATCGTCGCCGAATGGCACGCATAGTCGTCGCGGGATCGGGCGCCATCGGCGCGAGTGTTGCGTACCACCTCGCGCTCGCCGGCGCCGATGACGTCGTCGTGGCCGAACGCGGCGAGCTCTGCGGCGGCTCGACCTCGCGCGCGATGGGCGGCGTGCGCCAGCAGTTCTCGACCGCCGCCGAGGTCGTGCTCGCGCGCGAGAGCATCGAGTTCCTCGCGGCGCTCGGCCCGCGGTTCTTCCAACAGGTCGGCTATCTCTTCGTCGCGACGACCGAGGACGGTCTCGCGGGCCTCGACGAACGGCGCGAGCTGCAGAACGCCCTCGGCGTTCCGGTCGAGCGTGTCGATGCATCCGTCGTCGCAGGCCTTACCACGCGTGACATTCTCGGTGCGACGTGCTGCTGGCTCGACGGTGTCGCGGATCCACCGGCCGTCGCGCGCGAGCTGTTGCGCCGCGCGTCCGAGCTCGGCGTCGAGATCCGCGAGCAGTGTGCCGCGGAGGAGGTCGATCGTGACGTGCTCGTGATCGCCTGTGGGCCCTGGTCGCCCGAGCTCGCGGCGACGGTGGGCGTCGACCTCCCGATCCGTCCGCTCTGCCGCCAGATCCTCGAGACGTCGCCGCTTGCCGCCCTGCCCGAGGACCTGCCGATGGTGATCGAGGTCGAGACGGGGTTCCACTTCAGGCGTCGCGGCGATCGTCTGCTCCTCGCCATGGGCGACCCGTCGCCCCGCTGGACGTTCGACACGACGGTCGACGAATCGCTCGTCCCCGACCGGCTCGAGCGTCTCGCACGCCGCTACCCGCCGGCAGCCGGCGCGACGATCGAACATTCGTGGGCGGGTCTCTACGACATGACTCCCGATGCGCACCCGATCGTCGGCCGCATCGCCGACGGCGTCTTTGCAGCCTGCGGATTCTCAGGTCACGGCTTCATGCAGTCGCCCGCTGTCGGCCGTGCCCTCGCCGAGCAGATCATCGCCGGGACGTCGTCACTCGACCTGAGTCCGTACGCGCTGGAGCGCTTCGAGCATGGCGCGACCTTCCCCGAGCGACTCGTTCTCTAGCTGCGGCCAGGCAAGCAGTACCGCGAGCGCGACGACTGCGAGATCGCGCACGAGCAGCAGCCACGACTCGCGCTGCGCAAAGCCGTCGGCGAGCGCCCAGTAGTGATGGGGGAACCACAGCTGGGTGAGCACGAGCACCGCAGCGAGCAGCACGCTCCCCGCGATCCCGCGGCGCCCGCGCACGAGCGGGACGAACGGCACGAGCCAGATCACGAACTGCGGCGAGAAGACCTTGCCGAACGCGAGCGTCGCGGCGACCGCCGCTGCGGTGTACGTGATGAGCCGCTCTCCATCCGCGGGCGACCGTGCATAGAGCATCCAGACGTTCACGAGCACGACGGCGCCGATGACGGTCGTCGCGATCGCGGCCGCGTGGGCGCCCGTACCCGTGGGATTTTGCGAGCCGAAGGTCGTCACGACATGCAAGTTCGTGCCGAAGAGATGGTGCAGTGCGATCAACACCGAGCCGCCGAGGCTCTCGAGCTGCAGCGGCCGTGCGATCTGCGCGTGGAAGCTCGCACGCAGGCCGGCCGGAGACAGGACTGCAAACGGAACGAAGACGGCAGCCTCGACGAGCACAAGGCCTGTCAGCCACGCGACGGCTGCGCGCGGCCCGCGCGTCCGCCAGACGTGCGCGACGAACAGCGGCGCGAGCACTGCCGGCCACAGCTTCGCCGCGATCGCACCACCCAGACCGAGAGCAGCGAGCACGAGCCGCTCGTGCAGCAGCGCCGCGAGGGCGAGCACTGCGAGCGCCGCCGGCCACAGATCGAAGCGCGACAGGACGACCGACCCCATCAGCAACGGCGAGATCGCGATGAGACCGAGCGCCGCCGTCGTGCGCGCGGCGCCGGCGCCGACGGCGCGGAGCACGAGTGCCGCGCCGACGATCGCGATGCAGCCGCAGAGCGCCATCAGACGGTCGAACCAGCGGTCGTAGGCGTCGCGGTTGCCCTCATGGCCGAGCGACGGCAGAACGAAGACAGGCAGCGCCCCCGGCGGGTATTCGAGCCGGAAGTCACGGTACGGAACGTGCCCGCGCACAATCGCGTCGCCGTACGTCTCGTACAGGCCCGTGTCGGTGATCTGGTCGCGCGCGAACGTTCCGTGGTGGAGCAGCGACCAGGAGACGAGAAACAGGCCGAGGGCGGCAGCGGTCGACGCAGCCCAGGCGGCGCGGCTCATTCGACGTCGAACTCCTCGGCGATGTCCGGCGGCTTGCCCACGAGGCGCTCGAGCTCGGTGAGATCGGGCAGCTCGTCGCCGAACGCGATCAGACCGAGCCGTTCCTGCACCTCGTTCGAGATCCAGCGGCCTTCGCCCTCGAGCTCGGGCAGGTGCGCCCGAACTTCGTCGAGCGTCGTCATCGAATCGTGCAGACCCCAGATCAGAATGCGTGCGATCACATGCGAAAGACGCCGAAGGTCGTCTCCGGAATCGGCATGTTGAGCGCGGCGGCGATGCCGAGTGCGAGTACGCGGCGCGTGTCGAGCGGGTCGATGATGCCGTCGTCCCACAGGCGTGCGGTGGAGTAGTACGGGTTGCCCTCCTGCTCGTACTTCGCCTGAATTGCCTCCTCGTCCACGTCGCCCACCATCGAGAGCACGGTCGCCGCCTGCTCGCCGCCCATCACCGAGATGCGGGCGTTCGGCCACATCCAGAGCTGGCGTGGCTCGAAAGCGCGTCCACACATCGCGTAGTTACCGGCACCGAACGATCCGCCGGTGACGACGGTGAACTTCGGGACGCGCGCATTCGCGACTGCCATCACGAGCTTCGCTCCGTCGCGCGCAATCCCACCGGCCTCGTACTCCGTGCCGACCATGAACCCGGTGATGTTCTGCAGGAAGACGAGGGGGACGCGGCGCTTGCAGCAGAGCTCGACGAAGTGCGCGCCCTTCTGCGACGACTGCGCGAAGAGCACGCCGTTGTTCGCGATGATCCCCACCGGATAGCCCTCGATGCGCGCGAAGCCCGTCACGAGTGTCTCGCCGTAGAGCTGCTTGAACTCGTGGAAGCGCGAGCCGTCGACGATGCGCGCGATCAGCTCACGCGCATCGGTCTGATGCTTGAAGTCGTCGGGGATCAGCCCGTAGAGGTCGCCTGGGTCGAGCGCGGGCGGCTCGGCCTCTGCGACGTCCCACGGCGGCTCAGGCGCACGTTGGTGCAGGTTGCGCACGATGTCGCGCGCGAGCGCAAGCGCATGCTCGTCCGATGCCGCGTAGTAGTCGGCGACGCCGGAGCGCCGCGCGTGCACGTCTGCGCCGCCGAGCTCCTCCGCCGTGACGTCCTGCCCCGTCGCAGCCTTCACCAGCGGCGGGCCGCCGATGAAGATGGTTCCCGTGCCGCGCACGATCACCGTCTCGTCGCTCATCGCAGGGACGTAGGCGCCACCGGCGGTGCACGAGCCCATCACGACTGCGATCTGCGCGATCCCCTGCGCCGACATCTGCGCCTGGTTGAAGAAGATGCGACCAAAATGCTCGCGGTCGGGGAACACCTCCGCCTGCAGCGGGAGGAATGCGCCGCCCGAGTCGACGAGATAGAGGCACGGGAGGCCGTTCTGCGCTGCGACCTCCTGTGCGCGCAAGTGCTTCTTCACCGTGAGCGGGAAGTACGAGCCGCCCTTGACGGTCGCGTCGTTCGCGACGATCACGCACTCGCGCCCCTCGACGACGCCGATGCCCGTGACGATCCCGGCGCTCGGCGCCTCGTCGTCGTAGAGCTCGTAAGCGGCCAGCGCGTTCAGCTCGAGAAACGCCGTATCGGGGTCGACGAGCCGGTCGATCCGCTCCCGCGCGGTCAGCTTTCCGCGGGACCGATGACGCTCCACCGAACGCTCGTCACCGCCGCGAGAGACCGCCGCGGTGCGCTCGCGCAGCTCGGCCACGAGCGCCGTCATGCGCTCGTGGCGGCGTGAGAACTCCTCGGAGCGCTCGATCTGCGACGTCAGCACCGCCATTCGCGCGGAGCCTATCCGGATGCCCGGGTTAAGGTGACCCGCCCCCGTGCTCTTCAACAGCTTTCCGTTCCTCTACCTCTTCCTGCCCGCCGTCGTCGTCGGCTACTACGCCGTGCCCCGGCACCGGCTGCGGCTTCTCCTGGTCGTCCTCGCGAGCTACTACTTCTATGCGTACGCCGACTGGTGGTTCCCCGCCCTGATGGCCGCGTCGACCGCGATCTCGTACACCGGCGGCAGGCTGCTGGAGAGCACCCGGTTCGAGCACCGGCGCAGGTTCGTGCTCGTCCTGGGGATCGCCGGCGTCCTCGCCCTTCTGGCGTACTACAAGTACACGGCGTTCGTCGGCGGCTACGCACTGTCGTTCGTCCACGTGATCACGCAGCAGAGCTTCCCGGGGGTGCACTCCTTCGTGAACTCGATCGCGCTGCCGATCGGGATCAGCTTCTACACCTTCGAGGGCATCTCCTACATGGTCGACGTCTACCGCGGCGACCTGCCCGCAGAGCGGGATCCGCTGCGTTACGCATTCTTCATCTCGTTCTTCCCGCACCTGATCGCCGGGCCGATCGTCCGCTACGGAATCCTCCAGCCGCAGCTGATGCGGAAGCACCGGTTCGAGCCGGAACAGGTGCTCTCGGGTCTGCTGCTCTTCACGCTCGGCCTCGCGAAGAAGGTGTTGCTCGCCGACCCGATCGCACAGTGGGTCGATCACTACCTCGCGACGCCGGGCTCGATCGGCTTCGTCAACGCGTGGGCGTGCGCGGTCGGCTTCGGCTTCCAGATCTACTTCGACTTCAGTGCGTACTCCGACATGGCGCTCGGCCTCGCGCGCCTCTTCGGGATCGAGCTGCCGTGGAACTTCGACCGGCCGTATCACTCGGCGAGCCCGACGGAGTTCTGGCGCCGCTGGCACGTGACGCTCTCGACCTGGCTGCGCGACTACCTCTACATCCCGCTCGGTGGCAACCGCAAGGGTGAGCGCCGGCGCGACCTCAATCTCTTCGTGACGATGGGTCTCGGCGGCCTCTGGCACGGCGCGTCGCTCAACTTCGTCGGCTGGGGCCTCTACCAGGGCGGCCTGCTCTCAGGCACGCATCATCTGCGGCAGCGCGGCTGGCGCCTGCCGCGTCCGCTCGCGATCGCCGTCACCTTCGTGCTCGTCATCGTCGGCTGGGTGCTGTTCCGCATGCGCTCGGCCGCCGACATCGGCGGCGTCTACGCCGGCATGCTCGGGCTGCACGGCGTCGGTGGCGTTCCCGGCCACCTGCTCGCCTACCTGCTCGTCGGCGGCGCGGTCGTCGCCTTCCTGCCGGAGGCCTGGCAGCTGCCGCTGGCCGAGTGGCGAGCGCTCCGCGTCGCCGCCGTCGCCGTGCTGTTCGTCGTGTCGGCGGCCTCCGTCTACACGAGCCACCCCTTCATCTACTTCCGCTTCTGATGCGCAGGCTCGTCCTCTTCCTCGGATCGATCGCCGTTCTCCTCGGCGCGGCCGCCGCGTTCGACTGGTGGGTCGATCCGTTCGGCGACATCTACAAGCCCGGCGCACTCACGGCTGCGATGCAGCAGCGACCGAACTGCCTCGTCTCGCAGGAGCTCGTGGGCGCGCGCTACTTCTCGTTCAAGCTCGACGTCTTCCACCGGCGTCCGACGAGGCGTTTTGTCGTCGGCTCGAGCCGTGTGCTGAAGATCGAGTCGCGGCCGGGCGAGCGATCGTTTGCGAACCTCGGCTTCCCCGGCACCGCGCCCGAGACGATCCTTGCCCTGTTCCGCGCGTTGCCCGCGAAGCCGGCTCAGACCGTGTACGTCGGCGTCGACCCGTTCTGGTTCAACTCGAGCTACACGGTGCCGGTGTATCGCCCGACCGCGTACGACATCGCGCGCTACCTCACGAGCCGCGCGACGTTCCAGTTCGCCTTCCGCGTCGTGCGGGAGGGCCACTTCATCTTCACGCACCGCTGGCGGCGAGACGAGGTTGGGCGAGCCTGCGTGATCGGGCGGATCTTTCCGAGCATCGCGTGGAAGGTCGACGGCTCCCGCGTGTGGAGCTGGGAGCTCGATCCGAAGGCGTTCGCGCCGTTCCAGCAGCCGGCGTACTCGACCGACCTCGCGACGTATCGCAACGGCTACTACCAGAACTGGACGACGTTCGACCAGCGGCGGCTGCGCATTCTCGAGCAGGCGCTGCAGCTTGCGAGACAGCGCGGCTGGCACGTGGTCGGCTTTGCGCCTCCCGAGCCCCCGGACTACTTCCGGCTCCTGCGTGCCGACCCGCAGCTCGCAGCGCGCTGGCACGAGTTCCTGCAGGCGGTCCCGGCGGTCTTCGCCCGGCAAGGCTTCGCATGGGCCGGGCTCTGGAACGGGCGTGCGGACGGCTGCACGGCCGCGGACTTCCCCGACGGCTTTCACACGAACGCGGCCTGCTCCGCCCGCGTCCGAGCCCGTCTCGACGCGGCGGCGGCCCACCGGTAGCGTCGGCCGCGATCCGTACGCTTGTTCGCATGGCGGTTCCCGGCATCGTCGCCCATCTCGATCTCGACGCGTTCTACGCGGCGGTCGAAGAGCTCGAGAACCCCGAACTGCGCGAGCAGCCGCTGATCGTCGGCGGTGACCCGCAGGGGCGCGGCGTCGTCGCGACGGCGAACTACGTCGCGCGGCGGTTCGGGATCCATTCGGCGATGAGCGCGGCCGAAGCGATCCGGCGTTGTCCACACGCGGTGTTCGTGCGGCCGCGCCATTCGCTCTACCGGGAGTACTCACGCCATGTGTGGTCGACCGTGCGCGGCATCGTCCCGACCGTCGAGCAGACCGGGATCGACGAGGGATACCTCGACCTTGGCGAGGTGGCGCGCGACTTCCTCGAGGCGCGAGTCATCGCCGAGGCCGTGCAGACGGCGGTGCGCGCCGGTACGAGCCTTACGTGCTCGCTCGGAGTGGCCGCGTGCAAGGTCGTCGCGAAGATCGGAAGCGACGTGCGCAAGCCCGGCGGCCTCACCGTCGTGGTTCCGGGGCAGGAGGCGTCGTTCCTCGCCGGCCTCGATGTGCGCCGGCTGCCCGGCGTCGGCCCCAAGGCGCAGGAGCGGCTGCTCGCAGTCGGCATCGAGACGGTGGGCGGTCTTGCCGCGCTCGACGACGATGAGCTGCGGCGGCTGCTGCCCGGCAGCGTCGGAGCGGTGCTTCGCGACCGTGCCCGCGGGATCGATCCGCGCGGGCTCGACCTCGACTCGGAGCGGATCTCGATCAGCGTCGAGAACACGTTCGAGCGCGATCTCACCGATCCCGAGCGCCTCCACGACGAGCTACGCCGGATGGCGACCGAGGTCGCAGGGCACCTGCAGAAGAAGGGTCAGGTCGCGCGCACGGTCACCACGAAGCTTCGCTACGCCGACTTCTCGATCCGCAGCCGCTCGACCTCTCTCGACGTCGGGATCGACGACGCAGCGCAGATCGGCGATCTGGCGTGCCGCCTCCTCGACCGGGGCCTGCGCGACCGGCCCGGAGCACTGCGGCTCGTCGGTGTCGGCGTCTCCGGCCTCGTCGCGTATCGCCAGCTCACGCTCGGCGGCGTCTAGCTCTCGGGGCGGTGTTTTACGTGCACCTGACATTCCACCCGGTTGTTCCCGAACATTGAGTGGGTAGAAGTTGCCCACGATGCGAACGCAGCTCACAGCTCTCGCGGTCCTCGTGCTCACGGTGGGCGCCCTCGTCGGAGCGGGCGCGGCGGCGGCGGCGACGGCTCCGACCGCTTCGACCGGCCCGGTGAGCGCGATCGCCCCGACGACGGCGACGGTCTCCGGCACCGTGAACCCGAACGGCACGGCCACGACGTGGTACGTCGAGTATGGGACGAGCACGAACTATGGAACGAAGACCGCGACCGTGAGCGCCGGCTCGGGCACGACCGGCGTGGCCGTCTCGGCATCGCTCTCCTCGCTCAAGGCAGGCACCACCTATCACTACAGGTTCGTCGCGACGAGCACTGCAGGTACCGGCAAGGGCGCCGATGGGCTGCTCACGACGTCGTCCGTTCCTGCGGCCGTCACCGGGAGCGCAAGCAGTGTCGCGGCGACTTCGGCGACGCTGAACGGCACCGTCGATCCAAGCGGGCGCCCGACGATCTGGTACTTCGACTACGGCACGAGCACGGGCTACGGCAAGAAGACGGCGGCGATGGACGCAGGATCCGGTACCGGCCCGTCGGCCGTCTCGGCCGGTGTGACGGGTCTGACGACCGGCCGGACCTATCACTACCGCCTCGTCGCCACGAGCGACGCGGGCACGAGCCACGGCGCGGACAAGACTTTCGTGGCGTCGGTGGCGCCGTCGGTCACGACGAAGTCCGCATCGGGCATCGGTGACACGAGTGCCACGCTGAACGGCAGCGTCGCTCCGAACGGCCAGGCGACGACCGTCGTGTTCGAGTACGGCACGAGCACGGCATACGGCGCGAAGACCGCGGCGAAGAACGCGGGGTCGGGGACGCATGCGTCGAACACGTCTGCAGCGGTAACCGGGCTCACAGGCGCGACGACCTACCACTTCCGAATCGTGGCGACGAACGCGGCGGGCACCAACGTCGGCGCCGATCAGACCTTCACCACATCGGGCAAGCCGGCGGTTCAGACCGGTGCACCGGCAGCCGTGACCGGCACGTCGGCGACCTTGACCGGAACGGTCGATCCGGCAGGCCATTCGACGAGCTGGTACTTCGAGTTCGGAACCTCGACGGCATACGGCACGAAGACCGCGTCGCAGGGTGCAGGCTCGAGCGCCGGAGCCCACGCAGTGTCCGTGCCGATCGCCGCGCTGACGCCGGCCACGACGTACCACTTCCGTCTCGTCGCGGGCAACAGCTCCGGCACGAACGTCGGCGCTGACGTGACCTTGACGACCGCAGGACCGGCCGTGACGCTTGTCACGTCGAGCGCGACGGTCGTGGCCGGCAACCGAGTGACGCTGCGCGGCCGAGTGGGCGGCGGGCAGTCGAACCAGCGCGTCTCGTTGTTCGCGTCGAGGAACGGCGGCTCGTTCACGGGCGTTGCGACGATCCTCACCGGTGCAGGCGGCACGTGGAGCATCGATGTCAGGCCGCCGATCCGTACGACGTACAAGGCGCTCTTCGGCGGAGGCAGCGCCGAGACGACCGTTCTCGTCCGGCCCGCCGTCGCGCTCCGCACGCAGTCGTTCGGACGGTTCACGACACACGTCGCCGCTCTCCATTCATTCAGGGGCCGCGTCGTGCAGCTCCAGCGGCACCGGTTCAACGGCAGCTGGGTCACCATCGCGCGGGCACGGCTCGGAGCGGGTTCGAAGGCCGTCTTCCGTCCGCTGCTCCCACGTGGGCGGTCGGTGCTACGCGTTGCGATCGGCTCAGGCGGCGGCTACCTCGCCGGGTACAGCCGCACGATCTCGTACCGCCGCTAGATCCGCCTGCGGCGGCGGCTCCCCCGGCCCTCGGCGCGCACGAGCCGCCAGAGAAGCACGACGACGAACGTGACGGCGACCGCCGTCGCGCCGACGTACACGACGAGGGCAGCGTCGCTCACGTCCGTTCGGAAGACGCTCTTGCCGGCGCCGGTCGTCGCGGCGATCGCCGAGCCGATCAGCAGGCCCGTGAGCAGGACCGCGGCGGCGATCAGCCGCGCGACGGACTCGAGGCGCCTCGGTGGCGGTCGAGGTCGGAGAGGCGGACGCTGACGGGGATCTCGCCTCTCGCCAGCTGGTCGAGCCAGCGAGCGGCGGCTACCTCCAGCGAGGGAAGGCGCTCGGCGACCTCTCCGGCGGCGAGGATTGCCTGCTTGCGCGCCGCGCCGAGGATGGCGTCGCTCGTTGAGCGCCTCGGGAACGAGCTCCTCGAGCGCTGCGCCTCCCAGCTGCGCGAAGTCCGACGCACCGGCTTCGGGCACGAGCGCCGACGTGATCGCCTCGGCCTGCGCGACCGCCTTCACCGCCAGCGTGAGCTGGGGGTCGAGCCGGTAGCCGGTGTCGCGGAGGACGTCGACGGCCTCGGAGACGAGCTTCTGCAGCGGAGCCGTCTGCCCGGCTCGGTTGATCGATCAGCGGACCGATCCGTCGCTCGAACTCTCGCTGGTAGGCGCGCTCGTCCGGTTCGCGGAAGGGCTCGCTGAGCGAGCGGAGCGTACGAGCCAGCTCCGAGACGTCCTTGTCGCGGAAGGCGAGCAGGAAGCGGGCGAACCTGATCCGCTTGCGCAGATCGAGCTGTCCGACCATGCCGGCGTCGAGGAACGTCAGCCGGCCGCTCGCGAGCTCGACGACGACGTTGCCGGGGTGCGGGTCGGCGTGGAAGAAGCCGTCGATCATGACCATCTGCACCGCGCCGCGAACGAAGTTCCGCGCGAGCTCTTGCCGGTCGAGCCCGGCGGCGTCGATGTCCGGTGTGTCGGTCGACTTGACGCCGTCGATGAACTCGAGCGTGAGCACGCGGTCCGAGGAGAGCGCCGGCTCGACGGCCGGAACGTGGACTCCGTCGATCTTTGCGAGCACGCGCTCGAGCCGGCGCGTGTTGTAGGCCTCGATCGTGTAGTCCAGCTCGCGCAGGAGCGTGCTCCCGAACTCGCGCACGACTCCCGTGAGGTCGGCGTCGGCGGCCCACTCGACTCGGCGCTCGAGCACCGCGGCGCCTCGCGTCAGGATCGTGATGTCGGACCGCAGCTGCTCGTGGATGTTCGGGCGCTGCACCTTCACCGCGACGCGACGGCCGTCCTGCGTCGTCGCCTCGTGCACCTGTGCGAGCGACGCCGCCGCGAGCGGCGTCGGGCTGAACGCTGCGTACAGCGTCTCCGGCGGCGCGCCGAGCGACTGCGCGACGATCGCGCGAACGTCGTCGTAGGCGAACGGCCGAACCTCGCTCTGGAGCTTCGCCAGCTCGTCCTCCCACTCGCGCGGCAGCGCCCGTCCCTGGCTCGAGAGGATCTGGCCCAGCTTCACGTAGGTCGGCCCGAGGTCCTCCAGCAGGAGCCTGACCTTGACCTGCGGCGGAAGCCTCGCGACCGGCACCGGCACACGCCAGAGCCACTCCTGCATCGGGCGGCGGACAGGGCGCAGCCACGCCCAGTCGAAGGCGAGGTCGACGGTGTACTGCAGCAGGATCCCGTACAGCTGCATCACCCGCAGCCGCTCCGAGACGGCCGCGATCCTGACCGCGCGCTCGCTGCGCGCGGCCCGCACGGACGCGTCGTCGAGCACCGGCGGCGTCAGACCGAGGACGCTGTCGAGGAAGAAGCCGACCACGCCGGCGATGACGGCGCCGATCGACGAGCGGCACGACGCCCTTGATCTCGAGCACCGACGTCAAGCCGAGCAGCGCGAGCAGGATCGCGTCGATCGCGACCATGACCAGCCCGAGCGACTGCAGGACGTACGGAAGGAACAGAAACTCGAGCGCCGGCCGTACCAGAGCGGTGAGGACGCCGAAGACGGCCGCGAGCCACAGGACCGCCAGGAGCTCATGCGTCGCGTGAAGCTCGAACCCGGGCAGGAGCACGATCAACAGCCCGATGACGATCGCGTTCGCGAGGAACTGAACGAGCGTGATCCGCCAGCTGAGACGCGACAAGCGTTCCCCGCGTCGACACATGTGGCACGCGAGCGTCCACCGGCCGACTCTACCCGCGAGGGTCCGGGGCCGCATACCGCGGGGCTAGAGAAGCAGTTCGCGTCCTTCGTAGTCGTCCATCGACATCTCGACCAACTCGACGCACGTTACGTCGGCGTCTTCGCAGTCCCGAGCTACGGAGTGCCGAAGCGAATCGACCCTGCTGACGCTGTGAAGGTCGGCAAGTAGCTCTGTGCGTCGGCGGCGCCCGACGTATACGTGAAATCGAAGATGCGCCCTTGGTACACGAAGGCGTAGATCTCGGTCAGAAGCGGAACCGTCCCGGCCTTCATCACCTTGGTCGAGCGGTAGTGGAGCCCTGGTGTGCCGTTGTTGGAGATCGTCGACGTCTTCCCGACGTACTGCATTGCGGCGCTCTGCCCCGCAAAGAACCACTCGCGAAGCGTGAGTCCGCGTGGAAGGGGCTTGACGATGAGGTTGAGGTTCGCCGTGAAGTGGCCCTTTCGGGGCTTCTCGTTGCCGAGAAACCGGATGCCCAACTGTTGGGTGGATGCGTTCGCAAACATCGCTGCCACCGGGTCCTTCGTCTCCAGTTGCTTCAGGATCGCCGGCGTGATCGTGGGCGGAACGACGACGCTCAGCCATGACGCCGGCAAGGCGACCGAAACCGGGAGACCCACGACGGGATGCCGAGTGACCTGGTCTCCCGTCGCGGCCGGCGACCCGGACGCCGCGAGCATGGCGGCACCGACCGCGAGGGCGAAGATCATACGCCGTCTCATGCCTTCACCATCGGCAGGATGTCAGGTGAGAGTGACGGAATCCCGGTCTGTCTAGTGCGGGACTGTGTGTATGACGGCTGAGGCCGCCCGGCTCGCCAGCACGGCGATAGCGCTGCGGCAGTCGCCTTCGGTGTCGTAGCTCTCGCCCGATACGGCGAGATGCTGACCTCCAGCCGTATAGAAGCTCCAGCGCCACTTGTCGTTCGCGTCTTTCCGCAATTGGAAGAAGCAGCGTTTCGCCATCCGCTCACCCTAACTCCCAAAGGGCAACGGGCGTGGCGTCCGACCCGGAGTTTGGGAAGGGCCGGATGTGAAACCTCGCAACAGGCAGCCGCCGATCGTTGAGGGCCGGCGGCTGCTTCTCTCCTCCCCGTCTCCGCGCGGGTCCTGCTTCAGTCGGTCATGCGGAACGCGACCTCGTACTTCGCGACCGACGTGCGCTTGCCGGGGGTGTCGCCGGTCGGCATCGCGCTCAGCGCCTCGTCGCCGCGCTTGTAGTCCTCCTCGGTGTCGAAGAAGACGACGACGAGCGACTTCTCTGCTTCCGGATCATGCAGAACGACGATCTCCTTGGCGGGCACGTTGTCCGGCCGCTCGCTGCCCTCCATCTCGCTCTGCATCTCCGCCATCCGTTCGCTGCTGACGCCATCGAATGTCACGACTCGTGCGAGCGGCATAACGGCCTCCTTGTTGGGTTCGACTGACTCTAATCCCCTTCGCTTCACGCGACCAGAGCGGTGCGAACGACGAGCGTCAGACGACGCTGCCGGTCGCGCGTGCGCGGCGCGTGCTGGGGGAGCTGAAGGTCAGCTGGGCGCAGCGGGTGGCGCATCCCGGTGCACGACGGAGACGACCTCCTCGGGCCGGATCCAGTCGTTCGTGAGCTCGATGCCGCCGGCCCGGCCGACCGCGTCGAGCATCGGCTTCGCCCACAGGTGCTCGAAGAGCACGAGCACCGCGCTCATGTTCTTCGGCAGAGCCTCGGTGACGCGGAAGACGTCGTCCTCGTCGAAGAGATGGCCGTCGGCGAGCTCGGCCGCGCCGGCCATCGCACCCTTCTCGATCCCGGCTGGTCCGGCGGCCGCGTAGCCTGCGAGGGCGCCGACGTAGGAGCCAAACGAGACGGCCTCCTCCCAGTCGAGGTCGCTTGCGGTCGTCACCATCACGTTGCCGAGCTCGTCCTTGCGCACCAGCAGCAGATCGACGATGCGCACGATCCCGGCCTTCTTCAGCTTCTCGAGCTCCGGCAGGATCTCGCCTTTGAAGCGGTTGCCCGGGAACGCGAGGGTCGTCATCTGGATCGGCCCCAACGACTCCATCACGGGGAGGTCGACGCCCTCGGGCGCGTCGGCGCGGTGTTCGATGTCTCCCATCGCAGTGAAAGCCTAGATGATCGATTGCGACGTCACGCGCCTTGCGGGATTGCGACTTGGATGCCCAGCAGGGGCGGAGGGGCTCGAACCCCCAACCCCCGGTTTTGGAGACCGGTGCTCTACCAGTTGAGCTACGCCCCTGGGTCGGCGGGGATTGTATCGGCGCGCTCCGGCGCTTCCGGGAGCGGCGGTCGACCGATCCGTTCACAGCGAGGCTCTAGGCTGCGCGGGTGCAGCGCAGAGCGCTCGGCTTCCTGTTCGGCACGCTCGCCGCGATCTTTGCGGCAACGGCGCTGTGGGCCGTTTGGAGCGCGGGATCGAGCTCCAAAGGATGGGTCGTGGGCATCGCTGCGCTCGCGCTCGCGGCCTGGCTCGGGTCACTCGCGGTGTCGGCTTTTCGACGCCGCTAGCGACGGCTCCTGAGGAAAACGCCGTTCCACGCCGTATTCTCCCCCTGTGAGCCGGGCCGACGAGACACAGACCCTGTGGTTGCAATTCCGCAAGACAGGCGACCAGGGGCTTCGAGACAGGCTGATCCTCACGTACGCGCCGCTCGTGAAGTACGTGGCCGGACGCCTCGGGAGCGGCCTGCCCGCGCACGTCGACGAGGGTGACCTCGTCTCGTACGGCCTGCTCGGGTTGATCGGTGCGATCGAGCGCTACGACCCGGGTCGCGACGTGAAGTTCGAGACCTACGCGATCGCGCGCATCAAGGGCGCGATCATCGACGAGCTCCGCGCGCTGGACTGGGTGCCTCGGTCGGTCCGCTCCCGCGCCCGCGAGATCGAGCGCGCGATGACCGAGCTCGAGGCGCGCCTTGGCACGGCCCCGACCGATGAGCAGATCGCCGACAAGATCGGGATCACCGTCGCCGAGCTGGAGGAGAGCCTCTCCGAGATCGCCCGCTCCTCGATCGCCGCACTCGACGAGCTCTGGACGGTCTCGGGGTCGGACGGCGACCAGGTGGCCCTCATCGACACGATCGAGGACACCGAGGCGCCCGACCCGCAGGGGCAGCTCTCGCAGACGGAGATGAAGGAGGCGATTGCCGACGCGATCGCCCGTCTGCCCGAGCGGGAGAAGCTCGTCGTGACCCTCTACTACTACGAAGAGCTGACCCTCCGCGAGATCGGCGAGGTCCTCGGGGTCACCGAGTCGCGCGTCTCCCAGCTCCACACGAAGGCGATCCTCCGCCTCAAGGCGAGGCTCGCCGGTTCCGCCCGCGCCGCCCTCGAGACGTAGAGGCCTCTCGACCCGAGGCTTCGAGCTCCCGTCAACGGGTTACGATTGGCCTGCCCAAGCCAACGCCCAGGAGGATGAGAGCCTGATGCCTGCGACCGAGCCAGGGAAGATCCGCAACATCGCCGTCGTCGGCCATCGCGGGGTCGGGAAGACTTCGCTCGCGGAGGCCATGCTGTTCCAGGCGGGCAAGATCAACCGGCTCGGGACGGTAGAGCAGGGCACGACCGCCTCCGACTGGGATGACGGCGAGCAGAGGCGGGGGATGTCGCTCTCCGGCTCACTGATCCACCTCGACTGGCACGACCGGAAGATCAACCTGATCGACTGCCCGGGCGACGCCGGTTTCCAGGCGGACACGTTCGCGGCGCTCCGCGTCGTCGAGGGCGCGCTCGTGGTCCTGAGTGGGGTGATGGGCGTCGAGGTCAACACGTCGAAGGTCTGGGCGCGCTCGGAGGAGTACGAGTTGTCGCGCGTCGTCTTCGTGAACATGCTCGATCGCGAGCGCGCCGACTTCTTTCGAGTGCTCGACGCTGCGCGGGCGCAGCTCTCCGATCGCTGTGTTGCGATCCAGCTGCCGATCGGTGCCGAACACGAGCTGACGGGCGTCGTCGACCTGCTGCACATGTGCGCGTACATGGATCCCTCCGGCGGCAAGGAGGGTGGGCCGCAGCCGATTCCCGATTCGATGGCCGCGCAGGTGCAGGAGTACCGCGAGAAGCTCCTCGACGCCGTCGTCGAGACGAACGAGGACTTGATGGCGCGTTACCTCGACGGCGAGGATCTGCCGGCAGAGGACGTCGCGCACGCGTTGAAGGATGCGGTGACACGTGACGAGCTGTATCCGGTCGGCTGCGGTGTCGCGACCAAGAACCTCGGCACGACGGCGTTGCTCGACCTGCTCGTCGAGGGCGTGCCGTCGCCGGCGAAGAAGGGCACGACGATCGAGTTCGGCGACGCGAAGCAGGCCGTGTTCATCTTCAAGACGATCTCCGACGCGTTCGCCGGACGCATCAGCTGTTATCGCGTCCTCGCAGGCCCGATCACGGGCGACACGACGCTCGTCGACCCGCGCACGCACGCCAAGGAGCGCCTCGGACAGCTGTTGTTGCTCAACGGAAAGGACAACGAGTCGGTCGATCAACTCTGCGTCGGCGACCTCGGTGCGGTGGCGAAGCTGAAGGACGTCGTCACGGGCGACGTGCTCGTCGACCACGAGGTGCCGGTCGAGCCGCCGCACATCGACTTCCCCGAGCCGGTGATGAGCTTCGCGATCACGCCGAAGGCAAAGGGCGACGAGGAGAAGATGGGCGCAGGGTTGAGACGCCTGTCCGAGGAGGATCCGACGCTGGCGCTTCGACGCGACCCGCAGACCGGTGAGCAGCTGCTCTACGGACTGACGCAGATGCAGGTCGAGGTCGCGTGCGACCGGCTGCGAAGCCGCTTCAACGTCGATGTCGAACTGCACCCACCGCGCGTCCCGTACAAGGAGACGATCCGCAAGGAAGCGCGCGCGCGTCACCGCTACAAGAAGCAGACCGGCGGCCGCGGCCAGTTCGGCGACTGCGAGATCGTGATCGAGCCGATCGAGACCGTCGACGGAGAGGCGGCGACCTACGAGTTCGTCGACAAGATCGTCGGCGGCGTCATCTCGCAGGGCTTCCGCCCTGCGGTCGACAAGGGCGTGCGCGAGGCGATGGAGCACGGCGAGCTCGCGGGCGCTCCGGTGTACGGCATTCGCGTCACGCTCATCGACGGGATGATGCACGCCGTCGACTCGTCGGAGATGGCCTTCAAGATCGCCGGCTCACTCGCGTTCAAGGAGGCGTACCACAAGGCCGACCCGGTGCTGCTCGAGCCGATCATGGAGCTCGAGGTGACGGTGCCCGACGAGGCCGTCGGGGCCGTGAACGGCGACCTCAACTCGCGGCGCGGCCGGCTGCACGGCATGGAGCCGGCTGCCGGCATGACGACGATCAGGGCGGAGGTGCCGATGGCCGAGATCCTCACGTACGCGCAGGCGCTGACGTCGATGACGGGCGGGCGGGGCGATTACCACATGAGCTTCGTGCGCTACGACGAGGTGCCCTCACACGTCGCACAGAAGATCATCGAAGAGACGAAGCAGGAACGCGAGACCGCTCGGGCGTAGGGAATCCTCAAAACGGGGGAGAGCAGGCACTCTCGGGCTATAGTCGGCCCGTGCACGTGACGCGAGTGGCCACGACACGCCAGTGCGCCATCTGCGAGCGCACGCTCCTGATGGGCGAGCGGGCTGTCCGATACGCCCCCGAGGAGGGTGCGGCGCTCGTCGATGTCTGCCCGCTGTGCCTCGAGATCGCCGTCGAGCACGGCTGGATCAAGGAAGGGACGCCCACGAGCCCGGCGATCGTCGGCGATCGCAAGCGCCGCCGTCGCGGTTTGGGCGACCTGCTCGGTCTCGGCCGCGGCCGCGCGGAGGACACCGTTGCGCCGCCGGAGCCGATCCTTCGCCGTTTGTCCGGCAGCGAGGTCGCGATCCTCGAGGTCGCCGATCTCTTCAACGCGAGCACGTATCGCCGGACCGTCGGCGGCATCGCGAAGAGCCTCGGCGAGGCGCGGGCGAGCATCGTCGCTCTCTCCGGCGACGCAGGCGAGATGGCGGTCACCGTCGCCTGGGATCTCTCGTGGTACCAGTACCGCGTCAGTCCCGACTCGGGGCAGCCCGTGCGGCTCGAGCGCCGCGGCCACGAGCTCGACGAGCTCGAGGAGACCTTCAAGGAATGGAACGCACACGTCGAGGACGAGGGCCGACTCGTGCCGGAGATCGCGCGCCTCTAGCGACGTCGCATGCCGCTCACCGATAGCTCCTTGGACTGGCGGACTCCGGCGTTCTCCTTATGATCAGCAGACCATGATCTTTTGTGTCATTCCGCGGGAGCTCGAGGACGAGCTCTACACGAAGATGGTCGAGTACTACAAGGACAATCCGAACGTCACGGTCATCGTCGACCGGCGCGAGGGGAACGAGCGGCGGGCGGACAAGGCGTCGGCCGAGATCGAGGAGCAGCGCAAGACCCGCGACCGGCGGCGACCGCGGGTCCCGGGAACCTTTCCGAGCACCGACGCACCGGTAGGCGACGACTAGAGAGCGGGCGGTAGCTACCGTTGGTCCCCGGATGGCGACGACGGGGACGAAGACCTTCAAGAACTTCATCGGCGGCGAGTCGGTCGACGCCGTTTCCGGCGAGACCTTCGAGAGCCGCAATCCGGCGACCGGCGAGGTCATCGGGCTCTTTCCCAGGTCCGGTGCGGAGGACGTCGACAAGGCGGTCGAGGCTGCTCAGACCGCCTACCAGGACTGGCGGCTCGTGCCGGCGCCGAAGCGCGGCGAGATCCTGATCCGCTTCGCCCAGGTGCTCGAGCGCGAGAAGGACGCGCTCACCGACTTGATGACGCGCGAGATGGGCAAGGTCAAGGCCGAGGCCGGCGGCGACGTGCAGGAAGCAATCGACATGACCTACTACATGGCAGGCGAAGGCCGGCGCATGTGGGGCCAGACGACGCCCTCGGAGCTACGCGACAAGTTCAACATGTCGGTGCGCGTTCCGGTGGGCGTCGTCGGAGCGATCACGCCGTGGAACTTCCCGATCGCGATTCCCTCGTGGAAGCTCGCGCCGGCGCTCGTCTGTGGGAACACGGTCGTGCTCAAGCCGGCGGAAGACACGCCGGCGCTCGCTGAACGCTTCGTCGAGCTGCTCGACGAAGCGGGTGTCCCGGCCGGAGTCGTGAACATCGTCCACGGCTACGGCGAGACTGCGGGCGACGCGCTCGTGCGTCATCCCGGCGTTCCGATCATCACGTTCACCGGGTCGCGCGCAACCGGCGTCGCGGTGACGAAGGCAGCAGCCGACAACCTGAAGCACGTGCACCTCGAGCTGGGCGGCAAGAACGCGATCATCGTGCTCGACGACGCGGATGTCGATCTCGCGGTCGAGGCGATCGTCTGGTCGGCGTTCGGAACGTCGGGGCAGCGGTGCACCGCCGCGTCGCGCGTGATCGCGCACGAGAAGATCTACGACGCCCTGCAGTCGAAGCTCGTCGCCGCTGCCGAGCGCTTGCGTCTCGGCCCGGGCTGGGACGATGCCACCGACGTAGGCCCTGTGATCAACCAGGCCGCGGTCGACAAGATCCACTCGTACACGAAGATCGGCAGCGACGAGGGCGCGCACCTGCTCACCGGCGGCGAGGTCGCGACGGAGGGCGACCTCGGCAAGGGCTTCTTCTACCGCCCGACGATCTTCGGCGACGTCGATGCGCAGATGCGAATCGCGCAGGAGGAGATCTTCGGCCCGACGACCGCGCTGATCAAGGTGCGCGACTTCGACGAGGCGGTGCGCGTCTCGAACGGAATCAAGTTCGGGCTCTCGTCGTCGATCTTCACGCGCGACGTGAACAAGGCATTCCGCGCGATGCGCGACCTCGTCGCCGGCATCACCTACATCAACGCAGGGACGACCGGCGCCGAGGTGCACCTTCCGTTCGGCGGGACGAAGGACACGGGCAACGGGCATCGCGAGGCGGGGCAGGCTGCGCTCGACGTCTTCACCGAATGGAAGTCCATCTACGTGGACTACTCCGGCAAGCTTCAGCGCGCGCAGATCGACAACGTCTCCGAGTAGTGCGCCCGTGAGCGAGCCGTTGCGGCACAAGCTCGTTTGGTTCGTGCCGCGTGAAGCCCTGGAGGCCACGCGCGAGGCGGTGTTCGCCGCGGGCGCGGGACGCATCGGGGACTACGAGCGTTGCTCGTGGTACACCGCCGGAACGGGGACGTTTCTCGCAGGCGAAGGCGCGGACCCGTCGATCGGCCGCGTCGGAACCGAAGAGCGCGTGTCGGAGCTGCGGGTCGAGACCGTCATTCCGGCGAATCGCGCGCAGGAGGTCGTCGCGGCGCTGCGGGCGGCGCATCCGTACGAGGAGGTCGCGTTCGAGCTCTACGCGCTCGTGGAGCTCGAGCAGTGAAGGCGCGACTCTCGACCGACGGCGGTGCGCGCGGCAACCCAGGGCCGGCCGCGTACGGATACGTGCTCGAGGCGGAGGACGGGACGGTGCTCGCAGCGCACGGCGAGAAGATCGGCGTCGCCACGAACAACGTCGCCGAGTACAGCGCGCTGATCGCGGGCCTCGAGAAGGCGCTCGAGCTCGGCGTCGACGACCTCGAGGTCGTCTCCGACTCCGAGCTCATGGTCAAGCAGATGCTCGGCCAGTACCGGGTGAAGAACGAGGCGTTGCAGGAGCTATGGGCTCGCGCCGGCCGCCTGTCCGGCCGGCTTCGCAGGGTCGACTACACCGCCGTGCGCCGCGAGCACAACGAGCTGGCCGACCAGCTCGTGAACGAGGCGCTCGACGCACCCTAGGCCCGCCTGGGCGCGGCTATACTGCGGCCGCTCGCGGATGTAGCTCAGTTGGCTAGAGCGTCTCCTTGCCATGGAGAAGGTCGTGGGTTCGAGTCCCATCATCCGCTCTACAAAGCCCCCGGAAATGGGGGCTTTTTTGATGCTGGGGCCGCGATGGTCGCTTCGCTCGGAACCGTCAGAGGCTCGTTGCTGCCCATTGCTGCCCAATCAAGCGCCCAGTCGGAGGCCCGGCGGACAAGGTGGAAGCATCTCGTCCGGGTCGAGGCCCGACTGCGCGTACACGTTCAGCGTGAAGCGGACGTCCTCGTGGCCGAGCAGGTCGGCCGTCTGCCTGTGCGACTTGTCGCCGTAGCTGCGGAGGCTCGCGAATGTGCGCCTCAAACCGTGGAACGTGACGTGCCCGATCGGCAGGATGCCGAGCTTCGCGAGCTCCAGCTCCCGGCCGAGATCGTCCGTGGCGACATGATCGGCCCGCCAGGCCGTCCCCCATTCGAGGGAATCGGCGCTTTTCGGCGCTGCCTTACCTCAACGGGGGATTCGGCCGCCGTGCCGGCTCTCTAAGGTCTGGCTGTCTCTAGGCTCTGCGGCCGCGCCTCTGGGCGCGAAGGAGATCGATGGCGAACTGCGGTCACACGTACAACCGACGACTTCTGCGGCGGGTAGCGCCCGCCATCCTTCTCGCGACGACGCTGGCGGCTTGTCTGATTCCCGCGTCCGGCGCGGCGACCGTGGGAGCGTACGACCCCGCGACGGACGTCAACTCGATGGCGTCGACAACCCAGTACGTCGGCGCGGCCTCGTGGTGGAACGCGGGATACACCGGAAAAGGGATCGACGTCGCGGTGATCGACTCCGGCGTCTCGCCCGTCGCGGGGCTCGACGGGCCGGGGAAGGTGCTCTACGGGCCCGACTTCTCGCTGGAGTCGCAGGCTCCGAACCTGACTGAGCTCGATACGTACGGTCACGGGACATTCATGGCCGGGCTCATCGCCGGGCACGAGGCGACGTTGTCCGCTCCGTATGCGAACGCGTCGGCGTCCGCCTACCGCGGTATCGCTCCCGACGCGCGGATCGTCAGCCTCAGGGTCGCGACGGCCGACGGCGGGGCCGACGTTTCGCAGGTGGTCGCTGCGATCGACTGGGCCGTCCAGCACGCCCACGATCCCGGTCTGAACATCCGTGCGATCAGCCTCTCGTACGGCACGAACTCGACGCAGTCGTACGGTATCGACCCGCTTGCGTTTGCGGCCGAGCAGGCGTGGAAGCACGGCATCGTCGTCGTCGCTTCCGCCGGAAACACGGGCTATCAGCGCGGCAACGGCGCGCCCGGCCTGGCGGATCCCGGCTACGACCCGTACGTCATCGCGGTCGGCGCATCGAACTCGAACGGCACGCCGTCGGCATTGGACGATGCGGTGGCAGCGTTCTCGGCCAGCTCCTCTGGCTGCGGCGCGTGCAAGAACCCTGACTTCGTCGCGCCGGGCGCTCACCTCCAGGGACTACGAGTGCCGAACTCGTTCGTCGACACGAACCATCCCGAGGGCCGCCTCGACGCACAGTACTTCCGGGGCAGCGGCACTTCGCAGGCGACCGCCGTCGCCGCAGGCGCCGTCGCGCTCGTGCTGCAGAAGTACCCGTCGATGTCGCCGGACCTCGTCAAGCTCTTCTTCCAGACGAACGCACGGAAGCTGGCGGGCTTCGACACGCAGGCGCAGGGCGCCGGCGAGATCCGACTCGGCGCGATGCTCAACGCCTCGCCGCAGTGGTCGTACACGGGCCAGAGGTTCACCAACGCAACGGGGACGGGATCGCTCGAGCGTTCACGCGGCCAGGATCACCTGACCCGCAACGGCGTCGTCCTCACCGGCGAGCGGGACATCTTCGGGAAGCCTGTCGACACCTCTGCCCTGGCGACGGCGGAAGCTGCGGGCAGCTCCTGGTCCGGCGGGATTGGAACGGCAGCTCCTGGTCGGGATCGAGCTGGTCCGGAAGTAGCTGGTCGGGGAGCTCCTGGTCGGGCAGCTCCTGGTCGGGCAGCTCCTGGTCGGGCAGCTCCTGGTCGGGCAGCTCCTGGTCGGGGTCGAGCTGGTCCGGGAGTTCGTGGTCGGGCAGCAGCTGGTCCGGCAGCTCGTGGTCCGGATCGTCGTGGGCCTCGGACTGCTGGGGCTGAGCCGGTGAAGACTGCGCCTGTATGGGCGTGGACCGGCGTCCTTGCCGCGGCCGCTCTGGCGCTCTATGCGACGGCGCTGGCTGGCCTCTCGCCGACCCTTGCCCAGCCGCACGTCCCGTGGTGGGCGTTGGCCGTGATCTTCTTCCTCGCCGAGGCGTACCCAGTCCACCTCGACTTTCGGAGCGAAACACACACGCTCTCGCTCAGTGAGCTCGGCGTCGTACTCGGGTTGTTTCTGGCGACACCGGGGGAGTTGATGCTCGGGCTCACGTGCGGCGCCGGTCTCGCACTCGTGGTGGTTCGGCGTCAGCGTCCGCTGAAGGTCGCGTTCAATATCGGTCAGTGGGGCCTCACCAGCGCCGTCGCAGTCGTCGCATTCCGGGGCGTCGCACAGCTCGGCGATCCGCATGGTCCGGTCGGCTGGGCTGCCGCCGCCGTCGGCGCGGCGACCTTCGGATGCGTGAGCATCGTGCTGGTGACGGTGACGATCGCCCTCGCGGCGGGTGGTGCGCCGCTGCGCGAACTGCCTCGAACCGCGTCGCTCGGCCTCGCCGCAAGCTTCGCGAGCGCAAGCCTCGCCCTTGCTGCCGTGGAGATACTCGAGGCGGATGCGCGGGCCGTCTGGTTGCTGGTCGTCCCCGCCGTACTCTGGGGCCTCGCCTTCCGCGCGTACGGCTCGCAACGCAAGCGCCACGAGCATGTCCAGTTCCTCTATCGGACTATGCGCGCGACACAGGGCGCACCGGAGTTTCGCGGAGCTGTGCGTGAGCTGCTTGTCGCCGCCCGAACGATGCTCTCGGCCGACTACGCCGAGATCGTGCTGTTCGATTCTCTCTCGGACGGTGCGCTGCGCAGTGTCGTCACGTCCTCGAGCGAATCCCTGTTGGAGCCCGTGACGTTGACCGAGGCGGCCGTCGCCGCGATCGCAGCGTCCGAGCGAGAGTCTGCGGTTCTCCTCCCGCAGACCCGGCGACCACATGCGATTGACGCGTACCTCACCGAGCATGGAATCCGCGACGCGCTCGTTACGTCCCTTCGTCGCGACGAGAACGCGTTCGGACTTCTCCTCGTCGCCAACCGCCTGGGGGACGTCGCGACGTTCAATGCAGACGACAGAACCCTGTTCGAAACATTTGCCGGTCACGCGGGCGTGCTTCTGGAGAACGACCGCGTGAAGGAGCAGTTGCGCTACCAGGCGTTCCACGACTCGCTCACCGGGCTACCGAACCGGGCGCTCTTCACCGAGCGGATCGGTGGCGCACTTGCTGCACGGGGCGGCGCCACGCTTGTGCTGTTCATCGACCTCGACGATTTCAAGACGGTCAACGACACGCTCGGACATAACGCCGGCGACGAGTTGCTCGTTGCAGTGACGGAGCGCGTACGGGCGTGCCTGCGACCGGGCGACATCGCCGCGCGGCTGGGCGGCGACGAGTTCGCGATTCTGCTGGATGGAGCGACGGACGAGGAGGCGGAACTGGTCGCGGCCCGGCTCGTCGACGCCATGCGGTCCCCGTTCGTACTCCACGGTCACGAGACGAGCGTCCACGCGAGCGTCGGGATCGCAAGCGGCGCCTCGGGCGCACGAACCGCAGGCGAGTTGCTGACCCATGCCGATATCGCGATGTACAGCGCGAAGGCGGGCGGCAAGCGTCAGTACGCCGTATACGAGCCGCAGATGCACGCGCGCATTCGCGGCAAGCATGAGCTTGCGGCGGCGTTGGAGCACGCCGTCGCGCGCGAGGAGATCCGCGTCCACTACCAGCCCATCGTGTCGCTCGCCGGCCCGCGAACCGTTGGATTCGAGGCGCTCGTCCGGTGGGACCACCCGACGCGGGGACTGCTGCTTCCGGGGTCGTTCCTATCGCTCGCCGAGGAGCGCGGCTTGATCGCAGAGATCGGCAGAACGGTCCTTCGCGAAAGCTGCCGTACCGCTGCGGAGTGGCAGCGGAAGTACGTGGACTACCCCTCGCTCGCAGTCGCGGTCAACCTCTCGCCGACCGAGCTCCTCTTGCCCGAGCTCGCCGATGAGGTTCAGCAGGCGTTGGACGAGAGCGGTCTCTCGCCGAACTCGCTGATCCTCGAGATCACCGAGAGCGGCGCAATGGCCGACCCGGCCGCCGCCCTCGCGGCTCTGAACGGTCTCCGGCGCCTCGGCGTGCGCCTGGCGCTCGACGATTTCGGCACCGGCTACGCGTCGCTGAGCCACCTGAGGGACTTCCCCATCGACATCCTGAAGATCGCCAAGCCATTCATTGACCACCTCGAACACCGCACGGGAGACGTCACCTTCCTCGACGGGATCATCCGACTCGCAGGGACACTCGAGCTCGACGTCGTCGCGGAGGGGATCGAGCGCCACCAGCAGGCGCTGGTACTCCGGCGCCTGGCATGCGCACTCGGCCAGGGCTACCACTTCGCCCGCCCGCTGACGGCGGAGGACGCGGACGCCTACCTCGCAGCCGCGAATGCACCGCGACAGCGCCGCCGGATCCGCGCAGCATAGGCGGTCGACGGCAGGGCGCGATTCGAAGCGTTGCGCGGGTTCGATTCCCGCCCTCATCCCTCCGAAGCTGATGCGCTGAGGTTCGCAGGGCCAAAAATCAAAACGAGATTCAGCGACGCCGGCCCTTTGGACGCGCAACCTCTTCATGGCCGAGGTCGTCCCCAAAGAGATGGGCACCCGAGCCTAATTAACGCCCCGGACTACCTCGTGCTTCTGACGACGGAGCGACCGGAGAAGTTCGCGCTCACCGCTTTGCGCTGGCACGGTCGGTTCGAGCTCGAGGCTAGGACGCTCTGATTGGCCGAATCGCAGCTCGCTCTCTCGGCGCTCGTGGCGCTGGGCGAAGGTGACGTCGAGGCTGTCGCGGTCTTACGGCGACTGCTTCGGAAGGTGCGGCCGACGCTGCTGCCGAAAGTGTCTTGACCGCCCGGGCCGCTGCGGTCGCCGGCTGCCTTATTTGCAACCCACCCTTGTTGGGTGACGACTGGGCCCCCCGGCACGAGCGAAAACTCGGGACTACAACCGAGAAGGGGGTCGACGGTGGCAGCGCAAGGTGTTCCCGGTTCCGACCGGCACAGGGCAACTACCCGGCTTCGAACCAATGCGTTAAGCGGGAGGTGGCGATGACGATTCAGCTTTGGCCCTCGTCGGACTGGGCTCAAATCAGGTCATGGGTAGCCGGCCCTGACGTCGTGGCTGGTCGGCCGCCAGACTCACTTGGCGCTCAGCTCGAGCGCACCTACTGGAACACACTGCACGACGTCTTGCGGATGACCCAGACAGCGCCGGCCCGTCGTTCAGACAGGCGCAAGGGGCGCGCGGCCTAGCTCGTAGGCGGTGTCCGGCGAACGATGTCAGACATCGCGAAGACAAGATCGATTGACGGGTCGCCTGCGAGAGCGTTCACGAAACCGACGAACTGAGCCTCGGGCCATCCAGCAGATTGTGCGACCTCCCGGGCTGAGGCGAGTTCGTGGGCTTCCCACGGCCAGCCATTCATGTCGGATTCTGATCGATGAAGACGCACCGGTCTGGTGGACATTACCTAGGACGGATCACGCGTTCCTAAGAACTTCGACCGGAGCGACCAGGCTGACGGCTGCAGCCTGGGCGCGGGCGGCGAACGTCTCGATCGCAGTGGACGATGCTGCGACAGCTTGAAGCGCAACTCGCATCGCGACGAGCGTCGGGACGATCTCGGCGATGAATGGGTGTTGGCCCTCGGGAACGGGCAAGCCGTCAAGCCGGCTGAGTGCCGCGGCGACCGGACCGGTCGCGACCTGTGGAAATTCGGAAGGTACGCGGGCGATCAACTCATCGAGCGCGCGTGTGGCTTGTGCATCCGCGTCAATCGAAGCAAGCGCGATCTCGAAGTCGCCGCGGCAGGCTGCGATCGCATCCACGAATCGGTGCCAGCGCCCCTCGGGAACTGGAAACCGCCGGGCAAGCTCCTGTAGCACCGCAACCGCTTCGGTCACCGGATCACCTATACCTGGCGTCGCCTACCTGTCGTCGCCCGGCAGCTGAAGTTGCGGGGCCTGCCCGGCCGGCACCGTTCTGCGACTATCGGCGCCGGTTGCCGTGTGGCTTCCCGAGCGGGCCCCGCTGCCGTCAGCCGGCATGCCGTCCCTTGAACACGGCCGTGGGGGAGGAGCCTCCCGGCCGTGGATCGGCTGCCCGCTGCCCTCGGCGACTCCTCCCGCTCGCAGTCGTTCCGCGGGCGGCAGTCGCACCGAAGTCTTCACCCGCTGCCAAGACGGCGGGTATTGCGTCTGAGGCTATTGGGTCTGCGGCTCTGCCATCTCGGCCCCCTTGTGCTGCTCGTACCGGCGGCGCCTGTACTGCGCCTGACCTGAACGCTGCCTCGCAGCGGCGAGCCCGGCGTCATCCCGCTGGTATGAAACGGCTGTAAGCCTCGCCAGCGTGCGTCCATCGAGGCCATGGAAGTTCCTCGGCTGGGGCATCGACGACGCTGACGTCCCGGAGCAGGCGGGGCTCAACTCATCAAGCGCTCACACGCGGAGTGGCTTTCCCTCTCGCGTTTCGTCCTGGCGCTCTACATCGCCGAGCGACGTGATGTGGAACCGGAGCCGTCAGCCTGGTAGACCTAGGGTCGCCTTCGATGAGCGGGAAACGCACGAGCGCAGCCACATGAATACGCGGACGTACGAGTCTGTGTGCGTGGCCCACTCGTGGGAGGTGCCAGAGCGCTACAACATCGCCGCGGATGTCTGCGACAAGCACCCGCGCGAGAAGCTAGCGATGATTTGGGAGAGTTTCGACGGCGCGTACCGCGAGGTCACGTGGGGCGAGTTGCAGGATCTCGCGAACAAAACCGCGCACATACTGGCGGCACGGGGAGTCGAGAAGGGCGACCGTGTGGCGGTCGTCTTGCCCCCGACGCCGGAAGCGGCGGCCGTCTTCTTCGCCGTGTGGAAGCTCGGCGCGATTCTGCTGTCGATGTCGGTGCTCTACGGAGAAGACGGGATCAGGCATCGCCTCTCGGACTCGAGCGCGAGGCTGCTCGTCACCGACGCAGCAAACGCGCCGCGCTTCGACGCGCCCTACGTTCTCGACGCCGAAACCCTGTCTGCGGCGACAACAGATCCAGTTCTCGAAAACACCGCTGCCGACGACCCCGCTCAGCTCTACTACACCTCAGGCACCACGGGGCTCGCGAAAGGCATCGTGCATGCGCATCGGTACATCCTTGGCCACGAGGAGTTCGAGTACTGCCACGAGGTCGAGGACGGTGAGCGCTTTCACGGGATGGGCGAGTGGGCGTGGGCGGCGGGAATCGCACCGCTGCTCGGACCATGGCGGCTCGGCGCCGTGCAGTGCGTCTACCGGCGTGACGGCGGCTTCGACCCACACAAGCAACTCGACTTCCTCAGCCGGCACCGCGTGTCCAACGTGTTCACGACACCGACCGCAATGCGCTCGATGATGGTGATTGCCGATGCCGGGAGCCGCTACCCGCAGCAGTTCCGACGCGTCTGTTCTGCCGGCGAGCCACTGAACCCCGAAGCGATTCGCTGGTTCCGGACGCAGTACGGCGTCACAGTGCTCGACTACTACGGCCTCACCGAGTCGTATCCGATGGTCGCAAACTTCCCGTTCATGGAGGTGCGCGAGGGCTCGATGGGCAAACCGATGCCCGGCTGGGACGTCCAGATCCTCGACGAGGACGAGAACCCGGTCGGCGTTGGCGAGCGCGGGGAGATCTGCCTCCGCGCACGCAGCAATCCCATGTACCCCCTCGGCTACTGGGACAACGACCAAGCCGGGGCGGAGGTGTTCGGCGGGGACTGGTTCCACACCAAGGACTCAGCCGTGCAGGATGAAGACGGGTACTACTGGTACGTCGGCCGCGCCGACGACGTGATCATCGCAGCCGGGTATCGGATCGGCCCGTTCGAAGTCGAGTCTGTCTGCCTTGAGCACCCAGCCGTCCGAGAGGCAGCGGTCGTCGCCTCTCCCGACGAGCTCCGCGGCAACGTCGTCAAGGCGTTCATCGTCCTCGCGGAAGACGTCGCGCCCTCGGACGAGCTCGCCGCCGAGATCAGCTCGTTTGTCAGAGAGAAGCTGTCAGCCTACGCGTACCCGCGCCTCATCGAGTTCGTCCCCGATCTCCCAAAAACGCTCACCGGCAAGATCAGGCGCATCGAACTACGCGAGCAAGAGCAACAAGCAGCGTCGCCGCACGATGCCCAGTGACCGGCCAATCGCCTCCGCGCGAGCACAACTTCCCCGGTCGGCCCGTTTAGGCTCTTACTAGCGCTACCCACTGCGAAGCAGGCTGCCGACGTCCTTCAATGTCATACCAAGCGAGAGCAAACTTGCC
>CAWDUL010000003.1:0-176860 GCA_963805575.1 uncultured Actinomycetes bacterium | reverse complement strand
GCCCGAGATAGGCCTTGCGCAGATCCTCGTCCTCGCGAAGGTCGTCCGCCTTCCCCTCGAGCACGAGGCGGCCGGTCGAGAGCACGTAGCCGCGGTCGGCGATCGAGAGCGAGACGTTCGCGTTCTGCTCGACGATCAGCATCGCGACGCCGGACCGGTGCACCTGCTGGATGATCTCGAAGCTCCGCTCGACGAGGATCGGCGCGAGCCCCATCGACGGCTCGTCCATCAGGAGCAGCTTGGGCTTCGCCATCAGCGCGCGACCCATCGCCACCATCTGCTGCTCGCCGCCCGAGAGCGTTCCCGCGAGCTGCGCTCGGCGCTCGAAGAGCAACGGGAACAGCTCGTACACGCGTTCGAAGTCGTCCTTCGACCCGCCACCGTGCAGGTACGCGCCCATCTGGAGGTTCTCGAGCACGCTCATCGGCGCGAACAGGCGCCGGTTCTCGGGCACGATCGCCATGCCCTGGCGGATGCGGTAGCTCGTCGACCGTCCGGTGACGTTTTCGCCGGCGAACTGCACCGAGCCGTTGCGCGGCGCAACGATGCCGAGAATCGTCTTCAGCGTCGTCGACTTGCCGGATGCGTTCCCGCCCAGCAGGCACACGAGCTCACCCGGGCCGACCTGGAGGTTGAGGGCCTGGAGAATGTGGATCGGGCCGTAGTACGTGTCGATCCCTTCCAGGCGCAGCAGCGGGGCTCCGTTCTGCTCGGTCACTTCGTCGACGCCGCCTTCGTGCCGAGATACGCCTCGACGACGCGCGGGTCGGTAGCGACCTGATCGAACGTTCCCTCGGAGATCTTCACGCCGTGGTCGAGGGCGATCACGCGGTCGGAGATGCCCTCCACGACATGCATGTCGTGCTCGATCACGAGGATCGTGTAGCCGACCTCCTTGCGGAGACGGGCGATCAGCTCGGTGATCTCGTGCGTCTCGACCGGGTTCATGCCGGCGGCCGGCTCGTCGAGGAGGAGAAGGCGCGGCTTCGTCGCCGTCGCCCGCGCGATCTCGAGCCGGCGCCGGTTCGCGTAGGACAGGCTGTAGGCCGGCTGGTTCCAGCGATACCCGACGAGGCGGTCGCCGAAGAACGAGAGACGCTCCTCCGCAAGCGCCTCGATCTCCTTCTCCTCGCGGCGCATGCCGGGCGTGCGCAAGATCGAGCGGAAGACACCGGCGTGCGTGTGCGAGTAGGCGGCCGCCATGACGTTTTCCTTGACCGTCAAGTTCAGGAAGAGGCGCAGCGTCTGGAAGGTGCGCGCGATCCCGCGCCCGGTGATCTCGTGCGGCTCGAGACCGAGCAGCGACTCGCCTTCGAAGCGAATGTCGCCCGCGTCCGGTTGGTAGATCCCGGTGATGAGGTTGAAGAGCGTCGTCTTGCCGGCCCCGTTCGGCCCGATCACGCTGACGATCTCGCCCTCTTCGACGTGCAGTTCGAGGTCCTCCATCACCGTCAGGCCGCCGAAGTGCTTCGAGATCCCGGTGAGCTCGAGCAGCTTCGCCATCAGACGATCTCCACACGCGCAGCGCCGAGCAGGCCCTGCGGTCTCGCATTCATCAACACGATCAGGATGACGCCGAGGAGGATGAGACGCGTGATGCTCGGCTCGACGACGAGCCGGTTGTCCCAGACGAAGCCGGTGAGCCAGAGCGTCGGGATCAGCGCGAGTTTCTGCACCCATCCGTGCAGCAGGGTGAGACCGAGGACGACGAAGACGAGCAGGATGAAGGCGATGTTCCCGAGTGTCTGCGGGTTCGTCGGGTGCAGCATCCAGGCATTGAGGGCCTTGCCGAGATTGCCGCCGATCGTCGCCTCGCCTTCGACGCCGCGCGGCCACCACTGTTCGGCGATCGCGTGGATGGCGAAGCCGAGGGCGATCGTGCCGCCGAGCACGCCGAAGAACCAGGCCCACGGTCGCAGCTTGATGGCAGCCCGATGATGATTCCGGCATAGAAGACGAAGGTCGCGTGGTCGGGCGTGCGCAACAGCTCGAGCGAGACGTTGACGACGATTGCGCCGATGATCACACCGCCGAGGCTGCCGGAGCCGCCGAGGATCAGCATCGCGTAGATGAGAATCAGCGTCGGGACGTCGAAGTCCGCGGCGAACACCGCTCCCGCGCTAACGGCCGAGGTAGGCCTTGCGCAGATCCTCGTCCTCGCGGAGGTCGTCGGCCTTGCCCTCGAGCACGAGGCGGCCGGTCGAGAGCACATAGCCGCGGTCGGCGATCGAGAGCGAGACGTTCGCGTTCTGCTCGACGATCAGCATCGCCACGCCGGACTGATGCACCTGCTGGATGATCTCGAAGCTCCGCTCGACGAGGATCGGCGCGAGCCCCATCGACGGCTCGTCCATCAGGAGCAGCTTCGGCTTCGCCATCAGCGCGCGACCCATCGCCACCATCTGCTGCTCGCCGCCCGAGAGCGTTCCCGCGAGCTGCGCTCGGCGCTCGAAGAGCAGCGGGAACAGCTCGTACACGCGCTCGAAGTCGTCCTTCGACCCGCCACCGTGCAGGTACGCGCCCATCTGGAGGTTCTCGAGCACGCTCATCGGCGCGAACAGGCGCCGGTTCTCGGGCACGATCGCCATGCCCTGGCGGATGCGGTAGCTCGTCGACCGTCCGGTGACGTCTTCGCCGGCGAACTGCACCGAGCCGTTGCGCGGCGCAGACGATGCCGAGGATCGTCTTCAGCGTCGTCGACTTGCCGGATGCGTTCCCGCCCAGCAGGCACACGAGCTCGCCCGAGCCGACCTGGAGGTTGAGTGCCTGGAGGATGTGGATCGGGCCGTAGTACGTGTCGATCCCTTCCAGGCGCAGCAGCGGGGCTCCGTTCTGCTCGGTCACTTCGTCGACGCCGCCTTCGTGCCGAGATACGCCTCGACGACGCGCGGGTCGGTCGCGACCTGCTCGAACGTTCCCTCGGAGATCTTCACGCCGTGGTCGAGGGCGATCACGCGGTCGGAGATGCCCTCCACGACATGCATGTCGTGCTCGATCACGAGGATCGTGTAGCCGACCTCCTTTCGGAGCCGGGCGATCAGCTCGGTGATCTCGTGCGTCTCGACCGGGTTCATGCCGGCGGCCGGCTCGTCGAGGAGGAGCAGGCGCGGCTTCGTCGCGGTCGCGCGCGCGATCTCGAGCCGGCGCCTGTTCGCGTACGACAGGCTGTAGGCCGGCTGGTTCCAGCGGTACCCGACGAGGCGGTCGCCGAAGAACGAGAGCCGCTCCTCCGCGAGCGCCTCGATCTCCTTCTCCTCGCGGCGCATGCCGGGCGTGCGCAGGATCGAGCGGAAGACACCGGCGTGCGTGTGCGAGTAGGCGGCGGCCATGACGTTCTCCTTGACCGTCAGGTTCAGGAAGAGGCGCAGCGTCTGGAACGTGCGCGCGATCCCGCGCCCGGTGATCTCGTGCGGCTCGAGACCGAGCAGCGACTCGCCTTCGAAGCGAATGTCGCCTGCATCCGGCTGGTAGATCCCGGTGATGAGGTTGAAGAGCGTCGTCTTGCCGGCACCGTTCGGCCCGATCACGCTGACGATCTCGCCCTCGTCGACGTGCAGGTCGAGGTCCTCCATCACCGTCAGGCCGCCGAAGTGCTTCGAGATCCCGGTGAGCTCGAGCAGCTTCGCCATCAGACGATCTCCACACGCGCAGCGCCGAGCAGGCCCTGCGGTCTCGCATTCATCAGCACGATCAGGATGACGCCGAGGAGGATGAGCCGCGTGATGCTCGGCTCGACGACGAGCCGGTTGTTCCAGACGAAGCCGGTGAGCCAGAGCGTCGGGATCAGCGCGAGTTTCTGCACCCATCCGTGCAGCAGGGTGAGTCCGAGGACGACGAACACGAGCAGGATGAAGGCGATGTTCCCGAGTGTCTGCGGGTTCGTCGGGTGCAGCATCCAGGCATTGAGGGCCTTCCCGAGATTGCCGCCGATCGTCGCCTCGCCTTCGACGCCGCGCGGCCACCACTGTTCGGCGATCGCGTGGATGGCGAAGCCGAGTGCGATCGTGCCGCCGAGCACGCCGAAGAACCAGACCCACGGTCGCAGCTTGATGGCGAGCCCGATGATGATCCCGGCGTAGAAGACGAAGGTCGCATGGTCGGGCGTGCGCAGCAGCTCGAGCGAGACGTTGACGACGATTGCGCCGATGATCACACCGCCGAGGCTGCCGGAGCCGCCGAGGATCAGCATCGCGTAGATGAGAATCAGCGTCGGGACGTCGAAGTCCGCGGAGAACACCGCGGTGTTCAGCCCGGCGAACAGCGCGCCGGCGATGCCGGCGATCGCGGCGCCGAACGAGAACGCGATCAGCTTCAACCGGTTCACCGGCATGCCCATGAGCTCGGCGGCGAGTGAGTCCTCGCGGAGCGACTTCCAGGCGCGCCCGGTGCGCGATGCGTCGACGAGATAGACCGCGGTGAGCACGAGCAGAAAGACAATCAGCGCCGTGTAGTAGTAGTCGGTGAGCGAGCGGATGTGCAGGCCGGCGAGGTCCCAGTTGTCGATGTCGGGAATGCCGTTCGGGCCGCCGGTGATGTCGTATCCCCGGGTCAGCCCGAGGAACGAGATGCGATTCCCGTTCTGCACGACTGTGACGAAGAACTGGAGGAAGAACAGCGTGACGATTGCGAGGTAGTCGCCGATGAGGCGCCGCGACGGCAGCGCGACGAGGAAGCCGAGAATCGCCGTACAGAGGATGACCACGGGGAGAATGAACAGCGTGTCCCAGTGCAGGCCGAACTTCGGCGAGGCGAGCATCGCGTAGAGATACGCGCCGAAGCCGTAGAACGCGATGTACCCGAGGTCGAGCAACCCGGCAAGGCCGACGACGATGCTCAGGCCGAGTGCGAGCAGCATGTAGAGCAACGTGTCGAAGCCGACGCGGATGACGTAGCCGTTGCTCGTGACGAGCGGCAGCAGAGCGGCGGCGATGGCGAACCCGAGGTAGAACGCGGGCCGCGGCGTGCGCACGACCTCGTAGCGCAGGCGCCCCCAGAACCCCTTGCCGCGCTCGCGGCGCTCGTCGTAGCTCGCGACCCACGAGTCGACGCCGACCTGCGCGACCAGCGGCCGGCTCTCGTCGGGACGGTCCGGGACCGGTGTGATGTCGTCGCCGCCCGCCATCAGACCTTCTGCAGCGACGGTCGCCCGAGCAGCCCGCTCGGCCGGATGAGCATGACGGCGATCAGGAGCGCGAACACGATCGCCTGCTGGAACGTCGAGGAGAGGTAGCCCGTGGCGAATGCCTCGGCGAGCCCGATCAGGAGTCCGCCCGCCACCGCGCCCGGCAGATTGCCGATGCCGCCGACGACGGCGGCGGTGAACGCGAAGAGCCCTGCCTGGAAGCCCATGGTGGGGAACGTCTGCTGGTACACGAGCCCGTTGAAGACGCCGGCAGCACCGGCGAGCGCAGAGCCGATGAAGAAGGTCGCCATGATCACGCGGTCGACGTCGATCCCCATCATCGCAGCCGCTTCCTGGTCGAACGACGTCGCGCGCATCGCCTTCCCGGTCTGGGTCCGCTTCACGAACAGTGTGAGCAGGACCACGAGGACGATCGCGCCGACCACGACGATGATCTGCGGCAGCCCGACATGCACGTCGCCCGGAAGCGTGAAGCCCGTCGTCCAGAGGACGCTGTTCTTCCAGGCGTAGGTGTTGTAGCTCACGGGCTCCGCGCCGAGCACGAGCTGGGCGGCGTTCTCGATGAAGAACGACACGCCGAGGGCGGTGATGAGCGGCGCGATGCGCGGCGCCTTGCGCAACCGCCGGTACGCGAAGCGCTCGATCATGACGCCGAGCAACCCTCCGCCGAGCATCGAACAGACGAGCATCAGGGCGATGAGGAATGCGAGGTTGACGGTGAGCGTCTCCGGCGTTCCGAAGAGCGGTCATCACCCCGTAGCCGATGTACGCGCCCACCATGTAGATGTCGCCGTGGGCGAAGTTCAGGAGCTTGAGGATCCCGTACACCATCGAGTAGCCGAGCGCGATCAGCGCGTACGAGGAGCCGTGCGTAATGCCGGCGACGAGCTCGGTGACGAAAGAGGTTCCAGTTCATCCGCAGTCCCTTAGATACAGAAAAAGGGGCGCGGCCGCATCTGCGGCCGCGCCCCCGGCACTGCGACTACGCGACCGTCTCGTACTTGCCGTTGACGATCTTGAAGATGTGGAACTTGGCGCCGACAACGTCACCGTTGATGGTGAACTTGAGGCCGGAGCCGAGGACCGTGGTCTTGAAGTTGGTCTTCGAGAGCACGTTCCTGAACTCGGAGCGCGAGATCTTCTTGTCCGAGCACGCCTTCTGAATCGCTGCGGCATACGCCTGGCAGCGACGTAGTTCGGGGCACCGAACGGGCTGGTTGCACCCGGGAACTGCCGATGGAACGCGGCAACGGTCGCCGCGGCGTGCGGAAGCGTCGTCACGTCAGGAGCGAAGAACGAGATGTAGCTCCCGTTGACGTTGAACTTCGACGAGTCGAACGTGCCGTCACTGCCGAACACGATCGCCGTCTTGCCCTGCGCCTTGAGCTGCTGCGCGAAGAGCTGGGCCTGCGAGGCGAGCTGGAACGGCAGGTAGACGACCTTCGTGGTCCGGGGTGACCTTCGCGACGAGCGACGAGAAGTCGGTCGCCTTCTGGCTCACGGACTCACGATCGACCTTGACGCCCTTGCCGGTCAGCGACTGGCCGACGATGTCGGCGAGACCGGTCGAGTACGACTCCTGGTCGTCGACGATCATGACCGAGTCGCCCGACTTCACGCCGAGCGTTCGACTGCATGTAGCCGGCGGCCGTCGGGCCCTGCACGCCGTCGTTCGGGACGACGCGGAAGAAGTAGCCCTTCAGCGAGCCGTTCGTCAGCGAGACGCGCGTGGCGGAGCCGGACGTGAACGCAAGACCGGCCTTCTTGAGGATCGGCGCGACGGCCTGAACCTCGTCCGAGCCCGCCGGTCCGATGACGCCCATGATCGAGCCGTTCGAGGCGAACGACTGCGCGACCGTCGAAGCCTTCGACGGGTCGAGCTGCGTGTCACCCTGGACGAGCTTGATCTTGACGTGACCCTTCACCTTGTTCCAGCCGGTGAGGTAGAACTGCGCCCAGTGCAGCTGATCGCTGCCGATCGAGCCCGCCGGGCCTGTGATCGGCGCGAGCATGCCGATCGTGACGCCGTTCGAGCAGCTTGCGGCTGCGGCGGCAGACGATGCCGGCCGTGCCACAGCGGCTGCGACGATTGCGAGCGCAGCCAGCACGCCCGCCGTCGCAACCAATCCAAGCCTCTTCAACATTCAGTTTCCTCCTTTGGGATTACCCCCGCTTAGACGCCTAAGCGTCGATCCGGTTTGCCGCGCCCTGGAATCGGGGAGGGACTCTAGCCTCTTTTGGCCACTGCACATAGGTAGTCTGGGCGCCCGTGCGGTACTGCCTGCAGAGTTCCGACGCCCTCGCCGATCGCGCTGACGATGGTGTGGAGACGTATGCGCTGTTCGGCTCGGCGCACACAATGCGACGAGTTCGAGCAGCGTCTCCTCCGCTTCGCGGAGCGGTCGGAGAGCCGCACGCGACCCGGTACGCGACGAGGTGCTCTACGTCCTCTCGGGCAGCGGCACGGTCACGATCGGCGGCGAATCGGCGAGCCTCGGTGTCGGGTCGGCGGCCTACGTCGCCGCCGGGAACGCCTGGCAGGTCGACGACGCCGACGAGCTCGTCGTGCTGTCCGTGCTCGTCGAGGAGCCGCTCCCGCCGGACGGTACGACGCACGCGGTCGTCGATCTCGCGGCGGAGCAGACGCGCGGCGCGACGTCCGGCCGCCAGTTCCGGCTGCTCGCGACGCCCGAGGTCGGCTGCGCGTCGGTGACGCAGTTCGTCGGCTACATCCCGGTCGGCCGGGCGCCCGACCATTTCCACAAATACGACGAGGTCGTCTACGTGCTCGAAGGCGAGGGCGCGCTGCACATCGACGGCGAGTCGGCACCGCTTCGTCCCGGCTCGAGCGTCCACCTGCCTGCTCGGCTCGTGCACTGTCTCGAGAACGTGGGGCCCGGCGAGATGCGCGTGCTCGGCGTCTTCCGTCCTGCGGGCTCTCCCGCGGAGGCGTATTACCCCGACGGGACGCCGGCCGGCGTGCCCTCCCAGTAGGAGGATCGAGATGCCGAAGATCGAGCGCACCGCAGACATCGCGTGGGACGGGAATCTCGCCCGGGGCGCAGGCACGATCAGCGCCGAGACCGGCGCGTTCTCCGGACTCGGGTATTCGCTCGCGACGCGAATCGGCGCTCCGGAGGGGAAGACGAGCCCCGAGGAGCTGCTCGCCGCGGCGCACGGCGGCTGCCTGACCATGAGCCTCGTCGGCGAGCTGACCGGAGCCGACACCCCGCCCGGGCATCTCGACGCGACGTGCCGGATCGTGATGGACGAGGTCGAGGGCCGCGGCCACCAGATCGTCGCGTCGCACGTCGACCTGACCGTCGCAGCCGACGGCCTCGACGACGGGGCGCTCCAGGCGCACCTCGCGAAGGCCGACGAGGGCTGCCCGTTCTCGGCGCTGCTCCGCAACGCCGGCGCCGAGGTGCACGTGTCGGCCCACCTCGCAGGGTGAGTCTCCGCGAGCTCGCCGAGGCGAGGCGCACCCACAAGGAGTTCGGCCCCGAGCCCGTGCCGCAGGAGACGCTGCTCGAGCTCTTCCGGCTCGCGCAGCTCGCTCCCAACCACCACCTCACCCAGCCCTGGCGGTTCCGCGTGCTCGGCCCGCAGGCTCTCGCGCGCCTGAAGGACGCGGGCAGTCCATCGGATGCCGCCAAGCTCGATCGCGCGCCGACGCTCGTCGTCGTATCGGCGGCGCTCTCCGGCGAGGTCGTCCAGGACGACGAGGACATCTGCGCGACGGCCTCTGCGATCACGCTCGTCCTGCTCGGGGCGACGGAGCGCGGGCTTGCGTCGTACTGGCGGACACCCGGCGTCCTGCGGACCGCGCGGGGCCGGGAAGCGGTCGGGATCCCGGCCGGCGAGCGCGTCCTCGGCCTGATCCATCTCGGCCCGCCTGCGCGGGAGCCCGCGCCACGCGAGCGCGGCCCCGTGTCCGACGTCGTCACGTTTCTTCCCTAGACGCACCTCTCCGGGAAACCGCTGAGGAGTCGCCGGCCTCCGGCGAGACAAGCCCGAAGCGGACTCAGCCCGCCCAGCGCTGCTCTCTTAACGGTGACAGTCACTGTTAAGAGAGCTGCCAGGCCTCGGTGAGACATGCTCGAAAAAGGGTGACATGTCCGGGATCGTCCCGTGCGATGCCGGATAGCCGCTCGAGGCGGCACGAACGATCCTCTGAGTCGACACTTCGACCTGGAGAGACACGATGACGGAAACCACTGAAACCATTCCAGCGCCTGCGGCCGAACCGAGGCGACTCACGCGGGTGCGTGAGGGCCGCTGGCTCGGCGGCGTCTGCGCCGGGCTCGGCAACTACTTCGACCTCAGCCCGATGATCTACCGCCTCGGCTTCGCCGCGCTCTCGCTCGCGGGGGGAACGGGCATCCTGCTCTACGTCGCAGCGTGGCTCGTGATGCCCGACGAGGGTGTCGAGGACTCGATCGCGGCCGACACGCTCAAGCGCCACCGTGACCGGCCGTGGCTGCTCGTCGGCTTCGGGCTGCTCGCGTTCGCGCTGCTCGTCGCGCTCTCGTCGGCCCACGTCTGGCCGAGCGCGGGCAACCTGTGGGTCGCGGCGGCGCTCATCGGGGGAGCGATCGTGTGGTCGCAGACGGGAGCCCGGCAGGATCGCCGCGAGCGGTCCGCCGCGGTACCGGGCGAGCCGGTGCCTCCCGGCATGCCGGCCGCACCGCTTCCGCCCCGCCGGTCGCTCGGACCGTTGGCGGCCGGTCTCCTGATCGGCGGGATCGGCATCGTCGCCCTCGTCGACGTTGCGACCGGCGCCGATGTCGACTGGCGCATCGTGCTGGCCTGCGCGGCAGTGATCCTCGGCGGGGTCGTCGCGGCAGGCGCCGCCACGAACCGCCGCGTCGGCTCGGTGGTCGCGCTCGGGCTCGTGATACTGGCTGTGCTCGCCGTCGCAGTCGTCGTGCGGGTGCCGATCTTCGCCGGCATCGGCGACCGGACGGCCCATCCCATCGCGTTCACGTCGATCGGCACGAAATACGAGCAAGGGATAGGGAACCTCCACATCGACCTGCAGGACGTTCGCTTCCCAACCGGCAAGACGCACGTCAAGGCGACGCTCGGCGTCGGCAACCTCGTCATCAGCGTGCCGACCGGCGTCACCGTCGTGGCCGACGCGCACGCGGGGGCGGGGCAGGTGACGTTGTTCGGCAGGAGCGACGACGGCAGCTCGGTCCACGAGCACACGATCGATCCCGGCACGACACCCGCCCACGTGCTCGTGCTCGATGCCCGGGTCGGGCTCGGCCACATCGAGGTGCGGCGCTGGTGAGCACGCGCCCGCTCCGGCTACCGGTGGCGCTCCCGCGCATCACGCGCGTGGAGCGCGACCGCGTGCTCGCGGGCGTCTGCAGCGGCGTCGGCGAAGCGCTTGCAATGGATGCGACGCTCGTGCGCCTCACGTTCGCCGTGCTCTCCTTCGCGAGCGGCGCGGGCATCGTTGCGTACCTCGGCGCCTGGGCGCTGCTGCCCGCGCCGGGCGAGCCGACGCCCGCGCGCAAGCGGCGCATCGCCGGCACCGTGTTGCTCGTCTGGTCGGTGATCCTCGCTCTTCGCGGGCTCGGCCTCTCGGATTCGCTCGTCTGGCCGCTCGCGCTGATCGGCGCAGGTGCGGCGCTCGCGACGGGCGCGACCACGCTCGGGCTGGATCGACGGCGGGCGCGCATCACGGCGATCGTCCTCACCGTCCTCGGCATCGCGATCTTCATCGGCAGCAGCCGTCACGGCAGCGCGACGACACTGCTTGCTCCCGGTGCCATCGCGGCTGCCCTCATCCTCCTGCTCGGGCCATGGGCGTGGCGGCTCGGCCGCGAGCGCGATGCCGAGCGTGCCGAGCGAATCCGGTCGCAGGAGCGCGCAGACTTCGCTGCGCGGGTACACGACTCCGTTCTGCAGACGCTCGCGTTGATCCAGCGCCACCCGGACGACCCACGACGCGTCGCGACCCTCGCCCGCCGCCAGGAGCGCGAGCTTCGCGCGTGGCTCTACCCCGACCGCGAGCCGGCGGCCGAAGGAACCCTCGCCGATGCGGTCGAGACCGCGGCCGCCGAGATCGAGGAGCTGCACGGCATCCGCATCGAAGTCGTGCGCACGGGCGACGCCCCGCTCGACGACCGGACACGCGTGCTCGTGCTCGCGGCCCGCGAGGCGATGACGAACGCCGCAAAGCACTCCGGCGCAGAGGAGATCTCGGTGTTCGTCGAGGCCGGCCCCGGCCGCATCGCGCTGTACGTCCGCGATCGCGGTTCCGGGTTCGATCCCGCGTCGGTCGCGGAGGACCGCAAGGGCATCTCCGAGTCGATTCGAGGCAGGATGCAGCGCGTGGGCGGTACCGCGACCATCGTCTCGTCCCCCGGCGAGGGCACGGACGTCGAGCTGGAGCTCGCATGAGCGTCCCGCTCCGCAGGGTCGTGCTCGTGGACGACCACGATCTCTTCCGCGCGGGCGTCCGCAGCGAGCTCGGGCCGACCGTGGAGGTGGTCGGCGAGGCAGCGTCCGTGCTCGAGGCGGTGCCGCTGATCAAGGAGCTCGATCCCGATGTCGTGCTGCTCGACGTGCACCTGCCCGACGGCGGCGGCCACGCGGTGATCGCCCAGGTCGCGCCGGAGCGGCCCGGTGTGCGCTTTCTCGCGCTCTCGGTCTCGGACGCCGCGGAAGACGTGATCGACGTGATCCGCGCCGGCGCGCGCGGCTACGTCACGAAGACGATCTCGGGCGCCGAGCTCACTGACGCAATCCATCGGACCGCCGACGGCGACGCGGTGTTCTCGCCGCGGCTCGCCGGCTTCGTGCTCGACGCGTTCCGGAGCGGAGACGCGGTCGCGGACGCGGAGCTCGACCAGCTCACAGCGCGCGAGCGCGAGGTGCTGCAGCTGATCGCCCGCGGCTACAAGTACAAGGAGATCGCGGCGCGCCTGCACCTCTCCTCGCGCACCGTCGAGTCGCACGTCTCTGCGGTCCTGCGCAAGCTGCAGCTCTCGAGCCGCCATGAGCTGACGCGCTGGGCGGCCGAGCGGCGGTTGATCTAGCTAACTGAGCGCCGTGTCGCCCGGGCGGGGCTCGTCGACGCCGGACTCGGCCGTGCCGACGACGCTCGGTCGTGACTGGAGATAGAACCGGTCGTATCCCACCGCTGCGATGAGCGCACCGATGCATGGGCCGACGTAGTAGATCCAGCCGTCGTGCCAGTAGTTGAAGACCAACTGCGGTCCGAAGGCGCGCGCCGGGTTCATTGCGGCACCCGTGAGCGGGCCGCCCATCAGCACATCGATCGTGATCGTCAGGCCGATGCCGAGACCGGCGATCGACTTGAACGTGCCGCCGGGGTCGACGGCGTTCGAGAAGACGGCGAGCACGAGGAAGATCGTGAGGATGATCTCCACGACGAGGCCCTTCCCGACCGAGATGTGCGCCACGTGAGGGACGACGCCGAGCGCGACGACCCGTGTGAAGAACCAGCGGAGCAACGCTGCAGCGGCGACGGCACCCAGGAATTGCGATACCCAGTACGCGAATGCGAGGGGCAGCTTGATCCGCCTCGTGGCGACGAAGCCGAGCGTGATCGCAGGGTTGAAATGCCCACCCGAGATATGCCCGAAGTTCGAGACCATGAGGCCGATCGCCAACCCGTTGGCCAGCGCGACGGCGACGATGTCGTTACCCGCCACCACGCCGGCGCCTCCGCCGATGAAGATCAGCGTGAAGGCACCGATGAACTCTACGACGCTACGACGTCCGATGCTGTAATCCATCGAACGGGACGTTACGAGAGCCATCGGACGGCATCCGGCGGGCTCGTCAGGTCTCGTGGGGTACGCTCGCTGGGTGGCCGAGCCCCAGCCTGTTGCCGGATTCGACGTGGAGTGCCCGCACTGCCACAAGTCGTTCTCCGCGAAGCCGATGGAAGGATCCGCGGCCCGCTACCACGGCTTCAAATGCCCGCATTGCAGGCTGTTCGTCCCGTATCAGCGCGCGGCAGACCGCGACCTGCTCGGCCCGTTGCCCGACGAGCCGGCGCGCTGAACTACAACTAGCTTGCGGCATCCCGGAGCGCCTGCGCCTCCGGAAGATGCTCGAGCTTCTTCAGCGTGTTGTTCTCGATCTGACGGATGCGCTCACGCGTGACGCCGAAGGCGCGCCCGACCTCTTCGAGCGTCCGCGGCGGCCCGCCGTACAGGCCGAAACGCAGCTCGATCACCTGGCGCTCACGCTCGGGCAGCGCGCCGAGCGCCATTTCGATGTCCTCGCGGCGAAGCGAGAGCTGTGCGGTGTCGAACGGCGACTCCGCCGCCTCGTCCTGCACGAAGTCACCGAGGGAGGAGTCCTCCTCTTCGCCGATCGGCTTCTCGAGTGAGACCGGCATCTGCGCCATGCGCAGGATCTCGCGGACTTCCTCGGGCGTCATCTCGAGCTCTTCGGCGATCTCGTCGGCGTTCGGCTCGCGGCCGAGGCGTTGCACGAGCTGCCGCTCGATGTGCACGACCTTGTTCAGCTTCTCCACCATGTGAACGGGAATGCGGATCGTGCGGGCCTTGTCGGCGATCGCGCGCGTCACGGCCTGGCGGATCCACCACGTCGCGTATGTCGAGAACTTGTAGCCCTTGCGGTAGTCGAACTTCTCCACCGCGCGGATGAGGCCGAGCGAGCCCTCCTGGATCAGGTCGAGGAACGAGAGCCCGCGGCCGAGATAGCCCTTGGCGATCGAGACGACGAGGCGCAGATTCGCCTCCGTCATCTGCGTCTTCGCCGACATGTCGCCGCGCTCGATGCGCTTGGCGAGCGAGACTTCCTGGTCGGCGGTGAGGAGTGCGACCTTGCCGATCTCGCGGAGATAGAGGCGGAGCGAGTCGAGCGACGGCTCGACGGAGAGGTCGAGCTTGGGGGTCGCGGCGGCCGGCTTGTCGTCTTCCGGAACCGGCTGCTCGTGCGGGGGTGTCTTGTGCTGCTCACCCTCGACGAGCTCGATGTTGTGCTCGCTCAGATGGGTGTAGAAGTCTTCGACCTGCTCCTTCGTGAGCTCGACCTCTTCGAGACCGCTGACGATCTCGTCGTACGTGAGGAAGCCTTTCTCCTGACCGTCGGCGACGAGCTTCTGGAGCTCTTCGACTTCAGGGAGAGGCGAGACTTCGACGGTGAGCAACTTGGCGACCTCCGGCTAGTCGTTTCGACACGGCATGGCGACGAACGAACCAGTCAATGCTGCTGGCCGGGACAGCGTCGTTCCGGCATCTCCCTGAGACTCGGCGGATATTAGTGAGGTGTCACAGGTTCGTAAAGATAAGTTCACCAGTCACGAACTATTGACCACGCATTCGCCGACGCGCTCGCCCCGGCTGTTCACGATCGGCACTTCCGCGAACCCGGGCAGGTCGACGCCGAGCGGTCCGAGGAACGCGGCGAGCGCCGGCTCGAGGGGACGGGAGGAACCGTCATCGGACTTGAGCGCGATGCCGATGCCTCCCGGCCCGCCGGCACAGAGCAAGCCTTCGGCCCCGCCCTTCGCGAACCAGCCGGGAGCGGCGCGCATCAGCCTGAAGTCGGCACCGTCCGGGCCGCCGACGAGGTCCGGGCGCGCGCACATCGCGCCGACGACCCGCGAGGCGCCAGGGAGAGCTTCGAACCGCGAGAAGGCATACGCCATGCGCTCGAGCGGGAGCGCGAACGTGAGGATGCCGCAGCCGTCGACACCGGTGGCGAGCTCCTCGGGATCGACCTCGGCCGCCTCGGCGTGCGCCGCGAGGGAAGCCTCCTGCACGGGGTGTCCCGCAAGGCGATAGCCCTGGGTCTCCCAGCCGCGCGCGCGGCACAGCGCGAGCATGCCCGCGTGGTTGCCCGAGCAGTTGTTGAAGATGCGCCCGGCGGGACGGCCTGCCTGTGGACCGAGCTCGAGCTCGTCCTCGGTGCCCGGAGCCTTGGCGAGCAGCGCCCGGACGGCGGCGATCTGGTCGTCGGTCGCGCGGTGCGACGCCGACGCGATGGCGAGGTCGGGCTCGTCGAGGTCGTCGCGCGCACGCGCGAGCGGGAGCGCCTGGATCGGCTTCGAGGAGGAGCGCAGGAAGCACGCATGCGTCCCATCGCCCGACTCGGCGACGACCGCCCCATCGCGCACCGCGACCGCGAGCACCCGGTGCACGGCCTCGACGATCCCGTTGCGCCGCACCTCGACGACGATCGCATCCATCGGGCGGAGCCTATGCGGGCGGCGATCGCCTTCGGCAGACTGACCCGATCGTGACGACACTGATCCGATCGTGACGACGCCCGCCCGCCGAGGACAGGTCGTGCTGGTCACCGGCTGCTCGTCGGGCATCGGCCGCGCCACGGCACTCCGCCTCCGGCAGGACGGCCATGTCGTCTATGCGACCGCACGACGCATCGAGAGCCTCGCGGAGCTCGAGGCGGCAGGCTGCGAGACGCTGGCGCTCGACGTCACGAGCGAGGAGTCGAGGCGGGCTGCGGTGGGCGAGATCGAGTCTCGCCACGGAGCGGTCGGGGTGCTCGTCAACAACGCCGGCTACAGCCAGTCCGGCGCGCTCGAGACGCTACCGCTCGCCGCGTTTCGCGACCAGCTCGAGACGAACGTCGTCGGATTGCTCGGGCTGTGCCAGCTCGTGCTGCCTGCGATGCGCGCGAGACGGCACGGCACGATCGTGAACATCAGCTCGATGGGCGGACGCCTCACCTTCCCCGGCGGCGGTGCGTACCACGCGTCGAAGTACGCCCTCGAGGCGCTGTCCGACGTGCTCCGGTTCGAAGTGGGTGGCCACGGCGTCGACGTCGTTCTCGTCGAGCCGGGGCTCATCCGCTCGGGCTTCGCCGACGCGGTCGCCGACCGCATCCCGTCGTCCGACGACGACTACGCGGGCTTCAACGCCCATGTTGCGACGGCCACGCGACGCACCTACGAGCGGGGCCTGCTTGCACGGCTCGGCGGCTCGCCCGACGACGTCGCGGCGGTGATCAGCCGCGCAGTCGCTGCGGAGCACCCGCGCACCCGCTACGTCGTGACGCCGTCCGCCCACCTGATGATCGGCCTGCGTCGCCTCCTGCCCGACCGCGCCTGGGACCGGCTCGTGGCCGGCAGCTTCCCGCGGCCGGGCGCTTCATGATCGTCTTCGCAGCGATCGCCCCGCACGGCGACATGGACCTCGATGAGGTGCTCCGCCAGGCGATGGAGGAGCTCGGTCGTCGCTTCGACGCCGCGGAGGTGGAGACCGCGATCGTCGTCACGCCGCACAACGTGCACATCGAAGGACACTTCGCAGTCGTCACGTCGGCGAACATCGGCGCCCTCGAATGCGACCGGACGCTGGCCGGCGCAGTGATCGAAGCGCTGCGTGCAGCCGGTCTGCCGGTCGTCGGAGTCTCGTTCGGCGGCAACGACGCCGCGCAGGCGGAGATGCCGCTCGACTGGGGCACCGAGGTCCCGCTCGACTACCTTCGGGCGAAGCGGGTCGTCGTCGTCAGCCCCGCGCGCGACCGCCCGCTCGAAGAGCACGTGCGCGCCGGCGCGGCGCTGCGCGCACTCCCCGGCCGCCTCGCGCTCGTCGCGAGCGCCGACCACGGCCACGCGCACGACGCAGACGGGCCGTACGGCTTCGACGCCGCGGCCGCCGAGTACGACGCGCTCGTCCAGCAGATCGTCCGCGACGGCCCGTTCCGCTTCGAAACGCTCGAGCCGATCGTGGAGGCCGCGAAGGCCGACTCGCTCTGGCAGCTGCTCGTGCTGCAGGGCGCGGCCGGAGAGCACGCACGCGCCGACCTGCTCGCCTATGCCGCGCCGACCTACTACGGGATGCTCGTCGCGACCGTCGATCCGCCGCTCAGCGAATAGACCACATAAGTGGTACATTCCGATTAAGTGGCCCATTCAGCACCGGCAGCAGCGAACGAGCAGATCAGCCTTCCGTCTCCCGACTACGAGGCGGTCGACGTGCTCGTCGTGCGCGAGCCGGACCAGCTGAAGGCCCTGGGTGACGAGCTCCGCTCGAAGATCGTCATCCTGCTCCGCGACCGCGCCCTGTCGACGACCGAGCTCGCAACGAAGCTCGGGCTGCCGAAGAGCACGGTCGGCCATCACGTCAAGGTGCTCGAGAAGGCCGGTCTGCTCCAGGTCGTGAGGACGAGGCAAGTGCGCGCAATGACCGAAAAGGTCTACGGCCGCACGGCGCGCCTCTTCCTCTTCAAGAGCACCGAGACCGACGCCGAAGACGTCTGGAACGTCGCAGCGACTTCCCTCCGTCGCGCCGCAGAGGAGATGCTCCCGATCGGCAGCGACGCCCAGACGACCTTCGGTGTCGTTCGCGCGCGCCTCACCGACGCCGACGCACGCAGGCTCGTGCGCCGGCTCGAGAAGCTCGTCGACGACTTCCGCGCAGCGGACGGGCCGGAGGGCAACGAGTACGGGCTCGCGGCGGCCTTCTACCGGCGCATCGTCGATGCGTAGGCTCCGTCGCCCGACGGGCGGGTTGTGGGGTCATCGCGACTTCCTGAAGCTCTGGACCGGCCAGTCGATCAGCGAGTTCGGCTCGCAGATCTCGCAGCTCGCGATCCCGTGGGTTGCCCTCGTCACGCTCAACGCCAGCGCGTTCGAGGTGGCGACACTCGGCACCGTCGAGTTCCTGCCGTTCGTGCTCCTGACCCTGCCGGCGGGCGTCCTGGTCGACCGCTGGCACCGGCGCACCGTGCTCATCGTCGGCGACCTCGGCCGTGCAGCACTGTTGATCTCGATCCCGGTCGCCTACGGCCTCGGCCATCTGACTCTCGTGCAGCTGTACGTCGTTGGGTTCCTCGTCGGCATCCACACGGTGTTCTTCGACGTGGCCTACCAGTCGTACCTTCCTTCGCTCGTCGACCGCGAGTCGCTTGTCGAGGGCAACTCGAAGCTGAGTGTGACCTCGTCCGCAGCAGTGCTCGCCGGACCGGGAGTCGCGGGCGGCCTGATCGCAATCGCGACCGCGCCCTATGCGCTACTCGTCGACTCGATCAGCTTCCTCGTCTCCGGCGGCTTCACCGCCTCGATCCGCAAGCGAGAGCAGTTGCCAGAGCAGACGGGGGAGCGACGGCACTTGCTCGTCGAGCTCTGGGAGGGGTTGAGCTACGTGCTCCACCATCGGCTGCTCCTGCCCCAGGCGATCTCGACCGGCACGTCGAACTTCTTCACGAGCCTCACCTACTCGATCCTGATCGTGTACGCGCATCGTGAGCTCGGGTTGTCCTCGGCTCTGATCGGGCTCTCGTTCTCGCTGGGAGCGGTCGGCTGGATGATCGGCGCTGCGAAGGCCGATTGGTTCCGTCGCCGGCTCGGCGTTGGTGGGGCAACGATGTTCGGAGCGGCACTGACAGGGCCGGCCTCTCTTCTGATCCCGTTCGCACCGAAGAGTTTCCCGGTGCCGTTCCTCGTCGCGAGCGGCGCAGTGATGGGGTTCGGCGCCGTCGTCTACAACATCCAACAGGTCAGCCTGCGCCAGTCGATCTGCCCCGAGCGGCTGCAGGGCCGGATGAACGCGAGCATGCGCTTCCTCGTCTGGGGCACGATGCCGCTGGGTTCGCTTGTCGGCGGAGCACTTGCGGTGTCGATCGGTCTTCGCCCCGCGCTCTTCGTCGGAGCGATCGGGGCCTTCACGTCTGTTCTTCCGATCGCGTTCTCGCCAATCCGCACGCTGCGAGACTTTCCGGAGGCGGAGGACGACCCGCTGCTGCAGCACGAACCGGGTCTCGTCCTCGAAGCGGGCGGTCCAGCCACCGCCTAGGCCGCGGCCTCGATAGAACAGCGCATCCGCGCTACCGTCGAACCATGCCCGAGCTGCCGGAGATGGAGGCGTGGCGGCGCCAGCTGACCGACCCCGTGTCGGCCTTCCCGATCGCGAAGGCCGGCCCTGCGCACATCGCGACGCTGAAGACGTTCGACCCGCCGCTTTCAGCACTGGAAGGACGCAGGCTCCGCGGTGCCGAGCGCCGCGGCAAGCGGCTGCTCTTCCCCACCGACGACGGCGAGCTCGTGCTGCTCGTCCACCTGATGACCTCGGGGCGCCTGAAGATGCTGCAGGCCGGCGAGACCGGCCCCAAGACACCCGCGTTCAAGCTCGAGTTCGCCGGCGGCTCGAAGCTCGTCCTCACGGAGGCGGCGAAGAGGAAACGCGCCGGCGTCTGGCTGATGACGCCCGAGTTGGCGGCGGCCGAGCTCGACCACCTCGGGCCTGAGGCGCTCGGCCTCGACGCGGCAGAGCTCGGGGAGATCATGCGGCGCGAGTCGCGCCGCCTGCACCCCTACCTGCGCAACCAGCACGCGATCGCCGGCATCGGCCGTGCGTGGGCGAACGAGATCCTGCACGCGGCGAAGCTCTCGCCGTACGCACTGTCGACAGACCTCGGCGACGAGGAGATCGGGCGGCTCGCGACGGCGATGGACGACGAGCTCCGCCGCGGCCTCGCGCTGCGCGAGGCCGGCACGAAGGACGAGCGCACATACCGCGTCCACAACCGGTTGGGGCAGCCGTGTCACGTCTGCGGCACCGCGATCGCACAGGTCGACTTCGAGGAGCACACGATCTACTACTGCCCCGTCTGCCAGACCGGCGGACGCGTGCTGAAGGATCGCCGCCTTTCGCGCCTCCTCAGATGAGCGTCCCAGGCCATAAACTCGGTCTGTGGCCACCGTCGCAGACCTGATGACGAAGGACGTTCTCACCGTCGAGCCGTCGGACACGATCGGCGAGGCGGCAGAGAAGATGCACGACGCGAACGTCGGCGCCGTGGTCGTCGTCGAGGACATGGTGCGCATCGTCGGGATCGTCACGGAGCGCGACCTCCTGCGCGCCGTGGCTCAGCGGGCCCGTGCGGCCGAGGCGCGCGTGCGCCAGTGGATGACGGCCGACCCACTGACGATCGGGCCCGAGACCTCGGTAGAAGCGGCGGCGAAGATCATGTTCGACCACAACTTCCGCCATCTGCCCGTGGTCAAGGACGGGCGACCGCTCGGGATCGTCAGCCTGCGCGTGCTCTCGCGCTGGGCGTTCGAGCGCTCGAGATAACCGACCGCGAGCGTCGTCGGACCGGCTCGATAGGGTCTTCGTCGTGATCCGGTTGTTCCCAGCGCAGGGTGGTTGGCTCGAGGTCGTCTGCGGCCCGATGTTCAGCGGCAAGAGCGAAGAGCTCATTCGCAGGCTGCGGCGCGCCGAGATCGCAGGTCAGCGTGCGCTGATCGTCAAGCCACAGATCGACAACCGCTACGACATCGGTCACGTCGTGAGCCACGCCGGCGCGAAGATGCGCGCTGTCGCCGTCTCGCGGCCGGAGGACATTCCCGGTCTCGCGGACGGTTACGACGCGGTCGGGATCGACGAGGTGCAGTTCTTCGAGCCCGCGATCGTGCTCGTGATCGACATCCTCGTGGCGCGCGGCGTGCGGGTCGTTGCCGCCGGCCTCGACCAGGACTTCCGCGGCCGGCCGTTCGGCGCAATGCCGGAGCTGCTCTGCCGGGCGGAGATCCTCGACAAGCTCCAGGCCGTCTGCCACCGCTGCGGCGGTCCGGCAACGATGACGCAGCGGCTCGTCGACGGCGAGCCCGCACCGGCAGACGGCGAGACGATCGTCGTCGGCGCACTCGACTCGTACGAGGCCCGCTGCCGGCGATGCCACGAGATCGCGGAGCCGGGGCAGGCAGAAGCCGAGGCGCTGCAGCTGCACTCCGTGAGCTACCTCGTGCGCGACCAGCTCGCCGCGTCGTAGTCGCTTTCTCTAGCCGGCCAGAGCGATCGTCAGGGTGCCGTCTTCGACGTCGACGGTGCCTCCGAGGTGCTCGATGAGCGTGACCGCGACCGCCGCGCCGAGGTCCCGCAGCTCCAGCCCCAGTACGACCGCCGACGACGAGGCGGTGATCGGCGAGACATCGATGACGGCGCCGCGCACGACGACGTCCACCTCGTCGAGCCCGCCATGCCGGAGCGCCGCCTGGATGAGCGCGGAGACGCCCCGGTCGACTGCATCGACGTCGGTCGTGATCGCGAGACCTTCGCCGGCGACCTTCACGCGGTCGTCTCCGAGCCGTTCCACCGCCGCGTGCGCGAGCCGAAGCGTGTCCGTCTCGCGCAGGCCGGGGTCGTAGCGGCCCGACTCGATCCGCGCGACGAGCGAGAGCTCGTCGAGCAGCTCCGCCATCTGAGTCGACGCGGCCTCGATCATCTCGACATACCGATCGGCCGGCGCTTCGAGGTCGACCGTGCGTGTGAGCGTCTTGGCGAAACCGTGCACGGTGGCGAGCGGCGTCCGCACGTCGTGACACGCGAGCGAGACGAGCCGGGCAAAGGAAGTGTCGTTCTTCATCGGGTACCGTGGCTGACAGTACCCGGATGAGCGACATGGCACGCCAGCTGCTTCACGACCTGCAGGCCTCCACGCCTGAGGTGCCGCTCGGCCTGTCCCGCGCGGGCGTCACCGGAGTCCAGAAGGCCGTTCGCATCGGCCGCGGCGCACGGGAGAAGCTCATCCTCGCGACGATCGACTGCACCGTCGACCTGGATCCGTCGCAGAAGGGCGTGCACATGTCGCGTTTCCCCGAGCTCTTCGAGGAGGCGATCGAGGGCGTCGTCGACGACGACGCGTTCCTCGTCGAGGATCTCGCCGAGCATGTCGCCCGCCATATCGTCGAGCGCCAGGATGCGCTGCTCGCCGAGGTGAGCATCACGGCGCGCTACCCGTATGAGCGGACGACGCCCGTGACGAAGCTCGCGACGCAGGAGATGGTGTCGCTGATCGGAATCGCCGCCGCGTCGCGCCAGCTCGTCCGCCGCGTCGTCGGGGTCGAGGCGGTCGGCATCAACGCGTGCCCCTGCGCGCAGGGGCTCGTACGCGGGCGCGCCTCCGAGCGCCTCCTCGACGCGGGCTTCGAGGCGGACGACGTCGAGCGGATACTCGAGCTCGTGCCCATCGCGACGCACAACCAGCGCGGCCAGGGAACCCTGTTCGTCGGAACGACGAAGCGCGTCGATGCCGAGCGTCTGGTCGAGTTGGTCGAGGCGTCGATGAGCTCGCCGATCTACGAGTTGCTGAAGCGGCCGGACGAGCTGTTCGTCGTCGAGCACGCGCATCTGCAGCCGCGCTTCGTCGAGGACTCCGTGCGCGTCGCGCTGAAGAGCGTGCTCGACGACCTCCCCGATCTCGACGACGGCGACTTCGTGCTCTCACGCCAGGTGAACTTCGAGACGATCCACGCGCACGAGGTCGTCGCCGAGCGCTACGGCACGATCGGCGAGCTTCGCGGCGAGCTGGCCGGTGCCGATCACGGGCCGCTGAAGCACACCGAGCTTCGCGACTGGCTCCGAGCGGGCTAGAGGTTTGATGTGGATCGGGCGTGCGTGCGGGGATGGCCCAGACCAAGCGATTTGGCCGGATCCGGCGCCGGGCATAGTGGTTCTACGTTCAAGCCGGATCCGGGCGAAGCGCGCCGCGTCTGGGCCACCATCCGTGCGTGCGTCTGATTCACATCAAGCCTCTAAGGCCCGGACGCCTGCCTGACCTCAGAGACTGGCCGAAGGGCTCGCACCCTTGCGCCACCAGCGGCGCCACAGCGTCGAGCGGTTCTCCTCGCCGCGCCACAGGCGCACGAGGTTGGCCTTGTGCAAGACGAGCACGCCGATCCCGGCGAACGCGCCGAGGGCGATCACCGGCCATGGGTAGCCGAGGAGCCAGGCCCAGGGGCCGAGCGAGAGCGCGGCGACGATCGATGCGACGGACGCGTACCGCGTCGCGAGGAACAGCACGATCCAGACCGCCGCGGCGGCGCCGCCCACGAGCGGCGCCACGCCGAGGAACGCTCCGCCCGCGGTCGCGACCATCTTCCCGCCCTTGCGGAACCCGAGGAACAGCGGCCGGTAGTGGCCGAGCATCGCAGCCGCGCCCGCGAGAACGCCCGAGCCGTGCCCGACGAGCTGTGTCGCGAGGAGCGCCGGCACGAATCCCTTCAGCGTGTCGAGCAGCACGGCCGCCAGCCCGAGCCGACGGCCGTAGAGGCGCCAGACGTTCGTCGCTCCGATGTTGCCGCTGCCCTTGGTCCGGATGTCCTCGCCGCGGAAGACGCGAACGAGCCAGTAACCCCAGGGCATCGAGCCGACGAGGTAGCCGAACACCGTGAGGATCGCGGTGAGCATCAGTCTCGCGGCGCCCTCGTGCGGGCGGCCGTCAGCTCGTGGGAATTGAATACTGCTCGACCCATCCGTTCACGACCTCCCAGTCGAGGTTGTCGAAGAATGCGTCGATGTACGAAGCCCGGTCGGTCTGATAGTCGAGGAAGTATGCGTGCTCGTACACGTCGAGCGCCACGAGCGGGGTCGCGTTCCAGACCGGGAACGAGTTCTGTGCGTCGCCGATGTAGTTGAAGAGATGGCCTTCGTCCCAGTCGTAGGCCGTCCAGGCCCACCCGCGGCCGGCCATCCCCGTCGCCTTCAGGTCGCTGCGCCACGCTTCGACCGAGCCGAAGTCGCGCCTCACGAGCGCGCCGAACGAGCCGGTCGGATCGCCGCCGCCACCGCCGAGATGCCCGAAGTAGAGCTCGTGGTTCTTGATGCCGCCGATCGCAAACGTGAGGTCGACCTTGAGCGCACGCAGCTCGGAGTACACCTGATTCGCCGAGCCGAGATCGATGTCTGCGAGCTTGCCGAGGATCTCGTTCCGCTTGCCGACATAGCCCTGGTACAGCTTGTAATGCGCCTCGACCGATGCGCGGGAGATCCCGTCGAGCTCGTACACCTCGGGACGGAGCTCCCGCGGCTTGATCTCCTCGAAGTTGAACGCAAGGGTCGGCATACGTCTCCTCTTTCGTGGCGTGGGTAGGCGCGCGGAGCATATCCTCCGCCCTACGCGAATGACGCGGTCGAAAAGGAGCCCAGATGCCCTTCCAGCTACCCGATCTGCCCTACCCGTACGACGCACTCGAGCCGCACATCGATGCGGAGACGATGCGGATCCACCACGATCTCCACCACAAGGCCTACGTCGACAACGCGAACGCCGCGCTCGAAGGGACGCCGGAGGCGGACGCCACCGTCGAGCACCTGCTGACGATCCTCGACACGCTGCCGGCCGACAAGCAAGGCCCGGTTCGCAACAACGCCGGCGGCCACGCGAACCACTCGCTGTTCTGGCAGATCATGAGCCCCGACGGCGGCGGCCAGCCGGGCGGCGACCTCGCCCGCGCGATCGACGACACCTTCGACGGCCTCGACAAGCTCAAGGCCGCGCTCAACGACGGCGGCGTCAAGCGCTTCGGCTCCGGATGGTCGTGGCTCGTCTGGGACGGAACCGCTCTCTCGACGTACTCGACGGCGAACCAGGACTCGCCGATCTCCCAGGGCGACGTGCCCCTCCTCGGCATCGACGTGTGGGAGCACGCGTACTACCTCAAGTACCAGAACAAGCGTCCCGCCTACCTCGAGGCCTGGTGGAACGTCGTCAACTGGCCCGAGGTCGAGCGGCGTTACGGCGAGGCGCGCGCCACGTAGCGCACCGACGACGAAGCGCGCGCGGCCCGGTGCCGCGCGCGCTTCGGTCGCTGTTCATTGCAGCGGGGGCGCTACTTCTTGTTGACGGTCTGCGTGCCGCTGTGCGCGGCGAGCAGTCCGAGCCCGGCCTGGTTCACCGAGAGGAACACGCGGATGTGCGAGCTGCCCTTCGGCAGGTAGACCGCCGGCTTGAAGAGCTTGCCGTTCAGCGAGCCGAGCGTGAGGTTCGCGAGATTCACCCACTGCCCGAACGACGAGAGCCGTTGCAGGGAGACGTGCTTCCCGGCCATCGAGCTCGGTGCCGTCAGCTGGGCCTTCATGTAGCCGTTCTTGCCGGCGATGAGCTGCAGCTTCGGCGCGACCTGCACGAGTACGGTCCCGCTCGCTGTGTTGCCCCACCGCGCGACATAGGTGGTGTAGAGCCTCGGCGTGACCGTGTAGGAAAACGCCCCGGCCGTCCCGGTCTTGACGATGATGAGCTGAACCGGCGATGCCTGGCCGTATTCGGTCGAGTCGATCTCGACCGACTGGTTCGCCGCACCGGTCGAGATCGCACCGGAGAGCGTGATGGGCGTGCCGTAGTTGACGATCGGCGTGGAGAGCCCGAACGTGACCGACGGCGGCGGGCCCTTCACCGAGATCTTGCCCGTGTGCCGCGCCGCGTAGGAGTCGTGGTAGCGGAAGGTCCCCGCGCGATTGAACGTCGTCGTGTACGACTGCCCCGCGTGGAGGATCGGCGAGGCGAACGAGCCGTCGTCCGCCACGACCTGGTGGTCGGTCTTGTCGGTGTTCTTCCACGTGACCTGGTCGCCGTGGTTCAAGGAGATGCTGCTCGGCGAGAAGCCGGTGCTCTTGATCTGGACGCCGATCGTTGCTGCGCCGGCGGTCGCGACCAGTGCGAGCGAAGCCGCCGCGATCGCCAGCATGGCTGCGACAATTCTCATCTTCGTGCCTCCTCGGGACTCTGTGGGGTTCACACCTTCAAGTTCCCCGCGTCCGCGTAAGGCCAAGCACAGACTCTGGTAAAGGTTGTGTCAGGCGCCGGGTGCTATGACTTGTGAAACCGAAATGGGCTGCGATGCGTAAAGACGGGGAGGACATGGAGCTGACGCTCGACACCCCAGCGCGCCTGCGGCCCGTTCCGTCGCCCGCACCCACCGGACAGCCCGGTGACGCCGCCTCCGACCGGGAGAGCGACACCGACCTGCTGATCCGGGTGGCCGATCGCGACCGCGAGGCGTTCGAACTGCTCTACGCGCGCTACGTCCGGCCGGTCTTCGGCCTCGCGCTCCGCCGTCTGCGCGACCGCCACCGCGCCGAGGATGCAGTGCAGGAGACATTCGCCGCCGTTTGGCGCTCAGCCCAGAGCTACCGTCCCGAGCGCGGTCCGGCCGCGCCCTGGCTGTACACCGTCGCCCGCAACGCAATCGTCGATCGACAGCGCGCGAAGACCGACCAACCGGCGGAGATTCCCGATACGGCGTCGGCCGAGCCTGGCCCTGCGGACCGCGCGGAGAGCTCGTTCGTCGCGTGGCGCGTGCATCGTGCACTCGAGGAGCTGCCGGACAAGGAGCGGGAGGTTCTCGAGCTCGCGTACTGGAGCGAGCTGTCGCAGAGCGAGGTGGCCGAGTACCTGCACATCCCCCTCGGTACCGTGAAGACCCGAACGCGGAGCGCGCTCGCGCGCCTCGCAAATCTGTTGGAGGGAGAGTTTTCGTGAATCGCACGCCGGACTTCGACGAGCTGATCGGCCCCGAGGGCGACGCCGCGGAGCGCGCCCGTCTGCGCGCCGTGCACGACATGCTGGTCGAGGCCGGACCGCCTCCCGAGATCTCGCCGGAGATCGAAGGGCCCACACTCGCGATGACGCTGCAGCGACGGCCGGGGCGTCCTCGGCACCGGCTCCTGCTCCTCGCGGCGACGGTCGCCGTCATCGCGGCTGCGTTCCTCGGCGGTTACGTGATCGGCAACGGCCACGGCGCCGGGCTTGCGTCTGGCACGACGCTGTCGCTCGTCGGCACGAAGGCAGCGCCCGGCGCGCTCGCCTCGTTGCGGATCCAACACCCCGACGCCGCGGGCAACTGGCCGATGGAGATCTCGGTCACCGGGCTGCCCAGGCTGCCGGAGCACGGGTACTACACGGTCTTCCTCGTGCGAGACGGCAAGCCGCTCGCACCATGTGGGTTCTTCAACGTGGCTGCCCGGTCGAGCGGCACGATGGTGCGGCTCAACGCGCCGTACTCCATGCGCGCCGGCGACACCTGGGTCGTGACGAAGCAGATGCCCGGCGACCGTAAGGCCGGGCCGGTCGTGATGCGACCTCGCGTCTAGCGTTCACCTCGTTCAGCTCTTCGCGTCGTTCCGCATCTCGGAGAGCAGCCGCTCGAGACGCTCCTCGGTCGAGTCGTCGACGAAGGTCATCGCCGCGGCGACGTTCGGGTGGACCTCTGCGATGGCGCGACGCATCTCGTGGGCGACTGCCCGATACGACGGATGGCCTTCTCGGCCGGAGCGCAGCTCGATCAGGTGGAGCGCTGCGCGCGCATCGAGCTCGAGGACGTAGCGGATGCGGAACGCGAGGCACAGTGCGTACGGCGCCTCCTCGACGAGACCCTGGCTGCGAAGCCGCGCGTGCTCCGTGCGGGAGACCTCGAGCGCACGCTCGTACTCGCTGTCGAGCCCGGCCGCGACGAGCTCGTGCGGAACGTCTGCACCGAGGTCTGGCGTCAGCCTCTGCCACTGGCAGGTGAGCAGGCGGTGGCGCTGCAGGTCGCGGAACGCCCCGTAGTCGGACACGATCTCGAAGCGGTAGGTGAGCGTCTCGAAGCCGCGGCCCGGCCGGTGCCGGCGGTTCTCCCGCGCGCCGATCAGCTCGCGGAGAAGCTCGGCGCGTTGATCCTGCGACAGCGCAGACACCGCGCGTAGCGCCTCTTCCTCACCGGTCGACGTCGACTCGTAGAGCAGCGCAGCAACGAGCTCCTCCTCGGTGCCGTGCGCCCGCAGGAGTCGTACCGACGGTGCTGCCGGCGCCGTGTCCTCATCGAGCCCGAGCCGCGCGGCGAGCGTGTCCGCCGCGACGCGCCGCTCGCGGAGAAACTCGATCCAGCGACCGCCGCGATCCTCGCGCGGCACGCGCGTCACGAAGCTCGGGATGATCTTCTGCAGCTCCTCGAGCAGCATCGTCCCGTACGCGCGAGCCTCCGCAAGCGGATGCGCGAGCAGATGCAGCACGAGCTGCTCGTACGTCTGACCGCTTGCGTACATGCCCATGTGCGAGAGCGACGCGGCGGGCAGCAGGCCGCGGACGAGGTCGAGCGCCTTTGCGCGCACCGCACGCGTGTGCGCGGCCGCGGATTCGTCCTCGCTGCGCGGGAACTGCTCCCCGACCCATCCCGACACGCCTTCGAGCAGCCGGCTGTACGTCGAGAACAGATCGTCCATCGCCCGTCCGTACTCCGGCCCGAATCGCGCGTCTCGGTGATACCGGTAGCCGTACGCTTCCAGCTGCGTGTCGTAGGCGATGTAGCGCGTCGACTGCTCGAGATACGCAGCGAGACGCGGGCGCTGCAGGATCTTCGTGAGCAGGTTCGACGTCCATTCCATCGCGACGTGCGCACCGCCGAGTTGAGCCACCGAGTCGTCGCCGTAGCCGAGGAAGATCCGCTCGTAGAGATCGGCGGCACGCTGCCCCTCCGAGCCCTCGATCCCCGACACCTCCGGCAGCGAGTCCGCGAACTCGTCGAGGAACATCCGCCGCAGCGTCCCGGGATAGCGCGAGTACCGCGCGAACATGGCGCCTTTGACGGTCTCGGGGAGGTTGACCAGCCCGAAGACCGGTCGATCGAGGTTCGTGAAGTGCGGCGCGAGCCGCTCCTGCTCCTCCTCGGTGAAGGTCTCGACCGGAACTGTCACAGTTTCCACGGTGGCCAAAGGACCGCGAACTGTAAACCGCGTCTCGGTCGGCAGCTCCGGCTGGTCGTATCCCACCTGGCGGCCCGGGTTCTACCCGGCCGGCCTCGACCCGGCCGAGTTCCTGCGCTTCTATGCGGAGCGCTTCCGGACGGTCGAGCTGAACACGACGGGCTATCGGATCCCCGGGCAGGAGCAGTTCGAGCGCTGGGCGGCGCAGGCGCCGGACGGCTTCGAGTTCGCTCCGAAGCTGCCGGGCAACCGTGCCCGCTCACTCGACGTCTTCGAGTCCCGCGTGCGGGCACTCGGCAACAGGCTCGGCCCGATCCGCGTGTCGCTGCAGAGCGCGCGCGACGAGGGGATGCTCGAGCTGCTCCTCGGGTCCCTCGATCCTTCGCTGCGCCTTGCGTTCGATCTCGAGCACCGGTCATGGGACGGAATCGAGGAACGGCTCGCAGCTGCCGGCGCCGTGCGGGTCAACGATCTCGTGACGCCCGCGCCGTTCCGGTACATCCGCCTGCGCGAGCCTCCATACGACGATGCCGACCTCCGCGAGCTCGCCGAACGGATCGAGCAGCTCGCCGAGCCGGTCTACGTCTACTTCAGGCACGAAGACGAGCCGACCGCGCCCGCCTATGCAGAGCGCCTGCTCGAGCTGCTGGCCTAGGAGACGTCTGCTAGAGACCGGCGCGACACTGCTTGTCGCCCCAGGAGGTCAGCACCGCGGCCTGCTGGCGCTCGTAGTCGACGTCCTGCACGTTGCTCGCGTCGAACGCATGGAAGCCCGGGATGGTCACCGAGACGTTCGGGGTCACGCCCGGCCCGGAGGCGGTCAACCGGTACTGGTCGCCGAGCCCAGGGCCGCGCTTCCCGGTCTGTCCCGGCGGATGCTGGTAGCCGCCCTTCGTCGGGTCGAACGTGTAGAAGCCGTAGCAGAACACGCCGGTCGGGTTGTGCGGGACGAAGGAGTTCTCGCGCCTCCACCCCGGCCCGTACGCCGAGTTGTGCGTGTCGAGGTAGATGAGGCGGCCGAAGTTGTCCGTCGGCGCCCCGACGTCCGTCGTGCCGAAGCCGTAGACGCCCGTGCCGCCGTACGTCAGGCGTCCGAAGATCTGCTGGAACCGGCCGCTGTACACCCAGCCCGTCTGCACCTCGAGCTTCGCGAGGTCGCCCGTCCAGTGCGAGACCTCGAGCCAGTTCGCCGCGAACGCAGGCGTCCAGGGGGCAAACCCGAGATCGGGCAGCGGCTGCTGCCAGCTCTGTGCGGCCCAGTAGCTCCCGTCGGCCGCGCGGCAGGCGACGACCATGTTCGGGATCGCCGGGCCGTCGTACTGCCCGCACGTGTTCGCGAACGTCTTCCAGTACGTCTTGTGGTACTTCCCCCAGCCGCCCGAGTAGTCGAGGCTGAACTTCACCTGGGTGCTACCGGCGGCCGGAACGCGCGCATTTTCCGCGCCCCAGATCAGGATGTGCTTCACGACGCCGGCCTTCGTGTACGTCAGCAGCGCCTCGCCCTTCGCGTTCGCAGCGATCGTGACGCCGGTTGCGTTGCGATCGATCAACTGCGCGGCGGAGGCGGTTCCCGTCGCGGCGAGTGCGAGGGCCAAGAGCCCGAGCGTGAGAAGGATCCGGCGCATCTCTTACAAGGTCGCCCGTCCGTTCACGACCGTGTATCCCTCGAAAGGTGTAAGCCCATCCCCGAAAACGATAACAACCGCTTCAGAAGCGCGCCGCAGCTCCACTGTGGCGCTCGAAGGCGCCGGTCTCCACGATGTCGACGAGCTCCGCGACGGTCTCCCGCAGCTCGCCCTCGGTGTTGAAGAAGTGCGGCCCGAGCCGGATCCCCGCGTCCGGACGGAAGTCGCAGATGATCCCACGCTCGCCGAGCTCGCGATGGACAGCTGGATCGTCCGGAGTGCGCACGAGCACGGTGCCTCCGCGGCGTGCGGGCTCGCGAGGGCTCGAGATCTCGAAGCCCGCGGCCTCGAGCAGGTCGATGAGCAGCGACGTGAGCGTCAGCGAGCGCTCGCGGATTCGCTCGACGCCGATCTCTTCGATGATGTCGTAGCCCGCGCTCGCCGCGTAGAGCGCCGGCACGTTGGGCGTGCCCGTGAGGAATCGGCGCACTCCCGGCGCGTACTCGAGCTCGGGCTCGAACGCGAATGGGCGCGCGTGCCCCTGCCAGCCGACGAACGTTGGCTCGAGTCGCTCCGCGAGATCCGGCCTCACGTAGAGCCAGCCTGCGCCAGGCCCGCCGCACAGCCACTTGACGCTCCCGCCGACCGCGAAGTCCACGCCGAGCGCGGCCAGGTCGAAGGGCACGACCCCTGCCGACTGGTAGCAGTCGAGCACGACGTACGCGCCCAATTCGTGCGCACGCCGGACGATCGGCTCGACGTCCTGGATCTCGGCGTTCTTGAACAGCACGTGGCTGATCGGGACGAGCAGCGTGCGCTCGTCGATCGTCTCCACGATTGCCCGGTCGTCTTCGACGGCGACGACCTCGAGGTCGGGCTGCGCCTGATAGAGGTAGCGCACCGACGGGAAGTTCGCCTCTTCGTAGACGACGCGGTTGCGTGTGCCCGGGCTCTCGAACAGGCCTTTCCGGAAGCACGAGATCACGACCTCCTCCGCGACCGTGACGTTCTGGTGCATGACGATCGTGCCGGGCGCCGCGCCCATGATGCGTCCAAGCTGGTCGCCGATCGTCACGGGCATCTCCCACCAGCCTTCGCCCCACGACCGGATGCCGCGCTCGCGCCACATCCGCGCGTACTCGAGGAGCCTGTCCTCCGCCGCCGCCGGCATCGCAGCGAGCGAGTGGTTGATCAGGTACGTGCAGTCGCGAAGGATCGGGAAGCGGTCCCGGTAGGCCGACAGGTCGTGTACGCCCAGCAGCTCAGCCATGCTGCAGAGCGTATCGACCTGCCGGGCCGCGGGACGGTCCGTCAGGCGGCTTCCTCCAGGAGCTCCTCCTCGAACACGGCGTCGACGGCCGGCCTCGGAGCGCGCCGGAGCATCGCCGTCAAGCCGAGAAGCGCTGCGCCGAGGGAGACGAAGAGCGCCGCGTGGAAGGCGTCGAGCGTGCTCTGCGAGGACGCACCGGCGCCGGCGTTCGCGTTGATGACCGCAGTCACGATCGCGAGCGCAAGCGCTCCGCCGAACTGGAAGGACGTGTTGAGCAGCCCTCCCGCCAGTCCTTGCTCCTCCGGGATCACGCCGCTCGTGGCCGCGACGTTGAGCGGGCCGAAGGCGAGCGCGAAGCCGAGGCCCGCGAGAATGAAGGTCGGGAACATCGCGACCACGTACGACGAGTCGAGCCCGATCGGCAGGAACAGCGCATAGCCGGCGGCGATCGACGCCATCCCCGCGACGATGAGGCGCGTGACCCCGAAGCGGGCGATCAGCGGCGCGACGCGCGGTGAGAGGACGGCGACCAGGGCGCCGCCGGGGAAGATCGCGAGCCCGGTCTGGAGCGGCGACCAGCCACGAAGCGACTGCAGGTAGAGCGTGACGATGAACTGGAATCCGACCCAGCTGCCGAACAGCGACATCGCAGCGAGATTCGCCCGGACGAGCGACCGCGAGCGCAGGATTCCGAGCCGGACGAGCGGCGCGGCAGCTCTGCGTTCGTGTGCCACGAAGACGGCCAGAATCGCAGCAGACCCAGCCAGCGAGCCCAACGTGCGAAGCGAGCCCCACCCGACGGTCGGCGCCTCGACGAGCGTGAACACGAGCAGCAGCATCGACGCGGTCATGGTGACGGCGCCCGTGACATCGAACGCACGCGAGAAGCGCGGACGGCTGCTCTGTGGAACGAGGCGGACCCCGGCGACGAGCGCGACGAGCGCAACCGGCGCAGGAAGGAAGAACACCCAGCGCCAGCCGATCTCGGTCAGCAGGCCGCCGAAGACGAGGCCGAGCGAGAAGCCGGTCGCCCCCGTCGCGGTGTAGACGGCGAGCGCCTTGTTGCGTGCAGGCCCCTCGGCGAACGTCGTCGTGATGATCGAGAGGCCGGCGGGCGCCGTGAACGCCGCACTGACGCCCTTGATGAAGCGCGCCACGATGAGGAGCGTTCCACTGTTGGCGAAGCCGCCGAACGCCGACGCAACGACGAAGACGCCGAGCGAGATCAGGAACACGCGCCGCCTGCCGAGCAGGTCAGCGGCGCGGCCGCCGAGCAGCAGGAAGCCGCCGTAGCCGAGCACGTACGCGCTCACGACCCACTGGAGCGAGCTCGTCGACATGTGCAGGTCGGTGCGGATCGACGGAAGCGCGACGCCGATCATCGACACGTCGAGCGCGTCGAGGAACAGGGCGCCGCACAGCACGAGCAGCGCCCCCCAGGCGCGCCTGCTGAGCTGATCGGACTGCGGGATGGCTGCTGCTGACACGGCTGACTCCTTCGACCTCGATTGCTATTGTTCGACGAGTACCGAACGTACAGGTTCTGTTCGATGCACGTCAAACAATCATCGTGAGCCAATGAGTCTTCCCGCCCCCGATCTCGACGCCGTCAGCGGCGTCACCGTGCTCCAGGCGCTGTCCGATCCCGTGCGCCTCGAGATCGTGCGCCAGCTCGCCGAGGAGTGCGACGAGGCAGGCGAGGTCCAGTGCGGCGAGATTCGGGTCCCCGTGCAGAAGTCCACGGCAAGTCACCACTTCAAGACGCTGCTCACCGCGGGTGTGATCGAGGAGCGCGAGGACGGCAGGCGCAAGTTCTTTCAGCTCCGGCGGAAAGAGCTCGATCGGCGCTTCCCCGGGCTGATCGAGTCGGTGCTTCGCGCGGTGAGCTAGCCGTTCGAACGGTAGCGCGGGTCGTGATGACCCGCGAGCCGTCCGAGGAGCGAGGTGAGCGTCTTCCGCTCGGTCGCGTTCAGCGGCTCGAAGTACTCCTCCTCGACCTGCGAGACGATCGCGCGCAGGCGCGTGAGCGCCTTCTCGCCGGCCGGCGTCATCGTGACGAGATGCCGTCGGCGATCCTGCGTGTCGCGGCGGCGCTCGATGAGCCCGCGCTCCTCGAGATCGTCCAGGACGCCGACGAGATGGCTCCGGTCATAGCCGAGGGCGTCGGCGATCTGCGCCTGCGTCTCCGTCGGCTCCTCGTCGAGCAGGGCGAGGATCGTGTGGTCGTACATGCTGAGGCCGCTCTCCTCGAAGGCCTCCATCATGCGCTCCTTGATCGCGAAGCCGACCCGCTTGGCGAGGAACGTCGGGCTCGTGAGGAGCTCCTTCGGCGGTCCGGGGCGCCGGGTTTCGAGCGGAATCTGAGGGCCTGGCGGATTCATCGGGAATAAGTGTAGCCGACCCTACCGTTGATGTGTGATATCGTGGCCAATATCAACGATCTTCGGAGGCTATAGATGGTTCGTACCTCGATAAATGCACTCTCCGAGAGCCGCCGACGGTGGCTCGGCCTTGGCGTGATTGTCGCAGCCCAGTTCATGGTCGTGCTCGACATTGCGATCGTGAACGTTGCGCTGCCCTCGATCAAGACCGACCTGCGCTTTCCCGAGGCCGACCTGCAGTGGGTGATCAGCGCCTACGCGATCGTCTTCGGCGGCTTCCTGCTGCTCGGCGGCCGCCTCGCCGACGTCCTCGGCCGCAGGCGCCTGTTCGTGGCCGGGCTGTTGCTCTTCTCGACCAGCTCGCTCCTCTGCGGCTTCGCCTGGTCGGAGGGCTCGCTCATCGGCTTCCGCGCCCTGCAGGGCCTCGGCGGCGCACTGCTCGCCCCCGCCGCGCTCTCGATCCTGATGACGACGTTCCGCGAAGGTCGCGACCGCAATCTCGCGCTCGGCATCTGGGGCGCCGCGTCCGGCAGCGGCGGCGCGGCCGGCGTGCTGCTCGGCGGCGTGCTCACGTCCTCGCTCTCCTGGGCGTGGGTCTTCTTCATCAACGTCCCGGTCGGCGCGACGGTCCTCGCCGTCACGCCGTGGCTGCTGCGCGAGAGCCGCTCCGAGCTCCGCCACCGTCACTTCGACGTCGCCGGCGCCACGTCCATCACTTCAGGACTGATGCTGCTCGTGTATGCGCTGACCCGAACGTCGACGTCCGGCTGGGGCGACCCGACCACGCTCGCGTTCCTCGCGGCGTCGGCGCTCCTCGTCGCGGCGTTCGTCGCAATCGAGCTGCGTTCCAAGGCGCCGCTACTGCCGCTGCGCATCTTCCGCCAGCGCACGCTGGCGGCGGCGAACGCCATTGCCGTGATCGTCGGCGTGACGGCGTTCTCGCAGTTCTTCCTGCTCACGCTCTACACGCAGCAGGTGCTGCACTACTCCGCGATGCAGACCGGCGCGGGCTTCGTGGTCACGACGCTTGCGATCGTCGTGTTCTCGAACGTCGCGCAGAAGCTCGTCACCCGCTTCGGCGTTCGCCCGGTCCTCGGCTCGGGCCTCCTGCTCGTCGCGGCGTCGATGGCGCTCCTGACGCAGCTACCCGCGCACGGTCACTACTTCTGGGATCTGTTCCCAGCCTTCCTGGTGAGCGGCATCGGCATGGGGTTCACGTTCGTGCCGATGACGATCGCAGGGCTCACGGGAGTTACGCCCGCCGACGCCGGGGTCGCATCCGGCCTGCTCAACACCACCCGTCAGATCGGCGGTGCCGTCGGACTGGCCGCGGTCAGCACGATCGCCGCTGCGTCCGTTCATCACGGCGTCTCGGCGTCGGTTGCCGGCGCGGATCTCACCCACGGCTTCCGGACCGCGTTCGACATCTTGACCGGCCTCACGCTGGTCGGCGTGGCAATCGCCGTCCGCTACATGGCGCCGACGCGCAAGCCCGCCACCGTGCAGTTGACCGACACGAACATCATCGAGCACCTCGAGGAGGCAGCATGATCACCGAGCTCAACCATCACGTCGACGGCGAGCAGTTGCTCGCACACGAGATCGACGATCTCCTTCTGCAGGCACGCGGCCTCGTGCTCGTGCGGGACCTGCTCGCGGAGCGCGGCGCAAGCCGTACCGAGATCGACGCTCACACCGACGAGCTCGCGCGTGTGCGGGCACGGCTCGCGGCGACGATCGCCGGCGCGGAGGAGCCACACTTCCTCGACGCCGCCTGACGGCCGATGAGTTCCACTCCGTCTGGTGGTCGAAGAAGTGAGACGATCACCAGACGGGAGGAACCATGGGAGATCTGAAGCTCGACATCACGACGTCGCTCGACGGATTCGTCGCCGGGCCGAACCAGACGCTCGAGGAGCCGCTGGGGGCAGGCGGTGAGCGGCTTCACGAGTGGGTCTACGGGCTCGCGACGTGGCGCGAGCATCACGGCAAGGCAGGCGGGGAGACGAACGTCGACGACGAGGTGCTGCAGGAGCAGCTCGCCGGGAGCGGCGCCGTCCTCATGGGCAGGCGGATGTTCAGCGGCGGCTCCGGGCCGTGGGCCGACGATCCAAACGCGGGAGGCTGGTGGGGCGACGAGTCGCCGTTCAACGTTCCCGTCTTCGTGCTCACGCATCATCCCCGCGAGCAACTCGAGCTCAAGGGCGGCACCTTCACGTTCGTGACGGACGGCATCGAGGCAGCGCTCGAGCAGGCGCATGCGGCCGCCGGCGAGCGGGCCGTGATGATCGCGGGCGGCGCCGACGTCGCACAGCAGTGCCTGCGGGCCGGACGCGTCGACGAGGTACAGGTGCACATCGCACCGCTCTTCCTCGGCGGCGGCGTGCGCCTCTTCGACAACCTCGGCAGCGAGCCACCGTCGCTCGAGGTGACCCGCGTGATCGAGTCACCGCTCGTCACGCACATCAAGTACCGCGTCGGCACTTAGGCAAGCAGCATGCGCTAGCTCACGCGGCGCGCGGGAGCGCTTCGCGGTACTCGCGGAAGTACTCCGGCCGGACGCGGAGGAAGCGCGCGCACTCCTCGATCAGCGCGGGCGCCGGCGGCACGTCACCGGACACTGCTGCGCGAAGAACGCCCGCCGACACGCCGTCGAGGACTTCCGCGAACGTCGAGACCTTCAGCCCGCGCGCCGTGACGTAGACGTCCTCGACCTCACGGACGAGCTCGGTGAGCGCCGCGCCGAACGGCTGATCCGAGACGAGCACCGGGCAAGTCTCGCGGCCGCTGCGGACGGACACCCGGCTCCAACGGACACGGCTCGTGCCTGGCACGAGACGTGTCTGCACGGGCGGGTGTCCGTACCGGCCACCACGCAACAGAGCGCATGGTTGCCGCGTTTTCCACAAAGGACAGCGCCTCAAAGAGCCACGTCCGGTGCCTGGCACCAGACGTGGCTGCGACGGACAGGCCCGTTCAGCGTGCGCGCGGCCTGACCTAGATCGACTGGAGCGAGCGCGCTCCCGGGCCGACGTACTTCGCCGCCGGCCGGACGAGCACGCCGAGGCGCTTCTGCTCGAGGATGTGCGCCGACCAGCCCGCGGTGCGGGAGCAGGCGAACATCGCCGGCGCGAGCGAGGGCGGGATCTCGGCGACGTCGAGCACGATCGCCGACCAGAACTCGACGTTCGTGTACGAGTGATCCGGGTGCTTCTTCGCGATCGCCTCGTGCGCGGCCTGCTCGAGTGCCTCTGCAACCTCGACGCGCGGCGAGCCGAGCTCCTTCGCGGTCTTCTTGAGAAGGCGAGAGCGGGGATCCTCGGCGCGATAGACACGATGGCCGAAGCCCATGATCCGTTCCTTGCGTGCGAGCGCCTGCGCGACCCACTCCTCTGCATCGCCCATCTCGGCGACTGCGTCGAGCATCGGCAGGACGCGGGCGGGCGCGCCGCCGTGCAACGGACCGGAGAGCGCTCCGACCGCGGACGACAGTGCAGCGCCGGCGTCGGCGCCCGTCGACGCGACGACCCGCGCTGTGAACGTCGACGCGTTGAGGCCGTGCTCGGCCGTACAGATCCAATAGGTGTCGATCGCCCGCGCATGCGCCTCGTCGACCTCGCCGCGCCAGGCGAGGAGGAAGCGCTCGGCTGCGGTCTGGCCCTCGAGCACCGTCGACTCCGGCACAGGCGGCTTGTCGGCACCGCGCGCGGACTGCGCGACGATCGAGAGCGCGGCGGCGGACAGCCGGCGCAGGTCCTCCTTCGCCGTGTCGTCGTCGATGTCGATCAGCTGGCCGAGGTCCCACTTGCCGCTCAGCCCGGCGAGCGCAGCCTGGAGGTCGGACATGTGATGGCCGGTGCGGTAGTCGAGCTCCTGGTACGCGGCCGGCAGGCCCGGCTCCAGCGACTCGTCGACGAGGAGCCCCCACACCTGCTCGAACGGGACATGCCCAACGAGATCCTCGATGTCGACGCCGCGGTAGCGAAGCTGGCCCCCGTCTTTATCGGGCTCCGCGATTTCCGTCTCGAAGGCAATGACGCCTGCGAGGCCTGGGCTGAACTCGTTCATGCGTGAATCTCCTCCAACTCGATCGTAAGGCCGGTCCCGCGCTCCCGTGCCGCAGCCAGCACGAGGGCTGCTGCCGCCAGGTCTTGCACCGCGACGCCGACTGACTTGTACAGAGTAGTTTCGACGGGGGTGGTTCGGCCGGTTCGAGCGCCGGACACGAGCTCACCGAGCTCGGCGTGGACGGCGGAGTCGTCGAGACCGGCGAGTTCCGACGCGCCGGCGGGCGGAGGGGCGAGTGCCGCCCGGGTCTCGACGAACAGGGTCGCTTCCGCCACGATCGCCGGGTCGACCTCGCCTCCCACCTGCGTCGCGCCGACCGAGCTGACATGCGTCCCGGGCGAGAGCCACTCCAACCGGACGACGGGCTCCGGGGAGTGCGTCGTCGCAGCGACGACGTCGGCGCCGCGGACGGCTTCCTCGAACGAGGCGGAGGCCGTCGCGCCGAGCTCGGCCGCGAGCTCTTGCGCCTTCGCCTGGTCTCGGCCCGCGATCCGAACCTCGTTCCAGTCGCGCACGCCCGCGAATGCGTGTGCATGCGCGCGTGCCTGAGCGCCGGTGCCGAGGATGGCGAGCACGGACGCATCGTCGCGCGCGAGCAACCGCGCGGCGAGCGCCGCCGCCCCCGCCGTGCGCGCCTCGGTGACATACGTGCCGTCCATCAGGGCGATCGGAGTGCCGGTCTCCGGGTCGAACAGCATGATCGCGGCCTGGTGCGTCGGGCGGTCCCTGTTGCCGGGGAAGAGCGTCACGAGCTTGCAGCCGAGGCCGGCCGAAGGGAGATAGGCAGGCATCGCGCCGAGCAGCCCTGCGTCGTTCGCGAAGGCCGCGATCCGCGGCGGCATGGAGACCGCGCCGGAGGAGAGCTCCGCATGGGCCCGGGCGAGCGCAGCCTCCAGCTCCCGCAGATCGAGGAGCGACTCGACGTCGGAACGTGTGAGGACGATCATCGGGTGAGGACGTTAACCGCAGCCGCGAGCCGTCGCGTCAACGGTGCTCGGTCTTGACCGCCACCGGCGCCTTGGCCGGCTGGGGCGGTGGCTTCGAGTCGACGAGCACGGCCGCGACGAGGAGGACGGCCATGGCGACCGCGCTCTCGCCGAGCAAGCTCCGTGAGAGCCGCATCGTGACACGGTCCCGCTCGATGCCGCGCTCCAGTCTGGGCACCACGAGGAAATGGTGGACGGCGCCCCAGGCGAGCGCGAGCGACACGAGCCCGAGCTTGACGAGCAGCACGTGGCCGTATCCCGTCGTCCAGAGGTCGTGCACGTGCGGCAGACGCAGAATGCTGAGATACGTCCCTGCGACGACGAGCAGAGCGACGAGGACCGTCGCGAGGCGCGAGAAGCGGAGGAACGCCGTGCGCCGGAGGCCCGGGGCCGCCGGCCAGATGACCGCAACGAGCTGGATGAGCCCGCCGATCCAGAGGCTTGCGGCGCTCAGGTGCACCCAGTCGGCGAGCTCGGAGAGCCAGGAGTGCCCGGCGTCGGCCGCCGAGTGGCCCGAGAGCGAGAGTCCCGACGCGAGGCCGAGGCCGGCGACGAACACGGGCCAGAGCAGGACACGCCGGTCGGTGAGCCACGCGAGGAAGAGCAGCGCCGCGACGAACGCGAAGCCGAGCTCCATCGTGATGAACGCCGTTCCGAAGCGGGTGCCGCCGGCGATCGGCGAGAGGTCGCCGTAGAGGAACCGCCCGAACGGCAGCTGCAGCGCATCCTCTGCCCGAAGCAGGAACGCGACGATGCCCGTCTCCAGCACGACGACGGCGCCGATCCCCGTCGCCCAGTAGAAGCGACGCTCGGCCGGCGCGGGCAGCGGCCCGCGGGCGACGATCAGCCGGAAGCCCGTGCCGCCGACGAGGAGCGCAAGACCGAGGAAGTACACCCAGCGCACGAGATCCTCGGTGCGCGTCGGCCCCTGCGCGCCGACCGCATCGGTCACGAGCGGCGCCCGGACGCGAACGCCGAACGTGTAGACACCGGACACGACGTGTCCGTCGTTCGACATCGCCTGCCAGCGCACGGTGTACGGGCCGCGCGGGAGCTTGGGCAGCCGCGCGACGATCGCGCGCTTCGCCGGAACCGCGCGCGCGGGTGCCGCGACGTTCTTGCCGTCGCTCGTGAGCACGACGATCGAGCGCGGCAGCGCCGTGACCGACTGGTCGAAGCGCAACACGACTTCGCGCGGCGGCTGCGCAAAGCGCTCGCGGAAGGCGGGATATGTGTGCGTGATGCTCGCGTGGGCGAACGCCGACGCCGGAAGCGCGAGCGCACCGAGCAGACCAAGGAGGAGCGCGCGCCTCATCGGTGCTGGACGCCCGCATACGGAGAGAGGTGCCCGAAGACCGGCGCGACGTCGCGGTCGGAGTAGAGCATCACCGACACGGCGATGATCGTCGCCGCGAAGCCGGCAGCGGCGACGACCGAGCGCGGCCGGAACGCCTGCACGAGTGGGAACACCGCGCCGATCACGATCGTCCACCCGAGCAGGTGGTGCAGGAACGCTGCGCGTGCGAAGAACCAGTGCTGCTGCTCGTGCGCGAGCAGCGCCGCACCCGAGACGAGCATCGCGAGCACCGTGCACAGCCGCCAATACTGTGAGCGCAGCTTTCCGCGCGCGAGGCCGAGTTCCGCGCCGCCCGCGAGCATCAGCACCTGCGCCCACGAGCCGTGCGCGATCATATGAATCGTCGAGTTGGTGTAGAAGGTCATCACCGGCCAGAGCGCCACGCCGAGGCCGAACATCAGGCCGGGCCAGAGATAGCGACGCCAGGGACGAATTGCCCAGGTCTCGCGGCCGACGAGCGTCTCGGCGACGAGCAGCAGGCCGAGGGTGAGAAAGCCGGTCGCGAAGGCCCAGTGCACCATCTCCGCCTTCGGCATGAGGGAAAGGGCGATCATCGCTCGCTCAGCTCGATGTCCTCGACGATGCTCGGGGCGAGCAGGAGTCGGAAGAGCAGTCCGACGACCACGACGTAGAGCGGCGGCTCGCTGAGGAGCCACCAGATTCCCTGTCCGTGCGGATGCAGCAGCGTCAGCCGCCACGGCTGGGCAATCGCCCAGACGACGCCACCGAGCGCCGTCGCGGGGCCGAGGGCGAGCACGAGGCGCGCGCGAAGCGTAAGCGTCGCCGTCCGCTCCTTCGTTTTCCCCTGTAGATCGTGCGCGATGTTCGCGCTCACGGTTCCTCCCTTCTCAGACGTCTACGGTGCTGCCGCGCGCGTGCGCGGCGCGGCTAGACGAGAAGCGGCGGAGGACGCGATTCGAACGCGAGGCCGAACAGCGAGCGCGGCGCGCGCCGCGCGGAGACGAGCCAGCGGCGCACCACGAGGGCACGCGTCGTGAGCCGTTGCACGAGCTCGATCGCGTTGGCGGCGAGCTCTTCGTAGTCGGAGAGCCAGAGCTCCACCGTCCGGAAAACGACGGCGACGACGACTGCGAGCACAGCGAAGACGGGGAGCGCCGAGCTGTGCAGCCAGGGACCAAGGAGGTGCCACCTGCCACCGGCGATCTGCTCGGCATCGGCCTGCACGAGGTAGATCGACGCGGTGACGACGAACGACAGAAGCCAGAGACGCCACGAGAGCTCGACCCGCACGCGCGGCGTGCGGCGAATCGACCGAACTCCTACCGCGGCGGCAACGCGCCGGGCCGCGCGCGCTGCGGCATGCGCCTTGGCCACGCGCCACGCGAGCCGGGCGAGCATCAGCGCGACGGCGATCTTCACTCCGGCGAGCAGGAAGGGGTAGTAGTCGGCGTGCGCGTAGCTGACGCGACCGACACGGCGGCCGACGTCGAGACGATGCGTCAGGCTCCGGCCCGCGAGCTCTGCAATCAGCGCGACCAGGCCGAGCGCGAGTCCGGCGAGGAGCCGCTGACGCGTCCTGGGTCGGGCCACGGGCGTCATCCGAGCAGGGTCAGCGTCCATTCGTTCCGGTGCTCCGCGTCGAGCGAGAAGAGCAGGATTCGCTGGAACCGTCCGAGGCAGAGCGAGCCCTCGTGGAACGGCACCTGCTCGCTGCGCGGGGCGAGCAACGCGGTGACGAGACGAACGCGTCCGTCGACGTCGCTCGGGACGATCCGCTCGAGGAGCGCCTCGAGATCTTCGAAGAAGCCCGTCTCGCGCTCCTGGATGCGCACGAGCGACCGGCCGTGGGTCGCGTGGATGTACGCGATGCCGTCCGTGCGGCCCGAACGCGAGAGCGTCTGCGCGACATCGTTCGTCACGTCCATGACCGACAGCGTCGGCAGTGCCGCCGCGATCGAGTACGGGACCTCGATGCTCGTCATGCGCGCGCGACCTCCCTCGGCAGCCTGAAATGAACGTCCTCTCGGGCAACGGTGATCTCTTCGATCGTCGGATAGCCGAGCAGCGCAAGCCGTTCGGCCGTCGCACGCACGAGCTCCTCGGGCGTCGACGCGCCGGCGGTGAGCCCGACGACCTCGTGCCCGCCGAGCGCGTTCTCGTCGAGAGGGCTCTCGCCGTCGATGAGCATCGCAGCGGCGCCTGCCGAATGCGCCACTTCGACGAGGCGCTGCGCGTTCGAGCTGTTCTCGGAGCCGATGACGAGGATGAGTGTCGCATCCTGCTCGACCATCGCCTTGACCGCGTCCTGCCGGTTCTGCGTCGCGTAACAGATGTCGTCGTGGTGCGGCCGGCGCAGGGACCCGCCGACGTTCTCGCCGAGCGCGTCGACGATCGGCGCCACGTCGTCGAGGGACAGCGTCGTCTGCGTGATAACGGCAACGGGCTTGTCGGTCCTGAGGTTGCGTGCCTCTTCCGGCGACTCGATCACGACCGTGTCGTTCGGCCGCTCTCCGAGCGTCCCGATCACCTCGACGTGATTTGCATGACCGACGAGCGCAACGAGATGGCCGCTGTCGGCATACCGGCGCGCCTCAGCATGCACCTTGTTCACGAGCGGGCACGTCGCGTCGACGATCTTGAGGCCGCGGGCCTGCGCGTTCTCCTTGACCGACGGCGCGACGCCGTGGGCCGAGAGGACGCAGAACTCGCCCGCGGGAATCTCCGACTCGTCCTCGACGAACACCGCGCCGAGTGCCTCCAGTCGCCGCACGACATGCTCGTTGTGCACGATCTGATGGCGGACGTACACGGGCGCACCGTGCTGCTCGAGCAGGCGCTCGACGATCTCGATCGCCCGGTCGACACCCGCGCAGAACGAGCGCGGCGCAGCGAGAAGCACGCGACCGGTGCTCATGCGGCACATCCCTGCAGGGCGCGCAGCGCAGTCAGTGCGTCGCGCATCGAACGAACCGCGTCACCGCGCTTCGTGGCCACCCAGCGGACCAGGCCGACGACGTTCGTCGTCCCATCCGCGTGCACGGTGTCGTCGACGCCTTCGACAGCGCTCGCCGGCACATCGGAGATCGCGCGGAGGGCGCCCGCGAGCCTGCCGCTCGCTGCGAGCATGCCGCTCTCCATGTCGACGGCATCCGCACCGCTCGACTCGTGCAGGCGCCGGCGCTCGGTCGCGTCGTGCACGAGCACGTCGGATGCGAGCAGCGTCGCTTCGCGCGCGCCGGCCACGCCGAGCGGCGATCCCTCCCAGAGTGTCACGCCGCCGGAATCGACGACGCGTGTCGCGTCGAGCACGTCGCCGACATGCAGGCCGTCGTGCAGTGCGCCCGCGAGCCCGAACGACACGAGGCGGCCGTCGGGCAGGCCGGCCGCGCCGCGGACGCCGATCCGCACGGCGGTCAGGCCGGCTCGGCGGGCGACGCGCTCCTCGGCCGAGGTGGCACAGGCGAAGGTCAGCCCTTCAGCGTCCACGCAAGGCTCCGGACCGTCTCTTTGAGGCTGCTCGAGGACTCGAACGCCGACGATGGCTCGAAACCGGAGTGGATGCCGCAGTGCTCGCAACGTGGATCGTTGCCGGGGCCGTACGAGTCCCACTCCATTCCGTCGAGCAGCGCCTCGTACGTTGGGAAGATGCCGTCCGTGAGCAGGTAGCAGGGGCCTTTCCAACCGTACGGGTTGCGCGTGATCGATCCCCACGGCGCACACGACAGCTTGCGCTCGCCGGTGAGGAAGTCTTGGTAGATCGGCGTCGCGAGCCAGCGGTAGCCGTGCTTGCGCACCGCCGTGCGGATCGCGCGGAACTTCACCTCGTGCTCGGCACGCGTCATCGTCAACTCGGGATCGATCTGCGAGTACTGATATCCGGGTGCGACGAGCATCCCGTCGATGCCGACGTCGTCGGTGAGATAGCGCATCATCTCGATCACGTCATCGACCTCGGTCTCCTTGAAGATGGTGGTGTTCGTCGTGACGCGGAAGCCGCGGGCGCGCGCCGTCTTGATGGCGTCGACCGCGATCTCCCAGAGGCCGGGGTAGTCGCAGACGTAGTCGTGGATCTCGCGCATCCCGTCGAGGTGGACGACGAAGGTCATCCGGGCGGACGGCTCGAACCAGTCGAGGCACTGCTCGAGGCGAAGCGCGTTCGTGCACAGCTCGACCGTCTTGCCCATCTCGATCATCCCCGCGGCCACCTCTTCGATCCCCTTGAAGACGAGCGGCTCGCCGCCGCAGATCGAAACGACGGGCGCCGGGCACTGGAGCCCGGCGTCGAGGCACTCCTCGACACTGAGGCGCGCACGGTTCGACTCGTACTCGCGGATCTTTCCGCAGCCGATGCAGGCGATGTTGCAGGCGAGCGTCGGCTCGAGCATCAGGACGAGCGGATAGCGCTGGCCCTTCCGCTGCTGCGAGGCGACGTACTTGCCGATCGACATCGTGGACTGCAAGGGGAACTTCATGCAGAAAGCCTCTCTCTCATTCGGCCGAGGGCGAGCAACGGGAAACTGATGCGATACAGGTGGTAGCGGATCATGAAGTCGAGCGGAAAGCCGGTGCCGGTGAAGTGCTCTTCATCCCAGTCACCGTCGGAACGCTGGCTCCCGCAAAGATAATCCGCGGCTCTGCGCGCATTTTCATCCTCAGCTTTTCCTGCGGCCACGTATGCGAGCAGCGCCCAGGCGGTTTGCGAGGGCGCGGCGAACGGCGCGCGGCCGCGCCACGCGGGGTCGGCGTACGAGCGAATGTCCTCGCCGAAACCGCCGCTCTCCTGCTGCACCGAGTCGAGCCAGGCGACCGCGCGGCGCACTGCGGGATGATCAGACGGAACGCCGCATGCCTCGAGGGCGGGTAGGGCGGCGCCGGTGCCGTAGAGGTGGTTGACGCCCCAGCGGCCGAACCACGAGCCGTCGGCCTCCTGCTCCGCTAGCAAATAGCGCAGACCCTGCGCAACGGCGTCGTGGTAGCCATCCTCCTGCCCCAAGGTTTCCAGAGCGTGCGCGGTGACGTCGGCGCTCGGCTCGTCGGTCACCTTGCCGAAATCGCAGAAGGGGATCTTGTAGAGCCACATCGCCTCGTTGTCGACATCGAACGCGCCCCAGCCGCCGTTGCGCGACTGCATGCCGACCAGCCAGTCGAGCCCCCGCCTCACCGCGTCGTCGCCGAGGTCGAGTTGCCGCAGCGCAAGTGAGATGACGGCCGCGTCGTCGGTGTCGGGATAGAGGTCGTTCTCGTACTCGAATGCCCAGCCACCGGGCGCGAGATCGGGCACGCGGATCGACCAGTCGCCTTTCACCGTGACCTCCTGCGAGAGGAGGTACTCGCCGGCACGCACGAGCTGCGGATGCTCGGCCGGCACACCGCAGGCTCGGAGCGCAAGCACCACGAGACCGGTGTCCCACACGGGCGACTGGCATGCCTCGGGACGCAGCCGGTCGCCGTCTTCGACCATGAAGTTCTGCCAGCCTTCGACAGCGTTGCGCAACGTGTCGTCTTCGAAGCCGTTGCCGAGGGCGCTCAGCGCAATGATCCCCCACACCCACGGCGGCTGGATGCCACCCCACGATCCGTCTGCTTCCTGCCGCTCGCGGATCCACCGCTCTGCGCGAATCTGCGCCTTTCGCCGCAGTGCGTTCGGACGACGCGGTGCACGCGTCTTGCCGGGTCGCGCACCGATTGCGCGCAGGTCGACGTCGATGTCGCGAACGGGACGAAGCGACTGCGCCAGCGCAAGGGCGACGAACGTCTGTCGGGCCCAGCATGCGAAGTCGTACACCGAGAACGGCCCGCCGGGCGGCAGGAGGATCAGCTCGGGCGGGATGGGGACCATGCGCTGCCACGGCCACTGGCCGAGCAGCGCGAGGAAGCACTTCGTGAAGAGCCGGGACTTGGGGATGCCGCCCTGGCTCCGGATGTATGCGAGCGCGCGCGGGCCGGGATCGACGCCGGCCATGCGCAGCGCGACGTACGCCTCGATTGAGGTCGACAGGTCCGCCGGACCTTCGAACCAGATCGACCAGGTGCCGTCGTCACGCATGCGGGCTATGAGCTCGTTTGCGATGCGGCGATCGAGGTCGGGCGTGCGCAATCCGAGGAAGTGGTTCCAGAAGAGGTGCTGCGCCGTCATGGTCACGTTCGACTCGAGCTCCCCGACCCAGATGCCGTCGGGGCGCTGAAGCGCGAGCAGGCGCTGCACGCCGCGGTCGATCGCGGCGTCGATGCGCGTCAACTCGGCGACCGGTGCGCTCACGTGCGGACCGTACTCCGAGCGGGCGCCAGCACGCGTGCGGCAGCAGCGCGTCCGCTGCGTACTGCGCTCTCCATCGTCGCGGGCCAGCCGGTGTCGGTCCACGTCCCCGCGCGCACAACGTCGGGCCGTGTGGTCCCGACGCCGGGACGCACGACGTTCGGGCGAAGCGCAATCGTCGCGTAGGGCTCGCGGCTGACCCGCGACCACAGGAGCTCCGCAGCGCCGAGCCGCTCGGTCAGCTGTCCGGCGATACGGTCGACGAGCTCCTTGCCACGCACGTCGAGCAGCTCCGGCACACCGCTCGACACGACCGTGAGGTACTGGCCGCGTTCCGGAGCGTGCCCGGTGAGCGCGCCCCGGTCGAAGACCCAGTGCGCGTCGGAGTGCAGCAAGGCGGCGAGCGGCGTCGTGAGGAGCCGTCGGTCGTACCAGAGGTGCACGCTGACGATCGGCGAGTCTTCGTAGCCGGGATCGGGCTCGTCGAGCAGCCGCGCGCTCTCGCGCGGCGGTGTCGCGACGACGATCGCATCGGCGTCGAGCTCGTCGAGCGACTCGACGCGCTCGCCCAGCCGAACCGTCGCTCCGGACGACGCGAGCGCGCGCCCGGCCGCGTCGCCGTGCATCTCGCTGAGCGGTTTGACGGGTAGCACGAGGTCTGCATTGGCGCGGGGCCCGAGCAGAGCCGTGCGCACGGTGAAGATCCCCGCCGCCGCGTCGACCTCGTCGGCCGGCAGGTTGAGGGCGGGGCGGATGAAGACGTCCCAGAAGCGGTCGACTGCCGCGTCGGACGCGCCGAGCCGGCGGAGCGTGGCGCCGAAGGTCTCGCCGTCGCGCGCCTTCGCCCTGCGCAGCCGCGCGAGCACGAGCGGGATGCGCAGCCGATCGCGGACGGGCAGATGTCCGTAGGCGATGAGTGCAGCTGGTGTCGGACGAATGCTCGACACCGACCGGTCCTCGGCGATCACCGGCAACGCGAGCCGTGTGCGCAGCACGGAGCCGGACTCGCCGATCCGCCCGAGGAAGCGCAGGTACTCGGCGAAGCAGCCGAGCGCGATGTGCTGGCCGTTGTCGGGCGGCGGCTCGGGGTCGCCGTCACGGGTGGGCAGCGTCTGCACTGCGCCGCCGAGCGTCGGCCGCGCTTCGACGAGCGTGACCTCCGCTCCCCCGTCCACGAGGTCGAGCGCAGCGGTGAGACCGGCGAGCCCGCCGCCGACGACGGTCACCTTCATCGGACGAGGCCCTTCGCCACCACGACGAGCTTCGCCGGGGTGGACAACCGGCACGACGGACCGAAGACGTCGTAGCCGTTCGCCTCGATGCGGTCGAGCTGGCCGCTGTAGAGGCCGGCGAACGTCGATACGCAGAGCGCGCTCCGCCGGTCGAGCGAGTCGAGGAGCTTCAATCCCTCGGTGAGGTGGGCGCGGGCACGATCCGCCTGAAACTCCATCAACGACCGCCACGCCGGCGTCACCCGACGCTGCGCGACGTCGTCTTCCGTCACGTCGTACACCGCGAGCTCGTCCTGCGGCAGGTAGACGCGGCCAAGCTCCCAGTCCTCGGCGACGTCGCGCATGATGTTGATCAGCTGGAGCGCGATGCCGAGCGTGCGCGCCCGATCGACGTCGTCCGACCCGTACACCGCGACGCAGGCCACGCCGACGGCGCCGGCGACCTTCTCGCAGTAGCCGCGCAGGTCGTCGAACGACGCGTAGCGCGACTGCTCGGTGTCCTGCAGCCCGCCGTCGATGAGTGCGGCAAGCGCATGCGCGGGGATGTCGAACCGTGCACGCGCATCGGCGAGCGCAACCGCCATCGGTCCGACGGGCGCTTCATCGTCGAGCGTCGCTCGCAGCGCTTCCAACCGTGCACGTTTCTCGTCGATCGGCAGGTCGCCGTCGGCGAGATCGTCGACCTCGCGAGCGAACGCGTATACCGCGGCGATCGCGCGCCGCTTCTCGGCGGGCAAGACCATGATCCCGTAGGCGAAGTTCTTCGCCCGCTCCCGCGTGACGCGCTGAACCTCGGCATAAGCCTTCTCGACCGCGAGCGTGCTCATCTCACCAGCGTCAGCGCGGCCTCACGTGCGAGACGCGCACGCGACGGCTTCGGTCGTTGGGTGAAGATGTCCCAGCCGGCGTCCTCGAGCGCTTCGAGGGCGGCGAGCCCGCCGCGGGCGAAGAGCCCGACGGCACGCCCGAGGCGGCCGCCGATCCGCGCGCGGAGCGTTTCCCCCTCGCGCAGCAACGACGCTGCGCGCGCGGCCTCGAAACGGAGCAGCGCACGCAGCTCGTCGCTCGGACGGTCGAGCTGCGGATCGCCGAAGCTCTTCCGGTCGTCGGCCGGGAGGTACACGCGCCCGAGCTCGAGGTCACGCGGCACGTCCTGGAGAAAGTTGACGAGCTGCAGCCCCGTGCAGACGGAGTCGCTCGCGGCGACGAGCTCCTCGTCGTCGAGCCGGCGCAGCACGCCGAGCACGAGCCGCCCGCACGGATCGGCGGAGTGGACGCAGTACTCCTTCAATGCCGCCCACGTCTCGTAGTCCGCGACGCGCTGGTCGATCCGATTCGCTTCGATCAGCCGCAGGAAGGGCTCACGTGGAAGGTCGAACTCCTGCACGGTCGGCTGCACGTTCCGCATCACCGGCCAGGTGGGCTCGCCCTCGAAGGTGAGCACGACCTCTCGCTCGAGCTCGTCGAGCGCCTCGAGGCGGTCGCCGTCGTACGAATCGCCCAGCTCGTCGACGAGCCTCGCGTAGCAGTACAGCGCCCGAACGTGCGGGCGCAGTGCCCGCGGGAAGAGAATGGACCCGACCGGGAAATTCTCCCCGGCCGCTCGCGCTGCGACCTCGGCAACCTCCATGGACAGCAGCATACGGAGCCGGTTTGCAGTGAAACTGCAGCGATGCTTGAATCTCGGGCAGCCGCGCCGGGGGTGTCGCGGTCGCACGGTCGAGAAAGGAGCTTGAGTCGTGGCGGAGGGCAGCGATTCGACTCGCGACGAGACCTCGGGGATCCGCGAGGACCCTGTCGCGGAGATCAGCCGCAACAACGGCGCGGTGGTCGTCAGTCTCGCCGGGGAGCTCGACCTCTACAACGCACACGAGGTACGCGAGGCGCTGCTCGAATGTTGCGCCGAGGGACCGAACCGCCTCGTCGTCGATCTCAGCAGCGTCAGGTTCATCGACTCGACTGCGCTCGGCGTGCTGATCGAGGCGCGCACGAAGCTCGAGAACCGGCGCGGCTTCCTGCTCGCGGCGCCGGGCCTCGAGACACGGCGCGCGCTCGAGATCTCCGGGCTCGACCGCCACTTCGCAGTGCACGACTCGCTCGACGACGCACTCGCCGTCGACGTCTAGCAGATACGTTCCCGCCGTGGATGACGACCGGATCCTCGAGCCGGCCGAGCTCCGGCGCTATGCCGATGCGATCGTCAAGGCGTCGCTCGGAGTCGGGAAGGGCGACGTGCTGCTCGTCACGGCCGAGCCTGCGCACCGCGAGCTTGCGGTTGCCGTCGTCGATGCCGGCTACCGGGCGGGCGCGCATGTCGTCGATCTCTGGTACACGGATCCGCTCGCGGCGCGCGCGCGGCTCGAGCACGGTCGAGACGAAGCGCTCGGTGTCGTGACTCCGTGGGGCGAGCGCCGGTTCCGCGAGATCGTCAAGCCGCACGGTGCGCGCGCAGCGATCACGGGTGAGAGCGAGCCCGGCTATCTCGACGGCATTTCCCCGAAGCGCCTCGCGATCGATCTCGAGCGCGCGGCGAAGCGCACCGCGTTCTACCGCCGCGCGAACCTCGACCTGAAGGCGCGCTGGACGGGTGCAGCGTGGCCCACCGACTTCTGGGCCGGGCAGGTCTATCCGACGCTCACGCCGCTCGAGGGCAAGAGGAGGCTCGCGCAGGACTTCCTCTTCTTCTGCCGCCTGACCGATGCGGACGGCAAGGGCTCGGCCGGCTGGCTGAATCACGTCCGCTCGATCGCGCGTCGCTCCGCGAAGCTGACGCGGCTCGGGCTCACGGGTCTCGAGCTGCGCGGCCCCGGTACCGACCTCGACCTGCGGCTCGCACCGGAGACCCGCTGGCTCGGCGGACAGGAGGAGACGCCGTCCGGCGTGAAGATCGCCCCGAACATGCCGACCGAGGAGACGTTCACGAGCCCACACGCGGCCGGGACGAACGGCAGGTTCACGTGCACCTTTCCGCTCTCGTTTCAAGGCCGGCTGATCGAGGGATTGCGCGGGGAGTTCCGCGACGGCAAGCTCGTCCGCCTCGACGCGAGCAAGAAGAAGGATCGCGACTTCGTCGCCGCCTACATCGACAGCGATCCGAGGGGAAACGGCCGCAGGCTCGGCGAGGTCGCGCTCGTCGACTCGACCTCGCGCATCGGGCAGAGTGGGCGCACCTACTTTCACACGCTGCTCGACGAGAACGCCGCCGCACACATCGCGTTCGGCGCGGGCTTCGGCGGAACGCGAACAGGCAAGCGCGCAGTCGGACTGAACCGCGCGACGATTCACCTGGACGTGATGATCGGCGGCCCCGACTTCGAGGCGACCGGCATCACGGCGAGCGGGAAGCGCGTTCCCGTGATCGCCGAAGGCCGCTGGCAGATCTGACGCGTTCCGACTAGCCGTCGACGAGCAGCCCGTTCAGCGGGCCGAACAGCGCCGCGGAGCGGCGAGACACGTGCGGGAGCATGACGAGCCGGTGCTCGGTGTACCCGTGCAGACGGCGATGCTCTGCGTTCCGCTCCGCGAGCGGACGCCAGAGCTCGTCGACCGCGCGCACCGGATCGCCGTCGACCTGCTCGACCGGAAGCTCGAGATGCTCCGCCCACAGCCTCAACCGCGCGTCGCGTGCCAGGTGCTCGTCGCACGTGACGACGTTCACCTCGGTGTCGTTGAAGAGCGAGTGCTCGTTGAGATTCGCCGAGCCGACCGTCAGCCAGCGGTCGTCGACGAGCCCGACCTTCGCGTGCACGTACACCGGGTCGCCGCCGGGGCCGGGCTGGTAGAGCGTGCACGCGAGGAAGCGTGTCTCGTCTCCCCCGCGCTTGGCGGCATCGACGAGCACACCGAGTTGTCCGCGCGTGTCGTCGGTGCCGTTGTTCGGATGTACGGGCAGGAGCACGACGAGCCGGAAGTCGTCACGCGGCGGGTCGCGAAGCTTCTCCGAGAGGATCGCGATCAGCTCCGGCGACCAGAGGAACTGACTCTCGAGATAGACGTACTGCTGCGCGGACTCCAGCGCCCGTACGTAGCTCTCGAGAATCGAGAACTCGCCCGCGGGCAGGCCGCGATAGATGTTCTCGGGAACGGTGCGAACGAGTTGCACCGTCGTCCCGTCGTCGAAGGGTGCTGTGCGCTTCGGGTCGGGCAGCGCATCGCCGCCGACCTCGCGCCACCGGAGCCGGAAGTGCGCGCCGACGTCGGCGACGATCGGGCCTTCGAGCCGGAAGCACGCGTCGTGCCAGCCGAGCCCGTCGCGCGGCGGATGGACGCTGTGATCGAGTCGCTCCCCGCCGAACGACGTCAGGTCGATGCCGCCGACGAAGGCAACGCTGTCGTCGACGATCACGAGCTTCTCGTGGTGGCAGTGCATGGGGCGCTCCTTCGCGTCGAGCGCCATCGAGATTCGCGTCCCGGCGACGAGCTCGTCGCGCATCTGCCGTACCTCGCGGCGGTCGGGATGGAAGAGCGGCAGCGGCGCGCCCGCCCACGCGAGGACCCGCACGTCGACGCGCTCGGCCGCATCGGCGAGCAACGCGCGCAGCCCGGGCCCGCCTGTGCCCATGCGGAAGTCGGGCGAGAAGAACCAGCCGGCGAGCTCCACGTGCCGCTTCGCCGCCGCGATCTCCTCGGCGATGCGGGGAAGCGCGTGGGCGCCGTCGACGAGCAGCTCGGCGCGGACGCCTGCGGCCGGCGCGTACGACGCCGTCTCCGCCCAGCCGGGCGTTCCGTCCCCGGCGGGCGTCGGATCGAACGCACGGGCGTGACCGTGTCGCGCGAGCCGGCGCCGGTGGTGGGCGCAGACCGCGCGCTCGACGCCGTCGCCGAGCTTGGCGTCGAGGCGGCCGATTGTCGACGACATGTCTGCCACAAGAAGAGAGACTGCGCCGTGCCAGCGAACCCTAAACGCCGTCAGCCGTCCAGCAGCTGCACGAGCACGGCACCGAGGATCGGGAGCGCGATCGTGAGCACGAGGTTCGTACGGCCGATTGCGACGAGGAGCGGCCGGAGCGACTGCGGTTGCCCTTCGCGCACCTGACGCGCGAGACCCGGACCGAGCACGTAGTCGTGCAGGTATGCCCCGCCGATGAGGAGCCCGACGAGCACCGCCTTGACGCCGAGCACCCAGTCGAAGTCGTGCGGAGCTCCATGAAAGGCGTGTGCGCGCTGCGCGAGCGCCACGCCCGTGACGGCGGCGATTCCGAGCGCGCTCCAGCCGATCGGCCGCCAGCGCCGGCCGAGCTCGCGGAGCAGTTCAGCCCGCTCGGGGCCCTGCAACCGCTGCACCGGCGGAACTGCCACGAAGACGAGCGCCACCGTGCCACCGGTCCAGACGATCGCAGCGAGGAGATGGACGGTGCGCAGCGCGAGATCCACGACCGCAGTCTCTAGGACAGCGTGAGAGCCGGGCTCGCGAAGCCGACGGCGGGCGCCCAGATGCGGACCCGGGCACCGCGCGGGAGCGTGACCGTGCGAAGGAGCGTCCCGCTCGGGCCAGTGCGCGCGGTGACCCCGATCGGCCGCCACGCTCCCCTGGCAAACGACTGCAACACGTAGCTGCGCGCTCCCGATCCCGGTCGTACCTGCCCCCACAGCACGGCGTGGGTGCCCGAGCGCGTCATCTGTGCAAGCGGCAGCGCGAATGCGTCATACGAGGGCTTCCGCGCGCCGCCCGCAGTGAAGAGTCCGCTCTGCCAGCCACCGATGTCCGGCTCGTCGCGAACGAGGAACTGGATCAGCATCGTCACACCCGGCTGCTCCCAAACGCGGAGCGCAGCCTCACCGATGTACCGCGCCTGCAGGGGCCACGACACGCCGAGCAGGCGGTCGGGCGGATTCGTCTGGTAGCCGTACTCCGTCAGCCACAGCGGCTTGGCCCCTCCGAAGATGCGAGTGACGTCGGCGCGGACCGCCGGCAGGTTTGCCATCGTCAGCACGCTGCAGTCGACGCAGGTCGAATGGAACGGCGTCTCGCCGCCGGAGATCGGATAGGGGTTCTGCGCGTAGGCGTCGAGGCGCGCGCCTGCGGCCTTCATTCCTTCCATGAATGCGAGCGGCGACATCCCGGAGGCGGTCTTGCGCGGCGAGGTGACTCCGCCGGCAACGACGTTCGCGGAGCTTGCCTGGTGCAGCGAGGCGTATGCCGGGTTGAGCAGCTGACGCACGTAGGCACGCGGCGACACCGGTATGGAGAACGTCCGGCCGTTCGGCTCGTTCCAGACCGTCCAGAGGTGCACCCACGGGAACTGCTTCGAGGCCGCGTAGGCGAAGTCGCCGAGCCCGCTCGCCGGGATCCAGTTCGGCGGGTGGTCGCCGTTCGCCCAGCCCGGTGACCCGTATAGCGTGACGAGCGTCGTGATCCCGTCGGCGTGGAGCGCCCGGAGCACGGTCTCGAACTGCCCCCACCGATATGCGCTGTCGGCGGGATCGCGCGGTGAAGTGGGTCGGGTCGGGGCGACCTGGTCCCACCGCAGCGTGAAGCGGACGAGCCGGGTGCCGAGGCGATCGAGCGTGGCGACGCGCGTGGAGAGCGTGCCCGGCCCATACATCAGCCACGCGTCGTCCTGGATGCCGTACTGCGCGGCCGGCGACGCTGCGGCCGGGGCCGCACCAATCAGCCCGAGCGCGACGAGCGCAAGCACGGCTGTGAGAATGGATGCGACGACCCCCCGGCGCATCGCAGGACGGTAGCCGACGCTCGTGTCAGGCCGCTGTAAGGCCCGCGCGCTACTTCGCGTGAAGCTGCAGGACGTGCTCGCCGCCGCCGAAGTCCACCGAGCGGACGACATGCGGGCGGCCGTTGAGCTGCACTTCATCGCCCACGCCGGGCAATCCGTCGAGGGTCAGCCGCCCCGTGGCGACGAGCTCCGCGTTCTCATACGCGTGATAGACGCACGTCACCTGCCCGCCGACGGACGTCATCAGCGGCCTCTCAGCGGAACTCGCTCACCACAGCGCTCACAACGCTGAAAGCGCTCGGTGAAGAAGAACGGTCGTCGCCTCCGGGGAAGCCTGTGACCGACGATTCGACAGAGGTGGCGCCGCATTCCCGTAGGGACAGTACCGGGAGTGAGCCGACCCGCCGCTTCCCCGGCAGCGCGGCCCCCTCTTGTTTCTTCGGGCATTTGCAGGGCATCCTGTCTTTGGTGATGGCCTCCAGTCTCTTCGCATCCGCGTTCGGATCGGTTCACGGCCTGTTGCACTCGACCGCGTTCGACATTGCGCTCGATCTCGTCCTCTTCCTCGTGGTCGCGTTCTGGCTCGGTCTCGCCTTCTGGACGTTCCGGGACGCACGTCGCCGCATGGACGACTGGCTGCTCGTCGGCCTTGCCACGCTCCTCGGCCTCGCGATCCCCTTTGTGGGCCCGGTGATCTACATGCTCTTCCGGCCGCCGGAGATCCTCGACGACGTCCGCGTGCGCGACCTCGGACTGCGGACGCTCGAAGAGCGCGCCGGGCAGCACGAGTTGCAGTGTCCCGTCTGCCGCGCCGTGGTCGCGGAGGACTACCACGTGTGTCCGGTCTGCACGACGAGGCTTAAGCAACCATGCCCGGAGTGCGCAGCGCCGCTCCAGCCGTCGTGGCAGGTCTGCCCGTACTGTGCCGCTTCGGTCGCGCCGCAGGTCGTTTCGTCCGAGGGGCCGCTCGCCCTCGACGCTGCGCTGACCGCGGCGGCCGCGGCCGCCGGGAGCCAGTCGACTCCCCGCCGCGGGCGAAGCGCCCGCACACCCTCCTAGTCGGTTGCCTCACTGCGGGCGGGCTGCGGCGGGAGCGGCATCCGGGCGAGTGCCGGCACCGTGAGCGGCACCGCCGACGGGGCGAAGCGGACAAGCGCGGCGAGGGTGGCGACGCCGCCGACGAGCTCGTAGGTCGCGGAGTCGTTCACGAGAAGCGACGTTCCGATCGCCAGGCCGACGGCAATCACGAGATCGCGGGTCGCCGGTCGCCGCGCCATCCGGACGGCTACGACCAGCGCCGCGACGAACCAGAGCGCGAGCGGGAGCACGAGCGGCCAGTTGTGCAGGGCGGGGGTGTACGCGAGCGGCACGCGGTTCTTGGCGACGTCGAAGAGCCCGTAGAAGCCGTGGCTGAACGCACTGCGGAGATGGTTGGGGCCCGGCGTCTGCAAGTTGAACGACACGAGCGCGAGTACGGTCGTCGCGCCGAGGAGCAGCAACGTCGCGAAGCCGCGAACCCCCATTCGCAGCACGCGCGCGCCGAGGAACGCGAACGCGACACCGAGCACGATCGCGCCGCCGCCGTCGGAGCCGAATCGATTGTCCGTGATGAGCACGAGCCCGAGGAGCGCGAAGACCCCGAAGCCGACGCGACCGAACCGCCGGCCGGCGAGGACGGCGCCGACGAATAGCGGCCCGAGCAGCAGCGTCTCGAGCTGGTTCCCGATTCCCCAGAAGCGCGAGTTCTGCGTCGGCCCGAGCGGTGTCAATGCGACCCACTCCGGCCGCTCGGCGAGCAGGACGAGGTGCACGAGAAGCACACCGACGATGAGCGACAGGAGCCTGCCGTCGGTCTGGCACAGGCGGGCGAGCCAGAGCCCGCCGGCGATCGTTCCCACCGTCAGCACAGCGAGGATCAGCGGTTGACTCGTCACCTGCGCGGCCCCGAGCACGATGCTCGTGAGGAGCGCAGCCGGGATCGCTGTCGTCGCCGCACGCGGCCGGACGGCCGCGAGGAGCGCGATGATGCAGGCGACGACGATCAGCGCCGGCAGCTTCAGCCGGTTGTTCGCGTGAATCTGGCGGTCGAGGCTCGAAAGGCTCGCGAGCGGATCGGCGACCGCCGTGGACGTGAGCGATCCGCGCTTGTGCCCGAGCGCGGTCGGCGCGATGTCGACGATCGAGACGAGCCCGGGAATCTTCGTGGTGGGCGAGTCGAGCAGACCGTGGAAGCCGCCGCCGAGGACGACCACCGGGTAGCGCACGTCGTTGGCGGCGGGCGGGCCCTTGGGCGGCATCGCGACCACGATCGTGCGCATCCCCGTCGGCGTCCCGGTGACGAGCGCCGTCGAGATCAAGCGCGGCCCGGAGGGAACCCCACCGAGATGCGCGTTCATCTGCGCGCCTCGGACGAGCTGCGCAAGCGCCTGCCTCCGGTTCGTCGTCGGGCCTGCACCGGGGACGAGAAGCCCGACCGCCCCGTGCAACGACATGTGACGGAGCTGAGCAGGGCTCAGGTGGTCGACGATCACGACGCGAAACGGCGGCGAGCCGGGAATCGTCTTCGCACCTGCGGGCACCGCAAGCGCCAGGCCGAGGAGCACGACGAGAAGGACGAACGACAACCGAGGCCGAAACCGCATTCGCGCTTGATTCTCGCGGACCACGGGGCCGCACGGAAGCACAAGGCGTGTCGCAGCTGTCGCGACGTGGTCAGGGGTGGCGCGCGTAGAAGCCGGCGAGCGCTTCGGCCATGCGGCGCGGGTCTTCGACCGGCTGGAAATGCGCAGCGTCGTCGAGGACGAAGCCCTCGGCATTCGGCAGCCAGTCCAACAGCACCCTGTACGTCTCGGTGAAGCGCGGGTGAAGAAGGGTGCTCCTCTCGCCGAGGACGACGAGGACCGGCTGCGTGATCTCTCGCGCCTCCACCTCGCCGAATCGGGAGTCGAGGACGGCCGGTAGATCCGCCTCGAACCACGTCGCCGCATCGGCCACCGCCTGCTCGAACGACCCGGGCAACACGCGTTCGAGGCTCTCCTGATACTCCGGCCACCGCATCTCAAGGAACTCGTCGACGGCAACTCGAGCCCCCGCGTCGCGGAAACGCTCCAAGCCGGACTCGAGTCCCTGTCGGTACAGCTGTGCGCTCTCGCCCACCATGATCCCCGGCTCGAGCAGGCTCAGTGTGTGAACGAGCTGCGGTGCGTCCAGCGCAAGCTGGAGGGCGATCGCGCCACCGAAGGAGTGTCCGACAACGTGCGTGCGCCGCACGCCGAGATCCGACAACAGCCGGCGACAGTGGCGGGCCTGCTCCGAGAGACTCGTTGCTCCCCTCGTGCGGCTGCTCCCGCAGTAACCGCGACGGTGATAGCTGATGAGCCGATAGCGGTCGGCCAGGCTCCGCTCCCGCAGCAGCGGCCGGAACACGTCGGCGATGAATGCGCCGTGGACGAAGACCACAGGCTCGCCTGCGCCGCAGTCCTCGTAGTCCAGCGCGACGCCGTCGATGACCGCTCGAGCCACCGCGCATCCCTCCCCTTCTATCGAGGCAGCCATCTTCTACCACGATTCCCGAGGTGTGCAGCGACGGCTGAGCCACCAGTGGCACCGCACTATTTGCTGTGGCACATCTTTTGTGCCATAATGGCACACATGAACCTGAACCCGTACATCGAGAACGTGCAGCGGCAGCTCGCGGCGGCAGGCGCGACGGGGGGCGACGAGGCGCAGGCGCTGGCCGAGCGGCTTGCGCCGGCGCTCGAGTCGGCCGTTCGGCTGGCGCTTGCAGGATGCTCTGGCGGCCGCGGTCGACGAGATCACCTGCGAGCTGGCGCCGGGATCGGTCGAGCTGCGCCTGCGCGGCCGCGAGCCCGAGTTCGTCGTGTCGGCGCCGCCGGCCGACGTGCAGGCCGGACCCTCACGACAGAGGCCCCGGCCGCGATCGACCCGACCGACGCCAGGCAGGGCGCGATGTCGCGGATCAACCTCCGCATGCCGGAGCAGCTCAGGGCGAGGATCGAGGCCGCCGCCGCACGCGGCGGGGCTCTCGGTCAACGCCTGGCTCGTGCGCGCGGCGGCTGCCGCCGCGGATCGATCCGGGCCGGAGCGTCCCGAGCGGGCCGCCACGCACGGGTCTCAGCGCTACACGGGATGGGCGCGCTAGCCGGCGCTCGCCCGAGGACGACGACCGAAGGGAAGGACTGCAATGCCGACGTACGACACACCCGAACCGATCTCCGTGAGCCTCGAGCTCGGGGTCGGTGACATCCGCATCGCCGCAAGCGACCGCACCGAGACCGTCGTCGAGGTGCGGCCGAGCGATCCGGCCAGCAAGGACGACGTGACCGCCGCCGAGCAGACACGCGTCGAGTTCGCCGACGGCCGGCTGTCGGTCAAGGCGCCCAGAAGGCTGGCGGCAATACACGTGGTGGGGCGAGCGCGAGTCGATCGACGTCGAGATCGCCATGCCGACCGGCTCGCGCCTCGACGGAGAGGCGGGCGTGGCCGCGCTGCACTGCACCGGCCGCGTCGGCGAGCTCCGCTACAAGACGGGAGTCGGCGCGATCCGCCTCGACCAGACCGGGCCCGTCCGGTTGCGGACCGGCGCCGGCGACGTCAGCGTCGAGCGGGCCGCCGGACGCGCCGAGATCGCAACCGGCTCCGGGGCCGTCGAGGTCGGAGGCGTCGACGGGCCGGCCGCCGTCAAGAACTCCAACGGCGACACCTGGATCGGGGACGTCGCGGGCGACCTCCGCGCGAACGCCGCCAACGGCAGGATCGCCGTCGACCGTCCGCACGCGACCGTCGTCGCGAAGATCGGCCAACGGCGACATCCTCCTCGGCGCAGTCGCGCGTGGTGAGGTCGTCGCCGAGACGGCGTTCGGCAAGGTCGACATCGGCGTACTCGACGGCGTACCGGCCTGGCTGGAGCTGAAGACGAAGCTTCGGGAACGTGCGCAACGAGCTCGAGGCCGCCGACCAGCCCGAGCCGGGCGAAGAGGCCGTCGAGATCCGCGCCCGCACCAGCTACGGCGACATCACGATCCACCGCTCCACCGACACCGACCACGAGGGGAGGAAGTCATGAGCGCGATCGCAACCGACACCCGGAACGCGGTGACGGTCAAAGGCCTGCGCAAGGCATTCGGCGACGAGCTCGTCCTCGACGGGGTCGACCTCGAGATCGCGGAGGGAACGATCTTCGCTCTGCTCGGGCCGAACGGCGCCGGCAAGACGACGATCGTGCGGATCCTGTCGACGCTGATCTCCGCGGACGGCGGGGAGCTGCAGGTGGCGGGTCACGACGTGGCCGGCGATCCCGGCGGGGTGCGAGCCGCGATCGGAGTCACGGGCCAGTTCTCCGCGGTGGACGATCTGCTGACCGGTGAGGAGAACCTGCGCCTGATGGCCGACCTGAACCATCTCGGCCGCGATGCCGGAAGGATTCGGGTGGCCGAGCTGCTCGACCGGTTCGATCTGGTCGAGGCGGCGGGCCGGCACGTATCGACGTACTCGGGCGGGATGCGCCGCCGGCTCGATCTCGCGATGACCCTGGTCGGCTCTCCGCAGGTGATCTTCCTCGACGAGCCAACCACGGGACTCGACCCGCGGAGTCGCCGCGCCGTGTGGGAGAGCATCCGTGCCCTCGCCGCGGACGGGGTCACGATCTTCCTCACGACGCAGTACCTGGACGAGGCCGACCACCTCGCCGACCGCATCGCCGTCCTCGAGCGCGGGCGGATCGTCGCCGAAGGCACCCCGGACGAGCTCAAGCGGCAGATCCCGGGCGGTCACGTCCGCCTGGCGTTCGCCGACCCGGACGCACTGCGCGCAGCCGGCGGCCTCCTTGCGGGCGCGACCCACGAGGATGACAAGCTCGTGCTGCAAGTGCCGAGCGACGGCCGTGTCGCCTCGCTCCGCCGACTGCTGGACGACCTCGACGCCGCCGGCGTGGAGGTCGAGCAGCTGTCGATCCACACCCCCGACCTGGACGATGTGTTCTTCGCGATCACCGGCCAGCCGACCGACAAGGAGGCTGCTGTCTCATGACTACCCTCGCCTACACCGTTACCGATTCGGCCACGATGCTGCGCCGCAACCTCCGGCGCCTGCGTGCGCTACCCGTCGATGACGCTCGCTCCTCATCGGCATGCCGATCGTGTTCCTGCTGCTCTTCGTCTACGTCTTCGGCGGGCAGCTCAGCCACGGTCTCGGCAGCGAGCTCGCCGGAGGCCACGCCGGCCGTGACGGGTACCTCAACTACGTCACACCCGGCATCCTGCTGATGACCGTCGCTGCCGCCGTCCAGGGCACCGCAATCGTGGTCGCGATGGACATGACCGGAGGCATCGTCGACCGGTTCCGCACGATGCCGATCGCTCGCGAGCGCAGTGCTCACGGGCCACGTGCTCGCCAGCCTCCTCCAAACGCTCGTCGGCATCACGATCGTCCTCGGCGTCGCGATCGGACTCGGCTTCCGCCCCACCACGGACCCGCTCGCCTGGCTCGCCGCCGTCGGTGTGCGTCACGCTGTTCGCCTTCGCGCTCATCTGGCTCGCGACCGCGCTCGGCCTCGCCGCGAAGAGCGTCGAGACGGCGAGCAACACGCCGATGTTCCTCACCCTGCTGCCGTTCCTCGGCAGCGGCTTCATCGTGCTCGCCACCCTGCCGACCGGGCTCGAGCAGTTCGCCCGGTATCAGCCGTTCACCCCGGTCACCGAGACCCTCCGTGGGCTCCTCACCGGAACCCCCATCGGCGCCAACGCCGTCGCCGCGGTGGCGTGGAGCCTCGGCATCGCCCTCGTCTCGTATCTCTGGGCGAAGCGCCTCTACGCAAACCGACGGGCCGGCTGACGTCCGTTCGCCGAGGCGAGGTGAATCGCGTGTGTCACGTCCTGTAGACCCGGTGGGCATCTCTGGCCCTGCGCTTTTCACCCCGTGTGGATGACGAAGCGCCCGAGGCCGGTCCGTAGCGTTGTGCGAAACCTGAGGATTCCTCGCGACCCGAGCCTCGACTGTTCGAGGACTCAGTCATGGCAAGCGCAGCGACACATCGTGTAGTGATCGTCGGGGCCGGCTTCGGCGGTCTCTTCGCGGCCCGGTTCCTCCGGCACGCGCCGGTAGAGGTGACCCTCGTCGATCGCACGAACCATCATCTCTTTCAGCCGCTGCTGTATCAGGTGGCGACCGGAATCCTCTCGGCGGGCGAGGTCGCTCCGCCGACGCGGGACGTGCTGAAAGGCGACAAGAACGTGTCGGTGGAGCTTGCCGAGGTGACCGGCATCGACGTCGCTTTGCGGCGCGTAACCGCGATCCGGCCGGACGGGCGGCCGCTGACGCTGCCGTACGACAGCCTCGTGGTGGGCGCCGGTGTCGGCCAGTCGTACTTCGGGCACGACGAGTTCTCAGAGTTCGCGCCGGGGATGAAGACGCTGGCCGACGCGCTCGCTCAGCGCGAGCGGATCTTCACCGCGTTCGAGATGGCGGAGTCGGAGGAAGACGCAGCGGCCCGGCAGGCGTGGCTGACCTTCGTCGTCGTCGGCGGCGGCCCGACCGGCGTCGAGATCTCGGGCCAGATCGCCGAGCTCGCACGACGGGCGCTGAAGGACAACTTCCGGCGATTCGACCCGGCCGACCAGGTGAAAGTGCTCCTGTTCGAAGGCGGCAAGGAGATCCTGGCCACCTTCGGAGACCGGCTGTCGGCGAAGGGGACGAAGGAGATCGAGAAGACCGGCGTCGAGGTGCATACCAGTTCGATCGTCACCGGGGTCGACGCGGACGGCGTCGACGTGAAAGGGCCGGACGGGACGATCATGCGCTACCCGGCCAAGACGAAGATCTGGGCGGCGGGCGTCGCCGCGTCGCCGCTCGCGAAGATGCTCGCCGACGCGTGCGGCGCCGAGGTCGACCGTGCGGGCCGGATCAAGGTGCAGTCCGACTGCTCCCTCCCGGGCCATCCGGAGGTGTTCGCGGTCGGCGACATGATGAACCTGAACGACCTCCCGGGTGTGGCCGAGGTCGCCTTGCAGACGGGCGTCCACGCCGCGAAGACGATCAGGCGGCGGCTCGACGGCCAGGAGCCGCAGCCGTTCAAGTACCGGGATCTCGGCAGCATGGCCGCCGTGTCGCGGCGTCGCGCGGTCGTCAGCTTCCACGGCGTGCGCGTGTCCGGCTGGCTCGGCTGGCTCATGTGGATGTTCGTCCATCTCGCGTTCCTCACGGGGTTCAAGAACCGGTTCAAGACCGTGATCAGCTGGACGCTCAGCTTCGTCGGGGGCGGCCGCACCGAGCGCGCCCTCGTCTCGATCCCCGAACGGAGCGAGGTACGCGAGGCGGACGGGGAGATCGAGGTGCGTGGCTAGCGGAGCCTTCCAAGCCGACGCGCGGATTCGAACCGCGGACGCCTTCATTACGAGTGCTGTGTTGCGAGGCACAAAACCGACGTTTTGGAGCAACCTGCCGAGCGGAGCCTTCCAAGCCGACGCGCGGATTCGAACCGCGGACCCCTTCATTACGAGTGCTGTGTTGCGAGGCACAAAACCGACGTTTTGGAGCAACCTGCCGAGCGGAGCCTTCCAAGCCGACGCGCGGATTCGAACCGCGGACCCCTTCATTACGAGTGAAGTGCTCTACCAGCTGAGCTACGTCGGCGAGGGCGGATTCTAGCGGGCCGGCGGCGAGGATCCCGTGCGCCGGGAGAAGGCTCGGACGAGGGTATTCCGGACAACCGGCGAATTGTCCCTTTCGGGGCTCAAACCGCCCGTTCAGGCGCCCGCAAGGCTCGAAACTGCAAGCTCCAGGTAAGGAAATCGCAAATATGCGATGTTTAGGAATGGACTTGAGGGTGTAGCCGTTCTATAACACGAGTGGCAGATTCCGGCACATCGCGGCTAGCCGCGCGCCGGAGCCCAAGGAGGCCGCAACCCAGGCGGCCCGCCAGATTCGACGAAAGGGATTCAACTGAGCGACACCATGCACCTGCACGACCTCACGCCTGCCGAGCGCCTGGTCGAGGAGTCCGCCGAGCGCGGGTTCATCGAGGAGAAGGAGATCCAGGCCTTCGCTGACGAGCACGAGCTCCCGGAAGACGAGCTCGCGACGCTGCGGACCGCGCTAGAGGAGCGCGATGTCATCGTGCGCGCCGAGTCGCGCACCGAGTCGACGCCGGGCCCCTCGGGCACGCTCGACCCGCTTCAGCTCTTCATGGACGCTGCGGGCAAGCACCGCTTGCTCACGGCAGCCGACGAGGTCACTCTGGCCAAGCGCATCGAGAAGGGCGACCTTGCGGCGAAGGAGCGGATGATCAACTCGAACCTTCGCCTCGTCGTCTCGATCGCCAAGCGCTATCAGGGCCACGATGTTCCGCTTCTCGACCTCATCCAGGAGGGCGTGATCGGCCTGAACCGCGCGGCCGAGAAGTTCGACTGGCGCAAGGGGTACAAGTTCTCCACGTACGCGACCTGGTGGATCCGCCAGGCCTGTCAGCGTGCGGTTGCGAACCAGTCCAAGACGATCCGGATCCCGGTGCACGTCCAGGAGCGGCGGATCAAGCTGAACCGCGCGTCTGCGGAGCTCCAGGCGAAGCTCGGTCGTGAGGCAACGATCGACGAGCTCGCCGACGCGACCCGCCTCAAGCGGGAGCACGTCACGGAGGCCCTCGACGCAGTCGACTCGATCTCCCTGAACCAGGGCCTCGGCTCCGACGGCGACTCCGAGCTCGGCGACCTCTTCGCCGACGAGTCGTCGGTCGATCCCGCCGAGGAGGCCGTCGAGTCCGTCCGGCGCCAGCGCGTCCAGCGCGCCGTCGCCGAGCTGCCGGAGCGGCAGCGGCGGATCATCGAGCTCCGCTTCGGGTTCGCGGGCGAGTCCGCGTCGCTCGAGACGATCGGCAAGGAGCTCGGTCTCACCCGTGAGCGCGTCCGTCAGCTCGAGAGCGAGGCGCTGATGCGTCTGCAGCTCGAGCTCGGCGACGAGCTCGCGAGCGCCGCGTAACGCGGACGCTCGCATCCGACGAGACACGAAGGGCCGGCTCGCGCCGGCCCTTCGTCGTTTTCAAAGCCGCTCGCCGCGGGGCCGCGCGTCAGCTGCCCGTGGCTCTCCTCGTCCGGCCGGTGGACGTCGAGCCGCTCGACAGCCGCAGACCGGCGCTCGAGACGACGGGAGCGGGTTGCGTCGTCGTCGTGGGCCGCGCGACGACCGGAGCCGGTGTCGTCGACGACGCCGGCGCCGGCGTGGTGACCGTCGGTGCCGTGACGGCCGGTGCCGTGACGGCCGGTGCCGTGACCGTCGGTGCGGTGACGGCGGGCGTGGCCGGCTTCGCGGCGGATGCGCCCGACTGCGTGCCCGGGGATGCGGAGGATCCGGTTGACCCGTTGGTGGGCGACTGCCCCGCCGCGGGTGGGTATTGCGCCGCCGTTCGCGGAGAGAGCTGAACCCCGGCCTCGGCCTGGAGCTGCGTCGTCTTGACCGTCAGCACGACCGGTGCCGTCCGCACGACCGGTGCCGTCCGCACGACCGGCGGCGCGGCGGTGGTGGTCGTCGTCCCGCCCGGCGAGCCGCTCGTCCGCTGATCGGAGTCGCTCGTCTTCGCGTCGCCGGGCCCCTTCTGGCCGGCGGCGGTCGTGTCCTTCTTCACGGCGTCCGAGGATGCCGTTGCCGGCGGAGGCGGCGTCTGCTGCACCTCGGTGTGGCCGGTGTCGCCCTGCGGGGCTGCGGGCGGGGAGGCCGGCGTCGCGGGCGTCGGTTGGGCGTCGCCGGAATCGACGGCAGGCGGGGCAACGGCCCGGTCGTCGGGACTGCCTGCTACGCGGGGATTGGCCGGAGACGAGTGCCTGACGTGGGCTCGGGCGACGACCGCCGAGGCGTGGGCGCGCGTACGTGCAGGAGCGTGCGAACCTTGCGCAGGGAGTACAGCCTCGTTCGGTGCGACGCGCGACACATACCTGTGCGTCGCCGGCGCGGCAGCATGGCGAGCGGCTGCGTGCTTCGCCGCAGTCTTCGCGTGCGTCGGCGCCGCGTGCGAGTGAGCGCGGTGCTGCTGGACCGGCGCGGCGGCGACGACGGTGCCCGCGCTGACGACTGCGACGGTCGCCGCCACCTTCGCGGCCGCGCCGCCGCCGAGCAGCACCGACTTGACGGCCGCGAGCACGTTGCCGAAATCCGTGCTGCGGACGAGACGCCGTTTCGCGGTGGACGGCTGCTCGAGCCCGCTCGCGAGCGCGCGCCGCGCCCGGAAGATGAGTGTTTCGACGGCCGCCTGCGAGAGCTCGAGCTCCGCGGCGATCTCGCGGTAGGAAAGGCCTTGCCATTCGCGCAACAGGATCGCGCGCCGCTGGTTCTCGGGCAGCCGCTCGAGGACGTCCTGCAGGCCGATCAGCTCGTCCGACTGCCGCGACGGGGCCGGAGCGATCTCCTCGACGACGTCGAAGTCGGTGGGGGACTCGATCCGGCCGCGACGCCACGTCGTACGGCGGCGCGACAGGCAGACGTTCTGCGCGATCTTGAAGAGCCACGCCGACTCGAGCTCTGGAACAACTCCCCGCTTGATCCCCCGGAACGCGTTGAGGAAGGTGCTCTGCACCGCGTCCTCGGCCTCCTCGCGAGAGCCGAGCTGGTGGAGGCAGTACCGGAAGATCTGGTTCGCGTACTGCTCGTAGAGCGCGTGCGTGAGGTCAGCCTCGGGAGGGAGACCTCCGTCGATACGCGCGGCACGGCCTATGGACGGAACAGCAGCCAACTCTTCTAATCCCCTGACATAGAAGGCGGCGCGCTCCGCCCGAGCACGCCAGTCAACACATCTTCGGTCAGGCTGCCCAATCAGACAACCCATTTACAAGTGATATTTACGCGGAAATGACCGAACTAGCCGCCGACGACCGGCTGCGGCCCGCCGCCTGCGGGCACGTTGCCGACTGTCGACACCGTAACGGTAGCGACTGAGTTCGAAGTGGTCGTCAAGACCCCTCCGTCGTTCGATCCACCGTCGCCGGAGCCGGACTCGCCCGAGCCGGAGCCGGATCGCCCGAGCCGGAGCTGTTCGAGCCGGAGTCGTCCGACCCGAGACCGCCCGAGCCGTGGTCATCCGAGTCGCCTCCGTCCGACGAGCCGTCCCGTCCGGAGCCCCCGCCGCTCGACGACGAGAGCTCCCCGCCGGTCGAGCCCCCGTCGTCCTTCCCCGACCCGCGCCCGTCGGATCCCGAGGAATCGTCGCCGTGACCGCTCTCCAACGCATCCTCCCGCCGGCCGCCGTGGTGGCTCCCGCTCAGTGAGGCGCCGCGGAGCTCGCCCGAGTCGTCGGAGCCGGATGTGCCGCCGCCACCGCCGTCGCGGCCGGAGTGATCGTCGCCGCGTGCGACTGGATCGCCGTCCCGCGACCGGCCCTCGCCGCCGGGGCCCCTGCCACCACCCTCGCGGGTCGCGGGTCGCACGGTCGACGCGGCCTGTGCAGGCTGCATGCGGGCGACGAGCACCGGAACGGGCCGCGACGCCTCGGCCGGGTGCCGTTTCGCCTGCGGCGTCGGCCTCGTCTTCGCGAGATGGGAGACCGGAGAGTTGTGCTGCCGATGCTCGAGCATTCGGGGCGCGACAACGACTCCGCCCGTGGCGACAGCGGCGCCGACGCCGACGGCAGCGACCTTCGCCGCGACGGGCGCCATTCCGCCGCCGACCCCGCCCACGAGGCGCCCCAGCGAATCGAGCCAGGAGGCCCCCGCCAGGCCCGCGTACACCGTCTGGAGTCGCGCGCGCATGCTTTGGCGCGCTCGAAAGAGCAAGGACTCGACCGCCGAGCCCGACACGGCGAGCGCCCCGGCGAGCTCCTCGTAGGAGAGCCCGCCGAACTCGCGGAGCAGGAGCGCATCGCGCTGCAGGCGCGGCAGCTCGGCGATCGCGACCCACATCGCTGCCAGGTCGGCGTTACGGATCGCCTCCGCAAGAGGGTCTGACACGGATCGCACGTCGTCGACGTCGTCCCTCGGCAGCGGCTCGCGCATGCGCAGTCGGATCCGCGCCCAACATTCGTTCCGGGCGATGGCCGCGAGCCAGGCCGCCGGCTCACGTGGTGACGTGCCGTGCAGCAGCGCCCTGTGCGCGGCCAGGAAGACCTGCTGCGTCGCGTCCTCGGCCTCTGCGCGGTCGCGCAGGAGGGCCCGGCAGAGGCCGCCGACGAGGCGTCCATGGTCGCGATAGAGCTGGTCGGTCAGCACGGCGGCCGCCCCATGATCGGGGCGGCCGCCGGGGCGGATCTCGTGTGGGCTGCTAGCCGTCGTTCCCTCCGTCGCCGCCGCTGTGGCCGTGGCCGCTGTTGTCGTCGCCGCCGCCACCATCACCACCACCGCCGCCGCCGTTGTCGTGGTCGTCATCGTCACCCGCGTTGTTGTCGTCACCGAGCGACACCGTGAGCGTCACGGTCTGGCCGACGATCGACGCGGGGAGAGTGAGACCGGCCGGAAGCGAGACCGTCAAGGTCTGAGTGCCGACGGTGAGCGTGACTGTGCCCAGGCCGACGGCCGCGACGACGGCCTGCACCTGTAGCTCGTTCGCGTTCGCCTGGCCGACGACGTCGTCGTCGTCGTCCTCGAGCCGGCCGTTCACGATGACGACCTGCGACGAAACGACCGCGCCGGGCTGCGGCGTCGTCGTGGGCGGCGACGCAGGCGCCGGGGTCGCGTCGTGCACGGCGAGAAGGTGCCGGTTGCTCGCGAGGAACATCGTCTTGCCGACGCGGCGGACGACGATGCCGCGGAGGTGCGCGGTGCGCGCGCGACCGACGACCGTTGCACGCCCGCGCGAGACCGCAACCCGCGAGCCGATCGAAGCCGAGCCCGCGACCGAGGTGACGGCGCCGGCAGGCGAGGCGACGAGAAGTGCGCCACGCTGTTTCGCGACGACGACTCCGGTCGAGGTCGTCGTGGCGGCACTCGAGACTGCGGGCCAGACGCCGACGACGACGGCAACTGCACAGATGAGCGTGAGACGCTGCATATGACTCGGTCCTCCTGATACGGATGCCCGATACGGGCGGTTTCCCGGCAAGAGGGAGAACGGGCCGAAAACTTGCGGTCAGCCGCGCGAGAGTACAGGCCCTGCCAGCGCTCGCCTCAGTCGGTGGAGCAGCGCCTCGAGCGCGAGCGAGGTCGAGAGCTGGAGCTCCTCCGCCTGCCGCCAGGTCGCCCTTACTGCCTCACAAGCCGCCTCGGCACCGAGGAGCCGCTCGAGCGTCGCGTCGGCTCTCAGCTCCTCGAGCCGGTCGACGTGCACCACGGCTGCCTCGGCTCCCGCGGCGAGTACGACGAGGTCGCGAAACCACCACTCGAGCTCCTCGAGGACCGCGAGGAGCTCGTCACGCTCCGCACCTCGCTGGGCCCGCCTGACGCGCTGCTCCGCCTCGCGGCCCGAGAGCTCGAGCGTCGTGACCGAGTCCTCGGCCTTGTCCTTCGCCTCGCCGCCGCGCTCGGTGATTCCGGCGAGCAGCGTGTCTGCGGCCTCGCCGGCGTCGAACTCCGGGTCGAGGTAGACGGACCGCGCGACACCGAGCAGCGCCTCCCGCCGCCGGGTTGCGGCCGGGTCGAGCAGTCGCGCGACCCGGTCGAGCCGGCCGCCGGCCACACGGGAGAGCGTCGTCACTTCCTCATCGGGAAGGTCGGGCGCGCGCACGCGAATCGCTTCGCGTATGGCCCGCTCCGACAGGCGCCGAAACGGCACTGCCTGGCAGCGCGACCGGATCGTCTCGGACACCGGGCCGATGTCGTCGGCGATCAGCACGATCACCGCGTACGGCGGCGGCTCCTCGAGGTCCTTGAGCAGCGCGTCCGCTGCATCGTCGTTCATCGTGTCCGCGCCGAACACGAGGTAGACGCGGCGCGACGCCTCGAACGGTCGCATGTGCAGGTCGCGCCGCAGCTCCCGGATATCGTCGATGCGGATCTGGTCACCGAGCGGCTCGAGGACGTAGAGGTCGGGATGCGTCCGCCGCATGACCCGGGCGTGATCGCCGAGCAGCTCCGCGGCGAAGAGCAGGGCGAGGTCGCCCTTGCCGACGCCGGGCGGCCCGTGGAGGAGATACGCGTGGGCGGGGCCCTCCGTCAGCGCGTTCGCGAGGAGCCCCTTCGCCTCGAGCTGTTCGGGGAGCGCGTCGAAGGTCGTCACGGGAGCAGCGGCTCCACCCCGGCCCAGACGTCGGCCGCGATCGCGTCGACATCGCGCACGGCCGCGTCCTCCCCCGCCGTCTCCACCACGTGCCAGCCGTCGCCTCGCGCGAGCTCGAGATAGATCTCGCGCGAGGCGTCTCCATGCGCCTCGTCCGACTCGAGGATGTCCGCCTCGAGGGTGGTGTACGACCGGGCGCCCTTCTGCGCGACGAGTTGACGCGCGAGCGACGGGTGCGCATCGAGCAGCACGACAAGGTCCGGCTTCGGGAGCCGGAACTCGCCGTACTCCACCTCGAGCAGCCACTCGATCAACTCGTTGCGCTCCGGCCCTTCGAGCTGCGAGCCCTGATGCGCGAGGTTCGACGCGACGTAGCGGTCGCAGACGACGAGGTCGTTCTCCTCGATCGCGCGCACGAGGGCAGGTCGAGCGTGGTAGCGGTCGCACGCATAGAGCAGCGCGGACAGCCCCGGATGAACGTGGTCGAGGCTGCCGAGGTCACCGTTCAGGTAGCGGCCGATCGCACGGCTGAACGGGTTGTCGTCGTACAACGGGAAGCTGAAGGAGGCGACGCCGAGCCCTCGCGCCTTCGCCGTCTCGGCGAGCCGCGCCGCCTGCGTGCCCTTTCCGGAGCCGTCGATGCCTTCGAACACGAGAAAGAGTCCCATGCTCTAGAGGCCTAATGCGGATTGGCCGCACGCACGGATGGTGTGCCAGACGCTGCGCGCTTCGCCCGGCTCCGGCTTGAACGTAGAAACCGCTATGCCCTGCGCCGGATCCGGCCAAATCGCTTGGTCTGGCCCATCCCCGCACGCACGTCTAATCCACATCACGCCTCTAGGATACGAGCCGATGCGAGCGATCGTGACCGGGGGCGCCGGCTTCATCGGCTCGCACGTCGTTGACGCGCTGCTTGCGCGCGGCGACGAGGTGCACGTCCTCGACGATCTCTCGAAGGGGAGACGCGAGCGAGTCGCCGGCGACGCGACGCTGCACGTTGCCGACATCCGGCAGCCCGACGAGGTGTTCGACACGGTCGAGCCCGAGGCGGTCTTCCACCTGGCCGCCCAGGCCGACGTTCGCGTCTCGGTCGAGCGGCCCGACTACGACGCCGAGGTCAACGTGCTCGGCACGCTGCGCATCCTCGAGGCGGCGCGAAGGCACGGAGCCAAGATCGTGTTCTCGTCGACGGGCGGAGCGATCTACGGGGAATGCGACGGGCCTGCAGCCGAGACGGCGCCGCGCCGGCCGCTTGCGCCGTACGGGACGTCGAAGCTGTGCGGTGAGGAGTACCTCGCCACATGGAACAGGCTCTACGAGACCGACCACGTGTCGCTTCGCTTCGGCAACGTCTACGGGCCGCGCCAGGAGTCGCACGGCGAGGCCGGGGTCGTCGCGATCTTCATGGGGCTCCTCCTCGCCGACGGCACGCCGACGATCTTCGGCGACGGAACGCAGACGCGGGACTACGTCTACGTCCACGACGTCGCCCGCGCGATGCTCCTTGCGCTCGACCGGGCGGCCGGAGGGGTCTTCAACGTCGGGACGGGAACGGAGACCTCGGTGCTCGAGCTCTACGCCGCGATCCAGGAGGCGAGCGGCGTCCGCCGTACCCCGAAGCTCGCGCCCGCGCGGCTCGGCGAGCTGCAGCGAAGCGTGCTCGACACGTCGCTTGCCGCGCGCGATCTCGGCTGGCGCGGCGAGCAGCCCCTGAGCGACGGCCTCGCCGCAACCTGGAGCTGGGCCGAGACTCGTTAGGAGGAACGCGCCGCCCACCGCCGAATCGGTTCGGTCCGTGGATCACGCCCAACACCTCCCTCGCGAGTTCCCCTGGAAGACCGCCGCTGTCGTCGTCGGAGTCGTCGCGGCCCTCGAACTCGTCGCCCTGATCGGCATCGGCGCCACCCGGCTTGCTGCGCCGGTGCGGGCGCACGCCGTCGCCGCTGCAAAGCACCCGGCGGCGGCAGCCGCTCGGGCCGCCGTCCACCCCCGCATCCCGAAGATTCCGTCGCATCCGCTCCGGCCGCGCGCGAAGCTCTCGGTACTCGTCCTGAACGGAAACGGCATCAGCGGCGCCGCAGGCAGCGAGGCGACGACCCTGCAGACCCTCGGCTACGGCGCCTCGCGGTCGGCGAACGCGCCGCGGCACGACTACGCCCGGTCGATGGTGCTGTTCGTCCCCGGCTACCTGAAGGAGGCGCGGCGGCTCGGCCACGACGCGCACGTCGGCATCGTCTCGGTGCTCGACGGCCTGCCGAAGGCACAGCTCAGGGGCTCGCAGCTCGTGGTCGTCCTCGGGGGCAGCTAGGCGGCCACGTGCCGAGAGCCTTGTGGCGCGCCTGGTCGAGGACGCCGCAGGGCACGCCCGCGGGGCCGTAGCGGTTGAGCGACCACGCCTTGCTGTACGCCTGGTAGGCGAGCTTCCACGCCTGGTGGCTGGAATAGAAGTCGCCGAGATCGAGCCACGTCAGGGAATTGCCGGGTTCGAGCGAGACTTCCTGCCGGAGGAGCTTCTGCGCCTCCAGCGGGTCGCCCTGGATGTCGACGTAGGTCGCCCAGTCGGCGAGCGCCTGCGTCGAAAGCGGGTTGTACCCGTGCGCGCGCTTCGCGGCGGCGACCGCCGCGGGGAGCTTCCCCTGTGCGATCGCGTCTGCGGCGACGCCGAGCTGCCGCTGCGCGAGCCACGGCGCAGCGAGCGAGTAGAAGCCTGCGAGCGCGAAGAGCACGGCGCCTGCGGCGAGCAGCGGCCGGCGGGTACGGACTGCCGGCTCGGGGGCGGCAGCGGCGACGGGCGCAGCCGATCGCCCGACGAGGACGCCGGCGACGAGAAGCAGCGGGCCGCAGGTCGCGACGTAGTCCCAGTCCATGTCGACGACCGTGTGCGCGGCGAACGCGCCGAGGCCGACGGCGAGAGCCGTGACCGCGGCTCGCTCTGCACCGTCGACGCGCCGGCGTAGGCGCACGACGGCGATCCCGGCCGACACTGCCGCCGCGAGATAGAGGAGCAGGCCGACGATGCCGAGCTCGCCGAGGAACTGCAGCGGCATGTTGTGCGGCTCGTCGGTCTCCGCGATCGCCGTCTGCCGGACGCGTAGGTCGGTCAGCTTGAACGTGCCTGCGCCGGTTCCACCGAGAGGATGCGCTGTGAAGGCATCCCACTCCTCACCCCACCACCGCCAGCGGTTGCTCGAGTTGAGACTGGTGAAGCGCGTGTTGGTCGAGTTGATCTGGCTGCCGACCGGGTTCGTGAACTCGCGCCAGATCCGCCCCGAGAAGACGATGCTTGCCGCGATGCCCGCCAGCACGACCGCGATCGCGATGACGGCCGCGGTGCGTTCCGCGCGACGCCGCCGCGCGTCCGACAGCGGGCGCCGGCCCTCCCAGCGCGCGAGCAAGAACGCGAGGCCGTAGACGGCTGCTCCGACACCGACGAGGGCGAGCCCGAAGATCCAGCCGTCGTGGGCCCGGACGGCGCGGGGCTGGAGGTCCTTCGAGATCCCGGGAAGCGCCAGGGCGAGCCCGAACACGGCCGCGCCGGCGCCTCCTCCGAGCGCGACGGCGGCGAGGCTCTCGACGCGGTCGCGGTCGAGCACGACCCACGCCGCGACGGCGAGGCAGCCGAGCACGACGCCGGTGCGCGAGTACGTGAGCAGCAGCGTGACGGTCGACGCAAAGAGCAGGAGCACGCCGGCGGCCCGGACGGGCGCACGACGTCCGCGCGCCGCGGCGAGCCACAGCGCGAGGGGGACGGCGACGTCACAGAGGAGCGCGAGCTCGTTCCAGTAGGTCACGGGCGCCCGCAGCCGAGCGACGCGGCCGTAGTCGGAATAGAGCGCAGGCACGCATTTCGCGAGCAGTGCCCAGCCGATGACGAGACCGAGGAGCGCCGCCGCGGCGCCGGCGAGCATGTCCAACCGCGGGATCAGAGCCGAAAGCAGGACACCGACGAGCGCAAACGCGGCATAGACGAGCGTCCGGTTCGTATATGTCCACGATCGGTCCGGTGACGCCGACCAGAGGGTCGAGAGGCCGGCCCACACGGCGAGCCCGGCGAGCGAGCCCAGGAAGATCGCGGCCCAGCGATCGAGCCGGGGGGCGGGCAGCGCGCCCAGGAGCCCACCCGCGGCCGTCAGCGCCGCGAGGGCGAGCGCGGCACCCCCGATCCAGACGAGCCTCGTCTCATCCGGGCCGCCGGCCAGGAAGAGCGCAGAGAAGCACAGAGCGGCCGCGGCGAGAGCCGGCACGGCGAATCTGGGCGGGAAACCCGCGAACCGTTCGCCGGCGGGGCGCACGGGCGGTCACGCTAGCATCGGGAAAACGCTGCGGCGGTCCGGTTCACAAACGGTTTACACGGGCATAACCGCGAGAACACCCCCGTTGGAGAGACTTATCGAGGATCCTGCCGTCAGTGCGCGAAGCGCGCTGCTGTTCAACGATGGAACGAGGACGACGATTCGCGCGAGAACCATCTGGACGAGATCTGCGCTGGCGGCGATTGCCGCTTCGATCGGCCTCCTCGTCTCCGGTGTCTCGACTGCGGCAGCCGCTCCGGCTGCGACCGCCGCACCGACGAGCAAGTGCTGGCTCCAGGTCGTCAACGACTGGCTCGACAACAACCGGGTCGACGGGGTCTATGCGATCCCCTGCTACACGCAGGCGATCCAGCATCTGAACGCGTATCCGGACGTCAAGAACTACTCGAGCGCGACCGACGACATCCAGCGGGCGCTGCTCGCGGCGATCCGTCAGGACCGCGGCAACGGGCCCGGAGCCGGGCCGGGGCCCTCCGGCCCCTCGAGCGACCCGTCGGGCGGCGGCTCGACTCCGAGCAGCGAACCGCCCGCGCCGGCCCCCTCGGGGTCGAGCAGCGGCATCATCGGCGCGTTCTCCCCGAGCGACGCCCAGTCGATCCCGCTGCCGCTGCTCGTGCTCGGCGGCCTCGCCCTCCTCTTGCTCGTCGCCGCAGGCGCGACGCTCGTGGCCCGGCGAGTGCAGGCGAGGCGAGTGACGCCGGTGCCCGTGCGCGCGTCGGCCGCCGACAAGCACAGCTAGCGCCCGCCGCCGGGTTCCGTCCGGCGCCCCTTCTACTCTGCGCGGTCCCCCTGTAGCCCGAAATCGGTGCCTCAGGGAAGGCTTCACCACCGGGGAGAACGCCGGGAAATACGCCGGTAGAAGTGCAGGCGACCGCTAAAATTCGGGAGGATGGCATGGCGACGGTAGATCACACAAAGGGCACGGACGAGACCACCGAAGAGGTGGTCAATTCAGTCGTGGACGAGGCCGCACGCCTTGGTGTGCGCCGGTTCTTCACCATCCCTGGCCGCGACCCGTTCGACGAGATCGAGTGGGAGCTGCGCGACGCCGTCATCCCGGGCCGTGAGGGCCCGACGTTCGAGCAGCGCGGTGTCGAGTTTCCGAAGTTCTGGTCCCAGACCGCGACGAACATCGTCGCGCAGAAGTACTTCCGCGGCCGCCTCTCGTCGCCGGAGCGCGAGTCCAGCGTGAAGCAGATGGTCGGCCGCGTGGTCGACACGTGCGTCGCCTGGGGCAGGCAGGGCGGGTATTTCGCCGACGAGGAGGAGGCAACGACGTTCGAGGCCGAGCTGAAGACGATCCTCGTCAACCAGTACGCGTCGTTCAACTCCCCCGTGTGGTTCAACGTCGGCTTCGAGGAGAAGCCGCAGTGCTCCGCCTGCTTCATCCTCTCGATCGACGACACGATGGACTCGATCCTCGACTGGATCCGGCGCGAGGGTGTCATCTTCCGCGGCGGCTCCGGCTCCGGCGTCAACCTCTCCGACCTGCGCTCCTCCAAGGAGCAGCTGTCGAAGGGCGGCTACGCCTCCGGCCCCGTCTCGTTCATGCGCGGCGCCGACTCGTCCGCCGGCACGATCAAGTCGGGCGGCAAGACGCGGCGCGCCGCGAAGATGGTCGTGCTCGACGTCGACCATCCGGACATCGAGGAGTTCATCTGGTGCAAGGCCAAGGAGGAGCGCAAGGCGCGTGTCCTCGAGGCGGCGGGCTACGACATGTCGCTCGACTCACCCGACTGGGCCTCGATCCAGTACCAGAACGCGAACAACTCCGTGCGCGTCAGCGACGCGTTCATGGATGCGGCGGTCGAGGGCCGGGAGTTCAACCTCACCGCCCGCACCGACGGCTCGGTCGTCGAGACGGTCGACGCGCGCGAGTTGCTGAAGCAGATCGCCGCCGCGGCGTGGGAGTGCGCCGACCCCGGCGTGCAGTACGACACGACGATCAACGCGTGGCACACGCTGCCGAACACCGGCCGCATCAACGCGTCGAACCCGTGCTCCGAATACATGTCGATCGACGACTCGGCGTGCAACCTCGCGTCGCTGAACCTCATGAAGTTCCGCCGCGAGGACGGCGAGTTCGACGTCGAGGCGTTCGAGCACGCGTGCGACGTCGTGTTCCTCGCCCAGGAGATCCTTGTCGGCTACTCGTCGTATCCGACGCCCGAGATCGGCCGGAACGCGAAGCGCTTCCGCCAGCTCGGCCTCGGCTACGCGAACCTCGGCGCGCTCCTGATGGCGCGCGGCCTGCCGTACGACTCCGATGAGGGCCGCGCATATGCCGCCGGCATCACGGCGCTCATGACGGGCCGTGCGTACCGCAAGTCGGCCGAGATCGCCGGGCGCATGGGGCCGTTCGACGGCTACCAGGTGAACCGCGCCCCGATGATCGGCGTGATCGCGAAGCATCGCGCGTCGGTCGGCAACATCGAGAACACGGACGTGGTGCCGGGCGACCTGCTGACCGCGTGCCGCAAGGCGTGGGACGACGCGCTGAACCTCGGCGAGATCAACGGCTTCCGCAACGCGCAGGCCACCGTGCTCGCTCCCACCGGGACGATCAGCTTCATGATGGATTGCGACACCACGGGCGTCGAGCCCGACTTCTCGCTCGTCAAGTCCAAGCGGCTCGTCGGCGGCGGCGAGATCACGATCGTGAACAAGACGGTTTCCGCCGGCCTCGAGAAGCTCGGCTATGCGCCGCGCGAGGTCGACGAGGTCGTCGCATTCATCGACGAGCGCAACACGATCGTCGGTGCTCCGTACGTCAAGACCGAGCACTATCCGGTGTTCGACTGCGCCGTCGGCGATCGCGCGATCCACTACTCCGGTCACGTGAAGATGATGGGCGCCGTTCAGCCGTTCATCTCAGGTGCCATCTCGAAGACGGTCAACCTGCCCGAGACGGCGACGGTCGACGACGTGTCGAACCTCTTCGCCGATGCGTGGCGCCTCGGCGTCAAGGCGATCGCGATCTATCGCGACAACTGCAAGGTCGCACAGCCGCTCTCGAGCTCCGGCAACGAGAACAACTCGGCGACCCCGCCGGTGCTCGTACGCGAGCGGAAGCGGCTCCCGCTCGACCGCACCGAGGTCGGTCGCAAGTTCCAGGTCGGCGACCACGAGGGCTACATCCACGTCGGCCTCTATGACGACGGCAGCCCCGGCGACATCTTCGTCGACATCGCGAAGGACGGAACGACGATGTCCGGCCTGATGAACTCGCTCTGCCTCGCCGTGTCGATGGGCCTCCAGTACGGCGTGCCGCCCGAGGTGTACGTCTCGAAGCTCTCGCACATGCGCTTCGAGCCGAGCGGCATGACGAACGACGCGGACATCCGCGCCGCGAAGTCGATCGTCGACTACATCTTCCGCTGGTTCGGCAAGAAGTTCCTCACGCCGGAGCAGCAGGAGGAAGCCGGCATCCTCTCGCCCGAGGTGAAGGCCATGCTCGCCGAGCGGTACACGAACGGCGGCACGACTCCGGCTGCTCCGGTGACGACGCCGACCGCCGGCCAGACGGCGCTCTTCAACGCGTGGGAAGACGCGGTCGAGTGCGCCCGCTGCGGTGGCAGCATGATCCGCACCGGGTCGTGCTACACGTGTCGCGACTGCGGGACGAATACCGGCTGCTCGTGAGTGGCGGGCGCATCCCGATGTCCGGGTAGGCGCGCACGTGAAGTTCAGATAGAGCGCGTCGGGCCGTCTGCGAGGGCGGCCCGATGCGCACTCCGAACCGTTCCGCCGGGTTAGAAGATGAACGGCAAGAACATCTTCGTCGAGCCCTTGTACACCGGGTAGTCGTCCGGGAACTGCTCGGCCATGTAGCGCTCCTCGACCGTCGCGCTGTAGAGGACGTAGACGCCGGCCAGGGCGACGGCAGTCAGCCACAGCCAGTTCAGCGCCACCGCGGTGCCGGCGCCCGCGACCAGGATGCCCGAGTAAATCGGGTGGCGAACCAGGTGGTAGGGACCGCTGGTCACCAGCTCTGGCTCGTCCTTCTGCGTCATCGGGGTGCCCCAGTTGCGCCCGATGTGCATGCGAGCCCAGATCGCGAACACCAACCCGAGGGCGAAGAGGACGAGCCCGATGCCGGCGCGCCACGGATCGGTGTTGAGACCGTGACCTCGAAATGCTCCCAGGCGAACCAGGAGGATCGCGACGACAACGATTACCGCCCTGATACGCAGCTCGCGCGACCACGCCACGCGGCCTCTCTTCATGGAGAAGGCTGCTACAAGCCAGTACAGCCAGAATGCCGCCCATCCGACGGCGAAGACGAGCTCGACCGCTCTCATCGCGACTCATACTTCCACGTAGGCGGCGAGGAGCTCGGGGTCGGAACGAGCCGCGATTGTCGGGCGAACGTGCTGAGTGTTTCCGTCAGCCCACGCGTGCGAAGCGCCAGCGAGTGGCGCCGGCGGTCGACGCAGTGGCGACCGCGAGCGCGGTGGCCGGCTGGAACCTATGCAGATGCCATGGAGGTGGCGGTGCCGTGGGTACCCAAAGGAAGCGGTAACAACCTCTCCGTCAACTTCGAGAGGCCAGCCACGAGCCGCGAATGCCTGTGCGATTCGGATGAGCGTCTGCGTGTCGGTGACGCGAGAGACCGTGCCGTCCAGAACCAGATCGAGGTCAGGAAGCGAGATGGCGAAGCTGCAACGAGGATCGACGGCGAGGTTTCGAGCCTTCGTGGTCGTAGGGCCGCTCACGAAGTACAAGCTGTCGTCCGACCAGAACCCGACGACACCGGCGACGTGAGGCCGCCTGTCCGGGCGGGTCGTCGCAAGCCAACACGTCGGACCCCGGCTACCGCCTCTCGGCTCTAGCTTGAGGAGTTGGTCTAGTACTCGCGACCACGGGAGCTCCGTTTCTTCGCCGTCGAGATTGACTGACTCCATCGCTGCCTCTCCGATACGGAACACGTCGTGGTGCCCGCGGACGTCACTACTCCGGCTTGGGCCTCCGCGCGACCGGATTCGCCGCTCCGTCGGCGGATTAGAGTGCCTCGGGCCTGTGGCCGAACGAGTCCTCACGCTGCGAGAACTGAACCGCGCGACACTCGCGCGGCAGCTCCTCCTCTACCGCACGCGACTCTCGCCAACGGCGGTGATCGAGCGCCTCGTCGGGATGCAGGCGCAGTCGCCGCAGGCTCCGTACGTCGGTATCTGGACGCGCACGACGGGGTTCCGGCGCGGGTCGCTCGAGCGACTTCTCCGGCAGTCCGCGATCGTCAGGGCGACGGCGACGCGGCAGACGCTGCACCTCGTCACGCGCCGCGATTATGCGCTCCTCCGAGCGGCCTTCCCCTGGGAGACGAAGCGGGCGAAGCAGCTCGCCCCGTCGGTGCGCGCACTCGCAGCCCGGGGACCCGTCACGTCGGCGGAGGCGCTCGCCCACCTGGAGAGCGAGTACGGCCTCGCCGGCGTCGATGCGCGCCGCGCCTGGCAGATGGCGCGCGTCGCAGCCCACATCGTCCACCACCACGAGACGGCCCTCTGGCAGCCGCGCAACGAGCAACGGTTTGTCGCAATCGAGGAACCGGAGGCGCACGTCCCGGTCGAGGCGCGCGCCGAGATCTTCCGCCGCTACCTCGCCGCCTTCGGCCCTTCGACGCGCCGCGACATCGGAGCCTGGAGCATGATCCGCGTGGCCGAGATCGAGGCTGCGCTGGAGCTGCTCGAGCCGCTGCGCCGCTTCCGCGACGAGCAGGGCCGCGAGCTCCTCGACGTCCCACGAGCGCCGCTGCCGGAGGCCGAGACCCCGGCGCCCGTACGCTTCCTGCCGAAGTGGGACAACGTCCTGCTCGCGTGGGCCGACCGCACGCGCGTGCTCCCGGAGGCCTACCGGAAGACGGTGATCAAGACGAACGGCGACGTCGCACAGACGTTCCTCGTCGACGGCTTCGTCGCCGGGATCTGGCGCGTCGACGACGCCCGTGTCGTGCTGGAGCCGTTCGAGCCTCTTTCAGCCGCGGCGCGGCGCGAGATCGAGGACGAGGCAGGGCGTCTGGAGGCGTTCCTCGCCGAGCCCTAGTCGCGCTCGGCGAGCAGCTGCATGCGCGCGATCGCGATCCGCTGGCCGTGCTCGACGTGCTGCGGTGCCACGGTTCGGATCGTACGCAGCACCGGCACAACGTCCATCCCCTTGCGGCTTTGCGTAAAGGTTCAGTCGGCGTGAGGGCCTCTGGGGGCCTGGATGGAGCGGAGCTTTCGCGTCGCGAACCGCGGCTACGAAGGCTGGATGTGCTCGCTAGACTCGCGGTCGTGGCGTACCCGGCCTAGTTGATCCGATCTGCACGTCCTCAGCCGTGGATATCCGCCTCGGCTGCTGAAAAGCTGGATCGACTAGGAGGGAAGACAGATGCTCTACGAGCCGACGAGGTTCGATGCTCTGATCGACGAGCCGTGGGTTCCGGCGCGCATCGAGGACGCGATCGCTGCGATCGTCGCCGACGCGGGCGCTGCGTACGATCCGACGGCGCTCTGGCCCCCACACGAGTGGGATGCGCGGGAGAAACCGTTGCCGCTATCCGGCCTGTACGTGGGTGCGGCCGGCGTGATCTGGGCACTCGATGAACTCCAAAGGCGGGGCCATGCCGAGTCGTCGCTCGACCTGGCCGGTGCCGTGGTGCGTTCGGTCGAGCTCGAGCGGGCGACGCCGGACTTCTCTGCGGATGAGCATTACCGTCCTGGTGCGCTCATGTCCGGCGAGACGGGAGCACTGCTGGTCGCCTTCCGGCTGACCCGCGACCCACCGCTCGCAGACGACGTGCACGCGCTCGTGCGGGGGAACGTCGACAACCCGACGGACGACATCAGCTGGGGAGCGCCCGGGACGCTCCTCGCCGCTTTGGCGATGGGCGAATGGACGGGCGAGCGCCGTTGGGATGAGGCTGCCCGCGAGTCGGCCACCGCACTCCGGGAGCGCCGCGGCGGCGACGGGCTGTGGCGGCAGGACGACGACTATCGCGGCCTCAGCACGCTACACGGCGTCGCGGGAAACACGCTCGCTCTGCTCCGTTTCGAGCCAGACGCTGCCGTCGCGAGCGAGAGCGCGGCCGTTCTCTCGCGACATGCGTTCCGCGAGGACGGCCTCGCCAACTGGCCCGGCTCGCCGCGTCCGCAACTCACGCGGCCACGAGACGGTCGGATCTGTCTCCAATGGTGCACCGGCGCGCCTGGTGTCGTCGCCGGCGCCTGGGAGTATCTCGACGAGGACCTCCTGCTCGCCGGCGCCGAGCTCATCTGGCGTGCGGGCGCCCACCGGGACGAGAAGGGCCACGGCCTCTGCCACGGCACCTCGGGTAACGGCTTCGCGCTCCTCAAGGCGTTCGCGTGCACCGGCGACGAGCGCTGGCTCGAGCGGGCGCGCCGCTTCGCCGTCCACGCCCTCGCCCAGGCGGAACGGATCGCCGCCGCGAACGGCCGTCGCCGCTACTCGCTCTTCAACGGAGACGTCGGCACCGCGCTGTTCGCCGCCGCCTGCCTCGACGCCGATCCTCGTTTCCCAATCGTCGACGTCATGTAGAACCAGCCAGCAACCGCGGCCGGCTCAGCGTAGGGACTTCGGAGGAGGGTCGTCAGACGAGCGGCCTGTCGGTGACGAAGCGGATGAAGATGCGAATGCGCTTCATGTCGTACCCCTTTCGGCTCGGCGAAGGATTGCGGCCACAGCGAGCTACGGCTACGGCCACGGGTCGAGTTCGTTGAGTAAGGCGTTACTGCGCGGTTGAGCGCTGACGGAGGAGCGAGTCAGCCTCGCTTCTCGGCAACCGCTGCGAGAGCGGTCGTCAGCATCGTGCGCTCGACGTCAGCTTGCGAGATTCGTCCGGCTTCCAGCTCGCTGCTCGCTGTGTGCACGATCGCGCGAACGACCGCGATCAACCACACGGCGGACACATCGCTCCGGAAGACGCCCGCCGCTTGGCCTCGTTCGACGAGCGGAACGAGTTGCGTGGTCATCGGGAGGTGTCGGCGATGCAGCTCCTTGGTCGACAGCCGGTTGATGTTGATCGCGAGGACAGCGTGGAACTGGCTGAGCTGCTGCCAGGTCGCAAGAAGCACTCGTTCCAGCGCTTCCTTCGGCTCACCGCGCTCCGGCTCGGCCTCCCGCATTGCCTCCGCGACCTGCGCGACCGCGTGCTCCATCACGGCGTCGAGGAGCGATTCGCGTGTCGGGAAGTGCGCGTAGATCGTGGCCCGGACGACGCCCGCGCGGCGAGCGATCTCGGCCATGCTGGCGTCGGGATCGCTCGCGAGCGCTTCGAGCGCCGCTTGGCGGATCGCCAGGACACTGCGATCTGCGTCCGCGCGGCGGCGCCTCTGCGTCTTTGCGGGTGTCGTCTGCTTTGCCATCTCAGTGAGCGGGAATCGCGATCGGGTTGAGGCGGAGCTTCGGCACGAACTCGCGAGCGTGCGGGAGGACGGCGAACGCCACCAGGCTGGCGAGGCTCGTCAGGATCCCGGCTGCCACGAACGCGTGCGAGACCGCTGAGGCCGCGTGCGCAGCTCCAAGCGCTCCGCTTGCACCGGCGGCGATCGTCGAGAAGATCGCGATACCGATCGTGCCGCCGATCTCATGCCCGGTCGAGTTCAGACCGGAGATCATGCCCGACTCGCTCTCACGAGCGCCGGTGAGGATCGCGATCGACACCGAGACCACGGCGATGCCGAGCCCGAACCCGGCGACGAGCATTCCCGGGAGCACGTTGCGGAGATAGGTGCCGTCCGCGCCAACGTGGGCAAGCAGAGCCATGCCGGCCGTTGCAATCGCGAAGGCGCAGGCGAGTGGTGCGCGAACGCCATGCCGGCCGACGATGTGGCCGGCTCCATGAGCGCCTACCCCTGCTGCGAGCGCCAGCGGAATGAAGGCGAGGCCGGTCATCAGCGGGCTCGTTCCGAGGACGTTCTGGAGATAGACCGAGCAGAGATAGAAGAGCCCGAAGATCGATCCTGCTGCCGCAAGCATCAGGAAGAGGCCGCCGCCGACTGCGCGATCGCCGAGCCGCCGAACCTTGAGCAGCGGCTTCTCCGTGTGGGATTCGAGGACACCGAACGCGCTGAGACCGACGAGACCGGCAAGACCGAAGCCGAGCGTCTGAGAGGAAGTCCAGCCCGCGCTTGAACCCTGGGTGATCGCGTAGACGATCGAGCCGAGGCTCGTGGTTGCAAGGATCGCACCCCGCAGATCGAGCCCGCGCCAGCGCGGCTTCACGCTGTCGGTCGGGATGACCTTCACCGCCGTGATCGCGAGGGCGACCGCGACCGGGAGATTGACGAAGAAGATCATCCTCCAGTCGGCGAACTCGGTCAGAAGACCGCCGGCCAGAACGCCGATCGCTGCGCCCGCGCCGCCGACTGCGCCCCAGGCGGCGAGCGCCTTCGCTTTCGCAGGCCCATGGAAGCAACTCATGATGATCGACAAAGCCGCGGGAGAGAGCATCGCTGCCCCAAGACCCTGACCGGCTCGCGCTGCGAAGAGCGTTGCGGCGGTTCCGGCAAGGGCAGAGGCGAGGGAAGAGGCAGTGAAGACGCCAAGCCCTGTCAGGAACAGGCGGCGGCGCCCGAGGAGGTCGGCGGCACGGCCGCCGAAAAGCAGGAGGCTTCCGAAAACGAGGGAGTAGCTCGTGATCGTCCAGCTGATCTGTGATCCGCTGAGCTGCAGATCCTTCGCGAGGCTCGGCAGCGCGATATTCACGGCTGTGATGTCGAGGATCACCATCAGCTGCGCGACCAGGAGGACGAGCAGGAGCGCCGTGCGCGTCTGGCCGGGCTCTGCAGCACGCACGCCGGCGGACGGAGAGGACGCGGTATGGCTCGACTTGTGATGCATGAGGTGCCTCCCTGTAAGTTGGACGATGCTGTCCGAATTAATAAATCAGACAACACTGTCCAATGTCAAGGGCTCGATGGAAATTCCTGCGGATGCGTTGGGCCGCGGGCAACGTGCATTGACGCGCAGACGTCTGGTCGTCCGAGGACGATCCGACGGACTTCCACTTAGGACAAGCTCACCTGGTGCGAGCGTTGGGGTCGGCGTCGTGCGTCGCCTTCCACCGCCGCGAACGCTCGAGCAGGCTGAGCAACCTCTGCGGTGTGAGCCGGCGCATGGCTGCGAGCTCGCAGCAACGCCCGGCGCTCAGCCGGTCGGCAGACGGGTCGCGGCTCTCATAGGCGGCAAGTGCTGCGAGCGCCGCAACGCTCAGCCCGGAAAGAAGGGACGCCTCGTCGAGACTGAGCGCGGCATCCCCGAGCCGGAGCTCGACGAACGCCGCCCAGTAGGCGAGCTCGGGCTCGACCTCGCCGGCGGCCCAGGCAGCGATCTCCAGCCGGCCCGGCTGACAGGCGCCTTCGGCGGCCAGGTCGGTAGCGAGACGCTCGGACAGCCCGAGCTGGGCCGCGACCTCGGCGGTCGAGGCGAGCGAGAGCGGTTGGGTGGGCTTTGACTGCATCTCCGAGCAGCCGCACGAGCGGCCGTACGCTCAAGACGCCGCTCGGCAGCGCTTTCTTCCATGTCACTCAGGTTCAGGCCACCGGGGTGGACCGCACGGGACCGGGCGCCTACCGAACGGCACACGAACGAGGCAATGGCACCCCGGCGACGGGGCGTCATTGCATCGTGGGTCTGCGTAACGCCGTATGCCTAGGCAGGCGGCGCGGCGTCAGCGTCAGCGTCGGCGTCGGCGTCGGCCTCGGGCGGCGCGACTTTTGCGACGGCGGCCCGAACCTTCGCAGCAGCGGCATCGAGGCCGGGATGCACGACCCCACCGCTCTCGATCAGCTCGAACGTCGCCTTGCCGAGCTCGTTGTACGCCTGGCTCAGCTCGCGCTTGGCCTGGACGTCCTCGACGCCCTCCTTCGCCATCGTGGCCGCCTGCTCAGCCGCTGCCTTCGCCTTCTCGAGAAGTCCCATGTGATCACACTCCCATTCGAGGATCGTCCGAGCATGCCTGACAGCGCGCGCGCCGCGTCGGGTCTACCTGGTCGCCCAGGGTCACGGTCCGAGCAGTGCATTCTCGAGCGACTGCTGCACCCACGCGCACCACTGATCGTCGTCCCAGTCTCCGTCGGAGACGAGCGCGCGATAGGTCTCCGGATGACCGATCGCGAAGATCGCCGCCGCGGCGCCCTCGATCGTCAGCCCCGGTCGGAGGGCACCACGCTCGGCGAGCAGCCTGGCGGCGATCCCGTAGTTGGACAGCCGCTGCGCAGCCCGGACCCGCTCGAGCTCCGCGATCTCGTCGTCGACTGCTGCGACCTCCCGGATGACACGGAAGACGGGCGCGGTGCGAGGAAACGCGCTGCGCCAGAACTCCACCATCTGGGCGATGACCCGCCGCGGATCGGGCTCTCGCTCTGCCTGCTCGCGCATGAACTGCGCGACCGGCACCGGGGCGCGCTCGCCGGCCGCGGCGAAGTCGAGCACCCGCGACAGGATGTCGCGCTTCGAGCCGACCGAGTTGTAGATCGTCTGTACCGCCACGCCCGCGTGTGCGGCGATGCGCCCGATCGAGGTCGCGTGGTAGCCACGCGTCAGGAACAGCTCCGACGCTGCCCTGACGATCGCCTCCTGGGTCTCGGCGGCGCCGATCCGCTGTCTCGACTTGACAGGCTTCACCGGATTAGCATATCGTTCTATTAATTAGAATGCCATTCTAAGGAGGATCGGCGATGACGCCGGCACAGCTGAAAGCGCTCACGCTCGAGGGGTTCGAGCGCATGTTCAACAACGGGGACCTCGACTACGTCGACGAGGCGGCCGCGCCCGGCGCAGTCGACCACCAGGAGCCGGAGGGAACGGACTTCGCCGCCCATCTCAAGGACGTGATCGCGACGCTGCGCGCCGGCTTCCCCGACCTGCGCTTCGACGTCCACGAGCTCATCTGCGAGAGCGACATCGTCGCCTGCCGCTCGACGATGACCGGCACGCACCAGGGGCCGCTTCGCATCGGCCCAATGGCTTCGCTGGCCGTGAACGGCGCCGAGGTCGAGGTCGCGCACATGCACTTCTTCCGCTACGACGAGGCAGGCCGCCTCACCGATCTCTGGCACGTCTGGAACACGCTTGCGCTCGCCCGCCAGCTCGGAGCTCCCGCACCCGACCTCCGCGTCGGCGTACCCGGATGATCTGCAGGTCGGAGCTACCCTGATGCGGTGAACGCTCCGGCACTCGTCGTCCTCGGCAACGGTCTGCACGCGCGCGACGGCTCGTACCGCATCAGCCGTGCCTGCCGGACGGTCGTCGCAGAAGCAGCACGAGTCGCGCGCACACTCGACCCCTCCGTGGTCGTCTTCACCGGTTGGTCGCCGAGTGGCGGTCCGTCGGAAGCGGAGCAGATGCGCGCGCTCTGGAACGGACCGAACGTCCCGATCGTCGTCGAGGAGACGGCATCGTCGACGGCGGAGAACGCCGCGCGGACGCTGCCGATTCTGCGAGAGCGCGGTGTGACGGAGGCGATCGTGGTCTGCGCGCCGCTGCATCTGCCCCGTGCACGCTGGATCTTCAGCCGCGTCTACGGGGCGCACGGCGTCGCGGTGCGATTCCGGGTCGCGCGCGCCCTGCCGACGCCGGGCGCCGTCGCGTGGGAGCTCGGCGCGCTCACCGTCGTCGCGCGCCAGTTGCGCGAGGCTCAGGCAGAGGTCGAGCGGGTATGACGGACACCGTCATCTTCATTCCCGCGTGGAACGAGGAGGACAATCTGCCGGCCGTGCTCGACGGCCTGCACGCGGAGATTCCGGACGCCGACGTGCTCGTCGTCGACGACGGATCGACGGATCAAACGGCGGAGGTCGCGCGCGAGCACGGTGCCACTGTCCTGTCGCTCGGGTCGAACAAGGGCCTGCGCGTCGGCATCGCTTCCGGGTATCGCTGGGCGCTCGAGCACGACTACGCCTACTGTGGCCGGGTCGACGCCGACGGGCAGCATCCGGCGCGCGAGCTCGCCCGCCTGCTGGCGCTCGTTCGGGAAGACGTGTGTGACGTCGCCGTCGGCTCGCGTTTCGTAGCAGGCGAAGGCTATGCCGCCTACCGCTACCGGCCGAGCCCGGCGCGGAGGCTTGGGACTGCCGTCCTGCGACGCGCGATGAAGCTCGTCCTGCGCCGCCCGTTCGGCGATGCAACGAGCGGGCTCTACGCCGTCAACGCGAAAGCGCTGCCGCTGCTGGCGCAGACCTTCCAGAGCGGCGCACCGGAAGTGGAGGCGCTGATTCGCATCGCGGACGCAGGGCTGCGGCTCGAGGAGGTGCCCGTCACGATGGACGCACGGGCGAGCGGCGAGTCGAAGCTGCGCGGCTCGAAAGCGCTCGGCCTCGTCGTCACGGTCGCAGGAACGATCGTCACCGCTCTCTATCTTCGCCGACGCCGGCGCTAGTCATCCGCCGGAAAGGCGTGACATGCGCGTGGGTAGGGTGAGCGCAGTGCCCGACGCGACCACGAGCACGGCGACCATCCACGAGGTTCTCGCCGAGCGATTCGGCTTCGACGCCTTCCGGCCCGGCCAGCAGCAGGTCGTCGAGTCCCTGCTCGCCGGCCGCTCCGCCCTCGCCGTGTTCCCGACCGGTGCGGGCAAGAGCCTTTGCTACCAGCTGCCCGCGCTGATGCTCGACGGCGTCACCGTCGTCGTCTCGCCGCTCATCGCGCTCATGAAGGACCAGATCGACTTTCTCACCGCACAGGGAATCGACGCCGCCCGTCTCGACTCGAGCATCGGCCTCGACGAGGTTCGCAGCGTCTCCGACCGCCTTCGCGCTGGCACCCTGAAGCTGCTCTACGTCGCGCCGGAGCGCTTCAACAACGAACGCTTCCTCGCACAGCTCGGCGAGACGAAGATCGGTCTCTTCGCGGTCGACGAGGCCCACTGCATCTCGGAATGGGGCCACAACTTCCGCCCCGACTACCTCAAGCTCGCCGTGCGCGCGCGTGAGCTCGGCGCCGAGCGCGTCCTCGCGCTGACGGCCACCGCGACGCCCGCCGTCGTCGGCGACATCTGCGCCGGCTTCGAGATCGACGAGGACGACGCCGTCGTCACGGGCTTCTACCGGCCCAACCTCACGATGCTCACGACGCCGGTGCACGCCGGCGAACGCGACCAGCGGCTCATCGATCGCCTGCGCGAGCGGCCACCCGGCTCGACGATCGTCTACGTGACACTGCAGCGGACGGCGCTCCGCGTCGCGTCGCTTCTTGCAGCCGCGGGCCTGCCGGCACGCGCGTACCACGCCGGGATGACCACCGACGACCGCGTCGACGTCCAGGAATGGTGGTCGAGCTCGGGCCGCAACATCGTCGTCGCCACGATCGCGTTCGGCATGGGAATCGACAAGGCCGAGGTGCGCTACGTCTACCACCTCAACCTGCCGAAGGGTCTCGAGTCGTACTCGCAGGAGATCGGACGCGCCGGACGCGACGCGGCCCCGAGCATTTGCGAGCTCTTCGCATGCGCAGACGACATTCCGACGCTCGAGAACTTCGCCTACGGCGACACGCCGACGCGCGAGGCGCTTGCCGGGCTGCTCGAGGAGGTCTTCGCGCACGACGTCGGAGAGCAGTTCGCGGTCGCCGAGCACGACCTCTCGAGCCGCCACGACGTCCGGCCGCTCGTGTTGAAGACGGTCCTCACGTATCTCGAGCTCGACGGGTTCCTCCAGCAGGGAACGCCGTTCTACGCGGGCTACGGCGTCCGCCCGACGAGCGGCTCCATCGACGACGTCTTCGCGGCGTTCGACCCGGATCGTGCTGCGTTCCTCGAGCGCGTCGTGGCGAGCGGGAAGACCGGACGCATCTGGACGAGCATCGACCCGGAGGCGTCGGCAGCCGCGCTCGGCGAGGACCGTGAGCGGATCGTCGCCGCGCTCGGTTATCTCGAGCAACAAGGGCTCGTCGAGCTGAAGCCCTCCGAGGCGCGGCAGCGCTACACCCTGCTCGCGCGGCCCGCCTCCGACGACGGAGTGCTCGACCGACTCGTCGCGCGCTTCGAGCAACGCGAGCAGGCGGAGACGACGCGCATCCAGCGAGTCGTCTCGCTCGTGACGCACGACGGCTGCCAGGTCAACGAGCTCGTTGCCTACTTCGGCGAGGAGCGGGCGACGCCGTGCGGTCACTGCAGCTTCTGCCTCACCGGCGAGCCACAGCGGCTTCCGCCGCCCGAGCAGGCGCCCGAGATCGACACGCTCGTCGACCGCAGCGAGCTCCAGGCGCTCGCCGCGATGCACCCCGACGCACTCGGCGCGCCGCGGCAGCGCGCACGTTTCCTCTGCGGGATCACGAGCCCCGCGACAAGTCGCGCGAAGCTCACTCGAGGGTCACAGTTCGGAGCGCTCGCCACCCTTCGATTCGCCGACGTGCTGCGCTGGGCCGAAACGGGCGGTTAGCTGTCCGGCCGAGCGTCAATGCTGAATCTATGAGCCCGCGGGGCATAAGGCCAAGCCCGTACACCGTCCTGCACGTCGCGATCGCCGTGATCGGTGTCGCCGTCGCGTATGCGACGGGCCGCTACGCGCTCGTCCTTGTCCTCACCGTCGCTGCCGGACTGCTTGCGCATCTCTTCGGCGTGGCGCACATCCGCCGACTCGACGCCTCGCGCCGCAGGGAGGCCGAGACGCGGTACCGCAAGCTCGTCGAGCAGTTGCCGCTGATCACGTACGTCGACTCTCCGTACTCGGGTGACGAGTCGGTCGACTTCGTCAGCCCTCAGATCGAGACGATGCTCGGCTACACGCAGGCGGAGTGGCACAGCCGCCCGGATTTCTTCGTCGAGCAACTCCATCCCGACGACCGCGAGCGCGTGCGCGCGCTGCAGGCCGCCGCCCGCGAAACGGGCGAAGCACTGGACATCGAGTATCGCCTACGCGCCAAGGACGGACGCTACGTCTGGCTCTGGGACAGCTACACGGTCGTGCGCGACGCGTCGGGTGCACCCTGGTACAGCCAGGGATTTGCACTCGACATCACTGCTCGCAAGCACGCGGAGGACGATCGCGAAGAGCTGCTCACACAGGCGCAATTGCAGAACGAGCGGCTCCTCGAGCTCGACCGCGTGAAGGACGAGTTCATCGCGCTCGTGTCCCACGAGCTCCGCACGCCCCTGACGTCGATCCGCGGCTATCTCGAGCTCGTCGTCGACGAAGCGGATGCGGCCGGCCAGACCGGCGAGCAGCGTGAGTGGCTGCGCGTGATCGACCGTAATGCGGACCGCCTGTTGACGCTCGTCGAGGATCTCCTGCTCTCCGCGCAGGCGCACTCGGGCAGTCTTGCGCTCGCCCACTCGGAGTTCGACGCGGCAACGATCGTCCGGCAGTGCGCCGAGGCCTGCACGCCGGCGGCAGCCGCGCGCGGCATCCGGCTCGACTGCGTGACCGAACCAGTCCTCGTGATCACCGGCGACCCCGGACGCATCGGGCAGGTCGTCGACAATCTCGTCTCGAACGCGCTGAAGTTCACGCCGGCCGGAGGGCGCGTCGAGCTCCTCGCGTCCAAGCACGACGGCGGAGTGCGCATCGAGGTGGCCGACACGGGGATGGGCATTCCGCCCGACGAGCAAGACCGCCTGTTCGACCGGTTCTTCCGAACGACGCGGGTTCAGGACGAGGCGATCGCCGGCGCCGGCCTCGGACTTTCGATCGCGAAGGCGATCGTCGAGGCGCACCACGGAGACATCTCCTTCCGCAGCGTCGAGGGCGAAGGCACGACGTTCACCGTCTATCTCCCGGCGACCGCATAGGCCGCATGAGCATCGTCAGCCTGCCGACGGGCGCCGAGCTCCGGCTCAGCGGCGCCCGCACCTCGACGACCGCCGTTGTCTGCATGAACGGCGGACAGGCTGCGGAAGTCGAGGGAACATGGAGTGCGTCGCTCGAATGGCTCGTGTCTCGCCTCGCCCCCACGTTCCCCGACCTGACGTTCGGCGAGGTGCGCTACCGGATCAAGTCGTGGAAGAAGCTCGACCGGTGCGTCGACGACGCGCGCGCCGCAGTGCAGACGATCGCTGCGGAACGGACGCTGCTCGTCGGCTTCTCGATGGGCGGCGGGGTCGCGAGCCAGGTCGCAGCCGAGGCGTCCGTCCGGGCGCTCGTCGGGCTCGCGCCCTGGTTTCCCGACCGCCTTCCTCTCGACGCTCTGCGCGGTCGCCGGCTCCGAGTGCTTCACGGCTCGCTCGACCGCTGGCTTCCTGGCATTCCCGGGGTCTCGCCGGCCAGCTCACGACGCGGCTTCGATCGTGCGGCTGCTCTCGGAGTCGAAGGCGAGTACACGATCATCCCCGGCGCCGTGCACGGCCTTGCCCTGCGTGCGGGCGGACGTCCCGTGCCGCTGCCGCGCGCCGCGACGTGGGCACGTCTCGTGGCGGACGAGCTGCGTCGCTTCTCCGCGCAGGCTCAGCCGGGCTGAACGCGACGCCGCTCGCGTTGCGCGGCGTCCGGCACCTTCACGTTCCACACGAGCCGGAGCTTCTCGAGGCCGCGGATCACGAGCCACGAGAGGTCGATCTGGAACCGGTGCAGGCCGTGCCTGGCCGATGCGGGAAACGCATGGTGATTGTTGTGCCAGCCCTCGCCGAAGACGAGCAGCGCCACGAGCCAGTTGTTCCGCGCCTGGTCGCGCGACCGGTAGTCCTGGTGACCGAACATGTGACAAATCGAGTTCACGCTGAACGTCGCGTGCTGGTAGGCGAAGATCCGGACGAGACCGCCCCACACGAGACCTTCGACGCCGGCCTGCCAGGTGCCGCCGACCGCGTACCCGATCGCGAACGGGATCCCGAGCGTCAGCACGACCCAGGCGAGATAGAAGCGGTCGATCCTGCGGATGAGCGTGTCGTCGTAGAGGTCCTTGCCGTACGCGTCGCCCCGCTCCATCCCCTTCGTGGAGAACATCCAGCCCACATGCGAGTGCACGAAGCCGCGGATCGCCCCCAGGGCGCCTGTTCCATGGCCCACGTGCGGTGAGTGCGGATCCCCCGGCTTGTCGGAGAGCGCGTGATGCTTGCGATGGTCGGTCACCCACTGGATGAGCGGGCCCTGCATCGTCATGCAGCCGAGGATGGCGAGCGTCGCCTTCACCGAGCGGCCCGCCTCGAAGCCCTTGTGCGTGAAGTAGCGGTGGAAGCCGATCGTCGTCCCGAATGCGCAAACCGTGTAGAGCCCGAGGAAGAGCACGACGTCGATCCAGTGGAAGCCGACGCCCCAGAGCAGGCCCATCGCAGATACGAGGCCGAGCGGCGGAACGATCACCGCGATCAGGGTCACCACCTGGCTGATCGCGCTCGTCCGCTCGCGGACCGTCCCGACGGGGACGGTCTCTTCCGGCTCGAGCTCGACTGCGTGTGCGGCCATCTGCCTCCTGAGGCTACCCGACCTCTCGAACCGGTATTCGCCCGTGGGCGAATATCGGTTGGCTGCGGGTGGCAATCGCGCTGAGCGTCAGCAACCCGTCGCACGCACCCGCGGAGGCGGCCCCGGCCGAAGACCGTACCGGCGTGCGAGCGCGACGAGCTTCGCGCGATAGACGTTCATGTCGGCCCGGCGCCAGTCGGCGTGCGTCTGGCAGCGCCACGGCGCGTAGAGCTCTTTGTGCAGCGGGCTCGACAGGCTCTCGTTGTGGCCGATCACGTTTTCCAACCGAATGTGGTACCGCGACATCAGCCAGAGGGTGAGCGCGAGCGAGCTGCGCATCTGCCGTGCGTCGCCCAGGACGTCGGCGTCGCTCTCTCCCACATGCTCGATCCCGATCGCGGCCCAGTTCAAGCCGACCGTGTGCCGACAGATGATGTTGAGACGCACGAGCTGGTAGATCGTTCCGTCACGGTCGATGATGAAGTGCGCGCACGTGCCGGGTAGCTGATGGAGCTCCGCGTCGGGAACGTCGGCTGCGAAGGTGTCGTAGGCCGACGCAAACGTCGGTGTCGCGGTGACGTGCTCGACGATCGCACGCGGATGCAGAACGTGCGTGTCGATGCCGTAGTGCCGCCGCGCGTACGCCGTCGTCTGGGCGAGCCGTGTCGGGCCGAAGGGGATCGGCTTCCAGACGATGTGCGGCCGGGGCGGCGCGAAAAGCGCGACAGCGGCGAGGGCGACCGCGAGCACGGCGCTCACCGTAGCCGGAGCCGGTGGAGGCCACCGTGCTGGAGCTCTGCGCTCGGCATCGTCTCCACGTCCCACGACGCGGATGCGCGCTCGAGAAAACCTCGGGCGAAGGGCCGCCCCGGCTCCGCGAGTAGGACGTCCGCTCCGAGGCGAGGAAGCAGCTCGAGCAGTTGGTCGGCGTTGCGTCGTTCGTAGAGCAGATCGGCGCCGAGGACGAGCGACCAGGGCGCCTGCGCGAGAAGCGGCTCGGGGTCGTCCCAGCGGACGTGCTCCACGCGCAGGGTCACGTGGTTGCGCGCCGCGTTCAGCCGCAGCAGGTCGACGGCGTCCTTGGCCCAGTCCGTCGCAAGCACCTCGGCGCCGCGGAGCGCCGCCGCGAGGGACGGCAAGCCCAGGCCTGCTCCGAGCTCCAGTACGCGCGAGCCGCGCAGGTCGAGCGCCCCGACGGCCCCGGCGAGCGCGATGCCGCTCGGCCACAACTCCGCCCAGTACGGCAGGAACTCCTCCTCGTCGAACGCTTCCTCGTCGATGAGCTCATCTGCGCTGGCGGGCCGGACGATCGTCAGCGCGTGGCCGCCCAGCTCGACCGTTTCTTCTACGTATTCAGGGGTCATGGGAGTAGCGTGACTGACATGCGATACAGACAACTCGGTTCAAGCGACCTTCAAGTCTCCGAGATCAGCCTGGGGTCGTGGATGACCTACGGCGGCGGCGTCGAGCAGGAGCAGGCGGAAGCCTGTATCGCCACCGCGTTCGAAGTAGGCATCAACTTCATCGACACGGCAAACGTCTACTCGAGCGGCCAGGCCGAGTCGTTTCTCGGCGAGGTGCTGAAGGATCGACCGCGCGACTCGTACATCCTCGCGACGAAGCTCTTCTTCCCGATGAGCCGAACCGACAGAGGGCTTTCACGGGAGCAGGTCTTCAAGCAGATCGACCTCTCGCTCGGCCGGTTGCGCACGGAGTACGTCGATCTGTACCAGTGCCATCGCTACGACTGGGACACGCCGCTCGAAGAGACGATGGAAGCGCTCACCGAGGTCGTGCGGCAGGGCAAGGTTCGGTATCTCGGCTTCAGCGAATGGCCGGTCGAGAAAGTGCGTGAGGCGCTCGCACTGCCGAACGTCGAGAAGCTCGTCTCGAGCCAACCGCAGTACTCGATGATCTGGCGCGGGCCCGAGCTCGACCTCATGCCGTTCTGCACGGAGCACGGCATCTCGCAGATCGTCTGGTCGCCGCTCGCCCAGGGCGTGCTCACCGGCAAGTACAAGCCCCGGGAGCCGGCGCCCGCAGGGAGCCGCAAGACGAACGATCGCATGAACTACTTCATGGACGAGCTCGACGACGACACGCTGCTCGAGCGCGTACAGCTGCTTCAGCCCATCGCGGACGAGCTCGGCATCACAATGGCGCAGCTCGCGCTCGCGTGGGTGCTGCGTGAGCCGAACGTCGCGTCCGCGATCGTCGGCGCGTCACGGCCGCAGCAGGTGAGGGACAACGCGGCAGCCTCCCCCATCGAGCTCGACGCCGAGGTCTTGCGCCGGATCGACGAAGCGCTCGGCGACAGCATCCGCTACGAGGGGCCCGCGTCGTAGCGGCAGACATGGAACGCGACATCGCTGTCGTACTCTCGGGCGGGGCCGTCAACGGGCTCCTGATGGAGCTGGGCTTCCTCAAGCGGCTACGCGAAACGCCGCTCTGGCCGCGGATCGGCTGGATCTACGGGACGTCGTCCGGGGCGATGAGCGGAATCATGGCGGCGCTCGACCGGCTCGACGACCTCGAGGAGTTCATGCTCCTCCTGCAGCCGGAAGAGCTCTTTCGACCGCACTCGCTGTGGCGGCTGCCGCTCCTCGGCTCCCACGACTACCGGTTGCCGCAGACGATCGAGGAACGGCTCGGCAACTTCACCCAGATTGCGCGCGACCTTGCCGCGTCGCCGGTGGAGGTCGTCGTGTTCGCGACCGACGTGAGCGAGGACGTGCACGGCAGCGGCCCGCGGGCGTACGAGCTCGCCTACTCGTCGCATTCGACTCCACCCGAGATCATGGGGCAGGCCGTGCTCGCCTCGTCAGCCGTCAGCGCGCTCGTCTTGCCGAGGAGGGTGAACGGCCGCATCGCGACCGACGGCGCCTGGGTGCGCAACTTCCCCCTGGGGCACGCGTACCACCAGCCCGGCGTCGAGCTGATCGTCAGCTTCCGCTACGTGCCGCACTATGCGGCGCTCAACACCGACTGGCTCGGCCGAGTGCGTCGCCGGCTCGAGCGCTTCGCGAAGGTCCCGCCCGTGCGGGCGCTGATCACGGAGCTGCGAGAGGCGGAGGAGCGGGGCGAGCGCGGCGAGCCCGCGCATTGGGGCGACATGGTCGTGCGACTGATGCGCGTCACCGTGCAGCAGAACACGATGCTCGAAGAGCGGACTGCACGAGACAAGGACGAGGGGATTGCGGCGCTCGCCGCGCTCCGCGAGGACGTCGACATGATCGTGCGTCGCGAAGGCGGCAGACGCGGCGCACGCATCGCCGATGCGGTCGCGGGCCGCTTCGAGTCCGCTCAATTCCCGTTCTACGGCGACCGACTCATTCCGCGCATCGCCGTGGAGGGAACGGCGGGCGAGATCTCGCTCGAGACGGGCCTGCGCCGGTCACAGCCCTGGCCGCCCGAGGGGAAGCGCGAATTGATCGCACGGGGGTACGCACTGCTCGACGAGGTGCTCGCCGATCGCAACGCCGCCTAGGAGGGTTTGGCGAAATAGAGGCTCGGCACGACCTTGCCGGGATTCATGATCCCGTTCGGATCGAGCAGCTCCTTGATCCCGCGCATGAGCGGCATGAGGTCGCCGTGCTCGAGCTCGAGGTACGCGAGCTTGCCGTAGCCGATCCCGTGCTCACCGGTGCACGTGCCGCCGCGCGCGAGCGCATCCTCGACGACCCGCGTGTTCAACGCCTCGGCCTGCGCGATCGATGCCGCGTCCTCGGGATCGAGCAGGAACGCGACGTGGAAGTTCCCGTCACCCACGTGGCCGACGATGCCGCCGTTCAGCCCGGACTCCTCGAGCGCCCGCCTCGCCTGCTCGATGGCGCCGGCCAGCTGCGAGACCGGGACCGCGACGTCGGTCGTCATCGCGCGCGAGCCGGGCGAGAGTGCAAGCGATGCCATCAACGCGTTGTGGCGGGCGCCCCACATCTGCGCCCGTGCGGTGGGGTCGCTCTCCGACTCGAAGGCTGTCGCGCCTTCGTCCTCGGCGAGCTCCCGTGTCGTCTCGAGGTCACCCGCGATCCCCGCCTCGCTGCCGCCGAACTCGACGAAGAGATAGGGCGACTCCGGAAACGACGTTCCACTGAACGAGTTCAGCGCCGCGATCGTCGTCGCATCGAGCAGCTCACAGCGCAATACAGGGACGCCGACCCCGATGATCGCTGCAGCGGCGCGGCACGCGGCCTCGACCGAGGGAAACGCAGCGCGCGCGACGACCACGTGCTCGGGGATGGGATGAAGGCGCAGCGACAGCTCGGTGATCACGCCGAGCGTTCCCTCGGAACCGACAAAGAGATTCGTGAGGTTGTAGCCGGCGGAGGTCTTCACGGCGCGCGAGCCGGTGCGCACGATGCGCCCGTCCGCGAGCACGACCTCGAGCTCGAGGACGTGGGCGCGCATCCCGCCGTAACGCACGGTCGTCGTGCCGCTCGCATTCGTCGCCGCCATCCCGCCCAGCGTTGCGTCGGCCCCCGGGTCGACGGGAAAGAAGAGACCGTGAGGGCCGCTCGCGGCCTCGAGTTGCATGCGCGTCACACCCGGCTGCACCGTCACCGTCAGATCCTCGGGGCGCAGCGCGACGATCGCGTTCATGCGCGTGAGGTCGAGACTGATCCCACCGTGCAGCGGGATCACGTGGCCCTCGAGGCTCGTGCCGGCGCCGAACGGAACCACGGGGACGCCGTTCTCGTTCGCATACGCGAGAACGGCAGCGACCTCCGCGGCCGACTCCGGGAAGACGACGACGTCGGGTCGGTGCGGCTGGTGATACGAGAGGTCGGCCGAGTGCTGGTCGAGCGCCGAGTCGCCGTCGTTCACACGGTGCTCGTCGGGGACGAGGCGCAGCAGTTCGGCGCGGAGGTCGGATGCAACGGCCACGGGCGAAGCCTATGCCGTCGACCGGCGCCGAAGCGGGCCGTGCGCCCGCAGCCCGGCCCAGAGCCATGCAGGCGTCCGCCGCCGTGCGTGGACGATCGCGTCCCGGAGAGCGGCCGGCCCGTCGTCGTGCACACCGGCGCCGTGCCCGACGAGGATGTGCGCCGGCGGATCGATGCGGAGCAGGACCCGAGGCGGCGTCAGTCGGAGGAGCGGATGGACGGCGAGACGCTCCGACGGCGCGCGGTAGTACTGCGCCGTTCCGATCGCCTCCGTGCAGACGAGCGTGCGGTGCTCGGCAATCCAGAGAGCGACCTCGCGCCAGCGGCGGCGTCGGATCACCGGAATCACCTCGAAGGGCGCGCCGACCGGAGCGGCGCCGGGAACCTCGAGATGCGGCACGCCGAGCTCGTCGGCGAGGCGTGTGCAATCGCGTGCGTGCCGGTCGACCAGCTGGACGACGCCGGCAGGCTCACCGAGCGCGCGGATGCGGTCGAGCACGCCGTCCTCGAAGACGGGATCGACGAGCCAGACCTTCCCGCCCGCCACGAGCGCATGCGAGCAGCGCTGCATGAATCCCGGCTCCGGCGAGATCCACCCGAAGCCGAAGTCGAGCTCGTCGACGAAGCGTGCCGCCACGCGGCCGACGCTACCGACGCGCCGCCACCTCGCGCGCCGAGAGCACGGTGTCTGCGAGTCCGTACGCCACGGCTTCCTCCGGACCGAGGAAGTTGTCGCGGTCGATGTCGCGCATCACTTTCTCGACGTCGCGGCCGGAATGCAGCGCGATGAGCTCGGCGTAGCGGTGGGTCTGCGCGATGATCTCGCGGGCGGCGATCTGGATGTCCGCCGGCGTGCCGCGGTACCCCGCGGAGCCCTGGTGGATCATCACCTTGGAGTTCGGGAGCACGAACCGCTTGCCGGCTGCGCCGCCGGCGAGGATGAGCGCGCCCATCGACATCGCCATGCCGACGCAGTAGGTCTGGACGTCGGGCTTGACCAACTGCATCGCGTCGTAGATGGCGAGCCCGGCATAGACGCTTCCGCCGGGCGAGTTCACGTAGAGCCGGATGTCCTCGTCGGGGTCCTCGGCTTCGAGGAAGAGCATCTGCGCAACGATCAGGTTCGCCGACTGGTCTTCGACCTCCGTGCCGAGGAACACGATCCGCTCGCGCAGCAGCCGCGAGAAGATGTCGAACGAGCGCTCGAATCGGCCGTCGGACTCGACGACCATGGGGACGAGGTGCTGCATTGGGGCTCCCTTCTCGCGTATCCTGCAACCAGGTGGTTGCACGTACTATACGCAACCGAACGGTTGCGCGTCTCACGAGGAGGTAGAGCGGTGCAGGTCGAGCGAGAGATCGTCTTTCCCGAGGAGTCGCCGGCGGAGGTCTGGGAGGCGCTCACGGAGCCGGAGCGGCTCGAGGAGTGGTTCGCGACGGAGGCCGAGCTCGACCCGACGCCGGGCGGCGCGGGCGTGTTCCGGTGGGGCGACGGCGACGAGCGGCGCGCGACCGTTCGCGAGGCTGCGGAGGAGGAGCGGCTCGTGCTCGAGTGGGACGACGACGGCGGCCGGGTGGTCATCGAGCTCGAGCAGATCGACGACGGCACGCTGCTGCGGGTCGTCGAGAGCACGCCCGAGTTCGGGACCGCGCTCGAGCTGCGCGCGCTCGCGTGTCGCCAGCCGGCGTAGACGGCGTCTTCGCCGCGCTCGGCGACCCCGGCAGGCGCTCGCTCGTCGAGGCGGTCGCGGGCCGTGGGACAGCGACGGCGACAGAGCTCGCGGCCGATCTCCCCGTGACCCGCCAGGCGGTCGCCAAGCAGCTCGCGACGCTCGCCGACGCCGGCCTCCTCCGGGCGACGCGCTCGGGACGGGAGACGCGCTACGAGGTGACACCGGGACCGCTCGAGGACGCCGTCGCCTGGATGGTCGAGGTCGGAGCCACCTGGGACGACCGGCTCGCCGCCCTGGCGCGCAGCCTCGAGCAGCGGCGGTAGCCCACCTGCAGCCGTGGCCGTGCACTCCTGAGGCTCCTAGGTGTCTGACACCTTCGAGCCCGATAGGCGCTCAGGTGTCAGACACCTCTGCGCGCGCGTGTCACGCGTTGCTCACGGAAATCGTGCGCGGCGGCTCTGCGGCGACGGGAAGACGGCGGCGCCGGGATTCCGTGACGCCTTCGGCAAAGTTCAGGTGTCAGACACTTTCGGGCTCTCAAGTGTCAGACACTTTCGGGCGCCCAGGTGTCAGACACTTTCGGGCTCCCAGGTGTCAGACACTTCGTGTCGAGAGCGTCACGCGCCGCTAGGGGGCGAGGCGATCGATCACCCAGCGGTTCCCGTCGCGGCGGTAGCGGAAGCGGTCGTGCAGGCGGCTGTCGCGGTGCTGCCAGAACTCCCACGTCTCCGGCAGGACGCGGTAGCCGACCCAGGTGTCCGGCCTCGGGACGTCGCGGCCGGCGAGCTCCGCCTCGAGCTCGGCGACCCGCTCTTCGAGCGCAGCCCGATCGGGGATCGGCTCGCTCTGACGCGATGCGTGGGCGCCGATCTGCGCACCGCGCGGCCGGCCGGCGAAGTACGCGTCGGTCGCCGCGTCCGGCATGCGCTCGACCGGTCCTTCGACCCGCACCTGCCGACCGAGCGGGTCCCAGTAGAGGAGGAGCGCGGCCCGCGGATTCGCGTCGAGCTCGCGCCCCTTCCGGCTCGTCGCATGCGTGTGGAACACGACGCCGTCCTCGTCGAACCCCTTGAGGAGCACCATCCGCGCGGAGGGCACGCCGTCGGCCGTGGCTGTCGCGAGCGCGCCCGCCTCCGGCATGCGCACGGCGGACTCCGCGTCGTCGAACCAGCGGCGAAACTGGACGAGCGGATCCGGGTCGAGGTCGGCTCGCCGCAACGGGCGCTCGCGCTCGTTCACGAGATCAGAGACTGGCGCAACGCAATCGCGACCGCCTGGGTACGCGTGTCGGCGGCGAGCTTCGCCATCGCCTTGCGGACGTGGGTGCGCACGGTTTCGGGCGAGATGAAGAGCCGCTTGCCGATCTCCTCGTTCGATTGTCCGTCGGCCAGCAGCCGCAGCACTTCACGCTCGCGCTGCGTCAGCGTCGGGACTTTCTCGGACTGCGCGCTCACGAGGACGCCTGCAAGGACGGGATCGACATAGGCGTCTCCGGCGGCGACTCGCTCGACCGCCCGCACGAGGTCCGGCAGCGGGGCTTCCTTCAGCACGAAGCCGCGCGCACCGACGTCGAGCGCCTCCGAGAGCAGTGCGCGGTCGCCATAAGCTGTGTAGAAGATGATCGACGTGTTCGGCGCGACGACGCCTGCCTTGGTTGCAACCTCGATTCCCGACAGCCGCGGCATGCGGATATCCACGAGGGCCACCTGCGGCTGGTGCGCCTCGATCTGGGCGAGAGCAACCTGGCCGTCCGCCGCGCGCCCCACGACCTCGACGCCACTACGCTCGAGCGTGTCCGCGATCGCGGTCAGCATCGCCGGATGGTCGTCCGCGATCACGCAGGTAATCCGATCGCTCACGCAGCCTCACCCTTCCTAGATGCCGGACACTCCTGAGTATCTCCTTTCGACGCTTGCCCTAACGGAAGAGCAGCGGGCGGCCCTCGAGCACGAGCTCGTGCCTCTGGCCCGCCTGGCGGCGCTCGGCGGCCTCGCAGGTGACATCGGTCACGATCTCGCGAACGAGCTCTTCGCCGTCCTGGGGCACGTCGACCTCCTCCTCGCGGATGCAGATCCCGCCGCTGCGACGACGGAACGCCTCGGCATCGTCAAGAACACAGCACTCGACATGAGGAGAGGGCTGCGCGCACTCCTCGACTACGTACGCCCACCCGAAGATGCCGAAAGTGCCTCCCTCGACGACGCGACCCGAGCCGCGACGGCGCTCGTTCGGCAGGGAAACGCACGGCAGCTCGCAATCGCCGCGACGTATCCCGAGCGGCCCGTCGTCGTGCGCTGCGCACCCGCCGAGCTCACTCAGGCCGCCCTCCACCTCGTCGCTGCGGGTCGCGCCGCAGCAGGAGATGCTGGCTCGATCGACGTCGACGTGAGCGACGACGGTGCCCTTCGCGTCGAGCCGGCCGTGACGGGCACGCTGGGCATCGTCGCGGCGCGACGGATCGCAATCGACCACGGCGGCACGTTGGAACAGTCCGGAGATGGGTTGCTCCTGCGCTTGCCCGTTTGGGTAGCGTCTTGACCATGCACCCGTTCGGAGTCGCGTCGGTCGTCGAGGAGCTGCGCGCCGCGGGCGGGGGTTACGAGGTCGTCCACGAGTCCGCCGGCCTCGAGCTCGGTGTCTATGTGCTCGTCGCGCCGGAGGCGGACAAGCAGCAGCCGCATGAAGACGACGAGGTCTACGTCGTGCTCGAAGGCACGGGCGTCCTCACCGTCGAGGGGACGGAGGTGCCCGTGAAAGAAGGCGACGCCGTCTTCGTCGAGGCAGGCGCCGACCATCGCTTCAGTGCGTACGAGCAGCTGGCGGTGTTCGTGATCTTCGAGCGCAAGCCCGCTACGGGCTGAGCGCGGCCCGAAGATCGGCCGGACGCAACATGCGGTTGCCGAGCTCCGCGTCGGCGGGCACGAGATCGCGGACGACGCCCAGCACGAGCGCCGCGTCGTCGGAGAACGGGCTGATGATCTTGTTGCCCTTCAGGAGCGCCTTGCCGCGTGGCCCTGCGTGCACCGCGAGGTCGCGTTCGGCATAACCCTTCTCGCGCAGCAGCGCGTTGGCGGCCTCGATCGGGTCGGCGTCCATCGTGCCCACGCTAACGGAACAGGTCGCGCTCGGCAGGGACCGGTATCTCCTGTGCGCGGCCTTCGCCGCGGAGGTCGAGGCCGCGGATGATCGTCACGGGGATCCGGTCGAGCTTCCCGGAGGCCAGCTGAGCCGCGCTCGCGATCTCGTCGGCCACCGCGATCACCGTCGAGCGGAGCTCGTGACCCACCGGATCGCGCTTGCCCTTCAGATCCTGGAGCACGACGACGCCCGCGGCGCCGATCGCGACGTCGATCGTCCCCTGCCGCCACGGACGCCCGAACGAGTCCGTCACGATCACGCCGAGCTCACGGCCGGTCCTCTCGGCGAGCGTGTCCCGGAGCACCGCGGCCGACGCATCGGAATCGACCGGCAGGAGGATGAGCGTGCCCGGCTCGGTCGTGTTCGACGCATCGACCCCGGCGGACGCGCAGATGAAGCCGTCGTGCGTCTCGCAGATCACGAGCGGCGGGCGGATGCGCACGATGCTCTTGGCCTCGCGCAGGATCGCCTCGATCCGACGCGGATCCTCCTCGTCACCCGCGATCTCCCGCGCACGCTCCGACGGCTCGAGGTCGTCGAGCCGCACGATGCGACCCTCGATCTTCGAGATCGCCTTCTGAGCGACGACGACGATGTCCCCGTCCTCGAGCTCGACGCGATCGAGGATCAGCGCAGCAAGGTCGTCCCCTTCACGAAGCTCGGGGAGACCGGTGACGGGGAAGACGGAGTAGCCGCTCACGGAAGGCCGACGACGCGAACGCCGGCGTGGCCCTTGTACCGCTTGTTCAGGTTGACGATCACCGCGGTCATTCCCTCGAGCGCCCGGGCGCTTGCGAGCGGCCCGGCATCGAGCGCACGCCCCGCGACGATCTTGGCCGCGAGCTCGAGTGCGAGCTCCTTCGCGACGGTGTCGTCGCCGCAAACGAGTGTGTCGCCGTCGGCCTTCCCCTGCATGAGCGACGCGGCCGCGAGCGAGTGGAGGCCCGAGACCACCGGAGCATCGAGCAGCTCCTGCGTGCGTTCCGCGATCGAGTGAGCGTGCTCCGATGGGAACACACCCTGCTTCGTGAACCGGAGCTCGCTCGCGACGCTCAACACCGGAGTGTGGCCGATGGCGTTCGCGAGATACTGCGCTGTCGGCAGAGCGGCATCCGACTTCACAGCGAGCACGACGAGGTCGACCCCGCGCACAGCATCCTCGTTCGCTGCGCCGGCCGCACCGACCTCCGCGCCCTTCGCCGCCGCACGCTCGGCGTCACGAGAGCCGATGACGACGTCTTCGCCCGCGGCGACGAGCTGCTGCGCGAGGGCGAGACCGAAGTCGCCGGTCCCGCCGACCACCGCGATCCTCACGCCGTGACCACACCCAACGCAACCTCCGCAAGCCTGCGGCGGGCCGGCTCGTCGCTCATCAGGGTGCGGGTCACGAGCGGCTGCACATCACCGAGCCCATCGAGGTCGTCTGCGTCGGCCTCGTCGACCACGATCGAGTCGATGAGGCCCGCGTAGCACGCGGCAACGTGACGCGGCGACGTCCCGCCCGCCATGCGGATGAGCATGCGGTCGGCAGGGCCTTTCACTGCGCGTCCGCCGATCAGCGGGCTGACCGCGACGCACGGAACACGGCGCCGGACGAGCGCATCGCGGATCGCGGAAACCGCGAGTATCGGCTCGATCGACACATACGGGTTGCTCGGCGCGATGAGCAGCAGCTCGGCGGCGTCGATCGCGTCGAGGACACCAGGCGCGGGCACGGCGGACTCGCTGCCCTCGAAGCGCACCCGCTCGGCCTCGTCACGATGTCCTCGCGCGACGAACCATTCCTGGAACGGGAACTCGCCGGCCTCGGTGCCGATCCACGTGCGCAACCGGTCGTCGGTGGCAGGCAGCAGGCGCGTCGTCACGCCGAGCGACGAGAGGATGCGCGCGGTTACGGCAGAGAGCGGCTCCCCCGCGCGCAACGCCTGCGTGCGCACGAGGTGCAGGCCGAGATCGCGGTCGCCCAGGGCGAACCATGCCTCGCCGTCGAGCGACCGGACGCTCTCGAGCGCGTTCCACGTCTCGCCAGAGCGACCCCAGCCACGTTCCTCGTCGTTCAGGCCGGCGAGAGCGTAGAGAACCGAGTCGAGATCGGGCGAGACGTGCACGCCGAGGACCTCGACGTCGTCGCCGACATTCCCGATGACCGTCACGTCGGCCGGATCGACCGCGTCGACGACGCCGCGAACGAAGCGCGCCCCGCCCACTCCGCCCGAGAAGATGACGATCTTCACCCCGTCGCTCCGACCGGAAGCTCGAAGAGACACGCTTGCGTGCGCGGGACCGCATCGCAGCTGCAACCGCTGCAGGTCGCCGATCGTGTCGACGTCGTCGGCGAGGTTCGGCAGGGCGACCGAGACGGCCTCGAGGCCGAGCTCGTGGGCGTGTGCGCGAAACCGGGAGGCGCTGTCGGGCCCGTAGAGCGGCGCGAACGCCTCGGCCGCAGACAGACCGAGCGCATTGGTCGTCCCGTCGAGCGCCTCCACGAGCGCGATCCCTCCGGCCGGAGTTGCGGCGAGCAGCGCGCGCAGATCGTCAGGCACGACGCAGGGCACGTCGGCGTTCACGATCAGGATCGGGCCGGGATCGACACCGGCGAGCGCAGCCGCCACCGCCGGCCCCTGACCGTCGCCCGGATCGCCGGCGACGTCCGCCCCGAGCTCGCCGGCGATGGCGGCTGCCTCGTCGTCGGCGGTCACGAGGCGCGGCTCGCCCACGACCAGTGCCGCAGCGAGGACGTCGCCGAGCATCGCGAGCGACAATGCGCGCCTGGCGCGCCGAGAGGCGTGGAGCCGGGTCTTGCCCTCCACACCGGCGAACGGAATGACGACCGTCGGCATGGGAAAGAGACTAGCCGCGTGGACAACAACGAGATCGCACAGACACTCGACGCCTACGCGGCACTGCTCGACCTCGCCGGCGCGGGCCGACTACTCGGTCCGGCCTAACCGGCGCGCGGCCGTGCTCGTGCGCGAGCGCCGCGCCTAAGCGACCTTGCTCGGCCAGCTCTGGTCCGAGATGATTCGTGGTCGGATGCGTCGATGATCCTTGCAAAGCTGTTGTACTGGCCGATCGGCTTCGCCGGGGGCGTGGTCGGCGCTCGTCTTGCCGGTCGGGTGTTCGAGCGGACGTGGGAGCTCACGGGTCGCGAGGGTGACCCGCCGACGGCCAAGGTTCAGGGCCAGGGCTGGGTCGAGATCGTGGCCGCCTCGGCCGTGAAGGGTGCCGTGTTTGGCGGCGTGAAGGCACTGGTCGATCATGCCAGCGCGACGGGCTTCGCCCACGTGACCGGCGTCTGGCCCGGGGCGAAGGCCGACCACAAGCTCGGCGGCTCGCGAACTTCCCGAACGTCGCGAACCTGAGACGTGCTGAACACGAGCAGCCTCGACGAGGTGCTCGCGCTGCGCCACCGGTAGGCGATGCGGAATACTCGGCCGCGATGCGCGTCCTCGCGACCCAACGCCTCCCGGGCCGGCATGGGACGAGCTCGCCGACGTGGAGATCGGCACACTCGGCGCGCAGCGCGACGACGTCGCGGCTCTCGTTGCGCCCGGGCAGCGGATCGACGACGCCGTGCTCGATCTCTTCCCGGCGCTTCGCCTCGTCGCGAACTACGGCGTCGGCTATGACCAGGTCGACGTGGCCGCATGCCGGTCGCGCGGCGTCGAGGTGACGAACACGCCCGGGGTGCTCGACGGCGCGACCGCCGACCTGGCCTTCGCATTGCTGCTCGCGACGCGGCGGCGGCTCGTCGAAGGCGACGACCACGTGCGCTCCGGCGCATGGGGCACCGGGTGGTCGGAGGCGCCGTTCCTCGGCCGCGAGGTGAGCGGCTCGACACTGGGCATCGTCGGGCTCGGACGCATCGGCAGCGCGATGGCGCGTCGCGCGCGCGGCTTCGACATGCGCATCCTCTATCACCAGCGCAGGCGGCTCGACGGCGCCGAGCTCGAGTACCGCGAGCTCGACGACCTGCTGCGCGAGGTCGGACGTCGTCTCGATCCACGCGCCGCTGACGCCGGAGACGGAAGGCCTCATCTCACGCGAGCGACTCGGGCTCCTGCAGGATGGCGCGACGCTCGTCAACACGTCGCGCGGCGCGCTCGTCGACGAGGACGCACTCGTCGAGGAGCTCGTCTCGGGGCGCATCAGCGCGGGCCTCGACGTGTTCGTGCACGAGCCTGCCGTGCCCGAGGCGCTCTTCGACCTGCCGAACGTCGTGTTGACGCCGCACATCGGCAGCGGCACCGTCGAGACGCGCGCGGCGATGACGCGCGTCGTCGTGGACAACCTCTTGGCGGCGGAGCGCGGCGAGCCGCTGCTCACACCGGTTCCTCCTAGTAGCCGCCTTGGCCGGGGCGGCCGGCGCTGATCCACTCGCGGATCTCGTACCAGTGGCTCTTCCGGAGCGCCTCGGCGACGCGCTCGTCCGTGTGCGCCGCGTAGAACACGTTCTTGTCGAGATCGGCGCAGATCGCCACGTCGGAGAGCGAGAAATCCTTCACGAGCATCAACGCGTCGGCGGGGAGCTGTGCCTCGGCGACGGTGTAGTGCTTGAACTGGAGCTCGGGTGCGAGCTCCATGAGATCGGGCCAGTCGGGGCAGGTACGAGAGCTCATGCCCTCTCCAGTTCTGCGGCGAGCGCCGAGTCCTCCCGCGACCAGGTCCCTTCGAGGCGCACGAGACCACGGTTCTCATCGGCGGGATAGACGACGAAGACCCGCGCGTCGTCGAACGAGTGGTATTGCGTCTGCCCGTCACCGTCGGTCAGGTCGACGCGGAGGTGCAGCCGGCCGTCTGCGAACGGCGGGCGGTCCGCGTCGAACCGCAGCGCCAGCCTGCGGGTATCGGCCGCCCAGCCGAGCTCCGCCGTCGCAAGCGCCCCGGAGGCGAGCAGGACCGAGGCGTCGTCGCGCAGCTCCCAGACGAGGCGCGGCGGCTCGATCGCGCGCTCGGCGACGACGTCGGCTGCGATCGCGAAGGGCTCACCGGCGAGCAGTTGCATGCGTTCGCTTCCGTCGGCGCCGAGCAGCCGGACGCGCTCGACACGCGCGATGTCTCCGCCCCACTCCTTCAAGCCCGCGGCGCGCTCCTCCGGCTCGCGCTCGCCCGCCAGGAGGCGCCGGTACTCGACGATCGCCTCGTGCGTCGGGCCGTTGAATGCAACGAGACCGTCCTTGAGCAACACCGCACGATCGCAGAGCCGCTCGACCGCAGCCGCGTCGTGCGAGACGAACACGATCGTGCCTCCGCGCTGCTTGAACTCGAAGATCTTGCCGAAGCACTTGCGCTGGAACGCCTCGTCGCCGACGGCGAACACCTCGTCGAGTAGCAGCACGTCGGCCTCGATGTGCGCCGCGATCGCGAAGCCGAGCCTCATGTACATGCCCGACGAATACGTCCGCACCGGAAGGTCGATGAACGCCTCGAGCCCGGCGAACGTCACGATCTCGTCGAGCTTCTCGCGAATCGCGGCGCGACCGAGCCCGTGGATCGACCCGTTGAGATAGACGTTCTCGCGGCCGGTCAGATCCGGATGGAAGCCGGCGCCGAGCTCGAGCAAGGAGCCGATCCTCCCGCCGACCGCAACGAGACCCGACGTCGGCTTGATGATCCCCGACAACAGGCGCAGCAGGGTCGTCTTGCCGGAGCCGTTGCGGCCGACGAGCCCGACAGCGCTCCCGGGCTCCACGGAGAACGACACATCGCGCAGCGCGACGACGTCGGAGCCGCGCACGCGGCCTCGCGCGACGATCAGGTCCTTGAGGGCGCGGTTCTCGCGCGGATAGACGCGAAAGCTGCGCCCGGCGTTCTCGACGACGATCTCACCGGGCCTCATGCTCGTGACGGTACTCCCAGTGCACGACGCGAGATTCCGGCGAGCGTCCGGATGAACGCAGGATCCGCGTTCGGCATCGCGATCCGGTCGACGCGCATGCCGAGCTCCGCCGCGCGTTCGCGCGCTTCGACGTCGATGTCCCAGCGGATCTCGAGGTGGTCGGAGACGAAGCCGATTGGGCAGATGAGGACGTCGTCGACCCCCTGCTCGTGGAGCGCCGTGAGATGGTCGAGGATGTCCGGCCCGAGCCACGGCTCTCCCGTCGGCGACTCGCTCTGGAACGAGAAGCTCCACTGGTCGCCGAGGCCTGAGGCCTCGGCGACGAGCGCGGCGGTCTCGAGCAGCTGGGCTTTGTACGGGTCGCCCATGGAGAGAATCCGCTCCGGCAGCGAGTGGGCGGTGAAGACGACGTGCGACTGCGTTCCCCGCACGCGGTCGGCGAGCAGCTCGATGAAGCCGGGCTCGAGATGCCAGCTCTCGACGAACGCGAGCTCGGCCCGCCCTGCGAGCGACTGCTCGAGCTGGTCGCGGTAGCCCTTGATCGAGAGCGCCGAGTAGTGCGGAGCCAGCACGACGCCGACGATCCGCTCGGCTCCTCCGGCGAGCGCCGCTTCGGCGGCGTCGGCGATGCGCGGCGGCCAGTGCTTCATGCCCGTGTAGACGCGAAGCCCGAGCTCGTCTTCGAGGGCAGCGCGGGTCTCTTCGGTGATCGCGTTGAGCGGTGACGACTCCTCGATCCCGAGCCTGCGGTAGCGCTCGACGAGATCGGCGAGGTTCTCGGGAGCGATCGGCCGGCCGCCTCGGATGTCGGCGTAGTACGCGGGGACGTCGGCCAAACGCTCGGGCGATCCATAGGCCATCAGGATCACGGCTTCGCTCATGCGCTCACGCTAGCTCACGCGCGTCGAGAGCCTGGCGGAAGAACCCGATCAGACTGTCGCCTCCACGCTGCGCTCCTGCACGAGCGCCGTGAGCCGCGTGACGACTTCCGGGTCGGTCTGCGGCAGGACGCCGTGGCCGAGGTTGAAGATGTGTCCGGGGCGCCCGGCGGCACGGTCGAGCACGTCGCGCGTGCTCGCCTCGACGCGCTCCCATGGTCCGAGCAGCGCGGCGGGATCGAGGTTTCCCTGCACGCCTCGCTCGTGACCGATCGTCTCCCAACCCGCGTCGAGCGGCATGCGCCAGTCGAGCCCGATCACGTCTCCGCCGGCGCGTGCGAGCAACTCGAGGAGCGGCGGCGTCGTACCGGTGCCGAAGTGGATGGTCGGCGCGTCGACGGCAGCGAGGATGCGGGCCGAGTACGGCTCGACGAACTCCTCGTAGTCGGCGGGCGACAGCGCGCCGACCCATGAGTCGAAGAGCTGGACGACGTCCGCGCCCGCGCGCACCTTCGCGGCGACGTAGCGCGCCGATTGCTCCGCAAGACGGTCCATCAGCGCATGCCACACCGCCGGCTCGCGGTACATCAGCATCTTCGTCCGCGCGAAGTCCCGACTGGGCTTGCCCTCGACGAGGTAGCCGGCCACCGTGAACGGGCCGCCGCAGAAGCCGATCACCGCCTTCTCCGGCGCGAGCTCGCCGCGCACGATCCTCACCGCTTCGAGGATCGGCCCGGCCCACTCCTCGGCGTCGGTGACGCGCAGCCGCTCGACGTCTGCCATCGACGCGATCGGCTGCTCGATCACCGGGCCTACGCCTTCCACCAGCTCGAGGGCGACGCCCATGCCGAGCACCGGCGACATGATGTCGGCGAACATGACCGCCGCATCGACGCCGTGGCGGCGCACGGGCTGCAGGGTGACCTCGGCGCACAAATCCGGCGTGCCGGCGACGTCGAAGAAGCCGTGCCGCTCGCGGATCTCGCGGTACTCCGGCAGGGAGCGGCCGGCCTGCCGCATGAACCACACCGGCGTGCGTTCGACCGGCTCGCGCAGCGCGGCCCGAACGAGGAGAGGCCGAGTCACCTGCCTAGACTAGCCCCCGCCATGCAAGCAACAGGCCCCCTCGTCGCGCGCTGGCGCACCCTTGAACGCGCCCCGGTCGAGGCAGGCGCACTGCAGCACGCGACGGTCGAGGTCGAGAACGCAGGATCGGCGACGTGGCGCACCCGCGGCGCCGAGGAGGGCCTGTTTCTCGCTTACCACTGGCTCGACGAACGCGGCAACCCGATCATCTGGGACAGCCCTCGCACACCGCTCGAGCGTGCCGTTGCACCGGGTGAGACGCTGCGGCAGACGCTCCGGCTCCGCGGCCCGATCCCGCCCGGCCGCTACCGGCTCGCGGTCGACCTCGTCGAGGAGCACCGCTTCTGGCTGGCGGAGATCGGGAACGCTCCGTACGAGGAGGACGCCGACGTGCTGCCACGCGATGCCAGTGGAGCTCGCCTGTTCCTCGGAGACGGCGCGGAGCCTGTGGACGACTGGACCGAACGCGTCGGCGCTCTTCACGAAGAGGGCTATGCCGCGGTCGGCGGTGCCGTCCAGGTGGAGCAGAGCCGCCTGCGCCGTGGAGATCCGGCTCTCGCGCCCTACGCGCCCGGCGGCGGGAGGCATCCTCGCTTCGCGCACCCGCTCGTCTGCCCCTCGCTGCTACCGCCGCTCGAGCCGAACTGCGAGGTGGCCGGCCTGCCTGCGTTCGCGCCGGAAGACGATGAGCCGTCGATGTTCGACGGAAGGCTCGTGGTCAGACTTCGATCGCGATCTGATCGTCGACGCGGTTGAAGACGAACGCGCCGAGCGCGAGTGCCAGCACCGCCGCGACGACGAGATAGAGCGCGTCGCTCCACTTCGGCAGCGTGCCGAGGAAGAGCGGTGCCCGGATCGCCTCTATTCCGGGTGAGAGCACGTTCACCCAGTGGATGAACCACTGCGCGGTCGGGTGCCCTGCGATCTGCTGCCCATCGAGCGGATAGAGGATCGGCGTGAGGAAGAACCAGGGCACGAGCAGCGCGGCGACGATGAACTCGACATCGCGAAACAACACATTGAGCGACGCGACCGCAAGCGCGAACCCGCAGACGAGTGCGACGAACAACGCGGCGAGCGGCACCGCGAGCAGCTCCGTCCCACGGACGCGCGGCAGCGCGATGAAGTTCACGACGAGCAGCAGGACGAGCATCGCCGCGAAGCTGACGAGGTGCGCAGCGACGACCGAGAGCGGAACGAGCTGCCGCGGGAACTTCGTCTTCCGGATCAGGTTGGCGTTGTCGAGCATCGATCGCGTCGACGAGAGCAGCGCCGACGTGAAGAACGTCCAGACGGCAAGGCCGGAGAGCAGGAACAACGGGTAGTGGCCGCCGTTCGAGAACGGCGACTTCCAGACGACGCCGAACACGAACAGGTACACGCCCATCAGCATCACCGGGTTCGCGACCGTCCAGAGCACGCCGAGCGCCGAGCCTCTGTACTTCGCATGCAGGTCGCGGCGGAAGAGATTCGCGAAGAGGTCCCGGTAGCGAACGACGTCGGCGAAGGTGTCGAACACGCCTAGACCACGGCCTTGATCAGCGTGGCGAGGCCAGAGGCGGACGAGCGCGTGGTGTAATCCCGCTCGACCCTCGCGCGCGCCGCGCGGCCGAGGCGGCGTGCGAGCGCGCCGTCGCCGAGTATTCGCTCTACGGCCGCCCGGAGAGCGTTAGGTTCCTCGGCCGGAACGAGCAACGCCTCAACGCCGTCGTCGACGTAGTCCCGGATGAGGGCGCGGTCGGTGGCGACGATCGGTCGTGACATCGCCATCGCCTCGAGGAGGACCGTCAGGCCGCCGTCGGCGCCGTAACCGAACGTATCTGGATGCTGCGGGATCACGACGCACCCTGCATCGCTGTACAGGTCGCGCAGCTCCACGATGCCAACCTGGCGCGCCGTCACGTTCGGCGGCAGCTTCACGCCTTCGAGATTCCGGGGCATTGCGATGATCTCCGAGCGCACGGGCAAGCCGGCGACCGCCGCCGTGAACGTCGCGAAGTCACGAGCCAGATCCTTGCCGACGGTGAGGACGACGGGGTTGGCCGCCGGCCAGGCGGCATCTGCAGAGAACCACGTCTCGTCGATCCCGAACGGGATCGACGAGACGGAGCGCTCGGCGATCCCCCAGTCGACGAGCTCCCGTCGCTGCGACTCGCCGAAACACACGATTGCCGCCGCCGAACGCAACGACGTGCGCAAGAGCCGTCGCCGGGCGGTCGAGGAGCGTCTGAACACTTGGTTGAGCCCGTAGTTCACGAGGATCACCGATAGACCCGGCCGCAACCGTGCGACGAGCGGAAAGAGATTCGCGAGACCCGTGACGACGGCGTCGGCGCGACCGATCTCCCACGGCAGGGGAAGCTCGCGAATGCTCCAGGCGACGCGAGCGAGCCTCGCCGGCAGCTGCACGCGTGTCAGCAGCGGGTCGTGAATGCACGCGTCGATGGCGAAAGCTTCCATGTGATTCTCACCGAGGAGCGGCGAGTCCGGAGCGTTCCCGCGCTCGACCTCCCGGGCATAGCTTCGACGTGCGTTGGGGTAGACGAATGCCACGCGCGTCATCGATGCTTCCGCGCGTAGATCGAGACGCCGCCGAAGCGAATCGCGCTCAGATGGACCGTCGTCCCGAGCGTCATCCCGATCTTCGGAATGTGCGAGAGCAGACGTCCGTACGGCCGCGGCGGCCAGCCGTCGGGGCGCTCGAGCCTCCGAATCGCGAGTCCCGACCGGACGAACGCGGCCGCGTACGCCCACACCGAGTGCACGTGCTCGTTGATGCCGAGCTCGATCTCACCCGCCTGGTCGGGGTTCACCGAACCGCGCAGCACCCCGCGTACGCCCTCGTTCAGGCCGGCGACGACACCGCCCGGCCTCGTGACACGCGCCATCTCCCTCACCATCTGCGTGAGGTCCAGCGCGTGGTGCAAGCGTTGCGACGCAGTACGTCAGGTCGAACGTCTCGTCGGCGAACGGCAGATGCTCCCCGTCCGCCTGGATCCGCGCAAAATCGCCGTAGAACGCGCCGCGGCCGAGGCCGATGTTCGGGTCGACGAGGATGTCGGTCGCGACGTACTCGCAGTCGCGTTCGAGCCAGAAGCGCGAGGCCCATGCCTTCGCGGCGCCCACCTCGAGCACGCGCAGGCCACGCCTCCCCTCGACGTAGCGGTCGAGGAGCACCTGGAACGAGTGGCCGTTCGCGAGCCAGTTGAGCTCGTTCCACCCGAGCTCCTGATTTACAAATGGGAGAACCGCGTCCACGACGTCGTCGGGCTCATACCAGCCCTCGGCCTGCGCCTTCTCGAGCCAGCCCGACGCCTCGCGCAGCTTCTTCTCCGCGCCGGGGAGCCCCTCATGGAGCAACAGCGGAATGCCGTCATCCGCGCGGCCGAAGGTTCGACAGCAGCCGGTGCACCGGAGCCCCTCGCCGTCCTCCCCCAGCTCGGCGCGGCAGAACGGGCAGCGGATCAGCTCGAGCAGCGGCGTCCTCACGGGCGCAACCTACCCTGCACGGCGCGGGAGCCAGCCGACCAAACACCCCGCTTACGTGCGTCGATTACGCTGGTCCACGTGCCACGACCCGCACGAGTCGCGAGCCGGGGGCGCGCCGCGCGATGACGGCCCTTGCCGCTCTGGCCGCCCTTCCCGCAAGCCTGCTCACGATCGGGTTGCTGCTGCGCGCTCCGATCTCGCGGCGGTTCGTCGCCGCGCCGTCGGCTGACCGCTGGCACCGGCACGACACCCCGCTCATCGGGGGCGTCGGAATCTTCGCCGGCCTGCTCGCCGGCGTCGGCCTCGCCGTCGCGACGGGCGCCGTCGACGCGACGCACGAGCTCCTCGGCATCGTGGGAGGCTGCACGATCCTCTTCGTCGCAGGGCTCCTCGACGACCTCTACACCCTCAACCCGCTGACGAAGCTGGGCGCACAGTTCGCCGCCGCGGCACTCGTGCTCGCGGTGGGCGTCCGCGTGGAGGTCGTCTCCAACGGGATCCTCGCAACGGCGATCGGCGCATTGTGGCTCGTCGGGATGTCGAACGCCTTCAACCTGCTCGACAACATGGACGGGCTCGCCGCGACCCTCGCGGCGATCGCATGTGCCTACTTCGCGATCGACGCCGTGACCGTTCACCCAAACGACGTCGCGCTTGCGATCGCCCTCAGCGTGTGTCTCGCGTGCCTGGGCTTCCTGCCCTACAACCTGCGCGTCAGCCGCCCGGCCGCCGTGTTCATGGGCGACAGCGGCAGCCAGATGCTCGGATTCGTCCTGGCTGCGCTCGGCCTTGCGTCGAGCTGGAAGGTCGCCGGCTCGACGGTCGCAACCCTCATCCTCCCGGTTCTGGTCCTCGCGATACCGATTCTCGACACGACGTTCGTGACGATCGTGCGACTCCTCGAAGGCCGCCCCGTCTACAAGGGAGGCCGCGACCACACGTCGCATCGACTCGTCTATCGCGGACTGTCCGAAAGGCGAGCCGTCATCCTCCTCGGCATCGTCTCCGCCGCACTCGGAGCGACGAGCCTCGCTTACAACGTCCTCGACGACACGTATGTCACGCTCGCCGGAGTCCTCCTGACGTTCGCGTTCCTCCTGCAATTCGGGACCAACCTCGCGGATGTCGACGACGCCGCGGATGAAGGCCAGCCGACATCGCTGCTCCGCTCGCTGATCGTGCACCGCCGGCGATTCGTGGAGGTGCTGGTGGACTTCGCGCTCATCACCGGCTCGTTCGCCGCCGCGTACGCGATCCGCGTGCAAGGTGAGGGCACGCCGTGGATGCGCCACTTCTTCCACGTCGCATTGCCGGCGGTGCTCGTCGCCCGCTATCTGGCGTTCATCGTCTTCGGGCTGTACCGCGGCGTCTGGCGCTACGCGGGCGCCCGCGATGCCGCGAACATCTTCGCTGCGGTACTCGTCTCGGAGACAGCGGCGTTCCTCTTCCTCTGGGCGACGATCCCCTGGAACGGATTCCCTCGCGGGGTGTTCTTCATCGATCTCCTGCTCTGCACGTTCCTTGTCGGCGCCGCGCGCTTCTGGGAACGAGGCGTCGCTCGTGCGTTCTCGTCGCTCGTCGGCAGGCGCGACCAGCGGCGCGTCCTGATCGTCGGCGCCGGCCAGAGCGGCCGTAGCCTTCTTCGCGAACTGCGCGAGCAGAGCGGACAGCGTGTCGTCGGCTTCGTCGACGACGACCGGAACCTCCGCCGGCAGCGGATCCAGGGGGTGCGGGTCATCGGCGGCCTGGACGAGATCGGCTGGGCACTCGGCCGGCTCGAGCCGCACGAGGTCTTCATGACGCTGCCGGCCGCTCCTCGCGACCGCGTCGACGCCGTCATCGAGGCATGCCGGCGAGCCGAGGTCGAGTGCCGGTTCGTGCGGCGCGAGATCGACCTCGATCCCGCGGTCGTCACCGGAGCCGCGTTCGAGTGACCGCCGTCGCCACACCGCAGAGAGAGCGTACGCACGTCGAGACGACGGAGCGGACCTTCGCCGATCGACTGCTCGCAGTCGTCCCACTCCTGAGCATCTACATCTGGCTGTGCATGATCTACGTGTACGAAGCCTGGGGCCATGTGACACCGTGGCTCTTCACCGATGAGCTCGAGCGAACGCAGCTCGCCCGAGCCGTAGCGGAGACGGGGCATGCTGCGCGGCGCGGCGCGGCGCATTCGCCCGACACGCTGTACACGTACCTCATCGCCCCGGCCTGGTGGCTCGGCAACACGCATGCGTCCTACGACGCCGTGAAGTACATCGGCGTGCTCGTGATGGCGTCCGCCCTCTTTCCCACCTATTTCTTTGCGAGGTTGATCGTCGGTCGCGTCGCTGCCCTGTTCGCGGCCGCCGGCGCGGCCGCGATCCCTGCCGTCGCCTATTCGTCGTGGATCGTCGAGGAACCACTCGCGTATCCGTATGCAGCGCTGTGCTTCTTTCTCGTCGCGAAAGCTCTCGTGACACGAGGGCGATGGTGGTGGGCGGCCGCCATCCTTGCCTGCGCGATTGCGCCCGCGGTTCGCGGCGAGCTCGTCGTGATCACCGTCACACTCGTCCTGGCCGCGATCTTCATGGTGTGGTCGAGCCCACCGGCTGCGTGCATGGCGCCGCGGGTGGTCGACCGGGGACTGGGTGGGCGCCGTCGTGCTCCTCGTCGGTGCCATGTTCGTGATCAGCGGCGTGGCAAGCCACCATTCCCAGGAGTGGTATTCCGCGACGACGTACTACAAGCACCGCATGTTCAGCCTGGGCCTCTGGGCGACCGGCGCATTCACGATCGGCATCGGTGTGATCCCGCTGATCGGCGGCCTGGCCTCGTTGTGGCGCATGCCGGATGAGCAGCCGACGCGAGAGATCCGCGCGTACCGATCTGTTGCGCTCGCGGGCATCCTGGCGGTCGGCTTCTACACGTTCTTGAAGGCGGCGTATCTCTCGACCGTCTTCGCCACTCGCGTCGAGGAGCGAAACATCATCTACATCGCGCCGCTCCTCTTCATCGGCACGGCGCTCGTGCTCGAGCGCCGCCGCGTCAATCCGTACGCCCTTGCGGCCGCGACGGTGTTGGCGATGTGGGTTCTCGTCACGACGCCGTATCAGATGGGCGTCCAGCTGTACTCGGACGCACTGGGACTTGCGATCCTGCAGCAGGCGAACCGGTTCCTGCTCTGGACTCCGTTCTTCGCCCAGTGGCTGATGCTCGCGATCGCGGCCGTCGGATCGGCGGCTCTGCTCGGCATGCGCTACATCCCCGACCGCGGACGGGCGGCGGCGGTGGTGGTCGGCATTCTCGGCGTCTTCGTCGTCGGCTGGAATCTCACAGGCGAGATCGCGGCCGCCGCCGGGACGAACTCGATCAGCCGCGAGTCGGCCGCGACGCTCGGCAAGCCGTACGACTGGGTCGACCGGATCGCGCACCGGCAGCCGACGCTCTATCTCGGCCAGGGAGTCGCCGACCAGAACGGCGAGTGGCTCCTGGAGTTCTGGAACCGCTCGATCACCGCCGTCGGAAGCCTCGACGGCACGGTGGGTGGCCCGGGACCCGCCGGCGGCCCGAACATCGCCGCCGACGGCACGACGTACTGGACGGCCGATCCGAAGAACCCGGGCCAGGAATACGCCTATGCCGTCGAGGAATGGCCGTGCGTCGACTTCGCCGGCACGCTGGCGGCGAAGCACGACTACCGCGCCGGCGGGAGCTTCGGCGGCGGCCGCTGGCGCCTGATCCGGCTCACGCACCCGAACCGCCTCCGCGCCGAGTGCACCGGCATCAGCCCCGACGGCTGGACCGGATCGAGCAGCGGCTACAACCGTTTCTCGAACGGCAACAACGGTCACATCGTCGTCACGGTGTCACGTGCCAACGGCGGACCGACGACGCCGACGCCGATCCACATCCTCATCGGCTCCCTCACCGTCGACGCGAACCATCAGCCGCAACTCGGCCGCGTGATCAAGGAGAAGACGGACACGATCGCCGCGCCGCAGACGAAGACCTTCACGCTGCCGGCACCGTCGTCGCGCTTCGCGGTCCGTGTCGTGGTCGACCAGCTGTTCGTCCCCCACGATCTCAATCCGTCGCGACGGCGACGTCCGTCAGCTCGGCGCGGTTGTGACCTACCGCTTCGTGCCCGGGCCCCAGGCGGCGCACAAGTAGGTGAAGCGCGTGCGGAGCACGAGCCGCGCCAGCGGCCCGGTGCGCTCCGCTGCTCGAAGACCAAGCCCCAGCGGCCGCGGAAGAGCGTGGGTCTGCGGAACGAAGAACGGTCGAACGGCGAGCCGGTCGAAGCCCGCGGCGCGCAGGTCGGCGCGAATCTCCGCGAGCCCGTACTGGCGCGGGTTCAGGTCGAAGACGAGCTTCGTCTCGGTGTAGCCGGCGATCCGCGCGAGCAGCGCGCGCCGGTCCCGGGCGTAGTAGATCGCCCTGAAGATCGCCGTCGCCTGCACCGGCTCCTCCGGCTCGAAGTCGTTCAGATCCGCCTGCACGACGTCACGGCCGCGTCGACGTGCGGCGGCGACCATCTCCGCGCTCGCGTCGACGCCGAGGTAGCGATACTCCGGCAGGAAGTCGCCGAAGCCGCCGTCGCCGCACGCGAGATCGACGACGGCATCGCCCGGCCGCAAGCGCTGGGCCGAGTGAGCGAAACACGTCGGCGCGCCGCGCAAGATAGGTCGTGGAGTCGGCGTACGCCTCGTCACTCCAGCTGTCGGCGCCGGCGGCGTACTTGTCCCACGACGCGGTCATCGCGCGAGCAGTCGCTCGGGATGCTTGCGGAGGAAGCGCGCCATCGCGCGCGCGTGCCAGAGCGTGTGCCGGGTGAGGAAGCGCTTGTCGATCACGGCCGCGTACTCGTGGTGCACGACCGCGGCCGGGACGTACCAGCGCTCCCACCCGGCCTTCGCGGCGCGGTAGTTGAGGTCGATGTCCTCGCAGTACATCCGGTAGCCGGCGTCCCAGCCGCCGATCTCGTCGAGCATCGCGCGGCGCAGCAGGAGGAAGGCGCCGAGCATCGTGTCTGTTTCCACGGGCTCGTCGGGCCGCTCGTCGAGCAGGTAGTGGCGGCGCTGCCATTCGAGCGGCGGGAACAGCTTCCGCAGCGGCGTCCGCCGGACGAGCGTGCCGCCGACGGTCGGAAAGCTGCGGCGCGACGCCTGCCACGTGCCGTCGCTGTAGAGCATCTTCGGACCGCTGACACCGGCGCGCGGATGCTCTTCCATGAACGCGCGCAGAATCGCGACCGCATTCGGCTCCGGCACGGCGTCCGGGTTCGCGATCAAGACGAGCTCGTGCTCCGTGTGCGCGGCGCCGAGATTCGCGTTCGCGGCGAATGAGAGCGGCCGTTCGTTCTCGAGCACGCGGGTGCCCGGCGGAAGGTCGGGCGACACGCTGCCGGGAATGTTCGCGATCACCAGCAGCTCGTCGACCTGCGGCGCGAGTACGGGGAGCGAGTGCGCCAGCTCGTCGGCGTGTCCATGCGAGATGACGACGGCGGACACCTTCATGCGAGCACCTCACGGTAGACGGCGACGGTGCGCCGCGCCGTCTCCTCCCACGAGAGCAGCGCCGCCTGCTCGAGACCGGCGCGCACCCACGGAGCGGGATCGGCAAGCACGCGCGCGACGGTCTCGGCGAAGACGGCGGGCTCGGCGTACGCGACCGCCTCGCCACCGATCTCACGGACGGCTGCGTCGGGCGTCGCGATGACCGGCGTGCCGGCCGCCATCGCCTCGGCAACCGGAAGCCCGAATCCTTCGTACTGCGTCGGAAAGAGCAGAGCCGCTGCCTCCTGGTAGAGCCGCACGACCTCGTCCTTCGGCAGAAACCCCCGCACGTCGGCGCCGCGCTTGCGGAGCTCTTCGAGCAGGCGTCCATCGCGCGCCGGGCCGACGACGACGAGCGGACGTCCCAGCTTCCGCGCGACGTCCGCCGCGAGCAGCGGGTTCTTGCGCTCCTCGATCGCCCCGACGAAGAGCAGGTAGTCGGCGCGTGTTCCCCCCGGTACGAACCCGCGGTCGGGCGCGAGCGGCGTGACGACGATCTTCTCCGGCGTCAAGCCGTAGAGCTCGACGAGGTCGTCCTTCGTGCGCTGTGAGATGGCGAGCACCCGCGCCGCGCGGCGCGCCGAGCGCGGCACGACGAGACGGAAGATCGTCGTCTCGCGACGGCCCATGAGCGATGCGTCGCGCTCGAAGGAGAGATCCTGGACGGTGAGGACGGCGGGGCAGGGGAGCGCGAGCGGCAGCGAGTGGACGAAGTGCGCGAGCGCGGGGCGCACCCGGCGCAGGAGCACCGGTACGCGCACGGCCATACGGAGCTCCTGGATCCGCCCAGGCAGCTCGATCGGCTCGATGCCCGGTGGGACGAGGTCCGGGCGCCGGGTGATCGCGGCGAAGCGGAGCCCGTCGCCGGCCGCAGGCAGGGCACGCAGCAGCTCCGTGACGTACGTCTCGTCGCCGGTGCGGTGTCGACCGAGCACGTCGGCGTCGATGACGACGAGCGGGTCGCTCACGCGGCGGCCTCGCGATATGCGGCGACGGTGAGCCTTGCCGTCTCGTCCCACGAGTAGGCGCGCGCCCGTTCGAGCCCGAGCACGCGCAGCTCGTCTCGGCGCCGGATCGCTGTCTCGATGCCGTCCGCGATCGACTCGACGTCGTGCGGGTCGACGAGAACGGCCGCGCCGCCTGCGACCTCCTCCGTCGCGCCTCCGGCGGCGGTGGCAACGGGCGCGCCGCAGGCCATCGCCTCGAGCACGGGGATCCCGAAGCCTTCGTACAACGACGGGTACGCAACGCAGAGCGCGCCACGGTACTGACGCGCGAGCTCCTCGTCCGGGACCTCGCCGAGCAGCCGCACGTTGCCGCCGTGCGCGTCGACACCGCCCCAACCCGGCGCGCCGACGACCCGCAGCTCGAGGCCGAGCCGCGCGGTTGCCTCGATCGTCCGCCTGAGGTTCTTGCGCGGTTCGAGCGTGCCCACCGCGAGCACGTAGTCGCCGTCGGCGGCGAGCCCGTCCGGCGTGAACACCGCGTCGACGGCGTTCGGCGTGACGAGGATCGAGTCGCGCGGAACTCGCAGCACCTGCTCGAGCTCCGACGCCGTGAACTCGGAGACGGCAAGCACGCGACGGGCCGCCCGCAGAACGCGGGGAACCACGAAGCGGCTGTAGGCGCGCGTCCAGCGTGGGAACGCCTCCGGATGGCGGAAGACCGCGACGTCGTGGACGGTCACCACGAGCGGTGTCTTCGTGTGCACCGGTCCGCGATACGTCGAGCAGTGCAGAACGTCGGCAGTGCGCGCGCGATGCGGAAGGACGTGGGGGTACCACGCGAGATCGAGCCACAGGGTCCCGGCCGGCCCCGCGCATAGCCGCTGACTCGGTCGACCTGCACGTCGCGCTCGATGCGCGGCAACAAGGCGTGGAGATAACGCGCAGTTCCGGCGCGCGTCTGCGCGAGCGGCGTGACGTCGACGGCGACCTTCATCGCGCAGCCTTCCAGGCCGCGAGGTGCGCTCGCCCGTTGGCTGCCCACGTGAATGCTCGTGCGTGCGAGAGACCGGACGCGACGAGCTCGTCGCGCTTGTCGATCGCGCGCGTCGATCCCGTCCGCTATCGCATCGGCATCGCGCGGATCGACGCGGATCGCCGCGTCGCCGCACGCCTCGTCGAGCGACGTGTGCGACGAGACGACGCACGGCACGCCGCAGGCCATCGCCTCGACGACGGGCATGCCGAAGCCTTCGAAGAGCGACGGGTAGACGAGGACGCTCGCGCCGCGGTACAGCTCGGGCAGGTCGTCGTGCGGTGTGTAGCCGAGTCGGAGCACACCGGGCACGTCGAGCGACGCCTGATTGCCCCAGCCTGCCGCGCCTGCGACGGCGAGCGCCAGCTCGGTGCTGCCGAGGCGACTGTACGCATCGAGCAGAGTCGCGAGGTTCTTCCGAGGCTCGAGCGTCGCGACGGTCAGCACGTACGGCCTGCCGAGCTCCGATCGCCGCACCCGTGGGGACGAACCCGTCGTCGACACCCGGGTAGGCGACATGGATCTTGCTCGCGGTCGACGCCGAGTGTCTCCGCGACGTCGTCGCCCGTGAAGCGCGAGTTGACCATCACCACGTCACACGTGCGTGCCGCATTGCGGTACTTCGCACCGTGCATGCGCCGGGTCCGTGTGTGCACCCACTCGGGGTAGTGCAACGGCACGAGGTCGTGCACCATCGTCGAGCGGACGCCACCGCGCTGCGGCGGATACATCCAGTCGCTGAAGTGGAAGACGTCGAAGCGACCGAGCACGCGCTCCGCCGGCGGCCACCCCGCGCGGCTCCACGCCGTCCGCAGCGCGTGCGCAGCCGGGACGACGGGAAGCCGCTCACGGATCTGGATGCCCTTCGAGCGCGTTGTCGATCTCGGTACGGCCGCCGCGGCTGACAGGTGCGAAGGCGACGACCTCGTCCTCGCCGCCCGAGGCCTCGACGAGGCCGCGGAGCGATCCGCGGATGTAGTTGCCGACGCCTGTCCGCTGATGCGACAGGGGCGAGACGTCGACGACGAGTCTCACGGCTGGTAGCGAATCGAATCGAAATGCAGACCGAGCGACCGCGTATCCGGGTTCTTCAACTGTGGGAAGTCGACCGGCCGATGTGTGGGCGTGATCGAGAAGTCGACCTGACAGACCCCGCGCTTCGGGCTGAGCGGCAGGCGAAGGGTCTTCGTCGCGCCTGGGGCGAACGTGAGAGTCTGCGCCGGCGTCGTCCCGGAAATGACGAGGGTCTGCGGGCTCTTGAAGAGCTGATTGTCGCTACGAAGCACGACCGCGAGCGCACCACCGCGGCAGTCGTACCTGCGCCAGGTCACGTGCCCGCTCGACCACGGGCTCGACGGCTCGTCGTAGAGCCCGGCGATCTGCGTCGTCGTTCGCGCGGGAGGGGTCACCCGGTAGAGCACGAGTTGCTTGGCGGGATCGGAAGCGATCGGCTTCCCGAGCAGCGCCACCCCCGTGTTCGCGAGGACGTACGACGCGGCGATCGGCTTTCCGTCGCGATCGCGGATGACGCCCGTCGCCCGGTCGACCGTCACTGGGGTCGACGGCATGTCGCCCGGCAGGGGCGTTCCGATGCTGTAGACGCGGTCGATGCTGCGGTTCCAGAACTCGTTCTCCCACTCCGACAGTGCATTGCCGCCGGTCCAGAGCACGGCGACATGCGCGTCGCGACCGACAGCTGCATCGATCCAGCTCCGCTGCGCGCCCACCCCCTGGTTGTATGCGCTCGTCGCGAGCCGCGGGAAGCTGTGCGTCCACAGCTGCAGCGGCAGCCACGTGGCGAGGAAGCCGACCGCGACGAGCACCGGCAGCAGCGGTGCATACCGCAGCCGGCAGCCAGAGGAATGCGGCCCCGAGTCGCGAGAGACAGGAGCACCACGACGAGTGCAACGCTGTTCCGGCCGGCGAGCCCGTCGCCGAGGTACCACCACGGCTGCAACCCGATCGTGTCGGACTGCGCGGTGATGTTCAGCAGGCTGAGGAACGGGATCGCGCCGGGCAGCGCGGCGGCAACTCCGACGGCAACGATCGTGGCGCGCGGCGGCCGCGGCTGTCCGCGTTCGATCCACGCGAGCAGCGCAATCAGGAAAACCGGCATCAGATAGAAGAGGTTCCGCTCCTCGATGCGGTGCGAGTACTGCGACGCGAACACAGCGACCTCGAGGACGAGCCAAACGGCGAGCGACACCGCCGCGGCGCAGAAGACGCGGAGGCGGCGATCGAGATGACGTGCATTTGCGACGAGCACGATCAGCGCGGCGAAGGGCAGAATCCAGACCGCGAGATCGAACTCAGCGACGTGGAGTACGAGCCAACGGATGACGGGCCAGACGTGGTAGCTGCCGTTGCTCGTCTTCGAATAGCTGCCGAGCACGTCGACCGGCGAGCGGCCGCGCGCGACCTCGACGATCGCGACGAGCACGACGGCGGCGGCGGCCACGCCGTACAGCGGCGCGAACGCCTTCAGCCGCCTTGGGCGTCCACGCTCGATCCATGCCAGCGCGATCGGCGCTGTGAGAACCGCAACGAAGAGCACGACCGCCTGCGCTCGGACCTCGAAGGCCACCACGCACAGGGCGAGCACGACGAGCTGGTTGCGGAGCGTGGGCGACTCGAGCATGGCGACAAGTGCAAACGCGAGCCAGAGGAAGACCGGATAGAACGCGTTCTCGGTCATCAGCGTCCCGACATAGACGAGCGACGGAATCGCGACGGCGAACGCAGCCGCCCCGAGCGCAGCGCCCGGGCGCACGACGCGGCGCGCGAGAAGATATGCCGGATACACGGCGGACGACATCACCAGCGCATTGATCACGCGCGACCACTGGTAGACGTCGGCCATCGGGCCGAGCGCCTTGTAGGCCGGTGACAGCAGCAGCGGATAGACGAAGCCGTAGTTGCCATGCACTCCGCGAATCAAGAAATGGCCGGTCGACGCGAAGCTGCGCGCCATGTCGGAGTAGACGAGCTCGTCGACCATGATCCACGGCGACGAGACGCGAAGGCCGAGCGCCAGCTGGACGGTCACGGACACCACGTATAGAACTGCGAGCCACGCCCACATCGGGAGCATTCGCAGGAGAGACGGCCGCGCGCCCTGCGGGCGGCTATGACCTTCGGGGCCGCCGCTCTGCGGCGAGACGAGCCCGAGCTCCTCGAGCTGCGCACCGACCGGCTCGGGCTCGAGCCCCACTGCTGCTGCAGCGTCTGCGACCTCGTGCAGCAGCTTCGCGTCGACTGCGCCGTTGCCGGCCGACGCTTCGAGCGCTGCGGCGTACTGCTCGGCGATCTTCGGGAGCGCATGCGTGTGCTCGACGTAGGCGCGCGCCGACGCACCCATCGCGGCCGCGGTCGCAGGATCGGCGAGGCGCTCGAGTGCGGCGACGATGCCGGCGATCTCCTCGTCGCCGCCGACCGGCACCTTCAGAGCTACCTCGTCGGGAAGCTCGGCGAACCAGCCGAGGTCGCTGACGACGAGCGGCTTGCCGAGCCCGAGTGTGCGGATGGCGCTGCCCGAGGTCTCACCCATGGTCGGCGCACGCAGCAGGACGCACGCATCGCACGCAGCGATCAGCGACCACAGGCGCGACTCCTCGACGTACGGCTCGCGGATGACGCCCTCGGTGTCGAGGCCGAGCCGCCGGAGGCGTCCGTCGAGATCGAAGCCCGGCGCCTCCTCCCCGACGAGCAGCAGCCGCGCGCCTGGATGCCTGCGGCGGAACTCGGCGAACGCACGCAGCAACTGCGGGATCCGCTTGTTCTCGTTCAGGTGGCCGAAGCACCCGATGAGCGGCGTGCCTTCCACCCGGACGGGATCGATCGCAGGCGCGGCCCATGCCGGGTGCTCGATGCGCCAGAGCGGGCCGTCGTACCCGTGCTCTCGCGCGTGCACCTCCGCGTAGCGCGAATGCACGATCACCCCGGTGGCACGGTCGAGCACCTCGCCCGCGAGCGGGAACTCCTCGGGCCGGACCTCCCAGAGCGGCGGCACGCGGCCTTCGAGCACGCCCCAGCCGAGCATGCGGCCTGCGACACCCGCCTCTCGCTCCATCGCGGTGAGGTACGCATGGCCGTCCTTGCGACCGATCGTCATGCCCGCGACGAGGTGATGGATCACGAAGTCGTGCAGCACGACGACACCCGGTCGCCGCCGAAGCGCGTCGACGATCCACGCGTGCGCGTCGGGGTCGTTGCCGATGTGGTAGAGCGACGACGTCGGCGTCTGCGACGGGCCGCGTGCGGCCGGGTCGAACGACCTCGACCTCGACGAGCTGCTCGAGCGCCGGCAGCAGGAGCGCCGAGTAGTCGGCGATGCCGGAGCGGCTCGGCGGAAGCGGCGAGAAGTACGCGACCTTCACGTCAGGCGACCGCCTCGAGGAGCCGCTCGACACACGAGTCCCAGGTGACGGCGCGCGCGACGTCGCGTCCCGCGCGTCCGAGGGCGCGCGCCTCCTCCTCGTTGGCGCCGAGCCATTCGAGCGCCGCCGCGAGGCCTTCGCGCGTCGGCGCCACGACGAGCCCGGTCTCTCGCTCACGGACGATGTCGAGCGGGCCGCCCGCATCCGTCATCGTCACCACCGGCTTCTCGGAGAGAAACGCCTCGTACGGAACGAGCCCGTAGTCCTCGTTCACCGGCGCGTAGTAGACACCGAGGCACCGCGCGTACAGATCCGCGAGCTCGTCGTCGGACACGCGGCCCGCAAACGTCGCGCGGCCGTCGATACCGCGGTCGCGCGCAAGCTGCTCGAGCCGTTCGCGATCCGGTCCGTCGCCGGCGATCACGATTCGAACACCCGGCGCGAGCGCTGCCGCCTCGATCAACAGGTCGATCCGCTTCGCACGATCGAGACGGTTGACCGAGAGCACGAAGCCCTCCGACGGCTCGGTGCGAAACGCGAGCGGCGCAGGCGGCGGCGCGAGCACCTCTGCGTCGAGCCCGGTCGAGTCGTGCAGCCGGCCGGCGACGATGGACGACGTGGTGAAGATCTTCTTCGCTTCGCCGAGCGTCACCCTGTCGAGCTCGAGCACCTTTCGCCGCAATGCACGATCCTCCGCCGACTCGGAGAACTGACCGAGCTCGGTGCGGTCGAGGTCCCAGGCCTGGCGGAACTGGTGCAGGAGCCAGACGACCTTGTTCGGATGCTTGACGACGTACGACGGGAACTTCGTCGCGATGACGGCGTCGATCGGGCGGCCGTTCGACTCCTCGAGATCGAGCAGGCGCCAGAGGAATGCCTGCGTCAACACGCGCTCTCCCGGATACCACTTGAAGGGAACCGTCACGAGCTCGGTCTCGTGGCCGTGCTCGCGCAGAGCCTGCACGAGCCCGTCCGCGAAGATCTCGGTGCCGCCGCGCTCGAACGGCACCTGCGGCATGCAGACCGCGAGCCTCATGTTAGAAGAGGCCCGAGTCCCGGCTCTCGAGCTCGTCGACCCTGCGCGAGAGATCGTCGACCAGGCGGAGCAACGCATCGTTGACGATCCGCTGGTCCGCGAAGGCGGGCTCGACGTACCAGCGCATCGTCTTGCGGAGGACGCGCTTGACCTGGAAGGCGAGCCAGCCCTTCGCGCCGGGCCGGCGCTCGAGCGGCTTGTCCGCGCTCACCGGCCAGAAGCGCTCGGCCAGGCCCCTGCGTCGAGGCGAGATCGCGGGTGCCGCGATCGACGGCGGCCCGCAGCCGCGCGTAGACCTCGTCGACGGAGAGCTCCTGCTGGTCCGACACGTCGGGCCAGAGTGTACGGCTGCGGTGTTACGAACTGGTGAGGCGGGCGACGGCCGCATCCACCAGGAGCCGGACGAGCTCGTCGAACCCCACCGTCGGCTGCCAGCCGAGGGCCTCGCGGGCCTTCGCGGCGTCCCCGACGAGATGATGGAGCTCCGCCTGGCCGCGTTTCAGCGTGTCGTCGACCCGTACGTGCGCCTGCCAGTCGAGGCCGACGTGCGAGAAGGCGATCTCCGTCAGCTCGCCGCACCGTGTGCAGCTCGCCGGTCGCGATCACGTAGTCGCCGGGCTCGTCGCGCTGGACGATGCGCCACATCGCGTCGACGTAGTCCTTGGCGTAGCCCCAGTCGCGCTGTGCGTCGAGATCGCCGAGCCGGAGCTCGCGTCTCGAGGCCGAGCGAGATCGCGGCAGCCGCGTGCGCGACCTTGCTCGGCAGGAAGTCGACAGGACGCCGCGGCGATTCGTGGTTGTAGAGGATGCCGCCGCTCGCGTGGAGCCCGTAGCGGCGGCGATAGGAGCCGACGATGAAGTGACCGTAGGCCTTCGCAACGCCGTAGGGCGTCACGGGCGACAGGGGGGTCGACTCGGTCTGCGGCACCTCGACGGGCTCGCCGAAGATCTCGCTGGACGACGCCTGGTAGACGCGGATCGTCTCGTCGACGGCACGGACCGCCTCGAGAAGCGACGTGACTCCGACCGCGGCGAACTCCGCCGTCTCGACGGGATGCTCCCACGATCGGGGCACGAACGACGGCGACGCGAGGTTGTAGACCTCCGTGGGGCGATGTGCGCGCAGGGTCGCTGCGAGGCCTTTCTGGTCGAGGAGGTCAACGGCGACGAGCTCGACCCGATCGCGGACCGTCGCGAGTCGCTCGTGCACGGCCGAGGGATCGCGGACCACGCCGACCACGTCATACCCCTCCGCCAGGAGAAGCTCGGCGAGATACGAGCCGTCCTGGCCTGCGACGCCGGTGACGAGCGCCCGGCGGTCGGTCAATGCAGCCCTCGCACGTATGTCCACGCCGCGCTCAGCCCGAGCGAGCGAAGCGCATACATCAAGGCGCTGTAGACGACGAGACCGCCGAGCGCCGCGGGAAGAGGATTCAGCCAGATCGAAAGACCGGCGAACGCCACGGTCGCCGACGCGCCGACGGCAAGCGCCAAACGGGCGAAACCGAGCGCCGCGATCGCCAGCGTCTGCAGCGAGATCGTCGCCATCAGGCCGGCCGTGATCAACAAGGTCGACACGCCGAGCGCAATCGCGAGGCCGGGCTGCCCCCAGAGGGACCGGAGGGCGAGTCCGACCGGGATGCAGAGGACGAAGCCGGCGACGGCCAGCGGAATGAGCGTCCAGCGCTTCTCGGCGACGAAGACGAGCGGAAAGGTGACCGCGAATCCGACCCACGCGAGCATCCACAACGCGAGATAGACGACGAGATGCCCGAGCTCCCGGCCGACCTCGCCGCTGTAGGCACTGCCGAGTATCGCCCCGACGATTCGACCGCCGACGAGTCCGAACACGCCCGCCGCAGCGCCGACGATCACGCAGCTGATCCACGCCGCGTGGACGACATGACGCCCCGCCGCGACCGCGTCGATCCCACGCCGAGTCAGCGGCGCAGACGAGATGAGGCCGAGCGAGAAGGCCGTCGCCCCGACGAGCGTCGAAGCGGCGAGATAGGCATACGAGAAGCTCGTGACGTGACCGACGCCGAGGTACGCCGAGAAGCGCAGCGCGAGCAGGTAGCAGCCCTGCAGCGCGAGCGGCACGGCGGCTCCTTGCGCGAGTCGGCCGAGTCTCACGTGGATGTTGAGTCGAGCGGGCCACGGGCCGCCGAGCGCGCCCTTGCGAAGCAGGGCGATCACCGGCAGCGACACGGCGATGACGGCATTCACCGCCATCCCCCAGGCGAGCGCGACGATGCCGACCGAGTTCGCCAGGATGCCGAAGACGGTCAGACCGGTGATGCCGCCGAGCGCGAAGCCGGCCGCGGCGGTCCCGTAGCTGTCGAGTGCCGCGAGCGCACTCGCCGCAAGCGCGGCAAGCAACTGCCCGAACGCCGCCGCGACGAGGATGACCACCGCGCGCGAGGCGACCTGCGGCGCAGGATCCGGAAGTCTCCCGGTGATCAGGTCACCGACCTGATGAGAGAACACGGCGACGAGCAAGGAGACGGGCACGGCGAGCGCGAGCACGGCGAGGGCATACGCTCGAATCTCGCCGCCGAGGCGGCCGGCCTCCACGGCTCGCGTGAGATCCGGTACGACGACCATGCGGAACGCCTGCGCCGCGAGCACGAGCACGAGGTAGACGCCGTACGCCGACATGAAGCCGTCCGTCTCGGCGGAGCGCCCGAACTTGTGGGCGAGAAGCGCGCCGGCGCCGGCGGCGGCGAGGGCGATCACGATCTGCGCGAGGCCTGTGAGGAGACCGCTCCTCAGTGCGCTGCGGCGGCGCCAGACGCTCATCGAGGTCGAGCTCACCGCCGGATCAAAGCAGAGACCTCGCGACCGTACGTCTGCCGAGGGACGAGGCGGTCGCCGTCTGGGCCGACACCGACCGCCGGTATCCTGTCGCACGTGCGTGTGCTGGTCACAGGCGGCGGGGGCTTCCTCGGCTCACACCTCGTCGGCCGGCTCCGTGAGGACGGCCTCGACCCGTTCGTGGCCCGCCGCAAGGACTACGACCTCACGGTCAGCGCAGACGCCGAGCGGCTGTACGCCGATGCGCAGCCGGAGCTCGTCCTCCACCTTGCAGCGGAGGTCGGCGGCATCGGGGCGAATCGCGCCAATCCCGGCCGCTACTGGTACGCCAATCTCATGATGGGCGCGCATGTGATCGAGCAGAGCCGCCTGCACGGCGTCGCGAAGACCGTGCTGCTCGGGACGATCTGCTCCTATCCCGAAGTTCGCCCCGGTCCCCTTCCGCGAGGACGACCTCTGGAACGGCTACCCGGAAGAGACCAACGCGCCGTACGGCGTCGCGAAGAAGGCGCTGCTCGTCGGCGCCCAGAGCTATCGGGACCAGTACGGAATGAATGCGATCTACCTGCTCCCGGTGAACCTCTACGGGCCGCGCGACAACTTCGACCTCCAGACGTCGCACGTGATCCCCGCGCTGATCCGCAAGATGGTCGACGCGCAGGAGCGCGGCGACCGTGAGATCGTCCTGTGGGGCGACGGCACGCCGACGCGGGAGTTCCTCTACGTCGACGATTGCGCGGAAGGCATCTGGCTCGCGGCCCGCGACTACGACGACCCTGAGCCCGTGAACCTCGGGACCGGCGAGGAGATCGAGATCCGCGAGCTCGCCGAGCTGATCGGCGAGCTCACCGGCTTCGAGGGGGACATCGTCTGGGACTCGACCAAGCCGAACGGCCAGCCGCGGCGTCAGCTCGACGTCACGCGTGCACAGGAGCGGTTCGGTTTCGAGGCTCGAACGTCGTTGCGCGACGGGCTCGAGCGCACGATCGCCTGGTATCGGAGCTCGCCGCTCGCGGCGGCATCGTGAGCGCGCAGGCGCCGACACTCGCGAGGCCTCGTGTCTGGTTCGAGCGAGGGCGCACGGGCATCGTGCGTGCGGTCGACTGGATCGAGAGGCTTCCCGTTCCCGCGGTGCTCGGCGGGCTCGTGGCGGTCGAGTGGGCCTCCGTCTTCGCGCTCGCACGGACGGTGCGGCACAGCGGCTGGATCTACTACCAGGGCGGCGATCAGCTCTGGTACTACACGCTTGGCTGGCTGCTCGGGCACCGTGAGCTGGGCGACTCGCTGGTCGGGTACGGCTGGTCGGCGATGCTCGCACCGGTCGCACGCATAGCCGGACCGAATCTCGTCTCGGCACTGCCTGCGATCATCATCTTCAACGTCGTCGTCCTGCTGCCGGTGGCGATGCTCGCCCTCTACGGGATCGCTGCGCGGATCGGCGGACGCGTGTTCGGCTATTGGGCCGTCCTCTTGTGGATCACCCTTCCCTTCGTCGGTATCGCGTTCACGAACCTCGGCTATCACCAGCGGTACACCGAGCTGCTGCTCCCGCAGGCGTTCGGATTGACAGGGCTGGCGGACTTTCCGACGATGGTCGCCGCGCTCGTCTCGGCGTATTTCTGCAGCCGGGTTCTCTTCGACGAGACGCCGCAGCTCGTCGACGCACTCGCGGCCGGAGCCGCGGCCGGCGCCGCAATCGGGATCAAGCCGTCGACGAGCCTCTTCCTGCTCGGGCCGGCGCTCGCCTTCGTGTGGTGCCGCCGTTTCTCGTCGCTCGCCGTGTTCGCCGCCGGCTTGGCGCCCGCCCTCCTCGCTCTGGCCGTCTGGAAGGAGCGCGGCCTCGGTCACATCCCGGCGTTCGGAAATGCCTACGCCGCGCACCCGCTCGCCGCAGGCGCGACCGGCGGAATCCCGGCGGCCGCCATCGACTTCGGTCGCTACCTCCACCTGAACTGGTCGCACTTCGGGAACAACACCGACCTCCTGCGGGAGCACTTCTGGAGCGGACGCGTCCTCGAATGGCTCGTCGTCGCCGGACTCGTCGGTCTGGCGCGTGCGTCCCGACCGGCGTTCTTCCTCGTCGGCGGCTGGTTCGCAGCGTTCGCGATCGTGAAGGGGAGCTACGTGGGCGCGAGCGTCGAGGACGGCAGTGTCTTCCGGATCCTCATGCCGGCGTTCCCCGCGTTCGTCCTGCTCCTCGCCTCGGTCCCGTTGCTCCTCCCGCACGCGCCGCGGGCGCTCCGGCCGTGGATTCCGGCGATGGATCGCCCGTCGAAGCCGCGACGACGCCTTGCGATCGTGCTCGGAGCGATCGTGCTCTCCGCCGTCGTCCCACTGGCAGCATTCGCGGCCGCGCGCACGAGCGGCGGGCCGGCGCAGGTCGCGCTGCTCAGCCCGACCGCGCCACCTGTCCCGGTGAACGTCGATCTCGGACTCGTCGCACGGACCGGCGCGCACGGCACCGTCCTGCTGCAGTGGAAACATCCGAAGTCGGTGGGCGGACCGGTGTTCTACAGAGTCTGGCGAGGCCCGGCCGCGAGCGGCGACGGGCTCGCATGCCCGGTGACGACGGTCGCACGCGCCTGCACCATCGGCCTTCCCGAGGTGGGGGTGACACACGGTGGCTCACTGATCGACAAGCCCGGCAAGGGGCATTGGATCTATCGCGTTGCTGTTGCAGCGAATTGGCTCGATGATCCGACCTACGGCGACGTCTATCTCGTCAGCTCGCCGCTCCGCGTCACGATCCGGTGACGACTCTCGTCGAGGCGCCACCGGCGGCTCGACCGGCAAAGGGGTCGCTCGCGGGCGCCGCGGTCGTCTGCTGCGGCATCGGCGTCGCGGTCGCGGTCGGGATCGCAACCGTCGCGGCCCGCCACGCGCATCCGTCCGAGGTGTCGCCCGTCATTCCCTCCGGCGCGTGGAACACGGCGTGGGTCGGCGCTCTTGTCGCTGCGCTCGTGCTCTACGGCCTTGGGACGGCAGGCGCTTCCCGCACGCGAGTCTCCCTGGGGGCTGTCGTGGCGATCGCGGCAATCGCTCAGGCACTCCCCCTCGCCGCGCCCCTCCTGCTCTCGAAGGACGCCTATCTCTACTGGGGCGAGGCACGCGTGATCACGGTGCACCACGCAAGCGCGTACCGCAGCACGCCGGCCGACTTTCCGCACGACCCGGCTCTGCCCTACGTCTCAGAGGAGTGGCGGGCGCTGGCGGCGCCGTACGGCCCCGTCTGGGAAGGCATCTCGACGGTTCCGGCGCTCGCAGCCGGCACCTCCGCGCACCGCGCCGAGCTCGGCTATCGACTGCTTGCGCTCGCGGGCGTGCTCGCCTCGCTCGGGCTCGTCGCGTGGCGCACCCGGAGCGCCGCAGCCACTGCGCTGCTCGGCTGGAACCCGCTGATCGCCATCCACTTCGCCGGCGCCGGCCACAGCGACGCCTGGATGGTCGCGCTCCTCGTGCTCGCCGTCGCGATGCGCGGGAGCCCCGTGGCAGGGGCGGCATGGCCACTGGCTGCCGGATTCAAGGCCTTCCCGCTGATCCTGCTGCCGCTCGAGCTGGCGCGCACCCACTTCCGGCAGCCGCGCCGATTCTGGCTGGCGTTCGTGGGCGTCGGAGCGTTGATCACGGTTGCAAGCACGGCGATCTTCGGCGTTCACTGGGTCTCCGCCTCCCTCGCCGGCGCCCACCAGTCGTCGCCCCTCGGCGGCGTGCACTGGCTCATGCAGGCCGGTCTCACGCATCGAGAGGCGGTCGCCACGGGCGGGCTGGTCTTCCTGCTCGTCTACGCCGGCCTCTTCACCTCGGCCTGGCGAAGCGGTCGCGCCCACCTCTCGCTCGCAACGACCGCGCTCTGTCTCTGCTCGAGCCTGCTTCGCCCCTGGTACGCGCTCTGGGCGGTCGCGCTCGCTTCGATCGAAGAAGAGACGCTCGCTGCGGTCGCGGCCTATGCCCTGACGGCATATCTGCTCCTTGGCGATGCGGTCAACCTCTAGTTAACTATGGGAATGATCTCCGTCGTCGTGCCTGTGTACAACGAGCTCGACGGCGTCGCCGAGCTTCATGTGCGTCTCACGGCGACCCTCGCGACGATCGGGGCGTACGAGATCGTCATCGTCGACGACGGCTCGACCGACGGCACCTGGGACCGCCTGGCCGTCCTGGCTGCAGGCGACCCGCACGTCCGGCTCATCCGCCTCTCCCGGAACTTCGGCCACCAGGCGGCGCTCAGCGCCGGCCTCCGCGAGGCGCACGGCGAAGCGGTCGTCCTGATCGACGGCGATCTTCAGGATCCGCCGGAGGTCATCCCGCAGCTCGTCTCGAAATGGCGCGAGGGCTTCGACGTCGTCTACGGGGTTCGCGCCTCGCGCGAGGGTGAGCCCGCCTGGCGGCTCGTCGCGATCTCGACCTTCTATCGGCTGCTCGGACGGATCACGACGACCGCGATCCCGCCGAACGTCGGCGACTTCCGCCTCCTGTCGCGCCGCGCCGCTGACGCGCTGCTTGCCATGCCCGAACGAGCACGGTTCCTCCGCGGGATGACGAGCTGGATCGGCTTCCGACAGGTCGGCGTCTCGTACGAGCGGCAGGCCCGCCACACCGGCAAGTCGAAGTACTCGCTCGGCAAGCTCGTACGGCTGGCGACCGACGGCGTCACGTCGTTCTCTGCGGCTCCGATCAAGCTCGTCACCGGCCTCGGCTTCTTGCTCGTCGTGTTCTGCATGGGCGTGCTCAGCTGGTCGCTCTACCAGCACTTCACCTCGCACGTCCCCGCAGGCTGGACGTCGGTGATCGCCGTCGTCCTGCTGCTCGGCGGGGTTCAACTGCTGAGTCTCGGCATCATCGGCCAGTACGTCGCGCGCATCTTCGAAGAGACGAAACAGCGCCCGCTCTACTTCGTCGACGAGATCGTCGACCGGAGCGCGGAACTGCTGCCCGCGGACGCGAACGCGGCCGCCGAGCCGACGCCGCTCGCGACTGCCTGACGGACTACCTACGACTGCTGCGCTGTTCCTGCTCGAGCAGGGCGAGCTTCTGCGCAAGCAGCACGTTCTGATCCGAGAGACGCGAGATGACTGTCGAGTAGTGGAGCAGCACCGCGATGATGAAGAGGATCGCCACGGCGAACAGCACCGCCGGGGGATAACTGCTCACGCCGAGCCAGCCGGCGATCGTGTTCAACCCGTCCCGCCATATGGACAACGCCATGAGGATGAGACCGGTGACGAGCCAGAGCAGTGCGTAGCGCTCACGCAGACGATGTCTGCGGATGAGATCGAGCACGACGAGCACGAGCGCGAACGACGCGAGAGCACCGGCGATCGAGACGGCGAGCGGCGTCATGAGGATTCCTCCTGCGGGACGACGTGGCGGCGAAACAGCCCGACGAAGATCGCGAGCAGCACCTTGACCATGTAGTAGATCGAGCGCAACGCGGTGATCGACGACTGTCCGCCGACACGCTCGCGCATCGAAACCGGGACTTCCTGCATGCGCAGCCGATGGCGATGGACCATGACGGTCGCCTCGACCTCCGGGTAGTCGTGTGGATAGTCGTGCGCGAACAGCGCGATTCCCTGCCGGTTCAGCGCCTGGAAGCCGGAGGTCGTGTCGGTCACGCGCTGACCGACGATGCGCGAGACGACGGTGGCGAGGATCCGGATCCCGACGCGCCGCGAGCGCGACGAGCGATACCCGCCTTCGTCCGCGGCGAAGCGCGAGCCGACGACGATGTCGGCGTCGCCGCGGAGCACCGGCTCGAGAAGCCGCGCGAGCTGCGACGGGTCGTGCTGGCCGTCGCCGTCGACGCGCACGGCGATGTCGTAGTCGTGCTCGAACGCGAACTTGAACCCCGTCTGCACCGCACCGCCGATCCCGAGGTTGAACGGAAGGCGCACGACGTACGCACCCTTCGCGGCGGCGGCGCTCGCCGTGCCGTCGCTCGATCCGTCGTCGATCACGACGACGTCGAGGCCGGCGTCGAACGCGCGCAGCTCGTCGATGACGACCTGCACCGTGTGCTCCTCGTTCAGCGCCGGCACGATGGCCACGCGCCGCAGCTCCGCGAGCCTCGGCGGCAGCGCGGCAGGCACCGGGAGCTCGACGGTCTCAGACACCGGCCACGACCGGCACACCGAGCCCGAGCAGCTCGAGCAGCCTGCGGGCGCGGTGTGCATACGTGTGCTCGTCGAGCACGCGCTCGCGCGCACGTCGGCCCATCTCCTCCGCCTGCGCCGGGTCGGCGAGCAGCTCGCGATACGCGGCGACCGCCTCCTCCGCATCGGCGACGACGAGCAGCTCGCGGCCGGGCTCGAACCAGCGGTCGATCCCCTCGTGCGGATTGGAGACGATCGCGGCGCCGCAGGCGGCGAGCTCGAAGGGACGGCAGGTCGACGATCCCGGCACCGTCGCATGCGCGCTTCGCGTGACGTTCAAGTTGATGCGCGCGGCGGAGATCGCGTGCGGGAACACGTTGAAGGGGACGTCTCCGATCACGCGCGCGTTGCCGACGTCCCCGCGAAAGTCGCGGCCGCCGAGCGCGAAGTCGAGCTCGGGCAGGATGCGGCTCGGCTCGCCCACGAGCTCGCGCATCCACTCGCGCCGGAACTTGTCGCCGTAGCCGTAGAAGAAGACGTCGTGCTCCTTCTCGACCGCAAGCGGCGCGAACAGCTCCGGATCGGCAGCCCAGAAGAGCGGCTCGGCCCGGCGCGCTCCCAACTCGAGCAGTCGCGGGATGCCGCCCTCCGAATTGGAGAGCACGAGGTCGTACTCCGACGGCTCGGCACCGTGGTAGTAGTTGAAGCCGGTGTCCATGCCCCCGAACTCGGGCAGGCTCATCGGCACGTCACCGTCGTAGAACGCGACAGGAACGTCGAAGCGCTCGCGCAGCGCGGTGGGAATGCCGCGGAAGTGGCTCATCGGGACGGTGAAGAAGACGACGGCGTCGACGTCGCGCTCGCGTTCGAGGATCTGCTCGAGATGACGACGCCAGCGCGGCGTCACGGTGCGCCAGATGACCTCGCGGACGGCCTTGTCGGTGCGCGTGTCTTCCGGGTGCGACTCGGCGCGCCGCAGGTAGCGGTCGCCCTTGAGCCGTGCCGCGACGCTGCGCGCCGTGGCGAAGGCCTCCGCCTCACGGTAGAGCGGGTTCGGCGCGGTGCGCCACCAGGGCGACTCGATCGCACGCCCGCGGTAGGTCGTCACGATCAGGTCGATGCCGGCCTCGGCCATGCCTTTCCAGAGCTGCCACCACGCCGGCGTGCAGCCGTAGCGGAAGTCCAGGTCGGCTGCCGACGCGACGGCGAGGATCTTCGGCGGCTTCATCCCGCCCATTGTGGCAAGGGCACGTGAAGGAACGGTTAGCTGCGGCTGGGGCGGCCCGGGCGTTGTGTGAAGTCGCCGGAGGAATCCCGCGCCGCCCCAGCCGTGTATCTGACTGCGGAGGCCGTGCCGGCCCGCGGCCGGCTAGTACGCGCCGCGCCGCGCCAGCACGGCGGGCAGCGTCTTCGCGAGGATCGAGATGTCGAGCCAGATCGACCAGTTCTCGAGGTAATAGAAGTCGAGCCGCACGAGATCGTCGAAGCTGAGGTCGATCCTCCCGGAGACCTGCCAGAGTCCGGTCATCCCGGGCATCACGAGGTAGCGCTTGCGATGCCAGTCGTTCAGCTGCACGTAGTCGCGCAACGGGAGGGGCCGCGGCCCGACGAGCGACATCTCGCCGCGCAGGACGTTCAGCAATTGCGGCAGCTCGTCGATCGAGTAGCGGCGCAGGATCTTGCCGGTCCTCGTGACGCGCGGGTCGTCCTTGATCTTGAACAACGCTCCCGATGCCTCGTTGACCGCCTCGAGCACGTCCTGGCGCTGGTCGGCGCCGTCCTGCATCGAGCGGAACTTGAACATCCCGAACTCGGCCTCGCCGAGACCCACGCGCCGGTCGCGGTACAGCACCGGCCCGCGCGAGTCGAGCTTGACGCTGAGCGCGATGATCGCCCACACCGGCGTGGCGATCACGACGAGGACGAAGCTGACGGTCAGGTCGAACGCGCGCTTGATCATCCAGTCGAGACCTGCGAACACCGGTGAGCGCAGCTCGAAGAGCGGGACGCCCTGCCCGGCGACGTACTCGGCCCGCTGCGTCAGGAGCTCGGTCGTGGTCGGAGCGACACGCACCTTCACGCCCCACCGGTGCGCCTCCTCGACGAGATCGAGCAGCTGCTCCTCGCCGAGATCCACGGCACTCACGATCAGCTCGTCGGGACGACCGTCGTGCAGCACGCGCGAAAGCTCGGCGACGCCGCCGAGGACGGGCAGATCGTCCACCTCGCCGTTCTCGGAGATCACGCCGAGGAACTCGTAGTCGATCCCGCCACGGCCGACGCCGAGCGCGCGGTGGAGCGCGACGAGCCGCTCTCCCTCGCCGACGAGCACCGCGCGCCGCCGGGTGCCCCTCACGCGCCAGACATCCCGCGTCACGACCTCGTAGCTCGAGCGCAGCGCGCCGATCATGAGCACGCTGAGGACGAAGGTGGTCACGTAGAGGCCGAACGTCGTGTGCTGGTATCCGGTGCCGACGGCGAACGCGAGCGTGATCACGGTCACGAGCAGCAGCGACGAGACGATCCGTCCTGCACCGGCGCGCTGCTCGCGCGGTGCGTACAACCCGTTGCGCCAGAAGACGAGAACCGTGACGAGGACGAGGAAGGGCAGCCACTTCGCCTCGGCGTCCCACGGCAGGCCCCAGAGGATCGGCCGCTCGCCGTAGTAGAGCTCCCGCAGGACGAGCGCGAGATAGAGCGATCCGGCGAGGCCGGCGAGGTCGATCGCGACGAGCGCGAGGATGCTGAAGAAGCGCCGCGCCAACGAGCGGATCTGCCCGCCGGACGGAATCAGCCGGACGGAGCGGATGTCCCCTGTGAACGCGGCAGGCTCCGCGGGCCCACCCTCGCCCGAGCGGGAACCGGCATCGACAGGGTTCGTCACCACGAGAGGCGCAATTGTACTCCGGCGCGGCGTCCGACCTCTCGCGGGGCCTGTGGGCGCCGACGGTAGGCTCGCCCTCGTGCGTACGCACCGGGCGGCTCTCCTGCTGATTCTCGCTACCGCGCTGCCGCGTCTCGCGGCGCTCCTTCACGAGCGCGGCGCCATCCTCGCGTCCTTCACCGACAAGGGCGACAACTTCGCGCAGACGTATCTCGCGACCGGCACCTACGGCTTCATCCCGGGGTATCCGTCGGCATACACGCAGCCGCTCTACGGCTGGTTCCTCATCCCGCTCTACTGGGCCTTCGGCCGCCACTGGGAGGTCGTGGGGCTCGCACACATCGTCGTCGCAGTCGGAACCACGCTGATCGTGTGGCAGATCGGACGCCGCTGGCTGTCGCCGACGATCGGCCTCCTCGCCGGGCTCGCGGTCGCGCTGCACCCGTACCTCATCTGGCACGACGTGCACATGAACCGCGAGATCCTCGACCAGTTCGTGGCGGCGGCGGCGATCTATCTGACGCTCCACGCGGCGGAGCGGTTCGGCTGGCGTCGCGCGCTGCCGCTCGGTGCGGTCCTGGGTGTCGCCATCCTCGGCAACGTTCGCCTCGAAGGACTACCGATCGTGCTCGCTGCGTATCTCCTCTGGCGCGCCGGCATCTCGCGCCGCACCTTGATCGCCACCGGTGCGCTGTTCGCCGCTGCGGCCGTCGTCGTGCTGCCGTGGGTCGTCCGGAACAAGGAGAGCGTCGGCTGCTGGACGATCACGACCGATGCGCGCGCTCTCTGGAAGGCGAACAACGTGAACACCTACGTGACGCTGAAGCACGGCGGCTGGATCGACCACGTACCGCAGCCGAAGTCGTTTCCGCCGACGCCGCAGGACGTCTTCGAGCGCTGGCAACGGACGGGCGTCGTCAAGCCGTACAACGAGTGCGCGCAGATGAACGAGTTCCAGAACAAGGTGATCTCGTTCTGGATTCATCACCCTGGGGACAAAGCGCGCCTCGTCCCGCTGGACGCGCAATGGCTCTGGCAACCGTCCGTCGTGGAGACGCGCGGTCGCCCGGGCGCGGGCAGCTGGCTCGACACCGTGCGGAGCACTGCAGAGCCGGCGTTCATGATCCCCCTCTACATCCTCGGCGCGATCGGCCTCTTCCTCGTGCCGCGCTACTTCGCGAGCCTCGCGGTGATCGTCCTGGGCTATCAGACGCTCACCGCGATGCTCTTCGTCGGCGAGACGCGCTACCGCGTGCCGTGGGACTTCCTGACCGCGTTACTCGCCGCGACGGCGCTCGTCGAGATCGTGCGTCGCGTTCGTGCCCACCGCGAGCGCGAGCGGGTCTCCGGCCTCACGGCGCCGGCCCAGCACGGCGAGTGACGCGTGGAGCGCCGTTCGGCGCCGCGCGTCGAGCAGGTCGTAGTCGTGGAAGTACGCGTGCACGTAGCGTGGCAACGGTCGAAGGACGGCGCGCGCGAGCTGTCCGAGCGAATGTGTCGTCGGCAGCAGGCCGGGCGACGGCGTTCCGCCTCGAGGCGTGCAATCGACGAGCCCGAGCTCCGAGACCGCGGCGCGGACGAGCATCGTCGGTGTACCAGCCGCCTCCGCAGAAGAACGCCGGCTCGAGGCCGCGGTCGCGCAACCACGCCGCCTCGCTGCGGACGCGCGCCGCGGGATCGCCGCCGGTCGGTCGTGCATGGCCCGGGCTCGTCCAGTGGGTGTGCAGGCCGAACGGCGCGCGTGCGGCCGCGGGCCGGACCCGGTCGAGCCAGAGCTGCTCGTCCTCGCCGTAGGCGGAGTCCGGGGGCCGGATCAGAGCGATCACGTCGAGGCCTCCGGGCCGCCGTCGCTGCAGCGCATCGAAACGCCGCCAGGCCTCGTCGTCGAGCGGGCTCTCGACGTGGCAGGACACCACCGCGACGGAACCGGCAGGCATGAACGGCACACTGTCACGCATGTGCGGGATCTGCGGACTCTATTCACCGTCCGGGCCGGCGCCTTCGTCGTCCGTCGACGCCATGCGGGCGCTGATCCGGCACCGCGGCCCGGATCAAGGCTCCACCGACGCGCTCGGCCCGTGCGTCCTCGGGCACCAGCGCCTCCAGGTGCTCGATCCGGAGCTCGGCTACCAGCCGGTGACGAACGAGACCTCGGACGTCGTCGCCGTCTTCAACGGCGAGATCTACAACTTCCCCGAGCTTCGCGCGGAGCTCGCAGAGCGAGGCCACGAGGTCCGCGGACGGGGCGATACCGCGGTTATCCCGCACCTGTACGAGGAGTACGGGCCTGAGTTCGTCGAGCACCTCGACGGGATGTTCGCGATCGCCCTCTGGGACGCGCCGCGAGGGCGACTCGTGCTCGCCCGAGACCGGCTCGGCAAGAAGCCCCTCGTCTGGACGCGCCTTCCCGACGGCACGCTTGCATTCGCCTCGGAGCTGAAGTCGCTGCTCGCGCTCGACGGCGTGGGTCGCGAGCCCGACCTGGCCGCGCTCGATGCGTACCTCGCGCTCCAGTACGTCCCGGGCGAGCGCACCGGCTTGCGTGGCATCCAGCGGCTGCCGCCGGGCTCGCTCCTCGTCGCCGAGGGAGCGGCGGAACAGATTCGGCGCTACTGGGAGCCGACGCCGTCGGCCGAGACATTGTCCGACGACGAATGGCTCGAGCGCGTGCGCGATGCGGTCGGCGCCGCCGTCCGGAAACGTCTCGCGTCGGACGTCCCGCTCGGCGCACTGCTCTCCGGCGGGGTCGACTCCGCGATCGTCGTCGCGCTGATGGCGCAGGCGTCGCCGAGCCCTGTGCGGACGTTCACGGTCGGGTTCGCCGACGGGCGCTACGACGAGCGGCCGTACGCACGCGCCGTCGCTGAACGCTACGGCACGCAGCACGAGGAGCTCGTCGTGTCGCCCGACGCCCTCGCGACGCTGCCGCGCCTCGCGCAAGCGTTCGACGAGCCGCTCGGCGACGAGGCGGCGCTTCCGCTCTTCCTGATCTGCGAGGCCGCGCGCCGCGAGGTGACGGTCGCGCTCGTCGGCGACGGTGGCGACGAGTCCTTCGCCGGCTACGAACGCTACGCGGCGATGGGGCTCGCAGACCGCGTGCCGGCGCAGGCGGCATCCGCCGGCGCGCGCCTGTTGCGCGCGCTGCCCGCCGGACGTCGCGAGCGGCGGTCGTCGATATTCCGGGCAGCTCGATTCCTCGAAGCGGCTGCAGTCCCGCGGGCCGAGCGCTACGGCGGTCTGATGCAGGTATTCACGCTCGCCGAGCGCGCCGAGCTGTGGACGGACGACGCGCGAGCGGAGATCGGTGTCCTCACGTCACCGGGCTTCCTGCTCGGTGAGACGCCGGCGGCCGGCATCGCCGGCCTCCAGCTCGTCGACCTCGACACGTACCTGCCCGGCGATCTGTTGCCGAAGTCGGACATCGCATCGATGGCGCACTCGCTCGAGCTGCGCTCACCGCTCCTCGACCACCGAGTCGTCGAGCTCGGCCTCTCACTCCCCGACTCGTTGAAGTTCCGCGGCCGTGAAGGCAAGGTCGCGCTGCGGCGCGCGTTCGCGAATGAGCTGCCGGCGCCGGTGGCCGGCCGTGGCAAGACCGGCTTCGCGCTGCCACTCGCGCAATGGTTCCGCGGCGAGCTGCAGCCGCTCGCCCGCGAGCTGCTGCTCGACGGGGATGCCCGGTCGCGCGGCTGGTTCCGGCCGGAGGCGGTCGAGCGGCTGCTCGACGAGCACACGACAGAGCGGGCCGACCACGGCCACCGGCTCTGGGCCCTCGTCATGCTCGAGCTGTGGCAGCAGACGCACGTCGAGAACGGCGCGCCGCTCGCCAGCCCGGTCGCCGACCGGTGAGCCGCCGTTTGTCGTACGCGGCCGTCGCGGCTGCCTGCGTCGTGCCGCGGCTCGTCGTCCTGCTGCACGAGCGCGACGCAATCACGACGTCGTTCACGGAGAAGAGCGACACGTTCGCCCAGACGTTCGTGCAGCACGGGACGTTCGGCTTCATCCCCGGCGAGCCGTCGGCCTACACGCAGCCGCTCTACGGCTGGTTCCTGATCCCGGTCTACTGGATCTTCGGCCGCCACTGGCTGTCGATCGGTCTCGCGCAGATCGTGCTTGCGGTCGCGACCGCGCTGCTCGTCTACGAGATCGGCCGCAGGCTGCTCGGCCCGCGCGCCGGGCTGGCAGCTGCCCTGATCGCGACGCTGAACCCGTACCTCATCTGGCACGACGTGCACGTCAACCGCGAGATCGTCGACCAACTCTGCGCGGCGGCACTCGTCCTCCTGACGCTCATGGTCGCGGATCGTCCTTCGAAGCGCTTGGCCGCGCTGCTCGGCATCGTCACCGGGCTCGCGATCCTCGGCAACACGCGGCTCGTCGGTGTGCCGATCATCTGCGCCGCGTACCTCATCTGGCGGCTTCCGCGCGCGCGCTCGAGCGCGCTCGTCGCCGCCCTCGTGCTCGGCGGCGCCGCGGCCGCCGTCGCGCCGTGGCTCGTCCGCAACAAGGTGCAGCTCGGCTGCTGGGCGATCACGACCGACGGGCGGGCACTCTGGAAGGCAAACAATCCGCAGACGTATCCGCTGCTCTCATCGGGACAGTGGATCGACAACATCGCCGCGAGCTCGCCGCGGCCGGCGCCGCCGAACCGCCTCACCCCCGAGGACGCGTGGGGTTACTACACGAAGCCCGGGGTGCCTCCGCAGTACGCGATCGATCACTATCCGAACGAGTGCGTGCAGATGTCGTTCTACGAGCACCTCGCGTCCCAGTACGTCAGACACCATCCGGGAGACAAGGCGAAGCTCGCGGCACTGTCGGCTCAACTGCTCTGGCAGCCGGCCACATTCGAGACGACCGGCAGGCCGGGCGCGGGAACGAGACTCGACATCGGACGCCGCGTCATCGAGCCGGTGTACATGATCGTCCTCTACGTCCTCGCGGCCGCCGGGATCTTTTTCGTCCCCCGTGCATTCGCCGCGCTCGCGCTGTTGCTGCTCGGCTACAACACGCTCTGCGCCGCCCTCTTCGTCGGGGCCACCCGCTATCGCGTGGCGTGGGACTTCCTGCTCGCAGTGCTTGCTGCCGCGACGCTCGCCCGGATCGCCGACTGGCTGCGGGAACGTACGGCGTGAGAGTGCTGCACGTTCATCGGATGCGGGGGATCGGCGGTTCCGAGCGTCACCTCCTCGTCCTGCTCCCTGCGCTGGCCGAGCGCGGCATCGAAGTCGTCTTCGCCGGTCTCGACGATCCCGCCTGGGACGCGAGCGACTTCTACGACGCGCTGCGCGTGCCGTCGATTCGCATCCCGGCGCCGCGCGACGTCGACCCCCTGCTCCTCCTTCGCGTCGCCCGGACTGCTCGCGCGGACATCGTGCACACCCACCTCGTGCACGCCGACCTCTACGGAGGCCTGGCGGCGAAGCTGCGCGGCGCGCGGCTCGTCTCGACGAAGCACAACGACGACCCGTTTCGCACCGGGTCATTCCGCTACGTCGAGCGCGGGCTCTTGCGGCTCGCGGACCGCGTGATCGCGATCACAGACGCGTTGCGCGAGTTCACGATCGAGCGAGTCGGCGTCGCACCATCGAAGGTCGAGACGATCCACTACGGACTCGACGACCTGCCGGCCGCCTGGGGCGTGAATCCGCCCGATGACGTGCCCCCACACACACGCGTGCTGCTCGCCGTGGCGCGCCTGACGCGGCAGAAGGGAATCGACGTCGCGATCGACGCGCTGCCGCTTCTCCCCGATGACACGGTTCTCGTCGTCCTCGGCGAAGGCCCGGAGCGCGCGTCACTCGAGGCACAGGCCGAGTCGCTGGGCGTCGGCAAGCGCGTTTTCTTGCCTGGACGAGTACCGGACGTCGCGGCGTGGCTTGCTCGGGCCTCGGTGCTCGTCCATCCGGCGCGCTGGGAGGGGTTCGGGCTGGGCGTGCTCGAGGCGATGCTCGCCGGGCTCCCGGTGGTCGCGTCGAACGTCAGCTCGTTGCCGGAGCTCGTCGTCGACGGCGAGACCGGCGTGCTCGTGCGAGCCGACGATCCGGCGGCCCTCGCCCTCGGCGTCGCGACTACGCTCGAGCGCCCGCAGCTCGGTGGAGCAGCACGAGACCGTGCCAAGCGTGAGTTCTCGGTCGCACGGATGGCCGACCGCACGGCCGAGCTCTACGCCCGGCTCGCCTGATCCGGCTTCAGAACGCCGGCAGGCTCGGCGGCTGCTTTCGTCGCGACGAACACCTGAACCCGTCCCATCAGCCGCGGGCTCCAGCGCAGGTAGCGGCCGACGGCGAAGGTCTGCTCCACCGACGCGAAACCCGAAAGCAGATCACGGAGCATCGCGGGAGTGAACAACTGCAGATGCGTCGCGTCCGACTCCGGATGACGGCCCAGCGCAAAGCGGATTCGCGACTTCAGCCGGAAGGCATTCGGCACCGATCCGACGAGGCGACCGCCGGGCACCAGGACCCGATGCGCCTCCGCCACCGTGCGCGCGGGCTGCGCAAGATGCTCGAACAACTCTCCTGCAACGACGACGTCGAACGTGTCGTCGTCGAAGGGTAGATCGTCCTCGACATCGAGCCAGTGCGTCTCGATCCCAAGCCGCTCGACGGCGCGCTCGAGCGCACCGCGATCGACATCGCAGCCCACGACCTCGTTTCCCGCCGCAAAGTGCTCGGTCAGGGCCCCAGCGCGGCATCCGAGATCGAGGACGCGCAATCCGGGGCCGCCGACGAGCCGTGCGATCAGCCCAGCCCGCTCGTCCGCGCCGAACACGAAGTCGTCTCGCTTCGCCTGATGCGTCCCGTAGAGGGCGTCTAGACGCTCGAGCCTGGACACGCGGACGAGTGTAGTCGGTGGGCCGCGGCGCCCTACGCCTCGACGGCGAGCGCGCCCTCGTACAGCAGCTCGGTGCGCTCCGTACACGTCGTCTGGAGAAAACGCGCGAGCGCGCGCCGACGGCCCGCGTCGCCCATCTCGCGCGCGAGGCGAAGGTTGCCCGCGAGCTGCAGGATCGCATCGCGAAGCGGCTCGACCTCACCTGCCGGCACGAGTACACCGGTCTCCCCGTCGCGCACGAGCTCACCCAGGCCGCCGATCTCCGCCGCGATCACGGGACGTCCGCGCTCCATCGCCTCGAGCGCGACCATGCCGAACCCCTCGCCCATCGACGGCACGACGACGACGGCCGACCGCTCGATCGCCGTTTGCACCGGGTTGACGTGGCCGAGGAATGCGACCGCGTCGTCCACGCCCAACTCTTTCGCGAGCGCCCGCAACGCCGGCTCGAGCGGGCCGCGCCCCGCGATGTCGAGCCGGAGATCCGGCAGCTTGCGTCTGGCCTCGGCGAACGCACGCAGGAGCACGATGTGCCCCTTGATCGGAATCAGGCGGCCGACGCATAGGAGTGTCGGGGCAGGATCCCCGTAAGGCGTCGGCTCGCCATTCGGCTCGATGCCGTAGTGGACGATCTCGAAGCTCTCGCCGTCGAACCCCTCGACGACTTCGAGGTAGCGCGCAAGGCCGCGCGAGATCGCGATGTGCACGTGAGCCAGGCTCGCGAAAGCACGGTCGGCGACACCGAAGTACGGCGCCTCGCGGAACTCGTTGAATCCGTGCTTCGTGGAGAACCGCAGCGGTACCCGCGCGACCGTGCCGGCGAGCAGGCCGTACGCGTCGGCATGGACGAGGTGCGTGTGCAGGATCGCCGGACGCGTGCGGACGAGATAGGCGACGAGCTTGAGGAAGGCGAGCGGGTCGACGTCCGCGCGCAACGAGATCGAATCGAGCGGCACGCCGCGCGCGGTGAGCGCGTCCGCGAACTCCCACGCCCCGGGCTCGTTCTCGTGGAGCATCAGGAACCGGACGTCCCAGCCGCGATCGCGCAATCGAGGCAGCAGCGCGAGGAGATGCGCCTCCGAGCCGGAGATGCCTGCGACCTTTTGCAGATGAAGGATCGGGGCGTCGGTCATGACTGCCTCACGGTAGCCAGCACGCCGTCGGCCCAGTGCTCGACCGAGTGCCGTGCGACGACGACCTCGCGCAACTCTGGGCGACGACGCCGATCGAACGAGCGCAGCCGATCGGCGAGCATCGCAACGTCGTCGCGGTCGAAGCGCAGATCGTCGGGAAGCAAGTCGTCGAAGACCGGATTGGACGCGAGCACGCCGAGACACGACGCAGCCGCCTCATACACCACCTTGTCGGGTGCGCCGGCGCGCATGTTGTTGATCAGCACGTCGCTCCGCGCAAACAGCGCCGGGATCTCCGCACGAGCGACCGGACCGCCGAGCTCGACGTCGCCGCCGGTCTCGCCCGCGAGACGGTCGAGCCCGCGCTTGTACTCCTCGAACTCCGCGTCGGAGCCGTGGAGCTCGACGCGGACGCCGGCGAGCGCAGCCGCGCGAATGATCGTCTCGAGCCCCTTGGCCGGCGAGTACCGGCCGAGCACGAGCGCGCGCAGGTCGTCGTGCGGTCCGGGCGGCTCGGCGCACGCGAACTCCGAGACGTCGATGCCGTGGCCGATCGCATGCACCTTCTGCGACGGAAGCGGGAACGAGCGCCGGTCGACGGAGATCACCGCCGTCGACACCTTCTCCGCGGCGCGTACGACCGCGTGACCCTTCCAGTGGGTGTACCAGAGCACGAGCGGCACGCCGAGCGGACGGGTGAGAGGTGCCGCGAGGACGGCGTACAGCGGCACCATGTGCGCGACGACGCCGAGCGGCCGGGGCCGCAGCTCGCGCGCGAGCGCGGCGACGAACTTCGCTCCTCGCTGCGCCTGCGTTGTCGCACCGAACTCACGGACCGCGACGTTGGCCGGCACGACATCGGGCACGGCCGAGTCGCAGAGCACGACGAGCTCGTCGACGCGCTCGGCGAGCGCGCGGACCATCGGCACCGTGGCCGCGAGCACGGGGTCCTGCGGGTCGAGCTTCTGCGTCGCGAAGATCAGACGGGTCATCAGAAGAAATCCAGGTCGCCGAGGCTGAAGCGCCACGCCTTGCGCTCTTTCGGGAAAGGCAGTGCGTCCTCGGTCAGCCGCTTACCGATGAAGCGGATCGTCCGCGGTGTGGGGACGAAACCCGCCGCAAGGTACGCACGCTCCTCGCCCGGGTTCACCATCGCGACGGCGATGTCCGCCTCGACAGCATGGACGCAACGGCGCAACAGCACGGCCTTGTCGCTGCCGACCGCATCGCAGACGACCGCCGACGAGAAGCCGTGCCAGACCGCGTGCGTGACGACCGCCCAGCCGTCGTCCGACTCGACGCGGACATACGGGCGCGGCGAGTCGGCATACCGCCAGCTCAGGTATTCGGCGTCCCGAACGATGTGGTGTCCCGGAAACGAGGCCGCGTGGCGCTCCTCGAACAGCGGCACTCCCGGGGTGGCGACGAGGCGTCCCTGCGCAGTCTTCCGGAGTCGCTTCGGGCGCACCCAGATGCGCAGCGAGGTCACGTCCTCCCAGCCGAGCCTGCCGACGAGGATCGGGCCGGCCATGGGATTGGTGAACCCGAGCGCCCACTCTGCGCCCGCGGACGCGGCGTCTTGCTCGTTGTGCAGCTCGAGGGTCGAGAACACGCCACGGCCTCGGGCGGCGGGCGTCGTGACGGCATGCACGGCGTACGCCGCAAGGCCCTGGCTCATCCGGAAGCACGACATCGCGAGGACGCCGAGGGCCGTCCCGTCGTCGTCGCGTGCCTCGTTGAGGATGCGCGCGCCGGCCGGGTTCCGGTCGAACCACCAGTCGAACTCCGCCGGTGACATCGCCGAGTCGTATGTCTCCTGCAACAGCGCGAGAAACTCGTCGCGCTGCGCCGGTTCGACGATCACTTGGAGGATGTGCCCAGCGCCGCGTTGAACACGCGCCGCGCGCGGGTTCCGGTCACCGTGTCCTTCACCGCGATCAGGTCGCACGCGCCGGCGAGCACGAGTTCGAACGTGCGCGCCGGATACGGCTCGACGTTGTAACGGCGAAGCTCGAGCGGATCGCTCGCGGGCGAGTTCGCACCGGATACGGCGGTGAATGCAACGTCGTAGCCCGCCTGGCGGACGAGACTGAGATGCACCTGCTTGTAGTGCGCCTCCGAGCCCTTGACGTAGGAGAACGCGCGGATGGGGCGCCCGAGGCGCTCCTCGAGCCTGAGCTTCGAGATCGCGATCTCGCGCGCAGCCTCGTCGATCTCGAGGTCGGCGAGCGGGCGGTGGCTGATGCCATGCGACTCGATCCGCACGCCGAGCTTCTCCAGCTCGCCGAGCTCGTCCCAGTCGACGGTCGGGTTGAGCACACCGCTCGCAGCAAGATGCTCTTCGTGCGGTAGCGGTTGACGGTCGCCGACGTAGGCGAGCGGCACGAACTGCACGGCGGCATATCCGTGGCGGTGCAGGATCGGAGCTGCGTTCTCGAGGTTGTCGCGGTAGCCGTCGTCGAACGTGATCAGCACAGCGCCCTGCGGAAGTGGCCGGCTTTCCGTGTAATGCGCGATCACAGCGTCGAGGTCGACGACCGTGTACCCGAAGTCCTTGAGCTGTGTCATCTGCGCGTCGAACGTCGAGACGGGCATCGACATGCGGTTGCCGGGCAGGTCGTTGACCTTGTGGTACATGAGGACGCGCAGCGTGCGATCGTCACCATTGACGGCGCCGATGCCGTTGGCCGTCTCGCCGATCGCCCGATAGACCGAGTTCTTCAGCAGCTGCTTGATCTGCTCGCGCACGGGAGCAGGTTAGCCCTCGGGAGGTTTGATGTGAATCAGGGGTGCGTGCGGGGATGCGCCAGACCAAGCGATTTGGCCGGATCCGGCGCCGGGCATAGCGGTACTACGTTCCAGCCGGATCCGGGCAAAGCGCGCCGCGTATGGCGCACCATCCGTGCGTGCGACTGATTCGCATCAAGCCTCCAAAACGTGAGAGACGAGCGACAGGACCTTCTCGCCGTACTGCGCGGGCGTGATGCCCCATTCCTCGCCCGTCCGGCGCGCGGCCGCGCCGAGCCGCTCGGCGTACGCGCGGTCGGAGAGGATCCGCACGAGTGCGTCTGCGAGCGCCTCCGGGTCGTCGGGATCGACGAGCAGGCCGTTCTCGTCGTCGTGCACGACGTCGGGAATGCCGGCGCGGTTCCCGCCGACGATCGCGCGCCCGCGACACGCGGCCTCGAGCGCGACTCGCGGGAGTCCCTCGGAGCGCGAAGGCAGACAGACGAGCCAGGCGGCGTCCATCGCCGCCGACACCTCTTCGGCCGTCAGTCGCGGCGACCACTCGGTCTGCGCCGGCAGATCGGCGACGAGACGTTCGGCGCGATCGCGCATCGTCCCTTCGCCGACGAGCTGGAGGATCGCGTCGGGCACGCGCGGCGCAGCCAGACGCCACGCCTCGACGAGCGTGTCGAACGCCTTGTAGCGCTCGAGCACGCCGACGAACACCGCGCGAGGACTCTCGGCAAGCGCGGCCGGCGGCCGTTCGAGGAACGCCTCCGCGTCGACGTACGACGGGAAGACCGCGGCGGGCTTCACACCGAGCGCCGTCACGAGGCCGGTCGTCTGCGTCGACACGGTGCGAACAGCGTCGGCGTGGCGAACCGCGACCGGCGCGAGCGCGTCGTTCACCGGATTGAGCAAGCGCCGCAGACGCGAGCCGTACAACCGCGTCGCCTCGTGCCAGTCACCCTGGACGTCGAGGATCACTTTGGCCTTCGAGCCCGCAAACCGCCGCGCAAGCATGAAGGCGACCGTCTCGTGCACTCCCTGCACGAGCGCAGCGTCGGGGCGGAAGTCGCGCAGCTCGCGCGCGATCCGCCAGGGGAGAAGCGCGTAGTACAGGGCACCGTCGAGCGCGCGCGGACGCGCCGGGGCAACGAGATGGAAGTGCGCGTTGCGTGTCGGAGAGCCTTCGGGCGCGGCCGCGAGGACCCGATGGTCGACGACACCGGCGACCGCATTCCACTTGCGCTCCTGCGCGCCCGTGAGCGGCAGCGTGAACCGCTCGCGCGAGACGAAGAGAACGCGAGGTTTCATGCCTCGGCGGCCTCGAGCACCGATCGGGCCCAATGCTCCGCCGAATGCTCCGCCTCGACACGCGCGCGCAGCGCCGGGCCGCCTCCGCCGGTGTAGCCGCGGATCTTCTCGGCGAGCGAGCCGGGGTAGTCGCCGTGGAAACGGAGCTCCTCGGGCAGCAGGCCGTCGAAGACCGGCGAGGCGGCGAAGACCGGCAGGCATGCAGCGGCGGCCTCGAACACGACCTTGTCCGCCGTGGTGCCGGTCGTCGCGTTGACGAGTGCGTCCGCCAGCCCGAGCAGGTGCGGTACCTCCGCGTACGTCACCGCGTCGCCGAACGTCACGCGTTGATCGACGCCGAGCGTGCGCGCCAGCGTTTCGAGGTGCGGCCTGTGCACGCGGTCAACGTCCGTGAGCATCGGCCCGTGCAGCGTCAACGTCGCGTCCGGCAACTCCGGCAATGCCCGCAGCACGGTCTCCCACCCCTTGACCGGGGCGTAGCGGCCGAGGCCGAGCAGCCGCCGTAGCGGCGGACGCCGTTCCGGCACGCACGGCAGCGCCGCGACGTCGATGCCATGGCCGATCGCCCGCACCTTCGTGGAGTGGAGCGGTACTGACCGCTCGTCGACGGTCAGCACGACGTCGACGGCACGCTCGGCGACGTCGAGCAGCCGGCCGGAGCGCTGCTGCGTGAACCACAGCAACAGCGGCACGCCCATCGGCCGGGCCAGCGGCGCCGCCAGCACGGCGTAGATCGGAGACATGTGCGCGACGACGGCGACCGGCCGGCCCGCGATCGCCGGAGCGAGCGCGGCGACGTACTTCGCCCCTCGACCCGCCTGCGTCGATGCACCGAACGCGTGGGCACGACAGTTCGCAGGCAACACCCCGTCCACGACGTGATCGGCGAGGACGACGACCTCGTCGACGAGGGCAGCGAGCGCACGGATCTTCGGCAGCGTCGCGGCGAGCACCGGATCATCCGGGTCGACAGCCTGCGTGGCAAAGACGAGCGTCGTCATCGCAGGAGCTCTCGCATGCGTCGAGCGTATTGCTCTGGTGTCTGAAGCCAGGGACCTGCCGCGGATCGTGCGCCGTCCGCGAGGCGCTCGGCGAGCTCTCGACTCGAGAGAACGCGCACGATCGCGTCGGCGAGCTCCGCGGGATCATCGGGATCGACGAGCAGGCCGGACACACCCTCGGCCACGAGATCCGGAATGGAGCCTGCCCGTGCGCCGATCACGCCACGTCCGCGGCTGAACGCCTCGACGAGCACCCGCCCCATGCCTTCGGAGCGGGAGGGCAGGACGAGGATCCACGCGTCGTCGAGGGCGAGAGCGACCTCCTCCGGTGTCAGCGCCCGATCCCAGCGGACACCCAGATCTCGCACGAGCGCCTCGGCAACGTCCGTTCTGGTCCCATCGCCGACCACGCGGAGAGAGCCCGCTGCAAGGCGGGGCGCCGCAAGGCGCCAGGCCGCCGAAAGCCGGTCGACGTTCTTGTACGCCTCGAGCACGCCGACGAACAACGCAACCGGCTCATCCGGCAGCGGCGACGGCGGCCCCGTGAACGGCGCGAGATACATGAACGCGGGAAAGTCGGCGGTGGGCTCGACGCCGAGCTCGCGCACGAGGCGCGCGGTGAACGGCGACACCGTCCGAACGGCGTCGGCGCGTCGCAGGGCGAGCGCGGCGACGCGGTCGGCCAGCTTCGAGCGAGAGCCGGCGCGCGGGAGAGCCGTAGAGGCGCGTCGACGTCCGCCAGTCGCCGTGCACCTCGACGATGATGCGCGCAGGCACGCGGGCGAGCCGTCGGGCGACGAGCGCGGCGGCGGCCTCGTACGCGGTCTGGCAGAAGACCGCCTCCGGCCTGAACTCGCGCAGCATGCGCGCCGTCCGCACCGGGAGCGCGAGCCAGAACGCGGCCCCGTCGAGGGATCGCGGCCAGAACGGCGCGACGAGCTGGAACCTCTTGTCATCGCCCTTGCTGTCCGGGGCCGCAGATCCGAGGACGCGCAGGTCGAGCTCGCCGGCGAGCGCGTCGAACTTCTGCGCGAGGCTCGGAGAGAGCGGCAGGCGATAGCGTGTCCTGCCGACGAAGAGCACGCGAGGCCGGCTCACGGCGCCGAGCCTCGCGTCGACCCTCTGGTTCGAGCGACCGCGGCGAGCGCTTTCTCGAGGCGCGCGAACACCCGCTCCGGCGCGTAGTCGGTGACGGACGCCGCCGCCGCCGCACGCAGGTGCTCGGCGAGCGAGTCGTCCTCGAAGAAGCGGCGGATCGCCACCGCCATCCCTCCGACATCGCCGGGCTCGACGAGCAGCCCGTTCTCACCGTCGCGAACCACTTCTGCAACGCCGCCGACGGCCGTCGCCAGTACCGGCGTCCCCACCGCGAGCGCCTCGACCACGGTGTGCGGAAAGTTCTCCCAGGTCGACGAGAGGATCGACGCGTCTGCGGCACGGAAGAGCTCGACGATCCGCTCGCGAGGCAGCGAGCCGAGGAACCGTACGCGTCCGGCGAGGCCGAGCTCGGCGACACGCAGCTCGAGCGGACCGCGCCGGTCGCCGTCGCCTGCGATCAGAAGAGACACGCCGTCGACACGCGACACGGCGTCGAGCGCGTCCTCGAGTGCCTTCTGGGCGGTCAGCCGCCCTGCGAACGCGAGTGTCGGCCCTTCCATCCCGAACTCTTCTCGTAGCACCGCGCGCGGCCGCAGCTCCGGCAGCGGGGGCGACGGATTGGGCAACACCGACACGCGGTCCGGCCGGACGCCCCAGCCGACAGCCAGCTCGGCGAGATACGCGCTCGGTGTGAAGACATGCGCGGCGTACCGGAGCTCGGCATCGCGCGCGAGGCGCAACATGCGCACGGCGGCACCGCCGCCGAGGGACTGGAACTCGTCAACGTCGCCGGCGACGATCCCGCGGCGACGCGCGCGCTCGAACGCCGGATCGGCGGTGAGCTTGAGCACGTACGGCCTGCGCGCCGCGGCCGAGCCCGTGCTGCTCCGCCCGAACATCCCGGTCGTGTAGACGACGTCGGCGTGCGTTGCGCGCCGCGCGATCTCGGCCGCTGTCCTGACGTGAATCGCACCCTTGGGAAGGCTGCGCGAGATCCAGTACACCGGAACGTCGAACGGTGCCGGGGCCGAGGCAGCCGTCGTCACGACCTCGACACGGTGCCCGCGGCCGTGGAGAAACCGCGCGACGTCGGGCGCGTGGCTCGCAGGACCGCCGACGTCCGGCGGCCAGATTCCCGAGACGACGAGCACCTTCACCGAGCGAGTATCCCGGCCTCCGCCTCGGCCTCCGCGACCGCCTCGCGGATCGACACCGGCTCGCCAACGTCCTCCGGCTTCATCCGCAGGAAGATCCACGCCCACATCGCAGCGAACACGCACATCCCCGCGAGCACCGCAAGTGCGGCGCCGGTCGCGCCCCAGATCGCCCCAAGCGCCACGACGAGCGGGAGGACCACGATCGTCTCGATCCCGTGCGTCCAGACGCGGAGGTGCGGACGGCCGATCGTCACCGGAAACGACTTCGTCCAGCCGACGACGAGCTGCACCGCAGCCGCGAGAAGCAACACGCGCGAGGCCGATGTCGCACCGAGGTACTTCGGCGTGTAGACGATCCGGATGAGATCCGGCAGGAAGTAGTAGAGCGGCGGCACGACGACGACCGAGAGACAGAACGCGATGAACGTGTAACGGCGAACGCCCGCGAGCACGGACGCCTGACGCCCGCGCTCCCATTCGCGTGTCTGCTCGGTGAGCAGCACCATGCGCGCCGGCGCCGAAAGCGCCTGGAAGCCCGACTGCGGCGCCTGCGCGATCTTGAAGAGGCCGACCTGGGTCGTGCCCGAGACCGCGCCGAGCAGGAGCGGGGCGAGCCCACCACGGAGAGAGAGCACGCCGGTCGCAACGCTCGACTGGAGCACGAACGACCCGAATCGAGCGGAGATCGTCGCCGAGCCGCTGCGCCGGCAACCGGGGGAAGCGGCGGAACGCCGACCAGCCGGCGACGCCGATCGACGCGGTCGCGACGACCTGCGCGATCAGGATGCCGGCAATCGCCCAGGTGAGCCCGTGCCGCGCGCCGACTGCGATGCCCGCGAGGCGCAGCATCATCGACCACACGAGGAAGCCGGAGCGGATGTCGTAGCGGCTGCGCAGGAAGAGTGCGGAGGCTGCAAGCCCTTCGAGCGAGTAGCCGAGCGGGATGGCTGCGGCGACGAGCAGCGGCGTCTGGAGCCGCTGCGTGGCGACGAACGCGAAGACCACGAGCCCGAGCCCTGCTGCGATGGAACCGGCGAGCTTGAACCGGAGTGCGCTCGAGAAGAGACGCCGCAGCCGGCCCCAGTCCTCGCGAGAGATGTAGCGGAAGCCGTACTTGACGAGCGCTTCTTCGACGGTGAGGTCGAAGAACGACTGGAGGAATCCCGTCGCGAACACGACGGTGGCGAAATCGCCGAAGTGTCGTGCCGAGTTCAGCTCTCGGGTCGCGACGACGGTCCCGAGGACGCCGAGCACGACGGACGAGTAGATGCCGACGGCCGTCAGGGAGCGGCGGACGATGAGCCGAGGCATCAAGCGACGCAAGTATAGTTGCCGCTCCTTGGGAACCAGCTCTGTCTCCAATGACGGGCGGAGGGAGCGGGGTCTCGCGTCGTCGGTCTCGCCGGGCGCACTCGTCCTCGCTGCGGCGATCCCGATCCTCTTCCTGCATGTCGCCTACCAGCCGGGCTTCGGTGTGTCCGTCGGCTCCACGACCGTCAACGCCTACCTCTCGGACTTCGCGGTGCTCGCGGTCGTCGTCGCGGCCGTCGTGCTGGGAGTGCGCGAGGGCTTCGCGCCGCTCGCGTACGGCAAGTGGCTCTGGCTCGCGGCCGGCGCATTCGTCGTCTGGATGTTCGTCGAGGTCGGCTACGGGCACGTGCACGACGCGTCGTACGCCTGGCACGCCCACGGCGTCACGGCGGCGAAGTTCGCCGAATATGCGTTGCTCGCGCCGTCGGTGCCGCTGCTCGTCCGCCGCACCGGGGATCTCCTGGCGCCGCTCTGGTCGCTTGTGTTGTGGAGCTCGTGTGCCACCGCGGTGGGAGTCGCGCAGTTCTTCGGCGCGAACATCTTCCTCGCGGGGACGGTCGGACGGCGACAGGCTTCGTTCCTGTCGTCCGCCGACTTCGCTGCACTCTCGGGTGCGGCGCTCCTCGTCGGGATCGTCGCGATCTCCGTCCCGCGACTGCGTCTCGGCCGCGCCCTCGGGTGGGTGGCGACCGTCACCGGTGCACTAGGAATGATCGTCGCGGGGGCGATCGCATCGGTCCTCGGTCTCGCCACGGCACTCGCCGTGCTGCGTCGTCGTCCTGATCGTGCGCAATGAGCTTCAACCGAGGCGCGTCGCGGCGGTCGCGGCCGCCTGCGGCGCCGTCCTCGTGGGCGCGGTGACGATTCGCGGCAACGACCTCGACAACTTCGTCCACTTCCTCGGCCTGTCGCAGACGGCCCAGCAGACGCAGCAGACGAAGGTCGAGACGTATGCCCATCGCACGCTGCTCGTCTGGCTCGGCTTCGAGATCTGGAAGGACCACCCGCTGCTCGGCGTCGGCTGGGAGGGATCGGCCGAGCCCGGCAACTTCGAGCCGTACATCCCCGCCGCGCACAAGCGCTTCCCCGACGAGACGCCGCTCGCGTTCCCGGCCCCCGACCGGCGCTACGGCGTCCAGAACGTCTGGGTCGAGGCGCTCGCCGACCTCGGCGTCGTCGGTCTCGCCCTCTGGGTCGCGACGTTCGCCGCCGCTGCCGCGCTCGCCGCGCGGGCCGCGATCCTGCTCGGCTCCGGGACAGCCCTGCTCGGTCTCCTCTGGACCGCCCTCCTCGTCTGGCTCTGGACTGCACAGGGGTACGTTGCAGGCATACCGCTCGACGCACTGACATGGCTGGCATTCGGCTTCGCCGTGACCCGACTCCCGGGCCCGGAGAGCGAGGCATGACCGACCGGCTTCAGCCGCGACGCTCTTCGGTGCAGTACGCCGTGCGCAAGCCGCTGCTCGACTGGCTCGGCACCGTCGACGTCGCCGGCGGACGCGTCCTCGACGTCGGCTGCGGCGACCGCCCGTACGAGCGGCTGCTCTCGGGTGCAACCGAGATCGTCGGCTTCGACGTGCCTGGAAACCCGCACGCGGACCTGCACGGCTCGATCGACGCGTTGCCCGTTCCGGACGCGAGCTTCGACGTCGTGCTCTGCCTCCAGGTGCTCGAGCACGTACCGGATCCCGCGGCGGCAGTGCGCGAACTGCGGCGTGCCGTGCGCCCGGGCGGTCGCGTGCTCCTCTCGACCCACGGCGTGTATCCGTTTCATCCCAATCCGGACGACCTCTGGCGCTGGACACACACCGGCCTCGACCGGCTCTTCCGCGACAATGGCGACTGGTCGTCCCTCGTCGTCAAGCCCGGGGCCGGCACCGCGGCAACCGTTTCGATGCTCACAGCCCATCTCATCGACCTGCTGTTCAAGCGCGCCGGAGTGCGCGTGCTGGGCGCACCGCTCGTCGCCGCGCTCAACCTCGCGGGCGAGGGGCTCGACCGCGCCGTTCCGATGCTGCGCGAGCCCGTTCCCGGTTCGCTCAACGCGAACTTCCACGTCGAGGCGGTCGCCTGATGGCGCGCGTGCTCGTGACCGGCGGCGGCGGCTTCATCGGCTCGAACCTCGTGCGCGCGCTGCTCGACCGCGGTGATGAGGTGCGTGTGCTCGACAACTTCGCGACCGGGAACCGCGCCAACCTCGACGGCCTCGACATCGACATCGTCGAAGGCGAGCTCCGCAGCTACGAGCGAGTCCACAACGCCGTCCGCGAGACGGAGGTCGTCTACCACCTCGGCGCGCTCGGCTCGGTTCCCCGGTCCGTGCAGGATCCGCTGACGTCGAGCGCCGTCAACATCGAGGGGACGCTCAATGTGCTGCTCGCCGCCCGCGACGAGGGCGTGCGCCGCGTCGTCTTCTCGTCATCGACCTCCGTGTACGGCTCGAGCCGGCAGCTGCCCACGACGGAGGACACTCCGCCCGACCCGATCTCGCCCTACGGCGTCGCAAAGCTCGCCGCGGAGCGGTACTGCATCAGCTTCTCGCGTGTCTACGACTCGTTCGAGTCGGTAGTGCTGCGTTACTTCAACGTCTTCGGCCCGCGGCAGAGCCCGCTGTCGCAGTATGCGGCGGTCGTGCCGCTCTTCGTCACGGCGATCGCTGCGGGCGAGCCGGTGCAGATCCACGGCGACGGCGAGCAGTCGCGTGACTTCACGTACGTGGAGAACGTCGTCGACGCGACGATCCTCGCGGGCGAGAAGGACGGCGCGAGCGGCGAGATCTTCAACATCGCGGCCGGCTCGCCGGCGAGCGTGAATCAACTGGCGGACACGATCGGCACGCTGCTCGGCAAGCCGGTCGTCAAGGAGCATCTCCCGCCGCGCGCGGGCGACATCCGCGACTCCTGGGCCGACCTCGGCAAGGCGGAGCGCATCCTCGGCTACCGCCCGGCCGTCGAGCTCGAAGAAGGGCTGCGCCGCACCGTCGAGTCTCTCCGTGGCTGAGGGCGAACCAAAGCCGGAGCCGATCAAGGTGCTTCGGGTGATCGCGCGACTGAACGTCGGCGGCCCGGCCTTGCATGTCGCGTACCTGACCGCCGGGCTCGCCGAGCGCGGCTACGAGACGACACTGGTCGCCGGGACGCTGGCGCGTGGCGAAGAGTCGATGGCCGCCGTCTCCGAGGCGCGCGGAGTGCGCATCGAGACGCTGCCTGCACTCCACCGCGAGATCGGCCCTCTGCTCGACGCCAAGGCGATCCTGCGGCTTGCGCGGCTGATCCGCCGCGAACGACCGACGATTCTCCATACGCACACCGCGAAGGCAGGTGCGGTTGGACGTATTGCCGCACTCCTCGCAGGTGGCGCACGGCCGCCGATCATCGTCCACACCTTCCACGGCCATGTGCTGCGTGGGTACTTCAACCCGCTGATCACGCTCGGCTTCCGGACGCTCGAGCGCTGGCTTGCGCGCGTGACGACCGTGCTCATCGCCGTCAGCCCAGAAGTCCGAGACGATCTCATCAAGCTCCGTGTTGCTCCGGCCTCGAAGTTCACGGTCGTCCGCCTCGGCATCGAGCTCGACGAGCGCACGGGCTCGGACGACGACATCAGGGCAGAGACGCGGCGCCGGCTCGGCGTCAAACCGGATGCGTTCATCGTGGGCTGGGTCGGCCGCATGACCGCGGTGAAGCGCACCGACGATGTCGTGCGGGCGCTCCGCGGGCTCGTCGACCGCGGCGTCGATGCCTATCTCTGCCTCGTGGGCGACGGTCCCGATCGCGCGCACCTGGAGCGCTATGCGCAGGAGCTCGGCGTCGTGAAACGCTGCCTCTTCGTCGGCTACCAGAACGACGTCGCACGGTTCTACAGCGCAATCGACGCCCTGTTGCTGCCGTCCGTGAACGAAGGGACCCCCGTCAGCGTCATCGAGGCGCTCGCAGCGCGGCGGCCCGCCGTGGCAACCCGCGTGGGCGGCACGCCCGACGTGATCCGCGACGGTGTCGACGGATTCCTCGTCGAGGTCGGCGACGCCGAAGCGCTCAGCGAGCGCCTGGCCGAGCTCGCCGCCGATCCCGAGCGACGCGCTCGCATGGGCGCAGAGGGCCGCGAGCGGGTGCTGGAACGCTACGCCGTCGAACGGCTCGTCGACGACGTCGACCGGCTCTACAGATCACTGCTCGGTGCGCGCGCCTGAGGCGCGCGCACCGAGCAGATTCACGAGCGAACGATCAGCCGCGCGGGATCGAGAGGAAGGCGCCCCAGGAGGGCTTCTTCTTGCCGGCGAGGGTCTCGAGACCCGACTGCCAACCGCCGATGTTCGGCTCGTCGCGCACGAGGAACCAGAGCATCATGTCGATCCGCGGGTTCGCACGCGCCATCGCGTACGCCTGCTTCATGTACAGCGCCTGCTTCGCCCAGCTGATCCCGAAGATCGTCTTGTCGGGCGGGTTCGTCTGGTAGCCGTACTCCGTGATCCAGAAGTGCTTCGGCCCGTAGAGCTTCGTGACCTGCGCGATCAGCAGGTTGAGGTTCCCCATCTGTATCCGCCGCGCGTGTGCACCGGTGGGCTTGTAGCTCGGCGCCTCGCTGCCCTTGTCTGCATACGGATGATGGGCGTAGATGTCGAAGCTCTTCATCCCGAACTTCTTCGCCGCGGCAAGGAATGTGAGCGGGTCGACGGAGGGCCTGCTCGAATTCGGCGCATCGTTGCCCTTCGGTCCTGTGACGCCACACGCGACCTGCTCGCCCTGCAAGGGGCCGAGGAACGGCGAGTGGACACCGTTGTAGACCGCGTTGCAGATCTTCGCGTACTGGAACGCACTTTCGACGCGCCACGTCCTGCCGACCCGCTTGTACTGCGGCGTGAGCCAAAGTGGGTTGTTCGGCTCGTTCCACGCGGTCCACATCGTCACTTTCGGAAGCGCCGAGTTGCCGATGCCGAGCGACGCATTCTGCTGCCAGCTCGGCGGGATCCAGAGGCCGCTGTAGCGCTCGGCAGCGGCATAGGCGAAGTCCTGGAGGTCTTTCGGGTTCGTCGGCGCGACCGACTTCCCCTTGCCGCCGTTGGCCCAGGAGGGTGTGAAGAGGAACGAGAAGACGACCTTGATGTTGTTGGCATCCGCGTAGTGCACGAGGCGGTCGTAGAGCGCCCAGTTGTACGCCGGGTCACCCGGATCGGTGGCGTCGCTCGGCTTCTTGTTCGCGACGGCCCACTTGTTGCCGCCCCAGTAGAGGTTGACCCGCAACACCTGCGTCTTCAGCGTCGTCAACGTGGCGAACGCGGTGTCGGGATTCCCGTAGAGCGTGTCGGGCTCGTCGTTCAAGCCGACGAGCAGATGACTCGACGTGCTCGCCTTCTTTGCGGTGTGCTTCTGCGGTGAGGCACCCGCCGCCCCGACGGCGAGGCCGGCGACGGCGACCGTCAGGACCGAGAGCAGGGCGATGCGCTTAGACACTCAATGACTCCCCTATGTTCGATTGCAGCATTCGCCGCAGGCCCTCTTCGAGCGGGATCTGCGGCTCCCAGCCCAGCAGTTGCCGGGCTCGCGTGATGTCGGGTTGGCGGACTTGAGGGTCGTCCACGGGCAACGCCTCGAAGACGATCTCGCTCTTGGACTTGATCGCATCGACCACGGCGCGTGCAAGCTCGAGGAGCGTGAGCTCCTGCGGATTCCCGATGTTCACGGGCAGGTGCTCACCGCTCTTGGCGAGCAGCACGAGGCCACGCACGAGGTCGTCGACATAACAAAAGCTTCTCGTCTGCGAGCCGTCTCCAAACACGGTGATCGGCTGATTCGCCTGCGCCTGGCGGATGAACGTCGGGATCGCGCGGCCGTCGTAGGGCCGCATGCGGGTGCCGTACGTGTTGAAGATCCGAACGATGGACGTGTCGACGCCCTGCTGGCGGTGATACGCCATCGTGAGCGCCTCGGCGTAGCGCTTCGCCTCGTCGTAGACACCGCGGGGCCCGATCGGATTCACGTTGCCCCAGTAGCTCTCGGGCTGCGGATGAATGGCCGGATCGCCGTAGACCTCGCTCGTCGACGCGAGTAGGAATCGCGCGCGCTTCCACTTGGCGAGCCCGAGCGCGTTGTGCGTGCCGTACGAGCCCACCTTCAGCGTCTGTAGCGGCAGCCGGAGGTAGTCGATGGGGCTCGCGGGGCTCGCGAGATGGAAGACCATGTCGACCGGCTCGTCGATCTCCAGATGCTGCGTCAGGTCGTGATGAAGGAAGCGAAAGCTGTCGCCTCGAAGGTGCTCGACATTCTGGAGCGAGCCAGTCTCGAGATTGTCGACGCAGATCACCCGGTAGCCGTCGGCCACGAGAGCGTCGCACAAGTGCGAACCGAGAAAGCCCGCGCCTCCGGTTACGACCGCGGTGGGCATCAGGTCGGGATGCTAGCGGCCGTTCCCGACGACCCGGCCAGGCTTAACGAAGGCTTTACCGCTGAGACCGGTGCTAGCGTCCCGCCGGATGCGCGTGCCGAGGGTTACGAGTTGGTGGGCCGCGCTCGCCCTCCTCGTCGCGATACGGGTCGCGATCCCGCTCGCTGCGATCGTGGCGGATGGCTCGAAGCTGCCCGGTATCCCACGCTTCACGCGGGATCGAGCCGAAGGCGGCCTCACCGGGGACGCGACGGGGTTCTACGCAGCCACCCGCGAGTTCATGGCCGCGTGGGCCCGGATGCCACGTGCGGTGCTCGCGCTCGACGCGCTCTTCGCTCTCGCCGCTGCCGCTGCAATCGCCGTCGCGTGGCGACGCAGGCCCGATCTCCGCCCATGGCTCGTCGCAGCGGCACTCGGAGCGTTTGCCGTCGTCATCGCCGTCGACGTGCACTGGATGAAGCCGAGTGGCGCCGCGGTCTTCGGCTGGCCGCTCGTCTGGGCCATGCCGATGCTCGCGTACCGCGCCGTGGGCTTCGGGCTCAGCAAGCACGTCGCCTGGGACTTCGGAGTCGCGCTCTCCCTCGTCTTCGTCGCTCTCACGGTCGTCGCGGTCGCGTATCTCGGCCGCAATGCCGCGGGACGCCGGTGGGTCGGGTTGCTCGCCGCGGCCTTCTGGACGGCGTGGCCGCTGCTCGTCGGGCTGATCGCCGGCTCTGCCGCGTGGGGCAACGGCCAGTGGGAGGTCGACGTCGGCTTGCACAACTACAGCGAGCCGCTCTCGACCCTGCTCGTCACCGCGGCCGCAGCGCTGCTGCTCTCGCCGCGCCTCACGCCGATGCGCCTCGTTCTCGCCGGATGCGCTCTCAGCGTCGCAACGTCCGTGAAGCTGTCGAACGGGCTGCTCGCAGCCGCCGCCCTCGTCATCGTCTTCCTACGCGGGCGCAGAGACGACGCGCTGCCGTATCTCGCAGGCGCCGTCGCTTTCGCGCCTGTTGTCGCCGTCTACTGGCCGATCTCATACCCGAAGCTGTTCGACAACCGCCAGTCGTGGCCCCGCGACCCGTTCGATCCGGCGCACATCGTCACGAGCTGGACCCATTCGTCGATCTTCACGCCGCACACGCTCGCGATCGTCGTGCCGCTTGCGATCGTCGGCGTATTCGGCGTCCGCCGCCCGTGGGCGCTTGCTCTCGTGCTCGCGTTCCTGTTGCTGAACGCGGTCTTCTACAGCTTCTACGCGAACACCGCACTGCATCCGCGCTTCCTGTACGCGAGCCTCCCCGAGCTCTTTGTGCTCTGGGCCGCAGGGGTTGCGGTGATCGTCGCGGCGGGGGCGCGCGGCCGGGTCCGGGAGCCCGCCCGATGACCGCTCCTGCCGCAACGGCTGCTCCGGTCTCGGAGCTTCGACGCTGGGCGCTCCCGAGCATCGCGATCGCCGGCGCTGCAATCGGCGCAGGTCTCCGACTCTGGGTGCTCCTGTCGCCGCAAGGCGCCCTCGATGCGGATGAAGCCGTCGTCGGGCTGATGGCGCGAGGAATCCTGCACGGCCGACTGCCGGTGTTCTTCCCGGGGCAGGGCTACGGCGGCAGCCAGGAAGCATTCCTCGCGGCGCCACTGGTCGCGATCTTCGGCCTGAACGCCGCGGCGATCCGCGCCGTGCCGATCGTGCTCTGGCTGATCGCGGCCGTTCTCGTCTGGCGGATCGGACGGCGCGTGCTCGACGAGCGTCGTGGAGTGCTCGCCGCCGTGCTCTTCTGGATCTGGCCGACCTATTTCGCCTGGAAGTCGACGCGCGCCCACGGGTTCTACGGATCGGAGCTCGTCCTCGGACTGATCATCGTCCTCGAGGTCTTGCGCTTGCGAGACGAACCTACGAGACGCGATTTCGTCGGGCTCGGGCTGGCGCTCGGTTGCGGCCTCTGGTCGAGCCCGCAGGTCGCGATCGTCGCCCTCCCGATGATCGGCTGGCTTCTCTGGAGCCGTCGCGACGCGCTGCGCGGCTGGCCTTTCGTCGTGCCGGCCGTCTTCGTCGGCGCCTTGCCCTGGCTGCTCGGGAACCTGCGCCACGACTGGTACTCATTGCATCCGGGCCCCAACGAGGGAAGCTGGACGAACCACGTCCACAACCTCGTTTCCTCGACGCTGCCCGAGGCGCTGGGGCTTCGACTCGCGTGGTCCTACGAGTGGATCGGCGGTGTGTTCGTCGGGCTCGTCATCTACGCGGCTGTCCTCGGTTGGTTCGTGTGGCTGCTGAAACACCGGCCCTCGAAGCTCGTGCCGCTGCTCTTGATCCTGGTCGTCTTCCCGATCTTCTACTTCGTCTCGCCGTATACCTGGCTCGAGTCGGAGCCGCGGTACCTCACTCTCGTCATGCCCGTGTTCGCGATCCTCATCGCCGCGGCGATGACGAACACGTGGCGGACGGTCGCCATTCTGACGGTCGCCCTCGCACTCTCCGTCGGCGGGATGGTCGAGCTCGAACGCCATGACGTCGCGCCGTTCAGGACGGAAGGGGCTGCTGTTCCCGCGAATCTCGCGCCCGTGCTGGACGTGCTCCGCGCAGAGCACCTGCGCTATGCGTTCGCGAGCTACTGGATCGCGTGGCGCATCACCCTCGAGTCGGATACGAAGATCGTCGGCGCGAAGGCGAGCTATGCCCACCCGACGCTCCTGCGAGGGCGCGTCTACCCCGGAGACCCGCCGAACGACCGTGGCATCGATCCGTCGTACTACGCCCTCGCCGAGCGGCAGCGCGATGTCGCACACGTCTTCGTGCGCGGCGGCGATGTCGAGCCGCGCGTTCGCGCGCTCCTTCGCGCCGCTTCCTACCGGCGTATCGTCAGAGGCGGCTTCGCAATCTGGATCCCACCGCGACCTTGACGCCGGCGAGCCGAGCGACGAGCAGTCCGTACAGCACGACGACGAGGATGTTGCGAGCAAAGACCCACCACGTCAGGACGTTCGCCCATTCCTCCGTTGTCGCACGCCCCGTGACGAAGCGATCCCAGACAAGACGTGTGAAGACGAGGATGACCACGAGCACCCCTGCGAAGAGGATTCCTGCCGCCGGAACGAGCGCTGCGAGCCAGTCGACGTATTGCGGCGAGAAGACCTTGCTGAACGCCACGAACGCGGTGACGGCGGCCGCCGCCGCGACGATCGGCGAGGGACGGCGACGCAGGTAGAGCCAGGCGACCGCAAGCACCGCGACGATCAGCACGAGCGTCGAGACGACGCCGACGGCCCCTGCCAGACCCCCGACCACGTCCTTCGAGCCAGGGGCCTCGTCGCGGAGAACGGCCGAGTGGATCCCGAGCCGGTCGAGGACGAGGAGCACCGAGCCGCCGAGGCTTTCGACCTCGAGCCCCCGCTTGAGCTGCACCCAGTACGTGAAGCGAAGGCCGCCGGGCCCGGCGATGGCGAACGGGAGGTGCACGGCGATGAGCACGCCGGCGAACCAGACGAGCCCACGCTTGACCCACTCGCGTCCGCCTCGACGCTCGCTCTCGATCAGTGCGAGCGGTAGGAGCACGATGGGATAGACCTTCGCGGCGACCCCGAGCGCAAGCAGGACATAGACCAACCGCTCGTGACGTCGGATGAGCGCGAGCACCGCGCCCGCGGTCAACGCCGCCGGAAACAGGTCGTACGTGTTGAGGAAGACGGGGCCGACGAGCAGCGGCGACACCGCAGTGACCGCCGCCGCCACGACCATCCGCAGGCGAGAGGCGCCGACGGAGGCGAGCGACGCAACCATCAGCACGAGCGCCGCCGCCCCGCAGGCGACCATTGTCCACTTGAATCCAGGAGCGAAGGATCCGGGCAGCAGCCGAACGAGGAAGAACAGCGGTTGCGCCAGCGGCGGATATTCGTCGAAAAAGTCGCGATACGGCCAACGGCCCGACGTCATCTCGTGCGCGTAGTGGCCGTAGAGGTGCACGTCTCCGTAGGGCGACGAGTCGAGCGGCCCACCGCGAACGACGACACAGGAGACGACGAAGATCACCGCGCCGACGAGCGCGATCAACGCGTGTTCTCGCCTTGAAGTCACGCGCGCGCCCTCAGACGCTTGGCCTGGGCAGTGGGTCTCTGCGCGGCTCCATCCGGCCGATCGTACGCGCTACACCCCTGCACCGAGCGCCCTCGGGGATACCATCGGAGCTCGTGACGCAATGCTCGACACGGATCGCCGGATGACGAAGCCCGCGACGGCGAACGGCCACAAGCCGGTGACGCTGGCGCGCTTCGCTCTCGACGAAGACGCGGTCACGTCGGCCGAAGCGGTCCTTCAGCGGACGAAGGTGGCGATCTTCATCGTCGCGTTCCAGGCCGAGCATTTCATCGCCAGCGTCCTCGACCGGATTCCGCCGCGGTTGCGCGATCTCTTCGCCGAGATCCTCGTGATCGACGACTCGTCGAGCGATCTCACGTTCGAGACCGCACGTCGTGCCGCCGAGGAGCTGGGCTTTCACAACGTGCGCGTGCTCCGGACGCCGTACAACCGAGGCTACGGCGGGAACCAGAAGCTCGGCTACCTCCACGCGATCAAGCAGGACTTCGACTACGTCGTCCTCCTCCACGGCGACGGTCAATACGCCCCTGAGTACTTGCCCCAGATCGTGAACGCGCTCGGGCAAGACGAGCCCGACGCGCTCATCGCGTCGCGCATGATCGACCGCCGTGGAGCACTCCGTGGCGGAATGCCGCTCTACAAATGGGTTGGCAATCAGATCCTGACGGCGATCGAAAACCGCATGCTCGCCAGCGACCTCTCCGAATTCCACTCGGGCTACCGCGCCTACAAGGTCGACGCGCTCCGCTCGATTCGTTTCCAGCTCAACTCGGATGACTTTCACTTCGACACCGAAGTCCTGATCCAGCTCCTGTCCACCGGGCGGGTCGTGAAGGAGATTCCCGTGCCGACGTTCTACGGCGACGAGATCTCCCGCGTGAACGGGTTGAAGTACGCGGCGAACTGCCTCAAGGCCGTCTCGAAGGTCCGGCTCGGGCAAGCGGGGCTGTACTACGAGCCGAAGTTCGACTTCGGGAGCTTCGACGAGAGCGGCTACCGCGTGAAGCAGGCCGACAACACGCTGCACCATGAGATCCTGTCGCGCCCTTGGCCGGCGAGCTGGCGGGTCGCGGATCTCGGCTCGAGTCGCGGCGTCCTGAGCGCGCAACTCGCGGAGAAGGTCGCGCATGTCACCTCAGCCGACGTCGAGCGGCCGCCGGATGCGGGTGCCGCAGAGGCGCTCGAGCTCGATCTCGACGGAGACTTCGACCGCGTGCTCGGCCGGCACCAGTACGACTGCGTGCTCGTTCTCGATGTGCTCGAGCACCTGAAGCGACCCGAGGAGGGTGTGCGCAAGATCGCCGAGATCCTCAAGCCCGGCGGCACGCTCTACGCGAGCACGGGGAACATTGCGTTCCTCGTCATGCGTCTGAGCCTTTTCCTCGGACAGTTCAACTACGGCAAGCGCGGGATCCTCGATCTGACGCACACGCGGCTGTTCACGATCTACTCGTTCAAGAAGTTGCTCACGAACGGCGGCTTCGTGATCAAAGAGATCCACGGCTTCGGCCCTCCCGTCCGCGACATGGTCGGCGCAAGCCCGGTGCTCCGCGCCGCCGATTCGACGTCCGGGCTGCTGGCACGGCGCTGGCCGCGACTCTTTGCCTTCAGCTTTCTGATCGTCGCCGAAAAGGCAGACGAGCTCGAGGATATTTACGCTCGAACGCTGGCTCCTGAGGCGTAGGCCGCGCGGCGAGAACGAACGGGAGAAGCGTGAGCACGAGTGCGAGCTCTCGGATCAGATCCTTCGGATACTGCACGCCGTTCGGCGTGATGCACGCGTACAAGATGGCAATTGAGAGAAATGCGGGCGCGACGACGCTCCGCATTCGCAGTGCATAGATCCCGCCGATCAGGATCGCGAGACCGACGGCAATGATGAGAGCGACGGCCGCCTCGCCCATCTGGGCCGTGTCGCCGGCCACGTTCCACGACTGCGAGGCCGCGTCGAGCAGGGCGCGCTTCCAACCCGCCAGAGGCGCCGTGAGCCGCTCGCTCCCCTGTCCGAACGGAAACGCGCCGAGGTGGATCCGGAGGTAGATCCACCAGAGGGCCGCGGGTACGACCGCAAAGATGACGGACGGGAACCGGCGGGTGCGCCAGAACTCCCACGCCGCAATCGCAAGCGGCACGAGCACGAGCGGCTCCTTGACGAAGCACAGCGCGGCGAAGAGCCCGATGGTCCAGCCGCGTCGACCGCGCACGTATGCAGCGAGCCCGAGGAGGAGCAGCGCCGCGCCGAGTGCCTCGCTCGTATCGCTGTAGGCGGCGAAGATCAGTCCCGGATTGAGCGCCACGACGAGCCCGCCCCACGGCGACCATCCCACCGCCTGCGCGAGGAGGCTCGCCGCGGCCCCCGCGACGAAGATGGACAACAGGCCTACGGCGAGCAGCGCGCCCGGGACGGCCCTGGGCCGGCCGCCGGCGCTCGCGACCCACGCGAGCCAGCCATACGCGGGATGGCCCCAGTAGTAGGGAGCCTCCGTCAGCAGCCGGTGGGCCTCACCGGTCGCAACCGGATCGCGCGCGATCGCATAGAAGTACGCACCGTCGTAGAACCCCGACTCTCTGCGCAACCGGAACGACGGGTCGTCGCGGACGGCGAGCCTGGCGAGCGGCAGGTTGCCGTGCATGCGGACGAGCGCGGACGTGTCCCAGGACTGCCAGTGCAGCGAAGCCACGACGCCTGCGCCGGCTGCGGCAAGCGCGACGACGGCGCACGCGAGCGGAATGAGCCGGCGCGGGAACATCAGGGCGGCACGCTAACCAACTCCTCGGTCGGCGGCGAGCGGAGCATGTCGAGCCGCCTCGCGCCCGCGACGAGCACGACGAGGAACGCGATGAAGAGCGGGAGTCTCAAGAGCGTCTGCGCGCCGGGCGACGAGATCCGCTCGCTCGCCCGCTCGAGGAACGCAGATCCCGGAAAGAACGCCACGAGGAAGCGGCCCTGCGAGCCGATGAGGGCGTACTCGACGACGTAGGTCACCGCGGCGACCGCGTACGACACCCGGAGGATTCGCCGCCAGTCGGCGTCGAGCAGCACGTAGCTGGCGATCAGCGGCGGCATATACCAGTACGCGTACTGCGGCGCGTAGCCCGGGCCGAGCACGGGGATGACCGCGAGCAGCAGCCCTGCCAGGAGCACGGTGCCGCCGACACTTAGGCCGTACCGCCAGGTGGCCCGAAAGAGCACGCACACACTGACGGCCAGGAGCACGGTGAAGAGCGTGTCGTACGTGTGGTTGAGGCTGCCGAGGCCGACGCTGCGAAGGAAGCCGGAGATCCCGAAGTAGCCGCTGATCGACCGGTATCGCACGACGTTGTTGAAGACCGCTCTCGGCGCGAGCGCGAAGACGATGCTCAGCCCGAGCACGAACGGACCGAGGAAGAGCGCCGCGCCCATTGTCCGGCCGAGCTTCGTCGCGGCGCGGAACCCCGGTGCAAGCAGCGGCGCGAGAACGAGTGGGATCGTCTTCGCGAACGCACCGAGGCCGAGTGCGAGGCAGCCGACAAGCCAGGGCACGGCGTCGCGAGCAGCCCGAGTCGCTCGCTCCCTCGTAGGTAACGAGCGCCCACAGAGCGAGGACGACGAAGAGCCCGACGAACACGTCGATGTTCTCGTGCTGGCAGACGAAGAGAATCGCAATCGGATTGAGGCTGATCCCCACGATCAGCAGCCTGCGGATCGCTCGCGTAGGCGCGAAGCGCGTCAGCATCAGGTAGAGCACCACGACGATCGCGCTCTCTGCCGCGATCAGCGCGATTCGCATCGACAGGAAGAACGAGATGTCCAGCGCGCGTGCGACGTGATCGACGAGCCAGACGACGATCAGCGCGAACGGCGGCCACTTGACGATCGACGTCGTGATGTACGGGTTCGCTCCGCTCGACAACGCCTGCGCGACCGTTCTCCAGCTGTCGAGATCGTCGGAGTGCGCGGACTGCGGCCAGGTTGCGATGACGACGGCCCGAACGGCCCACGAGCAGCCGAGCACGACGAGGAGGTCCGCTGCCGCAGGCGGAAGCCAACCGGGCCGTCGGCCCCTCGACAGCATCACGCTCGTGCCTCGGGCTCCGTCCGCATCCGCCGGCAGCCGGCGACGAGCACGACGAGCGAGCACGCAAAGAGCGGCAGCCGCACGACGGTCTCGGCTCCCGGCGTCGAGATGCGCTTGCTGAGGTGGCGGAGGAAGCCCGTGTCGCCGAAGAAGTTGTTCAAGAAGTGCCCGAGCCCCTCGATCAGGCTGTAGTCGACCACGAACGTCACGGCGGCGACGGCATACGCCGCGAGCAGGATCCGCCGCCAGCCGTCGTCGAAGAGCGGATAGCTCGCGATCAAGGGAGGCATGAACCAGTAGGCGTATTGCGGAGCCCAACCAGGCCCGATTGCGGGAATCGCCAGGAGCACGAGCGCGGCGAGCAGGATCGCCCGCCTGCCGTCCAGTCCCCGATTCCAGAGCACTCGAGAGAGCACCAGCACGGCCGCGATCAGCACGAACGTGAAGAGGTGGGAGTAGACGCGAGTGACGCCGTGCAGGTGCGCGAGGTCGAGCAGCCCCGTGATTCCGAAGTAGCCGCTGATCGAGCGGTAGCCGAGCACGTTGTCGACGAGGGCGTGCGGCCCGAAGACCAGCATGACCGCGAGCGAGAGCGTCACAGGCCCGAGAAACAGTGCGACGGCGAGCCACCGCCCGAGCTTCGACGCTCTCCGCATCCCCGGTGCGAGGAGCGGCATCAGCGCGAGCGGGACGGTCTTGACGAACACGCCGAGCCCGAGGGCGAGCGCTCCGGCGAGCCACCCCATGGCATCCCGCGTCCGGTCAGCGGAAACGAGGGCCAACAGTGCGAGCGTGACGAACAGGCCGACGAAGACGTCGATGTTCTCGTGCTGGACCGAATAGAGAATCGCGATCGGGTTGAAGCAGATCCCGACGAGGAGAATGCGCCTGACCTCGCGCCCCGGCACGAACCGCGTCATGAGGAAGTACAGGGCGGCCGCCACCGCTCCTTCCGCCGCGACGAGCGTAGCCTGCATCACGGTGAAGAACGAGACGCCGAGATGGATGGCGACGTGGTCGATCCACCAGACGAGCACGAGCGCGAACGGCGGCCACTTGAGAATGTCCGTCGTCGCATACGGGTTCGCATGCACGCGGAGCTGCTGCGCCACCTCCATCCAGCTGTTGAGGTCGGCGGAATGCGCCGACGCCGGCCACGCTGCGATCACGACCGCGCGCACGACCCACGCAGAGCCGATAACGATGAGCAGGTCCATCGTTGCAGGCGAGAGAAGGCGGCCCCGCGCACCGGCGAAGGACGCCGTCTGCATCGTGGGAATCTAGCGAGACAGAGAGCCGCGCGATTCGGTTGGAGGCTTGATGTGAATCAGACGCACGCCCGATCCACATCAAACCTCTAGCGCAGGTCCTTGTTCGATTCCATGTCGAACCACATCGCAAAGAGCGTGAACTGAGAGCCCGAGATGAGCAAGAGCGCGATGAGCACGACCGTCCCCACGCTCACGGCGTTGCCCGCGATGCGGTAGGCGATCTCGACGATGCCGAGCACGAGCCCCGCGAACGTCGACAGGAAGCCAAACGCATAGAAGAACACGAGCGGATGGAAGTCGCGGATCACGTACTTCTCGCGCAACCGCCAGAAGAACGCCTTGATCAACAGCCAGGAGATCCGCGGAGCGACCTTGTGATACCGGATCCCCGAGCGCTCGCCGACGCCGTACACCGGCCGCGAAGGGAAGTCGCGTACGCGTGCGTTGACGACGTTCAGGTGCACGAGCAAGTCGTTGGGGAAGCCGTAGTACGTGTAGACGCGGTCGAGGTCGAGCAGCGCGAGGGTCTCTTTATCGATTGCCGTGTACCCGGATTGCGAATCGGCGACGTGCCAGTACCCGGACGCGATCTTCGTCAGCATCGACAGGACGGCGTTGCCGAGATACCGCGTGCGCGGGATCAGCTCCCACGCCTGCCCCGTGAACAACCGGTTCGCCTTCGCATAGTCCACCTCTCCGCGCGCGACGGGCACGACGAGCGCCTGGAGATCGGCCGGATCCATCTGGTTGTCGCCGGCCATCACGCAGACGACGTCCATCTCCTGCTCGAGTGCGCGCTTGTAACCGGTGACGATCGCAGCGCCGACGCCGCGATTGCGCTCGTGCACGACGAGCTCGACGCGCGGGTCGCCGAACGCTCCGACCCGCTCGGATGTCGCGTCGGCCGACGCGTCGTCGACGACGATGATCCGGTCGACGAAACCCGGGATGCCTCCGAGCGTCGTCGAGATCAACCGCTCCTCGTCGTGCGCCGGGACGACAACGGCGACGCGCTTGCCCTCGAGCACGGCTACGCGCCGCGGCGGCGCGACATGCCGGCGGCGACGCCGTCCCACATCAGTGCGGCGACCGCGCCGAGAATGAGGCCGATCAGCGCGGCGATGACGACGGTGTTGCGCCGGCTGCGCGCCGTGACCCGCTGGGCGGAGGCACCTGTGAGGATGCCCGGCTTCTCGATCTGCTTCGCCTGGAGCAGCAACTGGGCGGTCTGGAGCTTGTCGGTCTGCGCCTGCGCGAGGCGGATCTGAACGACGAGCTTGTCGGTGGCCGAGAGGGAGCCGCTGCCCAGCGCCTCGTTGATCTGGGCGATGTTGCGCTCGTCGTTGCTGATCTGCGCGCTGAAGTTCGCGATCTTCTGGTTCGCGAAGGCGGACGTCCGGTCCACCACCTGCCGTGCGAGCGCGTTGGCTGCGCATGCCGCGAGACGACGCTTCGCGGTCTGCACGGTGATCGCGACGAGCGGTGTCTGTCCGTTCTTGGAGATGTTGCCGGAGACGGTCTGCGTCGAGATGCCGCCTCGAAGGTCACCCGGCTTGGCCTTGCACTCACGTGCAACCTGCTGCACGACCGTCTCCGAATGGGCGATCTGGCGCACCGTGCTCGGGTTCGTCTGTGCCGCCTGAAGCTGGACGTTGCCGCTCGCCGAGTACGGCTGGCCGAGATAGACGGTCGACGTGGCCTTGAAGGTCTGGCTTCCACCGAGCGACAGCGAGTAGCCGATGACGGCGCCGATGACGAACCCGGCGAGGACCAGCCACCAGCGCGCAGCGATCAACCGCCAGTAGCGACCGAAGTCGACCTCTTGCTCTGCTTCAGGGTCGAAGGCGGTCGGAGCCTGCCCTCGAGGTTCGCCGGTGCTCATCCGGCGGCGACTCTACCGGAGGCCCATGACCACATCCTGATCAAGCCGTCCTCGACGCCCGTCTCCGGCATCCAGCCGAGCGCCTCGCGGATGCGGCTCACGTCGGCTTTCGTTCGTGCGACGTCTCCCTTCGCCGCGCCCACGTGGGAGACGTCCAGCGTTCGGCCCGAGATCTGCTCGAGGAGAGCGATCGCCTCGAGCATCGACGCCTCCTCGCCGCCGCCGACGTTGTAGAGAGCTCCGGCCGGTGCGCGCTCCATCGCGGCGATGGTGGCCGCGACCGTGTCGCCGACCTCGGTGAAGCTGCGTGACTGCTCCCCGCTCCCGTAGATCTCGAACGCCGTGCCGTCGAGCAGTGCGTCGCAGACACGACGGAAGAACATGTCGGGCCGCTGGCGTGGGCCGTAGACGGTGAAATACCGCAGCGTGACCGCGTCGAGGCCAAAGCCGAGCGCGTATGCACGAGCGAGCTGCTCGCAGCCGAGCTTCGTGATGCCGTAGGGCGAGATCGGCTGCGGTGCCGCGTCCTCCGGTGTCGGATATGCCTCGGCCTCGCCGTAGACCGACGACGACGAGGCGAACACGACCCGGGTTCCGGCCGCGGCGGCAGCCTCGAAGAGGCGTTGCGTTGCGATCAGATTTCTCCGTACGTACAGCGGGAAGACCGCGCCGAAGCTCCGCACACCCGCCTGCGCCGCGAGGTGGAACACGCCGTCGACACCGTGGAGATCGAGGTCGTCTTCCGCGAGATCGAGTCGCAGCACGTCGAAGGCTCGGGCATTCTCCTCCTTTTCCGCGGTCGAGTAGTAGTCCGTGAACGCGTCGACCGCTACGACGTCGTGCCCGGACGCGATGAGCGTGTCGGCGAGATGTGAGCCGATGAAGCCCGCGGCACCAGTGACGACATATCTCATCGAGGGACCATCCCATAGACGGTGCCGTAGCCGATGAGGAACAACCGGCCCTTCTCGGCGACGACCGGTGTGTACTTCCCGTCGGGGAACGACCACACGAGCTTCCCGGTGTGCGCGTTCAGCGCGTACGTCCGCCCCTTCGTGCGCGTGGCGCCGTCGAGCGTCGCGAAGTAGACGATGTCGCCGACGACCGTGGCCGACCCTGAGATCCGCCCGTGGGCGTCGAAACTCCACCGCTCGGCACCGGTCGCAGCGTCGAAGGCGTAGAAGCGCCGGCTGTACGAGCCCGCGTACACCGTGGCGTTCGACACCGCAGGCGATCCGTACACGTACCCGCCCGTCGAGTGCGACCAGATCAGCTTTCCGCTCGTCGCGCCGAACGAGTAAACCTTGCCGTCGGTCGAGCCGATGTACACGCGTCCGTAGGCGAGTGCCGGCGTGGAGTAGAACCGTCCGTGCCCCATGAGGCGCTCCTGGCCCGATGCACGCCACAGGATCTTGCCCGCCGTCGTCAGGCAGTACAGGTGCCCGTCGTACGAGCCGACGTACAGCTTCCCGCCCGCCGATGCGACAGCGCCCTTCACTGCGCCTCCGACGTCGCGCCGCCAGAGCACGCGCCCGTTGTCGGCGTCGAATGCCCACACGTCGCCGTTCCAGTCCCCGACGTAGAGACGCCCGTCGATGAGCAGCGGCGAGCTCTCCGTCGGGCCGATGACGCGCTTCCAGTGGACCTTGCCGCGACCCGCGGAGAACGCGACGACCAGGCCGTCGTTGCCGTGCCCGCCGCTCGAGGCGTTGCACGGCGGCCGGTTGAGGAACGCGGCATAGATCGTCCCGTGTGCGTGCGGCCCGATGGCAGGCGATGCCGCAACGCACCGGTGCACCTCGACCATCCACGCGCGCTTGCCGGTCTTCGCGCTGATCGCCGCAAAACGCCCCGCGTTCGTCGAGAAGTAGAGGCGCCCATACCCGATCGACGGCGGAAACTCGACCAGGCTGCCGGCGCCGTAGCGCCAGACCGTGCGAAACGGCGGTCGCAGCGCGACGTCGAGCGAGCGCGTCCGTGTCGCGTCGAGGCCGAAGGTCGGCCACGGGACCTTCGCCGCCGCCGGTGGCGGCTTCTGCGGCGTCGTCGTGAGCGTGAACTCCGACGTCGACGAGCCGCGGACGTCTTTCGCCTGTTGCAAGCGGTGGACGACGAACCCGGCCACGATGCCGCCGGCGAGCAGTAGGAGCACTAGGAGGACGATGAGGAGGCGCCGCACGGCGGCGTCAGGGTAACGGCGCCGTTGCGCCGGGCACCGATCACTCGCTCAGAAGCGCCACGTGCGCGCCCAGCCACGATCGATGCCGCGCAACGGCTGCGCGCCGACGAGACCGCGGACGAGCGGGAAGGCGAGCCGAAGGTAGATGGCAAGGCACCAGGCGAGAATGACGAAGGTCTCCCATGTCCGAGGCGGAGCGTGGATGAACGGCTGCCAGAGCCCGCTGTACTCGGGGACGTACCAGCAGAACGACTCCACCGCGTAGTTGCTTCGGGCGCAGACGCTGAGCGTCGAGAGGTCGACGGTCAGTCCGACGACGCCGACCCATGCGGAAAGGCTCAGAACTCCGAGCGTGACCGCATCCGCGACGGCGGACGCACCGCTCGAACAGATCCGGACGGCGATGAGGAGCGATGCGGGGATCGCCGCGAAGACGAAGAATCGCGGTCCCCAGGAGATGCCGCCGTACCACGCCCACCACTTCGCGTAGACGACGACGAGGCCTCCGACGTAGAGCAGCATCAGCACCGCCGTGCGCCGGTGTCGCCCCAGCCGCCCGCCGGGTGCGGGAGTCGAGCCAGAGGAACACGCCCGGCGCGAAGAAGAGCAGCCCTCGCCCGAAGGAGAAGAGGATCGAGGCGACGCCGAGCAGGAAGGGGTAGCTGAACCCGGGGCGCCCCGAATACGGGAGCAGCGTCGCGACACCGTGATCGTTCGCGATATCCGGTGTCGAACGGATCGCCTCGACGGATCCACGCCTCCACGAGCACGAGCAGCACGGCAACCGCGAGCGGCACGAGGTGGCGCAGCCGCCTCGTGCGCCACGCCTCTGCGACGGCAATCGGCGTCAGCGCGACGATCGCAGCCGGGGTGTTGACGACGCCGATCACCATTGCCGCCCAGCCGAGCACGACCCACCGCTGCGTCACGAGGCACAGAATCCCGACGGTCATGCACGCGGTCGTGAAGACTTCGGCGTTGTAGTCCCGAAGGCGATTCGCGAGCAGCGATTCGAAAAGCAGCACGAGACCGGTGTAACGCAACAGGCGAGGGTGGATATGTCCTCTGAGGATGCGGCTCGCGGCCAGCCACGCGACGGCGACGACGATCACGTTGAAACGCGCCGCCCACCACTCGGGCGAACGGACCAGATGGCCGAGCAGGAGAAACGGGGCCGACACGAGCGGCATGACGAGCGAGAACTTGCTGTCGGTGAGCCGCCCGTGCTCCAGCAGCTGCTGGATGTCTGCGTACCGGGTGAAGTCGTCGCCGGCGAGGGCGTGCGGCACCACCAGGAAGAGGATCAGGAAACCAATGCCGAGCAACACGTCGTCGGCATGCACCAGGAGCCCAGACGAGCGACCCGCCAAGGTGCGCGAGTCTAGTTGATCGCGATCGTGGACGCCCGTCTTGCCAGAGCCGGCCGGCTCGCCCGGGAGGCGTGGCCCGCCGTGGCGATCTGGGGGCTCGCGACGCTCACGGTGATCCTCACCTGCGTCGCGCTCGGCTATCCGCCGTTCTCTCCGGCGACATGGTCGCGGTGGGACTCCGGTCTCTATCTCGACATCGCACGTCACGGCTACACGCTGTTTCGGTGCGCTCCTCCGCACGGCGCGGACTGGTGCGGGAATGCCGGTTGGTTCCCCGCGTACCCCTGGCTGTTGCACGCGCTGTCGCTCGTCGGCCTCCCACTCATGGCGACCGGCATGGCGCTCGCATGGCTGTTCGGCGGCGCGACGATCGTGCTGCTCAGGCTGACGTTCCTGCACGGCCGGCTCACGGCTCAGATCGCGGCCTGCCTCGCCTATGCGTCGTTCGCCCCGGGACAGATCTTCTCGTACGCGATCTTCCCCATGTCGATGCTCGCCTTCTTCCTCGTCCTGAATCTGTGGTTTCTGAGCCGGGGGCGTTGGCTCGCCGCGGGGATCGCCGGAGCGGTCGCGGCACTCTCCCATCCCGTCGGCCTCATGGTGATTCCCGCGAGCGCGATCTGGATCCTCTGGACGTCACGGAACGCTCCAGCTCGAGAACGCGCCCGCCGCATCGCGCTCGTCTCCGGCGTGAGCGTCGCGGGGCCGCTGGCGATGGTCGTCGCGGACATCGTCGAGACAGGCCATGCGAACGCCTACCTGCTCGTACAGGCGAAGTACGGCCACGGCATCCACGATCCGTTCGGGCCGGTGGTGAATGCGTTGCACACGGTCGCGCGCTCTTCCCCCTTCGCCGTCGCGACCGCACCGGCGATTCAGACGCTCGCCGTCGCCGCGCTGCTCGCGTGCGTGCTGGTCGAGCTCGTCGTCCATCGATCGACTGCGACTCGCACCGACTGGCTGATCGCCGTCTGGGCGATCCTGACGTGGGTCATCCCGCACATGGGGGCGAACGTGACGTTCGCGCGCAGCGAGGCGGCCCTGGCGCTCCTCGCCGTGCTCGCCCGCCGCCTGCCTCTGCCGTTGCTCGCGGTGTTCCTCGGGCTCGCCGTCTGGCTGACGGTCGCGCTCACGGAGCTCTTCCTGCGCGGCGCGCTCGTCTAGAGGCCTTCGCTGCC
>CAWDUL010000002.1:5000-106151 GCA_963805575.1 uncultured Actinomycetes bacterium | reverse complement strand
CGGGAGGTGGCGATGACGATTCAGCTTTGGCCCTCGTCGGACTGGGCTCAAATCAGGTCATGGGTAGCCGGCCCTGACGTCGTGGCTGGTCGGCCGCCAGACTCACTTGGCGCTCAGCTCGAGCGCACCTACTGGAACACACTGCACGACGTCTTGCGGATGACCCAGACAGCGCCGGCCCGTCGTTCAGACAGGCGCAAGGGGCGCGCGGCCTAGCTCGTAGGCGGTGTCCGGCGAACGATGTCAGACATCGCGAAGACAAGATCGATTGACGGGTCGCCTGCGAGAGCGTTCACGAAACCGACGAACTGAGCCTCGGGCCATCCAGCAGATTGTGCGACCTCCCGGGCTGAGGCGAGTTCGTGGGCTTCCCACGGCCAGCCATTCATGTCGGATTCTGATCGATGAAGACGCACCGGTCTGGTGGACATTACCTAGGACGGATCACGCGTTCCTAAGAACTTCGACCGGAGCGACCAGGCTGACGGCTGCAGCCTGGGCGCGGGCGGCGAACGTCTCGATCGCAGTGGACGATGCTGCGACAGCTTGAAGCGCAACTCGCATCGCGACGAGCGTCGGGACGATCTCGGCGATGAATGGGTGTTGGCCCTCGGGAACGGGCAAGCCGTCAAGCCGGCTGAGTGCCGCGGCGACCGGACCGGTCGCGACCTGTGGAAATTCGGAAGGTACGCGGGCGATCAACTCATCGAGCGCGCGTGTGGCTTGTGCATCCGCGTCAATCGAAGCAAGCGCGATCTCGAAGTCGCCGCGGCAGGCTGCGATCGCATCCACGAATCGGTGCCAGCGCCCCTCGGGAACTGGAAACCGCCGGGCAAGCTCCTGTAGCACCGCAACCGCTTCGGTCACCGGATCACCTATACCTGGCGTCGCCTACCTGTCGTCGCCCGGCAGCTGAAGTTGCGGGGCCTGCCCGGCCGGCACCGTTCTGCGACTATCGGCGCCGGTTGCCGTGTGGCTTCCCGAGCGGGCCCCGCTGCCGTCAGCCGGCATGCCGTCCCTTGAACACGGCCGTGGGGGAGGAGCCTCCCGGCCGTGGATCGGCTGCCCGCTGCCCTCGGCAACTCCTCCCGCTCGCAGTCGTTCCGCGGGCGGCAGTCGCACCGAAGTCTTCACCCGCTGCCAAGACGGCGGGTATTGCGTCTGAGGCTATTGGGTCTGCGGCTCTGCCATCTCGGCCCCCTTGTGCTGCTCGTACCGGCGGCGCCTGTACTGCGCCTGACCTGAACGCTGCCTCGCAGCGGCGAGCCCGGCGTCATCCCGCTGGTATGAAACGGCTGTAAGCCTCGCCAGCGTGCGTCCATCGAGGCCATGGAAGTTCCTCGGCTGGGGCATCGACGACGCTGACGTCCCGGAGCAGGCGGGGCTCAACTGCATCAAGCGCTCACACGCGGAGTGGCTTTCCCTCTCGCGTTTCGTCCTGGCGCTCTACATCGCCGAGCGACGTGATGTGGAACCGGAGCCGTCAGCCTGGTAGACCTAGGGTCGCCTTCGATGAGCGGGAAACGCACGAGCGCAGCCACATGAATACGCGGACGTACGAGTCTGTGTGCGTGGCCCACTCGTGGGAGGTGCCAGAGCGCTACAACATCGCCGCGGATGTCTGCGACAAGCACCCGCGCGAGAAGCTAGCGATGATTTGGGAGAGTTTCGACGGCGCGTACCGCGAGGTCACGTGGGGCGAGTTGCAGGATCTCGCGAACAAAACCGCGCACATACTGGCGGCACGGGGAGTCGAGAAGGGCGACCGTGTGGCGGTCGTCTTGCCCCCGACGCCGGAAGCGGCGGCCGTCTTCTTCGCCGTGTGGAAGCTCGGCGCGATTCTGCTGTCGATGTCGGTGCTCTACGGAGAAGACGGGATCAGGCATCGCCTCTCGGACTCGAGCGCAAGGCTGCTAGTCACCGACGCCGCAAACGCGCCGCGCTTCGACGCGCCCTACGTTCTCGACGCCGAAACCCTGTTTGCGGCGACAACAGATCCAGTTCTCGGAAACACCGCTGCCGACGACCCCGCTCAGCTCTACTACACCTCAGGCACCACGGGGCTCGCGAAAGGCATCGTGCATGCGCATCGGTACATCCTTGGTCACGAGGAGTTCGAGTACTGCCACGAGGTCGAGGACGGTGAGCGCTTTCACGGGATGGGGGAGTGGGCGTGGGCGGCGGGAATCGCACCGCTGCTCGGACCATGGCGGCTCGGCGCCGTGCAGTGCGTCTACCAGCGTGACGGCGGCTTCGACCCACACAAGCAACTCGACTTCCTCAGCCGGCACCGCGTGTCCAACGTGTTCACGACACCGACCGCAATGCGCTCGATGATGGTGATTGCCGATGCCGGGAGCCGCTACCCGCAGCAGTTCCGACGCGTCTGTTCTGCCGGGGAGCCACTGAACCCCGAAGCGATTCGCTGGTTCCGGACGCAGTACGGCGTCACAGTGCTCGACTATTACGGCCTCACCGAGTCGTATCCGATGGTCGGCAACTTCCCGTTCATGGAGGTGCGCGAGGGCTCGATGGGCAAACCGATGCCCGGCTGGGACGTCCGGATCCTCGACGAGGACGAGAACCCGGTCGGCGTTGGCGAGCGCGGGGAGATCTGCCTCCGCGCACGCAGCAATCCCATGTACCCCCTCGGCTACTGGGACAACGACCAAGCCGGGGCGGAGGTGTTCGGCGGGGACTGGTTCCACACCAAGGACTCAGCCGTGCAGGATGAAGACGGGTACTACTGGTACGTCGGCCGCGCCGACGACGTGATCATCGCAGCCGGGTATCGGATCGGCCCGTTCGAGGTCGAGTCTGTCTGCCTTGAGCACCCAGCCGTCCGAGAGGCTGCGGTCGTCGCTTCTCCCGACGAGCTCCGCGGCAACGTCGTCAAGGCGTTCATCGTCCTCGCGGAAGACGTCGCGCCCTCCGACGAGCTCGCCGCCGAGATCAGCTCGTTCGTCAGAAAGAAGCTGTCAGCCTACGCGTACCCGCGCCTCATCGAGTTCGTCCCCGATCTCCCAAAAACGCTCACCGGCAAGATCAGGCGCATCGAACTACGCGAGCAAGAGCAACAAGCAGCGTCGCCGCACGATGCCCAGTGACCGGCCAATCGCCTCCGCGCGAGCACAACTTCCCCGGTCGGCCCGTTTAGGCTCTTACTAGCGCTACCCACTGCGAAGCAGGCTGCCGACGTCTTTCGAGGTCATACCAAGCGAGAGCAAACTTGCCCAGCCGAGCGCGACCTCCGCTCGACCGGATGTTCCTGAGCGAATTGTTAGTGTCGCGGGCGTGGAGGCTGTGCTTGGCGTTCTCCGCGGTGTTGCCTTGCGCGCTCGATCTTTGCCGCCTCCGTTTTTGGTGTTTGTCGGGAGCCGGTTGCTGATCTGGGCGGTAGCGCTTTACGCGTGGGTTTGGTTCGTGCCGCGACCGGTGGAGCGAACCTCAGGTGTTGCGTACATCACCGATGTGTGGTCACGCGGTGACGCCGATTGGTTTCTTGGGATCGCCGAGCACGGCTACCAGCGCAACGGCTCGGCCGTCTTCTACCCTCTCTACCCGCTGTCGGTTGGCCTACTGGGGCGAGCGTTTGGCGGGCACTATGTCGACGCTGGCATCGTGATCTCGCTGGCCTGCTGCGCTGGAGCGTTCGTGTTGTTTTACCGGCTCGCGCTAGAGCGCCTTGGAGCCGAGGGAGCACGCCGAGCACTGCTCTACCTCGCGTTGTTCCCGATGTCGCTCTTCCTGCAGGCTGTCTACAACGAGTCGCTCTACCTCATCTGCTGCCTTGCCGCCTTTGCGCTCGCAGAGAAGCGCCGCTGGCTTGGTGCAGGTGTCGCAACGGGGCTCGCGATCCTGACCCGCGTCGCGGGACTCGCTCTCTTCCCGGCGATTCTTCTCTTGGCGTGGCGCTCACCCGAGCGTCGGCGTGCCCTGTTGAGCATGTTGGCCGCACCTGCTCTGGCCGCGCTCTATCCCATCTGGCTGCAGTTGAAGATCCACGCCCCGTTTTCTCCGATCGCTGGCGAGGCCGGCTGGAATCGACACTTCTCCGTCATCGGACCACTCGGCGGCCTCTGGCAGAGCCTCCGAGCAGGCTGGGCAGGCGTCGAGCAACTCGCGACAGGTGACCGAACGCACGCCTTCTGGACCGGCTCTCACTCAGACCCTCTCTACGTTGCCGCGCACAACCTCGAAGACCTGGGTTTTCTCGTCGTCTTCGTCTGGCTCGGAATAGAGGCCTGGCGGCGCTTTGGCGCCGCCTACGGATTCTTCGTTCTCGGCAGCCTCGCGATTCCCCTGAGCGTGCCCCACAGCGGATACCCGCTGCTTTCGATGCCGCGATTCTGCCTGACGCTCTTTCCCGCTTTCCTCGCCCTCGCCGCCATCGCCACCACGAGCGCACGCGACCGGTTCATCCTCGTAATCAGCTCAACCTTCCTCGCCGTCGCAACCGTTCAATGGTCAGTTGCACTCTGGGTCTCCTGAAACCCGACCGGCTACGCGGCGCCTCGTGGAGCAGCACTTCGCTCGCGCCGATTCTTGCCTTCACATCTGCGACCGCTACCTGGGCTCGCCACCGCGTTCCTCCGAGGAAAAGGCCTCTGCAGCCAGCGACTGCCCTGCGAACTAGGCCTCCTCCCCTGTCTCTGAGTGTCTTTGTGGACACTCGGCACCCAAGGGGAGGTGCGAGGTCGACATTGCGGCGTACGCTCCGATAGAGATGTCCGACTCACCCTCGGAGACGCAACGGGCACGTCGCCTTAGTGAGATCGAGCACCTCCTTGCGACTCGCGGACATGACCTCAGAGTCGGACGTTTGCGTATGGCGGCAGGTCGATCGGGGGTTGCGATCGGGTTCCCGAGTGATCCGATCGTTCACGTTTCCTGGTTCGCTATCGGCGCGCTCGGCGTGTTGTCTGCCGCGTGGCTCGGGAGGGCGCGACGAAGGTAGGGTTCCTCGCCCGCGCGAATTGTCGCCGATCCCTGGCCGCCGTTCGGGGACATTCGCGAACTGTGAGTGTGTGGGTGTCCCGTTCGGCGTTTGTCAGGTTGGAGCTAGTCGTGGCGCTTGGGCTCATGCCCGGACGGACCATGCGCATTGACGAACGCTGAATTAGTCGCGGGCACACCGAGGACACGCGAGAGACGGCATCTACAGAGCGACGAGGTAGGGACCGGCGCTTGAACGGCCGCGGCGGCGGAAGCCTTCGCCGATCGGTTCGTTGCGACGCTGGCGCACTCGCCCGTTCACGCATAGTCACCGCTCGATCACCACGTAGGAGACTCACCGCCCCCGTCGCGATGAGCGCGGGTGGGTGGGGTCGCCGAACTAGGGTCCCCTCTCGCTGAGCACGAGCGCGTGCGCCATGCGGGCCACCTCGTCGCGGCCGCCGACACGACGAGCTCGTGCTCGAGCACGGCATCGTGCGATAGCGGTGCCGCGGTCACGACGACTCGCCTCGTGGTGGGGCGGCCCCGTCGTCGCCCGGCTCGAGGGTCTGCTGTTCGATCAGCGGCATGGCGAGGCCCGAACCGGACGAGTGGGTGCACGGGTTCCTGCGCGCGCGCGCAACCCCACCCCACGGGCAGATCCATTGGGCAGCAGCAGGCATCTTGCTGCCCGAACCCCTACGAATCGCCACGAAACGGGCGGAATTAGACACTCTCCACTGACGGTCCGCCAGCCGCCAATCCCGCATCAACAGCGCGATTGCGGCCATTTCGGGCTGAACCCACGACCTCCTTGCCATGGAGAAGGTCGTGGGTTCGAGTCCCATCATCCGCTCTACAAAGCCCCCGGAAATGGGGGCTTTTTTGATGCTCGGGCCTGCGGCGTCGTCCTCCTTGAAAGAAACGGCCCCACGGTAAGGCGGGGCCGTTTTGTCCAGGTGCAACGGGTCGCCCAGGGGTTTGGGAGGGGCGACGAATCGGGCATCCCTGCGGCCAGGCAGTCCCGATCTCGAACCTGTTCGGACGATTGTCGCCGGTCAGAACGATCCGTCTATTCCCGGTTCGGGTGGTATCGGGATACCCGGATACGCGGGCCGCGCCGGAGAGACCGTGCTCGTGAAGGTCCCAGGCGACGAAGCCGCGGTGTTCCCTGCGCTAGGCGAATAGGGGTACGAAGGCCGAGCAGAAAGCCGCGACGGCGCCTGTGGTCAACTACCGAAGGCACCGGGTCGAGGGTGCTCTAGAACGTAGACATGAGCACTCTTCCAATCGATCCGGCCCAGCCGAAGCAGGAAGGGACCCGGCCGCTGTTTCACGATCACGTGCGGGTTCCTGACGGCCGCACGGGAACGGTTGTCGGCTTCTACCGGCGTCATTATGAGTCGGTGCTCGTGCGATTCGGCCCCGGCGAAGCCGGCGAGTTCTTCACGCCGGAGGTCGAGCGGCTCTAGCGGACTGGCGAGGTGATCGGCATCTACCACTGGCCCGAGCCGACAGTCCTCGTGCGGTTCGCTCCAGGCGAGCTCGGCGAGTTTCGACCCGCGGACGTCGTCGCGCTCTAGCGGTGCTGGAATGCTGCCCATTCGCCATCCGGGCGGCGGAATAGCCCGTTCTTTAGGCGAGTGGAAAGCAGCCCGAATCCGGCTCACACTCCTGCTGAGGCTTGGGTCGAAGGCGCACTAACGAGCGGGGTCGGTTTCGGTGCCAATCATGCCGCCCGCTGACCGACTGGCCTCTAATGGAGGCTCGACGCGGCGGCGGTCGAGCCTCCATGCGCGCGGTGCGCCTCGGTCGAAACGGTTGCAAGCCAGGGTCGCGCCGACAGCGCGAGCGGGCAGCGGCCTACGCACCCGCGCCATCGGAGCCAGAGGGATGAAAACAGGCGGATGACGGCAGCGGTACTGGCCGACAGAACAGATCAGAGCGTCGCGAGCTCCGGCCACCGGCTCGACGAGTGGCCGCCCTCAACCGCGCCGGTGGCCGCAGCGCGCACGTTCTCACTGAATCAGCTGAGGAGCGCCGCCAAATCGCCCGAATGGGGGAATTTTCGGCACGAGGGAAGATTTGTGGGGCGCCGGGCGTCTGGTGGGGTGTGGGGTAGAGATGGGCGGTGTGCATTCGGCGGCCCGGATGCGCACCGCCCACTCTTTCGTGGTCGTTCCTAGGACAAGGGCGCGAAGAGGAGTAGCGTGCGCCTCACTTCCGCTTTGAGGTTCCGGCATTGATCCGAAACCCACCGACGCGCCAAGGCGCGCAGAGCGAGCTCACGTCTTTCTGCCTGTTCCCGGAGTCCTCGAGGGGAGGGTCACATGACGAAGTTCAACGAGTTGCTCACGCGCATTCGCGCCGCCCTGAAGCACTAGTACCGCGACCGCAGGAAAGGGATGAACATGACCGGCCCTATCAAGGTCTTTGCGAGAGACGGCAAGTGGGTGGTGGACTACGGGAGCTATGCGCACGGCTATCACCTGACTCGCGTCGAAGCGATCAATACCGCGCGACTCGCGGCGCACTACGAGCGCCGGCAGCTCGTCGTCGAGACGGAGGCGTCGTAGAGACCGGTCCCTAGACGCGATACGGCGTGCGGCCGTGCCTCGATCGGGGGTTTCTGCCGATCTCACGTACCTCCCCGCCACCTGGGCCGTTATGGGTTCGACCACCGAATTCGTCAACCCATGAGGAGGGAGCCTCCGTGCATGCCGAACACGATCTCGACGACGCCCACGCCCCGCAGTTTGCGTACCACGACCGGGTGAGCGTTCCGGACGGACGGATCGGCGAGGTGATCGGCTTCTACCGGCGGATCCACGAGTCGCTGCTCGTCCGCTTTCCCTCGGGGGAGTCGGACGAATTCCTGGCAGCGGCCGTCGAGCCGCGACCCTAGAGCCTCTAGTCGAAGAGCTGTTCGCCGATCGTGCCGCCGCGTGTGACGCCGGGCGGGATCGCGAACACGGCGCTGCTCGTGTGCCGGATGTACTCGTTCAGTGCGTCGTCTCGGCCCAGCCGCCGTTGGATTGCGGCGAACTGTGTGTGCGGGTCGCGCTGAAACGCGAGGAAGAACAGACCCGCGTCGAGCTGCCCCGTCACCGGGTCGATGCCGTCGGTATAGGAGTAGCCGCGGCGAAGGATCCGCTCGCCGCCGTTGGCAGCGTGGCCGGCAAGCCTGATGTGGGCATTCGTGGCGATCACCGGCGTACCGTCCGCGTTCCGCGCCGCGAGATCGACCACGTCGCGCTCGTGGTTGCCCGTGAGCGGCGCGCCGCTCGTCTTGAAGCGGCCGATTGTCTGTTCCTGCTCGCTGAGTGACGTGCGGTCCCAGGTCTCGATCAGCATGCGGATCCGGCGCGCGACGAGATATGTCCCGCCGCGCAGCCAGCGCTGTGGCTCGTCGGCGCCGACCCAGACGTAGCGCGCAAGCTCGTCTTCGTCGTGTGCGTCGAGGTTGTTCGTGCCGTCCTTGAAGCCCTGGAGATTCCGCGGCGTCACCTGCGCGCTCGTTGTCGACGACGTGCGCCCGAATCCGAGCTGTAGCCAGCGGAGCTGTGCCGCTCCGCGTGCGATCCGCCCGAGGTTGCGAACCGCATGAAAGGCGACCTGGGGATCGTCGGCGCAAGCCTGGACGCAGATGTCGCCGCCCGAACGCGCCGGCTCGAGGTAGTCGCCGGCGAGCGGGTCGATCTGCCGCAGCGCTTGGGGCAGGGAGCCCGCGAGGCCGAAGCGGGCATCGAAGACTCCAGGCCCGAATCCGAACGTGATCGTGAGCCGTGCAGCGGACAGGCCGGCGGCCTCGCCCGTGTCGAACGGCGGCGCCTCCCGTTGCTCGTCAGGCAGGCCAACGGGCCGGCCTGCGGTCATCTTCGCGGCGGCATCGGTCCAGGCACGCAGCAGGTCGCGCAGCTCGTGAGCGGCGCCGAGCGTGAGATCGAACGAGCCGAAGACGAGCCGATCCTGCGCACGCGTCGCGATGCCGGCCTGACGCGGGCCGTAGAACGGGACGACGCTCGCAGCGCCGTCGTCGTCGTGCTCCCGGCCCAGCGCGAATCCGCCACCGCCGAGCGCGATCGCACCCGCCGCGCCTCCCGCGGAGACGAGCAGGCGCCGTCGCGTGAACGCGTTGCCGCTCACGGCCTCATCCGGTCACCTTGGCGGCAACGCCCGAGAGCGGCTCGGCGAGTGCGTCGATCTGCTGCGCGAACGCACGGCGGTCGGCTGCGGTCAGATCGTCGTACGGCGCGAAGCCGAGCGGCGTCGCGCGCTTGTACCGGTCGAGGCCCTTCTGCACGACGGCGAATCGAGCTGCGATCGTGCGCGCGAGCCGAACCTCTCCACGCTCGACGAGTGCCGGGCGCAAGAGCTCGAACGCGACGCGCGCACCGTTGAGGTTGCCCTGGAAGTCGGAGAGGTCGGTGTGCGAGTAGCGGTCTTCCTCGCCCGTGATCTTCGAGCCCGCGACCTCGTTCAACAGCTCGACCGCGCCGTTCGCGAGCTGAGCCGGCTGGAAGCTCAGCCTCTGTACCCGGCGATGCAGCGTTCCGACGTCGCGGAGGAGCTTCGCGCCGAGCAGGCCCGTGCCGGTGGTCGTTCCCTCGACCCAGAGGATCTGCTCGATGCGGTGGAAGCCGGTCCATGTCGCGGGATCGTCGACGTCGTTGACGCGTGCGTCGATCTCCGGGTCGAGGTCGCCGAAGCTCTCCGCCACCGGCTCGATGGCTTCGTAGTCGAGACGCACGGGTCCGAACATCGCCTTTGCGCCGGCGAGATCGCCGTTACGGAGCGCTGCGACGAAGCGCTGTGTGCCGGCGAGCAGCTTGCCGCTCTGCTCGACCACGTAGGCGCGATACTCGGCGGTCGCCTTCTTCAGGAGCGGCGCGGCTGCGTTCGCCCGAGCGGGCGTTGCCGTGCCGGTGACGACGAGCACGCCGTTGTCCTCCTTGTCGCCGTTCGGGCAGCTGAGCACATAGCGCCCCGGCTGCAGGTCGAGCGTGAACGAGCCGTCGATTCCACTGACGATGTTCTCGCTCTCGCCGAGGATGATTCCGTCCCCGTTCTTCACCTCCGCCTCGCTCACCTTCGCCGTCCCGCCGTTCGTGATCTCGAACGTGACGCTGCCGGCGTTCGCGCGCAGCTTTGCCGGCGAGCAGCCCGCGTCGGTGAGCGTGACCCGGAGCGTCTGCGGCGTCTTGCCCCCCGACGCTGCGTCGTCGTGTCCTCCGCAACCCGTGGCGAGCACACAGGAGGCGATCACCGCGAGAGCGGCGGCGCTTCGGTGGACTCCGGCCCTAATCGACATCGACTACTCCTTCGAGCGCTGGAGTGGTTGCCGACCCGCGAGGCCGTCGCCGGCCCTCGGGCCAGAGCACGAAGGCGAGCATCGGGACGGCGTAGACGAGCCAGCCCGCTGCTTCGCCGACGGTGGGCTGCGGCTGGAGGCCGAGGACGCCCGTGAGCAGCGAGCTCGAGACGGTCCCGGGCCGGACGAGCCAGCCGAGATCGACGGCCCGCTCCTGAAGACCGTTCAGCCAGGTCGCCTCGTGCGCCGTGTGGAACGCCGACATCACGAGTCCGGCTGCAACGAGCACGAGCGCGACCGAGGTCAGCCGGAAGAAGCGCGCGAGGTTCAGCCTGACGCCGCCGCCGTAGATCCCCCAGCCGATCGCGACGGCCACGAGGATCCCGATCAGCGCGCCGGCGCCGGCAGACACGGCGTTGCCGGATGCCTGGAAGGCGGCGAGCAGGAAGACGGCGGTCTCGAGCCCTTCGCGGACGACCGCGAAGAAGGCCATCGCGACGAGCGCCCAGACGGATCCTCGCGCCAGGGCTCCGGCAGCGTGCTCCTGCAGCTCGCCCGCAAGGTTGCGGGCGTGACGGCGCATCCAGACGATCATGAACGTGACCATCCCGACGGCGACCGCCGCGACAACCGTCTCGAGGCCCTCCTGCTGCTTCTGCGGGAGCGCATCGTCGACGATCTGGAGCGCGATCGCTACGCCGACGCAGAGGACGACCGCGATGCCGACGCCCGTCCACATCCAGCGGAGCGCGTCGAGGCGGCCCTGCTGGCGGAGGAACGCCGCGACGATGCCGACGATGAGCGACGCCTCGACGCCTTCGCGCAGTCCGATGACGAAGGTGGGGAGCACAGGCGCGTAAGGGTAGCCTTACACTGACTGTAAGGCAACACGTATGTCTCAGAGAAGCCTGAGGGCGGCGCCGGCGGCTCGAGCGTCAGCCGCCGGGAGGCGTCTTGACGTGGAAGAACGCCTGGTAGATCTCCTTGGCTGCCGGCGCTGCCGCCTCGGCGCCGAAGCCGCCGTGCTCGATCATCACGACGACGACCACCTTCGGATGGTCGAACGGCGCCCAGGATGCGTACCAGGAGTGGTCGCTGCCGGGGGGCGCCTCGGCTGTGCCCGTCTTCCCGGCCACCGCGATCGGGAAGTTCGCGAAGACCGACGCCGAGGTGCCTGTCGGCGAGTGGGCCGCTTCGTACAGGCCGTCGCGGATCGACTGGACGTCGGTCAGCTTCAGCTTCCGTGCCGGCTTGAACGTCAGCTTGTGCACCGACTCGCCGCGAATGATCGCGCCGCCGACGTGCGGTGTTACAACGGTGCCGCCGTTCGCGAGGGCCGAGTAGGCGACGGCCATCTGGAGCGGGCTGGCCTGGAGATACCCCTGCCCGATCGCAAGGTTGATCGTCTGTCCCTCGTACCACGACTCGCGCTGCGTCCGCTGGAGCCAGGAGGGTGTCGGCAGGAGCCCTGCGCTCGCGCCGACCATGTCGAGATTCGGCGCGGCTCCGAGGCCCAGCTTGCGCGCCCACTGCTGGATCGACATGCCGTGGGCCGAGGGGTTCCGGTTGTAGATCAGGTCACCGAGCCGGTAGAACCACGTGTCGCACGACTCGGCGAGCGCGGTCCGCAGGGACATGGTCGAGTACACGCCCGCCTCGACGTTCTTGAAGATCGTGCCGCCGAGGTCGAACGATCCGCTGCACAGAAGCGGCGTCGAGGACGTGATGATCCCGGTGCTGAGCCCGGCCTCCGCGACGATCGGCTTGAACGTCGAGCCCGTCGGATAGACGCCGGCGATCGCTCGGTTCACGAGCGGGCGCGAGGGGTCCCGGTAGAGACGGGAGAGATACGACGGATCGCGCGCGGCGCGCACCTGGTTGTAGTTCGGCGAGCTCGCGAGCGCGTAGATGGCGCCCGTCTGGGGGTTCATCACGACGGCGGACCCGCCGGTCGGGTTCCGCCCGTTCTGCCGAGCGAGCGCGATGCCGTCCTGGACCGCCTTTTCGGCGGCGCGCTGGAGGCGCGCGTCGATCGTCAGCTGCAACGTGGGCGGTGAGCGAACGTCATTGCGCTGCAGCGGGCCGGCGATCCGGCCCATCGAGTCGACGCGAAGGTGCGCGGGAGGAAGACCGGGGTTGAGCACCGAGTCGTACGTCGCTTCGATACCGGACTGTCCGACGACGACGCCCGCATGCGCGTGCTTGTACATCGAGGACGCGAGCTCCGATTTGCTGACCTCGCCGAGCAGGCCGAGGAACTCGCTCCCGAGTGCGCCCTGCGGGTAGCTGCGTGCGAGCTGGTGCGTGACCTTGAAGCCGGGGAAGTCCGCCGCGCGTTCGTCGAGGTAGGCCGCGAGCGTCGGCGTCGGGTGCGGCACCACGACGGCCGGCGCGAACGGCGAGCGCACGACGGATCGCCGAATGCGCGTGAGCATCGTCTCGAATGGAACGTGCGTCAGTTGAGAGAGCTTTCTCAGGGCGGCCGAGCCGATGGCCGACGGCTGCCAGCCCTGCGTGTCGCTGCTGCCGAGGGCACCGACGTCTGCTGCGATCGCGATGCTCCCCGTCGTCCCCGCGAGCGGGCGGCCCTTCGCGTCGACGATCGGTCCGCGCGGTCCGGGAATGTCGACCGAACGGAACGACTGCTCGGTCGCGAGCGCCGTGTACTGCGGGCCGTGCAGCACCTGGATCGACCACGCGCGCAGCAGCAGCACGCAGAGCGCGGCCGCGATCAGGACGGCGAGCCCGCCGACGCGCACATAGAACCCACCGCTGTGGAAGTACGGCGCGTCGGCCCGCGAATACGGCCTGACCCGCCCCGGGTCGGGGAGGGTGCGCGGGAGCTTGCCCCTGCGCTTCGGATCGGGGGTCGAGATAGCTACGGCGGTTGCGGCTGGCGGTGCTCGATCGGCGGGTGAGACGCTCCAGGCCGCGGAGGGGCGCTCGCCGTCCAGTGTAGGCGCGCTCCCGGCGGCTGGCTACTCGTCTGCGAGCTCATCCGCCACCAGGGCGAGCGCGAGTGTCCGCCAGGCGAGATCCGGGTCGTCCTGGAGCCGTGTGAGGGCCGTGGAGACGGTCCCGAGGCCCTGGGCCTCGGTGGTGAGGCCCGCAAGCGCTCCGGCAAGCGAGGCGCGGCGCTCGGGAGTGTCGAGCTCGTCGGCGAGCCGCGCCACGGCAACCGTGTCGTGGTCGATCTCGCGGTGTGGGTCGCCGCCCGCTGCGAGGACGAGCATCGCCCGGCGGAGTGCGGCCTTTCGGTCGGCTTCGCCGAGCTCGACGTCGCCGAGGACGAGCCAGGTGAGCACGACGAGGAGCTCGGCCGAGTGCGCGTCGAGCCCCGCGCCCTCCAGCTCCTCTAGCCGGGATCGCGGCAATCGCCCGCCTCACCTTCGCAGCACCCAAGCTTGAAGCGGCAGCGCGGGCATTGCCACGTGCCGTGGCGCCACTCCATGGCGGCGTTGCAACGCAGGCACTTCTCGGTGACGGGGTCGGGTGCCGCGGCGGTCATGCCTGAGAGGCTACGTCGTGCACCCGACGGAACTGGCAGATCTTCTCGAAGCCGAGCCTCCGCAGGATGGGTGCCGACATCGCTCCCGCCTGCACCGCGAGCACGGGCGTGCCGCGCTTCACCGCGTCGTCCCAGCGGACACGCACGAGCGCGCGGTACGCGCCGCGGCCCCGCGCCCAGAGCGCGGTCGAGCCGCCGGCGAGCACTGCGCCGCGGGGCGAGTAGAAGTTTCGTCCCGCCGCGGCCATGCGGCCGTCGACCCACGCCGCGTAGAGCGTGGCGACGGGATTGCCGAATGTCTGCTCGAACTCCTCGAGGATCTCTGTGTCGTCGCGGCGGCGCAGCCTCGGCGTGTCGAACGCGTCGTACTGGACGCGGATCGCCTCGACGAACTCTGCGGCGTTCGCGACCGCCCGCGCCCCGACGTCCGGTGGGCCGGGTGGCGGCGGACTCGTCAGCGCCATGCCGTCGACGAGATAGTCGCCCTCCACGATGCGCATGCCGCGGCGAAGGAGCTCGTCTTCGACGTTCGCCGGCGTCGAGTGCTCGCTCAGCCACCAGCTCGCCGCCGTCGTTCCCGTGACGCGCATCAGCGACCGCGCAGCTTCGACTGCGTCGTCGAGCTCGTCGACGCGAAGCCGGATCCGCTGAATGCCCATCGGCCACCGGCCCGCGGCGTCGGCGAGCAAGGTGAATCGCTCCGACCGGATGATTCGCGTGCCCGGCCGCTCAGGCGTGAACGCGGCCGGTGCTTCGACGAACTGCTCTAGCTCTGTCAGTCCGCGTAGTACTCGTCGGCGATCGAGAGCACGTCGTCGAGGATCGCGATGCCCTCGTCGAGCTCCTCTCGCGTGATCGTGAGCGGCGGGCAGATCATGATCACGTTCCAGTGCGTCATGAGGCTCAGGCCGCGCTCCATCGCCGCCTTCGCCAGTCGCGTCATCGGCGCCGCAGCCTCGCCGCCGCCGTTGAACGGGACAAGCGGCTCTCGCGTCTCGCGTGACGTGACGAGCTCGACACCCCAGAAGCAACCGAGGCCTCGCACCTCCCCGATCGACGGATGCTTCGCAGCGAGGCCGTTGAGCGCGTCGTGGAACACCGGCCCGAGCTCGGCCGCATGCTCGACGATCCCCTCCTCGCGGAACGCCTCGATCGACGCAACGGCGACGGCGCACGCGAGCGGATGACCGCTGTATGTCAGTCCGCCGGCGAAGTACTTGTCCCGGACCCAAGCTGCGATCGGCTCGCGCACGGCCATCGCACCGAGCGGCACGTAGCCCGAGTTGATGCCCTTCGCCATCGTGATGATGTCAGGGACGACGTCCCAGTTGTCGCAGGCGAACCACTTCCCGGTGCGACCGAAGCCGGCCATCACCTCGTCGGCGATGAGCAGGATGCCGTGGCGGTCGCAGACCTCCCGGATCGACTGGAGGTAGCCGTCAGGCGGGACGATGACCCCGTTCGTGCCCGTCACCGGCTCGAGGATCAGGGCGGCGATCGTGTCCGCGCCCTCGTACTGGATGATCTCCTCGAGGTGCGGCGCGCCGGTGCACACCGGGCACGGATCGGGATGACCCGCCGAGCAGCGATACGTGTACGGATCGAACATTCGCACGACGCTCGGGAGCCCCGGTTCGGCGGCCCAGCGGCGCGGGTCGCCGGTCAGCGTGATCGCGCCCCCCGTTGCACCGTGGTAGCTGCGGTAGCGCGCGATGATCTTCTGACGTCCGGTGTACCAGCGTGCGAGCTTGATCGCATTCTCGTTCGCCTCCGCTCCGCCGTTCGTGAAGAACGTCATCGAGATGTCGCCCGGCGTGACCTCCGCAATCAGCCGAGCGAGTTGCGAGCGCGGCTCCGTTGCCATCGACGGCGCGATCGTGCAGAGCTTGTCGGCCTGCTCCTTGATCGCGGCGACGAGCTTCGGGTGCTGGTGGCCGATCGAGACGTTGACGAGCTGAGAGGCGAAGTCGAGGTATCGCTTGCCCTCGTAGTCCCAGAAGTAGCGGCCTTCCGCGCCGGCAACGGGGATCGGATTGATGGCGTCCTGGACCGACCACGAGTGGATGACGTACCGCTTCGCGTCCTCGCGGATCTGCTGTCCCAGCTCGGAATTCGTCTCTGTCGTCGCCACCGTTCCTCCTCTGTCGCTCGACCAGGGATCGTAGCTCTACCGAACGCGGGGGCTCGGTGCCTACCGGAGGGGCAAAACGTGAGAGAGCGGCGCTAGGCTGCCCGTGACAAGGAGGCGTACGACATGACCGAGCTTGCAACCCCGCCCGTCGAAGAGAACACGGGCGCCACGAGGATCAGCCACTGGATCGGCGGGCGAACCGTCGCCGGCACGTCGGGCCGCACGAGCCCGGTGTACAACCCCGCCACGGGACGGCAGACCGGCGCGCTCGACCTTGCGACGGTCGAGGAGGTCGACCAGGCGGTGCAGGTCGCGAGGGAGGCGTTCGAGAGCTGGCGTGCGGTGTCGCTCGCGAAGCGGGCCGAGCTCTTCTTCAACATCCGCGAGCTGGTGCACGAGCGTCGTGAGGAGGTCGCGAAGATCCTGACGGCTGAGCACGGCAAGGTGCTCTCGGACGCGTTGGGGGAGGTCACGCGCGGGCTCGAGGTGATCGAGTTCTGCTGCGGGCTGCCGACGCTCCTGAAGAGCGAGTTCTCGGAGCAGGCGTCGACGGGGATCGACGTCTACTCGATCCGCCAGCCGCTCGGTGTCGTGGCGGGGATCACGCCGTTCAACTTCCCGGTGATGGTTCCGATGTGGATGTGGGCGCCCGCGATCGCCTGCGGCAACACGTTCGTGCTCAAGCCGTCGGAGAAGGATCCGTCGGCGTCGATCTGGACAGCCGAGTTGCTGAAGGAGGCGGGACTCCCCGACGGTGTCTTCAACGTCGTGCACGGCGACAAGATCGCGGTCGATGCGGTGCTCGAGCATCCGGGGATCAGTGCGGTCTCGTTTGTCGGCTCGACGCCGATCGCGCGGTACGTCTATGAGCAGGCGACGTCGCGTGGGAAGCGCTGTCAGGCGCTCGGTGGCGCGAAGAACCACATGATCGTGTTGCCGGATGCCGACATCGGCATGGCAGCGGATGCGGCCGTCTCGGCGGCCTACGGATCCGCGGGCGAGCGGTGCATGGCGGTCTCGCAGGTCGTCGCGGTCGGCAACGTCGCCGAGCCGCTGATCGACGCCATCAAGGAGCGGATTCCGAAGCTGAAGGTCGGCGACGGCATGGATCCCTCGTCGGAGATGGGCCCGCTGATCACCGCCGAGGCGCGGGACCGTGTCGCGTCGTACGTCGAGGGTGCGACCGCCGAGGGCGGGAAAGTGCTCGTCGACGGACGCGAAGGCGCGCCGGCGGAGGGGTTCTTCCTGCGGCCGTCGCTGATCGACGACGTGAAGCCCGGCATGAAGGCGTACGAGGACGAGATCTTCGGTCCCGTGCTCGGCGTCACCCGCGTCGGCACCTACGAGGAAGCGGTCACGCTCGTGAACGACAGCCCCTACGGCAACGGCACCGCGATCTTCACGCGGGACGGCGGGGCAGCGCGACAATTCCAGTTCGACGTCCAGGCGGGAATGGTCGGCATCAACGTGCCGATTCCGGTGCCGGTCGCCTACTACTCCTTCGGCGGCTGGAAGGCATCGCTCTTCGGCGACCGCCACATCTATGGGCCGGAGGGAATCGACTTCTACACGCGCGGCAAGGTCGTCACCTCGCGCTGGCCGGACCCGGCCACCTCGTCGGTCGACCTCGGCTTCCCACAGACGCGCTAGCCGGCCGTTGCCGTTCCGGGTCGCGATCCTCGACGATTACCAGGAGGTCGCGGCCCGGTTGCTCGGCCCGCTCGGAGACGGGATCGAGGTCGAGGCCTTCCACGATCACGTCGTGGGAGGCGAGTTGGTCTCACGGCTCGGCGGATTCGACGCGGTGGTCGCCATGCGCGAGCGGACTCCGTTTCCCGCCGCGATCTTCGAGCGGCTCCCGTCGCTGCGCCTGCTCATCACGACCGGGATGTCGAATGCGGCGATCGATCTCGACGCGGCCGCGGCAGCGGGCGTGGTCGTCTGCGGGACGGGTGCGTCCGGTGCGTCGACGGGTGAGCTGACGATCGCGCTGATGCTCGCGCTTGCCCGGCGCATCCCGCAGGAGGATGCCGCACTGCGATCGGGGCGGTGGCAGACGAGCCTCGGCACCGGGCTCGGCGGAAAGACGCTCGGTGTCGTCGGTCTCGGACGGATCGGCGCGCAGGTCGCTGGTGTTGCCGGCGCGCTCGGGATGGACGTCGTGGCGTGGAGCGAGAACCTGACCGGCGAACGCGCGTCCGAGGTCGGCGTGAGTCGCGCCGGCTCTCTCGTCGAGCTGCTCGCGGGAGCGGACGTCGTCACGATTCATCTGCGCCTGAGCGATCGGACGCGTGGCCTGATCGGACGGCCGGAGCTCGAGGCGATGAAGCGGACGGCGCTGCTCGTCAACACGTCGCGTGGGCCGATCGTCGACGAAGAGGCACTCGTCGAGGCGCTTCACACCGGGGTGATCGCAGGAGCGGCGCTCGATGTGTTCGACGAGGAGCCGCTGCCTATAGGACATCCCTTGTTGTCGGCGCCGAACACCGTGCTCACGCCGCACCTCGGCTACGTCGTCGACGACAACTACGCGACGTACTACGCCGACGCGGCGGAGGATGTGCGGGCGTTCGTCGCAGGCGAGCCCGTGCGCGTCATCGCCTGAGCGGCACGAGGGGAAGGGGCCTGACCCGGTGTCGGGCGGTTACGCCGCGGACTCGAGGCCGGCGCCATGTGCGTGCGGCAGGGTGATGCGGAAGGTGGAGCCTGCGCCCTCGATGCTGTCGAAGCTGATCGTGCCGCCGTGCGCCTCGACGATCCCGCGTGTGATCGCGAGACCGAGGCCCGTTCCCTCGATGCCTGAGACGCGTGCGTTGGTCGTCCGGAAGAAGCGGCCAAACACTTGATCCTGCTCGTCTGTCGGAATACCGATGCCCGTGTCGCTGACCGCGATCATCGCCGTCTCGTTGCTGCGCGTCATCGTGATCGACACCCCGCCGCCGTTCGGCGTGTACTTGATCGCGTTCGACACGAGGTTGTCGATGACCTGTGAAAGCCGTACCGCGTCGCCCTCCGCGGCGATGCCGGGCTCCGCGTCGATCTCGAGGTCGATCTCCTTGCTCGCAGCGAACGGCCTCGCGGCCTCGCCCGAACGCGCGATGAGGTCGTTCAGGATGACCTCGCCGAGCTCGAGCGGCAGGCCGCCGCTCTGGATCTGTGCCATGACGAGGAGGTCTTCCACGAGCCCGAGGAGCCGCGCTGAGTTCCGGTCGATCACGTTGAGGTAGTCGCGCTGGTCGTCGGGCAGGTGTTCCTCTTTGAGCAGCTCGGTGTAGCCGCAGATGGACGTGAGCGGGGTGCGCAGCTCGTGCGAGACGAGACTGAGGAACTCGTCCTTGACCGCTTGCGCCGCTTCGAGCTCGGTGACGGTGGCGCGCAGCTCCTCGGCCTGGTCGCGGAGCTCGACGGTCTGCTCGTGCACCTGCCGGATGGCGCGGGCGCGCCCCGTGGCGAGTACGAGGCCGAGGAGGCCGAGGAGCAGGCTGACGGCGCTGCCGCCGATCAGGATGCTGAGCGCATTTCGGTCGCTGAGCGTGCCCACCGGGGTCGCCGCCGCGCTCGTGCCGACCGTCCAGCCGTTGTGGAGATCGGTCGTGAGCGTCGCCGCGCCGCGAGGTGCCTTGCCTGCGCTGAACGTGGCAGCTGATGTGTCGCTCGCGTATGCGAGCGACACGGCGGTTCCTGGATGTCCGGCGAGCGCGACGTTCATGACGACGGCTGGGTTCAGGACGACACCGACCAGCCCGATGAATGCGGCGCGGCGTTCTGCAACGCTTGCCGGGATGCCGCCACCGCGATAGATCGGCGTCTGGATCCCGAGCATCGTCTGCTTGCCGATCGGGAACGGCTGGTAGGTCCCTTCACCGGTGTCACGCGCCGAGAGGAGCGTTGCCGCGGCGCCGGGAACGGCGCACGTGTCGACGCCGGCAGGCGTGGGATTCACGTGTGACTGGCTACCGCTGACGTCGATGAGGCAGTAGAACGGCCGCGTTCCGGGTGGGATGACCTGGAACGAGCCGTCGGGCGCAAGCGGGCCTGTCGGATCCTTCACGGCGCGCGCCGCGAACGCCGGCAGCTGCGCGGGCGTCACGACCACGAGTCGAGCCACACCGGTGATCTCCGGGTAGCGCGCAAATGCGCGATCAGCACGGAGGAACGTGTTCAGCGACGCGTTGGAGAGCAGCGGATTGGTTGCGATGAAAGCGCTCGTGCTCACGACGAGATCTCGCTCGTGCTCGATCGCGAGGCGTAGGCGTGCGACGATGTCGGCCGATCGCGCAGCCGACGCTCGATCGGATTTCTGCTGGTCGTTCTGCGCCACTGCGTGGGCGGCGAGCATCGATGCGACGATTCCCAGCACGACGACGAGTGCGGCTCCTGCTATCCAGCCTCGTCCGATTCCTCTGGACGGCGCACTCGCGTCTCGCGGCGTGGGGCGGGTCATCGCTGCCGCGGCAAAGTGGGGAAGCTCGAACGCATCTGTGTTGTGTATCGGCCTCGCGCAGCGCCGCTCTGAGCGGAGAAGGGGCATCAGCATCACCCGATTCGGGCAGCGGCGGCGCAGATCAGCGGTCGTCCGGCGGACGCCGGTACACGGAGGCGGCGGCCTCGTGAAAGCCCGGCGGAAGCCCGTTCGCGGCGAAAGCAGATGCGATCTCCTCCATCTCGCCGACCCAGCGCCAGCCTTTCGCGGCGGCCGAGTGCTGCGCTGAGTCCGAACGGGGCTCGAGCTCGGGAAGCGATCCAGCCCATTCCTCGAGCAGTTCCGCCTCGACGCCTTCCGCGCGCGCGAAGGCGCGGACCGTGAGCAACAGTGCGCCCGAGCCCTTCGTCCATCCTGCGAACGCGCACTTGACGGCCGAGGCACTGCCTGGCGGACCGGGGAGGAGGCGCGGCTGCACCGGTGTCTCTACGAAGAGGTCGGCAATCGCGGTGGCGTCGGCTCCGGCGAGAAAGAACCGCGGCTCCGCGCGCGTCGGCGGCGAGCCGACGATCCCGCCGTCGACGAAGGAGGCGCCGCGGGCTGCAACTGTCTTGCCGATACGCCGTGCCGTCTCGGGTGCGATCGCGTTCGCGTCGACGAACGTTCCCGTGAACGGAGGCAGCGCCCTGGCGACGTCGAGGGCAGCGTGGGGCGGACAGACCGAGACGATGACGTCACAGCCCGCCGCCAGGGCGTCCAGTGACCCTGCGTCTTCGAGCCCGGCGGCAGTGGCACGTTCCCGAGTCTCGTCGCTCCGGCCGCTCGAGACCCATTGCACCGCGTGCCCCGCGTCGTGCAGCACCGCACCGAACGCTGCGCCCATCTCGCCCGGATGCAGGATGCCGACGACGGTCATGGCGCGAACGTGACGGGCTCGCCGAGCAGCGTCGTCTTCGATGGCGTCGTCTCCGCGACGACGCGACCGCGGCGGATCACCCAACGCCGTGGCGGATGCAGGCGCATCACTTCCAGTGCATTCGGTGCGTCGAACACGACGAGGTCCGCGGGCTTGCCCTCCTCGATCCCGTACTCGTCCTCCACCGCAAGGGTGCGAGCGCCGCGCTCGGTGGCGCAGCGCAACATCTCGACGATCTCGTCGCGGCCGCTCATGTACGTGAAGTGCAGCGCGAGGCTTGCTGCCTCGATCATGTCGGCCCGGCCGAGCGAGTACCACGGGTCCATGATCACATCGTTGCCGAGCGACACATTGACACCCGCGGCGAGCAGCTCCTTCAGCTGCGCGAAGCCGCGACGCTTCGGATAGACGTCGAGTCGTCCCTGGATGAGCGAATTCGCGAACGGATTGACGACGATGTTGATCCCCGCGCGCTTCAGGAAGCCGTGCAGCTTCGACGAGTAGTACGGCTCGTACGAGCCCATTGCGGTGCAATGGCTCGCGGTAACCCGGCCGCCGAGGCCGAACTTCACCGTGTCGTCGGCCATCACCTCGAGGAAGCGGCTCGACGGGTCGTCGGTCTCGTCGCAGTGCACGTCGATGCGACGGCCGTACTGCTTCGCGAGCTCGAAGACGCGGTGTACCTCGCGGAGCCCGAGCTCCGATGTCGGCTCGTAGTGCGGAATCCCGCCGACGCAGTCGACACCCAACCGCAATGCGTTCTCGAGGCGCTCGTCGTCGCCGTCGCGCGCGAAGATGCCGTCCTGCGGAAACGCCGTGACCTGGATCGTGCAGAGATCGGCTACCTCGTCGCGCAGGCGCAGCAGCCCGCGCACCATCGCCTCGTTCTCGCCGGAAACGTCGGCGTGCGCGCGGATGAACATCGTGCCCTGTGCGACCGACCAGCGCACGATCTCTCGCGCGCGCTCGAAGACATCCTGCTCGGTGAGGCTCGGCTTCAGCTCGCCCCACACGTGGATCCCCTCGATCAGCGTGCCGGACTCGTTCCACCGCGGTGTGCCCGCCGTGAGCGACGCGTCGAGGTGCAGATGACAGTCCACGAGCGGCGCGGTGACGAGGCGCGCGTCGGCGTCGATCTCCGGCGCGCCGTCGGCAGCGAGCGACTCGCCGATGTGCGTCCAATGTCCGTCCTTCGCGACGAGATCGACGAGCCGCCCGTCGAGCAGACGCGCGTTGCGCACGATCAGGTCCGCGCTCATGCGCGCGAGTCTACGGTGCGCGGAACGAGAGAGTGAACGCGCCGCGCCTGCCCCATGGGTCGAGTGCGCTGACGCGGATCCGCACGACCGCGCGCGAGGCGACTCCCTTTCCGGAGAGGCGCAGTCGGACCGGGAAGCCGCCCGAGTTGAGCACGAGCACCTGCACCGTGCGCGTCGCTCCGCCGCCGAGTGGTATCGCAAAGCGCGAGCCGCTCTTCAGGATCGACGGGGCGACGCCCTTTGTCGGCAGCACCGTCGCGTAGAGGTGCGACTGCGAGCTCGTGGAGAGTCGTGTGACGAGGAGAATCGTGCCGTCGCGCTGCCGTGTGGCGGTCACCGCCGTCATCGGACGGATGACAGGCGCCTTCGGCGAGATCTTCTGCGGGTCGCCCCAGCGGCCGGGACGGAAGAGCGCGATCCGACCCGCCTGTCGCGTCAGCACGTGCAGGACGCCCGCGGCGTCGTACGTGCCTTGGAGGACGGTGCCCTGCAGCGACGGCGACGTGACGGTCGTGATCGCGCTCCAGATCTTGCCGTCACGGGAGAATGCGACGACCTGTCCGGGAGGCGCGGAGGCGTACGCAACGTCGACGGGCCACGGCAGGGTGGACTGCCCCGGCGAGAAGGTGACCGCGACCCCGCTGCCCGCGATCGCGGGGGCGGTCTCCCCGGCGTCGAGAGACACCGACGTCCCCACGGGCACCGCACCCGGCTGCCATGTCACCGTGGCGCGGCCGTCGGTCGTGACGACCGCGCCCGCGACGCCGGCCTGAGCGGCGAGCGGACCGGGGACGGCCGCAGGAACGGGCGCGGGCGCGATGACGGCCGTCGTCGGTGCGCCGGCTGTTCGTGACCCGCCTCTGCCGGTCGCGGTGACGACGAGCGAGAGCGTCGTGCCGCTGTCTCCCGGCGTGAGGACGTAGGTCGAGGCGGTCGCGCCGGGAAGCGGGGTGCAGGCCGCGCCGCCCGTGTCGCACCGGCTCCACTGGAACGCAAAGGCCGTCGGCGAGCCCGTCCAGGAGCCAACGGCGGCGGTCAACGTCTGTCCGACCTGCGCTTCGCCGGTGACCTGCGGTGCCGTCACGACCGCAGGGGCCGTCGCGGTGCCGGACCCGGCCGGGGTGACTGCGAGCGTCGGCGCCGTCGACGTGACCGCGCTGCCCCGTGGGGCGACCGCGGTGACCGCGAGCGACAGGGCGTGGCCGACGTCGGAGGTCGTGGGCGTGTAGGTCTCGAGGTTCGCGCCGGCGATCGGTGAGCACCCTGCGCCGGAAGCGTCACAACTCTGCCACTGGTAGTTGAAGGCGACCGGCTTGCCGCCGCCCCAGGTGCCCGGCACGCCGGCGAGCCTGCTTCCTGCCCGGGCCGTGCCGACGATCGTCGGCGGTGTGCTGGGGGACGGGGAGCCGCCGGGATAGGCCTTGATCGCGTACGCGTCGACGGTCGGCGTAACCGCTCGGTCTGCGTCGACGCATTTTGCGAAGCCCGGCACCACGGTGCACGAGGACCACTGCCAGAACATCCAGCCGAGCCCGTTCCAGTTCGAAGCGGGGACGAGCGGCGACGCGCCTTTCGTCCAATGCGCGATCCAGAGGGGATTCCCGGTTCCTGCGAAGCTCGTCGTGTCGCCGAGCGAGGTCTTCCAGAAGCTCGGCGAGACGTAGATGATCGCGTGGACTCCGGTCCGGGCCATGACCTCGTCGACCCATGCCTGCGTCCACTTCACGAGATTGGTGGGGGAAAGCCCGCCGTTCGCCTCGAGGTCGAGCACGGGTGGCAGGTCTCCAGCCTTCGGTTGGGCGACATCGACGAAATGGTCGGCCTGTGCGACGGCGCTCGAGACGATCGCGACGTCGTTCGCGCCGGCAGGCCGCGCGAAGTGGTACGCCCCGATGTGCATTCCCACGCCGATCGCACCCGCCCGGTTCACCGGATACGTGATGTCCGTGAACGTCGTGCCTTCGCTCGCCTTCGCGAACATGAAGGTGTATCCGTCGTCTCCGACCTGGAGCCAGTCGACGGTCGCTTGCCAGTTGGAGACGTCGACGCCCTTGGCATACGACGCCGCGCCGGCAGGCGCAACGAGCACGACGCCGGCCGCGAGAACGGCGAGACATGTCGCCATCAGGCGCGTGTGCATGTGAGCACACGCCCACGTCACATGTGACCACATGCACATTCGGTTCGACCCCACGAGGTTCGAGGCTAGTCGATGGGTTGTTTGGAAAGGGTAAAAGCGCCCAGAGCTCGAGCTACGACGCGCGGGCCCCGATCCCTTCGATCCCGCGCCGTACGACCCAGTAGATTCGCTCTGTGGCGCAGCCCCCATACCGTCCGCTGGACGCTCAGGTGATTCCGCGCTTCGCCGGAATCCGCACGTTCATGCGGGCGCCGCACGTCACGGATCTGGCCGGCGTCGATGCGGTCGTCTACGGGATCCCGTTCGACACGGCCACGAGCTATCGCTCGGGCCCTCGTTTCGGTCCTGAGGCGATCCGATCGGCCTCCGCGCTGATCCGGCCGTACAACCCCGCGCTGGGTGTCAACGTCGTCGATGCGCTCTCACTCGTCGACTACGGCGATGTCCCGGTGTCGCCGGGCGACACCGAGCGAACATACGGGCAAGTGGAAATGGCGCTGGCGCCGATCGTCGACGCCGGGATCTTTCCGGTTGCGCTCGGCGGCGATCACTCGATCACGCTTGCCGAGCTTCGGGCGCTCGCGCGGAGGTACGGCCCGCTCGCGCTCGTCCAGCTCGACTCACACGGCGACACGTGGGAGCAGTACTTCGGCCAGAAGTTCTTCCACGGCACGACGTTCAAGCGGGCAGTCGAAGAGGGCGTCGTCGACGCAAGCGCATCGGTGCAGGCGGGCATGCGCGGCTCGCTGTACGGCGCCGAAGACATCGACGTCGCCAAGGAGTTGGGCTTCACCGTGCTGACGACCGACGAGCTGCGCGACCTCGGCGCCGCGTCGTACGGCAAGCTTGTCCTCGATACCGTCGGCGACCGGCCGGTGTTCATGTCGTTCGACATCGACTTCCTCGACCCGGCGTTCGCGCCTGGCACCGGCACGCCTGAGGTTGGTGGGTTCTCGACGGCGGAAGCCCTCGCGTTCCTGCGTGCGTTGCGCGGCCTCAAGCTTGCCGGCTGCGACGTGGTCGAGGTCTCGCCTCCGTACGACGGACCGGGGTTGCAGACGGCGCTCGCGGCCGCGAACGTCGTTTACGACCTGCTGTCGCTCCGTGCGATCGGCGGCCCTCCGGCGGTGCGCACGTGAGCTGGCTCGGTGACAGCGCGTCACTTGCGTGTCTCACGTTCGACGTCGACGCGGAGGCGCCGATTCTCGTCGAGAGCGGTCTCTACGCTCGCAACGCCGGAGTGATGTCGCATCAGGCGTACGGTCCGCTCGTCGGGGTTCCGCGGATCCTCGACCTGCTGCGCGAGTACTCGCTGCCCGCGACCTTCTTCGTCCCTGGGTGGACGGCGGATCGCTACCCGCAGGTCGTCGAGGCGATTCTCAAGGCCGGGCACGAGATCGGGCACCACTCGTACGCGCACCGCTCGCCGTTCGTGCTCACCGAAGACGAGGAGCGTGCCGACTTCGAACGCGCGCTCGAGTCGTTGCGCGCGCTCGGCGTCGAGCCGAAGGGGTTCCGCTGCCCGAGCTGGGAACCCGGTTGGCGGACTCCGCAGATCGTCGCCGAGTACGGGCTCGAGTACGACTCGTCGCTGATGGACTCCGACAAGCCGTACGTGCTCGACACCGGTGCGGGGGAGATCGTCGAGCTTCCGGTGCACTGGTCGCTGGACGACTGGGAGCAGTACGCGTACATCCCCGATCCGCCGTTCCGCTCCGCGATCGAGGCGCCGACGAAGGTGCTCGACCTCTGGACGAGCGAGCTCGACGCGATGCGCCGCTACGGCTGTCTCTATGTGCTCACGTGTCACCCGTTCCTTTCCGGGCGCCCGCATCGCGTCGAGGTGCTCCGCACGCTGATCGACCGGGCGATCGCCTTCGGCGACGTCGAGTTCGTCGGCTGCGCCGAGGTGGCGCGCCGTGCACGCGAGGACGCGAACGTCGAGCGAAAGTCGCTGACGCCGGTCATCGTCGACCCGGAGCTCTACCCCGACCGCTGAATCGGCGACGCACGGACCCCGGCGCAGCGCGCCGGAGCCCGTGCTCGCGTCGTCCTAGTTGCCGTGCGAGGGGATTGCGGCCGGCATGATCGGCGTGCCGCTTTCCGCCTCGGAGGCGATGTTCACGACAGCACCCTCGGGGACGTTTGCGGCCAGCGCCTGCTTGCTGAAGGCGAGCGCGGACTTCACGTTCGGGACCACCGCGCGCACGAGAGCGACGAGCGCGATGTAGAGGCCGCCTGCGATCAGCCACGACTCGAGCGGCACAGGCCCCCAGTTGTTCGAGGGCGCGGCCTGCAGCCAGCCGTTCGGCCAACTCGCCGAACCGGTGACGCCGTAGAACACGGCGACGAGCAGTGCGATGACTGCGGGCCAGTTGAAGAGCCCGGCATCTTCCCACGACGGCACCTCGGTCAACGGCCGCGAGATCTTGAAGAGCCGCGGCAGCGCGAAGTGGTCGACGGCCATGATCACGGTTGCCGACGGCACCGAGATGGCGAGGAAGGTTGCAACCTTGAACCAGCCGTTGAGGAAGTGGAAGTTGACGAGGTCGGCCGCGATGACGCCGCCGATGCCGACGATCAGCACGGTGTACGGGCGCCGCCACATCTTCCAGCCGCCGACGAGGTTCTGCCCGGCGTTCACCGACTCGTAGTAGTTGCCGTCGTTGATTGCGATCTGGCTGATCGTCGCGATGATCCACGCGAGCCAGAACCAGCCGAACAGCGAGTAGTGCACCGTGAACCGGAAGATCGCCGCCGAGTCGTCGGAGTTCGCGAGCGCGGCCATCATCCAGCCCGCCATCGTGAACAGCGTGAAGAACACGGCTGCGAACAAGTACGTCGGCAGCGGCCACGCGAAACGTGGCTTCCCGTACCGCCAGAAGTCCGGCTCGTTCCCCCACATCGAGAAGCCGATCACGGCGCCGACCGCGACCCACGTCGGCAGGCCACCGCCCTTCGGCGTGCCGCTGAACGAGCCACTGTCCGTGGCGAAGCCCTTGATCACCATGTACAGCGCCCAGAGGATCAGGATCGGCGTCACCAGGTAGCGGGCGAACACGCTGATCCCGGTGAAGCCGAGCAGGTTGTTGAAGATCATCACGCCGGCGACGATGAGGGTCAGGGTGAAGATGTGACCCCAGCCGTAGAAGCCGTCCCAGAGTGTGACCAGCAGGTTCGCCTGGAAGGCAACCCAGCCGAGTGGGGCGATCAGGACGAAGAGGCAGACGATCAGCGAACCGCCGCTCCCGAAGACGGACCGGGTCAGGAGGCCGTACGTCTGGCCCGTCCTCGAGCCGAGATAGGAGCCGAAGATCGCATACGCGACGTAGAGCCCGTAGCCGAGCAGGGTGATCCCGACCGTGGAGGCAAGACTGTGGCCGCCGTCGCGGATCTCGAAGCCGAGAAACATGTAGGAGAAGCCCGCGACGAACGTCGTCCAGAGACCCATGAAGTGCCACATCGGACGCCGCTTGTCGAGCGGGACGATTCCCGTCTCGCTCGTCGAATAGTCGTGCTTGATCGACGCATCGAGCTGCTCGCGCTCGTAGGCGACATCGCGGCGAAGGTCCTCGACGTCGTGCGCGATCTCCTCGGGATGGTGATCCGACATTGCTTCCTCCCGCGTCGTGGGGCGCTTGTGCGGAACGAGTCTAGGAATCGCTCCGGACGGGGTCTAGGCCGTCCGCGCGGCGCGGTCGAGCCTGAGCTCCGCGCCGAAGCGCGCACGCGCGACGAACTGCCCGATGCCGGGCGAGGCAACGAGCTCGTCGTTCTCCACGAGCACGTTTCCGCGGAGCAGCACGACATCGGGCGAGCCGGTGACCTTGGTCCCCTCGTAGAGGTTGTAGTCCGACCTGGAGTGGTGCGTCGACGCGGAGATCGTGACCTCCTTCTCCGGGTCGAAGACGACGAGGTCGGCGTCGGAGCCGACCGCGACGGTGCCCTTTCGCGGATAGAGGCCGAAGAGCTTTGCGGGATTCGTCGCGAGCAGCTCGACCATGCGATTGAGGCTGATCCGGCCCGTGCGCACGCCGAACTCGTGGATCATCTGCAGCCGGTTCTCGAGTCCGGGGCCGCCGTTCGGGATCTTCGAGAAGTCGTCCTTGCCGAGCGTCTTCTGACCGTCGAAGAGAAACGCGCAATGGTCGGTGGAGATCACCGACAGATCGTCGTTTCGCACGGCGTTCCAGAGCACGTCGTGGTTCGACTTGTCGCGCACCGGCGGCGAGTAGACGTACTTCGCGCCTTCGAAGTTCGGCTTCGCGATGTCGTCGAGGCTGCAGAAGAAGTACTGCGTGCAGGTCTCGCCCCAGACGTCCCAGCCCTTCTCGCGCGCCGCGCGCGATCGGCTCGACCGCCTGCTTGCACGTGACGTGCACGACGTAGAGCGGCGAGCCCGCGAGGTGTGCGAGCTGGATCGCGCGATTCGTCGCCTCTCCTTCGGCTTCTGGCGGGCGTGTGAGCGCGTGGTAGAGCGGCTCCGTGTGACCGGCCTCGAGAGCCTGCTTCACGAGAACGTCGATCACGTCGCCGTTCTCGGCGTGCACCATCACGAGCGCACCCGTCTTCGCCGCGACCTCCATCGTGCGGAAGAGCGTCTCGTCGTCGACCATCAGCGCGCCCTTGTAGGCCATGAAGAGCTTGTACGACGTGATGCCCTGGTCGGGCAGCGAGGCGAGCTCCTCGAGCGTCCCGCCGTTCTCGAGATCGGTGACGGCCATGTGGTAGCCCATGTCGATCACCTGCTTGCCGTTCGCCTTTCCGCGCCACTCCTCGAGGGCCTGTGCGAACGTGTGCCCCTGGGGCTGGATGACGAAGTCGACGTGGCTCGTGGTGCCGCCGAACGCTGCGGAAGTCTGCCCGGATTCGACGTCGTCGATCGTCACCGTTCCGCCGAACGGCATGTCGAGATGCGTGTGCGGATCGACGCAGCCCGGCAGCACGTACTTGCCCGCCGCGTCGATCACCTTGTCGGCCTGCATGTCGAGCGACTCGCCGATCAAGGAGATCGTCTCGTCGTCGATGTAGAGATCCGCGACGTAGTCGTCGGCCGCGGTGACGATGCGACCATTGCGAATCAGAACCGACATCACGCCTCCTCGATTTTCGGCTTCGGGGCCGCCGCGTCGGCGGCCCCGAAGCGAGGGTCGGGTGTTACTTGCCGCCTGCGGTCAGGGTGACGGTCTCGGGCTTCCAGCTCCGGCCGTTGACGTCGAGGCCCTTCGCCTTCAGGAGTGCGACCGCCTTCTTCGCGAGGTCGGTCCGGTAGGCGCCTGAGGTCGGCGCCTTCTTGATCACGCCGAACTGCTTCGAGATCGATGCGGTACGCAGATAGTCCGCGTTGTTCATGACCCCGATGCCGGTCACGCTCGGCCAGATGAGCTTGTTGATCTCGTTCATCATCCAGGTCTGATGGCCCTTCGGAAGGGTCGGGCCCTCCTTGAGGGTCATCTGCACGCACTCGGCCTGATGGTCGCGGCAGTAGATCCAGCCCTGCAACGTCGCGGCGATCACCTTCACCGCGATTGCCTGGTTGGCCGGGGTGCTGAGATACTTCTCGGTCGAGAACAGGCCGTCCTCGAGCATGCCGGTGCCGGCGTCCTGCATCTTGATCACGTTCAGGTCCTTGAGCGTGTAGAGCTTGCCGGTCTTCGGGTTCTTCGACTCGAGGACCTGGGCGAGCTCGTTGTACGTCATCGCCGACGCCGAGTCGACCTGACTCTTGAGGAACAGGTTCATGTCGAACGGCTGCTGCACGATCGTCACGCCCTGATTCTTCGCCGGGTCCATGCCCGCTTTCGTCAGCGCGGCGAAGAGCTCGTACTGGTTCCCTCCGAGCCAGTTCGCGACCTTCTTGCCCTTCATCTTCGCGATCGAGTTGATGCCCGAGCTCTTCCACGTGAGCTGGGTCATGCCCGAGCGGGCGAAGACCTGCGCGATGTTCACGAGCGGCGTGTTGCTGTCACGCGCGGCCAGGAGGCTCGGCAGCCAGTCGACGCCGAACTGTGCCTGCCCTGACGCGACGACGGTCTCCGGGATGATGTTCGGCCCGCCGTTCTTGAGCGTCACGTCCAGGCCCTGCGCCTTGTAGAAGCCCTTGAGCGAGGCCGCGTAGTAGCCGGCGAACTGCGCCTGCGGCACCCACTTGAGTTGGAGCGTGACCTTCGTCAGCTTCGCCGACCGCGGCGATGCCGATGCCGTACCTGCGACGACGGCGGTGCAGACGGCGAGAACGACGAGTGTCCCCATGACCGACCATTTCTTCATGCAAGTGCCCCTTTCGGATCTTTGGCTTTCTGTGTCCGTCCGTCGATTCTGCCGCGCCTGGAGCCGGATTACTACTTACGCGTCACGGGCAGCCGGTGTCCAGCGGACGAGGAGGCGCTCCGCCAGGACGACGGCGCCGTAGAGGCTCAGGCCGAGCAGCGAGGCGAGCAGGATTCCGGCCCAGGCCTCCACGAAGTGGAAGATCTGGGCGTCCGAGTTGATCAGCACGCCGAGGGCGGTGAAGGCGCCTCCGAAATACTCGCCGACGATCGCGCCGATCATCGCCAGGACGCTCGCCACCTTGAGTGCCGTGAAGACGAACGGCAGCGCGGTGGGCACGCGGACACGCCTCCAGATCTCGAGATCGGAGGCGGCGTAGGAGCGCATCAGCTCGATCTGGCGGGGGCTCGCGCTCTGGAGGCCCCTCAGCGTGTTGACCATCACGGGTAGGAAGCAAAGGACCGCGGAAATCGCCATCTTCGAGGCAGGCGAGAGCGGGTTGAACCAGACGGCGAAGATCGGCGCGAAGGCGATGATCGGCACGGCATTCGCCGCGATCGCGATCGGCATGAACGCCGTGCCGACAGTCCTGAAGCGGCCGACGATCGTCGCCGCGAGAATCCCGAGCGTCGAGCCGATCACGAAGCCGCCGAGCGCTTCCTTGAACGTGTACCAGCCGGCCGGCCAGAGCACGTGCCGGTCGGTGAAGAACGTCGTCACGATGTCGCTCGGGCGGGGGAGTAGGAACTGCTGAATGTGGAAGAGGGCGATGCTGCCCTCCCAGGCGACGATGACGAGCACGAAGACGACGAGGGCGGGCGCCCACTCGCCGGCCCTGCGTCCGACGGCGTTCACAGAAGCTCCTCCTCGGGGAACAAGTGCTCGCCGCGCAGTCGCAGCAACTCGCGCACCTCGGTGACGAGCTCGAAGAAGCGCGGAGCCTCACGGGTCTCGACGCCACGCGGGCTCGGGAGGTCGATCTCCACGATCCCGGCGATCCGGCCCGGACGCGGGCTCATCACGACGACGCGGGACGAGAGGAACACCGCCTCCGAGATCGAGTGCGTGACGAAGACGACGGTCGAGGCGAGGCGCTCCCAGATCGAGAGCAGCTCGAGGTTGAGGCGCTCGCGTGTCATCTCGTCAAGTGCGCCAAACGGCTCGTCCATCAATAGAAGCGCGGGCTCGAACGCCAGAGCGCGTGCGATCGACGCACGCTGTTGCATGCCGCCGGAGAGCTGCCAGGGATGGTGGTCGCCGAAGCCTTTGAGCTCGACGAGGTCGAGCATCTCCGCCACGCGCGCCCTGCGCCGCTCCTTCTGCCAGCCGAGCATCTCGAGCGGCAGCGAGATGTTCTTCGCGACCGTGCGCCAGTCGAAGAGGACTGCGTCCTGGAACACGATCCCGTAGTCGCCGTCGACGCGGGCCTGCTTCGCAGACTTGCCGTTGACGGTCACGGTTCCCGACGTCGGTTGGATCAGGTCGCCGATCACGCGCAGCAGCGTCGACTTCCCGCAGCCCGATGGGCCGATCAGCGAGACGAACTCGCCTGGCTTCAGCTCGAGATCGATGTCCTGGAGTGCGGTGACGTTTCCTTGCGGGAACGTCTTCGTCACGCCCTCGATCGAGACCACCGACTGTGACGCAGCGCTCACGTCGTGGTCTCCGGAGCTCGGCGCACGACGATCTTCTCGGCCAGCACGACGAGGACGAAGAAGAAGATCCCGACGAGTGCCGCGACGATGTTCGTCGCCCAGAGCTCCTGCGGCTCGAGCGAGTAGTACTGGTTGAAGTTGATGATCGCGCCGCCGAGGCCCGACTGGAGACCCGATGGAAGCTCGCCGATGATCGCGCCGACGACGCTCGCGGTAGCCGCGAGCTTCAGTGCCGCGAAGACGTACGGAAGCGACGCCGGCACGCGCAGCTTCCACAGCACCGCCCAGCGGCCGGCGGCGTACGTGCGCATCAACTCGAGTGCGCGCGCATCGGCGGACTGGAGCCCGCGCAGCGTGTTGATCAGTACGGGGAAGAACGTGAGATACGACGCGATCACCGCGACCGCGCCCCAACCCTGCAGCGAGGCCGGCAGCTTCGGATTGACCCAGACGACGACCATCGGCGCGATCGCGAGGATCGGGATCGTCTGACTTGCCACGAGATAGGGCAGGAAGCTGCGCTGCAGCAGGCGCGAGTGGACGAGCACGCAGCCGAGCCCGAAGCCGATGACCGCGCCGATCGCGAAACCGACCGCAGCCTCCTTCATCGTGAAGAGCGCCTTGTGCAGGAGGATGTTGGCAAGCGCGGGCTGGTTCACCTGCGCCGGCTGGCCGAAGGCCTTGAGGATCGTCCAGACATGCGGCATCGAGGTGTCGTCAGCGACGAACGGCCACGTCCATCCAGCCGAGCTCCAGATCCAGCGATACAGCTCCCAGAGGCCGACGAGAACGAGCACGACGAGAGCGACGGCGCCGGCCCGCCCCGCCGCACGGAGAAGCGGCGCCGAGGAGACGGCGCGGCGCGGAGCGGGTCTCGCGACAGCGGCGTCGGGCACCGGCAGTTCTTATCACGCCCCGTCGGCTCGGCGGACCGGTTGTAGGATCGCCCGCGATGCCGCTCGATCCGTCGCGCACCGTCGCCGAGCTGAAAGAGCTTCGCGAGCTCACCGGGGACGAAAACGGAGCCCAGCGCGTCGCCTGGACCGACGTCTGGGAGACGGCACGGGACTGGCTTCGCGACAAGATTGCCGACACCGGCGCGACGGAGGAGATCGACGAGGCGGGGAACCAGTGGTTCACGCTTCGGGGCGCCTCCGAGCGTGCACTTCTGATCGGTGGCCACATCGACTCGGTGCCGAACGGCGGCTGGCTCGACGGCTGCCTCAACGTCATCGCCGGCGTCGAGGTGCTGCGCCGGATCGCCGCCGAGGGCACGCCGCCGCTCACCGTGCGGCTCGTCAACTGGGCGGACGAGGAAGGAGCGCGCTTCGGCCGCTCGCTCTTCGGCTCGTCGGCCGCAGCCGGCTCGATGGCCGACCAGGACGAGCTTCGACAGCGCACCGACGCCAACGGAATCGCGCTGCCCGACGCGTTGCATGAGCACGGCGTCGACCTCGACCGCGCGCTCGACGCGCGCCGGCAGCTCGACAGCGCCGCCGCGTATCTCGAGCTCCACATCGAGCAGGGACCCGTGCTCGAGTCGCTCGACCTGCCGCTCGGCGTAGTGCTCGGGACCTTCGGAGTGGAGCGGCACCAGATCACCTGGACGGGCCAGGCAGCGCATGCAGGATCGACGCCGATGGACAAGCGGCGCGACGCCCTCGCGGGTGCTTCCAAGCTCGCGCTCGAGATTCGCCCGATCGCCGCCGAGGTCGGCGACGGGGCCGTCTGCACGTCAGGCGGCGTCGTGTGCAAGCCCGGCATCGTCACCTCAGTCGTCGAGACCGCCGACCAGCTCCTCGATCAGCGGCATCTCGATGCGCAGAAGCTCGCCCGCATGCTGGACCTCGCGAAGAAGGCGAGCGAGCGATTCGCGCACGAAGAGAACATCGACGTCGCGTGGAGCCGAATCTGGAGCATCGAGCCGATCCTGTTCGACGAGCAGCTCGTCGAGCTCGCCGACGAAGCGATCCGCGATGTGAGCGGGACGTCGCATCGACTGCCGAGCGGCCCCTTGCACGACGCTGCTGAGGTCGCGCGTGCAGGCGTACCCACCGTCATGGTGTTCGTGCAGTCGCTGCGCGGCCTCTCGCACACGAAGCTCGAGGATACGAAGGAGGAGCACCTGGAGCTCGCGGTCGAGGCGCTCGATCGACTGGCAACGAAGACGATGGAGGCATTCGCATGAGCGACGACAATCTGTTCGGCGACGAGCACGTCCGGCGGTATGTCGAGACGGACGGCGAGGTCGGCTACACCTGGCGTGAAGGCGCGCCGATCCTGATCCTCACCTTCACGGGCCGGAAGAGCGGGAAGGAATACTCGACACCGCTCATCTTCGGTCGCGACGGCGAGAACTACGTGCTCGTCGGCTCACAGGGCGGCGCACCTGAGCATCCGGACTGGTACCTGAACCTCGTCGCGAACCCCGAGGTCGGCGTGCAGGTGAAGGCCGACAAGTTCCGCGCTCGCGCACGTACGGCTGAGGGCGAGGAGCACGAAAGGCTCTGGGCGGCGATGAACGAGATCTGGCCGCACTACGACGAGTACCAGGCGAAGACCGACCGCCCGATTCCCGTCATCGTGCTCGAGCGCATCTAACCGTCGCGTCGACGGCGTCACGGATCGCAACGCGCGCGGCCGTCGGCGGCGTTGCGGTCGGCATGGCGATGGGCTGGAACATCGCCGCGCTCGGCGCGGTCGCGACGCGGTTGTCGCACGCGTACGGCGTCGGGCTCGCGACCATCGGTCTCTTCACGACCGTGCAGTTTCTGGTCCATATGGGAATGCAGATTCCCGGCGGACGTACGGCCGACCGCTTCGGAGCCCGCAACATCGCCTTCGTCGGGCTTGCGCTCGTCTCGATCGGCAACGCGGTGGCGCTTCCAGCAGCCGAACCGGCACTTGGCTTGCTCGGCCGCGCGATCGTCGGCCTCGGAACGGGCTTCGCGTTCGTCGCCGGCAGCGACTACATCCGCGGGAGTGGCGGTTCGCCGTTCGTACAGGGGCTCTACGGCGGCGGCTCGGTCCTCGCGCCCGGCCTTGCGCTCGCGATCGTGCCGCTGCTCGCCGACCATGTCGGCTTCCGGGCGCCCTATCTCAGCGGGATCGCCGTCGCCGCGGTCTGCACTGTCCTGCTCGTGCTCGCGCCGGCGGCTCCGCGGACAGTGAGGCATGCGGGAGAGCGGCTCGACTCCCGCTTCTTCCGTGATCCACTGCTGTACCGCCTCTCTGCGATTCACGCGGCGTCGTTCGGGTTCAGCGTGATCATCGGGAACTGGGTCGACACCCTGCTCGAGCATCACGGCTACTCGAAGGGCATCGCGGCAGCGACCGGTTCCCTGACGCTCTTGCTCGGCTTCTTCACGCGGGTGGCGGGCGGCCCGCTGCTGCGACGGCCCGACGCATCGCGCTGGGTTGCCGGGAGCCTCGTTCTTGCGGGCCTCGGCGCGATCGCGCTTGCGCTCCCGTTGCCGCTCGCGGGCCTCGTCGCGGCTGCAGCCGTCGTCGGGCTCGCATCGGGCGTTCCTTTCGCGATGGCGTTCACGGGCGCCGCAGCCGCGCGACCCGACTCGCCCGGCGCGGCCGTCGGCTTCGTCAACGGCTGGGCCGCGCTCGCGATCGTCGCCGGGGCGCCGCTCGTCGGGCTCACCTTCTCGCTGCCCGGCGACGGGCGGCTCGGCTTCGTCGTGCTCGGTGTCCTTGCTGCGGCCGCGTCGCTCGCGACGCCGCGGCGCGCGGCCTAGCGCCTCCTGATCCGCGCGATATGCTCGCCGTAACCGACCGGGAGGGTCAATGCTCAGCTTCGGGGTCACCGTTCTGCCGGATCCGCCGTATCAGCGCTGGCTCGAGCTGATCCAGCTCGCCGAGCGCCACGGCTTCGAATATGCGTGGACGTACGACTCGCATGTCCTCTGGCAGGAGTCGATCCCGCTGCTCGCCGTTGCGGCGCGGGAGACCTCGAAGATCAAGCTCGGACACTTCGTCACGAACCCGGCAACTCGTGACCCGACGGTGCTCGCGAGCGCCTACGCGACCCTCCACGACGTCTCGAACGGACGGATGGCGATGGGCGTTGGGCGCGGCGACTCGGCGGTGCGCTACATCGGCAGGCAGCCGATGAAGGTCGCGGAGTTCGAAGCCGCGTGCGCGATGGTGAAGGAGTTCATGAACGGTCGCGAGGTGCACTGGAACGAGCGCGATCTGCAGCTCAAGTGGGTGCGGCCCGAGCTCCCCGAGATCCCGATGTGGGTTGCGGGGTACGGCCCCAAGGCGCTTGCCGTCGCCGGCCGCGTTGCCGACGGCGTGATCATCCAGCTCGCCGATCCCGAGATCATCACGTGGATCATGGACACGGCACGCAAAGCCGCCGAGGCGGAGGGCCGCGATCCGGCGAAGCTCAAGTGCATCGTCGGTGCGCCGAGCCACGTGACCGACGACCTCGCCGACGCGCGCGATCAGGTGCGCTGGTTCCCCGCGATGGTCTCGAACCACGTCATGGACCTGATCGAGCGGTACGGAACCGACGGCAGCTCCGTCCCCAAGGCGCTCACCGACTACGTCCAGGCGCGCAAGTTCTACGACTACAACGACCATTCACGCGTGGGTGCGGCGCACGGCGAGTTCGTGACCGACGAGATCTGCGACCGCTTCTGCGTCATCGGCAACACCGAGCAGATCAAGGCGAAGCTGAAGGAGCTCGAAGGCGTGGGTGTCGACCAGTTCAACGTCTACCTGATGACGCACGGCCAGGAGTCGACGTTGCAGTCGTACGGCGACGAGATCATCCCGCAGTTCGCAGGCGTCACCGCCTAGCGGCTTAGCCGATCCTTACCCGGTGTCCGCCTCCGACTGACTAGGCTCGGGACGATGGATGATCTTCGGGCGTTGCTCGAAATGCGGCAGGCGTCGCCGCTCTCGTTCTCCGCCGACGGCTCCATGCTGCTCGTCGACTCCGACGTACCCGGCACGCGGCAGCTGTACTCGGTGCCGGTTCGCGGCGGCGAGCTGCGACAGCTGACCCGGTTCGCCGAGCCGGTCGGCGGCCAGTTCCTGGACGACGGCCGCATCCTGCTCGAGATCGACGCGGGCGGGAACGAGCGCACGCAGCTCTACACCGTGGCCGCGGAGCTCGGCGCCGTGCCCGAGCCGCTCGTCGTCGACGAGCGCTACATCCACTCGTCTCCGCACGTCGGACGTGACGGCACGCTGTTGGCGTACCGGACGAACCGGCGGAACGGCACCGACTTCGACATCGTCGCCCGTGATCTGCGCACGGGCGAGGAGCAGGTCTTCGAGCTCGGCGGCTGGTGTGAGGTCGCGTCGATCTCTCCCGGCGGGCGCTTCATCGCCGCCGAGCGCCTCGGCGAGCGGACCGGCGACTCGGACATCTTCCTGCTCGACGTCGTCAGCGGAGAGGTGGCACATGCGACCCCGCACGAGGGTGACGCCGAGTACGGACGGCCGGCGTGGCTGCCCGACGGGACCGCGTTTCTCGCGCCGACCAATGCGGGACGCGACACGTTCGCGATCTCCCGCTTCGACATCGCATCGCGCTCGTGGTCCGTGGTTCTCGAATCGGCGTGGGATCTCGACTGTGCGACGGACGATGTGGGCCGCAGCGTGCTCGTGGGGATCAACGAGGACGGCTACTCGAAGCTCGAGCTTCGCGATCCGGCGACGCTCGAGCTGCGCGAAGAGGTGCCGCTGCCGCGGCGCGGGGTCGTCGAGCAGCCTCTGTTCTCCAGAGACGGCTCGATGCTCGCGTTCGGATTCTCGTCGCCGACCGAACCGTTCGACGTCTACGTCTTCGATCTCGACTCGCACGAGCTGACCCGGCTGACGACGAGCCCGCGCGAGGTCGACATCGCATCGCTCGTCGAGCCCGAGCTGCACCGTTTCGAGAGCTTCGACGGCGAGTCGATCCCCGTGTTCCTCTTCCGGCCCGAAGGCGACGGCCCGTTTCCCGTCGTCGTGATGGTGCACGGCGGGCCGGAGGCGCAGTGGCGTCCCTGGTTCCACACGAGCTACGCACCGCTCACGCAGCACCTGCTCCGGCGCGGCTACGCGGTCGCGACGCCGAACGTGCGCGGCTCTACGGGGTACGGCAAGCGGTTCGAGCATCTCGACGACGTGCGCCTGCGGCTCGACTCCGTGCGCGACCTCGCCTCGCTGCACGCCTGGCTCGCAGCGCAGCCGGGCATCGACGGCTCGCGCGCGGTGCTCTACGGGCGCTCGTACGGCGGCTACATGGTGCTCGCGGGCCTCGCGTTCCAGCCGGAGCTCTGGGCCGCAGGCATCGAGATGGTCGGCATCTCGAGCCTCGTGACGTTCTTGGAAAACACGTCCGACTATCGTCGCGCGGCCCGTGAGCGCGAGTACGGGTCACTCACGGAGGACCGCGACTTTCTCGTCGAGGCGTCGCCGCTGACGCATATCGACGCGATCGGAGCGCCGCTCTTCATCCAGCACGGATTGAACGATCCCCGTGTCCCCGTCGGCGAGTCGCAGCACATCGCCGGCGTGCTCACCGAGAAGGGAATCCGCTGCGAGCTCGTGATCTACGACGACGAAGGGCACACGATCGAGAAGCTCTCGAACCGCGTCGACTGCTTCACCCGCGCCGCCGCCTTCCTCGACGAGGTGCTCGGGGCCTAGCTGGCTACGATGGTCGCTCTGGCGCCTTGGCCGAGTGGCTAGGCAACGGCCTGCAAAGCCGTGTACACCGGTTCGACTCCGGTAGGCGCCTTCCGGGACTTCGTCTCGAGCCCGTCGGCCTGAACCGGTCGAGGGCGCATCTGCATCTTGGAGTAGCTGTCCCCGCGCGATACTCGTCTGGTGAAGGTTCTTGTTCTCGGCGGTACGGGATTTGTCGGTTCGCGCGTGGTGCGCATGCTGGTTGCGCACGATCACGAGGTGTCGGTTCTCCACCGCGGGGACACGGAAGCGGATCTGCCGATGAGTGTCCGCCACATTCATGCGTCTTTCGAGGCGGTCCCTGAGCTCGGCGAGCAACTGGGTCGTCTCGCACCGGATGTCGTTCTGGACATGGTTCCCTACATGGACAAGGGGGGACATGGCGTTCTGCATCTGCGCGGGATCGCGGATCGTGCGGTGGTGATTACGAGCTGTGATGTGTACCGGGCGTTTGGGCGTTTGTGGCGAAGTGAGCCCGGGCCGCCGGACCCGGTACCGCTGACGGAGGAATCGCCGCTTCGCGAACGGCCTGCGGAGGACGGTGGAGCGGCGGGCCTCGCCTTCGACAACATGGATGTCGAACGTGCGGTGTCCGGTGATGTCGGCATCGAGGTGACGGTGTTGCGGCTTCCTGCGACGCATGGGCCGGGTGATCCGCAGCATCGTCTTGCTCGATACCTGCGGCGTATGCACGACGGACGGCCTGCGGTCGTCTTGGCTGACGATCATGCGCGGTGGCGGTGGTCGCGAGGTTATGTCGAGAACGTCGCTGCCGCGGTCGCACTCGCAGTCGAAGCTGAGCGAGCTGCGGGGCGCGTCTACAACGTCGGCGAGCAGCACGCGTACACGGAGATGGAGTGGGTTAGACGGATCGGCGATGTGTACGGATGGAGTGGAGACGTGGTCGCAGTTCCGGCGGAGCGGTTGCCGGCGGCGCTGCGTCTACCGTACGACTTCCGCCAGCAGTACGTCGTCGACACCAGTCGGATAAGGGACGAGCTCGGTTACAAGGAGCTGGTCTCCGAAGAGGATGGGCTTCGATCGACGATCGAGTGGGAACTGCACGCACCTGAATCGCTTGTCACGGACTACGAGCTCGAGGACGCAGCCCTTCGCGCAGTCTCCAGCTGAACGGATGCAGCGCGGAGGGTGTCGCCCGCGCAGTGGCGGAACTACAAGTGCGTTCTTGACTTCGCTCGGAGCCGGTGTTACGACCGTCGTGCCGTCAGCACGCCTTCGCGCGCGTAATCGTGCGCCCATACCTAGGAGGCACCATGCCGCAGAAGATCGAGTTCGGCGTCGAGGCATACGAAGTCGTCCTCGGCGAACCGCGGCTCACCGTTCGTTCGCCCTCGCCGCTCGACCCGGAGACCGCGCGGGGTGCGCTTGCGCTCGCGAACGGCGTTCGCGGGGCGGTGGCGCTTTCCCGAGACGGGCGCGCCGCGACGTTCGTCCCGGATGAGCCGCTCGAGCCGGGTGCGCACACGCTCATCGTGGGCGAGCTCGTGACGAAGCGCGGGAAGCGGATCTCGGACGGCATGGTGATCCCGTTCGTCGTCGCCGACTCGCACGCGAAAGTGCGCGCGAACGTGCGCGTGCAGAGCATCGTGCGCTTGCGCGTGAACGGCGTCGCAACCGAGCGCCTCCCGCTCGACGAGCCCACAACCGGCAAGTACGTCGAGGTGATGAAGGCGATCGACCGCAACACGCGGAAGCCGATCGAGCTCGCGTTCGACGAACGCGGCAACCGCGTCGACCACGAGCAACTGTTCGCGAAGCTCGAGAACAGCCGCCGCAGGAAGTACGGCAAGCTCCATCCGACGCTGTACGCGCACCTGGAGCGCAGCGGCAACCGCCGCGTCCCCGTCGCAATCTGGGCCGCGGTCGAAGACGAGCCTCTCCCGGAGAAGCGGGAGAAGGGTGAGATCAAGCGCCGTCCGCGGGCCGAGCGAGAGCACGCGAAGCACGTCGCCGAAACGGCGGGCATCGTCGCCGACCTCGCGCACGACTACGGCGCGACGGAGATCGAGATCGACGACGCCGCGCCGGTCGTGTTCGCGCGGCTGACGCCGGACGCCATCCGGAGGTTGCAGCGGCGCAAAGAGGTCGCGGCGCTCTTCCTGCACGAGACGGAGGGCATCCTCGACCTGAAGGACTCGATGGCGATCGCACAGTCCGACAAGGTGCAGTCCAATCTCAGCTTCACCGGCACGGACGTCAACGTCGCGGTCTACGAGGACGGCCCCGACGACACGACGGACCTCTCGATCACCGCGCAGTTCCTGACGAGCCCGTCGACGACCCAGCACGCCCGCCACACGCACGGGATCATCAAGAACATCGAGCCCAACGAGCCGCACGGGCATGCGAAGGACTGCAACCTCCACTCGGCGAACAGCATGGATCTCGCCGCGATCAAGTGGGCCGCGCAGACTCGCGGCTGCACCGTGATCAGCCAGAGCTTCCACCGAGACTCCGAGCAGACCGACTCCGGCCTCTCGTTCGACGACATGTACAAGGACTGGCTCGTTCTCCACTGGCCGTACCCGACGATCCTGCAGGCCGCGGGGAACGGCTCGAGCTCGGAGTTCGTCAACCACAAGGGCTACAACAGCTTGACGGTTGCGAACCACGACGACACCGCCGGGTCGCTCGCGAGCGACTCCGTCTTCCGCAATCCGAGTTCCGGTCACAGCGACCGCGAGCTGCCGGAGGTTGCTGCGAACGGGATGGGGGTCACCTGTGTGAAGCTCACGATGAGCGGCACGAGCATGGCGGCGCCGGCGGCGGCGGGCGTGACGGCGCTGATGCAGCAGGCGGCGCCGACGCTGAAATCGTGGCCGGAGGGCTGTCGCGCGATCCTGCTTGCGGCCGCGAGCAAGAACATCACCGGCAACACGTGGTGGGCCGATCGCAACGCCGGCGTCGACGCGTCCGACGGCTCGGGCGCGGTGGACGCGCTCGAGGGCGTGCGGATCGCGCAGAGCCGCAAGTTCCGCAACGCCGCGGCGTCGCAGCGCGGCTGGGACGTCGGCACCCTCCGCTCGTCCGACATCGGCGCGAACGGCGAGACGACATTCTCGTACCAGGTGAGGGTGCCGCCATTCTTCTTCAGCCCGCGCGTCAAGGTCGCGCTCGCGTGGGACAGCCTGGCGGCCGTCATCGACATCCTCTGGCTCCAGGTCGCGATCGACCAACTGAAGCTTGATCTCGACCTGCACGTGTACGACAGCCGCGGCAACCAGGTGGGCTACAGCGGCTCGTGGGACAACAGCTACGAGATCGCCGAGTTCCCGGCGGTGCGCGGCGAGACGTACACGATCAAGATCCGGCGCTGGTCAGGCACGGACGATGTCTGGTACGGGCTCGCGTGGACGGTGCAGGGCACGCCGTTCATCCGGCCGGACTGGGGGCTGACGGAAGCGGTGCTGCGGGCGGCCGAGGGGTAGCCGACGGCGCTCGTGGGGGAGGCGAAGCTCCCCCACGAGCGGATCGTTTACGCCGCGAGGTCGAGCACGGGCTCCAGCTCCTCGGGAGCCTGCTCGAGCTCGTCGCGCCGGATGAGCGTCAGTGCTGCGACGATGCCGACCGCCGCGATGCCGGCGCCGGTGACGAAGGCGCCGGTGAACCCGTGCACCAGCGCCGACGGGAGCGCCGTCCCCGCAGCGACTGCGTCTGATGTTCGCGACGTCGCGATCGTCGAGAGCACCGCGATGCCGAGCGCGCCGCCGATCTGCTGTGTCGTGTTGAACAGACCGGATGCGAGGCCTGCCTCCGCGGGCCGGACGCCGGCGAGCGCAGCGATCGAGATCGGCACGAACGAGAAGCCGAGGCCGACGCCGACGAGGAGGAAGCCCGGCAATAGGTCGCTGAGATAGGTGCCGTGGACGGAGACCTGCGTGAAGTACACAAGGCCGCTTGTCAGCGCGACCATGCCGGTGACGAGCACCGGCTTCACACCGATGCGGTTCACGAGCTGCGCCGCGACCGCCGACCAGAGGATCGCGCTCCCTGCGACTGCGAGATACGCCACGCCGGTCTTCATGGGTGAGTAGCCGAGCACCTGCTGCATGTACAGCGTCAGCATCAGGAAGAGCGAGAACGTGGCGGTCCCGAGGATCAGCCCGCCGACGTTGGCGCCCGCGACCGTCTTCGTGCGGAGGATCCCGAAGCGCATCAGCGGCTCGGGGTGCCGGCGCTCCCACCAGCCGAACGCGGCCAGAAGTGCGACCCCCGCCGCGATGACGCCGATCGTTCGCGCCGAGCCCCAGCCGTACGTGCCGCTCTGGGTGATCGCGTAGACGAGCGACACGAGTCCGCTCGTCACGAGCACGGCGCCGAGGGCGTCGAACGACTTCACGGTGGTGTCGCGGCTCTCGTCGAGGAGACGCGGGGCGAGGAAGAAGGCCGCCACGCCGACCGGCACGTTGACGAAGAAGATCCACGACCAGCTCAGCGTCTCCGTGAGCACGCCGCCGAGCAGCACGCCGGCCGCGGCGCCGAAGCCGCCGACGGCGCCCCAGACGCCGAGCGCGATGTTGCGCTCACGGCCCTCGGTGAACGTCGTCGAGAGGATCGACAGCGCCGCCGGGGAGATCACTGCCGCGCCGAGCCCCTGCAACGAGCGGGCCGCGATCAGCGACGTCTCTGACCAGGCGAGGCCTGCGAGCAGCGAGGAGAGCGTGAACAGGACGATGCCGGCGAGGAAGAGCCGCCGCCGACCGAGCAGGTCTGCCGCTCGCCCGCCCAGGAGCAGGAAGCCGCCGAAGAAGAGCGCGTAGGCGCTGATCACCCACTGGAGGTTCTCCTGGGAGAACCCGAGGTCGATCTTGATCGAGGGCAGCGCGACGTTCACGATCGCGATGTCCAGGACGACCATGAACTGGACCGCGCTCAGAAGCGCCAACGCCAGCCATTTCCTTCGTTCGGTAGCCACCATGAGAGTTCAGTCCTTTCGCTTTCGTCGGGAAGGCTTGCAATCTAACAGAGAGCACTTGCGTTTTGCAAGTCTAACCTTCACAACAGCAAGTTCAGCCGCTATAATCGAACGTATGGCGAAGCACTACGACCAGTACTGCCCGGTGGCCCACGCCCTCGACGTCATCGGCGACCGCTGGGCCCTGCTCGTCGTCCGCGAGCTGATCCAGGGGCCGAAGCGCTACACCGACCTTGCCGACGGCCTGCCCGGCATCGGGACGAACATCCTCGCGGCCCGCCTCCGCGACCTCGAGGCCGCCGGCGTCGTCGCGAAGAAGACGCTGCCGCCACCGGCTGCCTCCCGCGTCTACGAGCTGACGGACTACGGCCTCGAACTGAAGCCGGTCATGCGGGAGCTCGCACTCTGGGGCGCCCGCTCGCTCGGGCCGCCGACAGCGGCGGACGAGTTCTTCCCCGGCTGGCTCGTCTGCCCGCTCGACATGATCCTCGGTCCGCTCGCGCCCGTCGGTCGCTTCGAGTTCCGGGTCGGCGACGAGATCGCATCACTCGTCGACGGCGTCGCATACACAGGCCCGGTCGACGACCCCGACGTCGTCGTCGAAGGCGACGCCGAGGGTCTGTACTACCTCTTCATCGACCGACGGTTGGACGGCGTCTCGATCTCAGGCGACCGCGCCCTGCTCGAGCGCCTCATCGACGCCGCGCCGCAGCCTATCGTCGCCTAGCGGCTGCCTCGATCTCGACGAGAGAGCCGGGCGCGACGTGGCCTGCGCAGACCCGTCCGGTATCAGGTGACGGACGTGAGGGTTAGTGCCACGTCTGTATCAGGCGAAGGACGTGTTCCAGTTCGCGAGCATCGGACACGTCGCCGAGGAATTCAACATCCGACTGGGGTCGGCGGAGGGTCAGCGGGCGGCGGCGCGTGTTTCGTGGTCATGGCGCGTCGACTTGGGTTGGTAGTGGTTGCGTCTTGTGTGTGTCGAGTGCGTCGATGAGGAGTTGGAGCATGCGTCGGCCGGCGGTTGGTTCGATGTGTTTGGCTGCTCGGGTTGCGGCGAAGAGGAGTCGGAGGTCGTGGGTGGTGGCGTCGGCGCGGAGTCGTCCTTCGGTTCGGGCGGCGGTGAGGAGTTCGTCGAGGGCGTTGGTGGCGTTGGTGCTGGCGGCTTGGACGGCGGGATGTTGGTTGACGGTGAGCATCGCTTCGCCGAGGAACTCGTCGCAGCGTTGTTGTTCGACGAGTGTCCAGAGCAGTTCGGTTAGTGCTGTCCAGTGATCGTTGGTCTTGGCGCTGGCGTGTTGGGCGCCTGCGGTGATTTGCTCGAGCCGCCGGATGACGAGGGCAGCGAGGAGTTCGTGTTTCGAGGGGAACTGGCGGTAGACGCTTGCGACGCCTGCGCCGGCGGCGTCGGCGATCACGGGCATGGGCGCGTCGAGCCCGTCGCGGGTGAAGATTTCTGCGGCGACCGTGAGTAGGTGCTCGCGTTTGGCGGCGGGGTCGAGTCTCGACCAGTCAGACGCGGAGGGATCGACGACCGGAATGCTCATTCCGGTAGCGTAACGGGATGAGCGGGGGCAAGGCAGGGCGGGTCAATCCGAGGGTGACGTTGGCGGTCTTGTCGCTGGCGGGCTTCGCCTATGCGGTGTTGAGCTCGGAGGTCGTGCCGGCTTTGCCGACGATTCAGCACAGCCTGAACACGAGCGAAACCGCTGTCAGTTGGCTGCTGACGGGCTATTTGCTGTCGGCTTCGGTCGGGACGGCGATCCTCGGCCGTTTCGGCGATATGTATGGCAAGGAGCATGTACTGGTCTGGACGCTCGTGATCCTGGCCGGCGGGACGCTCCTGGCGGCGCTCTCGCACACGCTCGAGCTGCTGATTGCGGCACGTGTGATTCAGGGGGTGGCCGGCGGGATCTTCCCGCTCTCTTTCGGGATCATCCGCGATGAGTTTCCGCGCGAGCAGGTTGCCGGGAGCATTGGGTTCATGTCGGCGATTCTCGGCATCGGAGCCGGCGTGGGGATCGTTGCCGGCGCGGTGATTGTCGAGCAGCTCAGTTGGCAGTGGATGTTCTGGCTGCCACTTGTCCTGATCATCGTTGCGGCCGTATGCACGTGGCGGTTCGTTCCCGAATCGCCCGTGCGTGTCCCGGGTCGGATCAACTGGACGGCCGCCGTGCTCATGAGCACGGGCATTACCGCCGTGCTGCTCGCGATCAGCGAGACAACGAGCTGGGGCTGGGGCTCGCCGAGGACGCTCGGTCTGCTCGGCGCCGGCCTGCTTGTCTGCTGCGGCTGGATTGCGGTCGAGGCTCGAAGCGCTGAGCCGCTGATCGACATGACGATGATGCGTATCCGCGGTGTCTGGACGACGAACTTGACCGCGTTCCTGCTTGGCGCGGGCATGTACTCCTCGTTCATCGTGTTCCCGCAGTTCGCGCAGCTGCCAAAGAGCACGGGCTTCGGCTTCGGCGCTTCCGTCGTCGTCTCCGGGCTGTATCTGCTGCCCTCGACGGTCGGGATGCTTTTGGTCGGGTTTGCGGCGGGCTCGATCGCGGCCCGGTTTGGGTCGCGGCTGGCTGCGATTGTCGGATCGGTGTTCGCGGCCGCCGCGTTCGGTCTGATCGCACTCGTGCACGACCATCCCTACGACATGCTCGCGAGCGCCGCACTGATGGGGATCGGGATCGGCCTCGCGTTCGCCGCGCTCGGCAACCTCGTCGTGCAGGCGGTGGACGCCCACCAGACCGGCGCCGCGGGCGGCATGAACACGGTCATGCGCACAATCGGGGGCGCACTCGGCGGAGTACTCGCCGCCACCTTCATCGCCAACCACACCAAGGAAGGGCTTCCCACCGTCACCGGCTTCACCGACACCTTCCTGATGGCAACCGGCCTCCTGATCGTCTGCGCCCTCGCCGGCCTGCTCGTACCAAGAACCAATCTCAGGCGCGCCACACACGAACTCGACGCCGGTCTCCCCGCCACATCCGGACCGAACTAAGCAACGTCGATCGCGCGGAAGCATCCATGGATGTGGTCGCACGATCAGCCGATCTCGGAATCGAGCACAACTCGCGCGAGCTCCACGTGCGACATGAGGACGCGGCGGCACCGTGTGTCCACGTGGGCCTACCGCGTAAAGTGGAGAGCGGTCCCGAGGTGGTCGCCAAACCAGGGACCGCTCTCCACACGTGATTCTTCCCCGTCGGCCCTAGGAGGGAGGGCGGAAGTCAATACGCTACTCCGGCAACGTTGCGCGGATGGATCGCATGTAGCGAACAAACGGTGACAGCATGGATACTTTCGGATTTGCCGCTGTTCTACGCTTCGCTGTTCGCCTAGCGTTCGTCCCCATGCGAACGGACCACCCACGGGGCACCTCGTGACGATCGCTGACCGGGAGCCCAGGGATGCTCAGCGGAGGACGCCGCTTGTCGAGCATCCCTTCATCTACGAGATCAACACCTGGGTCTGGCTCGGCGAGCTCGGGCGCCGGATCGAGGGGAGCATCGGTCTCGGCGAGGTGGCCGCAGAGGAGTGGGACGCCATCGCAGCGCTCGGCTTCGACGCAGTCTGGCTGATGGGCGTGTGGCAGCGCAGCCCGATCGGGATCCAGATCGCCCTCGAGAACGATGCGCTCGTGGAGAGCTTCCGGCGTGCGCTGCCGGATTTCGCCGCCGCGGACGTGGTCGGTTCGCCGTACTGCATCCGCGACTACACAGTTGCGGCAGAGCTCGGTGGCCCGGAGGGTCTCGCCTCGGCCCGGAGGGAGCTCGAGCGACGCGGCCTGAAGCTGTTCCTCGACTTCGTGCCGAACCATGTCGCGCCCGACCATGCGTGGACCTCGGCCAACCCGGAGTACTTCGTCTGCGGGAGCGAACAAGACTTCGAGCAAGACCCGGCTTCATTCATCAAGGTCGGCGACCGCGTGCTGGCCAACGGCCGCGACCCTTACTTCCCGGCGTGGCCCGACGTCGTGCAGTTGAACGCGTTCTCGTCCGACCTGCGCGCGGAGGTGATCGAAACGCTCGGCTCGATCGCCGACCAGTGCGACGGCGTTCGTTGCGACATGGCGATGCTCATGATCAACGACGTTTTCGAGCACACCTGGGGCGGGCGAGCAGGCACGCGCCCCGCCGAGGAGTACTGGCCGACGGTGATCGACGCCGTCAAGGCCCGCCATCCGGACTTCGTCTTCATCGCTGAGGCCTACTGGGATATGGAGTATGCGCTCCAGCAGCAGGGCTTCTCCTATTGCTACGACAAGCGCCTCTACGACCGCCTGGTGCACGACGGCGCCGACGCGGTGCACGGGCATCTGACCGCTGAGATCGGGTACCAGGACAGGCTGGTGCGTTTCATCGAGAACCACGACGAGCCGCGGGCCGCTGCCACGTTCCCGCCCGGCCGGGCGCGTGCCGCGGCGGTGGCGACGCTCAGTCAGACGGGCGCGCGGCTGGTTCACGAGGGGCAACTCGAAGGGCGGCGGGTGCAGCTACCGGTCTTTCTCGCACGCCGGCCCGACGAGGAGCTCGATGCCGATCTGCGCTCGTTCTACGCGCGGCTGCTCGGAGGCCTGCAGGGGAGCGTCTTCCGTACCGGCGACTGGCAGCTCGGTGCGCGAAGCGGCTGGGAGGGGAACGACACCTGGCAGAACCTTGTCTGCTGGGGCTGGCGCGGCGACGGCCCCAGCACGCTCGTCGTCGTGAACCTCAGCGACGCGCCGGCCTCCGGACATGTTTCGCTCGCCTGGGATGACCTGGGCGGTCGCGATTGGCGACTCGAGGACACCGCATCCGGTGCGTTGTTCGAACGCAGCGGCGATGACCTCCGAGGTGGGCTGTACGTCGCACTCGGCCCGTGGGGCTGGCACCTTTTCGATCTGACGCCAATGCACTGAACCGGAAGGACTGATCTCGATCCCGAAGTCTCAGACGGCAGAGCACGCGCGCCTCGCCGAGGCAACGGGACGCGCCGAAGACGATCTCTTCAACGCAAACCCCTGGTACGAGTGGGGCCCCTATCTGAGTGAGCGAGCCTGGGGCACCGTTCGCGAGGACTACTCGGAGAGCGGTGATGCCTGGGACTCGTTCCCGCACGATCATGCGCGCTCGCGCGCGTATCGCTGGAACGAGGACGGCATGGCCGGCATCTCGGACATCCGCCATGAGCTCTGCCTGGCGCTGGCGCTCTGGAACGGAAACGACCCGATCTTGAAGGAGCGCATGTTCGGCCTCACCGGTCCGCAGGGAAACCACGGGGAGGATGTGAAGGAGTATTGGTGGTATCTCGAAGGGCTGCCAAGCCACGCACTGCTTCGCTGGCGCTACCACTATCCGCAGGCGGCGTTCCCCTACGAGCAACTGGTGAATCACGGTCGCGGCCTGCATGACCCGGAGCTCGAGCTGCTCGACACGGGCGTCTTCGACGGCGACCGGTACTGGTCGGTCGACGTCACCTATGCGAAGGCGTCGCCGACCGATGTGCTGATGCGGATCGAGCTCGAGAACCACGGTCCGGACCCCTCGACGCTGCACGTACTACCGACGCTCTGGTTCCGCAACACGTGGGCGTATGGCGCTGCCGGTGTACGACCGCGGATCGACGGCGACGGGACGGGGCTCACGGTGGCCGATCACCGCCTTGCCGGCTACCGACTCGACGGTGCGCCCGGCCCCGATGGGGTCGCGCCCGAGGCGCTCTTCTGCGAGAACGAGTCGAACGCACCACGTGTCTTCGGTACCGAGGCGACGACGCCATATCCGAAGGACGGGATCAACGACCACGTCGTCTCCGGTGCGGCGACGGTCAACCCAGAGGGCTCCGGCACGAAGGCCGCACTCTGGTACCGCGTGACGGCGCCGGGCGGTGGCAAGGCCGAGCTGCGGCTGCGTCTGCGCCTGCCCGACGAGACGCCCAAGCCCCGCGTGAACTGGGCCGGCAAGGCTTTCGCCAAGGTCATGGCCTCCCGCGAGAGCGACGCCGACGAGTTCTACTCTGCGCTCGCGCCGGACGGGACTCCGGCCGAGCAAATGCCGATCCTGCGGCAGTCGTGCGCCGGGCTCGTGTGGAGCAAGCAGATGTATCCGTACAACGTGGTTCGCTGGCTGGACGGCGACCCGCGCTCGCCGAAGCCTCCCGAGGCGCACCGCCACGGACGGAACAGCAATTGGCGGCACCTGGACGCGTTCGACGTGCTCGCGATGCCGGACCCCTGGGAGTACCCCTGGTTCGCAGCCTGGGATCTCGGGTTCCATGCTGTCCCCTGGGCGCATCTCGATCCTGCGTTTGCGAAGTACCAGTTGATCGTGCTGTTGCGCGAGTGGTTCCAGCATCCGAACGGCGCCCTCCCCGCCTACGAGTGGAACTTCGACGATGTCAATCCGCCGGTGCACGTCATGTCTGCGCTGCGGGTGTTCCTGATCGACGGCGGCACCGACCGCGGCTTTCTGGAGCGCGTCTTCCAGAAGCTGCTCATCAACTACACCTGGTGGCTCAACCGCGAGGATGCGGACGGCAACAACGTGTTCAGCGGCGGCTTTCTCGGCCTCGACAACATCAGCCCCGTCGATCGGTCGAACCTGCCGGACGGCGTGACGCTCGAGCAGGCGGACGGCACTGCCTGGATGGCCTACTACGCGCTGTCGATGCTGTTGATCGCGCTCGTGCTCGTCGAGGAGAACGACGTCTACTGGGACATGGTGATCAAGTTCCTGGAGCAGTTCGTCCTCGTCGCTCGGGCACTGGAGCGGCAGGGTCTCTACGACGCGGACGACGCGTTCTTCTACGACCGCCTCGTGTTCCCCTCAGGGGAGTCGACTCAGGTAAAGGTGAAGACGATCTCGGGGCTGCTCCCGCTGCTGCCGGCCGCCCCGCTCTCGGCCCGGGTCGTCCGCGCCGCCGAGCGACTCGGGAAGCGTTTCGCTCGTCTTCGCGACGCCTGGACGGAGACCGGTGGAGCACTCGGGGCCGCCCGAGTCCGCACCGACGGCGACGAGCAGGCGGTGCTTCTCTCGGTGATCGACCCCGACGAGCTCCGAAAGACCCTTCGAGAATTCTTCGACGAAGCCGCATTCCTCTCGCCACACGGGCTCCGCGCCGTGTCGAAGCGCTACGAGGGGAATCCCTACACGCTGGAGGGCGTCCCCGGAGCCTGGATCGACTACGAGCCGGCCGAGTCGACCACGACCATGTTCGGCGGCAACTCGAACTGGCGCGGGCCCGTCTGGATGCCGCTCAACTACCTCGCGATTCGCCAGTTCGTCATCTACCACCATTTCTTCGGCAACGCGTTCACGCTCGAATATCCGACCGGCTCGGGCCGGGAACTGACGTTCGGGCAGATCGCCCAGGACCTCGCCGACCGGATCATCTCGATCTGGCTGCCGGGCCCTGACGGCCGCCGGCCCCTCTTCGGAGGAACGATGCGGCTCCAAACGGACCCGGCCTGGAAGGACAACCTCTTCTTCAACGAGTACTTCCACGGCGACAACGGCGCAGGCCTCGGCGCAGCTCATCAAACGGGCTGGACGGCGCTCGTCGCGGATCTGATCCTCGACCCACCGAGCACAGGCCTCTCTCTCGGCCGCGGCGGCATCGTGCCGCCGCCCGCCGCCTGACGCAGCCGGTTCCGGCTTCCGGCGGCGCTCGTCGGAAGAAACTGCGCCTCGGCTCCGTCTTGTAGTCGCCGCTCGCGGTAGTCGACGTCGCGGCCGCATTTCGACCCCCGACACGATGCTCGCGACTGCGAACACACCATCACTCAACCGCTGGAAGGGCGCGCTCGCTCATCGAGCCGGCGACGGCACGCGTGTGCTGGGAAAAGTCTTCGGGAACCCGCAGCTCCGTCGGGTCGAGCTTGCCTTCGCGGCGTTCAACGGGGCCGAGTGGGCTGTGTGGATCGCCATGCTCGTCTACGCATACCGGCTCGGAGGAGCAACGACCGCGGGCCTCGTGGCGTTCGCCCAGCTCGCTCCCGCCTCCCTGTTGGCCCCGTGGACGTCATCGCTCGCAGACCGGTACCGGCCGGCCCGCGTTCTTGCAGCGGGATACGTGGCCCAGGCGTCGGCGATGGCCGCGACCGCGGCGGTACTTCTCTCGCACGGAGCGCCGCTGTTCGCCTACGGTCTCTCGGCGGTTGCGGCGGTGGCTGTAACGGTGACACGCCCGACGCAGGCGGCACTGCTGCCGGGCCTCGCACGCTCGGCGGACGAGTTGACCGCGACGAACGTCGTCTCGGGCTGGATCGAGAGCCTCGCGGTTCTGTGCGCGCCCGCCCTCACCGGTGTGCTGCTCGCCGTCGGGAGCCCAGGCGTGGTGTTCGCGGCGATGGCCGGACTCGCCCTCTCCGCCGCACTCCTCGCCGCGCGCGTCGACGGCCCACCCGCCGCATCGCACGACGATGAGATCGGCAGAACGGCGCTGTCTGTCGTCCGTCGCGAGCCGTCCTCGCGCCTGCTCGTAGCGGTTCTCGGCTCGCAGTACATCCTGATCGGCGCACTCGACGTGCTCTTCGTCGTCCTCGCGATCGGTGTGCTCGGCCTCGGCGGCTCAGGAGCGGGCTACCTCAATGCTGCGTTCGGCGCAGGCGGCGCACTCGCGATCGCAGTGACGGTGTCCCTCGTCGGTCGTCGTCGGCTCGCACCGCCGCTGGCGCTCGGCGCCGGCGTGTTCTCCGGCGCCTTCGTCCTGATCGGACTCTGGCCGACGGTTACCGGCACGGTCGCGCTGCTCGTCGCTGCAGGAGCGGGACGCAGCCTTCTCGACGTGGCCGGCAGGACTCTGCTCCAGCGTGCAGCGCCGGCTGACGTGCTGTCCCGGGTCTTTGGGGTGCTCGAGGCGGTATCCACGGCCGGTCTCGCGCTCGGCTCGCTGTTGGCGCCCGCACTCGTGGCATTGGGCGGCGCACGCACGGCGAGCATCGGCCTCGGAGCGGTCCTTCCTGTCGTCGCGCTGTTCGCCGGCCGGCGGCTGCTCGCCCTCGACGCCCGAGCGACCATGCCGGTCGTCGAGATCTCGCTCCTGCGCTCTCTCGAGCTCTTCGCTCCACTCAGTCCTCCCGTGCTGGAATCGCTCGCGCGAGGCCTCGAGCCGCTCGACGTGCCGGCAGGCAACGCCGTCGTCCGGGCCGGTGATCCGGGTGACTGCTTCTACGTGATCGCCGACGGCGAGCTGGAGGTCTCAACAGGCGGCCACGTGCTGCGGCGGCTCGGCCGTGGAGACGGCTTCGGCGAGCTCGCACTGCTCCTCGACGTGCCGCGGACCGCCGATGTCGCCTCGGTGACAGCCGCGCGGCTCTACGCCCTCGACAAGCACGACTTCCTCTCCGCTGTGACCGGGCACGCAGTGAGCACAGGCGCAGCCGAGCGACTGATTCAGCAGCGCCTTTCGCCTGTCGAGCAGAGCTCGGCGCGGGCACGAGGGAATCCGCAACGACCGCGTGTCCGGTGCGCGGGGATGTCCCGTTGAGCGTCTGAATCAGTCGAGAAGCGTGTGCCAGATCGCCGTGACGTGTCGTATGTCGGTGCCGCAGCAACCGCCTACGACGTTCAGATTCGGAAGGCGTGACAGAAGCTCGATGTGGCGTCTCGCCAGATCCTCGGGATCGCCGTCGTCGAGCGTGGCTGCCTCGTCCAGTTCTGCGTGGCTCTTCATCGACGCATTTGCCCGCATGCCCCTGACGCGCTCCAGCCACGGTGCCTCCGGCGTGAGGAGGTGCGCGAAGTGAGTGGGATGAGCACAGTTGATCATGAAATACGCGGCCCCCTGCTGCGTTTCTTCGTCAACCTGCTCGAGCGCCTCGCCGAGAGCTTGTCCGCTCGGGAGCCGTCCGTCTGTTTCGACGGTGAACGATATTGCTGCGGGGATGCCGTGTGTCGATGCCGCGCGTACGATCCCGATCGCCTCAGCGGCATAGGTCAGCGTGAGCGCCGTCACCATGTCGGCGGAAGTTGCTGCGAAGGTGGCGATTTGTGTGCCGTGGTAGCGCTCAGCGGCATCGGCCGAGAGCATTTCCTCCGGGTTGTAGGCATCACCCTGGGGGCCGATGCAGCCGCTGATCACGCACGGGCCTTTCGAGGCGTCGTACCTGTCGCGGATCTCCTCCATCAACGAGATCGCCCGACGGTTCAGCTGCTCGAGCTCGGAGGCCGAGTAGCCCAGCCGCGCCGCCCAGGCGGGACTCGCCCGCCACGTCGGACTCTCGAGCACGAAACCGAGGCCGAGCTCACTGGCGAGCTCGGCATACCCCGCGTAATAGCTCGCGAGCGCCTCGGCACCCCGTTTGCTTCGAAGCAACTCGATCGCCGCAAACTCAGGGAGGTCAAAGCCTTCCTCGAAGATCAGCGTCGTCTCGAGGCCCCCGTCCGTCATGAAGAGCCCACCGTCGAGCTGTGGCAACCGATCGCGATATCGCATCAGGCGATGCTCTCAGCTGGGCTTGTCGAGACGCAACTTGGCCGTGATCCACGAGCGCCTTCGTTCTCGCCACACGAGCGCCGCGTCTGTTCTAAGCTCGCACGCGTGAAGCTCGGCGTCTTCACCGTTCTCTTCGCGGATCTCTCCCTCGAGCAGATGCTCGACCGCGTGGCCGCCCTTGGCATCGAGGCGGTCGAGCTCGGTACGGGCAACTATCCGGGGAGCTCGCACTGCGATCCCGATGTGCTGCTCGGCGACGGCGCGAAGCAGGAGGCGCTGCTCCAGGCTGTCGAGGGGCGCGGTCTGACGATCAGCGCCCTCAGCTGTCACGGAAATCCGCTCCATCCGGATGCCGAGTTCGCGAAGGCCCACCACGAGACGTGGCGCAAGACCGCCCGGCTCGCAGTCGAACTCGGCGTCGATACGGTCAACCTCTTCTCCGGCTGTCCCGGCGACGGTCCCGGTGCAAGCAAGCCGAACTGGGTCACCTGCGCCTGGCCGCCGGACTATCTCGAGGTGCTCGAGTGGCAGTGGAACGAACGGGCGATCCCGTACTGGACGGAGGAGGCGGCCTTCGCGCGCGAGACCGGTCTGCACAAGGTCGCCTTCGAAGCCCACCCGGGCTTCCTCGTGTACAACCCGGAGACGGTGCTCCGGATGCGCGATGCCGCGGGGCCCGAGCTGGGCGCGAATCTCGATCCGAGTCACTTCCTCTGGCAGGGCATCGATCCGCTCGAGGCCGTGCGCGTCCTCGGCCGCGCCGGCGCGCTCTTCCACGTGCACGCCAAGGACGTCTATCTCGACCGGGCAAACATCCGCGTGAACGGCGTGCTCGACACGAAGCACTACTCGCAGTACGTCGACCGGTCGTGGTCGTTCCGCAGCGTCGGCTACGGGCAGGACGAGAAGTTCTGGCGCGACTTCGTCAGCGCGCTGCGCACCGTGGGATACGACGGAGTCCTCAGCATCGAGCACGAGGACGGTCTCGCATCGGTCGCCGAGGGTCTTGGGAAGGCCGTCGACGTCCTGCAACGGGTGCTCCTGAAGGAGCAGCCCGGCGAGATGTGGTGGGCCTGACCTGCAGGAGGGTTTGGCGAAAGAGAGACTGTGAGCACCATTCCGCCAAACCCTCCAAGGGCAGGGATAGGCTTGAACGATGCGCCGCGTCGTCCCGCTCTCCGCCCTGATCGGCCTTCTGGTTCTCGCGGCCGGCCTGCCGGGCGCTGATGCTTCGACCCCGACCGGCTTCGCTTTCGGCCGGGTCGGCGGGAACATCCGGCCCTTCCACGTCACGGTCGCGAACAGCGGTGCCGTTCGGACCTTCGGTCCCGTGACGGTCGGGCGGACGCGGATAACGGCGGTACAGCTCGTTGCGTTGAACCGTGTGGCGACGGAGACGAGCTTCACGACGCTGCCGGCGATGACGAACTGTCGCGGCAGCCTGCCCGATGTCGCGACGACCTACATCCGGGTCGGCGCGCGCACCGTGCGCGTGCACGGCGGCTGCGTCCCGCGCTTCCAGCGCCTGCTCAAGTCGCTCGAGACGTCGGTCCGCCTGATGTCGGGCTGAGCTCTACGCGTTTCGGCGCCAGAGCAGGAACGCGAGCGGTACCGCGCCGGCGAGGATGAACCACGGCGCAAGCGCGAGACGCGCATAGGCGCTGATGTGAGCGCGCGTGCCGCCAAAGCCGACGGCTGCGCGCATGGCGTGCGAGATCGCTGCCGGCTGGCTCTCCGCGAAGACGTCGCCGCCCGTGACCGACGCGAGTTGCCTCAGTGCATCCGTGCTCGCCGGGTCGGCAACGTAGTGCGGATCGACACGGCCGCCGTGGTAGATGCGTTCCCCGTCACGCCAGACGTGCACGTACACCGGTTCGACCCGGCGGTGCAGGGTGATGTTGAGATACGGCACGAGCTTTGAGGCTTCGCCGTCGGTGAACACGACGACCACGCGGCGGTCGACCGTCTGCGCGAAGAAATTCGACTGGATGATCGGGACGAGCGCCTCGAAGGACGTTGCGCGCTTCAGATGGTAGGCCTGGCTCGGCGGTGGACGATCGACGGCGACCGACTGGGTCGAGCGTGCGCGAGAACAGCGTTGCATCGGTCGTCGGCATCAGGTTCGGCAACGTCCGGTCGGTCATCGACGCGATGCCGACCGGGAGGTCGGGAAGCGCGGCCCGAAGGCGCAGCGCGAGTCGCTTGGCGCGCGCAAGCCTGGTCGGCTGGCCGTTGCCCGGCGACGCCTGCATCGAGAGCGACGTGTCGAAGACGAAGAACGCCTGCGCATCTGCTCGCTCGTCGACAAGCCGCGGGCGGACGACGACCGGCTGTGCGGCGGCGACTGCGACGAGAGAGAGAAGCAGCACGATGGCGACGACGACCGGCACGACCGTCCTCGTACGCGGATGCGGAAGCGAAAGCGCGCGCCGGATCACGCGTCCCCTCCGCTCGGTGGCCAGGAGCGCGGCGAGCGGGAGGAGGGCAGCGAGCGCGAACAGCGCATCGAGCGGCGTGAGAAAGGTCAGGCCGCCCATCAGTACCCGTTGCCGATCGGCGTCGCGCCCCGTCCACGGCCGAAGCCGTAACCGCTCCGTGCGTCCTTGTTGAAGCTCCCGGGCTTGGGTTGGCTGATGCGCAGCACGAGCTCGAGATTCTCTTTCGCGTCGACGTTGCCGGAGTCGAGCTGCGTTGCCTGGAGGAAGTAACCCGTCGCCCGCTTGAGGATCGCCTTCAACGCGTCCTCGTCGTTCCCGGGTGACGGCGTCGTCACGACGAGGACGCCGAGCAGGTTGGCCGCGTCGGACCGTTCGCGCTTGCTCGTACCGCCGGTGGAAAGCGCCTCGAGCCGCTGCTGCGTCTCGGCACGCAGCGTCGGCAGGTCTTGGCGTGACTCGGGCGTCGCTCCGATACGGCTGAACCAGAAGAGCTGGAGCGAGCGGCGGTATGCCAGCGTGTCGCCCGTGCCGAGCAGCAAGGAGGCGGGATCGCCGGGCAGGAGCGTCGCAGGTGTCCAAAGGTTGCGGTGCGCCGGCAGAGCACGGAAACGGATGTCGTCGCGCGCGATCGTCGACCGCCAGGTGCGGAGATCGAGCGCGACGAGCACGAGCAGCACGCCGACCGCGACGAACAGCAGCGCTACCAAGCCGGCCCGGTGGCGGCGGAGCCGGCTCATGCGGCTGCTCCGACGACGAGCCGTCCGTTCCAGCGCTCGTTGGCGACGAGCAGAAGCACGAGCAGTGCGCCGAGCAGGAGCAGTGACGTCGGTTGTACGGCTGCCACGTCCGCCCGGTGGTTCTGCGCGCTGTGGCGGAAGATCTTCGGGTCGATGAAGGCGTTGTCGCCGAACAGCGCAGCGAAATAGCGCTTGCTCGACGTCTGCGCGAAGAGGGGCACGATGCGCACCCGAATGTGGTCCTGTCGCAGGCGCGTCGCTTCGGCCTCGATTGCAGGCTGATCGGTCCCGGCGTCGTCGAGGTCGCTGACGAGGAGGATCGAGCCGTGCGTCACACCTGCCCGCTCGAGCGACCGCCGTGCTTCGGCGAGCCCGGTGGCGATGCGCGTACCGCCGCTGAAGATGTCCCACGGCGACTGGGCGAACTGCGGCGTGCCGCTGTAGTACCGGAGCGGCGTGAAGAACGGGACGAACTGCAGCAGCGCGCCCGGCGGCGAGTTCGGCGGCAGCAGCTCATACGCCGTGTCGGAGAACATGACGAGGCCGACCGACTGGTTCGCGTACACGATTCCGCGAAGCGTCGACGCCACCCTCGCGTACACGGGCCCGGAGATGCTCGCCGACATGTCGAGCGCGACGATCCCGGTACTCGTGCCCTTCGGGAAGACGGCGGCACGGCCGCTGCCGGCCGATCCCGCAGCCCGCACGAGCAGGGCAAGCGTTCCGGCGAGTGCAAGCGCCAGCAGGATGCGCACCGCTGTCGTGCGCCATGCCGCGGCACGCAGCTTCGGCAGATCGGCGAGCGGAACACGGTCGCGCCGGTGGAAGGTGGAGGCGGTCATTCGCTCGGTTCCTCGTCGTCCGGATGCCGTCCCGAGCCGCGTGCGCGCTCGGAGAACGACTCGACCTCGCTGTCCTCCGGCGTGCGCGACGACCACGCGAGCTCACGGGCCGTGCGCGACAGGTCGTCGACTTCGGGCGCCGGCGTCTCGACGACGATCTCGCCGGCGACGCGCTCGAATGCCTTGCGCTGCAATGTCTCGTCGCCGCGCGCGTGCGCCCATTCGAGCAGCGCGAGCGCACGTTCCAGCGCGCTTGTGCTCTGGACCGTTCCGGGCTCGGCCGTCTTGCGTGGGTGGAGCACGAGGTACCAGCGTCCGGCGAGCAGGGCTGCGGCAAGCAACGCAGCGATCCCGCCGGCGAGCACGATCCAGAACAACGAGGTGGCCGACATGCGATACGTGGGCGAGGCGACCGGCGTCATGTGGAAGCGCCAGTTGAGGTGCTTCGTCTTCGCGAGGAACGCGATGACGCCGGGGCTCACCTGCGAGAGCACCTCGACCTTCGGCCAGACCGCTGTGAGGGTGTACTTGGTGGAGCCCGTCGGCGTGAGGTAGTCGATGTGGACCGGCGAGAAGCGGAAGACGTGGAAACGCTCCTTCGGTACGCATGGCGATGTGAGACAACGCAGCGTCCAGGTCCACGTCACCTGTGCGAATCGCCCGACGTGGAGCGTTTGCATCGACGGCTGTTGCACCGGCGCGTATGGACGAAAGCTCGTCTTGACCCGCAGGCGCGATGGGTCGACCCAGCGCGTGTCCGCGACCACCGCGACCGACGCTGTGACCGAGTCGCCGAAGAGATGCACGGTCGGAGTAAGCGTTGCGTAGGCCTTCAGCGGCACGCCCTCGCCGAGCGAGGAGCCCGATGGGACGACGGGAACGATCGCAGCGGCTGGTGCCGCCGCAACGAGCGCGATCGCCGCCGCGGTGCTCGCGACGAGCCTCACGCCACTGCCGAGCCTCACGCGACGGCCGAGGCTCACGCGACGGCCGAGGCTCACGCGACGGCCCCGCGCCACATCTGGCGCATGTCTGCCCAGCGGAGGAACGACTCGAGCACGCCGGTGCTGTCGTGCGACGTCACCGCGACCGGCTCGACGCCGAGCGAGCGGAAATCCCGGACGAGCCGGTCCCAGTGGGCTTCGTGCTCGTCGCGTAGGCGGGCGGCCTCCCTGTCCGAGAGGCACACGGGCACGATGCGCCCCGTGGCCGGGTCGGCGTACGAGATCGCGACGCCGCCGACATCAGGGAATGTGCGTTCCCAGACCGGGTCCTGGATCGCGACGGGCACGAGCTCCCAGCGGTGCTCGAGCGCGTGCTCCCAGCTGCGCAGGTCCGGCGGCACGACGAAGTCGGAGAGCACGAAGACGAAGGCCTGCGTCGGCAGGTCGCGACGATGCTCGCCGAGGAAGTCGAGCCCCCGGGAGACCGTGTCCGCGGGCGCGCGAAACGGGCGCTCGAACGTGCCCGGGTCGGCGCGATGCTCGGAGCGTGGCGGACGCCAGAACGGCTCGCCGTCCGCGTAGTCGAGATAGCCGGTGAGGCTCCGTGCGGCAACCGCGCTCTGGCCGATCAGCTCGACGGCCGTAAGCAGCGCCCGAGGCTTGTCGAGTCGTCGCAGCTTCGACGCCTGGATCGACATCGACGGCCGGCGGTCGACGAGCACGACGACGCGCGGCGCCTCGTCCGCGAAACGCTCGCGCACGATGAAGTGGTCGTCGCCGCGCGCGGCGGACAGCTTTGCCGACGCTGCCCAGTCCATCCAGCCGACGTCGTCGCCGGGGTGGTACTCCCGCGTGCTCGCCACGTCCGAGCCGATTCCACGGCGTGCGCTTCGTACGCCGCCGAACGCGAGGCCGATCACTCGCCGGCGAGGGACGAGCGGAAAGACGGCGGCCACGAGGCTACGGGCCTGCTGCCGCCGGAACGTCGAGGTCGATGTCGAAGCCGGGCTTCGGTGCGACCTCGAGGCACCGCTCGCGCACGAGCTCGGCGGCCGCCACCCACCCGCGGTCGCGGACCTCGGCGAGGAAGCTCGGCCGGAAGAGGATCCGGTGCAGGAGCACCGGCACGAAGAGCTGCTCGACGTCTTCCGGCGTGACATAGCGGCGCGAGTGCAGCACCGCCCAGGCACGGGCGGCGCGGTTGAGCGCCAGGGTGCCGCGAACCGAGCTGCCGATCGCGACGATGTCGAGGTCGCGCGTCGACCGCACGAGGTCGACGATCCAGCGTGCGACTGCCTCGTGCACGAACGCCTCCGAAACGGCGCGGCGGAGGAGCATCACGTCGTCGAGGTCGATCGCCGGCTCGAGCCTGCCGAGCGGATGGCCGCCGAGCTGCTCCTCGACGATCTGTGCCTCCTGATCGGCGTCGGGATAGCCGAGCGTCGTCTTCACGAAGAAGCGGTCGAGCTGCGCTTCGGGAAGCGGGAACGTTCCCTCGTACTCGATCGGGTTCTGCGTCGCGAGCACGAGGAACGGGTCCTCGAGGCGGCGGGTCTCGCCGTCGACGGTTACCTGCTGCTCGGCCATCGCCTCGAGCAGCGCCGACTGGGTCTTCGGCATCGCGCGGTTGATCTCGTCGACGAGCACGACGTTCGCGAAGACCGGACCGGGTCGGAACTCGAAGTCGCGTTCTCGCTGGTTGAAGATCGAGAGCCCGGTGACGTCGGTGGGCTGGAGGTCCGGCGTGCACTGGATGCGGGACGACTGCGCGCCGCGGATCGACTGCGCGATGGCGCGGGCGAGCACCGTCTTCGCGGTGCCGGGAACGTCCTCGAGCAGCACGTGGCCGCCGCACATCAGGGCGGCGACGACGAGCTTGATCTGCTCGCGCTTGCCGTGGATGACCGTCTCGATGTTGTCGAGAAACCGCTCTGCCACGTCATTGGCCGAGCCCAGCTCGTCAGCAGCCACTCAGGACCTCCGGTCGGGGGGAATCGGGTAGGAGCCGGTACGACGTATCGAGGGGTTAGACGCCCGGCGCGCGATTCGGATAGCCCAGGTTCTATCGGCAGTCCCGCCCAGCCGCAACCTGAGAAGCTACGGCGCGAGGACGAACGTGCTCTTTCCGGTCAACGGTCCGTACCGGTGCTCCGACTGGGAGCCGAGTCCCGGCCAAACAACCCAGGTGTAACGCCCGGGCGCGAGGTGCGGCAGGCGGAGCGTCGGACCGTCGGGCCAGCTCGAGAGCACCTTCTTGCCGTTGAGCCAGAGCTGCACGTTGTAGTACGTCGCCTTGGGGTCCGCACGCCAGCGAAGCGTCGCGTCGCCGTGCACGGTGGCCGCCGGGCGGGGCGAGATCAGCGTGGCAGACAGGATGGCGACTGCCCGTGCCGTCGCGGGGTTCCCGGCGGGGTCGTAGGCCGTGATGAGGTAGGTGTACCGGTCGCCGCTGCGTACACGCCGGTCCATGAATCGATCGGTGGGCTTGCCGCTGTAGACGGTCCTCGGCCCCTTCGAGCCGCCTCCGGTGCGAGTGATCTTGAGGCTTGCGACGTCCTTGGAAGCCCTCCACGTGAGCGCGACGGACGTATTCACGGCAGCGACCTTGACGCCGGCGAGCGTCGGCGGCGTCGAGTCGAATTTCAGGGGGAAGGAACCGGCCGCGCTGACGTTGCCGGCGTTGTCGCGACACGTTCCCGTGACGGTCGCCGAGGGGTTGTTCGGGCCGCTGTACGTCTGCGCCGTGCAGGAGGCGACGCCGGACGCGGCGTCGGAGCCGGCGAACGTGACTACGACGGGATGGTTGTACCAGCCGTCGGAGTTCGGCGGCCGGTCGGGGGTCGAGCCAGTGACTGTCGGGGGCGTCGCGTCGTACTTCAGTCCGAATGATCCGCTCGCGGTGTTGCCGGCCTTGTCGCGGCACGAGCCCGAGACACTCGCCGAGCCGTTGTCAGGGCCCGAGTAGCTGCCGCCCGTGCACGAGTCCATGCCGGAGAGGCCATCGGCGCCGCTGAACGTCACGTCGACCGCGTGGTTGTACCAGCCGTTCACGTCCGGCCCGCGGCTCGCCGAGGTCGAGATGCTCGGCCCGGTCCCGTCGTACGGGAAGCTGGTCGTCATCGCTGTCGAGACGTTGCCGGCGTTGTCCGTGCACGAGCCGCTCACCGACGCCGACGACGTGTCGGGGCCGGAGTAGGTGGTCGCCGTGCACGACGCGATGCCCGACACTGCGTCGGTGCCGGTTGCGGTGACGTCGACCGAGTGGTTGTACCAGCCGTTCATGTCGGGACCGCGTCCGACTGTGACGGCCGTCGTCGTTGGCGGTGTCGTGTCGATGTTGATGAAGAGCGGCGACGAGGCCGGTGTGGGCCCGCCGGTCACGGTGCATTCCGCATCCTGGTTTGCGCCGTCGCCCGAGAGCGTGATGACACCCGTGAATCCCGTGCTCGAGAGCTGCACCACGCCGCAGTTGACGCCGGAGAAGGAGGTCACGTTGACCTGGTACGTGACCGTCACGGCGCTGACGTACCAGCCGTTGGCGCCCGGCGTGCCGGTGATCGTCGGCGGCCCGATCACCGAGTTCGCGGCGTGCGCGGTCGGCACGAGGACGAACAGCGTTGCGATGAACCCACAGGCAATGGTCCTTCGCAGGCCGAGACGAAACAGACGCCAAGCGTCGAAAAGGGGCCGCAGTGCCGACGACTCACGCATCATCCGAGTCCTTCTTCGTGGCACTTGCCTCGCCGAAGGGTACGCCGATTCCGTGTCGCCAAGCACTAGCCGTTCGGCCAGTGAGGAGAAGAGGCGTCGCTGAGATGCAGCGACTTTCGACTCCGGCGGGGGTTTTCCTCGGTCAGTCGATCTTGAACGCTGCGTGCTTGATCTGCGTGTACTCCTCCATCGAGTAGATCGACATGTCCTTGCCGTAACCGGACTGCTTGTAGCCGCCGTGGGGCATCTCCGACGTGATCGGGAGCAGGTGGTCGTTCACCCAGACCGTTCCGAACTGGAGCCGCTTCACGGCGTTGAGCGCACGCCCGACGTCGCGCGTCCACACGGACGATGCGAGGCCGTACGGGACGTCGTTCGCCCAGCGGATCGCCTCGTCGTCGTCGGCGAAGCGCTGCACGGTCACGACCGGGCCGAAGACCTCCTTCTGCACGATCTCGTCGGTCTGCTTCACGTCGACCACCACCGTCGGCTGCACGAAGAATCCCTTCGAGCCGTTCGTTCCGCCGCCGGTCAGCACCGTCGCTCCCTTTGCGCGCTCGAGGAACCCGAGGATCCGCTCCTGCTGCGACTGGGAGATGACGGAGCCCATCTCGATCTCGTCGCTCTCCATCGGATCGCCGACCTTCAGCGACTCGACCTGCGGCACGAGCTCCTCGAGCAGCTTGTCGTAGATCTTCGGCCCGGCAATGACGCGCGAGCCGGCGGTGCAGTCCTGCCCGGAGTTCCAGAAGGCCGCGAGGCGGATGCCCTCGGCCACCGCCTTCGGATCGGCGTCGTCGAAGATGACCATCGGCGCCTTGCCGCCGAGCTCGAGATGAACCCGCTTCAACGTGTCGGCCGCGTTGCGCGCGATCGCCTTGCCCGTCGCCACGTCGCCCGTGAGCGAGACGAGCCGGACGTCGGGATGGGCGACGAGACGCTCGCCGACCGGCACGCCGTCACCAGTGACGACGTTCAGCACGCCTGCAGGAATCACCTCTTGCGCGAGCTGCACGAACCGGAGCAGGGAGAGTGGGGTCTGCTCCGACGGCTTGAGGATCTGGACGTTTCCGGCCGCGATCGCCGGGCCGAGCTTCCAGATGGCCATCATCAGCGGGTAGTTCCACGGACAGATACCGGCCACGATCCCGAGCGGCTCCCGGCGGATCATCGATGTGTACCCCGTGATGTACTCGCCGGCCGACTTCCCCTCGAGGTTGCGCGCGGCACCGGCGAAGAAGCGCAGGTTGTCGGCCGAGAACGGCATCTCGTCGCGCGACGCCATCAGCGGCTTGCCGACGTTCGCCGACTCGAGCTGGGCGAGCTCCTCCGCGTTCGCGTCGAGCACGTCCGCGAGCTTGTGCAGGAGCTCGGAGCGCTCCTTCGGCGTGGAGTCGAGCCAGCCGGGCAGCGCCGTGTTCGCTGCACCGACCGCGCGGTCGACGTCCTCCGCGCTGCAGCGCGGAACCTCGGCGATCGTGTCGCCCGTCGCGGGATTGATGACCTCCATGGTCTCGCCGGACGCTGCGTCTACCCATTCGCCGCCGACGAGGTTCTTGTATGCCGTCTTCGTTGCGCTCATCTGTGCCTCCTGGTCAGACCGCGGTCACTTGGGCCGATTCCACCGCATCCGTCACGTTCCCGGCGGTGCGCCGTAGAACGCCCGTGTCGCGCATCAGCCGTTGCGCGAGCACGACGGGGATCACCGTCAACAGGATCATCGCGAATGCGATGGCGTTCACGACGGGCAACTGCTGCCCGAGCCTGATGTAGCCGAGTATCAACAGCGGCAGCGTGTTCTGGGCTCCCGCAGTGAAGAACGTCACCACGACCTCGTCGAACGACAGCGCGAACGCCAGCAAACCGCCTGCGATGAGCGCCGTTGACAGCACCGGCCAGACGACGAACCGGAACGTCTGCAAACCGTCGGCGCCGAGATCCATCGATGCTTCGATCAACGACGGCGACGACCGCCTGAGCCGCGCGAGGGCGTTGTTGTAGACGATGACGACGCAGAACGTCGCATGGCCGATCACGATCGTCCACATCGACACGGTGATGTGCCCGGCGATGAAGAACGAGTTGAGCGCCATGCCGGTGACGATGCCCGGGAGCGCGATCGGCAGCACCAGCAGAAACGAGACGGCCTCGCGGCCGAAGAACTTGAAGCGTGCGACGCCGACGGCGGCCGCGGAGCCCAGCACGAGCGCGGCGCCGGTCGCGACGAGCGCGACGCGCACCGAGAGCCACAGCGCGTCGCGGACGTCCTGCGAATGCCAGGCGACGCTGAACCACTTCGTCGTAAAGCCGGGGATCGGCCAGCTCTGCACGTTCGACGAGTTGAAGGCGTACACCATGATCAAGACGAGCGGCACCCAGAGGAAGAGGATGACGAGCACCGTCCAACCGATGAGCGCGATGCGTGTGCTGCGGCGCTCCATCACATCGCCTCGAACGCGCCGAGCCTGCGCGCGATCACGAGATAGACGCCCATCACGGCGAGCGGTATCGCGGCGAACGCAGCAGCAAACGGCACGTTGTTCGAGATCCCGACCGAGTCGTAGACGACGTTGCCGATGAACTGGGAGTTCGAGCCGCCGGCGAGGAGCGGCGTCACGTAGTCCCCGAGCGTCAGCGAGAACGTGAAGATCGAGCCCGCGACGACGCCCGGGAGTGCGAGCGGCAGGATGACGCGACGGAACGTCGTGTAGCCCCCGGCGCCGAGGTCGCGCGACGCCTCGACGTACGACTCCGGAATCCGCTCGAGCGCGCCGTACACCGGCAGCACCATGAACGGCAGCCAGACGTACGTGAAGATGAGCCACACCGCCCAGTTCGTGTACCCGATGTTCGCGGCCGGGAGCCCGATGCTCTCGAGCGCCCAGTTGAGCACGCCTTCCTTGCCGAGGATGAGCCGCCAGATGTAGACGCGGATCAGGTAGCTCGACCAGAGCGGCAGCAGGACGGCGACGAAGAGAAACGTCCGCGTGCGCGACGATGCGAGCCTGGCCATGAAGTACGCGAGCGGGAACGCGAGGATTGCGTCCGCCACTGTGACGGCAGCCGCGATCCCGATCGTGCGCAGCGCGATCGTCCGGTACGCGCTCGACTCGAAGATCGTTCGGTAGTTGTCGAGCGTCCAGATGTGCTCGATCTCCGTCGTGAACGGATTGACGGACCAGAACGACGAGATGAAGAGCGCGACGAGCGCAGCGAGATAGACGAGTGCGAACGCCAGCAGCGGCGGGAGCAGTAGGAGCAGCGCCTTCGCCCAGCGGTGTTCCCAGAAGAAGCCGGTGAGCCGTAGCCGGGCCGCCCGTAGTGGGCGGCCCGGCCGGCTCAGATCAGCAGCGCGAACGGCCAGCGGTCAGCCCTTCATCTGTGTCCACGCCTGCTGCCATTTCGTGTAGTCCATGCAGTCGTTCTTGCCGTTGCCGCAGGCGGCGATCGGCGTCTTCCAGAACTTGATCGAGTTGAAATACGCCGGCGAGGCGCCGCAGTGGTACTGCGCTGCGGATCCAGGAGACAGCGTGTTCATCACCGCGCATGCCCTCGTGTTCACCGGCGTCTCGCCGAAGTAGATCGCCTGTTGCGCCTGCACTTTCGGCGTCGAGACCCACTTCATCCACATGTATGCGCAGTTCGGATGCTTGGCGTTCGCCGAGAGCATCCACGTGTCGGCCCAGCCCGTCGCGCCCTCCTTCGGGATGAGGTCCTTCACCGCGACCTTGTCCGCTGCGAGCGTGTTCGTCTGATACGGCCACGACGCGCCGATCACCGCGTCGCCGCTCTTGAAGAGGTCGATCTCGTCCGAGGCGAGCGCCCAGTACTTCTTGATCAGCGGCTTCTGCTGCTTCAGCAGGCTCACCGCCGCGTTGAACTGGGTCGAGTCGAGCTCGTACGGGTCCGTGATCCCGAGCGACGGCTTCGTCTTCGAGAGGTAGAGCGCCGCGTCCGCGATCTGGATCGGGTTGTCCGGCACGGTGACCTTGCCCTTGTACTTCGCGCTGTAGATCGCCGACCAGCTCGTCGGCGCGGGCTTCACCTTGGTCGTGTTGTAGAGCAGCGTGTTCGGGCCCCACTGGAGCGACAGCCCGTAGTGCACACCCTTGATCGTGTTGTGCGGGGGCGACTTCAGCTGCGGGATGAAGTACTTGTAGTCGGGAATGAGGTTGACGTTGATCGGCTGGACGTCCTTGCCGTAGATCAGGCGCAGGCTCGCGTCACCGGAGGCGGAGACCATGTCGTACTGGGAGCCGCCACCCTGGCGCATGAGCGTCACCATCTCGTCGGACGAGCCCGCGTACTTCGCGTGCACCTGGCACCCCGTCAACTTCTGGAACGGCTTGACCCACTGCGGCTGCGTGTAGCCCTCCCAGGCGACGAGATTCAACTGTCCTTCACCTTTGCCGATCGTCGTCGGCACGCCGCTCCCCGCGGTGATTCCCGCGGCCGGCACGCACAGCGCCACTGCGAATGCAGCGGCGAGAACCCGTGCCCTTGTGATCCCAGTCACCCGTTTTCCTCCTTGTCGATCTCATAGGTGTGCTCCGGCCGCCACTCCAGCCGGACACGCTTGCCTTTCGCTTCGAGTACTTCCTGCGACGACGTCTGAAGGTTCTGTCGCACGACGACCAGCTCTCCGCCCGAGTGCAGGTCGACGATGTAGCGCGTGACCATCCCGACGTACACGACGTCGCGGATCACGCCGGTCTCGCCGTCTCCGCCGATTCCCTCGGTCATGTGGATCTTCTCGGGACGGATCGTGAAACGCTTGCCGTCGCGCTCGAGCACGTTGGAGATGCCGACGAAGCCTGCGACGAACTCGGTCTCGGGATGCTCGTAGACATCCGCGGGGCTGCCGATCTGCTCGATGCGCCCCTCGTTGAAGACCGCCATTCGGTCGCTCATCGTCAGCGCCTCTTCCTGGTCGTGCGTGACATAGACGAACGTGATGCCGAGATCCTGCTGCAGCGCCTTGAGGAAGACCTGCATCTCCTGGCGCAGCTTGAGGTCGAGCGCGCCGAGGGGCTCGTCGAGCAGGAGCACCGTCGGGCGGTTGACGATCGCGCGCGCGAGCGCGACGCGTTGCCGCTGCCCGCCCGAGAGCTGTACCGGCCGGCGGGCGCCGACCTGGGGGAGCCGCACGCGCTCGAGTACCTCGTTCGCCCGGTTGCGTCGCTCGCGGCGCCCGACGCCCTTCACTCGCAATCCGTACTCGACGTTCTCGAGCACGGTCATGTGCGGGAAGAGGGCGTAGTCCTGGAACACCGTGTTGACGTCGCGCTCCGACGGCGCGGTGCCGGTGACGTCGACGCCGTCGAGCTCGACGTGGCCCGCGTCGGGACGCTCGAAGCCGGCGATCACGCGCAGCGTCGTCGTCTTGCCCGAGCCCGACGGCCCGAGGAGCGTGAAGAACTCTCCCTGCGAGATGTCGAGGTCGAGATCGGCGATCGCGACGACGTCGCCGTACGTCCGGCGGATTCCCGTCAGCCGGACCGCGGGCGACCCGGGCGCCGTCTCGGCGCCGGTCTCAGCCGGAGCCTGCGTCGCCAAGGGCCTCCTCGAGGATTACGAGCCCGCGTTCGAGCTCCTCGTCCGTCGCCGAGAGCGGCGGCAGCAGCCGGAGGACGTTCCCGTAGAGCCCGCACGAGAGGAGGATCAGACCCTTCTCGCGTGCCGACGTCGTGACCGCTTTCGCAGCGTCGCCGCCCGGCTCGACGAGCTCGAGCGCGAGCATCGATCCGAGCCCGCGCACCTCGCCGACGACGGGGCGGCGTGCGGCGATCTCGTCGAGATGCGCGCGCAGGAGGCGTGCGATCTGGTCGGCGCGTTCCCGGAAGCCCGCCGCCGAGAGCTCGTCGAGCACTGCGAGGGCCGCGGCGCAGCAGACGGGGTTGCCGCCGAACGTGCCGCCGAGACCGCCGACGTGTACGGCGTCCATCACGTCGGCGCGCCCGGTCACGCCTGCAAGCGGCAGGCCGCCGCCGAGCGACTTGCCCGAGACGATCAGGTCGGGCTCGACACCGTAATGCTCGATCGCCCACATCGGGCCCGTTCGCCCGCAGCCGGCCTGTACCTCGTCGTCGACATAGAGGATGCCGTACCGCTCGCAGCGCTCCTTCAGCGCCTCGACGAACGCCTGCGGCATCGGGATGAAGCCCCCTTCGCCCTGCACCGGCTCGAGCACGAAGCACGCCACGTCCGACGGGTCGACGTCCTGCTTGAAGAGCATGTCCAGGCCCGCGAGCGCGTCCTCGGTCGTGACGCCTCGATAGGGGTAGGGCGCTGGTGCGCGGTGGATGTCGGTCGCCAGCGGTCCGAAGCCCTGCTTGTAGACGAGCTTGGAGGTCATCGCCATGGTCAGATTCGTGCGGCCATGGAATGCGCGGTCGAAGACGACGACGGCGGCGCGGCCGGTCGCCGCGCGTGCGATCTTCACGGCGTTCTCGATCGCCTCTGCGCCCGAGTTGAGCAGCAGGCTCTTCGTCGCGGCGTCGCCGGGCCAGAGCTCGTCCAGCCGCCGGCACACCTCGATGTACGGCTCGTAGATCCCGACCATGAAGCACTGGTGGAGATAGCGGTCGACCTGCTCGTGGATCGCGCGGACGACCCCGGCCGGGCCGTGACCCAGGTTCTGGCACGCGATCCCGCCCGCGAAGTCGAGGTACTCGCGGCCCTCGGCGTCCCAGACGCGCGCGCCCCAGGCCCGCGTGACGGCGAGCTGGGGCGTCGAGACACCCCGCGGGACGTAGCGTTCGCGCGCCTTGAGGAGCTCGTCGGTGGACGCCCGTTGATCGACCTGCATCAGCGCCATCGATTATGGCCTGTCGGGATGCACGTTTTCAACGGTGATCTTTCGCGCAATGCGTGGCAATCGGCTCGATTTCCTGCGCATTGCGCACGTGGAGCCCGCCTGCGGCCGCGTTTAAGCTGACGCGATGCGTCCCCTCTCGCCCGAGTTCACGCCGTACGGCTGGGCCCGTTCGACGCGAGAGATCGGGGAGCTGGCCGGAATCGAGCCCGCGGAGGTGCTGCGCTTCGACGGCAACACGCCGCCGGATCCGCCGCCGGTCGCGACGCCCGCGACGGTGGCCGGCGCCCTCGAGCGCATCAACGCCTATGCCCACGGCGGCTTTCCCGAGTTGCTCCAGGCGATCGCGGACTACAACGGGGTCGAGCCGGAGAACGTCGTGCTCGGGGCCGGCGCCGACGACATCCTGATGCTCTGCGCGCGCGCCTACGCCGGCCCAGGTGACCGGATCTCGGTTACGTACGAGCCGACGTACCCGGTGTATCGGGTCTCGACGTGGGTCGCGGGAGCGGAGGTCGGCGACATCGATCCTGTGCTGACGTTCGTCTGCCGGCCGCACAATCCGAGCGGTGCTCTCGTCGATCTGCCCGCCGCGCGCCCGCTCGTCGTGGACGAGGCGTACTTCGAGTACGCGGGCGGCGAGACCGCCGTGCCGCTCCTCGATGACGACGTGATCGTCGTGCGGACGTTCTCGAAGGCCTTCGGGCTCGCGTCGGCACGCGTCGGCTACGGCCTCGCGGCTCCGAATGTCGCGGCCGACTTGAACGCGAGGCAGGAGCCCGCTCCCGTCTCGACGCTTTCCGCCGCACTCGCGCTCGCGGCGCTCGAGGCCGGCCCACCGGACGTCTCGGCCACGATCGCCGAGCGCGAGCGGCTCGCGAACGGCCTGCGCTCGCTCGGGCTCGAGCCGCTCGAGTCCTGGACGAACTTCCTGCTGGTGCCTGACGAGCGCGCGACGGAGCTCGCGGACGGACTGCTGCGGCGCGGCCTGCCCGTGCGCTCCTCACCGGGTGCGATCCGCATCACCGTGCACAGGCCGGAGGCGGACGACCTGCTGCTCGAGGCGCTCGCGGAGCTCGTCTAGACCGAGATCGAGCCGGCGAGCACCCACGAGTCGCCGTCGCGCCGGCAGACGATGCCGACGTGTGCGCCGAGGGAGAGCTTCGCCGCGGCGGACGCCGAGTCAGCGGCCTGCGTGATGCTGCAGCGGAGCGAGTCGCCGCCCTCGTCGGGCTTCACGGTCACGCCGTCCGAGGAGAGTGCGGTGACGACGCCCTTCGCGTAGCGCCGGTCCGTGGTGGGCGGAGGCGCCGGAGGTGAGCTCGTCGTGGTGGGGTGACTGGGGGATGTGCTCGTCTGCAGGCGCTCGAGGTCGAGCAGTGCGGGATGGTCGCCGCCGGCGCAGACGATGAGGACAGGGGTTCCAACAGGTGCGCCTTCGGCGATCGAGCGCGCCTGGCCGTCGGTGACCGTGCAGGTGAGGGAGGTGCCGCCGTCACGCGTGACGGTGATCGAGCCGCCGCCGAGTGCGGTGACCTTGCCGCGCGCGTCGCGGCGATCCTGTGTGGGAGGCGTCCGGAGTGGGGGATGTCGTCGTACCGCCGTCGTGCGTCGTGCGGAGTCGTCGGCGGAGTCGTCTTGGCGTCCTTCGAGTCGAGGCGTGAGAGCCGGCTGAGCACGAGCCGGTTGCCGTCCCGCCTGCACGCCATCGCAGCCTTGGCGCCGACGCCCCAGCGGGCGAGTGCTGCCTGTGCCTTCTCGCCCCGCACGGCACACGTGACCGACCGCTCGCCCGACGTGACCGTGATCGAGCTGCCCGAGTTGGCGGAGATCGTCCCCGAGATCGTCTGTGCGCGCGGGCCGGCGGCGAGCGCAGAGGGAACCAGCACGAGCGAGAGCAGAGTCAGGAGGGCGAGCCGCATGTCCAGCCGTTGTCGGCTCGTTCGAGGGACCCGCCCGATCCCTCGATCGTGCCTTCGTCAGTTGCCGCTCGGGCCCGACTCGACGCCGGCCGGGCAGCGCCAGTACTCGTACGTGCCCGAGAGGCCCGTCGAGGTGCAGCCCTGCCCTGCAAGGCTCGGACGTCCGGCGAGCTTGCCCGCGCTGCAGGCCTCGAGCTGCGACCCGTCCGGATACTTCTTCGCCGATGCGCATGAGCCGGTGAGCCCGGCATCCCGCATGACCCGCCCGTCCTTGACCACGAGCATCAGAGCGAGAACGACAGCTGCTGCGACCAGTATGCGTGTGAGCATGCGACTCCCTCCGTCGCCGCAGGGCCGGTTAACCCTTCGCGCGCATATCGGCAGAAACCCCGGTCGGACACGATCACTCGTTCAAGCGAGCGTTCCAGGCGTCCGCCGAGGCGCGGCCCTCCGGCGTCGCGAGAAAATGCTCGAGCGGCACATGGAGGAATGCAGAGCGCGCCTCGGCCAGCACGTCGCTTCCGTCGACGATCTCTCCGCGGATGTGCAGCCGCCTGCCGCGCTCGCCGGTCAGCGTCGCCCTGACGAGGAGCTCGGTGTTGATCTCGACCGGTCGGCGGTACCGCACGAAGATCCGGGCAGTCACCGTAGGAAAGCGGTACCAGGTCGCGAGGAGGCCGCATGCCTCGTCGAGTGCCGCCGCCACCATCCCGCCGTGGGCGAATCCCGGACCGCCCTGGTGCCGCGCGTCGAAGTGGAAGAACGCCTCGTACTCGGTCGCGCCTTCCTCGACCGGATGAGGCAGACGGATGCCGCCCGGTGCGTCGCCGCAACCCCAACAGGCGGGATCGTGATGTGGCGGGATCAGGTCGGCTCGTGCCACACGTTCTCGAACGTCCCGAAACGCAGCTCCTGGTCGTAGAAGAACCGCGAGTCGTCGACGCGGCTCATGTACTCATCGCGCCGCTCAGATGCGAAGGTGTTGTAGGCCTCGGCCGAATCCCACCGGTCGATCACGATGTATCGCGTCGGAATCTCGACGTCGTGGAGCAGCTCCGTGCCGATGTAACCGACTCCCAGGCGGAAGAACTGCGCCCAGTCGCCGTCGGCGCCGTACGCGCGTTCGAACGCGTCCGGGTCGCGAACCTCGTAGCTGAAGACGAGCGCAATCACCCCGCGAGTTTATGCGGCGACCACGCTAAGGTCCCGCCGGTGAGCGCCGAGCCTTCGATCGACGAGCCGGAGGCACCAGCCGAGGACCGTGCCGCGTACGCCGGCGTCCTCCGCTTCTACGAGCTGGCGAAGCGCCAAGAGTGGCAGGTGCACGACTTGCCCTGGGGCGAGATCTCGCCGGTACCCGAAGGAAAGGGCTCGCCGGACCGGCAGGCGCGCCGGCGAGACGTGTGGCGCTCGGTCGTCATGCAGCAGCTGCAGGCCGACATCATCGCGTGCGAGATGGCGGCACAACTCCTGAATGCCGCGCCCGACCCCGAGGCACGTCTGTATTACTCGACGATGGTGCAGGACGAGTCGCGCCACACCGAGGCCTGGCTCAAGTTGATCGCGCAGGTCGGCGGCGAAGGGGAGCGCGATCCGTATCTCGACCAGCTCGGCCACATGTTCCTCGAGGCGGACACCCTCGAGGAGAAGGTCTTCATGATGCAGGTCTTCTTCGAGCGGCTGATCATTCCGCGCTTCCGGCTGATCGCCCGCTCGTCGCGCGGGACGATCCTCGAGGACATCTGCAACCGGCTCGCGATCGACGACGGGATCCATCATGGAGCCGGGATGGCGTACGAGCGCGTCCTGCTCGTCGGCGCGTCGAAGCAGGTGGAGAACTCGCTCGTGGCGGCGGCGAACACGATGCTGCCGACGTTCGCGCAGCATGCGATGTGGCGCCCGAAGGCGCGCGAGATGATCGGCCAGTTGATGGAGGCCCGCGACCGCGAGCGGCTCCGCACGGAGATCCAGCACGGCGTCCGGCTTGCCAAGTCGCTCGGCCTCGACGTCGCCGACGTCGAGCTCCCCTTCTAGCCCTTCTAGCGGATGCCGCCGCGCTCGTGGTGCGCGCGGAAGAAGTTCTCGCTGCCGGCGGTCGCCATGGCGGCGGAGGCGCTGATCTCGAGCGCGAGGGCGGCCGCCGCGACGATCTGCGCGAACCGGTAGACGGTTCCCGGTCCCGAGCAGCCCATCAGCCCGAGCCACTCGCTCGGCGTCGGGAGCGTCGTACCGCCGCCGACGGTGCCGACCTCGAGGCCGGGGAAGCGGATGGAGACGTGCAGGCCGCCCTCGACACGCCTGCCGGTTCCGTGCGCCATCGAGCTCGTGCCGACCATGCCGAGGTCCTGGCCCGTCGCCGCGAAGATCGCTGCGATCGCCGACGCGGGCGTGAAGGCGACCGACTGCATCCCCGACGCGACGGCGCCGTGGGTGCCGACCCACGCGAGCGCTTCGAGATCCTCGGCGGTGCTGCGCAGGACGCGTCGAATCGCGTCGTCGGTGAGCGTCGCCTCGGCGATCACGGTCTTGCCGTGTCCCGTCTGGAAATACTCGTGCGAGGGCTTCTTGTCGCCGCCCATGTTTGCCTCGAGCACGACGCGCTCGATCTCGACGGGTGCGCCCGGCTTCACGAACGCCATGTTCAAGGCGTATGCGTTACGCGTCATCATGTTCGGCCCGACGGCGTCCCCCGTCGTCCAGCGCCAGAGCACGTGGCACATCGGCCCGACGACGTGCGTCTTCACCTCGCGGAGCACCGCGTACCGTGAGAGCTCCGCGATGTCGGACGTGCGGAGGAACTCCTGCATCGCCGGAACCTGCTCCTCGATCCAGCGCGCGAGCGTGAGCGCGTCGGCCGCGTCGCGGCAGACGAAGCAGGACGCACGTGTGATCCTGTCGGCGACGACGTGTGTGCGGAAGCCGCCCGACTCGGCGACGGCGAGCGCCCCGCGCTGCACCGACGCGGTCAGTCCGCCCTCGGTGTGCGCGAGCGGGACGAAGACCGCCTCGTCGGCCCGTGCCGTCTCGACGACCTCGCCGCTCTCGCCGAGCCGGTAGCTGCCGAGCGAGATCTGCAGCTCGGCGACCGAGACCGGGATCACGGCAAGGCCGGTCACCGACTCTGCCGCGCCCGCGTACGGCTCGAGGTCGGCGGGCGTCACCGCGCCGTCGAGGCCGAGAGCGTCGCGTCGCGCGGCGATCGAGGCGGCGTCGTTCTTGCGGGGGAGTCGCTTCGCCACGTGCGGAGCTTAGGCCACCCACGCGCGCCGAAAAGTGTCTGACACCTTTGGGCCGAAAAGTGTCTGACACCTTGGGGCGGAAAAGTGTCTGACACCTTGGGGCCGAAAAGTGTCTGACACCTTGCCCCGGCCGAGGCTATAACGTCGCCTTGGTGACGGCGCGGACGATCGACGGCAAGGCCCTGGCGGCAAAGGTGCGCGAGGAGGTGGCCCTCGAGATCGCAGAGCTCGGACACGTGGGGCTCGCGACCGTGCTCGTCGGCGACGATCCGGCCTCGGACGTCTACATCCGCGGCAAGCACAAGGCGGCGCAGGCGGCCGGGATCGACGCCCGAGACCTGCGACTGCCGGCGGACACCTCCGAAGCCGAGATCCTCGAGCTCGTCGCCGGCCTCAACGCGGACGACGAAGTGGACGGGATCCTCGTCCAGCTGCCGCTGCCCTCGCACCTCACGGAGTCGACGATCATCGAGGCGGTCGACCCGGCGAAGGACGTCGACGGCATCCATCCGATGAACGCCGGCCGGTTGTATCTCGGCCGGCCCGCGCTGGTCCCGTGCACGCCGCTCGGGATCATGCGGATGCTCGAGGAGTACGAGATCGAGGTGGAGGGCGCCCGAGCAGTCGTCGTCGGCCGGTCGATCATCGTCGGAAAGCCGATCGCACACCTGTTGCTTCAGGCCAACGCGACCGTCACGATCTGCCATTCGCGCACCCAGGATCTCGAGCGCCACACGCTCGACGCGGACATCCTGGTCGCCGCGGTTGGGCGCCTGCACGTGATCGGCGCAGAGATGGTGAAGGCGGGCTCGACCGTGATCGACGTCGGGATGAATCGAACGGCGGAGGGGCTCTTCGGCGACGTCGACCCGGATGCGGCCGACCGGGCGGCGTACATGACGCCCGTTCCCGGCGGCGTTGGGCCGATGACGATCGCCATGGTCCTGAAGAACACGGCGACGGCGGCACGGAACCGCCGGGCGCCGGCCTGAGCTGAAAACGAGAAAGACCTCGTACGGAAGGTTGCGAATTCCCCCGTCTGGGTTACACTCCGGCCGATTCATATCGGTCGGCGGCTTAGAGCCTTGCGCCCTCAGCCGTCGCAGTAACTCAGGAGGCACAGAAGTTGGCAGAGGGCACCGTTAAGTGGTTCTCGAACGAGAAGGGTTACGGCTTCATCGAGCGCGAAGGTGGCGACGATGTGTTCGTGCATTTCTCGGCGATCGGCATGGACGGGTACAAGTCGCTGACCGAGGGCCAGCGTGTGTCGTTCGAGGTTGTGCAAGGCCCGAAGGGCGCACAGGCCGCGAACGTTCAGGCCGTCTAGAGGACCGTCGGACCCACGTTGTGAAGAGGCCCCGACAGGGGCCTCTTCCGTTTTCTGGAAGGCCAAGTTGTTTCAGGGAGGATTGTCGGAGTGGCCAACATCGACCGCGATCAGCTTTTGCACGTCGCCCATCTGGCGCGCCTCGAGCTCCGTGAGGAGGAGGTCGAGCGCCTCGGCGCGCAGCTGAACGACATTCTCGCCGCGGTCTCGAAGGTGTCGGAGCTCGACCTGTCGGACGTGCCGCCGACCTCGCACCCGCTCGACATCGTCAATGTCTGGGCGGAGGACGAGCCGCGGCCGTGCCTGCCCGTCGAGGAGGCGCTGGCGAATGCGCCCGAGCGTGAGGGGTGGTACTTCAAGGTTCCGCCGGGAGGCTCCTCGTGATCGACACCCTGCGGCTCACGGCCGAGGAGGCGACGCGGCTCGTGCGCGCGAAGGAGGTGTCGAGCGCCGAGCTCTGGGGCGCCTACGCAACGGCGATCGATGCGCGCGACCCGGAGCTGCACTGCTATCTCCACGTCTGCGAGGACGACGGCGCGGAAGGCGTCCCGATCGCGGTCAAGGACGTGATCGGCACGAAAGGCATCCCGACGACCGCTGGGTCGAAGATCCTCCAGGGCTACGTCCCCGTCTACGACGCGACGGTGATCGCGCGTTGCAAGGCGCAGGGCCTGCGCGTGCTCGGCAAGACGAACACCGACGAGTTCGCGATGGGCTCGTCGACGGAGAACTCCGCGTACGGGCCGACGAAGAACCCGTGGGACCCGACGCGCGTGCCGGGCGGCTCGGGGGGCGGCTCCGCCGCGGCAGTCGCTGCCGGTCTCGCCCCGTGGGCGCTCGGCTCCGACACCGGCGGCTCGATCAAGCAGCCGGCCGCGCTCTGCGGGAACGTCGGGTTGCGGCCGACCTACGGGACCGTCTCGCGTTACGGCGCCATCGCGTTTGCTTCGAGCCTCGATCAGATCGGTCCGGTGGCCCGCAACGTACGGGACTGCGCCCTCCTCTACTCGATCATCGCCGGGCGCGATGCCTGCGACTCGACGAGCGTCGAGCTGCCCAGCGCGGTCGCCCTGCCCGAAGGCGAAGACCTGAAGGGGCTACGCATCGGCGTGCCGCGCGAGTTCAACGAGCACGAAGCGATCCAGCCTGGTGTGCGCGAGGCGGTGCAGCGCGCCATCGAGCTCTGCCGTGCGCTCGGCGCCGAGGTCGGAGACTGCTCGCTGCCGTATTCCGTCGATTACGGCATGCCTTGTTACTACCTCATCGCTCCGGCGGAGGCATCCTCGAATCTCGCGCGCTACGACGGTGTGCGCTACGGGTACCGCTCTCCGAACGGCAGTGACCGTCTCGAGATGTACGAGCGCACGCGCGACGAGGGCTTCGGCGAGGAGCCGAAGCGGCGCATCATGATCGGCACGTACGCGCTCTCGGCCGGCTACTACGACGCGTACTACGGCCAGGCGCAGAAGGTGCGCACGGTGCTCGCCCGGGAGCACGCGGAGGCGTTCGAGCGCTTCGACGTCCTCATCTCGCCGACGTCGCCTACCGTCGCGTTCAAGCTCGGCGAGCGGTCGGCGAATCCGCTCGCGATGTACCTCAGCGACCTGCTCACGATCCCGTCGTGCATGGCGGGCCTGCCGGGGCTGAACGTCCCGTGCGGTCTCTCCGAGGGATTGCCCGTCGGCCTGCAGCTGATCGGGCCCCAGTTCTCGGAGAATGTGCTGTTTCGTGTGGGCTTCGCCCTGGAGACCGCCATGGGCTTCGACCCGGTGCCGGAGCGGCTGCGATGACGATGCGCTTCGAGGATCCCGCGGCGGACTTCGTCCCGGTCGTGCAGCGCGTCTTCGGCACTGAGCCGCGCATCCTCGACGGATCCCGCGCCGTGCTCGTCGGCGACGTGAAGCTGACCCTCGAGGCGGGCGAGCGCGAGCTGTGGCTCGTGCGTGTGCTGCCGCCGGGGCTCGAGGACTGGATGACGATGGTCGAGGTCGAAGGTGACATCGAGGCCGCCGTCCGCGCTGCGAAGGAGAAGCTCGCCGATGTCCTCTAACCAGTGGGAGACCGTCGTCGGGCTCGAGGTGCACGCGCACCTGAAGACGCGGACGAAGATGTTCTGTCGCTGCGAGCTCGAGTACGGCGCGCCGGAGAACACGCGCACCTGTCCCGTGTGCCTTGCGCATCCGGGCGCGCTGCCCGTGGCGAACGGCAAGGCGATCGAGTTCACCATCAAGCTCGGCCTCGCGCTCGAGTGCGAGATCGCGTCGCACGCGGTGTTCGCTCGGAAGAACTACTTCTACCCCGACCTGCCGAAGGGGTACCAGATCAGCCAGTACGAGGCACCGCTCTGCGGGCCGGGCCGGCTGGTCGTCCCGACGGCCGACGGGGACGAGGTCGTCGGCATCGTGCGGGCCCATCTCGAGGAGGATGCAGCGAAGACGGTGCACGCGGGCGGCGCCACCGGCCGCTCCGTCGGCGCTGACTACTCGCTCGTCGACTTCAACCGCGGCGGCACGCCGCTCCTCGAGATCGTCAGCGAGCCCGACCTGCGCTCGTCCGAGGCGGCGCTCCGCTTCCTGCGGCTGCTGCGCCAGACGATCGTCGAGCTCGGCGTGTCGGACGCCGAGATGGAGAAGGGCACGATGCGCGCGGACGTCAACGTTTCGGTTCGCAAACCGGGCGAGGAGGGATACCGGCCGCGCTGGGAGCTGAAGAACATGAACTCGTTCACGTTCATCGGGCGCGGTATCGAGGCGGCGGTCCGCGAGCAGATCGCCGCATACGAGCGCGGCGAGACGATCGAGCAGTCGACGTACGACTACGACCCCGATACCGACCGGCTCACCGTGCACCGCTCGAAGGAGGAGGCGGACGACTACCGCTACTTCCCGGAGCCCGACCTCGTGCCCGTGGAGCCGCCGGACGAGCTGGTGGAGCGGCTGCGCGCAGAGGTGCCTGCGTCTCCGGGCGTGCGGATCCGCGAGCTCGAGCAGGCGGTCGGGTTCGACGTCGCGTATGCGCTCGTGACGACGGAGCGCGACGCGCTGTACGTCGGGCTGGTGGGGGAGGGAGTCGAGCCGCGGGCCGGCGCGAACTGGGTGATGAACGACTTCGCGGCAACGGGCGACGACCCGGCAGCCGTCGACGTCGCCGGGATGGCGGCCGTCCTCAAGACACCCGGTCTCACGCGCGACGCGCTCACCGAAGCGACCGCCGCGAGTGCGCAGCCCGGCTTCTCCGCTGCCGACTACACGGGCAGGGTCGCGGTCAGCGACGCGTCCGAGCTCGGACCGGTGATCGACGCCGTCCTCGCCGCGAACTCGGCGCAGGTCGAGACGTACCGGGGCGGCAAGGAGGGCGTCCTCGGGTTCCTCGTCGGCCAGGTGATGAAGGAGTCGAAGGGCAAGGCGGACGCGAAGGTCGTGAACGAGCTCCTGCGGGAGAGGCTCAGATCGTCATAGGCCACGCGGCTTCGAGCACGGAGTCCAGCAGGCCCGGAAAATCTGCATCGACCGCCTCACGCCGGAGCGTGTTCAGCCGTTTACTTCCCTGAACGTGCGTTTCGACGAGGCCGGCCTCGCGAAGCACCTTGAAGTGATGCGAGATCGTCGGCGCGCCGACGCCGAGGTGGCCGAACGAGCCACAGGCCCGCGGCTCGCCGTCGGCGAGCTCCCCCACGATCCGGAGCCGGATCGGGTCGCCGAGCGCCTGGAGGATAGTGGTCAGTTCCATTTCGATCATTGTCGAAATAAACGACGGAGCGCCTGCGTTCATTTCGACAACGATCGAAGTATGGCACCCGGGGGTGCCAGACCTGGAGAGGACGGAATAGATGAGAAACGCAACCGTATTGGGAGCAGTCTTCGGCTCGATCACTGGACTGGCCTGGGGAGGCCAGTTCGTCATCGGCGCCTCGGCGCTCCACCGGGTCGACGCCTTTCCGCTCACGACGCTCCGCTACGCCCTTGCAGGGGCACTCCTGCTCGGGCTGCTTGCGCTGCGCGAGGGGAGGGGAGCACTCCGGCTCGAGGGTCACGGCTTGCGTCTCTTCGGGCTCGGCACGCTCGGTTTCGCCGGGTTCAACCTGCTCGCCTACACCGGGCTCGCTCATGCCCGGCCGCAGAGCGCGTCGCTCATCGTCGCACTCGCCCCGCTCGTCACCGCGCTGGTGCTCTGGCAGCGCACGCGCATCCGGCCGTCCGCATCGACGTTCGGTTTCCTCGCAGTCGCGCTGACGGGCGTCGCACTCGTGATCAGCGGTGGGCATCCGACGACGATCGTCACCGGCTCGATCGGCTGGGGCGACGGGCTCGTTCTCGCCGGGGTCGTGAGCTTCGTCATCTACGGGCTCGGTGCGGCGCGCACGCCTGAGTTCTCGCCGCTCCGCTACACGGCGCTCACCGCCTCGCTCGGCTGGCTCTCGATCGCCGCCGCCACCGTCGTCGGGATTGCTGCCGGCTTCGTCACGAGGCCAAGCGCCGCCGACGTGTGGGCTGTCTCACCGCATCTCCTGTACCTCGCGATCCCCGGCGCGGTCATCGGCGTCCTCACGTGGAACGCCTCGATCCGCCTCATCGGGCCGCAGAACGCAGTGCTGTTCGGAAACCTCATCCCGGTCACGACGTTCGCGATCGAGATCGCGCGCGGCTACCGGCCGAACGCCGTCGAGCTCGGCGGGGCCGCGCTGACCGTCGCCGCACTGATCACGAGCAATCTGGTCGCCCGCCGGCGTTTGGCGCCCGCAGCCGCCCAGTCGATCTCGGTCGAACGGGACGGGCTCGCCGAGGCGGCCTGAGGCAGGCGTCAGGCGAGCGCAGTGGCCGGCGGCTCGGGGCGCCTCGGCAGGCTGTCGAGCTCGCTGAGGCTCGGGGCGTTGCGAATCGACGGATTGAGCGTGCCGAACACGGCGAGCAGCAGCATGCCAACCGCATAGACCGCGACGGTCGTCCGAGCCGAGAACGCGTGTAACAGGAATCCGGCCGACAGCGGCCCGAGGGCGGCGGTGCAGAGAGCGATGGAGCGGGCCACGCTGCCGACGCGGCCGGTGAGCCGATCCGGGACGACAGCCGTGCGGTAGCCGATCACAGCGGCGTTCACGGACGGGATGAACACCGCAGTCGGGAGCGACCCGGCGAGGAGCACGTAGACGCTCGGCTTCACGAGGAACGCGGCGAAGCCGAGCTGGAGCCAGAACCCTGCGATGACGAGAGCACGCATCGACAGCAGGTGGGACAGGCGCGGAGCTGCAAACGATCCGAGCAGTGCGGCCACGCCGAAGACGGCGATCAGCGCGCCGATTGCTCCGGCCGAGAGCCCTTGCTCGCGGCCGACGACGATCAGCACCAGGAAGAGCGCTTCGAAGATGAGGTTCGTCCAGGAGAAGAGCAGCGCGCACGCCCGAAAGAAACGGTGGCTCCACAACCAGCGAACACCCTCCGCGAGCTCCGCTCGCAGCGCGACGGGATCTTCCGCACGCGCTTCCTGAAACGGCGTGCGCATGAAGAGCAGCGACACGAGCGAGAACACGTACGACACGACGTCGACGACGAAGGGCAGCGAGCGCCCGAGCCCGAAGAGGGCTCCTCCGAGCGGCGGCGCGACGATGGTCACCGTCGCGTAGCGCGCCTGCTCGACGGCCGCGGCGGCGGGGAGCTGGCGTGCGGGAACGACCGAGCGCAACGCCCCGAGCTCGGCGACGTTGAAGAAGACGTACAGCGTGCCTTCGACAAACGCGACGAGTGCGATTGGCACGACTGAGACATGGTGAACGGCGATCGCGACGAGCAGCGCCGAGACGGCGACGATGCGGATCACGTCTGCGGCGACCATGATCCGCTTGCGGTTGAGCCGGTCGGCCACCACTCCCGCAACCAATCCGAAGAGCGCCCAGGGCACGATGCGCGCGAAGCCGACGATTCCCGCCTGCGCAGGTGAGTGCGTCACCGCGAGAACGAGGAGCGGATATGCGATCGCGGTCGACTCGGAGCCGATCGTCGAGAGGGTCTGCCCGCTCTGGAGCAGGACGAAGTCGCGGTTGCGGCGGAGTGGGGTTAGCGTCACCGGTGGGACCGGGTCACGCGGCGAGCGCCGGATCGACCTCGAGAACTTCGGTCCTTGCCTCAGGGTCGCGGCGCGTCAACAGATACGCGGCCGAGAGGAGGAGCACGACGAACATCGCAACGATCTCGAAGCGGTAGTCGATCAATGTGATGAGTGCGGCGCCCGCTGCGATCGACAGGGTCTGGGGCACGCTGAAGAGCATATTCGCGGCCGCCGCGACCCGGCCCTGCAGTTCGGAAGGACTGCGGCGCTGGTAGGCGGTTGCGAGCGCGACGATCGCCCAGACGATCCCGAGGCCGGCGACGGCGATCGACGGTAGAACGACGCCGAGCCTCGGGACGAGCCAGCAGATGTCTCCGAGCCCGAACACGGCAAGCCCAATCCCTGCGAGTCGCAGCTCGCCGATCCGTCGAATGAGACGCGCCGATGTCAGGCCGCCAAGGATGGCTCCGACTCCTTGGAACGAGTCCATGACGCCGATGAACGCAGGCGAGCGGTGCAACGCGTGGGCGAGCGCGAAGATCAAGGTCTCGCTGAAGCCCACGACGAGCAGCGCCGCGGCTACGCCGATCGTCAGCTCCCGCAACGCGCGCGTGCGTGCGATGTGCGTGACGCCCATTGAGATCTCGCGGAGAAAGTGGTGCTGCTTCATTGCGCGTTCCGGCTCGGCGAACGGCAGCGCGATCAACGTCGCCGCCGATGCGAGGAAGCTCGCGGCGTCGACGAGTGCGACGACGCCTCCACCGAACGCGGCGTAGATCCCCGCGCCCGCGAGCGGCGCGACGAGCCGCAGCCCTTCGCGGATCGACTGGAGGGCGCCGTTCGCTTCGGCGAGCAGCTCGTCGGGGAGCATCGCCTTCAACATCGCCGAGCGCGCGGCGCCGAACACGTCACCGCCGAGGCCGTACAACGCAGTGATGAGATAGAGGAGCCACATCTGGCTCGCGTCGTGCACGAAGAAGAGCAGGCAGACGACGCCGGCCATCGCGACGTGCGTCGCGATCATCAGCGGCCGCTTGTGGACGCGGTCGACGAGGAGGCCTCCGGCCGGCGCGGCGAGGCTCGCGAGGGCGAACACGAAGAAGACGAGGCCGGCCTGTGCGTTCGAGCCCGTCAGCACCTTCGCCCAGATGCCGAGGACGATGATCATCGCCCAGTCGCCGAACATCGACAGCGTCTGCCCTGCGAGCAGCAGGCGAACGTCGCGGCGGCCGAGCAGCGAGCGCATCAGGCCGCGCGGAAGACGCGGAAGTCGCCGCTGACCGTCTTGCCGCGCACGACGAGCGTCGGGCCGCCGTCGACCGCCACCGCGCTCGGATCGCTGCCGAGCGGGACTTCCGAGGACAGATCGCCCGACACGGAGCCGGCGTCGACGTCGAGGGTCGTGCCGGGTGCGACGCCAAGCTCGATGTCGCCCGAGACGCTCTGCGCGGTCACCGTACCCTCGCGGACCGAGTCGACGTGGACGTCGCCCGAGACGGTCTTCGACTCGACGGAGCCGCCGACGGAGCCGGTCAGGACGTCGCCGGACACGGTCTGCACGCGAAGGTCGCCGCCGACCAGGCCGAGGCGTACGTCACCGCTGACGGACTTGACCGTGGCATCGCCCTCGATCTCGCCGGTGACCGCGACATCGCCGGATGCGGACTTCACCCCGACCGTCTTGTAGCGGCCTTTCAACTTCATGTCGGCCGATGCGGTCGCCAGCGACGCGGCGCTCGAGTGGGGGATCCGGACGGCAACGTTCAGTCCGTTCGTACCGAAGCTGAAATCGCCGATCGAGATGGTGATGCCGAACGGCTTCTTCCCCTTGAGCGCGACGACGAGCCGGTTCCCATCCAGCCGAACCTCCGTGTGCTCGACGAGCTTCTCGTTGCCGGTGACGCTCACGAACGACTCGTCGCCGTCGATCGTCTCGACCTGGATCTCGCCGACCGGGATCTCGAGATCGAGGTCGACCGGCGCGGGAGTGAGGAAGCGATGCTCGGCCATCTCTAGACCGCCTTCGGGGTCGTCGGCGCAGAGAGACCGCGCGTGACGAGACCGAGCAGCCACTCGCGTGGTGTGAGTCCGTCGCGGGCCGCCGCGCGCTCGACATCGCCGCGCAGCGTCTCGGGGACGGACACCTCGAGCAGCGGCTCGGGCATTCCGGCGGGGTCGTCGTACGACCAGTGCGCATCGCTCGGAATGGAGGCACGGATGAGGATGTCGGACATGTCGGGCTCCTTAGCTCCGGCCGTAGCCGGTGAGGCGGCGGCGACTGCCACCGCTGTGGCCGCGCGGCTCGGCTGCGTGCGCGAGCACGTGCACGAGCCACGTGTTGACGGAGACTCCTTCGCGGGTCGCGGCGGCTTCGAGCCGCCCCTTGAGGCTTTCCGGGAGCCGGAGCGTGATCCGGGCCGTGAACGCCTCGTCGGCGGGGGGCTCGGCGGGGGCGCCGTCGTCCCGCACGAGCACGAGCTCCGGGTCGCCGCCGGCGATCCGGACTTCGATGCGCCCGTTGTCGAGCTGGCTCGAGAGCTCGAGCGCCGCCTCGCCGAGCGCCTCCTGGAGGCGCCTACCGAGGGACGACTCGAGCGCGACGGCGAGCAGCTCGGCCGCGCGGGCCGTCGACTCGTCGCCGACGGCTGCGACGCGGACGAGATCGTCGCGGAGTGCCTGGACGTACCCATCGATCTGCATGACCGCACTATGACATCATAGTGATGTCATTGTCAAGTCAAGTCGATGTCTTGGTGACGAGCACCGGGCGCGCTAGATGAGCCCGCAGTACCTCGCTGTGTTCGGCCAGGGCCAAAAACCCCTGGTCTTGAGTGCTTTTTCCGCCGTCCAGATCTGCTCGAGCGGCGACCAGTGATTTGCCGTCCCCTTGTGCACATAGAGCCACCCGCCGTAGTGCTGCTGGAACCCGACGTCCATCTGGAGCCCGCCGTAGTAGGGCGCGCCGGTGTCCGTCCAGCTGCCCTCGTAGCGGTGGATGCAGAGAAACTGGCGCAGGTGAGGCGGGTGCTTGGCCCGTTTGTGGACCTGGGCCAGCCGCTCCGCCCAGCCGACGGCCGCCCGGCGGGCGGCGAGTGGCGAGAGGACGTCGAGCCGCCGGGTGCTGGAGGGCGTCAGGCGCGCGCCCATGAGGCGCTGCCAGTGCCAGGTCTCCCGCTGGAAGCGCGCGATCTCCCCGCCGTAGTAGACGATCGCCTGGCGGGCGAGCGTGTGTGCCTTCTGTTGCTGCTGGGCCTCTTGGGCGCCCAGCGCCGTGCTCGTGATCGTGATCGTGATCGCGACGAGCGCGATCAAGCCGGCCGAAGCCGCGAGTAAGCGCCGCAGAACAAATCACCCCCAGTGATTCGCTTGCATTGTCGGAGGCCGGGCGGGCCATGTCCCCTGGGCAGGGACGGCACCGTCGGGCGCGTCTATGCGGTAGCGGGCGGCAGGGTAGCGAGACCGCTGTTAAGAGCGTGTGAGGAGACGAGACCGTTCAGTCCGGCAACGGCTCTGGCGCCGGCCGGAGCGCCGCCGGCACGACGAATCCGGCGTAGAGCAGGGCGGCACCCACGGCGATGCCGAGCGCCGTACCGCCTGCGCCGAGACCGGTGAGGCCGCTGCCGGTCGCCGCGGCCGCGACGCCGAGCACGATCAAGGAGTTGCCGAGCGGCCGGCGCCGGATCGAGCGCAGGGCGACCACGACGACCGCGAGCGTGCCGAGCACGTTTGCGGCGACCGCGAGCACGCGCGCGGGCACCAGCGCCAGGTGGTCCTGCGCCGCCGGGATGCCATGCGCGGCGAATGCGCCGTGGATCGGCATCGCGATCGCGACGCCGACGGCAAGACCGGCGAACACGAGCGCCGGCCCGCGCACGCGGCGTACGCCGGCGAGGACGAGCGACCCTGCGCCGAGGAGCGGGGCCGTCAGCAGCGCACCCGCGGCGTAGTAGACGCGGAATGCCCGCGCGTCCCAGCCGGCCGACTCGCCCCACGCGATCGCCGCCGCCGCGATCGCATATGCCCCGAGCGACCAGGCCCACCATGCGAGCTCCGGCCGACGGGTCATGCGCCAGCGCCGCGCCAGGTCTCCCGCGAGACGCAGGGCGAGCAAGGAAGCGGCAAAGGCGACGATCGCGTCCACGGTCAGGCACTAGGTTAGGGTCATCGGAGTGCCTCCGAAGGCGGTCCCGCTCATCGCCGCGCTCGCGGGCGCACTCGTGCTCGGCGTTGCCTCGGCAACCGGCGTCGGAACCCCGTCCGACCACGCGCTGCTCGCGGTCGACGTCCTCCCGCCGGGCCAGGGCGCGAACGTTCCCGAGCTGACGAGCCAGATACCGCTGTACGACGGCTTGACACCGCTGCGGGACAGCATCGCCGCGCCGGACCTCCTCAAGTACTACAAGCCGGAGCCGCTCGGGATCGGCAAGTCGAAGATCGTCCGCGTCGAGCGTCCCCGCACGGGGGTCACGATCTACCGCGACCCGTTCGACGTGCCGCACGTCTACGGCAGGACCCGTGCGGACACCGAATTCGGCGCCGGCTGGGCGACAGCCGAGGACCGGGGCCTCGACCTGCAGCTTCTCCGCGGGCCCGCCAGGATCGCCGCGCTCGACGTTCCCGGCTATGACGCGTTCTCGGTCGCGCTCTCTGCACGCACGTTCGTGCCGAGCGCGGCGACCGAAGCGTTTCTCGCACAGCAGGCACAGCTCGCAGCGAAGACGGCCGCCGGGCGCCAGCTGCTGAAGGACGTCGACGCGTATCTGCTCGGGATCAACGCCTACTTCAAATCGGCCGGCGGTTTCGTCACGCCGTTCAACCGCAACGACATCACTGCGATCGGCACGCTCATCGGCTCGGTGTTCGGGGCGGGCGGAGGCGACGAAGGCCGCAACGCGCAGTTCCTCTCGGCACTGCAGCAGCGGCTCGGCGACGCGAAGGGGCTCGACGTCTGGAGCTCGCTGCGCGAGGCGCAGAACCCGGCAACGCCCGTCAGCATCGCGAGCGCGTTCCCGTACGGCAGCCGGCACGACCGGAGTCGGTCCCGGCAACGTGCGCATCGACGCAGGGAGCTACGCCCCCGTCGTCGCGACCGACACGGCGGCCGCACCGCGCATGCTCATGTCGAACGCGTTGCTGATCGGTGCGAAGCACTCGTCGAGCGGCCACCCGATCTTCGTCGCCGGTCCGCAGGTCGGCTACTTCTCCCCGGAGATCCTCATGGAGGAAGATCTGCACGGCGGCGGCCTGGATGCCCGCGGTGTCTCGTTCCCGGGCCTCGGCTTCTACCTCCAGATCGGCCGCGGACCGGACTACGCATGGAGCGCGACCTCGGCGAGCTCCGATGTCGTCGACCAGTTCGCCGAGACGCTCTGCGGCGGCGACAGCGTCCACTACCTCTACAAGGGCACGTGCACGGCGATGGGCACGTTCGACGCGGGGACGCTCAAGGGCCAGAACGGCTCGCCCGACACCGAGCTGACGTACCGGACGACGGTGCATGGGCCGGTCGTCGCCTACGCGACGAGCAACGGAACGAAGGTTGCGCTCTCGCTCGCACGCTCGACGCGGGGTCGCGAGCTGCTCGGTGCGATTCCGTTCCAGACGATGTCGACGGGCGGCGTCCACTCGCCCCAGGAGTTCTTCAAGACGATGTCCGGGTTCGAGCTGACGTTCAACTGGTTCTACGCCGACTCGAAGCACATCGCGATGTACTCGAGCGGGCGTCTGCCGCTGCGCGCCCCGGGCGTCGATCCGGGTCTGCCGACGAACGGAGACGGGTCATACGAGTGGCGCGGCTGGCTCGCGCCGATGTCGCATCCGCACGTCGTCGATCCGTCGAGCGGATCGATCGTCAACTGGAACAACAAGCCCGCCGCGGGATTCGCCGCCGCGGACGACAACTTCTCCTACGGATCCGTCCACCGGGTGCAGCTCCTGACCGCGGCGCTCGCGAAACACAAGGTGCAACGGCCGCCGACCGTCGTCGGCGCGATGAACCTCGCCGCCACGGAGGATCTGCGCTGGACGCTCATCCCATTACTGGCCGACGCGATGTCGCACGCCGCCGCACCGAGCGCGCGCGACCGCGACCTCCTCGCCCTGCTCGGCGAGTGGGACGGCAATCGCCTCGACTCGAATCTCGACGGGAGCATCGACCAGACCGGGGCCGCGATCATGGACGCGTGGTGGCCGAAGCTCGCAGTCGCGGTGCTCCAGACGCAGCTCGGCCCGCTCACCGACGACCTGAAGGCGCTCGCGCCGATCAGCAACGACGCGAACTCGGGCGGGAGCTCCTACGGGTCGGGCTGGTACTCGTACGTCGACGAGGCCGTGCGAGCCGCGCTCGGCTCGAGTGGAGCGGTGCACACGGCCCTCACGTGCGGCGACGGCACGGCGGCGTCGTGCGCAGGCGTGCTCTGGCAGTCGCTCGACCAGGCCGGCAATGAGCTTGCCGCCGCGCAGGGCTCGAATCCGTCCACGTGGCGCGCCGACGCCACCTCGGAGCGGATTCACTTCGCCGGTTTTCTCGCCGACACGATGCGCTGGACGAACCGCCCCACCTTCCAGCAGGTGATCGTCTTCCGCTCGCACCGTTGATGGTCGGGTGTCACGGCAGGGTGCGTCTGGGGATGGCTCAGGCCAAGCTGTGTGGTCGGGCCGGCCGAAGGGCATGCTGGTTTGCACGTTCGAGGTCGGGCCGGCCGCACGGCGCCGTGCATGAGCCACCAGCCAGGCGTGCACTGTTGTGGCAGCCGATCATCTAGTCTCGACGGACATGGCAGGCAAGAAGTATCTCTTCACTCCGGGGCCGACACCCGTGCCCCCGCAGGTGCTCGCCGCGCTCGCAGAACCGATCGTCCATCACCGCAGCCCCGACTTCGGGCCGATCTACGAGAGCTGCCTGACGCGGCTCCGCGAGGTCTGCCGCACCGAGCAGGACGTCCTGCTCTTCACCGCGTCGGGGACGGGCGCGTTCGAGTCGGCAGTTCAGAACCTCGTGTCGCCGGGCGAACCGCACCTCGTCGTGTCGGCCGGCAACTTCGGCGAGCGGTGGGCCGACATGGTCGGCAGGTACGGCGCCGAGCTCGACCACCTGCGTTACGAGTGGGGCGAGACGCCCGACCCCGAGGACGTGCGCGCGCGGCTGCGCGAGCGCGGCGCAAAGGCGGTCTGGGTCGTCCACTCCGAGACGTCGACAGGCGTGGTGAGCGACATCCAGGCCTTCGCCGCCGTTGCGAGAGAAGCCGGTGCCCTCATCGTGGTGGACGCCGTGTCGAGCCTTGGCGCCGTGCGCTGCGAGACGGACGCGTGGGGTCTCGACGTCGTCGTCTCGGGCTCGCAGAAGGCGCTGATGACGCCGCCCGGCCTCGGACTGTGCGCCGTCTCGGAGGCCGCGCTCGCCGCCACCGGCACGGCGCCGCGTTTCTACTTCGACTGGGAGCGGACCCGCAAGGCCCAGGCAAAGCTCGACGCGGCGTTCACGCCGCCCGTGTCGCTCGTCGCCGGGCTCGACGTCGCGCTCGGGCTGCTGCTCGAGGAAGGCCTCGAGGCTGCGCTCGACCGGCACACGCGTCTCGGCCGCGCCTGCCGGGCCGGCGTGAAGGCGATGGGCCTCGAGCTCTTCTCGCCCGATGAGGACCGAAGTGCCGTCGTCACCGCCGTGCGGACACCCGACGGCATCAGCTCCGACGACGTCGTCAAGGGCCTGCGCGACCGCTTCGGCATGACGATCGCGAACGGGCAGGGAAGCCTCAAAGGGAAGATTTTCCGGCTCGGGCACATCGGCTGGTTCGACGTGTTCGACATCGCGACGCAGCTCGCAGCCGTCGAGCTCCTGCTTGCCGATCTCGGAGCGGAGATCGAGCGCGGCGTCGGAGTGACCGCGGCGCTCGAGGCGTACGAGCACGCGTCAGTGACTTGACGGCACGCGTCCTCGTACGAGAGTCGATCGCCGACGCCGGCGTCGAGCTGCTTCGTTCCCGTTTCGACGTAGACGTCGAGTCCGACGGCGATCTCGCGGCGATCATCGACCGCTACGACGCGATCGTCATCCGATCGGCGACCAAGCTGACCGCCGAGCTGATCGACCGCGCAACGCAGTTGAAGGTGATCGGCCGCGCGGGCGTCGGAGTCGACAACGTCGACGTCGAGGCGGCCACCCGCCGCGGCATCGTCGTTGCGAACGCGCCGGAATCGACGGTCGTCTCGGCCGCAGAGCACACGATCGGACTCCTCGTCGCGCTCGCGCGCAACATCCCGCAGGCGCACGCAGCGCTCAAGCAGGGCCGTTGGGAGCGCAAGCAACACGGGGGAGTGGAGCTCGCCGGAAAGACACTCGGCGTCCTCGGCTTCGGTCGCATCGGGCAGCAGGTCGCGCGCCGTGCGCTCGGGCTCGGCATGCACGTCGTCGCCTTCGACCCGTTCGTCTCGGTCGAGCGCTTCCGTGAGCTCGGCGTGGAACGGGTGGAGACGATCGAGGACGTCTATGCCGCCGCCGAGTTCCTGACGCTGCACTCGCCGCTGACGGCCGAGACGCGCCGTTCGATCGACGCCGGCGCCTTCGCCGCGATGCGCGACGGCGTGCGGCTCGTGAACGCCGCGCGCGGTGAGCTCGTCGACGAAGACGCGCTGGTCGCGGCGTTGCAGTCCGGCAAGGTTGCGGGCGCAGCGCTCGACGTGTTCTCGTCGGAGCCCTACTCGGGGCCGCTGCTCGAGTTCGACAACGTCGTCGTGACGCCTCACCTCGCGGCCTCGACCGACGAGGCGCAGGACCGCGCCGGCGTGATCATCGCCGAGCAAGTCGTCGCGGCGCTCGAAGGCGGCCTCGTGACGAATGCGGTGAACATTCCGGTGATCGGCGCGGAGGATCTCGAAGCGCTCGGCCCGTACATCCCGCTCGCCGCGAAGCTCGGCCGCCTCGCGATGGAGTTCGCCGAGGGCAAGGCCGACGAGATCGTGCTCACCTCGTACGGCGGCCTCGCGGACTACGACACCCGCCTTCTGACAGTTGCCGCGCTGAACGGCGCCTTCCAGGGCCGGGCCGACCGTCCCGTCAACTACGTGAACGCTCCCTCGATTGCGCGCGAACGCGGCATCGAAGTGCGCGAGGAGCGCTCGCAGTCGGCCCGTGACTACACGAACCTCCTTCGCGTCGAGATCCGGAACGGTGAGGAGAAGACACGCCTCGCAGGAACGACGATCGGCAGCGACAACCGCCAATGGCTCGTCAACGCGCTCGGCTTCGACCTCGAGATCGAGCTCTCGCCGCTGATGGTGCTCTTCCGGTACGACGACGTCCCGGGAGTCATCGGCCGGGTCGGCACGGTGTTCGGCGAGGCCGGGGTGAACATCGCGAACATGACCGTCTCGCGCTCGCGCCGCGGCGGCAAGGCGCTCATGGTGCTCTCGGTCGACTCGCGGCCGCCCGACGATCTCGTCGCGCGGATCCGCGCCGAAGGGTTCGACGACGCCCGCGTGCTCGAGCTCGGGCCTGTCCTCTAGGCTCGCTTCAGTGCCTCCCTGGCCCGAGCCGGTGGAACGCGTGGCGGCTGTCGTCCGCGAGCGCGGTGCCGACGTGCGGCTCGAGGAATTCTCACGCGGCACGCCGACGGCGGAGGCGGCTGCGCGCGCGATCGGGTGCGAGGCCTCGCAGATCGTCAAGTCGATCGTGTTCGTGTGCGACGGAAGGCCGCTGCTCGCACTCGTTCCCGGAGACCGCCGGGCCGATCCGGCGAAGGTTGCGGAAGTCGCAGACGCCGGCTACGCCCGCATTGCGCGACCCGACGAGGTCGTCGCAGCCACCGGCTTCGAGCCGGGCGCCGTCGCGCCCTTCCCGGCACCGAACGTGAGCCGGGTGCTCCTCGAGCGAGAGCTCCTGCTGCAGGAAATCGTATGGATCGGCGCCGGCTCGACGCGACACATGGCAGGCCTCACGCCGATGGACCTCATGCGCCTCGCGGGGGCGATGCCGGTCGACCTCGTCGAAGCCTGACGGCCCGAGTCGTGAGCGCCAGAGCGGCCGGGTAGCATTCGATGTAGGCCCCTGGCGACCGAGGAGACCCGTATGCAGGAGACAAGCAAGATCTGGATGAACGGCGAGCTCGTGGACTGGGCCGACGCGACGATTCACGTCGGCACGCACGGGCTCCACTACGGGTCGGGCGTCTTCGAGGGCATTCGGGCGTACGAGACCGACAAGGGGCCGGCGGTCTTCCGCCTCACGGAGCACATGCAGCGCCTGCACGACTCGGCGAAGCTGCTCTATCTCGAGCTTCCGTACTCGGTCGACGAGCTCAAGGCTGCAACCTGGGACGTCATCGGCGCAAACGGCCTGCCGTCCTGTTACCTGCGGCCGATCGCATACAGCGGCTACGGGCAGCTCGGCGTTGCCGCGCGAGACAACCCGGTCGACGTCGCGATCATGTCGTGGCCCTGGGGCTCCTACCTCGGCGAAGAGGGAATGCGCGACGGCATCCGCGTGAAGGTGTCGAGCTGGCAGCGGGTCGGCCCGAACGTCATCCCGCACGCCGCGAAGGCGACGGGGGTCTACATCAACTCGATGCTGGCGGTCGGAGAAGCCAACCGCGCAGGCTACGACGAGGCCATCCTCTTGACCGCCGAGGGCACCATCGCCGACGGCTCGGGCGAGAGCATCTTCCTCGTGAAGGACGGCGTCATCTACACGCCGGATCTCTCCGCGTCCATCCTCGTGGGCATCACACGGGACACCGTCATCCAGATGGCGCAGGACCTCGGCCATCGCGTCGTCGAGAAGCCGCTGATCCGCACCGACCTCTATCTCGCCGACGAGGTCTTCATGGTCGGGACCGCCGCCGAGGTGACCCCGATCCGCGAGGTCGACGATCACGTGATCGGCCGCCCCGGCCCCGTCACCGTGGAGATCCAGCAGGCGTACCTCGACACGGTCCACGGTCGAAGCGACCGCTGGTCGCAGTGGCTCGAGTACGCGCCCGCCGCCAAGACCAAAGCGTGAAGCAAGAGGTGAGGCCGGTCCCGCTGTCGGGGCCGTACATCGACGCACGCGACGAGGAGCTCGTCCTCGACGCTCTGCACTCCGGCCGGCTCTCGCTCGGTCCGATGATCGACCGCTTCGAGGAGGCGTTCGCCGCGAAGGTCGGCGCACCGTACGCGGCGGCCGTCTCGTCGGGAACCGCCGGCCTGCACCTCCTGTGCGTCTCGGCGGGCATCGGGCCGGGCGATGAGGTGATCACCTCGCCGTACTCCTTCGCCGCGTCGGCGAACTGCTTCATCTACGAGGGCGGCGTGCCCGTCTTCGCCGACGTCGACGCGCGCACGCTGAATCTCGACCCCGCAGCCGTCGAGGCGGCCGTCACGCCGCGGACGAAGGCGATCGTCGCAGTCGACATCTACGGCTACCCGTGCGAGCTCGATCCGTTGCGTGCGATCGCGGAGAAACACGGCCTGGCGCTGATCCAGGACTCGTGCGAGGCGCTCGGCGCGGAGTACAAGGGCGGGCCCATCGGCTCGCACGGTCCCGGCGCGGTCTTCGCCTTCTATCCGAACAAGCAGATCACGACCGGCGAGGGCGGAATGGTCACGACCCACTCGGAAGAGGAGTGGCGGCTGCTGCGCTCGCTGCGCAACCAGGGCCGCGGCGACGAGGGCGGCTGGCTCGAGCACGTGCGCCTCGGGTTCAACTACCGCATCGACGACATCAGCGCCGCGCTCGGCCTCGGCCAGGTCGAGAAGCTCGACGAGATCCTCGCGCTGCGCTCGGCCGTCGCGAAGCGCTACGACGAGCTGCTCGCCGGCCTCGGCGGTGTCGAGATCCCGTGCAGTGACGACGACGAGCACGCGCGGTCGTGGTTCGTCTACGTCGTCAAGCTTCCCGACAACGAGACCCGGGAGCGCGTGATCGCGCACTTCGAGCGCGAGTCGATCGGCTTCAACCGGTATCTGCCGTCGATCCATCTCCAGCCGTACATGCGCGAGCGGTACGGCTTCGCGGAGGGTCTCTGCCCGGTGTCGGAGGACGCAAGCTCGCGCACGCTTGCGCTGCCGTTCTTCACCGCGCTCGAGGCCGACGCACAGGAGCGGGTCGCCGAAGCGCTCGCCGCCGTCCTCTAGATGGACGTGAAGTCGGTCGAGTCGGTCGAGGCGTTCGTGACGAAGGACGGCTCGACGATCCGAGAACTGCACCACACCGAGGTGCAGAGCCTCGCGGAGGCGACGCTCGAGGTCGAGCAGGCGACCGAGCGGCACTACCACCGCCTCACCGAGGAGATCTACTTCGTGCTGAAGGGCCAGGGCCGCATGGAGGTCGACGGCGACGTCACCCAGGTGCGGCCCGGCGACGCCGTGCTCATTCCTGCCGGTGCGTGGCACCAGCTCGAGAACAACGGGACGAGCGAGCTCCGCATCCTGTGCTGTTGCGCGCCGCCGTATTCGCACGACGACACGTTCTTCGAGTAGCGTCCACACTCATGGCGGACCGGTCGCCGCGCATGATCTCGTTGGGCTTCGGCAAGTGGGCTCGGGGCGACCGGATCTATGCGCTCGAGCCGCTCGAGGGCGCCGAGCGAGGTCATGGCCGCCGGACGCGGGTGTGGGTCGACGGTGTGCCGGATCCGATCGTCGCGTCCAGGACCGAGCGGACGATCCTCGCCGAGATGGGCGAGGACGGGTCGGGTTCGAGCGCGGTGCTCGACGACGCGCTCGACCTTGCCGAGCGGCTCGCCACCGCCGTCGAGGAGGGGAGGGTCGACCTCGGCGATCTCGGCCGCCGCGCGCGCCGGGTCCTCGCGAAGACTGCACGGCCGGCCGAGGCAGAACAGCTCTTTTGACCCAACGTTGACTGTGCACGTCGGGCGCGAGTTCTTCGCCCGCACCGTCCACGAGGTCGCGCCGGACCTGATCGGCGTGACGCTGCTCGTCGACGGAGTCGGCGGGCCGATCGTCGAGGTCGAGGCGTACGACCAGGAGGATCCTGCGAGCCACGCGTTCCGCGGACCGACGCCGCGGAACGCAGTCATGTTCGGCCCGGCGGGCTACGCCTACGTCTATCGCTCGTACGGCATCCACTGGTGCCTGAACTTCGTGTGTGGGGCGCCGGGGCGCGCGGAGGCCGTGCTCATCCGTGCGCTCCTGCCGGAGCACGGGCTCGATGCGATGCGCACGCGTCGCGGCGTCGATGCGGACCGTGCGCTCTGCTCGGGGCCTGGGAAGCTCTGCCAGGCGCTCGCGATCACGCGCGAGCAGGACGGGCTCCCGCTCGACGAAGCACCGTTCGAGCTTCGGCCGCGCCGCGCGACTCCGGCGATCGCCATCGGGCCTCGAATCGGGATCACGCGCGCCGCGGAGCTTCCGTGGCGGTACGGCCTCGCAGGGTCCCCGTTCCTCAGTCGCCCGCTGGGCGGGAAACGCTGACCTGGAGAGCCGCGTCGAGGGTGGCGCGCTCGTCGAGCAGCCAGGCACGACGACGCAGGATGCGGTCTCCGACTCCCTCCGTCCACATGCGGGCCCAGCCTCCACCGCGCTCCTCCGCGTTGGCCTTCATTCGATGCCAGCTCCGTGATGCGCCGACGATTGCGGTCTCGCAGAATGCGGCACGTCCTGCGTCGTCGAGGCCGTACGCGTCGACGAACGCCGCCAATCGGGCGGGCGCATCGCACGACGCGAATGCAGGATCCCGGTCGGCCGGCGGGCCCAACGGCACCCAGTGCGTCGCCGTGTTGACGACATCGCGGAGACGCGTGCCCGGCCGCGTCAGGTCGAAGTCGATCAGGGCCGCAGGCTCGCCGGCGCGGAAGACGACGTTCTGGGGCGTGACGTCGAAATGGCTGACGATGTCGGCCGGCGGCTCGGGAGGCAGGTCGGCCGGCAGTTCGACGACGACGTCTTCGCCGAACCAGAACGCATCGTCGGCGGGCGCGAACGATGCAGATGCGTCGTGCAGCCGCCGCAGCAGGCGCGCGACGCCGACGAGCACGGCAGTCGGCGCCGCCCAGCGCTCGACGACGGGCTGACCCGGGACATCGCCCGCGACGAAGTCGAGGATGTCGCGCCCTTGCTCGTCGATGCCGAGGAAGCGCGGCGCACCGTCGAACCCGGCCCGCTCCAGATGGCGGAGGTACGACGCGACCGACGCCGACCACGGACCGCGTGGGCGGCGCACGGTGCCGCCGACACGCACGACGCCCTCGGTGACGTCGCCGCCCCCGAGGGGTATCTCGATCGAGTCGCCGGTCACGGACCGGGCTTGGCCACCACGAGCTGCACCTTCATCCCTGGAGCCGCAGCAACGTTGCCCTTCGGGCTCTGGGCGACGACTCTGCCGATCTTCGCCGTCGTCCGTTTCGTCGCGACGTCGAAGCGAATCGTCGGCAAGAGCTTCTGGCGGAAGAGCTTGGCTCGCGCCGCGGGAAGCGTCAGGCCGACGACCTGTGGGACGACACCGTGGAGCGACTTTGCGAGCACCAGCGTCACCTTGTCGAACGACGAGAGGCTGCCCGAAGCGGGGTACTGGCGCAGGACCGTTCCGAGACGCTGTCCCGGCCTCGCCGGCTTGTAGACGAGCTGCAGCGTCAACGGCTGCGCCTCGAGGCGGGTGCGGGCGTCGGCGAGCTTCAGTCCGACGACGTTCGGCACCTCCACCTCGTGCAGCCGGCAGTTCGCCGTCTTCGGTGGGCCGTCGCCGCTGAAGTAGACGACGAGCGTCGTGTCGCGGCAGAGGCCGTTGTCGAGCTCGGTGCGACCGTCGCGATAGGTGACGCGGCGGCTCACGACCGAGAGATAGGGCGGAGACGCGAACGTCTCGGGTGCGGCGTGCAGCTCGGTGAGCGCCGACGTCATGAACGACTTCCAGATCTGCGCGGGGAAGGTGCCGCCGGCGACGGCGCGGCCGTGGTACTCGGTCAGCATCGGGCGCAGGCTGTTCGGGTAGCCCACCCAGACGGCGGTCACGAGCTGCGGCGTGTAGCCGACGAACCACGCGTCGCCGTAGTTCTCCGTCGTCCCCGTCTTCCCGGCAACCTGGCGACCCGGGAGCGCGGCGGCGGTGCCGGTTCCCGACCTGACGACTCCCTCGAGGAGCTGGGTCATCAGCTCGTCCTCGGCCGGCGTCAGAACCTGTCTCTTCACTGGAGTGTTGTTGTAGACACGTTCGCCGTTGACGTTCGTGATCTGCGTCACTGCGCGCGGCTCGTTGCCGAACGCCGAGCCGTCGATGCGGTAACCACCGTTCGCGAAGCTGCCGTATGCGCGTGCCATCTCGAGTGGGTTGACGGCCTCCGCGCCGAGACCGATCGCGAAGTAGCTACGCAACGGGCTCTTGATGCCGAGCTGCTTCGCCGTCTTCGCGACGTCCGCCGGACCGACGACGCGCGTGAGCTGCGCGAACACCGAGTTGTCGGACGCCGAGATGGCCTTCGTCAGATCGATCGGGCCGAGATACTCGCCTTCATAGTTGTGGACGCTCCAGTACTTGTTGCCGAGGAAGATCGACACGGGCTTCGAGGTGAACGTCGTCAGTGGTGAGATGCCCTGCTTGAGCGCGGTCGCGAGCACGAATGGCTTGAACGACGAGCCGGGCTGCCGCTCCCCCTGCACGGCGAGGTTGAACTGACTCTGGTGAAAGTTGCTGCCGCCGACCATCGCGAGCACCGCGCCCGTGCTCGGGTTGATCGTCACGAGCGCCGCCTGCGGGCCGGTGGGGCTCGGCAGCCACTTGTGGATCGCATCGTTCGCGAGCTTCTGCAGCCGCAGGTCGATCGTCGTGTAGACGCGGAAGCCGCTGCCGAAGACGCGCTTCGCGCCGAGCTTGCGAATCAGCTGCTGCTTCACATACTCGCCGAAGTACGGCGCCTGGCCGAGCACGCCCGAGAGGTGAACGTCCTGCGGGCGCGGCATCGGCTCGCGCACATAGCGCCGGTAGTCGCTGACGGGGATCACGCCCTGCGCGAGCATCAGGCGCAAGACGACCCTGCGCCGCGCCTTCGCCTGGCGCGGATGCGCGACAGGGTCGTAGAGGGTCGGATTCTCGGGGATGCCGGCGAGCAGGGCCGCTTCCCACGGGGTGAGCTTGCTCGCGTTGTGGCCGAAGTACGTACGCGCTGCTCGCTCGACGCCGTACGCGCCGTTCCCGAAGTAGATCGTGTTGAGGTAGGCCGTGAGGATCTGGTCCTTCGTCCATTTCTGCTCGAGTTGCCACGCGAGGGTGGCCTCTTTCAGCTTTCGAGTGATCGAGCGCTGAGAGCCCGTGAGCTGGTTCTTGACGAACTGCTGCGTGATCGTCGAGCCGCCCTGCACCGCCGCGCTGTGCCGGATGTCCGCCAAGAGCGCTCGGCCCATCCCGCGCACGTCGATGCCGCGATGCTCGTAGAAGCGCTTGTCCTCGGTTGCGACGATCGCCTGCTTCATCCAGGGAGAGATCTGGTCGCTGTGGACGAGGACCCGGCTCTGGGAGCCGCGGAGCACGGCGAGAATCGTGTGCCCGTCGCCGGCGTAGACGTAGCCGTCCACCTGCTGGCGCTGCTGCGTGAACGGATCGAGGCCGTTGAGCTGCTGGCTCACCGCGACGATCGCCCCGTAGGCGAACGCCGTCGCCGCGAGAACGCCCAGCACGGCCATGAGGGCGAGGAGGCGGAGCTTGCGGAGCCGGCGCCTGCGCCGGCGCGGAACCGCCGGCTCGGAGCGTTGTTTGCGCAGCAGCACGGAGCCGCGCGATTGTACCGCCCTCGAGCGGGCTCTACGCTCGGGCGCGCATGACCGGCGTCTGCGTCGGCGCCTCGACGCCGCCGGCCTGCTCGACCGTCACCGCGATCATCGAGCCGCGCGTGACCGGATGCTCGAGCCGGACGACCGTCGTGTTGCCGCCGCCGCCAAAGATCCCGGCGGCCTTGGGGGCTCCCCCCGGGGGGATGACCCAGGCCTCGTACGTCTTGCCCGAAGGAGCCGAGGCGAGACGGTCGACGACCAGCACGCCCTTTCCCGTCCGATCGACCGCGACGACGCCGTTGCCGCCGTCGAGCGGCACGCGGCGCGTGGCCGGATCGGAGAGGATCGCGAGGGCGCCTGCATCGGCCGCGCGTGCAGACCGCTCCCGGTTCACGGAGTGCGAGAGCGAGGTCGCCCAGATCCCGAGGCCGACCGCGGTGCAGGCTGCGACCGCGGCGATCGCCGCCGTCGTGCGCAGGATCCAGGGATTGCGGACAGGAAGCGGGATGACGTTCACGCGCTCTGCCGCCGCCGCAGAGAGGATCCGCTCGCGCAGGTCGCTCGGCGGCGGGGGCGCGTCGACGGCCCAGGCAAGCGCTGTCGCCGACTCCGAGAGCGTCGAGAGATCCGCGCGGCAGCGTACGCACTGCGCGAGGTGCGCCTCGTACTCGCGCGTCTCGTCCGCGTCGAGCGCGTCGAGCGCGTAGGCAGCGGTCAGGTCGTGGATGTCCATGCCGTCTCCATCCCGGGGTCACCGAGCAGCTCGCGCAGACGCGCAAGGCCGGCGAACATCCTGCTCTTGATCGTACCGATGGGCTGTCCAAGCCTCTCCGCGAGCTCCGACTGCGTGAAACCGCCGTAGTACGCGAGCTCGAGCGCCTCTCGCTGCTGGTCGGGAAGCTGCTGGAGCGCCGCCTGGACCCGTTCTCGTTGCAGGCGGAGCCACGCTTGCTCGTCGGCGCCGCTCGATGCGCCGGCGCTCGGTTCGTGCACCTCGTCGATCTGGTCCGTCCGGCGCAGTTCCTCGCGCCGCACGAGGTCGACGGCGCGCCGGTGCACGAGCGTGAGGATCCACGTGCTCGCCTTGCCGCGCTCCGGCACGAAACGCGACGCGGTGCGCCACAGCGAAAGGAACGCCTCCTGCACGGCGTCCTCGGCGAGCGCGTCGTCGCGGAGAATGCGCAGCGCCAGGCCGTAAGCAGGGCGGGCATAGCGGTCGTAGAGCTCGCCGAGCGCCGTCTGCTCCGAGCGCGCGGCGAGCGCCACGAGCGCTTCGTCCGAGAGGTGCGCAAGCTCGCGGGTCATGAGGTTGGTTCGCTCGCGCAGCGTCGTCGGTTCATTCTCCGCGGGACCGTATTACTAGACTCGCCGGCGTGGAAGCATTCATTCCGACGCGGCATGCGGTGCACGTCCTCCCCGAGGGCGGCCTCGAGGCGAAGCTGAAGCAGGGGCGCCCGCTGCGCGTGAAGCTCGGCATCGACCCGACCTCACCCGACGTCCACCTCGGCTTCGCGGTTGTGCTCGACCGGCTCCGCGAGTGGCAGGACGCCGGCCACACGGTCGTGCTCATCGTCGGCGACTACACCGCGCGGATCGGCGATCCCTCGGGACGCTCGGCGGAGCGGCCGGTGCTCTCGGACGAGGAACTGGACTCGAATGCGAAGCTATTCGCCGCGCAGGTCTTCCGCGTCCTCGACCCGGATCGCACCGAGATGCGGTTCAACGGCGAATGGCTCGGGAAGCTCACCTTCGCCGAAGTCGTTCGGCTGACCCGCACCCTCACCGTCGCGCGGCTGCTCGAGCGGGACGACTTCGCCAAGCGCTTCGCCGCGGGCGAGCCGGTCTCG
>CAWDUL010000001.1:0-18559 GCA_963805575.1 uncultured Actinomycetes bacterium | reverse complement strand
CCCGGGGTGATGTGCTCTGGCGGAGGGCCGACCGGTATGCGACGACCTGCTCACGGCGAGAGGTCAGAGGTCTACGAACACCAGAAACGGTCGTAGCCCGATCTTTTGGTCAGCGGCCTGTCCCCGCCGGCCAAGGTAACCGTGACGCCGTCACAGAATCCGATCTAAGCTCTCCGGCTATTACTGAGATGCAGATCGACTGGTCCACTGCCAGCGTGAGATTTGTAGGAGAGACGGCCAGCTCATCGTCTTCCTTGCCGAGGAGCCGGACCGCGCGTGGATTCGCGCCTACAACGCGATCGCTGAGCGCGAAGGGGGCGGCAAGCTGTGGCGCAAGAAGAAGTGGCGCTTGCCTCTCACGCGTATGGGGTCGGGAGACGAAGCGTGGTCGGAATGTTCGGCTCGCGGCCCTGCGATGAGGAGGCGTTACGCGCGCGTCTCGTTTCGGTCGTCGAAGAAGCAAACTGGAACGCCGAACTCGTTCGCGCCGAGGATGCAAGACGACTCGAGGTGGAGGCTCACAATCGACCGTCGTCCGAGGATCTCGCACGACGTTTCCGGACGGACTTCTGACGAGCTGTGCCACGAGCGGAGCGCCACATCCTTCAGTTGCGGCTTGGAGGCGCCGATACCTGAAGAGTGTTGCCCGCGATCGCGAACACCAGCTACGGCCTCCTCGCCGCCATCGTCGTCATCCTGCTGCTCATGACGATCCTCTACTACTCTCGGAGGGCTTGACGGAGGCGACTCTGACCGTCCGCGGACACATGGCCCGGAGGGAACGTGTTAGCGGAGGTGTTGCCGGCGATCGGTACCTGTCCGTCGATCGTCGCCGCTGCGCTGGAACGTGACTGACCCTTCCTGGGAAACTCGAGGGTCGGTACCGGAGCGTCGCTCTCCGCCGACCCGCCGATCGGGAGCGCGCTGTTTCTTCTCTGCTCGCCTGCCGGTTCTTGCAAGCGCGAGCGCGAGAAGTTGGTCGGCCGCCTGACCCTCGCTGCGTTGGAGCTCTTCTCGCATCGAGTGAGAGCATTCCCAGAACGAGAGGTACCTAACGCCTCGGCGCCCTCGAAACATCCGCGTTTACGCGCGACGTCGATACGTGAAACGAGTGACACCGAGCTACAACCCGCCGTGCCTCCAATGCTGCTGCTACTCCTGAGACGTTGACCTGGGCACCGAGTCGGTGCTCGTGAGCTTCTCAGCCTCGAAGACTTTCTCAGTACCGAGGTCGTGGCGATGGCGTAGAGCCGCGCCTTGCGCATCGGGGGCAGTACGCGACCGGTAGGGGTGGACTGTCGTCGCTCAGATACATGCGCCAGCGCTCGATGCTCGTCAGCCATGCCCGCCTGCATTCCTCACAGGTCAGGATCGTCTTGAACGCAGCCGAAACCGAGGTCGCGGAACCGGCGTCGAGGTGCACTCGGTCGTTCTTCATCGCTCTTCCCACTGGTCGAAGCTCACCGACCGTACGAATGAGGTCGGCCGAAGATCGGCTCCAACCCGCGCTCCTGTGGGGAGGAAGGTCGTCGGGGCACGACGATTGAGACCCGACGAGAGTCGCAGCACCTGATGCGTCTCAGCCGCAACGCCCGGGTTGACCCTACCACTGCTGACACGGACGCGCAGTCGCGCGCAAGCGGCCCCACCCCACTCGAAAGCGGAGGTTGCGCGAGTTGTCCGTAAGACCGCCCGTTCTCCCGTTGTACGGAGCTGCGGAACCTGCAAGCCTCGCAAGACGTGCCGAGAGACCAGGGCCGCCTGGCCTCTCGGCACGTACATGTATCGGTATCACGACGCGTCGCCGGGAAGGTAATTTTCTTGTAGCAGTCCCGTTGCGAGGTTCCGGTGCCGCGATCCGAACGCGAAGCGCTGACTAGCGGCCGTTCGAGCGGCTGACCGAAGCGAACGTGGAGCGCGCCGCCACTGCCGTGACCCTCACGAGCTTTCGGAGAAGGATCGCCGCGGCCGTGCCGACGAAGGCAAACGCCAAGTCGACGATCTCGAAAATCATTCGGGATCCGATGCTTTCACGAACAAACGTTAGGCGGGCTCCGCGCACGAGACAAGAACGAAAAAGGGACGAAGGACGGCCCACATTCGGTCGTCGGCAGCGGCGGTCGAGGATCGCCTGCCGGCCGCGCCGGGCGAGGCGGACGCGCATGGGGAAGGACCGCAAGATCCGCGCGGCCGCGGCGTCTCAAGCACCAGACCACGAAGGCGCAAGGGGGTCGCATGGATGAGAACTAGCGCCGCGGCATCTCGGCCCGCCGTTCGGGTCGCTTTGATCTCCGCAGGTACGTGGGCGATCGCGGCAGCTGTTCGCAACGCTGTCATCGAGCTCAAGCGGGAGCCATCGCCGCAGCGGGACATCTGGGACGCGGGTCTCGTTGCACGTCCTGTCGAGAGCCCGGACGGGGTCGCCGACGAGGCGGCGGACATCCAGCCGCTCCCGAGTGCGCCGTCGGATGCCGAGAAGTACCTGTACGTCGAGCGGCGCAAGGCTCTCCTGCTCTTCCTCTCAATGCTGAGCTTCGGCGGCCTGCTGGCGAGCCAGGTCAGATTCGCCAGCTCGTCGCCAGGTTTGGTCGCGCTCTTCCCGTTGATCGCCTTCACGTTGATCTACTACGTGATCGCGCTCGTGGTGAATCTGCCGACGCGCGGCTTCGACGTGCAAGAGCACGAACGGCTCGTGCAAAGCTGGAGGCCGCGTCGCTACCCGAGCGTCGACGTCTTCCTGCCCGTGTCCGGCGAGGATCAGGAGATCATCGCCAACACCTGGAACCACGTCGCAGCGCTGAGCTATCCGGGAAGGATCACCGTCTACTGCTTGGACGACGGCGCGGACCCCGCCCTCGAGCGGATGGCCGCTCGCCTCGGATTCGTCTATCTATCGCGCCCGAATCGGGGGCAGTTGAAGAAGGCAGGCAACCTCAAGTTCGGCTTCGACAACTCCGCCGGAGACTTCATCGTGATCTTCGACGCCGACTTCTGCCCTCGCTCGGATCTGCTGACTGAGCTGATGCCGTACTTCGACGCGGATGCCGGCTTGGGCATCGTGCAGTCACCTCAGCACTTCCGGGTGCTGGGGAATCAGGATTGGCTCGAGCGCGGCGCGGGGGCAGTTCAAGAGTTCTTCTACCGTTTCGTCCAGGTTTCTCGCGAGTACCACGGCGGCGCCATCTGCGTCGGCACGAACGCGATTTACCGTCGGGCAGCGCTCGAGACGAACGGCGGGCCGACGCAGATCGAACACTCCGAGGACGTGCACACGGGATTCGACCTCCGTCTCAGAGGCTGGCGTCTCAAGTACGTCCCCGTGATCTACGCGATCGGCGTTTGCCCACCGCACATCCCATCGTTCGTGGCGCAGCAATACCGCTGGTGCATGGGGTCGATGAGCCTGCTCGGCTCAGCGAAGTTCTGGAAGGCGAAGCAGCCTCTGCGAACGCGCCTTTGCTACTTGTGCGGCTTTTCGTACTACGTCCACACCGCACTCTTCACGTTCATCGGACCAGTCATTCCGTTGCTCCTGCTGAGCTTGCATTCGGAAACCGTGAGGCTCCGGAACTATGTCTGGATCCTGCCGGGAATCGTGTACTCACTCGTGCTGTTTCCGCTCTGGCATCGACAGAGCTACCGGCTCGAAGCTTGGGCGGTGAAGATGATCTACGGCTGGGCTCACGCGTTTGCGCTTGTGGACATTCTCTGCGGGACCCGTCGAGGCTGGCAGCCGACCGGCGGCCGGGGATCGAGGCAAGGCGGCATCGGCCGCCGCGTCTGGTGGGGCATCGGGCTCTGGGGCGGTGGCGTCGCCGCAGCGTGGATCGGGCTGGCCTCCTGGGAGATCGCCGCGAATGAGTGGTTCAACTTCCTGCCGATTCTCCTGTGCGGGCTGTTCTACGCGCTGGTTGTCGTTCGCTCTCTGACGTCGACCCATGCGAGGCGCCCGTCCGGGCGCCTCCGTCGGATCAAGCCCGTAGCCGCGCGCACCGGCTTGAACGTGATGTGACGGTGGAGGACTAGCCGGTCAGGAAAGGGGCGAGAGCCCAGTCCTGCCGACCACCTGCAGCGCGGACGCTCACGAACAGCGTGAACGAGCCCCGCCCCACTCGATCCCCTCGGCTCGTCGTGCCGTTCCACGCGAAAGAGGCGAGGCCGGGCGCCAGATGCACGCGGGAGGCGATGGTCCGGACAACGCGTCCCGTCCCGTCCCGCACCGTCACGGTCGCAGTCAGCGGCGATCTCGCTCGGAACGTGACGCTCACCGGAAGCGACGCGGGCGGGTGCGAGGCTCGTACTTGCAGGTTCCAGATCAAGCCCCGCGGCGCCGCCAGGGCCTGGGCGCGTGTGTTGAAGAACCGAGTCGAGGCCATTGCCGCGTACGCGGCGAGACTGGCCTTCGACGAGTCGAAGCGCCAGTCGTGGCTCCCGGTGTTCGCGTCGAACCAGACGAACGCCGCGATATCCGGGAACGAGTGCTCGAGCTCGCCGGCCGCGTCCTCGATCCACCGTGCCTTCTGGTCACTCACGTCGTCGACCGACCCGGCCTCACCGATCATGATCGGCTTCCGTCTGGCGTAGTCCCGGTAGAACGGCGTGACGAGGCGCGCGAAGTCAGACCATGCAGTCGCCTGGCGGTTGTACGTATCGACGCAGACCCAGTCGACGTACGCGTCGCCCGGGTAGTAGCGGCGCCACGAGTTCCATCCGGCGTCGGGGACGCTGGTCGCTGTCGGGCACCAGACCCACAGCACGTTCGATGCGTTCGCGGCCGCGAAGATGTCGTGCACGTGGCGCCACGCGGCGACGTACGCAGCGGCGCCGTCGGACTTCCCGTTGTGGTACCCGTCCCAGGGATACCAGTCGCCGTTCATCTCGTGTGCGAAGCGGAGGAAGATCGGGCCGCCGAACGTCCGCAGCGCCTCGGCACGCTGGCGGATCAAGGCATCGTCCGCTCCGGACGCGATCTCTGCGAGCGAGGCCGTCCACGGCTCCCACGTGACGAGTGGGATGCGACCGTTGGCGACATCCCAGTATTGATCGGCATTCGGAAACACGTCTCGCCAGGCGTAGAACCTGTGGTCGATGTCGAACCTGCGGCCGATCTCAGCTTCGACGGCGGACACTCCGCCGCGGCTCCAGACCGGGCCAGATTGAACCCAGGCTCCAAACAGCGCTCCGTAGGCGGGCACGAGTTTCCCGTGCACGCGGGGGATCGCGAGCGGCGGCCGGGATGGAGACGCGCCGGCGAGGGCCGAGGAAGCCACCGCGAAGAGCAGGACCCCAAGGGCGGCCGCGAAACGATGCCGCGAAGTCGCGCCGATGGCGAGAAATCGTATCAGCGCCCCGTTGCGGTTCCGGCGTAGCGCTCAACGTCAGCGCGTCGGGCCGATCGGTTTCAAGGTCACGCTGAACGACAGCTCTACAAGCTCGGGATCGTCATCAGAGGGACGGCACGTATGCCCACACATGCAGCTCGTAGCCCGATGCCGACGTGGGTGAAGCTCGCGCTCTGGTTCCTCGGCGGCCTGTTCGCTCTCATGGTCGTCTGGGTTGTTCTGCACTCGATCCCTGCGTAGCCCGCGACTGACGATGTAAGCGGGACGGGCGGCCATCGCCCTCATAGCTCCGAACCGCCCGCCCACACCCACCCAGCGAGGCTGGATGCCCTAGTCGGTCCCGCACGCTTGGGCCGCAGGTCAAGCGCGCGAGACGATGAGTGCCGAGTCAGACCCCTTCTGCTGCGGCTCGAAGACTTCTTAGACAGAAGCGGCTGTTACGAAACCCTGACCAAACGCCGCTCGATCGGCCTGCCGGCGCTCAGGAAAGCCACCCACCTGGTCGTGGACGACGTTGGGGGTCTCGGTTTGCCCGTCTCCGGCCGATACCGAAGTCAACGCGTCACACATGACCGATGTACGTGGGGTGGGTGGCCATCGCCCTCATAGCTCCGCCCACCCGCCCCGCCACACACGTACGCCGAACCTCTGGCGGCCACTGTCCCGTCGGGGGGAACCGCCTCACCAGCGGCACAACATTCCGCGGCCGCGAGGTCGCGCGGTGGCGCGTAGGGAACGCCCGCATCCAGCGAACAGACGGTGACAACGTGGTCTCTGCGGATTGACCGCCGCTGGATGTTCGCCTACCGTCCGTGGGTCAGTCGGGGAGTGGATCGTATTCGGGGATCGACAGCAGTAGCCGGTTTCGTAGTGGCGTTGGGCGTGCTCGTCGCGGCCTTCGCCGTCGTTGTCGCGGACCGCGACGATGGCGTCGTCTTGCTCTTGGCATGTGTCGCTGCCGTCGTTGTCTTGATCTCCCCGGCTCTCGTCCTGTTGATCCTGAATGTTTGGCGCGGCGAGCAGGAGCCGTACAGCCAGCGTTAGCTGGTCATGTCACTGGCGACGCTGAGCTTTGCTCGCGCTCCGCGGTCAGGCAGGCGGGTTCTCGGCGAACTGCGGCGCGTCATCGCCGATCTCGTGCCAGTTGGCCTTGTATGCGACCTGAAGGTGAAAGCTCGGCTTGAGTGCAAGCTCGCGCATCAGGCCTGCGGCCACGAAGTACTTCTCGCCGAGATCGTCGTACAAGCTGGATCCGCAGTTGCTGCAGAAGTTGCGCGGCGCGAACTCGCTCTCATAACGCGTCACCAAGTCCTCTCCACCGCTGAACCTGAAGTTCTCCTTGGGCACGACCACGCCGGCGAGACTCGAGCCCGTCCATCGCTGGCAGCGAGTGCAGTGACAGTAGCCCAGCGACTCCGGATCCTGAACCTCGTATTGAACGCGACCGCACAAGCAAGCTCCCGTGAGCGTTTCAGTCATGACGGCCTCCTCTCGAGTTGAGTTGGACGACGGCGGGAATCTACCAGCCGATCGGCAACCGGGAGACGCTGTAGCTGGGACCGTCGTGCGATGCCCGGCCGCGATCTACTGCCCCGGCTACGCGAGGCGAGAGTTCGCGGACTAGAGCTTTGCGTTCAGCTTGGTCTGCACGGCACGCAGGTGCTGGACGTGGCAGTGCTTGCCGCGACTGCAGTCAAGACGATCAGTGGGATGGGGTGCCTGATCATCGCTTCAGCACAGGTACGGACTTAGAAGCCAGCCGAATCGCCGCCGATGGCAGCGGCCTCGAACGGTCGTCCTGTCAGGCCGCGAGCGGTGCGTACGCGTATGGGTGGTGGAAGATGTCGAGGACGTTGTCGGGCCGCGCGGCGAGTGTGAAGCACCGCCCGTGCCCGAGGTCTTCGACCACGACGCTGAGCCGGTTGCTGGACCGACTCCACCGAAGCGAGACGGCGATCCCGTTGCTCTCGCGGTAATCCAGTTCCGTGATTGTCTCGTCGGGAGTGAAGCGGGTCATCACGTTCTCCTACGTCGGACGGGAGTAACAGTCATGGACGCCGCGGATCGGCAGCTCGAACGCGTGCGGATGCGCCGCCGGCTGACCGCCGGGGCGACGAGGAGGACCCGCGGCGCCGATGATGTCGAGGTTGTCCATGTCCCTACAAGGACGCCGGCGCTTGATGTTTATTCCGGCGCCGGACCGCGCCGCCACGTGGGCGGAAGGACTCGAGATTCACCGGCGAGAAGTTGGCCGGCATCATCTCCAGCTGCGAGCGTCGCCTCGAACGCTTCGCGACGGACGCTGCTAAGCGGCCGCTAAGGGAACGCGAAGCCGTTGCCTGTACCACTTCTCCTGATGACCGCGAACGAAGGCTGAGCGCAGACGCGTCGGCACCAAAAATGCAAGGAGGCAACGATGAAACGAACGGAAACACGAGGTGCGAAGCAAGATCGGCCGTTGGCACCATCCTGGGATCAGCCGCGTGCAGGCGACTGGGCGAGGGTGTTGGCGACGTTCCCGCTCTTCTCGGGCGTCAGCAGGCGGCAATTGCGAAAGCTTGCACGGCAAGCGACGTTCGTCGAGTTCGCTCCGGGCGACATTGTCATGTCGAACCCCGAGAGCACCGACTGGCTCCACGTCATTCTCAGCGGCTCTGCGAAGGTTCTTGGGAGGCCCGCGGCCCGGCCTCTCCGCACTGGAGACTACTTCGGCGAGTTGGCCTTGCTCGCAAACGCGCCCCGGTCCGCATCGGTCGTCGCCACACGAGAGCTGCATGTGATCAAACTGCCTCGGCATTCCTTCCTTCGGCTTGCGCGGAACCACCCTGCGGTCTCGCTCATGATGCTGAGAGATCTGAGCACACACTTCCGACGCCTCGAGGGGCAAGCCGAACTCGCGCACTAAGGAGCCGCACACCGAAATCTCGATGGTGAGGAGCGGTCGATGCTTCGAGCCCGTCAGAGGGCTTCACGGAAAGCCGCTATCCAGTAGCGCTTCGTTGCGAGGCGCTGTCTCGTTTGGCAGCGGTGACTGAACTGCGTGACCTAGACGGAGATGAGCAGGCTCAGAACCTCTACCACCAGATGGCCGACACGCCGGAGAAGTACTAAAGGGAAGCCGGCTGCCTAGAAGAAAAGTTAAACGGGACACCCCCGGTGCCGCAGCCAGGGGTGTCCCGCCATCGCACTCTAAGGCACCTGCGCGTGTTCCTTATTTACGCACTTGCGCGTGACCACAACTCCCGGCGCACACAACGTTGACTCTGCCTAGATGGCTTTAGGGACTATGCGGATGGCATCACTAGAAGAGCGGTGGCACCCCGTTCATGAACAGCCACCGGGCGAAGGTAGACCCCCCACTCGCGTTGGTCTATCGGCCGAACGGATAGTCACCCGCGTTTTGTTACAACGTGTCCGCGCCGAACAGAGGAGTGGGTCTGACTCGGCACTCATCGTCCCGTTGCGCCTGGTCTGCGGCCAGAGCGGGCGCGCGGGACGCTGTAAGCCGGCGGCCTAGGTTGCCGCCCGGGTCGCCGGCTTACCTTCGGCCTAGATGGCTCTCAAGGACCGGGGAAGGGCGATAGCACCCCGTTCACGAACAGCCACGCTCTCCTCCAGAAGTTGATCGCACCGGCCGGCTGGGGATTTACGTGTGACCCAGGTACCGGAAGAGGCCCTCGAGCGCGACCCAGTGCGGGGGCTCGCATTACCCCCTAGCGTCAGCCGCACGAGCGGCCGACGATCTTGGCGAGCTACTGGACGCTCAGCTTGTCGAACACAAGCGCCGGAAGCCGGTCGGACTTCCTCACGGTTGCGACTCGAGCCAACCACACGTCCGCGTCCGCACTCGAGGCGAAGAGCAAAGCAGCGCCTCCGGTCTCTACAACTTTTTGCTCTGTGCGGTTCCATTCATCAATGCGTGACCGCGAGAAGTGACTGGAGAGGCACCGGCGTTACAACACTTCCGATAAGGGCGCGAGCGATCCCAGAGATACCAGGAGCAACCCCACATCCAGGCGGAACGGGCAAACTTAGAGAACTTTTAAGAATCAGGATTCGCTTCTACTAGCCCTGCCGCGCAACTCCGGAGGCAACCAAAAGGGGCACCTTCGCGGGTGCCCTTTCTTGTTGCCTCGTGCGTAGTGGTGTCTGTTTTGGTGTCTCGTAGCCTGAATCTGGCTATGCGGATGAGAGGACTTGAACCTCCACGGGGTTGCCCCCACACGGACCTGAACCGTGCGCGTCTACCAATTCCGCCACATCCGCGGGCCGGAGGATTGTAGCCGGGCCCGACCCGGCACCGAAACGGCCGGTCGTGCGTACCATGCCCTTCCTGCGCCGTCTCGCTCTCGTCCTCCCTGCGGTACTCGGCTCACTCGTGCTGCTCCTTGCAGCCGGAGCTACTGCGCAGCCTGCCGCAATACCGGACGGGCTCGTCGAGGTCGTCGTCACCCTGCCGCAGCCGCCTCTGGCCGCGGCGATCCTGCGCGATCGCGAGCTCGCAGCGGCGACCACGACGAAGCACCGCCTGAACCTGCGCGCCCCGGCGAGCGTCTCGTATCTCCGCACGCTCGCAGCCGCGCAGCGCACGTTGCAGGCACGCATCGTCCAGAAGATCCCGGATGCGAGCACCCGCTGGCATTACGGCGTCGTCGCGAACGGGATGGCCGTCGTCGTCCCGCGCTCCCAGCTCGCACGGCTGAGCGCCATGACCGGCACGACCGTCTGGCCGTCCGTCACGTACCACGAGCTCCTCGACCGCACCCCGCAGCTGATCGGCGCGCCAACGGTTTGGGGGCCGACACTCGCGACGGCCGGGAACGGGATGAAGATCGGGATCATCGACGACGGCCTCGACCAGACCCACACCTTCTTCGACCCCGCCGGCTTCACGTACCCCGCGGGCTTCCCGAAGGGCAACAACGCGTACACGACGCCCAAGGTGATCGTCGCCCGCGCGTTCGCGCCCGCGACACCGGTGTGGAAGTACGCGAACACGCCGTTCGACCCGGTGAACTCCGATCACGCGACGAATGTCGCCGGCATCGCCGCAGGCGACCACGACACGGTCGCGAACGTGCCCGGCGAGGGAAAGGAAAAGGTCTCGGGCATCGCGCCGAGCGCATACCTCGGGAACTACAAGGTGCTGACCATCCCCACCTCCGGCTTCGGGCTGGACGGGAACTCGCCGGAGATCGTGGCCGGAATCGAGGCTGCGGTGAAGGACGGAATGGACGTGATCAACCTCTCGCTCGGCGAGCCGGAGATCGACCCGAGCCGCGACATCGTCGTCTCTGCACTCGACAGCGCAGCCGACGCGGGCGTGGTGCCCGTCGTGGCGGCCGGCAACGACGGCGCGGGGGCAGGCTCGGTCAGCTCGCCCGGCAATGCGCTCAAGGCGATCACCGTCGCCGCGTCCACGGAGGGGAGTGGCCTCGGTCCTGCCGACGTCATCGCCGACTTCTCCTCGGCGGGGCCGACACCGGTCTCGCTCGAGATGAAGCCCGACCTCACGGCGCCCGGTGTCGACATCCTCTCCTCGCTCCCGGGGAACCAGTGGTCGCCGCACGACTGGAGCGGCACGAGCATGGCGACGCCGCATGTCGCCGGCGCCGCTGCACTGCTCAAGCAGCGACACCCGACATGGACGGTCGCACAGATCAAGTCGGCGCTGACGACGACGGGCGATGCCGTGCACGGCGCGGGCGCAGTGAAGGAGACCGGCGCGACCCGCGAAGGCGGAGGCCGGATCGATCTCCCCCGCGCCGACAACCCATTGATCTTCGTGTCGCCGACGGGTCTCTCATTCGGCCTCGTCCACCGTGCGCAAACGGTGGTGCGGACGATCGACGTCACCGACGGCGGCGGCGGACCGGCGCCCTGGACCGTTGCGGCGGCGCCGCAGATCTCACCCTCCGGTGCGACGCTCACCGTCACGCCGACCGTCATACCGGGATCGCCTGTCACCGTCACGCTGACGACCGCCGCCGACGCGGCCGAGGGCGAAGCGTCCGGCTTCATCGTCCTCACACGTGGCGCGGACACTCGCCGCCTGCCGTACTGGTTCCGCGTAACCGCCCCGCAGCTCGGCACCGAGCCGCACACACTGCTGCTCCACCAGGGCGTCTACCACGGAAACACCAAGGGCAAGCCGGCACGCGTGTCGACGTACCGCTATCCCGAGCTCAGCACTGCCGCCACGATCCCGCTCGATCTCTCCGGGCCCGAGCAGGTCTTCCGCTTCGCGCCGAAGATCCCGCTCGTCAATTTCGGCGCCGTCGTCACCCGCCGCGCTCCGGGTGTGAAGGTCGCGCCGAGGCTCGTGTACGCGGGCGACGAGAACCGACTCGTCGGCGAGACCGGGCTGCCCGCCAACATCAATCCGTACCAGCGCTACGGCGACGCGACGTCCGCCGTCGGTGCGGTGCTCTCCGCGCCCGGTCAGTACGACTTCGTCTTCGACACGCCGTCGCAAGGCAAGCCCGGCGCATTCACGTTCCGCTTCTGGGTCAACGACACGACGCCACCGCGGATCCGGCTACTCGCTCGCAGAATCTCGCTGCCGCAGCGGATCCGCTTCGCGGTCACCGACGGCGGCTCGGGCGTCGATCCGACGTCGATCGCCGTCACCGTCGACGGCAAGGCACACAGCCACGCATACGCGCGGGGGATCGTCTCCGTGCCGCGCGTCGCACCCGGGACGCACCGCATCAAGGTGACTGCCTCCGACTATCAGGAGACGAAGAACATGGAGGACGTCGGGCCGATCCTCCCGAACACGCGCACCGCGCTAGCGACCGTCGTCGTCCGCTAGGCGCAGACGTCAGTTGCGGCGGTCCGTCTCCTCGATCGTCGGGAGCTGCGCGAGGTCGCGTTCCACGCTCGCCGCGAAATCGTCCGCGTCGGTGCGCACCACGCGAAGCGTCGCTTTCCGCTTGGCACGGTCGCGCCTGCGTCGGGCCTCGGCTCCGAGGTGCACACCCAGGCGGGACTCCAGCCGCGGCCACTCCGCGCCGACAAGGATCGCGACTGCCAGCGCGAGCAGGGCGATGTAGAGCCAGCTCACCACTCGATCTTAGCGAAGCCCGATTGGCAGATCAGGGTAAATCTTCCGGCCGGTTCCGCCGATACACCCGGAATGAGTGACCCCCTCCTGATCCTCTACGTGCTTCTGTGGGTAACCCTGATGCGGGCTCTGCTCGTCAAGGCCCGCGTTCTTCCGCCCACCTGCGCGCGCTGCGGCCTGATCTACGAGCGGAAAACGCTCGGCGAGCGGGTCTGCACCTGCCACGACCACTAGGCCGCCGGGACCCTCCTAGGCGACGGCTGCCGGGTAGAGCTCCCCGAGCTTCCGCTCGAGGTACCGGAGGTACGGCGCGGCATCGATCGGGGAGCCGGTCACGCGCTCGAGCAGCTCCTGCGGCGCGAACGCGCGGCCGTGCCGGTGCACGTGCTCGCCGAGCCACTCGCGCAGCGGGCCGAACTCGCCGCGCTCGAACTGCTCGTCGAGGTCGCCGAGGTCCGCGGCGGCCTTCTCCCAGAGCTGAACCGACACGACGTTGCCAAGCGCATATGTCGGGAAGTAGCCGAAGCTCATGTCCGACCAGTGGACGTCCTGGAGCACGCCGCGCGAGACATCCGGCGGCTGCAGTCCGAGGTAGTCGCGCATCTTCGCGTCGAATGCCTCCGGGAGGTCTTTCAGTGAGACGGCGCCGCTCAACATGTCCCGCTCGAGCTCGAAGCGGAGGATGATGTGCAGGCAATAGGTGACCTCGTCGGCGTCAACGCGGCGGAGCGACGGTTGCACCTTGTTCAGCGCGCGGTGGAAGTCCTCGAGCGGCACGTCGTCGAAGGAGGGGAACTCGCGCCGCATCGACGGGTAGAAGAACCGCCACGTCGAGATGTTGCGGCCGACCAGGTTCTCCCACATGCGGCTCTGCGACTCGTGGAACGCTGCCGACACGCCGTGGGCCAGCGGCGTCCGCACGTATGCAGAGTCGACCTGGCGTTCGTAGATGCCGTGCCCGAACTCATGGAGGCATGAAAGGATGCCGTGCAGGCTGTCCTCGTGGAAGTTCGTCGTCAGCCGGATGTCGGTGGGCGCCATCGACGTCGCGAACGGATGCACCGTGCGGTCGAGCCGCCACGCCGCGCGGTCCATGCCCCATCGCTCGAGGATCTCGAGCGAGAGCCGCCGTTGCGCGTCGCGTGGGAAGCGTCCGCGCAGGCAGGAGTCGTCGACCGGCGCGGCGTCGCCGACTGCGCGGATCATGGGCACGAGCGCTGCCTTCACCTGAGAGAAGATCGCCTCGACCTCGGCCGTCGTCATGCCGGGTTCGTAATCGTCGAGGAGCACGTCGTACGGATCGGCCTGCGGCTCGAAGCACGCGACGTACTCGCGGCGCAACTCGAGACTGCGCTCGAGGTACGGAAGCATGATCCCGTAGTCCTCCTGCTCACGCGCCTGCAGCCACCCGCGGTAGCCGAACGAACCGGCGCGCGTCAACTCGGCCCGTAGGCTCGAGGGGACACGCACCGCCTTCTCGTAGTCGCGCCGGGCGACGCGGACGAGGCTCGCCTCGAACGAGTCGTGGCCGTACTCCTCCTCGAGCGGCGCGAGCTCCTCGAGGAGCGCCCCGAGCTCGGGCTTGATCTGGAGCTCGTGGGCGATCCAGTTGAGGGTCGCACGCTGCTCCGCCCGGGCCGTCGCGCCCGACGGAGGCATTTTCGTCTCCTCGTCCCAGGAGAGCAGGCCGGCCGCCTTCTCGAGATCGTGGATCTCGCCGAGGCGCAGGCGAAGTAGGTCGAAGCGGTCGGTCACGCGCGGCAGACTAGCGGCTCGGCGACGGGGCGGCTACGCCCTTTCAGGGCGTTCTTCCGGGTTTTCCACACCAGGCGCGAGAGTCGATCGCGAGACCGAAACGGCAATTTCACCCCCGATGGATGACGCAGACTGGCCGTCGCGGCTGCGAGCCTCGTCTGGAAGCAGTGCGTGTCTATGGCAAGCGTCGTTCGGGAGGGACCCTCATGAGCAAGCCGTTCAAAGGCGTCGTCAATGTCGATATTCGCGATTCAGTGCCCGACTGGTCTCCGTTCGAGCCGCCGAAGGCACCGGACGGCGCGCCCAACGTCTTGTACATCGTCCTCGACGACGTTGGCTTCTCGGCGATGAGCTCTTACGGCGGGCCGATCGAGACGCCGAACATCGACCGGATCGTGTCGAAGGGCGTCCGGTACACGCAGTTCCATACGACAGCGCTCTGCTCGCCGACCCGCTCGTGCTTCCTCACGGGCCGAAACCACACCCGAAACAGCATGGCCTGCATTACCGAGGCGGCGATCGGCTTCCCGAATGCGAGCGGGACGGTCCCACCCGAGAACGGGATGCTCCCCGAGATTCTCGGCGAGCTCGGGTGGAACACCTACATGGTCGGCAAGTGGCATCTGTGCCCGACCGACGAGATGAACCTCGCTGCGACGCGCCGCAATTGGCCGACCGGGCGCGGCTTCGAGCGCTGGTACGGGTTCCTCGGCGCCGAGACGAACCAGTGGTACCCCGACCTGGTCTACGACAACCACCCTGTCGACCAGCCGAGAACCCCCGAGGAGGGCTACCACCTCACCAACGACATCACCGACAAGGCGCTCGAGTTCATCAGCGACGCGAAGGCCGTTGCGCCCGAGAAGCCCTTCTTCCTCTACTACGCGCCCGGCGCCTGCCACGCGCCGCACCACGCGCCGAAGGAGTGGATCGAAAAGTTCAAGGGCCGCTTCGACATGGGGTACGAGGCGATCCGCGAGCAAACGCTCGCCAACCAGAAGAAGCTCGGCATCGTGCCCGCCGACACCGAGCTGCCGCCGATCAACCCGATCGGAGACGAGACGCGCACGGGGCCGGACGGAAAGCCGTTCCCCCTGCTCGACGTGACTCGGCCCTGGGATTCGCTGGACGACGGCGAGAAGAGGCTCTTCTCCCGCATGGCCGAGGTGTATGCAGGGTTCCTCGCGCACGCGGATCATCACATCGGCCGCCTGCTCGACTACCTCGAGGCGAACGACCTCCTCGAGAACACGCTCGTCCTTGTCGTCTCCGACAACGGCGCCAGCGGCGAAGGCGGACCGAACGGCTCCGTGAACGAGATGAAGTTCGCCAACGGCGTCCCCGACGACCTGGCCCAGAACCTGGCCATGTTCGACGACCTCGGCGGTACGAAGACCTACAACCATTACCCGAACGGCTGGGCGATGGCCTTCAACACGCCGTTCAAGATGTGGAAGCGCTACGAGTTCAACGGCGGAACGAGCGACCCGTGCATCATCTCGTGGCCCGCCGGAACGAAGGCCCGCGGCGAGATCCGTGAGCAGTACCACCACGCGATCGACCTCGTCCCGACGATCCTCGACGTCCTCGGCGTCGAACCGCCGGCGACGATCAAGGGGTATACGCAGTCGTCCTTCGACGGCGTCAGCATGCGTGAGAGCTTCGACGACGGGTCGGTGGAGTCGAAGCGGAAGACGCAGTTCTACGCAATGCTCGGCTCCCGCTCGATCTGGCACGAAGGCTGGAAGGCCGTGACGACACATCCGACCGTCGCCGGCTGGGGCCACTTCAACGATGACGTCTGGGAGCTGTACCACACGGACGTCGACCGGTCGGAGCTCCACAACCTCGCAGCCGAGCAGCCGGACAAATTGCGGGAGCTCGTGAACATCTGGTTCTCGGAGGCCGGCGCCAATGGAGCCTTCCCGCTCGACGACCGCTCCCCGGTCGAGATCCTCATGACGCCCCGTCCGCAGCTCACCGCTCCACGCAACCGCTACGTGTACTTCCCGGACACGGCGCCCGTGAGCGAGTGGCAGGCCGTCAACACGAGGAACCGCTCGTTCGTGATCGGCGCGCTCGTCGACATCCCGGCGCCCGGGGCCGAGGGCGTCCTCTTCGCGATGGGGTCGCGCTTCGGCGGCCATGCGCTCTACGTCAAGGACAACCGCCTTCACTACGTCAACAACTTCGTCGGCGCAGAGGAGCAGATGATCGTCGGCACCGAAGACGTCCCGACGGGCGAGGACCTGGTCCTCTCGGCCTCGTTCGAGAAGGAAGCGACGGAACAGACGTGCGCCACCGGAACGCTGTCGCTGTATCACGGGAAGACCAAGGTCGGTGAGGGCAAAATCAAGACGCAGCTCGGGGCGTTTGCGATTGCGGGCTCGGGGCTCTACGTCGGACACCACAGCGGTGAGCCGGTGACCGACGATTACCCGGGCGAGCCTCCATACGCCTTTACCGGCGGGACGCTCAGCAGGGTCGCAGTCGACGTCAGCGGCAAGCCGTACGTCGACCTCGAGCGTCAGGCAGAGATGCTGATCCGGTCGCAGTAGGGACGTGATGAGCGACGACCTGACCTCGTGGCACGACACGGGGACGCGCCAGGCGATCGTCGAGTTCGTCGAGCGAGTGACGACGGAGGGCGGGCCGGACTACGTCCCGCCCTCTGAGCGGATCGCGGTCTTCGACAACGACGGCACCCTCTGGTGCGAGAAGCCGATGCCGATCGAGCTCGGCTTCATCCTCATGCGGCTCGCGGAGATGGCGGAGAGCGATGAGACTCTGCGCGGCCGCCAGCCGTGGAAAGCAGCCTACGACAAGGACTACGGCTGGCTCGGTGAGGCGATTACGAAGCACTACCACGGCGACGAATCTGACGTGAAGCTGCTCATGGGCGGCATCATGGAGGCCTTCGCCGGGCAGACGGTCGACGAATACTCCGACGCCGCCGCCGCCTTCCTGCGCCGGGGGAAGCACCCGACGCTCGGCCGCGCCTTCAATCAGTGCGGATACCAGCCGATGATCGACCTGCTGGGCTACCTCGAGACGAACGGGTTCACCAGCTACATCGCCTCCGGCGGCGACCGCGACTTCATGCGCCCCGTCACGGACGAGATCTACGGCATCCCGTCCGAGCGCGTGATCGGCAGCTCGAACGCGCTCGCCTACACCGACGACGAACACGGAGGCCACGTCACCTACCAGGCAACGATGGACGTCTTCGACGACGGCCCCGTCAAGCCCGTACGGATCTGGAGCCGCATCGGCCGGCGCCCGATCATCGCCGGCGGCAACTCCAACGGCGACATCCCGATGCTCCGCTATGCCGGCGGAAAGGAGCGTCCCGCGCTCCGACTGCTCGTGCTCCACGACGACGAGGAGCGCGAGTTCGCGTACACCGCCGGCGCCGAGAGCTCGCTCGAGACGGCGGCCGCGCAAGGCTGGACCGTCGTGAGCATCAAGGACGACTGGGCGACCGTGTTCGGCAGTTAGCGGTTGCCGCAGCGTCGCACCTCGGCGGCGGATTCGTTCGTTAGCTCCCTGGGTTGAACTCGAACCGACCACTCCCTCAACGTCGAGGTCACTCCGGCCGATGGGAGAGGTAATGGACACGCCGATCCTCCCCAACCGCGACATCGACGACGATGACGCGGAGAGCCGCCGCTACCGGCGATTGCGTGACTTCCTCCGCATCGTCGCCGCCGCCCTCGCGGTAGCAGCGTCGTTGATTGGGCTCCTATCCCATTTCCAGGGGAGCCAGCCGCCGGCAGATCCGCCGACGCCACTCCAGCTCGGATCTCCAGGGCCGGTTGGACCGTATGTCTTCGGCGAGCCATCGGCGGCCGCCCTCCGACCCGTCGCGAAGGCACGCGGCGGCGAGCGCAGCGTCTGCATCGACGAGGAGCGGCCGCTTCCGACGACGGGCGCCTGGACATGTCACAGCACAGAGCCGATCGGTCCCGGGCTGATCGGCTCTGTGGCCCGCGACACCGGAGGACCATGTACCCATCGCGTCGCGTCGCAGGTTGGCGGCACGTGGAACTGCTGGACGCGGATCGCCATCCCGAAGATCGCCCGTGGAATGCCGTACGCGGTGCCGCTCATGTTCGGTCACCTCATGCCGCCCGCAGTGGGAGAGGACACGCGAAGCGGGAGGGTCTGCCGAATCGAGAGCCGCGCAAGCGAGGCGCACGGCACCTGGACGTGCGTGGGCTGGCAGGAACCGCCCGATGGCTGGCGGATCGTCGAGCCGATCAACCCGGGGGGACATTGCTCGTACCGCGTCGCCGACGAGGTGACAGGCGTCTGGTCGTGCCAAAGTGGAACTGCGCAGGACGCACGCCAAACCAGCTAGATGAGCGTTCGCGCTGCGCGGAACAGCAGTACTAAA